>CAVWUJ010000003.1:0-732639 GCA_963758225.1 uncultured Alphaproteobacteria bacterium | reverse complement strand
TGTAGCCGATCGACTTCAGGTAGTTGTGGGCCTGGATGATCTCGCGCAGCCGGCCCTCAAGCGAGCGGTCGCCGCCGTTGACATCCGGATGGTGGCGCTTGACCAGCAGCTTGAAGCGGGCCTTGACCTCGGCCTTGGTCGCGCCGGGGTCCAAACCCATCGTATCCAGGGCCTTGCGCTCGGCATTGCCGATGGCGCGCTCCGGCTCCGGCGCGGGCGCCGCGCGCCGCCGCGGTCCCTCCGCGAACTCCCGGAACATCCCGAACGGATCGTGGGCGGCATCGGGATCCGGCCCGCGCGTCGGCTTTCCGGTTCCCATCTTCCAGGTCGGCCGGTGTCCGGTCAGCGCATCCTTTTGGTATTTGGTGACCGCATCGTCGCTCATCCCGGCGAAATAATTGTAGGACGCGTTGTAGGCGCGCACGTGCTCCAGGCAGAAGCGCCAGTACTCGTTCTCGTGCGCCCGCCCCTTGGGGGCGCGATGCGTCGCCTCGCAAGTGCAGCCCTTCCACTCACACGCCGGCGCATCCGGGCGCGGACGGCGGTCCTCACCGGGCTTGACGCGGATGCGATCGAACAGGGGCAGTCGAGTTTCATGGCCGATGATTATGCGAACCGCAGCGTCCTGGCTGCAAGACTTGACATAGCGATACTTTAATTAACGCGACTTGATAAAGCGAAGCTTGACGCCGCGAGCCCGGACATCGCGCGGCGCCCTCGGCGGCCGTTGACGGGTCGCGGCCGTCGCCTTACGTCACCTTCATGCGCATGCAGGACAGGATCAGCGAGAAGCTGAAGACCGCTTTCACGCCGCAAGATCTCGCGGTCGAGGATGAATCGCACCAACACGCAGGCCACGCGGGCCACCGGCCGGGCGGCGAGACCCATTTCAGGGTCTATATCGTGTCGGAATTGTTCCGGGGAAAGAGCCGGCTCGAACGCCACCGGATGATCAATCAGACGTTGGCCGCCGAACTGGCGGGCGGCGTCCATGCGCTGGCGATCCATGCCAGCGCCCCAGGTGAAAGCTGAACCGGAAAGCTGAACCGGAAAGCTGAACCGGAAAACTGACCCGGACTCCACGCGCTATGGTGCCGGAAGCGCCGGCTTGCGCTTGAGCGGCGTGATCCGCAGGGCGGCGATGCGGTTGCGCTCCTTGCGCAGCACCCGGAAGCGGAAGCCATGGAAGGTGAAACTCTGTCCCACTTCGGGAATCGAGCGCGCCTCGTGGATGACGAGCCCGGCTATGGTGGTCGCCTCGTCGTCGGGCAGGTTCCAGTCCATCGCCCGGTTGAGATCGCGCGTCGGCACCGTGCCGTCCACCGTCACCGATCCATCGGGCTGCGGCTGCACACCCGGCAGCGGCTCGTCGTGCTCGTCGGAAATGTCGCCGACGATCTCCTCCAGGATGTCTTCAAGGGTGACCAGGCCCTCGACCTCGCCATACTCGTCGACCACCAGCGCGAAGTGCGTCTTGCGGCGCCGGAACGCCTTGAGCTGCTCGGAGAGCATCCGGACATCCGGAACGAACCAGGCCGGCCGCGCCAGCGCCATCACGTCGACACTGGCGAGATCGCCGCCCGCCGCACGCATGCCGCGCAGCAGGTCCTTGACATGCAGAATGCCGACGATGTTCTCCGGCGTCCCGCGCCACAGCGGAATGCGCGTGAACTCCGCCTTGAGTGCCGCCTCCACCACCTGATCGGTCGGCTTGTCGGCACTGATCGTCACCATCTCGGTGCGATGAACCATCACATCGGACACGGTCGAGCTCGCGCAGATCGAGCAGCCCGCCCAGCATGTCGCGGTCCTGCTTCTCGACGCTGCCTTCGCGGTGCAGGAGATCGACCTGGCCGCGGATTTCCTCGTGCGGTGTCAGGATCGACTGATTCTCGCCGATCCTGATGCCGAACGGCCGCAACATCGTGCGCGCCAGCGCCTCGACCGCCATCAGCAGCGGTCCGCACAGCCGCACCAGCCATTCGATCGGCCGCGCGACCAGGAGCGCGATGCGCTCGGGCGCATTGATCGCCGCGGTTTTGGGCAAAATCTCCGCGAAGATGATGATCACGACGCTCATCCCCACGGTGGCGTAGAGCACCCCGACCTCGCCGAACCAGGCCAGCAGCACGCCGGTGGCCAGGGAGGCCGCGCCGATGTTGACCACGTTGTTGCCGATCAGGATGCCGCCGATCATGCGCTCGCGCATTTCAAGCAGTCGCAGCGCGATGCCCGCCGCGCGCCGCCCCTGCTTTTCCAGCCGCATCAGCCGCGCGCGCGAGGAAGCTGTCAGCGCGGTCTCGCTGGCGGAAAAGATCGCCGACAGCAGAAGACTGACGACGATGACGGCGAGCGACAGCCAATCCTGGCGGGTCATGACGATCAGCCGAGCTCGGCGCCGAGGAAATCGCGCAGCTCGGCCGCATCGACGTCGCGGCTGACGAAAGCGCGGCCGATCCCCTGCACCAGGATGAAGGTCAGCGCGCCGCGGCGCACCTTCTTGTCCTGGGCGATGAGTTTCATCAGCGTATCGAGATCCGGCGCACCACCCGCGATCTGCTGCGGACGGGTCGGCAGGCCCACGGCATCGAGATGGCGGACCACGCGGTCGGCCTCCTGCAGCGTGACGAGATCGCGGCGCGCCGAGAAGCGAAACGCCTGCGCCATGCCGAGCGCCACCGCCTCGCCGTGCAGCAGCCGGTCCGAATAGCCTGCCGCGGCCTCGAAGGCATGGCCGAACGTGTGGCCGAGATTGAGCAGCATGCGGTCGCCGGTCTCGCACTCGTCGCGGGCGACGATCGCCGCCTTGGCCCGGCAGCTCACCGCGATGACATGCTCGCGCGCCGGCCCGCCCGCGAACACGTCGCGCCAGTTGGCCTCGCACCATTCGAAGAAGCCAACATCACCGAGCAGGCCGTATTTCACCGTTTCGGCATAGCCGGCCCGGAATTCACGCTCGGGCAGCGTATCGAGCAGCGCGGTGTCGGCCAGCACCAGAATCGGCTGATGGAAGCTGCCGATCAGGTTCTTGCCATGGGCGCTGTTGATCGCGGTCTTGCCGCCGACCGAGGAATCGACCTGCGCCAGGAGCGTCGTCGGCACCTGCACGAAGTCGAGGCCGCGCCGCACGATCGAGGCCGCGAATCCGGTCAGGTCGCCGATAACCCCGCCGCCGAGCGCGACCACCAGGTCGCCGCGCTCCAGGCGCGCGGCCACCAGGCCCTCGCACAGCCGTTCGAGCGTGGCCCAGCCCTTGGACGATTCGCCGGCCGGCACCACGATCTCGCCGGCGCGCACGCCGGCGGCCGCGAGGCTGTCGCGCGCGGCCGCAAGATGCAGCGGCGCGACGTTTTCGTCCGTGACGATCAGCGCGCCGGCGCCGGGCCGCAGCGCGGCGATGCGCTGGCCGAGCGAGGCGATGAGCCCGCGACCGATCAGGATGTCGTAGGCGCGCCCGGCCAGTCCGACATTCACGCAGACGGGCTCGCGGGGGCGCAACGGCGCGGTCACGGCAAAACTCCCGGGTTGGCCGCCGGAACGGGCGGCATGTCGAGATGCGCGGCCAGACCGGCCACGATCTCCTCGACGATCACGTCGTGCGCGACGTCGCGCGATTTAACCGTCAGATCGGCTTCGGCATAGACCGGATAGCGTTCCCCGATCAGCGCGCGCAAGGTTTTCGCCGGATCGGCGGTCTTGAGCAACGGACGGTCCGTGCGGCGCCTCAGGCGGCGGACCAGCACCTCGACCGAGGCGCGCAGCCATACGGAGACGCCGCGCGCGCGCACCAAGGCGCGGGTCTCCGGATTCATGAAGGCGCCACCGCCGGTGGCCAGCACCTGCGGCCCGCCCTCCAGCAGCCGGGCGATGACGCGGGCTTCGCCGGCACGGAAATAGTCTTCGCCGTGGACGGCGAAAATTTCCGCGATGGTCATCCCGGCCGCCGCCTCGATCTCTACGTCGGCATCGACGAAGGATAGCCCGAGCCGGCCGCCGAGACGCCGGCCGACAGACGACTTCCCGGCCCCCATCATGCCGACGAGGACGATCGACCGCGTGCCCAGCGCATCGGCCAAGGCAGCCGCCGCGGCATCAGGCGCGGCGTTGTGGAGCGCGACATCCGGCATGATATAGTTCTATCGAAATCCGGCGGTTCCATAAACCGTTGCGAGCGAAAGTGAAAGTGGACGCCGCGACCGGCGGCGGCAGGCCGAACGCAGAACGCCAGAAACCGAACATCCAGCCCGAACACCTAGACCCGAACTTAGACCCGAGCATCCAGACCGAGCATCCATGCCGACCCTGTTCCGTTTCCTCCTGGTGCTCGGCGTGCTCGGTGCGCTCGCCTATGCGGCGGTCTATGGCCTGGCGCATTTCATCGAGCCGCTGCCGCGCGAGATGACCGTCACGGTCCCTCAGGACCGAATGCTGAAACCGCGCTGACGGATGAGGCCATGAACCGCCCTCCCCGGACCCGCCCTTCCAACATGAGCCTTTCCAAGCCGTCCGACCGTCCAGCCATCGGCCTGTTCCTCGACATGCTCGCCGCCGAGCGCGGCGCGAGCCTCAACACGCTCGACGCCTACCGGCGCGACCTTGCAGACCTCGGCGACGGCCTCGCCGATCACGGCACGTCCGTCATGGATGCGGGCTCCGACGATCTGCGCGCCTGGCTCGGGCGCCTGCAGCAGCGCGGTCTGGCGCCGGCCTCCGTCGCGCGCAAGCTTTCCGCCGTGCGCCAGCTCTACCGGTTCCTCTACGCCGAGGGCCACCGGGACGACGATCCGGCCGCCGCGATCGAGGGGCCGCGGCAGGGGCGCAGCCTGCCCAAGGTGCTCTCCATCGCCGAGGTCGACCGGCTGCTGGCGCAGGCCCGCGCGGGCCTTGCCACGGAACAGGCGGCTGAACGCCTGCGCGCGGCGCGGCTCATCTGCCTCCTCGAATTGCTCTACGCGACCGGACTGCGGGTCTCCGAGCTCGTCGCGCTGCCGAAGACCGCGGCCCGGCCCGGCCAGCACATGCTGACGATCCGGGGCAAGGGCGGCCGCGAGCGGCTGGTGCCGCTCAACGACGCGGCACGGCAGGCGATGGCGGATTATCTCGCGCTGCGCGATGCGATGGCGCCAGAGGGGCGGGAGCCGTCGACGCGCTGGCTGTTTCCCTCCTTCGGCGAGAGCGGCCACCTGAGCCGGCAGCATTTCGCCCGCGAACTCAAGGGTTTGGCCGCGGCCGCCGGCCTGCGGCCGGCCCAGGTCAGCCCGCATGTGCTGCGGCATGCCTTCGCCAGCCATCTGCTGCACAACGGCGCCGACCTGCGCGTGGTGCAGACGCTGCTCGGCCATGCCGACATCTCCACCACGCAGATTTACACCCATGTGCTCGAAGAGCGCCTGCGCAGCCTGGTCCGTGACCTCCATCCGTTGGGCGAGACGTAGCGTCGCGATATCCGTCCGGGACGGCGACGGCACGAACGGCGTAAGCTTGAGACATGAAGCGACGAGAACCGCAGACCATGAAGTCCAGGCCGGATTTGCACGATCCTCACTCGCACGATCCTGACCTGGACTCTTCCGGACGGCTCGACGCCGGCCTGCTCAATGCCGAGCCGGGTGACCCGGGCCGCGCGATCGCGCGGCTGGAGACCGAGATCGAGGAGTTGGCGCGCTCGGTGGAGCGCTGCGGCAAGATCGAGCTGGCGGCCAAGCTCCTGATCACCGGCGGAACGCTGGCGCTGCTGGCTGGCCTGTTCGGGCTCTTGCGGCTCGATCCGGCGGCCGGCATGGGCGCCCTCGCGGCGGTGATCGGCGGAATCGTGCTGTTCGGCTCCAATGGCAGCACGCTCAAGCAGACGCAGGCGCGGCTCGAGGCGACGGAAGCCCGGCGGGCCGCGCTGATCGGCGCGATGGAGTTGCGTTTGGTCGGCGGCACCGCGACGCGGCATTGAGCCCGCCGCCGCCAGAGGCCGGCCCATTTAATCCGGCATGGATCCGGGCCACGCGCCCAAGCCGGTCCATTCGCGCCGTCCGTCCAGCATCCAGATCCACCTTGGCGCGGGGCCTGTACAACCATGTCCAACCGACCTGACCGGAATGAGGCCGGCGCGGGAATCTTTCCCACCGGCACGCGCCACCCTTGCCAAACGCGTCTCGGACGCTATAGCTACGCCCCGTCCCCGCGCCCCGGCGCGGCCGGAACCGGCAGGCGCCCGTAGCTCAGCTGGATAGAGCACCAGACTACGAATCTGGGGGTCAGAGGTTCGAATCCTTTCGGGCGCGCCATTTTCTATCAAAAAAATCAAACAGTTAAAATCCCGCTATGGGTTTGGCTTGGGCGTGGCGCGACTAGTAAGCACCCGATAAACACCGGGGCGCTGAATCACCACTTTCGACTTGGGGCAACGAGGCGTTGACAGGAAGTTTAGTTTTCTCCGCCGTCAGTTGAGTTGGCCTGCGGAGCCGCGCTAGGCTCTTCGGGTATTGCCAGTGCTTCCTCACTTTGAGCAACTCGTTCAGTCATCGCCGCAATTTCGATTCGGAGTTCAATGATTTCCTGCTTGAGCGCTTCGGTTGTGTGCCAGCCGTTAACAGCGGCAGGCGAGAGCCACGTCACCGCAAGCTGAAGAACTGTGAAAACAAATGCCACACCCGCAACCCACTTGAGGGCGGAGTCCTTCATTCTTTCCGTCGCTACCCTTCCTGCGTTCTCGGCCACGGTGTCAGCATTGAGAAACTGCCGCCCAAATATTGCGCCCGCCGTGGCCTGCACCCCTCTTGTATACTCCTCGACCGCAGGTCCCGTTTGCCGATATTCACTTGATACCGGCGGGTGTTGGAAAAACGAAACGCGGAGAAAAATATCACCCTCACTGAGGGAGAATGGAACCTTACTAAAATTGAAAAGAGTAGTGGAGACTGGACAGTTCCACCCCGGGTCTACTACGCCAACCGTTAGTGCCCAAATCCCCTTGCGCGTGAGGCCGGTTTTGTAGGATACGTGCGCGGTAATATCATCGGGGAGCGCCGAAAACCTCGGCAGAGGTCACCTGAACCATTTCGTTTGGCTTCAGGACATATGGGCCCTCGACCCTTTTTCCATTCTTCATTGAAAATGCTTCCGACCCGGAGATCAAAACTTGAAGCTCGTTTTACCGGGTCACCATCGCTAAAAAACCGGTTTTTATCGAGCGCATCGCCTGACAGCAGCGTCATATCCCCTCCCATTCCCTCGTTAAAACCGATACTGCATATGCCACATGCGCTCTGACAAGGAATACTTGCAAATATGCCGAGAGAAATATCGGCATAGCCACGACCCTGACCGGCAAGTCGGGGCAATAATTGTTGACAATACGGGCAGCGTTTTGTCGAGGGAACGAATGCTCCGCCGAGTGCGCTTGGTCTCTCGAAATCTGATACTATCCAAGAAATTAAGGCTGACCCGGCAAGCAAATATTACCTGCTGGAGCATGCAGAACGCAGCGCTATTATTCGTGCGCTCCTTGCAGAAAAGTCCCTGCAAGGCACTACTATGTACGTGACATTATACCCCTGTGCAGACTGTGCTCGTGCTATTGTCGAATTTGGCATTTCCCGTTCTGGTTGTGCCAAACGCTGCCGGAAATGCGGGGCGCGATGAGAAATGGCAGGCGCATTACCATTTTGCGCGCAGAATTTTCGCGCTAGCTGGCGTCAGGGTAGACTTCGTTCCATCGTAACCATTCTTCAGGAGGTCGAGACCAGAAGCCGCAGGTCCCCCAAGAAGCTCTCAAGCGTCACGATGTCGGTTCGTATGCTCGGCGGGAACTTCGAGATCAGCGGCTCTGGCACCACAAGCTGCACATTGGCCTGCGTCATCTCGCGGAACTGTGCCTCGGACACGCCTTCCTGCAAGGTCAGTAGGTGCTTCACCGGAATCCGGTCCGCCTCATTGATGACCTGCCGCCACCGGTCGCGGCATGTGGTCTTGGTGGCGAGCATCCGCAACCGGGTATCTGAAAAACTCGGATCACGGTAGGCGGCCTGCGATGGGAACAGGAAATCCGGCCGCTTGCCGGGCTCCGATTGCGGCCCGTGCTGGAAATCCACGCCCTCGCGGAACTGCTCCTCGATCAGGATTTCCCGAGTGTGGAGTTCCAGAGACCGACCCGAGCGCGCCTTGCGCCGTTGCAGTACCGTTTGCGCCCGAGAAATGAAATCGTCCAAGGTCTTGAATCCGGCGCGGATCGCGGGAAGCTCCACCGCCTCTTCCACACTGCGGAAGATTTCAAACTCACATTCACGCCGCCGGAGGAGTTGCTTGTCGGGGGGGTGTCCCATGCTCGGGCCGAAGCTCCACCGTCTTGCGCACGATGTCCGCGCCGGTCGCATCCTGGCCAAGACCATGAGCGAGGAGAGCCTGAAGCAGGTCGCCGCCGTGATCGGCGCCAAGCGGGTCAACCTGACGCCGGAGGAAGCGCGGGAGCTGGCAAAACGCGCCCTGAAGTTCAAGCAGGAGCGCGGGCGGCTGCCGTCGGTCACCTCGCCGGATGCCTGGGAAAAGCGCATGGCCGAGGGTGTCGCCTTCCTTCAACGCATGAAGGCGGAGGCGGCGCGTGGCTAAGGGATTCACCGACGAGGACGACGCCCTTCTGGCCGAGCTTGGCGTCGAGGGGGAGGCAAAGAAGGAAGCCAGCCGGACACCCCGCGAGGAGCGGGTTATCGCCGGGTTCGAGGAAATTCAGCGCTTCGTCGCGCAGCACGGCCGCGCCCCGCAGCATGGCGAGGGCCGCGACATCTTCGAGCGGCTTTATGCCGTGCGGCTCGACCGGCTGCGCGAGCTGGCCGATTGCCGCGCCGTGATCGAACCCCTCGACCATCAAGGGCTTCTGTCGGATAGCACGCCCACCCAAGCCAGCGCTTCCGACGATATCGACGATGACGAGCTTCTGGCGCAGCTCGGCGTAGACGACGCCGCGCCCGGCGATATCACCGACCTCCGGCATGTCCGCTCGGCTGCGGAGAAACGCTCCGCTGAGGAGATCGCCAACCGCCAGCAATGCGAGGACTTCGACGACTTCAAGCCGCTGTTCGAGCAGGTGCAGCAGGAGCTTGGCGCCGGGCTGCGGCAAACCCGCCGCTTCGAGCGAAAGTCCGAGATCGCACCGGGCCGATTCTACATCCTTGGCGGCCAGAAAGCCTATGTCGCGTCGATGGAACAGCCGGGCGTCAACGAGCATGGCAATATCGACGCGCGCCTTCGCGTGATCTTCGACAACGGCACCGAGAGCAACCTCCTTATGCGGTCGCTGCAAAAGGCGCTGCAACAAGACCCGGCCGGGCGGCGGATCGTCGAGCCTTCGGCAGGCCCGCTCTTCGCCGATCACAACGAGGACGGGGACGAGGCCAGCGGCATCGTCTATGTGCTGCGCAGCAAGTCCGATCACCCAACCGTCGCGGCCCACCGCGACGTCCTGCACAAGATCGGTGTGACCGGAGGCGACGTCGCACGCCGCCTGGCCAACACGAAACTCGACCCGACCTTCCTCATGGCCGAGGTGGAGGTCATCGCCACCTATGAGCTGTTCAACATCAACCGCACCCGGCTGGAAAACCTGATCCATCGGATCTTTGGCGCGAGCCGCCTCGACATCGAGATCAAGGATCGCTTCGGCCAGCCGGTTATCCCGCGTGAATGGTTCCTTGTGCCGCTGTTCGTCATCGACGAGGCGATCGAACGGATCAAGGACGGGACAATTTCCAAGTATGTTACGGATCAAGGACGGGACAATTTCCAAGTATGTTTATGATCCAAAGAGGGCGAAACTGGTCACGACATTAAATGAATGACGTCCTTTAGACGATCAGTCGCGGAGGAGCGTTTCACGCTACCAGCCATCGGAACGCGCGCCGCAAAAATGCTTGGCCGTTTTTTCCGACAGGCGTTCCGTGTGCCATCAACACTTTCTCGGCCGGCCATGCCAAGACAAGTTTCACAGCCTCGCGTGCGAGCGAGCGATTGGTGAAGGCAACACGGAACTTGCGAGGAACCGCTGGTTCCAGGCCCACCATAAGGTCCAGTTTCGCCACGACGGCGCGCCAGCCAGAAAACCAACCGGCAGGCATTTGCTGAATCAGATCGGTGAAGATTACGGTGCCGCTCTTCCGGTGAAAGAACACCACCTCGTTGGTTATCGCATTCCCTGCCACCAGAACGTGGTCGATTTCTTCGGACCACGCTGGGATCGGTGTGCCGTCCAGATCGCCGTCAAAAGCTAGGTCCTTGCGTTTCTCTCGCAGGCCGGGAGCAGCGTAGACCTGCGCATCTGGATATGCGTGCTTCCAATCCGCAATGAACAGATGATGCAGCGAGTTAGGTGCGATCAGAAAGCGGACCTTTCCGATAGCGTCAACCTCGGCTCGAAGACTGTCGGTCAATGCGATTGGCGACCATACGAAAAGGTCTTCATTGGACAGCCTTATGACGGCCATGCGCGTTGGGTAGTGAAATCCGAGCGCGGCGACGACTTCTGAGCCATCGGCCGTCCATATCTGATGTCCAAACTCTTTCAGCATAACCGATCCTGCCATCGGAAAACTCTCTAGGTTGCCGAAGGCCAGGATTGCTCGCTGATGCCTTCAATGACGATGCGGATGAGGCGCTTGATATCATCCTCGTTGACTGGCCCGCCGGAAAGGGCCGTGAGCATTGCTTGCGCATAGATGCCGAGCAGAACGAGCGACATGAAATTGGGATCGTCGTCCTTGCGGATGACGCCCTGCTGCTGGCCAAGGACGAGGCTGGCCAAGGACGAGAAGGTCGCGGACAAGCCGCTGAAAGGTAGGACGGTGGGAAGGCGGTTCGAGAGATGGCCGCTCGGCAGGGGCGAGAGCAAACCGCGCAAGGGAGGGATTTGCTAGGCACCAGCCGGCGCTGACCAAGACCCTTTTCGGGCCAAGCGGCCGCTGTCGCGTTTGATCAAGCAGGCGATAGCCCGCTCGCCAACAGTACCCGGCAACAATCGGCAAGCGACACGGTCCCCGGTTCGGTGTTCCCCGCATGGCCGCTAACCTCCATCCCGCTGCGCCGCACCATCTGCCGCCCTTCGTCACGGCACCCGGCGAGACCGACGTGCTGCTCCTGATCATGGGCATCGTCATCGTGCTCGCCGTCGTCGGGATCGGGGTTTTCTATTTCAAGCTTCACGCCTTGCCGGAGCACATGGCGCACCGCGGCCAGAAGATCCAGTTCGAGATCGTCGCGGTGCTCGCGCTCATCGCGCTGTTCACCCACAACCACGCCTTCTGGATCGCCGCGCTTCTGCTCGCGCTCGTTCCGTTGCCGGACTTCACCACGCCGCTGACGTCCATGGCACAGTCACTCGGCCGCATGGCCAGGCGGGGAGGCACGAGGGAGGCCCCCGGCGGCGGGGCGATCGCGTCCTCCGATCCGGCACCTCCGTCACAGGACGCGCTCCAAGACATGCCGGGGGAAATGCCGGGGGAGATACCGAGAGACATGCCGAGAAACATGCCCTCCGCCGAAGTGCCGTCGATCGAGCGGCAGAGGGCCTGAGCCATGCTGGAGCTCGTCCTTTGCTCGATGCTGACGATCCTGCCGGACTATCTTTACCGGCGGTACGTCCAGGACAAACGGATCGGCCGCGAGATCACCCTGTTTTCGGTCTGGTACGAGCTGCGTTGGGGGATCACGCTTTGCCTGATCCTGACCGTCAGCCTGATCACCATGATCTTCTATTTCCACCCGTCCACCAAGGCCGCCGTGTCGGTGTTCCGCACCGTCACCATCCTTCCGGAGACGAACGGCCGGGTCACCGAGACCTACGTCGAGATCAACCAGAAGGTGGAGGCCGGCCAGCCGCTGTTCCGGCTGGACAGCACCGGCCAGGAGGCCGCCGTCGAGACGGCGCGGCGTCGGATTTCGGAGATCGACGCCTCCATGATGGTCGCGAAGGCGCAACTCGCCGAGGCGGAAGGCCGGATCATCCAGGCGCGCGGATCGCGCAAGCAGGCGCAAGACGAATACGACACCAAGTCGCTGCTCTACAAACGCAATCCAGGCGCTGTCCCGCTGCGCGAGGTCGAGCGCGCCGCCGTTCTGGTCGATACGCAACAGGGCTTCGTCGAGGCAACCATGGCAGGCCGGGATGCGATCACGGCGCAGATCGAATTCCAGCTTCCGGCGCAGAGGGCGAGCGCAGAGGCTGTTCTCCGCCAGGCCGAGGTCGAGCTCCAGAAGACGCTCGTCGTCGCCGGGACGGACGGCATCGTCCAGCAGTTCGCACTCCGGCGCGGCGACGTGGTCAACCCGATGCTGAGGCCCGCCGGCATCCTCGTCCCGCAGCGCAAGGTCACCGCGCTTCTCGCAGGCTTCGGACAGATCGAGGCACAGGTCATGAAGGCCGGGATGATCGGCGAGGTCACCTGCATCGCCAAGCCGTGGACCATCATTCCCGTCATCGTGACCGAGGTGCAGGACGTCATCGCAACCGGTCAGGTGAGACCGACAGACCAGCTCGTCGATATCCAGCAGCTCGCTCGGCCGGGCACCATCACCGTCGTCATGGAGCCGCTCTTCGCCGGCCAGCTCGACGCGCTGCCGCAGGGCGCCGGCTGCATCGCCAACGCCTACACCAGCAACCACGAGGCTCTGCAGTCGAAGGACCTCGGCGGGCTGCGCCGCTTCGCGCTCCACGCCATCGATGCCGTCGGCTTCGTGCACGCGATGATTCTGCGGATGCAGGCGCTGCTGCTGCCGGTCCAGACCCTGGTTCTGGGAGGTCATTGAGCCGCGCAGCCATTCGCGCCGCATCGGCGGGCGCGATCAATCATCATGATTTCAGCCGGGAGCGCCCCGGCGAGACGGCGGACCATGTCATGAAAAAGAACGCGCGGGAGAAAAAGCCAGACAACTCGGTCGTCGAGTCCTCCGAAAAACAAGAACGATCTGAGAGGCCTGCAACCACCAAGAAGATGAAGAGGAAGGATTACGAAAGACTGCTCGACGAGCTGCATGTGGAGCTCGTGAAGCTGCAGGAATGGGTCAAGGCCTCCGGCGCCAAGATCTGCGTCGTGTTCGAGGGCCGCGACGGCGCCGGCAAGGGCGGGGTGATCAAGGCGATCATGGAGCGCGTCAGTCCCCGCACGTTCCGTGTCATTGCCCTACCGCCGCCGACGGAGCGCGAGAAATCGCAGATGTTCCTGCAGCGCTACGTCCCGCACTTTCCCGCCGCTGGAGAAATCGTGATCTTCGATCGAAGCTGGTACAATCGCGCCGGTATCGAACGAGTCATGGGATATTGCACCGAGGAGCAGACGAAACGGTTCCTGGTCGGTGCGCCGCTGATCGAAAACGCCATGACCGAGTCCGGCATCGTCCTGATCAAGTACTGGCTCGAAGTCAGCCCACAGGAGCAGACCAGCCGCATCAGCCAGCGCATCACCGATCTGAGAAAGATCTGGAAGCTCTCACCTATGGACCTGAAATCCTACAGCCGCTGGTACGACTATTCGAAGGCGCGCGACGAGATGTTCGCGGCCACCGACACGCCCTGGGCGCCCTGGTACGTTGTCTATTCGGACGACAAGCGAAGGACGCGGCTGAACATCATCAGCCATTTTCTGTCGAGGGTGTCCTACAAGGATGTCCCGCGCGAGAAAATCAAACTGCCCAAGCGACAGAAGCCCAAGGATTACAAGGAGGCGAATTTCGCCCGCCATGTCGTGCCGCAGAAGTACTGATGCCGGCCGTCGTCCTGTTGAGCGGCTCAACGTCGATCCTACGAACGGGCTCACGGACGCAACGGCCGCGCTATCCCCTGAGCCCCAGCCTGATCTGCTCCAAACGCCAGATGAGGGTCAATGCATTCGTTCGTGAGGTCTCGTCGTTCGACGTCTCGGCGATCGTTTGCAGACGCACGATTTCCTTGTCGATATGCTCCTGACTGAGTTCCTCCTCCACCACCACCCGCTCGGAGAGCACCGTCACAGCCTTTTCCGTGATCTCGGCGAACGCCTTGCTGACGAAGACACGCAAGTTGTTACCACCGGCATCGACGACCTCGATCATGCCGGGATTGATCAGGCTGGCCAGCCGCGCATGCCCCGGCAGAATCGTCATGTCGCCCTCGGACCCGGGGAGCATGACCGACAGAACCTCTCCCTCGAAAACAATCTGCTGCGGGCTGATGAGTTCAAGCTTCAGCGTGAACACGGAACGTCCCCCACACGTCTGCCGTCCGCCGGGTGCGCGGGCGAGCTAGGCCATGATGCTCAGTCCCCCATCGACATAGACGGTCATGCCGGTCAGGCGTCGGGCGAAGGGCGTGGCAAGAAACGCGGTCGTTAGCCCCACGTCGTCGATGTCGACGAGTTCGCCGATCGGCGAGCGTTCGCTCGCCTCGGCCAGCAACCGGTCGAAATCCTTGATACCGGAGGCGGCGCGCGTCTTGAGCGGCCCAGGCGAGACCGCATGCACGCGAATCTCCTTCTCCCCGAGCTCGTAGGCGAGGTACCGGACCGCGCTTTCAAGCGCCGCCTTGACCGGTCCCATCAGGTTATAATTCGGCACCACCTTGTTGGCCCCGTGATAGCTCATTGCGATCAGGGTGCCGCCGTCCGGCATCAGCGGCTCGGCAAGGCGGGCCATGCGGATGAAAGAGTGGCAGGAGACGTCCATTGCCATCGCGAAGCCCTCGGGCGAGCTGTCGACGACGCGGCCCTGCAGATCAGGCTTCGGCGCGAAGGCGATCGAATGGAGGGCGATGTCGAGACGCCCCCACGTCTTGCCGACCTCGGCAAACACACCTTCGAGCTCGCCCTCTTTCGAAACGTCGCACGGCACGAACACCGCCGCGTCAAGCTCCCGCGCCAACGGTTCGACGAATGGGCGGGCCTTATCGTTCAGGTACGTCACCGCGAGTTCGGCCCCGAGTTCGCGGAACACACGGGCGCAGCCATAGGCAATCGAATTCTCGTTGGCGATCCCCAGCACCAGGGCGCGCTTGCCCGCGAGCGCCTTTCCGGTCGGCATTTCGATCATGCGTTCACCGCCTTGGGCTTCGAGGGGACCGCGTGCGGAGTCTTCCCTGGCAGCGTTCTGAGCAGCATTCCGGTGAGCTTTGGAATGAATGCCTGCTGCTCCGGTGTAAGATGAAGATGATGCGCGAGCCGGTCGAGAAGCTCGACGATGTGGCGCCGTTCGGCATCCGTGTGGAGCAGCGCCGGCAGCGTGCGCAGTGCCTCGTCGGGATCGTGTTCGACGATCAGAGACTGCACGCGGATCAGCTCGCGGGCATCATCGACCGGCATGTCGAGCAGCCCGATCTCCGAGCCGACCAGCTCGCGGATACGCTTGAGGCCGGACAGTTTGCGCTGCTTTGTGATCCGGGCGGCCAGCAGCGCGGCGCGCACCGCGCCCGCGATGAAGCCGCCGCTGTCGATCTGCGCGAGCGCCTGCCGCACCGCGGGCGTGACCCGGTCCTGGGCAGTGCCTGGCGCGTGGCCGTCCGGTCTCGGCGCGAACAGCGCCATCGGTCCATAGGTGCTGAAGAAAGAGTTCTCCACGAACGCGTCGCGCATTTGTCGATAGAGATCGAGGCTAGCCGTTACCCCGGCGGCGATCAGTCTTTCGCTGGCTGCGCTTGGGCCGTTCTCGTCGCGCCGTAGCCTGTTCGCAGCCGTGAACTGCGCGACTTTGCCGAGTTCCGTCAGCCATGGATTGAGATCCGACACCGCCCACCGCCGCATCCGCAAGTGATGAAACATGCGGGCGGCCTTGCCCGCCTCTGGCGTGATGAGCGCGGCGAGAACGGGGTGCAGGAAATTCTCGTAGAGCCTCGTGTTGATCTCCGAGAGGCGCGCCACCTCGTCGAACGGCAATTCATCGCGGCGGCCATATTTCTGGAGAAGCTGCAACTCCTCGACCCGGCGTTCCGTGAGCGTCACATCATAGCGGAGCTTGCCGTCGACCCGCTCTTCGCTGATGCGCATGCCGTAGAGGCCCGGCGGGAGATGCTCGATATAGTCGAGCAGATCGACGATCTGGGCGTGCTCGCGACGGGCGACGGACGCGGAGACGAATATACCCAGGTGGCCGATGCTCTCGTGCATGAGGCCGACGATGACCTGGCCGGCGGCCTTGAGGTCCTCGGTGGTCGGATAGACGTCGGCGACCCAGTTGAAGGCCTGCTGCGGCGGCGTGATATTGTCGCCGAGCGAAGCGAACAGAATGATCGGCGAATGGATCGACCGAAGGTCGAATGTTTGGCCCGGCGCCCACTCGGCGCCGCCGTCGGCGAGACGGTTGCCGACGAACAGGTTCTCGACGATCCACCGGATCTCCTCGGTGTTCATCAGGAAATAGCCGCCCCACCAGCGCTCGAACTCGAGGAAGCGCTCGGGCTCGGTGTCGATCTTCGAATAGAGATTGTAGTGCTTGGTGAAATAGGTATTAGCCGGGTTGAGGTATTCGAAATTGTCGACGAGATACGCGCCATCGAACTTGCCGCCACCGAGGTCGCTGGCGAGCAGCGCCGTCCACGTTCCACCGAGAATGCCGCCGGCGTAGCGCATCGGGTTTTCGGCGTCGTTTCCGGCCCAGTAGGACATCGGCGCGCCATTGACGACGATCGGTCCAGCGGCTTGCGGATCGAGCGCGCCGACCAGCATCGCAGCCCAGCCGCCCTGGCAGTTGCCGACGATCACCGGGCGGCCGCGGCCGGGATGCCGGTCGCGGACGGTGCGCAGGAACTGCGCCTCCGCCAACGACACATCGGCGAGGGTCTGACCATCTACGGGATCAGGCGAGAAGATCACGAAATAGACCGGATGACCGGCCTTGAGCGCAAAGCCGACCTCGGAATCTGCTTGAAGCCGCCGATGCCCGGGCCGTGCCCGGCGCGCGGATCGATGATCAGGTAAGGCCGCTTGCCCTCGTCGACGACGACGCCCTCCGGCGGCACGATCCGCACGAGAGAGTAGTTGACCGGGCGCGCAAGGGTCCGCCCGTCGATGATCGGCTGATAGTCGAAGGCAAGCAGCGGCGGCTTGCCCGCCCTTCTCGTGCTCGATCCAGTTGTTTCCGCGCTGTCTGAGCGTGTCCCAGAACAGCACCGAGCGCTGGGCACCGTCGATCCAGTAGCTGACCGCGTCGCGCCACACTTCGAGAGGCGTAAGCGGCGACAGGCTCTCGCGCCACGCGCGGGCGGCCTTTTCGATCGCCTCGGTGTAGTCGCGGGCAGCGGCCAGAACGCGCTCCCGCTGCAACTCGGCGAGTTTCAGATACAGCGCGCCCGCAGACGGCACGCCCCTGGTCGCTGGACTGCCCGGTGCCTCAATCATCGATATCTCTCGCTTTGCTTGGGGCCGCGTCAACGTTCGGTCTCACCCCACTCGAGAAAGAAGCCGACATCGCCCGGCATCCCGCCTGGCCAATCGACGATCATTGCCTTGAGCCGATAGCCGGCAGGCTGCAGGCGATCGTGCCACAGCTCATAAGCCTGGCGGGGGCGCCCGATCAGGGTGTCCGGCCAGCCATGCTCGTAGTTGTTGATCGCTCGGCCCTTGTCTGTGCACAGGGCGCTGGGAAACCGCATCACCATGAGTTCAGTGCCCCCACGCATGGCCGCGGCCCGCAGCTTCACCAAAAGCCGCTTGGTTATCTCGCGCAAGACGTCGGGAGTGAGCTCCAGCGGCTTGGACAGGGTTTGGACCAGGTCGTCCCGAGCGTTGTTCGCGCGTTCATCGCGTCAACGTCCTTCGAGGCCCGCGCAACTGCGACCTGGGTCATGTAGGCGCGCAGGTCGTCGGCCGACATGAATGTTTCGTCGCCGAGTTCCTTGGCGGCGGGATGATCGGCATCGGTCTTCGATGTCATCGCGCTTCTCTCCTCCATTCACGAAGCCAGGCAGGACCGTTCGCCCGCGAGCACAACCTGCATCTCCCGGGCAATCATGGCTTCCTCATCCGTCGGAACGGCCCATGCCGACGGTCCGGGTCCCCGTGATATCCGTGGACCGCGCTGAGGCATTCGCCGCCTCATCGAGCGTCAAAGCGGCCCATGCAAGTGCACGCAGCACGTCCGCTCGCGTCGCGGCATCGTTCTCGCCGATACCGGCGGTGAAGACGAATGCATCGATGCCGCCGAGCGCCGCGATCAGGGATCCGATCTCCCGGACGATCCGGTAGACGAACAGGTCGATCGCGCGCCTTGCGTCGGAATCGGAGCCGGCCTGCAAGCGCAACTTGCGCATGTCGTTCGAAATGCCCGACACGCCGAGCAGGCCGGATTCGTGTAGAGCATGCGCTCGGCCTCCTCAGCGCTGAGCTTCATCTCCCGCAGCATGTAGAAGACGACGCCGGCGTCGATCGATCCGCAACGCGTTCCCATCGGCAGGCCCTCGAGCGCCGAGAAGCCCATCGTCGTGGCGATGCTGCGGCCGCTCTTCATGGCGCACAGGCTCGCGCCATTGCCGAGATGTGCGACGACGACGCGCCCTTCGGCGAACACCGGGTCGAAGTCCGGCAATGTCTCGGCGAGATAGGAATATGACAGGCCGTGAAATCCGTAGCGCCGCACGCCGCGCTCGATCATTGCGCGCGGCAGCGCGTAGAGCTGCGCGATTTCCGGCTGGCTGCGATGGAAGGCCGTGTCGAAACAGGCCATCTGCGGCAGACCCGGGTTGCGGTCAAACGATCCGGATCGGCTTGAGGTTGTGCGGCTGATGTAGAGGCGCCAGGGGCACCAGCCTTTCCAGTTCGTGGAGCACCTGGAGGTCGATGCGGACCGGGCCGGTATAAGTGGCTCCGCCGTGAGCCACCCGGTGTCCGACCGCTTCCAGGCGGTAGCGTCTGCGCTCGCTTCGCAGCCACTCGGCAAGGTGATCCAGCGCCTCCTCGTGACCGAAATGATCGACGTCCCGCCAGGTCTGCTCGGCGATCACCAGCCCTGCCTGATCCCTGACCAGGAAATGCGGGGCACCGCCAAGGCCCTCGAAGAGACCCCGGTACAGCCGCTTCGGACCGCCTGCGCCGGCCGCCTCGAAGACCTGGAACTTGAGGCTCGACGAGCCGGCATTGAGCACCAGGTGAACCGGCTGCTGCATCTCTCAGACCTCCGCCATCGGCCTTGCGTCGCGCTGCGCCGCTGCGAGCAGCGAAGCGACCGCGCACGACGCAAGGCGGGTGATCTGCGAATCGGAACGGCTGGTGAGGATGATGGGCACCCGCGCGCCCAGCACGATTCCCGCCGCGTCTGCGCGGCGAGAAAGGTCAGGCTCTTGGCCAGAACATTGCCGGCCTCGAGGTCCGGAACGACCAGCACGTTGGCGCGGCCAGCGACCGGCGAATGGATCTTCTTGATCTCCGCCGAACCGAGATCGATCGCGTTGTCGAGCGCAAGCGGACCGTCGAGCACCGCTCCGGTGATCTGTCCGCGATCGGCCATCTTGCACAGGGCCGCAGCCTCGATGGTCGACGGAACCTTGGGATTGACGGTCTCCATCGCCGACAGGATCGCAACACGCACTTCGGCGACACGCAAAGCATGCGCGAGTTCGATCGCGTTCTGGACGATGTGCTGCTTGTCCTCAAGCGTCGGAGCGATGTTCACGGCCGCATCCGTCACGATCAGCGGGGTGTCGTGGCCAGGCACATCCATGACGAAACAATGGCTGATCCGTCGCGCCGTTCTCAGCCCGGCTTCGCGCGCGACAACCGCGCCCATCAACTCGTCGGTGTGCAGGCTGCCCTTCCAGACCGCCTCGGCCTCGCCCGAACGCACCAGCGCCACCGCCTTCGCCGCCGCGTCGTGGCTGTGGTCGGCGTCGACGATCCGAAACAACGACAGGTCCACCCCGATCTTGGCAGCCGCCGAGGAGACCCTGGCCTTGGGACCGACGAGGATCGGCTCGACGAGGCCGAGCTTCGCCGCCTCCACCGCCGCCCCCAGCGCAGCCTCGTCGCACGGGTGTGCGACGGCAACCTTTAGGGGCGGCAACTCGCGCGCGGCTGCCATCAGCCGCCGGTATTTTTCATGCGCGCGGCCGGTGCTCTGAGGATCTTGCCTTGCACCTGAGATTTTCACGGGGAGCCTCCGCGAAGCTGTGATGACTCCTGCTGCGCAGCGCCAGCACGGCAACTCTGCCTGCCATCGGCAATGTCGCCTGCGCCCGTCGGTCTGCGCAGATAATGCCGCCTCGCGCGCGCCCCTACTTGATCCGATGGGACATCGGTGGCGGCCCGTGGCAGGCGTCGATGCAACCTTGAGCCGCTTGATGTATTCTTGTGTTGGTGACTTGGACTGCGTCGGCAACCCGGGAGGTGCCCATGACGTTGTTTCAGGATCGCGAGCGTGCGTTCGAGCAGATGTTCGTGCACGATGAGAAGACGCGTTTTCTGGCACTGGCGCTGCGCAACAAGATGCTCGGCCAGTGGGCCGCGCAGCAGATGGGACTGAGCGGCGCGGATGCCACCGCCTATATCGAAAATGTCAGGAGCAAGGTGGCGGATGCCGCCGGCGAAGAGACCGTTGCTGCGATGGTGCATGAGGATCTCGCGGCTCACGGGCTCGAAATCCCGGACGCTCAGATTCGCCGCAAGATGACCGATTTTCTGCAAGAGGCGATCGCGCGCGTGAAGAAGGGCGGTCCCTGATGCCGCCCGTTTCAAACTCCAGACCTGCCAAGCCACAATTCCAACGTCGCGGTTTCGACGTAGAGTGAAGACGTAGAGTGAAGGCTTGGGGTCAAGACTTGGGTCAAGACTTGGGGTCAAGACTTGGGGTGAAGCGTGCGACCGGCTGTTGAGTCCGGTTTTCGACCCAAACAATAGGCGCCTCGCCGGGCGTATGGAGTTCCGTCGCTTGATGCAGATCAACGCGCTCGGCCTTTGCGCAAGGCAAGAAGCGGCTCGCAATGCACGGGGGGCTTTAGCCGGTGGGAGACCGGCCCAGCAGGGCCTTGGAACATGGGCGGAATCATCGCGTCGGCGGAGGCCGTGTCCCGTG
Organism: uncultured Alphaproteobacteria bacterium; assembly: GCA_963758225.1. GTDB lineage: Bacteria > Pseudomonadota > Alphaproteobacteria > Rhizobiales > Xanthobacteraceae > Z2-YC6860. The sequence continues at coordinate 711,639 of CAVWUJ010000003.1, read as the reverse complement.
CAAGGGTTCGATCGACTGGGATTCGATCGGCTGACCCGGATTCTGGCTGGGATGTCAGACCCAGTTCGAAACATCCGATACAGCCCGGCCTCATGCGGCTTGGAATGGTCAAGGGGGCCTATGCGCTGCTCAAGGAAATGGGCGCCGATCCCGAACGCGTCATCACGGGCTCAGGCCTCGATCCACGCCTGTTCGATGACGGCGACGGCCTCGTGTCATTCAATGCCGTGGGACGGCTGATCGTCGACTGCGCCCGGGTAACGGGCTGCGGTCATTTCGCCATGCTTCTCGGCGCCAGGGCAAACGTCGGCTCGCTCGGCCTCGTCGGAGCAGCAATGAGGCACAGCGCGACAGTCGGAACAGCGCTTGCGACCCTGGAGGCGCATCTCGGCATCCAGAACAGGGGCGCGGTGCCACGCCTGGATGTTTCCGGCGATCTCGCGGTCCTCAGCCACCTTCCTTATGAGCCGGGCACGATCGGCGCTTCCTTCAACTCCGAGGGCGCGATCGCGACGGCGGTCAGCGTTCTGAGGGAACTGGCCGGTGCACAATGGGCGCCGATCGAGGTGCTGCTGCCGCGCGTGGCGCCCCCTCAGCTCGGGCCTTACTGGCGGTTCTTCCGCGCGCCCGTGCGATTCGATCAGGAGATCGCCGCGATCGTATTCCCCGCTTCGTTCCTTGCGACGCCGATCCCCGGCGCCAACCCGGATGTACTGCGGGAGTTGATGGTCCAGATCCGCTTCCTCGAAGCCGACAGCGATCGCAGCATCTCCGACCGCCTGCGCCGCATGCTGCGCAAACAGTTTGTCCAATCCCCCTGCACCGTCGACCGCATCGCCCACAGTCTCGATATGAATCGGCGCACGCTCAACCGGCGCCTCAAGGCGGAAGGAACGAGCGTTCGCAAGTTGGCCGGGGAGGTCCGCTTCGAAATCGCCCGACAGCTCATGGCTGAAACCGGCCTCGGGCTTTCCGCGATTGCTGCGGTGCTCGATTTCTCCGAGCCCGCCGCCTTCAATCACGCATTCCGCAGGTGGGCCGGCTGCACGCCGTCCGAATGGCGCCGGCTCCACACCGAATCCGTGATCGCGCAGACGCGAAGCGGCGACGGCAGCACGACCAACGACTGAGCGCAATGCCGACGCCTTGACCGAGGGCGGCCGATGAACGGGTCAGGCGATGGAATATCCAAACGAATGAATCTGTGGAGAAACGGCCTCTCGATGTTCGCCCATACAAATAATTGCTCGCCCACTATCCTTGGAATCGCTCTACCGTTGTCGGAAATCCTGCCATTATCGTAACCGTTAAGCGCTTGAGAATATTCATTCAGCCATTAGAAACTCATTCAACTGTTTCACAATCTCTTTCCGGCGGGCGGCGAGGAACTCCTGGTATGCCGTAATTTTCAACAATTTCACGTTGGTCGGAATTGCCTGTGCGTCGAACGATGAAGTCCCATGCTGCTCAATCAACGGAATAAGGTACTGCACCGGGGGCTTGTCGCTGATGGAACGGTTGGTCTTGCCACCAATGAAAGCGAGATTTGCAATATCGTCAGCCTCCCGTGCCGTGTGAATATTCTTGAGTTGCCTTTTGGGAAAGATGTGGTGGAACTGCAGCTGATGCTGCGCGCCGGAATGGTCCAAGGCTATTGTAAGATTCGAACGCCAGTCCTTCGCCCCCTTTGCCCGAAAAGCAAGGAACATCGTCTTGAACAGGGCACTACGTTGGTTGCGGCCTACGAGTTCATCCGCCGCCACATCAAGCCGCCCCACCTGCTGTCGAAGACGATCAATCAACTCGGCTCCCTTGCCGCCATTTCGGATTATCGTGAGATCTTGATCAAGGATTGTTTCGCTCGACCCACGTGAATAGCGGCCCTTGGCATTGGCGATCAAAACCCAACGGCGAATCGTCTCTTCGTCCGTGTTGCCAATCTTGTAGTCCAACTTACGTCCGAAATATGCGAGCGTGAGGAGGATCGCAGGCGATGAAAGCAGCGCCGGACTTTCAATTCCCGCGTTGCTCTTGAGAAAGTTGATTGCAAATCGCATGCCTTCGCATGCTTCTTTCCATGCGGTTTTCAGCGTCTCGGCTTCAATCTTGCCAACCGTCAGAAATCGCGATTGGCCTGTAGCGAAAGCTACGAGATTCTTAAGGTGCAAACCCAAGTCAACGTCGAAGCCAAGTCTCGCGCATTCTTCCTGGAAATCGAGGAAGGTCTGGAGTGAGTGCGGCCATTTCGCCGTGATCTGAGCAAGTGCTAGATCGGAGCTTCGCACCGAGTGAGTTCACCCGTACGAATATTTCCGTTACTTCATCATATGATAATGAACGTTCAAGTACGTCCATCCGGTACACATATTTACGAATGCCGCGCAACCGGGCGAGGCGCTGGCTGTACTTTTGATACCGTGGGTCATCGAAGGTTGTAACGCCTGCTGCTTTGAGAAACTCCGCGTCCGAATCCACCTTGAACACGTCGGACACTTTAACCCATTGCGGAAGCTGGGCCAGCTTCCTCGTGCTGACAACAAATGTCATTTTATTGAAGCGATTTTGCAGCTCATCCTCTGTGCTGTCAGCATCGTCTTCTGTGATGAACTCGACGTCGTCGTTATCCTCGTCATTACCATTTTCATTAACCTCGGTAACGAACGGCAACCCCTCCGGATGCTCCAGATTGAACAGCAGATCAATCGGCCGCCGGCGCCCACGCACCATGACACCCTGACCGCGAATGACAGCGGAGAGTGAGGTTAAGCGTTGCTGGCCGTCGAGCAGCAGCCGAATGCTCTGATAGGGATTGCTTGCTTGCATAACAGAAAACTGACGCAATGGCACTGCTTCGTCAGTTTCCCATAACAAGATCGCTCCGGACGGATAGCCCCGATACAAAGAATCCATCAGGTCACGCACACGGGTCGAGCGCCATACATATTGTCGCTGCATTTCTGGCAAGCGAAGTTCGCCGCGCTCGATCATCCCCACCAGTTCTTCTACGGACGCTTCGGCTTTTGCCATTCGGATATTTCCCCGCATGTCAGAAATAGCAAACGCAATCGCAGTCGTTGGTACTAGGCACCGCAATTACCGTTGCGGATGAATGCTGAGAATCCAGCATGGCTGCTTGCAAACTTTTAAAGAAAGTACAGCTTCATAGGAGGCCTAAGATTAATCTTTGACCGTGACCATTTTTAAATGGTCATTCTTCGTTCTCCGCCCGGCGCCGTCCGAAGCGCCCGCGCCCGCGCGCTCACTTCGCCATTTCGTCGAACCAGGCTTTTCCATTGCGGCACGGCGCGGGCGAAGGTGCCGCGATGGGTGGTCGGCCCGGTCGAGATCGCCTCGACCGTCGGATTGCCGTTGCCGATCGCGCGCTGATAGGTCATCGCCAGCCGGCCGAGCCCGATGCTGATGGCCTCGTCGCTCTCACCGTAGATATTGCGCACCGGCGTCTTGATGACCCAGCGGTAGGCCTGGTGCCGGCCACGAGCCGTCCATAGGCCGACTCGGCGAAGAACTGCGGATCGAAATACTCGGCACGGATCAGCTTGCGCAGATCGGTCGGCACGTCGGCGGGATCGAACGGCTGCCGCTCATAGGCCTTGCGCGATACCTCGTAGTCCTCGTCATTGATCACCGAACGCGCCAGGCCCGGCACGCCATAATAGTTCTCGAACGAGAACGACGACAGGATGAACAGCGTCGTCACCCAGGCCGCATCGTTCTTGCCGCGGGAAGTTCAGGAAGCCGTTGAGCGCGACGAAAATATCGACCGGCGCGCTCGCCGTCGCGGCCGCCGTCACCGCGACCCCTGCGCGTCTCGAGCTTTTCGAGGAACGCCATCGTCACGAAGCCGCCCTGCGACCAGCCGGCCAGGAAGAGCTTCGTCGTTTCGAGCTTCAGGTGGTCGAGCACCGCGCGGGCTCGCCGTCAGCATGTCGGAGCACGCCTGCTGATGGCTGCCCTTGACCATGTAGCCCTCCGGCTCGCTCGGACAGGCCGATGCCGAAATAATCGGCGCCGATCAGCACGTAGCCCTGCCCGGCGAACTGGGCGATCATGAGCTGCGTCTCGGGCGACTGATCGGGAAAGGAGGGCACCTCCTGTTTCCCGTACACCGTGCCGTGCTGGTACGAGACCATCGGAAACGATGTTTGTGTCGTGTCCGGGACGGCGAGCAGCCCGCTGGCGACGGTCGGCCTGTTGCCGCGCTCGGGGATCGTTGACCGATAGGTGACCCGATAGAGCCGGACCGCGTTGCGTGCGGGACTATAGGTCTCGGCGATGCCGGAGAATTTCGGCGTATCGACCTGAAGAATCCGGTTCAACCTGTCGATGTCCCAGCGCGCCACGGGTTCGTAGGTGATGCCGCCAGCAACATGGACCGGCCCGCCGCTCCGGCTCGCATCCCGCTCCAGAACCTTGCGCGTGCGCAGACGAACCGTGCAGCGCCACGCCGAGCATCAGCAGCGCGACGGCGATGAACCTCTGAACCGCGACCGGCATCGTTCTCTCCCATGCGGCGGACAAATCCGTCACCGGCTTGTTCCGCGATATCCGATGGAAGATTGCACCGATCGGCTTAACGGTTCGCTCCGGGAGCGATCTTTCCCGAGCGGGTCGTCACTCGAACGCATCGAAAAATCGGCTGCTTTTGCTGTGTCGTCGCAAAAGCGTAACGCCAAGCCGCCTCACGATCTTCCGGAAGCATCTACCGGATCAGGTCCCGGATGTCGTTGCCGCGCCAGGGCTGCGGCAGGCTCGATTGCGCGCAGAGCCGGGCGCTGTAGACGCGGCCGGCAGCGGAGCGGATATGGAAGGCCGCATCTCCGCTCACCTCATAGGTGACGGTCCGGGTCTCGGGCGCTCCGCCCTGTGTCAGCTCCCGGCATTGCTCGACGACGCGATAGATGGATGCGCCGGTCTGCTCGATGCGGCTGAAGCTGCAAAGCTCGCGCGCCACGCTGATGGCGTTGCGCCGCAGAAGCGACAGCGTCGCGTTGGAGGCGCGGTTGCATGGCGTATCGCTCGCCACGTAGAAGCCGCGGCGCAGCGGCAGGCCCGCCACGGGCTTCGGAAACGACCCCGCCACGGGCTGCTCCGCTTTCGCCGCGACCTGTGTTTTCGCCACGGCCTGTTTGTCCCGCTCCATGCCGGCCGGACCGGGCGCGGACCCCTTGCAGCGCCGATAGATGAGGATCGTCTCGCGCTTCCGGTCGGTCTGAACACGGATCAGCAGCGGCTCGCCGGCGACGCTTTGCACCCGCCAGAGCTGATTGGCGCGCCAGGTCTCGCCCTCGCCGCTGCAGGTCAGCGCCAGGCGGATGGGACTGCTCGGTTCGCCCGGATAGACCGGCTGGACCGAGAGAAAGCGGCAGGCCGTCTCGTGCAGATCGATCGTTTTCGGATCGATGCGGATGCGCATGTCCGAGGGCTGATCCATACGGCAGGCAGCAGGATTGTCTTCCACGCCCTCCCAGATGCCCAGAAAGACCTCCGGCAGCGGCTGCGCCGCGGCGCCGGACAGGCCGGCCAGAACGGCCAAACCGGCAACCGCACCGACGACGCGACCGATGACCGCACCAAACCGGATTCTGCAGAACCGTCCCATGTCCCGTCGCCCCATCGCCGCCTCCCCGCATCCGCCAGCACAATCCGTGGAGACTAACGCCTGCAACGCAGAATGAACCGCCGCGGGACGGTTCGTTGAGATTACCTCCTTCGGGCAGGATCGGCGGAAGCGATCGGCGGAAGCGGCGTATCGCCGCCACACGCGCCGGGAATCGGCCGTCTGCTGCATTTCCAGGCTTGAAGCCGGCGGGGCAAGCGGCTCTACAATCCGTCATCGCAACAGCCGACCGCAGAACCGACCGCCATGTCCTCCGACCATCGCTTCAGCCGCCGCTCCTTCGTCACCGCGCTGCCGTTCCTTGCGGCCGCCACCCAGATCGGCGGCGCCAAACCGGCCGACGCCTTCCTCGCCGAACTGTTCAGCGGCTTCGGCTCGGCGCGTCATTACGGACCATTGCCGAACGAGCGCTTTCCGGTTCCGGCACTCGCCTTCGGCGAGGTCAATGCCGACTTCCTGCGCGCGGTCGTGCCCTATCGCGGGCCCGAACGTCCCGGCACGATCGTGGTGCGCACCCGCGACCGCTATCTCTACCATGTGCTTCCCGGCGGACAGGCGGTGCGCTACGGCGTCGGCGTCGGCAAGCAGGGCATGTCCTGGCGCGGCCGCGCCACCGTCGGCCGCAAGGCGCCCTGGCCGGGCTGGACGCCGACGGCTTTCGATGATCGCCCGCGAGCCGCGCTACCAACGCTGGGCCGGCGGCATGAACCCGGGTCTTGCCAATCCGCTCGGCGCGCGCGCGCTCTACCTTTATCACGGCGGCCGCGACACGATGTACCGCATTCATGGCACCAACGAACCGGGACGCATCGGCCGCTTCGTGTCGAGCGGCTGCATCCGCATGTTCAATCACGACGTGATCGAACTGTTCGACCGGGTGCCGGTCGGCGCGCAGGTGGTGGTGGTCTGAGCGAGACGCTGGAGCGGTTCACCGCTGCATGGAATTGGTTGAACCGCTCAAGCGCTTTGTTCATCGCAATTGCGGACGGAAAACCGTTTTCACACTGTCCTGGAATGGCTTTCGGTCGCCGATCGCATTCGGCAGCTTCGCGCGCAAGCGCCTATAGCTCAAGCGCCTATAGCTGAAGTGTCGCCGTCACCGGCACGTGGTCGGACGGCCGCTCCCAGCCGCGCGCGTCGCGGACTACCTCGATGCCGGCGAGCCGGTCGCCGAGCGCCGGCGTCACCCAGACATGGTCGAGCCGGCGGCCCTTGTCGGCCGCCGCCCAGTCGGGCGCGCGGTAGCTCCACCACGTGTAGAGCTTCTCGGCTCGCGGCACGAAATGCGCGCATCGCGTCGACCCAGCCGCCGGCCCTCTGCGACGGCGCTCGAGCTTCTCGCATCTCGACCGGCGTGTGGCTGACGACGCCTCAGCAGCTGCTTGTGCCACCAGACGTCGCGTCTCGAGCGGCGCGACGTTGAGATCGCCGACCAGGATCGCGCGCGCGGCCGGTCGCGGCCGCCCGTGCGCGCAGCCGCGCATCTCGTCGAGGAAGGCGAGCTTGTGCGCGAACTTCGGGTTGACGGCCGGATCCGGCTCGTCGCCGCCGGCCGGCACGTAGAAATTGTGGATGTGATCGGTCGCGCAGGCCCGCGCGCTCGCCGAGCGCGACGCGCGACATGGCGCGCGTCGCCCTTGCCGCAGAAGCCCTGCGCTGTCGATGGCCTCGAACGGCACCCGCGAGACGATGGCGACGCCGTGATAGCCCTTCTGGCCGTTGATCGCGATGTGCTCGTAGCCCAGCCGCTTGAAGCGCTTGCAGCGGGAACAGGTCGTCCGGGCACTTGATCTCCTGCAGGCACAGCACGTCCGGCCGCACCGCCTTGATCAGCCTGGCCACGAGATCGATGCGAAGCCGCACCGAGTTGATGTTCCAGGTCGTGATCTTGAGCTGCATGGATTCAGGAGGAAGCATGGCGCAGCCATGCGATCAAGACCGGGCGGGAAGACGGAAATGCGCCGCTGATCGCAGGCGCGTCGGACGGGTGCGGTCAGCGGCAGCGCGTCGCCCAGACCGGGCTGCGGCTGGCGCCGGTGCAGCGGCAGGTCCACCAGCCGGTGCGGCAATCGAGATCGGCATAGGCCACCCGCTGGACGCGGTGCCGGCGCACCGTCCGTCCGGATCCGGGATAGGCCTTGGTGACATGGACATGCGGCCGCCGGTCGAGATCGGCCGCCACGGCGGTCTGTCCCGGCAGGAACAGAGCGAAGGCTGCGAGCACGAACATCGAACTGACGGCAGGACGCATGGCCCAGATCCTTATGCGTTTTCAGGCGCCGGAGGCCGGCGGAGACGAAGACACGGCCGGCGCTCAGTCGCGATTGATCGCCCGGTTGACGGTGAAGCCGGAGATGACCGGCGAGGTGATCTGCCCGACCATGTTCAGGAACTGGGTCACCGGCACGCTCGGCGCGGTGGCGACATAGAGCATGTCCTTGTCCTGGATCTGGAACGCACGGGCGAGGAAGAACGCGTTGGCGGTGCGCATGTTGAGCCGGTAGACGACCGGGATCAGGTTGCCCTCCGACGGCAGCGTCCGGTCCGGCACCAGCTGCTTGACGAGCTTGGCCTCCTCGAAGCGCAGCAGGAACACGCCGCTGGCGTCCGACTGCGTGCCGAGCAAGCCGCCGGCCTTGGCGATCGCCTCCTCCAGCGTGATGCCGATCGCATCGAAGGGCACCGACGAATTGCGACCGGTGCTGCCGAAGGCGGTGAAGGTCTGCGGAATGCGGACCACGGTGACGATGTCGCCGGGGCGAACGAAGATGTTCTCGCGCGGATCCGCGAGCACGGAGTTGAATGCGACGCTCACGGTCGAGCGTCCGCGCGTCACCCGCACGAAAATCTCGTGGGCCGGAGCGTTGAGGCCGCCGGCGGTGGCGATCACATCGAGAAGCCGGTCACCGCGCACGCTCAGCGGCACGCGGGCGCCACTCACCACTTCACCGGTGACCGTCACGGTGTTGCTGACGTTCTGCGAGATCGTCACCACCGCCTGCGGCTCGATCGCCTTGCCCTGCAGGCGCTCGACCACGAGACGCTCGACTTCGGCCGGACGCTGGCCCGCGACCTTGATGCGGCCGGCATAGGGAACCTGAATCGTGCCGTCCTGCGGCACCACCTGGGCCGGCAGTGTCGCGGTGCGCGAGCCGGCGGAAATATTGCTGTCGGTCGGCGCCGCCGAGAACAGGCCGCCGGACGCGGCCTCCCAGATCGTCACCGAGACATAATCGCCGACGCCGACGCGCAGGTCGGGGGCCGGGCGGTAATCGCCGAAAATGCGCAGCGTATCGCGCGGCTGTGCGGCGCGCAGGCTGGCGATGCGTTCGTTGAGATCGATGACGACATAGCCGCCCACGCGGTTCTCGTCCGAGACGATCTCCATCGTCGACGGCCCGGCATTGGGCAAGAAGGTACAGCCGGCCATGAGAGCCGAGAGGAGCCCGACAAGAACATTACGCATGGAATACGCCAGAAAACATCAGGCCCCCGAGCCCACTGTTCTGATCAGTGCGATGGTTTAGTTACGATTCGCTTACAACGATCAACTGCGCCGAATCTATGCACAACCTATCCTATTATTCCGTAAGCGCTTTCAACTCTTTTCCTGAAATGCGGCGGCGCGAGTGAAACCGGCGTGCCGCAGCGGGACACCACCGGCACAGACGACCTTAAAACATGATCCGAAGAAGTGGAAACCGGTTCTCGCGAAAGACCGCGCGCGGACAGAAGGCTGCATCGGCCGGTCTCGCGAGCGTACGGTCCAGACGGCGGCGGCAGCGCCGGCCGGCCGCATGGAAGCCATGCAATCTCAGCCGACCGGCCGCCGTCGGCGCAGGCCGCCTTGCCTTTCGCGCGGATTTTTCCTATCGGCGGCCCGCTGACACCCCGCGCCGGCACCGCGCGCGCCTTCAAAATCGTGGACCGTCCATCGATAAATCCTGCAGTTCTGATCGTCGGCGCCGGCCCGGTCGGCCTGGCGCTGGCCGGAGACCTCGGCTGGCGCGGCATTGCCTGCCTGCTCATCGAGAAGGGCGACGGCTCGATCCACCAGCCGAACATGGATCTGGTCGGTATCCGCACCATGGAGTTCTGCCGCCGCTGGGGCATCGTCGACTGGGTCGAGGCCGCCCCTACCCGCGCGACCTCCGTCAGGATTGCGTCTGGGTCTCGTCGATCACGCGGTTTCGAGTTCGGCCGCGAGCCGTTCCCGACGCTCGCCGAGGAGCCCGCCGCCGCGGAAGCCCGCAGAAGCGCGAGCGCTGCCCGCAGAACATGTTCGACCCGATCCTGGCGCGGCTGCGTGCGCAGCCATCGGAGCGCCGCGATCCGCTACGGCTGCGAGCTGCTTTCGTTTCGAGGAGCACGCCGACGGCGTCACGCGCGCGCGTGCGCGATGTCGCGACCGGCGCCGAGGAGACCATCGAGGCGGCGTATCTGGTCGGCTGCGACGGCGCCGCGAGCACCGTGCGGCAGGCGCTCGGCATCGGCATGGCCGGACAACCCGGTGCTGACCTACACGACCAACGCCATCTTCCGCTGCCCCGACTGGCTGTCGCTGCACGACAAAGGCGAGGCCTACCGCTTCATCGTCATCCAGGAGCAGGGCACCTGCGCCACCATCGTCGCCATCAACGGCCGCGACCGCTTCCGCTTCTCGCTGGTCGGCACGCAGGACAAGCGCACCTCACCGAAGACGAGATGCGCGCGGCGATCGTGCGCGCCTTCGGCCGGCCGTTCGATTTCGAGATCCTGTCGATCATGCCCTGGGTGCGGCGCGAGCTGGTCGCGGAAAGCTACGGCAGCGGCCGCGTGCTCATCGCCGGCGACGCCGCGCATCTCACCTCGCCGACCGGCGCCTTCGGCATGAACATGGGCATCCAGGATGCCGTCGATCTGGGCTGGAAGCTCCAGGCCCGCATCGAGGGCTGGGGCGGGCCGCAGCTTCTCGCGAGCTACGAGCCCGAGCGCCGGCCGGTCGCGATCCGCAACGTGCAGGAGGCATCGGGCAATCTCAGCCGGATGCTGTCGCCGCGAACCCAGGCGCCGCCGAAGGCGATTTTTGAGCCCGGTCCGGACGGCGACCGCGCCCGCGAGATGTTCGGACGCGCCTATACCGAGATGATGGCGCGCGAGTGGTTCGCCAACGGCATCCATCTCGGCTACCGCTACGAGGGCTCGCCGGTGATCGTGCCGGACGGCACGCCCGAACCGCCGGACACGGTCAGCACCTATGAGCAGACCGCACGGCCCGGCCATCGCGCGCCGCATGCGTGGATGAAGGACGGCCGCTCCACGCTCGATCTCTTCGGCCATGGTTTCGTGCTGCTGCGCTTCAATGCCAGCGCGCAGGCTGGCGCGCAGGCCGACCCGCTGCGCGAGGCCGCGCGCGATCGGGCCGTCCCTCTGACCCTGGTCGATATCGACGAGCCGGCGATCGCGGCGCTCTACGAACGCAGGCTGGTGCTGGTGCGGCCCGACGGCCATGTCGCCTGGCGCGGCGACGAGATGCCGGCCGATCCCGCGCGGATCATCGATATCGTGCGCGGGGCCAACGGCTATGCAATGAAACAAAGTGCGTGAGCGGTTCGACCGATGGCATGAAGCCGCGAACCGCTCCGATCAGGTCCCGGCGCGGGCCAGCCGCAGGAAGCCAAGCCGCTCCATCACCGGCTCGTCGGTGACGCGCAAGAGCAGCGACGGCTCGTGCGCAAGGTGCGAATGCGCAAGCCACGCCGGCGCGGCGATCACGTCGCCGCGCTTCCACGCGAAGCGCCGGCCGTCCACCTCGCTCTCGCCGGACCCGCGCACGACGGCATAGATGTTGTTGGCGGTCGACTTGTGAACCGCCGTCGGCTGGCCGGGTGCGATCTGCATCATGTAGAGCGCCGTCGTTTCGAGCGCCGGCGCGCCGAGCTGGACCTGGGTGCCGAAGGCGCCCGTCGGATCGGGCTGCGCCTTCTCCAGCCGCGCGAGCGTTTCGGCGAGCGGGAACGCCAGCGGCTTGCCCTGGTGCGGCGCGGCCATCGCGGCGAGCGCCTCCGCATCCTCCTCGCCGTCGTCGCCGGGATGCGCGTCGAAGAACATCGGCTCCAGGAGCTGCACCAGCGGCACGTCGAGGAAGTCGATCCAGTAAGCCGGCGTGCCGCCATCGTTGCCATGGCCATGCGTGCACCAGTTCGGGGTGAGCACGACATCGCCCGGGCTCATCTCGATCTTGCGGCCCTGCACCACCGTATAGGTGCCCGCGTCGGCCTCCAGGATCAGCCGCAGCGCATTGGGCGTATGACGATGGCTGCGCGCCCATTCGCCCGGCATGATCATCTGATAGGCCACCACCAGCGTCCGCACGGTGGCGTAGTCGTTGCCGGCGATCGGATTGTGCAGGATCAGGTTGCGCCGCTCGGCCAGCTCGGTGCTGATCAGCCGGCCAGCGGCTCGAGCGCCGCCCGGCAGGCCTCGTAGCTCCAGTGCGCCGGCTGAAAGTTCTTTCGCGGCGCAGCCCACATCGCCGGATGGGCCTTGTTCCATCCGGGCCCGACGGAGAAGGTCCGCAGCTTGGGGTAAAGCTCGTCGAGCGAACCGGTGTCGCGCAGGCTGCTCGGCGTGGGAACGGGTGCGTTCATTGAGGACCTCCCCGCCGCGCCGTCGTTCCGACGTCAGGCGCGAGATCGCGCACGCGGCCGATGCGCCTGCCCCCCCCCGCGATGCAGGGAGCCGGCTTTCAGATGATGGGAAAAGCGTAACGAGGCGGGGATGCCGCCGCAAGAGCGGGCCGGCGGCCGGGCGCCGCGCCCGATCAGGCGACCGGCACGGCCTGATCGTAGGTGCGGTACCATTCGACGAAACGGCGCACGCCATCGGCCAGAGGCGTGCTCGGGCTGGAAGCCGACCTCGCGCACGAGGTCCTCGACGTCGGCATAGGTCTCCGGCACGTCGCCCGGCTGCATCGGCAGAAGCTCGCAGCGCGGCCTTGCGGCCGAGCTTGTCCTCGAGGAGACGCACGACATCCATCAGCTCGACCGGCCGGTTGTTGCCGATGTTGTAGATGCGCCAGGGCGCGGCGCTGGTCGCCGGATCGGGCGCGGCGCCCGACCAGCCGGGATCGGGCTTCGCCGGACGATCGATCAGGCGGACGATGGATTCGACCACGTCATCGACATAGGTGAAATCGCGGCGCATCCGGCCGTGATTGAACAGCTTGATCGGCTCGCCCTCGCAGGATCGCGCGCGTGAACAGCCACATCGCCATGTCCGGACGGCCCCAAGGTCCGTAGACCGTGAAGAAGCGCAGGCCCGTCGTCGGCAGGCCGAACAGATGCGCATAGGAATGCGCCATCAGCTCGTTGGCCTTCTTGCTCGCGGCATAAAGGCTGATCGGATGATCGACGTTGTCGGAGGTGCGGAACGGCAGCCGCGTGTTGGCGCCATAGACCGACGACGACGACGCGATAGATGCAGATGCTGGCAACCGTTGTGGCGGCAGCCCTCCAGCACGTTGAGGAAGCCCTGGAGATTGGCGTCGATATAGACATGCGGATCGTTCACCGAATAGCGCACGCCGGCCTGGGCGGCGAGATGGACGACCTGCGAAAAACGGTATTGCAGGAACAGGTCCGCGGTCGCGGCGCGGTCGGTCAGGTCGCCCGCGACGAAGCGGAATCCGGGAGCCGTTCGAGCTCCGCCACCCGCGCGCGCTTGAGGGCCGGATCGTAATAGGGGCTGAAATTGTCCATGCCGACGACGGGCCGCCCCTCGGCGACCATCCGGCGCGCGACATGGAAGCCGATGAAGCCTGCCGCGCCGGTGACCAGGACCGGCTCCTGATGGGAGAACGACATCGTTTTTGCCCTGGGCTCGACCGGCGCGCGGATCGCCACACGGCGCCCCGGCAGCACGCGTCGGATCGACACCACCCGATCTTTAGACCCAGGCGGGAGGGCCCGGCAACGTCACCGGGGTCGCAGTCGTCGATTTGTCACGGAGGATTGCGCGGCGGACACAGAATTATGGCCGACGACGAACGAACGGCACCCGCCACGGGGGCGGGTGCCGTCTTGTCGGTCGTGATCGTGCGGCGCTGCAACCGTTAACGCAGCGCCAGGTTCTCGTCGCGCTGGCGACCACCGGCGCCCGCCGCCCAATAGGCGGCACCGGCGGCCAGGATCGACGTCGCGCCGATCAGGAAAGCGAGCGCGGCGGCGATTTTCCGAGCGGTATCCGCCGCCTCCTTGGCCTGTTCGATGGCGGCATCGACCCGCTTGCGGGCCTCCTCCGGCGGGATCTGGGCCCGCGTGGCGACCACGCCGGCGATATAGTCGCGGTCGGCGTTGCTGATCTCGCCGCGGCTGAGCGTATCGCTGGACAGGATCCGGCCGATGTCGGCCCGCGGGTCCTGGGCGCCGGCCTGGCCGGCGGCGCCGGGCGCCGGGCGCAGAAGCTGGTCGATGACACCGCCGACGCGGTCCTGCGGAACCGCCTGCGCCGCCACGCCGGCCGCGCCGCCCGCCGCGGTGGCGACGGTGCGCGCGGCGCCGATAGCCACCGTCGCCATCACCATGACGCCGATGAGAAGGCTGACCGCCCAGACCACGAGACCCTGAGCGCCGTCGCGCTGCTCGCGCTCGGCCAGGGTGCCGTCACCGAACGGGCGCCGGAACCGGCCCGCGAAATAGCCGCCGGCCATATAGGAGAAGATCATGGTGACGGAGAACCAGGCGACGCCGACGATGGTCATCGTGGTCGCTGACGGATTATCCCAACTGTACGGCGAGACCGCGGAAATCCCGGCCGCCGAGCCGAAGGCGAACAGGACAAGCCAGAGGGCGGAGGCGATGAGCGCACCCGCGAAGACGGCCGGCCAGTCGATGATCGACGGCACGGATGCAGGTTCTGCGGGCACGGCAACGACAGTGGTTGTGTCGGTCATGTCAGGCTTTCCCGGACTGGCGCATAGAGCCTTGGACGTCGCGACCGCGGCTCATGCGAAGGAAAATATGAAAGTGGCGGGTGACGAGGCCTGGACAGGCCCCGCACGCCTAGCGGAGGCCAATCAGGCTGAGAACGGCCATGATCACGACGATCAATCCGATGATGTAGATGACCTGGTGCACCGGCGTTCTCCCATGGTGTTCACGTCAATGTGACGGCGCCGAACCAACGCGGTCGCCATCAAAAGGTTGCATCGCCACCGCAATGAAGCCCCGCCGGTGCACACGTTTTGTATGAACGCGTCACTTGACGGCGACACCCGTCTCGACGGCGCTGCCGATCCGGCCCTCGCCATGTTCGGCCGGTCGGCCGATGCCGCCGTGGCGCGTTTGAAATGGCCTCGGCCATTGGCCGAGCCGGCCGGACCAGCGCCTGGCACATCCGCATCAAAGGCGGTTCATGATTCCGGCTGGTCGCCGGGCCGCGTCGTCGGCAAGCGCATCGACCGGCAACGACAAAAACGGCCCACCTTCCCGGGAAGGCGGGCCGTCGGTATTTGCTGTCGGTATCGGGCACAACGGGACGGATGGAAGGTCCGGCAGCGAGCCGGCCGGAGCCCGTCAGTGCATCGCCGTCGATTGAACGTGGACGTCGATGGCCTTGTAATGGTCGAGCCGGGTGATGGCGCGGTCGAGTTCCGACCCCTGCGCCATCGACTTGATCCGCTCTTCCATTTCGCGGATCTGCGCCCGCAGAACCTGCCGGTCGAGATCTTCCATCGAATAGGCGATGTCGGCGAGCACGGTCAGGCCGGTCGGTCCGACCTCGGCGAGTCCGCCCAGGACGATGATCTGCTGCGTCTCGCCGCCGGCCCGGACGGTCAGGATGCCCGGGCGCAGCACCGCGATCAGCGGTGCATGGCCGGCAAGCACTCCGAAGTTGCCCTCGGAGCCCGGCAGGTCGACCTGTTCGACCTCGCCGGAGAACAGGAGCCGTTCGGGTGAAACCAGTTCGAAGTGAAAGGTTGCCATGGTTCTCTAGCGAGCAGCGAGGAGCACGTTCGACGCGCCGTCTCGATGTCCTGTCGCTGCTCCCTGTTCCCTGGTTCAGGCCGCTTCCGCGGCCAACTTCTTGCCCTTCTCGACCGCCTCTTCGATGGTGCCGACCATGTAGAAGGCGGCCTCCGGCAGGTGGTCGTACTTGCCTTCCACCAGGCCCTTGAAGCCGGAGATCGTGTCGGCGAGATCGACGAGCTTTCCGGGCGCACCGGTGAAGACCTCGGCGACGAAGAACGGCTGCGACAGGAAGCGCTCGATTTTGCGCGCGCGCGCCACCGCCACCTTGTCCTCTTCCGACAGTTCGTCCATGCCGAGAATGGCGATGATGTCCTGGAGCGCCTTGTAGCGCTGCAGCACCTGCTGCACCTGGCGGGCGACCGCGTAATGCTCCTCGCCGACGATAATCGGCGACAGCATGCGCGAGGTGGAGTTCGAGCGGATCGACCGCCGGATAGATGCCCTTGGCGGCGATGTCGCGCGACAGCACGGTGGTGGCGTCCAGATGCGCGAACGAGGTCGCGGGCGCCGGGTCGGTCAGGTCGTCGGCCGGAACGTAAATGGCCTGCACCGAGGTGATCGAACCCTTGGTCGTCGTGGTGATGCGCTCCTGCAACGCGCCCATGTCGGTGGCGAGCGTCGGCTGATAGCCCACCGCCGAGGGAATGCGGCCGAGCAGCGCCGACACCTCCGAGCCCGCCTGCGTGAAGCGGAAGATGTTGTCGACGAAGAACAGCACGTCCTGACCCTGGTCGCGGAAGTGCTCGGCGACGGTCAGGCCGGTGAGGCCGACACGCGCGCGCGCGCCCGGGGGCTCGTTCATCTGGCCGTAGACCAGTGCGCATTTGGAGCCCGCGCCGCCGCCCTTCTTGTTGACGCCGGAATCGATGAACTCGTGGTAGAGGTCGTTGCCCTCGCGGGTGCGCTCGCCGACGCCGGCGAACACCGAATATCCGCCGTGCGCTTTGGCGACGTTGTTGATCAGCTCCTGGATGAGCACGGTCTTGCCGACGCCGGCGCCGCCGAACAGGCCGATCTTGCCGCCCTTGGCGTAGGGCGCCAGGAGATCGATGACCTTGATGCCGGTGACCAGAATTTCCGATTCGGTCGACTGCTCGGTGTATGCCGGCGCCGGCTGATGGATGGCGCGGGTGCCTTCGGCGGCGATCGGGCCGGCCTCGTCCACCGGCTCGCCGACCACGTTGATGATGCGGCCGAGCATCGCCTCGCCGACCGGCACGACGATCGGCTGGCCGGTGTCGCTGACCTCCTGGCCGCGCACGAGACCCTCGGACGTGTCCATGGCGATGGTGCGCACGGTGTGCTCGCCCAGGTGCTGGGCAACTTCGAGCACCAAGCGGCTGTCGCCGTTCTTGGTTTCGAGCGCGTTCAGGATCGGCGGCAGATGGTCTTCGAACTGCACGTCGACGACGGCGCCGATGACCTGAGTAATCTTTCCGACTGCGTTGGGCGTGGCCATGTCGTCCTCGTTCCGAATCAAAGCGCTTCGGCGCCGGAGATGATCTCGATCAGTTCCTTGGTGATCATCGCCTGGCGCGTGCGGTTGTAGATGATGGTCTGCTTGCGGATCATCTCGCCGGCATTGCGGGTCGCGTTATCCATCGCCGACATGCGCGCGCCCTGCTCGGACGCGGCGTTCTCCAGGAGCGCGCGGAACACCTGCACGGCGATGTTGCGCGGCAGAAGCTCGGCCAGGATTTCGACCTCTTCCGGCTCGTATTCATAGACCGGCGGGGCGCCCTCGGCGGCAGCGGCCACGGTCGGCGCCTCGAACACCGGCGGAATGATCTGCAGCGCGGTCGGGATCTGCGAAACCACCGACTTGAAGCGCGAATAGAACAGCGTGGCGACGTCGAACTCGCCGGCCGCGAACATGGCGTTGACGCGCTCACCCACCTGCTCGGCATGCTCGAAGGCGAGCGCGCGCACGCGCAGCTCGATCACGTCGACGATCAGCCGCTGGTACTGCCGGCGCAGCTGATCATAGCCCTTGCGGCCGACGCACAGGATCTTGACGGTCTTGCCCGCCGCGGTCAGCGCATTGATGCGCTCGCGCGCCAGCCGCACGATCGAAGAATTGAATGCCCCGCACAGGCCGCGCTCGGCGGTGCAGACCACGAGCAGGTGCACCTGCTCGTTGCCGGTGCCGGCAAGCAGCCGCGGCGCGGTGTTGATGTCCGTTACAGAGGTGGCGATGTTGCCCAGCACGCGTTCCATGCGCTCGGCATAGGGCCGGGCCGCCTCGGCCGCCGCCTGCGCGCGACGCAGCTTGGACGCGGCGACCATCTGCATGGCCTTGGTGATCTTCTGCGTCGCCTTGGTCGCGGCGATGCGGACCCGCATGTCTTTGAGGGAGCCCATGTCGGTCTCTTGTCGTCCTTTGGCTCGGCGCGGTTCCCGCCCCGCAAGGGGGCGGGCTCAAGGAAAGGCCGCCTCCCGACCGGGAGACGGAGACAAAATCAGGCGAAGGTCTTGGCGAAGCCGTCGACCACGTCCTTGAGCTTTTTCTCGGTGTCGCTCGACAGGTCGCCGGACTTGCGGACCTCGTCGAGGATGTCGGCATGCTTGCCGCGCACCAGCGTCAGCAGGCCCTCCTCGAACGACCGCACGCGCCCCACCGGCAGCGGGTCGAGATAGCCGTTGACGCCAGCGTAGATCACCACGACCTGCTCTTCCATCTTCAACGGCGCGAACTGTGGCTGCTTGAGCAGCTCGGTCAGCCGGGCGCCGCGGTTGAGCAGGCGCTGCGTGGTGGCGTCGAGGTCGGAGCCGAACTGGGCGAAGGCCGCCATCTCGCGATACTGCGCCAGCTCACCCTTGATCTTGCCGGCGACCTTCTTCATCGCCTTGGTCTGCGCCGCCGAGCCCACGCGCGACACCGACAGGCCGACGTTCACCGCCGGGCGGATGCCCTGGTAGAACAGGTCGGTCTCCAGGAAGATCTGGCCGTCGGTGATCGAGATCACGTTGGTCGGGATATAGGCCGAGACGTCGTTGGCCTGGGTCTCGATGATCGGCAGGGCGGTCAGCGAGCCGGACTTGTTCTCGTCGTTCATCTTCGCCGCGCGCTCGAGCAGGCGCGAATGGAGATAGAACACGTCGCCCGGATAGGCCTCGCGGCCCGGCGGACGGCGCAGCAGGAGCGACATCTGGCGGTAGGCGACGGCCTGCTTGGACAGGTCGTCGTAGATGATCACGGCATGCATGCCGTTGTCGCGGAAATATTCGCCCATCGAACAGCCGGAGAACGGCGCCAGGAACTGCATCGGAGCCGGATCGGAGGCGGTCGCGGCGACCACGATCGAATATTCGAGCGCGCCCTGCTCTTCGAGCACCTTCACGAACTGCGCCACCGTGGAGCGCTTCTGGCCCACCGCGACATAGACGCAGTAGAGCTTGACGCTCTCGTCGGTCGACTGGTTGAGCGGCTTCTGGTTGAGGATCGTGTCGAGCGCGATCGCGGTCTTGCCGGTCTGGCGGTCGCCGATGATCAGCTCGCGCTGGCCGCGACCGATCGGGATCAGCGCGTCCACCGCCTTGAGGCCCGTCGCCATCGGCTCGTGCACCGACTTGCGCGGGATGATGCCCGGCGCCTTCACGTCGACGCGGCGGCGCTCGGTGGCCTCGATCGGACCCTTGCCGTCGATCGGATTGCCGAGCGCATCGACCACGCGGCCAAGCAGGCCGCGGCCCACCGGCACGTCGACGATGGCGCGGGTGCGCTTGACGGTCTGGCCTTCCTTGATCTCGCGGTCGGTGCCGAAGATCACGATGCCGACGTTGTCGGCTTCGAGATTGAGCGCCATGCCGCGGGTGCCGTTCTCGAACTCGACCATCTCGCCGGCCTGGACGTTGTCCAGGCCGTAGACGCGGGCGATGCCGTCGCCGACGGAGAGCACCTGCCCGACCTCGGAAACCTCGGCCTCCTGGCCGAAATTCTTGATCTGCTCCTTGAGGATGGCGGAGATTTCCGCGGCGCGGATGTCCATCAGCGTGCCTCTTTCATCGCGATCTTGATTGCATTGAGTTTGGTGCGGAGCGAAGAATCGACCATGCGCGAGCCGAGCTTGACGACAAGCCCGCCGATGATCGCCGGATCGACCTTCACCTTGAGATCGACCGTCTTCTCTCCGGTGACGGATTTGAGCGCGTCTTTCAGCGCATCCAGATTGCTGCCCGACAGCGGCTGCGCCACCGTGACCTCGGCCGAGACCTCGCCCTTCCAGCGCGACACCAGCGCGCGATAGGCACGGATCATGTCCGGCACGGCGAACAGGCGACGGTTCGACGCCACCGTCAGCAGGAAGTTACGGCTCAGCCCGCCGACCTTGGCCTTGTCGAGCAGGGCGCGCAGGGCCCGGGTCTGCTCCTCGGCGCTGAACGCCGGGCTGCGGACCAGCCGCGACAGATCGGCGCTGTCACGCAACAGCGCGTCGAAGGCGTCGAGGTCGGCCTTCACCGCATCGACAGACTTCTCCTCCAGCGCCAGCTCGAAGAGAGCCCGCGCGTATCGTCCGGCCATGCCGGACACGATCGGTTCTGCCGGGTCTTTACCTGCCACTCGCGCTGCTCTTGCGGCCAATCCACGGGCTCGGCGCCGTTTCGGGAGCCGGCGCAAACCCCTGGAATTTCAAGGGATTCTCTTGATCCAGCGGGATGGCATGAAGGTGCCCCGAAACCCCGCCGCGATCGCGCGGTTGCCTAACATATCGGTTCATGTGGCGCAACATGTGCCGGCACCCGGCGGTGTGGCGAACAATCGGGGTTCTGCGCCCGGGACGGTTGGCGTAAGGAGGTCCAGGAAACGCCGGATTCGACCTCCCATGCGCGCGCCGTTCGTTGCGGGCGGCCTCAGCGCCGCCGGCCTGCTGAAATGCCTTGCCCTGCTCTGGCTGGCCGGGATCGCGATGCGGGTCACGATCCTCGCGGTGCCGCCGGTGGTGCCGCTGATCCATCGTGACCTGCCGATGAGCGAAACCCAGGTGGGGCTGCTGATCGGCCTGCCGCTGGCTTTGTTCGCATTGGCCGCCGTGCCCGGCTCGCTGCTGATCGCCCGCTTCGGCGCGCTCACCACGCTCACCGCCGGCATGGTGATCGCCGGGATCGCGGCCGCCGCGCGGGCCGGCGCGCCGGATATCCTGCTGCTCTACGCGGCCACGCTGGTCATGGGCTTCGGCCTGGCAATCATGCAGCCGGCGCTGCCGAGCCTGGTGAAGCAATGGGTTCCCCACCGCATCACCCTGGGCACGGCGGTCTCGACGAACGGCATGCTGGTCGGCGTGGCCTTGGGCCCGGCGCTCACCACATCGATGGTGCTGCCGATGGTGGGCGGGAGCTGGCGATTCGACCTCCTGGTTCTGGTCGGTTCCCGTGTTTATCGCCGCGGCCCTGTTCCTGACCATCGCCCGGGGCGCCTCGCCGCCCGCCCCGCACGCGGACAATGACAACGACGCCCGGCCGCGCCTGTGGTGGCCGGACTGGCGCAATCCGCTGATCTGGATGCTGGGCCTGACCTTCGGCAGCAACAACGCGCTCTACTACGGGGTCAACGCCTTCATGCCGGACTACCTGACCCACACCGGGCAGGCCGGACTCGTCGGCATGGCGCTGGCGTGGTGCAACGTGGCGCAGCTCGTGGCCTCGTTCGTGCTGCTCGGAACCGCCGACCGGTTGCAGCGGCGCGCCTGGCCCTATCTCGTGTTCGGGCCGGCCGCCCTGCTCGGGCTCGCCGCCATCGTCTATGGCTCCGGCTTCGTCGTGGTCCTCGGCGCGGGCCTGGTCGGCTTCGCGCTCGCCATGTCCTTCGTCACCACGCTGGCGCTGCCGGCCCTGCTCGCGCCGGCCAGCGACGTGCACCGGATGGCCGGCGGCATGTTCACGATCAGCTATTCCTGCGCCGTCGTCGTGCCGGTGATCTGCGGCGCGATCTGGGACCTGACCGGAATCCCCTGGACCGTGTTTCTGCCGCTCGTGCTGTGCGGCGTGACGCTCACCGGGCTGGGATTCTTCCTCAGCATGCGCTTCCTGAATTCCGACGCCACGACCTGACACCCGAAAGGACCACGCCTTGGACTGGCTCATCCTGTTCCTCGCCGGCCTGTTCGAAATCGGATGGGCGATCGGGCTCAAATACACCGACGGCTTCAGCCGGCTGGTGCCGACCGTGCTCACCGTCATCGCCATGGTGATCAGCGTCGTCCTGCTCGGGCTGGCGCTGCGCACGCTGCCGGTCGGCACGGCCTATGCGATCTGGACCGGCATCGGCGCCGTGGGCACCGCGATCCTCGGCATCTATCTGTTCGGCGATCCCGCCAACGCCGCCCGGCTCGCCTCGATCGGATTGATCGTCGCCGGCATCGTTGGCCTGAAGCTCGTGAGCTGAGCGTGCCGTGACCCAGCCTTCCACCCTCGATGGGGCGACCCGCGCGCGGCTCTTGCTGGTGCTCCTGGGCTTTGCCTGGGGCCTGACCTGGCCGGCGATCCGCATCGCGCTCGACGAGGTCTCGCCCTGGTCGATGCGCACCATGGGTTTTGCGTTCGGCCTGGCGTTCCTGCTGCTGTGCGCGGCGGCGCAGCGCCGCAGCCTGCGCGTGGAACGCGGCCGCGACTGGCTGCACCTCTTGATCGCCAGCCTGCTCAATGTCGTCGGCTTCGGTGTGTTCAGCACCTTCGCCATGCTCAGCGCCTCGACCTCTCGCGTCATCATCGTCGCCTATTCGATGCCGGTCTGGGCCTCGATCCTCGCCTGGCTGGTGCTGCGCGAGCAGATCGGGATGCGGGCGCTGATCGGCCTCGGACTTTGCGTGCTCGGGCTCACGGTGCTGGTGGCACCGATCATGGGAGGCGATTCGCTGACCGGGTTCTGGCTGGCGCTCGGCTGCGCGCTGAGCTGGGCCGGCGGCACGGTCTACATGAAATGGGCGCGGATCCGCGGCGATCTCGTCGCCATCGCCGCCTGGCAGATCGCGCTCGGCACCGCCGTCATGTTCGTCCTGATGCTGATCATGCAGGGACCGCCAAGCTTCGAGCCGTTGAGCACGCGCACCTGGATCGCCATCGCCTTCGCCGGGCTGAGCGGTTCCGGGCTGGCCTATCTCTTGTGGTTCACCATCATCAGCCAGCTCCCGACATCGACAGCGTCGCTCGGCGCACTGTCCAATCCGGTGATCGGCATCATCGGTTCGGTGATCCTGCTCGGCGACCGACCGACGCTTGCCGACATCACGGGCTTCGGCCTGATCTTCGCCGCCGCCGCCTGCGTGCTGATCCAGCCCGGGCACCGCCCGCCGCCGGAGAAACGGTGAGACCGGAAAACGCCGCGCACTTTTGCCGGCTTTGATCTAGAAAAAGCTCTGCGGATCGACATCGACCTCGAGCTTGAGCGTGCCCTTGGTCTTCGGCGCAGCCGCCAGCCAGCGGCGCAGATAGGCCGAAAGGTCATAAGCGCGCGGCGATTTCACCAGCAGCCGATAACGAAATCGCCCGCGCACCACCGCGAGCGGCGCCTCGGCAGGACCGAGCACGGTCACACCCTCCTCGCGCGGCGACATCGCCGCAAGCCTCCGCGCGAAGGATTCGGCCTCGTGCTTGTCACCACCCGACACCAGCAGTCCCGCGAGGCGCCCGAACGGCGGATAGTGCGCCTGTTCGCGCACCTCGATCTCGGCCGAATAGAACGCGGTGCGATCCTGCGCGATCAGCGCCTTCATCACCGGATGCTCGGGCTGATGCGTCTGCAAAAAGCCGCGCCCCTGCCCGGCCTCGCGCCCGGCGCGGCCGACCACCTGATGCAGAAGCTGGAACGTGCGCTCCGCCGCGCGCGGATCGCCGTTCGACAGCCCAAGATCGGCATCGACGATACCGACAAGATTGAGCCTGGGAAAATGATGGCCCTTGGCCACCAGTTGCGTGCCGACGATGATGTCGAACCGGCCCTGCGCCACGTCGTCGAGCTCCTGCCGCAGGCGTTCCATCGATTCCACGAGATCGCTCGACAGGATCAGGATGCGCGCGCCGGGAAACAGCTCCGCCGCCTCCTGCTCCAGCCTCTCGACACCCGGCCCCACCGGCACGAAGCTCTCGGCCGCCTCGCATTTGGGACAGGTCTGCGGCTGCGGCATCGAGAAGCCGCAATGGTGGCAGACCAGCCGCCGCCTGAACCGATGATCGACCAGCCACGCGTCGCAGTTCTGGCAGGCGATGCGATGGCCGCACTTGCGGCACAGCGTCAGCGGCGCGAAGCCGCGGCGGTTGAGGAACAGCAGCGCCTGCTCGCCGGCTTCCAACGCGTGTTTGACCGCCTCCACAAGACGCGGCGCGATGAAGCGCCCGCGCATCGGCCCCTCGCGCCGCATGTCGATCGGTTCGATCGACGGCAGGTGCTGGCCACCGAACCGCTCCGGCAGCGCCAGCCGCCGGTAGCGGCCGCGCCGCGCGTTGACCTCGGTCTCGACCGAGGGCGTCGCGGAGGCGAGCACGATCGGCACGCCCTCCTCGCGCGCGCGCACCACCGCCATGTCGCGGGCGTGGTAGCGCACACCGTCCTCCTGCTTGTAGGCCGGATCATGCTCCTCATCGACGATCACGAGGCCGAGGCTTGAGAACGGAAGAAACAGCGCCGAGCGTGCGCCAACCACCACCGACGCTTCGCCGGCGGCGACCGCCGACCAGACCCGGCCGCGGCGCCGCGCCGGCACCTGCGAATGCCATTCCGCCGGGCGCACGCCAAAGCGCTTCGCGAACCGGTCGAGAAACTGCGCGGTGAGCGCGATCTCGGGCATCAGGATGAGAACCTGCCGGTCCTGGCGGAGCGCCTGCGCGACGGCCTCGAAATAGACTTCGGTCTTGCCCGAACCGGTCACGCCATCGACCAGCGACACTTCGAAGCCGCTCCTGCGAACGCTCTCCCGCAAGGCATCCGCGGCGGCGCGCTGCGCCGGCGTGAAACCGGGCGCCAAGAAATCCGGATCGGGCGCCGGCGCGACCGGATCGGGCGGCAGCACCAGCGTTTCCAGCGTGCCCTCGTCGATCAGCCCGTTCACCACGCCAGCCGAGACGCCGGCCTCCTGCGCGGCCTCCGGCTTCGAACGCACCATGCCGTCGGCGAGCAGCGCCAGCACGCGGCCGCGTGCGGGCGTCATGCGCTGCGGCTTCGGCCCGGCGAGCCGCACGCCGACGCGCTCGCGGCCAGGGCCGAGCTCGCCCATGCGAAGCCCCATGCGCAGCACCATGCCGCGCGGCGAAAGCGTGTAGCCCGCCATCCAGTCGATGAAACGCCGCAGCGGCGGCGCCATCGGCGGCAGGTCGAGCTTGTCTTCAATGTCCTTGATGCGGTTGTGGATGCGCGGATCGGGCGCGGCATTGTCCGCCCACACCACGCCGGTCGTCGTGCGCGAACCGAGCGGCACGTTGACGAGGTCGCCCGGCTCGACCGCCATCCCGTCCGGCACCCGGTAGGAATAGGCATGGTCGAGCGCGACCGGCACCAGGACATCGACGACTTTGGGCGGCATGGACAACAGGATATGGCGCGGCGGGCGCGGTTAAGGAAGGGTGAGGAAAGCCGCGCGATGATAGCACCATGTCCGAGTCTGATACCGACCTGATCATCGTCGCGCCCGACGTCGCCGCCGAGGTCGCGGCCTGGCTCACCCATCTGGGCGCCGAACGGCTCATGTCGCCGAAGACGCTGGATGCCTATGGCCGCGACGTGCGGCAGTTCCTGACCTTTCTCGCCGGGCATCTGGGTGGGGCGCCGTCGCTTGCGGCACTCGCCGCCATCGCGCCGCAGGACGTGCGCGCCTTCCTGGCATCACGCCGCGCCGAGGGTACCGGCAGCCGCTCACTGATGCGCACGTTGGCCGGCACGCGGTCGTTCGCGCGGTTTCTCGAACGGCGGGGCAAGGGCAAGGTCGGCGCGCTCGCGGCCGTGCGCGCGCCGAAGGTGCCGAGGACGCTGCCGAAGCCGCTCGCCGTGCCATCGGCCAAGCAACTGGCCGATGTCGAGAGCCGGGCCGGCGACGACCGCGCGCCGTGGATTCTGGCCCGTGACGCTGCCGTGCTGGCGCTGCTCTATGGATCGGGCCTGCGCATCAGCGAGGCTCTGGGGCTGCGCCGCCGCGACCTTCCTTCGGGCGACGAAGGTGGCGCCATCGTCGTCACCGGCAAGGGCCGCAAGCAGCGGATGGTGCCGCTCCTGCCGCAGGTCGCGCGGCTGATCGCCGACTATGCCGCGCTGTGCCCCTACGACCTGCCGATGGACGGACCGCTGTTCGTCGGCGCCAAGGGCGGCCCGCTTTCGCCGCGCATCATCCAGCTTGCGATGGCAGGCCTGCGCGGCGCGCTCGGCCTGCCTGATTCGGCGACGCCCCATGCCTTGCGGCATTCATTCGCGACGCATCTTCTGGCGCGCGGCGGCGATCTGCGCGCGATCCAGGAGCTGCTCGGCCACGCCTCGCTCTCGACCACGCAGATCTACACCGCCGTGGACACCGACCGTCTGCTCGAAGCCTACCGAAGCGCGCATCCCCGGGCATGATCCCCGAAAAGTGGGAACCGGTTTTCGGGTCAGAAAACGAAACGCGCGATCCCCGTTTCCGAGAACCGCGCGTCGATCGATCGGCAAAGGCGCGGGACCGCTTGGCCCCATCAACGCGCCGCATCACATGTGGATGGCGCGCTTG
Organism: uncultured Alphaproteobacteria bacterium; assembly: GCA_963758225.1. Lineage (GTDB taxonomy): Bacteria > Pseudomonadota > Alphaproteobacteria > Rhizobiales > Xanthobacteraceae > Z2-YC6860. Next base: position 685,309 of record CAVWUJ010000003.1, on the reverse strand, counting down.
TCGACCGCGAGCGCGGCCTCCTTGACCGCCTCGTTGAGTGTCGGATGCGCGTGGCAGGTGCGGGCGATGTCTTCGGCCGAGCCGCCGAACTCCATCGCCACCGCGGCCTCGGCGATCAGCGTGCCGGCCTCGGGACCGACGATATGCACGCCGAGCACCCGGTCGGTCTTCGCATCCGCGAGAATCTTCACGAAGCCGTCGGTGGTCTGGTTGGCCTTGGCGCGGCCGTTCGCCGTGAACGGGAACTTGCCGGAATTGTAGGCCACGCCCTGTTCTTTCAGCTCCTCCTCGGTCTTGCCGACGGAGGCGATTTCAGGATCGGTGTAGACCACGCTCGGGATCACGCCGTAGTTCACGTGGCCGGCGCGGCCGGCGATGATCTCTGCGGCCGCCATGCCCTCGTCTTCAGCCTTGTGCGCCAGCATCGGCCCGGCGATCACGTCGCCGATCGCATAGATGCCCGCGACATTGGTGGCGAAATGGGCATCCGTCTTGATGCGCCCGCGCTCGTCGAGGGCGACGCCGGCCTCCTTGAGACCGAGCCCTTCGGTGTAGGGCGCGCGGCCGATGGCGACGAGCACCACATCGGCATCGATCGTCTCCGCATCGCCGCCCTTGGAAGGCTCGACGGAAACCTTCAGCGCCTTGCCGGACGAATCGACGCCCGTGACCTTGGCGCCGAGCTTGAAGGCGATGCCCTGCTTCTCGAACAGACGCTGCGACTGGCGTGCAAGCTCGTTGTCCATGCCGGGCAGGATACGATCGAGAAACTCGACCATTGTGACCTTGGAGCCGAGCCGCCGCCACACCGAGCCGAGTTCGAGGCCGATCACGCCGGCGCCGACCACGAGCAGCCGTCCCGGGATCTTCTCCAGACGCTATCGCCTCGTCGGAGGTGACCACGCGCTTGCCATCGATCTCGATGCCCTTGAGCCTGGCGACATCGGAGCCGGTAGCGATGACGATCGTCTTGGTCTCGAGCGTCTGCGTCTTGCCGTCTTCGCTCTTCACCTCGACCTTGCCGGCGCCGGCGATGCGACCGGTGCCGCGGTGCGAATCGATCTTGTTCTTCTTGAGCAGAAACTCGACGCCCTTGACGTTGCCGTCGATCGCCTCGTCCTTGAACTTCAGCAGTGCCGCGAGGTCGAGCTTGGGCGTGCTGACGCCGATGCCCATCTTGGCGAACTTGTGCCCGGCCTCTCGAAAGATGCGAGGCATGCAGCAGCGCCTTCGAGGGAATGCAGCCGACGTTGAGGCAGGTGCCACCGTGGGTGGCGCGCTTCTCGACGACCGCGACCTTGAGGCCGAGCTGCGCCGCGCGAATGGCGCAGACGTAGCCGCCGGGGCCGGTGCCGATGACGATGAGATCGTAGGACATCAATCGACTCTCTATTCCCGTTGAAAAACAACGATGCCGTCGCTTCCAACGGCAGCTAAAACTTTATCTTGCTGTGGGATTTCTGCGCCGAGCAGACCTGTATCGCTAAGGTAGCAATGCTTGCAGCTCCAGCCTCCAGTTTTCAAACTGCCAGAACCAAACATTGAACCTTCTATCCCTGTCACCCAAAAGGCTGATAGCGATATCAAGATCACTGTTCGCGCAGTTGTCTCGACGTGCTCTGCTACCAAAAATCCAGATTTCTGATATTTCGGGCTTCCGCTGACCCCAGCGTGCAATTATCTGGACAATCCCGAAGATTGGTCTCCATTTTAAAGATCCAGCACGAGCCGCGCCGGGTCCTCCAGGCATTCCTTGACCCGCACGAGGAACGTCACCGCCTCGCGGCCGTCGACGATGCGGTGATCGTAGTGACAGCGCCAGATACATCATCGGCCGCACCTCGATCTTGCCGCCGATGACCATCGGCCGCTCCTGGATCTTGTGCATGCCGAGGATGCCGGACTGCGGCGCGTTCAGGATCGGCGTCGACATCAGCGAGCCGTAGACGCCGCCGTTGGTGATCGTGAAGGTGCCGCCCTGCATCTCCTCGATCTTGAGTTGGCCGTCGCGGGCGCGCTTGCCGTAGCCGGCGATCTCCTTCTCGATCTCGGCGATCGACTTCTGGTCGCAGTCGCGCACCACCGGCACGACGAGGCCGCGCTCGGTGCCGACCGCGATGCCGACGTGGTAGTAGTTCTTGTAGATGAGGTCGGCGCCGTCGATCTCGGCATTGACCGCCGGAATCTCCTTGAGCGCCTGCACGCAGGCCTTCACGAAGAAGCCCATGAAGCCGAGCTTGCCGCCGTGGCGCTTCTCGAACGACGTCCTTGTACTGGTTGCGCAGGCTCATCACCGCGCTCATGTCCGACCTCGTTGAAGGTCGTGAGCATCGCGGCGGTGTTCTGCGCGTCCTTGAGGCGGCGCGCGATGGTCTGGCGCAGCCGCGTCATCTTCACGCGCTCCTCGCGCGCAGCATCGTCCGCCGGCGACGGCGCACGCACCTGAACCGCCGAGGCCGGCTGCGCCACCGGCGTCGGCGCGGAGGCCGCGCGCTCGATGGCCGCCAGCATGTCGCCCTTGGTCACGCGGCCATCCTTGCCGGAGCCCGCAACGCCGGCCGCGGACGACGCCGCTTTCGGCTTCGAGCCTGCGCACCGACGGCGCGAGGGTCCCGTCGGGCCGCCTTGGACTTCGGCTCGGCATCGGCCTTCGGCGGCACGCGCGGCTGCGGCTCGCTCTTCGGCCGCGTCGATCGGCGTCGTGGTCGAGGTCTTCTGGTCGGGGCGGCCGGTCGGGGCCGCCGCGGCCTTGCCGGCCGGCGCGCCCGCGCCCTCCTTGATCGAGCCGAGCAGCGCGCCGACGGCGACGGTCTCGCCGTCCTTCGCGGCGATGTCGCCGAGCACGCCTGCGGCCGGCGCCGGCACCTCGATCGTCACCTTGTCGGTTTCGAGCTCGACCAAGCGGCTCGTCCACCGCGACGGCGTCGCCGGGCTTCTTGAACCACTTGCCGATGGTCGCTTCGGTGACGGATTCGCCGAGCGTGGGAACGCGGATGTCAGCCATGATGAACCTTCTATATCTCCTTCGTCATGGCCGGACCTGTCCCGGCCATCCCGTTTAGGCAGGCGTTGCGCTCACCTGATCGGGATGCCCGGCACAAGGCCGGGCATGACGGCGTGAAATTAGCCCAGCGCCTCGTCGAGCAACTGCTTGAGCTGCGCCAGATGCTTTGAAAGCTGGCCGACGGCGGGCGACGCCGCCGCCGGGCGCGTCGCGTAGCGCGGACGGCGCTGCTTGGCCTCGATGTGGTTGAGCACCCATTCGATGTAATGCTCGACGAAGTGCCACGCACCCATGTTGCGCGGCTCCTCCTGCACCCATACGACCTCGGCCTGCTTGAAGCGCGACAGCTCGACGGCGAGCGCCTTGGTCGGGAACGGATAGAGCTGCTCGACCCGCAGGATGTAGATGTCGTCGAGCCCGCGCTTTTCGCGCTCCTCGTAGAGGTCGTAATAGACCTTGCCGGCACACAGCAGCACGCGGCGGATCTTGTCGTCCGGCTTGAGCTTGATCTTCTCGTCCGGGAGAAGCTGAGCATCGTCCCACAGCACGCGATGGAACGAGGTGCCGCTCACCATCTCGTCGAGCCGCGACACGGCGCGCTTGTGACGCAGCAGCGACTTCGGAGTCATCAGGATCAGCGGCTTGCGGATCTCGCGCTTGAGCTGGCGGCGCAGCGCATGGAAGTAGTTCGCCGGCGTCGTGATGTTGGCGACCTGAAGATTGTCCTCGGCGCACATCTGGAGGAAACGCTCGAGCCGCGCCGACGAATGCTCCGGGCCCTGACCCTCGTAGCCGTGCGGCAGCAGACACACGAGACCGGACATGCGCAGCCACTTGCGCTCGCCGGAGGAAATGAACTGATCGAACACGACCTGCGCGCCGTTGGCGAAGTCGCCGAACTGCGCCTCCCAGAGCGTGAGCGCGTTCGGCTCCGCGAGCGAATAGCCGTACTCGAATCCAAGCACGGCCTCTTCCGAGAGCATCGAGTTGATGACCTCGTAGCGCGCCTGCTTCTCGGCCAGATGGTTGAACGGCGTGTGACGATCCTCGTTTTCCTGGTCGATCAGAACCGAATGGCGCTGAGAGAACGTGCCGCGCTCGCGAATCCTGGCCGGAGAGACGAACCGGATGGCCCTCAAGCAGCAGAGAGCAGAACGCTAGAGCTTCAGCGGTCGCCCAGTCGATGCCCTGTCCGGTTTCGATCGCCTTGGACCGGGCGTCGAGAAAACGCTGGATGGTCCGGTGGACGTGGAAGCCGTCCGGCATCGTCGTGATCTTGCGGCCGATCTCCTTCAGCGTCGCGAGCTCGACACCGGTGTTGCCGCGCCGCGGATCGTCGGACGCGCCGGCCGGCTTCATGCCGGTCCAGCGGCCGTCGAGCCAGTCGGCGCTGTTGGGCTTGTAGCTCTGGCTCGCCTCCTGCTCGGCGTCGAGCCGCGCGCGCCAGTCGGCGCGCATCTTCTCGACCTCGCCTTCGGTGACGACGCCTTCCGCGATCAGCTTCTTGGAATAGATCTCCAGCGTCGACGGATGCTGGCGGATCTTCTTGTACATCAGCGGCTGGGTGAACGCCGGCTCGTCGCCCTCGTTGTGGCCGAAGCGCCGGTAGCAGAACATGTCGATGACGACCGGCTTCTGGAACTTCTGCCGGAACTCGGTCGCGATCTTGGCGGCGAACACCACCGCTTCCGGATCGTCGCCGTTCACGTGGAAGATCGGCGCCTCGATCATCTTCGCGACGTCCGACGGATACGGCGACGAGCGCGAATAGCGCGGATAGGTGGTGAAGCCGATCTGGTTGTTGACGATGAAATGCACCGAGCCGCCGGTGCGGTGGCCGCGCAGGCCGGAAAGCCCGAAGCATTCGGCGATCACGCCCTGGCCGGCGAACGCCGCGTCGCCCGAGATCAGCAGCGGCATCACCATCGTGCGGTCCTCGCGGCGTCGCGCCGCGCTGGTCCTGCTTGGCGCGCACCTTGCCGAGCACCACCGGATTGACGATCTCGAGATGCGACGGATTCGCGGTCAGCGACAGATGCACCTTGTTGCCGTCGAACTCGCGGTCCGACGACGCGCCGAGGTGATACTTGACGTCGCCCGAGCCCTCGACGTCGTCGGGCGTCGACGAGCCGCCCTTGAACTCGTGGAAGATCGCGCGGTGCGGCTTGCCCATCACCTGCGCCAGCACGTTGAGCCGGCCGCGATGCGCCATGCCGATCACGATCTCCTTCACGCCGAGCGCGCCGCCGCGCTTGATGATCTGCTCCAGCGCCGGGATCATCGATTCGCCGCCGTCGAGGCCGAAGCGCTTGGTGCCGGTGAACTTCAGGTCGCAGAATTTCTCGAAGCCTTCGGCCTCGACGAGCTTGTTGAGGATCGCGCGCTTGCCCTCGCGGGTGAAGGTGATCTCCTTGTCCGGGCCCTCGATGCGCTCCTGGATCCAGCCCTTCTGCTCCGGATCGGAGATGTGCATGAACTCGACGCCGAGCGTCTGGCAATAGGTGCGGCGCAGGATGTCGACGATCTCGCGCAGCGTCGCGAATTCGAGGCCGAGCACCTTGTCGAGGAAGATCTGGCGGTCGTAGATCGGCTTCGGTGAAGCCGTAGGAGCGCGGATCGAGCTCCTCGTCGTCTCTTCGGGCCCTCGATGCCGAGCGGGTCGAGATTGGCGTGATAATGGCCGCGCATGCGGTAGGCGCGGATCAGCATCAGCGCGCGCACCGAAGTCGCGCGTCGCCTGCTGCACGTCGGCGGCCGACAGCTCGACGCCGCGGCTCTGCGCCTGGCCTTGATCTTGTCGCCGAGCGCTTTCTCGACCGCGCTCCAGTCGCCGTCGAGCGCCGCGATCAGCTCGCCGTCGGCATGCGGCCATGTGGGCCGCTTCCAGGACGGGCCCGCGGCGTTCTTCGCGATCGCGCGGCGGTCGTCCTTCAGGCTCTGGAAGAACGCCTGCCATTCGGCATCGACCGAAGCCGGGTCGGCCTCGTAGCGGGCGTGGAGGTCTTCGATGTAGGCGGCGTTGCCGCCGTAGAGAAAGGAGGTGAGGGCGAACGCGGCATTCGCGTCCTGGCGGGACATCGGCTGTTTCCTCGTGCGGGGCACTGACCCCGAGCGGACGGCGCATAGGCAAGCGAACCCGCGACCGTCCGACGGATGCGGTCTATACTCCGATTTATGTCGCGCTGAAAGGCTACAAAAGCGCCGAAGTGACTGAATCAGCCTTTCAGAACTTCGACCAGCGTCTTGCCGAGCCGCGCCGGCGACGGCGACACCTTGATGCCGGCCGCTTCCATGGCCGCGATCTTGGACTCGGCATCGCCCTTGCCGCCCGAGATGATGGCGCCGGCGTGGCCCATGCGGCGGCCGGGCGGCGCGGTGCGGCCGGCGATGAAGCCGACCATCGGCTTCTTGCGGCCGCGCTTGGCCTCGTCCTTGAGGAACTGCGCCGCGTCCTCCTCGGCCGAGCCGCCGATCTCGCCGATCATCACGATCGCCTCGGTCTTGCGGATCGGCGAGGAACATCTCCAGCACGTCGATGAACTCGGTGCCCTTGACCGGATCGCCGCCGATGCCGACCGCCGTGGTCTGGCCGAGCCCTTCGTGCGTGGTCTGGAACACCGCCTCGTAGGTCAGCGTGCCGGAGCGCGACACGATGCCGACCTTGCCGGGCTTGAAGATGATGCCGGCATGATGCCGATCTTGCATTCGCCCGCCGTCATCACGCCCGGGCAGTTCGGCCCGATCAGCCGCGACTTCGAGCCGGACAGCGAGCGCTTCACCTTCACCATGTCGAGCACCGGGATGCCCTCGGTGATGCAGACGATCAGCGGGATCTCCGCCTCGATCGCCTCGGCGATCGCGTCGGCCGCGCCGGCCGGCGGCACGTAGATCACGCTGGCGTCGCGCCGGTCTTCTCCTTCGCCTCCTGCACGGTGTCGAACACCGGCAGGCCGAGATGGGTCGAGCCGCCTTTGCCGGGCGATGTGCCGCCGACCATCTTGGTGCCGTAGGCGATCGCCTGCTCGGAATGGAAGGTGCCGTTCTTGCCGGTGAAGCCCTGGCAGATGACCTTGGTGTTCTTGTCGATGAGGATCGACATCACGCGCTCCCCTTCACCGCTTTGACGATCTTCTGCGCGGCGTCGTCGAGGTCGTCGGCGGAGATCACGTTGAGGCCGGACTCGGCGATGATCTCCTTGCCGAGCTCGACGTTGGTGCCTTCGAGCCGCACCACCAGCGGCACCTGCAGGCCGACCTCCTTCACCGCGGCGACCACGCCCTCGGCGATCACGTCGCACTTCATGATGCCGCCGAAGATGTTGACCAGGATGCCCTTCACCTTCGGATCGGAGGTGATGATCTTGAACGCCGCCGCGACCTTCTCCTTGCGTGGCGCCGCCGCCGACGTCGAGGAAGTTCGCCGGCTCCTCGCCGTAGAGCTTGATGATGTCCATCGTCGCCATGGCGAGGCCGGCGCCGTTGACCATGCAGCCGATGGTGCCGTCGAGCGCGACGTAGTTGAGGTCGTACTTCGAGGCCTCGATCTCCTTCGCGTCCTCCTCGGTCTCGTCGCGCAGCGCGGCGATGTCGGGATGGCGGAACAGCGCGTTGTCGTCGAAGCCGACCTTGGCGTCGAGGCAGATCAGCTTGCCGTCCTTGGTGACGACCAGCGGATTGATCTCGAGCAGGCTCATGTCCTTCTCGACGAAGGCCTTGTAGAGCTTGGTGAGCAGCGTGCTCGATCTGCTTCTGCAGATCGCCGTCGAGGCCGAGCGCCTTCGACGACGCCGGCGCACGTGGTGCGGGCAGATGTCGGTCGACCGGATCGACCGTGATGGTGACGATCTTCTCCGGCGTGTCGTGCGCGACCTTCTCGATGTCCATGCCGCCTTCGGTCGAGACCACGATGGCGACGCGCGACGTGGCGCGGTCGACCAGCATCGAGAGATAGAACTCCTTGTCGATCGCCGAGCCTTCCTCGATGTAGAGGCGGTTGACCTGCTTGCCCTGCGGGCCGGTCTGGTGCGTGACCAGCGTCGAGCCGAGGAGGCGCGTCGCCTCCTTCTTCACGTCGTCGATCGACTTGACGACCTTGACGCCGCCGGCCTTGCCGCGGCCGCCGGCATGGATCTGCGCCTTGACCACCCAGACCGGGCCGCCGAGCTTCTCGCGCGGCCTTCGACGGCCTCATCGACGCGTGAACGCCGGAATGCCGCGCGGCGACCGGCACGCCGAACTCCCGCAGCACCGCCTTGGCCTGATACTCGTGGATGTTCATGCCGGCCCCGCTCGATCTTGCGTCGCCGTGCAGCCGCGATCCGCGCCGGCATGTCAACGGATCCGGTTCAGCGCGCGGAGTCGAGCCGGTCACGTCTACTTCGCCGAGATCGGGCGCGATCTTCTTGCAGGCGTCGACCAGGCCCTTCACGGCGGCGACCGACTTCTCGAACATCTCGCGCTCGGCGCCGTTGAGCTCGATCTCGACGATGCGCTCGACGCCCTTCGCGCCGATCACCACCGGCACGCCGACATAGAGGTCCTTCACGCCGTATTCGCCGTTGAGCCAGGCCGCGCAGGGCAGCACGCGCTTCTTGTCGCGCAGATAGCTCTCCGCCATCGCGATGGCGGAGGCCGCCGGCGCGTAGAAGGCCGAGCCGGTCTTGAGCAGGTTGACGATCTCGGCGCCGCCGTTGCGGGTGCGGTCGACGATCTCGTCGAGCGCGCCTGCGTGGTCCAGCCCATCTTGACGAGGTCGGGCAGCGGAATGCCGGCGACGGTCGAATAGCGCGCCAGCGGCACCATGGTGTCGCCGTGGCCGCCGAGCACGAAGGCGGTGACGTCCTCGACCGAGACGTTGAACTCGTCGGCCAGGAAATAGCGGAAGCGCGCGGAGTCGAGCACGCCGGCCATGCCGACCACCATGTGCTTCGGCAGGCCGCAGGCCTTCTGCAGCGCCCACACCATCGCGTCGAGCGGGTTGGTGATGCAGATGACGAAGGCGTTCGGGCGCGTATTTCTTGATGCCGGCGCCGACCTGCTCCATCACCTTGAGATTGATGCCGAGGAGATCGTCGCGGCTCATGCCGGGCTTGCGCGGCACGCCGGCGGTGACGATGCAGACGTCGGCGCCCTCGATCGCCTCGTAGGAGTTGGTGCCGGTCATGCGGGCGTCGAAGCCGTCGACCGGCGAGGACTGGGCGAGGTCGAGCGACTTGCCCTGCGGAATGCCTTCGGCGATGTCGAACAGCACGACGTCGCCGAGTTCCTTGAGGCCGACGAGATGAGCGAGCGTGCCGCCGATCTGGCCGGCGCCGATCAATGCAATCTTGTTACGCGCCATGTGGAAAAGCCCTTTGAGGAACGACCGTCGCGAATGACGGGCCGCGCGGTGGTTAGCCCGTTCGGACGGGCCGTTCAAGTCGCCCAGACGCCTGCCTTGGCGATCACCGCCATTCGGGCCGTTGGCTCTGCCGTTATAATACATTATGCCGAGAGCGCACCAATTCGTGAGCGCAAAGCGAAATTCATGCAGCGCAGCATGGTTGCCGCGGCAGACAGCGTCGCGGCACCATGGACGCACGGTCTGCATGCGTCAGGTCTCGACAATGCCTTCGGTCGAGCCGCTGGCCGTGGAATCGCGCGGCCGTGCGGCAGCGCCAGATAGGCCTGCGAGCGCATCTCGATCAGCCGCGAGGCGGTGCGCTTGAACTCGATGCGCCTCGAAGCCCTCGCTCGCCCGATAGAGCGCCGTCGGGCTCCGCCTCGGCCGAGGCGACGAGCTTCACGCCGTGGTCGTAGAGCGTGTCGATCAGCATGATGAAGCGCTTGGCGGCGTTGCGCTGCTCGAATGCCATCACCGGAATGCGGTCGATGATCAGCGTGTGGAATTCGTGCGCGATCTGCAGATAGTCGGCCGCGCCGAGCGGCTGCTCGCACAGATCGTGAAAGAAGAAGCGCGCGACGCCCATCGCGGCGCGCGGCACGCGCATCGTGCGGCCCTTCACCGCGAGCGCTGCGGCATGCCGGCTGGCGCTGCCGGCGAGACTGCGCCAGGCCTCGTCGAGCGGCATCGGCGCGTCGTCGTCGGCCGGCACGTGCCAGACCTGCGGCCGGCCAGCTTTTCCAGCCGGAAGTCGGTGCGCGCGTCGAGCTGCGATCACCTCCATGTGCTTCTCGAGCATGCGCGATGAACGGCAGGAACAGCGCGCGGTTGAGCCCGTCGCTGTAGAGCTCGTCGGGCGCGCACGTTGGAGGTCGCGACCACCACGACGCCGAGTTCGAACAGCCGCGTGAACAGCCGGCCGAGGATCATCGCGTCGGCGATGTCGGTGACGTGGAATTCGTCGAAGCACAGCAGCCAGGCTTCCTCGGCGATGGCGTCGGCGACCAGTCGGATCGGATCGTCGTCGGCGATCTCGCCGCGCTTGAGCTGCTCGCGGAAATGCGTGCACGCGCTCGTGCACGTCGGCCATGAACTCGTGGAAATGCGCGCGGCGCTTGCGCAGCACCGGCGACGCCGCGAAGAACAGGTCCATCAGCATGGTCTTGCCGCGGCCGACGTCGCCGTGGATGTAGAGTCCGCGCACCGGCCCGTTGCCGTTGTCGCCGCGGGAGAACAGCCGCGCGAGCGGATTGAGGCCGCGGCGCGCCACCCGATGCACGGCCAGCCGCTCCTCCAGCGCGGCGTATCTGTCGAGCAGGCGCTCCTGGGCCGGATCGCGCTCGATCTTGCCGGCGGCGACGAGGCCCGCGTAGAGCTCGCGGGTGGACATGAAACTCCGGGACAGAGGCGGCAGGAGACGGACGGAAACCGGCGGTTCGCTGCCGCACGCATAGGCCGGAGCGGGGCCTCCCTGCAATGTTTCGTTCACCGGTCCGGCCCGCCGCCCGCATGTCGGCCATGCAGTTTCGCACAATAAGTCAGCAGCTTACCGCGCAACATCCGGATGCTTCGCCCTTGAAAAGACTTTGTTGCATTGCAACATAGACATTCTTGAATGATTCGCGGCAACGGGACGGAAATCCAGGAGGGTCTTTCGACGGACGACGTCAGGAGACCCGAATGCACGACCAGATGACCGGCGGCACGATCCGCAAGCTGTGGATCGGCGAGTCCGCCCGCTACCGAGATCACCTGCTCCGCCTCGACCGCGACAGCCGCCACAGCCGGTTCGGCGGCGCGGTGTCCGACGAATTCATCCGCGGCTACGTCGACACGACCTTCGGCCTCGAGGCGCTGGTGCACGGCTTTTTCGTGGACGGCACGTTGCGCGGCGCCGCCGAACTGCGTCCGCTGCCCGGATTCACCGGCGAGGCCGAGGCCGCGTTCTCGATCGAGACCCCCTGGCAAAGCCACGGCGTCGGCTCCGCGCTGCTCGACCGCACGCTGCTCGCGGCACGCAACCGCGGCATCGAAAGCTGCACATGGCCTGCCTCGCCAACAACCGCCGCATGCAGGAACTGGCCCGCAAGTTCGCCGCCGAACTCAGCTTCGACTTCGGCAGCGTGGTCGGCGAGGTCCGGGCCGGCAGTCCGACCCCGTTGTCGGTGGCGCGCGAGTTCGTCTCCGACAGCCACGGCTTCGCCACCGCCATGCTGGACGTGCAGTCGCGGCTGTTGAGGCCCGCTTAAGGTTAACCGCCGCTTGCCCTGCCTGCCCGCCGCCGGATGCGAAGGGTTGCCGCCGCGTTAACAAGTTGGCTGCAATTCGAACCTATCCTCGACGGATGCGAGAACGGGAGCATGGCGTCATGGAACAGGCAGCCGAACTGCGCAGTGCGGACGTCCGCGTGCTGGCGCCCTCCGCGATCGAGGACTTTCACGCGCATCTGTACCGGATGGACCGCGACAGTCGCTTTCCCGGCACCGACGATCACGCCATCGACACGCATTGTCTCGGCCTGCTCGCGCGCGGCGCAATCCTCGTCGGCTTCTATATCGAAGGCGTGATCCGCGCAGCGGCCGAGATCGTGCCGGACCGCAGCGGCCGGTGCGCGCAGGCCGCCATCACCGTCGAGCCCGGCTTCGATTCGCGCAATCTGGAGCAGCGCCTGACGGCGCGCATCGTCGACGAGGCCAAGCGATACCATCTGCGCGAGGTCAGCGTGCTGGCGCAGGGCGGCACGCGGCGCTTCAAGGTTCCGGCGTTGCAGATGACGGCCTACGCCGCCAACGGATAGGCCGCCTCGACCAAATAGGGTCCGCCGCCGACCGAATCGCGCGACGAGAACAGCACGAAGCGCGACACCGAGAACGGCTGCGAGCGGTAAGCCGCGCGCATCGACAGATAATCCGCAACCTGCTGGCTCGTCGAATCGCGCAACCGCGCCAGCGTCACATGCGGCAGGTACTTGCGCCCCTCGGGTCCGAGACCGACCCGCTGCATCAGCCGCTCGTGCTCGGCATGCAGGTCCATCAGGGACTGAGAGGGCGTAACGTTCGCCACCAGGGCCCGCGGCCGCCGCCCGCCGAACGACGACAACCCGTCGAGCCGCAATTCGAACGGTCCGCGCCGGACCTTGCCGACCAGATAGGCCACCTCCTGGGCCACATCGTCGTCGACGTCGCCGATGAAGCGGAGCGTGAGGTGATAGTTTTCCGGATCGATCCAGCGCGCGCCCGGCAGTCCGCCGCGCAGCATGGCGAGCGACTGACCCACCGAAGCGGGGATTTCCAGGCCCGTGAACAGGCGGGGCATTCGAAACCTCGTCATCACGGCAGCGAATCGGCGAATCGCGTCTCGAATCTGACACGTCATGGGTTGCGCGCAACCATGACACGGCGATGTCCTCAGACCGTTCAGCCCGGCTTGCCGCCCCCGATCCGGTCGAGCCACGCCTCGACCGCGGGCAGCATGCGCTTCACGACCTCGGCGATTCCTTGCTCCGTCGGATGGATGCCGTCCTTCTGGTTGAATTTCGCATCGACGGCGATGCCGTCGAGAAAGAACGGATACAGCGCGAGATCGTGCTGCCTGGCCAGTTCGGGATAGATCGCGTCGAACGTCCGGATGTAGCCGGCGCCGAGATTGGGCGGCGCGCGCATGCCGGCGATCATCACGGCGATGCCGCGCTCCTTCAGGCGCTGCACGATGGTTTCCAGCGCCTGCCGCGTCACCTTGGGATCGATGCCGCGCAGCATGTCGTTGGCGCCGAGACCGAGGATCACCCCATGCGTGCCGTCCGGCACCGACCAGTCGAGACGTTCGAGACCGCCCGACGCCGTGTCGCCGGAAACCCCGGCATTGGCGATCTCGACCGCGCGCCCCTTCGCCTTCAGCGCCTTCTCGAGCTGCGCCGGGAAGGCCGCGCTTTCGCCCAGCCCGTAGCCCGCCATCAGCGAGTCTCCGAGTGCGACAATCTTGAGCGGCTGGCCCACAGGCTGCGCACGAAGCTGGCTCTGAACACCGATCACGAGTGCGACAGAGAGCGCCAGAGCGGCCATCAATCGCTGGACCCGAACAAGGACAACCCCATATGAACGGATTGGACCGGACGGGGCGCAAGCAAGACACCGCATGAAAGACACCTCGATTTCCGACGCCCGGAGCGCAATCGCGCTGTCCGGCGTCAATCTTTCGCTTGGCCGCGGCGCGGCCCGGGTTCACATCCTCAAGGACATCGACCTTCATATAGGCGCTGGCGAGGCGATCGGCCTCGTCGGCCCGTCCGGCTCGGGAAAATCAACGCTCCTGATGGTCATGGCCGGCCTCGAACGGCCGGATTCGGGCTCGATCGTGGTTGCCGGCGAAAATCTGGGCAAGCTCGACGAGGACCAGCTCGCGCGGTTCCGCGGCCGCAACGTCGGAATCGTCTTCCAGTCCTTCCATCTCATCCCGACCATGACCGCGCTGGAGAACGTCGCGGTGCCGCTCGAACTGGCGGGAAATCCGGACGCCTTCGACATCGCACGCACCGAACTCGGAAAGGTCGGTCTCGGCGAGCGTCTGAGCCATTACCCCGCGCAGCTCTCGGGCGGCGAGCAGCAGCGCGTGGCTTTGGCCCGCGCGCTCGCGCCGAACCCCGCGATTCTCGTGGCGGACGAGCCGACCGGCAATCTCGACGAGGCGACCGGCCGCGGCATCGTCGAGCTGCTGTTCGCCGGCCACGTCGAGCGCGGCACCACGCTGATCCTCGTCACCCACGACACCACGCTGGCGCAGCGTTGCAGCCGCGTGGTGCGGCTGCGCTCAGGCCGCGTCGAAAGCGATGAGCGGCGGCGGGCGACAGCGGAGGCCGTCTCGTGAGTACGGCCAACGATTCGATCGCCGCGCCGCCGACACGCCGACCCGCGAGCGGCGGCATGGCGCTGGCGTTTGCGCTGCGCGAGTTGCGCGGCGGCGTGCGAGGCTTCGCGGTCTTCATCATGTGCATCGCGCTCGGCGTCATGGCGATCGCCGGCGTCGGCTCGTTCTCGCGAAGCCTGACCGACGGACTGGCCCGCGAGGGCCGCGTCATCCTCGGCGGCGACATCGCCTTCTCGCTGTTTCACCGCGAGGCGACGCCGCAGGAGCGGGCGTTCCTCGATGCGCGCGGCCAGGTGTCCGGTATCGCGACCCTGCGCGCCATGACCCACGCCGAGGGCGACCGGCTGGCGCTCGTGGAGTTGAAGGCGGTCGACAACGCCTATCCGCTGACCGGCCGGCTCACGCTCGATCCCGACATGCCGCTGGCGCAGGCCGTGGCCGAGCGCGACGGCGTGCATGGCGCGGCGGTCGATCCGGCCCTGCTGGCGCGCCTCGACCTCAAGCCCGGCGGCGAGCTGACGCTCGGCTCCGCCAAGCTGCGAATCACTGCGATCCTTCGCAACGAACCCGACAAGCTGGCCGGCGGCATCGCCTTCGGCCCCCGCGTGATCGTCAGCGACGCGGCGCTGCGCGCGTCGGGCCTTGTGCAGCCCGGCAGTCTCGTGCGTTGGCATTACCGCGTGGCGGTGCCCGGCGGCAGCGATGCAGCGGCCAACGCACTTCTCGCCGATGCGCGCGCGCAACTGCCGGACGCCGGCTGGGAGATCCGCACCCGCACCAACGCCTCGCCCGCGCTGGAGCGTAACGTCGAGCGGTTCACGCAGTTTCTCACGCTGGTCGGGCTCACCGCACTGCTGGTGGGCGGCGTCGGCGTCGCCAATTCGATCAAGAGCTATCTCGACCGCCGCCGCGAAACCATCGCCACGATGAAATCGCTCGGCGCCACCGGCGGGCGCGTGTTCGCAATCTATCTCACGCAGGTGATGGTGCTGGCCTTCTTCGGTTCGGCCATCGGGCTCGCGCTCGGCGCGGCCCTGCCGTTCGTGATCGCCGCCTCGTTCGGGCAGGTGCTGCCGCTGCCGATCGCGCCGGGCCTGCAGCCGGCCGAACTGGCGCTCGCGCTGCTTTACGGCATGCTGACCGCGCTCGCCTTCGCGCTCTGGCCGCTCGGCCGCTCCCATGACGTGCCGGTGTCGGCGCTGTTCCGCGACGCGGTCTCCCAGGAGCGGCGCTGGCCGCGCCGGCGCTACGTCGTCGCAACCGTGCTGGTCGCCGGCCTGCTGGCTGCGCTCGCCGTTTATCTGGCTTACGACCGGCGGATCGCGACGACCTTCGTAGTGGCGGCGATCGCCGTGTTCGCAACGCTGCACGTCGTGGCGCTCGGACTGATGGCGCTGGCACGGCGGCTGCCGCATTCGCGCGCCACCGCGCTGCGGCTCGCGATCGCCAACATCCACCGGCCGGGCGCGCTGACGCCCACCGTGGTGCTCTCGCTCGGACTGGGGCTCGCGCTGCTGGTGACGGTGGTGCAGATCGACGGCAACCTGCGCAACCAGTTCATGGCGGCGATGCCCGACAAGGCGCCGTCCTTCTACTTCGTCGACATCCGCTCGCAGGACGTCGGGCCGTTCGACTCCTTCGTGCGGGAGCGCGCCAAGGGCGGCACGCTGGAGCGGGTTCCGATGCTCCGCGGCCGGATCGTCGCGGTCAACGGCGAGAAGGCCGAGGCGATCAAGGCGCCACAGAATGCCGCCTGGGTGCTGCGCGGCGACCGCGGAATCACCTATGCGGAGGACGTTCCCGCCGGCTCGCGGCTGGTCGAGGGCGAATGGTGGGGCCCCGACTACAAGGGTCCGCCGCTGGTCTCGCTGGAGAAGCGGATCGCCGACGGGCTCGGCATCGGCATCGGCGATCCAATCGTGGTCAACGTGCTCGGCCGCAACATCTCGGCGACCGTCGCCAATCTCCGCACCGTGGACTGGCAGAACCTCGGCATCAATTTCGTGCTGGTGTTCTCTCCCCGAACCTTCTCGGGCGCGCCGCACACCCACATCGCCACGCTCACCTTTCCGCCGGACGCCCACGCCGCCGCCGACGAGCCGGCCCTGATCCGCGACGTGGCGGGCCGGTTTCCGTCCGTCACCACCGTGCGGGTGAAGGACGCCCTCGACGCCGTAGGCAGCGTCGTGACCAATCTGGCACTGGCGGTGCGCGGCGCAAGCGTCGTGGCGCTGGTCTCGGCCGTGCTGGTGCTCGGCGGCGCGCTGGCGGCGGGGCACCGCCACCGGGTCTACGACGCTGTCGTGCTGAAGACGCTCGGCGCGACGCGCGGCAGGCTGATCGGCGCCTATGCGCTGGAGTATCTGCTGCTCGGCAGCGCCACCGCCGTGTTCGGCGTCGCCGCCGGCTCCGTCGCGGCATGGACGGTGGTTACGAATGTGATGAATCTTTCCTTTAAATGGCTGCCGGGTCCGGCGCTGGCTGCGGCATTTGGCGCTCTGACCGTCACGGTGCTGTTCGGACTGATCGGCACCTACACGGCGCTGGGGCATAAGCCCGCGCCGGTGCTCAGGAATCTGTAGTTCGCGACAAACGGTCGCGTAATCGGCCGCCATTCCAACACTTTAGCGACGCATCCCTCTTCTTGTGCGCCGCATAAGTGATATACATATCGGCAATCGGCCGAACGGATTCCGCCGTCCGGCCCGAGAGGCAAAGTTGGAAATGGTTCGACAACCACGGGGGTTCGACAATGTCGGACTTTGATCGTAACGCCACCGCCGCGCCGTACGGGCAGACCTACGGCCAGACCACCGTCGCCGTCGACGAGGGTCTGCGCGCGCATATGCTGCGGATCTACAATTACATGATCCTCGGCCTGGCCATCACCGGCCTCGCGGCGCTTGGCATCTACATGCTTTCCATCACCGGCGACGCGACGGCTGCGGCGCGCAGCGCGACCGGCGGCGCCTACGCGCTGCGGAGCGGCACCTACCTGACGCCGATCGGCTACTACGTCTTCGTGTCGCCGCTGAAGTGGGTGATCATGCTCTCGCCGCTGGCGCTGGTCTTCGCGATCAGCTTCGGCATCGAGCGGCTGAAGCCGACGACCGCGCACATGCTGTTCTGGGTGTTCGCCGCGCTGATGGGCGTCTCGCTCGGCTCGGTGTTCCTGGTGTTCACCCACACCTCGATCGTGCGGGTGTTCTTCATCACGGCCGCTTCGTTCGGCGCGCTGAGCCTGTACGGCTACACCACCCAGCGCGACCTCACCGGCATGGGCTCGTTCCTGATCATGGGCCTGTTCGGCGTGATCCTGGCCAGCATCGTCAACCTGTTCATGGCGAGTTCGATGCTGCAGTTCGTGATCTCGGTCGTGGGCGTGCTGGTGTTTGCCGGCCTGACCGCGTGGGACACCCAGCGCCTGAAGAACGAGTACCTCTACGGCGCGATGGACGGCGTGGCGATGGAGCGCTCCGCCATTCTCGGCGCGCTGTCGCTGTACCTGAACTTCATCAACCTGTTCACGCTCCTCCTGCAGCTTCTCGGCGCCAAGGAAGAGTGATCGAAACAGGAGCCTGCTTCGGCAAGTTCCGCGAAGGCCCCGGCACCGCCGGGGCCTTTTCTTTTGCGGGGCCTTTGCATTGAAGGCGGGCTCATTTGGCGGCGGAGCCCCGCGAGACGACGGTGCGCGCCCGACGCGACCATCGATCGCTCTGGCGGAACCGGTCCGGGCTCCCTAGATCTGAATCAAGCCATGCAGCCGCCGTCCGCAACCTGGCGGCCGGCAACCCTGCAGAAAGGGACGACCATGTCGGATTTCGACCGCAACGTCGCAGCCCGCGGAACCTACGCCGAGCGGGCCGTCGAGGTGGATGCGGGCCTGCGCGCCCACATGCTCACCGTCTACAATTACATGTCGATCGGCGTCGCGCTGACCGGCCTGGTGGCGCTCGGCACGGTGCAGATCGCCGGCCCCGCGCTCGTGCAGAGCCCGCTGATGTGGGTGTTCATCCTCGCGCCGCTGGCGCTGGTGTTCTATCTCAGCTTCCGCATCCACACCCTGTCGGCCGCGACCGCCCGTATCCTGTTCTTCGTCTATGCGGCGTCGCTGGGCCTCGGCCTGTCGACGATCTTCTTCGCCTACACCGACGCCTCGATCGCACGGGTGTTTTTCATCTCGGCTGCCTCGTTCGGCGCGCTGAGCCTGTACGGCTACACCACCCAGCGCGACCTCTCGGCGATCGGCTCGTTCCTGGTGATGGGCCTGATCGGCCTGATCCTGGCGATGGTCGTCAACATCTTCCTGCAGTCGAGCGGCCTCGACTTCGCGATCTCGGTCGTGGGCGTGCTGGTGTTCGCCGGCCTCACCGCCTGGGACACCCAGAAGATCAAGGAGATGTACGACGCGCGCGACGACGAGAACGCCGCCGGTCGCAAGGCCGTCATGGGCGCGCTCGCGCTTTACCTCGACTTCATCAACCTGTTCCTGATGCTGCTGCGGCTGGTCGGCGACCGGCGCTGATCGCGCCCCCAGCCTGTCGAGATCGAACGCCCCGGCCTTGCAGCCGGGGCGTTTCTCTTGTGGTGTTACCCCATGACGCCGCTCTCGCCGCCGCCATCCCCGCCGTTTTCGATCCGTCCCGCTGCCGAAACCGACATCGCGGACATCGCGCGCATCTACGCCCATGCCGTCCTGCACGGCACCGCGTCGTTCGAACTGGAACCCCCGGACGAAGCCGAGATGACGCGCCGCATGCGCGCGCTGATCGACGGCGGCCATCCCTATGTCGTCGCCGAACTCGGAGGCTCCGTCATCGGCTACGCCTACGCCGGACCCTATCGCGCGCGCCCGGCCTATCGTCACACCGTGGAGGACTCGGTCTACATCGATCCAGCGGCGCAGCGGCGCGGCATCGGCCGCGTGCTGCTCGATCGGCTGATCGCCGAATCCGACGCCCGCGGCTTCCACCAGATGGTGGCGGTGATCGGCGATTCGGCGCAGACCGCCTCGATCGCGCTGCACCGCGCAGCTGGCTTCCGTCTGGTCGGCACGCTGGAGAATGTCGGCTTCAAATTCGACCGCTGGCTGGACAGCGTGCTGATGCAGCGCGCGCTCGGCTCGGGCGCGGCACCCAAGCCTTAAGGCCGCGGCTGGAGTCGCGCTACACCGCGACCAGCTTCGCGGACTTGTCGATCGCGCGCAGCACGCGGTCGAGTTCGTGACCGCGGCGGACGATCAGACCGGTGGCGGACACCACGCTGTAAGCGCCCTGGCGGTTCGCAAGCCGCGGGTTCTTCTCGATGCGATAGATCGGCATTTCGGAGGAGCGACGGAACACCGAGAACACCGCCCGGTCCTTGAGGAAATCGATGGCGTAGTCGCGCCATTCGCCGGCGGCGACCATGCGGCCGTAGAGCGCCAGAATGCGGTCGAGTTCGCGCCGGTCGAAGGTGACCGCGGATGCGGGGGCCAGCCTTGAAGGCCCGGCGCCCCCGGCTGTCTGACTTGGCTCGGTTTCGCCGACCGTCATGCGGCGCCTCCTCTTGTCGTTCGCCCGTCATGATCGCGCCGGACACAGGCGACGGCAAGGCCTCGCGCCGCAATCCGAGACCTCACGGATTCGTTAGGCAAATCATAAAGCTGCCCGATTTCGGCCAAGCGAGGGCCAAGCTGGATCGTAATATGAGGACAGTTGCCTCTAGGCCCGGTCCGGACGGACTTCCGGATTCCTCAGCCCCCCAGCCCCCCGGGGGTTCGGAAGGATCGGGCCGAGTTGTTTCGCGTAACGGTTCAATCCCCCCAATACGCTCTTCGGGCCGGCCAGTCGCCGGCCCGATTTTTTTTACTCCCTGCGTATGGTCCGCAGCCGGGCCGGCCTGCTGCGAGGCACCACCGCCCAGCACATGACGTCCACGGCGTCTTCCGCGGTGCAGATCCAATTTCGAACGGAAAAGGGATTCGGTGGCGCGCTCAGCGTAGCGCCGCCTGCGCGGCTCCGATCACGGCGCGAGGCGAATCGGCCTGCGGCGGCGGCTGCACCAGCACCGCGACCGCATCGATATCGCGGTCGAGCGCGCCGCGCGGAAGCGTGAAGGTCTCCGGCCGGCCGTTGTACTCTCCGAGCCGGACCCAGCGCCGCACCACATTGGTGTAGGTGACAACCTTGCCCTTGTTCTCGCCACGGGCAATCTCGACCGGCACCGCGCGCGTCAAAGGACAGAGCCAGATCTCGGCCTGCTTGCCGGCATCCGAGGCCGAAAGCTCAACCGTCAGCGTCTCGTCCGTCACGGTCAACCGAACCGGCACCCTGAGCGGCGACGCGCCATGGGCCCGGGTCTCCCGGATCGTCTGTTCGATCGCGACGCGATCGCTTCCCAGCACATGCGAAATCCCGTTCACCACGACCTGCGGCGTGTAGACGTTGCGGTCGCCGCGCGCCTTGGCATAGGCCCGCTGGCGATGGACATGCCCCTTCAGCGCCAGCGTGTCCTTCCAGCCGAGATAGTCCCAGTAATCGACCGCGAGCGTCAGCACGATCACATTCGGATCGCGCGCGAACTCTCCGACCAGCTTGTCGGCGGCCGGACATGACGAGCAGCCCTGACTGGTGAAGAGTTCGAGAACCGCACGCGGCTCCGCGCGGCTTTCCGGCGCCGCCGTGAAAAACAGCAGCACGGCCAGCGACGGCAAAAGCGAAAAACGGCCCATCGCAATTCCGACCTTCTGTTGCGCCCACACCCCGCCGACGGCCGGCCGGCTTTGAATACCGGGCGCGCGCTTCACCCGCCACTCACTTCGCGGTGAGGGGGCGGTGCACACGCACGCCTCTCGCATCGCAACCGCTATGGCGCTTTCGAGCGAAGGGGTGATTCGCGTGAAGAAACTGCGACAAAACAAAAAGCTAGAGCCGGCGACAACCGGAAGGATACAACGAAAGCGGCCGCCTCCACCGGGAGACGGCCGCCTCGAATGTCCGAACCCGACGGACGGCGTCCGCCGCTGCGACCCGTCAGGCTGCGAGCCCGCGCAGGACGTACTGCAGGATGCCACCGTTGCGGAAGTATTCCAGCTCCTCCGCGGTGTCGATCCGGCAGATCAGCGGCACGCGCTTGAGCGTGCCGTCGGCCGTAACGATCTCCGCCATCATGCGCTGGCGCGGCTTGATCTCGCCGGAGAGCCCGCGGATCGTGACCTGCTCGTCGCCCTTCAGTCCGAGCGACTGCCAGGACGTGCCCTCCTCGAAGCACAGCGGGATCACGCCCATGCCGATCAGGTTGGAGCGGTGGATGCGCTCGAACGACTGGGTGACCACGGCGCGGATGCCGAGCAGCGCGGCGCCCTTCGCCGCCCAGTCGCGCGAGGAGCCGGTGCCGTATTCCTTGCCGGCGAAGACCACCAGCGGCACGCCGTCTTCCCGGTACTTCATCGCGGCGTCGTAGATCGGCATCCGCTTCTTGGACGGATAGTGGATCGTCACGCCGCCTTCGACGCCCGGCACCATCTGGTTCTTGATGCGGATGTTGGCGAAGGTGCCGCGCATCATCACCTGATGGTTGCCGCGCCGCGTGCCGTACTGGTTGAAGTCCTTCGGGCGCACCTGATGGTCGCGCAGATATTCGCCCGCCGGGCTTTCCTCCTTGATCGATCCGGCCGGCGAGATGTGGTCGGTCGTGATCGAGTCGAGGAACAGGCCGAGGATGCGCGCATCGACGATGTCCTCGACCGGACGCTGGCGCTTGTCCATGCCCTCGAAGTACGGCGGATTCTGCACATAGGTCGAGCGGTCGTCCCAGGCGTAGGTGAGACCGCCCTTGACGGCGATCTTGCCCCAGGCCGCATCGCCCTTGAACACGTTGGCGTATTTGCGCTTGAAGACGTCCTTGGTGATGCATTTGCGGATCACCGCGTTGACCTCGCGCGTGGTCGGCCAGATGTCCTTCAGGAACACCGGCTTGCCCTTCTTGTCCATGCCAAGCGGCTGCTTGACGAGATCGACGTTCATCGAGCCCGCGATCGCATAGGCGACCACCAGCGGCGGCGAGGCGAGATAGTTCGCGCGCACGTCCTGGTTCACGCGGCCCTCGAAGTTGCGGTTGCCGGAGAGAACGGCCGCCGCCACCAGATCGTTGGCGTTGATCGCCTCGGAGATTTCCTCAGGCAGCGGGCCGGAGTTGCCGATGCAGGTCGTGCAGCCGAAGCCGACCAGGTTGAAGCCGACCGCATCGAGCGACTTCTGCAGGCCGGACTTGTCGAGATAGTCGGCCACGACCTGCGAGCCGGGCGCCAGCGAGGTCTTGACCCAGGGCTTGCGGGTCAGTCCCTTCTCGGCGGCCTTCTTGGCGAGCAGGCCGGCGGCCACCATCACGCTCGGATTCGAGGTGTTGGTGCAGGAGGTGATCGCGGCGATCACGACGTCGCCGTGGCCGAGATCGTGGTCGCGGCCGTTGACCGGCACGCGGCGCTTCATCTCGGCGCCCTTGTTGAACTCCTTTTCCATCGAGACCGCGAAGCCCTTGGTCACGTCCTTCAGCGGCACGCGATCCTGCGGGCGCTTGGGGCCGGCGAGCGAGGGCTCGATCGAGGCCAGATCCAGCTTGAGCACGTCGGTGAACACCGGGTCGGCGGTGTTCTTGGTGCGGTACATCCCCTGCGCCTTGGCGTAGGCCTCGACCAGCGCGATGCGGTCGGCCTTGCGGTTGGTGTCGCGCAGATAGGCCAGCGCCTCCGAATCGACCGGGAAGAAGCCGCAGGTGGCGCCGTATTCGGGGGCCATGTTGCCGATCGTGGCGCGGTCCGCGAGGCTCAGGCCGTCAAGGCCCGGGCCGAAGAACTCGACGAACTTGCCGACCACGCCGCGCTTGCGAAGCATCTGCGTGACGGTGAGCACGAGATCGGTCGCGGTCATGCCCTCCTTAAGCTTGCCGGAGAGCCGCACGCCGATCACCTCCGGCAGCACCATCGAGTAGGGCTGGCCGAGCATCGCCGCCTCGGCCTCGATGCCGCCGACGCCCCAGCCGAGCACGGCGAGGCCGTTGACCATCGTGGTGTGCGAGTCGGTGCCGACCAGCGTGTCTGGATAGGCAACCTCCATCGT
Organism: uncultured Alphaproteobacteria bacterium; assembly: GCA_963758225.1. Taxonomy (GTDB): domain Bacteria; phylum Pseudomonadota; class Alphaproteobacteria; order Rhizobiales; family Xanthobacteraceae; genus Z2-YC6860. The sequence goes on along the minus strand of CAVWUJ010000003.1, from coordinate 661,963 downwards.
TGCCACCTTGCCGTCGATCTTGACCTTCCCAGGCGCGGTCCAGACCGTCTGCGACAGATATTCGAGGTTGACCTGGTGGCAGATGCCGGTGCCCGGAGGCACCACGCGGAAGTTTTCGAACGAGCCCTGCGCCCACTTCAGGAACTTGTAGCGCTCCTGGTTCTGCTTGTACTCCTCCTCGACGTTCTTCTTGAACGCATCCTTGGAGCCGAAGAACGTCACCGCGACCGAATGGTCGATCACCAGATCGACCGGCACCAGCGGGTTGATCTTCTTGGCGTCGCCGCCGAGCGAGTCCATCGCGTCGCGCATCGCCGCGAGATCGACCACCGCCGGCACGCCGGTGAAGTCCTGCATCAGCACGCGCGCCGGCCGGAACGGGATGTCGCGGTCCGAGGTCTTGGTCTTGAGCCATTGCGCGAAGGCCTGGATGTCCTCCTTGGTGACGGTCTTGCCGTCCTCATGGCGCAGCATGTTTTCCAGCAGAACCTTCATCGAGAACGGCAGGCGCGAGATGCCCTTGAGCCCGTTCTTTTCGGCGGCCGGCAGGCTGTAATAGGCGTAGGTCTTGCTGCCGACCTTGAGAGTCCTGCAGCACTTGAAGCTGTCGAGCGAGGTCATGATGAAGGTTCCATCCCAGGGCGCGGACGCGCAGGCCCCGGCTAAACGATTGCCAGAACAACAGTTTTTGCTTTGCAGCGCAACGGGCGGCGGCTCGCCGGGCGCGCTGCGAGCCAGCTCGGTTTATAGGGGCTTTTTTTGAAACCTGCTAGATCACGAGGGTCGTTCATCCCCGCGACCGTGGCGTTTTGCACCCGGCGCGGCCCAATCCAAAGCCCGCGATGCGCCTGGCCGCCGAGAACCTGACCTGCGTGCGCGGCGGCCGCGAGGTGTTCGGCGGCATCGCCTTCGCGCTCGATTCGGGACAGGCGCTGCAGGTCACCGGCCGCAACGGCGCCGGCAAATCGTCGCTCCTGCGAACTGTCGCAGGTCTGGTGCGCCCGGCCGGCGGCAGCCTCGCGCTCACGGGCGGCGATCCAGAGCGCAGCCTGCCGGAGCAGGCCCATTATCTGGGACACCTGGACGCCCTGAAGCCCGCCCTGAGCGTGACCGAAAACCTGTCGTTCTGGGCGGATTATCTGGGCGGCGGCGGGCTGTCCGTCCCGGCCGCGCTTGCGGCTCTCGACCTCGACGCCATCGGCCACCTGCCCGCGGCCTATCTGTCGGCCGGTCAGCGGCGGCGGCTGGCGCTGGCGCGCCTGCTGGCTGCGAAGCGCCCGATCTGGCTGCTCGACGAGCCGACCTCGTCGCTCGATGCGGCCGGCCAGCACACCCTCACCGCGCTGATGCGCGACCATCTCGCCGGCGGCGGGCTGATCGTAGCGGCGACGCATGCGCCGCTCGGACTGGACGGCGCGAAAGCTTTGCGGCTCGGAGAGGCCGCATGAGTGCCCTCGCCGTCCTGTTTGTGCGCGATCTCAGGCTCGCCATGCGTGTCGGCGGCGGGGCCGGCATCGGCGTGCTGTTCTTCCTGATCGTGGTGACGCTGACGCCGTTCGCCATCGGGCCCGACCTTGCGCTGCTCGGACGCATCGGCCCGGCGATCCTGTGGATCGGCGCGCTGCTGGCGAGCCTGCTGACGCTGGACCGGCTGATCGCGGCCGACAGCGAGGACGGCTCGCTCGACCTGCTGCTGATGTCGGACACGCCGCTGGAGCTGGCGGTCGCCGCCAAGGCGCTGGCGCACTGGCTCACCACCGGCCTGCCGCTGGCGCTCGCGAGCCCGCTGTTCGGCCTGCTGCTCAATCTCGACGCCGGTGCGGGCTTCGCGGTCGCGCTAACATTGCTCGCCGGAACGCCGGCGCTGACCTTCATCGGCTTGATCGGCGCGGCGCTGTCCGTGACGTTGCGCCGCGGCGGACTGCTGCTGGCAGTGCTGGTGCTGCCGCTGACCGTGCCGGTGCTGATCTTCGGCGTGGCGGCGTCGAACGCCGCGATCGTCGGGCCCGTGCCGTTCGGAACGCCGTTCACGATCCTTTGCGCGCTCACGCTCGCGAGCTTTGTGGTAGGCACGTTCGCCGCCGCGGCCGCGCTGCGGCAGGGACTGGAGTGATCGAGCGCCGCGCATGCCCATTATCGACCTCGCCAACCCGACGCGCTTTCTGGGCCTGACCGAGCGGCTGCTGCCGTGGATCGCGGGGCTTGCGGCGCTCGTTCTGGCGATCGGCCTCGCGCTCGCCGCGGGCGCGCCGGACGACTACCAGCAGGGCGCGACGGTGAAGATCATGTTCATCCATGTTCCGTCGGCGTGGCTGTGCATGAGCATCTGGGCGCTGATGAGCGCGGCCGCCCTCGGCACGCTGGTGTGGCGGCATCCGCTCGCCGACGTGTCGGCGAAGGCGGCGGCGCCGATCGGCGCGGCCTTCACCGCGCTCTGCCTCGTGACCGGCATGCTGTGGGGCCGCCCGATGTGGGGCACCTACTGGGTGTGGGACGCGCGGCTGACGTCCGTGCTGGTGCTGCTGATGATGTATCTCGGCGTGATCGCGCTGTGGCGCACGGTGGACGATCCCGCGCGCGCCGGCCGCGCCGCCGCGATCCTCACGCTGGTCGGCGCGCTCAACCTGCCGATCATCAAGTTCTCGGTCGACTGGTGGAACACGCTGCACCAGCCGGCATCCGTGGTGCGGATCGGCGGCCCCGCGATCCATCCCACCATCCTGACGCCGCTGCTGGTGATGGCGCTCGGCTTCCTGCTGCTGTTCGTCGCGCTGCATCTGGCGGCGATGCGCAACGAGATCCTGCGGCGGCGCGTGCGCGCGTTGATGCTGATGCAGGCGCAGACGGCGGGACGCTGATCATGTTGGCTTCGCTCGGCCCCCATGCGGTTTTCATCGTCGCGTCCTACGGCGCGGCGGCGCTGCTGGTCCTGGCGCTGCTCGTCTGGGTGATCGCCGACCATCGCGTGCAGACGCGCGCGCTCGCAGATCTCGAAGCCCGTGGCGTCACCCGCCGCTCCGGCCGCATGGCGGAGCCGCGAGCATGACCGACGCGTCCGCCGAACGTCCCGCGCGCGGCCGCCGCCTCCTCGTGCTGCTGCCGCTGGCGGCGTTCCTCGCGCTCGCGGGGCTGTTTCTCTACCGGCTTGGCGCGGGCGATCCGTCGCTGGTGCCATCGGCGCTGATCGGCCGGCCGGTGCCCGCCACCGAACTGCCGCCGGTCGCGGGGCTGTTGCGGGACGGCAAACCGGTGCCGGGCGTGGGCCCGGCCGACTTCAAGGGCGCGGTCACCGTGGTGAACGTCTGGGCGTCGTGGTGCGTGCCGTGCCACGACGAGGCGCCGATCCTGATGAGGATGGCGCAGGACCGGCGCTTCCGCATCGTCGGCATCAACTACAAGGACCAGCCCGACAACGCGCGCCGCTTCATCGGCCGCCACGGCAACCCGTTCATGGCGGTCGGTGCGGACCCGAATGGCCGCGCCTCGATCGACTGGGGCGTCTACGGCGTGCCGGAGACCTTCGTGGTCGGCCGCGACGGCCGCATCGCCCACAAGCTGGTCGGCCCGATCACCCCGCAGAACCTGAACGCCGTGCTCGGCCCGGCGATCGAGAAGGCGCTGGCGGCTAACTAGAATCGACCCGGCTTGATGCAATCGAGGCCGGAACGGCCCTATGGCTCGCGCTTCTCGCTGGCGTCGTACTTCTGCAGCAGCCGCATCTGCGCCATCGCGAAGACGAAGGTGATCGGCATCGCGCCGAACACCTTGAACGACACCCAGAAGTCGGTCGAGGTCGTGCGCCAGACGATCTCGTTCAGCACCGCCATCGCGAGAAAGAACCCCGCCCAGCGGAACGTCAGCTTGCGCCAGCCCTCGTCGGTCAGGCTGAACATCTGGTCGAACACGACGGCGAGGAAGTTCTTGCGAAACACCAGCCCGGCGTAGAGCGCCGCGGCGAACAGCACATAGATGATCGTCGGCTTGAGCTTGATGAACAGCTCGTCCTGCAGCACGAGCGTCAGCGCGCCGAACACCACGACGACCACCGCCGAGACCAGCGCCATCATCGGCAGCTTGCGGGTGAGCGCATAGGAGATCGCGAGCGCGACCAGGATCGCGACCATGAACACCGCGGTGGCGACGAAAATGCCCGCGCGCTCGCCGGTCGCGACCGCGGCGGGAATGATCGGCCGCAGCAGCGGCTCGAACAGCGCCGGCCGCGCGTTGGCGAAGAAGAACAGCAGCAGCGGCCCGAGTTCGAGCGCGAGCTTGATCAGAGGATTGGGCTGGGCGGGAGCGGCGGGTTCGGTCATGACAGAGACTTAGCCGGATTCCGCGCCTGTGCACATAAGGCGCGGCAGCGCACCGGCGGCCGGCGCACAGATCTCGTGTCCCGGACGCGGTGCATCGCTGATCCGGGATCCAGGTTCGCCCGACGCAGTCACCGCTGATGAAGAAAGGCTATGCCCGGCCATGACGGCGAGAGAGCATCGACCGCAAGGATGTCGACCTCAGGGATCGAGCCCGGCGATCGCCCGCGCAAAATCTCCGGCCTCGAACGGCGCCAGATCGTCGACGCCCTCGCCCACGCCGATGAAATGCACCGGCAGCGCGAACTTCTGCGCTATCGCCACGAGAATGCCGCCGCGCGCGGTGCCGTCGAGCTTGGTCATCACGAGTCCCGTGACGCCGGCGACCTTGCCGAAGGTCTCGACCTGCGACAGCGCGTTCTGTCCCACCGTGGCATCGAGCACCAGCAGGACCGCATGCGGCGCGGTGTCGTCGACCTTTTTGATGACGCGCACGACCTTGCCGAGCTCGTCCATCAGCTCGGCCCGGTTCTGCAGCCGTCCGGCGGTGTCGATCAGCACCACGTCCGAGCCGTCCGCCTTCGCGGCGGTCACCGCATCGAACGCAAGCCCGGCGGCGTCGGCGCCCTGATCCCGCGCCACCACGCTGGCACCGGTGCGCCCGCCCCAGATCTTGAGCTGTTCGATTGCGGCGGCGCGGAACGTATCGCCGGCGGCGAGCAGCACCTTGCGGCCCTCCGACGCAAAGCGCGCGGCGAGCTTGCCGATCGTCGTGGTCTTGCCGGAGCCGTTCACGCCGATCACGAGGATGACGAAGGGCTTCGCACCCTCGACCGCGAGCGGCCGGGCGACGGGGCCAAGGATCTTCTCGACCTCGGCGGCCAGCACGCGCTTCACCTCGTCCGGCTCGATGCCCTTGTCGTAGCGGCCCCGGGCCAGCGCTTCGGAGACCTGGGCCGCCGTCGCGACGCCGAGATCGGCGCGGATCAGCGCGTCCTCGATCTCCTCCAGCATTGCGGCATCGAGCTTGCGCTTGGACACCAGGTCCGAGATCGCGCTCCCGAGCGACGCCGAGGTCCGCTTCAATCCGCCGGTGAGCCGCGCCCACCAACTCTTCGGTTTGTCGTCCATTCGACCCCGCTGCCGCGCCGACCTCAGCCGCCGGGCTTGACCCGGGGTTCCATCTGCGTTCGTTACGACGCCATCCTTCACGAAAGATGGATCGCCGGGTCAAGTCCGGCGATGACGCCGGGCATGACGCCGGAACAAATGGTGAGCCGCCTGCTCTACCGCGACGGGCTGATGCTCATTCTCGACAAGCCCGCCGGGCTTTCGGTGCATCGCGGCCCCAAGGGCGGCGCGAGCCTGGAGGACCATTTCGACGCGCTGCGCTTCGGCCTGCCGCGGCTGCCGGCGCTGGCGCACCGGCTCGACAAGGAAACCTCCGGCTGCCTGGTGCTCGGCCGCCACCGCAAGGCGCTGGCGATGCTGGGCGACCTGTTCCGCTACAACAAGGTGTCGAAGACCTACTGGGCGGTGGTCGAGGGCGGACCGGAGACGGACGAAGGCGAGATCGACCTGCCGCTCGCCAAGCGCGACGACAACCGCGGCTGGTGGATGAAGACCGATCCGGACGGCCTTGCTTCGCTCACGAAATGGCGGGTGATGGGACGCGCGGCTGGGCCGACGAAGCTCACATGGCTGGCGCTCGAACCGGTCACCGGTCGCACGCATCAGCTCCGCGTCCACTGCGCCGCGATGGGCTGGCCGATCCTGGGCGACGACATCTACGGCAGCGCGCCGCGACAGATCGGAATGGGCCAGGCGGGAGCGGATCGGGACGGGCCGCGTCTGCATCTGCACGCGCGCCAGATCGACGTGCCGCTTTACAGGAACCGCCCGCCCATCCGCGCGATTGCGCCGGTGCCCGCGCACATAATCGAGCGGCTTTCTGCCTGCGGATGGAGCGGCGAAGACGCAGCGTCAGTCACGCCGCCAGCAGCCGGCGGCCGTCGTGACCCGCAATCGTGACGTCGAGCAACGCCCCGCGCTGCGTCTCCCTCGGCAGGCGCACCGGCGTGAACTGCGGCGTGCGCGCGGCGCCTCCGGCCTCGACCAGAACGCGGCGCACCTGTCCCACCTCGCCGTCGAGATGGCGTTGCAGCGCTTCGTCGCCCTTCGCGCGCAAACGCTGCGCGCGCGCCTTTGCCTTATCGCGCGCGACCTGCGGCATGCGGGCCGCGGGCGTGCCCGGCCGCGCCGAGAACGGAAAGACATGCAGATGCGTCAGGCCGCATTCGTCGACCAGATCGAGCGAATGCGCGAACATCGCTTCGGTCTCGGTTGGAAAGCCGGCGATCAGATCGGCCCCGAACACGACATCGGGCCGCAGCCGCCGCACCTGCGCGCAGAATGCAATCGCGTCGGCGCGCGTATGCCGGCGCTTCATGCGCTTAAGGATGAGGTCGTCGCCGGCCTGCAGCGACAGATGCAAATGGGGCATCAGCCGCGCGTCTGTCGCAAGCGCATCGAGCAGGTCGGCGTCCGCTTCCACCGAATCAATGGAAGACAGCCGCAGGCGCTGCAACGCAGGCACCTCGCGCAGGATGGTCTTGACGAGCAGCCCGAGGCCCGGCCGGTAACTCGTGAGATCGACTCCGGTGAGCACGACCTCGCAATGGCCGGATTCGACCGCGCGGCGCACCTGAACCACGGCATCGGCGACCGGCACCGAGCGCGAAGGGCCGCGGCCGAACGGGATGATGCAGAACGTGCAGCGGTGATCGCAGCCGTTCTGGACGGCGACCAGTGCGCGCGTCCCGGCCGCGTCGCCGCTGCGCAGCGCAGGAGCGGCGACGGCCGCCATGATGTCGCCGACTGCAACGCGCGGGCCGCGATGCAGGTCGGCCCAAGCAACGGCGCGCAGCTTCTCGTCGTTGCCCAAAACGCGATCGACCTCGGGCATTGCCGCGAATGTCTGCGGATCGGTCTGCGCAGCACAACCGGTCACAACGATTTCAGCATCGGGACGTTCGCGCTTCGCCTTGCGGATCGCCTGACGCGCCTGCGCCACCGCTTCGGCCGTAACCGCACAGGTGTTGAACACCGTCGCATCCCCGGCTCCGGCGGCAGACGCCTCGCGTCGGATCGCGTCCGAACTCGACGCCGTTCAGCCGGCATCCGAAGGTGACGACCTCGACCGGCATCGCTAGTGGTCCGATTCTAACATTCGCATCCCTTCCACTAGCAAGCATAAGGGTTCTAGTGGAATTCGCTTCTCGCGGTCGTCTCTCGATTGGCCGCGAATGTCAAATCCACTCCACTACGCCGCACCCGCGAACAGCGCGGGATCGAAGCGTCCCTCGTATTCGAACTCCGCCGGCCCGGTCATCAGCACGTGGCCGTCGCGTTCGCGCCACTCGATGCTGAGATCGCCGCCGGGCAGCGTGACCTTCACCGTGCGGCCGGTCTTGCCGAGCCGTGCCGCCGCCACGGCCGCGGCACAGGCCGCCGAGCCGCAGGCCTTCGTCAGTCCGGCGCCGCGCTCCCAGGTGCGCGCGACGACATGCTCGCGCGAGACCACATGCGCGAGCGTGATGTTGGCGCGCTCGGGAAAGATCGGATGATGCTCCAGCAAGGGTCCCACCCTGCCGAGATCGTAGGCCTGCACGTCATCGACCCAGAACACCGCATGGGGATTGCCCATGTTGACCGCCGACGGCGAATGCAGGATCGGATTGTCGATCGGGCCGATCTGGAGTTCGATCGCGCGGGTGTCGCGGAATTCCTCCGCGAGAGGAATCTCGTTCCAGGCGAAACGCGGCGCGCCCATGTCGACGGTGAACGAGCCGGTCTTCGGATCGCGCCAGGCGTTGAGGATGCCGGCAGCGGTTTCGAAGGCCATGGTGTCCTTGCCGGTCGCCAGCGTCACAAGCGAAGCCACGCAACGCATCCCGTTGCCGCAGGCGCCCGATTCCGAGCCGTCGTTGTTGTAGATGCGCACGAAGGAATCGGTGCCGGGAAGGCGCGGCGGATAGAGCACCATCATCTGGTCGTAGGGCGCACCGGCAGGCTGCGCGGCCGCGCGCGCCTCGGCGGCGCTGATCGCGGCCGGATCGTCGCGCATGTCGACCACCACGATCTCGTTGCCGAGGCCGTTCATTTTCACGAAGGGGCGGTTGGCGAGCGCGCTCATGTCGAAACCGGATCGCCCGCTGCTCGGCCGGCCGAAAAGGACCGCCTGGCGCAGGCTGACAGCCGCCATATATGGGGAACGGGAACAGCTTGGCCAGTGTCCTTGGCCAGCGGGCTTGACCACTGGGCTTGACCAGAGCGCCTGCCAGTCTCGCTGCGCCGCATGATTTTCATGCCGGGGCGCTATAGGGTTGCGAGCGTCGATTCGCACCGCGCTGGCGGGCGTCGGCGTCAAGGAGACTTCGATGTTCGGCCCATTGCGGGCACTTGCCCTGGCTGCGCTGCTGATCCTTCCCGCATGGCCGGGGCCCGGCGCGGCGGTCCATGCGCAAACCGCGACCGTACCGCCGGTCGCCGGAGAGCCGTTTGGCGAAGAGGTCGCCCTCAAGCCGCGAACGATCCTTTACCTGAAGGGCACCGGGAACTGGGACTCGGCCTTCGAGACGCTGGTGGACGCCTTCAAGTCGCTCAACGCCTACCTCGAGAAGCGAGAGATCAAGCCGGTCGGCCCGGCGATGACCATCTACACCCAGGCCGACGACGTCGGCTTCTCGTTCCAGGCGGCGGTGCCGATCGCGGAGGCGCCGAACGATCCGCCAACAGGCGACATGGCGGTGGGCCAATCGCCCGAGGGCCGCGCGTTCAAGTTTATCCATGTCGGCTCCTACGATTCGATGGATGCGACCTACGAAGCCATCACGAACTTTCTCGACGAGCGCCGGCTCGAAGCCCGCGATCTCTTTGTCGAGGAATATCAGACCGATCCCGTCACAACCCCGGATGACAAGCTGACCGTGCATGTCTATGTCCCGGTGAAGTGAAGATCCAACCGGAGTTCGCCATGCGCCTGCGCGCCGCCGTTCTGACGCTGGTTTCGCTTTGCGTCGCCCCGTCTCTGCCGGCTTCCGCGCAACAGACCGAGCGGCCGCGCATCGTCGTGGCCGGCGAGGCGTCGGTGTCGGTGGAGCCGGACATGGCGCAGATCCGCGCCGGCGTCACCAGCGACGCCAAGACTGCGCGCGAGGCTGCGGAGGTCAACGCCAAGGCGATGACCGCGGTGATGAATGCAGTGCACGGGCTCGGCATTCCCGCCAACGACGTGCAGACCTCGCGCTATTCGATCCAGCCGATCTACGAAAGCGCGCCGCAGGCGCGCAACCGTCTCATCGGCTTTCAGGCCACAAACAGCGTGCTGATCAAGGTGCGCCAGATCGACAGGATCGACGATCTGGTCGACAGCCTGGTGGCGGCCGGCGCCAACACCATGGGCAACATCGAGTTCATCGTCTCGGAGCCGTCGCGGCATCTCGACGACGCGCGCCGGCAGGCGGTCGACGACGCCCGCCGCAAGGCGCAGCTCTACGCCGAGGCGGCGGGGATCAAGGTCGGCCCGGCGATCGAGATCGTCGAGCAGTCGACCACCATGCCGCCGCAACCGATGATGATGGCGCGCGGCGCGCCCACCGCGCAGACGCCGATCGCTCCGGGCGAACGCACGCTGCGACTGACCGTCAGCATCAGCTACGAAATCCTGCGATAGCGCCGCGACGCGGCTACAGCTCCCAGACCTCGCCAGGCGCCAGCAACCGAAAGCGCGCCGACGACACGCCGGCCGCGTTCAGGGCCTCCGCAAGGTCGCGCGCCGGCGCGTCGATCGGCTCGTCAGTGAGCTGAAACGTGCCGTAATGGTGGCCCAGAGCCAGCTCGGCGCCGCAGTCCTGCAACGCCTGCACCGCCTCGGCCGGATTGATGTGCTGGTCCTTCATGAACCAGCGCGGCTCGTAGGCGCCGACCGGCAGGACGGCCAGCCGAAACGGACCGTAGGCCTGGCGCGCCGCGCGGAAATGATGGCCGTCACCGTAGCCGGTGTCCGCGACGTGGAAGATGCGCCCGGCCGGCGTCTCGATCACGAAGGCGCACCACAGCGCCTTGTTGCGGTCGGTCAGCCCGCGCGCCGACCAATGGCGAATGGGCGCGAAGATGACAGCCACGCCGTTGCCGAGATCGACCCGCTCGCCCCAGTCGTGAACCTCGCACCGGATCGAGGGATCGTGCGCCTGCACGATCGAATCGTTGCCGAGCGGCATGATGAAGCGCGGCCGGTGCGGCGTGGCGAGCGCGGCGAGCGTGGCCACGTCGAGATGATCGTAATGACAGTGAGAAACCAGCACAGCGTCGATCGGGGGAAGCGCGTCGAACGCCACGCCGGGATCGTTGACCCGCTTCGGCCCGACGAACGAAAACGGCGAGGCGCGCTCCGACCAGACCGGATCGATGAGGATGTTGCGGCCCGCGGTCTGCAGCAGCACGCTCGCATGCCCGACGAACGAGATGCGCCACAGCGGGCCATCGACCCGGCGCGGCGGCGTGTCGCGAAAGGCGCTTGGAAGCCGCTCGGGCCATTCCGCGCGCTGGCGCGTGGCATGCCACCGCAGCAGGTCGGTGAAATGCTTGGGCGGCGCGCCATACGGGTCGAAAAAGCGAACCCCGTCGAAGTGATCCGAGGCCGGACCGTCGTAATATTGCGCCTGCGATCCGCGCGCGAAGAAAAATCCGCCGCCTCCGAGCACCGTGGCTGCTGTTCCGGCGACCAGGCGCCGTCGAGAAAGTTTCATGCCAACGTCACGCCCTCTGCCCGGGCGGCCTCGATCAGATCGCGGTCGAACGTGGCAAGGATGTAGGTTTCGCGTTTGGCCAGTTCCAGATAGGCCGCATCGTTGATCGTCAGACCATGCCGCCGCGCCAGATCCATCGCCGCGTCCTCGTCGGGCAGCAGGGCGATCGAGATCGACATCTCCCGCAGATCGTTCAAAAATCCGATCGTATCTTGTATTGAAGCCCGCCCCCGGCGCTCTCCGATGATGAGCACATTTCGCATTTCGAACCACCAGACCGCCGGTACAACGATCTCTTCGTTCAAAAGTTTGACCATAATGGCGTCCGCTTCCGCCGACCGCTCGTCGGGGAAATGCCAACCGGCCATGACGGAAGCATCCACCACAAACGGCATGTCACGGCCGCCCTTCGTTTTTCCAGGCGATGATCTCTTCGAGCGTGACGGGTTTGTTTCGAGCCCGACGCTCCTTCATGCGGGTCACGATCTCGTCGAACCGCGCGCGCCTGACCGCTTCATCCGGCATCAGCCGCGCGACCGGCTTGCCGTGGCGGGTGATCACAATGGTTTCGCCGCGCTCGACATCGTCGAGCAGTTCGGCAAGCCGGGCCTTGGCGTCGGAGGCTTGAACCTGTTTCATGATTTTGACCGATTGAATTGACCAGTTAAATTAACCGGTCTTTTCAGAATCCACAACCTGAAGATGTGACAATGGCTGCCGAGTCGATTTTCTTGACTTGGCGGCGGCTTGGGCCCAAACAATCTGTGCTCAAACGAGCCTGAACTGCCGACCCGCCGACCGGCCCGCGAGACCGGAGGCTCCCGCCCGACAGCGCGATGCGCCCTCGGGCGTCGTTTCGTTTTGCAAGGCCGTCCGGCGCTTCCGGAGGCCCGACGAGGATCGAAGACTTGTTCGACAGCCTGTCGGAACGTCTGAACGGAATTCTCGACCGCCTGACGCGGCGCGGCGCGCTGTCGGAAGCCGACGTCGATGCGGCGTTGCGCGAGGTTCGTCGCGCCCTGCTCGAAGCCGACGTGGCGCTCGAGGTCGCGCGCGCCTTTGTCGATCAGGTCCGCAAGCGCGCGGTCGGCGTCGACGTCATCAAGTCGGTGACGCCCGGCCAGATGGTCGTGAAGATCGTTCACGACGAGCTCGTGGCCACGCTCGGCGCGGACGCGCAGCCGATCGATCTCAACGCCCCCGCCCCGGTGCCGATCATGATGGTCGGCCTGCAGGGCTCCGGCAAAACCACCACCACCGCCAAGATTGCCAAGCGGCTCACCGAGCGCGGCGGCAAGAAGGTGCTAATGGCGTCGCTCGACACCCGCCGCCCGGCGGCGATGGAGCAGCTCGCCGTGCTCGGCCGTCAGGTCAGCGTCGAGACGCTGCCGATCGTCGAGGGCCAGACCCCCGTGCAGATCGCGAGCCGTGCGATCCAGGCCGCGAAGCTCGGCGGCTACGACGTCGTGCTGCTCGACACCGCCGGCCGCATCACGCTCGACGAGGCGCTGATGGCGGAGGTCGCCGAGGTGCGCCGCGCCGCCAATCCGCATGAGGTGCTGCTGGTCGCCGACAGTTTGACCGGCCAGGACGCGGTCAACCTTGCGCGCTCGTTCGACGAGCGCGTCGGCCTCACGGGCCTGATCCTCACCCGCGTCGACGGCGACGGCCGCGGCGGCGCCGCGCTGTCGATGCGCGCCGTCACCGGCAAGCCGATCAAGCTGATCGGCACCGGCGAGCGCATGGACGCGCTTGAGGATTTCGATCCGTCGCGGATCGCCGGCCGCATCCTCGGCATGGGCGACATCGTCTCGCTGGTCGAGAAGGCCGCCGCGACCATCGATCGCGAACAGGCGATGCGCACCGCCGAGCGCATGCGCAAGGGCGCGTTCGATCTGACCGACCTGCGCGAACAGCTTGGCCAGATGCAGAAGCTCGGCGGCATGGGCGGCCTGATGGGCATGATGCCCGGCGTCGCCAAGATCAAGAACCAGATCTCAGAGAAGAACCTCGACGATTCGATCTTCCGCCGCCAGATGGCGATCATCGATTCGATGACGCCGAAGGAGCGCAAGAATCCCGACATCCTCAAGGCCAGCCGCAAGAAGCGCATCGCTTCGGGCTCGGGTACCAAGGTCGAGGAAATCAACAAGCTGCTCAAAATGCATCGCGGCATGGCCGACATGATGAAGGCGATGGGTTCGGGCAAGCGCGGGCCGATGGCCGGCCTGGCGCAGATGTTCGGCTTCGGCGGCGGCATGCCGTCGCCGGAAGAGATGGCCAAGCTCGCCCAGACCATGCCGGGCGGCACACCGGGGCTTCCTCCCGGTATGCCCACGTCGATGCCAGGGCTTCCGCCGAAACTGCCGGGGCTTCCGGGCCTCGGACCGAAGCTGCCAGGCGGCCTGCCGCCGGGCTTTCCCGGATTCGGGAAGAAGAAATAGCAATTGTTCAACGCGACCTGACGAAAGGACTGACAATGCCCGTCGTAATCCGCATGGCCCGTGCCGGCACCAAGAAGCGGCCGTTCTATCACATCGTCGCCGCCGACTCGCGTTCGCCGCGCGACGGCCGGTTCATCGAGCGGCTCGGCTTCTACAATCCGTTGCTGCCCAAGGACAAGGAAGAGCGCCTGAAGCTCGACCTCGACAAGGTGAAGGACTGGATCGCCAAGGGCGCGCAGCCGTCCGACCGCGTGATGCGCTTTCTCGACAAGGCCGGCGTCGCCAAGCGCACACCGCGCAACAACCCCGAGAAGGCCGTGCCGCGCAAGGAGCGCAAGGCGCGCGCCGAAGAGGCCGCCAAGGCCGCGGGCGGCTGATGCCGGCTGACGTGTCGTGAGCGGCCGCGTCTGCGTCGCGCAGTTCGGCGCCGCGCACGGCGTTCGCGGCGAGCTGCGGCTGCGTTCGTTCACGGAGAATCCGGCCGACGTCACCGCCTACGGGCCGCTGGAAACGGAGGACGGACGCCAGCGCTTCGAGATCGAGGCGCTGCGTCCGGGCAATGACCACTTCGTGGTGCGCATCAAAGGCGTTGCGGATCGCAACGCCGCCGAGCGGCTGACCAATCTGAAGCTGTTCGTGTCCCGCGATCGGCTGCCGGAGCCCGAGGAGGGCGAGTTCTACCACGCCGACCTGATCGGGCTCGAAGCCTTCGGCGAGGACGGCACGCCGCTCGGGACGGTGACGGGCGTTCACAACTTCGGCGCCGGCGACATGATCGAGATCGCACCCGTCGGCGGCGGCGACACCCTCTTGGTGCCGTTCAGCGATGCCGCCGTCCCGGCGATCGACCTGACGGCAAGGCGGATGGTCGTTATCCCGCCGGTTCTGACCGAGTGATCGACCGATGACGTCCCCGTGGCGCGCGACCGTGCTCACGCTGTTTCCCGAGATGTTTCCCGGGCCGCTCGGCCTCAGCCTTGCCGGCAAGGCGCTGGCCTCCGGCCGCTGGGCGCTCGACACCGTCGACATCCGCAGCCACGCCGCGGATCGTCACCAGACCGTCGACGACACGCCGTCCGGCGGCGGTCCGGGCATGGTGATGAAGGCCGACGTGCTGGCGCGCGCGCTCGACTCGGTGCCGCCCGACGGCCGGCCGCGCCTGCTGATGAGCCCGCGCGGGCGGCCCCTGAGCCAGGCGCGCGTGGTCGCGCTGGCGCAGGGCCCGGGCGCGGTCGTGCTGTGCGGCCGATACGAGGGCGTCGACGAGCGGCTGATCGAGGCCCGCGGTCTCGAGGAGGTTTCGATCGGCGACTATGTGCTGTCCGGCGGCGAGCCCGGCGCCCTTGTGCTGATCGACGCCTGCGTGCGGCTGCTTCCCGGCGTCATGGGCAAGGAGGCCTCGGGGCAGGACGAGAGCTTCTCGGACGGGCTGCTGGAATACCCCCAATACACCCGTCCGGCCGTGTTCGAGGACCGCACGATCCCCGACATCCTGACCTCCGGCGACCATTCCAGGGTGGCCGCCTGGCGGCGCGCCGAGGCCGAGCGGCTGACCCGCGAGCGCCGGCCGGACCTCTGGGCCGCCCGCGAGGCCCGCAAAAGCCCCCGGAAAGACCGTTGAAGATGCGCGTTTTTTGTCTCTCACGGGGATGGTGACAAGCCGCTCGGATTGCTTTAGAAGCTCGCCCGAACCCGGACATTACGCCTTCCACGCGACGAAAACCGGCGCGCCCGACGGAGACTTTCGCCATGAACCTCATCCAGACGCTCGAAAAAGAGCAGGTCGACCACCTGTCGGCGACCAAGACCATTCCGGATTTCGAGCCCGGCGACACGCTGGTGGTGAACGTGAAGGTGGTCGAGGGCGAGCGCACCCGCGTGCAGGCCTACGAAGGCGTCTGCATCGCCCGCGCCGGCGCCGGCATCAGCCAGAACTTCACCGTCCGCAAAATCTCCTACGGCGAGGGCGTGGAGCGCGTGTTCCCGCTGTATTCGCCGATGGTCGAACTCGATCAAGGTCGTGCGCCGCGGCAAGGTGCGCCGCGCCAAGCTGTATTATCTGCGCGGCCGCCGCGGCAAGTCGGCGCGCATCGTCGAAGGCACCCGCCACGCCTCGTCGAACGAGGGCGGGGCTGCGAAGACCGCGCAATAAGCCTCGAGGTTTCCGAAAATGCGACAAGGCCGGGCTCGCCCGGCCTTTTTGTTTGGCTGCGGCGCACCGCGCCTCGGGTGAATCGCTTTGTTGTCGGGAACGCGCAGGGTGGCTATATCTTGGACGATGTCCAAGGTTTCCAAAGCCCGCCGGATCGTCCTGGACGACCGCGTTCGCCTCCCCGGCCGTTTTTTCGGCCGGCTGACGGCGTCGGTCCAGGCGGAGCTTTGACGGCCGCCCAAGCGCCGCCGCGCTCCCCGCCCCGCTCCCACGTTTCTTGATTTCGCACGCAAGGTTGAATGCCAAGGTTCAATGCAATGAAACCGCAAACGTTCTACGACAAGATTTGGAACGATCATCTGATCGACGAGCAGCCCGACGGCACCTGCCTGCTCTACATCGACCGGCACATCGTCCACGAGGTCACGAGCCCGCAGGCGTTCGAAGGCCTGCGCCTCTCCGGCCGCAGGGTGAAGGCGCCGGACAAGACGCTCCTCGTCGTCGATCACAACGTGCCGACGAGCGACCGCAACCTGCCCAATCCGGACCCGGAGAGCGAGGCGCAGATCGCGTATCTCGCCGACAACGCCAAGCACTTCGACCTTGAGTATTACAACGAGTTCGACGTGCGGCAGGGCATCTGCCACGTCATCGGGCCGGAACAGGGCTTCACGCTGCCGGGCGTCACGCTGGTCTGCGGCGACAGCCACACCGCGACGCACGGCGCGTTCGGCGCGCTCGCCTACGGCATCGGCACCTCCGAGGTCGAGCATGTGCTGGCCACCCAGACGCTGATCCAGAAGAAGTCGAAGAACATGCGCGCGATCGTGGACGGCAAGCTGCCGGACAACGTGACCGCCAAGGATATCATCCTCGCCATCATCGGCGAGATCGGCACCGCGGGCGGCACCGGCTATGCGCTGGAATACGCCGGCGAGGCGATCCGCTCGCTGTCGATGGAAGGCCGCATGACGATCTGCAACATGTCGGTCGAGGGCGGCGCCAAGGCCGGCTTCATCGCGCCGGACGAGACCACCTATGCCTATGTGAAGGGCCGGCCGAAGGCGCCGAAGGGCAAGGATCTGGATGCTGCGATCCGCTATTGGGACACGCTGCGCACCGACGACGGCGCGCATTTCGACCGGGAGATCCGGCTCGACGCGGCCAAGCTGCCGCCGATCGTCACCTGGGGCACCAGCCCCGAGCAGGTGACCTCGATCACCGGCCGGGTGCCGGTGCCGGCCGAGATCGCCGACGAGAACAAGCGCCGCGCCGCCGAACGATCGCTCGAATACATGGGCCTCAAGGGCGGTGAGAAGATGACTGACATCAAGCTCGACCGGGTGTTCATCGGCTCCTGCACCAACTCGCGCATCGAAGACCTGCGCGAGGTCGCGCGGGTGGCGGCGGGCAAGACCGTCAACGCCAACGTCAACGCCATGATCGTGCCGGGCTCCGGCCTGGTGAAGGAGCAGGCGGAGGCGGAGGGTCTCGATAAGATCTTCAGGGCCGCAGGTTTCGACTGGCGCGAGCCGGGCTGCTCGATGTGCCTGGCGATGAACCCGGACAAGCTCGCGCCGGGCGAGCGCTGCGCGTCGACCTCGAACCGCAACTTCGAGGGCCGTCAGGGCTTCAAGGGCCGCACCCATCTGGTGTCGCCGGCGATGGCCGCCGCGGCCGCGATCGCGGGCCACTTCGTGGATGTGCGCGACTGGCGGTGAGCCGGTATCCGAAATAGCAAAGGCCCGCCTCGCGGCGGGCCTTTTCGATTACGGGCGACGTTCCTCAGAAGAACGGGAAGAACGGCGATGGCCGGTAATAGGGCCGATAGTACGGCCGCGGATAAGCGTAATACGGCGAATAATAGTACGGCCGGTAATAGCGCCGCGGCGCGTAGTAACGGCGCTGATAGTAGCGGCGCGGCCGATATCGGCGGCGCTGGTCGCTGAACTCCCACTGACCGGCCTGCTGACCGCGCACGCCATCGGATGCGCGTTCGGCGGCCGAAGCCGGGGTCAGTGCGAACATGCCCGCGATGCACAGCGCGGTTGCGCCGGCGGTGAACCGGGACATCGGTGACATCGGTATCGGTGACATCGGTATCGTCGACATGGTTTCGATCTCCGTTGCCGCCCCGCACACCCGATTCAACGCCAAACCTGGCGGGTGGTTTCTCTGAACCGCCGTTCATGGAACGGCGTGTTCATCCTCGGGTCAGCGGCTGCGCCGCACCCGGCCCCCGATGTCGGGGCCCTGATAATACGGCCCGTAATAGGGACGAAGCGGCTCCGGATACGGGCTACGGTGCTGCGGCACCTGGATGCGACGGTCGTTGGTCCGGCGGTCGCGAACGCCGCGGGGATCCTGGTTCGGCACGACATAGGGATTGCGCGGATCGGCGCGCTGGCCGGTCGGCACCTGTGCTGCCGCGGGGCCGGTCGCAAGCGGACCGGGCGCCACCGTCACAAGGGCGGGCACGATGGCGAGCGTTGCAATCGGAAGCATCGAGATGGCAAGAAACCTGCGCATCGGCGCACCGTCTCCGAACACGCCCCCCTGTCACAACGCACGAAGCGGCCCCCGGTTGCAATCGCCGCGCGCGTCAGCCCCGCACCCACCAGCAATGCATGCGCGGCACGATCACCGTGCCGCTCGGGCGGCGCTCCTGCACATAGCGCGCGACGCACTCGCGCCGGGCGTTCGGCCCCGGATAGGCCACCGGATTGACCCGCGGATAGGGTGAATTGCCCTCGCGGTAGCGCGGCGTCACGCGGATGCGGGTGCGCGGCCGCCGGGACTGCGCCGACACCTCGACCGCCGCATCGGCCGACACGGTCGAGGCGGGAGCCGACAGGCCGAACGCAACGAAGCCGCCATCCAAGTCGCCCGCATGGGAGGGGGCGCTCAGGAGAACGATCGGGCCCACAATCGCGAGCGCGGCAGCAAGGGAGCGGATCGGCGGCATGGCGGTACGCTCTCGCATCGTCCGGGCCGCGTCAACCGCGACCGATTGGCCAGTCAGACTTGAAAGCCTATGTTTCCCCCATGAACGAACGCACAACACCCCATCTCCAGTCCGCGAGTGACGCCCTGCCGGATCCGCTGCAGTGGCGACCGCTAAAGGCGCCGTCGCTCGCCGAGTTCGAGGCTATCGCCGACGAGGCGTTCCGGCTGCTGCCGGAGGGCTTCCGCCGCCGCTGCGAGGGCGTCATCCTGCAGATCGACGATTATCCGACCGAGGAGGTGCTGGACTCGATGGGCATCCAGAGCGAACTGGATCTGCTCGGGCTGTTCCAGGGCGTGGGCCTGCCGTTTCAGTCGGAAGCCTCGCCGTCCCAGATGCCGAACATGGTCTGGCTGTACCGGGTGCCGATCCTGCTTTACTGGGCCGAGCACGAGGAAACATTGGGCTCGATCATCACCCATGTTCTGGTGCATGAGATTGGCCATCACTTCGGGCTGTCGGACGCCGACATGGAAGCGATCGAGGCGGCGGCCGGCTGACGCGGGCATATCAATAAGACCGGGGTTCTTTCGCGATTCCACGAAATGGCGAAGGACCATAGCGGTTCAATTCGGGAGAGAGCGACAATGAGGATCGACGGAAGCTGCCACTGCGGGGCGATCACGTTCGAAGGCGAGATCGACCCGGAGAAGGTCTCGGTTTGCCACTGCACAGACTGCCAGGTCTCGACCGGATCGGCGTTCCGCGTGAACGTGCCCGTGCCCGGCAAGGACTTCCGGCTCAAGACCGGCACGCCGGCAATCTACGTCAAGACCACCGCCGAAAGCGGCAACCCCCGCGAGCAGGCCTTCTGCCCGGCCTGCGGCTCGCCGCTCTATTCCACCAACCCGGGGCCGACCAAGCAGGCCTACATGGTCCGCGTCGGCATTCTCGCCCAGCGCGAGCAGCTCACGCCGAAGGCCCAGAACTGGGCGCGCTCGGCGCTGCCCTGGATCAACGACCTGAGCGGCGTGAAGCGCAACGAGAAGGCGGCGGGGTAGATCCGCCGGTCACGTGATGGACCGCCCCGCGCGGCGGTCTGGAACCGTTCCAGGGCTTGACCGCCCCGGCCCGAAGCGCCATTCAAAGCCCCGGGAGAAGGACCATGCAGAAATTCACCACCCTCGAAGGCGTGGCCGCGCCGCTGCGGATCATCAATGTCGACACCGACATGATCATCCCCAAGCAGTACCTCAAGACGATCAAGCGCACCGGCCTCGGCGTCGGCCTGTTCTCCGAGATGCGCTACAAGGAGGACGGCAGCGAGAACCCGGACTTCGTGCTCAACAAGCCGGCCTATCGCAACGCCAAGATCCTGGTCGCCGACAACAACTTCGGCTGCGGCTCCTCGCGCGAGCACGCGCCCTGGGCGCTGCTCGACTACGGCATCCGCTGCGTGATCTCGACCGAGTTCGGCGACATCTTCTACAACAACTGCTTCAAGAACGGCGTGCTGCCGATCAAGGTGAGCAAGGAAGATCTTGAGAAGCTGTTCGAGGACGCCGAGCGCGGCTCCAACGCGACGCTGTCGATCGATCTGGAGAAGCAGGAAATCCGCGGACCGGACGGCGGCGTGGTCACATTCGACATCGACCCGCATCGCAAGCACTGCATGCTCAACGGCCTCGACGACATCGGCCTGACCCAGCTCAAGAAGGACAAGATCGAGGGCTACGAGAAGAAGCTCCAGGCCGACCGGCCCTGGATCTGACGCCCGGCGTCGCGCGAGACGCCGGGTCATGGCTCTCTTCCTGGCCCCTCGCCGGAAAGGCATGATCGCCCGGGCCCTCAGGATCGGGACACTGGCCTCCTGGTCGGGCATCGTCGCCGTTCTTCTCGTCGACATCGTCCCGGCCGATGCGGCGGCGCGCAACAACCGCACGCGTTTCGAGCGCATTCGCGATTGCGAGCACATCGGACGCCAGCAGTTCATGCGGCGCGATCCGACCTTCCGGCGGTTTGTGATCGACCGCGCGCATTTTCGTGCCGATCCTTACGGCGCGCACATCGGAAACCGGTTCGTCGCCACCGTCTACAGCGGCCGCGCGACCTACGAATCCGCGTTCGGCACGCGCACCACGCGCTTCATCTGCCTGCACGGCGGCATCGGCCGCCGCGCACTGCACGTTTTCCGGATTCAGGATTGAGTCAGGCCGGCCGCGCCTGAATCGCCTCGGCGATCGCAACCGTGCGGCGCGCCATCTCGGCATGCATGCGCTCGACCATGCGCCCCTCGATCCGCACCACGCCCTTGTCCCGGTTCTCCGGCAGGTCGAACGCCGCGATCATGCTGCGCGCCTCCGCGACCTCTTCGGCCGACGGCGAGAACACCCGGTTGCACGGTTCGATCTGGTTGGGATGGATCAGCGTCTTGCCGTCGAAACCGAAGTCGCGGGCCTGCTCGCATTCGCGCACGAAACCTTCGGTGTCGGAGAGGTCGTTGTAGACGCCGTCCAGAATGTCGATGCCGTAAGCCCGCGCGGCCAGCACCGCCTGCGACAGCCAGGGCAGCATCGGCGCGCGGCCCGGCACCTGCCGCGCCCGCGTCTCCTTGGCGAGATCGTTGGTGCCCATGACAAAGCCCGCAAGCCGGGTTTCGGAATCGCGGGCCTGCGCCGCCAGCATCTGCACGTTGAAGATCGCGGTCGGGGTTTCGATCATCGCCCAGACCCGGGTTTTCACGTCGGCCTTGAGACTCGAGGAGACGCTCGCCGATGCGTTCGAGCTGATCCGGCATCGAGATTTTCGGAATCAAGACGGCGTCCGGCGTGCAAGCCGCAACCGCTTCCAGATCCTCGGCGAACCACGGCGTCTCGATGCCGTTCACGCGCACGAACACCTCGCGCGGGCCGAATCCGCCGGCCTTCACCGCCTCGGCGACCTGTGCGCGCGCAGCGGCCTTGGCGTCGGGGGCGACCGCATCCTCGAGATCGAGGATGACGCCGTCGACCGGCAGCCCGCGAGCCTTGTCGATCGCGCGGGCGTTGGAGCCCGGCATGTAGAGAACGCTGCGGCGCGGACGGATGGTCATGCAACACCTCTTTGCGGATACCCTAGCGAGCCGGCCGACGCCGTGCCAGCGTGGCCGCCATGAACGAAGCGGACAACGGTCTCTGGCTCGCGGGCGTGGACGGCTGCCGCGGCGGCTGGCTCGCCGCCTTCGTGCGGCCCGCCGGCTTCGAATTCCGCATTCGCATCCTGCCGCACTTCGCGGCGGTTCTGTCGGCTCCGGAGGCGCCGGCAATCGTCGCAGTCGACATGCCGATCGGGCTGCCGGAGCGCGCCGGGCATGGCGGCCGCGCCGCCGAGAACGCGGTGCGCCCGCTGCTCGGCGCGCGGCAATCGTCGGTGTTCTCGGTGCCGTCGCGGGCCGCGGTCTATACCGACGATTATCGGGCGGCCTGCCGGACCGCGCTCGAAACCTCCGACCCGCCGCGCATGGTGTCGAAGCAGCTCTTCCACATCATGCCGAAGATCCGGGAGGTCGACGCCGCCTTGCGAGCGGACCGGGAGGTTGCGGCGCGGACCTTCGAGGTGCATCCCGAGGTCGCCTTCTGGCGGCTGAACGGCGATCGCGCGCTGACCGAGCCGAAGAAGGTCAAAGGCCAGCCCTTCGGTCCCGGCCTGGTGCTGCGGGGATCGCTGCTGAAGGCCGCCGGACTGCCGGCGGAGGCCATCGATTGCGCCCCGCCGAAGAGTGCGGAGGCCGACGATCTGCTCGACGCGCTGGCCTGCGCCGTCGTGGCGCGCCGGCGGCACGCCGGGATCGCGCGGCCGTTTCCCGATCCACCGCCCTGCGACGCATTCGGCCTCGCTATGGCGATCTGGGCGTGATTGTGCTGAATCCTGCGTCGGGATTTCAGCAGGATCGACCGCCATGAGCTTTCCGCAGCGTCTCGTCGAAGGTTATTCCGCATTCCGCTCGGGACGGCTTCGCACCGAACAGGATCGCTATCGCGAACTGGCGGAAGCGGGTCAGAAGCCGGAAACGATGGTGATCGGATGCTGCGACTCGCGGGTTTCGCCGGAGGTCATCTTCGACGCGCGGCCGGGCGAGCTTTTCGTCGTGCGAAACGTGGCGAACCTGGTGCCGCCTTACGCGCCCGACGGCTCCTACCACGGCGTGTCGGCAGCGCTGGAGTTCGCAGTCGCGGCGCTCAAGGTGAGGCACATCGTGGTGCTGGGCCACGCCCATTGCGGCGGCGTGAAGGCCTTCGCGGAAGACTCCGAGCCGCTTTCGCCCGGCGACTTCATCGGCAAGTGGATGTCGCTGATGGCGCCGGTGGCCGAACGGGTCTCGCGCGAGGGGCTGACACCCACGCAGTTTCTGGAGCGGATGGAGCAGGCCTCGATCGCCAACAGCATCGACAACCTGATGACGTTTCCGCGCCTGCGCACGCTGGTGGAGCGCGGCGAAATCGGATTGCACGGAGCCTACTTCGGCGTGGCCAAGGGCGAGCTTTCGGTGATGGACCCGGCGAGCCGGACGTTCAGGCCGGTCGGCTGAATTTCGCATCCCGGACGAGAGAACGGCCGGGACACAGCCCGGTGCCGCGCGAGACGGCGCAGGCCGGCGTCACGCCGCCTTCTTCTTCGCCTGGATGAGCTTTCGGTTGATCAGCACCTCGGCGATCTGCACCGCGTTCAGCGCCGCGCCCTTGCGCAGGTTGTCGGAGACGCACCACAGCACGAGGCCGTTCTCGACCGTCGAATCCTCGCGGATTCGGCTGATGTAGGTCGCGTCCTCGCCCGCCGCCTCGTGAGGCGTGACGTAGCCGCCCGGCTCGCGCTTGTCGATCACGATGCAGCCCGGCGCGTTGCGCAGGATGTCGCGCGCCTCGTCGGCGGTGATCGGGTTCTCGAACTCGATGTTCACTGCCTCGGAGTGCGAAATGAACACCGGCACGCGCACGCAGGTGGCGGTCAGCCGGATCTTGGGATCGAGGATCTTCTTGGTCTCGACCACCATCTTCCACTCTTCCTTGGTGTAGCCGTCATCCATGAAGACGTCGATCTGCGGAATCAGGTTGAAGGCGATCCGCTTCGGAAATTTCTTGGTCTCGACCTCCTGCAGCGAGTAGAGCGCCTTGGTCTGGCGGTCCAGTTCGTCCATCGCGTCCTTGCCCGCACCCGAGACCGACTGATAGGTCGCGACCACGACGCGCTTGATCTTCGCCCTGTCGTGCAGCGGCTTGAGCGCCACGACGAGTTGCGCGGTCGAGCAGTTCGGATTGGCGATGATGTTCTTCTTGCGAAAGCCCGCGACGGCGTCGGCGTTGACCTCCGGAACGATCAGCGGCACGTCCGGATCCATGCGGAAGGCCGACGAATTGTCGATCACAACCGCGCCCTGCGCGCCGATCTTCGGCGACCATTCCTTCGACACCGAACCGCCGGCCGACATCAGGCAGATGTCCACGTCGGAGAAGTCGGTGTGCTCCAGCGCCTTGCATTTCAGGGTCTTGTCGCCGAAGGAAACCTCGACGCCCTGGCTCTTGCGCGAGGCGACGGCGACCACCTCGTCGGCGGGGAATCGCCGCTCGGCGAGTATGTCGAGCATCTCGCGGCCCACATTGCCGGTTGCGCCCACGACGGCGACCTTGAAGCCCATGACCGTACTCCGAAAAGCTGGATTGGCGGCCCTGCGGGCCGTCCCGGGCCGCTTTTAGGCGAGAAGCGCCGGCAATTCAACGCTGGCGAGCCCGCCGGACCGATGACTTTCGCCGACGCGATCGATCGGGAGCGGAAATGCGGCCTCCGCCTAAGCGCCGCTCAGCGGGGCGCGAACGGATTCTTCCAGCCGCCGGGCGCGGCGGTCGGGGCGCGCTGCGGGAACGCGGTTTCGAGATAGTCCAGAACCGCCTGCCGCTCCTTGTCGTCCAGAGCGGGCATGTTGTGCTTGTCGATCATGAGCTGGATCGACTCATCCCATTGCCGCCGGTTCATGCCCTGCTGCGCCACCAGCTTGAAGGCATGGCAGGCGACGCAGGCATAGAAGGCGTCGTCCCGATTGGGATGGGCCGGATATTCCTCGGGCGTTTCGTCGCGCGGGGTAAATTGCTGGGCGAACGGAGAGGTCGAAACCGCCAACACAAGTCCGGCGGCCAGCACAAGGCTGGCCGCCACGATGGATTTTCGCATCGACCTCACCCGACCAGAACCGCAACCCGGTGCATCGGATTGCCGCCGTAACCCTGCGGGTTCCAGAAACCCGCCATATGCGGCTGCATGACGCCGGCGGAGTCGGTCGCGCGCGTCCAGATTTCGAAGTAGCCGTCCGACGGCAGCTTTACCGCGGCGTTCCACCGCTGCCAGTCCCAGCGGTTGCGGGGCTTGCCGACATTGGCGCGGGTCCAGGTCGCACCGAAATCGGTCGAGACGTCGACCCGGCTGACGCTGCGGTCGCCGGCCCATGCGGCGCCGCGAAGCTTCAGTTCGCGGGTGCCCGCCGGCAGCTTGGCGCCGTTGGCGATGTTGGTGAGAATGCCGCGCACCGGCATGGATTCCATGATGCGCGTGTCCTTCTCGTCGCCCTTGTCGCCGGGGATCATCGGCTTGTTCGGCAGTCGGTACGAGAAGCCGGTCATGCCCGGGCCGTCGTGCACCTTGTCGCGCAGGGTGATGCGATTGAGCCACTTCTGCGAAGCCGAGCCGACCCAGCCGGGCACCATCAGGCGCACCGGACCGCCATGAATGTTCGGCAGCGCCTCGCCGTTCATCTCCCAGACGATCAGCGTGCCGGGATCCATCGCCTTCGCCATCCGCACGCCGCGCGAGATCGTCGGACGCTTGGCGTCGCCGGAGAGATGCAGATCGCTGCCGTAATGCGCCGTGTAGATGGCGGACGACTTCGGCGAGGCGGCCTTCAGCACGTCGGCGAGCGGCACGCCGGTCCAGCGGCCGCAGCTTGCGCCGCCGTTGGTCCACTGGTTGCCGCGCGCCGGCGGCGTGAAGAACGAGCGGCCGTTGCCACCGCATTCCAGAACGTAATGCCTGGTCTGCGCCTTGAACCGCTTCTTGAGTTCTCCGACCGAAATTTCCAGCGGTTTGTTGACTTCTCCGTCGATGGAAATCTTCCAGGAATCGGGATCCTTGACCGGGTCCGGGATCTGGCCGTTGTTGCGGATGAAGAACTTGCTGAACGGGGTGGTCTCGTCGTCGAGCAGCGGCTCGGGCGTCTCCGCGACCAGCGGTCGGTCGCCGATGACCGACAGGCCCGGATCTTTCCCGGGGAATTTGAGCGGCTGCGGCCCCTTGGGCGCCGCGCCCGCCGCAGGCTTCTCCTGCGCCATCGCGGCCGGGATCATGCCGCCCGGCATGTTGGCCGCGAACGGAATGGCGCCGCCGACGGCGGCGGCCGTCGCCGCAAGACCCGCGCCGCCCAGAAAGCCGCGGCGATCGACGCCGGTCTTGCGTCCGAACACCACCGCCTCGGCGCGCTCGGGATCGTCCTGGTAAAGCTCCTCGATCGATCGTTCGATCTTGTGGGACATGGTCGTTTCTCCCTCATGCCGCTCGCGGCGGCCTCCGGCGCGTTGCGGCCCTCGCCGCCACGCCAAGGGGAAGAAACGGACCGCACCGGAAATTTATTCCACGCCAGAGCATGATCCCGAAAAGTGGGAACCGGCTTTATTGATCATGCCCGTTCATAAAAATAAGCGACGGGTCTGATGCAACGCCGTTGCATCAGATTTAGCCGATGCAGGGCGGCGAGGCGCTCTGGGCCATGCGAAGCCCGCGGCTGTCGTCGAGACCGCGCACCGCTTGCTCGGACAGGCCTGCCACCGCGACGAACCGCTGCGCCGGCATTCCGAACGCGACCAGTTCGTACTGCAGCCGGCCCGCGATCCAGCGATGCAGCGCCGTGCCGTTCGCCGAGCGGCAGTTCCACGCCGGCGGGCGCAACCCGCAGCTCCAGGCGGCAGCCGCGCGGCCCGCGGTAGGTCGCCACCACCAGCGGCGCGCCGTGGAGCGTTTCCATCGCAATGCCGGCCAGCTTCAGCCCGGCGAAGGTAAGGTCGGGCACCACGGGATCGGCCGGCAGCGTCGCCACCCGAAGCGTCGTGTGCGCCGGCTGCGCCTCGTCCTGAGACGGCGCGGGCGCACGCGGCCCGACCACCGAGACCACGGCCACCAGAAGCGCCGCGGCGATGCCCGTGAAGGCGACGCCTTTCGATGTTCGCGGCGCGACCCTTCGCGGCCGGACCGCCGCCATCGGCGCAGCCGGGCCGTCGTCGACGGTCGCCGCCACCGCCGCCTTGAGCCGCGCCAGCGTCGCATGGGCGCGCGACAGATCGCGGTCGGTTGCAAGCCGCGCCGCGAGCGACGCGCGCTCCGCCGGCGACAGCTCGCCGTCGACCAGCGCATTCAGGCGCGGGAGCGCGTCCTGTGCAGATGCCTGCGGCGGGTTGGGGTCAGTGGCCATGTTTCGATTTTATCTGGTCGGTCGGCATAACGCGCAGCGATCCGGTTTCGATCGCCGCAAGCAGCGCCGACCGGGCCCGGGCGACGCGGCTCATCACGGTGCCGGCCGGCACGCCCAGGAGATCGGCGGCCTCGGCGTAGCTGAAACCCGCGATGTCGATCAAGGCAATGATTTCGCGATGCGCCGGCGCGATCCGCTGCATGCCCTGCTCGACCGTCAGCCTTGCGATGGCGCTGTCCTCGTAGCGCCAGAGATCCGGAAGCGGCTCCGGCACGTCCTCGAACGCCTCCGGCCGGTGCTTGCGGATTTCGTCGATCGCAGCGTTGCGGACGATCCGGAACAGCCAGGCGCGGTAGGCCGGCGGGTCGTCCGGCACCTGCCGCGCGGTCAGCGCCCGCGCCACCGCCTCCTGCACCAGATCGCGCGCCGCCTCCCGATGCCCCAGAAGCGTGCGCGCGAAGGCCGTCAGGCGGGGCATGATCGCGTTCAGCGCATGGTGCGGGTCGTCGGTCATGACACGGCGGGCCAGGCAGGGCGAACGGGGCACTATCGCGCCGCGCCGCTCCGGTTGCAACGAATGCGGCGACAAACCGGCTTCTTGTTGGCCAAATGAACCAAAGCCGGGTACACTGCGTTGAATCGGCGAAAGCAGTTGAAACACGGGCATTTGGCAGAGGGTGGCATGCGGATCGGGACGTTCGCTTTCGGGTTGTGCGCGGTGGCGGTCGCCGGACTGACCTTGGCGCTCACCAGCGCAGCCGACGCCCAGCAGCGCAACCGCGCCGGCTATCAGCGCGTGGCGCCGCAGAGCACCTACATCCGCGTGCGCGACGAGGACGGCCGGGTCCGGACCCGCGTGGTCGTGCAGCCGCGCTCCTATCTCGACGGCGGCACCGAGGTGCTGCCGGGCCAGCGCAAATACACCGATTACATCAGCCTGCCGGGCCAGCGTCCGCTCGACGTGCTCGGACCGGGCCGGGGCTACGACCGCATGCCCTTCAACGGACCGTTCGATTACGGTTTCCGGAACTGGTAGATCGCACGGACGATTTGAACGAAAAACGCGCGGTCATGAGCCGCGCGTTTTGTTTTTGAAGGGCCGCGCATCGGGCGCCGTCGCGCAGCGCCTCAGGCGCGCCCGGCCGCCGAGCGATCAAACGCCGCCCAGACCCCATCATCGCCATCCCAGGAGCCCCGGCTGGCCGCCTTGGAATATTCGGTGGCGCGCTGTTCGAAGAAGTTGGCGTGCTCGACGCCATTGAGAATCTCGACCAGCCACGGCAAAGGATGCGGCTTGACCTGGGTGTAGCCGCCCTCGCTCGCCTCGAAGTAGCCGAACACGGTGGGCAGCCTGAGCTGGGTCAGGCGCCAGTCGGCGACGTAGCGCACATAGGCCTGGATCTGCTCCGGCCTCATGCCCTCGACCTCTCCCAGCGAAAAGGCGAGATCGACGAAGCTCTCCTCGAGGTTCACCATCGTCTTCGCCACATCCACGATGTCGTCGCGAACGCCGCGCGTCACCGCGCCGGTTTCGCGATGCCACTCGTGAAACAGCCTGATGACGCCCTCGCAATGCAGGCTCTCGTCGCGCACCGACCAGCTCACGATCTGGCCCATGCCGTTCATCTTGTTGTGGCGCGGGAAGTTCAGGAGCATGGCGAAGCTCGCGAACAGCGCCATGCCCTCGGTGAACGCCCCGAACATGGCGAGGGTGCGCGCGACGTCGGACACGGTCTCGACGCCGAACTGGTGCATGTAGTCGGCCTTGGCGCGCATTTCGCCGTAGTCGCGAAACGCCTCGAACTCGGTCTTGGGCATGCCGAGCGTCTTGAGCAGCAGCGCATAGGCGTCGATGTGCACCGTCTCCATGTTGGTGAAGGCGGCCATCATCATCTGCACGGTGAGCGGCTGGAAGATCGGGATGTACCGCTTGAGGTAGTTGTCGCCGACCTCGATATCCGACTGGGTGAAGAAGCGGAAGATCTGGGTCAGCAGGTTGCGCTCGTTGGGCGTGACGCGGTCCGACGCCCAGTCCTTGAGGTCGGCACCGAGCGGCACCTCCTCGCCCATCCAGTGGGTCTGCTGCTGGCGCTTCCAGAACTCGTAGGCCCAGGCGTAGCGGTCCACGTCGTAGGTGCCGGTGGATTCGAGCAGGCCGACGCGACCCTTGCCGATCAGCAGGCGCGGATCGAGCCGGGTGATGTCGATGGGCACAACGCTGTCGAGGTCGATCACTGGCATGCGAGGCACTCCTCGTAGTCGGTGCGCGCCGGCGCCGGCATCGAGACGGAAGCCGATTTTTCCTCCAGCTTTCCGGCGAAGCCCGCGCGCGAGATCGACTTGGAGCGGCAGTAGTAGAGGCTCTTGATGCCGCGCTGCCATGCCGTGAAGTGCAGCATGTGCAGATCCCATTTTTCGACGTCGGCGGCGATGTAAAGATTGATCGACTGGCTCTGGCAGATGAACGGCGCGCGATCCGCCGCAAGATCCACGATCCACCGCTGGTCGATCTCGAACGCGGTGCGGAACACCGCCTTCTCCTGCTCGCTCAGAACGTCGAGATGTCCGACCGAGCCCTCGTGCTCGACGATCGACTGCCAGACCACCGGCGTGTCCGCGCCCTTGGCGGCCAGAACGCGGGCCAGATGCGGGTTGCGCACCGGAATCGCGCCCGACAGCGTCTTGTGGGTGTAGATGTTGGCCGGGATCGGCTCGACGCAGGCGCTGGTGCCGCCGCAGATGATGCTGATCGAGGCGGTCGGCGCGATCGCGATCTTGTGCGAGAAGCGCGCCACGATGCCGCGCTCGGCCGCGTCCGGGCACGGCCCGCGCTCCTTCGCCAGCGCCACCGAAGCGGCGTCGGCGTCGCGCCTGATCTTGCGGAAGATCTTGAAGTTCCAGGACTTGGCCAGCGCGCTTTCGAACGGAATGCCCTGCGCCTGCAGGAACGAATGAAAGCCCATCACGCCGAGGCCGACCGAGCGTTCGCGCAGCGCGGCGTAGCGCGCGCGCTTCATGCCGTCCGGCGCGACCGTGATGAAGTGCGTGAGCACGTTGTCGAGGAAGCGCATCACATCCTCGATGAAATCCGGCTCATCCTTCCATTCCTCCCAGGTTTCGATGTTGAGCGAGGACAGGCAGCAGACCGCGGTGCGCTCCTCGCCGCGATGATCGTTGCCGGTGGGAAGCGTGATCTCGCTGCACAGGTTGGAGGTCGTGACCTTGAGACCGAGTTCGCGCTGGTGCTTGGGCAGCGCGCGGTTCACCGCGTCGATGAACAGCAGATACGGCTCGCCGGTTTGCAAACGGGTTTCGAGGATGCGCTGCCAGAGCTGCCGCGCATCGATCTCGCGCACCGTTTCGCCGGATTTCGGGCTCTTCAGCGCGAAGCGCCCGCCGCTCTTCACCGCCTCCATGAATTCATCGGTGATGTTGATTCCGTGATGCAGGTTGAGGCCCTTGCGGTTGAAGTCGCCGGACGCCTTGCGGATCTCCAGGAACTCCTCGATCTCGGGATGGTGGATGTCGAGATAGACCGCGGCCGAGCCGCGCCGCAGCGAGCCCTGCGAGATCGCGAGCGTGAGCCCGTCCATGACGTGAATGAACGGGATGATGCCGGAGGTCTCGCCGCCCTTCACCTTCTCGCCGATCGAGCGCACCCGGCCCCAGTAGGTGCCGATGCCGCCGCCGTTCGACGCCAGCCAGACGTTTTCGTTCCAGGTGCCGACGATGCCGTCGAGCGAATCCGGAACCGAGTTGAGGAAGCACGAGATCGGCAGGCCGCGCGTGGTGCCGCCGTTGGAGAGCACCGGCGTCGCCGGCATGAACCACAGCTTCGACATGGCGTCGTAGAGCCGCTGCGCATGCGCGACGTCGTCGGCGAAGGCGCAGGACACGCGCGCGAACATGTCCTGATAGCTCTCGCCTTCGAGCAGGTAGCGGTCCTTGAGCGTCGCCTTGCCGAAGGCGGTCAGCAGCGCGTCGCGGCTGCGGTCGAGCACCAGATCGGACGGCTTCGGCTGCGGCGCGAGCGGACCGGGCAGCGGCGCCTGCGTCGGCTCCGGAATCGTCTTGGCGGACGGCTCGGGGCCGGCGATTTCGCGCAACGGCGGATCGCGCGGCGGGACCGTCACCGCGGCGCGGTGCGTGAGCGGCACGATGTCGCCGCGTCGGTCGAAATCGAAAGCAAGTGCAGGCATCGGCGGACCCAATCTGTTGGGGCCGAGGCATGGCGAGTGCTTGCGGATCGCACCGAAGGCGAACGCCCGCGGCTGCAAGCGCCCCACCGGGACACCCCGCCCGAGGACGTTTCATCGATCACGGCAGGTCTCCTGGCTCGCGGGTCGTCGTGGCTGTCGGGCCTTCCCGGTGCGTTCGCACCAGTGACCTGGGTTCGGACACGCCCGAACCCGAATGACAGCCGCTCGCCGCTGACAGTTGCGGGGGCAGCTCCGGATTTGCGCCCTTGCGACCGGGCGCGCACCGGATTCCCTCTTAGCCTCGAACGTCCACAAGATGTAGAATTCGAGGAACCGTGACGACTACATATGGAGGACGACCGACCCGATTCGTCAAGCGGCTTTCAGTGCGTCCACACCAATCCCCAGCCCTGTCGCAAAAAGGAAACGCTCCCCGCCGGCGGCGGAGAGCGTTTTGGACGGGTGTCGGCCAGCGGCCTACTTCGCCAGCCGCTCGATCTCCGCGATGATCGCATCGCCCATCTCGGCGGTGCCGACGAGCTTGCAGCCGGGCGACTGGATGTCGCCGGTGCGCAGGCCCTTGTCGAGCGCGGCGGCAATCGCCCGGTCGATCAGATCCGCCGCCTTGCCCATGTCGAACGAGTAGCGCAGCGCCATGCCGAACGACGCGATCATCGCGATCGGGTTGGCGACGCCCTTGCCCGCGATGTCGGGCGCGGAGCCGTGCACCGGCTCGTACATCGCCTTGCGCTTGCCGGTCTTGGGGTTGGTCTCGCCGAGCGAGGCGGAGGCCAGCATGCCGAGCGAGCCGGTGAGCATCGCGGCGATGTCGGAGAGCATGTCGCCAAACAGGTTGTCGGTGACGATGACGTCGAACTGCTTGGGATTGCGCACGAGCTGCATGCCGCCGGAATCGGCAAGCTGGTGCTCAAGCTGCACGTCCTTGAACTCGCGCTGGTGCAACGCCGTCACGACCTCGTTCCAGAGCACGCCGGTCTTCATCACGTTGCGCTTCTCCATCGACGTCACCTTGTTGCGGCGCTTGCGCGCCAGCTCGAAGGCGACCTTGGAAATGCGCTCGACCTCGTAGGTGTCGTAGACCTGCGTATCCACCGCGCGCTTCTGGCCGTTGCCGAGATCGGTGATGGTCTTGGGCTCGCCGAAATAGACCCCGCCGGTCAGCTCGCGCAGGATCATGATGTCGAGGCCCTCGACCAGCTCGCGCTTGAGCGAGGAGGCGTCGGCCAGCGCCGGATAGGTCACGGCCGGGCGCAGGTTGGCGTAAAGCTCCAACTCCTTGCGCAGCCGCAGAAGGCCGGCCTCCGGGCGCACGTCGTAGGCCACGTTGTCCCACTTCGGACCGCCGACCGCGCCGAAGATCACGGCGTCGGCGGCGTGCGCCTTGTCCATCGTCTCGTCGGTGATCGAAACCTTGTGGGCGTCGTAGCAGGCGCCGCCGACGAGGCCGTCTTCGGTCTCGAAGGTGCCCATGCCGTTCGCGTTCATCCACGCGACCAGCTTCTTGACCTCGCCCATGACCTCCGGGCCGATGCCGTCGCCGGCCAGAAGAAGCAGCTTGTGGGTCGCCATCGGTCGTCGCCTTCCCTGATGTCCTGAAAGCCCGGACCGGGGGCTCGAGCCCCGCCGGAGCGCCGCGACTTGCTAAAGCCCTGCCCCGCGCTTGGCAAGCCGCCGGACGCCGCCCAGACCCGCGGCGGCGCGGCTACCCGAGACCCGCCCGGGATCTGTAAACCGGGGCATGGACGCCATTCTCCTCGCGATGGCCGCCGCGACGTTTCTCGGCGGCGGGCTCGTGATCACGCAGTTCGGGCTGAAGCATGTGCACCCGCTGTCGGGGGCCGCGATCAGCATTCCGACCTTCACCCTGGTGTTCCTGTGCGCCTCGCCGTTTCTGCTGGCCGGCGAGCCGATCGTCTGGAAGGCCGTGCCGATCTTCGCCGCCGTGGGCCTTGTGTTCCCGGCGCTCCTGACGCTGCTGACCTTTGCCGGCAACCGCGCGCTCGGAGCGGTGGTGACCGCCTCGCTCGGCAACATCTCGCCGCTGTTCTCGGTGCTGCTCGCGGTCGCGCTGCTCGGCGAGCCGCTGCGGCCCGGCCAGTTCGGCGGCCTGATCCTGATCGTCGCGGGCGTGCTCGCGATCACCGTGACGCGAACCGAGGCGATGCGCGACTGGCGGACCTGGGCGCTGCTGCTGCCGCTCGGCGCCGCGCTGCTGCGCGGCACGATGCCGCCGGTCATCAAGCTGGGGCTGGAGATCTGGCCGAGCCCGCTCGCCGCCAGCCTGACCGGCTACATCTTCTCCACGCTCACCGTCCTGATGGTCGAGAAGGTGCGCAACGGCCGGTTCATCGTGCAGACCTCGCGGACCGGCCGGCTCTGGTTCGCGGTCAACGGCCTGTGCAACGGCATCGGCACGCTTCTGCTTTACGCCGCGCTGGGCGCGGGTCCGGTGTCGGTGGTGGCGCCGCTGGTCGCCACCTATCCGCTGATCACGGTCGGCTTCAGCGCGCTGGCCTTCGGCCGGATCGACGGCGGCCTGCGGCTGGTCGCAGGCGCGGCCGTCACCGTGGCCGGCGTGGTCCTGATCCTGCTCGGGTGAACGCTAATTTTTGCGCATGAATGCGCAGCCGATCTCTGCCAACCTCCGCCCCATCGACGAAGCCTCCAGCGGCTGCACCGCCCATGACCAAAACCAGTTCCGGCCATTTCTTCGAGGACTTCCGCCTCGGCCAGACCATCCGGCACGCGACGCCGCGCACGGTCACCGAGGGCGACGTCGCGCTCTACAACGGGCTGTTCGGCTCGCGCTTCGCCGTGCAGTCGTCCGACGCCTTCGCTCGCGCCATCGGCTATCCGCGCGCGCCGGTCGACGACCTGCTGGTGTTTCACATCGTGTTCGGCAAGACCGTGCCGGACGTTTCCCTGAACGCCATCGCCAATCTCGGCTATGCCGGCTGCATCTTCCGCGCGCCGGTCTATCCGGGCGACACGCTCACCGCCACGTCCGAGGTGATCGGCCTGAAGGAGAACACCAGCCGCAAGACCGGCATCGTCTATGTGCGCTCGATGGGCACGAAGCAGGACGGCACGGTCGTGCTGGAATATGCGCGCTGGGTGATGGTGCGAAAGCGCGACGAGGCTGCGGCGGCGCCGGGCGATCACGTTCCGCGGCTGCTCACCGCCGTCGACCCGCAACGGCTGGGCGAAGCCTGCCCTGCGCTCTACGCGGGGGCCTACGACGATGCGCTCGCCGGCAGCGCCCACCGCTTCGACGATTACGAGGTGGGCGAGCGGATCGACCATGTCGACGGCATGACCGTCGAGGAGGCCGAGCACCAGATCGCCACCCGGCTCTATCAGAACACGGCGAAGATTCACTTCGACCGTTTCGCCGCCGCGCAGAGCCGGTTCGGCCGCCGGCTGGTCTACGGCGGGCATGCGATCTCGCTGGCGCGGGCGCTGTCGTTCAATGGCCTGGGCAACGCCTTCCACATCGCCGCGATCAACGGCGGCCGCCACGTCGCGCCGCTGTTCGCGGGCGGCACCGTCTATGCGTGGTCGGAGGTTCTGGGCAAAAGTCCGCTGCGCGACCGCACCGACGTCGGCGCGCTCCGCCTGCGCACGGTCGCCACGCACGACCGGCCCTGCGCGGACTTTCCGCTCAGGTCCGGCGCGGACGACGATCCCTCCGTGCTGCTGGAACTGGATTACTGGGCGCTCGTTCCACGATAGCCGCGTGCGAGACCGTGACCGGATCGTGGCGCTCCGATGAAGATTTCGTGAGGTCGGCGCTTTCCGCGCGATCCGTCATGGACGCAGGCCGCGTTGTGGTGCACCAAGCCCGCAACAACAGAACAAGAGCCTCGCGGAACCTTGAAATGAAACTCGACCGACGGACTTTCATGCTGGGCGCGCCGCTTGCGCTCGGCGGATGCGTGACATCCCAGCAGCAAGCCGCACAGATGCCGACCGGTTTCGCGGTCCATCCGCAATATGCGGCGATGTACGGCGCGATCGAGTCCGAACCGTTCCCGATTCCGGCGGTCGACCTGTCGCAAGTGGACCCGCGCTTCCTGCGTCAGGAGGTCACCTACCGCACCGGCGAGCCGACCGGGACCGTGGTGGTCGAGCCGAACGCCTATTACGCCTATCTGGTGCTCGAGCGCGGCCGCGCGCTGCGCTATGGCGTCGGGGTCGGCAAGGAAGAGGGCTTCAACTTCCAGGGCGCCGCGACCGTCGACCGCAAGGCCGCCTGGCCGCGCTGGACGCCGACCGCGAACATGATCCGCCGCGAGCCGGAGCGTTACGCGAAATACGCCGGCGGCGTGCAGGGCGGCCCGGACAATCCGCTGGGCCCGCGCGCGCTTTATCTTTATCGCGACGGCCGCGACACGCTGTACCGGCTGCACGGCACGGTCGAGCCCTGGACCATCGGCACGATGGTGTCCTCGGGCTGCGTGCGCTTCCTGAACCAGGACATCATCGACCTGTACCGCCGCGTGCCGCTCGGCAGCCGCGTCGTGGTGCGGTCGGGCTCCTCGCTGATGTCCTAAGCGAGCCGGCGCGGCGGGGTTTCACGCCGCCCGCATGTGCTCCACGAGCTGGCGGGCGTAAGGCGGCAGCGCCTCCATGTCGCGCACGCAGATCGCGAGATCGCGCAGCGCCCAGGGGTCGGTGAGGTCCACCACCTTGATCGCCATCGCCTTGACCGCGCGCGCAGCGGTGGTCGCCGGCACGATGCCGACGCCGACCTCGCATTCCACCAGGCGGCAGACCGCATCGAAGCTGCGAAGCTGCACCCGCAGGCGCAGGGTGCGGCCGAGCCGCGCGGCCTTGTCGGCGAAGAAGCGTTGCGCCGCACTGGAGCGGTCGAGACCGACGAAGTCGTGGTCCAGCGTGTCGGCGAAGTCGATCGTCGCGCGCGCCGCGAGCGGATGCGATTTCGCCACGACCAGCACAAAACGGTCGGTCCGGAACGGATAGGTGGTGAGACGTCCGGCATCGACCGTGCCGGCGACGATGCCGATGTCGCCCACGCCCTCCGCAATGAGCCCGACGATCTCGGCCGACAGCCGCTCCTCCAGATCGACGCTGACGTTGGGATG
The DNA here is from genome assembly GCA_963758225.1 of uncultured Alphaproteobacteria bacterium. Lineage (GTDB taxonomy): Bacteria > Pseudomonadota > Alphaproteobacteria > Rhizobiales > Xanthobacteraceae > Z2-YC6860. The sequence goes on along the minus strand of CAVWUJ010000003.1, from coordinate 625,494 downwards.
GGCCGCCAGAAAGGAGCTCAGCGTCTCGGGAAGGAACTCGGTCAATGCGTTGGTGTTCGACATGACCCGGACCTGGCCGGCCAGCCCGCCGGCGTAGGCGCCCAGATCCTCGCGAAGCCGCTCGGCCTGCGCCAGCATGGCGCGGGCGTGGGCCAGCAGCGTGCGGCCGGCCTGGGTGGGCTGCACGCCATGACGCGTCCGGATCAGCAGCGGCGCGCCGAGCGCCTCCTCCATGTTGCGAATCCGGGTCGAAGCGGCAGCCAGCGCCAGATGCGCCCGACCGGCCCCGTGGGTGATGCTGCCGGCCTCCACCACATGGCGGAAAAGGCTCAGATCGACGAGGTCGAAGCGCATCGGCGCCTCCTGGCCAGACTTCGTAAAATACGAAGGCAAACTCAAAAAAAAGCAAATTGCATGACGTTTCCTTCCCCGTCATGTTTCGCCACCCACGAAGTTAGAATTGTTCTTGGGTTAATTGCAACCCTGCATTAGGCCTGCAATTTGGCACATTGCGGCACGAGCGGGCTTCCACTACCAACGGGCCCGAACTGCTGCGGTCCCTTTCCTCTGCTTCCTCTGCCGGAATTCATCATGGCCGAAGCCAAAACACCGCGTGTGAATCCCCGACCGCTGTCGCCGCATCTGCAGATCTATCGGCCGATGCTGACGATGATGATGTCGATCGTGCATCGCATCACGGGCGCCGCGCTCTATCTCGGCACGCTGCTGCTTGTGTGGTGGCTGATCGCGATCGCTGTCGGTCCGAACGCCTATGCGGACGTGCAATGGTTCATGGAGACGCTGTTCGGCCGGCTGATCCTGTTCGGATACACCTGGGCGCTGATCCACCACATGCTCGGCGGCATCCGCCATCTGATCTGGGACACCGGCCGCGGCTTCGGCCCTGCCGAGCGCGAATGGCTCACCGCCGCGACGCTGGCCGGATCGATCGGACTGACCATCGTGCTCTGGTTCGTCGGCTATCTGGTGATGGGAGGCATCCGGTGAACAACAAGTCCAGGAGCATCCGCACGCCGCTCGGCCGCGTCCGTCATCTCGGCTCGGCGAAAAGCGGCACCCATCATTTCTGGCAGCAGCGCGTCTCCTCGGTGGCGCTGATTCCTCTGACCATCGCCTTTGTGGTGCTGGTGATCAGCCTGCTCGGCCGCAACCACGCCGCCGTGGTCCAGATCCTCGGCTCGCCGCTGGTGGCGATCCTGATGCTGCTGTTCGTGATTTCCAGCGTCTATCACATGTGGCTCGGAATGCAGGTCATCGTCGAAGACTACGTCCATGCCGAACTGCCCAAGATGCTCACTCTGATGGCCAACACTTTCTTCTCGTTTGCGGTTGGAACCGCCGGGGTGTTCGCCATTCTCAAGCTGTCGTTCGGGGTCTGACATGGCGGAGAACAATGGACACGGCGGTCCGGGCATCAACGGCCGCGCCTATCCCATCGAGGACCACACCTACGACGTGGTGGTGATCGGCGCCGGCGGCTCCGGCCTGCGCGCGGTGGTCGGCTGCTCGGAAGCGGGCTTGCGCACCGCCTGCATCACCAAGGTGTTCCCGACCCGCTCGCACACCGTCGCGGCGCAAGGCGGCATCGCCGCCGCGCTCGGCAACATGGGCGAGGACGACTGGAAGTGGCACATGTACGACACCGTCAAGGGCGCCGACTGGCTCGGCGACCAGGACGCGATCGAATACATGTGCCGCGAGGCGCCGCAGGCGGTTTACGAGCTGGAGCACTGGGGCCTGCCGTTCTCGCGCCGCGAGGAGGACGGCAAGATCTACCAGCGCCCGTTCGGCGGCATGACCACGCATTACGGTAAGGGCACCGCGCAGCGCACCTGCGCCGCCGCCGACCGCACCGGCCACGCCATGCTGCACACCATGTACGGCCAGGCGCTGCGCCATTCGGCGGAGTTCTTCGTCGAATATTTCGCCATTGACCTGATCATGGACGACGAGGGCCGCTGCCGCGGCGTGGTGGCGCTCAATCTCGACGACGGCTCGATTCACCGCTTCCGCGCCCAGACGACGATTCTCGCGACCGGCGGCTACGGACGCGCGTACTTCTCCTGCACCTCGGCGCACATCTGCACCGGGGATGGAAATGCAATGGTTCTCCGCGCGGGCCTGCCGCTGCAGGACATGGAGTTCGTCCAGTTCCACCCGACCGGCATCTACGGCTCGGGCTGCCTGATCACCGAGGGCTCGCGCGGCGAAGGCGGCTACCTGGTGAACGGCGAGGGCGAGCGCTTCATGGAACGCTACGCGCCGTCCGCCAAGGATCTCGCCTCGCGCGACGTGGTCTCGCGCTCGATGACCGTGGAAATCCGCGAGGGCCGCGGCGTCGGCAAGAACAAGGACCACATCTACCTGCACCTCGACCACCTCGATCCCGAGGTTCTGGCCGAGCGCCTGCCGGGCATCTCCGAGAGCGCCCGCATCTTCGCGGGCGTGGACGTGTCGCGCGAGCCGATCCCGGTGATCCCGACGGTGCACTACAACATGGGCGGCATCCCGACGAACTATCACGGCGAGGTGCTGACCAAGAAGGCCGGCAACGACGACTTCGTGGTGCCCGGCCTGATGGCGCTGGGCGAGGCCGGCTGCGTGTCGGTGCACGGCGCCAACCGGCTCGGCTCCAACTCGCTGATCGATCTCGTGGTGTTCGGCCGCGCGGCGGCGCTGCGCTGCGCCGAGATTCTGACGCCCGGCGACAAGCAGCCGAACCTGCCGTCGAACTCGGCGGAGATGGCGCTGTCACGGCTCGACCGGCTGCGCCACGCCTCCGGCGGCACGCCGACCGCGGAGCTGCGCGCGCGCATGCAGCAGGTGATGCAGAACAACTGCGCAGTGTTCCGCACCGGCGAGATCCTGGCGGAGGGCCAGAAACTGATCCACGAGACCTTCCACGCCTCGTCGGACGTGCGGATCACGGACCGCTCGCTGATCTGGAACTCGGATCTGATCGAGACGCTGGAGTACGACAATCTCATCGCGCAGGCCGTGGTGACGATGGACTCGGCCGCCAACCGCACCGAGAGCCGCGGCGGCCACGCGCGCGAGGACTTCCCCGACCGCGACGACGTCAACTGGATGAAGCACACGCTGTCGTGGATGGACGACAAGGGCAACGTGACGATCGACTACCGCCCGGTCCACACCAACACGCTGACGAACGAAGTCTCCTACATCGAGCCCAAGGCGCGGGTGTACTGAACATGGTCCAACTCACCCTTCCCAAGAACTCCAAGGTTACCGAAGGCAAGACGTGGAAGCGCCCGACCGGCGCACGCAACGTCAAGCCGTTCCGGGTCTATCGCTGGAACCCGGAGGACGGGCAGAACCCGCGCGTCGACACCTATTTCGTCGACCGCGACGACTGCGCGCCGATGGTTCTCGACGCGCTGATCTGGATCAAGAACAAGATCGATCCGACGCTGACCTTCCGGAGATCCTGCCGCGAAGGCGTGTGCGGCTCCTGCGCGATGAACATCGACGGCACCAACACGCTCGCGTGCACCAAGGGCATGGACGAGATCAAGGACACCGTCCGGATCTATCCGCTGCCGCACATGGAGGTGGTGAAGGATCTGGTGCCGAACCTCACCACGTTCTACGCGCAGTACGCCTCCATCGAGCCCTGGCTGAAGACCGAGACGCCGACGCCCGAGAAAGAGTGGAAGCAGAGCCACGAGGACCGCAAGAAGCTCGACGACCACTACGAGTGCATTCTGTGCGCGTGCTGCACCACCTCGTGCCCGAGCTACTGGTGGAACGGCGATCGCTATCTCGGCCCGGCGGCGCTGCTGCAGGCCAACCGCTGGATCAACGACAGCCGCGACGAAGCGACCGGCGAGCGCCTCGACAATCTGGAAGACCCGTTCCGGCTCTATCGCTGCCACACCATCATGAACTGCTCGAAGGCCTGCCCGAAGGGCCTCAATCCGGCGAAGTCGATCGCCGAGATCAAGAAGAAGATGGTCGAGCGGCAGGTCTAGCCGCCCAACTTTCCGAAAACCGAAACGGCCGGGTTTGTCCCGGCCGTTTTGCATTTATCATCCGCGCGTCACGAGACGGCGCTAGAATCTCCAGCCGGGCGGCGGGCCGTGGCGCTCGATCGCATCGACGATCTCGCGATGCTTGCGCTTCTCGCGATTCATCGAGATCGCGATCACCGCATGGGCCGACGGCACGACGAACAGCAGCGGAAAGACCAGGCCGAAGATCAGGCATGGCACGATCAGCACGAAGTTCAGGATCGCCGAAAAGATCTGTCCGTTGAGCAGCAGCGCCAGCGGCGGCAGAAAAATCGCGAGAATGTAGATCATGGCGAAACCTCCGCACCGGACCCTGCGCCGGCTCCGGTCCGCGACCGGAATTCGCATATAGACATGTTCACGCCCTGCGCCAGATCGGCGCGGGCGGCTTCCTCAATGCCCGGGAACGCAAATCGTTCCTTGGCGTTGTAGGCACGCGCCAATCGGTGCGGGCATATCGCCTGGAGCGCGAGACAGCCACTCCTGTCAATTCGTTCAGCGACCTGTCAAATCGGTAAGCCAACAGACACAAATCCGCCGCCCCAGCGTCATGCCGCGGTCCCGCACAAACGCTCCAATTCGATCACCCTGTTGCGCATTCGTTTTCATAACAAGGACTCGATGATGAAGATCAGATGCCTCCTCCTCGCCGGAACGATGATCCCAGCCCTGGCGCTCCCGCCGATGGCGGTCGCAGCGCCGCTCGCCTCGCAGGCTCCCGTTACGCTTGCGCAGGCCCAGCCTGACGACAAGAAGCCCGAGCCGAAGCCGAAACCCGAGCCGAAGCCGGAGCCGAAGGCCGCTCCGCCCAAGCCGCCGGCACCGCCCGCGGCCAAGCCTGCGGCTCCGCCGCCGCCGGCCGAGAAGCCCGCACCGCCTCCGGCGGCCAAGCCGGCACCGCCCACTCCGCCGGCAGCCAAGCCTGCTGCGCCGCCCCCGCCGCCTCCCGCCCCGCAGCAGAAGCCGGCTGCGCCAGCCCCGCAGACGCAGGACAAGCCGGCCGTGCAACCCCAGCAGCAGCGCACCGCTCCGCAGGCCGTGCCTCAGACGCAACCCGCGCCCGCCACGCAGCAACAGCAGCGCCCCGAACAGCGTCAGGAGCGGCGCGAGGAACGCCGTGACGAGCGCGGCGATCGGCGCGATGAGCGTCGGGACGAACGTCGCGACCAGCGCGGCGCGACACCGCCGGGCACGCCACCCACCCAGCAGCCCGCCCAGCAGCCGGCCGCGCCGACACAGGCCCCGGCCCAAGCGCCCGCACAGGCTCCTGCACAGGCTCCCGCCGCCACCCAGGCGCCTGCCCAGCAGCAGGCCCCCGCCGCAGCGGCTGCGCCCCAGCCGACTCCGGAGGGCGTCCGGCGTTTGGAGGATTTCAGGAGCCAGCGCCGCGAAACCCGCGACGGCAACCGCACGGTCATTCAGGAGCCGGGCCGCACCATCGTGCGTGAAGGCAACCGCACCGTGATCCGGCGCAACGAGGCCGAGCTGTTCCGTCAGGGGCCGCGCGGCGGACGCGCCGATCTGCGGACCGAGCGTCGCGGCGACGAGATCCGCACGATCGCGACCCGCCCGGACGGCACCGTGATCGTCACCGTCACCGACAGCAATGGCCGCCTGATGCAGCGGCTGCGCCGCGATCGCGGCGGCCGCGAGACCATTATCATCGACAACCGTCGCCGCGGCGGACCGGCGCCGGGAATCGGCATCGGGATCGGCAATGTGTTCCTGAACATCGCCCCGCCGCGCGTGACGATCCCGCGCGAGCGCTACATCGTCGAAGCACGGCGGGTCGACCGCCGGCAGATCTACGAGACCTTCATCGCACCGCCGGTGATGGCGATCGAGCGACCCTATACGCTCGACGAAATCCGTTACACGCAGAACCTGCGCGAGCGGATGCCGCGGGTCGACGTCGACACCGTGACCTTCGACACCGGATCGTGGGAGGTGCGTCCCGACCAGGTTCGCGCGCTCGAAGAGATCGCCTATGGCATGCAACAGGTGATCAAGCGCAATCCGGACGAGGTGTTCCTGATCGAGGGCCACACCGACGCCGTCGGGGCGGACATCGACAATCTGTCGCTGTCGGACCGTCGTGCGGAATTGGTGGCGTTCATTCTCGCGGAGGAGTTCGGAATTCCGCCGGAGAACCTGACGACGCAGGGTTACGGCGAGGAATTCCTGAAGGTGCCGACGGACGGACCGGAGGAGCGCAACCGCCGCGTCACCGTCCGGCGCATCACGCCGCTGCTCGCGGGGAAGTAACGCCGGCATAGCATCCGGCATGGCCGATACAACTGAGGGGCCTCACGGCCCCTCAGTCATTTCATGAGAGCCTGTTCGCCTGAGGCTCAGCGGCCCAGCATCTTCTTGCGCTGTCCCAGCGTCCGCAGGCGAAGCGCATTCAGCTTGATGAAGCCCTCGGCGTCCTTCTGGTCGTAAGCGCCCTTGTCGTCCTCGAAGGTCACGAGCGTCGAGGAATAGAGCGACGCCGGGCTTTCGCGCCCGGTGACGATCACGTTGCCCTTGTAGAGCTTGAGCCGCACCTCGCCCTCGACGTGCTCCTGGCTCTTGTCGATGGCCGCCTGCAGCATCTCGCGCTCGGGCGCGAACCAGAAGCCGTTGTAGATCAGCTCGGCGTAGCGCGGCATCAGTTCGTCCTTCAGGTGCGCTGCGCCGCGGTCGAGCGTGACCGATTCGATGGCGCGATGCGCCTGCAGGAGGATCGTGCCGCCCGGCGTCTCGTAAACGCCCCTCGACTTCATGCCCACGAAGCGGTTTTCGACGAGATCGACGCGGCCGATGCCGTTCGCCTTGCCGAGCGCGTTCAGCTCCGTGAGGATCGTCGCCGGCGACATCGGCTTGCCGTTCAGGCTGACCGCGTCGCCCTTGCTGAAACCAACCGAAATTTCTGTGGGCGTGTCCGGCGCGTCCATCGGCGAGATGGTGCGCTGATAGACGATCGACGGCGCCTCCTTGGCGGGATCCTCGAGCACCTTGCCCTCGGACGACGAGTGCAGAAGGTTGGCGTCGACCGAGAACGGAGCCTCGCCCTCCTTGTCCTTGGCGATAGGAATCTGGTTCTGGCGCGCGAAGTCGAGCAGTTCCTCGCGGCCCTTGAAGCTCCACTCGCGCCACGGCGCGACGATGCGGATGCCCGGCTCCAGCGCGTAATAGGCCAGCTCGAACCGGACCTGATCGTTGCCCTTGCCGGTGGCGCCGTGACAGACCGCGTCGGCGCCGAGCCTCTGCGCGATCTCGATCTGCTTCTTGGCGATCAGCGGGCGCGCAATCGAGGTGCCGAGCAGATAGATGCCCTCGTAGACCGCGTTGGCGCGAAACATCGGGAAGACGTAGTCGCGGACGAACTCCTCGCGCAGATCCTCGATGAAGATGTTCTCGTCCTTGATGCCCAGCATCTGGGCCTTCTTGCGGGCCGGCTCCAGCTCCTCGCCCTGACCGAGATCGGCCGTAAATGTCACGACCTCGCAGCCATAGGTGGTTTGCAGCCACTTCAGGATGATCGAGGTGTCGAGGCCACCGGAGTAGGCGAGCACGACTTTCTTGGGGGCGGTCTTGGCCATGAAGCAGGGTCCGTCGCGGAAAGGGCTGAAATTCGCGCGGACTATAGGGGGAACCGGCGGTGGCGCAAGGCGGAGACGGCAGCGGCCCGAACCGCGCGTCACATCCGCCGAGCGGTCGCAAAAACAGCCGGCCGCAGGGCACGCCCGCGACCGGCCTGAAAGCTGGAACGAAGACCGGCGCCGCCGGCCCTGCAGCCGGTGGTTAGTCGACCGGCTTGGAGCGCTTTTGCGGCGCGCGCTTGCGGGCGGCGCGGTTGGCCGGGCGACGGGTCGGCGTGCGCGAACGGCGCGACCCGCTATCGCTGTCCGGCAGCATGCCGGTCATGGTCGCGGCGGTCATGGCGCCCTTGACCAGCGGCTTGACACCGAACACGCGGCCGAAGACGGCGCCGGCAAAAAACAGCACGGCCGGGCCCACCCAGTTGGACGGAATCATGGTTCTACTCCCACCTGTTACGCGGTTGGAAAATGACGCGGTTTGCGAAAACCCCGGACCAGCCCGCGCAAGAGGCGCGGGCGACCGATCTCGCACAGCAAACGTGCGGGACCGCCCTCCGGTTCCAGCGCCAGAGTGAAACGTGACGGGTTTCGACGCGGCCGGAAAACGCCTTAAGGCGGGCCGTCGCTCATCAGGGGGATGAACACCAGCATCGCGGCCAACGCGAGCACGGGCATGATTTCCATCGGGTTCAGCATGGCGTCACGCCAAAGCAGCTTTCGCGCCAACCGGGCGCAGGGTTGAGCGCATGCCCCCCATGCTCGCCCCGCTCCATGCCTTCCGTTGCAACGCCGACCACGCAGAAGGATGCAGACCACCCGATCGGACATTTCGCGCCATCCGCCATCATTCGCGGCCCGGCCTGATACGCGGCCACGCCGCCGCTGCATTAACCCCATCGCTTAACCGCGCCGCTTAACCGCATCTATGGATCGCGCTACGCGCGAGGCCTGCTCCTGAGCTATTTCTGCGCGCGAGGCATCGGGATTTGTGTCCACCAGCGAGGCAGCCATGCGACCGGTTCGCGCGTTCTCAGCCGCTCTTCTCACCACACTCACGCTTTCCTTTGCTGCACCCGCAATGGCGGCGCAGTGCGATCATCCAGGCGGCTTCGACGCCTTCCTCAAGGAGTTTCGGCAGGAGGCCGCCGCCAGGGGCCTGTCGGCGAAGACGCTCGCGCTGCTCAACAATGTCACGCTCGACGAATTGGTGCTGCGCGCCGACCGCCGGCAGGGCGTGTTCAAGCAGAGCTTCGAGGAGTTCGCGCTGCCGCGCATCAAGTCGCGCTTCGCCAAGGCGTCGCGCATGATGGACGAGCACGCATCGACTTTGCGCCGCGTCGAGAAGGCCTACGGCGTGCCGGCCGCGATGACCGTTGTGCTGTGGGGCCTCGAAAGCGACTTCGGCATCAACCGCGGCAAGAACGATGTTCTGCGCGCCACCGCCACGCTCGGCTTCGACTGCCGCCGCAGCGCGTTCTTCCAGAACGAGCTCTTCGAGGCTTTGGAGCTGGCGCAGAAGGGCGACCTTGCGGTGGCCGACATGCGCAGCGACTGGGCCGGCGAAATCGGACAGGCGCACTTCCTGCCGTCGTCCTACAACAAGTTCGCGGTCGACTTCGACGGCGACGGCAAGCGCGACCTGTTCCGCAGCGTGCCCGATACGCTCGCATCGATCGCCAATTATCTCAAAGGCCACGGCTGGAAGACCGGCCAGCCCTGGAACGAGGGAACCGAAAACTTCGAGGTGATCCGCAAATGGAACCGCGCGCTGGTCTACGCCAAGACCATCGCCGCTTTCGCCGAACAGCTCGAGGCGCGCCACGCGCGGGCGCAGCAGCGCTGAACGGACGACGATCGTCGAAACAAAAAGTCCGGCCACGCGGCCGGACTTTTCATTTCGACATGCAAAAGATTCGTCAGTTTCGTTCCGGCGACCGACGCAGCCCGAACAACCGGCCGAGCCGCGCGTAGCCGGACAGCGCCGTGCGCTCCATCCAGTCCTCCGCCGCCTGCTCGTCGAGCCGGGTGCGCGGCCAGCGATAGATGAGGCCGTGGACGAGCCAGATCACGAGAAACACGAACACGCCGGAGAAAATCACGTCGGTAAAGAAGTGGCCGCCGAACGCCATGCGCAGCAGGCCGACGAACGAGCCGAAGGCCAACGCGCCGGCATAGGCGACCGGCCGCCATTGCGGCGGCGTAAGCGCCGCCGGCGCCAGCGTCCAGAATGCGCCCGCGGAATCGCCGGACACGAACGAGCAGTTCTTCTCGCAGCCGCCGCGCACGTCCCACCACGGCGTGAACTTCTCGGAGCCGGCGAGCTGCGGCACGTCGACCGGACGCGAGCGGTTCCAGTTCTCCTTGAGCCCCGCGTTGACCACGAGGCCTGGGCCGAGCGCCATCGTCAGCGACAGAAACAGAATGGCGCGCGCCGGCACCATCAGCGGCCGGCGCGGCCACAGGGCCTTCAGCACGAACGCCCCCACGGGAACCAGAACCATCGCGGTCACGAGCCACATCGTGGTGTCGCGCACGTCCATCATCCAGGGGTGGTGAAATTGCAGGAAGCGCCTGCTCTCCGGATTGAAGAACAGCGACGCCAGCCAAAGATCGAGCTCCGGATAAAGCCCGAACACGAGGCCCACGACGGCGGCGACCGATAGCGCGATCAGGAGTCCAGTCCGGTTCATGCCGCCGGTCTACCCAACACCCATGACAATGAAAAGCATCAAGTCGCGGGCGTTCCCGGTGCCGCGCCGGCAGACCGGTCCGGCGGCCGGAACACCGGCTTCCAGAACCCGGCGCTCCAGCCGGCCACCGCCCAGTAGGCGAAGCCCGCGGCGACGCCGGCGGCCACGATCAGAACCGGGCGGTCGAAAGCGACCGGCATATCCTTCACGTCCGCCGTAAGCGTCGCGCCGATCCAGGCCGCGAGCGCGCCGTTTGCGACGTGAAAGATCCAGGAGCGGATCGCGAAGGCTTCGGCGATCAGCGCTCCGAGCGAGGCCGGCGTCACGATCGCCACGGCGGAGGTCACGACAATCGCCGCGAAGATCGGACCGAACATCGCCGTCAGCATGAACGCGCCGTCCGGCGAAGCGGTTTCCGCCGCCACCGCGTTCGCGAAGCCATTCCAGTGCGCGACGATGCCGACGGTCGAGGCGGCCATCAGCGCCACCAGAGCGCCGAACGGCACCACGATGAAGCGAAGCAGAAGTCGGACGACGATCATCGGCGCGGCCCTGTTGCCGGTCAGTCCGTCATCGCCATCGCGCGCAGCGCCATGCGCTCGCGCGCCGACAGCTTTTCCGTCGCGCTCTTGAGCTGGCCGCAGGCCGCGAGAATATCGCGGCCGCGCGGCGTGCGCACCGGAGAGGCGTAACCCGCGTTGAACACGATCTCTGAGAAAGCCTCGATCCGGTCCCAGTCCGAGCATTCGTATTGCGAACCCGGCCACGGGTTGAACGGGATCAGGTTGATCTTGGCCGGAATGCCCTTGAGCAGCCGGACCAGCTCCTTCGCATCCGACAGCGAATCGTTGACGCCCTTGAGCATCACATATTCGAACGTGATGCGACGCGCGTTCGACACCCCCGGATAGTTGCGGCATGACTCCAGAAGCTGCGCGATCGGATATTTCCGATTGAGCGGCACCAGTTCGTTGCGCAGATCGTCGCGCACCGCATGCAGCGACACCGCCAGCATCACGCCGATCTCGGCTCCGCAGCGTTCGATCATCGGCACCACGCCCGACGTCGAGAGCGTGATCCGCCGGCGCGACAGTGCGAGCCCATCGCCGTCCTGCACCACGCCGAGCGCATCGCGAACCGCCTCGAAATTGTAGAGCGGCTCGCCCATCCCCATCATGACGACGTTCGAGACGCAGCGCTCGCCCGCGGTCGGCAGACCCGGCCCCTGCGCGCGCTCCATGCCGACGAAATCGCCGAGCCGGTCGCGCGCGACCATCAGCTGGCCGACGATCTCGCCGGGCGTCAGGTTGCGGACCAGCCGTTGCGTTCCGGTGTGGCAGAACGAGCAGTTCAGCGTGCAGCCGACCTGGCTCGAAACGCAAAGCGTGCCGCGGTCGCTTTCGGGGATGTAGACGCACTCGACCTCGTGCGGCCGCCCCATTCCCTCGCCCGGCAGACGCAGGAGCCACTTGCGGGTGCCGTCGACCGAAACCTGCTCGGCCACCACCTCCGGCCGTTCCAGGGTGTAATGCTCCGCAAGCCGCGTGCGCAGATCCTTCGATACGCTGCTCATGGCATCGAAGCTCTGCACGCCCCGGACGTAGAGCCAGTGCCAGAGCTGCTGCACGCGCATCCTGCGCTGGCCTTCGGGCACGCCGGCGGCGCCGAGCGCGTCGGCAAGCGCGGCCCGCGAGAGGCCGACCAGCGACGGCTTCGCGGGCGCGACATAGCGCTCCAGCGGCGTCTTCTCGATCGCCGCAAGGGCCTGCGGCGCTGTGGCCGCGTCAAGATTTCGGGATCATTGTTCGCTACGCAGGCGCGGAACCAGGCCGCGCGGTTACGCCTTCGGTTGTCGGCCGCCGACCGCTAGCGTCTTATTTGCACTCCTGGGCGACGCGGTCCAGCGCCTGGGAAATACCCTTGAGCGAGAAGGTGTCGATGGTCTGGGTTCCGCGCGAGGTGGTGGCCCGCACCACCAGGTCCGAGCCCTTGCGCATGGCGTCGACCAGCTTGGATTCGTCGCCGGCATTCTTGGTCCAGGCGCCGTCGTTCTGGGTCTGTAGCGGGAAGTTCGTCCCGCCCAGCGCCAGCGTCGCGTCGGAATTGTTGAATGCGTAATTTGTGATCAGCAGCGAGACCTCGTTGACCACCTTCTCCGCCGGACGGGTCGAGACGAACATGAACACGCCGTGCTCGTCGGAACGCCGGTTCGGCGGATTCTCCTGCTTGGAGGTCGGCCGCGAGATCGCGAAACAGACCTTTCGGCCGCCGGGCTGGGCCGTGTAGGCGCCCCAGTCGGCATACTGGCCGAGCAGCGTCGCCTGCGCGACCGGATTGGCGCCGGGTTTCTGCTGGGCCAGCGCACCGGAGGGCGCGGCGGCCGCGGCAGTCAGAACGGACAGAGCGAGCAGGAAGCGTTGGGTCGAGATCATCGGGCCTCGCGCAGGGCGGACATAGGGGAAAGGCGCCCGAATAAAGCGCCGGCGAAGCAAATCAGCTGAATAATAGCGAAATAATGAGCGAAATCGTTAATGTGAAGGCAGAAATGGTCGCGCCCCCGGCGGTTGCAAAGGAGACCGTCCAACGAGAACGGGCCACTAGGCGGCCAAACCGTCGTCGTCAGGCGGAAACGGTCAAATCGTCACGCGACGGGCTTGCCGCCACCCGCCTCATGCGGCGGCGGCGCGCATGCGGTCGAGCGCGGCCCGCGCGGCGTCGCGATGCTCCGGCACGATATGCGCCATGACCAGCCGGATCGCGCCGGCGAGCACGGCCGCGTCGTCGGCAAAGCCGAACACCGGGAGGATATCCGGCACGGCATCGACCGGCAGCACGAAATAGGCCAGCGCAGCGAGCAGCGCCGCGCGAACGTGAAATGGCGTGGCGCGATCGAAGGCGCAGTAATAGGCGGTCAGCAGATCCTCGGCGAACGGCAGCCGGCTCGCCAGACCCGCGAGCTTGCGCCAGAAGTCGCGGCGCACGGCCGCCTCGTCGCGGTCGGCCTGCCGACGGCGGGCCCGGTCCTCATTCTGCCAGTCCTGCGACCGCATAGCCGTCCTCCAAAGCACCAGGGGCAAATGGTGGCCTGGCGCCGCCGACGCAAGCGGCTCAGCCGGCGATGCGGTTCATCGCCGTTGCGAGTTCCACGTCGAGCGCCGTCAGCCCGCCGGCATCGTGGGTGGAAAGCGTCACCTCGACGGTCTTGTAGACGTTCCGCCACTCCGGATGATGGTCCATCTTCTCGGCCACCAGCGCCGCGCGGGTCATGAATCCGAAGGCCTCGTTGAAATCCCGGAACGTGAAGGTACGGGCGATTGCATCGCGGCCGGCCACCTCGCTCCAGCCCGGCAATCCGTCGAGCGCCGAAGCCCTTGCCTGCCCAGTCAGCTTCTCGCGCATCGAATCGGCCCTCCCTGCGGAACGCCGCCCGAAGGCGGCGAAGCGCCCATAAACCCGGCGGAAAGAGGCTCTAACCGCGCACCCTGTGCGGTCTGGACGCCCCCGGCGCAGGAGTCCCCTCCTGCGTTGCGTAACGATACCGCAAAAACCGCCTCAAATCGCACGTCGCCGCGGTTGCGCCGGCGCAGCCCATCGCTATATTGCGCCGCAATACAGGCGGGCGTCGGTTCGGCTTTTTCCGCTCTCCTGTTGGGCCGGGATCGCCCGCAAGGCCAGGCCCGGCGCTCCACGACCACCGCCAGACGGAAGGGTTGACGGAACCGGATCGGCCGGGGTCCGCAACGACACAGACGCCGCATGAAGCTCCGCAACATCGCCATCATCGCCCACGTCGACCACGGCAAGACCACCCTGGTCGACCGCCTGCTCCAGCAGTCCGGCACCTTCCGGGAGAACCAGCGCGTCGCCGAACGGGCGATGGACTCCAACGACCTGGAGCGCGAGCGCGGCATCACGATTCTGGCCAAGGCGACCTCGATCGACTGGCAGGACACCCGGATCAACATCGTGGACACGCCGGGCCACGCCGACTTCGGCGGCGAGGTCGAGCGCATCCTCAACATGGTCGACGGCGCGCTGGTGCTGGTCGACGCCGCCGAAGGCCCACTTCCGCAGACCAAGTTCGTGGTCTCCAAGGCTCTCAAGATGGGCCTCAAGCCGATCGTCGTGATCAACAAGGTGGACCGGCCCGACGCGCGACCGACCGAGGTGGTCAACGAGGTGTTCGACCTGTTCGCGGCGCTCGACGCCACCGACGAACAGCTCGACTTCCCGATCCTCTACGGCTCGGCCAAGCAGGGCTGGATGTCCGAAAAGCTCGAAGGCCCGCAGGACGCCGGCATGACGCCGCTGTTCGAGCTGGTGCTGCGGCATGTTCCGGAGCCGCGGATCGAGGACGGGCCGTTCCGCCTCCTCGGCACCATCATGGAGGCCAACCCCTATCTCGGCCGACTGATCACCGGCCGCATCACCTCGGGCACCGTCAAGCCGAACCAGCAGGTCAAGGTTCTGAGCCACGACGGCAAGCTGGTCGAGAGCGGCCGCATCACCAAGATTCTCGCCTTCCGCGGCCTGGAGCGCACGCCGGTCGACGAAGCCGAAGCAGGCGACATCGTCGCCATCGCCGGCCTGCCGAACGCCTCGGTGGCGCACACGATCGGCGCGCCGGAGGTCGAAACGCCGTTGCCCGCGCAGCCGATCGATCCGCCGACCCTCGCCATGATGTTCCGGGTGAACGATTCGCCGCTCGCCGGCACGGAGGGCGACAAGGTCACCAGCCGCATGATCCGCGACCGGCTGATGCGCGAGGCGGAAAGCAACGTCGCGCTGCGGGTTCGCGAATCCGACGACAAGGACTCGATGGAGGTCGCCGGCCGCGGCGAGCTGCAGCTTGGCATCCTGATCGAGAACATGCGCCGCGAGGGCTACGAGCTTTCGGTCTCGCGGCCCCGGGTGCTGCTGCGCAAGAACGACGCCGGCCAGCTCGAGGAGCCGATCGAGGAGGTGGTGATCGACGTCGACGAGATCCACTCCGGCGTGGTCGTGCAGAAGATGTCGGAGCGCAAGGCCGACATGATCGAGCTGAAACCGTCCGGCGGCGGCCGCGTGCGACTGGTGTTTCTCGCGCCGACCCGCGGTCTGATCGGCTACCAGGGCGAACTGCTGACCGACACCCGTGGCACCGCGATCATGAACCGGCTCTTCCACGCCTATGCGCCGTTCAAGGGCGAGATCCAGGGTCGCCGCAACGGCGTGCTGATCTCCAACGAGCAGGGCGAGGCGGTCGCCTATGCCATGTGGAAGCTGGAAGACCGCGGCCCGATGATGATCGAGCCGGGCTGGAAGGTGTACCGCGGTATGATCGTCGGCGAGCACACCCGCGACAACGACCTCGAAATCAACGTCCTCAAGGGCAAGCAGCTCACCAACATCCGCACCACGTCCAAGGACGAGGCGGTTCGGCTGACGCCGCCGATCCGCATGTCGCTGGAGAAGGCGCTGGCCTATATCGAGGACGACGAACTGGTCGAAGTGACTCCCAAGTCGATCCGGCTGCGTAAGAAGCTGCTCGACCCGAACGAGCGCAAGCGCGCCGAACGCGCCCGCGAGACGGAAAGCGTCTGACGACAGGAACTCCGGGCAGCGGACCAGCGTCTCGAAACGAGACGAGGGGATTCGCGAATCAGCTTTGCATAGCGAGAGCGCGGCGCATTCGTCGCCCGCGACTCTTTGCACCGATGCGACGCATCGTCCGCCGCCCGGACGAGATTTCCTGATTCGCCGTGTCGCCCGCGCCACAGGCCTGCAAACATAAGACATTCGCGGGCTTTTCGACGCCGGCCGGCGCGCGCAGGCCGGCTTGCGACAAGCGGTAATCCACATCGTTAACCGTCGGTTAAACGAAGCCCTTGAAGGCGCGCGAAGCGATTGCTCATACTCGCTCCATGAGCACCGTCCTCATCGAGATTCGCCGCGCCAAGTCGTCCGATGCCGCCGCCGTCGCCGAGACGCACGACGTGGCTTGGCGCGCCGCCTACCAGGGCGTGATTCCGGGGATCGAGCTCGACCGGCTTATCAACCGGCGCGGCCCGGACTGGTGGGATAGCGCGATCCGCAAGGGCAGCCGCATCGCGATCCTCGCCTTCGGCGACAAGATCGCGGGTTACGCCAACTACGGCCGCAACCGCGCCCGCAGCCTGTTCTACGACGGCGAGATCTACGAGCTTTACCTGCGCCCGGAGTACCAGGGTCTCGGCTTCGGCCGCCGCCTTTTCACCTCGGCGCGCCGCGACCTGAGCCAGAGCGGGCTGAAGAGCCTCGTGGTCTGGGCGCTGTCGGACAACGACCCGGCCGTGGAGTTCTACAAGGCGCTCGGCGGGCGCGCCGTGGCGCGCTCCTCGGAGCGATTCGGCGAGCGCGCGCTCGACAAGGTCGCCTTCGCCTGGAACAGCTGAACCCGCTCACCGCGCAACGGCTCAAGCCCGGCCCGTGCCGGGCTTTTTCGTGACTGGCTATCCGCGAAGCAGGCCAAGCGCAGCAAAAGCATTCGACCGTTTTACACCGCCGGCTTCGGGAGTCCCGCGATCGCGCAGGCGGCCCGCACGGTGTTGACCAGCAGGCAGGCGATGGTCATCGGCCCGACGCCGCCCGGCACCGGCGTGATCGCACCTGCGACCTCGGCCGCGCCGGCATAGTCCACGTCCCCGACCAGCCGGGATTTGCCGCCTTCGCCGGGCACGCGGTTGATGCCGACGTCGATCACGGTCGCGCCGGGCTTGATCCAGTCGGCCTTGACCATCAGCGGGCGGCCGACCGCGGCGAACACGAGGTCGGCGCGCCGGCACACCGACGGAAGATCGCGGGTGCGCGAATGCGCCACCGTCACCGTCGCGTTCTCGGCGAGCAGCAATTGCAGCAGCGGCTTGCCGACGATGTTGGAGCGGCCGAGCACCACCGCCTCCAGCCCCTCGAGCGAATCGTGCACCGATTTCGCCAGCACGATGCAGCCGAGCGGTGTGCAGGGCGTCAGCGCCGGCAGGCCCGACGCCAGGCGGCCGGCGTTGACCGGATGGAAGCCGTCCACGTCCTTGGCCGGATCGATGGCGGCGAGCACGACCTGTGCATCGATCTGCTTCGGCAGCGGAAGCTGTACGAGAATGCCGTGCACCGCCGGATCGGCATTCAGCTTCGCGACCAGCGCCAGCAGGTCGTCCTGGCTCACGGTGTCCGGAATCCGGTGCTCGAACGACCGCATTCCGGCCTCGACCGTCATTTTCTTCTTGGAGCCGACATAGGCCTCGCTCGCCGGATCGTTGCCGGCCAGAACGACCGCCAGGCCGGGCACCAGTCCGTGTCCGCCGGCCAGCCGCCGGACCTCCTCCGCCACGCGCACTCGCAGGTCCGCCGCGATCGCCTTGCCGTCGATGATCCGTGCCGTCATGAGCCGCCTTCGATACGGTTACGCCCCGAACCCGGACGCGGCGCCTGCGTTCGATGGGCTTGCAATTCCAGGACCGGCGGCAACGCCGCAGCGCCGGCGTCGGACGCCCGGCGGGACGATCCGCAGGCGGACATTCGCCGCGTCACACCACGTTCGGAATGATGTAAAGCGCGATGCAGTAGCGGATGAAGATGATGATCAGGATCAGGATGATCGGGGAAATATCGATGCCGCCCAGATTGGGCATCACGTTGCGGATCGGCCGCAACGCCGGCTCGGTGATCCTGTAGAGGAACTCGCCGATCATCGAGACGAACTGGTTGCGCGTGTTCACGACGTTGAACGCGATCAGCCAGGACAGGATCGCCGAGGCGATCAGAAGCCAGATGTAAATCTCAAGGGCGAGATCGATGACCAGAAATAGCGCGCGCATGGCCCTGCCGTCGGATGAAGCGATTCGAACCTACCGATTCCCCCTGCCCCGAACAAGCTGTGGCGGAATCGCAGGTTCGCCCACGCCGGAAAGTCGCCGGAAGGGCGGAGACCGGACGCGATCGGCGCCCGCATTCTTGACTCTTGCACCCCCGGGGCCTAAATGGCGCCCACTCGTTGAGGGGCGCGCCAAAGCATTCGTGCGCCCCGGTTGGGGCCATAGCTCAGCTGGGAGAGCGCCTCGTTCGCAATGAGGAGGTCGGCGGTTCGATCCCGCCTGGCTCCACCAACTTCACGAGTTTTCGGCGGATCGGCAACAATGCCGGGGTGGCAGCGGCTCGGCTCGCGAGCCGCGCCGGCCTCAGGCCGGCCGCGCCTTGGCCGCCGGGTCGAACGGGATATCCATCGTGCAGCGCAAGCCCTCCGGATCGAAGTCGATCCGCGCGGTGCCGTGCAACTCCGCCGCCACGCTGCCCTCGATGAACCGCGAGCCGAAGCCTCTGCGCTCGGGCGGCGAAACCGGCGGACCGCCGCGCTCCCGCCATTCGATCCGCAACCGCTCCGGTTTCGCCGCGGAATCGATCTGCCAGTGCACGTCGATCCGGCCGGAGGGCCGTGACAGCGCCCCGTATTTGGAGGCGTTGGTGGTCAGCTCGTGAAACGCCAGCGCCAGCGTCAGGCTGGCGCGCGGGGTGAGCGTGATCGGATCGCCCTTGATCGCAATCTGCTCGTTCGCCGGCGCGAGATAGGGCGCGGTGGTGGCCGTCACGATGTCGCGCAGATCGGCATTGCGCCAGTGGCGGCGGGTCAACTGGTCGTGGGCGTGGCTCACAGCGATCAGCCGGCCCTCGAAGGCTTGGCGGAACTCCTCCGGCGAACTGGTGCCGCGCGCGGTCTGGGTGGCGAGCGACTGGACCGTGGCGAGCGTGTTCTTCACCCGGTGGTTCAGCTCGTCGATCATCACCTTCTGGCGCTCCTCGGCCTCCTTGCGCTCGGTGACGTCCTGCACCACGCGGACGCTGTAGAGAAACCGGCCGGTTTCGTCGCGCACCGTCGAGGAGCGGATCGCGCACCAGACAATTCGGCCGTCGCCGCGGATGAAGCGCTTTTCGACGGAATAGAACTCCAGGTCGCCGCGCACCTGCCGCCGGTAAAGCTCCTCGTCGTGATCGCGATCGGCCGGATGCGTGCTGGCGAACAGCCGCCAGCCGAGCAGCTCCTCGCGGGTGCGGCCGATGATGTTGCAGATCGCCTGGTTGATCCGCAGGAAGCGTCCTTCGGCGTCGATCTCGACGATGCCGATGGCGGCGTGCTCGTAGGTCGCGTTCCAGCGCTCCTGCTGCTCGCGCAGCTCCTCGCGCTGGCGCTCGACCTGCATCGCCACGCGCTTGCGCTCCGTGATGTCCTGGATGCAGTTGATTGCGCCGACGATACGGCCCTCGGCATCGCGCAGCGGCTCGATGTTGAGCAGCACCACGATCCGGTTGCCGTTCGGCCGCTCGACCACGACCTCGGCGTCGCGAACGGGTTCGCCCGTCTGCAGCACGCTTCGCACCGCGGACTGCTGCAGAATCTGGCCGTCGGCATCGTAGAACCGGGACGCGGCCGTGAACTGTTCGTGGGATTCGCAGGGCGCGGGCTCGCGACCCCAGATTTCCGCCGCGCGGCGGTTGTACTGGACGATCCGCGTGTCGGGATCGCAGATCCAGGTCGCCACCGGCAAAAGCTCGAGGATTCGGCCCGCCTCGGCCACCGTGCGATCGAGCACAGCGGGAAGCGGCGGCAACTCGGGCGCGGACATGTCGCTGCGCATGCGGCTCCTGAAAGACTGGCAGTCAGTGGAGAAGGATAGTCACGCCGGGCAATTCATGCCATAGCGCCGGAACTCCCGGTTTTCGGCGCATGAGTCGGGAGACGGACCCATTTCGCAAAACCGTCCATGAACCTCGACGAGTCCCGCGATCTGCAATTGCGCCGGCATCGCCCGTTCGCGCTGTACTGGCTGTCGCGGGTGTTCTCCACGGTCGCGCTGCAGATGCAGGCGGTGGCGGTCGGCTGGCAGATCTACGACCTGACCAACAACCCTCTCGACCTCGGGCTGGTCGGTCTTTGCTATTTCATCCCGGCGTTTCTGCTGGTGCTGGTCGCGGGTCACGTCGCGGACCGCTACGACCGGCGCACCATCGTGCGGCTGTGCCAGTTTGCGTCCGGCGCCGGCATCGCCGTGCTGGCGGTCGGCACGTCGGCCGGCTGGCTGACTCGCGAGACCATCCTCGGCATCATCCTGTTGATCGGCGCGGCGCGGACCTTCGAAGCCACCACGATGCAGACGCTGGTGCCGGCGCTGGTGCCGATCGCGGTGCTGCCGCGGGCGCAGGCCGCAGCCTCCTCGGCCACGCAGACCGCCGTGATCGCCGGTCCGGCGATCGGCGGGCTGATCTACGCCGTGAGCCCGGTGCTGGTTTATTCGTTGTGCTGCGCGCTCTACATCGTTGCCGGCATCCTGGTCGGACTGATCCGGATGCAGCGCGCGCCGATCAAACGCGAGCCCATGAGCGTGGAGACGCTGTTCGCGGGCTTCGCCTTCATCCGGCGCAATCCGATCGTGCTCGGCGCGATCTCGCTGGACATGTTCGCGGTGCTGCTCGGCGGCGCGACGGCGCTGCTGCCGGTGTTCGCCCGCGACGTGCTGGAAACCGACGCCTGGGGGCTCGGCCTCCTGCGCGCCGCGCCCGGGGTCGGCGCGCTGCTGACCGCCGCGATTCTGGTGCGCTGGCCGCCCAGCCGCAACGCCGGGCGGATCATGTTCGCGGGCATCGCCATGTTCGGCCTGTCGGTGATCGTGTTCGCGCTGTCCCGGTCGATGGTGCTGTCGCTGATGGCGCTGACGGTGCTGGGCGCAGCCGACATGCTCAGCGTGGTGATCCGCATGACGCTGATCCAGCTCGAGACGCCGGACGCGATGCGCGGTCGCGTGGGCGCCGTTAACTCGCTGTTCGTGACGGCGTCGAACCAGCTCGGCGAATTCCGCGCCGGCGCGATGGCGGCGTTCGTCGGCACGATCCCGGCGGTGATCGCCGGCGGGT
Source organism: uncultured Alphaproteobacteria bacterium (assembly GCA_963758225.1). Lineage (GTDB taxonomy): Bacteria > Pseudomonadota > Alphaproteobacteria > Rhizobiales > Xanthobacteraceae > Z2-YC6860. The sequence goes on along the minus strand of CAVWUJ010000003.1, from coordinate 604,251 downwards.
TCGGCGCGCTGCTGGTGGTGGCGATCGGACGGAAGGCGTTTCCCGAACTCTACCGGGTTCAGGCGATGGCGGCGGCCCGGCGCTGAGGAATGGAGTTCGCGCCGGCCGGCGCGGCGCTCTTGCCGCGCGACGCGAATCCGTCCGGATCGAGCCAACCGTCGATGAAGGCGCCAAGCCAGGCGCGGCAGGCGGCGTCGTACAAAAGCTTGCCGGCGAAATGCGCTTCGCGCGGCTGGGCGCCGGGCAATTCCATGCGGGCGTGTCCGCGCACGGTCCACCGGCACATCATCGCGTGCGTCACGTCCATGTGGAACTGGAGCGCGAAGGCCGCCGGCCCGTAGCGGAACGCCTGGTTCGGAAACGCATCGCCCTGCGCCAGCATGGCCGCGCCGGCCGGCAGGTCGAAGCCCTCGCGATGCCACTGGTAGACATGGCTCGGCCACGGGTCGCAAATTTCGAGGCCGGCGTCGGTGGGATAGATCGGATAATAGCCGACTTCGGCATGGCCCTGCGGATGCGGATAGACCCTTGCGCCGAGATGATGCGCCAGCATCTGCGCGCCGAGGCAGATGCCGAGAAACGGCTTCTCCTCCTTCAGCGGAACGGAAATCCAGTCGATCTCGCGGCGGATGTAATCGTCGGTGTCGTTGGCGCTCGGCGGACCGCCGAAGATCACCGCGCCGGCGTGGTTCTCGAGCGTGTCGGGCAGCGGGTCGTCGAACCGCGGGCGCCGGATATCAAGCGCGTATCCGCGGCTTCGCAGCTCCTGGCCGACGCGCCCCGGCGTCGAGTTTTCCTGATGCAGGACGATCAGGACGGGTGGGTTCATGGCACCGAACCGAACAATCCGAAGTTCATTCAACACCTAACCGGTTAACGCTCGATTGCAAGACCTTGAATGCGATGGCGTCTATGCCGGCGGAGCGGGCCGTTCGATGCGCCGGCGCTGCCGCCGCTCCACCATCGAAAGCAGGATCGATGCCGGAAGCAGCCGCGGCAGGACCGTCACGATCTTGTTGGCGAAGCCCGGCACCACCACCCGCCGGCCGTTCGCCAGCCCCCTATACCCCTGCTCCGCCACCCGGCGCGCGCTGACCGCGAGCGGCCACGGCGGCGTGCTTTCGGCGATCCCGGCGCGGGCCTGGAATTCGGTCGCCACCGGCCCCGGACACAGCGCCGTCACCCGCAAACCGGAGCCGCCGAACTCGGCATGCAGCGCCTCGGTGAACGACAGCACGAAGGCCTTGGTCGCGTAATAGACCGCCGAGCCTGGCCCCGGCAGAAAGCCCGCGACCGACGCCACGTTGAGCAGGCCGCCGCCGCGCGCGGCCAGCCCCGGCGCGAACACCAGCGACAGGTCGGTGAGCGCGCGCATGTTGACGTCGATCATTTCGAGCTGCGCGCGGCGGTCGAGATCGGCGGCGCGGCCGACCAGCCCGAAGCCGGCGTTGTTGACCAGATGATCGGCCTCCAGCCCCTCGGCGGCGAGCGCCGCGCCAATGAGCGCGGCCGCGCCCGGCATCGAAAGGTCGCAGTCGACGACCAGCGGCCGCGGACCGCCGCCCGGAGACGCGGCCGCGATCTCGTCGGCCAGCGCATCGAGCCGTTCGCGCCGGCGCGCGACCAGCGCGAGACGATGGCCGTGGCGCGCGAACACCCGCGAAAGCTCCGCGCCGATGCCCGCGGATGCGCCGGTGATGATCGTGACGCGGTGCATGCCGCCGCTCGCCGTGCCCTTCACCGGGCCGTTCATTCCGGCCTGCCCGCCGCGGCCTGCGCCTGCCGGCGCAGCGCCATCCGGTCGCGCGACGAAATGCCAAGCAGGTCGGCGGCGCGCCAGATCAGATTGTCCTCGAATTCGGTCACGCGGCCGTCGGCGTAAACCACCTGCCACATCATGCCGACGATGCGGCGGCGGCCGTCCTCGTCAAGCTCGCGCAGCAGCAGGCTGGTGAAACGGTAGAGATCCACCGCCTCCTGATCGGCGGCGATCGCCTGATCGATCAGCGCGTTCACGCCGGCGTCGTCGAGCTCGAACTTCGATTTCAGGCAGGCTTGCAGCACGCCGCGCTCGGCATCGGAAAACCCGCCGTCCACGGTCGCGACATGCACCAGAAGGGCTGCGGCGGCGAGCTTTTCGTCGTTGGCATCGAAGCTGCGGCCGGTCTCGCCCTGGGTCAGTTCGGAAAACAGGTTGCGCAGCGCCTCGAACATCCGCCTCTCCGCGTTCCGGTCTGAGGTGGCATGGCGGCCGCGGCGAGTCCAGAGCGCCCGGTCGTGTTCGCGGCGAGCGCCCTGCGACGGCCGCACCGTCGCCCGGTTCAGTCGAGACTCGCGGTCTTGCGTTCGGCCTCGGCCAGCAGGCGCAGGTTGTTCTGCACATAGGGGTTCTGCGGATCGCGCGCCGCCGCCGCAGCGAGAAGTCTCGCGGGCGCGGCGATGATCGCCGCGCAGCAGATACGAATAGCCCTGGTTGTTGAGCAGCTCCGGCGTGGCGCCGGCGAGCGCGGTCGCCTGCGCGTAGGCGCGATCGGCCAGATCGAACCGCTTGAGCCGGTCGTGCGCGGCCGCAAGCCCGACCCAGGCCTCCGCGGATTTCGGATTGCGCCCGGTCGCCTTGCGGAAATGCAACTCGGCCTGTTCGTAGCGGCCATGCCGGTAATGCGCCTTGCCGAGAGCGAGGTCGTCGCCGGGATCGATGCCCTGAAGCCCGGAAGCCGGATCGGCCGGGATCGAGCCGGTCGTGGCGGAATTGTCGCCCGACGAGAACGGCCCGCCGGACTGCGCACAACCCGTCAGCCACACCAGCCCCGCGGCGATTGCCGCGAGCGTTCGCACGCCACCGATACGCATCGCACACTCCGACAGTGCAAAGACGCTAAAGGCCGGAGGTTAAGATTGGGGTAACCAGTGCGCGGACGCGACGTTCGTGCCGCCGGCGCATCGAGCCGCGTTGATCGCCCCGCACCGGCGCGGCATCATGCCTGCACTGTCCAGCCCGCCGCGCCGTGCGCGGCCGATCCCGACCCGCAATGCGCTGCAAGATGCGCCGAACGCGCACACGCCCCGAGGAGGAGCGCCGCCGATGACCGACCCCCGCCTGAAATCCGCCGTCGGACACTGGGCCGCGCGCTTCGTCGCGAATGGCGTCGTGCTGACCGACTTCGAGGAGGTCACGGCCTCGCTGTCGTCGTGGGACGGCTGGTGCGCCGCCTGGAGCGAACGCGCGAAGCGGCACGAGGATCTCGGCCTCGAGGCGCTGGCGGAGAAGCGCTTCCTCACCGCCGGCGAGCACCTGCAGCGCGCCGGCGTCTACTACCACTTCGGCAAGTTCCTGTTCGTGCACGATCTCGACCAGATGAACGCGGCGCACCGAAAGGCGGTCGAGTGCCGGACGCTGGCGCTGCCGCATCTCACGCCGCCGGGCGAGCGGATCGCAATCCCGTTCGAGGGCAGGACGCTCTACGGCATCCTGCGCAAGCCGGCCGGCGCAAAGAAGCCGCCGGTGATGCTGATGGCCTGCGGCCTGGACTCGACCAAGGAGGAGACCGACGCCTACGAGCAGCCCTATCTGGCGCGTGGCATCGCTACGCTGGCGTTCGACGGGCCTGGCCAGGGCGAGGGCGAGGCCGACTTCGCGATCCGCGGGAATTACGAGACCGCGGTGACGGCGGTGATCGACGCGATCACGGACCGCGAAGACATCGACACGGCACGCATCGGCATGTGGGGGGTGAGCCTCGGCGGCTATTACGCGCCGCGCGCCGCCGCCTACGAGAAGCGGATCAGGGCCTGCATGGCGCTCGGCGGGCCCTACAGCTTCGGCGAAGCCTGGGACGGCCTGCCGGAATTGACGCGCGAGGCGTTCCGGGTGCGCAGCAAGTGCCGGACCGACGACGAGGCGCGCGCCAACGCGCTGACGCTCACGCTGAAGGACGCCGCGCGCCGGATCGAATGCCCGATCTACATCATGAACGGCAAGCTCGACCGCATCGTGCCGTGGGAGGACACCCAGCGCGTGGCGCGAGAGGTGAAGGGGCCGGTGACGATGCTGATCATCGAGGACGGAAACCACATCGCCAACAACCGAGGCTACCGCTGGCGGCCGCACAGCGCGGACTGGATGGCGAAGCAACTGGGAGCGACGGGCGGCTGACGGAATTGCTTGCCGGCAGCGACTGCTGTTCCCGAATCTCTTGTGTCCGGGGCGCAGCGCAGCTCACAGCGGGGAACAGATCGCCCTACACCTGCGCGAAGCCGCGCGGAAACCGGTGCAGGCTCTCGATGCCGTCTTTGGTGATCACCACCAGCTCTCCGGTCTGCACGCCGGCCTTGCCGTCGCGCGTCACCACGTTGGGCTGGATCACCACGGTCTGGCCGGCGCGGAACGGCGCGTCCGGCACCGGACCGGCCGGCCGGCTCTCGGAGCCCAGCACCGGCGGCAGGTAGCCGCCGCCGTAGCCGTGCAGCAGGTCGTCGAGAATGGTGAAGCCGGCATCCTCGATCACCCGCGCGGCCGCGATCACCTCGGACGGCCGCGTGCCCTCCTTCAGGATTTCAGCGATCGCGTCGAAGGCCATGTCGGCCGCGCCGTGCAGCGCGCGGTAGAGCGGCGGCGGCTCGACGCCAACCGCGAAGCTGCGCAGAACCTGTCCGGAATAGTCCCAGAAGTGTGCGCTGATCTCGGCGAACACGATGTCGCCCTGCGCGACGCGACGTCCGGACGGATATTGCCGCGGCGCAGGCACCTGCGGATTCTTCATCGGCGTCGTACCGATGAAATGGATCCAGGTGCCGCCGCCCTGCGCGACGTAGGCGCGTTCGACCGCGTCGCCGAGTTCGCGCTCGCTCGCGCCCGGCCGGATCGCGGCGGCGAGCGCGGCCATGCCGGCGTCGCTGAACGCCGCACCGATCCGCAGCCAGTCCAGCTCCTCGTCCGACTTCACCGCGCGCAACCCCGCGTAAGTGCGGTTGAGATCGGCGACCGGCCCGAATTTTTCGGAGAGCGCCGCGTGCGGCGCGAACGGCATCGGCCCGATCACGGCGACGCGGCCGGCACGCGCGCCGCGATGTTCCAGCGTTGCGACGATCTTCGCCAGCGACGACGGCCCGCCCCACTCCACGGTCTCCGCCTCGTGGGCGAACAGCCGGGCCAGCGGCGCGTGGTTGACGTGCTGCACGAACAGCGCATCCGGACGGCCCGGCGTGTGCACGCCGATGGCCTCGGCGGTGACAGGCCATTGCGTCAGCCATTGCACGCAGGAGCCGGCGCGGTTCGCGCCGTAGAACACCAGATGATCGGCCCCGGCCGCGGCCAGCGCGTCTGCGACGAGCGCACGCCGCCGCGCCATCTCGGCATCGCCGAAATGCGGGATGTCCGCGTCGGCAAGAGCGCGAAGATGGGTGGGAAGGTCGACCATCGCCGCCCGATTACACCAGCACCGCGGGCTTCGCCATCGTCGCCGCGGCGTGCTCCTTCACCATCTTCGCGACCGCGACCAGATCGAGCTTGCCGGAGCCCAGCACCGGAAGCTTGTCGGTGACGACGATCTCGGCCGGCGTCATCAGCTCGGACGCGCCGCGCGCGCGCGCGAACTGCTGGAATTCGGAACGGGTCGCGCCCTTCTTCTGCGTCATCATGATCAGCCGCTCGCCCTTGCGCGCGTCCGGCACGGACGCGACCGCCGACATCGCGTCGGGCCACAGTTCGCTCGCCAGCGTCTCGACCGCGGCAAACGACACCATCTCGCCGCCGATCTTGGCGAAGCGCTTGGCGCGGCCCTTGATCGCGATGAAGCCCTGCGCGTCGATGGTGACGATATCGCCGGTGTCGTGCCAGCCCTCCGGCGGCGGCTCCAGCACGCCGGGATTTTCCACGCGCAGATAGCCGAGCATGACGTTCGGCCCCTTCACATAGAGCCGGCCGCCCTCCTCGACCCCCTCCACCGGATCGATCCGCGCCTCCATGCCGGGCAGTAGCCGGCCGACAGTGCCGAACCGGTTGAACATCGGCGTGTTGAGCGCGAGCGCCGGCGCGGTCTCGGTGACGCCGTAGCCTTCGAGGATGCGCAGGCCGAACTTCTCCAGATAGATGCGGCGCGTCGCCTCCTTCACCGGCTCGGCGCCGGCGAGGATGTAGCGCAGCGAGCGGAAGTCGTAGGCGTGCGCGGCTCGCGCGTAGCCGCTCAGGAACGTGTCGGTGCCGAACAGGATGGTGGCGTTCACGCCGTACACCAGCTCGGGCACGATCCGGTAATGCAGCGGCGAGGGATAGAGATAAATGCGCACGCCCGAGACCAGCGGCAGGATCAGGCCGACCGTCAGGCCAAAGGAGTGGAACACCGGCAGGACGTTGAACACCTTGTCCTGGCGGCCGAAGTCGATGCGTGCCGCGGCCTGGGCGGCGTTCGCCAGCATGTTGCGGTGGGACAGCACGACGCCCTTGGGCGTGCCCTCGGAGCCCGAGGTGAACAGGATCGCGGCCCAGTCCTCGGGCTTGCGCGGCACCAGCGGCTTGCTGTGGTCGAGCAGGCCGCGCAGCTTGTCCTTAAGCGTGATGGTCGGGCGGATGTCGTCGAGATAGACGATCTGCACCTGCCCCTCGATCGCGGCGACGAGATTCTCCAGCCGCGCCTTCTCGATGAAGGTGCGCGCGGTGAGGATCACCTTGAGGTCCGCCGCCTTGCAGGCGGCCAGCACGTTGGCCGCGCCCGCGGTGAAGTTGATCATCGCCGGCACGCGGCCGATCGACATCAGCGCCATCAGGGTGGCGGCCGCTCCGTTGGCGTTCGGCAGCATCACCCCGACCGGCTTGCCGAGCGGCGCATAGGGCATCAGCTTGCGGCCCAGCACCGCCGCGCCGATCAGCAGCCGCTTGTAAGTCAGCACGCCCGCAACCGGATCCTCGACCGCGACCCGGCCCTTGCCATGGCGCTCGGCGGCCTCCAGCACCGCCTCGAACACGGTGCGGTCCATCGAGGTGGTGCGGAACACCAGGTCCGACATGATGCCGTAGAGCGCCGCGCCCGCCGCCTGGCGACGCGCCTTGCCCTTGAGGGCCGGATCGACCTCGAGCTTGACGGGCTCAAGCACCGTGACCGTGACCTTGGGAAACCACTTGCGCTTGATCTGGCCGCGCGACAGCCGCGTGAACGGCGTGCGCTCCAGCCCGTCGATGCGCACCGGCACGACATAGGCGCCGGTCTTGTCGGCGATCAGCCCCGCGCCGTCATAGACCTTCATCAGGCTGCCGGTGACGGTGATGCGGCCCTCCGGGAAGATGATGAGCGGATGGCCGTCCTTCACCGCGTTGATCAGGGTGCGCGTCGCCATCGGCTTGGTCGGATCGAGCGGCATAGCGTTGGTGAATTGCAGGAACGGCTTGACCCACCAGTTCTGCGCCATCGCGCTGTCGATCGCGAACACCGGCTCCTTGCCGAGCAGCGACAGCGCCAGCGGCGCGTCGAGGAAGCTGACGTGGTTGAGCGCGATGATCGGATTGTGGCCGGCGTGCTGGAGGTTTTCGACGCCCCTGACCTCGACGCGATAGAACGCCCGGAACAGGATCGAAAGAAAATCCATCAGCGGATTGACCGGCATGGTGCGCGCGATGACGAGCGCGACCAGCAGGCACGCCACGCCCATCACGGCGAACAGCGCCGGCGTCGTCATGCCGAACGCCTGCATCGCCGCGATAGCGCCGGTGCCGCCCACCATGAAGGCGGCGTTGAGCACGTTCACCGCCGCGATCACCCGCGCGCGCCGGTCGACGCCGGCCCAGGCCTGCACCGCCGCGAAGGTCGGCACGATGTAGAGGCCGCCGGCGATTGCGAGTCCCGCGAGGTCGATGGTGACGCGGATGCCGAGCGCGGAGCCGAACACATCGCCAAGCCCCTGCGGGGTCGTGGCGGAGGCCACGCCATAGGTGACCCAGGCCAGATCGAGCGCGAACACTCCGAGCAGCACCGCGCCGACGAGCGTCGGCAGGATCACGATGCGGCCGGCGGCGAGCCACGCCGCGAGGCCGGAGCCGACCGCGACCGCGATCGAGAAGATCGCCAGGAAGGCCGTCACGACCTCCTCGACGCCACCGAGCACGAACTTCACCAGCGGCGGCAGGAGCGACAGCACCACCGCGCCGACCAGCCAGAACCAGCTCGTGACCAGCGCACCCCACCACAGCCGGCGGTCCGCACGCAGATGCGAGATCAGCTCGACCGTCGATTTGGCGATGTTGGGCGAGATCCGAAGGTCGGGCGCGGCCTGCCCGACCGGCGGGATCAGCAGGGACGAACTCCAGCACAGCAGCGCGAAGGTCAGGAGCAGCGCCGCCATGATCGTCGGATCGCCGCCGCCCTTGGCAGCGAGCCCGCCGGCGATGGTGCCGAGCAGGATCGCCATGAAGGTCGCGCCCTCGACCATCGCGTTGGCGGCGGGCAGTTCCGACCGCTTCAGGAGATCGGGCAGGATGCCGTACTTGATCGGGCCGAACAGCGAACCGATGACGCCGAACAGGAACAGCGCCACGAACAGCAGCGGGATCGACTGCATCCAGAATCCGGCGATGGCGATCAGCGCCACCCCGATCTCGACGAACTTGATGCGCTGGGCCACCCGCGCCTTGTCGAAACGGTCGGCCATCTGGCCGCCGAGCGCGGAGAGGAAGAAATAGGGTGCGATGAACACCGCGGCGGCCAGCGTGATGAGCGGGCCGGCCTGGCTCTCGCCGAGCTTGAACAGAATCAGAAAGACCAGCGCGTTCTTGACGAAATTGTCGGTGAACGCGGAGAAGAACTGGCACCAGAACAGGGGAGCGAAGCGGCGGGACAGAAACAGCGGCTTGGAATCGGCCATGGGCAATACCGCACCTTTTGCTGGGCAGGCGCAGGCCCAACGCCACAGCACCTTCCGTTCACGGTCTCTCTTAGCAGATTTCAGCCGGACCGCCGACGCCGGTCGCACACGGCCGGCGCCGGGAGCCCACGCCAACCCATGGGCGGGCACGGCGCGGAACGGCCGAAAATCCGCTCCGCCCTGAGACGACGCGGGCGGCCTTTCGGTTCACCGGCGGCCGAAAGAAAGCAGGGGCGGCCGCGCCGCCCCGTCCGGACCGCTCGAAAAGGCCCCTGCCGCTATTGCGCCTCGATGCCGGCCTGCTTGGCGAGATTGACGGTCGCCATCACGTCGTCCTTGAAATACCTGTCGAAGTCGGCGACCGACATCATCAGCGGCTGGACGCCGAGCTTTCCGAGACGCTCCTTCACGGCGTCGACCTGCAGCGCCTTCTGGGTTTCGGCGTGGAAGCGGTTGACGATGTCGGCCGGCATTTTCGCCGGACCGAAGATGCCGTTCCAGAACACATAGGATGCGTCCTTCAGGCCGATCTCCTGCGTCGTCGGCACCTCCGGCAGTTGCGGGGCGCGCTTGTCCGACGAGACCGCGAGCGCCACCACCTTGCCCTGCTGGATCAGCGGCAGCGCCGGCGAGACCGGCAGGAAGTAGAAATCGATGCGCCCGGCCATCACCTCGGTCAGCGCCTCGACCGGGCCCTTGAACGGAATGTGCTGCGCCTGGATGCCGGCAGAGAGCCGGAATCGCTCGGCCGCCAGATGCGAGGCCGATCCGCGGCCGGCCGAAGCGAAATTCATCACGCCCGGCTTGGCCTTGGCGGCGGCGATCAGATCCTGCGCGCTCTTGAAGCCCTTGGCGGGCGAGGCCACCAGCACCGTCGGCTGGATGCCGATCGAGCTGATCGTGGTGAAGTCCTTGAGGGTGTCGTAGGGCAGGCTCTTGTGCGTGACATAGGCTGCGCTGAACGACGAAGAATGCACCACGACGGTGTAGCCGTCCGGCGCGGCGCGCGCGGTCGCCGCCACCGCGATCGTGCCGCCGGCGCCGCCGCGGTTGTCGATCACGATGGTCTGGTTGAGCTGCTTGGAGACCTGATCCATCACGATGCGCGCGGCGAGGTCATTGGCGTTGCCGGCGGCGAACGGAATCAGCGCGGTGATCGGCCGGCTCGGCCAGCTTTGCGCCTGCGCGGGAACGGCGGCAGCCGTGACGGCAGCCGCAACCGCGGCGGCACAGATCGAGCCCCTGTGTCTCATGGTCGTCCTCCCCTGGATTCTTGTTCGAGCGTTCGCCCGTTCCGGGCAGTCTGACACGGCGCCTCGGGGATTGGTATCGGTTTTGGGCAACGCGGGGCAAGGACTCAAGGTTCGCCTAAATTCCTGTGCATGCCGGGCGAAGCGGATACCGGTTCGCGAGAAGAAAAAGCGACAAAACAAAAGAAGGAAAGCGGCCTTGGTTCCGATTCCATCGGAGCCAAAAAGGCTCTAGCGTCACGGGACAAGGCGCGAGACGATGCGCGCCGGGACCATTCGCGCGGACGCATGCGATTCGCGCTCAGGGAGCGACGCATGGCCAAGGACGCCATCGTTTCGGACGATCTCGCCAGGAAGTTCGCGACGGAAAAAGAAACGCCCTACACCCGCTGGGTCAAGAGCGAGGGGCTCGACCTGATTTCCTCGACTTACGTTCCAAACCTGCACACGGTTGAGCTCAAGCCCTGGGCGCGCCGCGGCGGCCGGGGCGTGTTCATGAACCACGAGGCGTCGCGCACCTCCAACGACTGCTACGTTTGCGAAATTCCGCCGGGCAAGACGCTCAACCCGCAGCGGCAGTTGTTCGAGGAAACGATCATGATCCTCGACGGCCGCGGCTCCACCACGGTGTGGAACGATGCCGGCGCGCGCATGACGTTCGAGTGGAAGGCCGGCGCGCTGTTCGCGATCCCGCTCAACTGCTGGCACCAGCATTTCAACGGCTCGGGCCGCGAGCCGGCGCGCTTCGTCTCGGTGACCAATGCGCCGATCGTGATCAATCTCTACGAGGATCTCGATTTCGTCTTCGGCACGTCCTACGACTTCAAGGGCCGCTTCAACGGCGAGCCTGACTACTTCTCGGCCAAGGACGAGACCAAGGGCTTCCTGCTCGCGACCAATTTCGTGCCGGACGCGGTCAATCTGCCGCTGATCACCGCCAAGGAGCGCGGCGCCGGCGGCGGCCACATCCGCTTCAACTTCGCAAAGTCCTCGCTCAACAGCCACATCTCCCAGTTCCCGGTCGGCACCTACAAGAAGGCGCACGCCCACGGGCCCGGCGCGCATGTCATCATTCTCTCGGGAGAGGGCTATTCGCTGATGTGGCCGGAGGGCGACGAGCCGCGCTACTACAAATGGGAAGTCGGCTCGATGATCGTGCCGCCGAACATGTGGATGCACCAGCACTTCAACACCGGCACGACGCCGGCGCGCTATCTCGCCTTCAAGCACGAGGGGGTCGCGATCCGCAACGCGCAGGGCGTGCCCAAGGCCTGGATCAGCCGGCGCGACGGCGGCGACCAGATCGACTACGCCGACGAGAACCCGCAGACACGCCAGCAGTTCGCGGCCGAGTTGGCGAAGCATGGCCTGACCTCGCAGATGGACAAGGCCTATGCCGCGGAGCGCGAAGGCGCGGCCGGTAAGAGCACGGCGGCAGAAGAGAAAGAGCATGCTTGAGCGCACATCGGTGCGACACGCTCGGCTTCACCTCCCCCTGAAAGGGGGTGGGCGGGTCGCGAAGCGATCCGGGCGGGAGTCCATCGCTCGCAGAACAGCAGACCCCCACCCCAACCCTCCCCCTTGCAGGGGGAGGGAGCGCACCACCCGCACCGTGGGCATGGAGCAACGCCATGCATGACATCCCCGGCGTTTCGCACTGGCACGAGCCCGGCGCGAACCAGCGCGCCGGCTTCGGCCAGTTCGGTCGGCCGAAGACGCCCTACGACCTGTTCATGGAGTCCGAGGGCATCCCGATCGTCCGCGACATCGGCGTGAGCAAGGTGCAGAACCTGCCGCTCGCCCCGTGGAAACGGACCGGCGGGCGCGGCACCTACATCCAGCTTCACGGCACCGAAGGAAAGTGGGGCAACTACGTCGTCGAAATTCCCGGCGCCGGCGCGCTCAACGCCGAGAAGCATCTCTACGAGGAAATCTACTACGTCGTGGAAGGCCGCGGTTCGACCGAGGTCTGGCTCGAGGGCGACAGCAAGCGCCACATCTTCGAATGGCAGAAGGGCTCGCTGTTCTCGATCCCGGTGAACGCCATGCACCGGCTGGTCAACGCCTCGTCGTCGCCCGCGCTGCTGCTCGGCGGCACCACCGCGCCGAACCTGATGAACCTGATCAACAACGTCGGCGCGATCTTCGACAATCCGTTCCAGTTTCGCGACCGCTTCTCCGGCGCGGATGACTTCTACAAGTACAAGGACGACATCGAGCCCGACCCGGTGCGCGGGCTCGCCATGCGCCGCACCAACTTCGTTCCCGACATCGTCAACTGCGACCTTCCGCTCGACAACCGGCGCTCGCCCGGCTACCGCCGCATCGAGCCGTTCATGACCGGCAACACGTTCTATCTCTGGATCGCGCAGCACGAGAACGGCCGCTACTCAAAGGCGCATGCGCACACGTCGGCGGCGGTGCTGATCTGCCTGCGCGGCAAGGGCTACACCTACACCTGGCCGGAGCACGCCGGCGTCAACCCGTGGAAGGACGGCAAGGCCGATCTGGTCAAGCGCGTCGACTACGAGCCGGTCGGCATGGTTTCGGCCGCGCCCGGCGGAGCGCGCTGGTTTCACCAGCACTTCGGCTGCTCGAAGGAGCCGCTGCGCCTGACGGCGTGGTTCGGCCCGCACAATCCCGGCCGCGAGCCCGGCCCGCCCGGCGAGAAGCACATCGACTACACCGGCATGGACATCAACGAGGGCGGCTCGTCGATCCCGTACTGGATGGAAGACCCGTTCCTGAAGCGCGAGTACGAAGCGACGCTGGCGAAGAACGGCGCCGAGAACCGCATGAAGCCGGAGTATTACGACCGGAACTACAAGGGCGAGTTGCCGAAGGAATAAGGGACATATTTTTTAGGATTTAAGCAGCTTACCTCTACGCAATCAGGCATTTTCAGGTTTGAGGGCTCGGCGCGATCACGTCTTGCCCCGCCCCGCCATCCGGGCGAAAACAGCCCCGCAACAAAACGATCCACGCCACAGGAGAGCCTCGCCCATGCGCGTCGTCGCACTCGAAGAGCACATTTCGTTTCCCGCTTTGGTGAAGACCATCGACCCTGCCGCGATCGCCGCGCGCGGCCACTACGGCAAGCGCAACATCGCCCCGGGCCAGGCCAATCCGATGGAGCTTCTGCCGGAGACCGGCGAGAAGCGGCTGAAGTCGATGGACGACGCCGGCGTCACCGTGCACGTGCTCTCCAACAGCGGCCCCGGGCCCGACCTCGTGCCCGGCCAGGCCGGCATCGACCTTGCTAAGAAGGTCAACGACGCGCTCGCCGAGACGGTCGCTAAGAATCCGAAACGCTACGCCGCCTTCGCGCAGCTTCCGATGGCCGCGCCCGAGGCCTGCGCTGCCGAGCTGAAGCGCGCGGTCAAGGATCACGGCATGGTCGGCGCGATGATCCACGGCACCACCGAGGGCCGCTTCCTCGACCATCCGGGCTACGACCAACTGCTCGCGGCCGCGGTCGAGCTCGACGTGCCGATCTACATCCACCCGAACGTGCCGATGCTCGAGGTGCAGAAGGCCTATTACGGCGGTCTGCCCGACGGCACCGACCGCGTGGTCGGCACCGCCGGCTGGGGCTGGCACTCCGAGGTCGCGATCCACATCCTGCGCATGGTGTTCGCCGGCACCTTCGACAAGCATCCCAAACTCAAGATGATCATCGGCCACATGGGCGAGATGCTGCCGGTGATGCTGGCGCGCATCGACGAGGTCGCCGCCGCCGAGGTCGCGCATCTGAAGCGCCCGCCGAGCCGCACCATCGTCGACCAGGTCTGGATCACCACTAGCGGCGTGTTCAGCCAGCCTCCGTTCCTCGCCGCGCTGCAGACCTTCGGCATCGACCGCATCATGTTCTCGGTCGACTATCCGTTCGCGATGGACAAGCGCGGCCGCGACTTCCTCAACGAGGTCGCGCTGTCGCCGGCCGACATGGCCAAGCTGTGCCACGGCAACGCCGACGCGCTGCTGAAGCTGAAGGCGTAAGCGCCGAGCGGAACGCCGTTGCGCCGTCCGGACTCCGGGCGGCGCCGGCTCCGCGAGCGCAAAGCAGACGAGCGCAGGACAGACCCATGGCCTTCGTCACCATCGACGGCATCGCCACCCGCTACGAGACGCTTGGCTCCGGCCCGCCGCTGCTGATGTATGCGCCCGGCGGATTCAACGCCACGATCGAGACCTGGCGAACCCAGGGCGTCTACGCAAAGATCAAATTGCTCGACCATCTGCCGCAGCACTTTACCTGCATCGCATTCGACCGCCGCGAATGCGGCCAGTCCGGCGGCCGCGTGGAGCGCGTCACCTGGGTCGACTATGTGCGGCAGGGCGCGGGCCTGCTCGATCACCTCGGCCATGAGAAGGCGCATCTGATCGGCGGCTGCATGGGCTGCGGCCCGGTCGCGGCCTTCGGCGCGACGCTGCCGCAGCGCGTCTTGAGCATGGTGCTGTGGTGGCCGGTCGGCGGCGCGAGATACCGCATTTCCAGCCATCGCCGGTTCGCCGCGCATGTCGGCTTCGTGCAGGAGCACGGGCTCAATGCTGTGGCCGAGCTGGTGGCGAAGGACGGCAAGCCGTTCGGCGCCGATCCGCGCGGCGGGCCGTGGGCCTCGGTGCTCCGGCATGATCGCGCCTTCGCGGAATCCTATGTCGCGCTCGACCCCGAACGCTACCTGCAGACCGTCGCCGGCATGGCGCGCACGCTGTTCGATCGCGACACCGCGCCGGGCGCCGAGCCGGAAGACCTGCTCGGCCTCGACATTCCGGCGCTGGTGGTGCCGGGCAACGACGCCGCTCACGCCACCTCGGCGGCGCGCTACCTGCACGAATGCCTGCCGCGCTCCGACTACTGGGACATTGCGGTCGAGCGGCAGGGCGAGGACAACGCGCCCGCGCGCATCCTCGACTTCCTCAGCGCGCGACGCTGACCTCAGAATCCTGCGGCCCGCCGATCACGCCACCGTCCACCCGCGAGATCACCAGCGTCGCCGATCGCGGGATCGCCTCGCCGCCGTCCGGCCAGTGGCTGTCGAGCCGGCCTGACGCGAAGTTGTCCGGCGTGGTGGTCGCCCCCGGATGCTGGACGTTGACGAACATGGTGCGGCCGTCCGGCGTCGTGACCACGCCGGTGATCTCCTGCCCCACGGGTCCGGTCAGAAAGCGGCGGATCTCGCCGGTCTTCGGATCGGCGCACAGCATGGCGTTATTGCCGAACGCCGCGTACGGCCCCTTGTTCTGGCCGCTCTCGCCGATGTCGGTCTGGATCCAGAGCCGGCCGTCGGCGTCGAAC
Source organism: uncultured Alphaproteobacteria bacterium (assembly GCA_963758225.1). Taxonomy (GTDB): domain Bacteria; phylum Pseudomonadota; class Alphaproteobacteria; order Rhizobiales; family Xanthobacteraceae; genus Z2-YC6860. The sequence continues at coordinate 588,849 of CAVWUJ010000003.1, read as the reverse complement.
CACAGCCCGTCCGGGCAGGCCAGCAGGCTGTCGCCGCCGAGCGGCCGGCCCGCGAGGTCGCGGCCGGTGTCCGCATCGCCGCCCAGCAGGAATAGCTCCCAGCGGAAACGGGTCGCGGCGTGATCGCCCTGCTCTTCGGTCCAGCGCACGATCTGGCCGAAGCGGTTGACCGCGCGCGGATTGACGGCGTCGGTGTCGCCGTCCTTGCGGTCCGGGTTGTTGGTCATGGTGAAATAGACCATGCCGGTCGAAGGCTCGACCGCGCCCCACTCCGGCCGGTCCATGCGCGTGGCGCCCACCCGGCGCGCCGCGAGCCGGGTGTTGACCAGCACGTCGGCCTGATCGCGAAAGCCGTTTTCCGGCGTCAGCCCGTTCTCGCCGAAGCGCAGCGCCAGCCATTCCCCCGCGCCGTCCTTGTCGAAGCGCGCAGCGTAGAGCGTGCCCTGGTCTAGCAGATGCCCGCCCGCGTCAGCCTTGCGATACGGATCGGCGCTGACATACTTGTAGACGAACTGGAACGTCGCATCGTCGCCCGAATAGCAGACCACGGGGCGGCCCTCGACCGCCGGCGCGAACACCACGCCCTCGTGGGCGAAACGGCCGAGCGCCGTGCGCTTGACCGGCGCGCTGTCGGGCCGGAACGGGTCGATCTCCACCATCCAGCCAAAGGCGTTGGGCTCGTTGCGGTAGTCGTCGTCGGCCTGTGCACCGCGCGTGGAGGCGTCGAAACGCACGAACTCGTCCGCGCCGTCGTCGGCGAGATGCCAGCGATAGAGCGAGGGGCCGCTGCGCACCCGGTATTCGGCATGCTCGCGCGGCAGGTGCGGCTTGCCGTCCCGTGTGTCGCCGTTGTGGAAATAGGCCGCCCAGTTTTCCTCGGCCGCCATGTAGGTGTTCCAGGGCGTGACGCCGTGCGCGCAATTGTTCAGCGTGCCGCGCGTGCGCTCGCCCTGCGGACTGAATTTCGTCTTGAGATGATCGCTGCCGCGCGCCGGCCCCGCGATCTCGGCGGGCGTCGCCGCGGTGATGCGCCGGTTGCGCGGATCTGGCACCACCCGCCAGCGGCCGTCGTTGCCCTTGCGGATTCGCGTCACCGAGACGCCGTGGGCGGCGATCTCCTTGCGCACCTCGTCCGCCGGGCGCTTGCCATCGACCAGAACGAATCCGTTGCTCGCGAGCCTGTGGCCGCGCGCGGAGCGGTGCATCAGCCGGGGCTCGACATATTCATGGTTCATCACGAACAGACCGTCGTCGGAGCGCCCGTCGATCGGAAAGAAATGCAGCCCGTCGTGATGGCTGCCGATCTGCATCGCCTGTTCTTCGCCGGTGTTGTCCGGCGAAAACGCCGGCATGCGGCCAAGGATCGGCTCGCCCCACCGCAGGATCGTCTCGACGCGATAGCCGTCCGGAACGGTCACCGCATCGGCGCGGCCGACCGGCACCGCCCTGAATCCCAGCAGGCCGCTGCCGGCCGGAGCGGCTGCGGCCGGGCGCATGACAGGCACCGGTCCTGCGAACAGGGCCACGACCGCCGCCGACAGCCCGCCGGCCAGCACGTCGCGGCGGCGCAGGCGGGCGGCAACGATATCGCGGAAATGCGGCGCGGAGCGGTCGTCGCAGGGTGTTTCGTCGCCGTCGATGCCTTCGACGATCTCGATACGACGGGTGGCTTCGGAATGCCCGGTCTTGAACGCTTCGGCTTTCAAAGCTTCGGTCATGGCGGCCTCGCGGGATGCCGCGCGCCGCCGGGCGGCGCTGGCGTGGCATCGCAATTTATAGCCGTTCCATGTGACAGTTCGGTCTCAGGCCGGACGCCGTGCGGGGCGGATTCGCCGTGCTATAGTCGGTTCCGCAACGAACCCGACGGAGGATGTGCGTGCAGCCCACCTACGACCGCGCGGCGGAGGATCTCGGCAATTCGGTTCATCTCGAACACGTCAACGTCAACATCCCCGACCAGCGGCTGGCGTCGCTGTTCTACGTCGCGGGGCTCGGCCTGACGCGCGATCCCTATCTGATGAACGCCGACGACAACATGTGGATCAACGTTGGCCGCAGCCAGTTTCACCTGCCGACCGGACACGCCCAGACCCTGCGCGGCAAGACCGGCATCGTGATCTCCGACCGCGACGCCCTGCTGCAACGCCTCGGCGCGGTGAAGGCGAAGCTCGCCGACACGCAGTTCGGCTTCAGCGAGCACAACGATTACGTCGAGGCGCGCTGTCCGTGGGGCAACCGCATCCGCCTGCACGAGCCGGACCCGCACCGGTTCGGCCGCATCACGCTCGGCATTCCCTATGTCGAGTTCGACGTCGAGCCCGGCACCGCCGAAGGCATCGCGAAATTCTACCGGCATATGCTGGCCGTGCCGGCCGCCACGATCGAGAACGGCGCGGTGGCGAAGGTCGAGGTGGGCCAGAGCCAGCATCTCTACTTCCGCGAGACCGACGCGCCGCAGCCGCCGTTCGACAGCCATCATGTTCAGATCTACGTCGTCGACTTCTCCGGCCCCTACCGGCGGCTCGGCGAGCGCGGGCTGGTGAGCAAGGAGGACAACCGCTACCAGTACCGCTTCAAGGACATCGTTGACATCGACAGCGGAAAGCACCTCTTCACCATCGAGCACGAGGTGCGCAGCGTCCGCCACCCGAACTACATGCGCCCACTGATCAACCGCAACCCGGCGCAGACCGCGCGCACCTATGCGCCCGGCCACGACCAGTGGAACTGGTCGATGGGACCGGAGCCGATGGACACGCGGCCATAATCACGCAACACCGGACCCACACATGAAAGACCGACTGGTCGAGATCGCCACCGCCGACGGGCGGATGGAATGCTTCGTTACGCATCCCGAAGAGGGCGGACCGTTTCCCGCCATCTTCGTGCTGATGGACGTCTACGGCATGCGCGACGAGATTTACGACATCGCGCGCCGCTTCGGCACCGCCGGCTATTACGCGATCGTGCCGGACCTGCACTATCGCCAGGGCCGCATCCGCGTGCAGGTGCCCGAAACGCTGCGGCGCTGGTCGTCGAAGGACATCACCGAGGCCGAAGAGACCGCCGTGCGCGCCGCCGGCAAGGCGATGGACGACGCCAAAGCGATGGACGACATCGCAGCGGTGCTGGCGTTTCTGAAGAGCGAGCCGGCGAAGGCTGGGCCGATGGGCGTCATCGGCTATTGCATGGGCGGGCGGCTCGCACTGGTCGCCGCCGCGCATTTCCCGGACACGTTCCGCGCCGCCGCCGGCCTGCATCCCTCCCGCATCGTCAACGACGGGCCGCTGTCTCCGCACCGCCACGCCGACATGTTTCGCGGCGAGGTCTATTGCGGCTTCCCGGAGGCCGACCCGCTGGCGCCGACCGAGGCCATCGAGACCTTCGCCGCGGCGATGAAGGACAAGACGGCGCACTATCGCTACGACCGCCACATGGGGGCGGAGCACGGCTACGGCCTGCCCTATCGCGCGGTGCATCACCAGCAGGCCGCGAACCGGGACTATGAGCGCATCATGGCGATGTTCCGCCGGCAGCTGCCGGCGGCGGGATAGCGCGCGGCAGGTAAGTGCGGCCGCGCTTGCGCGGTTTACTGCGCGGCCTTGATTCCGGCGCGCTGCACCACCTCAGACCAGCGCGGCATGCTGGCGCGGATCTGCTCGGTGACGAGCGTGCCTGGCCCGCCGTGCGGCTCGAAACCGAGCCGCTGCATCCGCTCGCGGATCTCCGGCCGCTTGAGAACCTCGACGACCGTGGCCGCGAGCTTCTCCACGATCGGCCGGGGCGTGCCGGCCGGCGCGAACAGCGCCTGCCAGTTGGTCACGAGAAAATCCGGCAAACCGCTCTCGACGGCGGTCGGGACGTCCGGCAAATTCTTGTCGCGCTGCGGGCTCGCGACCGCCAGCGCCTTGAGCTTGCCGGACTTCAGATGCGGCACCGCCGGGGCGAGCATCACCCACATGCCGTCGACGTGGCCGCCGAGCATCGCACTCAGCGCCGGAGACGCGCCGCGGAACGGCACATGCGTGCTGGTGAAGCCGGCGCGCTGCTCCAGCAGCACCTCGGTCAGATGGCTGATCGTGCCGGGACCGGCCGAGGCGAGGTTGAGCCCTTTCTGCTTCTGCCTGGCGAGCGCGATGAACTCCTGAAGGTTGCCGACGCCGAGATCGGGCCGCACCACCAGCACCTGCGCCGCCGTCACCAGCATCGACACCGGCTCGAAACTCTTGACCGGATCGTAGGGCAGGTTCGGGTAAAGGCTCGGGTTGACCGCGATCGAATCCGGATTGACCAGCAGCGTGTAGCCGTCCGGCTCCGACTGCGCGACGAAAATGCCGCCGGTCGAGGTGCCCGCGCCCGGCTTGTTCTCGACGATCACCGATACGGTCCACACCGCGCGCAGGCCGTCGGCCAGAATGCGCGCGACCGCGTCGATCGGTCCGCCGGCGGTGGACGGAACCACGAGACGCACTGTGCGTGAGGGATAGGCCGACGGATTCTCCGGCGGTGCACTCTGGGCGATGGCCGAAACGTGCGATGCGCCCAGCAGCAGGCATGCGGCGACGATGCGGGCCGTCCTCATCGAATCCTCCCTGGCGCGGCATGGCGCGCGTCGTTTGCTCGCGGTAAGTTTAGCGAAATTCCAGACGAGGGCTACGCCGCATGCTGAGCGCCGAACAGAACGAGCTGATCACCCGCACGGGACCGGGCAAGCCCGCAGGGAACCTGCTGCGCCGCTACTGGCAGCCGGCCGCGCTGGTTGAGGAGCTCAGCGGCCCGCGGCCGGTGAAGGCGCTGCGGCTGCTGGGGGAAGACCTGGTGATGTTCCGGGACGAGCACGGCCGCTACGGCCTCGTCGCCCGCAACTGTCCGCATCGCGGCACCGACCTCGCCTACGGCCGGCTGGAGGACGGCGGGCTGCGCTGCCCGTTCCACGGCTGGCTGTTCGATGTCACCGGCCAGTGCCTGCAGACCCCGGCCGAGCCCGCGGGCTCCAACCTGTGCGCCAACATCCGGCAGAAGGCCTATCCGGTCGCGGAGAAGAACGGCATCCTGTTCGCCTACATGGGTCCGGGCGAGCCGCCGGAGTTTCCGCATTTCGACTGCTTCGTCGCGCCGGACACCCACACCTTCGCCTTCAAGGGCATGATCGAGTGCAACTGGCTGCAGTCGCTGGAGGTCGGCATCGACCCGGCGCACACCTCGTTCCTGCATCGCTTCTTCGAGGACGAGGATCCGAACGAGCAGTACGGCAAGGTGTTCCGCGACAAGACGATGGGCTCCGACATGCCGATCACCCGCATCATGCGCGAGTTTCCGCAGCCGCGCATCGAGGTCGAACCGACCGAATGGGGCCTGCGCGTCGTCACGCTGCGCCGGATCGACGCGCGCGACACCCATGTCCGCGTCACCAACCTGATGTTCCCCAACGCCTTCGTGATTCCGATGAGCCGCGAGATGACGATCTCGCAGTGGCACGTTCCGATCGACGACACGAAGCACTACTGGTACGCGATCTTCACCAGCTTCGGCGATCCGGTGAACAAGGAGGAAATGCGCCGCCAGCGGCTGCAGATGTACGAGCTGCCGCACTACACGGCGCGCCGCAACAAGCGCAACGACTACGGCTACGATCCGCACGAGCAGGCACACCAGACCTTTACCGGCATGGGCACCGACATCAACGTGCACGACCAGTGGGCCTGCGAATTGATGGGCGAGATCCAGGACCGCACCCGCGAGCATCTCGGCCAGTCCGACAAGGCGATCACCGCTTATCGCCGCCTGCTGCGGCAGGGCATCGAGGCGGCCAAGACCGGCAGCCGGCCGCTGATGGTGCTCGATCCAGACTCTGCGCCGAAGCTCACCGGCCCCGCAGCGATCGACGGCATCGGCCCGACCGACGACTGGCAGAGCTACTGGCAGAAAACCGACGAGTTCAAGCGCAAGTCCGCGAGTTGGGCGAACGGGCGGTGATGAGCGTCGCCCCTTGATGCCGACCCCCGCCCCGACCCTCCCCCTTGCAGGGGGAGGGAGCGCACCGCCGATGCCGCCCCGTCCACATGCTTCGGCGCGCCGCGTAATGAATCCTTTTCCGAAAGACAGTTCGTCTGCGGATGACGGCGCGGCGATCGGGCCGCGACGGGACCCTCTCCGCCCCCTCCCCCTGCAAGGGGGAGGTCGGCGGCCATCGGCCGCCGGGAGGGGGTCTCTCGATCCCGACGCATGCAAAGCTCTGCGGACAAGACTTGCTTCGGCCTGCCCTTCCGGATCGCGGTGAACGCATGGCTCGCAAATCCCCACCTCGCAAGTCCCCGTCCCGCAACGCCAGCTTCGTCGAGCGCCACGACCTGTGGAGCGCCGCGCAGCACAAGGCGGCGGATGCAATGGAGAAGGCTATCGCGCGCCACAAGCTGGAGGTCGTGCGGTTCTCGTTCTGCGACCAGCATGGCGCGCTGCGCGGCAAGACGCTGATCGCTTCGGAGGCGGTGAAGGCGCTGCGCAACGGCGTCACCATGACCACCACGCTGCTCGCCAAGGACACCTCGCACAAGACGGTGTTTCCGGTGTTCACCGAGGGCGGCGGACTCGGCCTGCCGGAGATGCAGGGCGCCGGCGACTTCATGATGGCGCCGGACCCCGAAACCTTTCGCGTGCTGCCGTGGGCGGAGGCGACCGGCTGGGTGCTGTGCGACATCGTCTTCGCGAACGGGCGGCCGGTGCCGTTCTCCACCCGGCAGATCGCGCGCGATGCGCTCGCGGCGCTGGCGATGCGCGGCTACGAAGCGATGTTCGGCCTTGAGGTCGAGTTCCATCTGTTCAAAATCGAGCAGCCCAATCTCTCGGTCGATTCCATCGTCTGGCCGCCGGAGCCGCCCGCTGTCAGCCTCACCACCGCCGGCTTCCAGTATCTGACCGAACCGCGCTTCGATCAGGTCGATCCGATGATCGCGATCCTGCGCAGGACCATGATGGCGCTCGGCCTGCCGGTGCGCTCCGTGGAGCTGGAGCTGGGGCCGAGCCAGTACGAGTTCACCTTCGCGCCGGCCATGGGGCTCGCCACCGCCGACATGATGGTGCTGTTTCGCAGCGCCATGAAGCAGGTGGCGCGCCGCCACGGTTACCTCGTCAGCTTCATGTGCCGGCCGCGCTTCGAGAACATGTTCGCCTGCGGCTGGCATCTGCATCAGTCGTTGCTCGACGCAAAAACCAGCGCCAACGCCTTCGTGTCGCGCGAGAGCGGGGAGATTCTCTCGCCGGTCGGGCGGCGTTGGCTGGCTGGCCTGCTCGCCCATGCGCGCGCCGGCACGGCCTTCGCGTCGCCCACGGTCAACGGCTACAAACGCTATCACCGCGCCTACGCGATGGCGCCGCTGCAGGCGATCTGGGCGCGCAACAACCGCGGCGTGATGCTGCGGGTGATGGGCCAGCCGGGCGACGCCGCAACGCACATCGAGAACCGGATCGGCGAACCGCTCGCCAATCCCTATCTCTATCTCGCGTCGCAGATTCACGCCGGCCTCGACGGCCTGGCGCGCAAGCTGGAGCCCGGCCCGTCCGCTGACCGGCCTTACGATATCGAGGCGCAGCCGCTGCCGAAATCGCTCGCGGAGGCTTGCGCGGCATTGCGCGACGACGAATGCCTCCGCGCCGCCTTCGGCGGGCCGTTCGTCGATTATTTCGTCGGCATCAAAGAGGCCGAGATCGCGCGCGCGCAGGCCGACGGCGTCGACATCGCCGGGGCCGGCGCAGTGAGCGCGTGGGAGCATCGCGAGTATTTCGATCTCGAATAGCGACGCGCTTTGCTCGCCCGCATGCTGTGAATCGCAGCGTACTGCCGCCGATCGCGATTGAGCGAAATTGGCTGGCACCGGAACGCGCGTGAACAGTTTTCTCTTACGTCACCTTTATTCTTTTGCCGTTACATGCCCCGCAAACCGTCAGGCAGGGGCAACGATGTTCGACCGGCTTTCCGTCAACTTCATTCTGAAATCCGTGATCCTGACGCTGGGCGCAGCGGTGATCGCGCTTCTGGTTCTGAATGCCCGTGACTCCTGGAATTCGTCTGCGCGCCGCCGAACGCACCGCCAGCGTCGTCGAAATTTCGGGCCATTTGTTCACGGCTCTGCACAATCTGAGAGTCGACCGCTCGACGACCCTCCGCGACATGAACGGCGAGCGCGCGCTGCAGTCGCTTGCCAAGCAGACCATCGACGTGCGCACCGCCGAGATGGCCGCGCTGAAATCGGCGCTGGCCGGACTGGAGCGGCTCGACTGGCCGCGCAAGGCGACCGAGCTGCCCGCACTGCTTCAGGCTGTCAGGCGGCTGGAAGAGCTGCATGCCGAAACCGCCAGGGCGGTGACACTGCCGCGCGAGGCGCGCCCCGCGGGCCTTGCCCAGGAGCATTTCAAGCTCGCCGACAACCTGCTCGGCACGCTCGACCGGCTGTCGGCCGATCTGACCAGGCTGGTGGGGATGCAGGACGCATTCGTCGACCAGCTTCTGGTGCTCAAGCATCTCGCCTGGGTCGCTCGCAATGCGGCCGGCGACTCCCAGGTGATGATCACCAACGGCATGGCCGGCCAGAAGCTGCCGCCCGATCCTTTGACGGTGTTTCACACCAATCTCGGCAAGGCCGAGGCGGTCTGGGGCGCGCTGGAGGATCTTTCCGCCAATCTGCCGTTGCCGGCGCGCTTCACCGAAACGCTCAACCGCGCCAGGACCGAGTTCTTCGGCAAGGCGTTCAGCGATCTTCGCCTCAAGGTCTTTACGGCGGTCGTGAACGGCCAGCCGACCGGCTACCAGCCGCACGAGTGGACGCCGATGTCAGTCGGCCGGCTCGCCGCATTGCTCGGCGTCGCCGAGGTTTCACTCGAAATCGCCAAGGAGCGCGCCCTGTCGCAGCAGGCGGCGGCGAGGCGCGGACTGATCGTCGACGGCGCGCTCTGCCTGCTGGCGCTGCTGTTCGCCGGCGCCACGATGCTGCTGGTGAGCCGGCGCGTGACGCAGCCGCTGCGCACCATTCAGTCGGCGATGCACCGGCTGGCGGGCGGCGATTTCGAGGTGGTTCTGCCGGGCCTCAACCGCAAGGACGAGATCGGCGACGTCGCCAATGCGGTCGAGCGGTTCAAGGTCGTGGCGACAGAGAAGGCCCGGCAGGAGGCCGACGCGGCGATGGCGCGGCAGCAGGCCGAAGCCGAGGTGCAACACCGCGCCGCCGAGGAGCGCGCCCGCGCCGCCGAGGAGCAGGCCAAGGCGTTCCAGGCGCTCGGCGTCGGGCTCGGCCGCCTGTCGAACGGCGATCTCACCTTCCGTCTGGAGGACGAGTTTGCCGAGATCTACCGGCAAATCCAGAACGACTTCAACGGCGCGGTGACGCAGTTGCAGGAGGCGATGAAGGTGATCGCCGGCAACACCCACGGCATCCGGTCGGGCTCCGCCGAGATCAGCATGTCGGTCGGCGATCTCTCCAAGCGCACCGAACAGCAGGCCGCAAGCCTCGAAGAGACCGCGGCGGCGCTCGACGAGATCACCGCGACGGTCCGCAAGACCGCCGAGGGCGCGGGCCATGCGCAGCAGATCGTGTCCGCCACCAAGACGGCGGCCGTTCGGTCGGGCGAGGTCGTGCGCAACGCGGTTTCGGCGATGAGCGAGATCGAATCGTCGGCCAAGCAGATTTCCCAGATCATCGGCGTCATCGACGAGATCGCATTCCAGACCAACCTGCTGGCGCTCAACGCCGGCGTCGAGGCGGCGCGCGCTGGCGACGCCGGCAAGGGCTTCGCGGTGGTTGCGTCCGAGGTGCGGGCGCTGGCGCAGCGTTCGGCCGACGCCGCCAAGGAGATCAAGGGGCTGATTTCCGCCTCCTCCACGCAGGTCGCATCCGGCGTGAACCTGGTCGGCGAAACCGGCAAGGCGCTGTCGCAGATCATCGCGCAGATCGCGGAGATCGACTCGCTGATGAAGGACATCGCAGCATCTGCCACCGAGCAGTCATCGGGACTGGCGCAGGTCAACACCGCGGTCAACCAGATGGATCACATGACCCAGCAGAACGCCGCGATGGTCGAAGAAAACGCCGCCGCCGCGAAGTCGCTGGAGGAGCAGTCGCTGGTGATGAACGAGCGTCTCGGCTATTTCCAGATCGAGCGCGACCGGGTCGAGCGCGGCGGCGAACCACGCCCGCGCGCCGCGTAACGCCGTCGGCGCAGCCTTGCCGTCTCCAGCAAACAGTCTTGCGCAAAGCCACCCGGAGAAGACACCCGACAAAGACACCTGGCCGACGGCCGCTTCCGGGAACCCGGATCGGCCGTGCGGCATATGACCATAAATACCTTCGATTTCGGGGTGATATATGGTTAACGCGGAGTAAATTCCGGTCTAGACTGCCAACCGTGGCGGAGCGTTCATGAGGAGGCCCCTATGGTTCGCGTTGCGTCCGCGTTGTGTGCAGCGTCGCTCGTCGCGGCGAGCGGTCTGGCTGCCAGTCCGGCAGCCGCCCAAGGTTATTACCAATCCGTCGGCCAGCCGGTCTATGCGCCGCCGCCGGTCGTCTATCAGCAGCCGGCTCCGGTCTATGCGGCCCCGGTCTATGGCGCGCCGGCTTACGCCGCACCGCCCTATGCGCAGCCGCCTGTGGTCTATCAGCAGGCTCCGACCTATGTGACCGCCCCGCAGGTGGTGACGCAGCCGCCCGCGGTTGTGGCCGCGCCGCCCGTAGTCGTCGCTTCGCCTCCGACGGTGGTCTATCCCCCGCCGGGCTACGCCTATGCGAGCGCGAAGCCGTACCGGAGCTACAAGTCCTACGGCCATCATCACCATCATCCCGGCTACCACGGCGACGGCTATCGCAGCCCATCCTATGGCCGCACGACCTATTACCGCTCGTATAACTCGTCATACGGGACTTACGGCGATGACGTCACCTACGTTCGGAAGCCCTACGGCGCCTACAGCTCCTACGACTCCTATGATCGGCCGTATTATCGCTCCTACGGCGACTGGCGCACGCGCAGCCCCTACGGCTATCGCTACGGGTACGGCCATCGCGGCACGCGCTATGCCGGCGGAGCGTTCCTGCAAACGAATGGCTATGCCAATTGCGGGACCGTCCGCTACATCCCCTACGGCTGGACCTGGTATCGCAGCCGCGACTATCGCTGCTGAGCGAACGCGGATCGTTCCAAGACAGAACGGCCCGCGCAAGCGCGGGCCGTTCGTTTCCGAAGGCGGTCGGCCTTACACGTCCACGCTGGCGTAGAGCGCGTTCTCCTGGATGAAGTCGCGGCGCGGCTCGACCTCGTCGCCCATCAGCTTGGCGAAGATGTCGCTCGCCTCGTCGATCTCCTTGACCTTGACCTGCAGGAGCGAGCGCGCGTCGGTGTCGAGCGTCGTCTCCCAGAGCTGGCCGGGATTCATCTCGCCGAGACCCTTGTAGCGTTGCAGGGTAAGGCCCTTGCGGCCGGTGGCCGTCACCGCCTCAAACAGGCCGATCGGGCCGTAGATCGGTGTCTCGTCGATCTTGCGGCGCAACACGCCAGGCCGCTCGTAGGCGTCCTGCAGCACGGCGGCATATTCGTCGAGCTTGCGCGCCTCGGCCGAGCCGAGCAGCGCATGGTCGATCGCCGTGGCCTCCTTGACGCCGCGCACGGTGCGCTCGAACAGAAAGCCCTCGGCTTCGTCGTAACGGCCCTGCCAGCCGCGCTCGATCTCGTCGGACAGCTTATCGAGGCGGCGCGCGATGTAGTCGGCGGCCTGCTGCGCCACCTGCGGATCGGTCGCGATCCGCGCGTTCAGCACGCCCGCGATCGCCGCCTGCTCGACGACCTGCCGGCTGTAGCGACTGTGGATCGCGCCGAGCAGCCCGCGAATGTTGCGCGCCTGCTCGACCAGATCGTGCAGGTCGACGCCGGCGCGCTCGTCTCCGGAATGGGTGCGGAACACCGCCTCCTCGAGACCGGTCGCGATCAGGTAATCCTCCAGCGCGCGCTCGTCCTTGAGATATTGCTCGGACTTGCCGCGCGAGACTTTGTAGAGCGGCGGCTGGGCGATGTAGAGATGGCCGCGGTCGATCAGCTCCGGCATCTGCCGATAGAAGAACGTCAGCAACAGCGTACGAATATGTGCGCCGTCGACGTCGGCGTCGGTCATGATGATGATCTTGTGATAGCGCAGCTTGTCGACGTTGAACTCCTCGCGCCCGATGCCCGTGCCGAGCGCGGTGATCAGGGTGCCGATCTCCTGGCTTCCCAGCATCTTGTCGAAGCGTGCGCGCTCCACATTGAGGATTTTGCCGCGAAGCGGCAAAACCGCCTGAAATTCACGGTTGCGGCCCTGTTTTGCGGAGCCGCCGGCCGAATCGCCCTCGACGATGAACAGCTCGGACTTCGCCGGGTCTCGCTCCTGGCAGTCGGCGAGCTTGCCGGGAAGCGACGCCACATCGAGCGCGCTCTTGCGCCGCGTGAGCTCGCGCGCCTTGCGTGCGGCCTCGCGGGCGGCGGCAGCCTCCACCACTTTGCCGACGATAGCGCGGGCTTCAGCGGGATGCTCGTCGAACCAGGCGGCGAGCGTCTCGTTGAGGATGCTCTCGACCGCGGGTCGAACCTCCGACGAAACCAGCTTGTCCTTGGTCTGCGACGAGAACTTCGGATCGGCGACCTTGACCGAGAGCACCGCGGTCAGGCCCTCGCGGCAATCGTCGCCCGACAGAGCGACTTTCTCCTTGCGAGCGCTGTTGTCGGCATAGCTCGTGATCTGGCGCGTGAGAGCGCCACGGAAGCCTGCGAGATGCGTGCCGCCGTCGCGCTGCGGAATGTTGTTGGTGAAGCAGAGAACGGTCTCGTGATAGCTGTCGTTCCAGGTCAGCGCGCATTCGACGGCGACGCCGTCGCGATCGGCCCTGATCGTGATCGGCGAGGGAATGAGGCCGGTCTTGTTGCGGTCGAGGTAGCGCACGAAGGCCTCGACGCCGCCCTCGTAGAACAGCTCCTCGCGCTTCTCGACGGCATGCCGCATGTCGGACAGCACGATGCGGACGCCGGAGTTGAGAAAAGCCAGTTCGCGCAGCCGGTGCTCCAGCGTCGCGAAATCGTACTCGACCATCGTGAAGGTCTGCGGCGAGGCGAGGAACGTCACCTCGGTGCCCTTGCGGCCGGCGGCGTCGCCGGTGACGGCCAGCGGCGCCACCGCCTCGCCGTCACGGAACTCCATCTGGTGCTCCTTGCCGTCGCGCCAGATCGTGAGCCGCAGCCACGTCGAAAGCGCATTGACGACCGAGACGCCGACGCCGTGCAGGCCGCCCGACACCTTGTAGGAGTTCTGGTCGAATTTTCCGCCGGCGTGGAGCTGGGTCATGATGACCTCGGCCGCCGACACCCCTTCGCCCTTGTGGATGTCGGTCGGGATGCCGCGGCCGTTGTCGCGCACTGTCACCGAGCCATCGGGATTGAGGCTGACAAACACTTCGGTAGCATGGCCGGCGAGCGCCTCGTCGATCGCGTTGTCGACGACCTCGTAAACCATGTGATGCAGGCCGGAGCCGTCGTCGGTGTCGCCGATGTACATGCCCGGGCGCTTGCGCACCGCGTCGAGCCCCTTGAGAACCTTGATCGATTCCGCGCCGTAATCGGATCCGTCGGACGTCTTCAGGGCGGGTTCGGCCATGCAAAACCTTCAATGGGATCGCGAGGCGCCGGAAGAGGCGCGGTCGGACGCGAAAAATGCAACAGAATCAACGGCTGATTTGGCACGATTTGGAGGGTGCCGTACAGCCCAAAGTGACGGGTTTAATATATTGATATGAAAGGCAAATTTAAAGAGGAACGGCTGCAAGATCCGGCTTGTGCCGAAGCCCCTGAAAACGCGCCTCGAAGGCCCGATCCGGGGCGCGCCGGGAGGCCCCCCGCAGCATGGGCTCTAGCGGTTTCGAGCGACGTGGATCCCGGTCCGCGTGAAAGAAAACGCGCCAGGACGAAACGACAGAGACCCGCTCTGAATCCATCAAAGGCGGAAGGACTTTAGCGTTCGGGAAGCGCCGCGAGCCTGACCGGCTGACCGGAGCGCAACGTCGGATGCGACAGTTGCGACGTATGACCGGTGTGCGACGCATGGCCGGTCGACGCATGACCAGCGCGCCCGGAATTCTCGCTCGGCTGCTCGCGCTGTGACGATCGCGGCAGCGCATAGCGATTATGAATTGGTTCGTAACCCGGCACGGGCTGAACGAACGAGCCGAGTGCCCCGGCCCACAATTCGACCCGCGCGATATCGTCATGCAGTCGCGCAACCGCATCCTGAAGGTTGCGCACGATCCTCTCCCCCGCCGGTCCCGCGGCAGTCATGGTCGTCTCCTTTCCTTTGTTGTGGCGCGATCGATGCGCCGTCGATCCTCACCGATGTTAAGCGCCCCGCCGCCGATGCAGTTCCGCGCGGATGTTGCGCACCGCGGCGTTCACAAAACGGCGATGACGGGAACCCAGCGCGAAGATTGGGAATAGGCGCGTTCAGCGTGGCCGCTTCTCGGCCCTGCCGGGCGAGACGTCGAACACATCGGCGTGCGCGGCGATGCCAGCGAACGCCGCCGGGTCGGCGCCCGTCATCCAGACCTGTGCCCCGAGCCGCGCCAGCGCGTCGTAAAGCGCCGTGCGGCGACCGGGATCGAGGTGCGCCACCACCTCGTCCAGCAGCAAAACCGGCGCGCTGCCGGTCATCTCGGCGATCAGCCCGGCATGCGCCAGCACCAGCCCGATCAGCAGCGCCTTCTGTTCGCCGGTGGAGGCGTCCGCCGCCGGCACGTTCTTCTTCGGATAGACCACCGCAAGGTCGGTCAGGTGCGGCCCGTCGAGAGTGCGGCCCGCGGCGGCGTCGCGCGGGCGGTTGTCGCGCAGCACGGTGCGGTAGCGGTCCTCGATCTCGATCGCGGGATGCTCGAGCGTCAGCCGCTCGATCCAGCCGTCGAGCGCGATCTCGGCGGACGGAAACGCCTCGTCCTGCCGCGCCGCCAGCGCGCCCTGCAGGCGCCGTACCGTCTCGGCGCGCAGCGCCGCGATGGCGACCGCAAGCTCGGCGGTCTCGTGTTCGATCGCGTCGAGCCAGTGCGGATCGGGCCGCGGCTCCTCCAGCAGCCGGTTGCGCGAGCGCAGACTGCGCTCCAGCGCGTTCACCCGGCTCATGTGCTCGGCGTCGACCGCCAGCACCAGACGATCGAGAAAGCGCCTGCGTTCGGACGCGGGCCCCGTGAACAGCGGGTCCATTGCCGGCGTGAGCCACACGATCCGCAGATGATCGGCGAAGGCCGATGACGAGCGAACGGGCTCGCGATCGATGCGGCATCGGCGCTGCGACGACGCCTCGCCGCCCACAGGCGGCTCGATCCCAGTGCCGAGCGTGGCAAGCCCGAGCAGACCCTCGATCTCGGCCGACACCGCCCAGCCGCCGTCGCCTTCGGAGAACGCCACGTCGTCGAGCGTGGCGCGGCGCAGCCCGCGCCCCGGCGCAAGCCAGGACACCGCCTCGATCATGTTGGTCTTGCCGGCACCATTGGGGCCGGTCAGCACCACGAGATCGCTCGCGGTTTCGATCGCGGCGCTGCGGTAGCTGCGGAAGTTGGTCAGCCCGAGGCGGCGGATCGCGGCGGCGGTCATGGCGGTCCGGTGATGCCGATTGCTTTATCCGTCATGGCCGGGCTTGTCCCGGCCATCCACGACTTCCGGATATCAAGACGTGGATGCCCGGGACGAGCCCGGGCATGACGTCCGTGAGAGCGCCGCTGGCCGACGGCCTACACCCGCATCGGCATCAGGACATAGAGCGCGCCGTTGGCGTCCTTGTCCTCGATCAGCGTCGGCGAGCCGGGATCGGCGAGCTTGAGCACCGCGACCTCGCCGTCGAGCTGGGCCGCGATGTCGAGCAGATAGCGCGAGTTGAACCCGATATCGATCGGATCGGCTTCGTACTCCACCTCGAGCTCTTCGGTGGCGCTGCCGGAATCCGGATTGGTCACCGAGAGCACCAGCTTGCCGGTGGCGAGCGACAGCTTCACCGCGCGGCCGCGCTCGCTCGAGACGGTCGAGACGCGGTCGACTGCGGCCTCGAAATCCTTCTTGTCGACCACCAGCGACTTGTCGTTGCCGGCGGGGATGACGCGGCCGTAATCGGGGAACGTGCCGTCGATCAGCTTGGAGGTCAGGACCACGCTGCCGATGGTGAAGCGGATCTTCGCCGACGACAGTTCGATGCCGACCTCGGCGTCGCTGTCCTCGACCAGCCGCTGCACCTCAGCGACGGTCTTGCGCGGCACGATCACACCCGGCATTCCGGACGCGCCGGCCGGAACCGGCAGTTCGGCCTGCGCCAGCCGGTGGCCGTCGGTCGCCACGGCGCGCAGCGTGGCGGTCTTTCCGGAGCCTGCAACGTGCAGATAGATGCCGTTGAGGTAGTAGCGGGTTTCTTCCGTCGAGATCGCGAACTGCGTCTTCAGGATCATCCGCTTCAGCTCGGACGCGGTCAGCGAGAACTTGTGCGTCATGTCGCCGGCGGCGAGATCGGGGAAGTCGCTCTCCGGCAGGGTCTGCAGCGTGAAGCGCGAACGGCCGGCGCGGATCGTCAGCATGGCGCGGTCGCCGGAGCCCTCGAGCACGACCTGCGAGCCCTCGGGCAGCTTGCGCACGATCTCGTAGAACATATGCGCCGGCACGGTGGTGGCGCCCGCCGGCGCCACCTCGGCGGACAGGCTTTCGATGATCTCGAGATCGAGGTCGGTGGCCTTGAGATTGAGCGCGGCCTTCTCGGCCCGGATCAGGACGTTCGCAAGGATCGGGATGGTGTTGCGCCGTTCGACCACGCGATGGACGTGGCCCAGCGACTTCAGCAGCTCTGCGCGCTCGACGGTGACCTTCATGGCTGCGACCAGGTTCATCCTGGAACGGCACGCCCGCAAGCGGAGCGAGCCGTTCGGTCTCGAAGGATCGGCGCCTGGCCGCGTCCGGGCGTCGCATGACGCGCCGGGGCCGTGCGCCCGGGGGGCCACGAAAGTGGCTTGATCAGGCGGTTTTCGCAAGGGTTGCGGGCGTTCGTCGCGGCGTTTTCCCGGCGATTCACGCGGTGGGGCGGCGTTCCGCCGCCCCTCGCAGCCGTTCGTCCGCCATCAGTCCTGAAGCTGACGCTTCAGAACCTCGATCTCGTCGGCCAGCATCGTGTCGGCGCCGACCAGCCCTTCGATCTTGCGGACCGCATGCAGCACGGTCGTGTGGTCGCGGCCGCCGAAGCGCCGCCCGATCTCCGGCAGCGAACGCAACGTCAGCGTCTTGGCGAGATACATCGCCACCTGACGCGGCCGCACCACGTTGGCCGTGCGGCGCGAGGACAGAAGATCGGCGCGGCTGACGTTGTACTGACGCGCCACCACCCGCTGGATGTCCTCGATCTTGACCCGCTTCGGCTCCTGCGGGCGGATCAGGTCGCGCACCTCGCGTTCGGCCATCTCCATCGTCACCGGCTGGCCGGTGAGCTTGTTGTGCGCCAGCAGCCGGTTCACCGCGCCGTCGAGGTCGCGGCCGTTGTGGGTCACGGACTTCGCGATATAGGCCAGCACCGGCATCGGCACGTCGAAGGTGGGGTGATACTGGCGGGCGGCGGCGACGCGGGTCTTGAGAATTTCCAGGCGCAGCTCTTCGCCGAGCGAGCCCATCTCGACCACAAGGCCGCCGGCCAGCCGCGAGCGCACTCGGTCGTCGAGGCTTTCGAGATCGGTCGGAGGCCGGTCGGAGGCGATCACGACCTGCCGACCTGCGTCGATCAGCGCGTTGAGCGTGTGGCAGAATTCCGCCTGCGTGGACTTGCCCTGCAGGAACTGCAAGTCGTCGATCACCAGCACGTCGATCCCGCGCAGCGCCTCCTTGAACGCCAGCGCGGTCTGGGTGCGCAGCGCGGAGACGAAGCCGTACATGAACTTCTCGGCGGTCAGGTAGAGAACCTTGCGGTCGGCGCCGTTGTTGCCGGCCCAGGTGATCGCCTGCAGCAGATGGGTCTTGCCGAGCCCGACTCCCGAGTGAACGTAGAGCGGATTGAACATCACCGGGTCGCCGCGGCGCGCGACCGCGACCTGCTTGGCGGCGGCGTGCGCGAGCGTGTTGGAGCGGCCGACCACGAAGGTGTCGAAGGTCAGCCGCAGGTCGAGCGGCGAGCCGCCGAGCGCGTCGTGGCTGGTGGCGATCGGGCCAAAGCCCGCGCGGCCGTCGTGGCCGTCAAGGCGCTGGCGGGCGTCGCGCACCGGCTCGATCGAAGGCGCGGGCGCCGGCTTGGCGACGGTGGTGCGGATCACGGCGGTGCGCACCGACAGATCGATGCGCTCGACGTCGGGCCGCTCGGCCTGCCAGCAGGCCAGAACGCGATCCATGTAGTGCGATTGAATCCAGCTCTTGAGAAAGCGCGTGGGCACGGACAGGTGCGCGGTGCCGTCCTGAACCTGTGCCAGATCCATGCGGGCGAACCAGCTCGAGAAGATGTCTTCACCCACCTCGGCGCGCAGCCGGCCTTTTACGCGCGTCCAGAGATTCTGCTCGTCAGTCATTTCCGGGCGTCTCTTATTGTTCGATGATGGCGGGAACTCGGTGAACGGCGTCCGTGACACGGTGGTGCCGCTACGTGCGTTACGCATCCCAGGTCGGTCGAAAGAGCGAAGAACGGAGGCCCGGAAAAACCGGGACTTGGAAGCTCAGGCGTTGGGAGGACGTTCGAAGCCTGACGTCGGACCAACCATCGTAATGAGGCGCCGTGTTTCAAACCGCGATGTCATCGAAATACCCCCTCAACCGTCGCGAAAGCGCGCGACGGGCCTGTAGCCGCCGACTTGTTCAAAATGCCTATTTCGTGCCGCAGCGCCCGCCTGGAGTAGGCATTCGCGAAGATCAGAGAAAGATGCGTGAACCGAAACACCTTCGAGAATGATAAATCCCCGAAAACAACGAGCGCCATGTCTTCGCTCTATTGTCTTAAGGCTTCCGGATACGCTGCTTTTACTGAATTCGCGGGCAACGCCGTGCTGGGGAAAAAATAGCACGGTCGCGTTCCGACACAATCACTAATCCCAGATGAACGCAGACGCCGTCCGGCTTCGGACCGTGCGCAGGCTGTGGAGGCTGTGAATAACTCGGCCGCAACGCCTTGAATCCTCGCCAATATCCACTGCGGACCGTTCAGGTTTCTCGCGTCGAAAATTTGCCGCGGCGCGCCCGCCGGGCCGCGGGCTCCGCCCCGAAATTTCGACTCGTCAGCCGGGCTTTCTCTCTAAGCCCTTCTGTCACATGACGTTTCCATGACCGAAAATCTGGGTAGCCCACAGCCTGCGATGCGCGCGGAATCCGGTGTTATCGAAATCCCGCCTATCGGTAGGAATACTTATTCGCCGGTCATTCGATGGTGTGTGACGGGATTGCTACAGCCGCATCGGCCATGACGGCGCTGTGAATTGCGTCGCACCGGCGGCGCGACGGCCGCAACCCAAGCATCAATTCAAAATACACAAGGGCACGGCAGCGCCGTTGCGCCCGTGCCCTCGATTCAACGAATCTCGTGGTTTGCCGCGACGCCTCCGGCGCCGGCGGCGATTACTGCGCGAGCTTGGCGATCGCCTTGGTCAAGCGCGAGACCTTGCGGGATGCGGTGTTCTTGTGAACCTGCCGCTTGCTGGCCGCCTTCATGAGCTGCGGTTCAGCGGTCTTCATCGCCTCGAGCGCCTGATTGCGGTCGCCGGACTTGATCGCCTCTTCCACCTTGCGCACGGCGGTGCGAACGCGGGTGCGGCGCATCTTGTTGACGGCGGTGCGGCGAGCGATCTTGCGCGTCGCCTTCTGGGCGGACTTGGTGTTGGCCATATCTGAAAATCCTGAGGCGGCGGAACCTCTTTCCGCCGCCGGCGCGCCGCTTATAGTCGCCGGGTCCGGACCCGTCAACGCCCGGCTCGATTCCGCGACCGGAGCCCGATCATGCTCCCGAAGCCTTGGCCCTGACGGCCGGAGGACCGGCCGCTCAGGCCACCCGTTTGCCGCGGGTCTGGTCGTAGCCCGCGACCACGGCGGCGCGGTCGGCCGCTGGGAACAGGGCCAGCGGCGGCTTGACCCGGGCCAGCGCCGGATCGCCATGAATATGAGACAGAAGCGTCTTCACGCCGGGCACCAGCGCCTTGCCGTCGAACAGCTTGCGGATCGTTACCGCCGCCTCGTGCGCCGCTGTGTCGCCCTTGCTCCAGGCGAGCTGGCAGAGATCGGCGTTCAGGTTGGCGGTGGCGGAGATGCAGCCCGCAAACGCGCCGCCGCGCGCCTCGATCAGCACCGCCTCGGTGGACGGGAACACGTCGAAGCTCTTGGAAATCGCCGCCGCCGCCTTGGCATAGGCCATGTCGCCCGAGGAATCCTTCAGGCCGACGATGCGCGCGCCGAACGTGTCGAGCAGGCGTTTCACCAGATCGACGTGCCAGTGCAGGCCGGACTGCTGCGGGTAGTGGTAGAGATAGAGCGGCATCGGCTTCTGCGCCGTCGCCTGCACGATCGCGTCGATATAGGCGACCAGCCCGTCGTCCGGCACGCCCTTGTAATAGAACGGCGGCAGCACCAGCGCGCCGGCGAATCCCAGGTCGGCGGCGTGGCGGGTCAGCGCGATGGCGTCGGCGACCGCGGCCGCGCCGGTGCCGACCATCATCCTGTCGAGCGGCAGGCTTCGCGTCGCGATAGGCGTTCATCACCGCCTTGCGCTCGTCGAGCGAGAACGAGGTCGCCTCGCCGGTGGTGCCGAGCACGTTGAGGCCGTCGCAGCCGTTGTCGACCAGATACCGGGCCAGCTTGGTGGCGCGCGCGAGATCCGGCGATCCGGCCTCGTCGACCGGCGTGGCGACCGCGGCGATCACGCCGCGCAGCTTGGTGGTGTTCATGCACGCTCCAATTTCGGAGTCATCGCCGAACCTGATCCGGCGATCCCGATTTACAGGCTCTGTGCTTCCCCAATCGGGATGGCCGGGTCAAGCCCGGCCATGACGACAAGGGGCGGATCGCATTTCAACTGCTCACGTTGAACGCCGCCAGCGCCGCCATGTTGACGAGCTGGCTGTCCTTGGCGCCGAGCTGGACGATCTGCACCGGCCGGTCGAGGCCCACCAGGATCGGTCCGATCACGGTCGCGCCGCCCAGCTCCTGCAGCAGCTTGGTGGAGATCGAGGCCGAGTGCGAACGCGGGCATGATCAGGACGTTGGCCGGCCCTGTCAGCCGGCTGAACGGATACTGCGCCGCCAGCTCCATATTCAGCGCGACGTCGGCCGCCATCTCGCCGTCGTATTCGAAATCGACGCGGCGGCGATCGAGAATCTTGCACCGCCTCGATCACCCGCGCCGAGCGCTCGCCCGGCCGGATGGCCGAAGGTCGAGAACGCCAGCATCGCCACGCGCGGCACATAGCCCATGCGGCGCGCCACGCCCGCGGCCTCGACCGCGATGTCGGCGAGTTCCTCGGCGGTCGGCATTTCGGTGATGGCGGTGTCGGCGATCAGCACCGGATTGCCGCGCGACAGCATCATCGACAGGCCGATGACGCGATGGCCGGGCTTGGGGTCGATCACCTTGCGCACGTCGTCGAGCGCGACCGAGAAGTTGCGCGTGACGCCCGTCACCATCGCGTCGGCGTCGTCGAGCGCCACCATGCAGGACGCGAAGATGTTGCGGTCCTGGTTCACCATGCGCTGGCAGTCGCGGAACAGATAGCCCTGGCGCTGCAGCCGCTCGTAGAGATGGGTCGCGTATTGCGAATTGCGGTTCGACAGCGCCGCGTTGATCACCTGGATGCGGCCGCCCAGTTCGATGCCCAGCGCCTGCGCGGTCTGGCGGATCGGCTCCTCGCGGCCGACCAGCATGGCGGTGCCGAGCCCCTGCTGGACGAAGCTCGCCGCCGCGCGGATCACCTGCTCCTCCTCGCCCTCGGCGAAGGCGACGCGCTTGGGCGAGCGGCGCAGCCGGTCGAACACGCGCTGCAGCACGCCCGCGACCGGGTCGCGGCGGCTGCGCAGCGTCTGCCTGTAGGCCTCCATGTCGTCGATCGGCTTGCGCGCCACGCCGGTGTCCATCGCGGCCTTGGCGACCGCCGGCGGCACGTGCGAGATCAGCCGCGGATCGAACGGCACCGGAATGATGTAGTCGGGCCCGAATTTGGGCCGCGCGCCGTAGGCCGCCGCGACCTCGTCCGGCACGTCCTCGCGCGCCAGCGCGGCAAGCGCGCGGGCGGCGGCGATCTTCATCTCCATGTTGATGGTCGTGGCCCGCACGTCGAGCGCGCCGCGGAAGATATAGGGAAAGCCCAGCACGTTGTTGACCTGGTTCGGATAATCCGAGCGGCCGGTCGCCATGATCGCGTCGTCGCGGACCTCGGCCACCTCCTCGGCGGTGATCTCCGGATCGGGATTGGCCATGGCGAAGATGATCGGCTTCGGCGCCATCGAGGCGACCATCTCCTTGGTCACCGCGCCCTTCGACCGAAAGGCCGTAGAACACGTCCGCGCCCTTGAGCGCGTCGGCAAGCGTGCGGGCGGAGGTCTTCACCGCGTAGGCCGACTTCCACTGGTTCATGCCTTCCTTGCGGCCCTCGTAGATCACGCCCTTGGTGTCGCACAGGATCAGGTTTTCCGGCTTGAAGCCGATCGAGCGCAGCAGTTCGAGACAGGCGATGCCGGCCGCGCCCGCGCCGTTGCAGACGATCCTGGTGTCTTCCATCCGTGCGGCCGGTGAGTTCGAGCGCAGTTGAGCAGGCCGGCGGTGGCGATGATCGCCGTGCCGTGCTGATCGTCGTGGAACACCGGAATGTCGAGCAGTTCGCGCAGCTTCTGCTCGATGATGAAGCACTCCGGCGCCTTGATGTCCTCGAGGTTGATGCCGCCCCAGCTCTTGCCGAGCACCTTGACGCAATTGATGAACTCCTCCGGATCCTCGGTCGAGACCTCCAGGTCGATGGAATTGATGTCGGCGAAGCGCTTGAACAGCACCGCCTTGCCCTCCATCACCGGCTTGGCGGCCAGCGCGCCGCGGTTGCCCAGGCCCAGGATGGCGGTGCCGTTGGTGATGACGGCGACGAAATTGCCCTTGGTGGTGTAATCGTAGGCCTTGCTCTCGTCCTCGGCGATGGCCAGCACCGGCACGGCGACGCCGGGCGAATAGGCCAGCGACAGGTCGCGCTGGGTCGCCATCGGCTTGGTGGCGACGACCTCCAGCTTTCCGGGCCGGCCGCGGCAGTGAAAGTCGAGGGCCTCCTGATCGGTGAAGGTCGGCCGGTTGCCGGTCGATTTCTTCGCCATTTCAACTCCCTACTGCGACCGTGCGGCCGAACTCCGACGTTAACGGAACCGATGGCCGGTGCTCAAGAGAAACGCCAGGCCTGCGGCCGACTGTCCGCGTCAGGCATGCGGATTTGCCGATTGAACGAAGCCGGCGGTCGCGCTAAGCGAAAGCCGCATGGCGGGGGCGCCGGGCGCCGACATGATCCGTTTTCTGTTTCGCTTCACCGGCCTGCTGCTGCTCGCGCTGGCCTTCATCTTCGTGATCTACGACGGCATGAAGTCGATCGTCGATCGCGACCTCTATCTTACGCGCTTCGGTCAGTTCTGGAGCGACCTGCATGCCGCGAGTCAGGATGCGTTTCGCGCTTTCGTGGACGCGCAGGCGGCCGATCTCTGGCCGATGATCGTGCAGCCGGTGCTCGACCAGCCGGCCTCGGCGGTCTTCGCTGTTCTGAGCATCGTGCTGATCCTGCTCGGCCGCAAGAAGCGGCCGCTGATCGGCTACGCCCGCGACTGACGCCGCCGCCCGGCGGGCGCTCGACGCGCGGGGCTCACTTGAGCGCGTCGACCCCGGCCTGACCGATCTGCGTGTTCTGCCCCGACATGACGCCGGACACGCCGATCGCGCCGACGATCTTGCCGTCCAGCACCAGCGGGAAGCCGCCTTCCAGCGGCGTGATGTCCTTCAGCGCAAGAAATCGCACGCCCGCCCCGCCGCTGGAGATGGCCTCGTCGAGCACCTTCGTCGGGCGCTTGAAGAACAGCGAGGTTTTGGCCTTGCCGATCGAAAGCTCAAACGACGACAACTGGGTATCGTCGCGCCGGATCATCATCACGACGTTGCCGCCGCTGTCGAGGATCGCGATCGCCACCGGCCAGTTGTTCTTGGCGGCCTCCGCCTCGGCGGCGCTCATCACCTTGCGGGCGTTCTCCAGCGTAATCGGCGGGCCGTAGGGCGGCGGCATGGTCTGCGCCGCGGCCGGCCCCTGAAGGCCGACCGACGCCAGAAGGGCAGCCGCAAAGACGCCGGCCACGAAACGCGATTTGATCATCGGAAAGCCTCTCCGCCGCAGGGTGCGAATCCGCGTGCAGCATAAGGCAGCGCAGCCCCCAAAGAAACTGCGCCACTCGACGAGGCGGTGATGGCCCTGCTACTTCGCCTTGACCCCGGCAAAGCCGATCACCTCGCTCCAGAGCGCAGTGTCGGACTTGATGGTCGCGGCAAAGTCGTCCGGCGTGTTGCCGACCGGGTCGATGCCCTGCGCGTTGAGGCGCTCCAGCACCTTCGGCTCCTTCAATGAGGCCGACACTTCGCGCGACAGCCGGTCGACGATGTCCTTCGGCGTTTTCGCAGGCGCCATCAGCCCGTTCCAGGCCATCGTCCGGAATTGCGGATAGCCGAGTTCCGCAACGGTGGGCAGGTCCGGCAACTGGGGAAGCCGCTGCGGGCTCGAAACCGCGAGAATCTTGATCGTGCCCGCCTTGGCCTGCGGCAGCGCGTCGGAGGTGGTGGCGAACATCGCCGGGATGTGCCCGGCGATCAGATCGGACATCGCAAGCGCACCGCCCTTGTAGGGCACGTTGATCATTTCGAGGCCCGAAAGCTTGAGAAAATAAGCCATCGACAAATGCGTGATGTTGCCGACGCCGCCGGAGGCGTAGGACAGCTTGCCGGGCTGCTTGCGCACATATTCGACGAACTCGGCCAGGTTGTTCACCGGCAACTTGGGGTTCACGCACAGGACATAGGCGGCGTTGCCGACGATACTGATCGGCGCGAAGTCCTGAACCGGATCGTAGCGCGTCGGAAGAAGGCCGGGCACGATCGACATCATCGGCGTGTTGCCCATCAGCAGCGTGTAGCCGTCGGCCGGCGCGCGGGCGACCTGCTCGGCGGCAATCGTGCCGCTGGCCCCGGGCCGGTTCTCGACCACGACCGACTGCCCGATGCGCTCGCCGAGCGGTTGCGCAATGACGCGGGCGATCGTGTCGGTCAGTCCGCCGGCGGCGAGGCCCACGACGAGCCGGATCGGCTGCTGCTGCGGCCAGGTCTGCGCCGAGGCCTGCGCCGTGACGTTCGTTGTGACGGCGAGCATGCAGGCTGCGGCGAGTGCAGCGGTTGCCATACGCGAAGGCATGAGGGGCTCCCTGGATCGAGGTAGCCCTCCGCAACGCACGATGCGTGCCAAAGCCGGTCTTGGCTCGCGCGGACGTGATGGTCGCTTGCGCGCCGCCTTGCGCGGGAGACATGCCCGAAAGTCGCAGGGATGCCTATATTGCGTCTCCCGATTGAACGGAGACCGCCATGTTCATGTTCAGGAAGTCGACCGTGATGCCTGCGCCCGGCGACGCGCTGCCCGGGCGCCCGAACGCCGATCCCCACCGCGACCCGCCATTTCGTCAACGGCAATCCGCTGAAAGGGCCTTATCCGTCAGGCCACGAGACGGCGATCTTCGGTCTCGGCTGCTTCTGGGGCGCGGAGCGCATGTTCTGGGAGCTGGGCGACGGCGTGACCATGACCGCGGTCGGCTATGCCGCCGGCGAGACCCCGAACCCGACCTATGAGGAGGTCTGCTCCGGCCGCACCGGCCACAACGAGGTGGTGCTGGTGGTCTACGACCCCGCAAAGGTCTCCTACGAGACGCTGCTCAAGACCTTCTGGGAGAGCCACGACCCGACCCAGGGCATGCGTCAGGGCAACGACGTCGGCACCCAGTACCGCTCCGGCATCTACGCCACCACGCCGGCGCAGAAGCGCGCCGCCGAGGCATCGAAGGCGATCTACGGCGAAGCGCTCTGGCCGCGCAGGGCTACGGTCGCGATCACGACCGAGATCCTCGACGCGCCGGCGTTCTACTTCGCCGAGGACTACCACCAGCAATATCTGGCGAAGAATCCGAACGGCTATTGCGGGCTCGGCGGCACCGGCGTCGCCTGCCAGATCGGGCTTGGCGTGAAGGCGGTGCGGACGCTGAACGGCTGATCCGCCCGGGGGCGTCCCGCTCCGCAACCGGGCGCTTCCGGCGCACGGCAGATCGCGCAACGCGGCGGCGGACGGGAAATCCCGCCCGCCTAAGGGTTCGTTAACCATACCGCGCGTTAATCCGGTTTAACGACTGTCTCCCGAGTCCGGATACGCCCGCCGATGCGGCTTGCGCGCACAACGAGTTTGATTTTGGCGGCGCTGGTGCTGGCGCATTGCGCGCGTTCGCCGGCCCGGCAGGTCGCCCAGGCCCCGCAGGTTCGCTCCGATCTCGACGCGATGGTCTACGGCGATCCCGCGCCGCAGCGCCCGGTGGCCGCGCGCACCGCGCAATATGTACCGGTGCGCCGCGCCATGCCGGCCGAGAGCGTCGCCTACACGCTCGATTCCGGCGACAAGCTTCGCATCGTCGTGTTCGGCCAGGACACGCTGTCGAACACCTACGCGGTCGACGCCCACGGCATGGTCGTCGATGCCGCTGATCGGCCAGGTCAACGCACGCGGGCTGACCACCGCGCAACTCTCGCGGCGCGATCGCCGTCGCGGCTGAAGCAGAGCTTACATTCGCGACCCGAGCGTCGCGGTGGAGATCGAGACCCATCGGCCGTTCTTCATTCTCGGCGAGGTCACGTTCCCGGGGCAGTATCCCTACGTCGCCAACATGACGGTGGAGACCGCAGTCGCGATCGCCGGCGGCTTCACGCCGCGCGCCACGAAGGATCAGGTGACGCTGACGCGCAAGATCGAGGGCGTGCCCGCGCCGCTTTGCGCTGCCGCTGAACTATCCGCTGCGGCCGGGCGACACTCTCACCGTCGGCGAGCGCTGGTTTTAGCGGTCGTCACGCCGTTTGAAGCAGAGACAGCGGTCGCCGCAATGTCCCCTCTCTCTGAAAGGGAGAGGGCCACCACCCGACACCCGCATGGGTGATTTCATGAAGGCAACAAGCCTGTTGCTGCAAGGTTGAGGCGTGCCGTTTCGACGGCCGTCCCTGGCCGCCGTCTTGGACGGTCGCACGAACGCCCCCCTGCTCAAACAAAAACGCCCGGCTCGTCGCCGGGCGTTTCGCATTTCTCGGTGTCGCTGCGGCGATCACTTCATGTGCTTGGCGAGAAACTCGGTGGTGCGCTGCCATGCCACCTTCGAGCTTTCGGAATGGAACGAGCCGCGCTCGTCGCAATGGAAGCCGTGGCCGGCCTCCGGATAGACGTAGATCTCGGTGTCGCCGCCGCGCTTCTGCTTGACGGTCTCGACGTCGGACATCGGAATGCCGTGGTCTTTCTCGCCGAAATGCAGTTGCACCGGGATCTTCGGCTTCTCGTCCGCGACCTTGGCGATGAAGCCGCCGTAATAGCCGACCGCAGCCTTCAGGCCCGAGAGCCGCGTCGCCGCCAGGAAGGCGATCGAGCCGCCCATGCAGAAGCCGACGATGCCGACCGGGCCGACGCCCTTGATCTCGTCGATGGCGGCCTGGGTGTCGCGCAGCATCGCATCCCAGTCCGGCTTGGCGATGAAGGAGCGCGCCTTCTCGATCTCGGCCGGCGAATAGCCGGACTGGAAATCCTTCACCTGGCGGTCGAACAGCGCCGGCGCGACCGCGACATAGCCTTCGTCGGCGAAGCGGTCGCAGACGTTGCGGATGTGCTGGTTGACGCCGAAGATTTCCTGAATCACGACGATGCCGCCCTTGGGCGTGCCCTTCGGATCGGCACGATACGCGCCGAGCTGGTGCTGGTCGGCGGCGGTGAGCGTGAACTGCTTGCCCAAGATGGTCCTCCCATGCGGTTGCTGAGATCCTGTTTAACCATCCGGGCCGCGCGACGCCAAGCCCCCGAAGAGCGGGTTGTCGGATCGCGGGATGAACCCTGCCCGCGCGGCGCACGACCAAAGGCATGAAGGCACAATGAACCGACCCCCCAGGAGGGTTTCATGCTTCGCAAGTCCGCCCTGTTCGCGCTCGCCGCCGCCGCGGCCTTCGGCGCCTCGATGCTGGTCTCCACCTCGTCCGACGCCGCGCCCGGCTGGAAGGGCAAGGGCGGCGGCGTTCACAAGCCCGGCGGCATTCACCGCCCCGGCGGACATGTCCGGCCGCGCCCGCCGCACTGGCGTCCGCATCGCCCGCACCGTCCGCACTGGCACGGTCAGTGGCGTCGTCCGGTGATCTACGCCGCAGCGCCGGTGGTCTATTCGGTGGCGCGTCCCGCGGTCGCAGGTCCGTGCACCTGCCTGTCGAAGGAATACACGCCCGAAGGCGCGGTGCTGTTCAAGGATCGCTGCACCAACGAGATGGCGATGAACCCGCCGATCCAGCCGCAGCAGCTCTCGCAGGCGGCGCCGCAGTTCTCGCAACAGTACGTCCAGCCGCAGTATCAGGCTGCACCCCAGCCGATGCCGCAGCAGCCCGTGCAGCAGCAGTAGCGTTCGCACGCGCGCTCCGAAACGCAGAACCCCGGCCGCAAAGCCGGGGTTCTCGTTCGATTGGCCGTGCGTTTATGGGTGCGCGTGCGCGCTACTTCTTCACGCGCTTGATCACGTCGGCCTTGCGCTCGATGTCGCGCTGCAGCCGTTGCTGGAACGTCCCGGCGTCGGCGTAATAGTCCGGCGGCTGCGCCGCGCCCTTCGCCACCGTGGCATAGGCCGGTGTCCTTGGCCGCCCCGGCGCAAGCCTCCGCGAGCTTCGCCACGACCGCCGGCGGCGTGCCCGCCGGCGCCATCAGGCCACCAAAGCTCGCCGGGCTGACGTCGAAGCCCTGCTCCTTCACCGTCGGCACGTCCGGGAACGCGGGATGCCGGGTTTCGGCGAACACGCCGATCACGCGCACCTTGTCGCCCTGCCCCTGCGCGGTGCCGAGCACGATCGAGGCGACGTCGATGCGGCCGCCGAGCAGGTCGGTCATCACCGCGGGCTCGCCGCGGAACGGGATGTCGCGAATGTCGAGCTTGGCGAAGCCCGTGAACTCCTCCATCGCCAGATGCGGGATCGTCATCGGCCCCTGATGGCCGTAGTTGAGCGCGCCGGGCTTCGCCTTCGCGGCCTTCACCAGATCCGCCACGGTCTTGATCGGCGATTCCTGACGCACCGCGAGCGCCATCGCGTTGGAGAAGGTCTGGCACACCGGCACCAGCGAGTCCGGCTTGTAGCCGGTGTCGTCGCG
Source organism: uncultured Alphaproteobacteria bacterium (assembly GCA_963758225.1). Classification (GTDB taxonomy): domain Bacteria; phylum Pseudomonadota; class Alphaproteobacteria; order Rhizobiales; family Xanthobacteraceae; genus Z2-YC6860. The sequence continues at coordinate 559,402 of CAVWUJ010000003.1, read as the reverse complement.
CGCCTGCGGATGCACCGACACGACCAGCGCCGGCGCGAACAGCAGCGTGTAGCCGTCCGCGTCGGAGCGCACGACCGCGGCGGTGCCGAGCGCGCCGCCCGCACCGCCGCGGTTCTCGACGATGAACTGCTGGCCGAGCCGCTGCGACAGGCCGGCGGCGAGGCCGCGCGCCAGAAGGTCGGTGGTGCTGCCGGCCGGATAGGGATTGACGATCCGCACGACCCGGTTGGGGTAATCCTGGGCCTGAGCCTGTGTGTGGGCCGTCGCGCCGAGCGCGGCCACGGCGGCGAATGCGGCGATCGCAGATCGCATGGTCTTCCTCCCCTGAAGCGTTTTTCGAGCGAAACGGGTGCCGGGTCGCGCGACGAAAACGCGATAAATCTGAAGTCCGGTTGCCGGTTGTAAGCAGCCGCGGACGGCGGGTCCAGCAATCCGCGGTCGCAGCGGACCTTACGCCGCGGCGAGACCGAAGGCCTCGGCGAGCAGCCGATACGAATGCTTCCGGGCCTCGTGGTCGTAGATCATGGTCGTGACCATGATCTCGTCAGCCTGCGTCGCTGCGATCAGCGGCTCCAGATGCGCCATCACCTTGTCCTTGCCGCCGACCACGAGACGCGCGCGGTTGCGTGCGATCAGCGCCTTGTCGGATGGCGAATAGATGTGAGCCGCCGCCTCCTCCGGCGACGGCAGCGGCTCGTACACGCCCTGTCTGCGCCGCGCGAAATTCAGGTCCACGGTCGACGCAAGCCGCTCGGCCTCCGCGTCGCTGTCCGCCACCACGGCATGCACCGCGAGGATCGCCAGCGGCTCCGGCCGCTGCTCCGACGGCTTGAACTGCTGGCGATAGGTCAGCATCGGCCCGGTCGGATCGAAATCCGAGAAGTGATGCGCGAATGAGAAGCCCGCGCCGACATGGGCGGCAAGCTGCGCGCTGTAGCCGCTGGAGCCCAGCAGGAACAGCGGCGGCAGCGGCACGTCCTGCGGCATCGCGCGCACATTGCGGAACGGATGGTTGTCGGCAAAGCCGCGCTGCTCGAACAGCAGCAGCTCCTGGAAGCGTTCGAGGAAATCGTCGGCGTTCGGATCCTCCTGGCGGCGGCGCAGCGCGTAGGACGTGACCGGGTCAGTGCCCGGCGCGCGTCCGAGGCCGAGATCGATGCGGCCGGGAAACAGGCCTTCCAGAACCTTGAAGCGTTCGGCCACCACGAGGGGCGCGTGGTTCGGCAGCATGACGCCGCCGGAGCCGACGCGCAGGCGCTGCGTGGCGGCGGCAATCTGGCCGATCATGATATCGGGTGCGGAGCTCGCAATCGACGGCATCGAATGATGCTCGGCCACCCAGTAGCGTGTGAAGCCGAGGCCGTCGGCGAAGCGCGCCAGGTCGATGCTGTTGCGCAGCGCCTGCGCGCCGTCGATGCCGGTGGTGACGGGACAGAGATCGAGGATCGAGAGCGGACGCATTCCGAACAGGTAATGCGCCGGAGCCGGTTTGGCTATCGTCTGCGGCGCGGGCCAAGCGCCGCGATCAGTTTGCGCGGCGCGGCGCGGTGCCAGTGCCGGTGCCGGTGCTGCCGGGCGCGAGGCCGCCGAACAGCGCGGCGAACGGATTGGTCGGCTCCTGCTGGGCCGGCGCGGCGGCCGGGCGCGCAGCTTTGGGGCGCGACGCGCGCTTGGTGACGCGACGGGCCTTGCGGGTCGACTGGGCCGCCGCCTTCGGCGCAGCCTTGGGTGCCGTTCTCGCGGCAGGCTTCGGGGTCGCCTGTGGGGCGACTTTCGAGACGGCGTTTGACGTCGCCTGCGCGTTCGCCCCGGCAGCGGCGGGCGCCACCAACGGCTTTTCGATATCGGGTTTGGCGAGCGCGGGCTTTTCCGCTTGCGGGCCGTCCGCCTGCAGCGCCTTGATCGAGGAGACCGGCTCGGCGTCGGGCATGGTGGTGCCGGGATTCTCGACACCCTGCGGCGTCGGCTGTTCCAGCAAAATCGACGACGTGATCTCGTCAAACGCCGGCGGCGGCGATTCGATCCGCAGGGCCGGCTCGGGCAGCGCCGCGACCGGCGGCGCAGGCGATGGCGGCGGCACGATCACGTTCAACTCGGGCATCCGGATCGGAAGCTCGGCGAAGGCGGGCGGCGCGGGCGGCTCGTCGATGCGCGCCGGCGGGGCGGCTCCGGTGGTGCCCGGCGCCGCAAGCGTCTCGACGCGCGAAGCAGGCGTGACGGCAGGCGTGACGGCAGGTTTGGCGTCCTGCTTCGACTGACGTTCCGGCTCGGCGGCCGGCGTCGCTGCCGGCTGTTGCGAGGCGGGACGGTTCGTGCGCTCGGTCGCGGCAGGCTCGGTCGCCGGATGGAGGACCGGCGCGGGCGTCGGCCGGTCTTGCGGTGCAGGCTCTGCAACCGGATGCGCCACGGACACCGCAGCGGGACCGGGATCCGGAGCGAACTTGGAATTGAATGTGGCCTGGAAGTCCGGCGCGGCTGCGGGCTGTCGCGCACGCGCGCGGTCGATCGCATGCAGGCGGATGCTGGCGGGCACCGCGGCGGGCGTGGCCTCGCTTTGGGCGAAGCGCATGTCGAAGATCACCGGCACGTGCGGCTCGGCCTGCCGCCATTCCGGCAGGCCCTTGATGCCGTGTTGCAGGCTGAGAATCGGCGCTTCGGATTCGATGCTCGCCACGACGCGGCGCTCCGGGCCGACCAGCCGCAGTCCGGCGGACACCGTCACGAAGCCGACAAGAAACGTGAACGCAATCAGGCGAAAACTTGGAAGCAAGACCGTCACCTCCAAAGCCGTCCGCGACGCATGGCTCGCGGCCGATCGCGGGTCATTTCGAATCGAGCCATACCTGAAGTCGGGGCGCTGCGGAAGATTAAATCTGCGACCGCAAACCGCGCCGCCGCACTTGCGCGCATGCTGTGGTCGCCGCGCAACGAGACGTGATTCGCGCACCGGCCCGGATGCGCTCTTCAATCTGGACGGGACGCCCGGACTTTCGGACAATCGGCATGCAGGCGGAGCCGGATCGCAATTCCCGCGCGGCCGCCCAGGGGAGTTCGTCATGGCATCGGGAAGCGACTGGCGGGTTTCGCCGGCCATCCAGCCGAAACCGGAGGACTACACGTTCGATCTCGAGCGTGCGCTGTCCTCCGTGGTCGGCATCCGTTCGGTGGTTCCTGCCGATGCCTTCACCGCGGAGACGCTCGGCACCGAACGCGGCGGCAACGGCGTTATCATCCGCGCCGACGGGCTGGTGCTCACGGTCGGCTATCTCGTCACCGAGGCCGACACGATCTGGCTCAACCTGATTGACGGACGCAACGTGCCCGGCACGGTCCTCGGCTTCGACCAGGCGTCGGGCTTCGGACTGGTGCAGGCGCTCGCGCGGCTCGACCTGCCGGCGCTGCCGATCGGCCGTTCTTCCGACGCCAAGGTCGGCCAGCCGGTGGTGATCGGCGCAGGCGGCGGCCGCACGCGCTCGGTCGCGGCTCGCATCGTCGCGAGACAGGAGTTCGCCGGCTACTGGGAGTACGTCGTCGACGACGCCATCTTCACCTCGCCGTCGCACCCGAACTGGGGCGGCACCGCGGCGATCGGTCCGGACGGCGACCTGATCGGCATCGGCTCGCTGCAACTGCAGGAGGGCCGCGAGCAGGGCCCGCCCGGCAACCTCAACATGGTGATCCCGATCGACCTGCTCGCGCCGATCCTCGACGACATGCAGACGCTCGGCCGCCCGAACCGGCCACAGCGTCCGTGGCTCGGCCTCTACGCCACCGAAATCGAGGACAAGGTCGTGATCGTGGGACTCGCCAAGAACGGGCCGGCGCAGCGCGCCGACCTGCGCACCGGCGACGTGCTGCTGTCGGTCGGCGATCACGACGTCAGCGATCTCGCCGGGCTCTATCGCAAGGTGTGGGCGATGGGCGTTTCCGGCGTGGAAATTCCGGTGTCGATCTATCGCGACGGCAAGACCTTCGCGACCCGCATCAAGTCCGGCGACCGCCAGCGCTTCCTCAAGACGCCGCGGATGCACTGAGCGCGGCGCGTGGCAGCCGGTCCATCAGCGTTGCTGATCCGTCCATCGCGTCATTTCATGGCCTCGGGTGATCCGGCACGCTAGGCCCGCGTCCCGCGTGGGTGTAGGACGGATCGTCGATATTTGCCGGGATGACGTGACGTGACGATGCAAGCCGAGCCCGCGGCCGCAGCGCCCGGCGGGCCGGATTCCTCCTACGCCTGGTTCCGACTGGCGATCGCGCTGACGCTCGGCACGATCGGCAGCGTCGGCATGTGGTCGTTCGTGGTCGCGCTGCCGGCGGTGCAGGCCGACTTCGGCGTGGCGCGCGGCGACGCCTCGCTGCCATTCACGCTCACCATGCTCGGCTTCGGCATCGGCGGCGTGCTGTCGGGCCGGCTCGCCGACCGGTACGGCGTGACGGGACCGGCGATCGCTGGCGCGGTTCTTCTTGCGGCCGGCTACATCCTCTCCGCGCAGACCGACCGGCTGTGGCTGTTCGCGCTGGCGCAGGCGCTCACGGGCTTCGGAAGCTCGGCGACCTTCGGCCCGCTGATGGCCGACATCTCGCACTGGTTCGAGCGCCGCCGCGGCATCGCCGTCGCGCTGGCGTCGTCGGGCAATTACCTCGCGGGCGCGATCTGGCCGCCGATCATCCAGCACTTCATCGCGAACGACGGCTGGCGCGCCACCCACACCGGCGTCGGCATCGTCTGTCTGGTCACGATGATCCCGCTGGCGCTGATGCTGCGGCGGCGGCGCGACGCGGCCGGACAGGCCGCCGCCGCGATGAGCACGCCGCCGAACGCGATACCCGGCGTCTCGCCGAACGCCCTGATGATCCTGCTCTGCGTCGCCGGTATCGCCTGCTGCGTGGCGATGGCGATGCCGCAGGTTCATATCGTCGCCTATTGCGGCGATCTCGGTTACGGCCCGGCGCGCGGCGCGGAGATGCTCGCGCTCATGCTCGGCTTCGGCATCGTCAGCCGGATCGCCGCCGGCTTCATCGCCGACCGGATCGGTGCGCTGTCCGCGCTGCTGCTCAGCTCCGTCCTGCAGGCGGTCGCGCTGTTTCTCTATCTGTGGTTCGACGGTCTGATTTCCCTGTACGTCATCTCGGCGCTGTTCGGCCTGTTCCAGGGCGGACTGGTGCCGATGTACGCACTGGTGATCCGCGAATTCTTCCCGCCACGCGAGGCCGGCGTGCGGGTCGGCGTCGTGCTGATGGCGACGGTGTTCGGCATGGCGCTCGGCGGCTGGATGTCGGGCGCGATCTTCGATCTCACCGGCTCCTACCAGGCCGCCTTCCTTAACGGACTGCTGTGGAATGTGGTTAACGGAGCGATCGTTCTCTGGCTTCTGCTTCGCCGCAAGCCGCAGCGGCTTGCGATCGCCTGACGGAAGCAGGCCCGGATCGCAGCCATTGGTTGCAGACAATTGTACGGATCGGCTTAGCGAAATCGCCACGCGCCGCGCGTAAAACGTCAGGAACCGAACTCCTGAAAGCGGCGCCCATGCAAGTCAAAGCCGTCGAACGCGCGATCGAGAACATGGTTGTGCTCGTTGCCGACAGCAACGCGTACACCCGCCGCCTGACGCGCACGATGCTGGTCAATCTCGGATGCAAGTCGATCTACGAAGTCTCCGATGGGGTCGCCGCCATCGAAGCGATCCGGAACGTCAATCCCGATGTCATGATCCTCGACTGGGAGATGCCGGTGCTCGACGGCCGCGAGGTCATGCGCATCGTCCGCTCGCCCGGCGTGTTTCCGAAGCCGAACCTGCCGATCATCATGCTGACCGACGTCGGCAAACGCTCGCGCGTTCATCAGGCCATGCGGCTCGGCGTCCACGAACTGCTGGTGAAGCCGATCTCGCCCAAGACGCTGCAGCAGCGGCTGATCGGCATCATGCTCAATCCGCGTCCGATGGTGCGCGCCGGAAAATACTACATCCCGCTGCCGCGCCGCCGCGCCGACATGAGCGACATCATCCACGCGGCTTGATGGCGCGACCTGACGTTCCGATGCGACCGAGCCGGGTCTGGAAGAGGCGCGCCGGGAACAGGTTAGATGTCCACGCGTACCGATGCGTTGGTGTCGCAGCAAGAAACCGGCAAAATAACTGCGTCCATCGATCCCTGTTGCGGCCGGTTGTCACCCGGCGCGTGATCTGAAAACGGTGTCGGGAGCGGTTGGTTCCCGCTCCGGAGAGCCTGCGAAACGTCGCCCTCTTCCGACCTTCGGATTGCGTGCCGCACGATCCGAGGGTCAGCGCGCGGCCGCGGCGAACGTCTCGTCGATCACCCGGTTCAGCCGCTCCAGCGTGGCCCCGCCATCGCCGGCCGGGATCGCCGCCATCACATAGCGATCCGGCCGCAGCACGATCGTCGCCTCCTGCCCGCGCAGCAGCTCGCCGATCTGGCCGGTCATGTCGCGCACCACGTTCGCCATCGGCTCGCGCGCGAACGCAAAGGTTTGCGGGAGGCAGCCGATCACGCTCGCGCCGAGCCGCTCCGGCAGCGCGCCGAGCGACGCCGCGAGCCGCGCCGGCTCGCGGCCGTAGCACAGACACGCAAATCCGTCGCCGAGCGCGCAGTCGAGCAGCACGGCTTCGCCGTCCTTCTCGACCTGCGGCTGCGGCAGCATGGTCCCGGCGAGCGCCCTGGCGAGCGCGCCGTCGGCCACGAAGAAGCCCTCGCGAAACTGCGGCTTGGGCTTGAAGCGCATCTGCGCCAGCCATTCGCGCGCGCCCGGCAGCGCGCCCAGACCGTGAAACAGCGCGCGCGTGGCCGCGGCGAACCACCGCCCGTGGGGCGCCATCACGCGGCCCATGTTGATCGCGAGCTTGATCATGGCGAGCGCATGCGGCTTGCGCTCGCGCTCGTAGCTGTCGAGCAGGCCCGGGCCGAGCCGGCCCGTCAGCACGGCCGCGAGCTTCCATGCCAGATTGGTGGCGTCGCGCAGGCCGGCGTTCATGCCCTGGCCTGCGAACGGCGGCGTGAGATGCGCGGCATCGCCGACCAGGAACACGCGGTCGCGGCGCCAGCGGTCGGCAATGCGAGCATGAAAGGTGTAGACGCAGATCCGGTCGATCGGCGCGTCGCCGTCGGGGCCGTATTCACGCAGCAGTGCGCGCACGGTCTCCGGGCGCTCGACCTCCTCCGGGGTTTCGCCGGCCTTGAGCCGCATCTCGTAGCGCCGCGTGCCATGCGGGCCCGGCACCGACAGCACCGGCCGCGCCGGATCGCACACCACCAGCGTGTCGCGGAACGGATCGACCGTGTCGTGCAGGTCGATCACCAGCCAGCTCTCGGCCTTGAAGCTGGTGCCCTGAAGCGTCGCGCCGATCTCCTTGCGGGTGCGGCTGCGGCCGCCGTCTGCGCCCACGAAATAGTCGCACGACACCTCGCGCGTTCCGTTTGCGTCCTGCAGCGTGACGAGAACGCGATCGCCCTCGTCGCGGTGATCGAGAACAATGGTCTCGAACGCGGTCGCGATGCTGGGTTCGCGAGGCAGCGCACGCGCGAGGCAGGCTTCGAGCAACGGCTGGCGGAAGGCGTTGCGCTTGGGCCAGCCGTATTCGCCGCGCGAGGGCCGCACGATCGCGAACGGCTTGCGGTTCGGCCCCTGGTATTCCGAGCCGTAGCTCGAGCGGATGTCCTTGAGCGCCTCCTCGGCGAGGCCGACGAACTGCAGCGTGCGCAGCGACTCGTCGTCGATCGAAACCGCCCGCGGCTCGTGCACGGTCGACGCGTTCTGCTCGACCAGCAGAACCGCGACGCCGAAGCGCCCGAGCAGGTTCGCGAGCGTCAGGCCGGTCGGGCCGGCGCCTGCGATGACGACCTGAAAATGCGAGGGGGTCATGGATGCGTTCGGGAGGGGAGGTTCAGGGTGTCATAACGGAGCAGCGGCGGCCCGCAAGCAGGAATAGCGACGCGCCGGCCACGGTTGCAGAGGCTTGGCCTTGGCGCGGCTTTGGATCCGGCCTTGTCGACGGTTTTGGCCGCCTTGGCCCCACCCTGCGGCCCGATGCGATCGAGACGCAGACCCTAACTGCGCAGGGCGCAAGACCTTTGTCCGTCCACCGTCCGTTTGCTGTTGCTCTATTTGCTGTTGCAAACGAGTTGCATTTGAATAAGTCTTGGACCGATGGCTATCGGCCTTTCATCATTATGAAGCACCGAGGATTTCCGCCTCACCCTGAAGGTCGGTTCTCGACGCTGGCGTAACCTCGTAGCGCAGGTTTTCACATGTTGGCTCCCTTCGGACGCTTCGGACTTCTGGCAGCCCTGTGCTTCGGCGGGGTCTGCTTCGGCAAAATCGCCGCCCTGGCCAGCGAACGCGAGGCGCCCTCGCTGTTGCGCGGGACCGGCGCAGCTGCGGCGATCGACCGGCTGGCCGATGCCGGCGTTCGCGCGAACCTTTCCTATATCTCCGACGCGCTGGGCAACGTCCGCGGCGGGCAGAAGCGCGGCGCGGTCTATCAGGGCCTGATCGAAGCCAGCGTCGAACTGGATTTCGAGAGGCTGTCCGGCATCGGCGGACTGACCGCCTATGCCAATCTCTTTCAGATTCACAACACGGGGCGGATTCGCAGGGACCACGTCGGCGGCCTCAACACCATTGCCGCCATCGAGGGCGTCCCGGCCACGCGGCTGTCCGAACTCTGGTTGCAGCAGAGCTTTGCCGACGGGAAGGCCAATCTCCGTTTCGGCCAGCTTGCCGCGGACAAGGAATTCTTCTTCGCCGCTGTGGGCGAACTCTTCCTGCAGAACGACTGGCCGACGATCGCGGCGGAAAACCTGCCGAGCGGCGGCCCCGCCTATCCACTGTCGACGCCGGGCGTGCGGCTGACGGTCGAGCCGACCGAACGGCTCGCGCTGCTGATGGCCGCGTTCAACGGCGATCCCGCCGGGCCGGGGCAGGACGATCCGCAGTTGCGCAATCCTCACGGCCTGAACTTCCGGATCGGGGATCGCGCGCTGCTCATGACCGAGGCGCAATACCGGTCGGGCCACGATGCAAATGCCACGGGCCTCGCCACCACACTCAAGCTCGGCGCTTGGACGCACCTCGGCCGCTTCGACGACCAGCGCCGTTCGGCCGACGGCTTGCTGCTGGCCGATCCGGCTGGCAGCGGCGTGCCCGCGCTTCGCCGCGGCAACAACGGCATCTACGGCGTGGTGGAGCAGCAGATCCACCGGCCCGCAGGCGGCGGCCCGGACAGCGGCGTCATCGCCTTCGGCCGCGTGTCCTACAGCCCGCCGGACCGCAACCTGATCGACTTCTATGCCGACGGCGGAGTGGTGTTCGCCGGAATGGTCCCCGGACGACCCGCCGACCGGTTCGGCGCAAGCCTCATCTATGCGCGCTTCTCCGGAGCCGCACGCGCCGCCGACGGCGATCTCATCGCATTTGGCCAGCCGGGCGTGGTGCGGGACTTCGAAGCCAATCTCGAACTGACCTATCGGGCGCAGGTCGTTCCGGGCTGGACGCTCCAGCCGGTCGTGACCTATGTGCGCAATCCCGGCGGCGAGCCGGGTCGCGACGCGCTCGTGACCGGCGTGCGCTCGGTCGTCCGGTTCTGAGGCGGCGGCTTTGCGACGGATGCGGCTAGCGCCCGCCCCGTCGCCGCTCCGCATGCCGCGCGAGCTTGTCGAGCGTCTGGCCGCCGTATTCGACCGCGCCGAAACCGATCACCTCGTCGCGCCGCGCCTTGCTCGGATGCTTCTGGCGCAGGGCCGCGATCGAGGTCGCCGCAGCATGAGACGTGAAATGGCGCACCCGACACGATTCGAACGTGTGACCTTTGCCTTCGGAGGGCAACGCTCTATCCAGCTGAGCTACGGGTGCGTGGCCCCTGAATAGCCCATCGCCCGCGGGGCGGCAACGGCACGGGAATCGCCCGTGCCGGCGCGACGGCCGGCGGCCTGCCGATGTGCGGCGGTCTGCCGAAAAGGCGGGCCGGGGATGGGCCGGATGCACCGAAGTCGGACTATGAGCGCGCCGGTCCCGGGCCTAAGATCGCGCGACCCTCGCAGGAGACGGCCATGAACGTGATCACGACCTCGCAATTCAAGCCGGCGCAGCCGCGCTACGAGATGACCCCGGCCGAGCGCGAGCTTCGCGTCCAGCTCGCCGCCGCGTTCCGGGTCGCGCACCATTACCGCTGGAACCTGCAGATCCTGAACCACATCACCGCGCGCATCCCCGGCCAGCCCGACCGCATGCTGATGAATCCGCTCGGCATGGGCTGGGACGAGATCACGGCGTCCGCGCTCGTCACCTGCGACCTCGACGGCAAGATCCTGAGCCACACCGACGTCAAGCTCGCGCCCGCCGGCCTCAACTTCCACTCCGGCATCCTGCGCGAGAAGCCGGAGATCAACTGCGTGATCCACACCCATCCGACGCCGGGCGTGGTGATCTCCGCGACGAAGCAGGGCCTGATCGTCGTGGACCAGTCCGGCTGCCACATCTACGGCGAGGTCGGCACCCACGACTTCGAGGGCTTCGCGCAGGAGGAGGACGAGGTGCCGCGCATCCTGCGCGACCTCGGCGACAAGCATGCGCTCATCATGTGGAATCACGGCCTGCTCACCGTCGGCCGCACCGTGGGCGAGGCGTTCCTCTACATGCGCCGGCTGATCGACGCCTGCGAATTGCAGGAGCGGCTGATGGCGACCGGCGCGGAGATCCGCCGCATTCCCGAGGACGTGCTGGAGCACACCCGCAAGCAGATCGCCGAGAAGCGCAAGAGCCCGGCCTACAGCGACTCCGAATGGAAATACCACATGCGGCTGGCGCACCGGCTCGATCCGGGCTTCGCGGACTGAAGACGTTTCCCGGTTCGCCTCTCCCCTGCGGGGAGAGGTCTTCCGAGAGCGTGACAAGCTTCGATCCGGTCGCCGGGGATTCGGCGTCAGCGCGGCGGAATGCCGGCCTTCGCCACGATCTCCTTGTTGAAGGCGACCTCGCGCTTGACGCGCGCGGCCAGCACCTCCGGTCCGCCGCCGATCGGCTCGAAGCCGGCCTTGCGCACCTTGGCGGCCACGTCCGGCTTGGCCATCGCCTCCTTCACCGCGCCGGCGATCTTGTTGACGATCTCCTTGGGCGTGCCGGCCGGCGCGAACAGGCCGGCGAAGGTGTCGGTGACGAAGCCCGGATAGCCGCTCTCGATCAGTGTCGGCACGTCGGGCAGCGACGGCCAGCGCTTCTCGCCGCTCACCGCCAGCGCCTTGATCGCGCCCTGCCGCGCCAGCGCCTCGGAGGTCGGCACGGCGTTGGTGACGAATTGCGTCGTGCCGCTCATCAGCGCCTGCACCGCGGGCGGCCCGCCGGAGAACGGGACGTGGGTGATGTCGATGCCGGCGCGGATCTTCAGAAGTTCGACGGTGAGCTGCGCCTGGGTGCCGACGCCGGGACTCGAGTAGTTGTACTTGCCGGGCGCGGCCTTGGCCTTGTCGATGAAGTCCTTCAGCGAGTTCGGCAAAGCCCGGCATCACCGACAGCATCTGCGAGGAGATCGCCAGATCGGAGATCGGCTCGAAGCTCTTTTCCGGGTCGAACGGGATCGACTTATAGAGCGACGGGTTGATCACGATCGCGCTGGTGGTGGCGAGCAGCGTGTAGCCGTCCGGCTCCGCGCGCGCGGCGAGCCCGATGCCGATGTTGGCGCCGCCGCCGGCGCGGTTCTCGATCACCAGCGACTGGCCGAGCGGCTGGTACAACGCCTCCGAGATGATGCGGGCGATGATGTCGCTCGGGCCGCCGGCGGCGAACGGCACGATCACCCGGATCGAACGGTTGGGCCAGTTGCTCTGCGACAGGGCGGGGCGTGGAAAGGCGGATGCGGCCGCGAGCGCTGCAGCGCCTCCCAGCACGCTGCGGCGGCGAAGCGCGGCTCGTTTCAGGCTCTCGGTCATCGGTCTCCCTTTCGCGATCGGTCTTCTGCGGACGCAATCCGGCGGCGACACGATAGCAGATTGGAGGGGATCGAATTCAACCACAACCAAGGCCCGTCAGGGTTGCAGGATTGCCGGGGCGCCGGCCACGACTTCGCGCCGCACGGATTGCGCTACAATGCGATCCAGAGGACCGGCATGAACGAACTTTCGCCCGACGAACTCCCGCTTGCAGGCCTGCGCGTCGTCGAATTCTCGCACATGGTGATGGGGCCGACCTGCGGGCTGGTGCTCGGCGACCTGGGCGCCGACGTCGTCAAGATCGAGCCGCCGGGCGCGGGCGACCACACCCGAAACATTCCGGGCTCCGGCATCGGCTTCTTCACCAGCTTCAACCGCAACAAGCGCAGCCTCGCACTCGACCTCAAGGCGCCGCAGGGGCTCGACATCGCCCGCCGGCTCGCCGCGCGCGCCGACATCGTCACCGAGAACTTCAAGCCCGGCGGCATGGACGCGCTCGGCCTCGGATACGACGCGCTGAAGGCTCAGAACCCGCGCCTGATCTATTGCTCGATGAAGGGCTTTCTCTCCGGCCCTTACGAGCATCGCGCGGCGCTCGACGAGGTGGTGCAGATGTTCGGCGGGCTGGCCTACATGACCGGTCCGCCGGGGCGGCCGCTGCGCACCGGCGCGTCGGTCAACGACATCATGGGCGGCATGTTCGCGGTCATCGCCATCCTCGCCGCGCTGCGACGGCGCGACGCGACCGGCGAGGGCCAGCATGTGAAGAGCGGGCTGTTCGAGAACAACGCCTTTCTGGTTTCGACCGCGATGGCGCAGACCGCGATCACCGGCAAGCCCGCGCAGCCGATGCCCGCGCGCGTCGCCGCCTGGGCGATCTACGACGTGTTCGACACGGCGGACGGGCGGCAGATCTTCGTCGGCGTCGTCACCGACACGCAATGGCGCAGGTTCTGCGAGGCGTTCGGCCAGGCCGATCTCGCCGCGGACGAAACGCTCGCCACCAACGTGCAGCGCTCCGCCGCACGCGAGCGCTTCATGCCGCGCCTGCGCGAGCTGTTCAAAGGCTTTGCGCGCGACGAACTGGCGGCACTGTGCGAGCGGACGGGATTGCCCTGCGTGCCGATCCGCCGGCCCGACGAACTGTTCGACGATCCGCATCTCAACCGGCCCGGCGGCATGGTCGAGGTCACGCTGGCGGACGGCCGCACCACAAAACTGCCGGCGCTGCCGATCCAGCTCGGCGACGCGCGGCTCGGCCTGCGCCGCGACCTGCCGCGGGCGGGCGAGCACAGCATCGAGATCGCGCGCGAGCTCGGTCTCGACGCGGCGGAGGTCGAGGCGCTGATCCGCGACGGCGTGCTGGGCGTGATGGACGGCCGGGGAAGTTAGGCCCGCCGCGATCGCGGATCGCGGACCGCCCAGCGGCCGGCTTCGACGCGCAGGATGAAGTCCTCGAGCGTGCGGTTGAACAGGTCCGGCTCTTCCAGATTGACGACGTGGCCGGTTTTCGGAAACACCGAAAGGCCCGAGGCCGGCAGCCAGGCCTTCAGGAACAGGCTCGGCTCGATGCAGACGTCGTCCTCGTCGCCGACCACGATCAGGGATGGCAGGTCGCAACGGCGGATGTCCGCCTCGAAGTCGTAGACCGAAGGCCGCGCCGCCTGAAAGCCGCGCATCGTATGGGCCGAGCCCTGCGCATCGTGTTCGGCGAGCCTTGCGGCGAATTCGGCGAAGCCGCGCGGGTCTTTCACCAGGAACGAAATGCGGCCCGGACCGTGACCGTAGGTCTTCGCCACCTCGGCCGAGCCCCTTTGCTCGAACAGGTCGGCGGTGGCGCGGGAGTGCTTGCGGAAGTCCTCGATGTAATGCCGCTCGGAGCCCGAGCCGCAGCCCGCAATGGTGAGCGATCGAACGCGCTGCGGGTGGTTCAGCCCGACCTGCAGCGTGGTGTAGCCGCCCATCGAGAGGCCCACGACATGCGCCTTTTCGATGCCGAGGTGATCCAGCACCGCGACCGCATCCGAAATCCAATGCCTGTAGCTGTAGCTCTCGGCATTCGCCGGCACATCGGAGGGTTTGTAGCCGCGCGCGGAATAGGCGATGCAGCGGTGGCTGCGCGCGAAGAACCGCATCTGCGGCTCCCAGCTTCGCCAGTCGCCCGCGAATTCGTGCACGAACAGGATCGGCACGCCCTCGCCGGCCTCCTCGAACCAGAGGCGCACGCCGTCCGGCGCAGTCGCGTAAGGCATCCTCCCTCCTTCCGGCGCAACTCCGCGCTCAATCGTCCTCGTAAGGCAGGCCGACGTAGTTCTCGGCGATGGTGACGGCGGCCGCGCGGGAGTTGGCGATGTAGTCCAGCTCCGCAAGCTGGATCTGGCGCTCGAACGGGCTGTGCGGAAAGCGATGCAGCAGCGTGGTCATCAGCGTCGAATAGCGCACCACCTTCCAGATCCGGCGCAGGCAGACCTCGGAGTAACGCTCCAGCCGCTCGTTGCTGCCGGTCTTGAAGTGGCTCAGCAGCGCGCGCGACAGCATGCGCACGTCGGCCACCGCGAGATTGAGGCCCTTCGCGCCGGTCGGCGGCACGATGTGCGAGGCGTCGCCGGCCAGGAACAGACGACCGTACTGCATCGGCGACGATACGAACGACCGGCAGGGCGCGATGTTGCTCTGGAAGATGCGTCCCTCGACCAGCTCGGTCTTGCCCGGATCGCCGAGCCGGACGTGCAGTTCGTCCCAGATGCGCGACTCCGGCCAGTTCTCCAGCACATCGTCGTTCGGACATTGCAGGTAGAGCCGTGCGATCTTCGGCGATCGCCGGCTGCACAATGCGAAGCCGCGGTCGTGGTTGGCGTAGGTCATCTCCTTGAGCGGCGGCGATTCGGAGAGAATGCCGAGCCAGGAGAACGGAAACTCGCGATCGAAGGTCTGGAGGATGTCGGGCGGGATCGCCGGCCGGCAGACGCCGTGGAAGCCGTCGCAGCCCGCGATGACGTCGCAGGTCAGCGTCTCCTCGCGGCCGTCGCGCGTGAAGCGGATCGTCGGCGCGCCGGACTTAAGCCCGTCGATGCCGGTGACCTCCGCGTCGAAATAAAGCGCACCGCCGGACGCCAGCCGCGCCGCGATCAGATCCTTCACGATCTCCTGCTGGCCGTAGATGTGCACCAGCTTGCCGTTGCACAGCTCCGGCAGGTTCAGGTGGATCAGCCGGCCGTCGAAACGGATGTCGAGCCCCTCGTCTATCATGCACTCCCGGCGCAGGCGGCCGTCGACGCCGAGATCGGCCATCAGATCGACCGTGCCCTGCTCCAGCACGCCGGCGCGCACGCGGCTTTCGACATATTCGCGGCTGCGCGATTCCAGCACGACGCAGTCGATGCCCTCGCGCTGAAGCATCAGCGACAGGAACAGGCCCGCGGGGCCCGCGCCGACGATTCCGACCTGGGTTTTCATGATGTCTCCGACCGCCCGCGCGATCTTCAGCCTTTGCCGCCCTTCAGAAACGCCGCGAGCGCACCGGTTTCGGCCTTCTCGCCCGCGTGGTCCCCCGCGATGCGCGTGTAGAACTCGGCGAAGGCCTCGTAGACCTTGCGCGCCGCCGGGTCTTCGCCGGCGAAGTCCGCGATCTCCTCCATCTCGCCGTTGAAGCGATAGGCCTTGCCGAACATGTCGGGGATCGCGCGGTTGAAGGTCGCGACGAAGGCCGGATGGCTGCGGTTCAGCTCGGTGAGAAGCTCGCCCGCGACGCCGGCGCGGGTCGCCGCCAGCATCATCATCGAGGCGAGCGCGGTCGTGCCCTTGGTGATGCCCGCGTAGGAGTTCTTCAGCGAGGTGGCCGCGCCCGGTCCGCCCGCGATCGCCCGCACCCGCAGGCCGAAGTCGCCGAGCGCGACGAACCTGTCGCTTTCGTCGCCGGAGGCGATCAGCATCGGCCCGTCGTTGCCGGGCTTCGGCGGGCCGCCCAGAATCGCGACGTCCACGAACGGCGAACCGGCTCCGGTCACGATCGCACCGATGCTGCGCTTGGTCTGCGGGCTGACCGCGTTGCAATCGACATAGACCGGCTTCTTGTTGTTCGGCGCGATCAGCGCCGCCATCCTCTCGGCGGTGGCCAGCGCATCGGCCGGCGGCACGATCGACAGAAAGTAATCGGCCTGCGCCACTTCGGCGTCGGACGCTGCGACCATGCCGGCGGCCCTGGCGCGCTCCGCGCTGGCGGCGCTGCGGCCCGCAAGCGACGTGATGACATGCAGCCCGCGCTCGACCAGCCGCCCCCCGACGCCGGCGCCCATCGCACCCTGCGCAACCACCGCAACCGTCGGATTCATGGTTTCATTCCCTGTGACGCCAGCGACTATTATAGCGGCGCAAAGACGACGCCGACGGAGAATTAATTGGACGCGGATCAGGATTGCAATGTGGTCATCGTGGGCGCCGGCCCTTGCGGGCTGATGCTGGCGATCGAGCTTGGACGGCGCGGCATTTCGACCGTGCTTCTGGAGGAGAAGACCTCGCCGGCGCGGTTTCCGGCCGCCAATGCAACCCAGGCTCGCACGATGGAGCATTACCGGCGGCTCGGCTTCGCCGACAAGGTGCGCGCGCAGGGCCTGCCGGAGGATTATCCGACCGACATCGCCTATTTCACCCGCTACACCGGCCACGAGCTTGCCCGCTTCAGCCTGCCGTCCTCGCGCGCGGCCCGCGAGCTGGTGAAGACGCTGTCGGGCTCGTGGAGCGCGGCGGAGCTGCCGCACCGGGTCTCGCAGATGTATGTCGAGGCGATCCTGCGCGCCGAGGCCGAGGCGCTGAAGCCCGTTTCGCTGCGCAGCGGATGGCGGATGACCGCGATCCGCGACCTCGGCGATCGCGTCGAGGTCGATGCCGAGCGCATCGATGGCGGCGCGCGGACGACGCTGCGCGCGGCCTATGCGGTCGGCGCCGACGGCGGCGGCAGCCCGACGCGCAAGTCGCTCGGCATCCGGTATTCCGGCGAGGGCAGCGCGGAGCGCGACTTCATGGGCGGACGCATGTTCGCCTTCCACTTCCGCAGCGACCGGCTCTACGACACCATTCCGCACGACAAGGCGTGGATGTACTGGGCGGTGAACCGCGAGCGCCGCGCCTTCATGGCGAGCGTCAACGGGCGCGACCAGTTCACCTTCCACACCCAGCTCAAGCCGGGCCAGGACGCCGCGGCCTTGACCGACGCCGAAGCCAAGGCGATGTTCCACAATGCGATGGCGACCGGCCTCGACGTCGAGATCATCGCGCGCTCGTCCTGGAACGCGGGCTACACGCTGGTCGCGGAACGCTACGGCCGCGGCCGCGTGCTGCTCGGCGGCGACGCCGTGCATCTGTTCACGCCGACCGGCGGGCTCGGCTACAACACCGCCGTCGAGGACGCCGTCAATCTGGGCTGGAAGCTCGCGGCCGCGCTCAGGGGCTGGGGCGGGCCGGGCCTGCTCGACACTTACGAGACCGAACGGCAGGCGATCGCGAAGCGCAACACCGCCTATGCGCGCGGCTTTGCGGATTCGGTCGGGCTGTTCGTGCCGCCGGCCGAACTCGAGGACGACACTCCGGCGGGCGCAGCCGCACGCAGGCTCACCGGCGATCACTTCAATGCTCACGCGCGCTCGGAGTTCAACATTCCCGGCGTCACATTCGGCGGCCGCTACGACGGCTCGCCGATCGTCGTGTCGGACGGCACGGCGCCGCCGCCGGATGCCGCCAACACCTATGTGCCGACCGCCTGTCCCGGCGGCCGCGCGCCGCATGCGTGGCTCCCGGACGGGCGCTCGTTGTACGACGCGCTGGGCTTCGAGTTCACGCTGCTGCGACTCGGCCCGTCAGCGCCGGACGCCGGCTTTGCACGCGCGGCGGACGCGCTCGGCGTTCCGCTGGCGGTGGTGGACGTGAAGAGTGCGGATCTGCGCGATCTTTACGACGCGGACCTGGCGCTGATCCGGCCGGATCAGATCGTGGCGTGGCGCGGCAACACGGCCGGCGATGCGGAGGCGATCCTGCGGCGGGCGACCGGCCGAATTTAACGGATGGCGCGTCAGATCCTTGTGGCCGCGTAGCGCCGCCACATCGCTTCGCGATGCGCGAGAAGCTGCGAGGCCGCCACCCGCGCCGACGCGATGCTGCCGGCGGCGCTGGTGCGGTACTCCAGTTCGTAGGGGTTGTGGCGCGGACGCCCCGAACGCCGGAACCAGGACCAGCTCCGCCCCGCCGGCTCCAGCACGCCGGCGAGCGCCGCGGCGACATCGTTCGCGCTGCCGAACGCCACCTGCTCGCCGGTCGCGACATGACAGACCTCATAGAGCCCCGGTCCCGCAGGAGCATCGAAGGCCCCCGCACGGTTCGCGGACGGAAACGGCTTCCAGTCGCTCCAGTTTACGATCATCGTCTCAAACCCGGGAACGCAACGGCCGCCTCGAATCGTGCGACGCAACGGCGCGCACACTGGATACGGCAACCGGTTCCGTCACGCGCAGCGCGTGTGGCCGCAGCCGGCGCCTGTCCACAGGTTTGGCACGACGGCGCACGGCGCGACCAAGCGATCCGCAACGTCGTCAACCGGCCCTGCACGGAATCGGTGCATTCGCGATCAAATTTGCGCAGATTTCGAGGGATCGACGGGCGAACGGCTAACGACCCGGAAGCACGCGGACGGTCGGCCTGGACGGCAGCGTGGTCTTGGAAATCACGGTCGAGGGCACGTCCTGGATTTCGACCTGAAATTCCTTTTCGCCGAGCCGGTCGAGAAAACGCCGGAGCGAATAGGTGCTGAAATAATGCATCGGAATCATCAGCGGCGCCTTCAGCGACTGCAACACCTCGATCATGCCATCGAGATCGAGCGTGTAGCTGCCGTCCACCGGCACCATCACCACGTCGACGCGGCCGATCTCGTCGAGCTGCGGCTGGCTGAGCGTGTGATGCAGATGGCCGAGATGGGCGATGCACAGGCTCGCGATCTCGAACACGAAGACCGAATTGCCGTGGCGTTCGGTCCCGCCGCTCCAGTCGCGGATGTTGGTCGGCACGTTGCGCACCCGCACGTCGAGATGGTCGACGTCGTGGCGCGCGGGCTTCTCCGGGCCGGCACCCCAGCCGCGCAGCACATGCCTGATCTCCGGCTCCGGATGGTCGGTGTAATGCGTCGAGTGCGCGCGGTTCATCGTCACGATGTCCGGCAGCACACGCGGCTTGATGTAATCGTTGTAGTCGGTGGCGATCTTCACCCCGCGCGGGCTCTCGATCAGGAAGGTCGAATGGCCGACGAAGCCGATGCGCACCTGATCGAACTTGAGCGAGTCCGGCCGGTAAGCCGCGGGCCGCGCGCGCGGCGCGCCGCCGGCCACGAGCCCGGGGCAGTTCTCGCGCATCTCTGGCTTCGCGGAGGGCGCAGCGGGTTGCGCAGTCGCGCCGGGCGGCAGCAACGCCATGAGCGCGGCAACCGGCGTCGCCAGCAGAAGCGTCGCCCGGATGGCGCGTGTCACGCAGATGGCGGTCATCCGACCCTCCTTCGCTGCCCGGCGCAGGAGAATCTACACGGAAACCATGCGGCGGGAATTGCCCGCATGTTCACGAAGCCGCGAAGCCGCGGGATGCACCAAACATAAAGGCGGCCACGAGGGCCGCCTTCACCATTCCACGATCCGTCCGGATCAGTAGCGGTACTGCATGTAGCGCGGCGGCGGCATCGGCATCCGGCGCGGCTCCGGCGCGCCCGCGATCTGGCCCTTGGCGGTGACGACGATCACCTTGCCGTCCTGCCGCCGGATGCTTTCGACACGGCCGAGACCCGGCAGGCTCGCGCCCGGCCCGACCTCGTAAAGCTCGCCGGTGCGGCTTTCGACCAGCGCGCGGCCGCCGAAGAACTGGCGCAGCCGCCAGCCGTCGACCGGCGAAGGCTGCGGCGGCTGGGCGCTGGTCTTGGCCACGGCCGTCACCGAACCGGTGACGTCGGGCGCGGCGGCAAGCCTTCGCTCCATGCGGTCGAGGGCGTCGGACATTTTCGCAAGCTTCGCAGCGGGTTCGGCATCGGCCTTGGCGACGCGGTCGATCCGCTCGCCGAGCTTGCCGATCTGCGCGCTGGTGCTGCGGCTGGCGTTGTCGATGCGCGCCTGCAGCGCGGTCATGTCGGTGGAAAGCCGCACCACGGTCTCGCGCAGCGCGCGCACCTCGTCGGCGGCCGACGGAACCGGCGTTGCGGCATTCGACGACGGCCACACATAGTGGCCGGCTGCGCCGCCGGCGACGGCGCCGATCGCCATAGCGAAGGCCAGCGAGGCGGCAAGCGCCGCACGCGATGCGAACGCGCGTTGCGGCGTCCGATCCACAAAGTCGGGTTCGTCGGTGCGGGCCTGCGGCTCGATCGCTGGCGCAGCCTCGGCAGGCCTTTCTATCGACGGCGATGCGGCGCGCGGCGCGCCCGAAAGACCGGAGAGATCGATCCGCCCGGCGGACAGCCGCGACAGCGCGATCTGCGCGGATCCGGAAAAGGCTGCGGGTTTCGTGGGCCCGATGAACTCCGGCGCCGCGGCCTTGGCCATCCCGGAATCGGCAGGAGTGCCGGCGAGAGAGCTGGAATCGGTGCTGGCAGGGTCTTTCCGCTTGGCCATGTCGGTCGTCCCGGGCTGATGCGTTCACAGACCGGTAACCGTGTTTGGCTTACCAAGCGGTTAACGGGAAAGGTTCCGTTAACGGAACCGTTCGCGACCGCGGCGCGAATCGCGCCCTACACCGGCAGGCCGTTCTCCTGCGCCAGCGACTTCAGCGACACCTGCGGCCGCGCGCCGATGTGCTGGATCACCTCGGCCGCCGCGAGCGAGCCGAGCCGCGCGCATGTCTTGTGATCGCGGCCGCGCGCCAGCCCGAACAGGAAGCCGGCGGCGAACAGGTCGCCCGCACCGGTCGCATCCACCAGCTTGCCGATCGGCGCGGCCGGCACCTGCTCGACTCCGGACTTGCTCAGCACGACGCAACCCTTCTCGCTGCGCGTCACCGCCGCGAGCTTCGCGTCGCCGCGCAGCGCGCTCGCCGCGGTGTCGAAGTCCGCCGTCTCGTACAGGCTCTTCAGCTCGGCCTCGTTGGCGAACACCAGATCGACCGTGCCGCTGCGGATCAGGTCGAGAAACTCCGCGCGATAGCGGCCGACGCAGAACGCATCGGAGAGCGTGAGCGCGACCTGGCGGCCGGAATCGTGCGCGATCTTCGCCGCCTTGCGGAACGCCTCCTTGGCGTGCGGCGGATCCCAGAGATAGCCTTCGAGATAGGTGATCGCCGCGCCGGCGACGACATCGGGATCGACGTCGTTCGGATGCAGATCCTGCGCCGCGCCGAGAAAGGTGTTCATGGTGCGCTCGCCGTCCGGCGTGACCAGCACATAGCAGCGCGCGGTCGAGGGACCGTCGGCCGCCGGCGGCGTGTCGAAGGCGACGCCGGCCGCGCGGATGTCATGGGCGAAGGCGCGGCCCAGCTCGTCGTCCTTCACCTTGCCGATGAAGGCCGCGCGCGCGCCGAAACCCGCCACGCCGACGATGGTGTTGGCGGCCGAACCGCCCGACGCCTCGACCGCCGGCCCCATCGCGTCGTAGATCGCCTGCGCGCGCGGCTCGTCGATCAGCGCCATGCCGCCCTTGTTCATGCCCTGCGCGACGAGGAAATCGTCCTCGGTGCGGGCCAGCACATCGACAATGGCGTTGCCCAGTCCGAGCACGTCGTAACGCAGTTGGGTCATGAAACTCTCGCGGGTTTGAGGCGGCGCGCACTATAGCGGGCGAGACCTGCGGGACAACCCAAGCCGGGGCTCGAAGCTGCGCGACCGGCTGCGCATAGGCAATTCCCCATTGCCGCTTCCGTGCGCGCATGGGCCGGCGCTCCGGGGCAATGTCGGCGCCCGGCCGCCGTTCGTGCCGTCCCGCTTCGGAGGTCCGAGGGGGTGAAGCGCCGGCAGGCGCCGGTGCGGATCGCCGCACCGCTCTGCCCGCCTCGCTGACGGGCCTGTCTCTTCTCTTCGGAAGAGACGCCGATCCTTGACGCGGATCGGCGCGCCTTCCGGCGCTTCACCGCGGCGTTTTTCGGCGTTCCGGGGCCGCGCTTTTCGTCGGTGGCTCGGTTCGGTGCCGCCGGGCGAAGTGCCCCGGCATCGAGCGCCGCCGCCGTCCGTCAGCGAACCTGTCGCAGGAGGTCTTGGTGCCTCCGGGCGACCCCGGTGCCGCCCGGGAGCCCGGCTGACGAGGCCGGACGCGCGGGCGCCGCACCCGCTCCGTCAAACGGCGTCACCGGTTGACGCCCCCGGATGAGCGGGTTGATAGGAATATAAGCATATAATAGAACGCTGTCAAGCGCGGCGCGGCGCTGGAGGCGCAGAATTAACGGGGGTGCATTAAATTGCATGGAGATCACGTTCGATCCGGTCAAGCGCGATCTGACGTGGAAGCATCGGGGTCTCGACTTCCAACGCGCCGCCGAGGTGTTCTCCGGACCGACGGCAACGGTCAGCGCGACCGGTTCGGCTACGGCAAAGACCGCCTGATCTCCGCGGGTCACCTCGATGGTCGGCTCGTGGTGGTGGTCTAGACGCAACGTGGCAAGGCCCGCCACATCATTTCTATGAGGCACTGTCATGCCAAGGAAGAAGAAGTCTGGCTCCGCCGCATGGGTTGATCCCGACGACGCGCCGCCGCTGACCGACGCATTCTTCGACCGGGCCGAAATCCGGCACGTCGACACGGTCGTCCGTCGCGGGCGGCCGCCGCTGGCGAGCCCGAAGCAGGCGGTGAAGCTGCGGCTCGATGCCGACGTGCTCGCGGCCTATCGCAACACGGGCGACGGCTGGCAGACGCGGATCAACGCCGATTTGCGGAAGGCGCAGAAGCTGAAGGCGAACTGACCGCAAGCGCCTGTATGGATTGCGCCTTGTTCGCAACGAGCTCCGTAACAGGAAGCATCACGGCCAGCGCCAGTTCAACGCCGCCGCCACCGCGTCCGGCAGCGGCAGCAGCGCCTGCACGAGGTCGGTGCTCAGCGACAGCGCGAGCGCGCCGAGCAGCGACACCAGCGTGGCCGCGACCAGCCGCCCGCCGAACAATTCGTGCTGCGGGTTGATCAGGCGGCTGAAATAGAGCCGGAACACCATCGACAGCCGCTGGATCGGCGTCACCACCGTCACCGGCGCGAGCGTCAGCGCCATGTAGCGCAGCATCTGCGCGACGCAGACGCAGACTCCCGAGATCACGAACCATTTCGCCGCGCCGCGGTCGAGCGCGCGCACATGGCGCAGCCGGCCGGGCAGCAGGAGGAGCAGCGCCAAGGCCAGCGCGGCGGCGGCGTAGGAGATCAGCCCGCCGGCGAGGCTCGCCGGCAATTCGCGATTCTCCAGTGCAAGCCGGATGAGAATCGGGCTGACGCCGTAGCCTGTGGCGGACAAGAGCGCGAAAGCATAGCCCTCCGCATAGTTCGGCCGGAACGGAGCCGGCCCGCCGGTTGTGTCCGACTCGTCAGCGGCGACGACCGGCGCGGCTGTCGCACGCCGCCGCTCGTAAGTGAGCGCGGGGCCGAGCACCACGAGAACGATGCCGAACACGCGCAGCGGCGTGAGCTGCTCGCCGAGGATGACGATGGCGAGCGCCAGCGTCACCAGCATGTTCGACTGCTGCACCGGCGCCACCAGGTTCGCGCCCATCGCCTTCGACGCCCGGTAATTGCAGTAGCGGCCCCAGACGAAATGCAGGATGCCCGCGACCGCGAGATAGACCACCGCCTCGCTCGAGAAGCCGGCGGCCGCGCCGAAACCGCCGAACGCCAGCGCCGCCAGCAGGAAGATCGGCACGCCGAGCGGCACGGTGACGGCCAGCGCCTGCGTCACCGTTGCGGTCAGCACGCCGCGGCGGGCGGTCGCGGTCTCGAACGCGAATGCCGCAGCCGACAGCAGCGCCAGCAATCCTCCCAGCACGATCGGCCCTCCCGGTTGGCAGCGCAGACCGCGCCGCAGCCGTTACTTCTCCCCCAGCACCTTCCACACGCCCTTGGCGGTTGCGACCACCCGCGCGCCGACCACCAGTTCGCCCTCCATGAAGACGATGGCGCGGGTCTTGCGCACCACGCGGCACTTCGCCTCGACGAACTCGCCGACCTGCACGGCATCGACGAAGTGCATGTCGAGCTGCACCGTCGCCTGCGGCCTCTGGCCGTTGGCGTGCCAGCAGGTCATGCCCATCGAGCGGTCGGCGAAGGTCATCAGCATGCCGCCCTGCACCACGCCGCGGCGGTTGTGATGCTTGTCGCCGGCCAGAAAGGCGTAGTCGAAGCCCTCGCCGTTCCTGCGCTGCCAGAGCGGGCCGACGAGGCCGATGAAGCCGGAATCGCTGTAGGATTCCCAGCCGTGGGCGGCGGGATCGAAGGGCGGCGCTTCGGGCGGCGCGGTGTCGGACATGCGAAGCTCTGAAAGGGAGATCGTGAAGGCGGCGGCGACCGCGGCTCTTAACATCGCGCCGTCGCGGCGACCAGCTGGTGGGTTCGCGGCGTCCGCCATAGCCGGGCGGTGCACACGACGACACGCCCTCCCGGACCACCGCCTCATTCCCGGATGACCCCCTCCCCGACCCTCTTGCAGGGGAGGAGTCCCCGCAAGCGTGCGTCGCGCCGGACGCGACTTGCGATCCGGCATGCAGGTCGCGCCGCACGATCGTCCTCCCCCTGGAAGGGGGAGGAATGAGGAGGGGGTCTACGGCGCGCCACTTCGATGGTTCGCTCGTGCTGCGCCCGGAACACGGGTTGCGCGCTTGCATCGCCGCCGCCCGTGTGGAATGTGACGCCGGCAACCCCTTCGGAACATCCGCGATGGCCTTCAAGGAACTGGTGTTCTCCGGCGTGCAGCCGACCGGCAATCTGCACCTCGGGAATTACCTCGGCGCGATCAAGAAATTCGTCGAGCTGCAGGACAGCCACGACTGCATCTATTGCGTCGTCGACCTGCACGCGATCACGGTCTGGCAGGATCCGGCCGAGCTGAAGCGCAACATCCGCGAGGTCACGGCGGCGTTCATCGCCTGCGGCATCGACCCGAAGCGCCACATCATCTTCAACCAGAGCCAGGTGTCGGAGCATGCCGAGCTGGCCTGGGTGTTCAACTGCGTCGCGCGGCTCGGCTGGCTCAACCGCATGACCCAGTTCAAGGAGAAGGCCGGCAAGGACCGCGAGAACGCCTCGGTCGGCCTCTACGCCTATCCGAACCTGATGGCCGCGGACATTCTGGTGTATCGCGCCACGCATGTGCCGGTCGGCGAGGACCAGAAGCAGCATCTGGAGCTGTCGCGCGACATCGCGCAGAAGTTCAACAACGACTTCGGCGACGCGATCCGCGAGCGCGGCTTCGGCGACGCCTTCTTCCCGCAGCCGGAGCCCTTGATCCAGGGGCCGGCGACGCGCGTCATGTCGCTGCGCGACGGCACCAAGAAGATGTCGAAATCGGACCCGTCCGACCAGTCGCGCATCAACCTCACGGACGACGCCGACGCGATCGCGCTCAAGGTGCGCCGCGCCAAGACCGATCCGCATCCGCTGCCCGCGGACGAAAAGGAGCTGGCGCAGCGTCCGGAGGCCGACAACCTGATCGGCATCTACGCCGCGCTCGACAACACGACCAAGGCGGCGGTGCTCGCGACCTACGGCGGCGGCCAGTTCTCGGCGTTCAAGAACGCGCTGGTCGATCTCGCGGTGGCCAAGCTCGGGCCGATCGGCGGCGAGATGAAACGGCTGACGCAGGATGCGGCCCACATCGACTCCGTGCTGGCCGACGGCTCCGCCCGCGCGAAAGCCAAGGCGCACGAGACGATGAACGCCGTGAAGGACATCGTCGGCTTCGTGCGAAGCTGAGGCGCCTGCTTCGCGGCCGGAGAGCCCGCCGGTCTGGTTCATTCGCGATCCCGAATGGAAGCGCCGCCGCCCGCTTGTGCATCGCGGCATCGGCGTGGCACGATTGCTCCATGCGGACGACACCATCGCAGGGCTCAGAGCGGGAACGCGGATGAGTCGGAAGCGCCGAAGCTATGAGGCCGGCCACAAGCCGAAGTGGCTGGTCATCATCGACGATTCGCCGGAATGCGACCGTGCGCTCTATTTCGCGAGCCGCCGCGCCCAGCGGGTCGGCGCCGGCGTCATCATGCTGCGGGTGATCGAGATCGCCGACCGCAACCAGCAATGGCTCGGCGTCGCCGACATCATGCAGGCCGAGGCGATGGAGGAGGCCAACGCCGCGCTCGACCGCGCCGCCGGCCGTGCCAACGGGATCGCCGCGATCACCCCGGAGCGGGCGGTGCGCGAGGGCGACACGGCCGAGGAGATCCTCAAGCTGATCGAGGAGGACGAGGACATCGCGATCCTCGTTCTCGCCGCCAGCACCGGCACCGAGGGCCCCGGCCCGCTGGTCGCGAGCCTGGGCAAGACGGCGGGCGAGTTCCCGATCCCGGTCGCGATCGTGCCGGGCCATCTCAGCGACGACGAGCTCGACGCGCTGTCCTGACGACCCCCCGAGCAGCGAAGCGGAGCGGGCGGGTTGCCAAGGCCGGACGTGGACGCCACTTATTCTGCTATAGTCCGAAGAGTCGCACGCGCCCGCGGGCCTTGAACCCGCCGTGGCGAAGGAGCCAGACCGATGTTCATTCAAACGGAAGCCACGCCGAACCCGGCCACCCTGAAGTTCCTGCCCGGCCGCGCCGTGCTGGAAAGCGGTACGCTCGACATGCGTACGGCGGACGAGGCGGCGAAGTCGCCGCTGGCCGAACGGCTGTTCGGGATCGATGGCGTCGACGGCGTGTTCTTCGGCGCCGATTTCATCACCGTGAGCAAGGCCGACGGCGAGTGGCAGCAGCTCAAGCCCGCGATCCTCGGCGCCATCATGGAGCATTTCATGTCGGGCGCGCCGCTTTTGCGCAACGGCGAGGCCGGCGGCACGAACGAGGAAGACGACGAGTTCTTCGAGCCGGACGACGCGGAGACCGTCGCCACGATCAAGGATCTGATCGAAACCCGCGTGCGGCCCGCGGTCGCCAACGACGGCGGCGACATCACCTTCCGCGGCTTCAAGGACGGCATCGTGTTCCTGCACATGAAGGGCGCCTGCGCGGGTTGCCCGTCGTCCACCGCCACGCTGCGCCACGGCATCCAGAACCTGCTCAAGCACTACGTTCCCGACGTCGTCGAAGTGCGGCCGATGTAGGAATGCCGCACGCCACGACGTTTCCGCGCGCGGAGCCCTGATCCGCCATGCGCCTCCTTGCCATCGACACCGCGCTGGCCGTCTGCTCCGCGGCCGTGCTCGACACCGCGCGCGGCGAGCCGGTGGCGTTCGAATCGCAGGCAATGGAGCGCGGCCACGCCGAGGCGCTGATGCCGATGATCGCCCGCGTGATGGGCGACGCCGGCCTCTCGTTCTTCGACCTCGACCGCATCGCGGTGACGAGCGGCCCCGGCAGCTTCACCGGCCTGCGCGTCGGCATCGCCGCAGCGCGCGGCATCGCGCTGTCCATCGACCGGCCGGCCTACGGCCTGACCACGCTCGCCGCCTTCGCCGCGCCGCTGATCGCGCAGGACGACGCGACGCCGGTTGCGGTCGCGGTCGATGCGCGCCACAGCCACGTCTATCTGCAGGTGTTCGGCCCCGGCGGCCGCACGCTGATCGCACCGCGCATCGCCAGCCTGCACGACGCCGCGCAATCGGCCGCGCAGCATGGCGCGCGGATCGCCGGCAACGCCGCCGACCTGGTCGCGGCGCAATGGCCGGCCGGGCTCGCCATGCCGGGAACGGTGGCGCAGAGCCAGGCGCCCGAGATCGTCTGGGTCGGACGGCTCGGCGCCGCCGCCAGCGGCAACCACGGCGCGCCGCGGCCGCTCTACCTGCGGGCGCCGGACGCGCAGCCGCAGGACGCCGCCAGGCTGCCGCGCCGATGACCGCGTCGCCGTTCGGTTTCTGACCCGGCTGTTCGTGCGCGGCGTGCCGGCCGTGTCCGACGCGACGCTGCGCGACGCCGGCGCGCTTGCCGAACTGCACGCGCGTTCGTTTCGCCGCGGCTGGAGCGAAAGCGAGTTCGAGCAGCTTCTGACCGAAGGCACGACGCTGGCGCATCGCGCGATGCTGCGGGCGCGCGATGGCCGGCTTCATCGTGACGCGGGTCGCGGCAGGCGAAGCCGAAATTCTCACCGTCGCCGTCGATCGCGCCTTCCGCGGCCGCGGCATTGCGCGGAGTGCTGCTGCGCCATCACCTCGGCCGGCTTGCGGGGCTCGGGGTCGCGGCCGTGTTTCTGGAGGTCGACGAGGCCAACGCGGCGGCGCGGGCGCTCTATGCGCGCGCCGGGTTCCGGGAGGTGGCGCGCCGGGCCGGCTATTATCCGCAGGAAAACGGCGCGGCCGCCAACGCCCTTGTCTTGCGACGCGATCTGGTCTGAAAAGCCTCCGGCCTCGCGCGATTGTCTCGGTTCCGCGCGGCTCTTATGATCGGAGCGATGGAGAGCCGTTCGTGACGAATTCCAGGGTCGTCAAATCCGACAAGACCAACATCGAGGCGCTTTGCGTGGCCAAGGGCCTGCGCATGACCGAGCAGCGCCGCATCATCGCGCGCGTGCTGGCGGATTCCGACGACCATCCCGACGTCGAGGAGCTTTACCGGCGGTGCTCCGACATCGACCGGAACATCTCGATCTCGACCGTCTACCGCACCGTCAAGCTGTTCGAGGATTCGGGCATCATCGAGCGGCACGACTTCCGCGAGGGCCGCGCGCGCTACGAGCAGATCCCCGAATCGCACCACGACCACCTGATCAACCTGCGCACCGGCGAGGTGATCGAATTCCAGTCCGAGGAGATCGAGAAGCTGCAGGCCGAGGTCGCGCGCAGGCTCGGCTACAAGCTGGTCGATCACCGGCTCGAACTCTACGCCGTGCCGATCGACGACAAGGCGCGGGGGTGAAACATTGCGCAGCCTGCACCGGCCTCGATGACGGCCGTCCGTCCCCTCTCCCGGAACGGGAGAGGGTGCCGAGCGAAGGCGAGGCGGGAGAGGGGCTTGCGGCAAACTCAGGCGTCCACGCGCTTCAAAGTCCCTCTCCCGGCTTCGCGCCTCCGGCGCTTCAGCCACCCTCTTCCCTAAGGGGAGAGGGGAAAGCACCACTGCCGATGCCGATACCCGACTCGATCCGAACCAACCGACCCTGACACCACCTGATCCATCATGTTCCGTCTCACCTACGTCCTGGCGTGGTTCTTCACCGTCACGCCCGCGCTGATGGCGACGCTGTGGACGCTCGACAGGCTGCGGCTGCCGGGCCGGCGCGTGCTGTTCCCGGCGTACTACCGCGCACTGACCCGCCTGCTGCGCGTGCGCATCAACGTCGTCGGCACGCCGGCGCAGGGCCGGCCGACGCTGATCCTGGCCAACCACGTCTCCTGGCTCGACATCCTGGTGATGAGCACGGTCTGCCCGATCGCCTTCATCGCCAAGAAGGAGGTCGGCAACTGGCCGATCGTCGGACCGACGGCACGCCTGCAGCACACGATCTTCGTGGACCGCTCGCGCCGCCACCAGACCGCCGAGGTCAACGCCGAGATCGCGCAGCGGCTCGCGGAGGGCGAGCCGGTGGTGCTGTTCGCCGAGGGCACGTCGAACGACGGCAACCGCGTGCTGCCGTTCTTCTCAGCGCTGGTCGGCGCGGTCGCCAAGGTCGATGCCGACGCATGAGGTGCTGCTCCAGCCGGTGTCGATCGCCTACACCCACATCCAGGGCATCGCGATGGGCCGCCAGCACCGGCCGCTGGTCGCCTGGTACGGCGACATGGACTTCGGCCGCATTTCAAGGAATTCGCCCTGCGCGGCGCGGTCGATGTGACAGTCACATTCGCCGAGCCTGTGCCGTACAATGCCGGCTCGAACCGCAAGGCCGTCACCGAGCAGATCGAGCGGGCGGTGCGGACGCATGACCGTTGCGAGCCTGAGACAGCGGCCGCAGGCGGACCGGGAGGCAGCGTAGCGTGAACGAGAACGTCACGATTCCCGAAGGCGCATTCCGCGCCATCGGCCAGCCGGTGCGCCGCAAGGAGGACCAGCGCCTCCTGACCGGCAAGGGCCGGTTCAGCGACGATTTCAACGTCGACGGCCAGGCTTATGCCGCGCTGGTGCGCTCGCCGTATCCGCACGCCCGGATCGTGGCGATCGACGCCGGCGAGGCGAAGGCGATGCCCGGCGTGCTGTGCGTGCTGACCGGCGCGGACTGTCTCGCCGAGGGACTCAACCCGCTGCCGCACTCGCCGGTGCCCTCGACCAACTTCGACATGAAGCTCACCGCGCCGGACGGCGGAATGCCGTTCATCGGGCCGCATCACCTGCTGCCGGCGGACCGCGCACGCCATGTCGGCCACGCGGTTGCGATGGTGGTGGCGGAGACCCGCGCGCAGGCGATGGACGCCGCCGAAGCGGTGCGCGTCGAATACGAAGAGCTGCCGTGGGTGACGGAGACTTCGGCTGCGGCCGAACCGGGCGCGCCGTCGGTGTGGGACGAAGCGCCGGGCAACGTCTTCATCGACACGTTCTTCGGCGACAAGGCAGCCGCCGACGCGGCCTTCGCCAAAGCCGACCGCACGGTGCGCGCCACGCTTCGACATCGGCCGCGTCACCGCCGTGACGATGGAGCTGCGCGCCGCGCTCGGCCACTACGACGAGCGAACCGGCCGCTACACGCTCTACGCCGGCTCGGGCGGCGCGGTGAAGCAGAAGCAGGAGATCGCCGGCTGCCTCGGCATCCGCCCGGACGACCTGCGGGTGCTGTCGTTCGATGTCGGCGGCAATTTCGGCGCGCGCAACCGGCCCTATGTCGAGTTCGGGCTGGTGCTGTGGGCCTCGAAAAAGGTCGGCCGCGCGGTGAAATTCACCGCCACGCGCTCCGAGGCGTTCCTCACCGACTATCAGGGCCGCGACCTGATCACCACGGTCGAGCTCGCGTTCCGCAAGGACGGAAAGATCCTTGCGATGCGCGCCGACAACCTGAGCAACGTCGGCTCGCATGTGCGTGTCGCTGTCGCCGCTGTCGAAGGGCGCAGGACTGATCACCGGCTCCTACGACATTCCGGTGGCGACGCTGCGCGCGCGTGCGGTGTTCACCAACACCATGGCGACCAACGCCTATCGCAGCTCCGGCCGGCCGGAGGTGACGTTCGCCATCGAGCGGATGATGGACCTCGCCGCCGACGCGCTTGGCATCGACCGCTTCCGGCTGCGCCGGAAGAACCTCGTGCCGGCCAAAGCCATGCCCTACACCAACGCCGTCGGCATGCAGTACGATTCCGGCACCTACAAGTCCAACATGGACCTCGCCCTGTCGATTGCCGACGTGGCGGGCTTCAAGGCGCGGAAGCGCGAGGCGAAAAAGCGCGGAAAGCTGCTCGGGCTGGGGCTCGCGAATTACGTCGAATCCTCGATCGGCTCGCCGCGCGAGCGCGCCGAGATCACCGTGAAGCCGGAGGGCCGCGTCGGCGTGGTGATCGGCACCCAGCCGAGCGGACAGGGCCACGAGACCAGCTTCGCGCAGGTCGCGGCCGACCTGCTCGGCCTGCCGGTGGAGACGGTGGACATCGTGATCGGCGACACCGACATCGTCAGCGTCGGCGGCGGCTCGCATTCCGGCCGCTCGATGCGTCACGCCGGCGCGGTGATCGTGAAGACCGCGAACGAGCTGATCGGCAAGGCCAGAAAAATCGCGGCGTCGCGCTCGATGTCGCGCCGGAGCAGGTCGCGTTCAAGGACGGCCGGTTGAGCGCCCCGAACTCCAACGTGACCTTCGACCTGTTCGAGCTGGCGCGCGAGATCCCGAGGCTGGCGCTTCCCGCCGAGCTTGCGGACGGGCTCAGCTTCGGCCTGACCAACGAGATGCACGACGCCGGTGTTTCCGAACGGATGCGCGATCTGCGAGGTCGAGGTCGACCCCGATACCGGCCATGTCGCGATCGTGCGCTATGCGGCAGTGGACGACGTCGGCCGCTGCATCAATCCGCTGATCGTGCACGGCCAGACCCACGGCGGCATCGCCCAGGGCGTCGGCCAGGCGATGTGGGAGCTCTGCGCGATCGAGCCGTCGTCCGGGCAGCCGCTCGCCGGCTCGTTCATGGACTACGGCATGCCGCGCTCGGACAAGCTGCCGTCGTTCAAGGCGGAGATCGTCGAGGTGCTGTCGCCGACCAATCCGCTCGGCGTGAAGGCCGGCGGCGAGGGCGGCACCACGCCCGCGCTGGCGGTGATGATCTCGGCGATCGTCGATGCGCTGCGCGAGTTCGGCGTGCGCGACATCACCATGCCCGCCACGCCGTTCCGGGTGTGGCAGGCGATCCGGGACGCGAAGGCCGCAGTGCCTGGAGCCGGATCGCGGCTGAGCCGGCATGGACGCAGAGCCCCACCCACCGAGCCGCCCGCCCTCACCCACCGCGAAACCGTGCTGGTGGTGTTCGGCGTGCTGCTGCCGGTGTTCATGGGCTCGCTCGACTCGACGATCCTGGCGAGCGCGCTGCCGACCATCGGCCGCGAGTTCGGCGACCTGAACAACCTGCCGTGGCTGATCACGGCCTATCTGATCGCCAACACCGCCGTGACGCCGCTCTACGGCAAGATCAGCGACATCTACGGCCGTCGGACCACGCTGCTGATCGCGATCTCGTTCTACATGCTGGGTTCGCTGGTCTGCGCGCTCGCGCCCAACATGTTCGTGCTGATCCTCGGCCGCGTGCTGCACGGACTCGGCGGCGGCGGGCTGACCTCGACCGGGATGGTGATCCTGGGCGACGTCGCCTCGCCGCGGGATCGCGGCAAATACTACGGCTACTTCTCCGTGACCTACACCAGCGCCGGCGCCTGCGGGCCGGCGCTCGGCGGCTTCCTCGCAGAATACGTCCACTGGTCGGCGATCTTCTGGATCAACATCCCGATGGGGCTGATCGCGATCACGCTGGCGCTGACGCTGCTGGGCAAGCTGCCGCGGCGCGAGCGGCGTCACCGGCTCGATTTTCTCGGGGCGTCGCTGATCATGACGGCGAGCGTGGCCTTCATGCTGGCGCTGAGCATGGGCGGCGTGCGCTACGGCTGGACCTCGCCGCCGATCCTCGCACTGTTCGGGCTTTCGCTGGTCATCGGGCTGGGCTTCGTGGTGCGACTGCTCACGGCAGCCGAGCCGCTGATCCCGCTGGCGATCCTGTCGAACCCGGGCGCGCGCGGCGCGATCGTCGCCAACGCCTTCGGCTGGGGCGCGATCGTCGGCCTCAACATCTTCCTGCCGATGTACCTGCAGAGCGTGATGGCGCTGTCGGCCACCGTTGCGGGGCTGAGCGTGCTGCTGCTCTCGGTCATGCTCAACATCAGCGCCGGCGTCACCGGAATCATCATTCCCCGCATGGCGCGCTACAAGAGCGTGCCGATGGCGGGGCTGGTGCTCTCGATCGCGGGCGTGCTGGCGCTGGCGTGGTGGGGCCCCGCGCTCGGCTATTGGCAGTTCGAGCTGGTGCTCGCGCTGATCGGGATCGGCTTCGGCGGACTGCCGCCGCTGACCTCGACGGTGCTGCAGAACAACGTGGCGGCTCACCAGTTCGGCGCAGGCGTCGGCACCATGCAGTTCTCGCGCAACCTGTTCTGCACGATTCTGGTCGCGGTGTTCGGCGCGATGGTGCTGGTGGCGGGCGCGCCGCTGCCCGGCGGCGGCGCGGCCGAGGCCGCCTATTCCCCGGACGGCTTCGTGCGGGTGTTCTACGCCACCGCCGCGAGCTTCGCGCTCGCCCTCGTCGCGCTGGCGACGATCAAGGAAAAGCCGCTGATGACCACGCATCTCACCTGACGCGACCTCCCTTTCGGGGGGAACCCGCGCGGCTGCGCCCCGCTCCCGACGGCGGTCGCCGGGCATTCCTTTTTCCGGCAAAACCCGCTATGACCGAAAAGCCCTTCAGCCGGGGCTGGGCGCTTGAGAAATCGCCAGCATATTCAGAGGCTTGGAAGGACGATCGGCGCTGCTGAGCGCCACCCACGGCATGAACGGACCGCGCAAGCTTTACGTCAAATCCTACGGCTGCCAGATGAACGTCTACGATTCCCATCGTATGGCGGACACGCTCGCGCCGGAGGGCTATGTCGAGACCGGCTCGCCCGACGACGCCGATCTGGTGATCCTGAACACCTGCCACATCCGCGAGCGCGCGGCCGAGAAGGTCTATTCGGAGCTCGGCCGGCTGCGCGTGCTCAAGGACCAGGCCGCGAGCGAGGGCCGGCGGGTCGCGGTGGCGGTCGCCGGCTGCGTCGCCCAGGCCGAAGGCGAGGAGATCCTGCGCCGCGCGCCGGCGGTCGATCTGGTGGTCGGACCGCAGAGCTATCATCGCCTGCCGGCGCTGCTCGCGCGCGCCGAAAGCACCCGCACGGTCGACACCGAGTTCCCGGTCGAGGACAAGTTCGATCATCTCGCGCCGCCGACGCCGGGCAAGGTGCGCCAGCGCGGCGTCGCGGCGTTCCTGACCGTGCAGGAGGGCTGTGACAAGTTCTGCACCTTCTGCGTCGTGCCCTACACGCGCGGCGCCGAGGTCTCGCGGCCGGTCGCAAAGATCGTCGCGGAGGCCGAGCGCCTCGCCGGTCTGGGCGTGCGCGAGCTTTCGCTGATCGGCCAGAACGTCAACGCCTTCCACGGCGAAGGCCCGGACGGAAAGCCGTGGACGCTGGCGCGGCTGATGGAGCGGCTGGCGGCGATTCCCGGTCTCGCGCGCCTGCGCTACACCACCAGCCATCCGCGCGACATGGCGGACGACCTGATCGCGGCGCATCGCGACCTGCCGGCGCTGATGCCGCAACTGCACCTGCCGGTGCAGTCCGGCTCCGACCGCATTCTCGAAGCGATGAATCGCCGGCACACCCGCGACGACTATCTCGCGATGATCGACCGGCTGCGCGACGCGCGACCGGACTTCGCGTTCTCGTCGGACTTCATCGTCGGCTTTCCCGGCGAGAGCGACGCCGACTTCGAGGACACGATGCAACTGATCGAGGCGGTCGGCTTCGCCAGCGCGTTCTCGTTCAAATATTCGCCGCGACCGGGCACGCCGGCGGCGGAGATGGCGCAGCTGCCCGAGAGCGTGAAGGACGAGCGGCTGCAGCGCCTGCAGCGCGCGATCGCGATCGGCCAGGATCGTTACAACGACGCCTGCGTCGGCCGCGCCGTCGATGTGCTGTTCGAGAAGCCCGGCCGCCATCCCGGCCAGATGGTCGGAAAATCCCCCTATTTGCAGGCGGTCCATGTCATGGGCCCGACATCGCTGGTGGGCGAAATCCACCCTGTCCGAATCACCGAACGCTTCCCATTTACGCTGAACGGCGAACTCGCCCGCACGCGGGCGACGGCCGAACCGATGCCGGCAGGAGCCTGACCCGCTTGAAGACTCTCGGACCCGACAAGCCGGCGTCGCCGACGCGAACCGCACCGACCGAAATCCTGCCGGCCGATACCGTTCCGACCCAGACGATGCTCGCGTTCGACGACAACCGGCTCGCCTCCTCGCTGTTCGGCCAGTACGGCCAGAACCTGGCGCTGATCGAGCGCCGGCTCGGCGTGGTCGCGGACCAGCGCGGCAACCACGTCACCATCGAGGGCTCGCGCGACGCGGTCGAGCGCGCCCGCCGCGTGCTCGAAGGGCTCTACGAACAGATCAAGCGCGGCAACGACCTGGTGTCCGGCGACGTCGAGGGCGCGATCCGGCTCGCGATCGCGCAGGGCTCGCTGTTCGATTTCGACCCGTCGACGGTCACGGAGAAGTTCGAGGAGATCAACCTGCGCAAGCGGCCGGTGCGCGCCCGCACCGCCGCGCAGGACGCCTACATCCGCGCGCTGCGCCGGCATTCGCTGACCTTCGGAATCGGTCCGGCCGGCACCGGCAAGACCTGGCTCGCGGTGGCGCAGGCGGTGTCGCTGTTCGAGCGCAAGGAGGTCGATCGCATCGTGCTGTCGCGGCCCGCGGTCGAGGCCGGCGAGCGGCTCGGCTTTCTGCCGGGCGACATGCGCGAGAAGGTCGATCCGTACCTGCGGCCGATCTACGACGCGCTGCACGACCTGATGGATGCGCGGATCGTCGAGCGCGCGCTGCAGACCGGCGAGATCGAGATCGCGCCGCTGGCCTTCATGCGCGGCCGCACCCTGTCGAACGCGGTGGTGATCCTCGACGAGGCGCAGAACACCACCGCGATGCAGATGAAGATGTTTCTCACGAGGCTCGGCGAGAACAGCCGCATGATCGTCACCGGCGATCCGAGCCAGATCGACCTGCCGGCCGGCCAGACCTCCGGCCTGGTGGAGGCGTCGCGGCTGCTCGAGGGCGTCGAGGGCGTGGCGCAGGTCCGGTTCAGCGCCGACGACGTGGTGCGGCACGAACTCGTGGCGCGCATCGTCGCCGCCTACGACGCGGCCGCGGCCAGAAAACGCGAGGCGAAGGACTGATGCCGAAGGCGGTGTCCGCGAGACGTCCGAAGCGCGGCGAACCGGCGGCCGCGCCGGCGTTCGACATCCTGGTCGAGTCAAGGCGCTGGAGCGCGCTGCCGCGCGCCCGCGCGACCGTGCGCAAGGCGCTGGAACGCGCGGCGGATGCGACCTCTACCGCCGGCGCAGGGGTTGCTATCGTGCTGACGCATGATTCGGCGATCCGCAGGCTCAACCGGCAATGGCGCGGTTTCGACAAGCCGACCAACGTGCTGTCGTTTCCCGCGCCCGCGCCGGCCGGTGCGGTCGGTCGCTTTCTCGGCGACATCGTCATCGCCTACGAGACCACCGCGCGCGAGGCCAGGGCCGAGCGCAAGCCGCTGGCGCATCACCTCTCGCATCTCGCCGTTCACGGCTATCTGCATCTCGTCGGCTACGACCACGAAACCGATCGCGACGCGAGCCGGATGGAGCGCCTCGAAACCCGGATCCTGGCGACGCTCGACGTGCCCGACCCCTACGCCGGCCGGCCGGTCGAGGGCTGAGGCGCGCCATGACTGATCCGGAGCCTTCAAGTCCCACCCGCAATCTTCCCGCCCTGGTGCCGGCGCCCGCGCCGGCGTCCGGCAACGGGGACGGCCTGTTCGGGCGCTGGCTGCGCGCGCTGTTCGGCTGGCGCGGCAGCCCGACTCGCGCCGATCTCGAAACCGTGCTGGAGGCTGCGGTCCACGGCGAAGCCGGCGTGTCGCCCGCCGAGCTGACCATGCTCAAGAACATCCTGGCGCTGCGCGGACGCCGGATCGAGGACGTGATGGTGCCGCGCGCCGACATCGTCGCCGTGCAGCAGGACATTCCGCTGGGCGAGCTGATCAAGGTGTTCGAGAAGGCCGGCCATTCGCGTCTCGTGGTCTACAACGACACGCTCGACGATCCGGTCGGCATGGTTCACATCCGCGACCTGATCGCCTTCATGGCGGGACGCGCCAGCGTCGGCGCGAAGACGCCAGCGGCCCGCAAGCGCGCGCTGCCCGCCGGTTTCGATTTCAAGAGCATCGACCTGCGCCTCGAATTGCAGCGCGTCGACATCGTGCGGACGCTGCTGTTCGTGCCGCCGTCGATGCCGGCGCTCGACCTTCTGGCCAAGATGCAGGCGACCCACATCCATCTTGCGCTGGTGGTCGACGAATACGGCGGCACCGA
Organism: uncultured Alphaproteobacteria bacterium; assembly: GCA_963758225.1. GTDB lineage: Bacteria > Pseudomonadota > Alphaproteobacteria > Rhizobiales > Xanthobacteraceae > Z2-YC6860. The sequence goes on along the minus strand of CAVWUJ010000003.1, from coordinate 521,770 downwards.
CGGGCTGGTGTCGATGGAGGACATCGTCGAGCAGATCGTCGGCGACATTTCCGACGAGCACGACGACGACGAGACCCCGCAGGTCTGGCGGCAGGCCGACGGGTCGTTCGTGGTCGATGCGCGAGCCAGCCTCGAGGATGTGGTCGAGGCGGTCGGCGCGCCGTTCGACGTCGAGGAGGAGGCCAAGGAGGTCGACACCATCGGCGGCTACCTGATGGCCAAGGGCGGACGGCTGCCGCTGCGCGGCGAGCTGATCGCCGGACCGCCCGGCTACGAGCTCGAGGTGCTGGACGCCGATCCGCGGCGGATCAAGCGGGTTCGCATTCACCGCCGCAAGGAGCGCGCGCCGGCGCGCGGCATCGAGCGGCGGCGCGAGACGCTGGACGCGACCGCGATTCCGCAACCGCCGCAGGCGCCGCAGCAGGCCCCGCCGGAGCCGGTCCAGATGGAGCTGGTCCCGCCGGAGCCGCCGAAGCCGGACGCGCCCAGGCTGGAAACATCCAGTCCGGAAACGCCGCCTGGCGACGCCGAACGCACCGATCCGAAACCGGCCGGCTCGTCGTGAGCTTCGCAGGACGCCCCGACGCACCGTCGCCGGTTGCGCGCCTGTCGCATCCGGTGGTGCTGGCCTTCGGCTGGCGGCGCGCGCTGATCGCCTTCGCGGCGGGCGCGGTGTCGGTGCTGGCGCTGGCGCCGTTCGATCTGTGGCCGGTGCTGTTCGTCACGCTGCCGGTGGCGGTCTGGCTGATCGACGGCGCGTCGAGCGGCCGGCTGGGCGGCGTGACGGGCGCGGCGGTCGCGGGCTGGTTCTTCGGCTTCGGCTATTTTCTGGCGGGCCTCTACTGGGTGGGTCACGCCTTTCTGGTCGATGCCAGAACCTTCGGCTGGCTGCTGCCGTTCGCGGTGACGCTGCTGCCGGCCGGGCTGGCGTTCTTCATGGCCTTCGGCTTCGGTCTGGCGCGCGCCCTGTGGATGCGCGGGCCGCTGCGAATTGTCGCGCTCGCGGTGGGGCTCACCGCAGCCGAATGGCTGCGTGGCCATCTCTTCACAGGTTTTCCCTGGAACGCCCTTGGGTATTCCCTGACGGGGCCGGCGGCTCTGGCGCAGACCGCCGCCCTGACCGGAGTTTGGGGCCTCACGTTTCTGGCGGTCGCGATCTTCGCTGCGCCGGCGGTGCTGGCCGACGAGCGCGCCGAAACCCGCCGTCCGTGGCTGCCGCCCGCTCTCGCCGGGGCCGCTCTGGTCGCGATGGCGATCTTCGGATTGGTCCGCCTCGGCTCCGCCCCGAGCGACTTCGTGGACGGCGTGCGGCTGCGGATCATGCAGCCGAACCTGCAGCAGGACATAAAATTTAATTATTCCGCCAAGCAGCAGGTCATGGATCGTTATGTCTCGCTGTCCGATCGTTCGACGGGACCGAACTCGACCGGCGTGCGCGACGCGACCCATCTGATCTGGCCCGAATCCGCATTCCCGTTTTTCCTGACGCGCGAGGCGGACGCGCTGGCGCAGATCGCGCAGCTCTTGCCGCAGGGAACGGTGCTGATCACCGGCGGCGTGCGTCCGCCGGATACGCCGCCCGGCGCAAAGATCACGCGCGCGTACAACTCGATTTACGTCATCGATCACGACGGCTCGATCTTGTCTGTCTACGACAAGGTCCATCTGGTTCCGTTCGGAGAATATCTGCCCTTCCAGTCGTGGCTCGAGCGGCTCGGACTGATGCAGCTCACCAAGGTGCAGGGGGAATTCATTCCCGGCGATCGCCGCCGCAGCATCGCCGTTCCCGGTGCGCCGCGGTTCCTTCCGCTGATCTGCTACGAGATCGTGTTTCCGGGCGCCGCCGTGCCCCGCGGCGAGCGTCCGGGCTGGCTCATAAATCTCACGAATGACGGCTGGTTCGGCATAAGCACAGGCCCCTATCAGCATTTGCAGCAGTCGCGCGTGCGCGCGATCGAGGAGGGGCTTCCGCTCGTGCGCGCGGCGAACACCGGCATCTCTGCGGTGATGGATCCGTTCGGTCGAACCATCCGTTCATTGCCACTGGGCGCCGAAGGCGTGCTCGACGCACCGCTGCCGCGCGCGATCGCGGCGACGCCTTATGCGCGCTTCGGCGATGGATTCGTTGCAGGTATTATGTGTGCCAGCCTGTTGCTGATCGCACGCGAGCGGCGGCGGAGAAGAAAGGGTTAACTCTACGCGCCGCATGCGCTTCGCGCAGTTGCTCTATGCTGCATTTGGCTTTACGTGGATTTTCAAATTCGACTAGTCGATGAACCGCCGCCACGGCGGCTCACAATTTCGCTCCACTCGACGCGCCCAGTGCATTTTACGCGGTTGCAAATCACCGATTGCGCGTTTCGAGCAAATATGATCATTTGGTTATAACCGGAGTACGAAGAGAATGATCGCCAAGAAGGCACCCAACCCGACCGACAAGCACGTCGGAGCCCGGGTGCGCATGCGCCGGATGATGCTGGGCATGAGTCAGGAGAAGCTCGGCGATGCTCTCGGCCTGACCTTCCAGCAGGTGCAGAAGTACGAGAAGGGCGCCAACCGGATCGGCGCGAGCCGGCTGCAGCAGATCGCCCATATCCTTCAGGTGCCGGTGTCGTTCTTCTTCGAGGGCGCGCCGAGCGTGCCGGGCCAGATTCCGGCCGAGGGCTTCGCCGAGGCCCCCTCGCCGGCCTACGTCTCCGACTTCCTCGCCACCTCCGACGGCCTGGCGCTCACCAAGGCCTTCATGCGGATCAAGGATCCCAAGCTGCGCCGCCGGATCGTCGATCTGGTCGAGCAGATGGTCGGCGACGCCGAGCGCTGAACCGTCCCATCGCCGGACATCACCGGGCTCCCTGCGCCGCGGGCACGACCGGGACGATTGCCCACGGCCGCCCACATCTTGACCGCGTTCCGGGACACTGCGAGAAGTCCCTGCTTTCGACCGCGGCGCGGCCAGACGCCCGCCATTCTCGCGCCGAGCCCTTTTCGGGTTCCGCCAAACTCAGGCTCAGGAGTTGCCCTTGTCTCGCGCAAACTTCCTTTTCACCAGCGAATCCGTGTCCGAGGGCCATCCGGACAAGGTGTCCGACCAGATTTCCGACGCCATTCTCGATGCGTTCATTGCCAACGATCTCAAGCTCGGGATTGCCGACGACAGTCTGGTGAACACCCGTCTGGGCTGCGAGACGCTCACCACCACCAACAAGATCGTGATTGCCGGCGAGGGCCGGGGTCAGGCGCCGCTGTTCCGCAAGTACGGCGGCCATGCCGTGATCAACCGCGAGCTGATCACCGAGATCGCGCGCGGCGTGGTCAAGGACATCGGTTACGATCAGGACGGCTTCTCGTTCCACGGCGCGGACGTCGAGGTGCTGCTGCACGGCCAGTCGCCCGACATCGCGATGGGCGTCGACGCCAAGAAGAAAAAGGGCGGCGAAGAGGAAGGCGCGGGCGACCAGGGCATGATGTTCGGCTATGCCTGCACCCAGAGCGAGGTCTACGAGAAGAACTCGTTCATGCCGGCGCCGATCTATTTCTCCCACAAGATCCTGAAGGTGCTCGCCGACCTGCGCCACGCCGGCAAGCTTCCCGACCTGCAGCCCGACTCCAAGAGTCAGGTCACGGTGCGTTACGTCGACGGCAAGGCGGTCGGCTGCACCAAGGTCGTGGTCTCGACCCAGCACAATGCGGCGACCAAGGCCGGCAAGAAGTACACCCCCGCGATGGTCAAGGAGATGATCCAGGGCGCGGTCGAGTTGGCGCTGCCGAAGGGCTGGATGCCCGAGAAGGCGTCCGACTTCCTGGTGAACCCGACCGGCAACTTCGTGGTCGGCGGTCCGGACGGCGACTGCGGCCTGACCGGCCGCAAGATCATCGTCGACACCTACGGCGGCTACGCGCCGCACGGCGGCGGCGCGTTCTCCGGCAAGGATCCGACCAAGGTGGACCGCTCGGCCGCTTACGCCGCGCGCTATCTCGCCAAGAACATCGTCGCCGCAGGTCTCGCGGACGAGTGCACGATCCAGGTGGCCTACGCGATCGGCGTCGCCGCGCCGATGTCGCTCCTGGTCAACACCCACGGCACCGGCAAGGTCGACGAGCGCAAGCTGGAAAAGGTGCTGCCGGAAATCTTCCGGCTGACGCCGACCAACATCCGCCGCGCGCTCAAGCTCAACAAGCCGGTCTACCGCCGCACCGCCGCCTACGGCCACTTCGGCCGCGCGCCGGACAAGGACGGCGGCTTCTCCTGGGAGAAGACCGATCTCGTGAGCCAGCTCAAAAGCGCGTTCAAGTAAGAGCGCGCCCTTCCTCCGATTGCGCGATGCCCGGCCTTGTGCCGGGCATTTGCGTCTTCGATAGTGATCCGATGACCGACACGGACGGCAAGCGCACCGGCGCCTTTTTCGGCCGGCGCAAGGGCCACGCGCTGCGCGCGAAGCAGGCGACGCTGTTTGAAATCGCTGCTTCCCCGGCTCGCGCTCGATCTGTCGAAGCCCGCGCCGGCCGACCTGCGCGCGCTCTTCGACGGCGCGCAAAGCGTGCGCGTCGAAAGCGGCTTCGGCGGCGGCGAGCATCTGATCGCGCAGGCGCAGGCCGATCCCGACACCGGCTTCATCGGCATCGAGCCGTTCGTCAACGGCATGGCCAAGGCGCTGGCCGCGATCGACGAGCGCGGCCTCTCCAACATCCGGCTGCATCACGGCGATGCCACCGAGATTCTCGGCTGGTTGCCGGAGAAGAGCGTTGCGCGCTTCGACCTGCTCTATCCCGATCCCTGGCCGAAGCGCCGGCACTGGAAGCGCCGCTTCGTGCAGGACGACAGCGTGGCGAAGATCGCGCGGTTGATCGAAGCCGGCGGCGAATTCCGCTTCGCCAGCGACATTCCGCATTACGTCGAATGGACGCTGCTTCGCGTGCTGCGCTCGGGCCTGTTCGACTGGACCGCGGAGCGGGCCGATGACTGGCGCAATCCCTGGCCGGGCTTCGTTCGCACGCGCTACGAGGCCAAGGCGGTGCGCGAGGGCCGCACGCCGTGTTATCTGATCTTCAGGAGACTGTAGAGCCAGGCGGCCCTTGAAGCGCGATCCGGCCGCTTGTCCCCTCTCCCGCTTGCGGGAGAGGGTGCCGAGCGAAAGCGAGGCGGGAGAGGGGAAGACCGAGTCTTCGGCTTCCGCCACAGAACGTCACATGGCGCGTCCACACCGCGCCGAATGAGCCGCTACGCCGCGTCGTCCGGCGAGCGGACCTGCCAGAAGCGGACCACGCGCTGCGCGGTGGCCGGGGCGAGCTTCTCGAAATTCGCGAAGGCCGCATCGAGCGAATGGGTCGACGTGCCCTTCGCGCTCGGCCGCGACAGAATGATGGCGCGCGCGGTCGGCCACGAATAGCCGGCGGCGCGGCAGAGAATGAGAACCGGATCGGGCCGGTCGCCGGTCACGAGCCGGTCCGCCGCCTCGATCGGCACGCCGCAAAGCACCGAGAGCGCCGCGACCGTCTCCTCGAACTTCCGGTCCTGCGCGAAGTCCACCAGCTCGGCCTCGCCGAGCCGGCCCTCGCGATGCAGGTCCAGCACGGTGCGCTGCGCGGCGGCGTAGTCGCGCACCGGCGCGGCCTGCGCGACCTCGCCGGTCACCTTCGCCAGCACGCGCTGGATCTCGATCTTGGTTTCCGGCTTGGCGGCGGCGAGCAGGCGCTGCTGCACCACCGCGCTGGCGCGCACCAGCAGTTCGCGAAACAGATGCGGCGGGATGTCGGCACGGGCGCCCACGACGCCCGCCAGATCGGTGTCCTCGTGCGCGCGCTGCACCAGCGCCGAGATAGCCGCCCTCGGAGAATCTTGCGCCCCGGTTGCCGGCGACGTGATGCATGACGGCCTGGTCGCCGCGCGTCACCAGCACGTCGGTCAACGCCTCGCCGACGGTCGGGCGGCCGGCGATCGCCAGGAGATGCGCCTGGCTCCGGGTCTTTGCGATGGCGACGAGATCCGCCTCGGTTATTCGCGGCGACTGCGACAGCACCGGACCCGCCACCGCGATGTCCTCGTCGCTTGCGAACTGCTGCATCAGCGCGCCGGGCGCATTCGGAATCGGCGCGAGCGTCTGCGAAAGCTCGCAGCGCGCCTTGGTCTCGATCTCGACCACCAGGCGCGTCAGCACGTCGTCGAACAGGCTGACGTGCTCTTCGTTGAAGTGAGCTGCGCCGTCGACGAACAGATTGGCGATGCGCTGGATCGTCTGGGTGCGCTTCTCCGCCGAACCGTGCGCGATAACGTCTTCCAGTTCGGGGATCAGCGACTCGGCAGCGGACATGAACAGGCACCCGGCGGACAGCAACACGCAAACGGCCGCCGGTGAAAATTAGTGGGGTTTCGTGAACGAACCGTTAGCCACGGCCGCCTTGCACAACCGCGATAATGCGCTATATTCCGCCCTGTTCGTAACGCTTACGAACATCTCATAACGGTCGGATGTCCGATCGGTCTTGTGAGAGTGGGCCCCGCGGGACCCGCTCTTTTTTGTTAGCCGCGACGGCTGCCCTGTCGCGCTGAAATCGCAAGACTTTACAATGGGTTGATCAAATTACTGGGCCAATGGACCAGGCACCGAGCGCAGCGGCGGCGGAACGCCGCCTGATCGTCGAGACCGGAGTGGCCGCGCGCGTCGCCGCGATCGCGGAGCCGGTGCTCGACACGCTCGGGCTGCGGCTGGTGCGCGTGCGCGTCTCCGGCGCGGACGGCTGCACGGTGCAGATCATGGCGGAGCGGCCCGACGGCACGATGTCGATCGACGACTGCGAAGCGGCGTCGCGGGCGCTGTCGCCGGTGTTCGACGAGACCGACCCGATCGACCGCGAATACCGGCTCGAAATGTCCTCGCCCGGCATCGACCGGCCGCTGGTGCGCCGCTCCGATTTCGAGCGCTACGCCGGCCATGTGATGAAGGTCGAGATGGCGGTGGCCGCCGCCGGCCGCAAGCGGTTCCGCGGCACGCTGCTGGGCACCGAAGGCGAGTCCGCGAAGCTGCGCCTCGACGACGCCAAGGAAAGCGAAAAGCAGGGCGAGCCGGCCGAGGTGCTGCTGCCGATCGAGGACATGGCCGAGGCCCGGCTGGTCCTGACCGACGCGCTGATCGCGGAATCGCTGCGGCGCGGCAAGCAGGCCGAGCGCGCGATGCTGGCGCAGAACGACAACGAGCCCGTCAAGGGCACACCGAGCGATACAAACCCGGCGGGCGATCCCCGCCTTCACAGCCTGCGGCGGCCGAACGGCGACGCCGATCATGAAGGAGATTGAGCTATGGCAGTGAGCGCCAACCGGCTCGAACTGTTGCAGATCGCCGATGCGGTCGCGCGCGAGAAATCGATCGACCGCAGCATCGTCATCACGGCGATGGAGGATGCGATCGCCAAGGCCGCGCGGTCGCGCTACGGCGCGGAGACCGACGTGCATGCCGAGATCAATTCCAAGACCGGCGAGCTGCGGCTGGCGCGTCACATGCTGGTGGTCGAGAACGTCGAAAACCCGTCGGCGCAGATCAGCCTCGACGAGGCGCGCCGCCGCAACCCGGCCGCCCAGGTCGGCGACACCATCGCCGACAGCCTGCCGCCGCTGGAATACGGTCGCATCGCGGCCCAGAGCGCCAAGCAGGTGATCGTGCAGAAGGTGCGCGAGGCCGAACGCGACCGTCAGTACCAGGAATACAAGGATCGCATCAGCGACATCGTCAACGGCACCGTGAAGCGCGTCGAATACGGCAACGTCGTCGTCGATCTCGGCCGCGGCGAAGCGATCGTGCGGCGCGATGAAATGCTGCCGCGCGAGGTGTTCCGCAACGGCGACCGCGTGCGCGCCTTCATCTACGACGTGCGGCGCGAACCGCGCGGCCCGCAGATTTTCCTCTCCCGCACGCATCCGCAGTTCATGGCCAAGCTGTTCGCGCAGGAGGTGCCGGAAATCTACGACGGCATCGTCGAGATCAAGGCGGTCGCGCGCGATCCCGGCTCGCGCGCCAAGATCGCGGTGATTTCGCGCGATTCCTCGGTCGATCCGGTCGGCGCCTGCGTCGGCATGCGCGGATCGCGCGTGCAGGCCGTGGTGAACGAACTGCAGGGCGAGAAGATCGACATCATCCCGTGGTCGCAGGACATCGCGACCTTCGTGGTCAACGCCCTGGCGCCCGCCGAGGTCGCCAAGGTCGTGCTCGACGAGGAGCGCGAGCGGATCGAGGTGGTGGTTCCGGACGCCCAGTTATCGCTGGCGATCGGCCGGCGCGGACAGAACGTGCGGCTGGCGTCGCAGCTCACCGGCTGGGACATCGACATCCTCACCGAGCAGGAGGAGTCGGAGCGCCGCCAGGCCGAATTCCAGACCCGCACCAAGGTGTTCATGGACGCGCTCGACGTCGACGAGGTGGTCGGGCAGTTGCTCGCCTCCGAAGGCTTCAGTTCGGTCGAGGAGCTGGCGCTGGTCGAGGAGAAGGAGGTCGCGGGCATCGAGGGCTTCGACGAGGACACCGCGCAGGAGCTGCAGACCCGCGCCCGCGAATATCTCGAGAAGATCGAGGCCGAGCTCGACGCGCGCCGCGTCGAACTGGGCGTCGAGGACGCGATGAAGGACGTGCCCGGCGTCACCACCGAGATGCTGGTGAAGTTCGGCGAGAACGAGGTGAAGACCGTCGAGGATCTGGCCGGCTGCGCCACCGACGACCTGATCGGCTGGACCGAGCGCAAGGACGGCGAAGCCCAGCGCTATCCGGGCTTCCTCGAAGGCTTCGAGATCTCGCGCGACGAGGCCGAGTCGATGATCATGCAGGCCCGCCTGAAGGCCGGCTGGATCACCGAAGCCGATCTCGAAAAGCCGGCCGAGGAAACCGGAGAGCCCGCCCCGGCCGAGGCGCAGGCCTGACCGGAGAATCGAAAGCCGCATGCTCGCCGTCGCGACAGACAACGAACTCGACGCCGGACCGCACAAGGGTGCGGCCGGCCGCGAGCGTTTCTGCGCGGTGACGCGCGAGGCAAAGCCGGTCGAGACGATGATCCGTTTCGTGGTCGGGCCGCAGGGCGTGGTCCCCGACCTGAAGCAGAACCTGCCCGGACGCGGGCTCTGGATCACCGGCGAGCGGTCGATGCTGGCGCAGGCGGTGACCCGAAAGGCCTTCGCGCGCGGCTTCAAGCGCGACGTCCGGGTGCCGGCCGATCTGGTCGAGACCACCGAGCGGCTGCTGGAAAAGGCGGTGCTCGACGCGCTCGCGATCGCCGGCAAGTCCGGCCTCGCGGTGGCGGGCTTCGCCAAGGTCGAGTCGGCGCTGACCCGCGACCGGGTGGTGGCGCTGTTTCACGCCTCGGAGGCCTCCGCCGACGGGGTCAACAAGCTGAAGGGCGTGCTGCTGAGCCGGCCCGACGTGGACCGGATCGCGGTGATCCGCGCCTTGACGTCGGACCAATTGGATTTGGCATTGGGCCGGGCAAATGTGGTACATGCTGCCCTGATAGCCGGGCCTGCGAGCGAGACACTGCTGGCGCGCTGGACGCGCCTTGAACGCTTTCGGCCGGCTCCGGCCGATGGCGGCTTTTCCGCGCATCGCGTTAATAGGAATAGAGACCTGAATGGCTGAGACCAAGACCCCGGGCGACAAGACGATCAGCGTCGGCAAACCGACCCTGTCGCTCAAGCCGCGCACCGAAACCGGTGTGGTGCGGCAGAGCTTCAGCCACGGCCGCAGCAAGCAGGTGGTGGTCGAGGTCAAGAAGCGTCGCGTGGTCACGCCCGACAGCAAGCCCGAGCCCGCGCCCCCCGCGCCCGAGCCGGTCGCCAAGCGCGCCGCTCCGCCTCCCGCTCCGAAGCCGGCCGCTCCGCCGGCGCCGAAGTCCGGCGTCGTGCTGCGCACCCTGACCGAGGAAGAGCGCAGCCGCCGCGACCAGGCGCTGGGCGACGCGCGCCTGCGCGAGGCCGAGGAGCGCAAGATCGCCGAAGAAGAGGCCGCGATCCGCAAGGAGCGCGAGGCCATCGAGCGGGCCGAACGCGAGGCCGCCGAAGCCCGCAAGCGCGACGAAGACGAGCGCCGCAAGCACGACGAAGACACCAAGCGCAAGGCCGACGAGGTTGCCAAGAAGCGTTTCGGCGAGCCCGAAACGCCGGCAGCACCCGTCAAGCCGGCGACGACTGCGGCGACGCCGCGCCCCGGCGCACGTCCCAAGCTCGAGGCCGAAGAGGAAGAAGCGCCGCGCTTCAAGCGCGGTCCGGGCGGCGCCGTCCGCACCGTCACGCCGCCGCGGCCGACCCGCACCGCCAAGACCGCAGCCGAACGGCCGCGCGGCCGCCTGACGCTGGTCAACGCGATGAGCGCGGGCGAGGTGCGCGAGCGCTCCGAAGCCTCGTTCCGCCGGAAGATCCGCAAAGGTCGCGAAATCAGCAACGAGCCGCGCGAGAAGCTGGTGCGCGAGGTCATCATCCCGGAGGCGATCACCATCCAGGAGCTCGCCAACCGCATGGCCGAGCGCGCGGTGGACGTGATCCGCATGCTGATGAAGCAGGGCCAGATGGCGACGATCAACGACACGATCGACGCCGACACCGCCCAGCTCATCGCCGAAGAGCTGGGCCACACCGTCAAGCGCGTAGCCGAGTCCGACGTCGAAGAGGGCGTGTTCGACGTCGCGGACGACCCGATCGACCTGGAATCGCGCGCGCCGGTCGTGACCGTCATGGGTCACGTCGACCACGGCAAGACCTCGCTGCTCGACGCGATCCGCCAGACCGACGTGGTCAGCGGCGAAGCCGGCGGCATCACCCAGCACATCGGCGCGTATCAGGTGAGTTCGCCGTCGCACGGCAAGATCACCTTCATCGACACGCCGGGCCACGCGGCCTTCACCGCGATGCGCGCCCGCGGCGCGAAGGTGACCGACATCGTCATTCTGGTGGTGGCGGCCGACGACGGCGTGATGCCGCAGACGGTCGAAGCCATCAATCACGCCCGCGCCGCCAAGGTGCCGATGATCGTGGCGATCAACAAGATCGACAAGCCGGACGCCAATCCGACCCGCGTGCGCACCGAACTTCTGCAATACGAGGTTCAGGTCGAAGCGATGGGCGGCGAGGTGATCGACGTCGAGGTCTCCGCGACCAAGCGGACCAATCTCGACAAGCTGCTCGAAATGATCGGCCTGCAGGCCGAAATTCTCGACCTCAAGGCCAATCCGACCCGCGACGCCGAAGGCACCGTGATCGAGGCCAAGCTCGACCGCGGCCGCGGCCCGGTCGCCACCGTGCTGGTCCAGCGCGGCACGCTGCACGTCGGCGACATCATCGTCGCCGGCGCCGAGTGGGGCCGGGTGCGCGCCCTGATCAACGACACCGGCAAGTCGGTCGACACCGCCGGCCCGTCGATGCCGGTCGAGGTGCTGGGCTTCAGCGGCGCGCCGGACGCCGGCGACCGTTTCGCCGTGGTGCTCAACGAGGCGCGCGCGCGCGAGACTGACCGAATACCGCGCACGCCAGAAGCGCGAGAAGAGTTCGGCGCGCAGCACCGGCATGCGCGGCTCGCTCGAGCAGATGATGTCGCAGCTCAAGACCGCGGGCCGCAAGGAATTCCCGCTGATCGTCAAGGCCGACGTGCAGGGCTCGCTCGAAGCGATCGTCGGCGCGCTGGAGAAGCTCGGCACCGACGAGGTCGGCGCGCGGGTCATCCACTCCGGCGTCGGCGGCATCACCGAATCCGACGTGACGCTGGCGGAATCGTCCGGCGCCGCGATCATCGGCTTCAACGTGCGCGCCCACAAGGAGGCGCGCGAGGCCGCCGAGCGCGCCGGCATCGAGATCCGCTACTACAACATCATCTACGACCTCGTCGAAGACGTGAAGAAGGCGATGTCCGGCCTGCTCGCGCCGGAGCGTGCGCGAGACCATGCTCGGCAACGCGCTGATCCTGGAGGTCTTCAACGTCTCCAAGGTCGGCAAGGTCGCCGGCTGCCGCGTCACCGACGGCAAGGTCGAGCGCGGCGCCAACGTGCGCCTGATCCGCGACAACGTCGTCATCCACGAAGGCAAGCTCTCGCAGCTCAAGCGCTTCAAGGACGACGCCAAGGAGGTCACCGCCGGCCAGGAATGCGGCATGGCCTTCGAGAACTACCAGGACATGCGCCCGGGCGACGTGATCGAATGCTACCGGGTGGAGACGGTCCAGCGCTCGCTCTAAGTCCGAATCTCCAGCGCAGGCGCGTCGCCGCGATCGTCCCGCGCTGCCGGGGCTGATCCCGGTCGATCGCCCGCACCGGCGTCGACGAATCGATCGCGAACCAATCCAGGACGACCGTCATGGCCGGCTCAGGCCCGGCCGTGACGAGCAAACGCTATGGCACGACGGCATCAACGCGAAACGGCATCGCGCACCGACGCGACATCGGCAGCGCGATCCGGACGGCGCCGTCGCAGCGCGCGCTGCGCGTCGGCGAACTGATCCGCCATGCGCTGGCCGAGATGCTCGTCGCGCGGCGAGATGCACGATCCGGCGCTCGAAAGCCACCTGATCACCGTGCCGGAGGTGCGCATGTCGCCCGGACCTCAAGCTCGCCACCGTCTACGTGATGCCGCTCGGCGGCAAGGACGCGACGGCGGTGGTGCAGGCGCTCGACGCGCAACAAGCGCTTCCTGCGCGGCGAGATCGCGCACCGCGTGAACCTGAAATTCGCGCCCGACCTCCGCTTTCGCATCGACGAGCGCTTCGACGAGGCGGAGCGGATCGAGCGGCTGTCTGCGAACGCCCGCAGGTCCGAGCGCGACCTCGACAAGGAGCAACGACGACGAATGACGACTCCGCGACGAACTCGCACCTTCCGGCGTCCGGACAGACGCATGCCTTCGCGGCGCCCGCCGGCCAGCCCGCAAAGCGTCCGCAAGCCAGCCGGCGGCCGGCCGCGCCAGTTCCGGCGCGAGAAGCGCGACGTCCACGGCTGGCTCGTCCTCGACAAGCCGGTCGGCATGACCTCGACCCAGGCGGTCGGCGCGATCAAGCGGCTGTTCAAGCGCCAAGACGCGCCGGCCATGCCGGCACGCTCGATCCGCTGGCCTCCGGCTGCCTGCCGATCGCGCTCGGCGAGGCGACCAAGACCGTCCCGTTCGTGATGGACGGCCGCAAGGCCTATCGCTTCACCGTGCGCTGGGGCGAGGAGCGCGACACCGACGACGCCGAGGGCGCGCGTGACCGCGACCAGCGACGACGTCCGCCCGGCGCGCGAGGCGATCGAGGCGCCTGCTGCCGCGCTTCACCGGCACGATCATGCAGGTGCCGCCGCGCTATTCCGCGATCAAGATCGCCGGCGAGCGCGCCTATGACCTCGCCCGCGACGGCGAGACGGTCGAGCTCGAGGCCGCGCCCGGTCGAGATCGACCGGCTCGACCCTGCTGGCCGTCCCGGACGCCGACCATGCGGAATTCGAGGCCGAATGCGGCAAGGGCACCTATGTGCGGGCGCTCGCCCGCGACATGGGCCGGGCGCTGGGCTGCCTCGGCCATGTCGCGGCGCTGCGCCGCCTGGCGGTCGGCGCCGTTCGGCCGGAAACGCATGATTTCGCTGGAACAGCTGACGCGCTGTGCGATAGAGCGGCCGCCGGCGAGGGAAACCTCGCCGACGCGCTGCTGCCCGGTCGAGACCGCGCTGGACGACATCCCGGCGCTGGCCGTCAGCCAGGCAGATGCGGCCCGGCTTCAGCGAGGCCAGGCCGTTTTGCTGCGCGGACGGGACGCGCCCATCTTCAGCGGCACGGTCTATGTCACGGCATCGGGCCGTCTCGTCGCCCTCGCCGAAGTCGGACCGTGGCGAGATCGTCCCCAAGCGCGTGTTCAACCTGACCGGGCTCGTGGGCACGCCGCGGTCGACAAAAAGGTATTGACGATGTCGATTACGGCCGACCGCAAGGCCGAAGCTCATCAAGACGCATGCCACCAAGGCCGGCGACACCGGTTCGCCCGAAGTCCAGGTCGCGATCCTGACCGAGCGGATCACCAACCTGACCGAGCACTTCAAGACCCACGTGAAGGACAACCATTCGCGCCGCGGGCTGCTGAAGCTCGTGTCGCAGCGCCGCCAGCTGCTCGACTACCTGAAGCGCAAGGACGAGGCGCGCTACAAGGCGCTGATCGAGCAGCTCGGCATCCGCCGCTGAGCGAAGCGACGGATTCGCCGCTGCGCGCGATCGTCGCCGGCGCGCCGTTCGCGTGATCGGCGGACGCCATTTGTCGTCCGCCGTTGCAGGCCGGCAGCGAGGCCGCTGCCGGAATCCGGACCGGGCGCCATGGGGCGCCGGTTCGCCTCGCCGGAGGCACGAAGGCCATGGCAGGATCGCCGGACGCTGTCTGGATCGTCTGCGCGTCACGCGCGCGACAGCGTCTCGCCGTCTTGCTCATGGCTTTCGCCCTTCCGCGAAACCATGAGAGAAAAGCACAATGTTCGATATTCATCGTGTTGAACTCGACTGGGGCGGCCGCAAGCTCGTCCTCGAGACCGGCAAGGTCGCCCGCCAGGCCGACGGCGCCGTGCTCGCCACCTATGGCGAGACCACCGTGCTCGCCACCGTCGTCGCGGCCAAGCAGCCGAAGCCCGGCATCGATTTCCTGCCGCTGACCGTCAACTACCAGGAAAAGTTCTACGCGGCCGGCCGCATTCCCGGCGGCTACTTCAAGCGCGAAGGCCGTCCGACCGAGAAGGAGACGCTGATCTCGCGCCTGATCGACCGCCCGATCCGTCCGCTGTTCGCCGACGGCTGGCGCTACGACACGCAGGTGATCATCACCGTGCTGTCGCACGATCTGGAGAACGATCCCGACATCGTCGCGCATGGTCGCCGCCTCCGCCGCGCTGACGCTCTCCGGCGTGCCCTTCATGGGCCCGATCGGCGCCGCGCGCGTCGGCTTCATCAACAACGAATACGTGCTCAACCCGCAGCATCGACGAGATGAAGGAGAGCCAGCTCGACCTCGTCGTCGCCGGCACCGCAGGACGCCGTGCTGATGGTCGAGTCGGAAGCCAAGGAGCTGTCCGAGGAGATCATGCTCGGCGCCGTGATGTTCGGCCACCGGCACTTCCAGCCGGTGATCGACGCGATCATCCAGCTCGCCGAGAAGGCCGCCAAGGAGCCGCGCGACTTCGCGCTGCCGGACGATGTCGGCGATCGAGAAGGAGATGCTCGGCATCGTCGAGCAGGACCTGCGCGAGGCCTACGCGATCCCGCGCAAGGCGGAGCGCCACGACGCGGTCGACGCCGCCAAGAAGAAGGTGATGGCGCACTTCTTCCCGGACGGCGCAGGACAACCCGGAACGGCCGATGCAGCAGGTCGCCGGCGTGTTCAAGGAGCTCGAAGCCAAGATCGTGCGCTGGAACATCCTCGACACCGGCAAGCGCATCGACGGCCGCGACCTCGAAGACCGTGCGCCCGATCGTGTCCGAAGTCGGCGTCCTGCCGCGCACCCACGGCTCGGCGCTGTTCACCCGCGGCGAGACCCAGGCGCTGGTGGTCGCCACGCTCGGCACCGGCGAGGACGAGCAGTGGATCGACGCGCTGGAGGGCACCTACAAGGAAGCGCTTCCTGCTGCACTACAACTTCCCGCCCTTCTCGGTCGGCGAGACCGGCCGCATGGGCTCGCCCGGCCGCCGCGAGATCGGCCACGGCAAGCTCGCCTGGCGCGCGATCCATCCGATGCTGCCGGCGAAGGACGAGTTCCCCTACACGATCCGCGTCGTCTCGGAGATCACCGAGTTCGAACGGCTCGTCCTCGATGGCGACGGTCTGCGGCGCCTCGCTGGCGCTGATGGATGCCGGCGTGCCGCTGAAGCGGCCGACCGCCGGCATCGCCATGGGCCTGATCCTGGAAGGCGAGCGCTTCGCGGTGCTGTCCGACATCCTCGGCGACGAGGATCATCTCGGCGACATGGACTTCAAGGTGGCCGGCACCGACGAGCGGCGTCACCTCGCTGCAGATGGACATCAAGATCGCCGGCATCACCGAAGAGATCATGAAGGTCGCGCTCGACCAGGCCAAGGACGGCCGCCTGCACATCCTCGGCGAGATGGCGAAGGCGCTCACCGCGGCGCGCGCCGAGCTCGGCGAGCACGCGCCGCGCATCGAGATGCTGCAAGATCCCGATCGACAAGATCCGCGAAGTGATCGGCACCGGCGGCAAGGTGATCCGCGAGATCGTCGAGAAGACCGGCGCCAAGATCAACATCGAGGACGACGGCACCGTGAAGGTCGCCTCCGCCAACGGCGAGTCGATCAAGGCGGCGATCAACTGGATCAAGTCGATCGCCTCCGAGCCGGAGGTCGGCCAGATCTACGAGGGCACGGTCGTCAAGGTCATGGACTTCGGCGCCTTCGTGAACTTCTTCGGCGCCAAGGACGGCCTCGTCCACATCAGCCAGCTCGCGCCGCAGCGCGTCGCAGAAGGTCACCGACGTCGTCAAGGAAGGCGACAAGGTCAAGGTCAAGCTGCTCGGCTTCGACGAGCGCGGCAAGGTGCGCCTGTCGATGAAGGTCGTCGACCAGGCAGACCGGCGAGGACCTCGAAGCCAAGCAGAAGGCCGAGCCGGGCCGAGCCCGCGGCAGAGTAACGCATCGCGAAGCCAGGCAATCGAAAGGGCGGCCCCGCGGCCGCCCTTTCCTTTTGCGCTGCCAGTCCGGCCGAACTTCTACGTTCGGCGCGCATCACCTCGCCGCGCGAGACTCGCCCCGACCGTCATGCCGACGCATGCCATGCAAGTCCGACGAAATCCTCGCCTGCTTTCCCGGCCCGGTCGAACTCCTGCCCCAGCGCCGGAAGTGGCAGTGGATTCTCGCCGTCAACATGGTCTTCGTCGGCGCCGGCTTCATGCTGATGGTCCAGGGCCATCGCGCTGGGCATCTATGTCGTTCTCGCTTTCAGCGTTGATCGCCGCTCATCCCCGCCATGATCGCGCTGCCCGGCGCGGCCAAACTGGTGCTCGACCGCGACGGTTTCCGCGGCCACGCAGTCTCTACCGCGGCCGCACCACGCGCTGGAACGAGGTCAGCGAATTCAAGGTCGCCGACGCTCGCGCGCGGCGGGCATCGCATCGTCGTCTATGACGACGCCGGACTCGATGGAGGGCTCGCACCTGATGGCCAAGCTCGAAATACGCCGGCGCACAACAGCGCATTGCCCGACGTCCTACGGACTGACGCATGCAGGAACTGGCGCGAGCTGCATGAACGCGCTGGCGCGAGCGCGCGCGGCGCCGGCGACGCCGGCGGCGTAGCTCGGACGCCGCGTGTCCGTCGCGCCGGCGCTTGTCGTCGGCGAGGGCCTCGGCGATGCAGCTGGCCGAGCGCGACGAAATCCGCCTTGCGCGGCGAGGTCCGCCGCCACGCCAGCCCGACGGTGCGGCCCGGCGCCGGCTCGGCGAAGCGCAGCAGCTGCACGCGCTCGTCGCGCACCTCGACATCGACGGCGACGCGCGGCAGCAGCGTGATGCCGTAGCCGTTCGCCACCATCTGCATCACCGTCGCGAGGCTCGTCGCGCCGAGGCCGGCACGTCGCCGCGCGCGCTCGAGCAATAGGCGAGCGCCTGATCGCGCAGGCAGTGGCCCTCCTCCAGCAGGATCAGCCGCTGCTGGTCGATGTCGTCGCGCTGCCACGCGGACGCTGTCGGGGCGGCTGTCGGACGCCGGCACCGCCAGCAGAAACGGATCGTCGAACAGCCGCAGCGTCTCGATCTCGGCGCCGTCGACCGGCAGCGCCAGCATGACGACGTCGAGCGTCGCCGCGGCGCAGTTCGTCGATCAGCACCTGGGTCTGGGTCTCGCGCAGTTCGACGCGCAGCTCCGGATAGCGGCGCTGCAGCGCGCGGCAGGATCTGCGGCAGCACGTAGGGCGCCAGCGACGGGATGACGCCGAGCCGCAGCCGCCCGGTCAGCAGCCGGCCGCGGTGGCGGGCGAAGTCGACCAGGTCGCGGGTCGCGGCCAGCACCTGCTCGGCGCGGCGCGCCACCTCCAGCGCCGATTTCGGTGAAGCGTCACGTCGCCGGGCCGGCGCTCGACCAGTTCGACGCCCAGTTCGCGTCTCCAGCTCGCGGATCTGCATGGACAGCGCCGGCTGCGTGACCGCGCAGGCCTGCGCGGCCCGGCCGAAATGCCGGTGCTCGCGACAGCATCGAAAATACGCAACTGTCGCAAGGTGATCATATCGATAAGATATTCTTATCGTTGATCTACAAGCAATCCAATTGGACTTATTCCGACCCCAGCAGTTTGTAGACCCGTTCCATGCCACAGCAAGTCGCACCATCCGCGCCAGAACGACCGAAAGGAGAGAAACATGGACGCAAAGACTGACGACAAGAGCGCGGGCAAATGCCCGTTCACCGGCGGTCCCGCGGACGCGCGAACCGCGACTGGTGGCCGGACGCGCTGGACATCGAGATGCTCCATCGGAACTCCACGCTGTCCGATCCGATGGGCAAGGATTTCGACTACGCCAAGGAGTTCAAGAGCCTCGACCTCAACGCCGTGATCAAGGACCTGCACGCGCTTGATGACGGACTCGCAGGAATGGTGGCCGGCCGACTTCGGCCACTACGGCGGACTGTTGATCCGCCTGGCGTGGCACGCCGCGGGCACCTACCGCATCACCGACGGCCGCGGCGGCGCCGGCGCCGGACAGCAGCGCTTCGCGCCGCTCAACTCGTGGCCGGACAACGCCAACCTCGACAAGGCGCGCCGGCTGCTGTGGCCGATCAAGCAGAAGTACGGCCGCAAAATCTCCTGGGCCGACCTGATGGTTCTCGCCGGCAACGTCGCGCTCGAGTCGATGGGCTTCAAGACCTTCGGTTTCGCCGGCGGCCGCGCCGACGTCTGGGAGCCGGAAGAGCTTTACTGGGGTCCCGAGGGCACGTGGCTCGGCGACGAACGCTACAGCGGCGAACGCCAGCTTTCCGAGCCGCTCGGCGCCGTGCAGATGGGCCTGATCTACGTCAATCCGGAAGGCCCGAACGGCAATCCGGACCCGGTCGCGGCGGCCAAGGACATCCGCGAGACGTTCTTCCGCATGGCGATGAACGACGAGGAGACCGTCGCGCTGATCGCCGGCGGCCACACCTTCGGCAAGACCCACGGCGCGGGCGATCCGTCGCTGGTCGGACCGGAGCCCGGAAGCCGGCGCGCTCGAAGATCAGGGCCTCGGCTGGAAGAGCAAGTACGAGCACCGGCATCGGCTGCCGACGCCATCACCGGCGGCCCGGAAGTCACCTGGACGCAGACGCCGACGAAGTGGAGCAACCACTTCTTCAAGAACCTGTTCGAGAACGAATGGGAGCTGACGAAGAGCCCGGCCGGCGCGAAGCAGTGGAAGGCGAAGAACGCGCGAGGCCGACCATCCCGGACGCCTTCGACCCGTCGAAGAAGCATCGTGCCGACGATGCTGACGACCGACCTGTCGCTGCGGTTCGACCCGGCCTACGAGAAGATCTCGCGGCGCTTCTACGAGAACCCGGACCAGTTCGCGGACGCGTTCGCCCGCGCGTGGTTCAAGCTCACGCACCGCGACATGGGTCCGCGCGTGCGCTACCTCGGCCCGCTGGTGCCGAAGGAAGACGCTGATCTGGCAGGACCCGATCCCGGCCGCCGATCATCCGCTGATCGGCGACAAGGACGTCGCGGCGCTGAAGGCGAAGATCCTCGCCGTCCGGCCTGACGGTGCCGCAGCTCGTCTCGACCGCCTGGGCGTCGGCCTCGACGTTCCGCCGCTCCGACAAGCGCGGCGGCGCCAACGGCGCGCGCATTCGCCTCGCGCCCGCAGAAGGACTGGGAGGTCAACCAGCCGGCCCAGCTCAAGACCGTGCTCGCAGAAGCTCGAAGCGATCCAGAAGGAGCTTCGGCAAGAAGGTCTCGCTCGCCGACCTGATCGTTCTCGGCGGCAACGCCGCGGTCGAGAAGGCCGCGAAGGATGCCGGCGTCGACGTGAAGGTTCCCTTCACGCCGGGCCGCATGGATGCGTCGCAGGAGCAGACCGACGTCGAGTCCTTCGCGCCGCTCGAGCCGCGTGCAGGACGGCTTCCGCAACTACACCAACAGCAAGAAGCATCCAGTTCATGAAGCCCGAGGAGGCGCTGGTGGACCGGGCGCAGCTTGCTGACGCTGACGGGGCCGGAGATGACGGTGCTCGTCGGCGGCCTGCGCGTGCTCGGCGCCAATGCCGGCAACTCCAAGCACGGCGTCTTCACCAAGCAGGCCGGGCAAGCTGACGAACGACTTCTTCGTCAACCTGCTCGACATGAGCACCGAGTGGCAGCCGCCGAACGCCGACGGCGTGTACGAGGGCCGCGACCGCAAGACCAAGCAGGTCAAGTGGACCGCCACCGCGCGTCGACCTGATCTTCGGCTCGCACTCGCAGCTCCGCGCCTTCGCGGAGGTCTATGCCTGCGCGGACTCGAAGGAGAAGTTCGTGAAGGACTTCGTGGCGGCCTGGACCAAGGTGATGAACGCCGACCGCTTCGACCTGAACCGGAAGACGTCCGAGACGCAAGAAGGCGGCGTGAGCGCCGCCGACGCGCGATCGAGAACGTGCGAAAGGCCGGGAGCGATCCCGGCCTTTTGTTATGGGCTTGCTCCCGCCCCTCTTCCTCTGTCCGCCCGCTCCTGTCTCTCCGCGGCATGGCCGGGCCGCTTGGGCGCGGCGCTCCCTCCCCCTGCAAGGGGGAGGGTTGGGGCAGGGGGTCGTGGCGCAGACGGGCTACGGATTTGACCCCCACCCGGCTCGCCAGGCGAGCCGACCTCCCCTGCAGGGGGAGGTGAAACGGAGCTTGCGGCAACAGCGCGCAACGATGTTGTGAGCGCCCTAAACCACCTGCTCCAGCGCCTCGCGCGCATCCCACGGCGTCCACCACGGCTTCAGCCCGAGGTCGCGCGCGATGATGCCGGCCGAGATGTAGCCCGCGCCGCCGGAGATCGCGCCGCCGGGATGCGCCGCCGAGCCCGCCATGTAGAGCCGCCCGACCGGCGTGCGATAGCCGAAGTGGTTGTACATCACCTGCTCGGCGTTGAACGCGCCCATGAAAATGTCGCCGCCTCGCATCTGCGGAAACTGCGCGACGTATTCGCGCGCGGTGTAGACGTGCCGGCCGATGAATGTTCTTGCTTCGTCATGTTCGGCGCGTAGCGCGCGAACACTTCTCGACGATCCGGTCGGCGAACTCCTCGCTTGAAATCCTCGTAGGACCTGCTCGCCGATGTCGGGATCGAGCGGCATGACGTGCCAGGCGTATTGCGTGTGCTTGCCGGGCGGCGCCTGGGTCGGATCGATGCACGCTGAGCGGCCCCGCGCCGAACTGCACGATCTGCGGCACGCTTGCCGGCCATGACGTCCTTGTGCGCCGCCATCAGGTCTTCCATCGTCTCCGCGCCGAGGCTCCATTTCAGCGTGCGGTGGATGTTGGGGTCGAACGCCTCCGCGTGAGCCGCACCGGCTCGATCGAGCGCCAGGTGCAGGCCGAACAGCGACCATTGGTGTATTGGAAGCCGTCGATCTTCTTCAGGAACGCCGCCGGAAGCTGCTCGCGGCCGATCAGGCTCTCGAAGGTCTGGTGCACGTCGATGCGTCTCGCGACGAACTGCCGGGCGCGCACCGTGCGGCCGTCGGTCAGCGCGATGCCGGTCGCCTTGCCGCCCTCGACCAGGATGCGCTCGATCTCGACCTGCGGCTGGAAGCGGCCGCCCGCGCGCGATGAAGGTCTCCATCAGCCCGCGCGCCAGGTTGAACGAGCCGCCCTGGCAGAGCTGGTAGCCGCTCTGCAGATCGAAGGCGCGGATCACCGAGCCCATCGGGCTGGTCTTCGACAGCGTGTCGACCAGCCAGGTGCCGAACAGCGAGACCTTGAACAGAAACAGAAGCTGGACGTGCTCGTTCTCGAACAGCTCCTTCACCACGTCGAACGGCTGCCGCTTGCAGATCGTCGAGAAACTCGCGACCGATCGCGCTCCGCGACAGCAGCGCCTCGCGCTCGGCCTGCGGCAAGCGGCTCGGCGTATCGCTCGGGCAGGAAGATGCGCCGGGTGATCTCCTCGGCCTTGCAGTTCCATTCGCGGAAGGTCTCGCGCGTCCTTCTTCGAGAAGCGCGCGACATTGGCCAGCGTCTCCTCGAGGTCGCGGCCGAACACCAGCGCGGTGCCGTCGAGATGCGGCTGGCCGAGTTCGTAGCGCGGCGTGATGTAGGTGACGCGCTCGCCGAGGTCCAAGTCCTTGAACCACGGCGTCTCGGTGATGTGGAAATGATTGATCGAATGCAGGTTGTGGTGAAAGCCGGGAAGCGTCGCCTCCTGCGTGGAAAGCCCGCCGCCGTAATGCAGCCGGCGATCGACCAGCAGGATGTCGAGGCCCTGCTTCGCGAGATACGAGCCGAGCACCAGGCCGTGATGGCCGGCGCCGATGACGATGCCATCGTAGGTTTTTTCAAGCGCAGCGGTCATCGATCACTCCGGATGAAAGTCAAGGCGATGGCTGTCACCAAGCAGGCGGTGCGCTCCCATCCCCCTTGTGGGGAGGGGATCGCTGTTGCCGTCCGGCTGTTTTCGCAAAGCCCCCACCCCGCTCGCTTCGCTCGCGACCCTCTCCACAAGGGGGAGGGTGAACCGCCGCTGTCTCGCTTTCAGTTGGCATGCATCCGAAATTCCTCGATCACATCCCCCGGAAGCCGGCGCGGGCGACGTAGTAGTCCCAGGCCCGGTCCGACGCGAGCCGGCTGCGCAGCATGGCGCCGGTCTTCTGCACCTCGCCCGACGTCAGATACTTGATCGGCTTGCCCAGCGCGCGCGCCTGCAGGATCAGCTCGGCGTTCTCCTTCAGGTAGACCGACGACATCACCATGTTGCGGATGCTTTCGCCGGCCACCACCGCGCCGTGGCCGCGGATCAGCACCGCGCGGCCCTGCCCCATCGCGCCCGCGAGTGACTTGCCCATCGGCAGCGTGTTCACCAGCATGTCGGTGTCGCCGAACTCGGGCTGCTAGTCCCACACCGGCACCTCCTCGCCGATCACCGACGCCATGTGAAACAGCGGCTTCAGCGGCTCGTCGCAGACCGTGAACGGCAGCACCGAGCGGGCGTGGAAGTGCGACACAGAATTGAATGTCCGGCCGCGCCATGAAGATGCAGCCGTGGATCGCGCGCTCGGAATACATCGGCCGGCTCGCGCTGGTCGATCGGCTCGCCTTCCAGCGTGTACTCGATGATGTCGTCGAGCGTCACCAGCTCCGGGCTGCGCGAGCGCGCCAGAAAATAACGGTTCGGATTCTCGGGATGGCGCAGACTGACGTGGCCGAAGTCGTCGATCACGTTCTCGCGCGCGAGAATGCGATTGGCCAGCACGATGTCGCGCTTGACCAGCTCGGCCATCGAAAACTCAAACATGCGATCCTCCCTCGTCCCGTCGCGATTTTCGCGAGCGTAGCAAGCGAGCGGGCGCGGTCAACGCTGCGCCGCGCGGAGCCTGTCAGCCGAAACGCCACACCAGCCAGATCGCCGCCAGCAGCGCCAGCGCGAGTCCGCCGCTCAGGAGCTTCAGCCATTGCATGCGAACGAGCTGGAACCGCGTGTTCGGATCGACCGCGGCCCGCTCGACCGGCTTTTCGTCGTGGAACAGCGGATCGCGGCCCACCGCGTCTAATCCGCGTCGGCCTTGCCCTCGGCGTCGGCCTTGAGCGCGTCGGGCTGCGGCATGGCGATAACATTGTAGCCGGAATCGACGAAGTGGATTTCGCCGGTCACGCCGGTCGAGAGATCGGAGAGCAGGTAGAGCCCCGCGCCGCCCAGTTCGTCGAGCGTCACGCCGCGGCCGAGCGGCGAATGGCGCTGCTGGAACGCGAACATGTAGCGGGCGTCGTTGATGCCGGCGCCGGCCAGCGTGCGGATCGGCCCGGCCGAAATCGCGTTGACGCGGATTTTCTGCTGGCCGAAATCGACCGCGAGATAGCGCACCGAGGCTTCGAGGCCGGCCTTGGCCACGCCCATCACGTTGTAGTTCGGCATGGCGCGGTCGCCGCCGTTGTAGGTCAGCGTCACCATGCTGCCGCCGTCGGCATCATGGCCGCAGCGCGGCGCGCGGCTTCGGTGAATGCGAAGCAGGAGATCACCATGCTGCGGATGAAGTTCTCTCGCGAGGAATCGGCGTAGCGGCCCTTCAACTCGCTCTTGTCCGAGAACGCGACCGCGTGAACGAGGAAATCGAGCGTGCCCCACTCCGACTTCACCGTGTCGAACACCGCATCGACCGACGCGATGTCCTCGACGTCGCAGGGCAGGATCAGCTTCGAGCCGATCGGATTCGGCCAGCGGCCGGACCCGCTTGGCCAGCGCCTCGCCCTGATAGGTGAAGGCCAGCTCCGCGCCGTGCGCCGCCAGCGTCCTTGCGATCCCCCATGCGATGGAGTGATCGTTCGCGACCCCCATGATCAGGCCGCGCTTGCCCTGCATCAGTTTTGTCATCGCCCAGCCTTTTCTTGTCGCCGCCGGCTGCGTCTTTCGCGCGCCGGGGTAGCAGCCGAAAATTCAGATCGGATTGTGAGGAGTTTCGATCGGTGTCACGCGTCGAGCCGCTTGAACACGAGCGACGCATTGGTGCCGCCGAAGCCGAACGAGTTCGACAGGACGCAACCCAGCTTCGCGTTGTCCACGCGCTCGCGCACGATCGGCATGCCGTCCATATCGGGATCGAGCGTTTCGATGTTGGCGCTCTCGCAGATGAAGCCGTTGTTCATCATCAGCAGAGAATAGATCGCCTCCTGCACGCCGGCCGCTCCGAGAGAATGGCCGCTCAGCGACTTGGTCGCGGAGATCGGCGGGCATTTGTCGCCGAACACCGCGCGGATCGCCTCGATCTCGCGGATGTCGCCGACCGGCGTCGAGGTCGCGTGCGGGTTGATGTAATCGACCGGCACCTTCACGGTCTCCAGCGCCATCCTCATGCAGCGCGCCGCGCCCTCGCCCGACGGGGCGACCATGTCGTGGCCGTCCGAGGTCGCGCCGTAGCCCGCCACCTCGGCGTAGATTTTCGCGCCGCGCGCCTTGGCGCGCTCGAGCTCCTCCAGAACCAGCACGCCCGCGCCGCCGGCGATCACGAAGCCGTCGCGGTCCTTGTCGTAGGCGCGCGACGCCTTCTGCGGCGTGTCGTTGTACCTCGACGACATCGCGCCCATCGCGTCGAACAGGTTCGACAGCGTCCAGTCCAGCTCCTCGCAGCCGCCGGCGAACACCAGATCCTGCTTGCCCCACTGGATCAGTTCGGCGGCGTTGCCGATGCAATGATTCGAGGTCGCGCAGGCCGACGAGATCGAATAGTTCACGCCCTTGATCTTGAACCATGTGGCGAGCGTCGCCGAAGCGGTCGACGACATCGCCTTCGGCACCGCGAACGGTCCGACCCGCTTGGGACTGGTGTTCTTGCGGGTGATGTCGGCGGCCTCGACGATGGTGCGGGTCGACGGCCCGCCGGAGCCCATCACGATGCCGGAGCGCGGGTCGGAAATATCCTTTTCCTCAAGCCCGGCGTCGCGGATCGCCTGCTCCATCGCGACGTGATTCCAGGCGGCGCCTTCGCCGAGGAAGCGCATGGCGCGGCGATCGACCGACTCGGCCGGATTGAGCGAGGGCGCACCCTGCACCTGACACTTGAAGCCCATCTGGGCGAAGCTCTCGGCATGCGAAATGCCCGACCTGGCTTCGCGCAGGCTGGCCAACACCTCCTGGGTGTTGTTGCCGATGGCCGAAACGATGCCCATCCCGGTGACGACGACCCGCCTCATCGATGCCTCATGTGCGGTTGTTTCGGCTTTCGCGGCCGGTTTCGCGACGCGTCCGCGACCGTGCCCGATACCGGTTTCAATTTGGCCCGGCCGGACCGCGACCGCAAGGCCGCCGGTCGGACGGCGTTTGCCGTCTCAGGCGCCGGAGGGCAGCGCGTCCGCGTCGCGGAACAGCCCCACCTTCAGATCGGACGCGCGGTAGATCACCACGCCGTCGGCCTCGACCCAGCCGTCGGCGATGCCGAGCACCAGCTTGGAGCGCATCACCCGCTTGAGATCGACGCCGTAGACCACCTTCTTCATCGAGGGCTGCACCTGTCCGGAGAATTTCACCTCGCCCATGCCGAGCGCGCGGCCCTTGCCGCCCGATCCCAGCCAGCCGAGGAAGAAGCCGAGCATCTGCCACAGGGCGTCGAGACCGAGGCAGCCCGGCATCACCGGATCGCCCTTGAAATGGCAGGGGAAGAACCAGAGGTCGGGCTTCAGGTCGAGTTCGGCGCGGATCAGGCCCTTGCCGTGCGGCCCCCCGGTTTCGGAAATCTCCGAAATCCGGTCGAACATCAGCATCGGCGGCAGCGGAAGCTGCGGCCCCTCGGGGAACATTTCGCCGCGGCCGCAGGCCAGCAAGTCCTCGTATTCAAAACGGTTTCGCCGGGCTTCCATGGGCCGCCTCAATACAACGCTCTTGGGGTGTTGTCGCAGCGCCCGACCGCATTGCGGTGCGAGCGCTCCCGCACCATAGGGGCAGCGCGCCAGATATGCTACCGTGCAGAGCCGTCATGCCCTGTTGCGAACCGGTTGCACGATCGTTGCGATCGAGATATTCTTGGAAATGCAACGCTTTAGAAGAATTCTTATCTAAGGCGTGTCCTCTGAATTGAAGTGGCAGTGAGTTCATGACCCAGACTCGAACCGTGGTGGTCTCGACCAAGGACCATGAGATTCCAATGGCCGACATGAGCCGCGCCGATCTGACCGGCTGCCCGTGGCACGACGTGAAGTCGATGCTGCGCGAGGTGGGCCTGCGTCCGACCCGCCAGCGCATGGCGCTGGGCTGGATCCTGTTCGCCCGGGGCGACCGCCACCTGACCGCCGAAATGCTCTACGAAGAGGCCACCAAGGCCAAGGTGCCGGTGTCGCTCGCCACCGTCTACAACACCCTGCACCAGTTCACCGACGTGGGCCTGCTGCGCCAGGTCGCGGTCGACGGCTCGAAAACCTATTTCGACACCAACACCTCGAGCCACCATCACTTCTACGTCGAGGGCGAGAACGCGCTGGTCGACATTCCGGGCGCCGAGGAGATCGTCGGCCAGATGCCGAGCGCGCCGGAGGGTTACGAGATCGCCCGCATCGACGTGGTGGTTCGCCTGCGCCGCAAGAACGGCCGCAGGTAACGAATTCCTCCAAAGACAACCTCCAGAAGAATCGTCTCGGGCCGGAGCCGCAAGCTCCGGTCTTTTTTGTTTCGTGCGGCCGGCGCCGCCTCGTCGCCGCGGCTTTCCGCCGCTGCCGGGATCGCGCGGTGGGTCGCCAGTCGGCAGGGAACCGCTTGCGCACCGCACAGGACTGTCATCAACTGCGTGTAACGATCCATAATCTTTGACTGATCGGGAGGCTCTGCTCATGGCTTCGCAGCCATTCACGTCACCACTGACCCGCCGCGTGCTGATGGCGGTCGCGCTGGCCCTGCCGGCCGGCGTCGCCTGGTCGCAGGCGATCGAGGACCGGCTGGTGATCGTCACGTCCTTTCCCAAGGACATGACCTCGCCCTACGCCGCCGCGTTCCAGAAGAAGTTTCCGGGCACCAAGGTCGAGGTTCAGAACCGCAACACCGCCGCGGCCGTGACCTTCATCCGCGAGACCCGGTCCAATCCGCCGGACATCATGTGGGCGTCCGCGCCCGACGCCTTCGCCGTGCTCAAGAACGACAAGCTGCTCGCCCCGTACCGCTCCAAGGCTGCCGGGCCTCGCCGACAAGGTCGGCGCCTATCCGATCAACGATCCGGACGGGTTCTTCACCGGCTTCGCCGCGTCCGGCTACGGCATCATGTTCAACACGCGCTACCTGCGCGCCAACAACCTGCCGCCGCCACGGGAATGGAACGACCTGACCAAGCCGATCTACTACGGCCATGTCGGCTTCTCCGCGCCGTCGCGCTCGGGCACCTCGCATCTGACGGTCGAGACGATCCTGCAGGGCGAGGGCTGGGACAAGGGCTGGGCGCTGATGCTGGAGATCGGCGGCAACTTCGCCCAGGTCTCCGACCGCTCGTTCGGCGTGCCGGACGCGGTCAACAGCGGCCAGTACGGCATCGGCATCGTGATCGACTTCTTCGGTCTCTCCGCCAAGGCCTCTGGCTTCCCGGTCGAGTTCGTCTATCCGAGCGTGACCGCGATCGTGCCGGCCAACATCGGCATCATCGCCAACTCCAAGAACCCGAAGGCCGCGCAGGCCTTCGTCGACTTCGTCCTGTCCGAGGAGGGCCAGCAGATCCTGCTCGATCCGCAAGATCCAGCGTCTGCCGGTGCGGCTCGCGACCTACGCCAAGGCGCCGAAGGACTATCCCAATCCGTTCTCGGACAAGGGCCTCGGCGCCAAGGTGAAGTTCGATTCCGAACTGTCCGAGGGACGCTACGAGCTGCTCAACTCGCTGTTCGACCGGCTGGTGACGTTCCGCCTGAAGGATCTGAACACTGCGTGGAAGGCGATCCACGACGCCGAGCGCAAGCTCGGCAAGAGCGCCAGCCCGGAGGCGCGCAAGCTTCTCGCCGAGGCGCGCCGCCTCGCCTCGTCGGTGCCGATCACCGAGAAGGAGGCGTCCGATCCCTCGATCGCCGGCGCGTTCCGCGCGCTCAAGAAGGGCGAAAAGCCCGCCGGCCGGCAGGCCGAGTTCGAGGAGAAGTGGGACGCCTTCGCTGTGAAGAACTACGCCGAAGCCAGGGCGCTCGCCGACAAGGCGGCGGCGGGGAAGTAGAACACGGCCCGTGTCCCGGGCGCATCGCGGCATGGAATGACGCGATGCCGACCCGGAACCGTTCCGGACGCCGAATGCGAGACGGTCCCGGATCAGCGATGCACCATTCGCGCCTGCCCGGCGCTCACGCTGCATCGCATCCGGGACGCGAAAGTTGAGGTTGGGGGGCATGTCATCCATCGCAGCGGCGGACCGTCCAGCCCGCACGCCCTGGCTTGCCCGGTACAACGCCAGCCCTGCCCAGGCGCTGGCGTTGTTTTTCGTCGCCATGTTCCTGCTGGCCTTCCTGGTGGTGCCGCTGCTGCGCGTCATTCAGGTGGCCTTCACCGGACCCGGCGGCGGGTTCAGCCTGGTTCACTTCGGCGACTTCTTCCGCACCTCGCTGCTGCGCGAGGCGTTCTGGAATTCGATCTACGTCGCCGGCATGACCGTCGTGGTCGCGAGCCTGATCGCGGTGCCGCTCGCCACCATCATCGCACGCTTCCGCTTTCGCGGCGCGGCGCTGATCCACACGCTCGGCGTGATCCCGCTGGTGATGCCGCCGTTCGTCGGCGCGGTCGCGATGCAGCTCATCTACGGCCGCAACGGCACCATCAACCTGCTGCTCAACGACTGGTTCGGCTTCCGCATCCCCTTCATGGAGGGGCTGAACGGCGTCATCTTCGTCGAGGCGCTGCACTACTTCCCGTTCATCCTGCTGAACCTGTCGGCGTCGCTCGCCAACATCGATTCGGCGATGGAGGAATCCGCGCAGAACCTCGGCGCGCGCGGCTTCACGCTGTTCTCCAAGATCGTGTTTCCGCTGGCGCTGCCGGGCTATGTCGCGGGCGCGGCGCTGGTGTTCGTCAAGGTGTTCGACGACCTCGCCACGCCGCTCCTGCTCAACGTCACCAACATGCTGGCGCCGCAGGCCTACCTCAAGATCACCACGGTCGGCATCACCGATCCGATGGGCTACGTCATCTCGGTCATCATGATCGTGTGCTCGCTCGGCGCGATGCTGTTGTCCACGCTGCTGCTGCGCGGGCGCGACTACGCCACCGTGCAGCGCGGCGGCGGCGGGCTGTCGCGCCGCCGGCTCGGCCGCACCGGCACGATCGCGGCTGGCTCCTTCGTGTTCTTCGCGCTGGCGCTGTCGCTGTCGCCGCACATCGGCATCTTCCTGCTGTCGATCGGCACGGTCTGGTCGTTCTCCGAACTGCCGGACGGCTACACGCTCGCGCATTACACCACCGTGTTCCGCGAAGCCGGCCCGCTGATCGGCAACACCGTGCTCTATTGCGGGATCGCCGGCCTGATCGATGTCGTGCTCGGCGCGACGCTCGCCTACATCGTGCTGCGCACCCGCCTGCCGGGCCGCAAGCTGGTCGAGCAGGTGGCGATGTCGGCGGTCGCGATTCCCGGCCTCGTGCTCGGCATCGGCCTGCTGCGGACCTTCTACGACTGGCAGCTTCCGTTCTCCGGCGAGTCGCTTGCGACCTTCTGGTTCATGCTGGTGATCGCCTACGCAGTCCGCCGCCTGCCCTACGCGCTCGCCGCCGCCACCGCGGCGATCCGCCAGCTTCACATCAGCCTGGAGGAGGCCGCGGAGAACCTCGGCGCGCGCAAGATCGGCGTGCTCTCGCGCATCGTGGTGCCGCTCATGACCGGGGGTCTGCTTGCAGGCTTCGTCACCAGCTTCGCCACCGCCGCCGTCGAGCTGTCCGCGACGCTGCTGCTGGTCGCGAAGGCGCCGGACGCGCCGCTGTCCTATGGCATCTATGTCTACATGCAGTCGGCGGCGGGACGCGGCCCCGGCGCGGCGCTCGGGGTGATCGCGGTGGTGGTGGTGGCGATTGCGACCTATCTCGCGTTCAGGATCGCCGAGCGCGAGCGCGGCCTGAAGTCCCGGGAGATGTTCTGATGCGGCTCTCCACCGCCCGGACGGCATATTCGGTTTCACCTCTCCCCGCTTGCGGGGAGAGGTCGGCGAGCAATAGCGAGCCGGGTGAGGGGGTAAATCTCCCGAGAGATTCGTACCCCCTCACCCCAACCCTCTCCCCGCAAGCGGGGAGAGGGAGCCGACCGCCGCTGTCGTCAGACTGGAGCTTCTGAATGTCGCGTGGCGTCACCATCGAGCACGTCTCGTTCGGCTACGGCGCGACCGCCGTTCTCGAGGACGTGAGCCTCGACGTGCAAAAGGGCGAGTTCTTCGCGTTCCTCGGCCCGTCCGGCTCCGGCAAGACCACGCTGCTGCGTCTGGTCGCCGGCTTCGGCACGCCGGACAAGGGCCGCATCCTGATCGGCGAGCGCGACGTGACCCACCTGCCGCCGTGGAGCCGCGGCGCCGGCATGGTGTTCCAGAGCTATGCGCTGTGGCCGCACATGACCGTGGCCAAGAACGTCGCCTTCGGTCTGGAGCGGCGCAAGCTGCCGCGCGCCGAGATCGACCGCAAGGTCGCGACCGCGCTGGCGCTCGTGGGCCTGTCGGCCTACGCCGACCGCCGGCCCGCGCAACTGTCGGGCGGCCAGCAGCAGCGCGTGGCGCTGGCGCGCACCATCGTGATCGAGCCGGAGGTGCTGCTGCTCGACGAGCCGCTGTCGAACCTCGACGCCAAGCTGCGCGTGGAGATGCGCTCCGAACTCAAGGCGCTGCAGCGCAAGCTCGGCCTCACCGCGATCTACGTCACCCACGATCAGGAGGAGGCGAACGCGATCGCCGACCGGATCGCGGTGCTCGACCAGGGCCGCATCCAGCAGATCGGCGCTCCGACCGATCTGTACGATCACCCGGCCAACCGCTTCGTCGCGACCTTCCTCGGCACCGCCAACCTGATCGAGGGCCGCGTCGAGGGCGGCCGCTTCGTCAGCGAGCATCTGACGCTCGACGGCGTCGCCGGCGCCGACGGACCCGCCTGCATCTCGATCCGGCCGCAGGATGTCGTGCTCGGCAGCGCCGGCGAGGGCTCGCCCGCCACCGTCATCGAGCGGGAGTTTCTCGGCAGCATCGTGCGCTACAAGCTGGAGATGGGCGGACAGGCGATCACCGTCGACGTGCCGCACCGGCGCGACCGCGCGCCCCACGACGTCGGGGCCACCGTCGGCCTCGTCGTCGATCCGAAGCAGATCACCGTGCTGCGCTGACGTCCCTGGCAAAGGCAAGGAGCGAAAGGTGAGCGACTATTTCGTGCACCGCCTGCAGGTGTCGATGCCGCTCGCGACCGCGGAGCGCATCGTCGACGCGGCACTCAAGGCCGGCACCGAGGCCGGGCTGCTGCCGCTGACGGTCGCGGTGCTCGACGCCGGCGGCCATCTGGTGCTGCTCAAGCGGCAGGACGGCTCCGGCATCCTGCGCGCCGACATCGCCATCGGAAAGGCCTACGGCGCGCTCGGCATGGGAATCGCAAGCCGCACCGTGCGCGACCGGCTGAAGGACCGTCCGGCGTTTCAGGGCGCGATCGCCGCGGCCTCCGGCGGACGGTTCATCCCGGTGCCGGGGGGCGTGCTGGCGCTCGACGGGCGCAATGAGGTGATTGGCGCGGTCGGGATCAGCGGCGACGCCTCCGACAAGGACGAGTATGCCGCGATCATGGGCGTACACGGCGCGGGGCTCGCCTCGCATCCGGAACAGCCGGCGGCGAACTGGCGCGACGCCGGGCTTTAGGGTCCGACGCTCGGGCTTGTCCCGGCCATATCGATGAGAGACGCACCGCGGCGCTCCGGCCCCGGTGGCGACGGTGCGAAGATCGCTTCTCAGTTCATCGCTTCGTCGGGGTAGACACCCCACAGCCGGACCTGCTCGACCCAGCCGTCGGTGCCGCGGATGCTGATCCGGCACCAGCGTTTGTCGCAGCGGCGGACCGCGCCCAGCACGCCGGGCTCCAGCTTGGCCACCACGTTGCTCTTGGCGTCGCGGTCCGTGTGAAGGGGAATCAGGTCGTCCTTGCCGCGGGCCATGACCAGACCGGTGCGCCGGCCGGACAGCAGCGAGTGATAGACCCAGCCGTCGGCGCCGTCGGAATCGCGGATGCGGCGCCAGTTCTCGAACTCGGCGATCACCTCCACCGGCAGGCCGGAGCGCTGGTAGACCCAGCGAATTTCGTGGTTCTTGGACGGGCCGCGGCGGATCGCGACCTTGTCGGCCTTCAGGCTGACGAAGCGCGGCATCGGCAGCCCGCTGACCGGGCCGACCGGATCGGCCGATGCGGCAGGTGCCCCAATAAGCGCGATTGCGGCAAGCGTCAGAACGCCGACGACATGTCTGAGAGGGCGATACACCGGAAACCCGCAGAATGGAGAGACGCTACCCCGAAGCTTTGTCTTGAAGGGTTCATCTGGTACAGATCGACGAACCCCCGCCCCCGACCAATTGGGCATTGGCGACTGTCGCTGCGCACGGTTAAGGAGGCCTGAACGGCCCGGGCGCGGCAGCGATCCGCCGGTGCATGTGACCGTTTCGCAACATCCGGCGCGGCGGCGGTTCGGCCGACACGCACAAGGCGGCGAGGGGCGCGAGACCATGCCGAAGTCGAAAAAGCCGGTGGTGATCGTCACCCGCAAGCTGCCGGATTCGGTCGAGACC
This sequence comes from uncultured Alphaproteobacteria bacterium, assembly GCA_963758225.1. GTDB lineage: Bacteria > Pseudomonadota > Alphaproteobacteria > Rhizobiales > Xanthobacteraceae > Z2-YC6860. The sequence goes on along the minus strand of CAVWUJ010000003.1, from coordinate 488,430 downwards.
CGGATGCGCGAGCTGTTCGACGCGCAGCTCAATCTCGACGACCGGCCGATGAGCGGCACCGATCTCGCCGCCGCGGTCCGCACCGCCGACGTGCTGGTGCCGACCGTCACCGACCGGATCGACGCGCCCGTGCTGAAAGAGGCCGGGCCGAACCTCAAGCTGATCGCCAACTTCGGCAACGGCGTCGACAACATCGACGTGGCGGCGGCGGTGGCGCGCGGCATCACCGTGACCAACACGCCCGGCGTCCTGACCGAGGACACCGCCGACATGAACATGGCGCTGATTCTCGCAGTGCCGCGCCGCCTCGCCGAGGGCGCGCAGGTTCTGACCGGCGAGACCGAATGGGCCGGCTGGTCGCCGACCTGGATGCTCGGCCACCGGATCTGGGGCAAGCGGCTCGGCATCGTCGGCATGGGCCGGATCGGCCAGGCGGTGGCGCGGCGCGCAGCCGCCTTCGGCCTGCAAATTCATTATCACAACCGCCGCCGGGTCGCGCCGCAGATCGAGGACGAGTTGCATGCGACTTACTGGGACAGCCTCGACCAGATGCTGGCGCGCATGGACATCGTGTCGGTGAACTGTCCGCACACGCCGGCGACCTTCCATCTGCTTTCGGCACGCCGGCTCAAGCTGCTGCGTCCGCAGGCCTACATCGTCAACACCGCGCGCGGCGAAGTGATCGACGAGAACGCCCTGATCCGCATGATCGCGGGCGGCGAACTCGCTGGCGCCGGTCTCGACGTCTTCGAGCACGAGCCGTCGGTGAATCCGAAGCTCGCCCGCCTCGCCAGAGAGAACAAGGTCGTGCTGTTGCCGCACATGGGATCGGCCACGGTCGAAGGCCGGATCGAGATGGGCGAGAAGGTGATCGTCAACATCAGGACGTTCATGGACGGCCACAAGCCGCCGGATCGCGTGCTGCCCAGCATGCTTTAGGCATCGGCCAAGGTCCGGGGCTCCTTCGCCTCGCTCGTGCTGCGAGGCGCCTGGGACACACCCGGCCTGCTACCCGTGTCCCGAGAGATCCGTGATGCTCGGCTTCTCTCCGGTCAGCGCATTGTCCGGATCCCACGCATAGCTCAGCGTCTCGAAGCGCATCGCGCGCGCGTCGATCATCACCAGCCTCCCGACCAGCCCCTCGCCGAAGCCCACGATCTCGCGAACCACCTCCAGCGCCATCATCGAGCCGAGAATGCCCGGCAGCGCGCCGAGCACGCCGGCCTCCGAGCAGGCGGGCACCGTCCCGGGCGGGGGCGGCTCCGGGAACAGGCAGCGGTAGCTCGGATTCCTCTCGCCCGCCGCGTTGCGCTCGTGCGCGCGGATCGTGGTGAGCGTGCCGTCGAACGGGCCGAGCGCCGCCGTCACCAGCGGTCGCTGCGCAAAGTAGCAGGCGTCCGAGACGAGATAGCGGGTCGCGAAATTGTCGGAGCCGTCGGCGACGATGTCGTAGCGGCCGATCAGGTCGCGCGCGTTGGCGGGATCGATGCGCCGGGCATGGGCCTGCACCGTCACATGCGGATTGATTCGACGGATCGCCTCCGCGGCGCTTTCGACCTTGGGCCGGCCGACGTCCGGCGTGCCGTGAATGACCTGCCGCTGCAGGTTCGACAGCGACACGGTGTCGTCGTCGACAATGCCGAGCGTGCCGACGCCCGCCGCGGCGAGATACATCAGCAGCGGCGCACCGAGCCCGCCGGCCCCCACCACCAGCACGCGGGCGCGTTTCAGCGCCGCCTGGCCCGGCCCGCCGACCTCGCGCAGCACGATGTGCCGGGCGTAGCGTTCGACCTCGTCGGGATCGAGCATGGAGCGCGCACCGCCGGCGGTCAGCCGACGAACCTCCGGGTCTCGGGCGCGAACAGCTCGTCCACCGTCACCGGCCTGGTGACGATTCCTTGCGCGAGCGCGTGGCCGATCAGCTCCTCGATCGTCTTGCGGTTCGGCTCGATCCCGTAGGGCAAGGGGTCGCCCGCAATCTCCATCACCCGCTGGTGGACCTTGTCCACGCCGGTCGGCTTGTCGATCCGGCCGGCCTTGAGCGCGTCGACATAAAGCCGCTTGGATTCCGCGAAAGCCTCGAACGTGTCGGCGGCAAGGCCCGGATGCTTCGCGATCAGTTCGTCCTTGATCACGACCAGATGGTTGATCGGATAGTGTCCCCGCGACTTCAGCGCCGCGAGCCCGGCATCGAGCGCATTGGGGATCAGCGGCTTCACATCCGGATGGTCGATCTCGACGCCGATGGCGCCCGCCAGTTCGCCCGAAATCAGCATGTCGGCCATCGACTGGCCCTTCTCGATCGGCACGACGTTCGATGGCGGCGCGTATTCCGCGACATGCTCGTCGCCGGACAGCACCCATGTCACCTTGCCCAGATCGACGCCGTGCTCCTGCGCCAGCACGCCGCGCGCCCATACGCCGGTCGTGACCGTGTAGCCGCGGTTGACGCCGACCTTCCTGCCCTCGAGGTCTTTCGGCGTCCGGATTCCGGCCTTCGCATTGACCAGAATCGCGCCGTGGTGGAACGCACGCACCAGGAAGACCGGGATCGCGGTCATCGGCTTGCCGTGCGCCTTCGCGCAGATGTAGGTCGTGATCGCCATCTCGCAGATGTCGTAGGCGTTCTCGCGCACCATGCGGCGGAACGCGGCGATCAGCGGGTCGACCTCCTCGAAGTCGAATTCAAAGGTTTTCGGCCTGACCGTGCCGTCCTTCAGTGCGCGGTTGTTGCCCTGGGTGCGGGTCACGGTCCTGAGCCTGGGTCCGGTCATGCGGGCGTCGTCCTCTTGCCTGTCCTTGTTGCGGCCGAACGCGCGGCCCTCGATTCAGCAGCAATCGCACTCGAAATTCTCGTCCACCGCAAGCGCCGGCCGGAACCAGGCCGGAGGCAGGTCGTCCTCGACGACCTCAGCCACCGGCTTGAACACCTTGAGGTGGTGGCGGCGCTCGGCCACCCAGAATGCGATCACGGTTTCCAGCGGCGGACAGCCGGGCAGGCCGCATTCGACCTCCGCCACCATCAGGGCATCCTCGTCGGACAGCCGGAAGCGCGCGCGGGTCCATTCCCGCACCCGCTCCAGCGCCGCCGAATGCGCGGCGTCTTTCTTGCGGAAACCCCGCACTTGGACAGTCATGGCGGACACTTTACAGTCGATCGCGACGAAAGTAGACGGCGCGAGACGCGCATCCGGGAGGACGATCGACGTGGCGGAAAAGGTACTGGCGGCGGTTCGGACGGCTCCGAGCACGACCGAGATTCTCGAATATCCGATGCCGGACGTGCCGACGGACGCGGCGCTGCTGAAGATGGAGGTGGCCGGGATCTGCGGCACCGACGTCAAGCTCTACAAGACCCCGCCGAACAACAAGCGCACCATCATGGGGCACGAGAACATCGGCTACATCGCCAAGGCCGGCCGCGAGTTCACCGCGCGCAAGGGCTTCCGGGAGGGCGACCTCGTCTTCGTCGAGCATTATGTGAGCTGCGGAAAGTGCGAGTGGTGCCACGCCGGACAGTACCGGCACTGCGACAACACCAACTGGCGCACCAATCCGGATGCGATCCGCTATGGCTACACGTCGGACGAGAAGCCGCCGCACCTCTGGGGCGGATTTGCGCAATACGTCTACCTGCCGTGGAACGCGGTGATCCACCATGTGCCGAAGGGCGTGACGCCGGAACTGGCCGGGCTCGTCACGCCGATGGCGAACGGCGTCGAATGGTCGCTGTTCGACGGCAACGTCGGCTACAACTCCACGGTGCTGATCCAGGGACCGGGCCAGCAGGGCCTGTCCCAGACCGTGATCTGCAAGCAGGCCGGCGCGTCGCTGATCATCGTCACCGGCACCTCGAAGGACCGGGCGCGCATGGAGGTCGCCAAGGCTCTCGGTGCGGATTACGTCATCGACGTGCAGAAGGAAGATCCGCTGCAGCGCATCATGGAGATCACCGGCGGCAAGGGCGTCGATGTCGCCCTCGACTGCACCGCGGGCGCAGGCACGATCCCGATCCTGCTCGGGATCGAGGCGCTCAAGCGCAAGGGCGGCATCATCGTCGCGCAGGGCGAGCTGAAGGAATTCCCGAACTTCCCGCTGGAGAAGTTCACGGTGAAGTTCATCACCATGAAGAGCGCGCGCGGCCACAGCTACCGGGCCTGCGAGCTGGCGCTGGAGCAGATCGCGTCCAAGCGCTTTCCGCTGGAGAAGATCACGACCCACCGCTTCGGCCTCAAGGACGTTGACCTCGCGATCCGGTCGGTCGGCGGCCAGGGCGTGCCGGACGTGATCCACGCCTCGCTGATGCCGTGGGAGTAAAGACGGTCTTGCGTTTGATCTTCCCCTTCTGCCGCATGAACGGTGCGCTCCCTCCCCCCTTGCGGGGGAGAGTTGGGGTGGGGGATGAACGCAAGCGCCACGCTCGATGCCCGCTCCCCTCCCTGTCCCTCCCCCGCAAGGGGGGAGGGAACGCAGAGGCGCGAGCAGCGTCGCAAGCGGACCTGCGCGCATGAGCCAGCGAACGCGCATCGCCATCGCCACCGGCGACCCGGCCGGCATCGGGCCGGAGATCGCACTGAAGGCCGCGCTCGATCCGGCCGTGCGCGCGGCTTGCGATCCGATCCTCTACAGCGACCCCGGCGTGATCGCGCGGCATGCGAAAGCCTGCGGACTCGACGTGACGATCCGCCCGGTCGCAGCGCCCGCCGAGGCGGACTTCTCCGGTGACGCCCTCAACGTGCTCGACTGCCAACAGCCCGATGCGGCCGCCTTACCCTTCGGCGCGACCAGCCCCGTGAGCGGCCGCGCCTCCATCGCCTTCGTCGGCAACGCGGTGAAGGCCGCGCTCGCGGGCGATGTCCACGCGGTGCTGGCTGCGCCGCAGAACGAGACCTCGATCGCGCAGGCCGGCATCGTCTTTGACGGTCACCCGTCGTTCGTCGCTCGCGAAACCGGAACGCCGGAAGACGACGTCTACATGATGCTGTGCTTCGGCCAGACCCGGATCGCGCATTGCACGCTGCACCAGAGCGTGCGAAGCGCCATCGACGCGATCACCCGCGAGCGGGTCGGCCGCGTGCTGCGGGTGACGCACGACACGCTCAGGAATCTCGGCATCGCCAGCCCGAAGATCGCCGTCAGCGGACTCAATCCGCACGCCGGCGAGGGCGGCCTGTTCGGCCGCGAGGAAATCGAAACCATCAGGCCGGCGATCGACGACGCCCTTGCCGACGGTCTCGCGATCGACGGGCCAATCGGCGCGGACATCCTGTTTCACCGCAAGGGTTACGACGCCTTCGTGGTCATGCTGCACGACCAGGGCCATGTCGCCGCCAAGTTCGCCGCGCCGAACGCGACCATCGCGCTGACCATCGGCACCCCGATCCTGTTCTCGTCGGTGGCGCACGGCTCGGCCCACGACATCGCCGGCAAGGGCGTGGCCAGCCCGGCGGCAATGATCGAAGCGGCATTGAGTCTCGCGAGAGCGCGCAGGGCATAAATGGCATCGCGTCCCCACGCGATGCAATGCAACGCGCTGCGCCGCGCCCGGAACTCGGCAACATCACGCTTTCATGTATTCCTCGAACCCCGGCGCGGGTTCGATCTGGTCGAACCAGTCGAAGCCCATCTCCTTGGTGATCCGGTTCGACATCACGATCAGCCGGCAGTCGGCAGCGTCGCCCGCGACATGGCGGTGCTCGGTAAACGGTGGGATGTAGATGAAATCGCCCTGCTTCCAGGCATAGGCCTTCGGCTCCGCCGCCCATTCCCACTCGAAAGCATCGAGGCAGTCGAACTTCAGATCCCAGTGCAGGTCGTAGCCTGCGCCCTCGGCCACGAAGATCACCTCTTCCCACATGTGCCGGTGCCGGCCCGACATTTCGCCGGGCTTGAGGAACTGCATGTAGGCCTCGACGCACATCTCGCGGGTGTTCAGCCCGCGATGCACGAGATGCTTGATCAGGCCGTCGGCGCAGCGCTCCCACGGCATGTCCTGCGCCTCGACCACGTTGAGCATTGCCGCGTAGTCCTTGCGGAACTGCTCGGAGCGCAGCACGTCGTCGGCGCGAAAGCGCGCGGTCTTGTCCCCCGACAGCGAGGCGTCGCGATCCTGGATCGTCGGCATGGCGCGCTCCCTCACAGATCCGTCGGCGGCGCGTAGCCCTCGGCGCCTTTCGGCGGCACCTTGGGCGGCCATTCGACGATCTTCTGAAACAACAGGTGCATGAACAGGAACAGCGGCTTGGCTTTGAACACCAGCAGCACTGCCTCCTCGTCCGGCGAATCGTTGAAATGCTGGTGGACGCAGCCGACCTCGACGATCATCACGTCACCGGCCTTCCACGGTATCACCTTGCCGTCGTGGACGTCGTGGCCGCGGCCCTTGAGAACATAGAACACCGCGCTGTTGAGGTGGCCGTGCTTCTGGCCGTAGGCGCCCGGCGCATAGGCCTCGATATGGGTCTCGATCGACTGGGTGACGTTGGCGTGCTGCGGGCTGATGATGTGCTTGCCGAAATGGCCCGGCCCGCCCTTCCATGCGGCGTCCTTCGACGAAAACACCCGCGGCTGCTCGATCAGCGACTTGTAGAGATGGCTGTAGGTGCCCTCCAGCGCGCGCACGAAGGTGCGCTTCTTGGCCCAGCGGTCCCAGTGCTGGTTTTCCTTCTCGGCGGCTTCGCTGTCGGGCGGATTGTTGTGCCCCTGTCCAGGCAAGCCTTCGATCAGCCCGGTCATGGCGTCCACGTCCTTCCCTATGTCTTTTGGCGTTGCAGCAACCGATGACGCCGCTTGTCAAGACGATGGTAAGCTGCGGATAATGGAAGTCTAGGGAGAGAACTATGGCGCTCGAAAAATTCGTGCGCGCGATGGCCGCCGCCACAATCGTGGCCGCAACGGCTTCGTTCGCGCAGGCTCAAAGCCCCGCCGAGTTCTACAAGGGCCGCAACCTCGATCTCTACGTCGGCTACACGTCGGGCGGCGGCTACGATCTTTATGCCCGGCTGCTCGCCCGCCACATGGGCAAGCACATCCCCGGCAACCCGACCATCGTGGTCAAGAACATGGAGGGCGCCGGCAGCCTGCGGCTCGCCAACTGGCTGGCCAATGTCGCACCGAAGGACGGGTCTGTGATCGGCACCATCGGCCGCGGCACAGCGTTCGATCCCCTGCTCGGCCGCAAGGCGGCGCAGTTCGACGGCAAGGCCTATTCCTGGATCGGCAGCGCCAACAACGAGGTCAGCGTCTGCGGTGCGTGGCACACGTCGGGGATCAACAGCTTCGACGATCTGCTCCAGAAGCCGCTGGTGGTCGGCGGAACCAGCGCGTCCGCCGACACCGACCAGTTCCCCAAGGTCGTGAACGGGGTGCTCGGCACCCAGATGCGCGTCATCACCGGCTACGGCGGCGGCAGCCAGGTCAATCTCGCGATGGAACGCGGCGAGGTGCAGGGCCGCTGCGGCTGGTCCTGGTCGAGCGTGCTGTCGACAAACAAGCAATGGGTCGACGAGAAAAAGTTCGTCATCTTCGTCCAGCTTGCGCTGGAGAAGCACGCCGACCTGCCGAACGTGCCGCTGATCACCGACCTCGCCAAGACCGAGGAGCAGCGCCAGATCCTGCGCATGGTGTTCGCCCGTCAGGTGATGGGCCGGCCGTTCCTCGCGCCGCCCGGCGTGCCGGCCGACCGGCTCGCGGTTCTGCGCAAGGCATTCATGGACACGATGGCCGACAAGGAATTCCTCAAGGAGGCCGACAAGGCGCAGATGGAGATCACCGCGGTCTCCGGCGAGGTGCTCGACAAGCTGGTGCGGGAGGTCTACGCGACGCCGCCGACGGTGATCCAGAAGGCAGCCGAGATCCTGAAGTAAGGCCGCAGGTTCGCAATGACCGATTCCGCGAACAACGATGCCGGCTGGCAGTCGGACGTCATCGTCGACCTGATCAAGCGTTACGGCTTTCCCTACATCGCGCACAATCCCGGATCGAGCTTCCGGGGCCTGCACGACTCGCTCGTGAACTATGGCGGCAACCAGCCGCCGATGCTCCTGTGCCAGCACGAGGAGATCGCGGTCCAGATCGCGCACGGCTACGCCAAGGCGTCCGGCAAGCCGATGGCGGTGATCCTGCACAATGTGGTGGGCCTGCTGCACGCGGCGATGGCGATCTACTACGCCTACATCGACCGCGCGCCGGTGTTCATCATCGGCGCCACCGGTCCGATGGACGAGGCGCGGCGGCGGCCGCACATCGACTGGACCCACACCGCGCTGGTGCAGGGCAACGCGATCCGCGACTATGTGAAGTGGGACTATCAGCCCACGTCCATCGAGGGCGTGCCGGAATCCTTCGCCCGCGCGTTCTCGATCATGATGACCGAGCCGCAGGGCCCGACCTATCTCTGCTACGACGCCGGCATGCAGGAATCGCGTCTGGAGAAGCCGGTGGCGATGCCGCCGGCCTGGACGTCGCCGGTGCCGGCTCCGGCGATGCCGGACCCTCGCGCGCTCGAAGCCATCGCCGACAAGCTGCTCGCGGCCGAACATCCGATGCTGCTGGCGCAATACGCCGGCCGGCGCGAGGGCGGCTTCGAGAGCATCGTGGCGCTGGCCGAAACCGCAGGCGCGGCGGTGTGGGACGTGAACTCGGCGCTGAACTTTCCGAACCGCCATCCGCTCTGCCTTTCGATGGACGGCGAGTCGCTGCGCAGGACCGACCTGATCGTCGGTCTCGATGTGCGCGACTGGGAAAAGCAGCTCACCGAGCTGAACAGCACGACGCGCCAGCGCGAGACGCTGCCGCCCGCCGATTGCGATTACGCCGAGATCGGATTTGCCGAGATCGGAATCAGCAAATGGTCGATGGACTATTGCCGATGGCAGCCCTGTTCGGTGCGCGCGCTGGGCGACACCGCGCTTGGCATTCCCGAGGTCACCCGGCTGTGCCGCGAGCGGATCGCCGGCGACCCGGCATTGAAAAAGCGCATCGACGCCCGCAAGGCCGCGATCGGACGGCGGCATGACGCGGTCTGGGCGCGCTGGCAGGAGGAGGCGCGCGAGAACTGGGACGACTCGCCGATCAGCTTCGCGCGTCTGGCTTCCGAGGTCTGGGACGTCATCAAGGACGAGGACTGGGTGCTGACCGCGAACGCGCTCAAGAGCCGCATTCGGAAAATCTGGAACTTCGACCGCCCGTATCGCCATCCCGGCGTCGAGCTCGGCACCGCGACCCAGATCGGCATCTCGATCGGCGTCGCCCTCGCGCACAAGGGCAGCGGTCGCCTCGTGGTCGACATCCAGCCGGACGGCGACCTGATGTTCGACGCCGGCGCGCTGTGGACGCTGGCGAAGTACGAAATTCCGATGCTGATCGTCATGCACAACAACCGCGCCTACTACAACGACTGGGCGCACCAGATCCGCATGGCCAAGCAACGCGGCACCGACGAGGCGAAGGCGCACATCGGCATGGACCTGTACGGACCCGAGCCGGACTTCGGCGCACTGGCGCGCTCGCTCGGCGTTTACGGCGAAGGTCCGATCGAGCGTCCGCAGGACATCCGGCCCGCCCTCCTTCGCGCGCTGGAAGAGGTCAAGCGCGGCCGGCCCGCGCTGATCGACACGGTCACGCAGCACAAGTGACCACGCTTCAAGTGGTCGCTCCCCTCGAAGCGTCGCCGCCGTGACTGTCCCGCATCGCGGGACAATCTGCGTTGTCGCAGACCCGTCGAAAGACTGACGCGCCAAGACCAATCCGCGCTAGTGTGGCTGCCAAGGCGCTGCAAGCGCCGTTTGCCGATACAAGACACAGGGAGGCATCGTTATGAGCGTCAGAAAAACCGTGACCGCGCTTGCCGCCACCGCGCTGGTTGCGTGGGCTGTGGCGCCGTCGCCTGTCCATGCGCAGGCCTATCCGGGCAAGCCGATCCGCATCATCGTGCCGATCGCGCCCGGCGGCGTCGCCGACATCGCGACGCGCGCCTTCGCGGCCAAGGTCGGCAAATCCTCCTCGCACCAGATCATCGTCGAGAACCGCACCGGCGCCGCCGGCATTCCCGGCGCGGACATGGTCGCGAAATCGACGCCGGACGGCTACACGTTCCTGACCGGATACCACGGCGTCCTGTCGATCCTGCAGCACATGCAGAAGCTGCCATACGATCCCGCAAAGGATCTCGTCCCGGTGGTGAACCTGGTGATGGTTCCCAACATCCTGGTGGTGAATCCGAAGCTGCCGGTGAACAACCTCCAGGAGCTGATCGCCTATGCCAAGGCCAATCCCGGCAAGCTGACCTATGCCTCGCAGGGTGTCGGCACCACGGGCCACATCGGCGGCGAGCTGTTCAAGCAGGCGGCCGGCATCGACATCGTGCACGTTCCCTACAAGGGCGCCGCACCGGCCGCGCAGGATCTGATCGCCGGTCACGTCCACATGCTGTTCGACGTGGTGGCGCTCGCGCGGGCACACATCGACGAGGGCCGGGTGCGGGCGATCGGGATCGCGACCAAGGAGCGTTCGCCGGCGCTGCCCAACATCCCGACCCTGTCGGAGCAGGGACTGCCGGTCGAGTTGACCGCGTGGTTCGGCATCATGGCGCCGGCCGGCACTCCGAAGGAGGCGATCGACTTCATCAACCGCGCCGCCAACAAAGCCTTCGCCAATCCGGCCGACCAGAAGCGCTTCACCGACACCGGCGCGTTCATGCCGCTGGGAACGCCGGCCGACTTCGGCACCTTCATCGAATCCGAGACCAAGAAATTCGGCGACGTGATCAGAAAGGCCGGGATCAAAGTCCAGTAGCGCGCCTCAGCGCAGCGACGGGAACAGCGAAAGGGCGTTGCCGCGGTCGATCGCGGCACGCAGCTCCGGCCCGATCGAATCGAGCGCCTCGTAAGTCCGCACCGCATCGGCGATGACGGGCTCCTTGCCGAACGGCCAGTCGCTGCCGAACACGATGCGATCGGGCGACGCCACCGTCCGCAGGCTGGCCCACGCCGCCTCGCCGGGGGAGAGCGCGTTGTCGTACCAGAAGCGGCCGAGCAGGCGCATCACCTCGTCATAGGACTTCTGCGGCATCCGCGGGTCGATGGCCGGCGACTGCGCCAGCCGCCACGAGAAGTACGGCACCAGCCCGCCGGCGTGCGGCAGGATGAATCGGATCTTCGGAAACCGCTCCAGCGCGCCGCCGAACACCAAATTCGCGGCCGCGCGCGTGGTGTCGAACAGGTACTCCATCATGAACGCCGGCCACGGCAGCCTCAGCCCCTGGCTGGACGGATGCAGCCCGGGGTGGACGAACACCACGGCATCGCGCGCGTTCAGCGCCTCCATGACCGGATCGAGATCGGGATCGCCCAGGAACGTCTCGCCGTAGCTCGCGAACAGATTCACGCCAGCGAACTTCAGCGTGCCGAGCGTATGGTCGATCTCGGCAATGGCATGATCGGGATGTGCCATCGGGAGCGTCGCGAAGGCGCCGAAACGCTTCGGCCACTTCATGTTCATGTCGGCGGCGTATTCGTTGCAGCGCCGCGCCAGCGCCCTCGCCGCCTCCGGATCGACAAAGCCCACGCCCGGCTGTCCGAGCGACGTAAGCGCGGTCTCGATCCCGAAGCGGTCCATCGCCGCCAGCGCCAGCTCCGGCGACCAGGCCGGATAGCGGCCCATCGCCGGCCCGCGGCCGGCGGCATAGACCATGTCGCAGTAGAACTGCGGCAGGAGATGGAAATGCACGTCGATGCGGCGCGGCGATGCGAGAGACGATGTCATGGCGAATGTCCAGCCGGTTCTCAGATCAGACGCCGCCGGCGCTGCCGGCCAGCATGTCGTCGCAGCCGGCGCGGCGCGCCCAGTATTCCCACGCGCGCTGCAGCTCGGGCGAGCCGGGCTTGAACGCCGTGCGCGCCTTGATCTCGTTTTCCGACAGCGGCACGAAGTCACCGAACTGCATGGCGGTCGCGAGGATGCGCGCGTTGCGCGGCACATAGACCGACAGCCGCACCACCTTGAGAAGCGATTCGGCGGCGGCGGAAAAGCCGTGACCGCGCATCAGCACGACGGAGTTGTTGCCCATCGCCTGCGCCATGTCGCGGCCTTGCGCCATGTTGATCACCAGCAGGTTTGTGGCGTCGCCGAACTTGTGGGCGATGTCCCAGACCGGAACCCGCGCGCCCATGTCGCTCGCCACATGCGCGACGCAACAAAGCGGCGCGGATTTCGACACGCTGAACGGCAGCACCGCCTCGGCATGGGCATGAACCACGGCGCGGATCTCGGGCCGCGCCTCGTAGATTCCGCCGTGAATGAACCGCTCGAGATAGGCCGGCCGGCTGTCGCCAACCGGCTCGCCCTCCAGCGTGAACTCGATGATGTCGTCGGGCGTGACGAGCTCGGGGCTCAGCGAGCGCGACAGGAGATAGCGGTCCGGCCGCAGCGGATGGCGGATGCTGACATGGCCGTAGGCGTCGACCACGTCCTCCTTGGCCAGAATACGATTGGCGATCACCAGGTCGCGAATCGCACGGTCGAGCACGGTGCGGCCGGCATCGGTCTCGGCTTCGGTCATGGGCGTCCTCCCGGGCGCCTCTGGAGCGGGCGCGCGGGAGCAGTGTTCGCACAAGTCCGGACGATCCGGTAGGCCGCGGTTGCGGCCGGGCCTTACGCGCGGCGCATGCGGCGAGCGCGGCCTCGCCGGCCAGGTGGCGGTCAGTTCACGCTGCCGACGCGGGCTCGCACGCCGACGCGGGCGAAGTCCTCGTCGATTGTCGGCTTGATCTCCTTGGCCGCCATGAAGTCCGCATTGCTGGCCGCCACGTCGCCTTTCATCATCCGCGCGACGCCCCGGCCGTACAGCGCGGCCGGCGAATTCGGATTGAGCTTGAGCGCCTCGTCGTAGCTCGCGATGGCGTCGTCGGGCTGGTTCAGCTTGAGCTGGGCCAGGCCGCGATGATCGAGGGCGCTGGCGCTGTTCGGCTTGAGGCGGAGCGCCTCGTTGCAGTCCATCACCGCCCCCTTGAGGTCGCCCTTCATGGCGCGCGCGCCGCATCGGTTGCCGAGCGCATCGGCGAGCTGCGGCTGCAGCTTGATCGCCTGATCGTAATAGTGGATCGCGCGGTCGTAGTCGCGCGACCCGTAGAACACGTTGGCACGGTTGTAATGGGCGATGGCCGGCGCGTTGTTGTTCTTGATGGTCTGGTTGACCTCCTGGATCACGCGGTCGTCGTCGCGGCGGTTCTCGTAGGAGTTTCCGCGGTTGGAGAGCGCGATCGCGTAGTCGGGCTTCACCGTCATCGCCACGTCGGTCGAGGGAATGGCGGCGTCGTAGGCGCGCCGGTCGTAATTGGTCACGCCCCGCTCGTGGAACGCGCGCGCGTAGTTCGGATTGATCTTGATCGCGTTGTTCAGATCCTGGCTGGCGCGGTCGAAATCGCGCCGGTCGTAGAACACGATGCCGCGGTTGTAGAACGCCAGCGCGTAATTGGGATCGATCTCGATCGACCGCTCGTAGTCCGCCAGCGCCCGCGCGCCGTCGCCCTTGTTGCGCCAGGAGAAGCCGCGGTTGTTGTAGGCCAGCGCGTCGCGCGGGTTCAACTCGATGGCTCGCGTGAAGTCGGCGATGGCACGGTCGTAGTCGCGCTTCTCGTCGTAGGCCAGACCGCGGTTGTTGTAGGCCGCGGCGTAATCCGCCTTCAGCCGGAGCGCGCGGTCGTAATCGGCGATCGCGCTGTCGAAATCCTTCAGATCGTAATGCGCATTGCCCCGGTTGAAGAAGGCGATGGCATAGGTCGCATCGAGCGCGATCGCCTTGTCGAGGTCCGCGACCGCGCGCGCGGCGTCGCCCTTGTTGCGCCAGGCGAATCCACGGTTGTTCCAGGCGCGCGCATCGTTCGGGTCGAGCTTCAGCGCCCGATCGAAGTCGGCAAGGGCGCGGTCGGTCTCGCCCTTCAGACCGAGCGTCACACCGCGGTTGTTGAACGCCTGCGCGTTGGTCGCGTCGAGCTTGATCGACTGGTCGAAGTCCGCCAGCGCGCGATCGAGGTCGCCGCGGCTGCGCCAGGCCAGTCCGCGGTTGTTGTAGGCCGGCGCGTTGCCGGGCTGCAGCTTGATGGACTGGCTGAAATCGGCGACGGCGCGCTCGAAATCGCCCTTGTCCCGGAACACCAGACCGCGATTGTAGAAGGCGGCGTCCGAGCCTGGGTTCAGCACGATGGCCTGGTCGAGGTCGGACAGGGCGCGATCGAGATCGCCCTTGCCGTAATGGGCGTTGCCGCGGTTGTAGAGCGCCAGCGCGAACTTCGGCTCCAGTTCGATGGCGCGGTCGTAGTCGGCGATGGCGCGAGCGATATCGCCCTTGTTGCGCCAGGCGAAGCCGCGGTTGTTGTAGGCCGCCGCGTCCTTCGGCTCCAGCTTGATCGCCATATCGAAATCGGCGATGGCGCGATCCGCGTCGCCCCTGATCCCGTGCGCCAGCGCGCGATCGAAGTAGGCCGCGGCATAGGCGGGATTGAGCTTCACCGCCTGGTCGAGATCCGCAACGGCGCGATCCGCGTCGCGCTTGAGCAGCCGGGCGTTGCCGCGGGCATAGAGCGCGGCGGTGTAGGCCGGGTTGAGCTTGATCGCCATGTCGAAATCGGCGAGCGCCCGGTCGATGTCGCCGCCATTGCGCAGCGTCAGACCGCGGTTGTAGTAGGCCAGCGCGTTGCGCGGGTTGAGCTTGATCGATCGGTCGAAATCGGCCAGCGCGCGATCCGCCTCGCCGCGGGCGCCGAAGGCCAGGCCGCGGTCGTTGTAGGCCAGCGCGTAGTTCGGGTTGAGCTTGATCGCCTGATCCTGATCCGCGATGGCGCGATCGAAGTCGCGCTTGGCCGCGAAGGCATTGCCGCGATTGTGGAACGAGGTGGCGTCCGCCGGGTTCAGCCGGATCGCCTCGCTGTAATTCTCGATGGCGCGGTCGTAGTCCTTCTTGTCGTACCAGGCGTTGCCCCGATTATAGAACGCGAAGGCATAGGTCGGGTTGATTTTCACGGCCTCGTCGAAATCGGCAATCGCCTTGTCGACCTCGCCGCGCACGCTATGCGCCACGCCACGGTTGGTGAAACTCGGCGCATGCCGCGGATCGATGGCGACCGCCTTGTCGAAATCCTTGATCGCCCGCTCCAGATCGCCGCGCGCGCCGTATGCAAGGCCGCGATCGTTGTAGACGACGGCGTAATTCGGACTGAGCTTGATGGCCGCGTCGAGATCCGCCAGCGCACGGTCGTAGTCCCGCTTTCGGGCGTGGGCGTTGCCCCGATTTTGGAAGGCGAGCGCGATCTTGCCGTCGAGCTTGATGGCGGCGTCGAAATCCGCGATCGCGCGGTCGAAATCGAGCCGCCCGTAATGCGCGACGCCCCGATTGTAGTAGGCGAAGGCGTCCTTCGGATCGATCCGCAGGGCCTCGGTCAGATCGGCAACGGCGCGGTCGTAGTCCTTCTTGTCGTACCAGGCGAGGCCGCGATCGTAATGCGCGAGGCCGTCCCGCGGATTGAGCTTGATCGCCTGATCGAAGTCGGAGATCGCACGGTCGATCTCGCGCTTGGCGTACCAGGCGTTGCCGCGGTTGTGATGCGTCGGCGCATGGCTCGGGTTGATCTTCAGTGCGCGGTCGTAATCGGAGATCGCGCGGTCGAGTTCGCCCTTGGCGGCGAAAGCCACGCCGCGGTCGTTGAACGCAAGCGCAAAGCTCGGGCTCAGCTTCACCGGCTCCGGCGACGGCCCCCGCCCGCGGTCGAAACCGCGCAGACGCTCGTTCGCGCGCTCCTTCGGATTGAGTGACAGCACCATGTTCGGTGCGATCTGGGTCAGGCGCTCGAAATCCGCGATCGCGCGGTCGTAGTCATGCTTGTCGTAGTAGGCCACGCCGCGGTCGTGCACCGCCTGTGCAAACTCCGGCTGCAGCTTGATCGCCGCCTCGAAACTCTGGATCGCGCGGTCGTGATCGAGCTTGTCGTAATGAGCCGTGCCGCGGTTGTAGAGCGCGACCGCATAGGCCGGATCCAGCTTCACCGCCTGATCGAAGTCGGCGATGGCCCGATCGTGCGCGCCCCTGTTGCGATGGGCGAGGCCGCGATTGTTGAACGCCACGGCATTATTCGGGTCGAGCTTCACGACCACGTCGAAGTCGCGGATGGCGCGGTCGTGCTCGCCGCGCGAGCCGAGTGCGATGCCGCGATCGATATAGGCCTGGACGTTGTTCGGATCGATCTTCAGCGCCGCCGTGAGATCGCCAATCGCCCGCTCGTAGTCGCGGCGGTCGAAATGGCTGTTGCCGCGGTTGACGTAGGCCTGCACGAAGTTGCCGTTGAGCTTGATCGCGGCGTCGAAGTCCGGGATGGCGCGTCCGACGTCGCCCTTGGCCCGCCAGGCCTGACCGCGGTTGTTGTAGGCCACGTCATAATTCGGCTGGAGCTTGATCGCCTGGGTGAAGTCGGCGATGGCGCGGTCCGGGTTGCCCATCGCCGCGTGCACGCTGCCGCGCTCGTTGAAGGCGGCGGCGTAGTTCGGCGCGAGCTTCACGGCCTGATCGAGATCGGCCAGCGCCGCCTCGTTGGCGTTAAGCTCGGCCTGGGCGGCGCCGCGATTGTAGAAGGCCACGGCTTCGCGCGGGTTGAGCTTGATCGCGGCGTCGAAGTCGCGAATCGCCAGCTCGGTCTCGCCCTTGCTGCGCAGTGCAAGGCCGCGGTTCAGGTGGGCAGCGTCATAACCGGGGTTGGCCCGGATCGCCCGCTCGAAGTCCTGGATGGCGCGATCGACGTCGCCCTTCGAGCGCCACGCCAGTCCGCGGTTGTTGTAGGCCACGTCGTAGTTGGGATTGGCCTTGATCGCGGCGTCGAAGTCGGCGATGGCGCGATCCATGTCGCCGCGATTGCGGTGAACCATGCCGCGATTGTTGTAGGCGATGTCGTAGTTCGGATTGAGGTTGAGCGCCTGGGTGAAGTCGGCCAGCGCACGGTCGGCGCGGCCGGTCGCGGCATGAACGAGGCCGCGGTCGTTGTAGGCGCCGGCGTAGCGGCCGTCGAGCCGGATCGCGAGGTCGAGATCGGCCAGCGCGCGGGTGTAGTCGCGGCGGTTGCTGTGGGCTAGGCCGCGGCTGGCGTAGGCGGCCGCGAATTTGCCGTCGAGCTTGATCGCCTGATCGAAATCGGCGATCGCCCGTTCGTTGTTGCCGCGGTCGCGCTGGGCAAGGCCGCGGTCGTGCCACGAGGAGGCCACGCCCGGATTGAGCTTGATGGCGGCGTCGAAGTCCGCGACGGCGCGCTCATAGTCGCGGCGCTCGTAATAGGCGCTGCCGCGATTGGAATAGGCCGCCGCGAACTTCGGATCGAGCTTGATCGCCTGCTCGAAGTCCGCAATCGCGCGGTCGCCCTCGCCCCGGCTCCAGTATGCGAAGCCGCGGTTGTTGTACGCCGCCGCGTTCTTCGGATTGATCTTGATCGCCGCGCTGAAGTCGGCCGCCGCACGCTCGAAATCGCGCTTTTCGCGCCAGGCGAGGCCGCGGTTGTAGAACGCAGCATCGAAGTTCGGATTGGCCTTCACCGCGGCGTCGAAGTCGGCGATGGCGCGATCGAGATCGCGCTTGCCCATGTGGGTCTCGCCGCGATTGTTGTAGGCGGCGGCAAAGCGCGAATCGAGACGGACCGCCTGATCGAAATCCTGGATCGCGCGGTCGGTTTCGCCCTTCGCGTTGTAGGCCTGACCGCGAATGTTGAACGCCACCGGATAGTTCGGCCGGCCGTTGATCGCCTGATTGAGATCGGCGATGGCGCGGTCGTAGTCCCGGCGCTCGAAATGAGCCTGACCCCGGCTGAAATAGGCCGGCGCGTAACCCGGATTCAGCCGGATCGCCTGCTCGAAGTCCGCCAGCGCGCGGTCGCGCTCGTTGCGATCCCAGTGCGCCAGGCCGCGATTGTAGAACGCCAGCGCGTTGCGGCCGTCGAGCCGGATCGACGTGCTGAAATCGGCGAGAGCCCGCTCCTGGTCGCCCTTGTCGCGGAACGCCAGGCCGCGGTTGTAGAACGGCAGAGGGTTCTTCGGATCGAGCTTGATGGCGACGTCGAAGTCGGCCAGCGCCTTGTCCATCTCGCCTTTGGCCCGATAAGTCAGACCGCGATTGTAATAGGCCAGCGCGTCGCGCGGATCGAGCCGGATGGCTTCGCTCAGATCGGCGACCGCGCGGTCGTAGTTCTGGCGATCGTAATAGACGACGCCGCGGTCGTAATAGGCCAGCGCATAGTTCGGGTTGATCCGGATCGCCTCATTGTAATCCCGGATCGCGCGGTCGTAATCGCGCTTGTCGTAGTTGGCGCTGCCACGGTTGTAATACGCCAGCGCGAACTCCGGATTGAGTGCGATCGCCTGGTCGTAGTTCACGATGGCGAGATCGGATTCGCCCTTGTTCCGATAGGCGAGTCCGCGGTTGTTGAACGCCAGCGGATCCTTGGGATTGAGCTGGATCGCGAGATCGAAATCCTCGATGGCGCGATCCGTCTCGCCCTTCGACACATAGCTCAGGCCGCGATCGTTGATCGCCGCGACGAAATTCGACTGGATCTTGATGGCGGAATCGAAGTCACGGATCGCGCGATCGTAGTCGCGCAGGTCGCGATAGGCGAGACCGCGGTTGTGATAGGCGTGGGCGTCGTTCGGCTGCAGCTTCAGGAAGGCGTCGAAATCCGGCACCGACCGCTCGGGCTCGCCGTTGGCGCGAAACGCCATCGCGCGGTTGTAGACCGCCATGTTGTTGCGCGGATTGAGCCGGATGACGAGCGTCAGCTCCTGAATGGCACGGCCGAAATCGCGCTTGTCGAAGAACGCATGGCTTCGGCTGTTGTGGATCGCCAGCGCGTTCTTTGGATCGTGCTTCAGCGCCAGATCGTAATCCGCCAGCGCGCGGTCGTTGTCGCCCTTGGCGCGATGCGCGAGGCCGCGGCTGTAATAGGCGCCGCCGTTCTTCGGATCGGCTTCGAGCGCGATGTCGAGATCGGCGATCGCCCTGTCCAGCTCGCCCTTCTCGCGCAGGGCTTCGCCGCGCACGGCACGCGCCGCCGCGATCACGTTGGGCTTGTCCGTGCCGGCTTCGATCACGGCCGTGCAGGCCGCGATCAGGGCCTCGTGAGAGGCATCCTTCGCAAAACAGGGGCCGCGCAGGGGCGCTTTCTGCGCCGCCGGAGCGGGACGCGCCGCCGGCGGCGGCATGGGCTGCTGTGCGCGTTGCGGCTGGGCATGCGGACGCTGCGGAGCGGGCTGAGCACGCCTCTGCTGGGGAGGCGGCGCCATGCGACGCTGTTGCTGGCCGAAGGGATCTGCGAACGGACCGCGCGGCGGCGGGGCGTACTGACGGCGCTGTTGCTGTTGCTGTTGCTGCTGCTGAAGCCAGGGCTGCGCGATCGCCGGCGCGACGGCGAGCGTCGAAATCGCTGCAACGATTGCTGCTCGGAAAACGAATCGTTTGCCTCGGTTCATTACCGCCTCTCGAGTCTTGCCTTGGCCGCCGCCGGGCTTGACCTGTCATGAACGTCGAAGCGGTCTATAGCGCGCGTGTCATGGTGAACGTTGGGGATTCGACAGGTAACATTAACCCGCCGGACACCGACGAGACGCCTCGCGCAGCACGTTGCGATCGTTGACGACCGTTCACCGCAATTCGTGATCGCGCGTTCATCATGCGACGCACTCGACGACGCCGACATGAACGAGTTGAGCGAGCGCCATCATGTCAGACGCTCTTAACCGTGCCGTGAACCTTAACGGCTCGCACGAATTTGTCTGTCCCCGCTAGTTAATCGTTAATGCAGACAAACCCCCGCGCGACGCTGTCGTCGTTGGCTTCGGTTCCGGAATACGCATACAAAATCGACATGCGTACGAGGGGCACGGCGGAAGGCATCCGGAACGCGCGATGAACGTCATTCTCATCAAGATGTTTGCGACGGCGCTCGCGCTCGGTCAGGTGACCACGCGGCCGGACGACGTGCGCACCGCGTTCGATCCCGCGACAGACCGCGCGGCGGTGGTTCAGATTCTTCGCGACGGCTGCACGCACATGCGCAAGGCCTTCGACATCGAGAATCTCAATCTCGACGATCTGATCGACACCGCGCTGCAGGATCCGCAGACCGTAGCCGGCGAAATCAAGGCGTTCCGCGGCATCAATTTCGAAGAGCTGCACATCGCCTACAAGCAGTTCTGCGCCAATCAGCCGATCGACAATTCGCCGTTCGACCTCGGCAAGGTGATCGAATTCTACAACGAGACCGTCAGGGATCTGCCCGACCACAACAAGCTCAAGGGCATCAAGCTGCCCGGCGCCAGCGTCGTCTACGACGTGAAGGGCGAGCGGTTCGCGGAGCTGTTCGAATCCGACCATCGCCGCACCTGGGTGCCGCTCAGCGAAATTCCCGAGCATGTGCGGATGGCCTTCATCGCCGCCGAAGACAAGCGATTCTACGAACACAAGGGCATCGACGAACGCGGACTGATTCGCGCCTTCATCTCCAACATCGCCGAACCGGGCCGCCCGCAGGGCGGCTCGACCATCACCCAGCAGGTCGCCAAGAACCTGCTGGTCGGCGACGACGTCAGCTACGAGCGGAAAATTCGCGAGATGATCGTCGCGGCGCGCATCGATTCCGCGCTCAGCAAGGACGAGATTCTCGAGGTCTATCTGAATTCGATCTTCCTGGGACGCAGCTCCTGGGGCATCGACATGGCGGCGCGGTCGTACTTCAAGAAGCCGATATCCGAGCTGACGATCACCGAGGGCGCCATTCTGGCCGGCATGGCAAAGGGTCCGGCCTACTTCAGTCCCGACC
Source organism: uncultured Alphaproteobacteria bacterium (assembly GCA_963758225.1). GTDB lineage: Bacteria > Pseudomonadota > Alphaproteobacteria > Rhizobiales > Xanthobacteraceae > Z2-YC6860. The sequence continues at coordinate 467,587 of CAVWUJ010000003.1, read as the reverse complement.
GGTTTCCGCGCCGCACGCAGGATCGCTTCAACTATGTGATGAAGCGCATGGCCGAGGACAAGATCGGCGACGCCGACGATCTGGTGAAGGCCGGCGTTTCGATGCCGCGCATCGCGCCGTTCGAGCGGCCGCGCCGCGAGACCGGCTTCCACTTCATCGATCACCTGCGCCGCGAGGCGCGCACGCTGGTCGGCATGCAATCGCTGACGAGCGAGTCCTACACCGTGCGCTCGACCATCAACATCAAGCTGCAGAAGGCGGTCGAGGGCGCCCTGCAGGAGGGACTGGCCCGCTACGAGGCCAACAACAACCGGGCGCTTTTCAAGGGGCCGGAGACCAATCTCGGCGAGACCGTCGCCCGCGTCGAAATGGAGCAGCGCACGCGCGCGCAGCGCCGCGGCCGCGTGGTTCGCCCGACCTGGCAGACCGCGCTGCAGAACGCACGCCTGCCGCTGTACGACGTGCAATGGTCGCCGGCGATCGTAATCGGCCGCACCGTACACGACGGCCGGACCGCGATCCGCGTCGGCCTGCGCGACGGCCGCATCCTGCCGCTGACGACGCCGGACAGCATCGACCCTGGCAAGCTCAAGCTCAACGACGTCGTCTACGTCCGCGTCTCCGATCCCAAGCCCGTGCACGGCCCCGACGGCCGCCGCAAGACCGAGATCACCGCCGAGCTGCGGGTGCGCCCGCGGGTGCAGGGGGCGGTCGTGGTGCTGGAGAACAGGACCGGCCGCATCCTCTCGATGGTCGGCGGCTTCTCCTATGTGCAGAGCCAGCTCAACCGCACCACCCAGTCGCTGCGCCAGCCCGGCTCCTCGATCAAACCGGTGGTCTATCTCGCCGCGCTTCACAAGGGCCTTCAACCCAACACGCTGGTGCAGGATTCCGGCGTGACCCTGCCGCCGATCCCGGGCGTCACGACCCATCACTGGTCGCCGCGCAACTACGATCGCGGCGCGGCCGGAACGATCACGCTGCGGCGTGCGCTGGAAAACTCCAAGAACCTGGTGACGGCGCGCCTGCTCGACGGCGCGATCGACCGGGAGCCGCCGCGCAGCCTCGAAATGGTCTGCGCGCTAGCGGTCGAGGCACGCATCTACACCGAATGCATGAAGAACTATCCGTTCGTGCTCGGCGCCCAGGCGCTGCGCATGATCGATCTGGCCGGCTTCTACGCGGCGGTCGCCAACGAGGGGCAGCGGGTGTTTCCGTATGCGATCGACGCGATCGAGCAGGACGGCAAACCGGTCTACCGCCGCCGCGTGCAGACGCCGCACATCATGGCCAACGGCGACCGCGCGGCGTTCTTCCAGCTTCGCACCATCCTCGAAGGCGTCGTGACCCGCGGCACCGCCACCTCCATGCGCCATCTCGCCGGATATGTCGGCGGCAAGACCGGCACGACCGACAACGAGAACGACGCCTGGTTCGCCGGCTTCAACAGCGACGTCACCGTGGTGGTCTGGGTCGGCTACGACAACGCCGGGCGACGGCAGACGCTGGGCGACGGCTCGACCGGCGGCAAGGTGGCGGTCCCGATCGTGGAGCAGGTTTTCCAGGCGGCCTGGGCCCATCATGCGCCCAAGACGCCGCTGCCTCCGCCATCGGCCGAGGCGTCCAAGATGCTGCGGCCGATGCCGATCGATCCCTTCACCGGCCAGCGGGTGGCCCGCAGCCAGACGGCATTCATGGAATATTTCCGGGTTCAGGGCGGCAAGATTCGCGACACCCAGCACACGCTGGTCTCGCGCGGCCAGGCCACGATCCGAACCGCGCAGCCGGCCCAGGACGAACGGACCTTCGCCTATCCCGGTTCCCCGGGACGGCAGGGACCGCCGTCGCGCCCGCCGCGGACGCTGCGTGAGCTGTTCGGACTGAATTGATAGGAAACGGCCGGTTCACACAAATCGGCCATCCTGCGATGTGATCTTGAAATGCGTCGTTTCGGGAATGCGTGGTTTTTTACAACGGGAATGCCAACCAGTCGGGGTGAAGTCATGCTGATGCGCACTACCACAGCCCTGCTCCTCGCGCTGACGGTCTCCGTCGGCGGTGCAGCGGCGCAGGAATTCCAGATCGTGAAGGTCGCGTCGGTCGCCAACGCCGGCGTCGACGTCAAGCCGAAGACCATCCTGTTCAACGACCGCCGGCCGGACGAGAACTCCGACAAGGGCGCATTCATGCGCTTCGAGGACTGGGCGACGAACAAACCGGTCGAAAAGCAGCTGCTCTCGCTTTGGCCGGGCTTCAGCGAGGGCATGACCCACAAGACGGTCGACGGCGTGAAGCGCGAGATGAAGGACGCCCTCTCGGTCTATGTGACCGAAGCGCGCTTTGTCCTCTCCCGGCGCGCCGAGACCGTGGATCTGTCGCCGTTCGCCACGCTCTCGTTCATCCAGAGCATCGACCCGCAGATCAAGCACGAGGCGATCAAGCCGTCCGACGTCTCCGTGATGAAGGATGAGCGGTCGGCGCCGAACAAGCACCCGGATCGGACGTGGTGCGAGGGCGCCGGCGTCGTGACCTGCACGCGCTCGAGCTACAAGCTGGAAGGCCGACTGCCGGTCGGCGTGGCGCTCGCGAACCGGCTGCGCGACAGCGACAAGAAGCTGTCGGACACCGTGGTGTTCGAGAGCGAGATGCGGCTCCTGAAAGCGGGCGACTTCGACGAGGCCAGCCTGAAGAAGCTGACCGGCGTCGACACGCCGGTCGCAGGCGTCGTCGAACAGAGCATGTTCTACGTCAACCAGATCATGCGCTTCGGCAAGCTGCTGGCGGTGTTCCAGCCGAACCCGGCGGACGCCAAAACCACCGTGGCCACCGTCGTGATCGCGCTGTCGGTCAGCACCAGCACGCTGGAATCGCAAAAGAAGTATCAGGACGTTCCGGTTCTCCGGAATCTGGTTCCGTCGCAGGTGCTGCTCGGCCAGAGCTCGTTCAACACCGGCAATTCGATCAGCGCCGGCCTGCCGAACTATGTCCGCAACCGCATCAAGGCGATCGCCGCGCTGCTCGACAAGCCTGCCTAACCCCGGCGCCACGCATTCCCGGCTTCAGGAACGGCCCGCGCAAGCGGGCCGTTTTCATTTGGCGACGCTGGCTCAGACGAACCACCGGCGCCATGCGAGCCAGCCGCAGACGGCCATCGCTGCCAGCCACACGAGCACGATCGCGGCCGCCGCCGCCCGGCTCGCCGGCCGCGCCCTCGCCGCCTCCGCTGCGGCACGATGCTCGGCCATCACCGCTGCCGGGATGAGCCGGACCGCGAGTGCGATCCCCAGCGGCACGATCAGCAGATCGTCGAGCTGGCCCAGCACCGGAATGAAATCGGGAATGAGATCGATCGGCGACAGCGCATAGGCGGCGACCGCCGCCGCCAGCGCCTTCGCATACCACGGCACCCGGGGATCGCGCGCCGCGAGATAAAGCGCATGCGCATCGCGGCGGATGGCCCGGCCCCAGGATTTCAATCGATCGAGCATGGGCGTTTTCGTGCGTCGCTCGCCGACCGTACCACGGCGCGCAACAAGCGAGCCGTGCGATGCAAACGCAAACGCCGGCCGCGTTCTGCGGCCGGCGCTTTGGGAGACGGATGCCGGCGGTTTCGCCGGCGGCCGATCAGTTGGTGTCGGGCGGAATGACGTAACCGAGCACGCGGTTCTTGGGATAGGTGCTCTCGGCGACCTTGTTGCCGTGGTTGCCGGAGATCACAACGATGCGGCCCGCCCCGTCGGTGCCGCGCACGATGCCGACATGGCCGCCATCCTTGCCGCGCGTCAGCACGACGATGGCGCCGACACGCGGCGTGTCCACTCGCTTGCCGTAGTCGAGGAACGACTTGGCCGCACGCGAATTGGTGGTCGGATGTCCGGTGCGGCGCAGAATGAAGTTGATGAAGTCGGCGCACCAGAGATCGGGATACGGAACGCCGACCTGCCGCGAGCTGGCACCGACCCACTTCAGCGCTTCGAGCCCGATGTCGAACACGGAGTCGCGCTTCTCGGCGAGCCTGGGAATGCTGGCCGGAATCGCCGCGGCCATGTCGTTGCGGCTGAGCGGCACGGAGGCCGCGGAGCTGAGGGCGAAGCGGGCTTCACCCTTCTGAGCGTTTGCCTTGTCCGGCACCGCAATGGCGCACGTCGCCGCTGCGGTCAGGAGCGTCAAAAGATGGCGCTTCATCGAATTCCCCCGACTGTCCTAGCTCTCACACCTCCGATTTCCTGAGCCGCCGCACGCGGGAAACGGACAAATTCCGATGGTTCTTTGAGAGAATTTTGCCTGCGCCGGTCATGCTTTCGCAAGAACAACGAGGCCGCGCCGGGCGTTTACCCGTCGTTATGGTTAATTTCGCGCGAGACCTGACGGGAGCCTGCGCCGGAGCGCGAAACGCGCACGCGCCGGCGCGGGATCAGAGCTTGCGTTCGAGCAGCTCGATGGAGACGCCTTCCGGGGCCTTCAGAAAGGCGACCCGCACGCCGGGCCGCGCGGTGACGAGGTCGCGGGTGAACTCGACACCCTTGGCCTTCAGCTCGGCCACGATCCCGTCGATCCCCTCCACCAGCAATCCGAAATGGTCCAGCCCCTGATGCGGATGACCGGGCGCGGGCAGCACGCTCTCGCTCGGCTTGATCGGAGCGATGAAGATGTTGACGCCGCCGAGCTTGAGGTCGACGCGGGTCTCGCCCTGCTGGACGGTGCGGATCACCTCCGCGCCGAACATGCGCTCGTACCATTGCGCTGTCGCCTCGACGTCCGGGCTGCGCAGGTGAATGTGGTCGTAGGTGAACTTCGGCATCGTGCCCTCCCTTTTCGCCCCGGACCCTAAAGCATGATCCCGCAACGTGGGAGCCGGATTTCGGATCGGACCCTGGGGCGGGCCTGCCAGCAACCGCGACGCCGGGTCTCCGGCCGCAGCCGGAGACCTCGTATGCGACGGCGACAATGGCTTTGCCCGCCGATCTGCCCTAAGCCTTTCGACCGCGCGGCGACCGGTCCGGTCGCCGACGCAGCCCGCCCGCCAGCCCACGGCCGAGAATGGAATTCCTGGGAACGCCGGAGACCGGCCCGCTGCTGTTCGCGGGCCTGACGCTCGCCTCGTTCGCGACCGCTTTTGTCGGCGTATTCACCGGCGCGGCCGGCGGCGTGATCCTGCTCGGCATCATGGCGATGGCGATGCCGCCCGCGGTGCTGATCCCGGTGCACACCGTCGTGATGCTCGGCACCGGATTCTCCCGCACCATCATCATGTGGCGCTACGTCATGCGCGGCACGCTGGTGCCGTTCGTGATCGGATCCGTCATCGGCGCCGCCGCCGGCGCCCGCATCTTCGTCGCGCTGCCGACCTCGTGGCTGCAGTTCATCCTCGGCGCCTTCATCCTGCTGGTGACCTGGATGCCGAAGCTCGGCCGCATCGGCGCCGAGAACAGACGATTCACCGTGCTCGGCTTTGCCGCGACCTTTCTCGGCGTGTTCGTCAGCGCCACCGGCTCGCTGATCGCGCCCTTCGTCGCGAGCGCCGCCAAGGACCGGCTGGTGCACGCCGCAACGCTCGGCGCGCTGATGACGATCGCGCATATCGCCAAGCTCGCGGCCTTCGGCTTCATCGGCTTCGCGATCGCGAGCTATGTCCCACTGATGGTGGCGATGATCCTCGCAGGCGCCGCCGGCAACTGGCTCGGCGAGATGGCGCTGCTGCGCACCAGTGAGCAGAAATTCCGCATCATGCTGCAACTGGTGCTGACCGCGCTGGCGCTGCGGCTGTTGTGGGGCGCGGCCGTGGACGCCGGCTGGTTCTAGAGTTCCAGCTTCAGCCCGCCGACGTTGGCAAGCAGCCGGATGTCGCGCTTCTGCCGTTCGTTCAGCAGCGGCACAAGCTCGTCGGCGACCTCCTTGAGGCGCTGCGCCGATGCCGGGTCGAGCGCCGGTCCGTTGCGGCCGTTCGGCGTCCGCCACGCGAGCCGACGCAACGCCTCCTCCATCTCGGGCCAGTATCGCTCCTGATCGGGCGTCAGGCCGAGACGCTGCTTGAGGCTGGCGATCTGCGCATCGTTGAAGACGGCGTTGGCCGGCTGCGCCGGTTTCAGGCTGGCGCGATAAGCGTCGAGCGCCGCCAGAGCGCCGGCAAACTCGTCCGCCGACATCCGGGTCAGCGATTGAACCGGGCCGTCGGGCGGGGCGGACGGTTGCGGACGCCCCGTCGCCCGCAGCGCCTCGAGCGGACGCACCGGCTCGCGCTCCCAGCCTTCGGGGAAGCGCATGGTCACCACTTCGATCGGCGCAAAGGCGTCGGGCGTTGGCGCATTGAGCCAGCCGAACGCCCAAAAACCCGATCCCGATCCGGCCAGGAGCGCCAGAAGCCCCAGAACCGACCATCCCACGCGGTGTGAGACCGGCCACATCGCTCAGTCGTCCCCAACGGTCCCGGTCAAAACGGCCGGCTTGGTCGCCCGCCAAAGCCATGCGCAGCGATGATGGCGCTTTCGCGGACCGGCGAAAATGAGCATCCGCCGGTGACCGGAGGCTTAATGCCCGCGGTCACGCCGGCAGAGCGGCCCGGATCGGGCCGGGCGTCACCCGAAATTGTCATGAAAACAAGGTGGTGCCGGTGGAGGGATTTGAACCCCCGACCACCCGCTTACGAAGCGGATGCTCTACCACTGAGCTACACCGGCACGAGACCGCCTGATTATCCGCGGCGCGCGGGATTGGCAAGCAAACCCGGCGCATCCGCCTAATTGAACAACCGCGGCCGGCGCGGATCGCCCTCCGGCTTGGGGTCGAAATCGGACGCGGCGTCCGGCCCCGGATCGTCCGGCGCATGCACCACCGGGATCACCGGAGCGATCCGAACGGGCGCGGACGCGCGCACGGGCGTTGCGGCCGGCGGAGGGGATGGAGGCGTCGTTGCGGCCGGCGCGAGCGCAGCGGGCGGCGACTGTGGCGGTTGTGGCGGCTTCGGCTGCACGTCCGCAGGAGCGGGATCGGCCTCGACCGCGACCTCGGGCTGAAGGTCCGGCTCCGGCAGCGTGACCAAGGGCGGTGGCGGCTCGTCGGCGATCTCGATCGCCTCGCGCTGGTCGGTCAGTTCGGCGAGCGGCACCCGCCACTGAAAGGCGTCGAGCCGGCCGCTCGCCGGCGACACCGGCAGCCAGCGATCGGAGACGATGCCATCGGCGGTCCACGCCGGATCGCGCGCGGCGCGCAGCGCCCGCGCCATCCATTCGCGGGCGCGGCCCTCGTCTCCCGTTTCGCGCTGCTCGATCTCCGCCATCAGCGCCGCGACCCGCTGGGTCGGCTCGCGCATCAGCGGCCGCAGGGCGGCGCGCGCCACCGCGAACTCCTGCGCATCGAGCGCGGCGCGCGCCACCGCCAGAGCGCTTTCGGCGTGGCCGGGCGCGCGGTCGGCCAGCCGCTGCACGCGCGTCAGCCGCTCGCGTGCGGAATCGCCCATGCGCAGGTGCGCGTAGGTGTCGGCCAGATCGGGATGCGGGTTGGCCTCCCAGGCCTTCTCGACGATCCGGCTCGCCTTGCGGATGTCGCCGGCTTCTCCGAGCAACCGGCCGGCGAGTTCGGCCGCCGGCACCAGATCGGGCGCGAGCTTCACGGCTTCGAGCGCCAGCGGCAGCGCCGACTCGCGCTCGCCCTGTTCGGCGGTCAGCGCACGCGCGGTCAGCAGCACGGCGCGCTTGCGCTTGTATTCGGCGCGCGGGAGCAGTCCGCTGCGGGTGTTGCGATCGAGCGCCTCCAGCGCGCCGGTCCAGTCGCCCGTGCCGCACTTCCACTCCAGCACCGCCTGTCCGGCCCATCCGAGGCCGGGCGCGGTGCGCGCGGCCTCCTCGGCATAGAGACCGGCGGCCTGGACGTCGTCGCGCCGGCGCGCCTCGATGTAGAGACCACGCAGGCCGAGCAGCTTGGTGTCCTCGCGCTCCGCCATCGCGCGGAAGGCGGCCTCGGCGTCGTCCCGGTTGCCTTCGAGCTGCGCCACCTGCGCGCTGAGCAGGAGCGCCAGCGGCTCGCCCGGCGCGATCCGGCCGGCCTCGCCCGCGAACCGCCTGGCGGCGCGCGCATCGCCCGCTCCGACCGCCACCAGCCCGCGCGAGATCGCGAGATAGCCACGCACGCCGCGACGCTGGCTGAGATACATCGCGATCCAGTCGGGCGAACGCAGGATCGCGCGAAACAGCGACCAGACCATCACCGCCAGCACGATCAGGATCAGCACCGCGACCGCCAGCACCGTCACCGACGTCTCGATGCGATAGCCGAGCCAGACCACGGCGACCTCGCCCGGCCGGTCCGCCATCCAGACCGCGCCGAGCGCCAGCACGGCGACAAAAACGAGAAAGAGGAAAACGCGGATCATGCCGGCGGCCTATGGCGCGGGCTTCAGCGCGGCGACCGCATCGGCCGCGATCCGGCGCGATGCGTCGAGCGCGCGAATGTGCGCCTCGGCCCGGGCGATCCAGTCCCTGGCCGGCGCGCGCACGCGATCCGGCAGCTTGGCGAGTTCGGCCAGCGCCGCGCGAATGTCGGCATGGGCGGCGCGAATTTCGACGCGCGACAGAATGGCCGTCGCACTGTCGCCCGGCGTCTCGTCGACCGGACGGACCCGCACCAGCTTCTCGGCGTTCGCCTGCAGCCGGTCGAGGAAGCCGCTGTCGCGCGACGGCGAACCGGCGAGCTTGAACATCGCCGGCAGCAGCGCGGACAGGTCGCGCCCGAGAGCAACCGCGCTCGGAATGCCGCTCGCGGCAAACGGCTCCAGCACCGAAAGCGCCGAAGGGTCGGTCAGCAGCGGACGGACGGCCGCGAGTTCGGTCACGAACGGCTCGTTGCGCTCCGCTGCCGAACGCAGCGCCGCCGACGCCACGGCAAGCCGGACGCTGCGCTCCTCGGCCTGGGCCTTGGCCTGCTTGGCGAGACTTTCGGCCAGCGCGCGGTCGGTCTTCTCCAGTGCGGCAATCCGGCTGCTGAGGGTTTCGAGCTGGGCGTGATCGGAGGTCGCGGTGCGCGCCACGTCCTGCAGACGGCCCAGCACCGCATCCGAACTGTCGGCGCGCTTGTCCGCGGCAGCGAGACTGTCGGTCAGCGTTCGCATCCGGCCCTCCATCGTCTTGATGCGCTCGGCCAGTGCGGGATCGCCTGCGGGCTTGGGCGGGGGAACGCTTTCGAGCGACTTCAGCCGGGCGTCCAGGGCTCCGATCACCTTCGGATCGACGGCCGCGGGCGCGGGCGCGGGCCGCGCAGCCAGTTCGCCGAGCCGCGCCTCGATCGCCGCCAGCCGATCGGCCAGCGCGTCGTTGGTCTGGCGCGCCGGCAGCGCCAGCCACAGGAGGATCGCCACTGCGGCGACGCCCGCGCCGCCGGCAGCGCCGGCGCCGAAGGCCTTCCACGGCAGATCCGGAGGCAGACCAAAGCCGCGCCGGGACGGCGGCGTCTCGGACTCGTCCTCCGGTTTCGCCTCTCGGGGCGGGGACGAATCCGGCGACGGCGGCGCATCGGCCTCGGACGGTCTGTCGGCGGCAGGAGGGTCGGCCGTCGCATCCTGCGGAGACGGCGTGTCGGGAGGAGCCATGTCGGCTGGCAACGTGGCGGTCGCTGGCGGGGGGGCATCTTTCGCCAGCTCCGGCTCCTGTTCCGGTACCTGCACGGGTGATGCCGGCGCTGCCTCGCGCGCAATCTCGGTCGCCGTCAGGTCGAGGGTCGGCGCAGGGCGTTTGCGGCGGGCGCCGCCCGGTCCGTCGCCCGCTGGTGGAGTGGAGTCAGCCATGACCCATCCTAAACGATTCTTATGGCCGCCGGAGCGCGACGGATTCGATCAGGGCGTCCTCGTCGGGGCGGGCTGCGACCGTCACGGTTCCCGCGCCGGCCGCCCGCAACGGCTCCGCCGCGCGCTCCGACAGACAATAATGCACCGGCGCGAGCGCCGCGCCGATCAGACCTTCGGCGCAGGCGAGATAGGCCTCGACGCTGCGCCGTGAAAAATGCACGACGCCGTCGATGGCGCGCTCCTGCAACGCCGCTTGCACCGCCGGCGGGAACGACGCGGCCGGCTCGGCCCGGTAAACCACCGCGATCTCGACGGCGATGCCGCGGTCCGACAGCATCGCCACCAGATCGCGTGCGCGATCCTGGCCCGCGAGGTACAGCAGGCGAACGCCGCCTGCGGGAAAGCGATCTGCGGCAAGACGTGCGAGATCGGCGGCATCGCCGCCGGCGGATTGCACGTCGGGAAAGCCCGCGGCGCGTGCCGCATCGGCGCTGGCGCGGCCGACCGCCAGCAACGGCAGGCGTCGCAGCGACCCGAAGCGCGGATGATCCGCGACCGCGCGCACGCCGTTGGCGCTGGTGACGAGCAATGCGTCCCATGGACCCGAACCGGGTTCGGCGTCCACGACGGCAACGACCGAGAGAAGCGGCGCCAGCATCGCCTCGTGGCCGAGATCGCGAAGCCGCTGCGCGGTGCGTGCGCCGTCCGGCTCGGGGCGCGTGACCAGCAGGCGCATGTCACACCGCGAAATAGCCGGGCCCGGCGCGCTCGCGCAGCTCGCGGCCGGCGTCGGCGCCGAGCGCCGCCGCCTCGGCCACGGTTCCGCTGCGCGAGGTTTCGAGTGCGTCGCTGCCGTCCGGCCGCAGCACGATGCCGCGGAACGTCACGCGGTCGCCGGAAACCCCGGCATGTCCGCCGATCGGCGTGCGGCACGAGCCGTCGAGCACCGCGAGAAACGCGCGTTCGCAGGCCAGCGCCGTGGCGGTGTCGGCATGGTTGACCGGCGCAAGCAGCGCCAGCGTCGCGCGGTCGCTCGCACGGGTCTCGATCCCGACCGCGCCCTGCCCGACCGCCGGAAGGAATGCGTCGGTGTCGAGCACCTGCGTCGCCTTGTCGGCGAGCCCGAGACGCTTGAGCCCCGCCAGCGCCAGCAGCGTGGCGTCGGCCTCGCCCTCGGCGATCTTGCGCAGCCTCGTTTCGACGTTGCCGCGCAGGATCGCGATTTCGAGATCGGGCCGAAGCCGCTTCAGCATCGCCTGCCGGCGCAGCGAAACCGTCCCGATCACCGCGCCCTTCGGCAGCGCATCGAGCGAGCCGGCCTTCGGGCTGATCAGCGCATCGCGCACGTCCTCACGCGGCAGGAAGGTCGAAAGCGTCAGCCCGTCCGGCAGCGCGGTCGGCATGTCCTTCGACGAATGCACCGCCAGATCGATGCGGCCGTCGAGCAGCGCCTCTTCGATCTCCTTGGTGAACAGCCCCTTGCCGCCGGCCTCCGAGAGCGGGCGGTCCTGGATGCGGTCGCCGGTGGTGCGGATCACCACGATTTCGATCCGCTCGGGATCGAAGCCGTTGGCCTGCGCCACCGCGGCCTGCACCATGCGCGCCTGGGTCAGCGCCAGCGGACTGCCGCGCGTCCCCAGACGCAGCACGAACGGACGATCGGAGGATTGCGACATAGAACCCTGCAGTGGTACGCCGTGACGAGCGAAACGGGACGCGCGATGCTTGTACTCGGAATCGAGACGACTTGCGACGAGACCGCCGCCGCCGTGGTCGAACGCGCGGGCGATGGGCCCGGCCGCATACTGTCGAACGTCGTGCTGTCGCAGGTCAACGAGCATGCGGCTTTCGGCGGCGTGGTTCCGGAAATCGCGGCACGCGCCCATGTCGAGCAGGTGGACCGGATCGTCGCCAAGGCGATGGGCGACGCCGGGCTGACCTTCGACCGGATCGACGGCGTCGCTGCCGCCGCCGGGCCGGGCCTGATTGGCGGCGTGATCGTCGGGCTGACCACCGCCAAGGCGATCGCGCTCGTCAACGACAAGCCGCTGATCGCCGTCAATCATCTGGAGGCGCATGCGCTGACCGCGCGCCTCACCGACGGCACGCCGTTCCCCTATCTCCTGTTTCTGGCCTCCGGCGGTCACACCCAGGTCGTGGCGGTGCGCGGCGTCGGCCGCTACGAGCGGCTCGGCACCACCGTCGACGACGCCATCGGCGAGGCCTTCGACAAGACCGCCAAGCTGCTCGGCCTGGGCTATCCAGGCGGCCCGCAGGTCGAGAACGAGGCGCGGCGCGGCAATCCGGTGCGCTTCCTGCTGCCGCGGCCGATGCACGGCCGGCTGGAGCCCGATTTCTCGCTCTCGGGATTGAAAACCGCGCTGCGGCTCGAGGCGGAGAAGATCGCGCCGCTGTCCGATCAGGACGTGGCGGATCTTTGCGCCTCGTTCCAGCAATCGGTCGTGGACGTGATCCACGACCGGCTGCGCGCCGGCATCCGGCTGTTTCGGCAGCGCCACGGCGCCCCGACCGCGCTGGTCGCGGCCGGCGGCGTCGCCGCCAACCAGGCGATCCGCAAAGTCCTGAATCGCGTCGCCTTCGAAGCCGGCACCGTGCTGGTCGCGCCACCGCCCGCGCTGTGCACCGACAACGGCGCGATGATCGCCTGGGCCGGCGCAGAGCGGCTGGTTCACGGCCTCACCGATGCGCTCGACGTTGCGCCGCGCGCGCGCTGGCCGCTCGAAGAGGTGACGGGCGCCGACGACATGCAGGCTTCGGCATGAGCGTCGAACGGATCGCCGTGCTCGGCGCCGGCGCCTGGGGTTGCGCGCTCGCCAATGTGACCGCCCGCGCCGGGCGCGAGGTGACGCTCTGGACGCGGCATCCGAAAGCGGCCGAGGCGCTGGCGGTGCGGCGCGAGGCGACCAACCTGCCCGGCATCAGGCTGGATGCCGCGATCGCCGTGACCAGCGACCTGTCCGTGGCCGTGTCGCGCAGCCACGCGGTGCTGCTGGTGGTGCCGGCGCAGGCAATCCGCGAGGTCGCGAGCGCGATCGGCGACCTGATCCCCTCCGGCACGCCGCTCATCGCCTGCGCCAAGGGCATCGAGCGCGGCTCCCATCGCTTTATGACCGAAGTGATCGCGGAGGCGGCACAGACCGCGCTGCAGGCGATCCTGTCGGGGCCGAGCTTCGCGTCCGACGTGGCGCGCGGCCTGCCGACCGCGGTGACGCTCGCGGCCCGCGATCTCGGCCTCGCCGAGCGGCTGTCCCAGGCGCTGGGCTCGCCGGCGTTCCGGCCCTATCATTCGACCGACGTGCGCGGCGTCGAAATCGGCGGCGCGGCCAAGAACGTGCTGGCGATCGCCGCCGGCATCGTCGCGGGCCGCGGCCTGGGCGCCAGCGCCGCGGCCGCGCTGACCACGCGCGGCTTTGCCGAGTTGCTGCGCTTCGGCCAGGCCTACGGCGCACGCGCCGAGACGCTCACGGGACTGTCCGGACTGGGCGACCTGATCCTGACCTGCTCGACCCCGCAGTCGCGCAACTATTCGTTCGGCGTTGCGCTCGGACGCGGCGACGCCGCGCAGACCGCTCAGGGAAAGCTCGCCGAAGGCGCCTTCACCGCACAGGCGCTGGTCGAGATGGCGCGCGCGCGCGGCGTGGACATGCCGGTGGCGTCGGCCGTCGCCGACGTGCTGGACGGCGGCGTGAGCGTCGACGCCGCGATCGGACAGCTTCTGGCGCGGCCGTTCAGAGAGGAATGAGACGATGGCCTACTGGCTGGTGAAATCCGAACCCGACGCCTGGTCGTGGGACGAGCAGGTCAAGGCCGGCGCGAAGGGCACCGAGTGGACCGGCGTGCGCAACCACACCGCCAAGCTCAACCTGATGAAGATGAAGAAGGGCGACCGCGCCTTCTTCTATCACTCCAACGTCGGCAAGGAGATCGTCGGCGTGGTCGAGATCGTCCGGGAGCATCATCCCGATCCGACCGCGAAGGCCGGCGACCCGTGGGTGGTGGTGGACGTCGCGGCGCGCGAGCCGATGCCGAAGCCGGTGACGCTCGAAGCCATCAAGGCCGAGCCGAAGCTGAAGGAGATGGCGCTGCTCAAGCAGTCGCGGCTCTCGGTGCAGCCGGTCACGGCCGACGAGTGGAAAATCGTGAGCAGGATGGGCGGGCTGAAATAGGCCGCGCCCCGCTGGAGGCAAATCATGGGCTTCACCGCGAACGTCGTGCCGGCCCTGTTCGCCGCCGCCGCAGCCTGGGTCTTCGGCGCGGTCTATTATCACTCGCTGTCGCGGCAATGGCTTGCGGCGCAGGGCAAGACGCCGGAACAGTTCAGCGCCGACCGCGCCGCGGCGGCCGGCACCTTTGCCGCGATCTTTCCCTTCGTGCTGTCGTTCATCGCCGAATTCGCGATGGCCTGGGTGCTCTCCGGCATCCTGACCCACCTCGGCCGGTTCACCGTGCGCGCCGGGATGATCTCCGGCGCGTTCGTCTGGTTCGGCTTCGTGCTGACAACCATCGCGGTGAACAACACCTTCGGCGGCCGCAAGGGAATGCTGACGCTGATCGACGCCGGGCACTGGCTCGGCGTGCTGCTGATCATGGGCGCAATCGTCGGCTGGCTTGGAAGCTAGATTCGCTCGGGCGCGGCGGGAGCGGCGGCGCAGCATTTGACGCTGCGCCGCATCCGGACGTTCGCGCCGTCACTCGACCTTGAGGCCGAGCGCCTTGATCACCTTGCCGAACTTTTCGTTGTCGCTCTTGATGCGGGCGGCGAATTCGTCCGGCGTCGTGAAGTACGGCTCGCCCGAGCCCGACTTGATCAGGCGGTCGCGCACGTCGGGCTGCTTGAGCACCTCGGCGATCTCCTTGCGCAGGCGATCGAGGATCGGCTGCGGCGTGCCCTTTGGCGCGAAGGTGCCGTGCCAGATCAGCACCTCGTAGCCGGGGAACAGTTCGCCGATGGTCGGCAGGTCGGGCAGAACCGGCGAGCGGTTCGCGCCGGTCACCGCAAGCGCGCGCACCTTGCCGGAGGTGATGGTCGGCACCAGCGAGCCCGCGCCGAACATCGCCTGGATGTCGCCGGCCATCAGCGCCGCGCCGGCCGGGCCGCCGCCGCGGTACGGCACATGCGTCAGGTCGAGCTTGAGATGCTGCTTGAGGATTTCCATCGCCATGTGATGCATCGAGCCGTTGCCGATCGATGCATAGAACAGCGGCGGGCTGCTCTTGCGCGCCAGCTCGACGAACTCCTTCATGGTGTTCGCCTTCACCGACGGATGCACCGCAAGGATGAGCTGGTTTGCGGTCAGGCTCGAAACCGGCACCAGATCGGTGAGCGGATTGAGCGGCATGCGGTCGCCGTAGATGTGCGGATTGGCGAGGAACAGGTTGTCCGGCCCGTGCAGAAGCGTGTAGCCGTCCGGCTCGGACTTGGCGACCTCGGAGGCCGCGAAGTTGCCGCCGGTGCCGCCGCGGTTCTCGATGATGATCGGCTGGCCGAGCCGCGCCGACAGCGCATTGGCGACCACGCGCGCCACGATGTCGGCGGCGCCGCCGGGCGGGAAGCCGACGAACATGCGGAGCGGCCGGTTCGGATAGTTCGACTGCGCCAGCGCGAACGGCGCACTCAGCATGAGCGCGGCCACCGCCGCCGCAAGAAGTCGGATCGGATGTCGCATCGGGCATCGCCCCCCTGACGTTTGTTCGTATGGCAACGATCTTTAAGGCCGTCGGGAGAAAAAGGCGAGAGGCCGCGGCATCGCAGCGCAGCGCCGGCCTGGTCGCATCCCCCTGCCCAGCACTTCTCCGAACAGGACTTCTCCGGACAAGACTTCTCCGGCCGGAACTTGCCCGACCAAAGTGCAATCCGGCCCGGCTTGTCGCTCTGCGACGCAGCATCGCATAATGTCTGCGAGAAAGCCGCGGGCGCGCGCCGGGCGCGCCACTATGCGCTCCGACCGGAGGGACCGATGTCCGACAAAATTTACGAAGTGACGCCGGAGTGGAAGGCGCGCGCCCTGATCGACGACGCCAAGTATCGGGAGATGTACGCGCATTCCGTGCGCGACCCCGAGGGCTTCTGGGCGGAACACGCCAAGCGCATCGACTGGATGCGTCCGTTTCACAAGGTCAAGAACACGTCCTACGCGCCCGACAACGTCTCGATCAAATGGTTCGAGGACGGCGCCCTGAACGCCGCCTACAACTGCATCGACCGCCACCTGCCCAAGCGGGCCGACCAGACCGCGATCATCTGGGAGGGCGACGATCCGAAGGATTCGAAACACATCACCTATCGGGAGCTGCACGACGAGGTGTGCCGGATGGCCAACATCCTGCGCAACCGCAACGTCGGGAAGGGCGACCGCGTGACGATCTACATGCCGATGATCCCGGAGGCGGCCTACGCGATGCTCGCCTGCGCGCGGATCGGCGCGGTGCATTCGGTGGTGTTCGGCGGCTTCTCGCCGGACTCGCTCGCAGGCCGGATCGAGGACTGCCAGTCCAAGGTCGTCATCACTGCCGACGAAGGCGTGCGCGGCGGCCGCAAGATTCCGCTCAAGGCCAACACCGATGCCGCGATCCGCAAGGTCGGCGGCGTCGACCACGTCATCGTCGTGCGCCGGACCGGCGGAGCGGTGGACTGGGATCCGGTTCGCGACGTCTGGTACCACGAGGCGAAGGAGGTCGTGACCTCCGAATGCCCGTGCGAGGAAATGAACGCGGAGGATCCGCTGTTCATCCTCTACACCTCGGGCTCGACCGGAAAGCCGAAGGGCGTGCTGCACACGACCGGCGGCTACATGGTCTACACCTCGATCACGCACCAGTACGTGTTCGATTATCACGACGGCGACGTCTACTGGTGCACGGCCGACGTCGGCTGGGTCACCGGCCACAGCTACATCGTCTACGGCCCGCTCAGTAACGGTGCGATCACGCTGATGTTCGAGGGCGTGCCCAACTATCCGACCATGTCGCGATTCTGGGAGGTGATCGACAAGCACAAGGTCAACACCTTCTACACGGCGCCGACCGCGATCCGCGCGCTGATGCAGTCCGGCGACGAGCCGGTGAAGAAGACCTCGCGCGCCAGCCTGCGCCTGCTCGGCTCGGTCGGCGAGCCGATCAATCCGGAGGCGTGGGAATGGTATCACCGCGTGGTCGGCGACGGCCGCTGTCCGATCGTCGACACATGGTGGCAGACCGAGACCGGCGGCATTCTCATTACGCCGCTGCCCGGCGCGACCAGGCTCAAGCCCGGCTCGGCGACGCGGCCGTTCTTCGGTTGC
Source organism: uncultured Alphaproteobacteria bacterium (assembly GCA_963758225.1). Lineage (GTDB taxonomy): Bacteria > Pseudomonadota > Alphaproteobacteria > Rhizobiales > Xanthobacteraceae > Z2-YC6860. The sequence goes on along the minus strand of CAVWUJ010000003.1, from coordinate 450,511 downwards.
CAGCCGCAGCTCGTGGACGCCGAGGGCCAGGTGCTCGAAGGCGCGGCTTCCGGCAATCTCTGCATCGTCAATTCGTGGCCCGGCCAGATGCGCACCGTGTTCGGCGACCACCAGCGTTTCGTCGACACCTATTTCAAGACTTACCCCGGCAAGTATTTCACCGGCGACGGCTGCCGGCGCGACGAGGACGGCTATTACTGGATCACCGGCCGCGTCGACGACGTCATCAACGTCTCCGGCCATCGCATGGGCACGGCCGAGGTCGAGAGCGCGCTGGTCGCGCATGTCCATGTGTCGGAGGCCGCGGTGGTCGGCTATCCGCACGACATCAAGGGCCAGGGCATCTACGCCTATGTGACGCTGATGACCGGCGTCGCGCCGAGCGAAGACCTGCGCAAGGAGCTGGTCGCCTGGGTGCGCAAGGAGATCGGCGCGATCGCCTCGCCCGACCTGATCCAGTTCGCGCCCGGCCTGCCCAAGACCCGCTCCGGCAAGATCATGCGGCGGATCCTGCGCAAGATCGCCGAGGACGATTACGGCGCGCTCGGAGACATCTCGACGCTGGCCGATCCGGCGGTGGTCGACGATCTGGTGAGCAACCGGCAGAACAGGAAGGGGGCCGGCGTCTGACGCAGCCGAACGCGGCGAACCGCCGCGGCGGCGCAGGCCCAGCAAGACGCCGCAGAAATTGAAGCCGCGCGCGGAACCGATCCCGCGACCGGCGCATTGTCTCGCCGGCCGTTCTATGGTTAATCATCCGTTAAAGATGCGGCAACGTTAGTCAGGACGTTGCGTTATGCGTGCGCTGTACCGGAGTTTCGCCGTCGCCTTCGCGGCGGCTGTCGCTTTCATTTCTCCTCCGCTCTCAGGCATGGAGCCCGCCCAGGCGCGGGAGGTCGTGGCCTTCAGCGGCCGCGTCAGCCCCGGCACGATCGTGGTGCGCACCAACGAGCGCAAGCTGTACCTCGTGCTCGGAGAAGGCCGCGCGCTGCGCTACACGGTCGGCGTCGGCCGGGTCGGGCGGCAGTGGGCGGGCAACTCCTTTATCGACGGCAAGCATGTGCGGCCGGACTGGTCGCCGCCGCCGGACATTCGTCGCGACAACCCGCGGCTGCCGAACGTGATCCCCGGCGGCTCGCCGCGCAATCCGATGGGAGCCGCGGCGCTGACGCTCGACGGCGGCCTGTATGCGATCCACGGCACCAACGAGCCGAACTCGATTGGCGGCTTCGTCTCCTACGGCTGCATCCGCATGCACAACCACGACGTGGTCGATCTCTACAATCGCGTCGGCGTCGGCACGCCGGTGATCGTGACCCGCTGATTCGGCAGGAGGGCAGGCTGCGCCTGGGTTTTCAGGCGCACCACGCGGCGCGTCGGCCGCCGTCGTAGCGGCGTCCCAGACCGGCGGCGATCAGCGCCGCCGCCACGTCCGGGACGTCATGCACGGACACATCGGCGACGACGCGGCCGCCGTATTTGTCGGGCGTCACGCGCGCCACGCCGACCGCTCCGCGATCGAGCAGCCGCCGCAGTTCGTCGCGCGCGGCAACAGCGAGGCGGCGCTCGGCATCACAGCGCGCCCGCAGCTCCGGCGTATCGAGATCGCGGATCCGGTATTAGGTAGCAAACTCACCCAGAGTCAGAGTCTGTGAATATCCTGACTTTCTGGTCCTAGATGTTGACACGTCACTCAGAAACTCAGATAAACCCGTCAGAGGATTTAACCATGTCTGATTCTGACATGCTTAAGGTTGCGGAGGCGGAGGTGGCTCGGCTGGAAGCTGAGCTAGCTCTCACCCCTACCTACCAAAAGCTACAAGCCGCAAAGAAAATCGTGGAGCTTTACACCGCGAAGCCTCACCCTATAGCCGCTCGCCCTGCATCATTCGCGGGCGGCGGTAGCGAGGTTAATGTTATTAGGCGGGTCGGGAACTTGATAGTTTCCCGCCCCATTTCAGCTGACACAAAGGTCGCCCGGATTGACGCGGCGGCTGTTGAGTTTCTGAAGAAACGAGGGTCCCGCGCGACATCCAGCGAATTGCTTGAAGCGATGAAGGCGGCCGGGATTCAAATTACCGGAAAGGAGCCGATCAAGGCTCTATCTGCGTATCTCTCTAATTCCAAATCCCTGAACAATATTCGCGAACTAGGCGGGTACGGGCTGGTGGAATGGGGGAATGCCAGAGGAGCTGACATGCTCACAGGAGTTTTCAAATAGGAAAAGGGCTCAGCGAACCGAGCCCTTTTCAGAAATGGGGGTGCACAGTGCAGGGGAAAGGTTGTCCAGCCACGTCCCCGGCGGGTGCAAGTCCCGCTACCTCCACCTCCTCTCCCTTCCATAAGGAGAGGGTTCGACTAGCCGGCCCCCCTCCACAAGGGGCCACCCTTAACCTCGCTATAGAATCACACCGACCGTGCCGCAACAACCCCAGTCTTTGCGTCGTCCTCGACAAAGCCAACGCCACCAGCCTCCAAAGCAGCTTTCATTGCCGCTAGGTTGTTTCGTGTCGGCTCCCGCCGGCCGGCCTCGAAGTCTCTCACGGTCGAAACGCCAACGTTTGCCGCCCTCGCAAGCTGATCTTGCGGCCAATTCAGCCAAGCTCGGGCTGCCCGGCATTGCTCAGGGTCCTCGACTGCCAATACAAGACGGCCTGGCCGTATCATTCTTTGGCGGATTTCGTCCCGCGCCTAGCCGGTCCTGCCCAGCAGCTGCTGGCGGAGCACTTCGTTTTCATCTTTCAGTATCTGTAGCTCAATAAGAGCCTCAAATTCCACAACGAGGGAGTCCAGATACGAAAGCTCGTCATCGGACAAGACTAAATCCCACTGCGTGACCAACGTGCGAAGCTTGTTCGCCTCGGCGATTACTTGATCAAGGCAGGGCAGCCGTGCTGAGTGCAGCGAATGTAGCAATCGGCGCTTGGCGTCGAATGTGGTCGCAAAGAAAACCTCTTGGGCATGCCCGTATGCGCATAGCATCCCAAAATTCGGGTTGAGGTACGGCCAAGTAACCTCATTAGACGGACCAGCGGGCCGCAAGGGTCGCACAATGCTCACTGACACTGCCACCAGGGCTGCTGCCTTGCACCACTCAGTGCGACTTGTGCCCTTCAGGCGTCGTTTTTTATACGCTTCGCTCAGTGCGAAATACGCTTCCGACATCAATAGGGCAGAGCCGTTGTCAAAGGCGACATTGGCCTCAACAACCGCAGGATGCTCCAATTGAATCTCTGCAAGCGCGCGAAACGTCGCCGCGCGGGCACTTATCTCGGCTGCGTCCTTTCCGACGACAGGCAAGCGAACACTCCTGAAGGAGCAAGAGGATTCTAGTCGAGTTGGTTATGCTTCGCTTTTAGTTCGTCGTAAAACGACGTTTGCAGGGCAAAGATCCGCTTCTTGTTCTTTTTGACATACTCGATAACCGCCGCATCCACAATGCGGTCACCGTCGTTGTCTTCACGAATCATGGCATCACGCACGAGGACCGACTCCTCGATCTCAAACGGGCCACCCAATTTTCCGTCAGCGGCGGTTGCCATAGCATCCTCTTTGAGTCATTCGAGTCCGATCTGCACCTCTCCGGAGGCCAGTTGGCGGACTCGCTCGCTGGTCATCTCATATAAAAAACTTCTTGACAACCGTTTTTGTTCTACCCAGCCAAGGTCTGGCTCAAAAGTTAACATATTGTAATCATTACAGAATCACCGAATCTTCCGATCAAGTTTAGTTGCGCGCATCGCCAATTAGGCAACTTCCAACGACGAGGTCATGTGATTCGCGCATAAGTCCCGACGTAGATTCAAGAACTTAGGGCATTTGTTGTGTTCGGCCCGCCCTAGACGACTGGGTGAGTTTGCTACCTAATACCGCGCGGATCCGCACGCGCGTCGTCACCTCGAGACCGGGCCACAGCGGCACCCGCGCCTCGAACGTGTCGCGATCACCCGCAGCACATCGGCGGGATAGACCGCGCGCGGCGGCGAGCTTGCAGTGGCAAGCGGGTGACTGGGCTTCTCTCTCGTGTGAATCGATGGCGGCGACTGCTCCCATGCGGGACGCAGGTCGGCCAGCGGCCGAGCGGTCCAGAACAGTCCCGGTCCGGCGCCAAATCCGTGTCCAAGCCCGAATCCAAGACCAAGCCCAAGTCCAAGCCCAAGTCCAAGCCCAAGTCCAAGCCCAAGTCCTGCGGCAAACGCCGCCACGACGGCCGGCAGCAGCCAGCCCCGCGCATCGGATTGAAATCTCTCGTTAAGGAACATAAGCCTAGAAATAATCCGCACGCTACCGGCGCGCAAGTGCAATCTCTAGGTGCGTTGACAATCTTAAGTTGAAACTCCCTGCAACAAACAGCCTAGAAATCCGAGGCGATGCCTTTGCGCTCCCAGTCGCCGTAGCGCGTCGGCTCCAGACCCTTCGGCCCCGATTCCTCGGCCGGGCGCACCCCGCTCTGGACAAGCCGGGCGCGCCGCTCGGCCGCCTCGGCCAGCGCCCGACGTGCAGCGTCGGTCAGCGGACGACGCGGGGAATTCGGCAGGGCCTTCGGCGGCTCGCGATCGTCGGCTGTGTCGGTCATGCGGGCTTTAACGCCGTGCACGCCCGATCCGTCAAGGCGACGCGAATCCGCTTGAAGTCGCCCGGCGCATTCCCATGTTCTGATCGCGTATCGGATCTGCCTTTGCGCATGGCCGCCGACCGGCGGCTTTTTCGAGGACGAGGACGATGAATTACTTTCGCACGGCGATCCTGCTGGCAGGTTTGACCGCCCTGTTCATGGGCGTGGGCTATCTCGTGGGCGGCGCGAGCGGCGCGACGATCGCGCTGGTTGTGGCCGCCGGCATGAACGTCTTTGCCTACTGGAATTCGGACAAGACCGTGCTGTCGATGGCCGGCGCGCAGCCGCTCGACGAACATTCCGCGCCCGAGGTGTTCGGCATGGTTCGCGAGCTCTCGCAGCGCGCGGGACTTCCGATGCCGGCCGTCTACCTGATGGACAACCCGCAGCCGAACGCGTTCGCCACCGGCCGCAATCCGGAAAACGCCGCGGTCGCGGTGACCACCGGCCTGCTGCAGCATCTCAGCCGCGAGGAGGTCGCGGGCGTGATCGCGCACGAACTGGCGCACATCAAGAATCACGACACGCTGATCATGACCATCACCGCGACCATCGCGGGCGCGATCTCGATGGTGGCGCAGTTCGGCATGTTCTTCGGCGGCAACCGCGAGAACAACGGCGGCATGGGCCTGGTCGGCACCCTCGCGATGGTGATCCTCGCGCCGATCGCAGCGATGCTGGTGCAGATGGCGATCAGCCGCACGCGCGAGTATTCCGCCGACAAGCTCGGCGCGCAGATCGTCGGCCAGCCGGAGTACCTGGCCTCGGCGCTGCGTCGGCTTGAGCAGGCGGCGCACGCGATTCCGAACGAGACCGCCGAGCGCAATCCGGCGACCGCGCACATGTTCATCGTCAATCCCCTGAGCGGCGAGCGCATGGACAACCTGTTCTCGACGCACCCGAACACCGAGAACCGCATCGCGGCGCTGATGCAGCTCGCCCAGCAGATGGGCCGCAACTACGCCCCGGCCGCACAGCGCGGCAGCGTGCCGGCATCCGGCCCATGGGGCGGCGGCGGACGAAACGGCCCATGGGGTTGATGCACCCAGGCCATCCTGAGGAAGCGCCCCGCCTCGGCGGGGCGCTTTGCATTTGCTGGTGTTGCGGCGCGACGCTTTGCACGTCATGACCACGCCATGAACGTCGCGTCCCAAGCCCAAGCCGAAGCCCCCGGCCTGCCCGCCCGCACGATCGCCGTCGAGATCGTCGAAGGCGTGGTCCACAAGCGGAGGCCGCTGGACGAACAACTCGAGCGCGCGCCGCTCGACACGCTCGAGGAGCGCGATCGCGCCCTGGTGCGCCGGCTTGCGGCCACCGCGATCCGCCGGCTCGGCGTCCTGCGCCATTTGCTGGCGGCGATGCTGGAGCGCGGGCTGCCGAAGGGCGCTCCCCGGGCGGAAAGCGCGTTGCTGGTGGGGGCGACCCAGATCCTGTTTCTGGACGTCCCCGATCACGCCGCGGTCGATCTCTCGGTGCGTCTGGTGCAGTCCGACCGCAAGGCCGCGCGCTACGCCGGCATGGTCAACGCCGTGCTGCGGCGCCTCGCCCGAGAGGGCAGAAAGCGTCTCGCAACGCTCGACGCCGTCATGCTCGACACACCGCCCTGGCTGATGCGGCGCTGGGCCGCGCATTACGGCGAAGCGAACGCGCGCGCGATTGCGGCGATGCATGCGATCGAGCCGGCGCTCGACCTGACCGTGAAGAGCGATCCGCAGGGCTGGGCTGCACGGCTCGGCGGCCGGGTGCTGCCGACCGGAACGGTGCGGCTCGCGGCGCACGGTCCGGTGCCGCAGCTCGACGGCTTTGCCGAAGGCGCGTGGTGGGTGCAGGACGCCGCGGCGGCGCTTCCCGTTCGCCTGCTCGGCGACGTGCGCGGCCTCGCGGTCGCGGACCTGTGCGCGGCACCCGGCGGCAAGACCGCGCAACTCGCCCAGGCCGGCGCATCGGTGACGGCTGTTGATCGTTCGGAGCCGCGGCTGAAACGACTGCGGGACAATCTCGACCGTCTGAACCTCGGCGCGCAGATCGTCGCCGCCGACGCCGTGTCCTTCGAGGGCGGGCCGTTCGACGCCATCCTGATCGACGCGCCCTGCTCATCCACCGGCACGGTGCGTCGCCATCCCGACATCCCCTGGCTGAAGTCCGAAGCCGACATCGCTTCCCTGTCGGCCTTGCAGGCGCGTCTGCTGGATCGCGCGGCGACGCTGCTGCGGCCGGGCGGGCGGCTGGTCTACTGCACCTGCTCGCTGGAGCCCGAGGAGGGCGAGCACGCCATCGCCGCGCTGCTGGCTCGCCATCCCGGCCTGGCCCGCTCCCCGATCGCCGCCGGCGAAGTCGGCGGGCTGGATGAGGCGCTGACGCCCGAGGGCGACCTGCGCACCCTGCCCTGCCACTGGCCGGATCCGGATCCGCGAATGGCCGGACTCGATGGTTTCTTTGCCGCGCGGCTGGTCCGAACCGGGTGATTTGGCCGGTAATTCATTCGGTTGGCCGCTGTGAGCGGCTCCGCTATATGATGATCGAAGAAGGACCGCGGGCCCACGCTCGTCCGCGGCGGGGGAAGAGGCAGCGTTCATGGCCGGCCTGTCGATCGCGGAAAGGGGCAGACTCTCCCTGCACCTGGCTCGCCGCGGCCTGCGCACCGTCGCCGGCCGGCTGCGCGGACATCCGCTGATCCGCTGGAGCGTTCTGCCCGGCCGCACCGAGCGGCTGCTGATCGCCCCGCAGGATCTGCGCACCGCCGACGGCACCCGGGCCAGCGAGATCTACGCCGGACGTTTCGCCTTCGCCGGCAAGGTCGTGATCTGCGACGGCCGGTCGCCGTTCGAGATCGCGCCGCCATCCGACGAATGGGCGGTGTCGCTGCTCGGCTTCGGCTGGCTCCGGCATCTGCGCGCCGCCGAATCCGGCATCACCCGCGCCAACGCGCGGGCGCTCGTCGACGAGTGGATTTCGGTGCAGGGCTCGTTTCATGCCGTGGGCTGGCGACCGGACGTGCTGTCGCATCGCATCGCCAACTGGCTGAGCCACGCCCCGCTGATCCTGCACGACGCCGACGACCTGTTCTATCGCCGCTTCCTGCGCAGCCTGACGCGGCAGGTCCGCTATCTGCGCCACACCGTTCACGACACCCGCGAGGGCACCCAGCGCCTGCTGGCGCTGGTGTCGCTGACCCAGGCTGCGCTGTGCATGTCCGGCCAGGAGCGACACCTGCGCAACACGCTCAGGCAGCTCACCGCCGAGATCGAAAGCCAGGTGCTGCCGGACGGCGGGCACGTCAGCCGCAATCCCGGCGCGCTGGTCGACATCCTGATCGATCTGCTGCCGCTGCGGCAGGCCTTCAAGGCCCGGAACATCGCGCCGCCGCCGGCGATCAACAACGCCATCGATCGCATGATGCCGATGCTGCGGTTCTTCCGGCACGGCGACGGCGCCTTCGCGCATTTCAACGGCATGGGTCCGACCCAGCCGGATCTGGTCGCCACCGTTCTCGCCTACGACGACGCCCGCGGCGCGCCGGTCGCCAACGCCGTGCACTCCGGCTATCAGCGCGTCCAGGCCGGCGACCTGCTGGTGCTGATGGACACCGGCACACCGCCGCCGCTCAAGATGAGCCAGGACGCGCACGCCGGCTGTCTGTCGTTCGAACTTTCGACGGGCCAGCAGCGCATCGTGGTCAACTGCGGCCTGCCGCCGACCGGTCGCGACACCTGGCGGCAGGTGGCGCGCGCCACCGCCGCGCATTCCACGGTGGTCTTCAACGAGGCGTCGTCCTGCCGGTTTCTCGAAACCGGATCGTTCAAGCGCCTGATCGGCACGCCGATCGTCAGCGGTCCGACCAGCGTGCCGGTCTCGCGCGACGAGCGCGAGGACGCGATCGTGGTGCGCGCCTCGCACGACGGCTACGCCGACCGCTACAGCGTGATCCATCAGCGCGCGCTCAAGCTCGCCAGCGACGGCGAACGGATCGATGGCGAGGATCTGTTCGTGCCGACCGAGGGCGATCTGCTGCCGGCGCGCATCCCCGACGAGTTCGCCGTGCGGTTTCACCTGCATCCGTCGATCAAGGCCAACAAGCTGACCGACGGTCACGGCGTGATGCTGATGCTGCCCAACCGCGAGGCCTGGACCTTCAACGCCTACGAGGACTGGGTGGAGCTGGAAGAGAGCGTCTATCTTTCGGGCAGCGACGGCCCGCGGCGGTCGGTGCAGATCGTCATCTTCGGCCGCGCGCGCAAGGTTCCCCGCGTCCACTGGAGCTTCGTGCATGTCGCGCCGTCCGGCGGCGGGCGCGGCCGCAACCGCGGCGAGGAGCCGGAGCTGCCTCTCTAATAAAGTGTGTGTCCCGGGCGCAGCACAGCATGAAATGATACGCTGCAGACCCGGGACCGCTACAAGGTCCGAAATTGCGAAGGCCATGGATCCGCGATGCACCGCACCGCGCTGCATCGCGTCCGGGGCACCAGGAACCATTCATGACAGACACCCGCCGCGTCACCCGCGCCCTGCTCTCGGTGTCCGACAAGCGCGGACTGATCGACTTCGCCCGGGGCCTTGCCGGCCACGGCGTCGAACTGGTTTCGACGGGCGGCACCCGCAAGGCGCTGGCCGACGCCGGTCTTGCCGTGCAGGACGTGTCCGACCTGACCGGTTTTCCCGAGATGATGGACGGTCGGGTGAAGACCCTTCATCCCAAGGTTCACGGCGGCCTGCTCGCGATTCGCGACAACGCCGAACACGCCGCTGCGATGCAGGCGCACGACATCAAACCGATCGACCTTCTGGTGGTCAATCTCTATCCGTTCGAGGCGACCGTCGCGCAGGGCGCGGCCTACGACGACTGCATCGAGAACATCGACATCGGCGGGCCGGCGATGATCCGCGCCGCCGCCAAGAACCACGGCGACGTGGCGGTGGTGGTCGAACCCGACGATTACGCCAGCGTGCTGGGCGAACTGGAGGCGCATGGCGGCGCGACCTCGCTGTCGCTGCGCAGGCGGCTCGCCGCCAAGGCCTATGCGCGCACCGCGGCCTACGACGCGGCGATCTCCAACTGGTTCGCCGCCGAACTGGGCGACGACGCGCCCACCTTCCGCGCCTTCGGCGGCAAGCTCGCCGAGGCGTTGCGCTACGGCGAAAATCCGCATCAGAGCGCGGCGTTCTACCGCTCGCCGGAGACTTCGACCGGGCGTCGCCACCGCGCGCCAGACCCAGGGCAAGCAGCTCTCCTACAACAACATCAACGACACCGACGCCGCCTACGAATGCGTTGCCGAATTCGATCCGGCGCGCACCGCCGCGGTCGCGATCGTCAAACACGCCAATCCGTGCGGCGTCGCCGAGGGCGTTTCGCTCGTGGAGGCTTACCGCAAGGCGCTGGCCTGCAATTCGACCTCGGCCTTCGGAGGCATCGTCGCGCTCAATCGCACGCTCGACGCCGAAGCGGCAAAGGCGATCACCGAGATCTTCACCGAGGTCATCATCGCCCCCGACGCCACCGACGAGGCGATCGCCATCGTGGCTGCAAAGAAGAACCTGCGGTTGCTGCTCGCCGGCGGCCTTCCCGACCCGCTGGCGCGCGGCCTCACGGTGAAGTCGGTCGCCGGCGGCCTGCTGGTGCAGACCCGCGACAACGCCACGGTCGACGGGATGCAGCTTCGCGCCGTGACGAAACGCGCGCCGACCGACGCCGAGCTGGCCGATCTGCGTTTCGCGTTCCGCGTCGCCAAGCATGTGAAGTCCAACACCATCGTCTATGCGAAGGATCGCGCCACGGTCGGCATCGGCGCGGGACAGATGAGTCGCGTCAATTCCGCGCGCATCGCCGCCCGCAAGGCCGAAGACGCCGCAAGGGAGCTGGGGCTTCCCGCGCCGCTGACCAGGGGCTCCGTGGTCGCGTCAGACGCCTTCTTCCCGTTCGCGGACGGCCTGCTGGTGGCGATCGAGGCCGGCGCGACGGCGGTGATCCAGCCGGGCGGCTCGGTGCGCGACGACTTGGTGATCAAGGCCGCCAACGATCACGGCGTGGCGATGGTGTTCACCGGCACGCGGCACTTCCGGCATTAGAACTTCGCGAAATTGTCTTGCATGGATCGCGCCCCGAGTAGAGAGCGCGCTCACTCCTTCGCCAGATCGCCGAGCAGGCTCGCCGCCACGGTCAGTTTCGACACCGTCAGGCCCGAGCCCGCGATCTGCTGCACCGAGGTGCGCACGCGCTCGACCTCCGCCTTGCGTTGCGCGACCCAGCCCTGCACCGCAGCCTCGCCGAACTCGCCGCCCGCGACCATCGCCGCCGTCAGCCGCCGCTCGGCATCGCCGATGGCGTCGCGCGCCCGGTCCAGCGCGAGCCGGTCGAAATAGTCCGAGACCGAGATGCTGCGCGCTTCGGCCACGATCCGGTCCAGCCGGAAATACGACTGCGCGGCGAAGTAGGTCGCCGCGATCGCAGGGATCGGCTTACCGGCACGCCCCGCAATCAGCACCACGTCGGGCGCCGCCGTCAGCTCCGGAAGATCCGCCATGCGCCGCGCCAGCGCATCCGGAACGCCCGCGTTGCGAAGCTCGTCGAAGCGCGTCGCACGGGCCGCGGCCGTCTCCTTCGGCAATGCGGCGTCGAGCGACGCAGCCAGCGCCTCGATCCCGTCGCGATGACGGTCCACCACGCCGGCGAGCCCTTGCGAAAGATCCTCGTTGCGCAGGAACCAGACCATGCGATCGAGCAGCAAATCCTGAACCGAGGCGTAGAGCGCGAGCTGGGCCTTACCCGTCACCCTGCCGTCGAGCGCGTTGATCCCGTCGTTCAGGGCCGGCATGTCATAGGCGTTGCGCGCCGCCGCGAAAGCCAGCGCGATGCTCGACGCCGCGGCGCCGGTCTTGTCCGCGATCCGGACGACCAGCGACGGCCCGCCCCGGTTGATCATCGAATTCGCCAACTGCGTCGCGATGATCTCGCGGCGCAGGCGATGCGCCTGCAGCGCCTCGGGGAAGCGTTGCGACAGCACCTGCGGGAAGTAACGGCCCAGCTCGCGGCCGAGATAGGGATCGTCCGGCACGGTCGAAGCCAGAAGCTCGGAGTAGAGAGACAGCTTGGCGTAGGCCAGCAGCACCGCGATCTCCGGACGGGTCAACGGCTGGGACTGCTTGAGACGGTCGGCCAGCTCGACGTCGTCGGGCAGATACTCGACCTCGCGGTCGAGCTCGCCACGCTGCTCGAGAATCTGCATCAGCCGCTGCTGAAAGCCGAAGTCCTCCATGCCGCGTCGCTCGGCAAGCGACAGCGCCAGCGTCTGAAGGTAGTTGTTGCGCAAGACCAGGGCCGCGACCTCGTCGGTCATCTCCGCAAGCAGTGCGTTGCGCGCCGGCAGCGACAGGACGCCTTCCGAAACCGGCTTGCTGAGCGCGATCTTGATATTGACCTCGACGTCGGAGGTGTTCACGCCGGCCGAATTGTCGATGGCGTCCGTGTTGAGCTTGACGCCCGAGAAGGCCGCCTCGATGCGTCCGCGCTGGGTCATGCCGAGATTGGCGCCTTCGCCGACGACCTTGACCCGCAGGTCTTCGCCGACGATGCGGATGGGATCGTTGGCGCGGTCGCCGACCGCCTCGTCGGTTTCCGCCGAGGCGCGCACATAGGTGCCGATGCCGCCGAAAAACAGCAGGTCAGCCGGGGCTTTCAGAATCGCCCGCATCAGCTCCTGCGGGGTCGCTTTGCTCTTGGCGAAGCCAAGCGCCTCCTGCGCCTCTGCGGAGAGAACGATCTCCTTCGACGAACGCGGAAAGATTCCGCCGCCCTTCGACAACAGAGACCTGTCGTAGTCCTGCCAGCTCGAGCGCGACAACGCGAACAGGCGCGCCCGCTCCTCGAAACTCTTCGCCGGGTCGGGATCCGGATCGATGAAGATGTCACGGTGGTCGAAGGCGGCGATCAGCCGGGTGGTCCGCTCGCGCAGCATGCCGTTGCCGAACACGTCGCCCGACATGTCGCCGACCCCGACCGCGGTGAACGGCGTCTTGGCGATATCGACGTCCAGCTCGCGGAAGTGGCGCTTCACCGATTCCCAGGCGCCGCGCGCGGTGATGCCCATCGCCTTGTGGTCGTAGCCGGCCGAGCCGCCGGAGGCGAAGGCGTCGCCCAGCCAGAAGCCGTGCTCCTGCGAAATTCCGTTGGCGATGTCGGAGAAGGTCGCGGTGCCCTTGTCGGCCGCCACCACGAGATAGGGATCGTCGCCGTCGTGACGCACCACGTTCTCGGGATGGATCAGGCCATCCGGGCCGAGATTGTCGGTGATGTCGAGCAGCGTGCCGATGAAGATCTTGTAGGCCGCGACGCCCTCCGCCTGGACCGCCTCGCGGTTGCCGCCCGAAGGCAGGCGCTTGGGCACGAATCCGCCCTTTGCGCCGACCGGCACGATCACCGCGTTCTTGACCTGCTGCGCCTTCACCAGCCCGAGAATCTCGGTGCGGAAATCCTGCGGGCGGTCCGACCAGCGGATGCCGCCGCGCGCGACCTTGCCGTAGCGCAGGTGCACGCCCTCGACCCGCGGCGAATAGACGAAGATTTCGTACAGCGGCCGCGGCAGCGGCACGCCGTCGAGCAAGCGGCTGTCGAATTTGATCGCGATCTCGGCTTTCGGCCGGCCGTCTTCGCCAAGCTGATAGTAATTGGTGCGGATCGCGGACTGCACCGCGTTGACGAAGTGACGAACGATGCGATCCTCGTCGAGGCTGTCGACGGCCGCCAGCGCCTCCTCGATCCCGGCGAGCAGCGTCTTCTCGCGATCGGCGCGGGCCTCTTCGATGCGAGGATCGAACCGCACATGGAACAACTCGACGATCTTCGCAGCGATCGCCGCATGGCGGCGCAGCGTCGCCCACATGTAATCCTGCGAGTAGGGCACGCGGATCTGCCGCAAGAAGCGTGATATCGCCCGCACCAGCGCCACGTCGCGCCACATCAGCCCGGCGGACAGCACCAGCGCGTTGTAGCCGTCGTTCTCGGCCAGGCCGCGCATGGTGACGATGAAGGCGGTCTTCAGCCGTGCGGACTGATCGCCGAGATCGGCGTCGCCGCCGTCGTTCCGCATCAGCATCATGTCGTGCAGCCAGGCGTCGGAATCGCCGGGGCCGGTGGCGACGTGGTAGGTGCGCTCGTCGACCACGCGAAAGCCCATATTCTCCAGAACGGGCACGCGGTCCGACAGCGGAATCTGGTCGAGATGACTCCAGATCTTCAGGCCGACGCGCGCCTCGCCCTCGAACATGCGCCGGTAGAACTCGACGCCGAGCGGTCGCTCCGCCGATAGGCCCTCGATGATCCGGATATCGGCCACCGCATCCGACGGCGAGAACGCCTCGCGATAGCCGTCGGAGAAGGCATCGCGGTAGCGCGCGAACAGCGCGCGTGCGCGCTGCGGTTCGAGCGATCGGGAGAGCGCGTCGTAGAGGCTGTCGGCCCAGGTGCGCACGATCGCCGCGACCGAAGCCTCCAGCGCCGTGCGGTCGAAGGCCGGCAGATCGCCGCCGTCGCGGCCGATGATGAAATGTACGCGCGCCAGCGTGCCTTCGGGATAGAACGGATAATAGGCGCTGACGCGGCCGTCGAACGTCTCCGCAAGATGCGCGCCGATCCTGCGGCGCACCGATGAATCGTAACGGTCGCGCGGCACATAGACCAGCACCGACACGAACCGGTGAAACTTGTCGGGCCGCACCAGAACGCGCACGCGCGGTCGCTGCTCGAGCTGCAGGATCGCCAGCGCAAACTCGTAGAGCGTGTCCTCGTCGATCTGGAACAGCTCGTCGCGCGGGTAGCCTTCCAGCACGTTGACCAGGGCCTTGCCGGAATGGCCCTCCGGATCGAAGCCGGCGCGGCGCATCACCGCGTCGACCTTGCGGCGCAGATAGGGAATCGAGCGCGTCGAACGGGTGTAGGCGGTGGAGGTGAACAGCCCGACGATCCGGAATTCGCCGGCGGGCCGGCCGGAGGAGTCGAACCGCTTGACGCCGATATAGTCGAGATAAACCCGGCGATGCACCCGCGACTTCACGTTCGCCTTGGTGACGATCAGCGTGCGCGGCTCCTCGAAGAAGGCGCGCAATTGCGGCGTGATCGTCACCACCTGGCCGCCGCGCTTGAGCACATGAGCGTCCGGACTGCGCAGAATGCCGAGTCCGGTCTCCGGCAGCGAGGTCAGTCCGCCGTCGCGGTCGGCCACCGCGTAGTGGCAGACGCCGAGAAAGGTGAAGTTGTTGGCGCACAGCCATTCCAGAAACTGGATCGCCTCTGCGATGTCGTCGACCGGCACCGGCGGCGGATTGGCCTTCAGGTCCGCGATCACGCCGGTGACGCGGCCGAGCATCGGCTTCCAGTCCTGGACGACGAGCCGCACCTCGCCGAGCACGGTCTCGATCGCCTGCACCAGTTCGGCGCAGGTTTCCGCATCCTCGATCCGTCCGACGTGAATATGGATGTAGCTTTCGCGTCGTCCGCGCGCGGCCGCAGCCGCATCCTGCGCGAGCCGCAGCAGCTCACCGAGCGGATCGCGCTCCACCGGCAGGATCGGATGCGCCAGCAATTCAATGTCGATGCCGCGCTCGTTCAGCTCCGCCATCACCGAATCGACCAGGAACGGCATGTCGTCGTTGAGGACTTCGATGACCGACACCGCCCGCAGCGCGTCGCCCTCCGGCGCGTCCGGCGAGGTCACGCGGACCTTCGGCTGGCCGGGCTTGCGCTGCGCCATGAACTCCCAGGCCTGCCGGCTGAGCGACGCCAGCGCCTCGGGCCGATAGCGGACCAGATCCTCCGGCGCCGCGCTGTCGAACAGCAGCGTGGTGAACCCGTCCGGCGCCGCGCCGCGCGAACCGGCGGCCTGGATCAAGGAGCGGGCGTTGCGTTCGTCTTCGCTGTCGAGGAGGGCCATGATTGCCGCCTTTTGTCCGAATCGCCCTGCCGGAGCCTCGAATGTAGTGGTTTCGGCCCGCCGCGGAAGGGCGATAGGCTTTAGCAACGCAACGCGAGGGGAGTATGACCGTGGCCGGACAGCGCAAATCGTCGAGCCGCAGCAAAGGCAAAGCCGGCGCACGAAACGCCTCGCCGCAACCGCCGAACGGCGCAGCCGCAGGCGACGACAGCGCGCCCGTGGCCCTCGACCTGCCGCGGGGCGAATTGTCGCCGGCCATGAGCGCCTATTTCGACAAGTGCCGGGAGAAGCTCGGCTTCGTGCCGAACGTGCTCAAGGCCTACGCTTTCGACAACGCCAAGCTGGAAGCGTTCGTTGCCCTCTATAACGACCTGATGCTGGCGCCCTCCGGCCTGTCCAAGCTCGAACGCGAAATGATCGCGGTCGCGGTGTCGGCGCACAACCGCTGCTACTATTGCCTGGTCGCGCATGGCGCCGCGGTGCGCGCCTTGTCCGGCGATCCGGTGCTTGGCGAGTTGATGGTCATGAACTATCGCGCCGCGCGACTGTCGAAGCGGCATCGCGTCATGCTGGACTTTGCGGTCAAGCTCACCGCCGAGCCCTGGGCGATCGAGGATGCGGACCGCGCGGCGTTGCGCAAGGCCGGGTTCGGCGAGCGCGACATCTGGGACATCGCCGCGGTCGCCGCGTTCTACAACATGTCAAACCGCCTGGCCTCCGCCACCGACATGCGGCCGAACAGCGCCTATCACGCGCAGGCGCGATAGACCCACCCCAGGCGGGATTTCGTCCGGGCCGGGTCCAAGCTATAGCGTCGTTGCTTTTGATCGAAGCGTTTGCGGTTGTCACCTCCCCTTGAAAAGGGGAGGTCGGCGGCCGAAGGACGCCGGGTGGGGATCGGTTTTCCGGATGGCGGACCCCCACCCCAACCCTCGCCCTTTCAGGGGGAGGGAGCGCAAACACCGCCTACGCGATTCAATTTGAAGCAATCACGCTATAACGTCCGCGTCCATGCTTCGTCCGATTCGCTTCGCCCTCGGTTTCGCTCTCGTGCTCGGTCTGCCCGCAACGGCAGCGGCGCAGCGCACCCAGTACGAAATTCCGCCGGTGAAGGCCGTCACGGCGCAGCGCGGCATGGTGGTGACACAGGAGGCGCGCGCCAGCCGCATCGGCGTGGATATCCTGCGCCGGGGAGGCAACGCGGTGGATGCCGCGGTTGCGGTCGGTTTCGCGATGGCCGTGACCTATCCGCGCGCCGGCAACATCGGCGGCGGCGGCTTCATGGTGATCCATCTCGCCAGCGGCAACCGGCAGATCGCCATCGACTATCGCGAGACCGCGCCGGCCGCGACCACCAAGGACACCTATCTCGACGACAAGGGCGAGGCCGACCCGAAGAAGTCGCGCGAGACCGGTCTCGCCGTCGGCGTGCCGGGCACGGTCGCCGGTCTTGCGATGGCGCACGAGAAATACGGCTCGGGACGGTTCAAGCTGGCCGACCTGATCCGGCCCGCCATCGCGCTGGCGCGCGGCGGAATTCCCGTGGAGACCGACATCGCGGACTCGCTGAGCTTTGCGGCGTCGCGCTTCGCGCGCTGGCCGGCCTCGACGAAGATCTTCATGCGGCCGGACGGCAAGCCGCTGCGCGAGGGCGACCGGCTGGTGCAGCGCGACCTCGCGGCAACGCTCGAAGCCATCGCGAAGCAGGGGCCCCGCGCCTTCTACGAGGGCGAGATCGCGGAGAAGATCGCGGCCGCCGTGCGCGAGGCCGGCGGCCTGATGACGGCGGACGATCTTGCGCGTTACCGCGCGGTGGAGCGCCCGGTGGTGCGCGGCCGCTACCGCGGCTACGATATCGTCTCGATGCCGCCGCCGTCCTCCGGCGGCGTGCTGCTGATCGCGATGCTCAACGTGCTCGAAGCCTACAAGCTGCGCGCCGACGACCCGCTGTCGATGCATCTGGTGATCGAGACGATGAAGCGCGCCTATGCCGACCGCGCGGTGTTTCTCGGCGATCCCGACGCGGTGAAAGTGCCGACGAAGGGGCTGATCTCGCGCGGTTATGCCGACGCGCTGCGCAAGACCATCGATCCGGCCAAGGCGAGCCCCGCAGGCCAGTTCAACAGCGTCAACCCGCTGCCGTTCGAGAGCGAGAACACCACGCATTATTCCGTGACGGATCGCTTCGGCAATGCGGTGTCGAACACCTACACGCTCAACCTCAGTTACGGCGTCGGCCTCGTCGCCGAGGGCACCGGCGTGCTGCTCAACAACGAGCTGGACGATTTCGCCGCCAAGCCCGGCGCGCCCAACGCCTTCGGACTGGTCGGCTACGACGAGGCCAATGCACCGGGTCCGAACAAGCGGCCGCTGTCGTCGATGACGCCGACCATCGTGCTGCGCGGCGGCCGCCCGGTGCTGGTGACGGGTTCGCCCGGCGGCAGCCGGATCATCACCACGGTGCTGCAGATCGTCACCAACACGCTCGACCTGCAGATGCCGATCGACCGCGCCACCCAGGCGCCGCGCATCCATCACCAGTGGCGGCCGGACGAGGTCGCGGCCGAGCCGGGCCTGCCGCTGCCGCTGGTGCGCGCGTTGGAGAGGCGGGGCCACAAGGTCGTGCTGGCGCGGCCGGGCACCGCGGCGAATTCGATCCTGGTGACGCGGCAGGGGTTCGTCGGTGCGGCCGATTCGCGAACGCGCGGCGCACTCGCGGCGGGATACTGAAACGGACGTCCGACCGCGCCGTTGGTAGCGCAGCAGACCCCGGCCGATTCCGACCGAAAGGCCCCGGCACAGGTCCGGGTCTTTTGCTAGGGTGACGATTGCGAGCACGACGCAACGCGCCCTAAAGTGGCGATCATGGACGCCCCGAACGCCTCGGCCCTGCCGACCGCTGCCAACCGCACGCCCGTTCACATGGGCGCAGTCGGTCTCGCGGTCCGCGATCTCGACCGCCTCACGGCCTATTACCGCGATCTGCTCGGCCTGGCCGTGCAGACCCGCGATCCGGGCCGCACGGTCCTCGGCGTCGGCGACGTGCCGCTGCTCGAGCTGACGCATCGGCCCGCCGCGCGGCCCGACGATCCGCGCGAGGCCGGGCTCTATCACACGGCCTTCCTGATGCCGACGCGCGCCGACCTCGCGCGCTGGATCCTGCATGCCGTGAAGCACCGCTTCCCCGTGACGGGCGCTTCGGATCACGACGTCAGCGAAGCGATCTATCTCGACGATCCGGAGGGCAACGGCGTCGAGGTCTATGCCGACCGGCCGCCGGAACGCTGGCGCCGCGAGGGCAAGACCATCTTCCAGAAGACCGATCCGCTCGACGTGGACGCGATCATCCGCGAGGTCGATCCCGCGACCGCGACCTACCCGGCTGCGCCTGGCGGCCTGCGCGTCGGCCACATCCACCTGCGCGTCGGCAACGTCGGCGAGGCGGAGCGGTTCTACTGCGACGCGCTCGGGCTCGATGTCACGCGGCGGCGCACCGGCGCGACCTTCATCTCCTCCGACGGCTATCACCACCACATCGGCGCCAACGTCTGGCACAGCGACGGCGCGCGCATGCGCAGCGCCGACCGCGCCGGCCTTGCGTGGTTCGAACTGGAGGTGACCGACCGCGCCACGCTCGACGGCATCCGGGTGCGGCTCCAGGCGGCGGGCGTCCCGGTCGAAGCGAGCGGGAGCGGTTTCGCCGCGAGCGACCCTTGGGGCACGCGGGTGCGGTTTACGCCGGTCGGGCTGGCCGAGACCTGACGGCGAGGCGCGGCGGCGCGCGCCGCGAACCTTTCCATTGCGCTTCGGAACCGATCGGCGGGTTGGGTGTTCCTGCACCCGGCTGCTCCGGTTTCGGCAGATCTCCGTCGCGGCGCGCCGGCCCGGCCCGGGCGGCCCCGCGCATATCGAGGGTGCAAACCGATGGATGCCTTTTCCTTCGCCAGTCTCGCGGTGCTCGCCGCCGATCCCGTGGTCTGGGTGGCGCTCGCCACCCTGATCGCGATGGAGGTCGTGCTCGGCATCGACAACCTGATCTTCATCTCGATCGTCACCAACAAGCTCCCGGAGCATCAGCGCGAGCGAGCCCGACTGATCGGCATCGGTCTCGCTGCCTTTCTTCGCCTGGCGCTACTCGGCACGGTGGCGATCATCGTCCAGCTCACCCAGCCGATCTTCGAATTGTTCGGGCACGGCTTCTCGTGGCGCGACCTGATCCTGATCGCGGGCGGGCTGTTCCTGGTTTGGAAGGCGACCAAGGAGATCCACCACCGCGTCGATCCCGATCCGGGCCCCGACATGTTCACCAGCGATGCGGTGACGGCGACCTTCGGCGGGGTGCTCGTTCAGATCCTGATTCTCGACATGGTGTTCTCGGTCGACAGCATCATCACGGCGGTGGGCATGACGCCGCACATCCCGGTGATGGTCGTCGCGGTGGTGGTGGCGGTGGCGGTGATGCTGCTTGCGGCCAATCCGCTGGCCAATTTCGTCAACGCCAATCCCACCGTGGTGATGCTGGCGCTCGGCTTCCTCATCATGATCGGCATGACGCTGATCGCGGAGGGCTTCGGCGCGCACGTTCCCAAGGGCTACGTCTATTCGGCGATGGCGTTCTCGACCGCGGTGGAGGCGCTCAACCTGATGTCGCGCCGGGCGCATCGCAAGCGAAAGGTCGAAGGCGCGGCCTGACCGGGCCGGTGGATATGCCGGCGGCGCATGTCTTCGAACCCAGGTCTTCGAACCCAGGTCTTCGAAGCAACGTCTTCGAAGCCACGTCTTCGAACCCATGTCTTCGAATGCCATCTCCGAAAGAGTGAGGGGCCCCGGTCTTGCGACCGAGGCCCCTCGACGGAAAGGGCGGTGCCGGGTATCCGCCCCAACCGCAGCCGGACCCCCTCTCCGCGAGCGGAGAGGGGGAAACGGGATCAGGTGTTGTAGGCGCGCTCGCCGTGCTCGGAGACGTCGAGCCCTTCGCGCTCCTGCTCCGGCGTGACGCGCAGACCGACGATCAGGTCGACCACCTTGAACAGGATCGCCGAGATGATGCCGCACCACAGGATCGCGATCACGACGGCGACGATCTGCTTCCAGACCTGCGAGACCATGTCGTAGTCCGGAACGCCCACGCCGCCGAGCGCCGGCGCCACGAAGATGCCGGTGCCGATCGAGCCGATGATGCCGGCCACCGCGTGGATGCCGAAGACGTCGAGCGAGTCGTCGTAGCCCAGCGCGTTTTTGACGGTGGTGCAGAAGAAGAACGCCACCGCACCGCCGAGCGCGCCCAGCACGATCGCGCCGAGCGGACCGACCAGGCCGGCCGCCGGCGTGATGGCGACGAGGCCCGCCACGACACCCGAGATGGTGCCGAGCATCGAGGGCTTGCCCTTCGCGCCCCATTCCGCGAACAGCCAGGCCAGCGCCGCCGCGGCGGTCGCAACGCAGCGTGTTGATCACGGCCAGCGTGGCGGTCGAGGTCGCCTCGAGGTTGGAGCCGGCGTTGAAGCCGAACCAGCCGACCCACAGAAGCGCGCCGCCGACGAAGGTCAGCGTCATGGAGTGCGGAGGCATCAGATCCTTGCCGTAGCCGATGCGCTTGCCGACCATGATGGCGCCGACAAGGGCTGCAACGCCCGCGTTGATGTGCACCACCGTGCCGCCGGCAAAGTCGAGCGCGCCGAGCGTGAACAGATAGCCCTCGCTGAACCACACCATGTGCGCGAGCGGGTAGTAGACGAAGGTCACCCAGAGCAGGGTGAACAGCAGCACCGCCGAGAACTTGGTGCGCTCGACGAAGCCGCCGATCACCAGCGCCGGCGTGATCGCCGCGAAGGTCATCTGGAAGCAGACGAACGCATATTCGGGGATCGCAATGCCCTTGGTGAACGTGTCCGAGGTCGTGTCGGTGGTGACGCCCGACAGGAACATCTTGGACAGGCCGCCGATGAAGGCGTTGCCGGAGGTGAAGGCCAGGCTGTAGCCGTAGATCACCCAGACGATCATGGTCAGGCAGGCGATCGCGAGAACCTGGGTGAGCACCGACAGCATGTTCTTGGTGCGCACGAGACCGCCGTAGAACAGCGCCAGGCCCGGCACGATCATCAGCAGAACGAGAACCGTCGACACCATCATCCAGGTGGTGTCGCCCTTGTTCACCGTCGGCGCCGCCGGCGGTGCTGCGGGCGCTGCAGCCTGGGCCAGCGCGGCGTCGCTGAAGAGCGCGAGGGCGGCAAGGGCTGCGAGCCCTCCCGTTCCCGCGCGAAGAAGCGTCTTGAACGTCATGGTCAAACTCCTGTTCGCAAATTCGGAATGCGCGGGGTCACAGGGCCGCTGCGCCGTTTTCGCCGGTGCGGATGCGGACGGCGCTTTCGAGATCCAGCACGAAGATCTTGCCGTCCCCGATCTGGCCGGTCTTGGCCGCGGTGGAGATGGCTTCGACGACCTTGTCCGCCTGATCCGAGGCAACGGCGACTTCGATCTTGACCTTCGGAAGGAAATTCACGGCGTATTCGGTGCCGCGGTAGATTTCCGTGTGGCCCTTCTGGCGCCCGTAGCCCTTCACCTCGGTGACGGTCAGTCCGTGCACCCCCGCCGCGGTGAGAGCGTCCCGGACCTCGTCGAGCTTGAACGGCTTGATGATGGCCATGACGATTTTCATGGGTTTGATCCCCCTTGGGGCCCGGCCGGGAAGCCGGGCGAACGAACTTCACGGCGACCCGTGCTTCGCACGCGTGCCGTGAGGAGGCAGGGAATCAAACGGCGTGCCAATCCGGCCGGGCACCGTTAAACGGTTGTAAAGACGAGCTATTCTGCCCAGACTGGAGTCGTTTGAACGATCACGGCTTGTGCAATGGAGACCGCCGACACGTTTTCGCCTGAAATCTGTTCATTTCGGCGGCACGCAACGGCTTAAGGATTAATAATTAGGCACTCGTCCGGGCAATCGGCGGTCTCCCTGTAACAGGGCGGTCGAAAAAACGAGCCTGACACGTTCCAAAGAAAACGGGAGCCAGGAGGCTCCCGTCGCAGCCTGGCGCAAGCGCCGGCGTTCTTCTCCACGATCGTTTCTGCCCGCAGGTCGCCCCGCTCTCGCTGCGCTACTGCAGGGATTCGCCGTGCAGCGACACGTCGAGGCCGATCCGCTCGTCCTCGTCGCGCACCCGCAACGGCAGGAACAGGCCGATGATCTTCAGGATCGCGTAGGTGCCGACGCCGACGAACACCACCGTCACCGCAAGTCCGTAGATCTGGGTCAGAACCTGCGCGCCGTTGCCCTCCAGCAGGCCGGCGGTCTCGCCCACCGCCGCGACCGCGAACACGCCGACCAGGATCGTGCCGGTCGCGCCGCCGACGCCGTGCACCCCGAACACGTCGAGCGAATCGTCGTAACCGAGCATCTGCTTGAGCTTGATGCAGGCCCAGTAGCAGACCGCGCCGGCGATCAGACCGATCACGAGGCCGTGCCACGGCAGCACGAAGCCCGCCGCCGGCGTGATGGTGCCGAGCCCCGCGATCGCGCCGGAGATCATGCCGAGCACCGACGGCTTGCCGCGGTCCCACCACTCCAGCAGCATCCACGACAGCACGCCGGCGCTGGCCGCGAGATGC
This sequence comes from uncultured Alphaproteobacteria bacterium, assembly GCA_963758225.1. Classification (GTDB taxonomy): domain Bacteria; phylum Pseudomonadota; class Alphaproteobacteria; order Rhizobiales; family Xanthobacteraceae; genus Z2-YC6860. Next base: position 427,366 of record CAVWUJ010000003.1, on the reverse strand, counting down.
GTGGCAAGGATCGCGTAGCCGGCGCGCGGCCCGGCCGCGAGCGCCGAACCGCCGTTGAAGCCGAACCAGCCGACCCACAGCAGGCCGGTGCCGATCACCGCCAGCACCAGATTGTAGGGCGCGAGATTCTCCGTGCCGTAGCCGCGGCGCGCGCCGAGCACATAGGCCGCGACCAGGCCCGCGACGCCGGCGTTGACGTGCACCACGAGGCCGCCGGCGAAGTCGAGCACGCCGGCCTTGCCGAGGAAGCCGCCGCCCCAAACCCAGTGCGTGAGCGGCACATAGATCAGCAGCAGCCACGCCACGATGAACCACAGGAAAGCGGAGAACCGCATGCGGTCGGCGATCGAGCCCGCAACCAGCGCCACGGTGATGACCGCGAAGGTCATCTGGTAAAGCATGAACACCGACTCGGGGACGGTGCGCGCCAGCGGACTGATGGTTTCCATGCCGAGCCCGCTCAGCATCGCGCGCTCGAACGTGCCGATCACCGCGCCCTCGCCGGTGAAGGCGAGGCTGTAGCCGAGGGCGAACCAGAGAACGGAGCCGAGCGCGACCGCGGCGAGCGTTTGCGCCATCGTCGCAAGCACGTTCTTCTTGCGCACCATGCCGGCGTAGAACAGCGCCAGCCCCGGGATGCTCATCATCAGAACCAGCGCGGTGGACATCATCATCCAGGCGGTGTCGGCCGGGTCGATCCTGGCCGGCTGCGCCTGCGCGAAGGCCGCCGTCGTCTGGAACGCGCTCACTGCTGCAATCACGCCGGCGCTGAACCGGCGCGCAAACGCCTTGGTCCTCATGGTGTCCCCCCGCTGGACGTTCTGTCGTTGTGGAATGGCCGTTATGGATGGTCAGAGCGCGTCGTTGTCGGTCTCGCCGGTGCGGATGCGCATCGCGCTGGTGAGATCGAGAACGAAAATCTTGCCGTCGCCGATCTGCCCGGTCTTGGCCCCGCTTGCGATGGCGGCGCAGACGCGGTCGGCGCTCTCGTCGCTGACCGCGACCTCGATCTTGAGCTTGGGCAGGAAATTCACGGCGTATTCGGCGCCGCGATAAATCTCGGTGTGGCCCTTCTGGCGGCCGTAGCCTTTGACCTCGGTGACGGTCATGCCGTGCACGCCGAGCGCGGTCAGGGCGTCGCGGACTTCGTCGAGCTTGAACGGCTTGATGATGGCGGTGACGAGCTTCATGGCTGCAATCCTTTCGATGGGGATCGCACGCATGACACCCGGCGGGCGGTCGAACGCGCCTGCCTCGGCCTTCCATCCAGCGACCCGGCTATGCGCAGGATATCGGCAAGGCCGCCACAAATTAAGCGGCTGTTATGCCGAAACTTAAGGCAAAAGCGCAGCTCAAAGGCAGGCCGCGACGTCAGGTCGGGGGACGACGCTCGCGGATCATGCCCTCCTGCGCCACCGAGGCGACCAGCGTGCCGTCGGTGGTGTAGATCAGCCCGCGGGCAAAGCCGCGCGAGCCATGCAGGTTCGGGCCGTCCTGGGCGTAGAGCAGCCATTCGTCGGCCCGGAACGGGCGGTGAAACCAGAGCGCATGGTCGAGGCTGGCAGCCATGATCTCCGGCTCGAACAGGGTGCGTCCGTGCGCCACCAGCGCGGTGTCGAGCAGCATCATGTCGGAGGCATAGGCCAGCACGCAGCGATGCAGGATCGGATCGTCCGGCAGCGCACTCGCCGAGCGGATCCAGATGTTGAAGCGGCCCTCGGGGTTCTTCTCGCCGAGATAGCGGCCGGCTTCGACCGGCCGCATCTCGATGGCGCGCTCGCGCGCATAGTAGCGCCGCACCGGTTCGGGCAAGCGCTGGAGCAGCGTCTCGCGGATCGACTCCGCGCTTGCCAGCGCATCCGGCCTCGGCAGCTCCGGCATCGTCGCCTGATGCTCAAGGCTCGGCTCGTCGTTGTGAAACGATGCCGACATGGAAAAGATCGCCTGGCCGTTCTGGATCGCCTTCACCCGCCGTGTCGTGAAGCTCTTGCCGTCGCGGATGCGATCGACCTCGTAGACGATCGGAATGCGGGTGTCGCCGGCGAGCAGGAAGTCGCCGTGCAGCGAATGCGGCATCCGGCCCTCGACCGTGCGGCACGCCGCCATCAGGGCCTGCGCCACCACCTGACCGCCGAACACGCGCTGCCGCCCGACCTGCGGGCTGCGGCCGCGAAACAGATTCGCTTCGAGCGGTTCGAGGTCGAGGATGTCGAGGAGTTCACGGACCGCCGGTGTCATGGCGCCAGTGACACGCCGCCCCGCCGCGAAGTCAAGAAGGCTTCGCGGAAGGGCGGGGTTTCGTCACGTTGCTCCGCGCCGTCACACGACGCATTGCCAAGCGTCGATTCGACAACGTCGCTCCGTCACATGCGCGCGCAGACGATGGTGGCTTCCAGCGGATTGTTCTTGGCGTCCGGCCCGCACTTGGCGCCGTTCTGCGTCGTCACCAGCGGATTGCGGGTGTATTTGCCGGTGCAGAACGCGCTGATCATGACCTCGTCGGCATTGCAGCTCGCCGACGGTCCGTGACCGCGAACGATCCGCAGGGAAAGCCCGCCGCTTGCCGGCTCGCCCTTCGGCCCCACCGCTCCGGCAGCGCCGGCCGGTCCCGCGGGACCGATCGCGCCCGCCGGTCCGGGCGGACCGGCCGGCCCTTGGGGGCCGGGAGGTCCGGGAGGTCCGGGAGGTCCAGCCGGCCCTGGGGGGCCGGGCGGGCCGGCGACACCTTGCGGACCGGCCGGGCCGGTTGCGCCGGCCGGTCCCTGCGGTCCTGCCGATCCGGTTGCCGGTCCGGCTTCGCCGCGGGGGCCAGCGGGTCCGGGAGGCCCAGCCGGTCCCGGAGGTCCGGCTTCGCCGCGCGCGCCAGCCGCACCGGGGGGGCCGGCCGGCCCCTGCGGACCGGCTGCGCCCGTGTCGCCTTTCGGACCGGCAGGGCCGGGCGGGCCAGGCGGTCCGGCCGCACCGGCATCGCCCTTCGGTCCGGGGGGACCGGCCGGGCCTGCGGCCCCCGGCTGCGCACCGGAATCGCAGCCCGCCAACACCAGGGCCGCGCCCATAGCCATGACCGCCAGAACGGATTTCATCGGCTGCTCCCCCGCTTGCCGATTCGTTTTGAATCGTTGTTTGCAGGTTTCCGTACTTCGCCCGATAAGGTCAAGACGCCGCGGCGCCTCGTCAATGCAGCACAAGCGCACGCCGACCACCGGACCGTTCATGCCGCCTCGCATTGCACCCAACGATCGTTGTCACGTCCTGATCGCCGGCGGCGGCTTTGCCGGCCTGTCGCTCGCTATCGCGCTGAAGGACGCGCTGGGCGCGGGCTTCGCCGTCACGGTCGCCGATCCGGCGCTCGGCCGCTCGCACGCGGGCGACGCCCGCGCTTCGGCGATAGCGGCCTCCGCGCGCCGCATGTTCGAGGCGATCGGCGTGTGGGAAAGCGTCGCCGCGCAGGCGCAGCCGATTGTGGACATGGTCGTCACCGACTCGCGGCTCGAGGACGCGGTGCGGCCGGCGTTCCTCAACTTCGGCGGCGAGGTCGCGCCGGGCGAACCGTTCGCGCACATGATCGAAAACGGTCCGTTGATCGACGCGCTGCTGGCGCGCGCGCGCGGCCTGGATGTCGATCTGCGTCCGACCGCGGTGGCGGACTTCGAGGTCGAAGGCGGGCGCATCGCGACGTCGCTCGCGGACGGCGATGCGCTGGCGGCCTCGCTGCTGGTCGCGGCCGACGGCGCGCGCTCGGCGCTGCGCGAGCGCGCCGGCATCGAGACCTTCGGCTGGGACTACGGCCAGTCCGGCATCGTGGCCACCATCGCACACGAGCGCGATCACGGCGGACGCGCCGAGGAGCATTTCCTGCCGGCCGGTCCGTTCGCGATCCTGCCGCTGACCGGCCGGCGCTCGTCGATCGTGTGGACGGAAAGCGCACGCGAGGCGGAGCGCATCGTCGCCCTGCCGGAGGCGGACTTTCACGACGAGCTCGAACGGCGGTTCGGTCTGCATCTCGGCGAGATCCGTGCGGCCGGCGCGCGGCGCGCCTATCCGCTCGGCCTGTGGGTTGCGCGCTCGTTCGCTGGCGATCGGCTGGCGCTGATCGGCGACGCCGCGCATGTGATCCACCCCATCGCCGGGCAGGGACTGAACCTCGGCCTGCGCGACAGCGCGGCGCTGGCCGAGAGCATCGCCGACGCGGCGCGGCTCGGGCTCGACGTCGGATCGGCGGAGGTGCTCGACCGCTATCAGCGCTGGCGGCGCTTCGACACGATGGCGATGGGCGTGGCGACCGACGGCCTCAACCGGCTGTTCTCGAACCGCTCCGACGCGCTGCGCATCCTGCGCGACGTCGGACTGGGCCTGGTCGATCGCGTCCCGCCGCTCAAGACGCTTTTCATTCGCGAGGCCGCGGGCCTCACCGGCGACGTGCCAAAGCTGCTGCGCGGCGAGGCGCTGTAAGGCCGGCTGTTACGACAGCGGCACCGACCCGACCTCCTTGCGGAACGCATCGCGCGAGGAGATCGCACCGTACCAGCGGTCGAGGTTCGGCATGGCCGGCCGCTCCGGCAGAAGATTCATGTAGCGGTAGATCATCACGCCGCAGGGAATGTCGCCGTAGGAAAAGGCATCGCCGGCGAGATAGGCGGTGCGGCCGAGCTGCTCGTCGAGAAGGCGCGCCGCCGCGATCGTCTGGTCCTTGTGGCTCGCGATCGTCGCCGCGTCGCGCTTGTCGGCCGGGACGCGGATCATCTGCCAGAACAACGGCGTGATCGCCGGACCCATCACCGAAAGCTGCCAGTCCATCCACATCTGCGCGCGCGCGCGCTGCTGCAAGTTCTCCGGCTCCAGCGTGCGGTCGGCGTGCTTCGCCGCCAGATAGCGGATGATGGAATTGGATTCCCACATCGTGAATCCGTCCTCCTCTTCAAGGGTCGGCACCTTGGGAGTTCGGATTCATCGCGAGATAAAACGCATCCTTGGTCTTGCCGAAGGAGCCGCCGACGTCGATGCGCTCGAAAGGCAGCTTCATCTCGGCCAGCGCCCAGATCACCTTCTGCACGTTCGACGACGTGTTGCGGCCCCAGATCTTGAGCATGCGTATCTCCCCCGCGCGTGACGGCTGCGTTCGCGTCCGGTGTGTGACGATTCAGTCGAGGCGCCGGGCCTCTTCCGCGAGCATGATCGGAATGCCGTCGCGGATCGGATAGGCGAGCTTCGCCGCGCGCGAGACCAGCTCCTGCTTTTCGGAATCGTATTCGAGCCGGGTCTTGGTCAGCGGGCAGACCAGGATTTCGAGCAGCTTGGGGTCGACGCCGCTGGACGGGCGCTCGTTCGGGGATGTCATCGTCGGGCTCCGGACTTGGTCCGCAAAGCCTATAGCACGTCTCCGGCGCTGTCAGCGCGATGGCGCGAGACTTGGTCCGAAGCGGCGCGGGCGCTATTGCAATGGCGTTTCGCCGTCCGCGGATTTCTTGGCCAGCTCGATCTCGGTGATCGCCACCAGCATCTCGGCGCGGGTCTTCAGATCCGGCGCCTCCAGCAGCGCCTGCTTCTCCGCGCTGCCGTAGGGCGACATCATCGCCAGCGCGTTGACCAGGGCTTCGTTCGGCGCGTTCTCGATGCCCTGCCAGTCGGTCTTCAGGTTGTTCGCCTTGAGGAACGCCGACAGTGAGTTCCAGAACCGCCTTGCGGTCGACCTCGTCCTCGCCCTTGCGGGCCACGAAATCGTCCGCGAACGGCGCGTAGGTCACGCGGCACTGCCGGTAGCCGGTCGCGACCTTCGGCTCCTCCTCGACGCGGAAGCGCGCCACGCCGGTGAGCTGGATCAGGTAGCGGCCGTCGCCGGTTTCGGCGAACTGGGTGATGCGGCCGACGCAGCCGACGCGAAACAGGTTCGGCCTGTCCTCGGAGCCGGGATGCGTCGGATCGGGCTGGATCATGCCGATGAGGCGGTGGCCGTCGCGCAGCGCGTCGTCGATCATCTCCAGATAGCGCGGCTCGAAAATGTTGAGCGGCATCTGGCCGCGCGGCAGCAGCAGGGCGCCCGGCAGCGGAAACACCGGGATCGTGCCGGGCAGATCGTTCGGGCCGCGATAGATGGCGTTCATCGACATGAGCGCACGCGCCTCCTGCTTCGATCGAGCGTTCCGGACCCTGTCATCCGGCGCGCCGCCGGATCGTCATACGCCGGCCGGCGGTCTGCGGATCGGCCGTGCGCCGCGCACAATCAGGCGAACAGCACCGACGACAGCTTCTTGCGGCCGCCGACGGTGGCCTCGTCGGTCGGGCCCCAGGCCTCGAAGAACTGAACGAGCTGCTTGCGCGCGCCATCGTCGTTCCACTTGCGGTCGCGCCGAACGATCTGGATCAGATGCTCGACCGCGTCGTCGCGGCGGCCCTTGGCGTTGAGCGCGACCGCCAGGTCGAAGCGCGCCTGATGGTCGGCGGGATTGGCCGAGACCTTCTGCTCCAGCTCGGCGATCGGGCCGACCGACTTCGACTGTTCGGCGAGTTCGATCGCGGCGCGCGCAGCGGCGGCCGCGGCGTCGCCGCGCCTGGCCTCGGGAATCAGTGCGAAGGTCTGCTTGGCCTGCTCGATGTTGCCGACACCGACATGGGCGCGGGCAAGGCCGGCGAGCGCGGCGATGTTGGAGGGATCCTCGGACAGAAGGTGCGAATAGACCTCGGCCGCGCCAGCGTGGTCGCCCTCGGCCAGCGCCTCGTCGGCCGCCTTGAGCAGATCCTTTTCCTCGGACCCGACCGCGCCCTTGGTGAGGCGTTCGAGAAACTGCATCACCTGGCTTTCCGGCAGCGCGCCCATGAAGCCGTCGGCCGGCTGGCCGTTGACGAAGGCGATCACCGCCGGGATCGACTGGATGCCCATCTGGCCCGGAATCGCGGGATGCTCGTCGATGTTCATCTTGACGAGCTTCACCTTGCCCTTGGCGGCCTTCACCACCTTTTCCAGGACGGGCGTGAGCTGCTTGCAGGGGCCGCACCAGGGGGCCCAGAAATCGATCAGCACCGGCTGGCGGCGCGATTCCTCGATGACGTCCTTGACGAAACTCTGGGTGGTCGTGTCCTTGATCAGACCGTCCGCCGCCGGCGCCGTCCCCCCATTCTGAAGCATTGTCACGAGAATACGCCTCCGCTGCCCGCAATCGTCCGTCCGCTCATGCCTGCACCCCCGGTGCGACCGGCGCATGATCGGTATCGAGTTCCGCCCATTAGATGGCCACGCAAGGCCGGATTGCAACGGTATCAGTCCGCTTCGTCCGGGCCGGACACGGCCATCACCACCGGCTCATGGCCGGTGAATCGCAGGAACGCAAGCAGGTCGTCGCGACGCAGCGACACCGTCATGGTGTTGACCAGCGGATGGCAGTTGATGACCTCGTGCGCGAGCAGCGCCCGGTCGAGCACGATCGTGACTTGGCAGCCGGCATCGTTGATCGCGGCGAGCGGCGTCACCGAGCCGGGCTCCACGCCCAGCGCCTGCCGGAGCTGCTCCGGCGAGCCGAAGGAGAAGCGCCCACTGGCGCCGAGCCTCCGGTGCAGCGACTTCAGCGCGATCGCGGCGTCCTCGGGCGCGGTCACGAGGAACAGCGCGCCCTTCTTGTCCTTCAGGAACAGATTCTTGGTGTGGCCGCCTGGAATCGTGCCGCGCAGCGCCTGCGATTCCTCGACCGTGAACAGCGCCCGGTGGCTCACGGTCGGATGCGCGATGCCGAGCCGGTCGAGGGCGGCGAACAGGTCGTCCGGGGTGGCGGGGCCGGGGCGCGAAGCACCATCGCTGCCCGAATCGGGGCCGGCGCCGGGCGCGGATGTCGCGCCGGGCGAGACGGAACGGGGCAAATCATCCGGGGTCGGCTGCCCGGAACCCGGCGGGAGCGGGTCGGACGACAGATCGGCGGGGGCGGACATCGGCGGGCGTTCACCTTGTCGTCGGGCCGGCCGCGATATTGGCGCGGCGGCGGTCGCGGGCATTGCAAAGCCCGGTGCCATTTGGCATAGGAACGGCGCCGGCGGCCAGTCCGCCCGGTCCCACGGATGCGGGTGTAGCTCAGGGGTAGAGCACGACCTTGCCAAGGTCGGGGTCGAGGGTTCGAATCCCTTCGCCCGCTCCAGTTTGCTTTTCAAAGCGCAGCGATGTGGTTGCCCGTCGCGATCTCAGCTTTGTTTTGAGGTCGGCCGGACGACAGGCGGCGCTGCCTGGCGTGTCGATCTCGCCTCGTCTCGACAGAACCCCGCCGGCCCGGCGCGGGCGGGCCGCTGCCGTTTCGCGACATTCGCCACCACAAGCTCCCCCACCGATCCCCGATGGTTAATCGGGCCTTAACCTCGCCGCTTCTAAGGTGGCGCGGGCGCAAGCGGCGGGCATTCCCGCCGCCCTCCTCCCGTTCGAGTCCCTGGCTTTTCAGGTCCACGACTATTCAGGCCCACGACTTTCCAGTCCATGACTTCAAGTCCATGACGTCGCGTTCATGACCGCCACCGCACCGACACAAGCCAGCGCCGCGCCCGCAGCCGAGGGACGCTCGCCGTTCGTCCGGCTCCACGAGCTGCTCGCGGGGATCGAACCGGGCCTGCCCGCGATCAACCTGTCGGTCGGCGAGCCGCAGCATCCGATCCCGGCCTTCGTCGGGCCGGTGCTCCAGGCGCACCTCAACGACTTCGGCCGCTATCCCGCCAACAAGGGCACCGATCGCTTCCGCAAGACGGCCGGCGACTGGCTGACGCGCCGCTACGCCCTGCCGCGGCCGCTCGATCCCGAGACCGAAGTGATCGTGCTCAACGGCACCCGCGAGGGCCTGTTTCTGGGCGCGATCACCGCGGCGCGCCATGTGCCGCCGCGCAGCGGCAAGCCGGCGATCCTGATCCCGAATCCGTTTTACGCCGCCTATGCGGCGGGTGCGGCGGCCGCCGGCTGCGAGCCGGTCTACCTGCCGACCACGCGCGCGACCGGCTTTCTGCCCGACCTCGATGCGATCCCGGCCGATCTGCTGTCGCGCACCGTCGCGTTCTATCTCGCATCGCCCTCGAATCCGCAGGGTGCGGTGGCGAGCCGCGACTATCTCGCGAAGCTCTGGGCGCTGTCGCTGCGCCACGGCTTTCTGATCTTCGCCGACGAGTGCTATTGCGAGATCTTTCTCAACGGCGAGATGCCGCCGGGCATGCTGCCGGCCTCCGCTCCCGACTTCACCAACGTCGTGGTGTTCCACTCGCTGTCGAAACGCTCCAACCTGCCGGGCATGCGCGTCGGCTTCGCCGCCGGCGACCGCGCCTTCCTCGCGCGCTTCGTCGAGCTGCGCAACGTCGCCGCGCCGCAGGTGCCGGTGCCGGCGCAGGAGGTCGCGATCGCGGCCTATGGCGACGAGGCGCATGTGCAGGCGAACCGCGATCTCTATGTCGCGAAGTTCGATCTGGCGGACCAGATTCTCGGCGACCGCTACGGCTACCGGCGGCCGCCCGGCGGCTTCTTCCTTTGGCTCGACGTCAGCGCGCAGGGCAGCGACGAAGAGGTGACGCAGCGGCTGTGGCGCGAGGGCGGATTGCGGGTGATCCCGGGGCATTACCTCGCGCGCGACGGCGCGGACGGCCGCAACCCCGGCGCCGGCTATATCCGCGTCGCGCTGGTGCAGGACAAGGACATCACGGCCGAGGCGCTGCATCGCCTCGTCGCCGTGCTGGGCTGATGAAAGATTCGGGCGGCCTCCCCTCGCGGCGGCCCGACACGTCAAAGGACGAGGAAACGTAAGGCATGGCATCGCTCGACCGCACGCTCGACGCCTGGCTCTGGTCCGACGAGATGCGCGGCGCCGTGCGCCGCCGCCTGCGCGAGATCGGCGGCCTGGCGCTGATCGTGCTGGCGCTGACCATGATGGCCGCGCTGGCGTCGTGGTCGGTGCAGGATCCCTCGCTCAGCCACGCCACCGACGCGCCGGTGAAGAACCTGCTCGGCACGCCGGGCGCGATCGGCGCCGATCTCGTGATGCAGTTGTTCGGGCTGGCCGCCACCGCCTTCGTGCTGCCGGTGGCGTTCTGGGGCTGGCGCATCTGCACCCACCGGCCGTTCGACCGCGAATGGCAGCGGCTCGGGCTCTGGCTGGTCGGCACCGTGCTGGCCGCGGGCTTCGCCTCCTGCATGCCGAAGACTGCGAACTGGCCGCTGCCCAACGGCCTCGGCGGCGTGGTCGGCGACGCCATGCTGAGCGTCCCGGTCTGGATCGTGGGCGCGCCATCCGCCGCGTCGCTCATGGCGATCGGCGCGATCTTCGGCGCGACCGCCCTCGCAACCGCGATCGTCGCCGCCGGCTTCGGCTGGCGCGAAGCGGAAGTCGATGAACCGCGGTCCGCACGCGCCAAGGCGCGCGCCGCCGTCGAAGAGGACGATATCGACGAGCGCGAAAGCCGGCTGGCGCTGCTCGCCGGCTGGATGACGCATGCGATTCTCAGCCTGAAGGCGCGCATCGGCGCGTGGACCGCGCCGCGCGAACCGATGCGCCGCGCCGCGGCCGAGCCGCCGATGACGCGCCAGCGCGTCGAGCCGAAGTTCGCGCCGGCCGCCGAGCCGGAGCACGAGGAAGAGCAGGAGGCCGAAGAGGACGGGCGCGAGATCGCGATCGAACGTCCGGCCGCGCGCAAGACGGTGCGCAAGCCCCCACCCGCCAGGCGCGGCAACGGCGGCTATCAGCTTCCCTCGCTCAACCTGCTCGCCGCGCCGCGCGCCACCGACCGCTTCGCGCCGAGCCCGGAGACGATCGAGGCTTGCGCCAAGACGCTGGAAAGCGTGCTGCAGGATTTCGGCGTGCGCGGCGAGATCATCAACGCGCGGCCGGGTCCGGTGGTCACGCTTTACGAACTGGAGCCCGCGCCCGGCATCAAGTCCTCGCGCGTGATCGGCCTTGCCGACGACATCGCCCGCTCGATGAGCGCGCTCTCGGCCCGCGTCGCGGTCGTGTCCGGCCGCAACGCCATCGGCATCGAACTGCCGAACGAGAAGCGCGAGAAGGTCTATTTCCGCGAGATGCTGGCGGCGGACGAATACACCGACACGCAGGCCAAGCTGCCGCTCTGCCTCGGCAAGACCATCGGCGGCGAGCCGGTCGTCGTCGATCTCGCGCGCATGCCCCACCTGCTGATCGCGGGCACCACCGGCTCCGGCAAGTCGGTCGCGATCAACACCATGATCCTCAGTCTGCTCTATCGCCTGACGCCGGAGCAGTGCCGGCTGATCATGGTCGATCCCAAGATGCTCGAACTCTCCGTCTATGACGGCATCCCGCACCTTCTGACGCCGGTCGTCACCGACCCGAAGAAGGCCGTCGTCGCGCTCAAATGGGCGGTGCGCGAGATGGAGGAGCGCTACAAGAAGATGTCGAAGCTCGGCGTGCGCAACATCGACGGCTACAACGCACGGCTCGCCGAAGCCAAGGCCAAGGGCGAGGCGCTGTCGCGCACGGTCCACACCGGCTACGACAAGGAGAGCGGCGACGCGATCTACGAGACCGAGCAGCTCGACCTCGAGCCGCTGCCCTATATCGTGATCGTGGTCGACGAGATGGCCGACCTGATGATGGTCGCCGGCAAGGACATCGAGGGCGCGGTGCAGCGCCTCGCGCAGATGGCGCGCGCCGCAGGCCTTCACGTTATCCTTGCGACCCAGCGTCCGTCGGTTGACGTGATCACCGGCACGATCAAGGCGAACTTCCCGACCCGCATCTCCTTCCAGGTCACGTCCAAGATCGACAGCCGCACCATCCTCGGCGAGCAGGGCGCCGAGCAGCTCCTCGGCCAGGGCGACATGCTCTACATGGCCGGCGGCGGCCGCATCAGCCGCGTGCACGGCCCGTTCTGCTCCGACGAGGAGGTCGAGAAGATCGTTCGTCACCTCAAGTCGCAGGGCACGCCGCAATATCTCGAAGCCGTCACCGCGGCGGAGGAAGAGGACGAAGAGGGCAACGCGGTGTTCGACGCCACCGGCATGGGCCAGTCGGGCGACGCCACCGACCTCTATCAGCAGGCCGTTCAAATCGTGATGCGCGACAAGAAGGCCTCCACCAGCTACATCCAGCGGCGGCTGCAGATCGGCTACAATCGCGCCGCCTCCATCATGGAACGGATGGAGCAGGAGGGGATTGTCGGTCAGGCCAACCACGCCGGAAAGCGCGAAATTCTGGCAGGGCAGGAAGAGCACGAGCGGTATTGATGGCCGCCCGGCGCCGACCTTAAGCTTCGGGGCCGACCTTAAGTTTCGGACATGCGGGTTTCAGGCCGCGAAATCGCCATACACCCGGCGATGAGTTCGCGGTTTCGGACGGGATCACAGGCGGAGCACCACATGAAGGGTTCGACGGCCGTCATCGGAGCGCTGATCGGCAGCCTCGCTCTGGCCACGGCGGCGCTCGCGCAGAGCGTGCCGCTGCCGCAGCCCGCGCCCAACCGGGGCGCGCCGGCGGCCCAGGCGCCTGCCCAGCAGCAGGCCAATCCGCGCCCGCCGGCGACCCTCGCCCAGCGCACGCCCGCGCCGCGGCCGCAGGTGCAGTTCAAGCCCGGCGAAGCGATGGCGGTGGACGGCAACCAGCGCGCGCTGGTCGACCGGGTCAGCGCCTATCTTTCAAACACCCGCACGCTGACCGGCGATTTCGTCCAGGTCGGGCCCGACGGCCGCAAGTCTGAGGGCGAGTTCTACATGCAGAAGCCCGGCCGGATCCGCTTCGACTACAACCCGCCCAATCCGATCGAGCTGATCGCCGACGGCTCGTCGGTGGTGGTGCGCGACCGCAAGCTCGCCACGCAGGATCTTTACCCGCTGTCGCAGACCCCGCTCCGCTTCCTGCTCGCCGACCGCATCGACCTGATGCGGGACACCAATCTGATCGGCGTCTATGCCGACGAGGTGTTCGTGACGGTCGTGATCGAGGAGCGTCAGATCCTCGGCGGCACCCACCGCCTGATGCTGATGTTCGGCGCCAAGGACTTCCAGCTCAAGCAATGGACCGTGACCGATCCGCAAGGCTTCGACACCACTGTCGCGGTCTACAATCTCGACACGACGCGGCGACCGGACCCGAACATGTTCCGGATCGACTACACGCGGAACATTCAGTAGCGGATTGCCGGTTTCACCGCAGTCATGGCCGGGCTTGTCCCGGCCATCTCGCTTAGGAAAGCAACATCATTGCCCACCTGAACGGGATGCGCGGGACAAGCCCGTGCATGACGTGGAGAGTGCGCGTTCCTGCAATCTCCACTTATCCGTGGATGGCCGGGACAAGCCCGCCCGTGGCGCTGGAAATATCGCCTACCGGCGACCACATATAAAGTCCATGCGGCTCAAGATCACGACCTGGAACATCAACTCGGTGCGGCTGCGCATCGATCTCGTGGCCAAGCTGATCAAGTCGGTCCGGCCCGACGTCCTGTGCCTGCAGGAGATCAAGTGTCCGGTGGATGCGTTTCCACTGAAGCGCTTCAAGCGGCTCGGCTACGAGCACGTCGCGATCAATGGCCAGAAGGGCTACCACGGCGTCGCCGTGATCTCGCGGCTGCCGTTCGAATCCCAGACCGTCAAGGGCTATTGCGGCAAGCTCGACGCGCGCCATGTCGGCGTCGTGCTGGGCGAGAAGGCCGGCCTGCGCGATCCGCTCAACATCCATAATTATTACATCCCGGCCGGCGGCGACGAGCCCGATCCCGCGATCAATCCCAAGTTCGAGCACAAGCTCGCCTTCCTCGACGAGCTCAGAACCTGCGAACACGCAAAGCCGAAGAAGGGCGAGCGGTCGATCCTGGTCGGCGACCTCAACGTGGCACCGCTGGAATGCGACGTCTGGAATCACAAGGCCCTGCTGAAGGTCGTCTCGCACACGCCGATCGAATGCGAGAAGCTGATCGCCGCGCAGAAGGCCGGCGACTGGATCGACGTGACTCGCAGCTTCGTTAAGGAACCTGAGAAGATCTACACCTGGTGGAGCTACCGCTCGCCGGACTGGAACACGGCCGACAAGGGCCGAAGGCTCGACCACGTCTGGGTCACGCCCGCGCTCGGCGACCGGCTGGCTTCGATCAAGGTGGCGCGCGAGGCGCGAGGCTGGGAGCGGCCGAGCGACCACGTTCCGGTGACGGCGACGCTCGAAGTGTAACGTCAGGCGGGCGCTTCGCCGGCATCGAGCACGGCGCGCACGTTGACGACGTCGTCGACCGACAGCCGCGCCCGCTCAGCGAGCTGGGCCTGCAGCTTGAACGCAGCCTCCGGATAGCCTTCGAGCATCTTCAGGAACAGGCTGCGCGAAATCCGGATCACGGTGGAAGGCTCGGCGGCGGTCGCAGTCGCCGGCCGCCTGGTGGCGGTCAGCAACGCCAGTTCGCCGATCAGCGTGCCGGGCCCTGCAACGAGTTCGTGGATGCCGGAGCCGGTCTTGAGCACGAACGATCCGTCCTGAACGACGTATCCGCCGTCGGCCGGCTCATCCTCCTTGAACAGCGCAGTGCCCTCGTGGACGTAGAGGCTCTCCGCGCCGATCGCGAGAATGCGCAGCGCCGTGCGGCCGAGCAGACGCAGCGTCGGCACGCGCTCGAAAAAGGCTATGTCGTCTTCGATGCTCAAGCGCAGTCCGTTCCGTGCGCCGGCGCGCCGCAAGCGCCGCGGCGTCCGCTGTGCGCGGCTTTCCGCAACCTGTCAATTCCGCGCCCGATTCCGCGCCATCGTGCGGGGCGTTGCATCAGGGGATCAGCTTGTAGCCGCCGGCGTCGGTGACCAGAATCGCCGGATTGGCGGCGTCCTTCTCGACCTTCTGGCGAAGCCGATAGACGTGGGTCTCGAGCGTATGGGTGGTGACGCCGGAGTTGTAGCCCCAGACCTCCTGCAGCAGCGTCTCGCGCGACACCGGCTTCTGGCCGGCGCGATAGAGATAGCGGAGGATCGCGGTTTCCTTCTCCGTCAGCCGCACCTTGCTGCCCTTGGCCCCCATCAGAAGCTTGGAGCTGGGGCGGAACGTGTAGGGCCCGATGGTGAAGACGGCGTCCTCGCTCGCCTCGTGCTGGCGGAGCTGGGCGCGGATGCGCGCCAGCAGCACGGCGAAGCGGAACGGCTTGGTGATGTAGTCGTTGGCGCCGGATTCCAGTCCCAGGATCGTGTCCGAATCGGTGTCGTGGCCGGTCAGCATGATAATGGGCGCCTTGAAGCCGCCCTTGCGCAGCATCCGCACCGCCTCCCGGCCGTCGATGTCGGGCAGTCCGACATCCATGATGACGAGGTCGATCTGGCCGGCCTTGGCCTGCTGCATCCCGCTCGCGCCGTTGTCGGCGGCGATGGCCTCGAACTCGTCGTGCAGGGCGATCTGCTCGACTAGCGCTCCCCGCAGCTCGTTATCGTCGTCGATGATCAGGATTTTTCGGGTATTCGGCATAGAGTTAAGATCCTCCACCGGTGCAGTCCGGTGGTGTTGCGAAGTAGAGCATCGAACGGCAAAAGAGCAAGCGGATTGCAACCTGTGCGTACAGTGTCGATTGAGACAATTTTTGTGCGATCCAGGCCCGGAGATCGGACCCGGGGCTGGCTCGTCGCCGGGCCGCTGCGCTTTCCGGTGGCGCTCGGCCGCGGCGGCATCCTCGCCAACAAGCGCGAGGGCGACGGCGGCACGCCGCGCGGCCGCTTTCGCCTGCGCCGGCTGTGGTGGCGCGGCGATCGAAGCCCCCGTCCGCGGACCGCCCTGCCCGTGGTGCGGATCACCCAGGAGATCGCGTGGAGCGAAGACCCCGAAAGCCGCCTCTACAACCGTCCGTTCCGGCGCAGGCCTGACGAACCCGGCGACCGGCTGTGGCGTAACGACCATCTCTACGACCTGATCGTCGAGCTGGACCACAACGCCCGGCCGCGGATCGCCGGGCGCGGCAGCGCGGTGTTCGTCCATCTGGCCCGGCCGGGCTTTCGACCCACCGCCGGTTGTATCGCGCTCGATGGACCCGCATTGCGGCATTTGCTCACGCGCGTCGGGCCAGGCACGCGAATCGACATCCGCTGACGCGACATCCGATCACTTTGATCGCGTCGGGACATCCGGATCCCACAACGCCGCTTTGGTGCGCGGGCGCTGGTGGGTCGTCCGACGACGCTTCAGCGCGCGCCGAAGATTGCCGACCCGATCCGGATATGGGTCGCGCCCATGGCGATCGCGGCTTCGAAATCTCCGCTCATGCCCATCGAAAGCCCTGCGAGCCCGTTGCGCGCCGCAATCTTTGCGGTGAGCGCGAAATGCGGCGCGGGCGCTTCGCTGGCCGGCGGGATGCACATCAGCCCGCCGATCGCCAGCCCGTAGTCCCGTCGGCAGGCTTCGAGGAATGCGTCGGCATCCTGCGGCAGCACGCCGGCCTTCTGCGGCTCGGCGCCGGTGTTGATCTCGACGAACAGGAGCGGCCGGCGGCCCTGCCGGTCGATCTCCTTCGCCAGCGCGCGGCACAGGTTCGGCCGATCCAGCGAATGGACGGCATCGAACAGCGCCACAGCCTCCTTGGCCTTGTTGGATTGCAGCGGGCCGATCATGTGCAGCGAAAGGCCGGGATGCTTCGCCTGAAGCGGCGGCCACTTCGTCATCGCCTCCTGCACGCGGTTTTCCCCGAACACCGTCTGGCCGGCCGCGATCGCGGGCTCGATCGCCGCCGCGTCGAAGGTCTTGGACACTGCAATCAGCGTCACGCCGGCCGGATCGCGTCCGGCCTCCCGGCACGCTCGCGCCACCCTTTCGCGGACCGCTGCAAGCCCCGATTCCTGCGAACCGGTCTGTTCGGAAATGTCGCGCGCCATTCGACCGGTATTTCAAATTTTACCCATCGCGGGAAGCCTGCTTTCATGCATCCCGCCTAGGTTCGCCACCGGTGGTGGGGGAAGCCTCCGTGAAAGATGCGAACGGCTGCGACACGATGGATCGCAAGGGCACGCCGATTCTGAGCATTCGTGCGCGGCTGGGCTTGCTCGCCCTGATTGCCGTCGTGCCGTTGCTGCTGGACCGCGTGCACAGTCTCGAGGAGCACCGAACCGAGCGCATCAAGGCGGCGAAAAGCGAAGCCATGGAGCTGGCGCGGCGCGGCGCGGAAAACCATGCCGAGACCATCAAGGGTGTGCAGTCGCTGTTGCAGATCTACGCCAACTCCGGGCGAATCGCCCGCGGTCTGCGGCACGAGTGCCATTCGCTGGTCGATTCGGCCCGCGGCCTGCCGTGGCTGCGCAGTCTTTCCCTGGCCGACGCGGACGGCCGGGTCGTCTGCTCAACCCATGCGCGGCTGGTCGATATCGACCTCACGGACCGGGTCTATTACCGGGAGGCCGGCCGCACCGGCGCTTTTACGCTCAGCGACTATCTGATCGGCAGAATGCGGCAGAAGCCCACCATCATCGCCGCCCAGCCGGTGCTGGACGACGCCAGTGGACTGCGCGCCATGCTGATCGCGACGATTGATCTGACGTGGATGGAGCGCCTGATCGGTTCGGTCGGTCGCCGGGAGGGATCGTCGATCGCACTGATCGACGGACACGGCGTGTTGATCGCGCGCCATCCCGAAATCGCCGAATCGATCGGGCGCAACGTCTTCGAACATTCCATTGTGCAGACCATTCTGTCCCGCGACGAAGGCATGACGGTGGGCGACGGCCTGGACGGGACGCGCCGCGTGTTCGGGTTCGTGCGCGTGCCGAACACCCAATCCCGGCTCGTCATCGGACTCGACGAGAACGCCGTGCTGAGCGGAATCGACGCCGAGATCGGCCGCGCCTATCTGCAGCTTGGCCTGTTCGCGCTGCTGGCGCTGTTCGCGGCATGGTTCGGCGGCGAACGGCTGATCGTCGATCCGATTCGCGCGCTGGCGCGAACCGCCACCCGGGTCGGACGCGGCGAGATGGATGCGCGGCTTCCCCGGGAGGGCTGGGTTGCGGAGTTCAAGCCGCTCGCAGAGGCCTTCGACGACATGACGCAACGGCTTGCCGTGCGCGAACGCGAACTGCGCGCCGCCAACCGTCACTTTGAGGAGCTGGCCTCGATCGACGGGCTGTGCGGCCTCGCCAATCGCCGGGCCTTCGACGCCCGCCTGCAGGACGAGTGGCAACGCGCGGCCAGGGCGCGGCGGCCGCTCGGACTGCTGCTGTTCGACATCGACCGCTTCAAGACGTTCAACGACGGCTGCGGACACCTGGAGGGCGACAATTGCCTGCGTCAGGTCGGCGAGGCGCTGGCCTCGGTCGCCACCGGCGTGGGCGACGTCGCGGCCCGCTTCGGCGGCGACGAATTCGCGCTGCTGCTGCCGGGCGCCGACGAGCCGCATACCGTCGCCGTGGCCGAGCGGCTGCGCAAGGCGATTCACGCGCTGCGCATCGCGCGCCGGGGGCCGGGTCCGGCGCATGTCACGATCAGTATCGGCGCCGCGGCCTCGGTGCCCAAAACCGACGAGCACCCGGAGACGCTGGTCGCCGCCGCCGACCAGGCGCTCTACGCCGCCAAGCAGAATGGCCGCGATGCCGTGGTCGCGCATCGCAGCATCGCCTTCGCCCAGGCCGGCTAATACGCAAAAGCCCGGCCGTGGCCGGGCTCGAGCGCCAAAAACTCCGGCGCCGGTCAGGCCGCGGATTTCCACTGCTTCATCGCATCGTCGCACGACTTGTTCAGATGAACGTGCTGATCGACGCGCGAGACCCAGGCCACAGGTATGAGGTGATGCTGGCCGCCGGCCTTGGGATCGTTCTTGGTCAGTTTGATGCTGTCTGCGCCTTCGAGATGGTCGACGGTTCCCAGACGCTCGCCATCGGAACCGTAGACCTCCATGTGCTCCTTGATCATGTGCTCCTTGATCTGCGACTGGTCAGTCATGACTGTCTCCTTTCGCTCCCCCGTGAAAGAACGGCCGGGCGGAGGCGAAGGTTCCTGACCACTCGACTCAGCGGGTCACGGGACGCGGCAGCGGCTGCGAGTCGGACTGCTGACGCGCCATCGATTCCGGCTTCGCCGCAGCCTCGGGCTTCAGATCGACCAGCGGCGGGCTCAGGCCGTAGCGCGAGAACTCGGCCGTGATATCCGGCCTGATCGCACGCGCCGCTGCAATGTCGGCGTTGCCGTCTTCGAAGGCGCCCTTGCGGCGCTTGGCCATTCCACGCCCGTAGAGCGCCGACGCCTTCTTGGGGTCGATCTTCAGCGAAGCGTCGTAGTCCGCAATCGCCTGGTCGAGCCGATGCGCGCGCAGATGCACGAAGGCGCGGCTGTCCAGCGCATTCACATAGTCGGGGCGCAGCCGAAGCGCCTCGTCGCAATCCGGAAGCGCGGCCTGCAGCAAGCCGCGCAGCGCCTTGGCCCAGCATCGGCTGTTCCAGGCAACCGCATTCTCGGGCTGCAGGCGGGTCACGGTGCCATAGTCGGCGATGGCGCGCTCGAACTGCCGCAGGCTTTCGTGGGCGATGGCGCGGCTGAAGTAGGCGCTGGCGTATTTTCCGTCGAGGCGAATCGCGTGATCGTAGTCGGAGATCGCGCGCTTGTGGTCGCCCTTGCGCAGCAGCGCGTTGCCGCGGTTGTGAAACGTGACGGGATCCTTGGGATCGAGCTTGATCGCCGCGTCGTAGTCCGCCACGGCGCGGTCGTACCGGCCGGCCTTCTCGTATGCCACGCCGCGATTGACCAGCGCCTCCTGATAGCCGTCGTGCAGCGTCAGCGCCTGATCGTAATTCTGGATCGCGCGGTCGTAGTCCTTCTTGGCGACGTAGGCGTTGCCGCGATTGTAGAACGCGATCGGATAGCGTGGGTCGGCCGCCACCGCGGCGTCGAAATCCTGGATCGCACGGTCGTGCTGGCCGCGCGCCGCATAGGCGTTGCCGCGGTTGTTGAGACGGATGGCGTCCGGCTCGATGGCAATGGCGGCATCGTAATCGGCGATCGCACGCTGGTGCTGGCCCCGGCCGAAGTAAGCCAGTCCGCGGTTGCCGAAAGCGGCGGCGAACTGTGGGTTGAGCTTCAGCGCCTCGTCGTAATCGGCCACGGCGCGATCGAGATCGCCGGCCGCGGCGTGCGCGATGCCGCGGTTGTTGAACGCCGCCGGCTGCTGCGGATCGTGCCGGATCGCGGCATCGTAATCGGCGATGGCGCGCTTGAGATCGCCCTTCGACTTCCACTCGACGCCGCGATTGGAATAGGCGAGCGCCAGAACCCGGCCGGTGTAGGTCTTGGACTGGATGGCGCGGGTGCAGGCCGCGATGGCCTGGTCGCCGGAGCCCTTGGCGCAGGTGTCCCAGTCGGACGCCGCGGCGCGATCGCCCGCCACCAGCATCGGCAGAGCGACAAGCAGGCTCAGAAGCCGCGGATGTCCCGACATACGCCCCAACCCTCTCGACGCCGCCGTCAAGGGATACAGGGCGGGGTCTTTCGGCCAAACACGTTTCGGGCGTTAGCGTTAAGACGCGACACGCGTCAGCGCGTCACGCCGGAGTGCGAATCGAGGCCGATCCCGGTGAGATGGCCGAACAGCCTTGCGAGCGTGTCGCGATCGGCCTGAGGCAACGGCGGCTTCAGCAGCGCATCGACGTTGGCGCGCAGGTGCGCGGCGTTGCCGGTGCCGAACAGCACGACGTCGACGCCCGGCTCGTGCCGCGCGTAGCGGTAGGCCGCCTCCGTGAGATTCGCCGCCCCGGCCTCGTGGATGAGAAAGCCGAGCGGATCGTCGGATTCGCCGAGCCATTTCTCGACCTTGCCCTCGTCGGCGAGCGCGCGCAGCTCGCGGCGGATGCGCGGCGGATCGGCGAAGATGCTGCGCACCGCGAACATCAGCAGCGTGCCGATGCGCTTGTCGCGCGTGACCGGAAACACCTTGGTGCGCGCGATCTGGTGCATCATGTGGAAGCCGATCATCATCACCTCCCACACGTCGTCGCGCAGCGCATGCTCCAGCATGGCGTTGGTGAAGTCGTTGATCGGGTTCTCGGTGATGCCGATGTGGCGGATTTTTCCTTTGCGCTTCTGCTCGGCGAGCACCGGCGCGATCACGTCGGCGGCGTGCCGGTACTGCGGCGCCTCGACGCCGTGAAGCTGATAGACGTCGATGTGGTCGGTGCCGAGCAGCCGCAGCGAATTGTCGAGGCTCGCGACCACCTTTTCCGGCGACCACAACTGGCCGTCGCGATAGATCGGCGACTTGGTGGCGATCACGACCTGGTCGCGCGGGATGGTTTTCAGCGCGCGGCCGACCGCGCCCTCGGTGCCGTAGGACGGCGCGGTGTCGATGAGGTTGATGCCGAGACCGACCGCCTCGTGCATCAGCCGGGCCGCCTCGTCCTCGGTCTTGCCGGCGACCAGACCCAGCCGCGAAAAGCCGCCGGTGCCGAGCCCGGCGATGGAAACGCGCAGGCCGGTGCGGCCGAGGGTGGTGTATTGCATGGCTATTCCGCTGCGATCCGTTCGAGTGCGGGGAAAGTAACGGCCATATCCCGCCGTGTCGCGTGTGATCGGTGGCGAACCGCCAACGAGGGCGGGTGCCCAATGAAGAAGCCCGAGGGGCGCCGGTCGGCGTTCCGCCACGGCGGCGACAGGTTCTGGATGGCAGAATCAAGGGCGGCGGCGAGGGTGAAGAGCCGCCGCGAAGCCCTTCCCCAATCCCACGGCGGCCTCTAATACTCCGGTCAAATGACCGCCGAATCTCAGAAATCCGACCGCTACAACGCCCGCGAGGCTGAGGCCCGCTGGCAGAAAGCCTGGGCCGAGCGCCAGGTCTTCGCCACCGCCAACGCCGCCCCGGGCGGCGCGGCGACGCGCCCGAAATACTACGTCCTGGAGATGTTCCCCTATCCATCGGGGCGCATCCACATGGGCCACGTCCGCAACTACGCGATGGGCGACGTGGTGGCCCGCTACAAGCGCGCCCGCGGCTTCGACGTGCTGCACCCGATGGGCTGGGACGCCTTCGGCATGCCAGCCGAGAACGCGGCGATGGCGATGAAGAGCCATCCCAAGACATGGACCTACCAGAACATCGCCACCATGAAGGCGCAGCTTCAGTCGATGGGCCTGTCGCTCGACTGGAGCCGGGAGATCGCGACCTGCGATCCGAAATACTACAGGCACCAGCAGCGCATGTTCCTCGACTTTCTCAAGGCGGGGCTGGTCGAGCGCAAGCAGTCCAAGGTGAACTGGGATCCGGTCGACCAGACCGTGCTCGCCAACGAGCAGGTGATCGACGGCCGCGGCTGGCGCTCCGGCGCGCCCATCGAGCAGCGCGAACTGACCCAGTGGTTCCTGAAGATCAGCGATTTCTCGGAAGACCTGCTCGGCGCGCTCGACCGGCTCGACCGCTGGCCGGAGAAGGTCCGGCTGATGCAGAAGAACTGGATCGGCCGAAGCGAGGGCCTCCTGATCCGCTTTGCGCTTGACGCCGCGACCGCACCCGGCGGCGAGGCGGAGCTTGAGGTTTTCACCACGCGTCCGGACACCCTGTTCGGCGCGAAGTTCGTCGCGATCGCGCCCGATCATCCGCTGGCGCGTGCGGCCGCCGCAAAGAACGCCGCGCTCGCGGACTTCATCGCGGAGTGCAAGCGCCGCGGCACCGCGCAGGCCGACATCGACACCGCCGAGAAGCTGGGCTTCGACACCGGCATCCGCGCCGCGCATCCGTTCGATCCGGGCTGGATGCTGCCGGTCTATGTCGCGAACTTCATCCTGATGGACTACGGCACCGGTGCGATCTTCGGCTGCCCGGCGCACGACCAGCGCGACCTCGACTTCGTCAACAAGTACGGGCTCGGCAACGTGCCGGTGGTCTGCCCGCCCGGACAGGATCCCGCGTCCTTCGTCATCACCGACACCGCGTATGACGGCGACGGCACTATGATCAACTCGCGCTTCCTCGACGGCATGAGCATCGCGCAGGCCAAGGAAGAGGTCGCGAAGCGACTGGAGAACTCTTCCTTACCTCCCCTTGAAAAGGGGAGGTCGGCGGCCGAAGGACGCCGGGTGGGGATCAACTTGCCGGATGGCGGACCCCCACCCCGACCCTCCCCCTTTCAGGGGGAGGGAGCGGAGAGACCGGCGCAAGCTTTCAACGGCGAGCCTGTCGCCCAGCGCCAGGTGAATTACCGCCTGCGCGACTGGGGCATCTCGCGCCAGCGCTACTGGGGCTGCCCGATCCCGGTCATCCATTGCGAGGCCTGCGGCGTGGTGCCGGTGCCGCAGGGCGACCTGCCGGTGAC
Source organism: uncultured Alphaproteobacteria bacterium (assembly GCA_963758225.1). Classification (GTDB taxonomy): domain Bacteria; phylum Pseudomonadota; class Alphaproteobacteria; order Rhizobiales; family Xanthobacteraceae; genus Z2-YC6860. The sequence continues at coordinate 404,163 of CAVWUJ010000003.1, read as the reverse complement.
GCTGCCCGAGGACGTGAGCTTCGACCGCCCCGGCAACCCGCTCGACCGGCATCCGACCTGGAAGAACGTCGCCTGTCCGCAATGCGGCCAGCCGGCGCGTCGCGAGACCGACACGATGGACACGTTCGTGGATTCGTCGTGGTACTACGCGCGCTTCACCGATCCCTGGAACGAGACCGCGCCGACCGACCGCGCGGTCGCGGACCGCTGGCTGCCGGTCGACCAGTATATCGGCGGCATCGAGCACGCGATCCTGCATCTGCTGTATTCGCGCTTCTTCGCGCGCGCGATGAAGCAGACCGGTCATCTCGGAATCGACGAGCCGTTCGCCGGCCTGTTCACGCAGGGCATGGTGGTGCACGAGACCTACCGCGCAAAGGACGGCGCATGGGTCACGCCGGCCGAGGTCACGATCGAGGGTGGTGAAGGCGGCGCGCGCAAGGCGACGCTCACCGCGACCGGCGCGCCGGTCGAGATCGGCCCGATCGAGAAGATGTCGAAGTCGAAGAAGAACACCATCGACCCCGACGACATCATCGGCACCTACGGCGCGGACGTGGCGCGCTGGTTCATGCTGTCCGACTCGCCGCCGGAGCGCGACGTGGAGTGGACCGAGCGCGGCGTGCAGGGCGCGTGGCGCTTCACCAACCGGCTGTGGCGGATGATCGGCGAGGCCGCCGAGATCGCAAAGGCCGCCCCCGCCGACCGGCCGGCGGAATTCGGCGAGGCCGCGCTGGCGTTGCGCAAGGCCTCGCACGGCGCACTCGCCAAGGTTTCGGACGCGATCGAGAAGCTGCACTTCAACGTCGCCGTGGCGCACATCTACGAGTTCGCCAATGCGCTCGGCTCCGCCGTGGCAAAACCCGCCGACACGCCTGACTTCCGGTGGGCGCTGCGCGAGGCCGCCGGCATCATGGTGCGGCTGTTCCACCCGATGATGCCTCATCTGGCGGAGGAGTGCTGGGCGGCGCTCGGCCACACGGGCCTGCTCGCGACCGAGGCTTGGCCCGTGCTCGAGCCGGAGCTGCTGGTGGAGAACACCGTCACCCTGCCGGTCCAGATCAACGGCAAGAAGAAAGCGGACGTGACCGTGCCCCGCGATGCCAAGGCCCCCGAAATCGAGGCTGCCGTTCTGGCGCTCGATGCGGTACAACGGGCGCTGGAAGGCAAAAGCCCGAAAAAGGTCATCGTCGTCCCGCAGAGGATCGTGAATGTGGTCGCCTGACACCCGCGCGGTCTCCCCTCGCCCCTTTGCAGGACGAAGGTCGGCCCGCATCGCCGCCGTGTTCGGCCTCGCGCTGCTGACGGCCGGCTGCTTCCAGCCGCTCTACGGCCAGCAACCGGTCGTGCCTGGCGGCCCGGCGCTCGGACAGGCCATGCGCGGCGTCGACGTCGCGCCGATCCTGGCGCGCAACGGCACGCCGGAGGCCCGGCTCGGCAACGAGGTGCGTAACCATCTCCTGTTCGACATCACCGGCGGCAGCGGCCAGCTCAACCCGACCCACCGCCTGACCATCCAGCTTTCGACCACCCGCCAGCAGGTGATCGTCGACATCACCACCGCGCGGCCGGACGTCGAGAACTACGGCATCAACGCCACCTACACGCTGGTCGACCTCGCCACCGGCCGCCCGGTGGTTCAGGGCCAGACCTTCTCGCGCGTGTCCTTCGACATTCCCGGCCAGCAGCAGCGGTTCGCGCGCGTGCGCGGCCTGCGCGACGCCGAGAACCGCGCGGCGCAGGTCATCGCCGAGAACATCAAGGCGCGGCTGGCGTCCTTCTTCGTCGCCGGCACCTGAGCCCGCATGAGCGGGCCGCTGTCGCCGCGAGCCGTCCTGCGGCGTGACGCCATCCGATGACCGCGCTGAAATCCTCCGAGGTCGAATTCCTTCGTCGCGAAGCCGGATCCGGGCAAGCCGATCGTGCTGGTGTTCGGCCCCGATTCCGGACTGGTGCGCGAGCGCGCCCAGGCCATCGTCAAAAAGTCCGTCGCCGATCCGGACGACCCGTTCGCGCTGGTGCATCTGGAGGGCGATACGGTCGCGGCCGAGCCGTCGCGTCTGGCCGAAGAGGCGCACACGGTGCCCCTGTTCGGCGGCAAGCGCGCCGTGTGGGTCAAGCCGACCGGCCGCAATATCGTATCCGCTGTCCAGACGCTGATCGACACGCCGCCGGTCGATTGCCGCGTGGTGATCGAGGCTGGCGACCTGCGCAAGACCGCACCGCTGCGCACTTTGTGCGAGAAGGCCAAAGCGGCCGCGGTCATCGCCTGCTATGCCGACGGCGAGCGCGACCTGCTGCGTCTGATCGACGAGGAGATGCGACGGGCCGAACTTGCGATCGCGCCGGATGCCCGCGCCGCTCTCGCCTCGCTGATCGGCGGCGACCGCCGCGCCTCGCGCAGCGAGATCGAGAAACTGGCGCTCTACGCACGCGGCAAGGAGACCGTGACGCTCGACGATGTCGCAGCCGTTGTCGCGGATGCGTCGGCGCTCGCGCTCGATTCGGTGATCGACGCCGCCTTCGCCGGCAAGACCGCCGACACCGAGACGCAGTTCGCGCGCGCCGTCGGTGCCGGCACCGCGCCCGGCACGATCGTCTACGCCGCGCTCCGCCACGTTACGCAGATGCACAAGGCGCGCATTGCGGTGGACTCGGGCGACAGCGTCGAACGCGCGCTTTACGGTTTCGTGCCGCCGGTACACTTCCGCCGCAAGGCGCAGGTCGAGAGCGCGCTCGGCGCCTGGAGCGCAGCAAAGCTCGAACGCGCGATGGAGCAATTGTCGGACGCGATGCTGACCATGCGCCGAACGCCGGCCATTGCCGATTCGCTGGCGCAGCGTTCGCTGCTGTCGCTGGCTCTGAACGCGCGGCGCAGAGGCTAGGGTATGATCCCGAAGAGTGGAAACCGGCTTTCGGACAGGATCGTGCCCAAACAAAAAGATCGGCAATGGGTCTGATTCAACGAAGCGGGATCAGACCCTGGCCTCCTACTTCGTCCGCTCCAACCGGTGCAGCACGTCGTCGAGCTGGTCGAGATCGCGATAGCGGATGTGCAGCACGCCGCCCTCGCCGCGATGGTCGACGCTCACGACCAGGCCGAGCGCGTCCGACACGCGCCTCTCCAGCGCCACCGTGTCCGGGTCTTTCGCGGCCGGCGCGCGCGGCTTGCGCGTTCCGGCCTTGGCCGCGTTCTCCTGCGCCAGCGCCTCGACCTGGCGCACGTTCAGGCCCTTCTCGACGATCTCACGCGCCAGCCGCTCCGGCTCCGGCTGGCCGAGCAGCGCACGCGCATGACCCGCGGTGAGCTTGCCGGCCTTGAGATAGGCCTTCACCGATTCGGGCAGCTTGAGCAGCCGCAGCGTGTTGGCGATGTGGCTGCGGCTCTTGCCGACGATGCGCGCAAGGTCGTCCTGCGAGTGCTTGAACTCGTCGATCAGCGACTGATAGCCCGCCGCCTCTTCCACCGGATTGAGATCGGCGCGCTGCACGTTCTCCACAATGGCGAGCTCGAGCGCCTCGGCGTCGGTGACGTCGAGCACGACGATCGGAATCTCGTGCAGGCCGGCGCGCTGCGCCGAACGCCAGCGCCGCTCGCCGGCGATGATCTCATACGAATCCGGACCGCGGCTTCGCACCACCACCGGCTGGATCAGTCCGCGCTCGCGGATCGACGCGGTCAGGTCTTCCAGATCGGATTCGGAAAACTGCTTGCGCGGATTGCGCGGGTTGGGCTGCACGAATTCGATCGGCACGCGGCGCTGCGCACGGGTGCGCTCGCCGGTCTGCGGCTCCTGGCCGACATCGCCGATCAGCGCGGCCAGCCCGCGTCCCAGCCGCGACCGCGTGGCGTCATCGGCCATCGCATGAGCCTCCTTCAAAACCGACACGGCTGACCTCGCGCTTTGTTGACGACAGTGTTCTTCGGAGTGTTGTCGAGAACGTTCTTGGACGTGTTCTTGAATGTGTTCTTGGACGTATTTTTGACAGTGCTTCCGGGCGCGCGACGGTCACGCAACACACCCTCGAATTGGAATCCGGCGATCGGTCCATTGCGATCCGGCGTCAGCTCGCGCGCAATTCCTTTTCGCGCTGGATGATTTCGGTCGCGAGCCGCAGGTAGGCTTCGCTGCCGACGCATTTGAGATCGTAGACCAGCACCGGCTTGCCGTAGGACGGCGCTTCCGAGACGCGCACGTTGCGCGGGATGATCGTGTCGTAGACCTTGCGGCCCATGAATTCGCGCACGTCGGCGACGACCTGGTTCGACAGGTTGTTGCGCGCGTCGAACATGGTCAGCACGATGCCGTGAATCGTCAGCTCCGGATTGAGCGTGGTCTTCACCTGCTCCACGGTCTGCAGAAGCTGCGACAGGCCTTCGAGCGCGAAGAACTCGCATTGCAGCGGCACCAGGATCGCGTGCGCGGCGGCCATCGCGTTGACGGTCAGCAGATTGAGCGACGGCGGGCAATCGACCAGAACATAGGTGAAGTCGCCGATGCCGGTGGCGCGGCCGGCGTTGAGCGGCGCGATCGCGGTGCGCAGCCGGAACGCGCGATCGCGCGCCTGGCCGATCTCCAGTTCGACGCCGGAGAGATCGAGCGTGGAGGGCGCGAGCGAAAGCCGCGGCACGGCGGTCGCCACCACCGACTCGCGCAGCGGCGCCTCGCCCATCAGCACGTCGTAGGTCGAGACCTTGCGGTTGCGGCGGTCGATGCCGAGCCCGGTCGAGGCGTTGCCCTGCGGATCGAGGTCGATCACCAGCACGCGCTCGCCGATCGCAGCCAGCGCAGTGCCGAGATTGATCGCGGTCGTGGTCTTGCCGACGCCGCCCTTCTGGTTGGCGATGGCGAGAACCCGCGGCGGCTTCGCCGGCACGGTCTTGGCGGCGAGGTCGATCACCTGCTGAGCGGCGGCCGGTGCGGTGGCGACATCGCCGGCTGCGCTTGCGGACGCGTCCGCGGGATCGCCGCCGGTCGGTTCGCTGGGATGGGACGTGTCGGTCATTGAACGAGTCCGTGGCCGAAGCCGGTGAGACGCTATTTCCCGGCGGCCTTTCGCTTCGCCGCTCGGATGGCGACGATACGGGCGTCGGGATGGGTCTTGCTCGGGATCAACGTGGCATCGATATTCCAAGATTTAGCGGCTGCGGTCAATTCAGACGCTACATCTTGGCCCTTCATGAACAGCGCCTGCGCCCCCCGAGCCAGAAGCGGCGACGCCATATCGAGGAGCCTGTCTAGCGGAGCCAGCGCCCGGGCCGTCACCACATCGACCGGCCCCGACAGTTTCTTCACGAAATCCTCGATTCGCACAGGGTGAACATGCACGGGAAGACCGAGATCGCGTGCGGTCTCCTCGAGAAAGCGCGCCTTCTTCCCGATGCTCTCCACAAGCTGGACCTCCACGCCGTCCTGATCGGCCAATGCACACGCGAGCACCAGACCGGGAAATCCGCCGCCCGAGCCCAGGTCGATCCAGCGCCGGGCCTCCGGCGCGTGGTCGAGAAGCTGAAGCGAATCGGCGACGTGGCGTGTCCAGAGATTGGGAATCGATCCGGGCGAGATCAAGTTGGTGTGGGACTGGGTGGCCAGAAGGCGTTCGACATAGCGATCGAGCCGCGCCAGCGTTTCACGTGAAACAGGCGTCAGTGCGAGCGCCCGCTCCCGGTCGCCGGCTTCGGGATGGAGGAGAGCTCGCATCATCACGCGGCCGGGCGGCCGCGGCCGTTCCGGCGGATGTGCGCCACGAGGAGGGTCAACGCCGCGGGCGTCACGCCATCGAGCCGCGCAGCGTGGCCGAGTGTGCGAGGCTTCGCGGCCTGGAGCTTCTGGCGGGCTTCGTTTGAGAGACCGGTGACAGCGGCATAGTCGAAGGCGTCCGGAAGCTCGAACGCATCGTCCTTGCGATAGACCGCCACGTCGGCGGCCTGGCGGTCGAGATAGACGGCGTATTTCGCGTCGATCTCAAGCTGGGCGCAAATGTCGGGAGCGAAGCGACCGAACTGCGGCCAGATTCGCGTGACGTCGGTGATGCCGAGCCCGGGATAGGACAGAAGCTCGAAGGCGGTGCGGCGCTGTCCGTCCTTGTTCAGCGCAAGGCCGTGGCGTGCCGCTTCGTTCGGCGTAACCGAGAGACCTTCGGCCAGCGCCCGAATTTCACGTAACGAATTGATCCGACTGATATAATGAGTGCGACGCTGAGCCCCGACGCAGCCGATTTCGAGCCCCCGCCCGGTCAGGCGCTGGTCGGCGTTGTCGGCTCGGAGCGTCAGCCGGTATTCGGCTCGCGAGGTGAACATCCGGTACGGTTCGGTGACGCCGCGGGTCACCAGATCGTCGATCATCACGCCGAGATAAGCCTCGGCCCGGTCGAAATGAATCGGCGCGCCGCCCGCCGCGCGGGATGCCGCATTCAGGCCGGCGACCAGGCCTTGCGCGGCCGCCTCCTCGTATCCGGTGGTGCCGTTGATCTGGCCGGCCAGAAACAGTCCCCTGACCCGACGGGTTTCAAGGCTCGGCGTCAACTCGCGCGGATCGACGTGGTCGTATTCGATGGCGTAGCCGGGCCGGAGCATCGTGACGCGCTCCAGACCGGGAATGGTCTTGAGCAGCGCGAGTTGCACGTCCTCGGGCAGCGAGGTCGAAATCCCGTTCGGATAGACCGTCGGATCGTCCAGTCCCTCGGGCTCCAGAAAGATCTGGTGCCCGTCGCGATCGCCGAAGCGGACGATCTTGTCCTCGATCGACGGGCAATAGCGCGGCCCGCGGCTCTGGATCTGGCCCGAATACATCGGGGAGCGATGCACGTTGGCCCGGATCACCTCATGGGTGGCCGGCGTGGTGCGGGTGATTCCGCATTCGATCTGGGGATTCGGCAAGCGATCCGTCAGGGCGGAAAACGGCTCGGGGGGATCGTCGCCGGGCTGCATCTGAAGCGCCGCCCAGTCGATGGTGCGGCCATCCAGCCTGGGCGGCGTCCCGGTCTTGAGGCGGCCGAGAGCCAATCCATGCCGCTCCAGGGCCAGCGAAAGCCCCATGGCCGGCGCCTCTCCCACCCGTCCGGCGGGAATCTGGGTTTCGCCGAGATGAATCAGGCCCCTTAGGAATGTCCCGGTGGTCAGAACCACGGCGCCGGCTGTCAGGATCCGACCGTCGGCAAGGCGGACGCCGGTCACCCGGCCCTCGCCCAAAAGATCGTCGGCCTCGCCCTCGACCACCTCGAGATTGTCGGTTTCGCGGATCGCGGCCTGCATCGCCGCCGCATAGAGCTTGCGATCCGCCTGCGCGCGCGGTCCGCGGACCGCCGGACCCTTGCGGCGGTTCAGAACCCGGAACTGGATGCCCCCCTGGTCGGCGACCCGGCCCATCAGGCCGTCGAGCGCGTCGATTTCCCGAACCAGATGACCCTTGCCGAGCCCGCCGATTGCGGGATTGCAGGACATCGCGCCGACGGTCGAAAACCGGTGCGTGATCAGCGCGGTGCGCGCACCCATGCGCGCGGCCGCCGCGGCCGCCTCGCAGCCGGCGTGGCCGCCGCCGATGACGATGACATCGTATTTTCGGTCCGACATGGATGCGGGTTTCTAGCGGAGGCCGGATCGGGGGTCAAAGCCCGCAGCAGCCGATCAGGCTGCCGCGCATGTTTCACGTGAAACACCATCCGGGCGGCGGATCATTTCCCGATGCAGAAATCCCGAAAAATGACATCGAGAATGTCCTCCACATCAACCCGTCCGGTCAGCCGTCCCAAGGCGCGCGCCGCCAAGCGCAGCTCCTCGGCCAGCAGCTCAAGCTCAAGCTCCGAGTTGAGGATGCGATCCAGCGAATCGCAACTCTCATTCAGTGCGGTCCGATGCCGGAGCCGCGTAACGAGCGCCGGTTCGGATGAGAAATAGTCCGCTACAAATTTAGTTACATCAGAGATCAATTGGTCAACACCGGATCCCGTCATACTTGATATAATGAATTCATATTCACTATTATTATCTTTTTGTTCATTTCTTATAGAATTCAGATCGGCCTTGTTCCAAACCCGCCGGAGCGGCACACCGCTCCTTTCCAAAGCCGGATCGACTGCGCTGCTTTCTCCGGCCGCCATATCTTCGATCCACAGCACGAGGTCGGCTCCGGCCGCCCGCTCACGCGCCCGCCGCACGCCCTCCTGCTCCACCGGGTCGCCACTGTCGCGCAATCCGGCGGTGTCGATCAGTGTCACCGGATAGCCGCCGAGATCGAGGTGCACTTCAATGACATCCCGGGTGGTGCCGGGGATCGGCGATACGATCGCGGCCTCGCGCCGCGCCAGCCGGTTGAGCAGCGTCGACTTGCCTGCGTTGGGCGGGCCGGCGATCGCCACCACCAGCCCGTCACGCAATCGCTCGCCGCGCGCGGCGCCGGCCAGCGCCTCGCGAATCTCGGCCCTGAGCCGGCGGACGATCTCCAGCGCCGGCGCGACGAGATCCTCGGGCACGTCGGCCTCATCCGAAAAATCGATTCGCGCCTCGACCAGCGCCAGCGCCTCGATCAGCCGCTGTCGCCAGTCTTCCACCCGCGCGCCGAGGAAGCCCTTGAGGTGACGATAGGCCTGACGGCGCTGCGCCTCGGTCTCCGCCGCGATCAGATCCGCGAGCCCCTCGACCGCGGTGAGATCGAGCCGGCCGTGCTCGAACGCCCGGCGCGTGAACTCGCCGGGCTCTGCGGGCCGCAAACCTTCGAGACGGCCCAGCGCCTCCAGCACCGCCGCCACCACGGCGCGGCCGCCATGCAGTTGAAGCTCCGCCGTGTCCTCGCCGGTCTCGCTGTTCGGCGCGGGAAACCACAGCACCAGCGCCTCGTCGAGCACCTCCTGTGTCAGTGGCGACCGAAGCCGGCCGAGCGCGGCGCGGCGCGGCTCCGGCAGCCGGCCCGTCAGCGCCTTCAGCGCATCGCCCGCGCGCGGCCCGGAAATGCGCACCACGCCGATCGCGGCGGGAAGCCGGCCAGAGGACAGGGCAAAGATCGTGTCGTTTGGCATCGCATGCTCGCAGCGGCCGCAAGCCATCGTGGCGGGCGACCGAACCTGCCGACCCTATAGGGCGAATCCGGCCGCGTGGCGATGCACGACGGTCCGCGATCAGATCGCGTTGCGGATCGTCTGCTGGACGCCGAGCAGGAGAAGTCCCGCGAAGAAGAAGATGCGGAACGTCTGCGCGCTCGCCATGCCGCGCAGCCATTGGCCGACCGCCATGCCGATCAGGGCAGGGAGCACAGCCAGCGCCGAGCCTGTCACGTTGCCGACCTCAAGCACGCCGTCGCGCCACAGGATTGCGGCGAGCGCGACGGTCGACGCGGTGAACGACAGGCCGAGCGCCTGCACCAGTTCGTCCTTGTTCAGGCCGAGCGCCTGGAAATACAGGCCGGCCGGCAGCACGAACACACCGGTTGCGCCGGCCACCAGGCCCGTGGTCAGCCCGACAGGAAAGCCCAGCCATCGCTCGCTCTCGCGGCGCACCGAAAACTGAAACCCGGTCAGCCCGACGATGCCGTAGCAGACCAGCGCGACGCCGAGACCGAGCGCGGCGTATCGCGAGTTCGCACTGGTGAGAACGCCGCCGCCGAACCACACGCCGATCAGGCTGCCGAGCAGCAGCGGCCAGAACCGCGCGAGCAGCGGCCGAAGATGGCCGCCGACCAGCCCCTGCCAGACGTTGGTGATCAGCGACGGAAAGATCAGCAGCGCCGCCGCTTGCGCCGGCGGCATGACGATCGCCATCAATCCGATGGCGATGCTCGGCAGTCCCAGCCCGATCGTGCCCTTGACCGCACCGGCCAGCAGATAGGCGCCGAAGCCCGCGGCAACCAAAGACCATGAGAACTCCATGACGCGATGATGCTTCGATTTATCGCGTGCAACAATGCGCCAGCCGCGAAGCCAGCGTCCGCGCAGCGCGAACCGCAGCAGCACCGCCGCGCAGGCGCTTCACGATCGGATGCCCGAACGCAAAAAGCCCGGCACATGCCGGGCTTTCGCAACCGTCTCGACCGCTCCCCGCCGAAGGCCACCTGCGAGCGGCCGACTGCCGTTCACCTCACCTTGAGGTTCTCGGCCGCCTCCTTGCCGCGATTGGACACGATCTCGAATTCGACCTGCTGGCCTTCCTGCAGACTCGTCAGCCCCGCGCGCTGCACGGCCGAGACGTGTACGAACACATCCTTGCCGCCGCCTTGAGGCTGAATGAAACCGTAGCCCTTCGTCGCATTGAACCACTTCACAGTGCCTGTCGCCACAATCTGTCTCCGCATCCGATATAGTGTCGCCGACACACGAGTGTCGGATCGACAGCTCGCCTTGGCGCCCGATTCATAACCCGATTGGCGACACCGCGCCACCCCGGCTCATTCAGGGTAAGAAAAGCGTAAAGCCGACATGACAGCCCCAGACTTCGCCACCACGCGGAGAACCGGCTCGCCGGAGAAACCAGCCCGTATCTGCTGCAGCACCAGTCACAACCCGGTCGACTGGTGGCCATGGGGACCGCAGGCGCTGGCGGAGGCGGCGCGCACCGGCAAGCCGATCCTGCTGTCGGTCGGCTACGCCGCCTGCCACTGGTGCCATGTGATGGCGCACGAGAGCTTCGAGGACGTCGCGACCGCCGCGGTGATGAACGAGCTGTTCGTCAACATGAAGGTCGATCGCGAGGAGCGTCCCGACATCGACCAGATCTACATGGCGGCGCTGCATCAGCTCGGCGAGCAGGGCGGCTGGCCGCTGACCATGTTTCTCACGCCGGACGGCGAACCGGTATGGGGCGGCACTTATTTTCCGAACGATTTCGCGCTACGGCCGACCGGCGTTCGTCGACGTGCTGCGCGAGGTCGCGCGCCTGTTCCGCGAGGAGCCGGACAAGATCCAGCAGAACCGCGACGCGCTGATGGAGCGGCTCGCCGAGAAGGCGCGGCCGCCGGGCCGCGTGACGATCGGCGCGAGCCGAGCTCGACCAGCCTCGCGCAGCAGATCGCCGGCGCCTTCGATCCGGAGAACGGCGGGCTGCGCGGCGCGCCGAAGTTTCCGAACGCCGCGCTCTACGAGCTGGTCTGGCGCGCCGGGTTGCGAACCGGTGAAGCGCGCTACTTCGATGCGATCGTGCACACGCTGGAGCGCATCTGCGAAGGCGGCATTTACGATCATCTCGGCGGCGGCTTCTCGCGCTACTCGGTCGACGCAGCGCTGGCTGGTGCCGCATTTCGAGAAGATGCTCTACGACAACGCCCAGCTTCTCGACCTGCTCGCGCTGGCGCATCGCGCGCACCGGCAACGACCTGTTCCGCACCCGCGCGCGCGAGACCGTCGGCTGGCTCGCACGCGAGATGACGACGGGGGAGGGCGCCTTCGCCGCTTCGCTCGACGCCGATTCCGAAGGCGAGGAGGGCAAGTTCTACGTCTGGACGCCCGCCGAGATCGAAGCCGCGCTCGGCGCCGACGACGCCGCGTTCTTTTCGCGCGCATTACGACGTCACGGCCGAAGGCAATTTCGAGGGCCACACGATTCTCAACCGGCTGGCCTCGGTGCCGCGCAGCGACGCCGACAAGACGCGGCTTGCGGCGATGCGCGAGCGGCTGCTTGCGGTGCGCGAGACCCGCGTGCGCCCGGGCCTCGACGACAAGGTGCTCGCCGACTGGAACGGCATGATGATCGCCGCGCTGGTGCACGCCGGCGCGATGCTGGACGAACCGTCGTGGATCGCACATGGCGCAGCGCGCCTTCGCCTTCGTCGCGAATACACATGACCCGCGACGACCGGCTTCGGCCATTCCTGGCGTGACGGCCGGCTGCTCTATCCGGGCCTCGCCTCCGATTTCGCCGAGATGATCCGCGCCGCGCATCGCGCTGCACGAGGCCACCGGCGAGCGCGCCTATCTCGAACGCGCCCTCGCCTGGCAAGCACGCCCTCGACCGCCACTATGCGAACCCGCACAACGGCGGCTATTATCTCACGGCCGACGACGCCGAGGGTCTGGTGGTGCGTCCCTCATCCACCGCCGACGACGCGACGCCCAACGCCGAATGCGACCGCAGCGCAGAATCTGGTGCGGCTCGCGATCCTGACCGGCGACGACGCCTGGCGCGAGAAGGCCGACCGGCTGTTCGACGGCGTGCTGCCGCGCGCCGCCGACAACCTGTTCTCGCACGCCGCGCTGCTCAACGCGCTCGACCTGCGGCTGCGCACGGTCGAGATCGTCGTCACCGGCCCGAATCGGAACCGCTGGCGCAGGCCGCGCTCCGGTTGCCGCTATCTCAATCGCACGCTGCTGCGCGCGTCATCGTGCGCAGGATCTGCCGGCGAACCATCCGGCGCAGGCCAAGATCGCCGAAACGCCGGAAGCGCCGCCTTTGTATGCGTGGGCGAGCGGTGTTCGCTGCCAGTCACGGACGCCGCGGCGCTGGCAAGCACGGCCGGAGCAATGCAGGGCGGCGGCTGAACTCAGCGGCGGGCAGGCTGCTGGCGCGGTGGAGACCGCCGTTGTTGCGCAGGCCGGCGCGGCGCGGCCTCCTTGGCCGCGGCCGGCGCAGGCGCCGCGCCGTTGGCGCCGCCCCACAGCACAGGAATCCAGGCCGCGATATGGCTGACGCGCCTGCGTCTCGGTGCCCTGATGGGCCAGCGTCGTCAGCCGCAGCTTGATGAACTTGTTGCGCAGCGAGGTCACGCAGAGAAAGCCGTCCTGCGGCTTGGCGCCGTCGCGCCGCATGTGAAACGCCGCACACTGAAAGCGCGTGACCTTCTTGCCGTCGTCGATGGTGAAATTGCGCCGCAGGAACACCTGGGCGTAGGGCCCGCGCGGCGCGGACAGGAAGGCGTCCTCGCGCGAGCGCTCGAACTCCGCCCGCACGATCGCCGAGCGGGCGTCGTCCGGAATCGCGATCCGGCGCAGGTCGTAGACGAACACGTCGAGCTTCCAGCCGGGAAGAGTGTAGTCGAGCAGATGGCCCTGGCCGGGATTGCTGCGCTCGAAGTTGGTGGTGTCGTTCAGCACGAAACCGCCGACGTTCTCGGGAAATCGCAATCCGAAAAGAGTTGCGGGCTGGCCGTCTGCGCCGCGGCGCCGGAGACCAGCCCGAAGACCAGGATCAACGATGCCGAGAGGCGTCGCATCAGGTGTTCATCGAGTTCGAAGAATTCGGAGTTGCTCTTGGTGTTGCGGAGCTTGTCCAGCAGGAAATCAATCGCATCCATCGTTCCCATCGGGTTAAGAATGCGCCGCAGGACGTACATTTTCTTGAGGACCGCCGGATCGGTGAGCAGCTCTTCCTTGCGGGTGCCCGAGCGGGTGATGTCCATCGCCGGGAAGGTGCGCTTGTCGGCGACCTTGCGATCGAGAATAAGCTCGGAATTGCCGGTGCCCTTGAACTCCTCGAAGATCACCTCGTCCATGCGGCTGCCGGTGTCGATCAGCGCGGTGGCGATGATGGTCAGCGAGCCGCCCTCCTCGATGTTTCGCGCCGCACCGAAAAAGCGCTTCGGCCGCTGCAGGGCGTTGGCATCGACGCCGCCGGTCAGCACCTTGCCGGAGGACGGAACCACGGTGTTGTAGGCGCGGCCGAGACGGGTGATCGAATTCGAGCAGGATCACCACGTCGCGGCCGTGTTCGACCAGCCGCTTGGCCTTCTCGATCACCATTTCCGCGACCTGGACGTGACGCGACGCCGGCTCGTCGAAGGTCGAGGACACGACCTCGCCCTTCACCGAGCGCTGCATGTCGGTGACCTCTTCCGGCCGCTCGTCGATCAGCAGCACGATCAGGTAGCATTCGGGGTGGTTGGCAGCGATCGCATGGGCGATGTTCTGCAGCAGCACGGTCTTGCCGGTGCGCGGCGGCGCGACGACCAGCGCGCGCTGGCCCTTGCCGATCGGCGCGACGATGTCGATGACGCGCGGCGAGAGATCCTTCTTGGTCGGATCGTCGTGCTCCATCTTCAGCCGCTCGTCCGGATAGAGCGGCGTCAGATTGTCGAAGTTGATCTTGTGGCGCGCCTTCTCCGGCTCCTCGAAATTGATCGTATTCACCTTGAGGAGCGCGAAGTAGCGCTCGCCGTCCTTGGGCGAGCGGATCTGGCCTTCGACCGTGTCGCCGGTGCGCAGCCCGAAGCGGCGGATCTGCGAGGGCGAGACGTAGATGTCGTCAGGACCGGGCAGGTAATTGGCCTCCGGCGAACGAAGAAATCCGAAGCCGTCGGACAAGACCTCGACGACGCCTTCGCCGATGATGTCCACCTCCTTGGCCGCAAGCTGCTTGAGGATCGCGAACATCAGCTCCTGCTTGCGCATGCGTGCTGGCGTTCTCGATCTCCTGCTCTTCAGCAAAGGCAAGCAGTTCGGGCGGAGTCTTGGATTTGAGGTCTTGGAGTTTCATTTCCCGCATACGGGTGGTCCTTGGGAGGGAAGTGCGCCGGCGCCAATGGGGATCGGACTGGCCGGAACGAGCGGAGAGAGTCGTGATTGCGCAGGTCTTGGCTGGAGCCTGAGGCGGTCCTTGCCCGATGCGTCGGCCGGTCCGGTTAGCAAGGACCGGGACTCGATGACATCCGCCTACGTTCGGTGGGATGACGCAAACATACGGAAAGACAGGCGTTTTGCAAGAGCTTGGCGACCGGGAGGCGACCGGTCAGCCTTTCGGACGGCTGCGCCCTCAGAACGGCTTCACGATCACCAGGATCACGATCGAGGACCATGAGGACCGTCGGTACTTCATTGATTATCCGAAAGAATTTCGGAGATTTGCGGCGCTTGTCGGCGGCGAAATCGCGCGTGTAGCGGCTGAGCATGCCGTGCACGCCCGACAGAGAATCACCAGAGCCAGCTTGGCGTGCAGCCAGGGCGCGGAAAACCAGCCGCCCTGCCAGGCGAGCCACAGGCCCAGGACCCAGGTCGCGATCATCGCCGGATTGATGATCGCCTTCAGCAGCCGGCGCTCCATGACCTTGAAGGTCTCGGACTGCCGCGAGCCGGGATCGGCGTCGCAGTGATAGACGAACAGCCGCGGCAGATAGAGCATTCCCGCCATCCAGGCGATGACCGCGATCACGTGGAACGCCTTCAGCCATTCGTACATGGTTGCCCTGCCGGCGCGCGATCGTTCGATCGCGTGCGAACCTGCCGAAGCCATGCCATCGCTTCAAAGCGACACCGCGTCAAGCCGGTCTCCCGCCCGCAAGGCGTTAATCAGGCTTCCTTCAATCTAAAGATCTAGATTCTGAATTTTAGTGGTAGTTAGGACTGGTGGTTTGGACTCATGAATCCGTCGTCCACAGCCTGTCCCCTGCCCCGTCGCATTGTCCCCGGTGTCCGAACGCTGTCCCGTGGACGCTGCAAGGACTCGCGATTTCGTCAGCATATTTCAGTCGGTAATTCCGGGACAACGACAGCGATTGCACGGGTGTTGTTCAATTTCCCCGGCTTTATCGCCGGCAGGCGCCTGGATGACGGCAAGCCTGCGCATTGTGGACCCTGCCGCACGTTCGGGCGAGCCTGCGCTTGCGCCGGGCCGCCGGCCGTGGCCTCCTCCCCAGCGATCCACAGGCCATATCCCATGACAGCGACAGGTTCCGCATGCCCACCCGCGGCGGCAGCTATTTCCATCTCCATCTGGTGTCGGACGCCACCGGCGAGACCATCATCACGGTCGCGCGGGCGGCCGCCGCGCAATTCGCCAATGTGTCGGCGGTCGAGCATATCCATCCGCTGGTGCGCACCCACAAGCAGCTCGACCGGGTGCTCGACGGAGATCGAGCATTCGCCGGGCATCGTGCTTTATACGCTGCTGGAAGACCGAGCTGTCGGCAACGGCTGGTCACAAGTGCCAGTGAGCTCGGCCTGCCGCATCTGTCGATCCTGGGGCCGGTGCTGCAGCTGTTCCGCTCCTATCTCGGCGGCGAGACCAAGCCGCGCGTCGGCGCCCAGCACACGCTCAACACCGAATATTTCAAGCGCATCGACGCGCTGAACTACACCATGCTGCACGACGACGGGCAGCATGCGGAGGGCCTGGAGGAGGCGGACGTCGTGCTGGTCGGCGTGTCGCGCACCTCCAAGACGCCGACCTCGATCTATCTTGCCAACCGCGGCGTGAAGACCGCGCAACGTCCCGCTGGTGCCGGGCGTGCCGCTGCCGCCGCAGCTCGAAACCCTGACAGAACCCGCTGGTCGTGGGCCTGACCGCCAGCCCGGAGCGGATCGTGCAGATCCGCCAGAACCGGCTTCTCGGCCTGCGCGCCGAGCACGACGCCGACCAATATGTCGACCGGCAGGCGGTGGCCGAGGAGGTCGCCTTCGCCCGCAAGCTGTGCGGCCGCCACCACTGGCCGGTCATCGACGTCACCCGCCGCTCGATCGAGGAAACCGCGGCGGCGGTGATGGCGCTCCTGGCGGAGCGCCGCCGCCAGCCGCGTCGGCTGATTCGGAGCTTCCATGATCGCTTCATGACTTTCTGGCTCGCCCGAGCCGCTCGTGCTCGCCTCGCAGAGCGCGATCCGCCGCGCGCTCCTGGAAGCGGCAGGCATCGCCCGTCGAGATCCGGCCGGCCGATATCGACGAGCGCGGCGTCGAGGCGCGCGCCGGCGACATCGGCCCGGACGCAGGCGGCGGCGCTGCTGGCGCGGCGAGAAGGCCGCGGCGATGTCCGCGGCGCATGCCGGGCCGGCATCGTGCTCGGCGCCGACCAGACGCTGGCGCTCGGCGAGCGCCGCTTCTCCAAGCCCGACGGATCGCGGCGCGGCACGCGACCAGCTCGCGGCGCTGCGCGGGCAGACCCATGCGCTGCATTCGGCGCATCGCGGTGGTGCGCGACGGCGAGGTCGCTGTTCGAGCATGTCGAGGCGGCGCATCTGACCATGCGCGATTTCTCCGATGCGTTCCTCGACCCTATCTCGATGCCGTCGGGCGAGGCCGCCAGCCGCAGCGTCGGCGGCTATCAGCTCGAAGGATTGGGCATCCAGCTTTTCGAGCGGGTCGAGGGCAGCCATTTCACCATCCTCGGCCTGCCGCTGCTGCCGCTGCTCGGCTGGCTGCGCCGCGAACCGCTGCTGGCGGCGTGAGCGCATGATCCCGAAGTCGACCGGATGAGATCATGATCGTGCTCGGGCTCACCGGCTCCATCGGCATGGGCAAGTCCACCACGGCGGCGATGTTCGCCGAGGCGGGCGTGCCGGTGCACGACGCCGACCTGACCGTGCATCGGCTCTATGCGGGCGACGCCGCGCCGCTGGTCGAGGCGGCGTTTCCCGGCACGGTCCGCGGCGGCGAGGTGGACCGCGCGCGGCTGGCCGAGCGCGTGGTCGGCAGACCCGGAGGCGCTGCAAGCGTCTGGAAGCGATCGTCCATCCGCTGGTGCGCGGCCGCCGAGCGAGCGGTTCCTCGACGCGGCGGAGGCCTCCGGCGCGCCGGTCGCGTGCTCGACGTGCCGCTCCTGTTCGAGACCGGCGGCGATGCGGCGCGTCGATGCCGTGGTCGTCGTCACCGCCCCGCCCGAGGTGCAGCGCGAGCGCGTGCTGTCGCGCGGCGTGGCCGCCGGAGCGCGTTCGAGGCGCTGCTGGCGCGCCAGATGCCCGACGCGGAGAAGCGCCGCCGGGCCGATTTCATCGTGGACAGTTCGCACGGATTCGATGCGGCGCGCGAAGCAGGTGCGCGAGATTCTGGCGGAGGCCGATAAAATCCCGCGGCGGCGTGCCTGATTCGTTCGGGTGCGCTGCGACCCCGCAAAGCGGCTGCGAAGCAGCGACATGCGCGAGATCGTTTTCGACACCGAGACCACCGGCCTCGATCCCCGCCAGGGCGATCGGCTGGTCGAGATCGGCTGCATCGAAATGGTCGAACCGCTTTCCGACCGGCCGGGTGTTCCACCGTTATCATCAATCCCGCAGCGCGACATGCCGGAGGCGGCGTTCAACGTCCACGGCCTGAGCATCGAGTTCCTCAAGCGACAAGCCGCTGTTCGCGGACGATCGTCGACGAGCTGGTGGCCTTCATCGGCGAGGACGCCGCGCTGGTGGCGCACAATGCGATGTTCGACCTCGGCTTTCTCAATGCCGAGCTTGAGCGCGGCGGCCAGCCGCCGGTCGGCCGCGACCGGCTGGTCGACACGCTGCTGCTGGCGCGCCGCAAGCATCCGGGCGGCTCCAACAGGCTCGACGACCTGTGCCTGCGCTACCGGATCGACAACTCGCGGCGCACCAAGCACGGCGCGCTGCTCGACGCCGAGCTTCTGGCCGAGGTCTATCTGGAGCTGATCGGCGCGCGGCAGGCGATGCTGGGCCTGGTCGACGCGGCGATCGGCCGGATCGAGCGAGTCGGCGGGCGCGATCCTGTCCGTCGCGACCGCAGCCGCTCGCGCCGCGCCTGAGCGAGGCGGAGCGCGCCGCCCATGCCGCCTTCGTGGCGACGCTGGGCGGCAAGGAGCCGTCCGCGGGCCGATCTGGCGAAGGCGCCTGATCGCCCGGCGCGGACGAAAAGCGCGCTGACCTGGCGCCGAGGGCCTGAACAGCCTGCGGCGAATGCGCGGACGGCCCTCAGGACGCCATCGGCGGCGGCGGAGCCTGCTCGCTCCTGGGCCAGCCGCTGCTGGTAAAGCGCCACGAAGTCGATCGGATCGAGCAGCAGGGGCGGGAAGCCGCCGTTGCGCACGGCGCTGGAGATGATCTCGCGCGCGAACGGGAACAGCAGCCGCGGGCATTCGATCAGCAGTCAGCGGCTGAAGCGTATCCTCGCGGCACGTTCTGGATGCCGGAACACGCCGGCATAGGTCAGCTCGAAGCTGAACAGGAGCGTGCCCGGGATTTCGGCGCGGCCCTCGAGCTTGAGCTCGACCTCGACGTCCGGGCCGTTGATCGGCGTGGCGTTGACGTTGATCGAGACGTTGATCTGCGGCTGCTGGCCCGGATTGAGCGAAGCCGGCGCGTTCGGGTTCTCGAACGAGAAATCCTTGACGTACTGGGCCAGGACCATGAGCTGCGGCTGCGGGGCGCCATCGGGGGGCGGAACCGCCGGGCCGCCGTTGGTCGGCATCGACATGAGAACTCCTTCGAGGGACAGCGAGGCCGCCGGGCGGCTGATGGGGTCGGCGGTTGGCTAACACGCCCTCATGGACCGAACAAGAATGCGGAATAAGAACGAGCCCGGCGGGTTTGCCGGACAGACGCCGGCGCTGAACGCCCGGCGTGCGCCGCCGGACATGTCCGGCTTTACCATTCGGTCCGGTGCGGCCCCGCCAAGGTTGGCGTGGCCGGCACAAATCGTTTAAGGTCGATCCGAAGCGCGGGCCCGGTCGATCGTCGCGCCTCGGAATGGCTGCGACTCTGGCATCACGCCTCTGGATAGCCCAAGTCGCGTGCTTACATTCGTAGCTGCGGAACTGGCCTCCCGTGCCGCGGATCGTCCGCGAATGGCCCGCTCCGATCCTTCGGCCGGCGCCCCTCCGGGAGCATGCGAGACGTGTTCGACATCTACACCATCATTTTCCTGGCGCTGGCGGTGTTCATCTTCCTCCGCCTGCGCAGCGTGCTCGGGCAGCGGACCGGCCGCGAACGGCCGCCTTACGACCCCTATTCCGCCCGCGACGCGGTGCGTGCGCCGGGCAGCGACAAGGTGGTGCCGTTGCCGGGCCGGGGTCCGGTCGATGCCGCGCCCAAGGCCGCCGAGCCGGAGGCCGCCGTTGATCGCTGGAAGGGCATCGCCGAGCCCGGCTCCGCTCTGTCCGACGGCCTCGATGCCATCGCGAGCGAGGACAAGGCCTTCGATCCGCAGCATTTCCTGACCGGCGCCCGGGCCGCCTACGAAATGATCGTCACGGCGTTCGCGACCGGCGACAAGCGCCAGCTCAAGAGCCTGCTGGGCCGCGAGGTCTACGAGGGCTTCGAGGCCGCCATCAACGAGCGCGAGAAGCGCGGCGAAACCGCCGAAACCCGCTTTGTGTCGATCGACGTGGCCGATCTGATCGCCGCCGAAGCGCGGGGCAAGACCGCGCAGGTGACGATCCGCTTCGTCTCCAAGCTGATCTCGTCGACCCGCGACAGCAACGGCGCCGTGATCGACGGCAATCCGGAGAAGGTGACCGAGGTCACCGACATCTGGACCTTCTCGCGCGACCTGTCGTCGCGCGATCCGAACTGGAAGCTGGTGGCGACCGAAGCAGGGCAATGATTTCTGGCGGGCGGTGGCTGTTCCATTGCGCTGGATGGGTTGCGGCGGCCGCCGTTGTTCTGGGTTCGGCTCCGGACATCGCGCGTGCGGACATGGCGCCCCCGGTTAAAATCCCCGGCAGCCAGATCGAGCCTGTCGCATGGTCGGCCGTCGATGGCTGGGCCGAGGACAATCACGCCGAAGCGTTCGAGGCCTTCCTGGCAAGCTGTCGCCCGATCCTGCGCGGCACGCCGGCGATGCGAAAGGCGCGCCCGGTCTATGGCGCGCTCTATGCGGTGTGCCAGCGCGCCGTCGCGGCCAGGCCGAAGACGGCGGCCGATGCGCGGGCGTTCTTCGAGCGCAACTTCCGGCCGGTGAAAATCTCCCCGCTCGGCGAGCCGCAGGGCTTCGTCACCGGTTACTACGAGCCGATCGTCGAAGGCTCGCGGGTGGCCAGCAACGAGTTCAGCGTCCCGGTTCGCCGCAAGCCGGACAATCTTCTCAAGGGCGGCAAGATGATGGTCGCCGCCGTTGCCAGGAAGGGAAAAGGCAAGGGCAAGGCCAAGCGCGCGGCGCGGCGCCTCGTGCCGTTCCACGATCGCACGGCGATCGAGGAGGGCGCCCTCGACGGACGCGATCTCGAAATCTGCTACCTCAAGGATCCGATCGACGCCTTCTTCGCGCAGATCCAGGGATCGGTGCGGGTCAAGCTGCAGGACGGCAAGATGCTGCGGCTGAACTATGCCGCGCAGAACGGCCACCCCTACACCGCCGTCGGCCGCTTCCTGATCGAGCGCAAGCATGTGCCGAAGGAAGAAATGTCCATGCAGCGCATCCGGACGTGGATGGAGGCCAATCCGGAAGAGGCGAAGGAAATCCGCCGCCTCAACAAGTCCTATGTGTTCTTCCGCGAGACCGATCTCGCCGACGGCGAGGAGGCGATCGGGGCGCAGGGCATTTCGCTCACCGCCTGGCGCTCGATCGCGGTGGATCGCAAGCTGCATGTCTACGGCACGCCGTTCTTCATCTCCGCGAACCTGCCGATCGATAGCGAGCAGCCGACCACGCCGTTCAAGCGGCTGATGATCGCGCAGGACACCGGCGGGGCGATCATCGGGCCGGCGCGCGCCGACATCTATTTCGGCGCCGGCGATCGCGCCGGCGACATTTCCGGACGGCTGCGCCATCCCGCGACCTTCGTGATGCTGTTTCCGAACGAGATCGATCCGATGGCGGGCGACAAAGAGGTGCCGCTGCCGAAGCCGCGACCCGTCTTCGCCAAGCTGGATTCGAAGCCTGGCGCAAAATCCGACTCCAAGGCCGTCGACGAACCGGCTGCAAAGCCCAAGGCCGGAACCAAGCCGAAGCCGGCAGCCAAACCGAAAGCCGCGGCCAAGCCGAAGGCCCGCTCGCGCGCCAAGGCGAAATCGCGCCGCACGCCATGACCGCGCCGGACGACGGCCCCTCGCGCCGAAAGGGCCGCCGGCTGAACGAGCAGGAGCGCACGCTCTGGAAAACCGTCGCGACGTCGATCACGCCGCTGCGGCGGCGGACCGTTAAGGCCGACGATCTCGACGAACCGCAGATCGTGCGCGCGCCGAAGGCCGCCGAACCGGTGCCGGCGCAGACCCGATCCTCGCTGATGAAGACCGCCGCGCCTTTGCTCAAGCCACCTTCAGCACCCGCGCTCGAACATCTCGATCGCCGCGACCGCAAGCGCATCGCGCGCGGCCGCACCACCATCGACGCGCGCATCGACCTGCACGGCCGCACCCAGGCCGAGGCCTACGATGCGCTGCTCGCATTCATCCGGCGAAGCCAGACGCGCGGGGCCCGCACGGTTCTCGTCATCACGGGCAAGGGCAGCACCGAAGGCGGCGCCGGACGCGGCGTGCTCAAGCGTCAGGTGCCGATGTGGCTCGCGTCGCCGGAGCTGCGGACCTGCATTCTCGGATTCGAGACGGCGTCGATCGCGCACGGCGGCGAGGGCGCACTCTATGTTCGCCTGCGCCGCGATCGCAGCGCGCCTTAGAGCGTGATTGCTTCAAATTGAATCGCGTAGGCGGTGTTTGCGCTCCCTCCCCCTGAAAGGGGGATGGTTGGGGTGGGGGTCCGCCATCCGGCAAACCGATTCCCACCCGGCGTCCTTCGGCCGCCCACCTCCCCTTTTCAAGGGGAGGTGACAACCGCAAACGCTTCGATCAAAAGCAACGACGCAATAGTGATTCAAAGCTGTTGGATCGGACTAAACGCGCCGGCAACCAAACACGGCGCGCACGGCCGCCGTCCGAACGTCGCTTCGTTCGCGCACGAGAACAGCCCGAGCACGGGACGCGAACGCGGTTAACCCTAAAACGGCGGGATGTTCCGGTTTTTGCGAACCGTTGAGGTTGATTATTTGCGCACGCCCGACGCCTGGACGACGCGCTCCCATTTCGCCACTTCGGACTTGATGTGCGCGCCGAACGCCTGCGGCGTGCCGCCGACCGGATCGATGCCGAGCTTCTTGAAGGCGTCGAGCGCGTCGGTCTGCTTCAGCGCGTCGTTGACCGCCGCATTCACCTTCGTCACCACGTCGGCCGGAACGCCGGCCGGCGCGAGCAGGCCGAACCACACGCTGGTCTCGAAATCCTTCAGCCCGGCCTCCGCCATGCTCGGCACCTCGGGCGCGACGGCCGCGCGCTTCTGCTGCGTCACCGCAAGCGCCTTCAGCTTGCCGGCCTGCACATGCGCCAGCACGGTGGTCGCCGGCGTGAACAGCAGATGCACCCGCCCGCCGAGCAGATCGGTCGAGGCCTGCGCCGAGCCGGTGTAGGGGACATGGCCGAGCCGGACGCCGGCGCGCTCGTTGAACAATTCACCGGAGAGATGCGTCGAGGTGCCCGCGCCCGACGACGCGAACAGGATTTCGCCGGGCCTGGCCTTCGCCAGTTCGATCAGTTCGGGCACGCTGTTCGCCTTCACGTCCGGATGCGCCACGAGCAGGTTGGGCACGCTGCCGATCTGGACGATCGGCGCGAAGTCCGCCGTCACGTCGAACGACACCTTGTTGACCACGATGGTGTTGGCGACGGTGGTGAGAAACAGCGTGTAGCCGTCCTTCGGCGCACGGGCGACCGCCTCGGCGGCGAGATTGGATCCCGCGCCGGTGCGGTTCTCGATGGTGAAGGGCTGGCCGAGGCTCTGGCTCAGCTTCTGGGCGATGACGCGGGTTGCGACGTCCGCCGCAGCACCCGGCCCGAAGCCGAACACGATGCGCACCGGGCGAGCGGGATAGGCCTCCTGCGCCGCGGCCGTCGGGGGCGGCAGCGTGGCGGCGAGCGCGCCGGCCAGACCGAAACAAAGGGCCGCTCGTTTTGCGACGCGCATATCTGTTCCTCCCGCGGTATGGTCGCGATGCGCCCGTTGCCGGCGCCGGCGGCATTCTAGTGGTCCGGTCCCGACATTTGCATCCCGTATCGGCCGGGGCTTCGCGAATGTTCAAAACGAGACCGCCGGACTTGCCGTCCCGCGTGTCAATTCGCGAGCATGTCCGATCGGCAGGACGGCGTCCTGGGACGCATGGCGACGAAGGGAGGATTTCATGACCCGTGACGATCTCGTGGGCGTCTATCGCCAGATCGGTGAAGACATCGTGTCGGGCGACGGCGTTGTGACCGATGGCGGCCCCCGTGCGTCGCAGATCGTCTACACCGCCGACGGCTATGTCACGGTGGTCAGCACGCGCGCCGATCGCAGGCGCCCGGCGGAGCCCGCGCCGAGAGTCGATATCAACGGCCTGAGCGAGGCCGAACGCGCCGCGGCCGCGGCCGACGTGGTGGCTTACGCCGGTCGCTACGAGCTGCGGGACGGCTCGGTGTTCCACCACATCGAGATGGCGCTCAATCCCGGCGCGGTCGGTACGTCCGTCGAGCGGCAAGTGCACATCGACGGTCCGGACCTGACGCTGTCGACCGTGCCCGACGCAGCCGGCGGCCACCGCCGGATCCGCTGGCGCCGCGTCGAGGCGATGCGCCTGTCCTGACGGGCGGCGCAGGCTTGCGATGGCGAAGACTTGCGGCGGAGTCTTTCAAGGTATAACATTGTTATAACAATGGGCTCCGCGACATGAAATCCGCAATTCGCAAGATGGGCAATTCGCAGGGCGTGATCATCCCGAAGCCGTTGCTCGCAGAGATCGGAGCCAAGCCGGGCGACCAGGTGGACATGAAGGTCAAAGGTGGAAAGATCGTCCTCGAACTGCCCCGCAAGAAAGCGCGTGCCGGCTGGGCCGAGGACAGCAAGAAGCTGGCCGCCGCCGGTGAAGGTGGGCTGGCCTGGCCGGAGTTCGCGTCCGATGGCGACAAAGACCTCGAATGGTGAAGCGCGGAGAGGTCTGGATGTCCCGGCTCGACCCGACAGAGGGCCGCGAGATTAGGAAAACACGACCCTGCGTGATCGTCTCCCCATCGGAGATTCACGATTACCTCGACATCGTTTTGGTCGCGCCGCTAACCACCGGCAGCCGGTCAGCCGCCTATCGCATCCCGCTGTCCTTCGGCGGCAAGAAGGGGTTCATTCTGCTGGAGCAAATCCGGGTGCTCGACAAACGGCGGCTGACGAGACGCCTGGGCACGGTCGAGAAGGGCGTTCTGTCGCGCGCCTTATCGACTCTTCAGGAGATGTTCGCCGAAGATCCGGACTCGCCCACCCGCTAAAGAATGAACCGGCTCAGGTCCGCGTTCTTGGCGAGATCGCCGATGCGTTCCTTCACATAGGCGGCATCGATCGTCACGGTCTCGCCCGACCGCTCGCCGGCTGTGAACGAGATCTCGTCGAGGATGCGCTCCATCACGGTCTGAAGCCGGCGTGCGCCGATGTTCTCGACGGTCGAATTGACCTGCACCGCGATGTCGGCGATCGCGTCGATCGCGTCCTCGGCAAAGTTCAGCGTCACGCCCTCGGTCTGCATCAGCGCGATATACTGCTTGATCAGCGAGGCCTCCGGCTCGGTCAGGATGCGCCGGAAGTCGTCGCGGGTCAGCGCCTTCAGCTCGACGCGGATCGGCAGCCGGCCCTGCAATTCCGGCAACAGGTCGGACGGCTTCGACACATGGAAGGCGCCCGACGCGATGAACAGGATGTGGTCGGTCTTGACCGCGCCGTGCTTGGTGGAGACCGTGGTGCCCTCGATCAGCGGCAGCAGATCGCGCTGCACGCCCTCGCGCGACACGTCGCCGCCCTGGCGGCCCTCGCGCACGGTGATCTTGTCGATCTCGTCGAGAAACACGATGCCGTTGTTCTCGACCGAATGGATCGCCTCCTGCACGACCTGATCCTGGTCGAGCAGCTTGTCGGATTCCTCGGCGATCAGGATGTCGTAGGATTCCCCAACCGTGACGCGGCGCGTCTTGGTGCGGCCGCCGCCCATCTTGCCGAAGATGTCGCCGATGTTGAGCGCGCCCATCTGCGCGCCGGGCATGCCCGGAATCTCGAACAGCGGCATGCCGCCGCCGCCGGCCTGCACCTCGATCTCGATCTCCTTGCCGTTGAGCTCGCCCGTGCGCAGCTTGCGGCGAAACGATTCCTTGGTGGCGGGGCTCGCGGCCGGGCCGGTGAGCGCGTCCACCACGCGCTGCTCGGCGGCCTGCTCGGCGCGCGCCCGCACGTCCTTGCGCTTCTTCTCGCGGATCAGGCCGATGGCGATCTCCACCAGGTCGCGCACGATCTGCTCGACGTCGCGGCCGACATAGCCGACCTCGGTGAACTTCGTGGCCTCGATCTTGTGGAACGGCGCGCCGGCGAGCCGGGCCAGCCGCCGGGAGATTTCGGTCTTGCCGACGCCGGTCGGGCCGATCATCAGGATGTTCTTCGGCAGCACCTCCTCGCGCAGCCGGTCGTCGAGCTGCAGCCTTCGCCAGCGGTTGCGCAGCGCGATCGCGACCGCGCGCTTGGCCTCGCGCTGGCCGACGATGTAGCGGTCGAGCTCGGAGACGATTTCACGGGGAGAGAAGTCGGTCATGGATTCGGGCCGGTCTCGTTCAATCGGTCTTGCATGATGAGCGTGTCGCCGGTCTTGCCGCGCAGCGCCGTGCAGATCGTCGGCAGATCGACGGCGGTCATCGGCTTGAACGCATAGGCACGCGCCGGGTCATCGCTCACGCGCCGCCGATGGTTTCGACGGTGACGTTCTCGTTGGTGTAGACGCAGATGTCGGCGGCGATCTTCATCGCCTTGCGCACGATGGTCTCCGCGTCGTGTCCGCTGTCGATCAGCGCGCGCGCGGCGGCCAGCGCATAATTGCCGCCGGAGCCGATACCCATGACGCCGGCTTCCGGCTCCAGCACGTCGCCGGTGCCGGTCAGCACCAGCGACACGTCCTTGTCGGCGACGATCATCATGGCCTCCAGCCGGCGCAGGTAGCGATCGGTGCGCCAGTCCTTGGCGAGCTCCACCGCCGCGCGGGTGAGCTGGCCGGGATACTGTTCCAGCTTGGCCTCCAGCCTTTCGAACAGCGTGAAGGCGTCGGCGGTGGCGCCGGCGAATCCGCCGATCACGTCACCCTTGCCAAGCCGGCGGACCTTGCGGGCGTTGGCCTTCACCACCGTTTGACCAATGGACACCTGTCCGTCGCCGCCGATCGCGACCGTGCCGCCCTTGCGGACCGTCAGGATGGTGGTGCCGTGCCAAAGCTCCGGTTGCGGCTGGGTCATGTGCTGCGTGGTCCCGTTCGGGAAGGCATGTAGGCGTGGATTCAGCCTATTGCAAACCACGGCGCGGTCGCGGTGGCGAATCCCGGCAACCCCTGATAAAAGGCCCGAAATCGAAACAGGATCGCCGCCGTGGCCAAGCGCGCCGTCACATCGTCCCGCAAGACCCGCTCCGCCGTCCGGACGCCGGCGCGGCCTGCGCGCAGCGCCGGCCGCCGCGGTTCGGTGAAGCGTGCGACCAAGGAGACCGACATCGCGGTGTCGGTCGATCTCGACGGCACCGGCCGCTCGCAGATCGACACCGGCATCGGCTTCTTCGATCACATGCTCGACCTGCTGGCGCGGCACTCGCGCATCGACATCGTGGTGAAGGCGAAGGGCGACCTGCACATCGATCACCACCACACCACCGAGGACGTCGGCATCGCGCTCGGCCAGGCCATGAAGCAGGCGCTCGGCGACATGAAGGGCATCACCCGCTACGCCTCCCTGCACATGCCGATGGACGAGGCGCTGACGCGCGTGGCCATCGACGTGTCGGGCCGGCCGTTTCTGGTGTTCAAGGCGAGCTTCTCGAAGGACAAGGTCGGCGCGTTCGACACCGAGCTGGTCCAGGAGTGGTTTCAGGCCTTCGCGATGAACGCCGGCGTGACGCTGCACGTCGAGAACCTGTACGGGACCAACGATCACCACATTGCGGAATCATGCTTCAAGGGTCTGGCGCGGGCGCTGCGCGCGGCCTTCGCGATCGATCCGCGGGCGGCCGGCGAAGTGCCCTCCACCAAGGGCAGCCTCGGCGGTTGAAGATTCGTCCGCCGTGCTGCGGGCGAACGGAGTCGGGTGAATGCGAGTCTTCACGGTCCACGAGCCGAAAAAGACCACGGGCGACGTCGTCCGCGACGCCGAACGCTATCGAATTCGTGCGCGACGGCTTTCACGTCTGGGCGTTCCTGCTCGGCCCGCTCTGGATGATCTGGTGGCGCATGTGGCTGGTGCTGCTGGGCTATGTCGTCGTTGTCGTGGCGATGCAGGTGGCGCTCGCGATGCTCGGCGTGTCCGGGCCGGTGCGGTTTTTCGTCGGCGTGCTGCTGGCGCTGCTGGTCGGCTTCGAGGCGGCGACGCTGCGGCGTTTCACGCTTCGCAAGCGCCGCCAGGTCGGCATCGTGGTCGGCCGCGATCTCGAGGACGCCGAGCGGCGGTTCTTCGATTCCTGGACCGGTCGTCATCTGCTGGCGTCGTCGTCGCCGCTGCCGTTCGACGAGCCGGAGCCTGCGGCGACGCGTACCGCCCCCTCCGATGTGATCGGCCTGTTCCCCGAGCCCGAGCCGCGGCGATGAGCGTCGCGATCGTCGATTACGGCTCCGGCAATCTGCATTCGGCCGCCAAGGCGTTCGAGCGCGCCGCGCGTGACGGCGGAAGCGACCAGGCGATCGTCGTGACCCGCGATCCGGAGGCGGTGCGCCGCGCCGACCGCGTGGTGCTGCCGGGCGTCGGCGCCTTCGCCGACTGCAAGCGCGGCCTCGACGCGGTGCCGGGCATGGTCGAGGCGCATGGACGAGGCGGTGCGGCGGCAACGGCCGGCCGTTTCTCGGCATCTGCGTCGGCATGCAGCTCATGGCCGAGCGCGGCCGCGAATACGAGGTGTCCGACGGGCTCGGCTGGATCGGCGGCGAGGTGGACCGGATCGCGCCGTCCGACCCGGCGCTGAAGATCCCGCACATGGGCTGGAACACGCTCGACGCCGGCCCGCATGCGCTGCTCGACGGGCATTCCGCTCGGCCCCGACGGCCTGCACGCCTATTTCGTGCACTCCTACAGCCTCAAGGCGTCGGACGCTTCGGATGTGCTGGCGCAGGCCGACTACGGCGGACCGGTCACGGCGATGGTGGCGCGCGGCAATCATCGCCGGCACCCAGTTTCATCCCGAGAAGAGCCAGAGACTTGGGCTTGCGCTGATCGGCAATTTTCTGAAATGGAAGCCGTGACCGACGGCGCCGCACGGTCCCGCCAGCAAGCCGGCCCGCCGACCGCCAAGACGCATGTGAGTTTTCCGTGATCCTGTTTCCCGCCATCGACCTCAAGGACGGCCTTGCGTGCGCCTGCAACAGGGCGACATGGCAGCGCGCGACCGTGTTCAACCGCGATCCCGCCGCGCAGGCCCATGCGTTCGAGACCCAGGGTTTCAGGCACCTGCATGTGGTCGATCTCGACGGCGCTTTCGCCGGCAAGCCGATGAACGGCGCCGCGGTCGAGCGCATTCTCGAAACCGTGGGGCTTTGCGTGCAGCTCGGCGGCGGCATCCGCGACATGCGCACGGTCGAGGGCTGGCTGGAAAAGGGCGTCGACCGCGTCATCATCGGCACCGCCGCGGTGCGCGATCCGGCGCTGGTGAAGGAGGCCGCGCGCCAGCATCCCGGCCGCGTCGCGGTCGGCCTCGATGCGCGCGACGGCCAGGTCGCGGTCGAGGGCTGGGCCGAGCAGTCGGAACTGACCGTGCTCGACATCGCGCGGCGGTTCGAGGACGCCGGCGTCGCCGCCATCGTCTACACCGACGTGGCGCGCGACGGCATGCTTCAGGGCATCAACTGGGACGCGACCATCGCGCTCGCCGAATGCGGTTTCGATCCCGGTGATCGCGTCGGGCGGCCTGGCCTCCATCGACGACATCAGGACGATGACGGAGCCGCGCGCGGCGAAGCTCGAAGGCGCCATCGCCGGTCGCGCGCTGTATGACGGGCGGCTCGACGCAGCCGAGGCGCTGGCGCTGCTGCGCGACGCGCGAAAGGCCTGAGCCGGCCATGTTCAAAGTCCGCGTCATTCCCTGCCTCGACGTGAAGGACGGCCGCGTCGTCAAGGGCGTGAAATTCCTGGAGCTGCGCGACGCCGGCGATCCGGTGGAGGCCGCGATCGCCTATGACGCCGCCGGCGCCGACGAGCTGTGCTTCCTCGACATCACCGCGAGCCACGAGAACCGCGACACGATCTTCGACGTCGTGCAGCGCACCGCCGAGGCCTGCTTCATGCCGCTCACGGTCGGCGGCGGCGTGCGCACGGTCGACGACATCCGCAAGCTGCTGACCTGCGGCGCCGACAAGGTCTCGATCAACACCGCCGCCGTGACTCGCCGCGCCTTCGTCAAGCGAGGCGGCCGAGAAGTTCGGCGACCAGTGCATCGTGGTCGCGATCGACGCCAAGAAGGTTTCGCGCCGCGGGCGCGCCGGACCGCTGGGAGATTTTCACCCACGGCGGCCGCAACCCGACCGGTCTCGACGCGGTGGACTACGCGCGCGAGGTGGTCTCGCTCGGCGCCGGCGAAATCCTGCTGACCTCGATGGACCGCGACGGCACCAAGTCGGGCTTCGACATCGCGCTGACGCGGGCGGTGGCGGACGCCGTGCCGGTGCCGGTGATCGCCTCCGGCGGCGTCGGCACCCTCGACCATCTGGTGGCGGGCATCCGCGACGGCCATGCCACCGCGGTGCTGGCGGCCTCGATCTTCCATTTCGGCGACATTCTCGGTGCGCCAGGCCAAGCAGCACATGGCCGCGCGCCGGCCTGCCGATGCGGCTGGATCCCTGAGGCTTCCGGCAGCCGGCGGCCTGCACGGCCGACACGCGACTCCCGGCCCCCTCCGGGAGATGCTAAGAAAACGCCATGAGCGACAGAGACTTCACCCTCGCCGATCTGGAGCGGCGCGTGCAGGAGCGCGCGCTGGCGCCGGCCGAAAGCTCCTACACCCGCCAGCTTCTGGACAAGGGCACGGCCCATTGCGCCAAGAAGTTCGGCGAGGAGGCGTTCGAGACCGCGCTCGCCGCCGTCGGCGAGGACCGCGAGCGGCTGATCGGCGGAGACCGCCGATCTCCTGTATCACCTTCTCGTGGTGCTCAGGTCGCGCGAGCGTGACGCTCGCCGAGGTCGAGGCGGCGCTCGCGAAGCGGCAGGCGCAGTCCGGTCTGCAGGAAAAGGCGCAGCGCAGGTGATGGACCGGTGATGGACCAGCGCAGCGACGACGGACTTTCGCCGTACCGCACCTACACGCGTGCGGAATGGGCGGCGCTGCGCGAAGACATGCCGATGACGCTCGCGCCGGAGGAGGTGACCCGGCTGCGCTCGCTGCACGACCGTCTCGACATCAAGGAGGTCGAGGACATCTACCTGCCGCTGTCGCGGCTCCTGTCGCTCTATGTCGCGGCGACCCAGCGGCTGCACCGCGCGCAGCAGCGCTTCCTCGGCAGCGAGGACGCCAAGATGCCTTATGTGATCGGCGTCGCCGGCTCCGTCGCGGTCGGAAAATCCACCACCGCGCGCGTGCTGCAGGCGCTGCTGGCGCGCTGGCCGAACGTGCCTAAGGTCGATCTCGTCACCACCGACGGCTTTCTCCTGCCGAATGCGGTGCTGGAGCGCGAAGGCCTGATGGAGAAGAAGGGCTTTCCCGAAAGCTACGACCTGCCGGCGCTGCTGCGTTTCCTGTCGGACGTGAAGGCCGGCCGGCGGCCGGTGCGCGCGCCGGTCTATTCGCATCTGATCTACGACGTGATGCCCAACCAGTGGGTCGAGGTCGACCGGCCGGACATCCTGATCGTCGAGGGGCTCAACGTGCTGCAGACCGGCCGTCTGCCGAAGGACGGCAAGGCGATCCCGTTCGTGTCCGACTTCTTCGATTTCTCGGTCTACATCGACGCCGACGAAGACGTGCTCAAGGCCTGGTATGTCGACCGCTTTCTCACGCTGCGCGGCACCGCGTTCCGCGATCCGAAGTCCTACTTCCACCGCTATGCCGCGCTCTCCGACGACGAGGCGGTGACGACCGCGACCTCGATCTGGGAGCGGATCAACCTCGTGAACCTGCACGAGAACATCCTGCCGACGCGCCAGCGCGCCGACCTGATCCTGCGCAAGGGCGAAAGCCATCGCATCGAAGAGGTGGCGCTGCGGAAGCTGTGAGCCGGCGCGGCCGGCAAGGCTTTGAATTCAGCTGCGTTGAATCAGAGCCTTTGCCTGCCGTTGCGTTCGGACATGCGCTTTTCCGAAAACCGGCTCCCGCTGTTCGGGATCGTGCTCTATGCCGCTTCGCGCTGAACGCTGAAGTGGCTGAGATAGCGCGACTTGATCTTCTCGACCGGCAGGACGATCAGCACGTCGGTGGTGCCGAACTGATGGTCGACCACCGCGCCGTCGCCGATGTAGCGCGCCGAGCCGCAGATAGCCTTTGACCAGCGGCGGCAGCGCCCGCAGCGCGGCCTTCTGGTCGATCAGCTCCTTCGGCATCCGGTTCATCTCGACGTAGCGGTCGGCGCGCGCATTGGCGCGCCACGCCTCCGGCGCGCGCGCGAAATGGTGCAGGAACGACAGCGGCAGCGCGAGCTTGGCCGGATCGGTGCCTTCGAGGCTGGCGCAGCCGATCATCACGTCCGGCTGGTGCTGCGTGGTGTAGGCGCCGATGCCGTGCCACAGCAGTTCGAGCGTGCGCTTGTTGCGATAGGGCGCGAGCACGCAGGAGCGGCCCAGTTCGAGAAACCGCATGCCGGGATGGCGGCGGATCAGCGAATCGACGTCGTATTCGATGCCGCTGTAGAAGCCGCCGTGGCGCTGCGCGATCGACTGGCGCAGCAGGCGGTAGGTGCCGACCACGACCGGCTTGCGAGCGCCGTCCGGCGGCTCGTGGTCGATCACCAGCAGGTGATCGCAGACCGCGTCGAAGGCGTCGACGTCGCGCCGCACCAGCAGCGTGGCGGCGTCGGGCACCGCACCGCCTTCGCGGTAGAACACCTGATAGCGAACCCGCTGCGCCTCGCGAATCTCGGCCGGCGTGCGCGCGAAGCGCACCTCCAGCGAGCCGATTCGCTCCAGGGTTTGATGCACATCCGTGCGCGGTTCGAGAACCGAAAGCCCGCCGTAGGCCTTGATCCCCGGCCAGACGCCCACGATCCGCGCGGACGGCCAGAAGCTGTCCAGCAGGCGTCGCGGCGACATCGGTGTGCGGCTCAGCATCGGCTCCCCTGCGAATCGGCCAGCCATCCGGCTGTTTTCCGCTCCCGATCTACAACATGGGGCTGGGACCGATTTATGACAAGCAAATCCGCCCCGGATTGATCACGCAGCAACAACTGTCGATCCCGATAGATCGGCGAGAGCCGACGCAAGTCGTTCCCGATCCAGCGGTTTGACCAGAAATGCGTCCATCCCGGCGGCGCGCGCAGCGTTGCGGTCTTCGTCGAAGGCGTTGGCGGTCAGCGCCAGGATCGCGGTGCGGGGATGGGCGCCGCCGTTGTGCGTTTCGGCCTCGCGGATGCGCCGCGCCGCTTCCATCCCGTCCATGCCGGGCATCTGCACATCCATCAGCACGAGATCGAACGGCGTGCCGGCGGAACGCGCCTCGCGCCATCGTTCCAGCGCCGCCGAGCCGTCGCGCGCCAGGACCGGACGGTGGCCGAGCCGCGCGATCAGGGCCTGCGCCAGCAGGGCGTTGATTTCGTTGTCCTCGGCGATCAGGACGGAGAGCGGACGAACGACGGGACGTTGCGCCGACGGTTTGCGCGAGTCCGGATCGGCGCCGCGCGCCGACGCCGCCCGGCGTTCTTCGCCGGCGACCTGAGCCTTCAGCGAGGCTGCGCGCAGCGGCTTGACCAGATAGCCGGTGCAGCCGGCCGCCCGCAGCGCGTCGAGCTCGTGTCTCTCAAAGGGTGTCGCGAGCACGATGCGCCGGACGATGCGCTCGCCGGCGGCGCGAAGAATCGAAAGCGTCTGCGTTGCGCCGATCGCGCGGTCGACGATCAGGATCGCGTCGTCGCGCTGCGCGACCTGGGCCAGAGCCTGCATCGGATCGAGCACGGTCACACGCCCACCCCAGCGTTCGAGCCGGCGCGCGAGCGCGGGCACGCCCTTCGGGTCGGTGGCGACGATCAGGATGGCGACGCCGCGCAAGTCCGGCGGCATGAAGTCCGTATCCTGCAAGTCGGCGATTGCGAGCGGCAGCGTCAGCCGGAAGGTCGAGCCCCGGCCCGGCGCGCTGTCGAGCTCGATCCGGCCTCCCATGCGCTCGACGATCCGCCGGGAGATCGACAGGCCCAGTCCCGTGCCGCCGAACTTGCGGGCGGTGCCGCCGTCGGCCTGCTCGAACTCCTCGAACACGCGCGCCTGCTGCTCCGGGTTCATGCCAATGCCGGTGTCCTGCACCGCGATCACGACCGCGCCCTCGCGCGCGTCCGGTTCGACGAGCACCGCGACGCCGCCGCGCTCGGTGAACTTGATCGCGTTGCCGGCGAGATTGAGAAGCACCTGACGAAGCCGCGCGGCGTCGCCCGCGACGCACGCCGGCAGCCGCTCGTCGACATCGGACTCGATCGCGAGGCCTTTGGCCTGCGCGCGCGGCGCGAGCAGCTCGACGGTCTCCTCGATCAGGCTGCGCAGGTCGAACGGCGCTGTGTCGAGCGTCAGCCGTCCCGCCTCGATCTTGGAGAAATCCAGAATCTCCTCGATCAGCGTCGCCAGATTGACGCCCGAGGTCTTCACCGCGTTGGCATAGGTCGCCTGCTCCGGCGTCAGCGCGCCGTCGAGCAGCAGATCGGTCATGCCGATGATGCCGTTCAGCGGCGTGCGGATTTCGTGCGACACGGTGGCCAGAAAGCGCGACTTGGCGCGGTTCGCGGCCTCCGCCTGGTCGCGCGCCTCCGCCAGCGCCTGCTCGGCGCGCCGGCGGTCGGTGACGTCGCGGCCGATGCTGAGCCATTCCGTGCTTTCGCCGGCCCGCGCGCGCACGGCGACGTCGCGCCAGGCGAGCCAGCGCGGGCCCTGCCCGGTTTCGATCTCCTGGTCGTGAATCCGCGTGCCGTCAGCCAGCGTGGCGGTCTCGCCCTGCGTCAAGACGGCCGGCGCAAACGCCGTGCCGATCAGCGCCTCGCGCGGCCGGCCCGCGAGCGCGCAATAGGCGTCATTGGCATAGGCGATGACGCCGCGGGAGTCGCGCCGCACGATGGCGTCGCCCAGCGCCTCGAGCAGGCTGGTGGCGCGCTCCTCGGCCTCCTTCAGCTCCCAGACCTTGTCAGCCAGCGCCTCGCAACGGCTCGACGCGCGCTTGAGCGCCGCGCGGTTGCGCCGGCTGCGCGTCATCACCAGAACCATTGCGCCGCACAGCATGGCGAACAGCCCGCCGAGCCCGATGGTGAACAGCGCCGGGTCGTAGATCGTCTGGTTGACGGTGTAGAGATGCGAGAACAGCACGCTCGCGACCGTGACCGCACCGATGCCGATGAAAATCCATCGCAGCACCGCGAGCGCGATTTTGCGCAGCGGCATCCAGCGGCGCGCCGAACCGGCTTTCGCTCTGACCTGCATCCGACGCCTGCCCCTGCGACCCGCGGTTCGGCCGGGACGGCCGCCGCTCCATTCGGGTCTTTCGGGCGATTGTCGGGTGCCACCCGTTTCGAATTGTTTTCGCCGCCGGCAAGCCGGCGTTCAGGGTTGATTGCGCCTTAACGACCGGCGCAAACCTTGCGTTAACGGTGCTGGGCGAGGCGGCGCTTGCGGTCGGCCTGCCACATCGCGGCCTGCAGCGCGGCGGCGTCCCGATGCGAGAACCGCGCCGAGCGGACGTAAATGGTCAGGTCCGGGTCCGCGAGATCGGCCGACATCGACAGCGTCACGTCGGGGCGCGTCGCCTCCTGGTCGATCGTCACGGTCTGCACCCGCCCGGAGGTGCGGCAGGCGCTGCGCTCGCGCGGATCGAAATCGTCGACGAGAACGAAATCCGCCGTCTCGGGGCGGTCGACCAGACGGATGCGCAGGTCGGGCGCCGCCGCCGTGTTGTCGATCCGCACGCGGATGTCCGCGCTGCTCGGGCTGTTCGTCACGCGATAGGTCGAGGAGCCGTCGGCGAAGCACAGCGTTTCCGGCTTGGCGAAGAAGCTGTGCGCCGCCGTTCCTGCGACCGGCAGGGCCAGCGCGGCCAGCGCCAGCATGACCTTGTGCGTTCGTTCCACGTCCTGCCCCCTTGCCGACCCCTTGCCGCCCCCGCGGCTCTCAACCGTCCGCCGCTTCGCGGACTGGAAAAACGCTAGGCTTGTATGGTTAATGCCGTGTTAAGCGGAACGTCATGCGCACCGATGCGCCGAACGCCAACCGGAACGGAAGCGACATGCGACTGGTGAGATTCGACGGCCACAGGATCGGAATCGTGAAGGGGGACGCCGTGGTCGACGTCTCCGACATCGCAGGCGCGAGTGCGGACGAATGGCCGCCGGTGGCGATGAACCGGCTGATCGCGAACTTCGACACCATGCGCGCTGCGCTCGACGAGGCGGCCGCATCGCGCGCCGGCGTGCCGCTGTCCGGCGTGTCGCTGCTGACGCCGGTGCCGGCGGCGAGCAAGGTGATCGCCTATCCGGTCAACTATCACGACCACGGCGCGGAGATGGGTTCGACCTATCGCGCCAACAATCAGGGATTCTTCCTCAAGCCGACCTCGTCGCTGTCGGGCGCCAGCGAGCCGATCGTGCTGCCGTGGCTGCCGGGCCGGCGCATCGATCACGAATGCGAGCTTGCGATCGTCATCGGCAAACGCTGCCGCGATCTGCCTCGCGAGCGGTGGCGGGAGGTTGTGTTCGGCTATTCGCTGCTGATCGACGTCGTGGTGCGCGGCAAGGAGGAGCGCGTCGCGCGCAAGGGCTTCGACACGTTCTGCCCGGTCGGCCCGTGGATCGTGACCGCCGACGAACTCGGCGATCCGTCGGCGCTGCGCGGCCGGCTCTGGGTCAACGACGAGCTTCGTCAGGACGCCAACACCCGCGATCTCGTGGTCGACATTCCCGGCATGGTCGAAATGGCCGCGGCCGTCATGACGCTGGAGCCGGGCGATATCATCGCCGCGGGAACGCCGGCCGGCGTCGGCCCGATCCAGGCCGGCGACAAGGTGCGGATCGAATTCGATCGGATCGGCGAGATGACGCTCGACGTGGTGCAGGGCGAGGGCGGTCGCGCCAAGTTTTTCATCGACGATCCCGGGCCGCTCGGCTCGTCGCGCTGAGTGAGGGGCAGCCGGTCGTCTGCGACTACGTTTCGACGGGATCGGCGGCGACCTGCTCCTGCGTGACGGCCCAGCGGTCGCGCATGTGGCGCAGCACCAGCGTCACGCGCAGCGCCGCCGCAGCCGGTTCGCCGCCGGAAGCCATGCCGCGCAACTGAACGACGCCGTGACAGAACGCGGTGTCCTCGCGCACGGCGACGCTCAGGCTGCGGATCGTGCAGTCGACCGGCGCCTTGAACTTCGCGAACCAGTCGCGCAGACGCACCCGCGCCGGATCGGGCGCCAGCCGTTCGAGCGATCCGGCGGATTCGGACAGCAGCACGTCCCATGCCGGGCGCATGGCGCTTGCCACCGCATCGCCGTCGCCGGCCTGTGCGTGGCGGGCCTGTCCGTGGGCGGCGATCCAGCGTTCGGCAGCGGCGCGCGCGGCACTCTCGGGGTCTGCCTCGATCCTGGGGGCAGGCGGCTCGGTCCCGGTGGCGGTTTCGGTGTCGGTCATCGCACCAATCTCGAACATTCGCCTGGTCAATTTCGTTAACATTTTCGCTCGGATTTGGTTCTGGCGCCGTTCGGCCCGAATGTTACCAGGTGCTATAGCGGCTTCGAGAGAAGTGGAGACCGGTTCGCGTGAAGAACGCGCGTCAAAACAAAAAGCCAGAGCCCCGACTTTGAGTCCATCAAGCCGGAAAGGCTTGAACGGGGTGTCGGCACGGCGCAGCAGCGAAGTCAGGCGGCGAAATCAGGCGGCGAGGGCGGGCAACGAGGTCAGGCGGCGCGCCGGACCTCGTCCGTCGGCGCGCGGTACGACAGCGCCTCGGCCAGATGCACCCGGCCGACCTTTTCGACGCCGTCGAGGTCGGCCAGCGTCCGCGCCACCCGCAGCACCCGGTGATAGCCGCGCGCCGACAGGCTCATGGCGTCGGCGGCGTCGCGCAACAGCTTGAGCCCGGCCGCGTCGGGACGCGCGACCTCCTCCAGCGTCGCCGCCGGCGCGCTCGCGTTGGTGTGCACGCCGTCGATCGCGGCATAACGGTCGAGCTGCACCGCGCGGGCCCGCGCCACCCGCAGCGCGACGTCGCGGCTGCCCTCGGCCGGTGGCGGCAGGATGAGATCGGCGGCGGTCACCGCCGGCACCTCGATGTTGAGATCGATGCGGTCGAGCAGCGGGCCGGACAGCCGCGCCTGATAGTCGGCCGCGCAGCGCTCGTTCGGGCCGCGCCGGCAGGCGAAGCCCGGATCGGAGGCGCGGCCGCAGCGGCAAGGGTTCATCGCCGCCACCAGCATGAAGCGCGCGGGATAGGTCACGCGGTGATTGGCGCGCGCGATCGACACCTCGCCGGTCTCCAGCGGCTGGCGCAGCGCATCGAGCACGCGCGGATCGAACTCGGGAAATTCGTCGAGGAACAGCACGCCGTTGTGCGCCAGCGAGATTTCGCCCGGCTTTGCGCGCAGGCCGCCGCCCACCAGCGCCGGCATCGATGCCGAATGATGCGGCGCGCGAAACGGCCGCCGGTCGGTGAGCGCGCCGCCCTCGATCGCGCCGGCGACCGAAGCGATCATCGACACTTCGAGCAGCTCGGACGGCGACAGCGTCGGCAGGATCGACGGCAGCCGCGCCGCCAGCATCGACTTGCCGGAGCCGGCCGGCCCGACCATCAGCAGGTTGTGCCCGCCGGCCGCGGCGACCTCGAGCGCGCGCTTGGCGCTTTCCTGGCCCTTGATGTCGGCGAGGTCGAGCGGCGCGCCGGCGATCTCGCGCACGCCGGGCTGCGGCCGCGACAGCACCTGCGTGCCCTTGAAATGGTTGGCGAGCTGGATCAGCGAGGCCGGCGCGACGATCTCCATCTCCGGGCTGGCCCAGGCCGCCTCCGGTCCGCAGGCCGACGGGCAGATCAGGCCTTCGTTGCGCGCATTGGCGCCGATCGCCGCCGGCAGCACGCCGGCGACCGGCGCGATCGAGCCGTCGAGGCCCAGTTCGCCCAGCACCGTGAAGCCCGCCAGCGCGTCCTGCGGCACCGCGCCGATCGCGGCCATCAGGCCGAGCGCGATCGGCAGGTCGTAATGGCTGCCCTCCTTGGGCAGATCGGCGGGCGCGAGATTGACCGTGATGCGGCGCGCCGGCAGCGCGAGCCCGGAGGCGACCAGCGCCGCCCGCACCCGCTCCCGGGCCTCGGACACCGCCTTGTCCGGCAGGCCGACGATGTTGAACGCCGGCAGGCCGGGCGCGACCTGCACCTGCACATCGACCGCCCGGGCGTCGATGCCCTCGAAAGCCACCGTTGCGACGCGCTGAACCATCGGATTGTCCCCAGCCGCACGCCAGAGTAGCAAAATTTGCGAAGGTGAACAAGAACATTTGCAGAACAAAACGACTCGCGCTACCGTCACATCGTCAGGCAACGAACGGCGGAGTCCGCAATGATCGACCTGAAGGCGATCGAGACCGAGCTTCACAACGTCCGGCTGGCGCGCATCGACGCCGAGGCCGCCACCAGCGACGTCGAGGAGATGATCTGGCAGGTGCAGCACATCGAGCCCGGCCGCGGCCGGCTGTGCTTCTTCATCCAGGGGCTTGAGGCGGAGATCGCCGAGGCGGCGTGACGCCGGATCGCGGTCAGGCCTGGCGCACGGCGACGTATTCGTCGCAGTGCGAACCGAGCAGGCCCGCCGTGCGCGCCGGCTTCTCGAAGCTGCGGACCGGCCGGAAGCCGGCCCGCCGGAGAAAATCCGCAACCTCTTCGGGAGTCACAGACTCGTAAGGGTGACCGCCGAGCCAGTCGTGCACGTCGTGCATGAAGTCCATGCCGCGCGTGTTGCGGTAGTCGCGCAGATAGCGCAGAGGATTGCGCCCGGTCGCCAGAAGGCCGGCGAAATGCGCGCCGGTATAAAGAGCCCGCGCGAGCGCCTGAACCGGACGTCCCGCGCCGGCATAGAGGCGCTTTTCGCGCGCCCAGAACCCGCACAGCGGCGTCTTGCGATACAGCGCGATCACCAGCAGACCGCCCGGCGCCACGAGCTCGGCGGCGCGCGAGACCGCGTTCCACATGTCGCCGGTGTGATGCAGCACCCCCCAGCTATGGACGATGTCGTAGGTGCCGTCCTGCGGCTGCAGGTCGAACACGCTCGCGGTGCGGACCGACCAGCCGCCCTGCGGCCGGTGATGCGACAGCAGGGCGCGCGCCGCCGCGGCCGAATTCGGATCGATGTCCACGCCGTCCACGCTCCGCGCGCCGAGCCGGCAGGCCGCCAGCATCGAAAGCCCGGAGCCGCAGCCGATGTCGAGCATCCGCCGGCCTTCCATGTCCTGCGCCGGCACCAGGCGTTCGAGGCCGCGCACCGCCTCCGCGATTCGGCCCTCGTCCACGGTGCGCAGGAACGACTGCCAGTTCTCGCCGAAGGCGAAGTGGGATTCGAGCCGCCGCAGGTCGTCGCGGTCTTGCGACTCTGCGTTCATGATCCGCGTCGCTTCTCGATCGCGTCCCAGGCGATCTTCGCCACGTCCGGTCCGC
Organism: uncultured Alphaproteobacteria bacterium; assembly: GCA_963758225.1. Lineage (GTDB taxonomy): Bacteria > Pseudomonadota > Alphaproteobacteria > Rhizobiales > Xanthobacteraceae > Z2-YC6860. The sequence goes on along the minus strand of CAVWUJ010000003.1, from coordinate 363,793 downwards.
CGAGGTTCTTGATTGCGCGGATGCCGGTCGGCGAGGTGACGTTGATCTCGGTGAGCCAGCCGTCGATCACGTCGATGCCCACGAAGATCAGCCCGCGCGCGCGCAGGCTCGGCCCGATGGCCTCGCAGATCTCGCGCTCTCGCGCCGACAGCTCGGTGTCCTTGGGCGAGCCGCCCCGCACCATGTTGGAGCGCAGGTCGTCGGCCGCCGGCACGCGGTTGACCGCGCCGGCGAATTCACCCTCGACCAGGATGATGCGCTTGTCGCCGCGCTTCACCTCGGGAAGAAAGCGCTGGATCACCCAGGGCTCGCGGAACGTGGCCGCGAAGAAATCGTAGAGCGAGCCGAAGTTGAGGTCTTCGCGCGTCAGCCGGAACACGCCGCCGCCGCCGTGGCCGTACAGCGGTTTCATGACGATGTCGCCGTGCTCGGCGCGGAACGCCTTGATCTCCGAAAGGTCGCGCGTGATCAGCGTCGGCGGCATCAGCGCCGGGAATTCGTTGACGAACATCTTCTCCGGCGCGTTGCGCACCTGCGCCGGATCGTTGACCACCAGCGTGTCCGGATGGACCCGCTCCAGCAGGTGCGTTGCAGTGATGTAGTTCATGTCGAACGGCGGATCCTGGCGCATCAGCACCACGTCGAACGACGACACCTCGACCCGCGCCGCCTCGCCCAGCGTGAAATGGCTGCCGGCCTCGTCGCGCACCGTCAGCGGCTGGACGGTCGAGAACACCCGGCCCTGGATCATCGCGAGCCGGTCGGTGGTGTAATAGGAGAGCCGGTGCCCGCGCGCCTGCGCCTCCAGCAGCAGCGCGAAGGTGGAATCGCCGCGGATGTTGATCCGCTCGATCGGGTCCATCTGGACGGCGACGTTCAAGGCCATGCGGGGGCGTCCGGGTCTGCGGTCATGTCGGTCCGACAACCTATGTTAGGCGCCCGCCGCCCAAAATCCCGGTCGTGCGGCCTGTCGCGCATGGCCGGTCTGCAACCGCCGGGCACGCAAAGGAGTGATTAACATCTTCTCGCCAATCTGCAGGCTGGCATCGGGTCAGGGGACGGGATGGCCATCCTGCCGAAACTATCAATTGCATCCAAGCTTTATGCGATCTTCGCGCTGCTGGCCACGGTCACCGTCATTCTGGCGGTGGTGGCGGCGGTGAACGCGCGCAGCCACGCCCGGCTGACCGATGCGTTCGATGCGGCGACGATCTCGGCCCAGAGCGTGGCGCGCCTGAACGGCCTGATCTATGCGGTCACGATGGAGTCGCGCGGCATCTACATGGCGGCCGATGCGGCCGCCGCTCGCCCCTTCGCCAACAGCCTGATCCGCCTCAACGACCAGATCGGCGACGTGCTGACCCAGTGGCGCTGGGTGGTGCAGCCGCAGGATCGCACGCGCTTCGAGGCCTTCGAGGCGCGCTCCCGCGCGTTTCAGGACTTCCGCCGCGAGCTGATGGAGCGCGGCGTGAGGGACGGCCCGGCGGCCGCGCGCGCGCTGGGCGACAACGACGAGATTCGCAGGGAGCGGCAGGCGCTCAACGACGATCTCGACACATACGCGCAGCTCTACAACCACCGCGCCAAGCAGCTCTACGAGGCGATCGAGCGCGGGATCGAGACCACCGCCCTGGTGATGAGCCTGCTGGCCTGCGTGGTCGTTCTGCTCGCAGCGTTCGGTGCGATGGTGATCCGCCGCGCGGTCGCCGTGCCGCTGCGCGACATTGCGCGCGTCACCGAGTCCGTCGCCGAAGGCGCGGCGGTCGCCATTCCCTACGGCGCCCGCCGCGACGAGATCGGCGCGTTGTCGCGGTCGATCTCCATCTTCCAGCACGCGATGTCGCACAACAGGGAGCTGAGCGACAAGGTGGTGGCGGACGCCGACGCGCGCTCCCGCCGCCAGGAGAAGGTCGGCAACGAGATCGCGCGCTTTTCGCGCGAGGTCGAGACAACCATCGCCGAGCTGGGCCTGATCTGCGACCGGATGCTGGATGCGTCGAGCAATCTCGCGGGCGCAGCCGACAGCGCGACCGAGCGCAGCGCGGGTGCGTCGTCCGCGTCGTCGGAAGCCTCGCGCAATGTGCGCGACATCGCCTCCGCCGCCGAGGAGCTGGCCGCATCGGTGATGGAGATCGGCCGTCAGGTGTCGCAGTCCAACGCGATCGCGGGCAAGGCGGTCGCCGAAGCCGAGCGCACCAACGCCGCGGTGCAGGAGCTGGACGAGGCGGCCCGCAAGATCGGCCAGGTGGTCGGGCTGATCACCGACATCGCCGAACAGACCAACCTGCTGGCGCTCAACGCCACCATCGAGGCCGCACGCGCCGGCGAGGCCGGCCGCGGATTCGCGGTGGTCGCCGGCGAGGTCAAGGCGCTGGCCGGCCAGACCGCACGGGCCACCGACGACATCGCTGCGCAGATCGCCGCCATGCAGCACGCCACCGCGCGTTCGATCGCGGCCATCGGCGCCATCGAGCGGACCATCCGCGATATCGGCGCGATCAGCAGCGCGATCGCCGCCGCCGTCACCGAACAGGGCTCCGCCACGCAGGAGATCGCGCGCAGCGTCGAGATCGCGGCGCAGCGCACCAACGACACCGCCGATGAGGTCGGCCGGGTCAGCGAAGCCACCGGCAACACCCGCGAAACCGTGGTGGCGGTGAAATCGGTCGCCGACGAGCTGGGCTCCGTGGCCGGCCGCATCCGCCATCAGGTCGATGCGTTCTTCGAGCGGCTGCGCGCAGCCTGATCCGGCTATAGCGTCGTTGCTTTTGATCGAAGCGTTTGCGGTTGTCGCCTCCCCTTGAAAAGCGGAGGTCGGCGGCCGAAGGACGCCGGGTGGGGATCGGTTTGCCGGATGGCGGACCCCCACCCCAGCCCTCCCCCTTTCAGGGGGAGGGAGCGCAAACACCGCCTACGCGATTCAATTTGAAGCCATCACGCTATAAAGCCGGTTCGTTGAGATTGAATCGTCCGCGGCCCGCTTTCTGACTACTCCTGCTCGAAGGCGCCGGCGATGTGCCGCGGACGGCTGCGCGGCGCGATCAGGATGGCGTCGAAGCGCATGTCGAAGCCGGCAAAGTCCGGATGCTGCGCCAGCCAGATTTCGGCGGCCGCCGCGATCCGCAGCCGGTTGCGCGGCGTGATCGCCTCGGCGGCGTCGTCGAGCCGCGCACGGGCCTTCACCTCCACGAAGATCAGCAGGTTGCGCCGGCGCGCGACGATGTCGATCTCGCCTGCAGCCGTGCGGAAGCGGCGCGCCAGAATGCGGTGGCCGGTGGCGATCAGCCAGGCGGCGGCGCGGCTTTCCGCCGAGAGTCCGGTCTGAAACGCGGCGACGCGCTCCGGCCGCGGCGCAACCTTCTCGCGCGTCCTGCCGTCTTCAGGACTCCGCGCCACGGCCGGCCTCCGCATGGATGTCGAGCGCGCGGCGATAGACGTCGCGTCGCGGCCGTCCGGTGGCGGCGGCGACCTCACCGACCGCCTCCTTGACCGAGGTGCGCTCCAGCGCGCGCCGCAGCATCGCATCGACGTCGTCGTCGCCTGCGACCGCCGCATCGTCCGCCGGCGGCGCGATCACGACCACGAACTCGCCGCGGATCTCGCCGCCGCTTTCGTAATGGGAGGCGAGCGCATCGAGCGGCGCGCGCCGCACCTCCTCGTGCAGCTTGGTCAGTTCGCGGCCGATCGCGGCCTCGCGCGCACCGAGCCCGGCGGCGAGATCGGACAGGCTGCGCGCCATGCGCGGTCCGGTTTCGTACAGCACCAGGGTGGCCGGGATGCGCGCCAGATCCGCGATCCGCGCGCGCCGCTGGCCTTCCTTCGCCGGCAGGAAGCCCTCGAAGAAGAACCGGTCGGTCGGAAGGCCCGAGACCGACAGCGCGGCGAGCGAGGCGGACGGGCCGGGCAGCGCCACGACCGCGTGGCCGGAGTCGCGGGCCTCGCGCACCAGCTTGAAGCCCGGATCGGAGATCAGCGGCGTGCCGGCGTCGGAGACCAGCGCCACGGCCTCGCCTGCGGCAATTCGCGCCAGAAGCTGCGGCCGGGCGGCCGCGGCGTTGTGTTCATGATACGGCGTTAGCGGCGTGCCGATGCCATAATGATCCAGCAGCTTGCGCGTGACCCTGGTGTCCTCGCAGGCTATCACGTCGGCCGCGGCCAGAACCTCCAGCGCCCGGAGGGTAATGTCGCGCAGGTTGCCGATCGGGGTCGCGACGATGTGCAGGGCCGGGCCGAGACGCGGCGCGGTCACGGCCTGGCCGGCCAGCAGATAGTTCCTTGGGCGCTCGGATGGCATGACGGGCAGTCTAACGGTCCGGCGAATGTCAAATCCACAGCACCGGCGGGATGCGCCGGGTGCGGTGATCATGAGGAGGAATTCGTTATCCTTTTCATTTGGTTAACCAATCGCCGACAGAATGGCGGTTCGTCGGCCCGCGGCGGCGGGCATATGCGCCCGGACCGTTTCGACTTGCCGCCGAGGATTTCCGTGATGGACCGCTTCGTCCGACCGACCCCGCCGCGAGCTGTCACGCGCCGTGGCTGGCTTGGGCTGGGGCTCTGGCTCGCGGCCGGACTGGCGCTGGCCGGCTGTGCCGGATCCGGCGACATGTTCAGCTCCGCGCCGCCGGCCCAGCCCGCGCCGTCGACGGCGATCGGCACCGGTCAGGTCAAGGCTGCGCTGATCCTGCCGCTGTCGGCGTCTGGCAACGCCGGCGCCGCCGGCCAGTCGATGAAGAACGCGGCCGAGATGGCGCTGGCCGAATTCAACGCGCCGAACATCCAGCTTCTGGTCAAGGACGACGGCGGCTCGGCCGGCGGCGCCCAGGCCGCCGCGCAGCAGGCGCTCGGCGAGGGCGCGGAGATCCTGCTCGGCCCGCTGTTCGCGCAATCGGTCGGCGCCGCGGGTCAGGTGGCGCGCAACGGCGGCGTGCCGGTGATCGCCTTCTCGACCGACGCCAGCGTCGCCTCGCGCGGCGTGTACCTGCTCAGCTTCCTGCCGGAATCCGACGTCGAGCGGATCGTCGAATATGCCATCGCCAACGGCAAGCGCTCGTTCGCGGCGATGCTGCCGGAAAACGCCTATGGCTCCGTGGTCGAAGCTGCGTTCCGCAACGCCGTGTCGCGGCGCGGCGCCCGCATCGTCGCACTCGAGCGCTATCCGCTCGATCCCGCCGGCATCGCCGGACCGGCGCAGCGCGTGGCGCAGGCGTCCCGCAGCGCGGATGCGCTGTTCATCCCGGATGGCGCCGATGCGGTGCCGTCGGTGATGCAGGCGCTGGTCGCGGCCGGGCTTCAGCCGCGACGCATCCAGCTGCTCGGCACGGGCCTGTGGGACGACCCGCGCATCTTCAACGACAGCGCGCTGCAGGGCGCGTGGTATGCCGCGCCCGATCCGAACGGCTTCCGCAACTTTGCGACGCGCTATCGCGCGAAATACGGACAGGATCCGGTGCGCACCGCGACGCTCGCCTACGACGCCGTGGCGCTGGTCGCGGCGCTGGTGAAGACGCAGGGGCCGCAGCGCTTCAGCGAGCCGGTGCTGACCAACTCGTCGGGCTTCGCCGGTCTCGACGGCGTGTTCCGCTTCCGCAGCGACGGACTGAACCAGCGCGGGCTTGCGGTGATGCGGGTGGCGCCGGGCGGCGGCCAGGTGGTGAGCCCCGCGCCGCGCACGTTCGGGCCGGGGACGTAAGACGTGATCCGGGAAAGCGGGAACCGGTTTTCCGACAGGATCAAGCCGAACTGACGCTCACGCCGCCAGATCGGCGACCACCGCATCGAGCACGGGAAAGCCCGCCATCGTGACGCGCAAGGTGCCGTCGCTGCGGCATTCCAGAAAGCCCTGCGCCTTGAGGAAGCCGATGCGCTCTTCGTCGAGCGCGCGGCCGGCGATCGCCGCGTAGCGCGCCGGGTCGATGCCCTCGGCGAGCCGCAGCCCCATCAGCAGGAATTCGTCGGCGCGCTCCTCGCGCGTCAGCACCTCGTCGGTGACGACGCCGTGGCCGAGCGATTCCACGCGCATCAGCCACGTCTCCGGCCGCTTCTCGGTCGCGATCGCGTGGCGACCGCCGTCGATCTCGAGCCGGCCGTGCGCGCCCGGCCCCACGCCGGCGTATTCGTCGCCGCGCCAGTAGACGAGATTGTGCCGGCACTCCGCGCCCGACCGCGCGTGGTTGGAAATCTCGTAGGCCGGCAGCCCGGCGCGCTCGCAGGTCTCCTGCGTCGCGTCGTAGAGCGCGCGGCCGAGATCGTCGTCCGGCACGGCGAGCTTGCCGGCCTTGTGCAGCAGCGCGAACGGCGTGTCGGGCTCCACCGTGAGCTGGTAGAGCGACAGATGCTCCGCCGCCTCGTCGATGGCGCGCGCCAGCTCGGCCTGCCATTGCGCCGGCGTCTGGCGCGGCCGCGCATAGATCAGGTCGAAAGAAGTGCGTTCGAACACGCTGCGCGCGATCGCGACCGCGTCGAGCGCCTCCTGCGCGGTGTGCAGGCGGCCGAGCTCCTTCAGCGCGGCGTCGTCGAGCGCCTGTACGCCGAGCGAGACGCGGTTGACGCCGGCCGCGCGATAGCCGCGGAAGCGCGTGGCCTCGACGCTGGTCGGGTTGGCCTCCAGCGTGACCTCGGCATCGGGGGCGACCGACCAGTGCCGCGCGACGGCGTCCAGAATCGCGCCGACGGTCGCGGGCTGCATCAGCGACGGCGTGCCGCCGCCGAAGAACATGGTGGTGACGGTGCGGCCCGGCGCGCGCGCCGCGGTCGCGGCGATCTCGGCCTCGAAGGCGCGCACGAAGCGGGCCTCGTCGATCGCGGCGTGGCGGACGTGGCTGTTGAAGTCGCAGTAGGGGCACTTCGACAGGCAGAACGGCCAGTGGATGTAGACGCCGAAGCCTGATTCGCCGGTGTTCGACATGGCGAAAGCTATGGCAGGTTCGCCGCCCCGATTCCAGCCAACGGTCGGGCTCGGGTTGTCGGGACGTTGTCGCGGACCCGGACGTCAGCGGACTTTCGGCGCGAGGCAGGCCTCGGCCAGCATGACGAAGGCGCGGGCGCGGTGTGACAGGCCCAGCCCGCGCGGCGGCAGGCCGTGCTTCTCGTCCGAGGTCATCTCGCCGAAGGTGCGGTCATGACCGTCGGGCAGGAACATCGGGTCGTAGCCAAAGCCCGCGGTCCCGCGCGGCGGCCAGACCAGGGTTCCTTCCGCCTTCGCCTCGAACTCCTCGCGATGGCCGTCCGGCCAGGCGACGCACAGCGCCGAGACGAAATGCGCGCGGCGGGCCTCGGGCGTCTTCGCATCCGCCTTCATCAGCCGGGTCTGGATCTCGTTCATCGCGGCGCGGAAGTCCTTGTCCGGGCCCGCGAGCCGCGCCGAATAGATGCCGGGCTCGCCGCCCAGCGCATCGACCGCGAGTCCCGAATCATCGGCGAAGGCCGGCTGGCCGGAGGCCTTCGCCGCCGCCTCGGCCTTGATGCGCGCATTGGCGCGGAACGTCGTGCCGGTCTCCTCCGGCTCGGCCAGACCGAGTTCGCCGGCGGACACCGCCTCGATGCCGTAGACCGCCAGCAACTCGCGCATCTCGGCGAGCTTGCCGGGATTGTGGGTGGCGATGACCAGCTTTCCGGTGATCGGACGATGCGGCATCGCGGCTACATCACCGCCAGCTTCTGCAGGTCCACCAGCTTGCCGATGCCCTTCTTGGCGAGCGCCAGGAGCGACAGGAGCTGCTCCTCGCTCATCGCGACCTTCTCGGCGGTGGCCTGCACCTCGATGATCTGGCCGCCGCCGGTCATCACGAAGTTGGCGTCGGTGTGCGCCTCCGAATCCTCGGCGTAGTCGAGGTCGAGCACCGACACGCTCTCGTAGATTCCGCAGGAGATCGCGGCGACGTGGTCGCGCAGCGGATCGGCGCCGCGCAGCATGTCGCGCTGCTTCATCCAGGCGATGCAATCGTAGAGCGCAACCCAGGCGCCGGTGATGGACGCGGTGCGGGTGCCGCCGTCGGCCTGCACCACGTCGCAATCGACGGTGATCTGGCGTTCGCCGAGCGCTTCGAGATCGACCACGGTGCGAAGCGAGCGGCCGATCAGCCGCTGGATCTCGACGGTGCGGCCACTCTGCTTGCCGGATGCGGCCTCGCGCCGGGTGCGCTCGGCGGTGGCGCGCGGCAGCATGCCGTATTCGGCGGTGACCCAGCCGCGGCCGCGGCCCTTCAGCCACGGCGGCAGGCGGTCCTCGAGCGTCGCCGTCACCAGCACATGGGTGTCGCCGAACTTCACGAAGCAGGAGCCTTCGGCGTATTTCACCACGCCGCGTTCGAGCGAGACCGCGCGTAATTCGTCGGGTTGCCGGCCGCTGGGCCGCATGTCGTTCTCCTGGATCGGCGACGCCGGTCGCGCCGCAGGCGTTCTAGAGCATCGAACCCGGAGTGGGAATTGGTTTCTGGGTATGCCGGGCTTGCCGCTGCGGCGCGCCGGCTCTTTCGCGGTTTCGCGAAAAGACGATAGTCTCGTGCAGCGAGTCTCGCGAAGCAAAAATTCGCCGTGCGGCGCGGGTTTGATGGCGCGCCGCAAAGGCGACCCACAGGGAGGACGACACGATGAAGGCCCTTGTCAGGATGACGGCTGTCCGGATGACGGCGCTCGCCGCGGCGCTGGTCGCAGCGGGACCGGCGCTGGCGCAGACCGCCTATCCGAACAAACCGGTGCGCATGATCGTGCCGTTCGCCGCCGGCGGCGCCACCGACACGATCGCGCGCCTGATCGCCCAGCAGCTCGCCACCGATCTCGGCCAGCCGTTCAACGTCGAGAACCTGACTGGCGCCGGCGGCAACATCGGCATGGGCGCGGCGGCGCAGGCCGCGCCCGACGGCCACATGCTGATGACAGTCAGCAACAGCTATTACGTCAACCCGAGCCTGTTCGAGAAGGTGCCCTATTCGCTCGAAGACTTCGCGGCGGTGACGATGGTGGCGACCTCGCCTTATCTGCTCGCCGTGCATCCGTCGGTGCCGGCCAACAATCTTCAGGAGTTGATCGCGCTGCTGAAGGCCAATCCGGGCAAATACAGCTACGGCACGCCCGGACGCGGCACGCCGGGGCATCTCGCCGGCGAGTTGTTCCGCCTGCCGCTCGGCATCGACATCACCCATGTGCCGTTCAAGGGCGGCGGCCCGGCGATCGCCTCGACCGTCGGCGGCCACACGCCGATCAGCTTCACCTCGCTGCCGAGCGGTGCGCCGCATGTGCAGCAGGGCACGCTGCGCGGCATCGCGGTGCTGAGCCCGAAGCGATCGCCGACCCTGCCCAACGTGCCGACCGCGGCGGAGGGCGGGCTGCCCGACCTGCAGATGGAGATCATCAGCGGCATGCTGATGCGCGCCGGCACGCCGCCGGCCCAGGTGGAGCAGATTCACCGGGCGATCGAGAAGGCGGTGGCGATGCCGGAGATGCGCGACCGCATGGCCAAGCTCGGCTTCGATCCGGTGGCCAACAAGCCCGCCGAGTTCGACGCCTGGCTGAAGTCCGAATACAAGAAGTGGTCGAAGGTGATCCGGGAATCCAAGATGTAGGGTGCGGCGGCGCGAGGCGGGGCATCTTGCGAAATTTCTTTGGCGCATGATCTTATCCCGACGCGGGTTTCGCGTGGGCGGCCGTGACGTGGTCGAGGACCATCCAGCAGCGGCCAATGCGTCAAAGGAGCGTCGGAGCTTGGCCCAGGATATCCCGATCGGCGCCTCGCAGGTGAGCCTCGCCAATCTCAACGAGCGTTCGCGCGAGATTTTCCGGCAGATCGTCGAAAGCTATCTCGCCACCGGCGAGCCGCTGGGCTCGCGCAACCTGTCGCGGCTGATCTCGACTCCGCTGTCGCCGGCGTCCGTGCGCAACGTGATGGCCGATCTCGAGCAGCTCGGCCTGATCTATTCGCCGCACACCTCGGCCGGCCGGCTGCCGACCGAGCTCGGCCTGCGGTTCTTCGTCGATGCGCTGATGCAGATCGGCGATCTCAACGAGAACGACCGTCGCAACATCGAGTCGCAGGTCGCCGGCGCCGGCAAATCGGTCGAGAATGTCCTGACCGAAGCCTCGGGCCTGCTCTCGGGCCTGACCCGCACCGCCAGCGTCGTGCTCGCCAGCAAGCTCGACATGCGGCTCAAGCACATCGAGTTCGTGCGGTTGGAGCCGGAGCGCGCGCTGGTGGTGCTGGTCGGCGAGGACGGCCAGGTCGAGAACCGCATCCTGCCGCTGCCGCTCGGCCTGCCGACCTCGGCGCTGACCGAGGCGGGCAACTTCCTCAACGCGCGCATCCGCGGCAAGACACTCTCGGAGGTGAGGGACGAGCTCGAGACGGCGCTGACCCAGGGCCAGGCCGAACTCGACCAGCTCACCCAGAGGGTGGTGGCCGACGGTCTGGCAAGCTGGTCCGGCGGCGGCAGCGCGGAGCGCCGGCTGATCGTGCGCGGCCAGGCCCATCTGCTCGAAGACCTGACGGCGCTGGAGGATCTGGAGCGCATCCGCCTGCTGTTCGACGATCTCGAATCCCGGCGCGAGGTCGTGGACCTGCTGGGCCGCGCCGAGCGCGGCGACGGCGTGCGCATCTTCATCGGCTCGGAGAACAAGCTGTTCTCGCTGTCCGGCTCCTCGACCATCATCTCGCCCTATCGCGACAGCCAGGGTCGCATCGTCGGCGTGCTCGGCGTCATCGGCCCGACCCGGCTGAACTATGCGCGGGTCATCCCGATGGTGGATTACACCGCCAAGGTGGTCGGCAAGCTGATCGCCGGATAGTTTGCACGGCTTGATTTTTCACGCCGCAGCGCTGATATCCCGACCGCCATGACAGATCCGACCGCACGCAAAGACAACGCCCCGCCTTCTCCGGAACCGAAGGCGGCCGACGAGCCCGCTTCGGCTTCCCCTGCCACGCCTGCCGCCGAGTCGGCGCCCTCGACCGCGCTCGACCGCGAGCTGGCGGATATGAAGGACCGGCTGCTGCGCACGCTGGCGGAGATGGAGAATCTCCGGCGGCGCACCGAACGCGAGGTCGCCGATGCGCGGACCTACGGCATCGCCAATTTCGCGCGCGACATGCTGTCGGTCGCCGACAACATGCAGCGCGCGCTCGGCGCGCCGGAGGTGAAAGATCTGGCCCTGACCGAAGGGCCGGTGAAGGCGCTGGTCGAGGGCATCGAGCTGACCGAGCGCGGCCTGGCCAGTTCGCTGGAGAAGCACGGCGTCACCCGCATCGAGCCGCTCGGCGAACGGTTCGATCCCAACCGCCATCAGGCGATGTACGAGGTGCCCGATCCGTCGGTGCCCTCGGGCCAGATCGTTCAGGTGGTGCAGGCCGGCTACCTGATCGGCGAGCGCGTGCTGCGGCCGGCGCTGGTCGCGGTCGCCAAGGGCGGGCCGAAGATGGCCGCTGCGTCCGGCGCGGGCGAGGCCGCCGCGGCCTCCGCCAACGACAATCCCGCTGCGGACTGAGCCTTCGCCGGTCGAGACCCGAGGATCAGCGCGGCGTGATGCCGTCGCGCACCGTGCGGAAGCGGGCGAAGGTCTTCACCCAGTCGGCCTTCGGGCCGAAGCCGAGCATCCGCACATAGACGCCGGTGCCGAACCGAAGCCATTGCACGATGACGATGTCCTCGCCGGTCTTGGCGTCCTTGGCCTCGGCCCGCAGCTCGTGACCCTGCTGGCCCGCGATCCGCATCGATTCCGATCCCGTGAAGCGCAGATCCTTCACCGCCGGCAGGCCGCCGAAGGCGGCGCGGGCGAAGCTGTCGCGCTCGTCGGGGCGGGACGGTCCGCCGGGCGCGAGCCCGATCACCAGATGGGGCTGGTCGATCGGCTCGGGCAGATCGCGCGGCCCGTCGGTGAGCTGGATCGCGCGGCCGGGAATCACGCCGACCGGCCGCAGCCCGGCCGTGTCGGACAGCTTGAACGGCAGCAGTGCAAACTGCTCGGCGTCCGGCACCGAATCGCGGGTGGTGACGGTGGCGAAGGCGGTCCGGATCGCGTCCTCGGAATAGGTCTTGGAGGCTTCCGCCATCTCGAACGAGGCCATCGCGGTGCGCCCCGGAACCGGCGCGATCATCAGCCACTTGCGAATCGGTCCCGCCGGGGTGGTCTGGCGAACCGCCAGAACGATCCCCTCGCCGGTGGCGAGCTTGACGGTGTGCTGCGCGTCCAGGGTCATGCCCTGCTTCGCGAGGGCTTCCGCGGACAGCGTCTTTTCCATCTCGGCGAAGGCCGCCTCCGGCATTTCGATCAGCCGCAGATACGCGTTGTTTGCCGTATCCTCGAAGCCGGGGAAGCTGGTCGCGGGAGTCATGCCCTGCGGCGGGACGATCCCGAGCCGCGAGCCCGGCGGGAATTGCGCCGTTCCGGTCTGCGCAAGGGCCGCCGTGAGAAGAGCGGTCGACAGGACGGCGGCGGTCAGCCAGGCCGTGAAGCGGGCCTGAAGCCGGGCCGGGGCGAGGCGGCATGTCATGCGGTCAGCATATGCGACCCGCGTCCGCGAAACTCAACCCCGCGTTTGTCCCGGACCGCTCGCGCCCAGGGGACAGCCGTTACGGGGTCGGCCGTTACGGGGGTCGGCCGGCATGCGGCGCGGCGGCCGCGCGGCCGCATCGAGTCCTTGCGGCGCTAGTGCCCCCTCCTATATGAGCCATGACGCCGCAGGGGGCTGCGTCGAAACGAAATTTGGGGGCTGGACAGCGAGGCTTTGCGGATAGCCGCGAAGACCTCGTCGGGAGCCGCAAGGGCCCGGCCAGCCTGCCGAGAAAGAGAGGACATCCTATGGGCAAGGTCATCGGCATCGACCTCGGCACCACCAATTCCTGCGTGGCCGTGATGGAGGGCAAGACGCCCCGCGTGATCGAGAATGCGGAGGGCATGCGCACCACGCCATCGATCGTGGCCTTCACCGACGACGGCGAGCGCCTCGTCGGCCAGCCGGCCAAGCGCCAGGCGGTCACCAATCCCGAGAAGACGATCTTCGCGGTCAAGCGCCTGATCGGCCGCCGCTACGACGATCCGACCGTCGAGAAGGACAAGAAGCTCGTCCCCTACAAGATCGCGAAGGCCGGCAACGGCGACGCCTGGGTCGAGGCCGACGGCAAGACCTATTCGCCCTCGCAGATTTCCGCGTTCATCCTTCAGAAGATGAAGGAGACCGCCGAGGCGCATCTCGGTCAGAAGGTCGAGCAGGCGGTCATCACCGTTCCGGCCTACTTCAACGACGCCCAGCGTCAGGCCACCAAGGACGCCGGCAAGATCGCCGGCCTCGAGGTGTTGCGCATCATCAACGAGCCGACCGCGGCCGCGCTGGCCTATGGTCTCGACAAGACCAAGCAGGGCACCATCGCGGTCTACGACCTCGGCGGCGGCACGTTCGACATTTCCATTCTTGAGATCGGCGACGGCGTGTTCGAGGTGAAGTCCACCAACGGCGACACGTTCCTGGGCGGCGAGGACTTCGACATGCGGCTGGTCGGCTATCTCGCCGACGAGTTCCAGAAGTCGAACGGCATCGACCTGCGCAACGACAAGCTCGCGCTGCAGCGGCTCAAGGAATCCGCCGAGAAGGCCAAGATCGAGCTGTCGTCCACGACGCAGACCGAGATCAACCTGCCGTTCATCACCGCCGACGCCAGCGGCCCGAAGCATCTGACGATGAAGCTGACCCGCGCCAAGTTCGAGGCGCTGGTCGACGACCTCGTGCAGAAGACCGTCGAGCCCTGCCGCAAGGCGCTCAAGGACGCCGGCCTCACGGCGGCCGAGATCAACGAGGTGGTTCTGGTCGGCGGCATGACCCGCATGCCGAAGGTCCAGGAGATCGTGAAGCAGCTCTTCGGCAAGGAGCCGCACAAGGGCGTCAACCCCGATGAGGTGGTGGCGATCGGCGCGGCGATCCAGGCCGGCGTGCTGCAGGGCGACGTCAAGGACGTGCTGCTGCTCGACGTGACGCCGCTGTCGCTCGGCATCGAGACGCTGGGCGGCGTGTTCACCCGGCTGATCGACCGCAACACCACGATCCCGACCAAGAAGGCGCAGGTGTTCTCGACCGCCGAGGACGGCCAGACCGCGGTCACGATCCGGGTCTTCCAGGGCGAGCGCGAGATGGCGGCCGACAACAAGATCCTCGGCCAGTTCGACCTGATCGGCATTCCGCCGGCGCCGCGCGGCGTGCCGCAGATCGAGGTCGCCTTCGACATCGACGCCAACGGCATCGTCAACGTCTCGGCCAAGGACAAGGGCACCGGCAAGGAGCAGCAGATCCGCATCCAGGCGTCGGGCGGCCTGTCCGAGGCCGACATCGAGAAGATGGTCAAGGACGCGGAGGCGCACGCCGAGGACGACAAGAAGCGCAAGGCCCAGGTCGAGGCGAAGAACCACGCCGAGGCGCTTTTGCACTCCACCGAGAAGGCGGTCGCCGAACACGGCTCCAAGGTCGGCGAGGGCGAGCGCAAGGCGATCGATGATGCGATGGCCGACCTGCGCGAGGCGCTCAAGGGCGACGACGCCGATGCGATCGCGCAGAAGACCAGCACGCTGGCGCAGGCTTCGATGAAGCTCGGCGAGGCGATGTACAAGCAGTCGCAGGAAACCCCGCCCGGCGGCGACGCGACCGGGCAGCCGGGTGGCGAGCCCGGCAAGAAGGACGACGTGGTCGATGCGGAGTTCACCGAGGTCGACGACGACAAGAAGAAGTCGGCGTAACCGCGTGATCGATCGCACGGCCGCACTCAGGATCGTCACCCCCGGGCGCCGCCCGGGGGTCCGTCCCTTGGCCGAAGTATGATGGAATGCCGGGCGAGCGGCGTGGCGCTCCGCGCGGCTCGTTTCCGCCGGGACACCGCTTCGCGAGTCACCGCTTCTGGGGTCAGGCGCTGATGTCGAAACGTTGCTACTACGAAGTCCTGGGCGTTCAGCGCGGCGCCAGCGATGCGGACTGCAAGGCGGCCTACCGCAAGCTCGCCATGCTGCATCACCCCGATCGCAATCCGGGCGACAAGGATTGCGAATCGCGCTTCAAGGAAATCAACGAGGCCTATGACGTCCTCAAGGACGGCGACAAGCGCGCCGCCTACGACCGCTTCGGCCATGCCGCCTTCGAGCAGGGCAACGGCGCGTCGGCGCACGGCTTCGGCAACGATTTCGGCTCGGCGTTCTCCGACATCTTCGAAGGCATCTTCGGGATGGGCGGTGCGCGGCGCTCGTCATCGGGACGCGAGCGCGGCGCCGACCTGCGCTTCAACATGGAGATCACGCTCGAGGACGCCTTCGTCGGCAAGACCGCACAGGTGCGGCTGCCGACCTCGGTGACCTGCGAGCCCTGCTCGGGCTCGGGCGCCAAGGCCGGCACCAAGCCGAAGACCTGCACCACCTGCCAGGGCATGGGCCGGGTGCGCCACACCCAGGGCTTCTTCACGATGGAGCGCACCTGCGTGGCCTGCCAGGGCCGCGGCCAGGTGATCGACAGCCCGTGTCCCGCCTGCTCGGGCGCCGGCCGCGTCACGCGCGAGCGCACGCTGTCGGTCAACATTCCGCCGGGCGTCGAGGACGGCACCCGGATCCGGCTCGCCGGCGAGGGCGAGGCCGGGGTTCGCGGCGGCCCGCCGGGCGACCTCTACATTTTCCTGTCGCTCGCCTCGCACGAGTTCTTCCAGCGCGACGGCGCCGACCTGCACTGCCGGGTTCCGGTGTCGATGGTGACGGCCGCGCTCGGCGGCGAGTTCGAGGTTCCCTCGATCGACGGCAGCAAGAGCCGTGTGAAGGTTCCGGCCGGCACCCAGTCCGGCCGCCGCTTCCGGTTGCAGAGCAAGGGGATGCCGGTGCTGCGCTCCAAGCAGACCGGCGACATGTACGTTCAGGTGGTGGTCGAGACCCCGCAGAACCTGACCCGCAAACAGCGCGAGCTGCTCGCCGAGTTCGAAAAGCTGTCGTCCCGCGACACGCAGCCGGAATCGTCGGGATTCTTCTCGAAAGTCAAAGACTTCTTCGGAACCTGACCGGTCACGACCTGACGCCGATAGGGCGGTTTCCGGCTTGACCCTTTCGCCGCCGCGTTTTACCGATGTGTCACAATTCCCATTGAAGTGATGCGTCATCGCCGATGCCGATCCAGGCGCTTCAGGTTCTCGAAAAGAAGATCGAAAGACAGATTCGTCTTTTCGAACTGAAGAACGGGATTCGGATCGACGACGAGATGCGTTTCATCCGCTCCTGGATCGAGAAGCCGCTCTCGATCGGCGCGGTGACGCCCTCCGGCAAGATGCTGGCGCGCACAATGGCGCGCTATATCGATCCGAAAGCCAAGGGCCCGGTGATCGAGCTGGGGCCCGGCACCGGCCCGGTGACCGAGGCGCTGGTCGCGCAGGGCGTCGAACCCTCCCGGCTGGTGCTGGTTGAGTTCGATCCCGACTTCTGCCGCATGCTGCGCCTGCGCTTCCCGGAGGCGACGGTGGTGCGTGGCGACGCTTATGCGCTGCGTCACACGCTGGCCGGCATCCTGCAGGAGCCGGCGGCGGCGATGGTGTCCGGCCTGCCGCTGATGACCAAGCCGATGAAGACCCGCGTGCGGCTGATCCACGACGCCTTCCGTCTGATGCATCCGAACGCGCCGTTCGTGCAGTTCACCTACGCGGTGATCCCGCCCATCCCCAAGGCGCTCTCCGGCGTCACCGCCGAAGGCTCCGAGCGGATCTGGATGAACGTGCCGCCGGCGCGCGTGTGGGTCTATCGCAAGGCCGCCTGCTCCAAGCCGGTGCTTGCCGGCTCGCCTCTCGCCAAAGGCGCGGCCTGAGCGCGCGGCCTCTTCCGGTTTTTCGGCCGGTTTTTTTCATCGTATTTCCGTCGTCGCCTCGCATGACCGCTCACGCCGGTCCGTGCTAGAGCGGGATGTCTTTGCGCGGGGCATTGCCGTGCGGTGCCGTCGGTCGCGGGGGATGTCCCCTCTCCCCGAAGGGGAGAGGGTGGCTGCGCGCGGAACGCGCGAAGCCGGGAGAGGGACTTGGACTGGCTCGAACGCTTGCGTCCGACGCAAGCCCCTCTCCCGCCTCGCATGCGCTCGGCACCCTCTCCCGTTCCGGGAGAGGGGACAGACGGCGGGCTTTTTGGCCGGCGTTGGCTATTGTCGGAACGCGGAGCGATCATGCTGCCCAAGGTTCTGGTGTTCGCCGGCTCGATCCGCAGCGGCTCTCACAACGCAAGGCTCGCCGCGCTCGCGACCAAGGAGCTGGCGCTCGCCGGCGCCGACGTCACGCGCATCTCGCTGCAGGACTTTCCGCTGCCGATCTACGACGCCGATCTCGAAGCCGATTCCGGCCCGCCCGAGAACGCCGTGAAGCTCAAGAACCTGTTCATGGCGCATCGCGGCGTGTTTATCGCGAGTCCGGAATACAACGCCTCGATGACGCCGCTGCTGAAGAACACGCTCGACTGGGTATCGCGGGTGCGCGAGCGCAGCGAGCCGCCGCTGCCGGCCTACAAGAACCGCGTGTTCGCGATCGGCGGCGCGTCGGACGGCTCCTACGGCGCGCTGCGTTCGCTGATGGCGCTGCGCCAGTCGCTCGAACTCGGCTGCGGCGCGCTGGTGCTCCCCGACCAGATCACGGTGATCCGCGCGAGCGAAGCCTTCGACGAAATGGACAACCTGAAAGACGAGCGCGCCGCGGCGCTCCTGAAGCGGATCGCGGCGCGGCTCACGGACGTGGCGCGGGAGCTGGTGTGATGGATGTGCGCGACAGGATGATCGTGGCGCTCGACGTGCCGGGCGTGCGCGAGGCGGAGGCGATGGTCGCACGGCTCGGCGACGCGGTGTCGTTCTACAAGATCGGCTACCAGCTCGCCTTCGCCGGCGGCATTCCGATGGCGCAGGATCTGATCCGCGCCGGCAAGAAGGTGTTTCTCGATCTCAAGCTGCACGATATCGGCAACACGGTCGCCAAGGGCGTCGAGAGCGTGGCGCAGATGGGCGCCACCTTCCTCACCGTCCACGCCTATCCGCAGACCATGCACGCCGCGGTGGACGCACGCGCCGGCTCGCCGCTGCGCATCCTCGCGGTCACGGTGCTGACGTCCTACGACGACGCGGATCTGGCGGCCGCCGGCTACGACTTCACCGTCTCCGAGCTGGTGGCCGAGCGCGCCGCACAGGCGCGCGACATCGGCGTCGACGGGCTGGTGTGCTCGGCGCAGGAGGCGGAGCGGCTGCGGCCGGTGGTCGGAACGACGATGGTGCTGGTGACGCCCGGCATCCGGCCCGCCGATGCGGAGGCCGGCGACCAGAAGCGGATCATGACGCCGGCGGCGGCAATCGCGGCCGGCGCCGATCATCTGGTGGTTGGCCGGCCCGTGGTGGCCGCGCCGGACCCGAAGGCCGCGGCCGAGGCGATCGTCGCCGAGATCGCCGCGGCGCTGCGGCCGTAGGGCATGATCCCGAAAAGTGGGAACCGGTTTTCGGACAAAGATCATGCCCGGACAGGAGAAACCCATGCCGAAGGCCTACTGGATCGCGCGCGTCGAGGTCGATAACGAGGAGGGCTACAAGCCCTATGCGCTCGCCAATCCGGCGATCTTCCGCAAGTACGGCGGCCGCTTCGTGGTGCGCGGCGGCCGCTTTGAATGCGTCGAGGGCGACAGCCGCTCGCGCAACGTGGTGATCGAGTTCGACAGCTACGAGGCCGCGATGGCCTGCTACCGCTCGCCGGAGTATCAGGCCAACCTGAAGATCCGGCAGGCCAACGCCGTGACCGACCTCATCGTGATCGAAGGCTACGACGGCCCGCAGCCGTGACGCACCTCTTCGTGGCATTGCACCTCAGCCCATGAAGGCGGCGCGCGCCCTCTCCCCGCAAACGGGGAGAGGTGATACGGAGTGTGCCAGCCGCTTGCGCGACATATCCGGGAGCTTTGAATGTCCGACATGCGTTTGATCGTGGCCGGCGCCGGCGGGCGGATGGGGCGCACGCTGATCCGCGCCATTGCCGAGACGCCGGGGCTTGCGCTCGCGGGCGCGCTGGAGGGCGAGGGATCGCCGCTGCTCGGACAGGACAGCGGTTCGCTCGCCGGGCTCGGCCCGAACGGCATTCCGGTCACCGCCGATGCGAAGACGCTGCTGGTGAACGCCGACGGCGTGATCGACTTCACGGTGCCGAAGGCCACCGTGGCGCTCGCCGGGCTGGCGCAGGGCAAGGTCCATGTCATCGGCACCACCGGACTGTCCGGCGCCGAGGAGGCCGCCATCGTCGCGGCGGCGCAATCGTCCACGATCGTGAAGTCCGGCAACATGAGCCTCGGCGTCAACCTGCTTGCGGCGCTGACGCGGCGGGTGGCGAAGACGCTCGGCGAGAGCTTCGACATCGAGGTGCTGGAAATGCACCACAACAAGAAGATCGACGCGCCGTCGGGCACCGCGCTGCTGCTCGGCCGCGCGGCGGCCGAGGGCCGCGGCATCGACCTGGCGCAACGATCGGTGCGCAGCCGCGACGGTCACACCGGCGCGCGCAACGAGGGCGACATCGGTTTCGCGACGCTGCGCGGCGGCACCGTGGTCGGCGAGCACACGGTGATGTTCGCCGGTCCGGCCGAGCGGATCGAGCTGACCCACCGCGCCGAGGATCGCATGATCTTCGCGCGCGGTGCGCTGCACGCCGCGCTCTGGGCGCGCGGCAAGGGCCCGGGGCTCTATTCGATGATGGACGTGCTGGGTCTGAAGGATTTCTAGGGCAGAAGCCCGCGCGGCGTTTCGCTAAACTCAGTTCCAACGAAAATGCCGGCCGTCTTTCCTTCTCCTCGAAGGGGAGAGGGTGCCGAGCGCAGGCGAGGCGGGAGAGGGACTTGCGACACGCAGAGATGCGCGCCAGTCGAAGCCCCTCTCCCGGCTTCGCGTCTTCGACGCTCAGCCACCCTCTCCCGTTCCGGGAGAGGGGAGACCGCCCGTGTTGTGAAAGTTGTGAAGAAGGCTCAGCTCAAGAAGCTCAGCTCTCGCTCGCGCGCAGCAGCGACACGCCGGTCATCTCCGCGGGCTTCGGCAGGCCCATCAGCTCCAGCAGCGTCGGCGCGATGTCGGCGAGCCGGCCTTCGGTGAGCGGAAGATTGTCGCCGCCCGACAGCACCACCGGCACCGGATTGGTGGTGTGCGCGGTGTGCGGCCCGCCGGTCGCAGGATCGCGCATGGTCTCGCAATTGCCGTGGTCGGCGGTGACCAGCAGCGCGCCGCCGGCGGCCTTGATCGCGTCGGCGATCCGGCCGAGCCCGGCATCGACCGTCTCCACCGCCCTGACCGCCGCCGAAAGCACGCCGGTGTGGCCGACCATGTCGGGGTTGGCGTAGTTCAGCACGATCAGGTCGTACCGGCCGGAACGGATCGCCTCGACGGCCCTATCGGTCAGCTCGGGCGCGGACATTTCGGGCTGCAGGTCGTAGGTCGCGACCTTCGGCGACGGCACCATGATGCGATCCTCGCCGGGATAGACCTGCTCTTCGCCGCCGTTGAGAAAGTAGGTGACGTGCGGGTACTTCTCGGTCTCCGCCATGCGAAGCTGGGTGCGCCCCGCGGCCGCCACCACCTCGCCGAGCTTGTTGCTCATGCTCTGCGGCGGAAAGATCGTGGCGAGATGCCGGTCCAGCGCCTCGCTGTATTGCGTCATGCCGACCGCGGCGGCGAAGCGCACGAGGCGCCTGCGCGGAAAGCCCGCGAACTGCGGGTCGAGCATCGCGCCGAGAAGCTCGCGCACGCGATCCGCGCGGAAGTTGAAGCACAGGATCGCGTCGCCGTCCCTGAAACCGGAATAATTGCCGATGGCGGCCGGCACGATGAACTCGTCGGTGATCGCGCTCGCATAGGCGTCGGCGATTACGGCCTGCGCGTCGGCAAAGCGCGGGCCCTCCGCCTCGACAATGGCGGCATAGGCCCGGCCGACGCGCTCCCAGCGGTTGTCGCGGTCCATCGCGTAGTAGCGCCCGCACACCGTTGCGACCGGCACCGATGGCGGCAGTGCGGCCTCAAGCGCGCGCATAAAGTCCGCGACGGATTGCGGCGGCGTATCGCGGCCGTCGGTCAGAGCATGCAGGACGGCCGGCACGCCGGCGTCGGCGAGGATGCGCGCGAGGCCGGCCGCGTGATCCTGGTGCGAATGCACGCCGCCCGGCGAGATCAGGCCGAGCAGGTGGCACGTTCCGCCGCTCGCCTTCAGCTTTGCGATCAGGTCTTTGAGCGCGGGAGCCTGCGCGATCGCGCCGGTCGCCAGCGCGTCGTTGATCCGCGGCAGATCCTGCATCACGACGCGGCCTGCGCCGATGTTGAGATGGCCGACCTCGGAATTGCCCATCTGGCCGTCGGGCAGTCCGACGTCGCGGCCGGAGGTCTTGAGGAACGCGCGCGGTCCGGTCTCCCACAGCCGGTCGAACGTGGGCGTGCGCGCCTGGCGCACGGCGTTGTCGGCGGAGTCCTCGCGCCAGCCCCAGCCGTCGAGGATGACGAGCATGACGGGCCGGCGCTTCTGCGGAGAGGGCGTAATCATCGCGGGGTAAATAGCCATGAAAGGGGAGAGGGGCAATTGGTGCTGGCCGAACCCTCTCCCTGCAAAAGCGGGGAGAGGGTGGCGAGGTCCGGAGGACCGAGCCGGGTGAGGGGCCATGGGAATGCCCCTCACCCGCCGTCCTCGCTTTGCTCGGACGTCGACCTCTCCCCGCAAAAGCGGGGAGAGGTTGGAATTTTATGACGTCGCGCCCGCCTCCCAGCCCAGCATCGCGCGCTTGCGCGTGATGCCCCAGTGATAGCCGGTGAGCGCGCCGGACTTTCCGATCACGCGATGACACGGCACCACGAACGACACCGGATTCTTGCCGACCGCCGCACCGACCGCGCGCGCGGCTTTCGGCGCGCCGATCGAGCCCGCGATATCGGAATAGGTCGTGGCGCGGCCCATCGGAATGCGCAGCAGCGTCTCCCAGACCCGCACCTCGAAATCGGTGCCGATCAGCACCACCCGCAGCGGCCGGTCCGGCCGCCACGCGCGCCGGTCGAAGATGCGCTGCGCCAGCGGCGCGGTGCGGGCGCTGTCCTCGACATAGCGCGCACGGGGCCAGCGCCGACGCATGTCTTCCAGCGCCGCGCGCTCCTCTCCGCCGTCGGCGAAGGCGAGGCCCGCGAGGCCGCGTTCGGTGCCCATCACCAGCGCGGTGCCGAACGGCGAAGGGTGAAAGCCGTAGGCGAGGGCGAGCCCGTCGCCGCCGGACTTCCATTCGCCGGGCGACATCGATTCGTGGGTCACGAACAGGTCGTGCAGCCGCCCGGGTCCGGACAGGCCGACCTCGTAGGCGGTGTCGAGCACGCTCGCGGATTCGCGCAGCAGCGTGCGGGCCCGGTCGAGCGTCAGCGCCTGCACGAAGGCCTTGGGCGTGAGCCCGGCCCAGCGCCGGAACAGCTGGTGCAGCTCGGCCGCGGTGACGCCCGCAGCCTCGGCGATCTCGCCGATGTCGGGCTGCCCGCGCCAGCGGTCGTGGATGTGCGCGATGGCGCGGCGCACGATGTCGTAGTCGGACGGGGCCTCGGGCGGCGCGGCCTCGGCGATGCGATCGGGCGAGAGCATGGCGTTCTCCATCGTTCGCTCCCACTTAGGCCGTCGCGTGTGTCCGGCCCACCCGCTTTCTAAGTTGCGAGGGTCCGTGTCGGCCCGCGCCGCGCCTCCGCGAGCGCCGCGGCCAGCGCATCGGCGAAGCCGGCGCGCTCCTCCGGCGAGAGAAAGCCCGCCACCGGCAATTTTCGGCCGCGCGACACGAGGAACAGCTTCTGCAGGCCGAAGTCCTCGTGGATCTCGCGGTCGAGCCGCGTCCACACCGGGTTCAGTGTCCACTCGTCGGCCTCGCCGCGGTGGCTGACCTTGCGCACCCGCAGCGTGCTCGGCGTCACCTCGATCTCCTCGAAGGCGGCGGCGGCGCGGTAGTTGGCGCGGAACGCCCAGTAGATCAGCAGCACGTCGAGTCCGAAGAAGCCCAGCACCGGCCATGCGCCCAGAATCAGAAAGAACACGCCGGCGGCGAAGCTCACGATCGCCACCGCCGCCATCAGGATCAGGAATCCGGACGCCGGCAGCGAGCGATGCGGCGTGATGATCGCGGAAAAGATCGGGGGCTCGGGAGCGCGGTCGTTGTCGGTCATCCTGCGGCTCAGTATAGGGGAAACATGGCCAGGAAAACGACGGGACGGGCGGCGAAGCGCGGTGCGAAGGCGCCCGGAAATCCGGCGTCGCCGCGGGTCGCCCGCGCGGTCAGGGCCGCCCGCTCGGGCCGGGCGGCTGCGCTGAAACCGCCGCCGAAGCGCCGCGCCGCGGATGCCAAGGCCGCCCGCGGCGGGCTGAAGCCCTGGACACCGGCCGAGATCGCCGAAGCCTTCCGCCGCTTTCACGCCCACGAGCCGGAGCCCAAGGGCGAGCTGTTCTCCGTCAATCCGTTCACGCTCACGGTCGCGGTGGTGCTGTCGGCGCAGGCGACCGACGCCGGCGTCAACAAGGCGACGCCGAAGCTGTTCGAGCTGGCCGACACGCCGGAGAAGATGCTGGCGCTGGGCGAGGACCGGGTGCGCGACCTGATCAAGACCATCGGTCTGTTCCGCACCAAGGCGAAGAACGTAATCGCGCTGTCGCGGATGCTGATCGAGCAGCACGGCGGCGAGATTCCGCGCACCCGCGAGGCGCTGCAGGCGCTGCCCGGCGTCGGCCGCAAGACCGCCAACGTGGTGCTCAACATCGCCTTCGGCGAGCCGACCATCGCCGTCGACACCCACCTGTTCCGCGTCGGCAACCGCACCGGGCTCGCGGTCGGCAAGACCCCGCTGGAGGTGGAGCTGAAGCTCGAAGCGGCGATTCCGGACGCCTACAAGCGCCATGCGCATCACTGGCTGATCCTGCACGGCCGCTACACCTGCATCGCGCGCCGTCCGCTGTGCGAGCGCTGCGTGATCGCGGACCTGTGCCGCTGGCCGGGCAAGGCGGCCGTCGTCGCGCCGGTGTGATGGGTGTAACGGGCACCCGCTCCTTTAGAGTTCTATGTTTCAGCACGGGCGGTGCCTCCCCTCTCCCGTTCCGGGAGAGGGGACATCGCGGCGACACAGGTTTTGACGGCCGACGGTTGTTCTTATCTCGGTGTTGTCCTTCCGACGAACAACGGCCGGGCTGTCAGCCCCGCCCAGGGCCGTCGAGCCGCGCGCCCGCGAGCCGCTTGTGCATGTGCACCATCACCGCGGTGGCGAACAGCGGCGTGGCGAGATTGACGATCGGGATCGACACGAAGGCCGCGACGATCAGCCCGGTCAGGAAGATCGTGACGCGGTGTTCGTGGCGCAGGCGCTGCGCCTCCTCCGGCGGATGAAAGCGCATCGCTGCGAGCAGGAAATACTCGCGGCTGAGAAGATAGGCCGCGGCCGTGAACATCACCACCAGCCCGAGGCCTGCGAACAGCAGGAACGGCAGCGCCACGATATAGACGCCGATCGCGATCAGCGCCGTTTTCAATCCCTGCCATGTCGCCTGCCAGACCGGCAGCGCGCGACCGGCGGGCTCGGCGGGATAATGCTTGCGCTCGACCGCCTCGGCGACCTCGTCGACGAAGAACGTGCCGGTGAAGGCCGCCACCGCCGGCATCAGGAACACCGCGCCGGTCAGGATGCCGAGCCCCGCCGCGATCGACACGAACCACACCAGCGCGGTCCACACGCCGGAGGGCACGAAGCCGGTGCCCGCCTCGGCCCAGGCCGCGCCGCTCGACGCCAGCCAGGACAGCAGACGGTGCAGCGCCACGCCGAGCAGCAGCACGATCAGGAGCGCGAGACCCACGGCCTTGAGCAGCACGCGCCGGAACGGCGGCGTCGTCATCTGCGACAGCGCAAGAAAGGCAGCCTGAAACATGCACGGGGCTCCGCGGGGCGACCGCGTCAAGATGGACACCCTCCGGCCTCGCAGCAAGGGCGATCGGCTATGCCGCGGCGTGAACGCTCGGCTGCATCTCGGGTTCCGGGACGAGGGGCGGCGAGGACGTCAGATCCCCGACCGGGTCCATCGCCGGCGTCGGCATGTCGGCCCAGCACATCTGCCGGTAGTCGAAACCCTTTTCGACCGTCGGCTTCACAAGCTGGAAGTAGGGCGAGATGTCGAAGTCGCGCGGCGCGTAGAGCGACGAGTGGCGGATTTCGAGGATTTCCTGCAGCGCCGATTCTCCCTCGACATGGATGATGCGCGGCAGGATCGGATAGCGAACCGACTCGAACGCCTGCGCGATCAGCGCCGAGCAGATGATCCGCGTCGGATCGCCCGATCCCATCGCGATCATGCGCCGCCGCCAGCGCTGCGGCACCGGCAGCGGCAGCAGGTAGCGCATCAGATCGAAGATGTTCTTCACGTCGTAGTCGAAGCCGATCCGCTCGGCCGCGAAGATGCAGACGCGGGCGCAGTCCTCCGGCGTCAGGCCGATCGGCCGGCAGATCCGCGTGTGGAAACGGAAGTATTTCGACAGCGGCGCGCCGACCACGCCCTCGCCGAGATTGGCCTCGACCAGCACCAGCGGCTCGCCGTCGGCGGTGGTGCGGTCGCCGATCGGTCCGACGTAGAGCGCGGCGTGCGACCAGGTCGACTGGGTGAGATATTTGATGACGCCGGAGACGTGGTTGTTGCCCTCGACCAGCAGCACGTCGCCTGGCCGCAGCGCATTGCGCAGCGCATCCGGATCGCTCGGCGTGAAGGGTTCATAGCCCTCGACCGGGCGTTCGAGATAGCGGGCCAGCCGTTGCCCGATTCCGTCGAGCATAAAGTTCATGACGCGGTCCCCCGCGCGAATCCGCCGGTTGCGAGTGTCGTCGCCGTCCGGCGTCGCGTCTCCCGTGGTGTCGCGTGCGTGAGCCGCACGTCGCATGGTTGGATCGGACCCTAGCGTGGACTCGTTTCGATTCCGTGCATTGCGGTTCTGTCGTAGCGATCGGTTAAGCATGGCGTTTGCGGGAAAGCGCGCGATCGGGCAAGGATGACGCGCGCCGCCCCCTTTGCGGAAACCGTCTGCAAACCATGAGTCGCATTTCCCGCCGAACCTTCCTGGCCGCCTCCGCGGCGGCGGTGGCCGCGCCATCCGTGGCTGCGCCCGCCGTGGCCGCGGCGGCGTCCGCAGGCGACATCGACGTGGCGATCGTCGGCGCCGGCGCCGCCGGCATCGCGGCGGCGCGGCGGATCGCGGCGGCCGGCCGCCGCGTCGTGCTGCTGGAGGCTTCGGGGCGCATCGGTGGCCGCTGCATCACCGACACGCAGACCTTTGGCGTGCCGTTCGATCCCGGCGCGCACTGGATTCACGCGCCGCAGATCAATCCGCTGGCGAAGCTCGCGCCGCGCACCGGCCTCGAGGTCTATCCCGCGCCGGTGGCGGAGCGCGTGCGGATCGGACGGCGCAACGCGCGCGACGGCGAGATGGAGGCCTATCTCGCCGCTCTGGTGCGCGCGCAGCGGGCGATCCGCGAGGCGGCGCGCGGCAAGACCGACGTGTCCTGCGCGCAGGCTCTGCCGAAGGATCTCGGGCGCTGGCAGGCGACCATCGCCTTCGTGCTGGGCCCGTTCGGCTGCGGCAAGGATCTCGAAGACATCTCCGCGGTCGATTTCGTGCGCTCGGCGGAGCGCGACGTGGACGCCTATTGCCGGCAGGGTTACGGCGCATTGCTGGCGAAGCTCGGCGAGGGCCTGCCGGTGCGGCTGTCGACGCCGGTGACGGCGATCGAATGGGGCAGGGGGCTCGAGCTGGAGACGCCGGCCGGCACGCTGCGGCCGCGGCACGCCATCGTCACGGCGTCGACCGGCGTTCTGCTCGGTGGCCGCATCCGGTTTTCGCCGGAGCTGCCGGCGCGGCAGACCGAGGCGCTCGGCCGGCTCCGGCTCGGCAGCTACGAGCGCATCGCGCTGGAGCTGGCCGGCAATCCGCTCGGGCTGCGGCGCGACGATCTGGTGTTCGAGCAGGCGGCGGACCGGCGCACGGCAGCGCTGCTCGCCAACGTCTCGGGAACGTCCTTGACGCATGTCGATGTCGCGGGCGGGTTCGGCCGCGAGCTAGCGGCGAAGGGCGGGCCGGCGATGCTGGCGTTCGCGACCGATTGGCTGGCCGGCCTTTACGGCAACGACGTCAAGCGCGCGATCGGCCGCTCGCACGTCACGAACTGGGCGGCGGAGCCCTTCGTGCTCGGCGCGTTCTCGGCGGCCGCGCCGGGCGGGCAGGGCGCGCGGCGCGTGCTGATGGAGCCGCTGCGCGACCGGATTTACTTCGCGGGCGAGGCCGCGCACGAGACACTGTGGGGCACGGTCGGCGGCGCATGGGAATCCGGCGAACGCGCGGCAGAGGCCGTGCTGCGCCGGCTCGGCGTGCTGCGCGACTCGCCGGACGAGCCGCCGGCCCAGCGGCCGAAGTCCCGGCCGAAGAAGCGTGCCGCGCCGCGGGCGAAGGATCGGTGAGCGGCGCCGGATGCGGACGTATCGGAGCTGGCTCCGATAACCGCTCTCGTGTCCCGGGTCTGCATCGCGTCATGTCATGCCGCGACGCGCCCGGAACACGGGAGCGGAATCCGGGCGGAATGATCTTGACTTAATTCCTATTATGACTATAGTCATAACGTCCCGCCCCACTCGAGGGGCGTTCGCGAGCGTCACGACACGCGGGGCGGGATGCGGTGGCCGGCTTCGGTTCGCGAGACGCGCGGATCGCATCCGGCGGTCCAAGCCGTGCGGTCCTGCGCCTGTCCTCACAAGGGGGCCGCGCCCGGGGTTCGCAACACTGACGCCGTACCCCCGCGCTGTTGGCGGGCAGGTGTCAGCGGGCCCCCTCCGGAACGACCGGGGTCCGGGGGACGCACGGAGCAAGCCTCAAACACCGCGCGCGGGGCGCCGAAGGTTCGGCGGACTTGCGGCAAGAGAAGACAGGATCGCCGCTCTCACGAGCGGCGATCATGCTCCGGCGTCGCGAGATGCCGGAGCCCGCGGGTCCGAAACGGACCCCGGCGTCCCGCGCGCCCTCGAACCGGGCGCGGCTGCACGGCTCGCAACCCGCGCAACAGCGCGCGGGAACGCGGACGGCTGCGCGGGTGCGATGGCTGCTCGAAACTTCGCTTTCTGAAACGTCGCTGTTTGAAAATCGAATCGGAAATGGCCACCGGACACCGCTCTTGTGTCCCGGACGCGGTGCAGCGCAAGCGGAACGCGCAGCGGTGCTCCGCAGAGCCGGGACCGCGGTGGAAACCAGCGCGTCAATTCAGCAATCGACCGACACCGCAGGCGTTCGAGATTGACGCGGTCCCGGTTCTGCATCGCACCGCTTCGCTCACGCTGCGCGCTGCGATGCGCCCGGGACACACCGGCGAGTTATGCTGCGACGCACCCGGGACACGAGAGCGGTATGTGGCGCGAACATGCGCGGCGCGGCGCGAAAGTGCAGGAGCGAACGCGCCTCAATGCGCGACGCGCGTTTCCGCCAGCACCATCAGGCCGATGTCGCTTTCGATCGCCCATTCGCGCAGGCCGGCGAGATTGG
Organism: uncultured Alphaproteobacteria bacterium; assembly: GCA_963758225.1. Lineage (GTDB taxonomy): Bacteria > Pseudomonadota > Alphaproteobacteria > Rhizobiales > Xanthobacteraceae > Z2-YC6860. Next base: position 335,248 of record CAVWUJ010000003.1, on the reverse strand, counting down.
TCTCGCCGAGCAGAACGCCGCGCAGGCCGGGCCGCGATTCCTCGAGCGACTCGACCCAGATGTAGAGCGCGGGGCGTTCTTCCAGCAGGCGCACCGCGCGCTCCGGCAGCGTGCGCTTTGCGTAGTCGCGGTCGAGCAGGATGACGTTGGTCGGCCCGGCGCTGACGCCGATGCAGCCCTTGTCGTCGGTGAGCTTCGGCTCGAAGCCCATCGCCTCGTAGCGCAGACGCGCTTCGGCAATGTCCTCGACGAGATACATCGGAGTGGCGCGGCGTGCGGACATGGAATCCGGGACAGGGCGACCTGCGTGAGATCGCCCTGCCGTGTAAGCCGATTTGCGCGGTGTGGCGAGCGCTTCTTTCGTCGGCGCGCTTGCCCGCTCAGGCGATGTCCTTCGCGCTGGTCTTGTCCTCGAACACGCGGATCTCCGGCGGCTTGCCGTCGAGGCCAAGCTCGGCCCAGCGCGACACGACCTGATCGTAGGTCTTCTTGTCGAGCTTGGTGCGTGGCGAGAAGCTCTTGATGTGGCGGAAGTCCATGCAGGCGTTGATCAGCGCCTTCGATCCCCACGGCCGGATCTCGGGCGGGTTCAGGCTCGGGTCGAGGAACGTCGACCAGGTCTCGCGCAGGATGTCGATCGACTGCGCCGGCCGCGAGCGCGTAGCCATCGCCCAGAGCACCTGGCCGATGTTGGTCGGGTCGATGTCCTCGTCGACCACGATGACGTACTTGCCGAAGTAGGCGCCGGCGGTGCATTGCGCGGCGAGCGCCATCACCTGTGGTGCGTGGCCGGCGTACATCTGCTTGATCGAAACCACCGTCATGCCCCAGCCGGCGGCCTCGGGAATCGACCACACGCCCTGGATTCCCGGCACGCCGAGCTTCTGCAGGTCGGCCCAGATGCCGGCCGAGCGCACCGCGGCCCAGAACAGGCCGCACTCGTTGGACGGTCCGTCCGCCATCAGCGCGCAGGTCAGCGTCGGGTTGTTGCGGAAGCGCACGCGCTCGACCCGCATGAACGGCGTCGCGCCGGAGGGCCGGCCGTAATAGCCGGTGAACTCGCCGAACGGACCCTCCGCGAACGTGTCGTCGGGATAGAGGTGGCCTTCGAGAATGATCTCGGCGTGCGCCGGCAAGGGCAGCCCGGTGAGGTCGGACTTGAACAGCTCGATCGGCGCGCCCTTGATGCCGGAGTAATACTCGTACTCGCTCTCGGTCTTCGGCAGGCTGGTGGCGCCGACGAGAAACAGCAGCGGGTCGATGCCGTAGGCCGCCGCGATCGGCGCGGGCTTGCCCATCTTCCACCACTTGTCGCGGTCGGCGCCGGCGTCCTTGCCGGGCGAGGTGTAGACGCCGATCTCGCGCGGGCCCTTGATCATCATCCGGTAGGTGCCGACGTTCACGCGGCCGCTTTCGGGGTCCATCGTGATCACGGCGTCGTTGGTGCCGAGATACATGCCGCCGTCGAGCGGCCACATGCGCTGCGCCGGGAACTGGCGGATGTCGATCGCATCGCCCTCGACGATGTTCTGGCTGGAGACCGCGCGCTCGGCGGGCACCTCGACGGGGGCCATCTTGCGCCCGAATTTCTTCTGCAGAAGCTGCACGGCCTTCAGCGGATGATCGACCGGCTCCTCGCCGATCATCAGGCAGAACCGCGTCAGGTTGCAGCCGATCATGTTGTAGAGGGCCTTGTGTCCGGGATGGCCCGTGATGTTCTCGAACAGCAGCGCGGGGCTCTTTTCGAGGCCGACGAGATAGGTGATGTGCGCGGCTTCGAGATCGGGGCTCACCTCGGCGGTGATGCGCTTGAGCTCGCCCATCGCCTCGGCCTTCTCCAGCCAGAGGTCCAGCTCGCTGGCGTTGCGCCCGTCGCCCGCGCGCCCTCCGTCCTTGCGCGGCTGCGCCGGCTCGACCCGCGCGCCCTCGCCGACCTTGACGGACATCTCCATGGCATTCGCTCCCTCGATTGTGTTGGGAGCGATCCTAGACGATCGGGCGGGGCGCGGTCACGGGCGCAACGCCGCACATCAGGGTTGCATGCCGCGGCCGCGTCAGCCGCGCAGCACGCCGTTCCAGCGCTTGCCGACCTCGGCCACGATCTTGGCGCCGATGGCGTCGATCTCCTGATCGGTCAGGGTCTTCTCGCGGGGTTGAATTGTCACGGCGATGGCGACCGATTTCTTGCCCGGTTCCACGCCTGGCCCCTCGTACACGTCGAACACCGTCACACCGGTGATGAGCTTGCGGTCGGCGGCCTGCGCGGTGCGCACGATTTCGCCGGCCTTGACGGTCCGGTCCACGATGAAGGCGAAGTCGCGCGTCACCGGCTGGAACGAGGACAGCTCCAGCATCGGCCGGGCGCGCGTCGCGCGGGCCTTGGCCTCCGGGATGCGCTCGAGGATGACCTCGAAGCCGACCAGCGGCCCCTCGGCGTCGAGCATCTGGAGCGCGCGCGGATGCAGCTCGCCGAAGTGGCCGAGGACGGTCTGCGGTCCGATCTGGATGGTGCCGGAGCGTCCGGGGTGGAACCAGTCCGGCGCGCCGGGCACGATCTGCAGCGCCTGTGCCGGCGCACCGGCGGCGATCAGCACCGCCAGCGCGTCCGCCTTGGCGTCGAACGCATCCACCGGCTCGGCCTTGCCGGACCAGTGCCGGCCCGCGCCCGAAGGTCTGGCCAGAGCGCGGCGAATTCCTGTGGCGGCCGTGAGCTGATCCTCGGGCTGCTCGCCCTTGAAGATCTGCCCGACCTCGAACAGCGCGGTGTCCGGAAAGCCGCGGTCGGCGTTGCGCTGGGCGGCGGCGACGAGGCCGGGAATCAGGCTCGGCCGCATGTCGGAGAGCTCGGCTGCGATCGGATTGGCGAGCGAAAGCTGTCTCTGTCCGCCGCCGAACTGCGTCGCCTGGGTCTTGGAGATGAACGACCAGGTGACGGCCTCGGTCATGCCGCGGGCGGCGAGCGCGCGCCTGGCGCGGCGGGTGCGAAGCTGCGCCACGGTGAGCACCGGCTTGCGCGGCGCGTCGCCACGCGGGAACGGCGTCTCCGGCACGCGGTCGACGCCGACGATGCGCATGATCTCCTCGACGACGTCGGCCTTGCCCTCGATGTCCGGACGCCACGATGGCGGCGCCACCTTCACGATCGGAGGATTGCCGGCGACGAAGAATCCGAGATGGCCGAGAATGCGCTTCATCTCCGGCATCTCGACGTCGAGGCCGGTGAGCCGCTTCACCTCGCCGATTGGGAAGTCGATGATCTTCTCCGCCGCCTCGGCCTTGCCGGCGACGACGACCTCGGACGGCGCGCCGCCGCACAGGTCGAGCACCATCTGCGTCGCGAGCTCCAACCCCGGCAGCATGAAGTTCGGATCGACGCCGCGCTCGAAGCGGTAGCGCGCGTCGGAGTGGATGCCGAGCTTGCGGCCGGTCTGGGCGATGTTGAGCGGATCCCACAGCGCCGATTCGATCAGCACGTCGGTGGTGGTCTCGTCGCAGCCGGACGCTTCGCCGCCCATGATGCCGGCGAGCGATTCCACGCCCTTGTCGTCGGCGATCACGCACATGGCGTTGTCGAGTGTGTAGCTCTTGCCGTCGAGCGCGAGCAGAACCTCGCCGTTCTGCGCGCGGCGCACCACGAGATTGCCGCTGACCTTCTTCGCGTCGAACACGTGCAGCGGCCGGCCGCGGTCGAAGGTGATGTAGTTGGTGATGTCGACCAGCGCGTTGATCGGACGCAGGCCGATGGCGCGCAGCCGCTTCTGCAGCCAGTCGGGCGAGGGGCCGTTCTTCACGCCCTTCACCAGACGCAACGCGAAGGCCGGGCACAGCGGCGGCGTCTGGCCGAAGTCGAGCGTCACGGACACCGGGCAGGGGAATTCGCCCTTGACCGGTTTCGGCGTGTTTTCCTTGAACTTGCCGACATCGGCGGCCGCGAGATCGCGCGCGATGCCGCTGACGCCGGTGCAGTCCGAGCGGTTGGGCGTGAGGTTGATCTCGATCACCGGGTCGTTCAGGCCGAGCACCTCGGCGAACGGCTTGCCGACCGGCGCATTGGCCGGCATCTCGATGATGCCGTCGTGGTCGTCGTTGAGCTGGATCTCCGCGCCGGAGATCAGCATGCCCTGGCTCTCGACGTCGCGGATCTTGCCGACCTTGAGGGTGACGTCCTTGCCGGGAATGTAGGTGCCGGGCAGGCCGAGCACGGCCTTCATGCCGCCGCGCGCGTTCGGCGCGCCGCACACGATCTGCAGCGGCTTGTCGCCGCCGGTGTTGACCATGCACACGCGCAGCCGGTCGGCGTTCGGATGCTGCACGGCGGACATCACCTCGACCACCTTGAACGGCGCGAACTTTTCGGCGGGATTGTCGACGCTCTCGACCTCGAGGCCGACCATCGTGAGCCTCTCGACGATCTCGTCGAGCGAAGCGTCGGTGTCGAGGAATTCCTTGAGCCAGGAGAGGGTGAATTTCATGCGCTCAGCCCTCCCGCGAGCGTCGGGAAGTCGAGCGGCCGGAAGCCGTAGTGCGACAGCCAGCGCACGTCGGCCTCGAAGAAGGCGCGCAGGTCCGGCATGCCGTATTTCAGCATCGCGATGCGGTCGATGCCCATGCCCCAGGCGAAGCCCTGATACTCGTCGGGATCGACGCCGCAATTGCGCAGCACGTTCGGGTGCACCATGCCGCAGCCGAGAATTTCGAGCCAGTCCGTGCCCTCGCCGAAGCGGATCTCGCCCTTGTCGCGGCGGCACTGGATATCGACCTCCAGCGACGGCTCGGTGAAGGGGAAGAACGACGGCCGGAACCGCATCTTGACGTTGTCGACCTCGAAGAACGCCTTGCAGAACTCCGAGAGAATCCACTTCAGGTGGCCGAGGTGCGCGCCCTTGTCGATGACGAGGCCCTCCACCTGATGAAACATCGGGGTGTGGGTCTGGTCGGAATCGCTGCGATAGGTGCGTCCGGGGATGATCACCCGGATCGGCGGCTTCTGGCTAAGCATGGTGCGCACCTGCACCGGCGAGGTGTGGGTGCGCAGCAGCATCCGCGAGCCGTCGCTCTTCGGATGGAAGTAGAACGTGTCGTGCATCTCGCGGGCCGGATGGCCCTCGGGGAAATTCAGCTTGGTGAAGTTGTAGTCGTCGGTCTCGATGTCCGGGCCTTCCGCGACGGCGAAGCCCATGTCGGCGAAGATCGTGGTGAGTTCATCGATCACCTGGCTGATCGGATGGATGCGGCCGATTTCGGCGGACGCTTCGCGCACCGGTAGCGTGACGTCCACGGTCTCGGTGGCCAGGCGCTTGTCGAGCGCCGCGGTCTTCAGCGCCTCGCGCCGCGCGGCCAGCGCCTCGGTGACGCGATCCTTGAGGCCGTTGATCGCCGGTCCCTTTTCGCGGCGCTCGTCGGGCGTCATGCCGCCGAGCGTCTTGAGCAGCGCCGAGACGGAGCCGCTCTTGCCGAGCGCGGCGACGCGCACGGCTTCGAGTGCGGCCTCGTCGGCGGCCGCGGCGATGTCAGTCAATATCGACTGTTCGAGTTGCGCGATGTCGGACATGGCGAAGCCCGCCTTGGATGAGGCAGCCTTGTGAGACTGTCATGGCCGGGCTTGTCCCGGCCATCCCGCTCGGGAGGGCACCGTGCATCCCTTATCGGGATGCGCGGGACAAGCCCGCGCATGACGGAGACGGCGGCTGGTCAGGCCGCCTTCGGCAGCGCGTCCTTGACCTTGTTCACGATCGCCTCGAAGGCCGCCGGCTCGGTGATCGCGAGGTCGGACAGCACCTTGCGGTCGATCGTGAGGCCGGACTTGTTCAGGCCGTCGATGAAGCGGCTGTAGGTCAGGCCGAACGGACGCACGGCGGCGTTCAGGCGCTGGATCCACAGCGCGCGGAAGGTGCGCTTCTTCCGCTTGCGGTCGCGGAAGGCGTACTGGTTGGCCTTCTCGACCGCCTGCTTGGCGATGCGGATGGTGTTCTTGCGGCGGCCGGAATAGCCCTTGGCGGCCTTCAGAACCTTCTTGTGCTTGGCATGGGCGGTGACGCCGCGCTTGACGCGTGCCATGACGAAACTCCTTCAAGTCGGATCGATCGGGGTGGCGGGCCGGCGCGCGTGCGCGTCGGCGCGGAAGCGGTCAGCCGTTCGGCAGGAAGTACTTGATGATGTTGTCGCCGTCGGTCTTGAACAGAACCCGCGTCCCGCGAGACTGGTGGATCTGCTTCGGCGTCCGCTTGATCATGCCGTGCCGCTTGCCGGCATAGGCCGCCTTGACCTTGCCTGCAGCCGTGATCTTGAAGCGCTTTTTGGCGCCCGACTTGGTCTTGATCTTGGGCATTTTGCTCTCCTTCGGTACGGCTTCGGTCACGGCAAACGCGCCGGATTCTGCCGGTTCTGCTCCATATGAGCGTGCTGATTGGATCAGCTTCGTCGCCACGGCAGCCCTTTCAGCCGGGCGACGAGAGGCCGGGGTTATGACAGAGCAGACCGAGAAACACAACCGGGACCGGCGGCCGGCCGTGCCGGTTCCGCTGGTCTGCGGGCCGCTCGCGGCCGCTCCAAACACGCCAGAGCCTGCAACGGGAGGTTGCGGGCGCGGGATTGTCGCGTCGGGCCGGACCTGTCGCTCAGCGCGGCGCCAGCACCATCACGACCTGACGGCCTTCGAACCGCGGTTCCATCTCGACCTTGGCCAGTTCGGCGAGGTCTTCCTTCACCCGGTTGAGCAGCTTGGTGCCCAGCTCCTGGTGCGCCATCTCGCGGCCGCGGAAGCGGAGCGTCACCTTGACCTTGTCGCCTTCCTCGAAGAAGCGATGCATCGACCGCATTTTCACGTCGTAGTCATGGTCGTCGATCATAGGCCGGAACTTGACCTCCTTGACCTCGACCACCTTCTGACGCTTGCGCGCTTCCGCCTGCTTCTTCTGCTCCTGGTACTTGTACTTCCCGTAGTCGAGCAGCTTGCAGACCGGGGGCGTGGCGTTGGGCGCGATCTCGACCAGATCGAGACTGGCCTCCTGGGCTTTTTGCAGCGCAGTCGCGATGCTGACGTTGCCGAGGTTATGGCCATCCTGATCGATCAGGTGCACCTCTCGAACGCGAATGTCTTCGTTGACGCGCGGGCCGTCCTTCAGGACAGGCACGGGGGCTCGGTTTGGGCGACGAATGGGGGCAAACTCCTCTGCCGTTACAACCTTGGGAAGATCGGGACTATCGACGCATAAGTCAACGTCTGTTCGGCCGCGGGTCATAATCAGTCGCGGTCCGACAGGCAATGGCCGAGTGAAGGTTACGCGGCCTCTTCCAACAGCGAACGGTATACGTCGAGGGTGGCGGTCGCGGCGCGCTCCGGCGCGAACATGAACCGCCCGAACTCATGGGCGCGGGCGGCCAGCGCCCGGTATGCCGCGGGTTCCAGCGTCAGAGCATCGACCAGCTTGCGGGCCAGGTCCGCCGGATCGCCGGGCCGCACCACCCAACCGGTGCGCAGGTCGTCGGGCATCCGCGGCGGGGCGAGAATCGCCTCCGGGAGCGCACCGGCAGCCGTCACAATGGTCGGCCGGGCCATTGCCTGCGCGTGTGCGACCGGGATCGCGTGGGCCGGCGGCGAGGCGTAGGGCACCACCACCACGTCGGCGGCGGCGAAGGCCGCCGGCATGTCCGGAATCGAGCCCGCCATGCGGAACAATTGCGCCACCCCGGCTTCGCCGGCGCGCTTCATGAGCCGGCGGGCGTAAGCCGGATGCCGGTGGTCGTCGCCGGCGAGAACGAAGGTGGCCGCGGGCGCGTTGAGGCGAACGAGCAGGCTCGCCACATCCACCAGCGCGAGCTGGCCGTGTGCAGGCCGCACCGCGCCGGGCACGAGCACCACGCGCACGCCGGATGGAATGCCCCAGTGCTGTCGCAGTCCGGCGACGCGGGCGGGCGGCACGGCCGCAGGATCGAACGCGGTCAGATCGATGCTGTGGGGGATGACGGCGACGCGCGCCGCGTCGATCCGGTAGCGGTCGATGATCGGTTGCGCGCTGAAGATCGAGCGTGCGATCAGCCGGTCGCACCGGCCGAGCGCGCCGAGGCGAAAGACCGCGATCCGCATCATCAGGCGCGACAGGTCCGGAAGATCGGCCACCAGCCGGGTGCGCCGTTGCGCGAGACCGCCGATCGCGCTGCGGGCCGCGGCGGGGTTGCGGGCATGGACGATGTCCACCCGCTCGTCCTGCGCAAAGGCTTCAATCCGCCCGGCGTTGGCGCGCAGGCGGCGCGGATCGAAGCTGGCGCTCGACAGCGCCAGCCATTCGCCGCCGAAGGCGCGCAGCTCGTCGACCAACTCGCCGTGCTCGGCGGCGACGATCGCCCGCGCGCCGGCCTGCACCAGGGCGCGGGCGACATCGACCGACTGGCGGGCGGCCGCGCTGTCCTGAAGCGAAGACGCAATCTGCAGAACGGTTGCGCCCGGCAACGAGCGCGGGAGCGCGCGTCCCTCCGCAACGTCGGCAGCCGTGATCACCATTGCCTGAGCGTCTCGTCCGCGCGTGCCCGTCTCGCCTCGCCAAAACCGCTTGCGTTCGCGCTCGCGGTGCGCGAATGGCGGCAGGTCGATGGCCGGTCATGAAGCGACCGACCGATCCGGACAATGCCTATGAATGATTCTTGCCTGAAATTCCTTACGGTGGAAACGGCCTCTCCGTCACGCCGGCTGGCGGTGCGTCAGCGGGCCGGCGCCGCGCCGGGGCTGGTCTGGCTCGGCGGCTTCAAGTCCGACATGCAGGGCGGCAAGGCGGTGGCGCTCGACCAATGGGCGGCGGCGCAGGGTCGCGGCATGATCCGGTTCGATTATTCCGGGCACGGCGAGTCCGAGGGCGACTTTGCCGACGGCACCATCGGCGCATGGCTCGAGGATTCCCTTGCGGTTTTTCAGGCGTGTGCGAGCGGGCCGCAGGTTCTGGTCGGCTCGTCGATGGGCGGCTGGCTGGCGCTGCTGCTGGTTCGCGAACTGAAGCGTCTGTCCGCTGCCGGACGCACGCCGCAGGCCTCGGTCGCGGGGTTGGTGCTGATCGCGCCGGCGGTCGACTTCACCGAAGAGCTGATGTGGAAGCGGATGTCCGCCAGGGTGAAACGCGAGATAGAAACCAAGGGGTTCTGGATGCGCCCGTCGGACTACGATCCGGCCGGCTATCCGATCACGCGGACGCTGATCGAGGAGGGGCGAAGGCATCTGTTGCTCGACGCGCTGATCGAGACCGGATGCCCGGTGCGCATTCTGCAGGGCGTGCAGGATGCCGACGTGCCTTGGCAGCATGCCGTCGAACTGTCGTCGCGGCTCGCCCATGACGACGTGGTTCTGACGCTGGTGAAGGACGGCGATCATCGGCTGTCGCGGCCCGAAGACATCGACCGGCTGATCGCGGCGGTGGCGGAGTTCTGACGGTCACGCGGCCAACGGATCGCGCGCCTCGAAGCCTTCGTCGAACAGGGCCTGCAGGCCCTCGCGATAGGTTGGATGCCGCAGGCTCACGCCCAACCCGTGCTTGAGCCGATCGTTTCTGACGCGGTTGCAGGTGGCATAGAAGCTCAGCGCCATCGGCGAGAGCGTCGCCTGCGCCTCCTGCCACGAGAGCAGCGGCGGCGGTGCAATTCCGCTCAACGTCGCCGCAAGCAGGATCGGATCGGACACCGCGGCCGGTTCGTCGTCGCAGACGTTGAACACGCCGTCCGCGCGCTTCGCGACAGCGGCTTCGATGGCGCGCGCGATGTCTGCGACGTGAATGCGGTTGAACACATGGCCCGGCTTGTCGACGCGATGGGCGCGGCCCTCGCGCAGCCGCACGAACACGTTCTGCCCGGGCCCGTAGATGCCGGCGAGCCGCAGCACCGCCACGGGAGTGTCACGACCAGCGCCGAGCGCCTGCCAGCTCCGCTCGGCCGCAAGGCGCGCACCGCCGCGCGCATGGTCGGGCACGGTCGCGGCGGTCTCGTCGATCCACGCGCCGCCATGATCGCCGTAGACGCCGAGCGACGAGAGATAAACGATCGACCGCAGATGACGCGACTCCGAAAGGGCCGGCCCGAGCGCCCGCAGAACGGGGTCGCCGTCCCGGTCCGGCGCGGCCGAAACCAGCACATGGCTTGCGGCGGCGGCCGCTTCGCGCAGCGGCGACGAGGGCGCGGTGCCGTCGAAGGGCAGCATCTCCACGCCGCGCGCGGGGCGGGGCTTGCGCGAGGTTCCGACGATCCGCGCGAAGCGCGATCCGAATTCGGCGACGTAGTCGCGCGCACAGTAGCCCAGGCCGAGACAGAGCAACGTGCTCATTCAGGCCGCCGTCGGCGGCATCGCGGCGCGCCATTCGTCGCGAACGCTCTCGTCGCGTTCAGCTTCGGCCATCGGCGCGAGTGCGGCGAGTCGCTGCGGCGCGATCTGGCCGAGCGCCCAGGCCGCGGCGCCGCGCACCAGCGGGCTTTGGTCGGCGATCAGGCTCTCCGCGGTCGCGGTCAGGCCGGGCTCGCCGGAATTGCCGATCGCGATCAGCACGTTGCGCACGAAGCGGTCGCGGCCGATGCGCTTGACCGGCGACTTCGAGAACAGCGCGCGAAACGCCGCATCGTCGAGCGTCGCGAGCTCGGCAAGAGTTGGATCACGCAGCGCATCACGTGCGGCGAGTTTCGTCTCGCGGCCGGCCTGCGCGAACTTGTTCCAGGGACAGACCGCAAGGCAATCGTCGCAGCCGTAGATGCGATTGCCCATGCGCGGGCGGAGCGCGCGCGGGATCGGACCCTTGTGCTCGATCGTCAGGTAGGAGATGCAGCGCCGCGCATCGAGCCGATACGGCGCCGGAAAGGCGTCGGTCGGGCACACGTCGAGACAGTTGCGGCAGGTGCCGCAGCGATCAGGCTCCGGCGCATCGGCCGGCAGATCGAGCGTCGTGAAGATCGCCCCCAGAAACAGCCAGGAGCCGAATTCGCGCGAGACGAGATTGGTGTGCTTGCCCTGCCAACCGAGACCGGCGGCCTCCGCCAGCGGCTTTTCCATCACCGCGGCGGTGTCGACGAACACCTTCACGTCGCCGCCGGCGTGGGCGACCAGCCAGCGGGCGATGCGCTTTAGCCGCGGCTTGATGATGTCGTGATAGTCGTCGCCCTGCGCGTAGACCGAGATCGCCGCGCGGTCGGGCCGCTTCAGGATCGCGAGCGGGTCGCCCTCCGGGCCGTAGTTCAGCCCGAGTGCGATCACCGAGCGCACCTCGGACCACAGCGCCCGCGGATCGGCGCGCCGTTCGGCCGTGGTCGCCAGCCAGTCCATGTCGCCGTGCGCGCCGTCGGCGAGAAAGCGTTGCAGCCGCTCGCCGGCCTGCGGGGTCGCGTCCGGCCGCGCGATTCCGACGACGTCGAAGCCTTCGGTTCGGACGGCTTCGATCAGGGCGGCCTTGATCGCGGCGGGTTCGCTCAGAAGTCGAGGTCGGCGTAGTGTGCCGATGGCGGCAGTCCGGGCATCTGCTCGGCCAGGATGGGCCGGAACGACGGGCGTGACTTCAGCCGCGCGTACCAGGTCTTGGCGGCTTCGTTCTCGGTCCACGGAACATCACCCAGATAGTCCACCGACGACAGGTGCGCGGCCGCGGCCAGATCGGCGAAGCTCAGGCGATCGCCGGCCAGCCAGTCGCGACGTCCCACCAGCCATCCGATATAGGCCAGATGATAGCGGATGTTGGCGCGCGCCGCACGGATCGCGTCGGTGGATGGCGGCCCGCCGCCCTGCTCGATGCGCATGTGCCGCTTGTAGAAGCGCTCGTGCACCATCGGGCCGCTGACCTCCTCAAAGAACTTCTCGTTGAACCAGCTGCACAGCCGCCGCGTCTCGATCCGGCCGGCCAGATCGAGCGGCATCAGGCGGCGGTCGCCGAGATCGTGGCCGCGGGTTTCGTCGAGATACTCCGCGATCACGCCGGCTCCGGGGATGGCGGGATAGCCCTCCTCGACCAGCACGGGCGTCGAGCCCGCGGGATTCAGCTCCAGGAAGGCCTCGCGGCGGTCCCAGACCTTCTCCTCGATCAGATGCGCGTCGAGTCCGTGCTCGCCGAGGATAAGCCGGACGAAGCGCGAATGCGGGCAGCAGGGGTGGTGGAGGAGCGTCAGCATGGAATTGGAGCGGTCGACACTGGACGGCGGGTGCGGCGGGAATCGGGCAGGTGCGTTCAGGTCCGCCGGCAGCATAGCCGCGGGCCGGGCCGATGGCAGGCAAAGCGGACCGGGTAAACGGCAAGTTTCTGCAACGCGGTTGACGAAGCGTTAACCGTGCCGGTTTGGGTTACGCGCGAAATCCGCCCGGGCTCGTCTTGCTCCTGCCGGAGGCTTGGGCGACAAGCACCGCGAACGCCGATTCGCGCGCCGCTCCCACCCCACGGCCCTGCATGTCCAACGTTCTCCTCGCTGACGTCGTCAAGGCGGCCTTTCTCGGTGTGGTCGAAGGGCTCACCGAGTTCATCCCGGTGTCTTCGACCGGGCACCTGCTTCTGGTCCAGCATTTTCTCGGTTTTGCGGACGAGGATTTCGGCAAGACCTTTGCGGTGCTGATCCAGCTCGGCGCCGTGCTGGCGATTCTGTCGATCTATTTCGTCAAACTCTGGACGATCTTTGTCGGCTCGTTTCACGATCCGGCCGCCCGCCGCTTCGTCGTCGGCGTTCTGATCGCCTTTCTGCCCGCCGCGCTGATCGGTGTCGCCGCGCACGGCATCATCAAGGGCGTGCTGTTCAATCCTTGGGTCGTCTGCTTCATGCTGATCGCCGGCGGCGCCGTGCTGTTGTGGGTCGACCGGCTCGACCTGAAGCCGCGCCACCGCGAGGCCACGCAGTTTCCGCTTGGAATGTATCTGGGCATCGGCATCTGCCAGTGCGCGGCGATGATTCCCGGCGTGTCGCGCTCCGGCGCCACGATCGTCGCCGCGATGCTGTTCGGCGCGGACAAACGCTCTGCGGCGGAGTTCTCGTTCTTTCTGGCGATTCCGACGATGGCCGGCGCCTTCACCTACGATCTCTATAAGAACTGGGCACTGATGGACGCCGGCAATGCGCTGGTCGTCGGCGTCGGCTTTGTCACGTCGTTCATCGCCGGCTGGATCGTGGTGCGCTCGCTGCTCGACTATGTATCTCGCCACGGATTTGCGCTGTTCGCCTGGTGGCGCGTGATCGTCGGCTCGCTCGGTCTGATCGGTCTGGCGCTCGTCGGATGACCTTCAGGCGGCGCGGCCGGTCTTGAACTGGCCGGTTTTGCGGAAGCGCCAGAGATAGCTCGGCACAACCGCCTCGATCGCGGTCGGTTCGATGCCGAGACCCCGGAGCGTGCGGCCTTCGTCGGTGGCGGCCTGCGACACGACGTTGTCGCGCTTGAGCAACTCCACCTGGTCCGGCGTCAGCGGCGGCTTCGGCAGATACTGCAGAACCTGCGCCTTCATGGTTGCAAGCGGGAACGGCATCGGCACCAGCAGACGCCGGCGCTCCACGGTCTTCAGGATGTATTCGAGAAGCTGCCTGAACGTGCGGACCTCCGGCCCGCCCAACTCGTAGATCATGCCCGCACGCGCCTCTCCGTCCACGGCGCGCGCGATCGCCTCGGCCACGTCACCGACGAACACCGGCTGGAAGCGGGTCTCGCCGCCGCCCACCAGCGGCAGTGCAGGCATGAAGCGCGCCATCGCCCCAAAGCGATTGAAGAAGTCGTCCTCCGGTCCGAACACGATCGACGGACGGAGCACGACGGCGTCGGGCCGCGCGGCGAGAACCGCCCGTTCGCCTGTCGCCTTCGAACGGGCGTAGGCAGAGGAGGAATTCGACGTCGGCGCCGAGCGCCGAGACATGCACCACCCGTGCGTCATGCGCGGCGGCGGCCAGCGCCACCTGCTCCGCTCCGAACGCCTGCACCGCATCGAACCGCTGGCGGTTGCGTTCAAAGAGGATGCCCACGAGATTGATCGCGATGTCCGCGCCCCGCAGGGCCGCGTCGACCGATCTGGCATGCCGCAGGTTGGCCTGGACCGCGTGAATTTGTCCGACCCGGCCGAGCGGCTGCAGGTGCCCGGCGAGATCGGGCCGGCGGACCGCGACGCGGATTTTGTAGTGCCGCTTGGCCAGCGCCCGCACGACATGGCGGCCGAGAAAGCCCGAGCCGCCGAACACGGTGATGAGAATGTCGTTGTTGGCCTGAAAGGTCATGCGTCCGACCCGGATGCGCAGCCGCCGCCGCGGCTCCCGTTTGCGCCCGGATTACAGGATGCTCCCGGGGCTGTATAGGGGGCGGGCCGTCGTCGGGAGCGGCCCCGACCGCTCTCATTGACAAGGGGAAAGGCGGGCACTTATGTGTGGCCCACCTGAAAGCTCCCGTGCCCGGGTGGCGGAATTGGTAGACGCACCAGTTTCAGGTACTGGCGCCGCGAGGCGTAGGGGTTCGAGTCCCTTTCCGGGCACCACTTCCACGGCCGAGCCTCACCGGCTTGCCGACGTCTTCAGAACCGGCTTCTCCAGAACCAGCATCGTGTAGCGGATCGTGCCGCGGCCCAGCAGCCGTTCCAGGTGCAGCCCGCCGATCTCCGCGTCGCTAAGCCGGCCGAACCCCTGTTCGGTCTTGGCGGAGCGTTGCGCACCGAGATCGGCCAGTGCGGCATCGAGGTCGGCCTCCGGCCGCGGGCGCATCAGGTGCGAGAGATCCACACGCGCGACGAGATGCAGGCCGGCGCTTTGGGCGGCCGCAAGCCATCGCTCGGCGGAGGGCGCGACCGGGCACCGCCACGCCGCGCGGAAGTCTGCGAGCAGGCCCCTATCGCGATCCGGCACGGCGTCGAGCGGCATGTCGTCGACGACGATCAGCCGGCCGGCCGGCTCGAGCGCCGCCGCGAGATTGGACAGCGTGCGGTCGGGATCGGCGCTGTGAATCAGGCTTTCAATCGCAATCGCCACGTCGAACCGCTCCGCGATCGGATCGTCATAGGAGCCGAGGATGAACCGGATGCGGTCGGTCAGGCCGCGCGCCTGCGCCAGTCCGTTGGCGTATCGCCATTGCTGCTCGGAGACGGTGATCCCGGTCCAGTGGCCGCCGTGCGCCTTGAGGCCATGAAAGCAGCTTCCGCCGTAGCCGCAGCCGGCGTCGAGGCCGCGCAGCACGTCGCCCTTGTCCAGATCGGCGATCGCAGGGTCGATGAAGCGATAGATGGTGTCGGGGGAGAACGCGCCGGTCTGCGGATCCACCAGGAAGCGATGGATGGTGTCGTTCTCGAACCCGGAAAAGGTCTGGAAGCCGGAGTCCTTGGCGGTCCAGCGGTGCAGTTCGTCGTAGTAGAGCGAAACGTCCTGCATGATCGGGGCCCGCCGTGCCACGGCGTCCGAGTGTGGCGAGCGCCGCAATGCGCTGCAATACGGCCCCGCCTTGCCGGCGGATCGCCGCGCTGCTAGAAATTTCCACGAAAATAGAAAAAACAATACGGTTTTTCAAAGGCTTGCGGTGTTCGAGATTGACGGAGGCGCAGATGCGCGAAGACGTGATCGGCCGGGCCAATGTCGAAGAAACGCCGGAGCTTGAGCGCTATTACGGCGACCTCGCCAGGCAGGAGAGCTACGCGCTCTGGACCGTCGCCAACGCGATCGAGCCGTGGGAGCCGAAGCCGCAGTCGGTGCCGGTGCTATGGCCCTACGCGGCGATGCGCCCGCTGGTGCTGAAGGCGCTCGACATGGTCAGCCCCGAGAAGGCGGGCCGCCGCGTCATTGCGCTGGAGAATCCCGGCCGCAAGGGACTGTCGGCCTGCGTCGGCTGGCTCTACACCGGCCTGCAGGTGATGCGCCCCGGCGAATCGGCGAGCGCGCACAGCCACGCTTCGGCGGCGCTGCGTTTCATCATGGAGGGCGCGGGCGCCTACACGGTCGTCGATGGGCACAAGCTGACCCTGTCGGCGGGCGATTTCGTGATCACGCCGAACGGCACCTGGCACGATCACGGCGTCGACGCCGGTGGCGAAACCACGGTCTGGCAGGACGGGCTCGACATGCTGCTGCTCAACCAGCTCGACGCCAATTTCTACGCCGTGCATCCGGACGTCACGCAGAAGCCGAACCATCCGGTGAACGACAGCGCGATGATCTACGGCGGCCCCGGTCTGCTGCCGGCCGGCGGCGAGGCCTGGAGCAAGCCTTACTCGCCGCTGTTCAAGTACGAGTGGGGTCCGACCTACGAGGCGCTGGTGCGGGCGTCGAAGGTCAGCGACGGCTCGCCCTACGACGGCATCATCATGCAATACGTCAATCCGGCGACCGGCGGTCCGGTGATGAAGACGCTCGGCGCACACATACAACTTCTGCGCGGCGGCGAACGCACCAAGGCGCACCGCCACACCGGCTCGGTGGTTTACAACGTCGCCAAGGGATCGGGCTTCACGATCATCGCCGGGCAGCGTTTCGACTGGAAGAAGAACGACATCTTCGTCGTGCCGTCGTGGGCGTGGCACGAGCATGCGAACGGCTCGGCCGGCGAGGACGCGGTGCTGTTCTCGTTCAGCGACCTGCCGTCGATGCATGCGCTCGGCCTGTATCGCGAAGAGGCCTATGCCGAGAATGACGGGCATCAGACTCCGGTGCATTGAGGCGCATTGAACACGGTGCGCGAAACGGCGGCGCAGGGCTTGCCACGCTTCGATTTGTAAACCCTGTTTGAAGCCTCTCGTGCCCGGTGATAGAGAATTTGTACGGGCTTAAGGGATTCGCGCCGACGTCTGGGTGTCCCGTCCGGTTCCGTCCCGCCCGGCTCTTTGAGTCTTGTGATTTGTCGCGTTTTCACGCGAACCGGTGCCCCCCTTCGCTCGAAAACGCTCCGAGGTGTATCGATGACCATCCGTCTGCATCGCGGCGATCTGCCCGACCTTGCGCGCTACAAGGGAGCGGTGGCGGTCGACACCGAGGCAATGGGTCTCGATTTTCAGCGCGACCGGCTCTGCGTCATCCAGCTTTCGCCCGGCGACGGATCCGCCGACGTGGTCCAGATCGCGGCCGGCCAGACCGAAGCGCCGAACCTGAAGGCGCTGTTCGCGGACGCCTCGAGACTCAAGATCTTTCACTTCGCCCGCTTCGACCTCGGCATGATCTACAAGACCTTCGGCGTGATGCCCGGACCGGTGTTCTGCACCCGCACCGCCTCGCGTCTCGCGCGCACCTACACCGACAAGCACGGGCTCAAGGATCTCGTCCGCGAACTGCTCGGAATCGACCTGTCGAAGCAGCAGCAAAGCTCCGACTGGGGCGCGGAGACGCTGAGCGAGGCGCAGCTCAGCTACGCGGCGTCGGACGTTCTGCACCTGCATGCGCTCAAGGACCGTCTCGAAGCGATGCTGGCGCGGGAAGGCCGGACCGAGCTGGGGCAGGCCTGCTTCCGTTTTCTGCCGGACCGGACCCGGCTCGACCTCGCCGGCTGGGCCGCGGACGATATTTTCGCGCATTCGTAAACGGTCGCCGGATCGTGATCCGGGGTGGGTCGAGCCATCCCGTTCTGCCGTGCCCGGGCCATATTCCCGGGGAAATTGTCGGGCGGGAACCATATGATGGTCGAGGCTGACCGAATTCCGGCCTGACTGGGGATGCCTCTGCCAAGCGTAACGACCATGCAGGACGTGCGGCGCACGGACGCAAACAGGATGGCGGGCGGATCGTCCGACCGGACCCGCGCGTTCGGTCGAGCCCGCCGGCACAGCCGGCGCGTCCGGATGCTGCGTGTGGCGGTGCCGGCCGGGCTTGCGGTGGTGCTTGCAGGCTTTTTCGCCGCCGCATGGCTCGATCCGATGCGTCTGCTCAAGCGGTTGCCGATCGACGCCGGCGGACTGGTGATCTCGGGCACCAAGATCACCATGGCCGCGCCGAAACTCTCGGGTTACACGCGGGATCAGCGCTGGTACGAGGTCACGGCGAGCGCGGCGGCGCAGGACATCACCAAGCCGGACCTGGTGGAAATGCAGAACATCCAGGCCAAGCTGGAAATGCAGGACAAGAGCACCCTGAATCTCACGGCGGCGGACGGCCTGTTCGATCGCAAGGTCGGCACCCTTACGCTCGGCAAGCGCATCGTCCTGAAGTCGACCGGCGGCGTCGAAATTTATATGAGCGACGCCCGGGTCGATACCGCCACCGGACACATCGTTTCGGAGCAGCCGGTCGAGGTGCGAATGGAGCAGGGAACTCTCAACGCGCGCAAGCTTGAAGTCACCGATTCCGGCGAGGTCATCCGCTTTCACGGCGGCGTGGTGATGAATCTCAAAGGCGGCGCGCTCGATCAGCTCAACGCCAGGACGGAGACTCCGTGACCGCCTTTCTTGCGATCTCACGCCGAGCGTGGCTTGCCGGCGCACTCGTTGCGACGCTGGCGCCGGGCCTCGTGTGGGCGCAGGCCAAAGGCGTACCCAATGCGCTGCAGGGCTTTTCGCAGAACCGCGATCAGCCGGTGCAGATCGAAGCGACCACGCTTGAGGTGCGCGACAAGACCGGCGTTGCGACCTTCTCCGGCAACGTGAAGGTGGTGCAGGGCGACACCACGCTCCGCTGCAATTCGCTCGTGGTCCACTACGATGCGCAGAACCGGGACGGCGGTGCGAAGGCGGCGACGCCCGGACCCGGCGGCTCGCAGCAGATCAGCCGGCTCGAGGCGCGCGGCAGCGTGGTCGTCACTCAGAAGGACCAGACCGCAACCGGCGATCTGGGCCTGTTCGACATGCGCGCCAACACGGTCACGCTCAGCGGCAACGTGGTGGTCAGCCAGGGCAAGAACGTGATGCGCGGCGAGCGCCTGGTGGTCGATCTGACATCGGGCGTCTCGCGTGTCGAATCCGGCAAGCGCGGCGGCGTCCAGATGCTCATCCAGCAGCAACCCGGCGGGCAGGGTCCGCTCGGCGGCGGTTCGGGTTCCGGGGCCAAGCCGGGGCCGATGCGTCCGTTCTGATCCGGAACCGTTCCGGCTTGCGGTTGTGCGCCGCGCCGGGGACGATTATCACCCTCCGACCGATCGGAGCTGCGACGGAATTGCTCGACGATCTTCTTGCCAAATTGCGCGGCCGGGGCGCCCCACGGGGCCGTCCGGCGCGGTCGTCCGGCGCGTCCGGACGGCGGATGGATCTGTCCAGCCTGGGCGGTTCGATCCTGCCCGGTGGCCGGCAGGCACGGGATTCGCAGCCTGCGCGGGCCGGCAACGGCGGGGGCGGCTGGTCGGTTTCGGCCGCCGGCCGGCAGGCGCAGGCCGACCCGGCACGCCACGGCTTTCTCGCCGCGCATGCGGTGGAGAAAACCTTCGTCGGCCGCAAGGTCGTGAAGGGCGCGAGCCTCTACGTCCGCCGTGGTGAGGCGGTCGGGCTGCTCGGCCCGAACGGCGCCGGCAAGACCACGATTTTCTACATGATCACCGGACTGATCGCGGCCGACCGCGGCCACATCGAACTCGACGGCCATGACGTGACGCCGCTGCCGATGTACCAGCGCGCACGCCTCGGCATCGGCTACCTGCCGCAGGAGGCTTCGATCTTTCGCGGCATGAACGTCGAGGACAACATCCGTGCCGTGCTCGAAGTCTCCGAGCCGAATCGCAAGAAGCGCGAATACGAGCTCGATGCGCTGCTCGAGGAGTTCAACATCACGCGGCTGCGCAAGTCGCCCGCGATTGCCCTGTCGGGCGGCGAACGCCGGCGCGTCGAAATCGCGCGAGCGCTCGCCACGCGCCCGAACTACATGCTGCTCGACGAGCCGTTCGCCGGCATCGATCCTATCGCCGTCGGCGACATCCAGGTGCTGGTGCGCCATCTCACCAACCGCGGCATCGGTGTGCTGATCACCGACCACAACGTGCGCGAAACCTTGGGTCTCACCGACCGCGCCTACATCATCTATTCGGGCGAGGTGTTGATGGAGGGCCGCACCGACGACATCGTGAACAATCCCGAGGTCCGGCGGCTCTATCTCGGCGAGGAGTTCCGATTGTAAATCCCGCGTTGTTTCAAGGCGTTGGAATTTTATACCGCAGCGCAGTATACAGCGCCCAAAGAAAGATATAAGCAAGAACCGGACCAGACTGGGTCGGGTAATGGCGCTTTCACAACGTCTGGAAATGCGCACGAGCCAAGCGCTCGTGATGACGCCGCAGTTGATGCAGGCGATCAAGCTGCTTCAGCTCTCCAATCTCGATCTGATTGCTTATGTCGAGGGAGAGCTGGAGCGCAACCCGTTGCTCGAGCGCGCCGGGGACGGCGACGTTTCCTCGGCCGAGGCGGATCGCGAGGCGGCGCAGGCCGCTGCCGAACGCACGCTGTCCGAAGGCGACGCGCGGCCGTCCGACTGGATTGACGACAATCTGGAAACCAGCCGCTCTGCGATCGAGGATCGTCTCGGCACCGATCTCGACAATGTTTTCCCCGACGACGCCAACGTCACGGCGCCCAAGCAGGCGGCCGCGGAAGGTCCGGCCTCCTATTCCGACTGGTCCGGCGTCGGGCCGGGCGGTCGCGACGACGGCGAGTACAACATCGAGGCCTTCGTCACCGCTGAAGCGACGCTCGCCGACCATCTCGCCGAACAGCTTTCTCTGGCGGTCGCCGATCCGGTGCATCGCATGATCGGCCAGTACCTGATCGATCTGGTGGACGAGTCCGGCTACCTGATCGGCGATCTTGCCGATGTGGCTGAGAAGCTCGGTGCGCCCTTGTCGGACGTGGAGAAAATTCTGGGCGTGGTGCAGGGCTTCGATCCGCCGGGTGTCTGTGCACGCAATCTGACGGAATGCCTGGCGCTGCAATTGAAAGAGCGCGACCGGTTCGATCCGGCGATGCAGGCACTGGTGGGACGGTTGGACCTGCTGGCCAAGCGCGATCTGCCGGGGCTCCGCCGGATCTGCGGCGTCAACGACGAAGATCTCGCGGACATGATCGCTGAAATCCGGCGGCTGAATCCCA
The DNA here is from genome assembly GCA_963758225.1 of uncultured Alphaproteobacteria bacterium. GTDB lineage: Bacteria > Pseudomonadota > Alphaproteobacteria > Rhizobiales > Xanthobacteraceae > Z2-YC6860. The sequence goes on along the minus strand of CAVWUJ010000003.1, from coordinate 314,306 downwards.
AGCCAGGCCTCGCGTTCGGCTCAGCTGCGGTGCAGCCGATCGTGCCGGACGTTTTCGTGCGATCCGGTCCGGACGGCAGCTTCATGGTCGAACTGAACTCCGACACGCTGCCGAAGGTTCTCGTCAATCAAACCTACCATGCCGAACTGTCCAGGCATTCCGGCAACGAGATCGCGAAATCATACCTTGCTGAAAACCTGCAATCGGCCACCTGGCTGATGCGTGCGCTGGATCAGCGGGCGAAGACCATTCTCAAGGTCTCGACCGAAATCGTGAAGCAGCAGGATGCGTTCTTCATGCGTGGCGTCCAGCACCTGCGGCCGCTGAACCTGAAGACGATTGCGGATGCCATCGGCATGCACGAGTCGACGGTGTCGCGCGTCACGGCCAACAAATACATGGCGACGGCGCGCGGCATTTTCGAACTCAAGTATTTCTTCACCTCGGCTATCGCGGCGGCGGACGGCGGCGAGGCGCATTCCGCGGAAGCTGTGCGGCATCGCATCAAGCAGCTCATCGAGGCGGAGAGCGCGTCCGATGTTCTTTCGGACGACACGATCGTCGAACGGCTGCGGGCCTCAGGCATCGATATTGCGCGCCGCACTGTCGCGAAATATCGCGAAGCGATGCGAATTCCTTCGTCGGTGCAAAGACGCCGTGAAAAGCAGGCCGAGCATGCGGCGGCGCCCTGACGGGTTTTGGAGTTTTCGCCGCATTGACAGCTATCTCAGCGGTTCCTAGGTGACTTCGGAACGCGACGAGCGTTTTGAACGTTCGGGTGGGGACCATATTGGGAGACCTTCATGCCGTTTCGCGTTTCAGGTAAGAACATCGATATCGGCGAGGCGCTTCGCGACCGCGTGAATGCGCGGATCGCAGAAGCCTGCGACAAATACTTCGACGGGGGCGGCTACTCCGGCCACGTGACGGTGGGCAAGGAGGCCTTCGGATTTCGGACCGAATGCGTCATCCATCTCGACTCGGGGATCGTGCTCGAGAGCAATGCGATGGCGGCCGATGCCTACGCGTCTGCGGATCAGGCGGCCGAGAGGATCGAGAAGCGGTTGCGCCGCTACACGCGCCGGCTGAAAGACAGGCACGCGGCGCATCGCGGCAACGGCCGCGCGTCCGCGCCGCTCGACGAAGCGGCGCCCAGTTACGTCATCGCAACGCCCGATCATGAGGCAGAGGACGAACAGTCCGAGTTCAATCCCGTGATCGTGGCCGAGTTCGACGACGGTTCTGCGCCGGATGTCGGTGAGCGATGCGGTGATCGAGCTTGACATGACCGGGTCTGCCGTCGTGGTGTTCCGTCATGCTGGCCACGGCCGGGTGAACGTGGTCTACCGCCGAAACGACGGCAATGTGGGCTGGATCGATCCGCCCGCCGCCGGGGGTGACGGCCATTGACGGCCGGGAGCGCTGTTCTTATGGTCCGGCGCTTTCCGCCAAGTTCCGTTAACGGCCCACCCGACTCTCTGGAACGGTTCCATGCCGCTTAACGATCTGGTTTCGCCGAACGCGGTTTTGCCGGCGTTGAAGGTGAACACGAAGAAGCAGGTCTTGCAGGAGATTGCGGGCAGAGCTGCGGAGCTCACCGGCCAAAGCGATCGTGTGGTTCTCGAAATCCTGTTGCAGCGGGAGAAGCTGGGCTCGACAGGAGTCGGCAACGGCGTTGCGATTCCGCATGGCAAGCTGCCGAAGCTCAACAAGGTGTTCGGACTTTTTGCGCGGCTTGAGCGTGCGGTCGATTTCGAAGCGCTGGACGGACAGCCGGTCGATCTCGTGTTTCTTCTGCTTGCGCCGGAGGGGGCCGGCGCCGATCATTTGAAGGCGCTGGCGCGTGTCGCACGTCTTCTTCGGGATGGCGAGGTTGCGCGCAAGCTTCGCAATTCGCGCGACGCGGAAGCGATCTATGCCGTTCTCGCGCTGCCGCCGGCCACGGCCGCCTGATCTTCAACCGCGCAACGGCCGCAGCCGAACCACCGTTTCCTTCACCCCTGGCGCTCGCCGGTCAGAACCAATCCGGTGAGAGCGAACAGCGCCAAGCCGAGCATGGCGAGGTCGCCGCACCAGCCAATCGCGCGGCATAACACGCTGTTCGCTGAACGATCCGATCCCGTCTCAGGTCTTCAAGGTTCGGGCGGGTTCGAATTGAATTTGAAAGTTGGGACATGGCGTCGGGCCGGCAGACCGATCCGGACCGTGTCGAACCGGTCTCGGTCCGGTACATTCTTCCAGCGCGCGGCGCAGGTGCACGGCATCGACCCTCACGACCGGATCCCATGGGGGATCGAATTGCGGCCGCTTGCCCACACATGAAGGCCGATCGAATAGGCCTTCAGCGTGCTCGGCCGGCCAGCGTCTCGGTGACCACGAACGTCAGAAAGCGCCGCAGGACCGGTGCGTGCCGGAATCGAGCGCTGCCGCAGACCCTCTGGAGAGGACCGACGATATCGGCCGCCGGCACGACGGCCGATGTCTCTGATTACGAATCGCCCATCATGCAATCTATAATTGCACGGTTGGCGATTTCGATTGAGGATTGTAGGGAGTCAGCAAACAGGAAGTTCGGTTCACCAAACTTGCGGACTGGCTCGCGATCCCCTTCTCACGAACTGCAGGAATGCTCTCGGACGGAAAAGCGGTGAATGGCGCTCCGGCCACTGAACGGCATTCGGCCGGGCGCGGCGTTCGGCGTTCAGTGCACGCTCACGGTTTCGAGCTCATGGGTCATGGCGTTGGCGACGGCAGCCTCGCGGCTGTCTGTCACCATGATCGGCGTGCCGTCCGCGGCGTGCAGCGCGAACAACCGGATGCCCGGCTGCATCTCCGGCGCCTGCGGATAAAGCGCATGCACATCCTCGGAGCGGATCGGCTTGACGTAGGCAATCTGCCCGCCGCCCAGAACGGCGAAGGCCTGGTTCGACATCACTGCGGTTTCGTCGTTGGTCATGTCATTTGTCATGTTAACTCACCTCAATCATCAATCCCCGAACCGGAGTTCCGTTCCGCCGGCCTCAATCGTGCTCCTTGATTGAGATCGACTTGACCACGCGCGCCGGTTCAGGCCGCACGAGATCGACGGTCAGCAGGCCGTGCTTGAGATCGGCGCCCAGCACCTCCATGCCGTCGGCCAGCACGAAGGTGCGCTGAAACTGACGGGCGGCGATGCCGCGGTGCAGGTATTGCCGGCTCTTGTCGTCCTGCTGACGGCCCCGGATGACCAGCTCCTTTTCTTCGATCGTCACCTCAAGCTGTTCGAGCGTGAAGCCTGCCACAGCCAGCGTGATCCGAAGGCGCTCGGGAGCGTTTCCTTCGCGCGGGAGCCGTTCGATGTTGTAGGGGGGATAGCCGTCCGCCACCTTGGATACGCGGTCGAGCGCACGCTCGATCTCGTCGAATCCAATCAGGAACGGACTGGACAGCGATGGCATTCGCGACATCTTCAAAGTCCTTTCGGAAGCGACTTTGACGGGGCCCGAACGTGGCACCCCCCGATGCCGGCAGATCGTCCGTCCAGCATCGCACCCGAATATGGGGAACTCTCGTTAAGCTTTCAAGAATCCTGCAAACCGTTCAAACCACATGTGAAACGGCTCGCCGAGGCGTCTCGACGGGCCGTCAATTCTTGAAGTTTTGCACGGGAGGCGGAGTCAGCCGAGCTTGAACAGCTTGCGTGCGTTGCCCCGGCCGATCTTCTGCCGGTCGTCTTCGCTGATGGTGGCGGCGTCGAACCAGACCGCGGCATGATCGATATTCTCGAACGGCCAGTCGGTCGAGAACATGATCTTGTCGGAGCCGATTTCGAGCATGGCGTTGATCAGCGCCTGGGTGCGGAAATTGCCCGAGGTCGTGATGTAGAAATTGTCCTGAAAATACTCGTGGATTTTGCGCTTGGCCGGGTAGCTGTGCCGGTTCGGAATCCAGGCGTTGCAATGATCGACACGCCACATCGAGAACGGCAGGCCTTCGCCCATGTGACCGAGAATGATGTTAAGCTTCGGATAGGCGTCGAAGAGCCCCGAGCCCATCAGCCGCAGCGCATGCACTGCGGTCTCCTGCCCGAATGCCCAGCTCGGACCCATCAGCCAGCCGTGGCCTTCGTAAATCTTGGCGTGCTGCGGCAGCGGATTGCGCGGGTGGAGATAGAACGGCACGTCGAGCTTTTCCATCGTCGCCCAGAACGGCCAGAACTGCTTCATGTCGTAATAGACGGTGGTGTTCGGATCGCCGACCTGAGAGAAGCCGTTGACCAGTGCACCGCGGAATCCGAGCTCCTTCACGCAGCGCTCGAGTTCGCGGGCGGCGGCGTCCGGATCCTGCATCGGCAACGCAGCGAGGCCCTGGAAGCGGTCAGGCCGCTTGGCGACGTTCTCGGCCAGATAGTCGTTGGCCTTGCGCGCGATTTCGATTGCCTTCTTCGGATCGGGAATGGCCTGTACTGCAGGCGCGTTCAGAGACAGAAGCATCATCTCGATGCCGTGCTCGTCCATCAGCCGGATGCGACGGCCGTGCAGGTCCATCACCCGGTCCTTCACCTCCGCCCACACGTCGTCCGGAAAGAAACCGCGCGAATCGAGCAGCGTGTCGTCGATGGCGAAATGCTCTTCGAGCGCGATCTTGCCTTGCATCGGTCTCCTCCCCGTTTGATTGCCGGCGATCCTAAGGGGAGGCGCGCAAAAAGAAAGCCGCCCTAGGGGCGGCTAACGTTCGATCAGGAGGTGAGACGCTTCGTTCACAAAGCGGGGAAGGTTGGTGGAGCCAGGCGGGATCGAACCGCCGACCTCCTGCATGCCATGCAGGCGCTCTCCCAGCTGAGCTATGGCCCCTTAACCGTTCGGACCGGTCTGGTTCCGGCCTGGCAGACGACCTGACACCACAAAACGCGGCCGGCCTCAAGCCTCCTCTTCATCCTCACGGCCGTCGCCGATGATGTCGGTGACGTCGTCGTCGCCTTCCTCGGTGTCCTCGATCAGCGTCGTATCGTCGTCCGCGGTATCGTCGTCATTGTCGACATCGATATCCTCATCGTCGACCATCGCCGCCTTCTTGCCGCCGGTGTTCTCGGCGTCGGCGTCCTCGAGCGACACGAGTTCGACCTCCTGCGTCTCCACCGCCTCCTCCTGTTTCGGAGCGGCGGCGCGCGCAGCGTCCGGGCGTCCGCGCGAAACAGGAACGGCCGCGATCGGAACGACCTCGCCCGTATAGGGGGAGATCACCGGATCCTTGTTCAAGTCATAAAACTTGCGGCCGGTGACCGGACAGACACGTTTCGTGCCGAGCTCGGGTTTTGCCACGGGTCGGAATCCTCAGGATCAGTCTCTGGGCGAAAAATTGGTGTTTCCCTTGGCCGGTGGCAAGGCCGCTGTCAATAGCATCTCGCAGGTGTGCGCCTCGCATGCTAGGACGGCAATCTCCCCAACCGGAGCGTCCGTCGTGAGCAGCGCCGCCGAACCCATGTCCTTGACCGCCCGTCGTGCCGGCGCCCTTGCCGGCCGCGTGCGCGTTCCCGGCGACAAGTCAATTTCGCAACGGGCGCTGATCCTGGGTGCAATGGCCGTCGGAGAAACCCGGATTGCCGGCCTTCTGGAAGGAGAGGATGTCATCAACACGGGTCGCGCCATGCGTGCGCTCGGCGCCGGCGTGGAACGCACCGGCGAAGGCGCCTGGAGCGTGAGCGGCGTTGGTGTCGGCGGTTTCGCCGAGCCTTCCGCTCCGCTCGATTTCGGGAATTCCGGCACCGGCTGCCGGCTGCTGATGGGCGCGGTCGCGGGTGGCGGGATCCGCGCCACCTTCGATGGCGATGCCAGTCTGCGCAAGCGGCCGATGCGACGGATTCTCGACCCGCTGGAGCTGATGGGTGCACGGGTGATCGAAATCGCCGAAGGCGGTCGATTGCCGGTCATCCTGCAGGGCGCACGCGATCCCGCGCCGATCGAGTACGAAGCACCGGTCCCGTCCGCCCAGCTCAAGTCGGCCATTCTGCTGGCGGGCCTTGCCGCGCCGGGCGTCACGATCGTCGTCGAAAAGGAGGCGACGCGCGATCATACCGAGAAGATGCTTTCGCATTTCGGCGCGCGCCTGAAGATCGCGGCCCACGGCGATCATGGGCGCCGAATCGCCCTGGAGGGCCAGCCGGAGTTGCAGGCCGCGCCGGTGACGGTACCGGCCGATCCATCGTCGGCGGCATTCCCCCTGGTGGCTGCGTTGATTGTGGCAGGCTCCGAGGTCATCCTCGACGGCGTAATGACCAATCCGCTGCGCGCCGGATTGCTGACGTCGCTGCGAGAGATGGGTGCGGCGATCGAAGTGCTGGAGCAGCGCAACGAGGGCGGCGAGACGGTGGCCGACCTGCGCGTGCGCGCCTCCGCCCTCAAGGGAATCGAGGTCCCCCCCGAGCGGGCGCCTTCCATGATCGATGAATATCCGATCCTGGCGGTTGCGGCGGCCTTCGCGGAGGGTCCGACGCGGATGCGGGGGCTCAAGGAGCTGCGCGTCAAGGAATCGGACCGACTGGCCGGCACGGCCGCCATGCTCCGGGTCAATGGGGTGGCGGTCGAGATCGAGGGTGACGACCTCATCGTTTACGGCAAGGGGCGTGCCGGAGGCGGCGGTCTGGTCGCGACCCATATGGACCATCGCATCGCCATGTCGGCGCTGGTGATGGGGCTTGCCAGCGACGAGCCGGTCCGGGTGGACGACATGGCGTTCATCGCCACCAGCTTCCCTGGTTTCGTGGCCATGATGCGCGGGCTTGGCGCGGACTTGTCATGATCATCGCGGTCGATGGGCCCGCCGCGTCCGGCAAGGGGACGGTTTCAAAGCGGCTGGCAGCCCACTACGGCCTGCGGCATCTCGACACCGGGCTGCTTTACCGGGCGGTCGCCAAGGCGCTGCTCGATGCCGGTCGGCCATTGGACGACCGGGAGGGGGCCGTTGCCGCCGCCCTGGCGCTAGATCCGACCGCTTTCGACGAACAGGCGCTCAAGCGCTATGAGGTCGGGGAGGGGGCTTCGGTGGTGTCCGCCCTGCCCGAGGTGCGCGCCGCCCTGTTCAATTTCCAGCAGGAATTCGCTGCCGGACCGCCCGGTGCGGTGCTGGACGGCCGCGACATCGGGACGGTGATCTGTCCGAACGCCGACGCCAAGCTGTTCGTGACCGCCTCGCCGGAGGAGCGCGCCCGTCGGCGGACACTTGAATTGCGGGGGCGGGGAGAGCCGGCCGACCAGGATGCGGTTTTGGCCGATCTGCTCAGGCGCGATGAGCGAGACCGCTCCCGGCGCGCTGCGCCGCTGGTCCAGGCGGCGGACGCGCGCTTGCTGGATACGACACATTTGGATATAGACGCGGCATTCCGGGCCGCCGTCTCCCTTGTCGAGGCTGCGCGAGCGGGTTGAGGTTTGTGGGGGGTGCGTTTGCCCTCGTTTCGGGCCTGACCTCCGCTTTGCCGCCAGACGGCGGCTCCCGGATGAACTCATCGTCCCGACCGTTCGGATGATCGGGCCGGCCCGCCGGAATCACGGCGGCTGCCAGGGATCAACGGGATCTCTGGCCCGAACGGTGCGAGACGAAACGCAACACGAGCCGCCGGTCGTCCCGTCAGGAGAACTCATGGCCACTGCCACCGCTGCCGCGCCGTCGCGGGAAGATTTTGCTGCAATGCTCGAGGAGTCGTTCTCGCAGGGAGCGCCTCAGGAAGGATCGGTCGTCAAGGGGACGATCGTCGGAATTGAAAAGGATCTCGCCGTCATCGACGTCGGGGCGAAGACCGAGGGCCGCGTCGCGCTGCGCGAATTCGCCGGTCCCGGCCGCCAGAACGATCTCAAGGTCGGCGACATCGTGGAGGTCTACCTGGAGCGCGTCGAGAACGCGCTCGGTGAGGCCGTTCTCTCGCGCGACAAGGCGCGCCGCGAGGAAAGCTGGGGCAAGCTCGAAAAGGCGTTCAACGCCAACGAGAAGGTCAGCGGCGTCATCTTCAATCAGGTCAAGGGCGGGTTCACCGTCGATCTCGATGGTGCGGTGGCGTTCCTGCCGCGTTCGCAGGTCGACATCCGGCCGATCCGCGACGTGACTCCGCTGATGAACGTCTCGCAGCCGTTCCAGATTCTGAAGATGGACCGTCGTCGCGGAAACATCGTGGTGTCGCGACGCACCGTGCTGGAAGAGACCCGCGCCGAGCAGCGCCAGGAGCTGGTGCAGAATCTCGAAGAGGGTCAGGTCATCGACGGGGTGGTCAAGAACATCACCGACTACGGTGCGTTCGTCGATCTCGGCGGCATCGACGGCCTGCTTCACGTCACCGACATTGCGTGGCGTCGCGTCAATCATCCGACCGAGGTGCTCAACATCGGTCAGTCGGTGAAGGTCAAGATCATCAAGATCAACCACGAGACCCACCGAATCTCGCTTGGCATGAAGCAGCTGCTCGACGATCCGTGGCAGGGCATCGAAGCCAAGTTCCCGGTGCAGGCGAAGTTCACCGGCCGCGTCACCAACATCACCGACTACGGCGCGTTCGTGGAGCTGGAGCCTGGCATCGAGGGTCTGATCCACGTTTCCGAGATGTCCTGGACCAAGAAGAACGTCCATCCGGGCAAGATCGTCTCCACCTCGCAGGAGGTTGAGGTTCAGATCCTCGAGGTCGACCCGGTTAAGCGCCGCATCTCGCTGGGCCTCAAGCAGACCATGCGCAATCCGTGGGAGGTCTTCGTCGAGAAGCATCCGCCGGGCTCGCAGGTCGAAGGCGAGGTCAAGAACAAGACCGAGTTCGGCCTGTTCCTCGGCCTCGACGGCGACGTCGATGGCATGGTCCATCTCTCCGATCTGGACTGGAAGCGTCCGGGCGAGCAGGTCATCGACGACTTCAAGAAGGGCGACAAGGTGAATGCGGTCGTTCTCGACGTCGATGTCGAGAAGGAGCGGATTTCGCTGGGCATCAAGCAGCTCCAGGGCGATCCGATGGACACCGCCACGGCCGGCGAGCTGAAGAAGAACGCCGTCGTGACCACCGAGGTTCTCGAGGTCAAGGAGGCGGGCATCGACGTCAAGATCGTCGACACCGATCTCGTTGCCTTCATCAAGCGGGCGGATCTCGCGCGCGATCGCAACGACCAGCGGGCCGAGCGTTTCCAGGTTGGCCAGAAGGTCGATGCCCGGATCACGCAACTGGATCGCCGGTCGGGCAAGGTCCAGCTCTCGATCAAGGCGCTCGAAGTGGCCGAAGAGAAGGAGGCGATCGCCCAGTACGGCTCGTCCGACTCCGGCGCCACGCTCGGCGACATTCTCGGCACGGCCCTCAAGCGCAAGGGCGATACCGACAAGGACTGATCGTCCGGACCGGCTAAAGTCTGCGAACCCCCGGGGCATGCCTCGGGGGTTCGTGTGTTTGGGTTCGTGTTTCAGGTGTTTCCTATTTCCGGCGCAATGTTGCGGCTGATCGGATGGAGGACACGACGCCGAACGGACGATTGCCGCGGCGGGCCCCGCTCATGCGAGCGCGGATCGCGCTACAATGACATTCGAATCAAATTGAAGGGGTTGAGGCCATGTCGCTGGACGCGGATCACATCGTCGATCGCCGCCGGATGCGGCGCAAGCTCACCTACTGGCGCATCGCGGCCGTCGTTCTGGCTGCGGTCGCCCTGGTCGGCACCGGCATCGCGCTGACCGGCTCCCGGACCGGTCTGACCGACAGCACCTCCGGAGTGATCGCCCGGGTCAACATCGAAGGCCTGATCCGGTCCAACCGTGAGCGGACCGAGGCTCTGGACCGCCTCGGCCGCTCCGGCGCGCGGGCCGTGATCGTGCGGATCAACAGCCCCGGCGGAACGGTTTCGGGCTCCGAGCAACTCTACGAGTCGTTGACCCAACTCAAGGAGCGCAAGCCGGTCGTGGTCGTGATCGACGGGCTGGCCGCTTCCGGCGGCTATATCGCTGCGCTGGCGGCGGATCACATCGTCGCCCAGCAGAGCGCCATTGTCGGCTCGATCGGCGTGCTCTTCCAATATCCGAATGTGTCGGAGCTTCTGAAGACCATCGGCGTGCAGGTCGAGGCGATCAAGTCCTCGCCGCTCAAGGCTGCGCCGAACGGCTACGAGCCCACCAGTCCGGAGGCGCGCGCCGCTGTCGAGGCGCTGGTGCTCGATTCCTACGCCTGGTTCAAGAACCTCGTCGGAGATCGAAGAAATCTGGATGGAGGTCCGCTCGACACCGTGGCAGACGGTCGCGTGTTCACTGGCCGGCAAGCCCTCGAACTCAGGCTCATCGATCAACTCGGCAACGAGCGCACGGCCATCGAATGGCTGGCGAAAGAAAAAAAGATCGACCCGGACACCCCGGTTCGCGACTATCGCCTGCAGCCGAGGCTTGGCGACCTGCCGTTCCTGCGGGTGGCCACCGCCGGGGCCCTCGACGCGCTCGGACTCGGGATCATCGGCCGCCGTCTCGAAGAATGGGGCGCGATGCAGGCTGTCGAACGGCTGAACCTTGACGGTCTGTTGGCCCTTTGGCACCCTCCGGCATCGAATTGATGCGGCGGGCTTTTCCGGCCCGCTGAGGGGCCGCAGAAAATGATCAAGTCCGAACTGGTCCAGCGGATTTCCGCAGCCAATCCCCATCTCTATCAGCGCGACGTCGAAAATATCGTCAACGCCATCCTGAACGAGATCACCGGCGCGCTGTCGCGCGGCGATCGGGTGGAGTTGCGCGGCTTTGGCGCATTCTCGGTCAAGCACAGGCCTGCGCGCACCGGACGCAATCCCCGCACCGGCGCGCATGTCGCGGTGGCCCAGAAATCGGTGCCGTTCTTCAAGACCGGCAAGGAGATGCGCGAGCGGCTCAACAAGGACGAGGCTGGCGAGCCAGCCTGACGGTCCGAAATTCCGGAAATCCTGTTCAGGCCGGTCTTGTGCCGGCCTTTTTCGTTTCTAGAATCGGTTATGAACGGCGCTCGGACGAGCCGGATTTTCACGACGAGGCGCGCGTGTTTCGCAGGCTGATCGGCTTCTTCATTCTGGTTCCGCTGGCGATTCTCATCGTCATGTTTGCGGTGGCGAACCGGCAGGTGGTTTCGGTCACCTTCGATCCGTTTGACGCCGCCAACCCGGCCTTTGCGCTCACCGCGCCGCTCTTCATTCTCGTCTTCGTCCTTGTCGGACTTGGTGTTCTCGTCGGCGGTGTCGCCGCCTGGCTGCGACAGCATGCGTGGCGCTCCCGTGCGCGGCAGGCGGAGGCGGAGAATCGCGAGCTTCGCGCGCGATTGCACGAGCGGCGGAATACGCCTGAACTGCCGGCGCGAGCGCGGCCGCCCCTGACGCTCCCGCCGGCGGCCTGATCCGTGCGGTTCGTATCCGCCGACGGCATCACCCGCTCGTTGAGCTATCCTGCCCTGATCGACGCGCTTGCGGAGGCGTTCCGGAGCGATGCGGTGGCGCCGCCGCGACACGCCCATATGATCCCGCAGCCGGACGGCAGCGAAGCCAAGCTGCTGCTGATGCCGGCCTGGACCGACGGCGGCGAGCGGCTGGTGGGCTGCAAGATCGTCAGCGTCTATCCGTCCAATCTCAAGACCGGGCGGCCTTCGGTCTACGGCAGCTATCTTCTGATGTCAGGAGAAACCGGCGAGCCGCTGGCGGTGTTCGACGGCGCCGCGCTGACGGCCTGGCGAACCGCCTGCGCGTCGGCCCTGGCCGCGCGATATCTGGCGCGCGAGGACGCCACCCATCTTGTGATGATTGGCGCCGGGGCGCTCGCGCCGCATCTCATTCGGGCGCATTGCGCGGTCCGGCCGATCCAGCGCGTGACGCTCTGGAACCGGACTCGGTCGCGCGCGATCGGAACCGGATTTGCGCTCGCGGCTGCGGGAATTGAAACGGCGATCGCCGACGATCTCGAGGAGGCTGTGCGCGCGGCCGATGTGGTGTCATGTGCGACCCTGTCGGAAGAGCCATTGGTGCGTGGCGCGTGGCTGAAGAAGGGGGCGCATGTCGATCTCGTCGGCGCCTATACGCCGAAAATGCGGGAGAGCGACGACGAAGCGGTAAGGCGGGCGCGTGTCTATGTCGACACGCGTGACGGCGCGCTGAAAGAGGCGGGCGACATAGCAATTCCCCTGAGAAAGAAGGTGCTGAAGGCCGCCGACATTCAAGGCGATCTGTTCGACCTGTGCCGCGGATCGATCAAGGGGCGCCGACGCAAGGACGAAATCACGCTGTTCAAGTCAGTCGGAAACGCGATCGAGGATCTCGCTGCAGCGATGCTGGTCTGGAAGTCGCTTCACGCGTGAACGATGGCGCTATCGCGCGATCTTGCCGCCAAATTATCTCGAAGAAACTTCTGGATTGACATCGCCGGATTCCGCTTGCGCGCTCGATTTGAACTCCGACACTTCGAGTTTTATGCAGACTTGGTTCAATCTTACCTGGGGATAAACTCCAGTCCATAACGCCCATGCCGTCACATTGCGTCTGCGCCGCCGGTTCACGACGACTGCGCGGATGCGATGGGACCGGGGGATTCCGATGGGCCACGATTCGACGTATGGGCGAACGCCCGTGCCGTTCATTGGCATGCCGTTCAGGCCGCGCCACACGGTGCCGCGCGTCTGCGTGCTGGACGACAAGCCGCATGTGCGCACGTTCATTTCCGATATGCTCGACGATCTCGGTTTCATCACCGAGTCCGCGCCGCAGGCGATCGACATCCGGGCGCTTCTGCGCGCGGTCGATCCCGCTCTTGTCGTGTTGAGCGTCGCGGGTGCGCAGGAGCGCGCGCCCGGCATTCTGATCAAGCTCGCTGCGGAAGGATTCCAGGGAAAGGTAATGCTGTTCGGTGGCCGGGCGTCGCCGGCCCTGCAGTCGAACTCACGAACTCGGCGAAAAACTCCGGCTCGCGATGTTGCCGCCGCTCGGAACGCCGTTCCACGATGCGATGCTTGCCGAAAATCTGGCCGGCTTCTTGCCGATACGCCCCGCTGTGGCCACGCCGATCGACGTCGCAGAGGCGCTGGATCGCGACTGGCTGGAGCTCTGGTATCAGCCCAAGATCGATCCGCACCGGATGATGTTGCGCGGTGCGGAGGCCTTGATCCGGATGCGGCATCCGTCGCTCGGCGTCGTTCCGCCCGCCTACTTTATCCCTTCGCATGGCGATCCCCAGTTGCGGGCGCTTTCCGTGTTTGTGATCGAGCGCGCGGCGGCGGACTGGCGGATGTTTGCGGACGGCGATGCGCCGATCGAACTGGCGGTCAACTTGCCGCTGGCGCTGTTGTCCGATTCGGGATTTGTCGATGATATGCGCGATGCGCTTCCCGATCATCCAGCCTTTCCCGGCCTGACCGTCGAAGTCGACAGCAGCGAGATCGCAGGCGATCCGATGACCGCCTGCCATACGGCGCGCCATCTCGCCGATTTCAACATCCGCATGGCGATCGGCGACGCAGCGTCGGCCTGCGCGCCGCTGTCTTCGTTGACCGACGTGCCGATTGTCGAGCTCAAGCTCGACTGGACCCTGATCCAGGGTTGCACCGATGCCCTCAAGCAGGCGGTGTGTGCGCCGGTGGTCGAGCAGGCGCGCCGGTTCCGAGCTTCCGCGGTCGCCGTGGGTATCGAGACCGCGGCCGACCTCGAGGCGGTTCGGGGTCTCGGCTTCAATCTGGTGCAGGGCTACCTGTTTGCTCGGCCGATGGACGCGCGCAAGTTCGCCCGCACCATGCTGACGCGCCGCGGGGTGGCGATGGGATAAATGCGATAGCCGTTAAATCTTTGTTCTAGCGGCAAATTTTCACGATCTCGAAATCCTCTTTTTTGCCGTGCCTGCTGGCGAAAGATCGGCCGAGGCTGTAGAACCCGGCTGAGCGGACAACCCGGCCGGCCATGCCACTTGAGATCAAAATCTGCGGTCTGAAAACCTCCGACGCGCTCGCGGCGGCGCTCGACGCCGGTGCCGATCTCGTCGGCTTCGTGTTTTTTCCGCCGTCACCGCGCAACGTCGGGATCGAGGCCGCGCGTCGGCTTGGCTCCCAGGTCGAAGGCCGCGCCTTGAAGGCCGCGCTCTCGGTCGACGCCAACGATGCGGAGCTCGCGCAGGCGATCGACGCGCTCAAGCCGGACCTGCTGCAGCTTCACGGTCGCGAGACGCCGGAGCGGGTGGCGCTGGTGCGGACCAAATTCGGACTCCCGGTCATGAAGGCCCTGCCGATCGAGAGCCGCGCCGACCTCGCGCCGATCCGGCTTTACGAAAAGGTCGCCGACCGTCTGCTGTTCGACGCCCGCGCGCCGCGCGAGGCCACCCGGCCGGGCGGTCTCGGCAAGACCTTCGACTGGCACCTGCTGGAGGGCCTGAACCTGTCGATCCCCTTCATGCTGTCCGGCGGGCTCGATGCAGGCAACGTGGCCGAGGCGCTGCGCCTCACCCGCGCGCCCGGCGTCGACGTGTCCTCCGGGGTCGAGCGCGCGCCCGGCGACAAGGATCCGGTGCGCATCCGCGAGTTCATCCGCGCGGCGCGCACCGCCGCGCGCTCCCCCGCAAACGTGGCGTCTCCGGCATGACCGTTCAGCAGAAACCCAATTCGTTCCGCACCGGGCCCGACGATCAGGGGCACTTCGGAATTTACGGCGGCCGCTTCGTCGCGGAAACGCTGATGCCGCTGATCCTCGAGCTGGAACGCGCCTATGCGGAGGCGAAGAACGATCCTGCGTTCCGGCGCGAGATGGACGGCCATCTCAAGACTTACGTCGGCCGGCCGTCCCCGCTGTATTTCGCGGAGCGCCTGACCGCGCATTTCCGGCGCAAGACGGCGTCGGGCCCGATGGGCGCAAAAATCTACTTTAAGCGCGAGGATCTCAACCACACCGGCGCGCACAAGGTGAACAACGTGCTCGGCCAGATCATGCTGGCGCGCCGCATGAACAAGCCGCGCGTGATCGCCGAGACCGGCGCCGGCATGCACGGCGTCGCCACCGCCACGCTCTGCGCCAAGTTCGGCATCGAATGCGTCGTCTACATGGGCGCGGTCGACGTCGACCGGCAACAGCCGAACGTGCTGCGGATGCGCGCGCTCGGAGCGAAGGTCGTGCCGGTGCAGTCCGGATCGCGCACGCTGAAGGACGCGATGAACGAGGCGCTGCGCGACTGGGTCACGAACGTCGCCGACACGTTCTATTGCATCGGCACGGTGGCGGGACCGCATCCCTATCCGGCGATGGTGCGCGACTTCCAGTCGGTGATCGGCGAGGAGACGCGCGTGCAGATGCAGGAGGCCGAGGGCCGGCTGCCGGATTCGCTGCTCGCCTGCATCGGCGGCGGGTCCAATGCGATGGGCCTGTTCCATCCCTTCCTCGACGATCCTTCGGTCGCGATCTACGGCGTCGAGGCCGCGGGCCACGGGCTCAAGAGCGGACAGCATGCCGCCTCGCTCGCCGGCGGCAAGCCCGGCGTTCTGCACGGCAACCGCACCTATCTGCTGATGGACGCCGATGGCCAGATCGACGAAGCGCATTCGATCTCCGCCGGTCTCGACTATCCCGGCATCGGCCCGGAGCACGCCTGGCTCGCCGACGTCGGCCGCGTGCAGTATCTCTCCGCCACCGACAAGGAGGCGCTGGCCGCATTCCAGCTTTGCAGCCGGCTCGAAGGCATCATTCCGGCGCTCGAGCCGGCGCATGCGCTGGCCAAGCTCGCCGACATCGCGCCGAAACAGCCGACGGATCACCTGATCGTGGTGAACATGTCGGGCCGCGGCGACAAGGATCTCGCGAGCGTGGCCGAGCACCTCGGAGGGCAGCTCTGATGTTGCGCGCGATCGCCTGGTGGAACGGGCTGCACCGGCAGAAGCGCGTCGGCTGGCTGATCGTCGCGGCGTCTGTGGTCTATATCATCTACTTCCTCAAGGGCCGGCTGTTCGTCGGCGGCGAGCCGATCGCACGCAAGGAGTGGGTCTACTTCTTCCTTTCGATCGGCGGGATCATGCTCGGCACCATCAACCTTCGCATGGCCGAGATGCGCGAGCGCAATCAGCAGTTCCTCCCGCTCGGCGACACCGAAACGCAAGAGCGCGTCCAGCGGAAGAAGAAATGACCACCCGTATCGACCGACGTTTTGCGGCTCTCAAGGACGAGGGCCGCGCCGCGCTCGTCACCTTCGTGATGGCCGGCGATCCCGATCCCGACACCTCGCTCAGGATCGCCGCGGCGTTGCCCGGAGCCGGCGCCGACGTGATCGAACTGGGCATGCCGTTCACGGATCCGATGGCGGACGGCCCGGCGATTCAGGCGGCAGGGCTGCGCGCGCTCAACGCCGGCATGACGCTCGCCAAGACGCTCAAGCTGGTTCGCGCCTTCCGCAAGGACGACGCCACGACGCCTCTGGTGCTGATGGGCTACTACAATCCGATCTACATCTACGGGGTCGAAAAATTTCTGAAGGACGCCAAGGCTGCCGGCGTCGACGGGCTGATCGTGGTCGATCTTCCGCCGGAGGAGGACGAGGAACTGTGTCTGCCGGCGCTGAAGGCCGGGCTCAATTTCATTCGGCTCGCCACGCCCACCACCGACGACAGGCGCCTGCCCGCCGTGCTCGCGAACACTTCGGGTTTCGTCTATTACGTCTCGATCACGGGCATCACCGGATCGGCTGCGCCGGATGCCTCGAAGGTCCGTGCGGCGGTGGCGCGGATCAAGCGTCACACGAAGCTTCCGGTCGCGGTCGGCTTCGGCGTTCGCAGCGCGAAGCAGGCCAGGGAGATCGCCGCCGGCGCCGAGGGCGTGGTCGTCGGCTCGGCCATCGTGAGCGCGGTGAAGGACAGTCTCGACAAGAACGGCAAGGCGACCGGCAGGACGGTCAAGGCGGTGACCGCGTTGGTCTCCGAACTGGCAAGCGGGCTGCGCGGCGCCGGCGGCCCGAACGGGATTGCAAAGAAAAAGGTCACGAAATAGTCACGCCGGCATCGTGGCCCCCGAGTCTGGGCCGCGCGATCGCTGTGCTATTCTGCATGCGTCGTCGTCGGGTCAGACCGCGCTGCCATCGTTGAACGGAACTCGCATGAACTGGATCTCCAACGTCGTCCGGCCAAAAATTCGCAGCATCCTCAACCGCCGCGAAACGCCGGAAAATCTCTGGATCAAGTGCCCGGAGACCGGACAGCTCGTGTTCTTCAAGGACGTCGAGCAGAACCAGTTCGTCATTCCGGGCTCGAACTATCACATGCGCATGGGGGCGGCCGCGCGCCTGCGTTCGATCTTCGACGAGCAGACCTGGCTCGACATCGCGGTGCCGGAGGTGCCGATCGATCCGCTGAAGTTCCGCGATGAACGGCGCTACGCCGACCGGCTGAAGGACGCGCGCACCAAGACCGGCCTCAACGACGCCGTGAAGCTCGGGCTGGGCAAGCTCGAAGGCATCCCTGTCACCATCGGCGTCCAGGACTTCGACTTCATGGGCGGCTCGCTCGGCATGGCGGCCGGCGAAGCCGTGGTGAAGGGACTGCAGACTGCGGCCGAACGCGGCACGCCCTTCATCATGTTCGCAGCCTCGGGCGGCGCGCGCATGCAGGAGGGCATCCTCTCGCTGATGCAGATGCCGCGCACCACCGTCGCGGTGCAGATGCTTCGCGAGGCGCACAAGCCCTACATCGTCGTTCTGACCAACCCGACCACCGGCGGCGTGACGGCCTCCTATGCCATGCTCGGCGACGTGCATATCGCGGAGCCGGGCGCGCTGATCGGCTTTGCCGGTCCGCGCGTGATCGAGCAGACGATTCGCGAGAAGCTGCCCGAAGGCTTCCAGAAGTCGGAGTATCTGCGCGACCACGGCATGGTCGACATGGTGGTCCATCGCCACAAGCTGCGTTCGACCCTGGCGAGCCTTTGTCGCATCCTCACCCGTGCACCCGATGCGGTCTCGCCGCGCAGCCTGCCTGCGCCAGACGCCGAGCCGGCGCCGCCCGCGGCGCCATCGCAGGCGCCGGCCCCCGCCGCAAGCTGACCCTTCGGCGTGCGGGCGCCTGCGCCATGAACGATGACGAAGCCAGCGACTACGAAGCCATCGTCGAACGGCTTCTGACGCTTCATCCCCGGCGCATCGACCTGTCGCTCGACCGCATGTGGCGGCTTTTGAAGGCGCTCGGCGAGCCGCAGCGCCGGGTGCCGCCTGTCATTCACGTCGCCGGCACCAACGGCAAGGGCTCGGTGGTCGCCTTCATGCGCGCGGCGCTCGAAGCGTCAGGCCGCAGCGTTCATGTCTACACCTCGCCGCATCTCGTGCGTTTCAACGAGCGCTTCCGGATCGGTGCGCCGGGCCGGGGCGAACTGTTGTCGGATCGCGCGCTGGCGCAAGCGCTCACCGAGGTCGAGCGCGCCAACGCCGGCGCCCCGGTTACGGTGTTCGAGGTCGAGACTGCGGCGGCGTTTCTGCTGTTCTCGCGGCGTCAGGCCGATGTGCTTTTGCTGGAGGTCGGTCTCGGCGGCCGCCTCGACGCCACCAATGTGATCGAGCGGCCTCTCGCCAGCGTGGTGACGCCCGTATCGATGGACCATCTCGAATTCCTCGGCGACACGATCGAGGCGATCGCCGCCGAGAAGGCCGCGATATTCCGGAGCGGCGTTCCGGCGATCGTCGCGCCGCAATCCGACGCGGCGCTTGCGGTGATCGAACGGCAGGCGATGAAGGTCCGCGCTCCGCTCAAGATCGCGGGGCAGCACTGGAACGTCCACAAGGAGCGCGGCCGGCTGGTCTACCAGGACGACGATGGCTTGCTCGACCTGCCGGCCCCGCGGCTGGCGGGTCCGCATCAGTTCGATAACGCCGGCACGGCGATCGCCGCGTTGCGCGCCGCGGGGCTCGGGCTGCCGGCCTCTGCGTTCGAACAGGGGCTGGTCAAGGCCGAATGGCCGGCGCGCATGCAGCGTCTGGCGCATGGGACGCTCAAGGATCTGCTGCCCGAGGGGTCGGAGCTTTGGCTCGACGGCGGCCACAACGCCGACGGCGGTCGTGCGGTGGCCTCTGCCGTCGGCGAGATCGAGGAGCGGGTGCCTCGACCGCTGGTTTTAATCGTCGGCATGCTGACGACGAAAGATGCCGCGGGCTTCCTGCGAAATTTTGCGGGGCTGGCGCGCCGCGTTATCGCCGTCCCGATCCCGAAGCAGGACAAGAGTTACACCGGAGAGGCGCTTGCAAACGTTGCGCGGGAGGCCGGGATTCCGGCAGACAGTGCAGACACGCTGCAGGACGCGCTGCGCGCTATCGGCGCCCTGGCGCTCGCACCGCCGCCGAGGGTGCTGATCGCCGGTTCGCTCTATTTCGCCGGAGAGGCGCTCCGGCAGAACGGCACGCCGCCCGACTGAGGCGACCGTCGAAAAACAAGGCGGCCGGGTGAGCCCGGCCGCCGTCGATCCTCCGAAATCGAATCCCTGCGGATGCGAGCGCGCGGTTCAGACCGCGCTGTTGATCCACTGTTCGAGCTTCTGTTTCGGCGCGGCGCCGACCTGCCGGTCGGTCAGCTCGCCATTCTTGAAGATCATCAGCGTCGGGATCGACATGATGCCGTACTTCGACGCCACGCCCGGATTCTCGTCGACGTTCAGCTTGACGATCTTCACCTTGTCGCCCATCGCACCCTGAATTTCCTCCAGCGCGGGAGCGATCATGCGGCAGGGGCCGCACCACTCCGCCCAGAAGTCGACCACGACCGGGCCGGTCGCCTTGAGCACCTCGGCCTCGAACGTTGTATCGGAGACCTTGCCAACGGCCATGAAACACCTCGTCTGGTAGCGGGAAAGGGCTGCGCCCTGAGGAGCCGCGAAACTAGGAATGCTGCCGCCGAGCGTCAAGGCGGGTCACGGGGAGGTGACGGATGCCATTGCGGCGTCCAGTGCCGCCGGCGGAATTTCCATCAGGGACGGCGTGTCCGTCCAGACCAGAGCGGCCCGGACCGGGCGGTCGGGATACAGATTCCGCAGGATGGCCCGGTAGATCGCTAGCTGCGCGGCGTAATCGGGGTGGGCCTGGAGCGCGGCGTCGAGCGTCAGGGGTGCTCCGGCGTTGGTCTTGTAGTCGGCGATCAGCACGCCCTCGTGCGTCACGGCGAGCCGGTCGAGGATTCCGCCGGGAACCGGCCGGCCGGCGATTCGCCCGGTGACGGGAACCTCGGCGCGGCTTCCGGGCGCAAACAGCGGGGCGAACACGGGATCGTCGAGCACGGCAAAGACCTGACGCAGCATGGTCTCGCGCTCGGTCTCCGACCATTCCGCGCGCTCGCGGCGGGCGAAGAAGCGGCGAGCGGCCTCGGCGCGGCGCTCGGTCGGAATGTCCGGAAGCGATTGCAGCAGGCGATGCACGATGCGCCCGCGCCGCAGGGCGCGCGAACGTGAGTCGCGATCTCCTGCGCGCGGCGCGGCGATCGCATCGCTGCCGGTGTCGGAGGGCTTGATCGCAATCGCGCGCGGCGGCTCGGCGGGAGCGGGCCGTGTGAGCCAATCCGGCAGCGGTTCGAGCCGCGGAGGCGGCGCGCCTTGCGCCGCTGATGCGGAGGCTGCGTCCGAAGCTTCGTACTTGCGAAAACGCAGGACCTCGTGAGCGCCGTCGTCGGACGTCTCGGTGATCGCGTGCGGTTCGATGGCTTTGCGGATCAGGTCGTACCAGCAGCCCTCCGGCCGCTTGTTGACGCCGTCCACGCCACAGACGACCAGCCGGTCGATGGCACGGGTCATCGCGACATATAGAAGCCGCCGGTATTCCTTTTCGGCTTCCGCACGGTCGCGGTCACGCGCTGCGGCCATCGGTCCGATGTCGGACGCGCGCGCGCCGGCCCAGACCAGCGCCGGCGGCGTGCCGGGCGCTGCGTCCGCCCGGTCCAGCGAGAGCAGGCGTGAGGGATGCCAGCCCTGCGGCGGCGTGGTGGTGTCGGCCAGCACGACGATCGGCGCTTCGAGTCCCTTCGCGCCGTGCACGGTCATGACCCGGACCTCGTCGCGCACGATCTCCATGTCGCGCTTCACGTCCGACTGGGCGGCGCGCATGAACGCCAAGAAGCCCTGCAGCGAAGGCGTTTCCCGCCGCTCGTGGTCGAGCGCGCGATTGAGGAATTCATCGAGCGCGTCGTTGGCCTCATGGCCGAGGCGTTCGACGAAGCGCCGCCGGCCATTCTGCGCACCGAGCAGCATCGCGTAAAAGTCGAACGGCGTCTCTCGCGCGGCGGTCGCGGCCAGCGCATCGAGCCGCGCTGCCGCCTCCGCGAATTTGGTTTCGCTTTTGCGAGACAGCGCGGTTCGCAGCGAGATCGCTCCGCGATTCCAGGCGATGGCGAACAGATCGTCGTCATCGAAACCGAACAGCGGGCTTTTGAGCACGGTTGCCAACGCGAGGTCGTCGTCAGGCAGGAGCAAAGCATCCGCCAGCGCGAGCAGGTCCATCACCGCGATGTGCTCGTTGAGCACCAGCCGGTCGGCGCCGGCCACCGCGATCCCCGCATTTTTCAGCGCGCGGATGATCGCCTCGAACAGCGCGCCGCGCCGCCGCACCAGAATCAGCACGTCGCCCGGCCGCCGACCTTGATCCTGCCAGGCTCGCACGCTCCCCGCGATCCGGTTGGCGAGCTTGACGGGTGCGCTGGTGGCGGTCGCATTGTCGAACGGCGCGTCCCACGCCTCCATCGGCTTGCGAGCGTCGGGCTGCTCCGTGTCCCAGATCTCCACCAGCCCTGGCGCGGCCTCGGGCAAGGCCTCGTGCACCGGCGGGACCGGATCCGCCGACAGGCCGGAATAGGCCGCCGGTTGCAGAAATACGGTGTCGACCGCGCCCAGCACGTTCGGTCCGGAGCGGAACGAATGCTTGAACTCGGTCGCGACGAACCGCAATTCCGCGCGCTCGTGCGCGAGCTTGAAATGCCGGCGCATTTCGTCGAACTCGGCGGGCGCCGCGCCCTGAAAGGAAAAGATCGACTGCTTCTCGTCGCCGACCGCGAAGATCGTTCGCTGGCGGTCATGCGCGCTATGACCTGCGAAAAACTCCGCGGTCAGCGCCTTCACGATGGTCCATTGGCGGGGGCTGGTGTCCTGCGCCTCGTCGATCAACACATGATGGATGCCGCGGTCGAGCTTGTAGTGAACCCACGCAGCCGAGACGTTGGTCAGAAGGTCCAGGGCCTTGTCGATCAGATCCTCGTAATCGAGCAGACCGCGGCGGTTTTTCTCGGAGCGGAAGCGGGCGATCACGGAATGCGCCACCGTGAACAGCGCCGCGCTGCGATCCCGCGCCGCAATCGCGCGCTGGCGCTGCAGGATCGCCCAGACCCGCGCGCACTCGTCATCCAGTCGAGTGGCGAGGCCGGGATCGGTGTCCCGGACCGCCTTCGTCACCAGCCTCTCCCTGGTCTTGTCGCGCGACTTTGTGCAGAAAATATCGAGGTATGTTTCGGTGCGTGCGGCGCCTTCCAGGGTGGCGATCGCGCGGAGACGCGCGGCCTGTTCGCCGTCGGTCTTGGAGCCCCGCGCCAGCGTCTCGGCCATCGCGGTCCAGTCGGCTGCGGCCAGCGGCGATTCGGCGAACAGCGCCGCCGCAGCGCGCTCCGCCGTGTCGTCCGGCGCGATGCCGAGCAGGCGCGACAGATCGGCGATGGCCTCGACCAATCCGCCGGCGTGACCGATCCAGTCGCCGAGTTCGCGGCGCGTGCGGATCGCGTCGCGCACGGTGTCGCGGAACGTGGTGTCCGCCGCAGCCAGAATTGCGGATGCCAGCGCGCGGCCGAGAGCGCCGTCCGGCTCTGCGGCCGCCTCCTGCATCACTTCGATCATCAGGCGTTCGAGCAACTCGCTCTCGGCGGCTTCATCCAGCACTTCGAATCGCGCCGCGACGTTGGCCTCGAACGGAAACAGATGCAGCAGGCTGGTGCAGAAGGCGTGGATGGTCTGCACCTTCAGGCCGCCGGGCGTCTCCAGCGCCAGCGCGAAGAGCCGTCGCGCACGTTCGCGCTGGGATGGGTTCGGCCGGCGCACGCCCATCGTCATCATGTTCATGTCGAGCGCCGCGTCGTCGAGCGCGGTCCACTCGCGCAGGATGCCGAACACTCGGTTCGACATGTTGGACGCGGCCGCCTTGGTGAAGGTGATGCACAGGATGCGGCCCGGATCGACGCCCGCCAGCAACAGCCGGATCACGCGCTGCGCCAGCACATGGGTCTTGCCCGAGCCGGCGTTGGCAGAGACCCAGGCCGAGCCGGCCGGATCGGACGCCTCGATCTGGCGTTCGATGACGACGGGCGGAATCGAGCGCGGCTTGCTCATTCGCCGCTCCCGCCATCGTCGGCGCCGCCGGTCAGCGACCACTCCTTCACGCGCGCGAGGTGGTCGTAGACGCCGTAGCGGGTGCGCCACATCGGATGCACCAGCGAACGATACGGCGTCTCGCGTTCGGCAAACCGCGCCGCGACGCCGGCCAGTCTGGCAAAGGCGTTGCCGGCCTCCTGATCGGGCGAGCTGTCCTTGACGTCGATGCGGAGCGGCTCGCCGGCCGGGTCGCCGCCGCGCAACCGCACATACATCAGCTCCTTGACCGAAGCGCCTGCGGGGATGCCGTCGAAGCCGCCGCGATGCAGGATCGCCGCCTCCAGCGTCAATTGCGGCGCGAGCCCGGCGCTGACCTGTGCGGCCGTCGGCGGCGCGCCGGTCTTGTAGTCCAGAATGGCGTACCGGCCGTCGGCCAGCGCCTCGATCCGGTCGGCGCGCACCGTCAGCCGCAGCGTGTCGGAGCCGAACGGCACCTCGATGCTGCCGCCGATTTCCGAATGCACCGTTGCGATCGAAGGCCGTCGCTCGGCCTCGAAGCGCGCAAACCAGTCTGCGATCCGCACGAAGCGCGGCCACCAGAAGGCGCGCGCCTCGGGATAATCGTCGAGCGGCGCGAAATGCTTGCGCCCAAGCGCGCGGAGCACGCCGGCGGGATCGTCCGGCAGCGCCGACGGAAACATCCGCGCGAAATCGCCGAGCGCCTGATGGATGACCGTGCCGCGGTCGGCGGCTCCCGGCGGACTATCGACAGGATCCAGCGGCGTAAGCCCGAGAACGTGTCGCGCGTAGATCGTGTAGGGATCGCGCAGCCAGTCCTCGATCTCGGTGACGCTCAGCCGCCGCGGCCGCGCTTCGAGCGGCGGTCGCGGTTCGGGCTGGCGCGCCGGACGCGGCGGCCCAGGCGGTTCGTCGATCCGCGCCGCGAGCGCGGCATAACGCGCGCCGCGCGTCAGCGCGGCATTCCACTGCGCCGGGCCGACGACCGCCGCGAGCCGCTGCACCAGCCGCGAGGGCACGGTCGGCGCGCCGCCGAGCTTGGCGGCGCGGCTCAGCACCACCTCGGATCCGCCGAGCAACTGGGCGAAGTCGTGGGCCGAAAGGCCGATTCGCCGCTCCGGCAGATCGAGGCCCAGCGTGTGGCGCATCGGCCGGCTCAGCCAGGGATCGGTCTGCGTTTCCGGCGGCCAGACGCCCTCGACCATCCCGCCGAGCACGACCAGATCGTGGTTCTGCAGGCGGGCCTCGAGCGGGCCGAAGATGCGGATGCGCACGTCCTGCTCCGGCCGGCGCACGGTGCGCCCGGCGGATGCGGCATGGAACAGTTCGGGATAGTCCGTGGGCGACACCGCCAGCGTCCCGGCCGCCTCGATCTCTTCGAAGGTTTTCGCGAGATCTTCGGTCAGCGTGCCGAGAGCCTCGATCGCGGCGCGATGCCTGGATGCGACGAGGGCGAGCGGCGTCGGGCCCTTGATCGCTTCGAGTGCGCGCAGGCCGTCCGCGAGCGAAGCGATCAATTGGGCGGCCGCTTCGATCTCGTCGTCGCCGATGCGCTGTCGCATGTCGCTGCGATGGAGCGACGTTCGACTGACTCCAAACGCGGTCAGAGCCGTCGCGAGCGATGCGCAGCCCGGATTGGGCCGAGGTCCGCGCAAGATCGCAAGCTCAAGCGTTGCGACGGCGCGCCGGTCGAGCTTGCACATCGGGTGCTTGAGCAGCGCGAGCAGCGGTCCGGGTTCGGCGCCGCCCAGCGCGACCTCTGCGACCAGCCGCGCAAACACGCCGGGCGGCGTGTCGGGTAGCGTGTCGCCGCCGGAGTTGTCGACCGGCACGCTCCAGCGGGCGAGCGCCGCCAGAACCCGGCGCGCCAGCGCACGGTCGGGCGTCACCAGCGCAGCGGTTTTGCCGGGCTGCTCCTGCGCCTCGCGCAGCACCACGGCGATCGCCATCGCCTCTTCCTCGGCGCTTGCGGCTTCGATCGCTGCGACATTCGCCATCGCCGATCCCGCCCGCGCGACGAAACCCGGATCGTTCAGCGTCGCCTGCCAGCGGTCGGTGGCGGCGGCCGGCCGCAGCGCCTCCGAAACCACCCGCTCGCGGCCTTGCGGCGATGCCGGGCCCAGAACGCCGACGGCGCTGCGGGTCGTCCCCATCCGGCGCAGCAGGCCATGCATCGCAAATTGCGGATGGCCTTGCGCCGGATCGAGATCGGCTCCATTGCCGCCAATCAGATCCCAGGCGTCGTCGTCGAGATCGGTGTCGAGTCCGGGCAGGATCACTGCGCCGTTCGGCAGGTGCGCGACCGCTTCGAGAAGCGCGGCGGTGGACGGCATCGAGCCGGTGGAGCCGGCCGCGATCACCGGCCCTCGGGCGTGCTGCAATCGCCGGCATTCGGCCTCGATCAGCCGATCGCGACGGGCTGCGGGTTCGATCAGGCCTCGCTCTGCCAGAATCGCCGGCCAGTGTTCGCGCGCGATCTTCAGGAAATCGAGGGTGAGCTGCCAGTAGCGGTCGACCTCCTCGGGCACCAGGTCGTCGAGCCGGTCCCACGAAACCTGGCGCGTCGTCATGTCGTCCATCAGCCGGGCGAGATCGGCAGCAAGTGCGAAGGCCGCGGCCGGGGTGCCGGCGATCAGCGCCGCCTGACCGGGATCGCGTGGCCGGATGCGCCGCGACCAGGCCAGAATCAACTCCGTCAGCAGGATCTGGCGCTCGAAGCCGCCGAGCGCCTCCGGTGTTTCCAGCGCGATCTCGCCCAGCGCGGCGTCGGCAAATCCGATTTCGTCGGCGTCCGGATCGCCGATCGGCACGATCCTGGGCAGGATCGCGGCATCGCCCCCGGTTTCTGCGAGAAACGCATCGCGCGCGTGGCGCGCGGCGCGGCGGGTCGGCAGATAAAGCGTTACATCCGCCAGCGCGAGCGGATCGCGTCCGGGCCGGACGTTCAAACCGAGCCGGTCCTGCAGCAACGCATGCACCAGCGTCGGCAGGAACGGCGCAGACGCCGGGATCGTGAAGACGCGCGGTGTCGAAGCCATCGCCGCCATTGTGTCACCCGCGCGCGACAATCGCGACGCGAAATGCCGCCGGTGGATAAATGTCGCTGTGCCTCAATTGACGCTGGCGGCGATTGCGGCCTCCGCCTGTCCGATCGCGTCCGGCGTGCCCACATGCATCCACACGCCTTCGAGCCGCAACCCGTAGAGTCGGCCGGTTTCGATCGAGCGGTCGAACAGGACGTTGAGCGAGAACGGTCCGTTCGGCGCGTCACGGAACATCGACGGGGTCAGGATGGCGGCGCCGGCATAAACGAAGGGTGTGACGGTGCGCTCGGTGCGCCGCTCCAGCCGGCCATCGGGATGCATCAGAAAGTCGCCGCGGCCGGCATAACCGATGCTGGTGGCGACCGGGGCCAGCAGCAGCAGCGCGTCCATAGCGACCGGATCGAACGCCTGCGACATCCGGCTCAGGTTGGGTCTCACGCCGTCGATCCAGATCGTGTCCGAGTTGACGTGAAAGAACGGCTCGTCGTCGAACCGGTCGAGCGCCTTCACCACGCCGCCGCCGGTGTCGAGAAGCTCGGCGCGCTCGTCGGAGATCGCGATCTCCGGCCGGCTGCGGCCGGCGAGATGCCGCTCCAGATCGTCGGCGCGGTAGTGCACGTTCACAACGGCCTGTTCCACGCCCGCGTCCGCGAGCCGGTCGAGCACATGATCGATCAAGGGCTTGCCGGCCACCGGCACCATCGGCTTGGGCATGCGTTCGGTCAGCGGGCGCATGCGCTCGCCACGGCCGGCGGCCAGAATCATGGCACGGCGAGGGGCCCTTCGTTCGGTCACGGCGGTCTCCGGCGGATCAGTCCTGCGGCGGCGGCACGTTCGCCTTGGTCCATGCGGCCAGCGAGGACAGCGAGGGGTGGGTCAGCGCGCGCTGCAGATACGCCCATACGCGCGGCATGTGTCGGAGATATTGCGGCTTGCCGTCGCGGCGGTCGAGCCGCGCGAAGATGCCGAGAATCTTCGACGCCCGCTGTGCGGCGAGCGTCGAATAGGCGCGGATGAACGTGGGCGGGTCGAAGCGCGAATTGTTTTCGCGGCGCAGGCGCGCGTAATGCCCGAGCAATGCCACCTCGACCGACTCCGGAACGTCCACGCGCGCGTCCTGCAGCAGAGACGCGAGGTCGTAGGCGGCCGGCCCCATCACCGCGTCCTGGAAGTCGAGAAGACCGACGCGCGCAGTGTCGCTGCGGTCGGCGAGCCACATCAGGTTGGGCGAGTGATAGTCGCGCAGCACCCAGCTGAGATCGGTGTCGATCACCGGCAGCAACGCCTCGCGCCAGAGCGCGAGATAGGAGGCGCGCCTCGCGTCGGTGACGGCGGCGCCGCGATGCGGCAGATACCAGTCCAGCAGCAGCTCGACCTCGATCAGAAGCGCGTCCATATCGTAGCGCGGCAGGCGGTGGACGAGCTGCCTGGACACGGGCAGGCTGTCCGAGAGGCGATGGCAGTGCATCTGCACCAGCACGTCGGTCGCGGCGGTGTAGCGCTCTTCGAGGGGCGCGGGCGGATCGCCGGCGACCACGCCCTCGCGGCCCAGGTCTTCGATCAGCAGAAGGCCGTTTTCGAGATCGGCTTCGAGCACATGCGGCGCGGAGAGGCCGAGCTGGCGCAGGCCGTTCGACATGGCGACGAAGGCGCGAACGTCCTCGGCGAGGTGCGCGATGGCGCTGTAGGGCTTGCCGTCCCGGATCGGCGGGCCGTCGGGCCGTCGGGGCGCGTTCATCAGGATGGCGCGATGCTCGCCGAGCGTCAGCCGTTCGTAGGACCGGCTCGATGCGTCGCCCTGAATGCGCACGCGCTCGGCCTCGGCGAAGCCGGTGGTGTCGAGAAAACGCCGGATCGCGGCGATCCGCTCCGCACGCGGCGCGAAGGCGCCGTAGCCGGTGATGCGGGCGTTGCGGAATTCGCTGCCGCGCCGGGGTGCGAGCGTGAACGCGATGTCGAGCCGGTTCTCCGGCAGAAAGCCGGCGGCGCGGTCCGGCCACTCCAGCAGCACGACCGCATTTTTCGGAAGATCGTCGAAGCCGAGTTCGGCGAGTTCGCCCGGTCCGTCGAGGCGATACAGATCCGCGTGCACCACCGTGAACTTGGGCAGCTCGTAGGTCTGCATCAGGGTGAAGCTCGGGCTCGGCACCGGAATCTCCGGATCGCCGGCGAGATGGCGGATCAGCGCGCGCGCGAAGGTGGTTTTGCCGGCGCCGAGGTCGCCCGACAGGGTGATGAGGTCGCCGGGCTCGATGGCCGCCGCGACGTCGAGCATCAGCTTGAAGGTGGCGTCCTCGTTTTCGAGCGCCACCACATGACTGGAGCCGCCGGTGGTGAGCGGAAGCATGGGCGTCTGGTCCTCGGCCGTCGCGACAGCAACGGCCCGCAATCAAGTCCGAATTATGCCGCCGTGCGCTCGGCGGTGCGCGCCAGCGGGAAATTGCAGGTGATCGTCGTGCCGCGGCCCACATCGGAATCCAGTGTGACGGCGCCGCCGTGCAGCTCGACGAAGGAGCGCACGATCGACAGGCCGAGGCCGGCGCCGCGATGGCGCGAGCCGAGCGGATAGCTTTCGAAGCGGTCGAACACGCGGTCCTTCATTTCCGGCGGGATGCCGGGGCCGTTGTCGCTCACGGACAGAACCACCGCGTCCGGCCTTCGCTCGGCCGCCAGCGTGACGGTGCCGCCCGCCGGCGAGAACCCCACGGCATTGGCGAGCAGGTTGAACAGCACCTGGCGGATGCGCCGCTCGTCGGCCGTGAAGCTGCCGATGTCCGGATCGCTCACGATCCGCAGGTCGATGCTGTCCTTCGCCAGCCGGTCGCGGATGCCTTCGGCGGCCGCGCTCATGGTCTTGCGAATATCGACCTCGCCGAGGTTGAGGCGCATCGCGCCGGCGTCGACGGTCGCGAGATCGAGGATGTTGTTGATGATCGCGAGGAGCGCGGTGGTCGAGGCGTTGATATAGCCGAGATACTCGCGCTGCTTCTCGGTGAGCGGCCCGACGCTCGGCTCGCCGAGGAAATGCGCGAAGCCGATGATGTTGGTGAGCGGCGAGCGCAGCTCGTAGGAGACGTGCTGCACGAACTCGACCTTGAGAAGGTCGGCCTGCTCCAGAGCCTCGTTGCGCTCGCGCAGTGCGCGCTCGACGTTCACGGTGTCGGTCACGTCGCGGAACGCGATCAGCGTTGCGCCGTCGGGCAGCGGCACGGTGGCGAGATCGACCACGGTGCCGTCGCGGCGCTCCAGCCGGCCGGACACCTGGCTGCGGTCCTCGATCGCGGTGGCGGTGGCGCGCAGTCGCCGCCACAGCGCCTCGTCGCCGTACAAGGCGCGGCACCAGTCGATCACGGTCTCGATATGCGGGCGCTCCGCGAGCACGGCCGGCTCGAGCTTCCACATCTGCGCGAACGCCGGGTTGTGCAGGCGCACCCTTCCGTCGCTGCCGAACACCGCCACCGCTTCCGCAAGGTTGTCGAGGGTCTCGCCCTGCACGCGGATCAGCGCATCGAAGCGGCGGACCAGCTCCAGCCGTTCGGTCACGTCGTCGAACAGATAGGTCACGCCGCCCTGCGGATTGGGGGTCGTAACGACGCGCACGGTTCGGCCGTCCGGCAGATGCCAGAGCATCTCGGTCGCGTCGGTGGCGCGATAGGCTTCGTGGAGTCCCGTTTTCCATTCCCGGAAGTCGCGCTCCTCGGGCAGCTTGCGCGCGGCGCGCAGCCGGTCCAGCACCGCGGAATCGGTCGGGTTCTGGTCGAGGAACGCCGGGTCGAGATCCCAAAGCGAGCGATAGGCGGTGTTGTAGAACGCCAGCTTCTGGTCGGCGCCGAAGATCGCCACGGCGGTGGTGAGCTGGTCGAGCGTGCGCCGGTGCGCGTCGCCGGTGCGCTTGATCTCGACGCGCATCGCTTCGATTTCGGAGACGTCGAAGGCGAGTCCGGCGCTGCCCTGGCGGGTCGGAACCTCGATCACGTCGAAGCTGCGGCGCTGGCCCGCGACGATGACAGGAACGCGGCCGGCGAACGGACCGCCGCCGGATCGCACGCGGCGCACCTCGTCGCGCGCGGTGCGGTCCAGCAGTTCGGCGCGCCGCCCCACGGCGTCGGCCGGGTCGCGGGCTTCGACCGCGCGCGCGTAGGCCGCGTTGGCAAAGGTCAGGGTGCCGGCGTGGTCGCGGGCCCAGACCGGCGACGCAAGTGCGTCGATCAGGCCGCGCAGCGATTCCATGTCGGCGGACAGCCGCTCGTGCCGCGCCGAGAGATCGTTCATGGCGCGCTTGAGGCCCGACACGTCGCGCAGCCGCAGAACGGCGCGGCCGCCGATCGCGCGGCCGTCGGCCTCGATCGCGCGGCCCGACAGCGTGGTCAGCGGCATGGCGAAGGCTTCGCCGCGCGCCCGAAGGGCATCGACGGATTTCTCCATCGCCTGCGCCTGCTCCGGGTCGAGCCAGCTTCCGAATGCCAGCGCCCGCAGCGGCGTGGATCCCGACGTAACCAGCGAGGTGTCGCCGACGATGTCGGGCTCGTTGTCGCCGGCCGACCAGGAGATCAGGATCTGCGGTTCGGACAGAAGCAGGGTGTTGACCCGGTCCGCTTCCGCGTGAAGCCGGACGATCTCGTCGCGAAATCGCGCTTCGGCTGCCGCCGCGCGCATCCGCGTGCGCACCAGCGCGATCGAGCTTGTGACGGCGACGAGCAGCACGCCGAGGGTGAGAGCCAGAGCCGTGGCCTCGTGACCCTCGAAGACGGGCAGACCGTCGAAATAGCCGGCTGCGGGCGCAGCCTGTGCCAAGGCTACGCAGGGCATCGCAAGGCAGCCGGCGGAGACTGTCGCGGCGAATCCGATCCGCCGCGGACGAGCCCAAAGCCAGCCGCTCGTCGCCTCGGTCGTCCCCGCCATTCCCGATGTGCCCCTGCGCAGGCGGTGTCCGCCCTACCGCCCACGAATCATTGAGACTTTACCCGGAACGGGAATCGCGCCGTAAGAGTCCAGACCGTGAACGATGAAGTGCGCGATGATGCGCGCGGCGCGGGAAGCAAAGTTCCTTCGGCCGGGTTACGCCACGGGCGCAGCGATTGGCGCTTCGACGATCGATTCGGTGCGGCGTGCGAGGTCTTCCACGGTCACGCGCGAGAGTGCGCTTGAGAACGCCTGCTCGGCCTGGACCATCGCCGGCTTGACGACCTCGTTCAGCAAAACCGAGTCGGCCGGAAATCTCGTCGCTGTCGTTTTCGATCGTGCCGGCGGCGCGCAGAATGTCGTCCGCGGTGATGCGCTTGCGTTCGCGCGCAAGCTCGTAGCCGCCCCGCGGTCCGCGAATGCCGCGAAGGATACCCTCACGCACCAATGCCTGAAGAACGGGTTCCAGATGCCGGGACGGCAGCGCATGGCGGATAGCCAGCGCCTTGGCCGAAACCGGACGTCCCTTGCTGTGGATGGCTATGTCAATGACGGCAGCGATCGCGAGAAGGCCCTTGCGGGAAATCAATGGCATGGTTCGCCCGGCCGCCGCTTATGTTGTATAACGGTAGCATATTACGGAGGTATCCCGCGGCTGTTGTCAATCGTCGGATCTTTAGTTCGTCCCGGTTGAACCGAACCCGCCGGTTCCACGCTGCGATTTATCGAGGTTTTTCCGTTCCGAAACCTGTGCATGAAGCACAGGCGCGATCACCAATTGGGCAATGCGTGCGCCCCGTTCGACTGTGAACGACTCGCGTCCGTGGTTGATCAGGATGACCTGGACCTCGCCGCGGTAGTCCGAATCCACGGTTCCCGGCGTGTTCAGCACCGTCACCCCATGACGCGCCGCAAGTCCCGAACGAGGCCGCACCTGGGCCTCGGTGCCGGGCGGCAACGCCAGCGCGATCCCGGTCGGGATCAGAGCGCGTTCGCCCGGCTGGATGACCACCGGCGCGAGCGCCGGAACGGCCGCCAGCAGGTCGAGGCCGGCGGCCTGTTCGCTCTGGTACGCGGGCAGCGGCAGGTCGGCGCCGTGCGGCATGCGCTGGATCACGACGACGATCGGCGGGTTGGGATTTGCGTTCACGATGCGACCTCTTTCAAGGCTTCGACGACGCGCGCGACGAGCGCCCCCGCGACCTGTTCCTTGGATTGCGGTGGCCAGGATTCTATGCCCTCCGCGGTGACGACATGCACCGTGTTCGAATCTCCCCCCATGATGCCGGTGGAGGGCGAGACGTCGTTGGCCAGAATCCAGTCGCAGCCCTTTCGGGCGCGTTTGGCCATCGCGTTATCGATCACGTTTTCGGTCTCGGCGGCGAAGCCTATGACCAGCGCCGGCCGGCCTTCGCTCCGCTGCGCTACGGTGGCGAGAATGTCCGGATTTTCGGTCAGTGCGAGGTCGGGCGTGCGTCCGCCCTGCTTCTTGATCTTCTGGTCGCTGTCGCGCGCCACCCGCCAGTCCGCGACGGCGGCCGCGAAAATCGCAACATCGGCCGGCAACGCGCGCTCGACGGCGGTCAGCATCTCGCGCGCGCTTTCGACGTGCACGACCTGCACGCCCGGCGGGTCCGGAATGGCGACCGGGCCCGCAATCAGCGTGACGCGCGCGCCCGCTGCGCCCGCTGCGGCGGCGATCGCATGGCCCTGCTTTCCCGAGGAGCGATTGGCGATGTAGCGCACCGGATCGATCGGCTCGTGCGTCGGCCCGGACGTGACCAGCACATGCCGGCCGCGCAGCGCAGCGCCGGCCTGCAGCAGCGCGAGTGCGGCGTCCGCAATCTCCAGCGGCTCGGCCATGCGGCCGCTGCCGGCCTCGTTGTGCTCGGCCATTTCGCCGACGTTCGGCCCCACGGTTGCGACGCCATCGGCAATGAGCTGGGCCAGATTGCGCTGAGTCGCCCGGTGCGCCCACATGTGCGGGTTCATCGCCGGTGCGAGCAGTATCTTCGCGCCGGTGGCGAGCAGAACGGCGCTTGCGAGATCGTCGGCGAGTCCGTTCGCCATCTTGGCAATCAGGTCGGCGGTTGCGGGAGCGACCACGACGATGTCGGCTTCGCGGGCGAGCCGGATGTGGCCGACGTCGAACTCGCTGCGCGGATCGAACAGCTCGGTGTAAACGCCGCCGCCGGCCAGCGCGCCGGCCGCGAGAGGCGTCACGAACTTCTGCGCCGCGTCGGTCATGATGACGCGCACCGCCAGTCCGCGCTCCTTCAGCCGGCGGATCAGGTCGAGCGATTTGTAGGCGGCGATGCCGCCGCCGATCACCAGCAGCGCACGGCGGGGCGCGGGCCGGGTCGCCGGGCCCGCCGCCGCCGTGACGGCAACGTGGCCGGGCGGCGCTTCGGGCGTGCCTGCGGCGCCGTCTCCGGCCGCGGCCCGCAGGATGGTGCGGACCTCGTCCTCGACCGAGCGGCCGTTGCGCGCAGCGCGAAGTCGCAGCCCCCGTTTCAGGGCTTCGTCGATCTGCCGGACGGTGAGGGAGGCCATGCATCGGGCTCCGGTTGCCCGGAGACTAGCCGAGGACTGATTGCATTGCAATCAATGCAATCAGTCACGCAGTCATTCCAACGCTTGTCGGGTCTTGGTTTGATCGGCCGCTGCCCGATTATTTCTTCAACCCGGCGGCGGCGACCGCCTTGGAAAAGGGCTCGTGCTCGCGGCGGATCATGTTCATGAACTCGGCCGGCCCCATGCTGAGCGGTTCGACGCCCACCGCGTTCAGGCGGTCGATCACCGCGGGCTCCTTCGTGATGGCCTGAACCTCGGCGGCGAGGCGGTCGACGATCGGCGGCGGGGTCTTGGCCGGCAGCAGGAAGCCCTGCCATGCGGTCAGCTCGAAGCCCTTCAGCACCTCGCCGACCGCGGGCACGTCCGGCAACTGCTTCATCCGCTGCGCCGGCGACACGCCGATCAGGCGGATGCGGTCGCTGTCCTTGTGCGGCAGCAGCTCCGCCGAGTTTCCGAAATACATCGCGACCTGGCCGCCGAGCAGCGCGGTGACGGCCGGTCCGCCGCCGCGATACGGCACATGCTGCAGATCGAGCTTGGCGTCCGCGACGAAATACGCGCCGACCAGATGGCCGACGGAGCCGGCGCCGGACGTGGCGTAGTGATACTTGCCCGGCGAGGCCCGCATCAGGTCGATAAACTCCTGAAGCGTCTTCGCCGGAAGCTGGCTGCTGATCGCCAGCACCATCGGTCCTCGCCCCGACGGACTGACCGGGACGAGGTCCTCGAGCCTGTAATTGACCTTCTCGGTCATCGGCACGCTGGTGGTCTGCGCCGACGATCCGAACAGCACGGTGTAGCCATCCGGTTCCGCACGCGCGACGAACTCGGTGGCGAGAGCGCCGGCGGCGCCGGCCTTGCTCTGCACGACGAACGGCTTGCCGAGACGCGCCTGAAGGCGGTCGGCGATGATGCGCGCCTGAGTGTCGACGGTGCCGCCCGGCGGATAGGGCAGGATCACGTTGACGGTGCGGTCCGGCCAAGTCTGCGCGCCGGCCATCGAGGGAAGAATGACGGCCGCCAGCGCAAGCGCCCAGGCGGCTTTGAGGCAAAGGTGACGAAACGGGTGACCTTTGGGCGTGTTCATGTGCGTCCTCCCTTGTGTCCGGCTCTCAGCGCCCGGCTGGTCGTTCTATAGCCCAACACGCTGCGCCGTTGCGATTGCTGCATCGCCGCAACGAGAATGCAGATTCGCGTGGCAGCCATGCATCGCCTTGACGCGGCCGGTGCTTATGATGCGGTTCCTTCAGAGCGACCGGCGCACCAACGACAACAATCACAAATGCCTCGCCCCTCCACGCTCGCGCCGTTTCGCATCCGCAGCTACCGCTTCCAGTGGCCAGCCGACCTGCTGACCTCCTGGGCGTTCGAGATGGAGATGCTGATCCTCGGCTGGTATGTGCTGGTCGAGACCGGCTCCGTCCTGATGCTGACGATCTACGCCGCGCTGCTCTCGCTCGGCACGCTGATCGCGCCGGCGCTCGGCGTCGCCAGCGATCGCATCGGCCACCGTCAGCTCCTGTTCACGATGCGGCTGATTTATGCCGGCGTGGCGCTCACAGTGATGACGCTCGCGTTCAGCGGGGCGCTGAATCCGATCGCGGTGCTCGGCATGGCTGCGATCTCCGGTCTGGTGCGTCCCTCCGATCTCGGACTGCGCGGGGCGCTGATCGCCGAAACCATGCCGGCGCCGATGCTCACGAGCGCGATGGGCGTGTCGCGCACCACGTCGGATTCCGCACGCATCGCCGGCGCGCTCGCGGGCGCGGGCATAGCCGCCACGTTCGGAATGGGCCAGGCCTATGTGGTGATCACGACGTTTTATCTTTGCGCCGCGCTGCTGACCTGGATGGCTGTCGTTAAAGCGCCGGTCCACGATCCGGCGGATCCGGTTTTGCCCCCGTCGCCCGCGCCGGAACCGACCTCGCCGTGGCGCGATCTCAAGGCCGGCGTGGTGCACATCTGGAACACGCCGAGCCTGCTGGCGCTGGTGTGGCTCGCGCTGCTGTTCAACTTCACGGCGTTTCCGCTGACGCACGGGCTGCTGCCTTATGTGGCGAAGGCGGTCTATCTCACCGACCAGACCGGGCTCGGCTATCTGGTCGCCAGCATCTCCTTCGGTGCGATGCTCGGCGGGCTGTCGATGACGCTGATCGGCGCGGGCGGCAATCTGGCGCGGTTGATGTTCGTCTCGGCGCTGGTCTGGCACGTCCTGCTGATCGTGTTCGCGCAGATGAGCGCGATGGGCCCGGGCATCGCGGTGCTGCTGATCGCCGGCGTGTTCCAGAGCCTGACGATGGTGGCGCACACGGTGCTGCTGCTGCAGCTTTCGACGCCGCGCTTTCGCGGCCGGATCATGGGCGTGCGCATGCTGATGATCTACAGCCTGCCGCTCGGGCTCCTGATCGCGGGGGCCTTGATCGAGCGCGTCGGCTTTCGCGCGACCGCGACCGCCTACGCCTCGATCGGCGTGGTGTTCTCGCTGCTCGTGGCGTGGCGCTATCGCTCCAGCCTGCAAGTCGCGCCTATCGCTCCACCGTGATCTTGGCGGCGCGGATCACGCCGCCCCAGAGCTCGGCCTCCGACTTGATGAAATCGCCCATGGCCTTCGCGTCGAGCGTGCTGGCTTCGACGAAGATCGCCTTCAGCTTGGTCTGCACGTCCGGTGTCTGCATCGCAGCGACGATCGCGCGGTTGAGCTTGTCACGGATCGCCTGCGGTGTCTTCGGCGGTGCCATCAACGAGTAGAAGGTGTTGGAACTGAAACCCTTGATCCCGCTTTCGTCGATCGTCGGTGTGTCGGGCAGCTCCGACACACGCTTCAACGGCGCGACCGCGATGATCCGCACCCGGCCGGCGCGCGCCAGCGGCAGGATGGTTCCCAGATCCATGAATGCCATGTCGACGTGACCGCCGGCGAGGTCGTTCACCGCTGGCGCCGCGCCGCGATAAGGCACGTGCACCAGCCGGGTTCCCGTGCGGCTTGCGAACAGCTCTGCAGTCAGGTGCGTGGTCGACCCATTGCCCTGCGAGGCATAGGTCATCTTGCCGGGATTGGCCTTCGCGTGTGCAACCAGCTCGGCGACCGACTTGACCGGCAGGGCGGTCTTCACCGCCAGGACGTTGCGGCCCATCGCCATGATCGCGACCGGCTCGAGCGTGCCTGGGGTGTAGTTCAACTGATTGAACAGCACCGCGTTGGCGGTGATTGTGCCGGGCGGTGTCGCGAGCAGGGTGTATCCGTCGGGATCCGCGCGCCACACGGCCTCGCCGGCGATGTTGTTGCTGCCGCCGGTGCGGTTTTCCACCGTCACCGGCTGGCCCCACAGCCGCTGAAGATGTTCGGCGACAATCCGCGCCGACAGGTCGACACCGCCGCCGGCCGGCGACGCGCTGATGATCTTGATCGGCCGGTTCGGATAGCTGTCGGCGGACTGGGCAAGCGCCGGCGAGGCTCCCAGGCCCGCGGCAAGACACAGCAAACCAAACCAGCGGCGTGACACGACCATGACCATCCTCCCGCGCCGGACCTTGCGACCGGCTGCCATTGCGACTGTTGAGCGCGCCAGCTTAACGGGCGCCTTGGCGAGCGTCGATACCGGCACAGTTGCAGCGCTGAAGTTGTGCGCCGCACTATCCCATGCGGCCAAATTTGCATTCGACCGTTGCGTTGGCGCGGTTGTCCCGGCCACGGGGACGCGTCTAGACTTCGTCGAGCAAAAAAACGCAGGAGGATCCGCACATGACCGTCGCAGCGCAGACGCAACTCAATGTCGTGCCGCTCTCGCAGCACATCGGCGCCGAGGTGCGCGGCGTCGATCTCCGCGATCAGCTCGAACCCGATTCCATCCGGTCGATCCATCAGGCCTGGCTTGACCATGCCGTGCTGCTGTTCCGGGATCAGGATCTGTCGCAGGAGGATCTGCTGCGCGTCACCAGCTACTTCGGCGAAATCGGGGCTTTGGCGCGCCCGCCGGAATTCTTCCCAAAAGGCTATTCGCGGCTCCTGCCCAACATCATGATGATCTCCAACATTCGCGAGAACGGCCAGACGATCGGCGCGTTGCCCGATGGCGAAATGATGTTCCATCACGACATGCTGCATGCCGAGATTCCGCACAACGGAACCCTGCTTTATTCGCTCGAAGTGCCGACTCACGGCGGCGAGACGCTGTTCTCCAGCGGATACGCCGCCTACGACACGCTCGACCCGACGGTCCGCGACCGGCTCGAGGGCCGCAAGGCGTTCCATCACTACAATTACGGGTCGACGATACGCGGCGACAGCCGCGGCGTCGCGGCCCATGCCGAGTCGGTCCATCCCGTGTTCCGCCGCCATGACGAGACCGGCCGCAAGGCGGTCTACATCAACCGGCTGATGACGGTCGGGATCGTTGACATGCCGCAGGACGAGAGCGATCGGCTCATCAACGCGGTTTTCGATCACTCGGAGAAGCCCGAGTTCGTCTATACGCATTCCTGGAAAAAGGGCGATCTGCTGATCTGGGACAACCGCTGCTCGATGCATGCGCGCAACGATTTTCCCGCCGACCAGCGGCGATTGATGCTGCGCACCACCGTCAAGGGCGTCGAGCGGCCGCAATAAGATCGCCGTGCGCGGTTATGTGAGAAGGATCACGATCCACGCCAGCAGCGCCGCGATCACCCAGAGCGCGATGGCGGTGCCAGCGGCTGCGGCTGAGCCTCGGCGCGGCCGATCGCCTCCACCGTTTCCGGCGCGAGCAGCAGGCCGTCGCGCGTGATGGCGTCGAGCTGCTCGACCAGAACCGCGCCGCGCGTCATGAGGTTGCGGCACGCCGGCGAGAAATCCGAAGGCGCCCTCGCGCGGCGTTGCCGATCCGGCCGGCGGGCCCGAGATGCCGCTCGACCCATTCGCGCACCACCGGCTCCGACACCGCCCACATGTCGAGCTTCGGATCGAGCGACCGCGCCACGCCCTCGACCACCACCATCGTTTTCTGGAGCAGGATCAGCTCGGGCCGCGTGCGCATGTCGAACAGCGCCGTCACCTCGAACAGAAGCGTGAGCAGCTTCGCCATCGAAATGTCTTCGGCGGTGCGGTTGTGGATCGGCTCGCCGATGGCGCGAATGGCCTGAGCGAAGTCGTCGATCGCATGATGCGAAGGAACGTAGCCGGCCTCGAAATGCACCTCGGCGGTGCGGCGGTAGTTGCGGGTGATGAAGCCGTAGAGAATTTCCGCGAGGAAGCGCCGCTCCTTCGGTCCGAGCCGCCCCATGATGCCGAAGTCGACGGCGACCAGCCGCGCCTCGCTGTCGACGAACAGATTTCCGGGGTGCATGTCGGCATGGAAGAATCCGTCGCGCAGCGCATGGCGCAGGAAGCTCTGGATCACCGCGCGCGCCAGATGCGGCAGGTCGAGACCGTGGGCTTCGAGCGCGGCGCGATCGTTGAGCGGCGTGCCGTCGATCCATTCCAGCGTCAGCACATCCTTGGCGGTGCGGTCCCAATCGACGGCCGGCACGCGGAAGTCCGGATCGTCGCGGGTGTTTTCGGCCATTTCCGAAAGCGCGGCCGCCTCCAGCCGCAGATCCATCTCGATGGCCACCGAGCGCCGGAGCGTCGCCACCGTCTCGATCAACCGCAGCCGGCGCGCCTCGGCGGACAGCCGCTCGGCGCGGTCGGCGACGAAGGTGAAGGCGGCGAGATCGGGCGGAAGCGAAGGTCGACGCCCGGCCGCATCACCTTCACCGCGACAGGCTTCGTGCCGTCCGGCGTCTCGATCTCGGCCTTGTGGACCTGCGCGATGGAGGCCGCCGCCACCGCAGGGCCGAAGGATAAAAACAGTTCATTCAGCGGCTTGCCGAGGGCCGCTTCGACCGCCGCTTCGGCCTGCGCCTGCGGAAACGGCGGCATCCGGTCCTGTAGCGATTCCAGATCGCGGGCGAGCGCCGGTCCGACGACGTCGGGCCGGGTCGCGAGAAACTGGCCGAGCTTGACGTAGGTCGGGCCGAGCCGGGTCAGCGCGGCGGACAGGCGGTTCTTGTTGCTCAGCCCGCGGCGGCGCTCGATCAGCCGCGCGACGGAAAGTGCGGTGCGCGCGGACGGCGGCAGCGGCGCGGGATCGACGATGCCGAGCACGCCTTCGCGCGCGAACACGAAGCCGGCGCGGGCGAGACGGGCGAAGTGGAACAGGGCGGAGATCACAGGCAAGTCCCGGGCGCAGGGCGGCGCGCGCGCAGCGTGCCATGCGCTGCAGACCCGGGAGCGTTTCGCAGCAGGCTTGTGCCATGGACCCGGATCAGCGGTGCATCGCTGCTTGCTGCACCGCATCCGGGGCATTCGTCGGGAATAAAGCCAAACATCACAGCCGCCAGCCCGAATGCAGAGCCACGACCCCGCCGGTCAGGCGCTCGAACGACACGCGGCGAAAGCCGGCGTCCTTCATCATCGCGGCGAAGGCGGGCGGCTTCGGAAAGCGCCGGATCGACTCGACCAGATAGCGATAGGACTCCGCGTCGCCGGTGACGGCGCGGCCAATCGCGGGAATGACGTTGAAGGAATAGGCGTCGTAGATCCGGTCCAGTCCCGGAATGTCGACCGACGAGAACTCCAGGCACAGGAAACGGCCGCCGGTCCTGAGCACGCGGAAGGCCTCGCTCAATCCCCTGTCGATCTGCGGCACGTTGCGGATGCCGAAGGCGATGGTCACGCAGTCGAAGCTTTTGTCGGCGAACGGCAGCGCCTCGGCGTTGCCCTCGGTGAAGGTGACGTCCAGACCCTCGCGGTCGGCGCGCTCGCGTCCGACCGCGAGCATGTCGGTGTTGATGTCGGCGACGGTGACGCGGGTGGCCGGACCGCCGGCACGCGCCACGCGGAACGCCACGTCGCCGGTGCCGCCTGCGAGGTCGAGATGATGGAAGGCGCGCTCGCCTTTGGGCGGATTTACGGCCGCGACCAGCACGTCCTTCCAGGCCCGGTGCAGCCCGGCGGACATCAGATCGTTCATCAGGTCGTAGCGCCGCGCCACCGACCGGAACACGTCGTCCACCAGGCCCTGCTTG
This sequence comes from uncultured Alphaproteobacteria bacterium, assembly GCA_963758225.1. Lineage (GTDB taxonomy): Bacteria > Pseudomonadota > Alphaproteobacteria > Rhizobiales > Xanthobacteraceae > Z2-YC6860. The sequence continues at coordinate 273,466 of CAVWUJ010000003.1, read as the reverse complement.
TCGCCGAGCGGCACCCGGCGAAAGCCGAAATCGGCCTGTTTTTCAATCTCTTCGTTCATGCGCCATCCTGTCGGCCGGACCATAGCGCGGACCATGGTCCGGCGCTACAACGTGTCGGCGGCGGGGTTAAGCGGATGTGCGGGAGGGCGCGGCGATGACGGTGGCGTTTCGGAAGACGGTCCCGGTCTTTCGGATCTACTCGCTGGAGAAGGCGCGCGAGTTCTATCTCGATTTCCTCGGTTGCACGGTCGACTGGGAGCACCGCTTTCACGAGGGCGCACCGGTCTACATGCAGGTGTCGCGCGGCGACTTTGCGCTCCACCTGAGCGAGCACCACGGCGACGGCACGCCCGGCTCGCTGGCCTTCGTCTATATGACTGGCGTCGAGGAGTTGCACCGCGAGCTGATCGGCAAGAACTATCGCCACAACCGCCCAGGACTGCAGCGGCAGGACTGGGGGCTGCTCGAGGTCGCGGTGGTCGATCCGTTCGCGAACCGCATCGTGTTCGCCGAGCCGATCGAGAAAGCCCCGGCGTAATCCCATGCCCGAGCTTCCCGAGGTCGAAACCGTGCGCCGCGGACTGGCTCCCGCGATGGAGGGCGCGCGTTTCGACGCGGTCGTGACGCATCGCGGCGATCTGCGCTGGCCGCTGCCGAACGACTTTGTGGCGCGCCTCAAGGGACAGACGCGTGGTCGGCCTCGGCCGGCGCGCCAAGTATCTCCTGGCCGACCTGTCGTCGGGCGACGTGCTGCTGATGCATCTCGGCATGTCGGGCTCGTTCCGCGTCGCGCAGGACGGCGAAAGCGTCGTGCCCGGCGTCTTCCACTACGAGAGGTCGAATTTCGGTGCGCACGATCATGTCGTGTTCCGCATGTCGTCGGGCGCCACCATCGCGTTCAACGATCCGCGCCGCTTCGGCATGCATGAAGATCTTGTGCCGCGCGAGCGGATCGAGGACGAGCCCCTGCTCAGGCCGCTCGGGCCCGAGCCGCTCGGCAACGCCTTCGACGCCGCGATGCTGGCGCGCGCCTGTCATGGCAAGCAGACCAGCCTGAAGGCGGCGCTGCTCGACCAGCGCGTGGTGGCGGGGCTCGGCAACATCTATGTCTGCGAGGCGCTGAACCGCACGCAGCTTTCCCCCAAGCGGCAGGCCTCGACGCTGGCGCTGCGCTCCGGCGCGCCGCACGCGCGCGCGGAGCGGCTGGTGGATGCGATCAAGGCGGTGCTGGCGGATGCGATCGAGGCCGGCGGCTCCTCGCTGCGCGACCATCGCCAGACCTACGGCGAGCTGGGCTATTTCCAGCACCGGTTCCGGGTCTACGACCGCGAGGGCGAGCCGTGCCCGACGCCGGGCTGCTCGCGGCACGGTGAAGCGGATCGTGCAGTCCGGGCGCTCGACGTTCTATTGCCCGGCGTGCCAGAAGATAGCCATCGCCTTTCGAGCGGGAACGGATGCCATGTCGCGAGCAGACATCGTCGTCGAGACCAGAGGCCGGGTGGGCGTCGTCCGCCTCAACCGCCCGCAGGCGCTGAACGCGCTCAACGCCGCGCTGATCGACGGAGCTGGCGGCGGCGATCGACGGCTTCGAGGCCGACACAGGCATCGGCTGCATCGTCATCACCGGCAGCGAGAAGGCCTTCGCCGCCGGCGCCGACATCAAGGAGATGGCGGACAAGGCATTACATCGACGCCTTCTCGGCAACTTCGCGGCCTCCTGGGACCGCGTGGCCCATGCGCGCAAGCCGGTGATCGCGGCGGTGGCCGGCTTCGCGCTGGGCGGCGGCTGCGAGCTGGCGATGCAGTGCGACATCATCATCGCCGCCGACAACGCCAAATTCGGCCAGCCCGAGATCAAGCTCGGCATCATCCCCGGCATCGGCGGCACCCAGCGGCTGACCCGCGCGGTCGGCAAGGCCAAGGCGATGGACCTGATCCTGACCGGCCGGATGATGGACGCGGCCGAGGCCGAGCGCGCCGGGCCTGGTCGCCCGCGTGGTGCCGGCGGACAGGCTGATGGACGAGGCGATGAAGGCGGCGGAGACCATCGCCGGCATGGGGCTGCCGTCGGCTGCTGTCGGCCAAGGAGGCGGTGAACCGCGCCTTCGAGACCACGCTGGCCGAGGGCGTGCAGTTCGAGCGCCGCGTGTTCCACGCGCTGTTCGCCACCGCCGACCAGAAGGAAGGCATGGCCGCCTTCGTCGAGAAGCGGCCGCCGAACTTCCAGAACAGGTAGTGCGGATGCAATCCCGTATGCGCCGGCCGGTGGCAGGAGCCCCGGCCGGGCGATAGAATGCGCCGAAACGCGCCCGTCCATATGCGCCGAGGAGCCGGACCCATGTCGCAAGCTGCAACCAAAGACCCGACGGGGCCGAAGCCTGCGCTTCAGCTCAAGGACGCGGACTTCAACTGGGAGGATCCGCTCGATCTGGAGGGCGAACTGACCGAGGACGAGCGCATGGTCCGCGACAGCGTGCGGGCCTATGCGCAGGACAGGCTGATGCCGCGCGTGCTGAAGGCGTGGCGCGAGGAGGCGGTCGATCGCGACATTCTGCCGGAGATGGGCGCGCTCGGCCTGCTCGGGCCGACCGTGCCGGAGGAATACGGCGGCGCAGGTCTCGGCTATGTCGCCTATGGGCTGATCGCCCGCGAGATCGAGCGCGTCGACTCGGGCTATCGCTCGACGCTCTCGGTGCAGTCGTCGCTGGTGATGCACCCGATCTATGCCTACGGCACCGAAGCGCAGAAGAAGAAGTACCTGCCCAAGCTCGCAAAGGGCGAGCTGGTCGGCTGCTTCGGCCTGACCGAGCCGGACTACGGCTCCGATCCGGGCTCGATGGCGACGCGCGCCGAGAAGGTCGCCGGCGGCTACAGCCTGACCGGCAGCAAGATGTGGATCTCGAACGCGCCGATCGCAGATATCGCGATCGTCTGGGCGAAGCTCGACGGCAAGATTCGCGGCTTCATCGTCGAGCGCGGCACCAAGGGGTTCTCGACGCCGAAGATCGAGGGCAAGCTGTCGCTGCGCACGTCCGTCACCGGCGAGATCGTGCTCGAGGGCACGGTCGTTCCGGAAGAGAATCTGCTGCCCAACGTTTCGGGCCTCGCCGGCCCGTTCGGCTGCCTCAACATGGCGCGCTACGGCATCGCCTGGGGCGTCACCGGCGCAGCCGAATTCTGCTGGCACCGCGCGCGGCAATACACGCTCGACAGGAAGCAGTTCGGCCGGCCGCTCGCCGCCAACCAGCTCGTGCAGAAGAAGCTCGCCGACATGCAGACCGAAATCACGCTCGGCTTGCACAGCGCGCTGCGGCTCGGCCGGCTGATGGAGCAGGGCAAGGCGGCCCCGCCCATGATCTCCATGCTCAAGCGCAACAACTGCGGCAAGGCTCTCGACATCGCGCGAGTTGCGCGCGACATGCACGGCGGCAACGGCATCTCCGACGAATTCCATGTCATGCGCGTGATGTCGAACCTCGAAACCGTCAACACCTACGAGGGCACGCACGACATTCATGCGCTGATCCTCGGCCGCGCCCAGACTGGCATCCAGGCTTTTATGTGAACGGTTACCGCTTGCGCGGTCCGGCCCTCTCTCCGTCTTTGCGGGGAGAGGACGGCGTGGACCGCAGGGCCGAGCCGGGTGAGGGGCCTTTCGACGCAAAACAAGGATAGAAACCGCTCACCTGCCCGCCTTCGCTGGGCTCCGGCGGTCGACCTCTCACCCGAGCGGGGAGAGGTGAACCGGAGCAAGCTTCAATAAAAGCAATTCTATGGACCTCCTCACCATCTTCATGCTGCTGGCCGCCGGCATCGTCGGCGGCGCGCTCTCCGGCCTGGTCGGCGGCGCGTCGCTGGTGACGTTTCCGGCCATGCTGGCCGTGGGCCTGCCGCCGATCAACGCGGTCGCGTCCAACACGGTGGCTGCGCTGCCGTCGAATTTCGCCGCCGCCTTCGTCGACCGGCTGAACCTGCCGCAATTCGACCGGGCGTTCCTCGGTTTCGCCGCCGCCTCCGTGATCGGAGCGGGCCTGGGCGCCGCGCTGCTCCTCCTGACACCACCGCGAACCTTCGAGATCCTCGTGCCGCTGCTGCTCGGCTTCGCCACCGTCCTGTTTGCGATGTCGAGGAGCATTGCCGGCTGGATTCGCCGGCGCGCCGAGGCGCAGGGCCGCGCGCCCGCCCAACGCAATCCCAACAGCATCCCGCTGATGTTTCCGGTGTCGATCTACGGCGGCTACTTCGGGGCCGGCGTCGGGGTCATGGCGTTGGCGGTGCTCTCGGTCAACGCGGAGGGCGACTATCGCGCCGCCAACATGACCAAGAACATCGTCATGGGGCTCAACACCATTGTGGCCTCGGCCGTGCTGGTGATCCAGGGCGCGGTCGTATGGCCGCCGACGCTGGCGATGATGGCGGGCACGCTGATCGGCGGATTTCTCGGCGGATATCTCGCGCGGATCGTGCCTCAGCCGGTGATGCGGGTGTTCATCACCGCCGTCGGGATGTTGCTGACGGCGGTGTTCGCCTGGCGATACTGGCTCTGACGGCTACAGCGCCGCGGCACGCTTCGACAGCTCGACCAGCCTCGCGGTCATCGCGCTGCCGGGATCGGCCATCGGGTCGCAGGCCGTGAAGTGGTTGGCACCGGGCAGCTCCTCGTAGCGGGTCTCGACGCCCTGCCGGCTCCATTGCGCGGCGATCTCGCGGCTGTGCCGCAGGAACTCCGAAGACTCCGCACCGCCGACGACGGCGTCGAACACGCGGCCTTTGGGGGGCGTCCAGAACAGCGGCGAGATGCGCCGCGCCTCGGCGGCGTCCAGCCTGAAGTCTGCTACGCCCGCCAGATGCAGCAGCACCGACAGGTCGAACAGGCCCGACACCGAATAGGCCGTGGGCACGAGATCGGCCGGCGCGTCGGTGGCGATCTCCCTCCAGTCGGTGGCGACCATGCAGGCGGCGAGGTGACCGCCGGCGGAATGTCCGCTGACCATGATGCGTCGGGCAAAGCGCCGCCACAGGAACAGGCAGGCCTGCCGGGTCTGGGCGACGATCTCGCCGATCGAAACCTGCGGCGCGAGGTCGTAGCCCGACACGGCGACGGCCACGCCGTGCGCATTCATGCCGCGCGCCATCTGGCTGAACATCGACGGGTCGAGCGAGCGCCAGTATCCGCCGTGCACGAACAGCGCGAGCGGCGCACCGTGCCCGCCGCCCTTGGGCAGAAACACGTCGACGTATTGTCGCGGCGACGGACCGTAGGCGAGCCCCAGCTCCGCGCGGCCTTCCGCGCCCGCCTGCTTGCGATAGGCCTCGGCCTCGCGCTGCCAGCGTTCGAAGATCGCCGGATGTTCGGGCACGCGCGCGCGGTTGTTGTACTCGGCCTCGTAGTCGATCGCCATCGGAACGCTCCCACGGTTCGATCCAAGAGTGCGCGAAACGCAGCGACCCGACAAGGGAACCCGTGACGGAACCGCGCCGGCGGTTGTTCGGCCGGCGTGCAAAGTCTAAGACGGATGACATGAAGGTCGACGGCAGGCACACGCGCAGCATCTGGGTGGAGCCGGACGGCTGGTCGGTCGGCATTCTCGACCAGACCCGGCTGCCGCATGCCGTTGCTACGCTGCGGCTCGCCACGCTCGCGGACGCCGCCCACGCCATCCGCTCGATGCAGACGCGCGGTGCGCCGCTGATCGGCGCGGTCGCGGCGTATGGCGTGTGTCTCGCGCTGCGCAACGATGCATCGGATTCGAGGCTCGCCGATGCGGTGCGCACGCTGGCGGCCACGCGGCCGACCGCGATCAATCTGCAATGGGCGCTCGACGAGATGACCGCGACCTTGCGCGGGCTCGCGCCGGCCGAACGTGCGGAGGCGGCCTATCGGCGCGCCGCGGCGATTGCCGACGAGGACGTGGCGATCTGCGAGGCGATCGGGCGGCACGGCCTGCGCCTGATCGAGGACATGGCGGCGCGCAAGGCCGGCGCGCCGGTGAACGTGCTGACCCATTGCAACGCCGGCTGGCTCGCGACCGTCGACTGGGGCACCGCGACCGCGCCGATCTACATGGCGCACGACAAAGGCATTGCGCTGCATGTGTGGGTCGACGAGACCCGGCCGCGCAGCCAGGGGGCGCTGACCGCCTGGGAACTCGGCCAGCACGGCGTGCCGCACACCTACATTCCCGACAACACCGGCGGCCATCTCATGCAGCACGGCATGGTCGATCTGGTGATCGTCGGCACCGACCGCGTCACGGCGCAGGGCGACGTCTGCAACAAGATCGGCACCTACCTGAAGGCGCTCGCCGCGCGCGACAACGGCGTGCCGTTCTACGTCGCGCTGCCGTCGCCGACGATCGATTTTGCGGTGTCGGACGGCCTGGCCGAGATCCCGATCGAGCAGCGCGGAGCCGAAGAGGTCGTCGACGTGTTCGGGCGAACCGCCGACGGCGGCGTGACCGGCGTGCGCGTCGTGCCCGAAGGCACAAGCGTCGCCAACTTCGGATTCGACGTGACGCCCGCCCGTCTCGTGACCGGCCTGATCACCGAGCGCGGCATCCTTCCGGCCACGGCGGAGGGGCTTGCGGGCGCGTTTCCGGAGCGCGCGGCGGTGGCGCGGCGCAAGGTGGCGGCGGAATGAGCGCGAGTCTCCATCGTATCGGCGCGCCCCCGGCGGATGGCCGTCAGTCGGCCACGGCGCTCGCCGTCTCGCGCGGCACGGCCCGGCTGCTGCTGTCGCTCGGCTTCTGCTGCATCAGTGAATTGCCGCTCGCCTCCGGCCGTCGCGCCGATCTCGTCGCGCTCCGTCGTGACGGCGAAATCTGGATCGTAGAGGTCAAATCCTCGGTTGCGGATTTTCGATCCGACCACAAGTGGACGGACTACCGGCAGCATTGCGACCGGCTCTATTTCGCGACGACGACCGAAGTGCCCTGGGAGATCTTCCCCCCGGACGCTGGCCTGATCGTGGCCGACGCGTTCGGCGCGGAAATTCGCTGCGAGGCGCCGGAGCATCGCCTGCATGCGGCGACCCGCAAGGCGATGACGATGGCCTTTGCCCGCGCCGGCGCGTTGCGCCTGCAATCGTTGATCGATCCCGGCGGGCCTTACGGCACGGAAATCTAGCCGATCTCCAGCCCTTCGGATCCGATTGCGCGGGACAGCGTCCCGATCCCGCCCTATAATTTTCGCGGAAGGAAACGCCGCGCAAGGCCGCAAGGCGGGCGCGGAGCCACAGACCGTGTCGACGGCAGGCCCGAGCATGAATGCGATCCGGTGGCTGCTGGCGCACCTGGCGCTGGCGTTTGTCTTGACGGTTGCCTGGGCGGGCTCAACGCCGGCGCTGTCGCAGCCTGAAACCTCCTACGCCGGAAAATCCGTCACGCTGATCGTGGGTTTCGGTCCCGGCGGCGGCTACGACCTGTGGGGACGAACGGTCGGCCGCCACATCGGCAAGCATCTGCCGGGCAAGCCGAACGTCGTGATCCAGAACATGCCGGGCGCGGGCAGCTATGTGGCCGCGAGCCACATCTACAACTCCGCGCCGAAGGACGGCACCGTGTTGGGGATCGTGGCCCGCGACGTGCCGCTCGGGCCGCTGGCCGGCGCGCCGGGCGCGCGCTTCGATGCGACCCGGTTCTCCTGGCTCGGCACGCCGACGACCGAGCACAACGTCTGCATCGCCCATGCCAATGCCAAGGTGAAGAACGTCCATGATCTGCGCGAACAGACGCTGATCCTCGGCAACACCGGTCCGGGCACCGGCACCTATTCGTATCCGCGCGTTCTAGCGGAACTGCTGGGCTTCAGGTTTCGCAACATCGGCGGATTTCCGTCGTCGGCCGATGTGTTTCTCGCGATCGAGCGCGGCGAGGTCGAAGGCATCTGCGAGAGCTTCGACAGCGTGAAGGCGCGGCGCAGCGAATGGCTCGCGGACAAGAAGATCAACGTTCTGCTGCAGGCGGGCAAGGCGCCGCATCCGGAGCTGAAGGGCGTGCCGTTCGTCATGGACCTGGCAAAGAGCGACGAGCATCGGCAGATGCTCGAATTTCTTTATGCAGGGCAGGGCATCGGCCGGCCGTTCGTCGCGCCGCCCGACCTTCCGGCGGAGCGGCTGGCGACGCTGCGCGCCGCGTTCTCGGCGACGATGAAGGATCCGGAGTTCATCGCCGATGCCCGCCGCGGCAAGCTCGAAACCGATCCGGAGGATGGCGATTATCTCGCCAAACTGATCGCGCGCATCTACGCCACGCCGAAGCCGATCGTCGAGCGCGTCGGCCGGCTGATCAAGTGAACGCAATTTTGCCTGCCTTGAACGCCCGCAAACAAAATCGCCCCGCACGGGGCGGGGCGTTGTGACGTTGCAAAAGACCGTCAGCGCGGGGCGCGCTTCGCCAGAATACGTTGCAGCGTCCGGCGATGCATGTTGAGACGGCGGGCCGTCTCCGAGACGTTGCGGCCGCACAATTCGTAAATCCGCTGGATGTGTTCCCAGCGCACGCGGTCCGCCGACATCGGGTGCTCCGGCGGTTCGGCCTTGCGGCCTTCGATGGCGAGGAGCGCGTTCACCACATCGTCGGCGTCCGCCGGCTTGGCGAGATAATCGACCGCACCGATTTTCACGGCGTTCACTGCCGTCGCAATGTTCCCGTAGCCGGTCAGCACGATCGCGCGCGCATCCGGACGGCGCTGCTTCAGCGCCGAGATGACGTCGATGCCGGTTCCATCGCCGAGGCGCATGTCGACGACGGCAAAGGCCGGCGCGGCGCGTTCCACCTGAAGCAGTCCGTCGGCGACTGATTCCGCCGTCGTCACCTCGAACCCGCGGCTTTCCATCGCCCGTGCCAACCGTTGCAGAAAAGACTTGTCATCCTCCACGATCAGAAGGGAGCGTTCGACCAGGTCCGGGATCGGCTTGGCCTCTTCGATGGCGATATTCATCATATCCACCCTCTCTGGCTTCGTTGCGAACGTCGATGAGGCAACTTAGAGACCGAATGGGGCCATCTCAAGAGGACGGTGCGGCGGGCGTTCGCTCGAACTCGGTGCGACCCCAACGAACCTTGACCACGGCACCGCGATCGGGGAAGGCGCGGTTTTCAAAATCGACCTCGGCACCGGATCGCTCCAGCAGCGTTTTTGCGATGAAGAAGCCCAGGCCCAGTCCGGTGGTTTCGCCGGCGGCGCTCATGCGGCGGCGCTTGCTCGACCGCACATAGGGCTCGCCGATCCGGTCCATGATCTCCGGCGCGAAGCCCGGCCCGTCGTCGCTGATCGAGACGGCGACGTTGTCTCCGGTCCAGTCCGCGGTGACCTCCACGCGCTCGTGTGCGAAGTCGACGGCGTTCTCCAGCAGGTTTCCGAGCCCGTAAAGGATCGCAGGGTTGCGCGCGCCGACCGGCGGCCGCTCGCGCGGCAGCGACACCTCGATCTCGACGCCGAAGTTGCGATGCGGCGCGACGACCTCTTCGAGCAGCGCCGGCAGCGACATCCGGTCGAACGGCTCGCCGCTCGAGGACAGTTCGGTGATCTTCCCGAGAATTTCGCGGCAACGCTGCGCCTGCTCGCGCAGCAGGCGCACGTCGTCGGCATAGGGCGAGCCCGGCTCGATCGCGCGCTCCAGCTCCTTGGCGACGACGGAGATCGTCGACAGCGGCGTGCCGAGTTCGTGAGCGGCGGCGGCGGCGAGTCCGTCGAGCTGGGAGAGATGCTGTTCGCGCGCCAGCACCAGCTCGGTCGCGGTCAGGGCCTCGGCAAGCTGGCGGCCCTCTTCCGTGAGCTGCCACGCATAGACGCCGATGAAGCCGATCGCGAGCAGGATCGAGAGCCAGACGCCGAGCAGATAAATCCACGGCAGCTCCAGCGGCTCGTCGCGGTCCCACGGCAGCGGGTAATGCGCAAACACCAGGACAGTCGCGCAAAGCACCGCGAAGCCGCCGAGGATGCGTGTGAAGCGCGGCGGCAGGGCGGTCGCCGACAGCATCACCGGCGCGAGGAACAGAAACGCGAACGGATTTTGCAGGCCGCCGGTCAGGAACAGCAGTACGGCAAGCTCGGCGATGTCGAAGGCCAGCAACCACGCAGCGCGCTCCGGCTCCAGCCGCTGCGTCAGCGAGAAGCGCACCCGCAGCGCGACGTTCAGCCAGGCCGAGAGCGCCACGACCGCGAGGCACGGCCAGATCGGAAGCTGGAAGTCGAGCCCGTAATAGACCACGAGAATCGCCGTGGTCTGGCCGATGATGGCGAGCCAGCGCAGCCGCACCAGCGTATCGAGCCGCACATTGCGGCGGCGCGGCAGATGAAGCTGGTCGAGCGTGTCGTCGGTGACCGATATCGCCATGCGGGGACTGTAGGGACCGTTGCCTGCGGCGACAACAAAATCAGGCCTTTCTCGGAACGCGCCGGGCGCAGCTTCGGCGGAATTCCACACGCCGGGCTTGCGCGCGGTGTGGCGGCGCGTCACATGTGATCTGCCCCGCCATGACCCACGCCGAACCCGCCATCGCCGTCGACCGCCTGGTCAAGGTCTACAAGAACGGCACCGCCGTGGACGGCATCTCGTTTTCGCTTGCGCCGGGGTCGGTCACGGCGCTGCTCGGCGGCAACGGCGCGGGCAAGACCACGACGATCGCGACCATCATGGGCCTCGTCGAGCCCACGTCCGGCCGCGTTGCGGTGCTGGGCGCGTCGATGCCGCGCGAACGGCATCGCGTGCTGCACCGGATGAATTTCGAAAGTCCTTATGTCGATATGCCGACGCGGTTGACCGTCCGCCAGAATCTGAAGGTTTTCGGCATGCTCTACGGCGTCGCGGACGTCGGTCGGCGCGTGATCCGGCTCGCCGAAGAGTTCGAGCTGACCGAAATCCTGGACCGGCCCACCGGCAAGCTCTCGTCCGGCCAGAAGACCCGTGTGTCGCTCGCCAAGTCGCTGCTCAACGAGCCCGAGGTTCTGCTGCTCGACGAGCCGACCGCCTCGCTCGATCCCGACACGGCGGACTGGGTGCGCGGCCGTCTCGAGCGCTATCGCGCCGAGCGCGGTGCCACGATCCTTCTGGCCTCGCACAACATGGGCGAGGTCGAGCGGCTGTGCGAGCGCGTCATCATGATGAAGCGCGGGCGGATCGAGGACGACGACACGCCCGCGAAGCTTCTGAGCCGCTACGGCCGGACCAACCTCGAAGAGGTGTTTCTCGATATCGCCCGCGGCCGGGGCGAGGCGCGGGGGGCGGCGGAATGACACAACGATCGGCGGCTCCGGAGCGCATCGCGTTTTCGCCGCGGCGGGTGGCGGCGATGGTCCTGCGCTACTGGTATCTGCTGCGCTCGTCGTGGCCGCGGGTTCTCGACCTGATCTACTGGCCGGCGGTGCAGATGCTGATGTGGGGCTTCCTGCAGCTCTACATCCAGGAGAACTCCGGCTACTTCGCCAAGGCGGCCGGCGTGTTCATCGGCGCGGTGCTGTTGTGGGACATTCTGTTCCGGGGTCAGCTCGGCTTCTCGATCTCCTTTCTTGAAGAAATGTACGCGCGCAATCTCGGAAACCTGATGATGAGCCCGCTGCGCTCGGGCGAGTTCATCGCGGCGTTGATGGTCATGAGCCTTGTGCGGCTGGCAATCGGAATGGTGCCGGTCACGTTCCTGGCCATCGCTTTTTTCGGCTTCAATCTCTGGAGCATGGGGCTCGCGCTCGCGGTGTTCTTCATGAACCTGATCCTGACGAGCTGGGCGATCGGCATCTTCGTTGCAGGGCTATTGCTGCGGAACGGGCTCGGGGCGGAGACTCTGGCCTGGACCTTCATGTTCCTGTTTCTGCCGCTGACCTGCGTCTACTATCCGGTCGCGGTGCTGCCCGAGTGGCTGCAATGGGTCGCCTGGTCGCTGCCGCCGACCTATGTGTTCGAGGGCATGCGGGCGCTGCTTATCGAAAAAACCTTCCGGGCCGACCTGATGATTCAGGCGTTTGCGCTCAATTCGGCCCTGTTCGCGGCATCGGTTGTGGCCTTCCTGGCGCTTTTGCGCAGCGCAAGACGGCACGGCACACTTCTCCAGGCGGGCGAATAGCAGACCTGCGTATCGGCAAATAACTGGAAATAAAGAATAAAATTAGAAGGCGGGGCCGGTAACGGATCGCCAAGCGCGATCATATATGTTGACGTGATGCCACAGAACCGTCACCGTGCTGCATCGCAGCAAAAGGGCCGGGGAGCCCCCAGCATGGCAATTGGGGAATTCGGCGGGGCGCCGGCATCCGGCGGGCCTGTTTTTTCAAACGGTCTGTACTGGATGTACGAGATGGGCCATGCCGCGCTAAATCCCGCGCGCGCGTTCGCCGATGTCGCCAAGCTCTATTTCAAGAACCCGCTCAACCCGCTGACGCACACGACCTACGGCAAGACCGTGGCGGCGGCGATGGAGATGTTCGAGCGCTCGACCCGCCGCTACGGCAAGCCAGACTGGACCATCGAGTCGACCTTGGTCGGCGGCGAGCGCGTGCCGATCCATATTTCGACGGCCTGGCAGCGGCCGTTCTGCAACCTGCTGCACTTCGAGCGCGCCTTCACCCGGATGCCGAAACGGCCGCAGCCCAAGGTCGTGATCGTCGCGCCGATGTCGGGTCACTACTCGACGCTGCTGCGCGGCACGGTCGAGGCGTTCCTGCCCAATCACGACGTCTACATCACCGACTGGATCGACGCGCGGATGGTCCCGGTCTCCGAAGGCCGGTTCGATCTCGACGACTACATCGACTACATCGTCAGCATCCAGCATCGCCTTGGCGGCGACTGCCATCTGGTTGCGGTCTGCCAGCCTTCTGTGCCGGTTCTGGCCGCGACGGCGCTGATGGAGGCCGCGAACGATCCCTATGCGCCGCGCTCGATCACGCTGATGGGCGGGCCGATCGACACCCGCAGCAATCCCACGGCGGTCAACAAGCTCGCGGAATCGCGCGGCATCAACTGGTTCCGCCGCAACGTGATCTCCAAGGTGCCGTTCCCACACCCGGGCGTGATGCGCGACGTCTATCCCGGCTTCCTTCAGCTCAACGGCTTCGTGAGCATGAACCTGGATCGACATCTCGACGCGCACAAGGAGCTGTTCTTCCATCTCGTGCAGGGTGACGGCAACTCGGCGCAGAAGCACCGCGAGTTCTACGACGAGTATCTCGCGGTCATGGACCTGACCGCCGAGTTCTATCTTCAGACGGTCGAGACCGTGTTCGTCCGTCACGATCTGCCGAAGGGGCAGATGACCCATCGCGGCCAGCCGATCGAGCCCGCCGCGATCCGCAACACCGCCTTGCTGACGGTCGAGGGCGAGAAGGACGACATCTCCGGCGTCGGGCAGACCGAGGCGGCGCACCGCCTGTGCAGCAACATTCCCGCGGACCGCAGGGCGCATTACCTGCAGCCGGGCGTCGGGCACTACGGCGTGTTCAACGGTTCCCGGTTCCGCGCGGAGGTGGCGCCGCGGATTGCCGACTTCATCCTGACCAACAACGGCGCCAAGACCCAGTCGGCGCGCCCGCCGGTGCTGACCAAGGTGGTGGGCTGACGCCGCAACGCGGCGCTGGACGATCCGCTCCGCCTTCGCTCTACTCTTCGGCGGCAACTCAGGATTTCGACGGCTTGCGGCAACTCTTCGACCTTTTCGACCGGCTTGCGCAGGATCGCGCCGCGCTGCTGCGCGCGCGGCCCGACCGCAGGACCGGTGCGACCCAGACGATCCAGATCGTCTTCGACCGCGAGATCTATCTCATCCGGCTCAAGCGCCACCGCCAGGCACGGCGCTATACGCTTCGCATTCACGCCGCGACACGCGAGGCGGTGCTGACGCTGCCTCTGCGGGGCAGCGTCCGGGAGGCGAAAGCATTTGCTGAAAAGCACGGCGCCTGGCTTGCGGCGCGGCTGAAGCGCCTGCCGGAATCCATCCCGTTCGTCGAAGGGGCGATCGTGCCCCTGCGCGACCGGCCGCATCGCATTGCCCATCGGCCGGGACGTCGCGGCACCGTATGGACCGAGGACGGAGAGGATGGCGAGCCGCTGCTTTGCGCAACCGGTGACGCACGGCATCTCGCGCGCCGCGTTTCCGACCATCTGAAGCGCGAGGCGCATCGCGAGCTTGATCTCGCAAGCCGCCGTGCGGCCGAGCGGCTGGGCGTCACCGTGCGCCGCATCGTGGTGCGCGACCAGGTGAGCCGCTGGGGCTCGTGCTCGTCGAGTGGCGTTCTGTCGTACTCCTGGCGGCTCATCCTCGCGCCGCCCTATGTGCTCGACTATCTCGCCATCCACGAGGTGGCGCATCTGATCGAGATGAACCATTCGGCGCGGTTCTGGCGCATCGTGCGTGCGCAGTGTCCGGAGATGGCGCGCGCCAAGGCCTGGCTCGACGCCCACGGCGCCGAACTGCATCGCTACGGCGCGCCGCCCACGGCCTGATCCGTCCCCGGCTGCTTCATCCCGGCATGCAAATCGGGTGTCGGGCCCCGCGCGGTTCGGCCATGCCAGTGGGCGGGGTCCGTGTTACGCCGTCAGTCCCGCCGCGTCGCGCGGGCGGCCTCAATTCCTTCCGAAGAGTTCCTGATGCTTCGACCCGGCACCGTTGCCATGACCGCGCTGCTCGGCCTGCTGACCGGCCTCGGCCCGCTGTCGGTGGACATGTATCTGCCGTCGCTGCCGGACATGGCGCGGCTCCTGTCGGCCACGCCGGCCGAAGTGCAACTGACGATCTCGTTCTATCTGATCGGCTTCGCCATCGGTCAGGTGCTTTACGGTCCGCTGTCCGACCGTCACGGACGCCGGCCGGTGCTGCTTGCGGCGCTGGCGGTCTATCTCGTGGCGACACTGGCCTGCGCGCTCGCGCCTTCGGTCGAGGTGCTTCTGGGCGCAAGGCTGTTTCAGGCGATCGGCGCCTCTGGCTCGATCGTGCTGGCGCGGGCGATGGTGCGCGATCTCTACGAGGGCGCAAGCGTCGGCCGCGAACTCTCCCGCATGGCGACGATCATCGCCATCGCACCGATCTCCGCGCCGTTGATCGGCGGCGTTCTGCAAACCCTGTTCGGGTGGCGCTCGAACTTCGTCGTGCTGTTCGCCATCGGGGCGATCGCGACGGCGAGCGTCTGGTTCGTTCTGCCCGAGACATTGCGGCAGCGCGCGCCCGAGCGGGTCTCGTTCGGTTCGATCCTGCGATCCTACCGCACGTTTCTCGGCGACACCGGCTATCTCGCTTATCTCAGCCTGGGCGCCTGCTGTTTCATCGGCCTGTTCGCCTGGATCTCGGTGGCGTCGTTCGTGCTGCAGGACGTGATGGGCCTGTCGGCGCTCGCGTTCGGGATCGGCTTCGGCATCTGCTCGGCCGGCTACATGGCGGGTGCGGCGCTGGCCGCGCGCGTCGTGATGCGATGGGGCATGGGCCGCACGATGGGCTTCGGCACGCTCGGCATGGCCGGCGGTGGTCTTGCGATGGTGGCGGTGGTCGCGCTCGGTGTGACGTCGCCGCTGGCGCTGTTTATGTCGATGGCGCTTTATCTCGCCGGCATGGGCATGGTGCTGCCGCAGACCCAGGCCGGCGCGCTGCTGCCGTTTCCCGACCGCGCCGGCGCGGCCTCGTCCCTGCTCGGCGTGGTGCAGCAGACGGCGGCGGCGATGACCGGCGCGTTGCTCGGCCATCAGATCGGCACGACCGCATGGCCGCTCGCGCTGGGGGTGGCGGTGGCAGGGGTCGGCGCGGCTGCGATCTGGCTGTTGAGCCGCAAGGCGCGGGCGCGCACCCGGCACTGAGCGCAATGCTCAGCGGCGGCCGAACAGCCGGTCGAG
The DNA here is from genome assembly GCA_963758225.1 of uncultured Alphaproteobacteria bacterium. Classification (GTDB taxonomy): domain Bacteria; phylum Pseudomonadota; class Alphaproteobacteria; order Rhizobiales; family Xanthobacteraceae; genus Z2-YC6860. Next base: position 257,652 of record CAVWUJ010000003.1, on the reverse strand, counting down.
GAACCAGAAATCGAGGCCGCCGCCGGCGGGCTGCGCGGCGACGTCGCCAGGCGGTCGCGGCGCGTCCTGCGCGTCGTTCCAGCTCGGCTGCCGCTGCGCCACCGGCACGTCCGCGGCCGTGCCCGGCAGCGGCACCGGCGCGACGCCCTGATGCGCCTGCCGCATGTATTTCGTCCAGATGTCGACCGGCATGCCGCCGCCCGTCACCTTGCGCGTGGGCGAGGAATCGTCGTTGCCGAGCCACACGGTGGTGACCAGATGTGCCGTGTAGCCGACGAACCAGGCGTCGCGGAATTCTTGCGAAGTGCCGGTCTTGCCGGCCGCCGGCCATGCGCCAAGCGACGCCTTGCGCGCGGTGCCGGTGAGCAGCGTCTCCTGCATCATCCGGTTCATCATCGCCGTGTAGCGCGGCTCGACGATACGGCCGAGGCTCTCGCGCTTGCGTGTGTAGAGAACCTTGCCGGCGGCGCTGCGCACGCGCTCGACCACATGCGGCGCGACCGCCTCGCCGCCGTTGGCGAACGGAGCGAAGGCGGTGGTCAGCTCGACGACGGAAACCTCCGAGGTGCCGAGCGCGATCGAGGCGTTGGGTTCGAGCTTGGAGGCGATGCCGAGCCGGTGCGCGGTGCGCACCACCGCCGGCGGCCCGAACTCCATCGTCAGCCGCACCGACACGGTGTTGAGCGAATAGGCCAGCGCCTGCTGCAGCGTCACCGGGCCGTAATGCTCGCGGCTGTAGTTCTCGGGCTTCCAGCCGCGCACCGAGATCGGCTTGTCCTCGCGCACCGTGCTCGGCGTCAGGCCGCGCTCGATCGCGGTGAGATAGACGAAGGGCTTGAACGCCGAACCCGGCTGCCGCCGCGCCGCCACCGCGCGGTTGAACTGGCTTTCGGCGTAGTTGCGGCCGCCGACCAGCGCGCGCACCGCGCCGTCCGGCGACATCGAAACCAGCGCGCCCTGCTCGACGCCTGACTTCGCGCCGAGCCGCGTCAGCTCTTCGACGAGCGAACGTTCGGCCGCCATCTGCAGCACGGGGTCGATCGTGGTTTCGACGACGATGTCCTCCTCGACGCGGCCGACCAGATCGTCGAGCACGTCCATGATCCAGTCGGCGACGTAATTCACAGAACCCGCGCCGGCGAGCTTTACCGTCCGCGCCGGGTTGATCAGCGCGAGCTTGGCCATCTCGTCGGTGACGAACTTCGTCTCGACCATCGCGGCGAGCACCACCTGTGCGCGCCGCTCCGCGCCGTCCGGATTGCGGTTCGGCGCGAGCCGCGACGGTGAGCGCACCAGGCCGGCCAGAACCGCGGCCTCCGCAAGCGAGAGCAGCCGCGCCGGCTTGTCGAAATAGCGTTGCGCAGCCGCTTCGAGCCCGTAGGCGCCGGCGCCGAAATAGACGCGGTTGAGATAGAGCTCCAGTATCTCGGTCTTGTTGAACCTGCTTTCGAGCCACAGCGCCAGGCCCAGCTCCTGCACCTTGCGGGTGAGGGTGCGCTCCTGGGTCAGGAACAGGTTCTTTGCGAGCTGCTGGGTGATGGTCGATCCGCCCTGCGTGACTCCGCGATGCGCGAGATTGGCGAGCGCCGCCCGCGCGATGCCGATCGGATCGACGCCGAAATGCGAATAAAATCTTCGATCCTCGATGGCGATGAAGGCCTGCGGCACATAGCGCGGCAGGTTCTTGATCAGGACCGGTGCGCCATAGTTTTCGCCGCGCATGGCGAGCGGCCGGCCGGTCAGGTCGACGATCTGGACCTGCGGCGGTCGCTTGGGAATTTCCACGGACTGGATCGGCGGCAGGTATGCGATAATGGCGGCGATCGCGCCGATGCCGGCGATCACCAGCCACAGCGACAGCACCGCCCCCCAGTAGAAGACGCGCAGAATGCCGCCGCGGCGCTTGCGCCCGCGCTTGCGCGCGCCGCCGGAGCTCGCGCGCGGCGAAGCCGGCCGGTCCGATCCCGGCGTCACGTCGAACACCGGCTCGCGGCGTTCCTTCGGTTTGCGCCGATCCCCCATTTCCGTCCTGCGGCTGGCCCCGGATGCGCATCCGGGGCGCTCGATAACGCTAGCGATCCGGCTTTAACGTCCCGTAAAGGATCGCTGCCGCGTCAAAAGCCGCAGGAATGCGGCGGTTTGGAGGGCATGGTCCGGTCGCCGGTGCCGCGGCCGTGTGGCTGTTCGCTCAGGCCGACGCCTTGGCCGGAGCCGCATCGGCGGCGCTGGCGAAGAGTTGCAGCAGCGAGCGCTTGATCGCCATCGCGCGCTGCGGGGATGCGATCTTCGCGCCCATCAGATCCGTGACGTAGAAGACGTCGATCGCCCGCTCGCCGAAGGTGGCGACGTGCGCGGAGGCGATGTTGAGGTTGAGCTTCGACAGCGTGGCGGTGAGCTCGTACAGCAGGCCCGGCCGGTCCAGACCCGTTACCTCGATGACGGTGTAACGGTTCGACCACTGATTGTTGATCGTCACCTCGGGCTCGACCGCAAAGGCGCGGATGCGGCCCTTCGGCCCTGCGCGCTTGGCGACCACCTCCGGCATTTTGAGTGTCCCGCGCAGCGCCTTCTCCACCGTGTCCGCGATGCGCGAGGCGCGCCGTCCTTCGTCCTCGTCCTGGTCGAATTCGCGCGAGATCGAAATGGTGTCGAGGGCGCGCCCATCTGTGGTGGTGAAGATCTGGGCGTCCACGATATTCGCCCCGGCCCCGGCGCAGGCGCCCGCGATGATCGACAGCAGCCAGGGATGGTCGGGCGCCAGCACCGTGATCTCGGTCACGCCGCGCGCCGCATCGAACGAATAGGTCGTCGCCAGCGACTGGCCCTCGTCCTCGGCCCTGCGCACGAAGCGCGCGTGCTGCACCCGGTGCGGCAGATCGACCTTGAGCCAGTAGGCGGGGTAGTGCTGCGCGACATAGGCGTCGATCCGCTCCGCCGGCCAGTCGGCCAGTTCGCCGCGCAACTCGGCCTGGGCGACCGCCACGCGCTGCGCGCGGTTGACCTCGGAAAAGCCGCCGGTCAGAGCGGGCTCCGTCTCGTAATAGAGCGTGCGCAGAAGCTGCGCCTTCCAGCCGTTCCAGACTCCGGGTCCGACCGCGCGAATGTCGGCGGTGGTCAGGATCGTGAGCAGCTTCATGCGCTCAAGCGATTGCACCACGGCGGCGAAGTTCTCGATCGTCTTGCGGTCCGAAAGGTCGCGCGATTGCGCCACCGTCGACATCACGAGATGCTGCTCGACCAGCCACGCGACGAGGTCCGTTTCGGCAGCCGAGAGCCCCATGCGCGGCCCGAAGCGGCGTGCGATCCGCGCACCCGCAACCGAGTGATCCTCCGGGCGGCCCTTGGCGATGTCGTGCAGAAGCAGCGCGATGCAAAGCACCGTGCGATGCGCGGGCTGGATGGTCTTGACCAGCTCGTTGGCAAGTCCGAGCTCCGGATTGCTGCCGCGCTCGATTTCGGCCAGCACGCCGATGCAGCGCAGCAGGTGCTCGTCGACCGTATAGTGATGATACATGTTGAATTGCATCATCGCGACGATCTTGCCGAAGGCCTGGATGAAGCGGCCCAGCACGCCGGTCTCGTTCATCCGGCGAAGAATGATCTCGGCGTTCTCCGAGGTCAGGATTTCCAGGAACAGCTTGTTGGCTTCCGGGCTCTCGCGCAGGCTGGCGTCGATCAGCTTCAGCGACTTGGTTGCGGCGCGCATCGCGTCGGGATGCGGAACCAGATTGTGCTTCTGCGCGAGCCTGAAGAAGCGGATCAGGTTCACCGGATCGCGCTTGAACACGTCCGGATCGGCAATCTCGATGCGGTTGTGTTCCTCGAGAAAATCGTGGGTCTTCGGAAGCGGGCGACGTCCGCGGGTGGTGCGCAGCTTGGCCATCATCCGGGACAGAACGGGAGCCGGCTTGGCCTGGCGGTCTTCCAGCGCCGCGCACAGGATCGCGGTGAGGTCACCGACGTCCTTCGCGATCAGGAAGTAGTGCTTCATGAAGCGCTCGACGTCCTTCAGGCCGGGGTGCTCGGTGTAGCCGAGCCGCACGGCGATATCGCGCTGGATGTCGAACGACAGCCGCTCTTCCGCGCGGCCGATCAGGAAATGCATGTTGCAGCGGACCGACCAGAGGAAGTCCTCGCAGCGCATGAACAGCTTGAGTTCGGCGCGGTCGAAGACGCCCTGTTCGACCAGGTCCGCGAGATCCTGCACGCGATAGACGTATTTCGCGATCCAGAACAGCGTGTGCAGATCGCGAAGACCGCCCTTGCCGTCCTTCACGTTGGGTTCGACGAGGTAGCGGGACTGGCCGGCGCGGCGATGGCGCTCCTCGCGCTCCGCAAGCTTCGCGGTGACGAACTCGGCGGCGGTGCCTTGCACGACCGCCGTGTCGAAACGCGTCGTCATTTCGTCGAACAGCTTGCGATCGCCCAGCAGGAAGCGCGCCTCCAGCATCGCGGTGCGCACCGTCATGTCGGCCTTGGCCTGCCGCACGCATTCGTCGACCGAGCGGGTGGCGTGGCCGACCTTCAGGCCCATGTCCCACAGGCAGTAGAGAATGGCCTCCGCGACGGACTCGCCCCAGGCCGTCTGCTTGTAGGGAAGCAGAAACAGAAGGTCGATGTCGGAGCCGGGCGCCATCAGTCCGCGGCCGTATCCTCCGGTGGCGACGATGGCCATGTGCTCCGCTTCCGAGGGATTGTCGGACGGATAGAGATGGCGGGCCGCGAACTCGTAGAGCACGCGGATGACTTCGTCCTGCATCAGGCACAGCCGCTCGGCACAGCGCCGGCCCTGCCGGTCTTTCAGCAGCATCGCTTCCGCGGCCTTGCGGCCGTCCGCCATCGCCGCCTTCAGCCGCATCGCCACCGCGGTGCGCAGCTCGCGGTCGCGCCCGGCATACTCGCGCGCGAGATTCGTGAGATCGGCGATGATTGCGGGCTCGTCGATCAGCGCGGCGGATGAATGGCGGGATTTGTCGGTGAGCATGCGCCTTACCGGATAGCGGAGGGGCGCGATCCTGTCACCGTCGGGCGCGGGAAACAAACGCACTCCCGCCACGAAGCCAGAGAGAACCGGTTTTCCCGCCGGCTGCATGGCAGAAACTAATTTTCTCTTTGACAATCAATAACTTAGAAGTTAGCGTCTCTTCAGCGCCGATTTGAAGCGATCAGCTTGCGGGCGCTTAACAAATGCAGCTAAAGCGGTCGGGGCTCGCCCCGTCGCACAAGCTGACGGGCGGGCGATTTGTTTCTCCCGCCTCCATCAACCGGCCGGACCCGATCCGGCGCAAACGTGTGGAGGTTTCGATGTCCATCTTCTCTCGCCGTTCACTTCTGGCCTCGGCGCTCGTCGCGGGCCTGCTGCCGAGTGCGGTCTTTGCGCAGTCCAAGCCGCGCGAAATCCGTCTCGACTGGGCGACCTACAATCCAGTCTCGCTGGTCCTGAAGGACAAGGGGCTGCTGGAAAAGGAATTCGCCAAGGACGGCATCGCCATCCGCTGGGTCCAGACGCTCGGCTCGAACAAGGCGCTGGAGTTCCTCAACGCCGGTTCGATCGACTTCGGATCGACGGCCGGCTCGGCGGCGCTGGTCGCCCGGATCAACGGCAATCCGATCAAGTCGATCTACGTCTATTCGCGTCCCGAGTGGACCGCGCTCGTCACCGCCAAGGGTTCGAATATCAACAGGATCGAGGATCTCAAGGGCAAGCGCGTTGCCGTCACCCGCGGCACCGATCCGCATATCTTTCTGGTCCGCGCGCTGCAGAGCGTGAAGCTGACCGAACGCGACATCACGCCGGTGCTGCTGCAGCATCCGGACGGCAAGACCGCGCTGATCCGCGGCGACGTGCAGGCCTGGGCCGGTCTCGACCCGATGATGGCGCAGGCCGAGGTCGAGGACGGCGCGCGGTTGTTCTACCGCAACGCCTCCGCCAACACCTGGGGCATTCTCAACGTCCGCGAGTCGTTCCTGCGCGATCATCCGGACCTCGTGAAGCGCGTGCTCGCGGTTTACGAGCAGGCGCGCAAGCACGCACATGCGAATTACGACGAGACCAAGCGCACCTTCATCGGCGTCACAAAATTGCCTGACGCCGTGGTCGACAAGCAGCTCAAGGAGCGCACCGAGCTGACGCATTCCAAGATCGGCCCGGCGCAGAAGGAGTCGATCCTGGCGGCCGGTCTCGCTCTCCAGGAGGCGGGCGTGATCAAGCCAAACGTGAACGTTCGCGCCGTGCTCGACGATCTGATCGACGATCGCGTTCCGCTCACCAACTGATGATCGAGAAACCGGGCGGATGCCGCGAGGCATTCGCCCGCTTCTTCGAACGGGGCGCCGCCGTCATGTCGTTGGTCTCTCTCACCCTTGCTGCGGGACGCACCGCAAATCACCGGGTCGCGCCCTTTCGCGGCGCTCTCTCTCGTTTTGCCCGCCCGGCGATCGGCCTTGCGCTGCCGGCCGGGCTCGCCGCGCTCTGGGAGCTGGTGGTCGCGCTCGGCTGGTCGGACGGCCGGCTCGTGCCGCCGCCGTCGGCGATTTACACGACGCTGGCCGAACTGGCTGTCACCGGCGATCTCGCGCGCCACGCCACGGCCACCGTGCTTCGCGTCGCCGCCGGGTTCGGTCTCGGCGTGATCGCCGGCACGCTGCTCGGTGCGGCCGCGGGTTACTGGTCGCTGGCGCGCCGGATCATGGACCCGACGCTGCAGGCGTTGCGCGCGATTCCCTCGATCGCCTGGGTGCCGCTGTTCATCCTGTGGCTCGGCATCTTCGAGGAATCGAAGGTCGCGCTGATCGCGGTCGGCGTGTTCTTTCCGGTCTATCTCGGCGTGATGGGCGCGATCGTCGCGGTCGATCGCAAGATCGTCGAGGTCGGCCGCATCTTCCGCCTGTCGGGGCCGGCGATGATCCGGCGGATTCTTCTGCCGGCGGTGCTGCCTGCTTATGTCGTGTCGCTGCGTGCGGGCCTGGGCCTCGGCTGGATGTTCGTGGTCGCCGCCGAGTTCATGGGCGCGGCCGAGGGTCTCGGCTATCTCCTGATCGACGGCCAGCAGCTCGGCAAGCCGGCGCAGATCGTGGCGGCGATCATCGCCTTCGCCATCCTCGGCAAGCTCACCGACTGGCTGGTGGTCGCCGTCTCCGCGCCGTTCCTGCGCTGGCAGGATTCGTTCGCGCCGCAGGGAGATCGCTGATGCTCGCGCTCGAACGGGTCGGCAAGACCTATCCCAACGGCGTTCACGCGCTGGAGAATGTGTCGCTCGAGGTGGCGCCGGGCGAGATCGTCGCCGTGGTCGGCGGCTCCGGCTGCGGCAAGTCCACCCTCCTGCGCGCGGTGTCGGGCCTCGACCGGCCGTCGCAGGGCGCGGTGCGGCTGGACGGCACCGCGATCGCTGCGCCGCATGAGAAGATCGGCATCGTGTTTCAGGAGCCGCGGCTGCTGCCTTGGCTCACTGTCGCCGGCAACGTCGGCTTCGGTCTGGCGGATCGGCCCGAGGCCGAACGTCGCGCGCGCGTGGCGCAGGCGCTCGAGCGCGTCGGCCTCTCCGACAAGGCCAACGTCTGGCCGCGGGAGCTGTCCGGCGGGCAGGCGCAGCGCGTCGCCATCGCCCGCGCGCTGGTGCCGCGGCCGGAGGTTCTGCTGCTCGACGAACCGTTCTCCGCGCTCGACGCCTTCACCCGCGCCGATCTTCAGGACCACGTTCTGACGTTATGGGCGGACCTGCGGCCCACGCTGGTCATCGTCACCCACGATGTCGAGGAGGCGATCGTGCTGGCGGATCGAGTCGTTGTGATGCGCCCGCATCCCGGCCGCATCGCCGACGAGATCGTCATCGATGACCTGCCGCGACCGCGCGACCGCCAGTCGGCCGTCTTCGACGCCGCCAAGCGCCGGGTGCTGGCGGCGCTCGACCGCTCGCTCGGTCGGTCCGCGCGCATTGACGAAAGCGAGAGCAAGGCCGCACAGGGCGCGGCCCTGTGGTGGTAGCGGGCCGCAAGCTCGGTTAGGGTCTTCCGCCTGTCGCCGGATTTTCCGGACAGAATCGTTTCAAGCGTTGGAGTTTTACGATGGATGCCGCTGCATTGCGGGCCATGCAGGCCCCGATCAAGGACAAGTACAAGAGCGCACCCGAGGCGGCGCTGATCACGCTCAAGGCCAGGGGCACGCTCGACGATCAGAGCATCGCCTGCAAGGTCGAAACCGGCCGCGCGCTGGCCGTGGCCGGCCTGCATCCGGCGACCGGCGGATCGGGTCTCGAACTGTGCTCCGGCGACATGCTGCTGGAGGCGCTGGTCGCCTGCGCGGGCGTGACGCTGAAGGCGGTATCCACGGCGCTCGCGATTCCGCTCAAGTCCGGAACCGTGTCGGCCGAGGGCGACCTCGATTTTCGTGGCACGCTCGGCGTCGCCAAGGATGCGCCGGTCGGTTTCCGCGCCATTCGTCTGCGCTTCGACGTCGAGACCGACGCGCCGCAGGAGCAGCTCGACCAGCTTCTCAAGCTCACGGAGCGTTATTGCGTGGTCTATCAGACCATCGCCAAGGGTCCCGCGGTGGAGGTTTCGCTGCAGCGGGCGTGACGCATGGCAGTCATGTCCACACCGAGTGCGATCCCGGCGAGCGAGCGACTCGCATTTGCAGATCGGGAGGGGTAGGGGAGAGACTCGCTGCCGCGAATGAATCTGCCGCAATGTCTCCTGAAATCCTGTTCTGGCTCTCGCTCGCGCTCAAGATGGCCGTGACGGCCGGATTTGTCGTGGGCGCGACCTACGCCGCCGAGCGCGCCGGACCGGTGGTCGGCGGCATGATCGCGACGCTGCCGATCGCGGCTGGGCCGGCGTATTTCTTCGTGGCGCTCGACCACGACGCAGGCTTCATCGCCCAGGGCGCGCTCGCAAGTCTGGTGACGAACGTCGTCACCTCGATCTTCGCCCTGACCTATGCGGCGCTGGCTCAGCGCCACGGCCGCGCCGCCAGCATTCTGCCGGCACTGGTTGCGTGGTTCATCCTGGCGTTTCTGGTGCAGCGCGTGCCGTGGACCACGGCTTCTGCCGTGGCCTTCAACGTGGCGGGCATCGTCGCCTGCATCGCGCTCGGCAACCGGTTTCGGCACGTCCGGGTTCCGCCGCCGCCGCGGCACTGGACCGACATGGTGCTGCGCGCCGGCATGGTCTCGGTGCTGGTCGCGACCGTGGTGGCGCTGAGCGCCACCGTCGGCCCCTTCGTCACCGGCATGTTGGCGGTGTTTCCGATCGTGCTGCTCAGCCTCATGCTGATCCTGCACCCGCGCATCGGCGGCCCGGCCTCGGCGGCGGTGCTCGCGAACAGCCTGCTCGGCATGGCGGGTTTCTCGATCACCTGCCTGACCGCGCACCTGATCGTCGAACGGCTCGGCTCCGCCGCCGGCCTGACGATCGCGCTCGCGGTCTCGATCGCGTGCAATCTGCTGTTCTGGTGGGTGCGGCGGCGGCCGCAGGCCGCCGGACCGCGCTGAGCGCCGCGTTACTTGCCAAGCACCATCTTCTGCTCGCGGATGACCTTTGCCCATTGCGCGCGCTCGGCCTTGATCTCTTCCGCGAACTTTTCCGGCGTCGTCGCCATCAATTCGTAGAGCTGCCGGTCCAGTAGCTTCTTCTGGAACTGCGGATCGTTCAGGATTTTCTGGACCTTGCCGCTGATCTTGGCCACCACGTCGGGCGGCGTTCCGCCGGTGACCGACATGCCGAACCAGGTGCCGGCCAGATAGCCCGGCAGCTTGCCGCTTTCGGCGATGGTCGGCACGTCCGAGACCTGCGGCAGCCGTTTGGCGCTGCCGATGCCGATCATCTTCACTTTTCCGTCGCGAAACGACGGCAGCGCCGAGCTGACGCTGATCAGCATCATGTTGGTGTGACCGCCCATCACGTCGTTGAGCGACGGCGTCGCGCCCTTGTAGTGCACGGCGACCATTCGGGTGCCGGTCAGGTTCTGCAGGCTCAGCATGTTCACATGCGGGCCGGAGGCGACGCCGGCGGTGCCGTATGTCACCTGATCCGGCTTCTTGCGGGCGACGTCGAGCAGGTCCGCGACGCTGTCGGCCTCGAATTTCGGCGATGTGATCATCGCGTGGTGGATCCGCACCAGACCGGTGATCGGGATGAACGCGGTTTCCGGATCGTAGGGCAGCTTGCCCTTGGGGTAGAGCGTCGGGTTGATCACGAAGGTCGAACGCTCCGCGACCAGCAGCGTGTGGCCGTCCGGCTTGGCGCTCGCAACCGCACCTTCGCCGATGATGTGTGCGCCGCCGCCGCGGTTCTCGATGATGACCTGCTGGCCCCAGGCGTCGGTCATGCGCTGGCCGATGGCGCGGGCGATGATGTCGCTGACGCCGCCGGCCGCGGCGGTCACGACGATGGTGATCGGGCGGGTGGGAAAGTTCTGGGCCTGCGCAGCCGAGGCCAGAAGAATGCAGCCGGCGGACGCCAGCGCGAGAAGCCTGGTCACGTCGATCCTCCCTGTGTCGCGGTCCGCGCCGTGTAAGCCGGGCGTGACCTTTGACTTGTGGCGTCCAGCCTACAGGCGGTGGCGGCGCACCGCCAAGGGCGCGTTCGGGACCGTGTTGCCGCAGTCCCGTTACGTGTCGTTGCCCGACGTCTGCCGCTTGAGCGCGTAGAGCGCTTCCAGCGCCTCCCGCGGGGACAGGTTGTCGGGATCGAGGCTGGCAAGGGCACGGGCCGCGCGTTCGGCCGGCGTCGGTTCGGCATCCGCCGCCGGGGGACGCGGCGCCGCCGCAAAAAGCGGCAGATCGTCGAAGCCGCGCGGCGTGGTGCGCTCGCCGGCCTCCAGCGTCGCCAGCACGACCTTGGCGCGATCGATCACGCTCGGAGGCAGGCCGGCGAGCTTGGCGACCTGGATGCCGTAGGAGCGGTCGGCGGCGCCGGGCCCGACCTCGTGCAGGAACACCACCTCGCCCTGCCATTCCTTGACGCTTGCACGGTGGCGTTGAACAGCCGCGGCAGGCGGTTGCGGCCAGCGCCGTCAGCTCGTGGAAATGGGTGGCGAACAGCGCGCGGCAGCGGTTCGGTCTCGTGAAGATGCTCGACTGCGGCCCAGGCGATCGACAGGCCGTCGAAGGTCGCGGTGCCGCGGCCGATCTCGTCGAGGATCACCAGCGCGCGCGGGCCGGCCTGGTTGAGGATCGCTGCCGTCTCCACCATCTCGACCATGAAGGTCGAGCGGCCGCGCGCGAGATCGTCGGCGGCGCCGACGCGCGAGAACAGCCGGTCCACGGCGCCGATGCGCGCGCCGCTTCGCCGGCACGAAGCCGCCCATCTGCGCCAGAACGACGATCAGCGCGTTCTGGCGCAGGAAGGTCGACTTGCCGGCCATGTTCGGGCCGGTGATGAGCCAGATGCGGCCGGCATCGGCATCCTTCGGCGGCGAAAGATCGCAATCGTTGGCGACGAAGGGTTCGGAGATCGCCTGCTCGACGACCGGATGACGGCCGCCTTCGATCTGGAATTCGAGCGAGCGGTCGACCAGTCGGCCGGACGTAACCGCGCTCGACCGCGAGCGCGGCGAGCGCCGCCGACGACGTCGAGCACCGCCAGCGCCTCGGCCGCGGCCTTCAGCGGATCGCTGGCGGCGATCACGGCCGCGGCGAGCCGCTCGAACGCTTCCAGCTCGAGACCCAGCGCGCGGTCGGCGGCGCTGGCGATCTTCGCCTCGAGCTCGCCCAGCTCGGTGGTCGTGAAGCGGACCTGGCCGGCCAGCGTCTGGCGATGGATGAAGGTGGCGTTGAGCGGCGCCGCAAACAGCTTGTCGCCGTGCTGCGCCGTGACCTCGACGAAATAGCCGAGCACGTTGTTGTGCCGGACCTTCAGCGCCTTCACGCCGGTCTCGTCGGCGTAGCGCGCCTGCAAGTTGCGGCGATCACCTTGCGCGACTCGTCGCGCAGCGCCCGCGCCTCGTCGAGCGCCGCGAAGTAGCCCATGCGCACGAAGCCGCCGTCGCGCTTGATCAGCGGCAGCTCGTCGGCGAGCGCCGCGGAAAGCTCGCGGCCGAGCGCGGGATCGGGCCGGCGCAGCGCAGCGGTCGGCGCCGGCCAGCTCCGCGGCGCCTTCGGCCAGCGGGTCGACGCAGCCGTCCGCCAGCAGCGGCGGCGGCGGCGATCCCGTCGCGCACGGCGGCGAGGTCGCGCGGTCCGCCGCGGCCGAGCACGATGCGCGACAGCGCGCGCGCGAGATCGGGCGCGGCCTTCAGCCGGGCGCGCAGCTCGCCGCGCAGGCCCGCGTCCGCGACGAAGGCGTCCACGCTGTCGAGCCGGCTGCGCGATGGCCGCCGGGATCGGTCAGCGGCGCCGCGAGCCGCTGCGCCAGCAGCCGCGAGCCGGCGGCCGTGACCGTGCGGTCGACGGCGTCGAGCAGGGTGCCGCGCCGCTCGCCGCCGAGCGAGCGCACCAGTTCGAGATTGGCGCGCGTGGCCTGGTCGATCGCCAGCGTCGCGCCCTGCGCCTCGCGCAGCGGCGGCGAGAGCGGCGGGCGCTGGCCGATCTGGGTGCGCTCCACATAGGTGACGCAGGCGGCGGCGGCGTTGCAGCTCCGAGCCGCGACAGCGCGCCGAAGGCATCGGTGGTCGCGACCGCGAAATAGTCCGACAGCCGGCGCTCGGCGGTGGCGCCGTCGAACACGTCGCGGGCGAGCGGCGTGACCGCCGGCAGCTCGCGCCAGAGCGGCGCGCAGCTCCGGCTCGGCGTACAGCGCGTCGGAAACGATCGATCTCGCCGGGCTCGATGCGCGCGATCTCGGCGGAGAGCGCGCCTGCCGCGCATTCGCCGACGCGGAATTCGCCGGTGGAGATGTCGATCCAGGCCAGCGCGAAGCGCGCCGTCCTCGCCCGGCGACGACGCGCGGGCGCGTGCGAACCACCGCGAGCAGATAATTGTTGCGGCGCGCGTCGAGCAGCGTGTCCTCGGTGAGCGTGCCGGGCGTGACCAGCCGCACCACGTCGCGCCGCACCACGGATTTCGAGCCGCGCTTGCTTCGCCTCGGCGGGGTCCTCGGTCTGCTCGCAGACGGCGACGCGGTGGCCGAGCGCGATCAGCCGGTGCAGATACTCCTCGGCGCGCACCACCGGCACGCCGCACATGGGAATGTCGCGGCCGAGATGCTTGCCGCGCTTGGTCAGCACGATGCCGAGCGCCCGGCTCGCGACCTCGGCGTCCTCGAAGAACAGCTCGTAGAAGTCGCCCATCCGGTAGAACAGCAGGCTGTCCGGATTGGCGGTCTTGATCTCGATATATTGCTCCATGACCGGCGTCGGCGCGCGCGGCCGGCTCCGGCGGCGGCGCGTCGTCCTCGCCGAAGGCGCGGGCGGCATCCATGGGGCCGGACGCTAGCAGATGGGGCAGGGGCTGTCACCGACTGCCATGCGCGAACCCAGCCATAGCAGATTCGCAGCGCATGCCGGCGCTGTCCACAGGGAGCGGCAGATGAACCGAGGACGAGCACCCGCAAAAACGAAACGCCCGGCCGCGGGGCCGGGCGTTCTGTTCAGGTCGGATCAGCTGACGGGCGATGTCTGCGCCGGGTCGGATGACGCTCACTTCACCAGCTTGACGCCGGTGACCGCTCTCCAGGTTGCCGTAATAGAGCTGCTTGCGCTTGGCCTTCGAGAGGTCGAGCGCGTCGAGGATCTTGATCGTCTCGCGGATGTACATCGTGCCCTTTTCCGGATCGAACGGGCAGTCCGACGCGAAGACGATGTTCTTGAACGGATAGAACGACATGCCGCAGACGGTCGCCGGCTTGCCGGTGAAGGCGGCGGTGTCGGCGTAGAAGTCGTTCTTGAAATAGTCGAGCGGGCGCTTCTTCAGCTTCTTGGCGACCTTGCTCAGGTCCTCGTCCGAGGTGCGCGCGCCGATCTGGTCCCAGCCCGGGCCGATGCGGCCTTCCAGCATCGGCACGATGCCGCCGAAATGGTGGGTGATGATCTTCAGGTTCGGGTGCTTGTCCATGATGCGCGAGAACACGAGCCGCGCCATCGCCGCCGCGGTCTCGTAGGACCAGCCGAAGGTCCACCAGATCTCGTACTTGGACTTCGACTCGGTCGGATAGTCCGGGATCGCCGGCGCTGCGCGCAGGGATGCAGCCAGATCGGCTTGCCGGTCTTGTTCATCGCCTTCCAGAACGGCGCGAACTGCGGATCGTCGAGCGGCTTGCCGGCGACGTTGGTGTAGATCTGCACGCCGAGCGCGCCCATCTTCAGCGCGCGCTTGCACCTCGCGCACGCCGGCGTCCGGCGCGCCGAGCGGCGTCTGCGCCACCCAGCCGGGGAAGTGGTCGGGATACTGCGCGCACAGTTCGGCGAAGCCGTCGTTGATGATCCGCGCGTATTCCTCGGCCTGGGCCGGGTTCTTGGTCATCACCTCCAGCGGAGGCATGCCGTAGGACAGGACCTGCGCATAGTCCTTGAACTTGTCGACGACCTTCAGGCGGGTCTTGAGGTCGTAGATGGAGGGGATGCCCTTCATCCGCTTGCCGATGTCCGTGTAGGAGCCGGCCGAGAGCACGTCCTTGTAGAAGTGGTCCGGGATGAAATGGGTGTAGGCGTCGATCTTCATGGGGCTCCTCCGGGTGATCCGTGCGCCTGTTTAGTGCGGCGGCGTGATTTGGTCGAGGGGGGCGAACCTGTGTTCGATAAGACACCGCCGAGCAGCCGTCGATTTGTCCGGTCGAGCGGCCGGCTCGCTGCCCTCGCCCGTGGGGGAGGGGGCCGCCCGCGTCGACGATGGCCGCCGCGACGCAATCGCCGCGATCAGTGCGCCGGATCAGTACGGCACGATCACGTTGAGGAGCGCCTGCCGGCCCTCCTTGACCACCGCGTCGCGGGCGCGCTGGAGCGCGGCCGGCAGTTCGCTCGCCTTCTCGACGCGCTCGCCGTGAGCCGCCCTGGGCCGCGACCGCCGCCTCGAACGGCGGGCTCGGGTCGAGGTCGGCCATGAAGCGGCCGTGGTTCTCGCCGGCCACGCCGTCCTTGAACATGGACATGGTGGCGCCGCGCACCGCGCCGTAGCGGCTGTTGTTGAAGATGATGGTCAGGATCGGCAGATTGAACTTCTGCGACACCCAGTGGCCCGGCGGTCGGGTTGTTGAACATGTAGGCGCCGTCGCCGAGCGTGGCGACGACGAGCTTCTCCGGCGCCGCGAGCTTGGCGCCGAGCGCCGCCCCCAGGCCCCAGCCGAGCCCGCCGGCCGGGCGAGAGCCCGTAGAAGGTGCTGCGGCTTCTCGCGCGGGCAATGGTCCTGCTGCATCGAATATTCGTTGAAGATCACCGCGTCGGGCCGACCGTCTCGCCGATCAGGCGGCTGAGATAGGCCTGGGTGATGACGTCGTTCTCCGGCTTGGCCGAGGCCTTGGCGAGCTTCTCGTGCGCGCTTGGCCTTGGCGTCGGCGGCGCGCCTTGCGGCGCGCCTCGATGCGCGCCTTCGGGACACGACGCGCTTGGCCGAGCGCCGCGTCGAGCGCGGCGAAGCCGCTCGGCGGCCGTCGGCGGTGATCGCGAGGTCGGTCGGGAAGCTGCGCATCGGATAGCGCGAGAAGGCGGGGTCCTCGCCCATGCGTGGCGAAGCGTGCAGCCGGCCTTGGTCTTCTGCTCGCCGGGAATCCACGGCACGTCGGCCTCGCTGCACAGGATCAGGTCGGCGTCCTGCACCAAGCCGTCCGGATCGTAGCCCATGTGCATCGGGATGGCTGGTGGGCAGGCAGACGGTGCGCTGGCGCTGCGTCACCACCGGGATGGCGTAGCGCTCGGCGAGCTTCGCCAGCGGCGCGACCGCGTCGGGGCCGAGCGCCGAGACGATGATCAGCGGCTTCTCCGCCGCGGCGATCCATTCCGCCAGCGTCTCGATCTTTTCGGATCGGGATGGGGCATCGCCGGCACGTCGCGCGGCTTCAGCGGGCCGGGCAGTTCCGCCACCGGGCGCGGCCAGCGGCTCGCGCGGCAGCACCAGATAGACCGGGCCGCGCGGGCTGGTCATCGACACCTCGTAGGCGCGCGACACCACGTCGCCGACCTGCTCGGGCACCTTGAGCGTGTAGTCCCACTTCACCGTCTCGCGCAGCATGCCGGCCTGGTCGAACATCTCCTGCGCCCAGTGGATGTAGCGGTTGCGGCTGCCGAACGGCCCTGCTCGGTGATCGGCGAGCCGCCGGCGGCCAGGATCAGCGGAACGTGGTCGCGGTACAGGTTGATGACGTTGGAGATGGCATTGGCGGTGCCGACGTTGACGTGCAGCATCACCGCCTGCGGCCGGCCGTTCATCAGATAGGCGCCGTGCGCCATCGCCACTGCGATGCACTCGTGCGGGATCACGAGCGGCTGGGGCACCTTGGCGTTCGACTGCTGCGGCCCGGGAATAGGCCTCGACGATCGGCGGGAAAGTCGGTGCCCGGATTGGCGAAGAAATAGTCGATGCCGTGATCGGCCAGCGCGCGCAGGAACACCTCCCCGGCGATCGGGGTGCGGTCCCTTGGCGTTCGGCGCGCTGCGCGGTCGGTGCTGCCATGTCGTCGTTTCCTTCCGTCGTCCTGTAGTTTCGCGGTTCGCGCTATCATAGCGGAGGCGCGCCGCGCGCGAGTGAATTCGGGAATGGCCGCCCGCCGCGGCATTCATAAGCGAGCGGTGCGTGCCGCGTTGCGTTCTGGATTCGTCCCGGAACATGGTCTAAGGCTGCACCCGAAATCCGCCCGGCGCGGATTCGCCGGTCCAGAGCGGCAGTCCCGGAGCGGCTTTTGAAGCTCGAAGGCGTCAGGCCCGCCAAGCCCGCGCGATCCCGGCTCCCTGCACAAGAAGATGATGCAGCTGATGAGCAGCCTGTGGGTGACGCAGGCGATCGGCTCGTTCGCGCGGCTTGGCGTGCGCAGACACCATTGAGCGCGGCGTCGACGACGCCGGAGGAGATCGCCGCGGCGCACGGCCTCGATGCGGACCGCGTCTATCGCCTGCTGCGCGCGCTGACCACCGTGGGCATCGTCACGGAGGCCGTCGAGCGGCGCTTCGCGCTGACGCCGCTCGGCCGGCTGCTGACCTCGTACTCGCCGCATTCGATGCGCACCGCCGCGTCGCTGCTGACCGAATATCACGCCGACATCTGGGGCCGGCTCGACGGCGCGCTTGACGGGCGGCACCGCGTTCGAGGCGCTGAAGGGCCAGCACCTGTTCGACTGGCTGCACGCCAATCCGGCCGAGGGCGCGCGCTTCCAGCGCATGATGGTCGAGGTGCATTCGCCGGAGACGCCGGCGATCGTCAGCGGCCTACGACTTCGCGCCGTTCGATCACATCGTCGATGTCGGCGGCGGCCACGGCATGCTGCTGTCGGCGGTGCTCGCCGCCAATCCCGGCAAGCGCGGCACGCTGTTCGATCTCGATGAGGGCATCGCAGGCCGCCAAGCGCGGCGAGGGCGGGCCGCTGCCCGGCGTGTCGTTCGCGACCGGCGATGTGCTCGCCACGCCGGTGCCCGGCGGCGGCGACGTCTATCTGCTTGCGCCACCTGCTGCACGATTACGACGACGAGGACGCGGTGCGCATCCTGCAGAACGTGCGCAAGGGCATGCCGGAGCGGGCCCGCGTGCTGGTGCTGGAGAAGACCATCCCGACCGACGACACGCCGGGCCCCGGCCGCTGGCTCGATCTGCACGTCATGCTGCTGGTCGGCGGCCGCGAGCGCACGGTCGACGAATATGCGGCGCTGTTCGCGCGCGCCGGCCTTGCGCTCGCCCGCGTGATGCCGACCGCGCATCCGGCGGTCGAGATCGTCGAGGCGGTGGGGGCATGATCCCGAAAAGTGTGAAGCGGTTTTCGGACAAGATCATGCTCCAAAAAAACTGCGCCCATGAACGCTGTTGAATACGGCCTCCTGAACGGCTTGCGGACGGCCGGTCCGGAGCGGCCGGCGCTGGCGAGCGCGTCTGAAACCCTGTCCTACGGCGCGCTGGCCGTCCGGGTCTCGCAGTTCGCATCGGGCTTGGAAGCGGAAGGCGTGCGCGCCGGCGATCGCGTCGCCCTGCTGATGCGCGACACCCCCGACCTCGTGGCGCTGCACCAGGCGGCGATGGCGATGGGCGGCGTCGCGGTCGCGGTGTCGTCGCGCGCCTCCGAGGAGGATCTGCAGCGCATTCTCGCCATCGTCCAGCCGGCTGCCGCGGTGTTCGATCCCGCCTTCGAGGCGCGCCTCCGCGCCGCGTCGCGGGCGTCGCCGCAAACCCGTCTGTTGCGAAGCGACGTCACGCTTCCGGCGTGGAAGGCCGCGCCGGCGCACGACCTGAAACCCGTGCCCCGCAGGCTCACCGATCCCGCGTTCTGGGTGATGACCTCGGGCACCACGGGGCAGCCCAAGGCGGTCGAGCACGTCCACGGCAACGTGACGATCTGCGCCGACTATTACCGCGAGGCGCTCGGCTGCACGCCCGACGACCGGCTATTCGCCACCTCGCGCTTTCATTTCGCCTACGCCATCGGCAACGCCTTCGCGGCGCTGCGCATGGGCGCGACCAACGTGCTGCTGGAGGACTGGGCGACCGCGCAAAGCGTGGCCGACACCGTCGAACGCTTCGGCGCCACCGTGCTGCTGAGCGTGCCGGCGCTCTATCACCGGCTGCTGGAGGAGGGCTATGCGCAAGGCGAGGCGCTGCGCGGCCTGCGGCACTTCGTGTCGGCCGGCGAGCGCACGCCACCGCAGATCTGGAACGCCTGGGAGGCCGCGAGCGGCAAGCCGATCCTCGACGGGCTCGGCTGCTCGGAGCTGGTCTACATGGTGATCGGCAACACGCCGGCGGCGCGCAAGCCCGGCTCGTCCGGCCGGGCCATGCCCGGCGTCGAATTGCGGCTCATCGATGAGGCCGGCGCGATGGTCTCCGATCCCGGCGTCAGCGGACGGCTGGAGGTGCGGATGTCCTCGGTCTGCGGCGGCTATCGTTCCGCAGCGCCTGCGCCTGGCGCGCCGCCGGAGCGGCCGGACGACCGGTTTCGCCCGGAGGGCTGGTTCGCCACCGGCGACGAATATGCGTTCGACGGTGACGGCTTCTGGCATCACCGCGGCCGCAGTGGCGACATGCTGCGGGTGTCGGGTCTCTGGGTCTCGCCATCGGAAATCGAGGACTCGCTCGGCGGCATTCCGGAGATCGCGGAAACCGCCGCGGTGCTGGGGGAGAGCGACATCGGCCTCGCCGAGATCGTCCTGGGCCTGGTGCTTACGCCCGGCGCGGACGCCGAAGCGGCGGTCCGCGCGGCGCGCGCGCGACTCGAGGCCATGCTGCCGCCCTACAAGCGACCGCGGCGCTTCGAGGTGCTGGATGCGCTTCCGCGCACCGCCACCGGAAAGGTGCAGCGTCACAAGCTGCGCGACGCCTTTCGCAAGCGTTGAGCGGGGTGGGGCCGCAAAGGGTTGACGCGACAGGGCCGTGCGCCTTTGTTCGCAGCGCAGGTGCGAGTGCGTTTTCGAGCGGAGCTTCGGGTGATTGGGCGGCGGCACGTTCTCTATGTCGAGGGCTACGATCCGCAGGGCGCGGAGGGCTATCACGACATCTTCCGGCGCCAGTGGCGGCGGTTCCTGAAGATCTGGCCGCTGCAATCGAAGATCGGCGACCTCGTCCTTGACTCCGAAGACCTCGCGCACTGGACCGTCGAGGCCGCGGGCCCGAACTGGCGGGTCGAGACCCGTTACGAATTCCTGCGTCAGGAGCAGGCGATCCGCGCCAACATGGCGCAGCCGCTGTGGCGCATCGTGATGCGCGCGGTCGGCTGGATGTTCGACTATCACCTGTCGGGCACAATGATCCGGATCGCGCGCGCCTCGCACCAGTATGCGCTGGCGCTGCTGGCGTTCCATCTCATGCTGCTGGTCTGGATCGCGCTCGGCGTCGCGGCCGGCTGGGCCGCGGCGCTCGCGCTCGCGTCCGGCGTCGGGCTGCCGTTCTCGATCGCGGTCGCGTTCGGCGTCGCGGCGGGCCTCGCGGCCTTCGTCCTGCTGAAGCCGGTCGCGGATTATTTCTTCGTGGTGCAGATCGGCAGCCACTGGCCGTCGATGCTGGACTACGCGCGCGGCGCTCCCTCCTGCTTCGACCATGCGATCGAGGCCGGCGCGCGCCGGCTGGTCGAGATCCTGCGCACCACCGACGCCGACGAGGTTCTGCTGATCGGCCACAGCGGCGGCGGCCAGACCGCGCCGGCGATTGCGGTGCGCGCGCTCGAACTCGATCCCGATCTCGGGCGGCGCGGACCGGCGCTGGTGCTGCTGACGCTGGGCTCGATCCTGCCGGGCGCGGCGCTGCATCCACGCGCGCAGCGGCTGCGCGGACAGGTGAAGCGGCTGGCGAGCGAACCGTCGCTGCGCTGGATCGATGCGCAGGCGCGAAAGGACGTTTTCAACTTCTGGGACTTCGATCCGGTCGAAGGGCTTGGCCTGACGCTCGACGCGCCGCGAGAAAATCCCATCGTCTGGCGCGTGCGCTTCCGCGACATGCTGGCGCCGAAGTTCTACAAAAAACTCCGCTCCAACTTCTTTCGCATGCACTACCAGTTCATCATGGCGAACGACATGCGCTCCTACTACGACCACTTCATGGTCGTGGCCGGGCCGGTGCCGGTGGTGGAATGGGCGCAGGACGGACGCGCCGTGGCGGCGCGCTTCGACGCCGAGGCGGCCTACCGCCCGCCGGACCCGTCGCCGGCGTAGAGCTTGCGCTTGCTCGCCGCGATGATCGACAGCGTCAGCCGCCGCGGCAGAAGGCGCGGCAAAAGGCTCAGCAGCCGGTTGTCGGAGCCGGTGATGACGACGCGCTCGCCCTTCATCAGGCCCTCGTAAGCCTCGCGCGCCACCCGGTCCGCCGACCGCGTCAGCTTGCGCGACAGCCGGCCCTCGGGGCGAACGACGAACTCGGTGTCGACCGGGCCGGGGCACGCGACCGTGACGCGCACGCCGCGCCCCGCCATCTCCTGGTGCAGCGCCTCGCTGAACGAGACCACATAGGCCTTGGTGGCGTGATAGACGGCCATGCCAGGGCCGGGAAGAAAGCCGAGCACCGAGGCGACGTTGAGGATGCCGCCGCGGTGGCGCTCCACGCTCTCCATGAAGCGCAGCGAAAGGTCGGTGAGCGCGCGGGCGTTGAGGTCGATCATGTCGAGCTGGCGCTCGCGGTCGAGCGACACGGCCGGGCCGAGCAGGCCGAAGCCGGCGTTGTTGACGACGAACTGCGGCTCGACGTCGAGCGCGCGCAGCCGCTCCGCGATGAGATTGCCGGCGTCGTGCGCCGTGAGGTCGGCGGGCACGACCGAGGGCCGCTTCGCGCCGGTCGCCGCAATGGCGTCGGCGAGCGCCTGCAGTTGCGGCTCGCGCCGCGCCACCAGCACGAGGTCATGGCCGTTTGCCGCGAACACGCGCGCCAGTTCCGCGCCGATCCCGGAGGATGCGCCGGTGAGGAGCGTAACGGGACGGGGTGCGGGGTGCGCCATGCGTGCCTGAGGGTTCGCGGTTCGATGTCAGCCGGCCGATAGCCGGGCCTTGACCTCATCGGGGATCCGGGTCGAGCGGATTTTCGACGGATCGTCGGAGTCGCGTACCGCCCAGACCCGCGTATCGAAGCATTCGACGCACAGCTCGCCGTCCAGCGTGATGCGGTGGTGCACGTCGAAGCTGGAGCGACCGAAGCGCGTGATCTGCGTCTCGATCACCACGTCGTCGCCGAACTTGGTCGGCTTCACGAACCGTGCCTTGGTGTCCACCATCGGATAGCCGGCGAAATTGTAGTGGCGGGTGAACTGGTACTTGCTCATGCCCAGCGCCTGCGAGAGCAGGGCGGTGGTGCAGGAATCGAACATCGCGAAATAGCGCGGGAAGAACACGATCCCTGCGGGGTCGCAGTCGCCCCATTCGATGCGGGCTTCGCGCCGGTAGATCATCATGAAATGTCGTGCTCCTTGTGATGTTCAGCGCGGCGCGAGCCGCAGCGCGCCGTCGATGCGGATGACCTCGCCATTCAGATAACGGCTTCGCACGATGGCAAGAACCAGGTCGGCGAATTCGTCCGGCTCGCCGAGCCGCTTCGGAAACGGCACCGCCGCGCCGAGGCTGTCCTGCGCCGCCTGGGGCAGCGCCTTCAGCATCGGCGTGCCGAAGATGCCGGGCGCGATCGCCATCACCCGGATGCCGAACTGCGACAGCTCGCGCGCCGCCGGGATCGTCAGCGCCGCGACGCCGCCCTTGGAGGCGGCATAGGCGGTCTGGCCGATCTGGCCCTCGTAGGCGGCGACCGAGGCGGTCGAGATGATGACGCCGCGCTCGCCGTCCTCCAGCGAATCGAGATCCTGCATCGCCGCCGCGGCGAGCCGCATCATGTTGAACGTGCCGGTCAGGTTGACGGCGATCACCTTCTCGAACTCCGCGAGCGGCAGCGGGCCGTCGCGGCCGACCATGCGTTTGGCGGGCCCGACGCCGGCGCAGTTCACGAGAATGCGCGCCGGGCCGTGCTTCGCTGCGGCCTCCGCGACCGCGGACTCTGCGCTGTCGCTACGGGTGACGTCGCAAGGCACGGCATGGCCGCCGATTGTCCCGGCGACGGCGCGGGCCGCATCGACGTTGACGTCGAGCAGTGCGACCTTCGCGCCGGCGGCGGCCAGCGCAGCCGCGGTCGCGGCGCCGAGGCCGGAGGCGGCGCCGGTGACCAGCGCGGCGTGTCCTTGGGGGTTCATGTCATTGGTCCTCGTGCCCCCGGACGCGGGCCTCCCATCAATAGTCGCATCACTGGTCCTCGATGGAGATCACGCGGGGTGTCGTCGGTTTTGCATACAGCTCTTCCACCAGGGTGGCGCGTCGGGTCAACACCGCGCGCTGGTTGATCGTGCCCTTGTCGGTGGCCTCGCCGGCGTCGAGCGACGGCGGCTCCTCCATCAGCAGCATCCGGATTATGCGGTTCGAGCTGCCGGTGCTGCGCGCGGCGAGCGCTACGAGGCGGCCGGCGAATTCGGCGCGCACGGCGGCGTCAGCCAGCACCGCCGCGGGCGGCGTGCCGGCGGCGAGCCCCGCGAGCCTGCGGCATGCGTCCATGTCGGGAAACGCCAGCACGGCGAGGCCGTCGCGGTCCGCGCCGGCGATCGCGGCGTCCCGCAGCAGCGGCGCGAAGCCGTCGACCACCTGCGCGCGCACCGCGCCGGTGCTGACCCAGGTGCCGCTGGCGAGCTTGAAGTCCTCCGCGAGCCGGCCGTCGAACAGCAGGCCCTGCGATGGATCCTCGGGGTCCGCAAAGCGCAGCGCGTCGCCGATGCGGTAGAAGCCGTCCTCGTCGAACGCCTCGGCGGTGAGGTCGGGACGCCGCCAATAGCCCGGCGTGACGTTCGGGCCCTTCAGGCGGGCTTCGAGCTTGCCGCCGTTCGGCACCAGCTTGAGCGTGACGCCCGGCGCCGGCAGGCCGATGTTGCCGGGCCGTTCGCACGGCCAGTTGCATGACAGCGCCATCGGCGCGGTTTCGGTCGAGCCGATGCTGGAGAGAAAGACGATGCGCTCGCCGGTGGTTTCCACCGCAAGCCGCGTGAGTTCGTCCCAGGCATGCTGGCCGAGCCCCGCGCCGGCGTAGAACATCGCATTCAGCCGGCTGAAGAAGTTCTCGCGCAGCGCGCGGTCCTCGCGCAGGTAGGGCAGCAGCGCGTCGAAGCCCTTCGGCACGTTGAAATAGACGGTGGGGGCGATCTCCCTGAGGTTGCGCACCGTGGCCTCGATCGCGCCGGGCAGCGGCTTGCCCTCGTCGATGACGAGCGTGCCGCCGTTGTCGAGCACGAGGTTGAAATTGTGGTTGCCGCCGAAGGTGTGGTTCCACGGCAGCCAGTCGACGATCGTTGGCGGCTCGTCGGCGACGAAGGCGAGGCCGGCGCGGATCTGCGCCTGGTTCGCCGCCAGCATGCGATGGGTGTTGATCACGCCCTTGGGCGATCCGGTCGAGCCCGAGGTGAACAGAATTTTTGCGATCGTGTCGGGGCCGATGCGCTCATGCGCATCGTCCACGGCTGTCGTCGCCTCGGTCGCCAGAAGGTCGGCGAAATCCGTGGTCGGCAGCAGGCCGAGCGGATTGCGCGCGATGACGATCTCGCAATCCGGCGGCACGGCGGCGGCGAGCGCGCGGCTGAAGGCGCGGCCGTCGGAGGCGAACACCAGTCCGGGCGTGAGGTCGGCGACGATGGCGCGCAGCTTGCCGAAATCGGCGGACATCAGCGAATAGGGCACCGAGACCGGCGCATAAGGGATGCCGGCGAACATGGCGCCGAGCCCGAGCAGGGCGTGCTCGATGTCGTTGCCCGACAGGATCGCGACCGGCGTTTCGGCCGTCAGCCCGCGGTCGATCAGCGCCTGTGCGATGCTTCGCACCTGCGCGAGCGTCTGCGCGTAGCTCAGCCGCCGCCAGCCGCCATCGGGCGTGCGCTGTGCGAGAAACATCCGGTCCGGCGCGGTCTTCGCCCAGTGCTCCAGCCGGCGCGTCAACGCGTCGGGACAGGCGGGCAGCGGAACCGGATGGGTCAGGATCAGGACGCCGTCCGGCCGCCGCTCGACATGGATGGCCGCGCGGCCGAGATGCACCGGACGCAGCGGCGCGGCCGGCGCGCTCATCGCTCCGGCACCGTCTTGCCGGCGCGCTTGTCGAGAAAGTCCTGCAGCCGCGCCTTGGCCTCCTCGCTGTCCTGCGCGATCGCGGACATCAGCGCCTCGGCGAGATAGCCCGCGCCCGGATCGCCTTCGGCGATGCGCGGCAGGGCGTGCATGACCGCAAAGTTCGTGAGCGGCGCGTTGCCGGCGATGCGCCCGGCCAGTTCGAGACCCTTCGCGAGGCCCGCACCGTCTTCGACGACATATTGCGACAGGCCGATGGCAAGCCCGTCCTCGGCGCGATAGGTGCGGCCGGTCAGCATCATGTCGGTCATGCGCGCGACCCCGATCAGCCGCGGCAGGCGCACCGCGCCGCCGCCGCCGACGAAGATGCCGCGGCTGCCCTCCGGCAGCGCGTAATAGGCCGAACGCTCCGCGACGCGAACATGCGCCGCCGCCGCCAGCTCCAGCCCGCCGCCGACCACTGCGCCGTGCAGCACCGCGATCACCGGCGCCTTGCCGAACTGGATGCGCTCGAAGGCGCGATGCCAGGCGCTGGAATGCGCGATGCCCGCCACCGCGTCGCGGCGGGTCAGCTCGCCGAGATCGAGGCCGGCGCAGAAATGCTCGCCCGCGCCGCGCAGCACGACGGCGGACACGCCGTCGGGCAGGCGGTCGAAAAAACGTTCGATGCCGGCGATGGTCGCGTCGTCCAGCGCGTTGCGCTTCTGCGGCCGCGACAGCGTGAGGATCGCCACCGGCCCGCGCCGCTCGGCCGAAAGCGAGGGCGGCAGGTCGCGCGGGAAACCGCTGTCGGGCGGGACGGTCATGCGATGCGAGTCATGCGGCGCGGCGCAACGCCGGTCAAGCGGTCGCGCGGCGTCACGGGTTTGACCGGACTCGCCGCGGCCCGTAAATTCCGACCCGAAACGCCGCGCGATCGCCGCGCGAGGAGAGCCGTCGGGTATGTCGCGTGTGATGTCGCTCGCCGAGGCCATCGAGTTTGCCGTCCGGGACGGCGACACGGTGGCGATGGAGGGTTTCACCCACCTGATCCCCCATGCCGCGGGCCACGAGGTCATCCGCCAGAGCCGCAAGCGGCTGACGCTGATCCGGATGACGCCGGACCTGATCTACGACCAGCTCATCGGCATGGGCTGCGCCGACAAGGTGGTGTTTTCCTGGGGTGGCAATCCGGGCGTCGGCTCGCTGCACCGGTTCCGCGACGCGGTCGAGAACTCCTGGCCGTGCCCGCTGGCCATTGAAGAGCATTCGCACGCCGCGATGGCCAACGCCTACGAGGCCGGGGCGGCCGGCCTGCCGCTGGCGGTGCTGCGCGGCTACATCGGCGCGGGTTTGCCGGCGGTCAATCCGAACATCAGGAGCATCGTCTGCCCGTTCACCGGCGAGACGCTTGCGGCGGTGCCGTCGATCCGGCCGGACGCGGCGATCATTCATGCGCAGAGGGCGGATCGCGCCGGCAACGTGATGATTGAAGGCATCGTCGGCGTGCAGAAGGAGGCGGTGCTGGCAGCGAAGCGGGCGGTCGTGACGGTCGAGGAGATCGTCGAGGACTTCGGCGGGCGCAGCCCGAACGCCGTGATCCTGCCGTCCTGGACCGTCGGCGCGATCGCGGTGGTGCCGGGCGGCGCCTATCCGTCCTATGCGTTCGGCTACTACAAGCGCCACAACGCCTTCTACAAGGAGTGGGACGCCATCGCGAAGGATCGCGACACGTTCCGCGCGTGGATGAAGGCGAACGTCTTGGAGCAGGGGCCCGAGGCGTTCGCCGCGCATGCGCGCCGGATGCTGGCGGCGGCGGAGTGACGGAGCCATGGTTTCAATCCGCACGCATGATATGGACCCGCTCCCCATCCCTCACCCTTTCAGGAGGATGGAGCACCAAGCCGCACGACCTTTTTCCGTCGGACCGGCCTTGATGGGTGAAAAGACCGAGGCCGCGAGTCTTCCTCCCCCTGAAAGGGAGAGGATCGAGGAGGGGGTCATCTTGCGAATGGTGCGCGCGTGACCGGCCACATCCCCAACGAGATGATGACGATCGCCGCGGCGCGGGCGCTGAAGAACGACGACGTCTGCTTCGTCGGCATCGGCATGCCGTCGGCGGCCGCGAACCTGGCGCGGCTGACGCACGCGCCGGACATCACGCTGATCTACGAGTCCGGCACGCTCGCCACCCGGCCCACCGTGCTGCCTCTGTCGATCGGCGACGGCGAGCTTTGCGAGACCGCGCTCACCACGGTCTCGGTGCCGGAGATGTTCCGCTACTGGCTTCAGGGCGGGCGCATCACCGTCGGCTTCCTCGGCGGCGCGCAGATCGACAGGTTCGCCAACCTCAATACGACCGTTGTCGGACCCTACGACAAGCCGAAAGTCCGCCTGCCCGGCGGCGGCGGCGCACCGGAGATCGCGACCTCCTGCGGCGAAATCTTCATCATCATGGCGCAGAGCAAACGCGCCTTCGTGCCGACGCTTGATTTCGTCACGTCGCTCGGGCACGGGGAGGGTGGCGATCATCGCGCCCGGCTCGGACTGAAAACCAAAGGACCGACGCGGCTGATCACCGACATGGCGACGTTCGAGCCCGATCCCGAGAGTCGGGAGATGATCGTCACCTCGATCCATGCCGGGGTGACGCGTGAGCAGATCGCCGCGGCGACCGGCTGGCCGGTGCGATTTGCGGCCGAGGTCGCGGAAACGCCGCCGCCGTCCGCGGGCGAACTGGAGGCGCTGCGCGATCTTCAGGCGCGCACCGCGCGCGCCCACGCGGCGGCGTAACCTGGTTTGCGGCAAACGGGCTGCGGAGCAACAGAGGGTCCGATGCGCGAGGTGTTCATCTGCGATGCGGTGCGCACGCCGATCGGCCGCTACGGCGGCGGGCTGGCGAAGGTGCGCACCGACGATCTCGCCGCCGTTCCGCTCAAGGCGCTGATGGCGCGCAACCCGAAGGCGGACTGGTCCGCGCTCGACGAGGTGACGTTCGGCTGCGCCAACCAGGCCGGCGAGGACAACCGCAACGTCGCGCGCATGGCGCTGCTGCTGGCGGGCCTGCCGGAGACCGTGCCGGGCATGACGGTGAACCGGCTCTGCGCCTCCGGCCTCAATGCGGTCGGAACCGCAGCGCGCGACATCAAGTCGGGCGAGGCCGAGTTCGCCATTGCCGGCGGCGTCGAGTCGATGACGCGCGCGCCATTCGTCATGGGCAAGGCGACCGAGGCGTTCCAGCGCAGCGCCGAGACCTATGACACGACCATCGGCTGGCGCTTCGTCAATCCGCTGATGAAAGCGCAGTACGGCGTCGATGCGATGCCGGAGACCGGCGAGAACGTGGCGGAGGAATTCCAGGTCTCGCGCGCCGATCAGGACGCCTTTGCCTTGAGGTCGCAGCAGCGCGCCGGCAAGGCGCTGGCGTCGGGCTTCTTCGCTGAGGAGATCGTGGCGGTCGAGGCGCCGGGGGGGCGTGCAGGTCCGATCATGGTGGACAGGGACGAGCATCCGCGGCCGGAGACGACGGCCGAGCAGCTTGCCAAACTCAAAGCCTTCGTGCGCCAGCCGGGGACGCTGACCGCGGGCAATTCGTCCGGCGTCAACGATGGCGCGGCGGCGATGATCCTTGCCTCCGAAGCGGCGGTGAAGGCGCACGGGCTGACGCCGCGGGCGCGCGTGCTCGGCATGGCCTCGGCCGCGGTGCCGCCGCGCATCATGGGGATCGGGCCGGTGCCGTCCACCCGCAAGCTGATGGAGCGGCTGAAGCTCGCGATCGGCGACTTCGACGTGGTCGAGCTGAACGAGGCCTTCGCCTCGCAGGCTCTGGCCTGCCTGCGCCAGCTCGGCCTGCCGGACGACGCCGAGCATGTGAACCCGCACGGTGGGGCGATCGCGCTCGGCCATCCGCTCGGCATGTCGGGCGCGCGGCTCGCGCTGACCGCGGTCCATGCGCTGCACGCGCGCGGCGGACGCTTCGCGCTGGCGTCGATGTGCGTCGGCGTCGGCCAGGGCGTGTCGCTGGCGGTGGAGAGAGTGTGAGGGTCCGCCTGCTCATCAACCGGCGTGGTGCCCGGGCTTGGCTCGGGCATCCACGTCTTTCTTTTTTGGCGACCAAGTCGTGGATGGCCGGGACATTAGGGTGTTTACGCCCGTCTTCGACGGGCCTATGTCCGGCCATGACGAAGAAATAAAGGAAGTTTCTATGCCCATGAGCCCCGGCTACATCCCGTTTCATCCGAACCCGTCGAAGCCGAAATACGTCCCGCCGAAGGGCGCGGTGGACGCACACAACCATGTGTTCGGACCGGAGGCGAAATTTCCGTTCGCGCCCAAGCGAAAATACACGCCCTGCGACGCGCCCAAGGAAAAGCTGTTTGCGCTGCACGACTTCCTCGGTTTCGACAAGGCGGTGATCGTGCAGGCCACTTGCCACGACACCGACAACCGCGCGCTGGTCGATGCGATGGTGACGTCGAACGGCCGGGCCCGCGGCGTCGCCTTCGTGGACGAGAGTTTCACCGACGACGACTTCAAGGCGCTGCACGACGCCGGCATCCGCGGCGTGCGCTTCAACTTCATCAAGCGGCTGGTGGATTCGACGCCGAAGGACGTGATGCAGCGCATCGCCGACCGGATCGCGAAGCTCGGCTGGCACATCGTGGTCTATTTCGAGCACGCCGACCTGGAGGAGATGGGCCCGTTCCTCAAGTCGCTGCCCACCGCGCTGGTGTTCGACCACATGGCCTGCCCGAACGTTCGCGAGGGCGTGGAGGGTCGGGCGTTCCAGAACTGGCTGAAGGCGCTGGAAGAGAACAAGAGCTGGATCACCAAGGTGACCTGTCCGGAGCGCTTTACGATTGCGGGACCGCCCTACGACGACGTGGTGCCGTTCGCGAGGGCGATCGTCGAGCGGTTCCCCGACCGGGTGATCTGGGGCACCGACTGGCCGCATCCCAACATGCCCAAGGAGGCGCCGGACGATGGGATCATCGTTGACATGATTCCAAAGATCGCCCCAACCCCCACATTGCAGAAGGCTCTTCTGGTCGACAACCCGACCAGGCTCTACTGGGGTTGATTGGCCGCAAGGCCCGGCGTTGCAAACCCGGGTTGCACTGGACTATATCGTGTGAATTCAGCCGTTTGCATGACGAGCGGCAGCAGGAGACGCCGATGGCAACCGCGAAGGCCCGCCCCGCCGAGAAGGAATACGACGATATTCCCGGCACGTTCGTGTTCGACGCCGACCGCTCGCGGCAGGGCTACCACATCAACATGTTCTGCATGTCGCTGATGAAGGCCGAGAACCGCGAGGCCTTCAAGGCCAACGAGGAAAAGTATCTCGACCGCTTCCCGCTCACGCCGGAGCAGCGCGACGCGATCCTCAAGCGCCAGTACAACCGGATGCTGGAGCTGGGCGGCAACATCTACTTCACCGCCAAGCTGGGCGCGACCGACGGTCACTCGTTCCAGCACATGGCGGCGGTGATGACCGGATCCACCCAGCAGGACTACGCCGAGATGATGCTGAAGGGCGGCCGCTCGGTGGAGGGCAATCGCTCGAAGTCGGGCAAGGACAAGATCAAGGCGAAGCCGGCCGGGAAAACGGCGGCATCGAAGTCCCGGGCAAAGCCGGCGGCAAAGACGTCGAAGCCCAAGTCGAAGGCATCCACGAAAGGAAAGCGCCGTGGCTAAGATCATCGCAGGCGTTTCGTCGTCGCACGTTCCCGCGATTGGGGCCGCCATCGACAACAAGCGGACCGAAGAGCCGTACTGGAAGCGCGTCTTCTCCGGCTTCGAAAAATCGAAGGAGTGGGTCAAGCAGGTCAAGCCGGACGTCGTGATCGCGATCTACAACGATCACGCCTCGGCGTTCTCGGTCGAGATGATCCCGACCTTCGCGCTCGGCTGCGCCGCGGAGTTTCCGCCGGCCGACGAGGGCTGGGGTCCGCGTCCGGTGCCCACGGTGAAGGGCCATCCGCAGCTCGCCTCGCACATCGCGCAGTCGGTGATCCTCGACGAGTTCGATCTCACCATCGTCAACAAGATGGAGGTCGATCACGGCCTCACCGTGCCGCTGAACCTGCTGTTCGGCTCGCCGGAGGAATGGCCGTGCCCGGTGATTCCGCTGGCGGTGAACGTCGTGCAGTTCCCTCCGCCCACCGGCAAGCGCTGCTTCGATCTCGGCCGCGCAATCCGCAAGGCGGTGGAATCCTATCCGGAGGACATCCGCGTTCTGGTGTTCGGCACCGGCGGCATGTCGCACCAGATCTCCGGCCCGCGCGCCGGCCTGATCAACTCCAAGTTCGACAAGGCGTTCCTCGACGGGCTCGCGTCCGACAAGCCGCAGAAGCTCACCAAGATCTCGCACATCGAGTTCATGCGCGAGGCCGGCGCCGAAGGCATCGAGATGGTGATGTGGCTGGTGATGCGCGGCGCGCTCGAGGACAAGGTGAAGGAGGTCTACCGCTTCTACACCGTGCCGGCGTCCAACACCGCGGTCGGCCACATCATCTTGGAGCCGGTCAAGGGCGGCAGCAAGCGCAAGGCCGCGGCGAAGCCCGCGCGCAAGGCGCCGGCCCGCAGCGCCGGAAAGCGGCCGGCCAAGGCGAAGTCGAAGATGAAGCGCGCCGCGGCGCGCCAGAAGGTCGAGCGGGTCCGAAGCTGAAGCGCTATCGCGTGCATCGAGCCGCAGGTCTGTGTCCCGAGGCGGTGCTCCCCTCTCCCGGAACGGGAGAGGGTGGCTGAGCGCCGGAGGCGCGAAGCCGGGAGAGGGATCTGCGTGTGCCCGAGCCCTCTTCCGCCTCGCCATAGCGCGTCGAAGACGCGCGTGAACGCGCTTATGGCTCGGGACCCTCTCCCGCAAGCGGGAGAGGGGACGATGCGGCGAATGATTTCCGAACCGGTCATCCATCCTGAACAGTGAGGTTCCCATGAAAATCTGCGTCGCCGGACAGGGCGCCTTCGGGCAGAAGCATCTCGATGCGCTGAAGCGCATTCCCGGGGTCGAGGTCACGTCGCTGGTGGGCGGCAACCAGGATTCGACGAAGGCGGTCGCCGAGAAGTACGGCATCCCGCATTACACCGGCGATCTCGCCGAGGGCATCAAGCGCGCCGACGCGGTGATTCTCACCACGCCGACCAAGATGCACTTCCGGCAGGGCGAGCAGGTGATGCGCGCCGGCAAGCATGTGCTGGTCGAGATCCCCGTGACGGATTCGGTCGAGGACGCCGAGAACCTGGTGAAGATCGCCAAGGAGACCGGCGTGACCGCGATGGGCGGCCACGTTCGCCGCTTCAACCCGAGTCACCAGTACGTTCACAAGAAGATCAAGGCCGGCGAGCTGAAGATCCAGCAGATGGACGTGCAGACCTACTTCTTCCGCAGGAAGAACATCAACGCGGCCGGCAACGCGCGAAGCTGGACCGACCATCTGCTTTGGCACCACGCCGCGCACACCATCGACCTGTTCCAGTACCAGGCCGGCGAGAACATCTCGGACTGCTACGCCGTGCAGGGCCCGATCCATCCCGAACTGAACATCGCGATGGACATGGGCATCGTGGCGAAGACGCCATCCGGCGCAGTGCTGACGCTGTCGCTGTCGTTCAACAACGACGGACCGCTCGGCTCGTTTTTCCGCTACATCTGCGACAACGGCACCTACAAGGCGTTCTACGACGACCTGTCGGACGGCAAGGACAACAAGATCGACGTGTCGAAGGTCGACGTGTCGATGGACGGCATCGAGCTGGAGGACCGCGAGTTCATCGCCGCGATCCGGGAGAAGCGCGAGCCGAACGGTTCGCTCGAACAGCTCCTGCCCTGCATGCGCGTGCTCGGCAAGCTGGAGCAGATCATCGACCCGCAGCGCAAGGCGCATGCGTAAGACGACGATAGTCTCAAGTTTCGCTACGTCATGGCCGGGCTTGTCCCGGCCATCTCGTTAGGGAGGCATGGTGCTCGCCTGAGCGGGATCGCCGGGACAAACCCGGCGATGACAGCGGAGGGGTTCGCTCGACCGGGGGCAGATGAGCGGCTTCTCCTGCGCCGCGTCCGTGACCCGAGACTGTGCTACTCGCTCACGCCCACATAGTCCGCGAGCTTCTCCGGGTCGTCGCGCAGCGGCTGCGACGGGCCGTCGTAAACGATCCGGCCCTTGTCCATCACCACGCACCGCCTTGAGAACTCCAGCGCGATCCGGCTGTTCTGCTCGACCAGCACGATGGTCAGGCCGGTCTCGCGCAGGCGCGCCATCGCGGCGGCCAGCGCCTCCACGATCACCGGCGCGAGACCTTCGGTCGGCTCGTCCATCAGGAGCACCGACGGGTTGGTCTTCAGCGCACGCGCGATCGAGAGCATCTGCTGCTCGCCGCCGGAGAGCTGGTTGCCGCGGTTGCCGAGCCGTTCCTTGAGGTTCGGAAACAACTCGAATAGCCGCTCGTCGGTCCACTCGCCGGCGCGCGCCCCCACGTCGAGATTTTCCCGCACGGTCAGCGACGGAAAGATCTCGCGCTCCTGCGGCACGAAGCCGAGGCCGGACGCCGCGCGGCGATGGATCGGCACGCGATTGAGCGACTTACCGTTCAGCGTGAGCGCACCCTTATGCAGCGTGGTGTGGCCCATGATGGTGGCGAGCAGGGTGGTCTTGCCGACGCCGTTCCTGCCGATCACGCTGAGGCTCTCGCCCTTGGCGAGCGACAGGTTCACGTCCTCCAGCACCACGGTCTCGCCGTAGCCGGCCGATACGTCGATGAGTTCGAGCGCGCTGGTCATGGGATGTCAGCCGTGGGTCGTGGCCTGGCCGAGGTAGACCGCGCGCACGTCCGGGTTCGCGCCGATCTCCTTCGGGGTGCCCTCCGCGAAGATCGCGCCGCGCACCAGCACGGTGATCTTCTTCGCAAAGCGGAACACCAGGTCCATGTCGTGGTCGATGATCAGCACGCCGATCTCCTTCGGCAGAGCGTCGATGGCGTCGAGGATGATGTGGCTCTCCGCGCTCGGCACGCCGGCGGCGGGCTCGTCGAGCAGCAGCACCTGCGGCTTCAGTCCGAGCGCGATCGCCAGCTCGACCAGCCGCTGCCGGCCGTAGGGCAGGCCGGCGATGGTGTGGTGCGCGTCGTCGGCGAGCTTCAGTGATTCCAGAAGATGCATCGCCTCGTCGACCACGTCGCCGCGCCGGCCGGCGGGCGTGAACATGCTGGGCGCCGCCCCGACGCGCTCGGCCACGGAGATGTAGACGTTTTCCAGCACCGAGAGGCCGCGGAACAGGCGGTTGATCTGGAACGTGCGGGCAATGCCGAGCTTGACCCGCTCGGCCTGCTCCATCGCGGTGATGTCGCGGCCCTGCATGAACACCTGGCCGGAGGTCGGCAGCAGCACGCCGGTCAACAGGTTGATGAAGGTGGTCTTGCCGGCGCCGTTCGGACCGATCAGCGCATGGCGCGCGCCGGTCTCCAGCGTGAAGTTCACGTTGCTCGAGGCGAGCAGGGCGCCGAAGCTCTTGCTGACGGCGCGGGCTTCCAGCAGGGGGGCGGTCATGAGCGCAGTCATGTGCGGGACGGCCTGCTCTTGAACTTCTGCACGATCCGGTCGCCGATGCCGAGGATGCCGCCGCGTGCGAACAGCGCGATGATCACCAGCATCAGGCCGAGCCCGAGCTGCCAGGCGGTCGGGTAGAGCTTCGCCAGATAATGCGCGAGCACCATGTAGGCGATGGCGCCGACGATGGCGCCGTAGAGCCGGCCGAAGCCGCCGAGCACCAGGATGATCAGCACGGTGGCGGCGCGGTCGAGGCTCAGCACCGAAAGATTGACGTAGGCGTTGGCCTGCGCCCAGAGCCCGCCGGCGATGCCGGCGATCGCCGCCGAGATCGTGTAGCAGAGCACCAGGCGCGTGTTCACCGGCGCGCCGACCGCGTGCATGCGCAGCGTGTTCTCGCGGATGCCGGTCAGGCTTTGTCCGAACGGCGAATAGGCCAGCGTGCGCGCGAGCAGGAAGCACAGGAACAGCACGACCAGCACATAAATGTATTGCGTGGTCGGAAACAGCGGATTGAACTCGAAGACGCCGAACAGCGGCGGGATGGTGATGCCGGTCAGTCCGTCGAAGCCGCCGGTCCAGTGGTGGGCGAGATTGGCGGCCTCCTCCAGCATCAGCATGAAGCACAGCGTCAGCATCAGGAATGTGAGTCCTGTGGTTCGCAGCAGGACGAGCCCGGACACGAAGCCGACCGCGGCGGCGACGATCGCGCCGGCCAGCAAGGCGGTGATCGGCTCGCTCCAGACGCCGTGGTGCGCCAGCATTCCGACCGTGTAGGCCCCGGCGCCGAAGAAGGCGGCATGGCCGAGCGTGATGATGCCGGCATAGCCGAGTGCGAGATCGAGCGAGATCGCGAACAGCACCACGATCAGAAGCTCGGTGCCGAAGCCGAGATGCCGCGGAAACAGGAAGAAGTAGGCGAGCGCCGCGATCCACGGCAGCGCCTCCCACCAGCGGAACCGGTGGCGCTCGCCGAGCGCCAGCGCGGCCGGATGCGTGGACACGGGCGCGTTCATGCCGACCTCCCGAACAGGCCCTGCGGCCGCCACAGCAGCAGCAGGATCGTCAGCGCGTAGATGAAGAGCGTGCCGCCCTGCGGGATGTGCTTCTTGAGGATGAAGTCCAGCACGCCGATCAGGATCGAGGCCCAGAAGACGCCGGTGATGCTGCCCATGCCGCCGACGGCCACCACGATCAGGAAGAACACGAGGTACTTGAGCGCATATTGCGGATCGAGGCCGAGGAATTCGGCGCCGAGCCCGCCGCCGAGCGCGGCCATGCCGCTGCCGAAGCCGAAGGTGATGGCGAACAGCCGGTCGATGTTGATGCCGAGCGATTCCGCCATGCGGCGGTTGTCGACCGCGGCGCGGATCTGCGCGCCGAAGCGGGTTCGCTCAAAGCCGAACCACAGCGCCGCCACGATGGCGATGCCGACCGCGATCAGGAACAGGCTGTAGGTGCGGTACTGGATGAAGCCGAGATCGGTCTGGCCGCGCAGCTCCGCGGGGATCGGCACCGGCTGGTTCTCGGGCCCGACGAACACGGTGAGCGAGGCGATGGCGACAAACACCAGGCCGATCGTGAACAGCACCTGGTCGAGCTCGCCGGCCTTGTAGAGCCGGGAATAGAGCAGGCGTTCGAGCACCATGCTGATCGCGGCGGTGAGCACGAAGCCGATGCCGAGCGCGGTGAAGAATCCGACGCCCAGATGGCGCATCGAGAGCACGGCGATGTAGCCGCCGAGCATGGCGAAGGCGCCGTGCGCGAGATTGGCGAAGCCCATCAGGCCCATCGTCACGGACAGGCCGACCGACACGATGAACAGGACCATGCCGGCGGCGACGCCGCCCAGCACGGCGTCCGGATCGCTGAACAGCATCGCCAGAAAGGCGACGCCGAGGGCCGCGATCGCGACCCAGCGTGCGTGACTCATTCCGTTCCCCTTGGCCGCCGCCGACCTTGCCGGCCGATCTTATGGCCTGTCCCGAGCCGCTAGAAGCGTTTCGTGTCTGCGACCTCGCCGGTCGCTGTCTCCGTCAGTGAAACGCCGCCGCCCGGTGTCGGGGCGGCGGCGTGGTGGCGAGACCCTCGCAGCCGGAGCGATCCGGCGATCAGCAGGGCTTGACCTTGAGCGCCTTGCAGGCGTCCTTGACGTTCTCGATCACGCCGATCTGCTTCTGCATCAGGCGGCCGTCCGGACCCTTCACGACCTCGACCAGATACTCGTTCATGACGATGTCGCGGGTCTCGGGATCGATCGAGATCGGGCCGCGCGGGCTGTTGAACTTCCAGCCCTTGGCGGCGGCGATGGCCTTGTCGCCGTCGATCTTGCCCTTGAGCTGTTGGATCACGTCCACGATCAGCGCCATGCCGTCGTAGCCGCCGACCGCCATGAAGTCCGGGATCGCGTTGGCGCCGTATTCCTTCTTCCAGGCTTCGACGAAACGCTTGTTCTCGGCGTTGTCGAGGTCGGCGTTGTAGTGGTGCATGGTGATCATGCCCACCGCCGCGTCGCCCATCGCCTGCAGCTTGGTGTCCTGGGTGATGTCGCCCGGGCCGATCAGCCTGATGCCGGCTTCGCGCATGCCCAGCGCGGAATAGGTGCGGGCCACCGCCGAGGCGTGGTCGCCGGCCGGCACGAACACGAAGAACACGTCCGGCTTGCGGTCCTTGGCGCGCTGGAAGAACGGCGTGAAGTCCGGCACCGCGCCGGCGCCGCCCATCGGGATTTCGTCGAGCACCTTGCCACCATTGCCCTCAAACGCGCGCTTGAACGCGGCCAGGCTGTCCTTGCCGGGCGGGAAGTCGGTGTATCCGATGACCGCCGTCTTGGCCTTGAGCTGATTGGCTGCGGCCTCGCCCAGCGCGAAGCCGGCGTGCCACATGCTGAACGACACGCGGGCGTAATACTGCGACATGTTGGTGATATGCGCAGTGCCGGCGTTCATGATCACCGCGAACTTCTTGCCGGCGTTGATCACCGGCGCCGAGGCGATCGCGTTCGGCGAATAGACCCAGCCGGCCAGGATGTCGACGTTGTCCTGGGTCAGGAGCTCCTGGGTCGCCACGCGCGAGTCGTTGCCCGCCGGGTTCTTGGCGTCGCGCTTGATCAGGCGCACCTTGTAGGGCGCGACCTTGTCGGCGTTCAGCTTCAGATAAAGCTCCATGCCGCGGTCGATGGCCTGGGCGAGTTCGGCGCCGATGCCGGTGTACGGCAGGTTCACGCCCACCCTGACCTCTTGCGCCTGCGACACGGAGGCCGTCAGCGCCAGCGCGGCGGTCGCCGCGAGGATGCGTTTCATCATTGGAATTTCCTCCCGAAAGGGGCCTTTTCCGCGTCAGCGGCGGCCCGGTTTCGGGCCGAATACTAGGGCGAAAGCGCGAATTTTAGCAAGCGACGGCGGCGCTCCCGAG
The DNA here is from genome assembly GCA_963758225.1 of uncultured Alphaproteobacteria bacterium. GTDB lineage: Bacteria > Pseudomonadota > Alphaproteobacteria > Rhizobiales > Xanthobacteraceae > Z2-YC6860. The sequence continues at coordinate 220,089 of CAVWUJ010000003.1, read as the reverse complement.
CGCGCCTTAAGGCCGCTGCGGCAAGGATTTTCGCGGCGATTCCCGTATCCGTTCCAGCGCGTCCTCAGCCCTATGGGAAATGTCCCATCGGCCCATCAACGGCGTGCGCGCCGGCGGCGCACTTGACGCCGCAACCGGTTCTCGACCACTGAAAAGGCGCGTGCAAAAATCTTCCTAAAGCAAGTGTCGAGGGCAGGAGACGACCGAATGACCACGAGAACCAAGCCGCCGTTCCGCGCCGACCATGTCGGCAGCTTTCTCCGATCGACGGCCATCAAGGAGGCCCGCGACAAGCGCGAGAAGGGCCAGATCGGCGCCGACGAGCTGAAGGCGGTCGAGGACCGCGAAATCCGGGAGCTGATCCGCAAGCAGGAGGGCGTCGGGCTGAAGCTCGCCACCGACGGCGAGTATCGCCGCTCGTGGTGGCACTTCGACTTCTACGGGATGCTGGACGGCGTCGAGATCTACGAGCTTGATCACGGCATCCAGTTTCAGGGCGTGCAGACCAAGCCGCGCTCGATCCGCGTGACCGGCAAGATCGACTTCACCAGCCATCCGATGCTGGAGCACTTCAAGTTCCTGAAGGCCAACACCAAGGTCGAGCCGAAAATGTGCATCCCGGCGCCCACGGTGATGCACTTCCGGCTGGAGCCGGGCGCGGTCGACCAGAAGCTCTACGGTGGCGATCGCGACGCGATCTACGAGGATCTCGCCGCCGCCTACCGCAAGGCGGTGAAGGCATTCTACGACGCCGGCTGCCGCTATCTGCAGTTCGACGACACCGCCTGGGCCTATCTGTGCTCGGACGTCGAGATGAAGAAGGCCAAGGACCGCGGCATGAACACCGACGGCCTGATCGACGCCTACACCAACCTCCTGAACAGGTCGCTGGAGGGCAAGCCCGCCGACATGACGATCACGACGCATGTCTGCCGCGGCAACTTCCGCTCCACCTGGATTTCATCCGGCGGCTACGAGCCGGTGGCCGAGCACATGCTCGGAAAGTGCAACTACGACGGCTATTTCCTGGAGTACGATTCTGACCGCGCCGGCGGCTTCGAGCCGCTGCGCTTCCTGCCCAAGGGCAACAAGATCGTGGTGCTGGGCCTCATCACATCCAAGAGCGGCGACCTCGAAAGCAAGGACACGATCAAGCGGCGGATCGACGAGGCCTGCAAGTTTGCGCCGCTGGAGCAGTTCGCGCTGTCGCCGCAATGCGGCTTCGCCTCGACCGAGGAGGGCAACGTGCTGACCGAAGAGCAGCAATGGGCCAAGATGCGCGAGGTCGTGGAGCTGTCCGAAGAGGTGTGGGGGAAGTAGCGAAATACACCCTTGCGCTCGTGTCCCGGGTGCGGTGCGGCATGATATGTCGCGCAGCAGATCCGGGATCCAGCTTCCTGGAAGTCGCCGGATCCCGGGTCTGCAGCGCACCGTTTCACGCTGTGCTGCGCCCGTGACGCGCAAGAAACAGAGAGAACAACCATGCAAAGAACCCGACCGCCGTTCCGCGCCGATCACGTCGGCAGCCTCCTGCGCAGCGACGCGATCAAGGATGCGCGCGCGAAACGCGAAAACAACGAAATCTCAGCCGGCGAGCTGAAGGCGGTCGAGGACCGCGAGATCAGGGCGCTGATCGGCAAGCAGGAGGCGGTCGGGCTCAAGTCGATCACCGACGGCGAGTTCCGCCGCGCGTTCTGGAACTACGACTTCCTCGGCGCGCTCGACGGCGTCGAGGCCTATCTCGGCGAGCGCAAGATCTCGTTCCAGGGCAAGAACCCGCGGCCGATGATGTTGCGCGTGACCGGCAAGCTCGGCGCGTTCTCCGGCCATCCGATGATCGAGCACTTCAAGTTCGTGCAGGCCAACACCAAGCAGACCGCGAAGATGACGATCCCGTCGCCGTCGTCGCTGCACTTCCGCTACGGCCGCTCGGCGGTGCCGGAATCGATCTATCCCGATATGGACGAATTCTACGCCGACCTCGGCACGTCGTACCGCAAGGCGGTCCGCGCCTTCGCCGACGCCGGCTGCCGCTACATCCAGCTCGACGAGGTCAACTTCACCTATCTCTGCGATCCCAAGCTGCGCCAGCAGGTGGCGGACCGCGGCGACGACGTGGAGAAGCTGCCGCACATCTATGCGTCGGTGATCAACGCCGCGATCTCGGACGCGCCGTCCGACATGGCGCTGTGCATGCACCTGTGCCGTGGCAACTTCCAGTCCACGTTCGTGGCGTCCGGCGGCTACGAGCCGGTGGCCGAGGTGCTGTTCAACGAGGTGAACATCCAGGGCTACTTCATGGAGTTCGACACCGACCGCGCCGGCGGCTTCGAGCCGCTGCGGTTCGTGCCGAAGGGCAAGTTCGTGGTGCTCGGGCTGGTCACGTCGAAGAGCGGCACGCTGGAATTGAAGGACGATCTCCGGCGCCGGATCGACGAGGCGTCGAAGTTCGTGCCGCTCGACCAGCTCTGCCTGTCGCCGCAGTGCGGCTTCGCCTCGACCGAGGAGGGCAACATCCTCACGGAAGAGCAGCAGTGGGCCAAGCTGCGGACGATCGTCGAGCTTTCGGAAGAGGTGTGGGGGAAGGCATAGACGCGTCCTCCGCCGGGAGATGCCGGACGCCGATACTTTCTGCTGTCATCACCGGGCCGGTGCGAAGCACCGAGTCCCGGTGATCCCGATAAGTTTGGCATTGTGCTCGCCTCATCGAGATGGCCGGGACAAGCCCGGTCATGACGAGGGGAGTGGCGCGAGAAAATTGAGACATACATGCAACGCACCCGTCCCCCGTTCCGGGCCGACCACGTCGGCAGCCTGCTGCGCTCCGCCGCGCTCAAGGAGGCGCGGGCGAAGCGCGCCGCGGGCGAGATTGGCGCGGACGCGCTGCACGCGGTCGAGGACCGCGAGATTGCGGCGCTGATCCAGAAGCAGGAGGCGGTCGGTCTCAAGTCGGTCACCGACGGCGAGTTTCGCCGCAAGTCCTGGCAGACCGATTTCGTTTCGGCGCTGCCGGGGATCGAGACGGTGGCGCACCAGCGCAAGGTGAACTTCCAGGGTGGCGTGCAGCCGCAGCAGGTGCTCACGCGCGTCGCCCGCAAGCTCGGCGACTTCGACACCCACCCGATGATCGAGCACTTCCGGTTCCTCAAGGCGCATACGAACCAGACGCCGAAGATGACGATCCCCTCGCCGTCGGCGCTGCACTTCCGCGACGGCCGCGACGCGGTGCCGGCCTCGATCTATCCGGACATGGACGAATTCTATCGCGACCTGGGGCAAACCTACCGCAAGGCGGTGCGCGCCTTCGCCGACGCCGGTTGCCGCTATCTGCAACTCGACGAGGTGAATTTGACCTATCTCTGCGATCCGAGCCTGCGTCAGAAGGTGAAGGATCGCGGCGAAGACCCGGACACGCTGCCCGCCGCCTATGCGCGCATGATCAACGACGCGATGTCGGACGTTCCCGCCGACATGACCATCACCATGCACCTGTGCCGCGGCAACTTCCGCTCCACCTTCATCGCCTCGGGCGGTTACGAGCCGGTGGCGGAGGTGCTGTTCAACGAGATCGGCATGCACGGCTATTTCATGGAGTTCGATTCCGAGCGCGCCGGCGGCTTCGAGCCGCTGCGCTTCGTACCGAAGGGCAAGCAGGTCGTGCTCGGCCTCGTCACGTCGAAGACCGGCACGCTCGAATCGAAAGACGAGATCAGGCGGCGGATCGACGAGGCGTCGCGGTTCGTGCCGCTCGACCAGCTCTGCCTCTCGCCGCAATGCGGCTTCGCCTCGAGCGAGGAGGGCAACGTGCTGGCCGAGGACGAGCAATGGGCCAAGCTGCGCATGATCGTGGAACTGGCCGACGAGGTGTGGGGGTAGGCCCTTCATACGCCCTCAGCCGTCATCACCGAGCCGACGCGAAGCGGCCAGTCACGGTGATCCGGTAAGGTGGGCAGGCTGCCCTCCTAAGCGAGATGGCCGGGACAAGCCCGGCCATGACAGCAGAGTCAATCAAGGGAGTAGCCCATGACCCGCACCAAGCCTCCGTTCCGCGCCGACCATGTCGGCAGTCTCCTGCGTCCCAAAGCTTTGCACGAGGCGCGCGCGAAGCGCGCCAGGGGCGAGATCACCGCCGAGCAGATGAAAGAGGTTGAGGACCGCGAGATCGCGCGCGTCATCAGGAAGCAGGAGGAGGTCGGCCTCCAGGCCATCACCGATGGCGAGTTCCGCCGCTCCTGGTGGCACCTCGACTTCCTCTGGGGGCTCGACGGCGCCGAGAAGCATGTCATGGGCTCGGGCGTCGCCTTCGCCGCCGTGACCACGCGCAACGAAGGGGTGCGGGTGAACGGCAGGCTTGGCATGGCCGGGCCGCATCCGATGGTCGAGCATTTCAGATTCGTGGCCGCGCACACGAGTTGCACGCCGAAGATCACCATCCCCGCGCCGTCGGCGATCTACGGGCGGCCCACGCCGACGCCGATCGACAAATCCGTCTACCCAACGATGGATCGCTTCTGGGACGACCTCGGGAACGCCTACAGGAAGGCCGTGCGCGGCTTCGCGGACGCCGGCTGCCGCTATCTCCAGCTCGACGAGGTGTTCATCGCCATGCTGTGCGACCCGAAGTACCGCCAGCAGATGAAGGACCGCGGCGACGACCCCGAAAGGCTCGGCCCGCTCTACGGCGACCTGATCAATGCGGCCATGTCCGACATCCCCGACGACATGACGATCACCATGCACCTGTGCCGGGGCAATTACCGCTCCACCTTCATGGGGGCCGGCGGCTACGAGGCGGAGGCCGAGGTTCTGTTCAACCGGATTAACGTTCACGGCTACTTCATGGAGTACGACAGCGAGCGCGCCGGCGGCTTCGAGCCGCTGCGGCTCTTGCCCAAGGGCAAGCAGGTCGTGCTCGGGCTGGTCACGACCAAGACCGGCAAGCTGGAGAGCAAGGACGAGCTGAAGCGGCGGATCGACGAGGCGGCGAAATACACCGACATCGAGCAGCTCTGCATCTCCGGCCAGTGCGGCTTCGCCTCGACCGAGGAGGGCAATACGCTCACCGAGGACGAGCAATGGGCCAAGCTGCGACTGATCGTCGAGGTCGCAGAGGAGGTGTGGGGGCGTTGAGGCTTCTCCGGCCCATCTACCGGTCTGCATCGCTTCGTTCGTGCTGCGCCGCGCCCGGAACGAAAGAGAGGGCGCGTTGGCGTTCGCCCTCCGCCGTCATGGCCGGGCTTGTCCCGGCCATCCACGTCTTTAATGTGCGGCAAAGGCGTGGATGCCCGGCACAAGGCCGGGCATGACGTGGAGAGAGCATTGCCGGGCATCGTTCAGGACAAGGTTGCCATCGTCACCGGCGCGGGCCGCGGCATCGGCCGCGCCATCGCGATCCTGCTGGCGCAGGAGGGCGCGAAGGTTCTGGTCAACGACGTCGGCGCCGCCCTCGACGGCTCCGGCGGCGACGCCGGTCCGGCCCAGCAGGTGGTCGACGAGATCAAGGCCGCCGGCGGCGCGGCGATCGCCTCGACGCTTTCGGTCGGCGAGCCGCAGAACGCCGATGCGATGGTGAAGGCCGCGATCGACGCCTTCGGCCGCGTCGACATCCTCGTGAACAACGCCGGCATTCTGCGCGACCGCATCTTCCATCGCATGAGCTGGTCGGACTGGTTGGACGTGATCGCGGTCCACCTGCACGGATCGTTCGCGATGAGCCGCGCGGTCGCCGAACATTTTCGCGCGCAGAATTCCGGCGCGATGATCCACATGACCTCGACCTCGGGGCTGATCGGCAACTTCGGCCAGGCCAACTACATGGCGGCCAAGATGGGCATCGTCGGACTTTCTCGTGGGATTGCCCTGGACATGCAGCGCTTCAACGTGCGCTCCAACGCCATCGCGCCATTCGCCTGGGGCCGCATGATCGGCTCGATCCCGACCGAGACCGACGAGGAGAAGCAGCGCGTCGAGCGGCTGCAGCAGATGACGCCGGAGAAGATCGCGCCGCTGGTGGTCTATCTCGGCTCCGACCGCGCCGAGGGCGTGTCGGGCCAGATCTTCTCGGTGCGCAACAATGAGATCTTCCTGTTCAACCAGACCCGGCCGATCCGGTCGATCCACCGCTCGGAGGGCTGGACCCCGGCCGGCCTCGACGCGCAGCTCAAGGGCGCGTTCGGGCCGTCGTTCACGCCGCTCGACCGCTCCGCCGACGTGTTCGCCTGGGATCCGATCTGACGGCCGAATGCGCTGGCGAGCGTCGCACATGCAGGGATGCGGGCCGCCCGGACTTGTCCCGGTCTCCCCGCTTCGGTAGGCACGGGACCGTCTGATCGACGCCGCGGCCCTGAGGGTTGCGCCGTCCGGCGATGGCGGAGCGGCAAATGCCCATCGACTACGACCGGCTGCTCGCCCTGAAGATTCCGGAGGCCGAGCATCGCTACAGCGACAAGGATGCCATGCTCTATGCGCTCGGCGTCGGCGTCGGGATTCCGACCGACGGCGAGACGCCCGATCCGCGCCAGCTCGATTTTGTCTACGAGAAGAATCTCAAGGCCCTGCCGACCTTTGCCGCAGTGCTTGGATACCCGGGGTTCTGGGCGCGCGAACTCGACACCGGGATCGACTGGGTGCGGCTTGTGCACGGCGAGCAGGGCGTGGTGCTGCACCGGCCGCTCGCGCCGGCGGGGCATGTCATCGGGCGCACCCGGGTGGTCGAGGTCATCGACAAGGGGCCGGGCAAGGGCGCGCTGGTCTATAGCGAGCGCCGCGTCACCGACCGCGACAGCGGGGAGGCCGTCGCGACCGTCACCCAGACCACCTTCTGCCGCGCCGACGGCGGCTTCGGCGGTCCGCCGCGCGAGCAGCCGCCGGCGCATCCGCTGCCCGAGCGCACGCCCGATCTCGCCTGCGATCTGCCGACGCGCCCGGAGCAGGCGCTGATCTACCGGCTCTCGGCCGACCGCAATCCGCTGCACGCCGATCCCGAGGTGGCGAAGACCGCGGGCTTTCCGCGACCGATCCTGCACGGGCTCGGCACCTTCGGCGTGGTCGGCCACGCGCTTGTGAAGGCGGTGTGCGGCTACGACCCCGCGCACGTTCGTTCGTTCGCCGGACGCTTCTCCGCGCCGGTGTTTCCGGGCGAGACCATCCGCACGGAATTCTGGATCGACGGCAGCGTGGTGAGCTTCCGCGCCACCGTGCCCGCCCGCAACGTCGTGGCCATGACCAACGGCCGCGCCGAAATCGCCCGATCGTAACCGCACAGGAGAACCATCAGCGTGAGCATGTCCGGTCCGCGTTCCAAAGATCAGTCCGAGATCGAGCCGATCCGCGAGGCGGTGCGCGCGCTTTGCGCGGACTTCCCCGGCGAATACTGGCGCGAGGTCGATCGCGAGCGCGCCTATCCGACCGCGTTTGTGAAGGCGCTGACCGAGGCGGGCTTTCTCGCCGCCCTGATCCCGGAGGAGTTCGGTGGCAGCGGGCTGACGATGACGGCCGCGGCCGCGATCATGGAGGAGATTCACGCCGCCGGCTGCAACGGCGCGGCCTGTCACGCGCAGATGTACACGATGGGCACGCTGCTGCGGCACGGCAGTCCGGAGCAGAAGAAGAAGTGGCTGCCCGCTATCGCCTCGGGCGAATTGCGGCTGCAGGCGTTCGGCGTCACCGAGCCGACCTCGGGCACCGACACGCTCAGCCTGCGCACCGTGGCCGAGAAGAAGGGCGACCGCTACGTCGTCAACGGCCAGAAGATCTGGACCTCGCGCGCCGAGCATTCCGATCTCATGCTGCTGCTGGCGCGCACCACGCCGCGCGACAAGGTCGAAAAACGCACCGAAGGGCTGTCGGTTCTGCTGGTCGACATGCGCACGGTGAAGGACAAGGGCCTCACCATCCGCCCGATCCGCACCATGATGAACCACGCCACGACCGAAGTGTTCTTCGACAACATGGAGGTGCCGGCGGAGAACCTGATCGGCGAGGAGGGCAAGGGCTTCCGCTACATCCTCTCTGGTATGAATGCCGAGCGCATCCTGATCGCGTCGGAGTGCGTCGGCGACGGCAAGTGGTTCGTCGAGAAGGCGGTTGATTACGCCAAGCAGCGCGTGCTGTTCAACCGTCCGATCGGCCAGAACCAGGGCGTGCAGTTTCCGATCGCGCGCGCCTACATGCAGATGCGCGCCGCCGAATTGATGGTGCACGAGGCGGCGTCGCTCTACGAGAACGGCAAGGACTGCGGCGCGGAGGCCAACATGGCCAAGCAGCTCGCGGCCGAAGCGTCGTGGGCCGCAGCCGACATGTGCGTGCAGACCCACGGCGGTTTCGGCTTCGCCGAGGAGTTCGACGTCGAGCGCAAATTCCGCGAGACCCGGCTCTACACTGTCGCGCCGATCTCGACCAACATGGTGCTGTCGTATCTCGCCGAGCATGTGCTGGGACTGCCAAGGTCGTATTAGACCGTGTGCTGTCATTGCCGGGATGCGCGCTCGTTCAGCCGTCATCACCGGGACTCGCGCCTTCGGCGCAGCCCGGCGATGACGGCAGGTGATATAGGACTTGGCCCGACGATCCCGATTCGGGATGCTCCGACAGATGCGCCGGTTCTATGTCTACATGCTCGCGAGCCGGCCGGGTGGCGCGATTTACGTTGGCGTGACCAACGATCTTGTCCGCCGCGTTTATGAGCACAAGAGCGGAGCGGTTGCCGGTTTCACGAAGCGTTATGGCATCGATCAACTCGTGAATTTCGAGATCTACGATACGGCCTATCAAGCCATTGAGCGCGAAAAGAACATCAAACACTGGCCGCGTTCTTACAAAGCGCGGCTCATGGCGGAGAAGAACGACTCGTGGCGTGATCTTTATGAGGAGATCGTGTAGCCAATGAATCGGGATGGCCGGGACAAGCCCGGCCATGACAGTGGAATTCTACGCGCTTGTAAGGCTGCCATGACTCTCCCCCTTTCCGGAATCCTCGTCGTCTCGCTCGAGCAGGCCGTGGCCGCGCCGATGTGCACCTGCCGGCTGGCGGATGCCGGCGCGCGCGTCATCAAGATCGAGCGGCCGGAGGGCGATTTCGCGCGCGGCTACGACGACGTGGCGAACGGGCAGGCGAGCTATTTCGTCTGGCTCAACCGCGGCAAGGAATCCGTCGTCCTCGATCTCACGACCGACGCCGACAAGGGGCTGCTCGCCGCGATGATCGCGAAGGCGGACGTGTTCGTGCAGAATCTCAAGCCCGGCTCGGTCGAGCGGCTCGGCTTCGGCATCGAGACGCTGCGCGCGAAGCATCCGCGGCTGATCGTCTGCTCGGTCTCCGGTTACGGCGAGGACGGGCCTTACGCTCAGAGAAAAGCCTACGACATGCTGATCCAGGCCGAGTCCGGCCTCGCCTCCGTTACCGGTTCGCCCGAGGCGCCGGCGCGCGTTGGCGTATCGGTCTGCGATATCGCGTCGGGCATGAACGCCTACGAGGCGATCCTCGAAGCCCTGATCGCCCGCGGCCGCACCGGCGAGGGGACGGCGATCTCGGTCTCGATGTTCGACGCGATGGCCGACTGGATGACGGTGCCGCTGTTGCAGCACGAGGGCGGCAAGCCGCCGAAGCGGGTCGGGCTCGCGCACACCTCGATCGCGCCCTACGGCGTGTTCAAAACCGCGGACGGAGCCGACATTCTTATTTCGATCCAGAGCGACCGCGAATGGCGGGTTCTGGCCAAAGACGTGCTGGGCGATGCGGCGCTCGCGGCCGATCCGGACTTCGCCTCCAATGTCGAGCGCGTCAAGCGCCGCGCGCAGACCGACGGGCGGGTGGCCGCGGTGTTCGGCGCGCTCGACGCCGCGGCGCTGATCGCGCGGCTCGCGGAAGCCGACATTGCCTTTGCCCGGGTCAGCGAGCCGGCCGACCTGTCGAGCCATCCGCAGCTTCGCCGGATCGCGGTCGAGACCGAAGCTGGCCCAGTGTCCTATCCGGCGCCGGCCGCGCAACGGTCCGGCGCGCCGCGCGCCTATGGGCCGGTGCCCGCGCTCGGCGAGCACTCGGCGAAAATCAGGGCGGAGTTCGGCGGGTAAGCGCCAGATATTCGGATGTCATCGCCGGGCTTGTGCCGGCGATCTCGATGAGGTGGGTGCTGTGCCTCGAGTATCGAGATGGCCGGGACAAGCCCGGCCATGACAACGCTTTGTGTGCTTACCCCTCGCCATTACGCCGACGGTCATGAATACTCGCAACAATAGAACTTGAGCGGTCACGCGAGGAGGACACGCATGAACCTCGGCTTCATCGGCCTGGGCAACATGGGCGCGCCGATGTGCCGCCGTCTGATTGCGGCCGGCCATCGGCTGGTGGTGCATGACGTGCGGCCCGAGGCGGTGGCGGCGATGGTCGCGCTCGGCGCGCAGGCCGCAGCGTCGCCGGCCGAGGTCGCCGACCGCGCCGAGACCATCTTCGCAAGCCTGCCATCGCTCGATGTCGGCCGCGATGTCGCGCACGGCGAGCGCGGCATCGTGCGCGGCAACCGGGTGAAGCGCTACGTCGATCTCTCCACCACCGGCGCGGGTTTTGCCGTCGAGGTTGCGGGCGTGCTGGAGCGGCGCGGCATCGTGCAGATCGACGCGCCGGTGTCCGGCGGCGTCGGCGGGGCGGAGAAGGGCACGCTCGCCGTGATGGTCTCCGGCCCCGCGGACGAGGTCGAGGCGGTGCGCCCCGCGCTGTCCGTGATCGGCAAGGTGTTCGTGATCGGCGAGAGGCCCGGCATGGGCCAGACCATGAAGCTCGCCAACAACTTCCTGTCCGCCACCGCGATGGCGGCGAGCTGCGAGGCGATCGCGATGGGCGTAAGGGCCGGCCTCGATCCGGCCGTGATGGTCGAGGTGATCAACGCCGGCAGCGGCCAGAACACCGCGACCACACAGAAATTTCCGCAGTCGATACTGCCGGGCACCTTCGACTACGGCTTCGGCATGGCGCTCATGGTCAAGGACGTGCGGCTGTTTCTGGCGGAGGCCGGCATGCTCGGCACGCCGGTCGAGGTCGCGCAATCGGTCGGCCGGCTGTGGGAGGACGCGATCGCCGAGCACGGCGGCGCGACCGACTTCACGCGCATCGCGCAGACAGTGGAGAAGAAGGCGGGCGTGGAGATGCGCGGGAAGAAGTAGGTTTGATGTTGGTGGCACATTTCTCTCCCCGTCATGCCCGGGTCAAGTCCGGCCATGACATTGGAGAATAACGATAGCGAAGAACGAGGAAGCACCCATGTCCGACATCCACGAGGTCTTCGCCGTCCGCTACGGCCATCACCCGCGCAAGGCCGCCGATAATTTCATCGGCGGCGATCCGCACGACGCGATCCAGCCGCTGGACTATTTCGTCTATGTCATCCGCAACGAGCGCCAGACCATCGTGCTCGACACCGGCTTCGACGAGGCAGTGGGCGCGCGGCGCAAGCGCACCACGACGCGACCGGTGCGCGAGGGGCTGGCCGCCATCGGCGTCGATCCGGCAGCGGTCGGGACCGTGATCGTCAGCCACATGCACTACGACCATTGCGGCAACATCGACCTGTTCCCGAACGCGCGCTACCACGTCCAGGACAAGGAGATGGAGATGTGCACGGGGCGCTGCATGTGCCACGCCCAGCTCCGCAGCTCCTACGAGGAGGATTACGTCGTCGCGATGGTGCGCAAGCTGTTTGCCGGGCGCGTGTGCTTCCACGACGGCGCGGCGGAAATCGTGCCGGGCGTGACGGTGCATCACATCGGCGGTCACGCGAAGGGGCTTCAGAGCGTGGTCGTGAAGACGAAGCGCGGCCCGGTGGTGCTGGCGTCGGACGCCGTGCATCTCGCACAGCACATCGACGAGGCGCGGATTTTCCCAACCACCTACAACGTCGCCGAGGTGCTGGAAGGCTACGAAACGCTGAAGCGGCTCGCGCCCTCGCGCGCGCATATCGTGCCGGGCCACGACCCGGCCGTGACGGCGAACTATCCCGCTGCGAAGACGGGGCTGGAGGGCTGGGTGGTGCGGCTCGACGAAGCGCCGAAGGCGTAGGGTCTGATTCAACCGTGTGGAATCACACCCTACGCTTGTCTTTCCGTTTGAGCATGATCTTTCCCGAAAACCGGTTCCCATTTTTCGGGATCATGCTCTAGCCTTAAGCCGCCTTTCGCTCTTTCGTCTCCATCGTGCCGCGCACGCCGATGTCGTCGAAATGCGCGTCGAGGAAGCGCCGTGCCGCGCGCCGTCCGGCACGGTGCAGCGATTCCAGAAATTCGAAATCGGTGTTGAGCCGGCTCGCCGGTGTCAGCTTGGGTCCGCCGTCGAGGGCGATCCGGTGCAGCTTGATCGGCTGGAATCCTTCGCCGGGGCGGAGCGTGCCGTCGGCGACGAGCCGCTCGACGGTCTCGATGGTCTTCAACTCCGCCGACAGCGACGTGCCGAAGGTGATCTCGTTGATCCGGTCGACGATGTCCTGCGCGGTGCTCGGCGTGCCCTTGCGGGTCGCCGGATTGATCTGCACCAGGATCACATCGGCCCCGCACCCGCTCTCCATCAGCGGCAGGATCGCGGGATTGGCGGTGTAGCCGCCGTCCCAGTACGGCGTGCCGTCGATCGTCACCGCCTGGAACAGCAGCGGCAGCGCCGCCGAGGCCATCACCGCATCGGCGGTGATCTCCTCGCGCGCGAACACGCGGGCCTCGCCGGTGTGAACGTCGGTGGCCGAGACGAACAGCTCCAGCTCTTCGAAGTTGCGCACGGCGTCGAAATCGACGCGCCCGGCGATCAGGTCGCGCAGCGGATTGATGTTCAGCGGATTGAGTTCGTAGGGCGACAGCACGCGCGCCAGCCCACGGGCATAAGCCTGCAGCGGCGAGGGGCCGGGCATCCAGGCCAGCATCCGGTCGACGGCGGTGCGCTGCGCCGCCGGCAGGCCGCCAAAGCCGCCGCCCGTGCTCGCCGCGCGCCAGAACTCGGCGAGCCTTCGGCGCGCCTCTTCGGGGCCGCCACGGGCCAGTCCGTCGGCGACCATCACGGCGTTCACCGCGCCGGCCGAGGTTCCCGACAGACCCCGAATCGCCACCCGGCCGTCCTGCAACAGGTGGTCGAGCACGCCCCAGGTGAAGGCGCCATGCGCACCGCCGCCCTGCAACGCCAGCGCCACGGGCTTGCTCGCAGAATTCCCGGCGGCCGGCCGGCGGGCGCGGCCATGCTGCAGCCCGCGGGTTTTCGCCGGCGCAGCAAAGAGTGCGGTAAGTAATTGCCACATCGTCAGAAATGTCGGAATTGCGAGCACGTTGGAGCATCCATGAGGATTAAATATGGGCCGCATATATTGCAATGCAATAACGAATTTTGTGCATTGCATATAAGGCGGAAATGGGGGCATCCGGCCGACGACAGGTGCAAAGCCGGGCCGGGCGCGCTTATCTAGCTTTCGTCGGGTCCGGACCATCCCGGAGCCGGACCTTCCCGGACTTTCATGGCGCAACCGATCTTCCACGATCCCGATCACGACCACGGCCGCTGCACCGCCGATGCGCTGGCTCATGCCGAGGCGCTGTGCGCCGGGTCGGGCCAGCGGTTGACGCCGATGCGCCGCCGCGTGCTGGAGGTGCTTCTGGAGAAGCACAAGCCGCTCGGTGCCTACGAGATCATCGAGCATGCGGTGACGGAGGGACCGCGGCCGGCCCCGATCACGATCTATCGCGCGCTCGATTTCCTGCGCGAGCAGGGGCTGGTGCATCGGATCGAGAGCCGCAACGCCTTCGTCGCCTGCGTGCGGCCGCACGACCACGGCGACATGGTGGTGTTTTTGATCTGCGAGCGTTGCGGCACGGTCGGCGAGGCCTCCTCGTCGGCGATGGCCGACCAGCTTCGCAAGGCCGCCGGCGCTGCCGGCTTCACGCCGAAAACGCCGGTGATCGAGATCGGCGGCATCTGCGCGCACTGCCGGCACCCGGGCTCTTGAGCGCGCCGCCGTCCCATCATTCGCGCCCGCTCGACGTGGCGGGCATGGCAATCGTCGTCTTCCTGTGCGCGTGCTGGGGCTTCAACCAGGTCGCGGTCAAGCTCGCGATGCCGGACGTGCCGCCGCTCACGCAGGGCGCGCTGCGTTCGCTCCTCGCGGGTGGCGTCGTGTTCGTCTGGTGCCTGTGGCGCGGTCGCGCGCTGTTCGAGCGCGACGGCACGCTGGGCGCGGGCCTGTTCGCCGGCGTGCTGTTCGGCATCGAGTTCCTGCTGATCTATCAGGGGCTGAACTACACCACGGCGTCGCGCGCCGTGCTGTTCATCTATCTCGCGCCGTTCTTCGTGGTGCTGGGCGTGCGGCTGTTCCTGCCCGCCGACCGCTTCGGCCCGATGCAATGGACCGGCCTGCTGCTGTCGTTCGCCGGAATGGTCGTGGCGTTCGGCCTGCCGACGCCTTCGGCCGATCCGCGCCAGCTCACCGGCGATCTCATGATGGTCGGCGCGGCGATCGCCTGGGCCGCGACCACGGTGGTGATCAAGGGCTCCGCGCTCAACCGGGTTTCGCCGGAGAAGACGCTGCTCTACCAGCTCGCGGTTTCGGTGCCGATGATGGCGGCCGGGGCGTGGCTCGCCGGCGAGCAGATCGCGGCCATGCCCGGGGCGATGGCGCTCGGCGCGGTCGGCTACCAGGTGCTGGTGGTCAGCGTCACCTATGCGATGTGGTTCGCCATGATCGTGCGCTATTCGGCCGGCCGGCTCTCGGCCTTCACGTTCCTGACGCCGCTGTGCGGCGTTGCCGCCGGCCACTGGATCCTGGGCGATCCGCTGACCCCGGCGTTCGTGCTGGCGGTGCTGCTGGTGGCGGCCGGGCTGGTGCTGGTGAACCGGCGGTAGCGTTCGGATAGAGCGGATCATTTTCAGGAGTTGGCGGTCTCGCCGTTCCATCGCAGAAAGGGTTTCCGTTGAGTGGTGGCAGCGGCGGTGCGCTCCCTCCCCCTGCAAGGGGGAGGGTCGGGGAGGGGGTCCATGCCGGAGCAAGCCACCGCGAATGACCCCCACCCGACCGCTGCGCGGTCCACCTCCCTCTTGCAGGGGGGGAGGTGACGGAGAGCGCAGTGTTGCCGTCCAAGGAGCCCGGAAAGCGGGAAACCCGAGCAAGAGAAAAGGCCGGAAACAGCCTTGCCACGACACAGGCGATCCGGCGGGCGTGAGTTGTCGCCGTCATCACGCTATATTGTGGGCATGACGGCAAACTCGAACCCCGCGACGCTCGAAACCGCGCTCAAGCCCCGCCGGCTCACCGTGCCGGTGGACGTCGGCGGCGTGACCGTCGGCGGCGGCGCGCCGATCGTCGTGCAGTCGATGACCAACACCGACACGGCGGATGTCGACGCGACCGTGCGGCAGGTCGCGGCGCTGGCCCATGCCGGCTCGGAGATCGTGCGCATCACGGTGGACCGCGACGAGGCCGCGGCGGCGGTGCCGAAGATCAAGGAGCGGCTGCTGCGGATCGGCGTCGGCGTGCCGATCGTCGGCGACTTTCACTACATCGGCCACAAGCTGCTGGCCGATCATCCGGCCTGCGCGCAGGCGCTCGACAAGTACCGCATCAACCCCGGCAACGTCGGCTTCAAGGACAAGAAGGACCGCCAGTTCTCCGCCATCGTCGAGATGGCGATCAGATACGGCAAGCCGGTGCGCATCGGCGCGAACTGGGGCTCACTCGATCAGGAATTGCTGACGCACCTGATGGACCTGAACAGCCGCTCCAGTGCGCCGAAGGACGCGCGCGAGGTGACGCGCGAGGCCATGGTGCAGTCGGCGCTGCTGTCAGCCGCTCGCGCCGAGGAAATCGGCCTGCCGCGCAACCGCATTATCCTGTCGGCGAAGGTCTCGGCGGTGCAGGATCTGATCGAGGTCTACGCGGAGCTCTCGCGCCGCTCCGACTACGCGATCCATCTCGGGCTGACCGAGGCCGGCATGGGCTCGAAGGGCATCGTCGCGTCGTCGGCCGCGATGGGCGTGCTGCTGCAGCAGGGCATCGGCGACACCGTGCGCGTCTCGCTGACGCCGGAACCCAACGGCGACCGCACGCTCGAGGTGAAGGTCGCGCAGGAGTTGTTGCAGACGATGGGCTTTCGCACCTTCGTGCCGTTGGTCGCGGCCTGCCCCGGCTGCGGCCGTACCACCTCGACGACGTTTCAGGAACTGGCGCAGGACATCCAGGGCTTCATCCACGCCTCGATGCCGGAGTGGAAGACGCGCTATCCCGGCGTCGAGGGACTTAACGTCGCGGTGATGGGCTGCATCGTCAACGGGCCGGGCGAGAGCAAGCACGCCGACATCGGCATCTCGCTGCCCGGCACCGGCGAGCAGCCGACCGCGCCGGTGTTCGTCGATGGCAGGAAGGCCGCGACGCTGCGCGGGCCGACGCTCGCGGCGGACTTCAAGCAGATGGTGATCGATTACATCGAACGGCGGTACGGGCCGGGCGCTCGGGCGGCGGAGTAGGGCGCGGGGCGAAGGTGTCCGGCGTCCGCACAATCCGTCTGGTGGCTGATCGCGAACCGCCCCATTGCCCGTGACGCCCGCACCGCCCACATTGCCTGCATGACCCACGATTCCCGCACCCCGGACCGCGGCCCGGAGCAGCCCCGCGTCGAGCCGGAGATCATCCCGCCGGATCGCGACGGCCGCGGCCGTTCGGGGCCGGAGGGCGTGTTCTTCCGCTTCGACGAGCGCGACGGCGTCCGCCGCGTGTTCGTCGCCCGGCCGGGCTGGCCGACCATCCTCTTGGGCTTGCTGGCCACCGGCGTGATCGCGGCGCTGGTCCTGCTGCTGCTTGCCGGCCTGGTGCTGATCTGGGTGCCGCTCCTGGTGATCGGCGTCGTGCTGGCGCTGGTGTCGGGCGCGTTTCGCCGCCGCCTTGCCTCGCTGCGCGCGTGGTGGGCTTCGCGTTAGAGCATGATCCCGAAAGTGGGAACCGGTTTTCGGGCAAGGTCATGCTCGAACATGAAGATCGGCGACGGGCCCGATTTAACGCAGTTGGGTCAGGCCCTAGCTCAGTCTTCGCAGGCCCGGCGCAGGTCGGACAGCGTCACCATCAACGTCATCGGATCGAGCGGCGACGGCTCAAATCCGGTCGCGAGATAAAACGCGAGGGCTTCGTCCGAGAGCGCGTGAACCAGCAGGCCGCGAATGCCGATCGTGTCGGCGGCGTGAAGCACGCGCAGGCCGGCGTCGCGCACAAGCATCCGCCCCAGCCCCCGGCCCTGCACGCTGCGGTCCAGCGCCAGTCTCGCGAGCATCACGACTGGAACAGGATCGGGCATGTTGCGGCGAAACCGGCCGGACGCAGCGTCGATCGCCACCGCGCCCGACGCCAGCGCGTAGTAGCCGACCACCCGATTGTCGTCGCGGACCACATAGGTTCGCGATGCGCCGCTTGCCTGATTTTGCAGAGCGCGGCGCTTCAGCCATTGGTCGAGCGACGGCACGCCGGAATCGAATTCGGAAAGCGCGTCATGCGCCGCGAGAGCCGCAGGAGCGCGAAGCGTCACGTCAATCCCACGGCGCCGGGGTCTTCATGGTCTGGGCCAGCCGCGGGCTGCGGCGCGGCGGCGCATCGAGCCGTTCGAGAAAGGCTGCGAACGCCTTCGGGCTGACGTGCAACATGGTCTTCTCGAGCAGGGTCTCTTCCGCCGCCCGGCGCGCCGCCTCCAGCACGAAGTCGGTGCGGGTCTTGCCCAGACTTTTGGCGGCACGGTCGATCAGGCCGCGCTCGTCGCGGCCGATCCGCAGGTTCAGGGTTTCACGCCGCGTGCGGACCGTGGTCATGCCATTCTCCAGCCAACGCCGCCATCGTAGCATACCGTAATGACAATGTCATTACGGTGCCGTTGCGCTGGTCGGACCTCGGTCGGCCTCACGCCTTGCGCTCCGCCACGAAGCGCGCCGCATCGGTGAGCGCCGTCGCCGCCAGGCCGAACGGCGCAAGCGCCGTCTCCGCCTCCCGCACCAACGCCGCGAGCCGTGCGCGCGCGCCGTCGCGGCCAAGCCGCGCGGCGAGCGTCGCCTTGCCCTGCGCCGCGTCCTTGCCGGTGGCCTTGCCGAGCGTGGCCGCGTCCCCGTCGAGATCCAGCAGATCGTCGGCGATCTGGAACGCCTGGCCGAGCGCGTGGCCGTAGCGCGCGAGCGTCTCGCGCTGCGCCGGTGCGGCCCCGCCGAGGATCGCGCCGGCCTCGCAGGCGAAGCGGATGATCGCGCCGGTCTTCATCGCCTGCATGGTCAGCACGTCGTCGTCGCTCTGCGGCGCGTGACCGTTGCCGAAACGGCCTTCGGCGGCGAGGTCGAGCATCTGCCCGCCGGTCATGCCGCCGAGGCCCGAGGCGCGCGCGAGCCCCGTCACCAGCGCGATCCGCACACCGGGATCGGGATGGGTCTCGGGGCGTCCCAGCACGTCGAAGGCGAAGGTCAGCAGGCTGTCGCCGGCGAGAATCGCGGTGGCTTCGTCGGTCGCCACATGCAGGGTCGGGCGGCCGCGCCGCAGCCGGTCGTCGTCCATCGCCGGCAGGTCGTCGTGCACCAGCGAATAGCAGTGCACGCATTCGATCGCGGCCCCCGCCATCAGCGCCCGCTCGCGCGGCACGCCGAACAGCGCCGCGCTCTCGACGGCGAGAAACGGCCGCAGCCGCTTGCCGCCGCCGAGCGCGGCGTATCGCATCGCCTCCACAAGCCGCATCGGCCGCGCGATCTCGCCGGGGGCGGTCGCGGGCGCCAGCAGCGCATCGAGCAGACGTTCGGTTTCGTCCGCGGCTGCCGCGAGGCGAGCGGCGAAGCCGTCGTCGGACGCGGTGGATGGAAGGGCGGCGTTCGGCATGGCAGGATTTGTGCTTAACTGGCGCGCCATGACAAGCGCCGAAGCCGCCCCTCCCGCGCGCCGCTCCCTGCCCCGCATTGTGCGCAGCATCGTGCTGGCCGTGCTCGCGATTCTGCTTTTGCCCTACGTCCTGACGCCGCTCTACCGGGTGGTCGATCCGGGTTCGACCCTGATCCTGTGGCGCAAGCTGCGCGGCGCGCCGGTCGAGCAGACCTGGGTGCCCTTGGAGCGGATCGCCCCGGTGCTGGCGCGCACCGTGATCGCGTCCGAGGATGCGCGGTTCTGCACCCATTCCGGCATCGACTGGACCGAGATCCAGGCGGCGATCGACGATGCCGACGACCTCTCGGAGGTTCGCGGAGGGTCCACCATCACCCAGCAGGTGGTCAAGAACCTGTTCCTGTGGCCGGGCCGCAGCTTCGTGCGCAAGGCGCTGGAGGCGCCGCTGGCGCTCTGGATGGATCTGGTTCTGCCGAAACGGCGGATTCTGGAGATTTACCTGAATGTCGCCGAATGGGGTCCGCGCGGCCAGTTTGGCGCGGAGGCCGGCGCGCAGCGCGCCTTCGGCAAGCCGGCGGCAAAGCTCTCGGCCGGCGAGGCCGCGCTGATGGCGGCGGTCCTGCCCAATCCGGTCCGCCGCAACGCCCGGACGCCGGGCCCGGCCGTGCGCCGGATCGCGGCCCGGCTGCAGTCCCGCGCCGCCGGTTCCGGCCCGGTCGATGCCTGCATCCGGGCGGGCTGAAACCACTGGCGCTGCCGGCTGCCTTCCTCTATAAGCCCGGCTTCCCATAGGTTTTGCCAAAGGTTTTGGCCGTCCGGCAGCCCTTCGCGGGCGCCGTCGTTACAGGAGATCGCCACATGGCCGTGCCAAAGAAAAAGACCTCGCCGTCCCGGCGCGGCATGCGCCGCTCGGCCGACGCCCTCAAGCAGCCGTCCTATATCGAGGACAAGGATTCGGGCGAGAACCGCCGTCCGCATCACATCGACCTCAAGACCGGCATGTACAAGGGCCGAGCGGTCCTCAAGTCGAAGACCGAGGCCTGAGCGTTTCGAAGATTTGGCGATGGCCGGGCTTGCCCCGGCCATCTGCGTTTGGGGCGCTGCGCGCGTCGCTCCGGCCGTTCGTTTTGTGGTGTTCTTCACGCGAGCCGGTACCCACTTCGCTCGAAAACGCTCTAGGATCGTCACGACTCGAGGAGGCCCGGCGATGTACCTGATCGGATTCCCGCTGCTGCTGATCCCGTTCGCGATCTACAACATGATCGCGTTCCTGACGCCGGGCGTGAACTGGACCGACAGCATCGCCAGTTTCAACCTGATCTCCGGGCAGGCTTGGACCATGACGCCGCAGGATCTGCTGCTGGCGCTCGCCATCGCCTTGCTGCCGCTGGAAATCCTCAAGGCGACGCGGATCGGCATGCGCTCGATCGTCGATCATGTCCTGTCGCTGACGCTGTTCATCGTGATGCTGATCGAGTTCCTGCTGGTGCGGCAGGCCGGCACCTCGACCTTCTTCATCCTGATGCTGATCGGAATCGTGGACGTGGTCGCGGGCCTGATCGTGACGCTTCGCACCTCGCAGCGCGATTTCAGCATCGAGAAGTTCGAAGGCGTCGCTTCGTAAACCGTTGCGCCATCGCTGAAGGGCGAACGGTCCGATGCCCCGCGACTTCCATTTCCCCGGCCGCTCGCCGGTCGTTGCCTCCGAGGCGATGGCCGCGACCTCGCATCCGCTCGCCACGCTGACCGCGATCGAGACGCTGCGCGCCGGCGGCAACGCCGTCGATGCGGCGGTGGCGGCGGTCGCCGTGCTGTGCGTCGTGGAGCCGGCGATGACCGGCATCGGCGGCGATTGCTTCGCGCTGGTGTCGGAGCCCGGCAAGCCGGTGTGGGGCTACAACGGGTGCGGCCGCGCCGGCGCAAAGGCGTCGGTCGATACGCTCATCGCGCAGGGGATGAGCGGCATCGAGGCGACATCGCCCCACGCCGTCAACGTGCCGGGCGCGATCGAAGCCTGGGACGCGATCCTGACCGCGCAGGGCACCTGGACGCTGGATCGCGCGCTGCAGCCGGCGATCCGTTACGCCGAGCACGGCTTTCCGGTCGCGGCGCGCGTCGCGTTCGACTGGAGCCGGCAGGTCGCCAAGCTCGGCAACAGCGCCGGCGCGACGCGGCACTATCTTCCGGGCGGCCGCGCGCCGGCCGAAGGCGACATCGTGCGTCTGCCCGCGCTGGCGGACACGCTGAAGGCGATTGCGGCGAACGGCCCGCGCGCGTTCTACGAGGGCGCGATCGCCGCGGATATGGTGGCGACGCTGAACGCCCAGGGCTCGGTGCTGTCGCTCGACGACTTCGCCGCGCACCGCGGCGAGGCGCAGGTTCCCCTGTCGAGCAACTATCGCGGTCTGGATCTCGTGGAACTGCCGCCGAACGGGCAGGGGCTCACCGCTCTGGTGCTGCTCAACATTCTCGAAGGCTTCGATCTTGCGTCGCTCGATCCGCTCGGCGCGCAGCGCTTCCATCTCCAGCTCGAGGCCGCGCGGCTCGCGTTTGCGGTGCGCGACACGCACGTCGCCGAACCGTCGCACATGCGCGTGGCGGCCGCCGATCTGATCGACAAGGCGTTCGCCCGAAAGCTCGCCGCGCATATCGATCCGGCGCGGCGGGCCTCGCTTCCGACGCAGCCGGTGCCGGGAGGCGACACGGTCTATCTCACGGTGGTGGACCGCGACCGGCGCGCGGTGTCGTTCATCAACTCGCTGTTCTCGGCGTTCGGCTCCGGCATCTGCAGCGAGCGCACCGGCGTGCTGTTCAACAACCGCGCCTCGGGCTTCCGGCTCGATCCCGCGCATCCCAACGCGCTCGGCCCGAACAAGCGGCCGATGCACACGATCATCCCGGCGCTCGGCCTGCGCGACGGCCGCTGCGCGCTGTCGTTCGGGGTGATGGGCGCGCACTATCAGCCGATGGGCCATGCGCAGATGGTGCTGAACCTGGTCGACTACGGCATGGACGTGCAGGCGGCGATCGACGCGCCGCGTGCATTCTATGACGGCGACACGACTCTGGTGGAGCGCGGCATTTCCCCCGGCACGGTCGAGGGGCTGCGGGCGCGGGGACATACGGTGCAGGTCGAGCCTGCACCCTGGGGTGGGGCGCAGGCGATCGGGATCGACTGGACGCGGGGCGTGCTGATCGGCGGCTCCGATCCGCGCAAGGACGGTTGCGCGCTTGGTTACTGACCGGTTGCGGCGCGAGGCCGCTTCATTCGCCGTTCAGCGCGACGAAATCCGAACCATCGCCTGATAGGCGGCAATCGCCTCGGCCGGATCGGCGCGCCGTCGCTCGCGCGCCTGCGGCACCTGCTTCGCGGCTGCAATGAGATGCGCGAGAAACGCCGCCGGTCGCGTCGGCGCCCGGACCGTTTGCACGCGGACCGGCTCCCGGGTCAGCGGAACCAGCGCGCGGCCCGAACATGGTAAATCCTTCGCAAGCATCGGCGGCCTCTGTCTCAGCGCGGGACATCGACGTCTCCGCGACATGAACATCGCAAGCCGCATGCCGGGATTTCAGAGCTTCATTTTGCCGATTGTTTAGACGTTCTCGGCTATTTCTGCTCCCGGTTCACGTCCTGCGATGTCCATGCGTGGGACAACGCGCTTCATTCCGGGAAGGTTCACTCGTGATCGATCGCAATCCGCGCCGTCCGAACGCCGGGCCGGCCTCCGGTGAGGCCAATGTGTTCGCTGCGGCCGACGTGTTCGCCAAGCCTGCTGCGTCGTCGGCTTCGACCTCTCTGCGTCCGGCGCCGGTCGCCGGGGATGCGGCGCTGGATTCTTCCGTCATCATGACCTCGGTCGGCGAGGTGCCCTACACATGGACGCTCGCGACCGATGCGCTGGTGTGGGGCGGCAACGCGGCGGCGGTGCTCGGCGTGCCGGACCCTGCAGCGATCGCCACCGGACGCGGCTACGCCATGCTGCAGGCGCCGGATGCGACCGCGACGCGCTTCGACGCGATCATGAAATCCGCGGCGCGCGACACCGGCATCGGCGTCGCCTACCAGATTCAATACGCGCTCAAGCCGCCCGGCAGCGATACGGCGGTGTGGGTCGAGGACACCGGGCGCTGGTTCGCCGGTCCGGATGGCGCTCCGGCATTCGCGCACGGCATCCTGCGCCTCATCAACGAGCGGCACGAGCAGGAGGAGAAGCTCGCCTTTCTGTCGCGCTTCGACGGGCTGACCGGCGAGATGAACCGCTTTAGCCTCGCGGAGGTTCTGACCGCGACGTTGGACGAGGCGATCCAGCAGCGCGGCTCCTGCGGCTTCATGCTGGTCGCGATCGACAATCTCGCCCGGATCAACGAGGCCTACGGATTCGACATCGCCGACGAGGTGATCGGCGCGGTCGCCAAGCGGCTGCGCGCCAAGATGCGCGGCGGCGATCATCTCGGCCGGTTCTCCGGCAACAAGTTCGGCATCATCCTCAACAACTGCACGCCCGAGGACATGGACGTGGCGGCCGACCGCCTTCTCGCCGGCGTGCGCGACGACGTGGTGCGCAGCTCCGCGGGTCCGGTCGCTGTCACCGTCACCATTGGCGGCGTCACCGCGCCGCGTCATGCGCGCGACGTTCACGAGGTGCTGAGCCGCGCGCAGGAGGTTCTGGCGCAGGCCAAGGCCAAGCGGCGCGGGTCGTTTCAGGCCTATCGTCCGAACATCGAGCGCGATGCGCTGCGCCGCGAGAACGTGCGCGCCGCCGACGAGATCGTCTCGGCGCTGAACGAGCGGCGCATCCTGCTGGCGTTCGAGCCGGTGGTGGACACGATCACGCGACAGCCGACGTTCTACGAATGTCTGATGCGGATCCGCAGCGCCGACGGACGGATCGTGCCGGCCGGCCAGGTGATCCCGGTGGCGGAGCGGCTCGGACTGGTGCGGATGATCGACCATCGCGTGCTGGAGCTGCTGGTGTCGGAGATGGCGGCGGTGCCGGCGCTCAACGCCAGCGTCAACGTGTCGCCGACCTCCACCATCGACCCGGACTGGTGGTCGGCGCTGACCGCGCTGCTGCGGGCCAACGCCGGCGTCGCCGAACGCCTCACGGTGGAGATCACCGAGATGACGGCGATCCAGGACGTCGACGACACCCGCGGCTTCGTCGCCCGCGTGAAGGATCTCGGCTGCCGGATCGCGATCGACGATTTCGGCTCCGGCTCCACCTCGTTCCGCAACCTGCGCAAGCTTGGCGTCGACGTGCTCAAGATCGATGGCGCCTTCGTACAGGCGATGACGCGATCCGACGACGACCGCGTGTTCGTGCAGACCCTGATCGAGCTGGCGCGCCGGCTCGGGCTCAAGACCGTCGCGGAATGGGTGCAGGACGAGGAGGCCGCGGCGTTGCTCGCCGACTGGGGCTGCGATTGTCTGCAGGGCCGCTTGATCGGTCTGGCCTCGATCGAACGGCCGTGGGGCCAGGTCGTGCCGGTCGACCGCCGCAAGAGCGTGCGGGTCTGAGGCGCGATCGGAGCCGACGAAGAAACGGTTCAGATCGGACAAAGAAACGGGTGTCGCCGTCTGTCTCCTCTCCCCGAAGGGGAGAGGGTGCCGAGCGCATGCGAGGCGGGAGAGGGACTTGCGGCAGACGCAAGCGCCTGATCATCGCCAAAGTTTCGCGGACCAAGTCCCTCTCCCGGCTTCGCGCGTTCCGCGCTCAGCGACCCTCTCCCGTTCCGGGAGAGGGGAGGCACCGCCGATGACGCTGCTGATGAAGCCAAATCTGCATCGCATCGGTGCCGGCCGCAGCGCGGCACACGGTTTCTCAGGATGGCCCCGGGGCTGAGCCTACTTGTCCTTGTCGGTCAGGCGGTCGAGACGCTTCTGCATCTCCTCCATCTGCCGGCGCAGATTGTTGATGTCGTCGCTGCTCTGCGGCATGGGCTGGGCGGGCTTGTCCGGTGCGGCGCCCGCTTCGCCACCCGGCGACTGACCCTGGCGGGCGAAGGGCGGCGCGAACATCGAAAAGGTGCGCTCGAACATCTCCATGTTGCGGCGGACCTGGTCTTCGATGGCGCCGAAGCCGCCCATCCCGAAGGCCTGGGCGATCTGCCCGCGGAACTTCTCCTGCTCGCGGGTCAGCGAGTCGAGCGAAATCTCCAGGTAGCGCGGCACCATCATCTGCATGCTGTCGCCGTAGAATCGAATGAGCTGGCGCAGGAAGTTGATGGGCAGCAGGTTCTGCCCCTCCTTGTTCTCCTGCTCGAAGATGATCTGGGTCAGCACGGTGCGGGTGATGTCTTCCCCCGTTTTGGCGTCGTAGACCAAGAAATCCTCGCCGGTCTTCACCATCGCCGCGAGGTCTTCCAGGGTGACGTACGTGCTGGTCCCGGTGTTGTAGAGGCGCCGGTTCGCGTACTTCTTGATGGTGATCGGCTCTTCGGATTTCGCCATGTGATCCGCCCGCCCCCGCACGTTGTTGCCGCCTGTCACAAAGCTAAGCGGTTTCCAATCTGCCGGCCACTTGTTTGTGCAGTGCCGAGACCGCCCTGGGCGCTGCCGCAAACGGGGGCCGAGCCCGTGAGATGGTCCCCTGAAATCCGCCGAATCCTTGCGGGTGCGTTGCCGCAAGGTCATATGGACAGTGCAGGGTTCGGCGGGCTATCGAAGGTTGCAGTGGGATTTTGGGAGATTTTCGATGAAAGACGACATCGTCATCGTCAGTGCCGCCCGCACCCCGGTCGGATCCTTCAACGGGTCGCTGTCCGCGCTGCCCGCTCATGAACTCGGGAAGGTCGCGATCGCGGCGGCGCTGGAGCGCGCCGGGATCGAGGGCGGTCGGGTCTCCGAAGTCATCATGGGCCAGATCCTGACCGCGGGTCAGGGCCAGAATCCGGCACGGCAGGCGTCGATCGCTGCCGGCATCCCGGTCGAGAGTCCGGCCTGGGGCGTGAACCAGCTCTGCGGCTCCGGCCTGCGCGCGGTCGCGCTCGGCTACCAGGCGATCCTCAACGGCGACAGCGACATCGTGGTCGCCGGCGGCCAGGAATCGATGAGTCAGGCCCCGCACTGCGCGCATTTGCGCGACGGCATCAAGATGGGCGACCTGAAGATGGTCGACACCATGATCAAGGACGGCCTGTGGGACGCCTTCCACGGCTATCACATGGGCACGACCGCCGAGAACGTCGCCAAGAAGTGGCAGATCACCCGCCAGCAGCAGGACGAGTTCGCGACCGCCTCGCAGAACAAGGCCGAGGCCGCGATGAAGGCCGGCAAGTTCAAGGACGAGATTGCGCCGGTGACGGTCAAGACCCGCAAGGGCGACGTGGTGGTTGACACCGACGAGTATCCGAAAGCCGGCGTGACGGTCGAAGCGATCGCCAAGCTGCGCCCGGCGTTCGACAAGGAGGGCACCGTGACCGCGGCGAACGCCTCGGGCATCAACGACGGCGCGGCCGTCGTGGTGCTGATGAAGGCGAGCGAAGCCGCCAGGCTCGGCAAGACGCCGCTGGCGCGCATCGTGTCCTGGGCGCACGCCGGCGTCGATCCCTCGATCATGGGAACCGGGCCGATCCCGGCGTCGCGCGCGGCGCTGCAGAAGGCCGGCTGGAAGGCCGACGACCTCGACCTGATCGAGGCCAACGAGGCGTTCGCCGCGCAGGCCTGCGCGGTCAACAAGGATCTCGGCTGGGACACCGGCAAGGTCAACGTCAACGGCGGCGCGATCGCGCTCGGCCATCCGATCGGCGCCTCCGGCGCGCGCGTGCTGGTGACGCTATTGCACGAGATGCAGAAGCGGAACGCGAAGAAGGGCCTGACCACGCTCTGCATCGGCGGCGGCATGGGCATCGCCATGTGCGTCGAACGGTAGCTGTGCGTCGAACGGTAGCCGTTCCGCTCCCCCAATAGCGTCATGCCCGGCCTTGTGCCGGGCATCCACGTCTTTAAGCTTGAGCGCAGGCAAGTCGTGGATGGCCGGGACAAGCCCGGCCATGACGGACGACAGACACGAACGATAAATTTCTTTTCGGAGGGCGACTCATGTCTCGCGTGGCTGTGGTGACGGGTGGAACACGCGGTATCGGAGCGGCGATTTCCAAGGCGCTGAAGGCGGCGGGTTACATGGTTGCGGCGAATTACGCCGGTAACGACGAGGCCGCGCAGAAGTTCAAGGCCGAGACCGGGATCGCGGTCTACAAGTGGGATGTCTCGTCCTACGAGGCCTGCGCCGCCGGGCTGAAGCAGGTGGAGGCCGATCTCGGCCCGGTCGAGGTGCTGGTCAACAACGCCGGCATCACCCGCGACGCCATGCTTCATCGCATGAAGCCCGAACAGTGGAAGCAGGTGATCGACACCAACCTCGGCTCGCTGTTCAACATGTGCCAGCCGGTGATCAACGGCATGCGCGAGCGCAAGTTCGGCCGCATCGTCAACATCTCGTCGATCAACGGCCAGAAGGGCCAGATGGGCCAGACCAATTACTCCGCCGCCAAGGCCGGCGAGATCGGCTTCACCAAGGCGCTGGCGCAGGAGGGCGCGCGCGCCGGCATCACGGTGAATGCGATCGCGCCGGGCTACATCAACACCGAGATGGTGCAGGCGGTGCCGAAGGACGTGCTGGAGAAGAACATCCTGCCGCAGATCCCGATCGGCCGGCTTGGCGAGGCCGAGGAAATCGCGCGCTGCGTGGTGTTCCTGGCGTCCGACGAGGCCGGGCTGATCACCGGCTCGACGATCTCGGCCAACGGCGGCCAGTATTTCGCCTGAGCATGATCCAAGAAAGGCGGGAACGGTTTTCGGACAAGATCGTGCTCGAACAAATAATCGACGGCTTATGAGCGAGCACGGCGGGCGGCGCTGATCGTTACCACACCGTCCGCAGGCCGCCACTCAGGCCGTAGCCGCTGGAACGGTCGGAAAACTCGCCGGAGAGATTGGCGAACAGCGACCATGAGGAGCGCAGCGCAAGCGTCGCTCCGGTCTCCAGTCGCAGCGCATCGCGAGCGTCGCGCGCGCCCGCGACGGTGAACGAGGCCTGCGGCACGCTGACCGGCGCGGCCGTGATGTCCCGGTTCGGCAGGAACTCGTGCACCCACGACACGCGGCCGTAGGTCGCGAGCGTCTCGCCGCCTGCGAGCGTATGCGTGGCGTCGATCTGCGCTCCGAGGAACAGCGGCAGCGAGCCGGCCGTGCGGCGCGCGACGTCGAGCGCGAGAATGCCGCCGGTCTCGGTGAAGCCGCGCTGCCACAGCACCGACGGCTCAATCGCCACGAACGGTGTGACGGCGAAGCGCGCATAGGCTTTGGTCAACCCCAGTTCGAGCCGGCCGGCAAGCTGGTCGCCTGCGAAGCGGCCATGCAGCGATTCCGCCGGGCCGAGCCCGGTCACGGTGCGGGTGGTGCGGTTGTCGAGGTGGGCATAGGCGATGCTGGCCGCGCCATAGAGCGCGCCCCAGCG
This sequence comes from uncultured Alphaproteobacteria bacterium, assembly GCA_963758225.1. Taxonomy (GTDB): domain Bacteria; phylum Pseudomonadota; class Alphaproteobacteria; order Rhizobiales; family Xanthobacteraceae; genus Z2-YC6860. The sequence continues at coordinate 191,786 of CAVWUJ010000003.1, read as the reverse complement.
CTTCACGGCATAAGCACCGAGATGTCCACCGGTGGCGCGGCCGCTGGTGCCCAGATCGCCGGCCGAGAAGCTGGTCTCGCTGGCGGCCACCGACACGCCGAACACCAGATCGTGGCCGAGCCGGCGCTCCACGCCGAAGCCGCCGCCGCCGCTGCGGATGCGCTGGCCGGCGATGCCGGGATCGCTCCCGCCGTCGAGCCTGCGGGTCGAGGCGAAGCCCAGTGCCCAGACACGCCAGCGTTCGGAGACCGCCGGTGCGCGCGTCGCCTTGAATGACGCAAAGGCATCGCGGCCCTGGGCGTCACGGTCCGCGGGCTCCGGCGCATAGGCGAGCGGTGCGCCGCCGCCCGCGCCGCTGGCCCCGAAAAGGCCCTGGCTCATCATGCCGCCGGTGAATTGCGAGGCCGCGCCGAACGCCGCGTTCTGCGCGCCCGCAAGGCTCTGGCCCGAGAGCTGGTCGAGTGCGTTCGCAGAGGTCGCTGTGAACAGATTCGAGAACAGCGTCGCCGCGTTGCCCGTCGGCGCACCGGCGGCATAGACGGCTTCGAGCGCGTTGCCGACCGCGCGCTGGTTGGGCGTGAGGCCGGGAACGGAGCCGAACGCGATGCGGTCGAGCTGCAGCGTCAGGTTGTTGTAGTCGGTCGGCAGGCCGGCGCCGCCGTTGTAGATCGGCGTCACGGTGAAGAACGGCGAGGACGATGCGAAGCGGTCGAACGTGGTGGTGATGTTGGCCGCGCCGTTGCCGGTCAGCGAGACGGCGGGATCCGTGACCGTGGTGTTGCCGTAGAGGCCGGGCTGGATCGCGGCGCGCAGCGTGCCTGCGAGCGTGACGGTGTCGGAGAGCAGGCCGTCGATCGGAGCGGGCGCGCCCGGCGCGACGCGCATGGAGAGCGTGCCGGCGGCAAGCTGCTCGAACGTGCCGGTGCCGAGACCGCCGAAATGGCTGATGTTGAAGCTGAACGGTCCAATCGGAGTCTGTGCTGCGGTGCCGGCGATGCCGATGAAGCCGAAGTTGCGGAAGGTCGCGGGCCCGCGGGTCTCGACCAGCCCGCTCAGGGTGCCGAAGTTGTCGATCGCGGCGGTCGCGCAATTGCAGGAGAAGATGCTGTAGCCGCCGGCGCCAGCGCCGACGAAGCCGGTGTTGGTCAGCGTGCCGTCGCCGTTGAAGCGCACACCGAAGCCCCCGGGGCCGGCGAGGATCGTTCCCGAGTTCTGGATGCCGCCGCCCGTGGTTCCGGCGAGCAGGTCGATGCCGGCGCCGTTCGCGCCGGTCATGATCGCGCCGGAGTTGACGATCTGCGCGTTGTCGGCGGCTGCGGCGATGCCGATTCCGTCGGCGCCGACGACAATCGTGCCGGTGTTGGTGGCCGTGCCGTTGTTGAACAGGATGCCGGCCGCGCCCGGCCCGTCGCCGACAGCGAGCAATCCGCTGTTGTCGATGGTCATGCCGTCGAACAGGCCTTCGATGCCGATCGACTGGTTGCCGCCGCGGATCGATCCCGCGTTAACGATCGTGTTGGCGCCGCCGCCGGTGCCGACGGCAATTCCTTTGGCGAGATTACCGACGGCGATCGTGCCGGTGTTGGTCACCGTGTTGCCGCTTCGCACCCGGATGCCGAAAGCGTTCTGGCCGCCGAGACCGTTTCCGACGGCGATGCCGCCGCTGTTGATGATCGTGTTGTCGTCGAGCGCGTCGATGCCGACCGCGGCGAAGCCGGGATTCATCACGCTGCCAACGATGATCGTGCCGTGGTTTCGGATTTGGTTCCGGTCGGTCGCAGCGATGCCCAGGCTGGAATCGCCGAGCGTGATCGTGCCGGTGGCGGAGTTGACGATGACGTTGTCGCAGCAGGCGGAGATTCCGTAGGACAGGCTGCCGCCGACGATCCGGCCGTTGTTGGTGACGAAGGAATCGTCGCCGACCGAGATTCCGCGGGTCGGACCGTTCGCCGTGTCGCCGTTGCCGACCTGAACCAGACCGTTGTTGGTGACCTGCGTGTCGTTGCCGAAGACAAAGATGCCGCTGGTGATCTGGTTTCCGGTGTTGCCTGCAACGATCGAGCCGTCGTTGACCACGATGTTGTCGTTGCCGAACAGCAGGACGCCTATTGCCGGCAGGTTGATGCCGTCGCCGACCGTGATCGTGCCGTTGTTGAACACCCTGTTCTGTGAGTCGAGCTGGATGGCCTGCTGGTCGTCGCCGACCGTGATTGATGCGCCGGGCGCGACGTTCACTGTCACGCCGTTCGGCGGAGAAAACGGGTCGCCGATGGGGTTGGTTTCCTGCCCGACGCAGTTCACCGTGTCGCCGTCCGCCGGGGTGGTGGTGCTGCAGGCGGCCAGAGCTTTCGGGCTCATCAGGAAGACGGCAAGCGCCGCCGGCGCGACCAGCGCCGTGCCGGCGAGCAGCACGCCATGCGCGCGCCCCCCGCTTCGGCGCAAGTCCGGTCTGTTCGCCCCCGATGCCATCGACGCAACGTCCCACGCCGGCCAGTGTCCCGACCGCCCGCCAGATTTATCACAGACCCGGCAGAAAACGATCCTCCGGGCGGGGCTTTCTCCACTTGACAGGATGCGGTCGTCCGAAGCCGGCACCGCTGGTGTTCGAGGGCTTTTCGGCCGGATCGTCAGCCCGGCTCTCGACCCGGCTCCCAGCCGGGCGGCGCCAGTTCGAAGCCCGAAAATTCGAAGCCCGGCGCGACCGTGCAGCCCACCAGCGTCCAGTCGCCCAGCGATTCCGCGGACTGCCAGGCATGGGCCGGCACGATGCCCTGCGGGCGCTCGCCCGCCGCGAGATCGGGGCCGAGCGTCAGGGTCTCGTGCCGCACCCGGTCGGCGATCGACAGACGCAGCGGCGCGCCGGCGTGCCAGTGCCAGGTCTCGACCGCATCCACGCGGTGCCAGTGCGAACGCTCGCCGCGCGCGAGCAGAAAGTAAATCGCGGTCGAAGCCGCGCGGCCGCCCTCGACCGTGCGCGGATCGCGGAAGGTCTCGCGATAGTGCCCGCCCTCGGGATGCGGCTTGAGGTCAAGCAGCCGGATCACGTCCGCGGCGGTCGGGTTTTGCGCCGTCAGGTTTTCGGCGGATAGCAATGACGCTCTCCGTTGTAGTCCGCGACGCTGGCGCTGCCGCCGCCTTTGTCCTCGAAGTAGGACGGGCCGACCGGCGACTTGCCGTGTCCGCCCGGTATGTCGAGCACATACTCCGGTTGGCACAGGCCGGAGACGCGGCCGCGCAGCGCGCGCATCAGTGCCTGACCCTCGGCGAGGGTCGTGCGCAGGTGCGAGGTGCCGGGAGCGAGGTCGCCATGATGCAGATAGTACGGCTTGATGCGGGTCTCCACGAACGCGCGCATCAGCGCGCCGAGCGTGTCGGGGTCGTCGTTGACGCCCTTGAGCAGCACCGACTGGCTCAGCATCGGAACGCCGGCGTCGATCAGCCGCGCGCAGGCGGCGCGCGCCTGCGCGGTCAGCTCGCGCGGATGGTTGGCGTGCAGCACGACCCAGACCGTCTTGCCCGGGGCTTTGAGCGCGCGCAGCAGCGCATCGTCGATGCGGGCCGGATCGACGGCGGGAATGCGGGTGTGAACCCGCACGATCTTCACATGATCGATCCCGGCCAGCCGTTGCATCACCGCTTCGATCCGGCGTGGCGACAGCACCAGCGGATCGCCGCCGGTCAGGATCGTCTCCCAGATGTCCTTGTGTGCGGCGATGTAGCCGAACGCGGCGTCGAGTTCCTGCGGCGTCAGCGCCTGCGCGCCGGGGCCCACCGTCTCGCGGCGGAAGCAGAACCGGCAATAGACTGCGCAGACGGCGGTGAGCTTGAGCAGCACGCGGTCGGGATAGCGATGCACGATGCCCTTGACCGGGCTGTGCGCGTCGTCGCCGATCGGGTCGGCGCGCTCCTGCGGCTGCGTGACGAGTTCGGCCGCGTCGGGCACGAACTGCCGCGCGATCGGGTCGTGCTCGTCCGTGCGGTCGATCAGCTCCGCCATCGCCGGCGTGATCGCGACCGCGTAGCGCGCCGCAACCTGTTCGAGAGCTGCGCGGCGTTCGGCGGGGACAAGGCCCGCGACGGCGAGATCGGAGAGGGTTCGCAGGGGTTTGGGAGCGGCGTTCATGACGCGAGCCTCGTTGCTCGCGCCTCTATGCGCCGCTCCGCGCCGTGCGTCCAGCGCGCGGGGAGCGGGCTCGGCCCGCTTCAGTTCGAGAAGCCGACCGACTTCACCATCTTGCCCCAGGCCGCGACGTCCTGCTTGAAAAAGCCGTCGAGTTCCGCGGGGCTCTTGGCCATCGGCTCGAAGCCGAGCTTGGAAAGCCGCGCCTGCACGTCGGCGTCCTTGGACAGCGCCGCAAGCTCGGTGCGCAGCCGCGTCACCACCGCCTCCGGTGTCTTGGCCGGGACGAACAGCCCCACCCACGAGCCGGTGGCGAAATTGCCGAAGCCGGCCTCGGAATAGGTCGGCACGTCCGGCACCGCGCCGCTGCGCTTCTCGCCGGTCAAGCCGATGCCGCGCAGTTTCCCGCTCAGGATGTGCGGCGTTACGGTCGGCAGCGTCAGCACCACGCCGTCGACGTGATTGCCGAGCGCGGCGGACACGGCCGGCGCGCCGCCCGAGAACGGCACATGGGTGGCGTTGGCCTTGGCGATCTCCTTGAAGAAATACTCCGCGCCGATGTGCGGGCCGGTGCCGACGCCGGCGCTGCCGTAGCTGAACGGCTTGTTCTTCGTGTTTTGCACCAACTCCTTCAGCGACGTCGCCGGGTTGCTGGGATGCACGGCGATCACGTCCGGGCTGAAGGCGACGAAGGCGACGGGCCGCAGATCGAAGGTCTCGTAGCCCTTGTTCTTCGACGCGGTGTCGTTGACCGCGAGCGCTGAGGTGGTGGCGAGGATGGTGTAGCCGTCCGGCGCTGCGGTCGCGACCGCTCGCGCAGCGAGATTGCCGCCGGCGCCGCCGCGATTCTCCACCACCACGTTCTGCTTCAGGCGTTCGCCGAGCTTGGTCGCAGCGATGCGCCCGATGGTGTCGGCCACGCCGCCGGCGGCGAAGGCGACATAGACGTTGATGCTTTGCGACGGATAGGTCTGGGCTTGTGCCTGGGCCTGCGCGATGCCGGCCGCGAAAGCCGCGGCAAACGCAAAGGCGGAGATGGCGGGGCGGCGCATGGACGTTCCTCTCGTGGGTGACAGTGTTGCGCTCTGTCGGCGCGTCGCGGCAGCCTAGAGCCTTTTCGGTTCTGATGGAATCAGAACCGAGGCTCCGGCCTTTTGCCTTGTCGCGGTTTCTTCACGCGAAACGGTCCCCGCTTCGCTCGAAAACGCTCCGGGGCCGCGCCCTTCGAAAGCGTCAATGCGGCCGCTTGATCAGATTTCAGGCGACGCCACCGGCGCCCACAGCACCTGCTCGATGCGGCTCGCGCCGGTCGCCAGCATCACGAGCCGGTCGAGACCAAGCGCGATGCCGGAGGCCTGCGGCATATGCGCCAGCGCCGCGAGGAAGTCCTCGTCGATCGGCGGCGCGTCGCCGTAGATGCGCCGCTTCTCGGCCATCGCGTGCTCGAAGCGCCGGCGCTGTTCGGTTGCGTCGGTCAGTTCGCCGAAGGCGTTGGCGAGTTCGACGCCGCAGGCATAAAGCTCGAAGCGTTCGGCGGTGCGCGGATCGCGTCCGGGGCGCGCCAGCGCCGCCTCCGGGATCGGATAGGCATCGAGCACGGTCGCCCGGCCGATCCCCAGATGCGGTTCGATGCGCTCGCCCAGCACGCGGCTGAACATGTCGGACCAGGTGTCGTCCGGCGCGGTGCGGATGCCCTGGGCCTCGGCCGCCCTGCGCAGCGCCTCGGCATTGCCCTCCGCGCCGTCGAGCGTGGCCATCAGGTCGATGCCGGCATGCCGGCCAAAAGCCTCGGCGACGCTCAGCCGCTCGGGCGCGGCAAAGGGATCGGCGTCGCGGTCGCGATATCGGAATGCATCGCAGCCGGCTGCCTTGGCCGTCTCGGTCAGCACCGCGGCGCAATCGTCCATCAGCGCTTCGTAGGTTGCGTCCGCGCGATACCACTCCAGCATGGTGAACTCGGGATGGTGCAGCGGCCCGCGCTCGCGGTCGCGGAAGGCGCGCGCGAAGGTGACGATCCGCGGCTCGCCCGCGGCCAGCAGCTTTTTGCAGGCGAACTCCGGCGAGGTGTGCAGATGCATCCGGGTCTTGCGGCCGTCCGGGGCGGTGAGGCCGGTCGGAAGCGCGTGCAGGTGCAGCTCGTTGCCCGGCGAGACTTGCAGGATCGGCGTCTCGACCTCGACGAAGCCGCGCATCCGGAACCAGTCGCGCAGCGCGCGCACGATCCGGTCGCGCGCCAGCAGGAACGGCCGGCGGTCGGCATAGACGGTGGGATCCCACCAGGGGGAGGGGCGCGGCGGCTGGGTCACGCGGCGGGCTTAGCAGGCCGCCGGCGAACCTTCGAGGGTCATTCCCGGCGTCGCGGAGCGGACGCGCCCGGAATCGCCGGCGAAACGGGCCGGAAAGCCTGAAAATGCTGGCGGACCCTCGCAGGATGAGTATGTTGCGGTCCAATTCGAGGGGGACGGCCCCTTCGGTCCCCCGTTCATCGAAGCCAAGGAACGCCGCCTGTGAGGGTCATCGCCAGCTCCGTCCGCAAGGGCAACATTCTCGAAATCGACGGCAAGCTCTACGCCGTCCTGACTGCCGAAAGCTTCCATCCCGGCAAGGGCACGCCGACGACGCAGATCGACATGCGCCGGATCAGCGACGGCGTGAAGACCACCCAGCGCTACAAGACCACCGAGCAGGTCGAGCGCGCCCATGTCGAGGAGCGCGACTACCAGTTCCTCTACAACGACGCCGACGGCTTCCACTTCATGAATCTGGAGAACTACGAGCAGATCCAGGTGTCGGAGGACGTGGTCGGCGACGGTGCGGCCTATCTCCAGCCGGAGATGATGGTGAAGCTCGCGGTGTTCGAGGGCAACGCGGTGTCGATCGAGCTGCCGCAGCGCGCGATCCTCGAAGTGGTCGAGACCGAGCCGGTGACCAAGGGTCAGACCGCGTCCTCGTCCTACAAGCCGGCGCTGCTGTCGAACGGCGTGCGGACCTCGGTGCCGCCGCACATCTCGGCCGGCACCCGCATCGTGGTGATGACCGAGGACGGCTCCTACGTCGAGCGCGCGAAGGACTGACGCGCCCCGGCTGCAATGGTGCGGTCGAGGGGTGGATGCTCGGGTCATGCCCACGCATGACGATTGTGCTGATGGTGCCGGGTTTCCGATCTGCGATGCGCCACGCCGCGCGCTCTGCGTTGCTGCTTCTGCTCGGCGTCGCCGCCGCGAGCGCCGACGCCCCGCGCCGCGTCGTCTCGTTCAACCTTTGCGCCGACCAGCTCGTGCTGGCTCTCGCCGATCCGCAACAGATTGCGGGGCTCTCGCCCTACGCCGCCGATCCGAACGTCTCGGTGATGGCTGCGCAGGCGCGCGCCCATCCGCGGCTCGACTGGCAGGCCGAGTCGGCGGTGGCGCTCAAGCCCGATCTGGTGCTGACCGGTTCGTGGGACCGCGCGATCACCCGGCGGATGCTGTCGCAGCTCGGATTTCGCGTGGAGCGCGTCGAGATCGTCTCCGACATCGCCGCGGCCGAGCGCCAGATTCGCGAGGTGGCCGCGCTGCTGGGGAAGGCCGAGCGTGGCGAGGCGCTGGTGACGCGGATCGCCGCCGCCCGCGCGCGTCTGCAGCGCGTGCGCGTGCCGGGTCTTGCGACCGCTCTGGTGATCGAGCGCGGCGGCTTCGCGGCCGGTCCGGACAGTCTCGCGGCGACGCTGATGACGGAGGCGGGCCTTCGTCCGCCGGCCGGCGCGCCGGGCGGCATCGGCGGCTTCGTGTCGCTGGAGCGGCTTCTGGTGATGAAGCCCGACGTGCTGTTTCTGAAAGACCCGCCGTCGGAGCCCGGCGACCAGGGCGCGCTGATGTTCAGCCATCCGGCGCTGCGCAACGCCTGGCCGCCGGAGCGCCGCATCGCGTTTCCCACCCGCTATACGCTGTGCGGCGGCCCGGCGCTGGCGGAGGCGATGGAGCGGCTCGCGGAGATTCTCGGGCGGCTGCGCTGAGAACGACGCCGGCGGCGCATTACACGACGGACTCGGCGTCGAGCTGCTCCAGACCGCCGACGCCTGCGACGCGCCCGTCCTCGATCCGCACCACCGTCGAGGCGAGCCGCTGGATTTCGCCGGCCTGGTGGCTGACGTAGATCATCGGCACCTTCGCCTCGTCGCGCAGCCGCGCGAGATACGGCAGGATTTCCAGCTTGCGCGCGCGGTCGAGCGAGGCGAGCGGCTCGTCGAGCAGCAGCAGGCGTGGCTTCATCAGCAGCGCGCGGCCGAAGGCGACGCGCTGACGCTCGCCTCCCGACAGGCGTCCCGGCCGCCGCTCGAGCAGGTGGCCGATGTTGAGCAGTTCGACCACGCGCGCGTGCTCCTGCGGATCGCGGTCGATCCCGTTCATGCGCCGGCCGTAGTCGAGGTTGGCCGCCACGCTCATGTGCGGAAACAGCCGGCCCTCCTGAAAGACGTAGCCGATGCGCCGCCGGTGCGGCGGCACGTTCACGCGCGCGGCGGAATCGAACAGCACGGCGTCGTCGAGCGCGATCCGTCCGCGGTCGGGCGTTGTGAGCCCCGCGATCATGTTGACCAGCGAGGTCTTGCCCGCCCCCGAAGGGCCGAACAGCGCGGTGACGCCGCCCGCGGTCTCGAACCGGACCGCGACCGTGAACTCGCCCTGACGCTTTTCGACATCGACGACGAACACGTCAGTCTCCGTGGGTTCGCATGCCGGCCCGCCGTGCGAAGAACTCCGAGGCGACCAGAGCCGCGAGCGCGATGACGACCGCCACGATCACCAGCCGCATGGCCGCGGCGTCGCCGCCCGGCGCCTGGGTCAGCGTATAGATCACCGCCGAAATGGTCTGGGTCTCGCCGGGAATGTTCGACACGAAGGTGATGGTCGCGCCGAATTCGCCGAGCGCCTTCGCGAAGCACAGCACCATGCCGGCGATCACGCCGGGCAGCGCGAGCGGCAGCGTCACCGTCAGGAACACGCGCAGCGGGCTCGCGCCGAGCGTCGCGGCCGCGTCCTCCAGCCGCCGGTCGATCGCCTCGAACGACAGCCGGATCGCGCGCACCAGCAGCGGAAACGCCATCACCGCGCAGGCCAGCACCGCGCCGGTCCAGCGGAACGACAGGACGACCCCGAACGTCTGTTCGAGAAACTGGCCGGCCGGACCGCGCCGGCCGAACCAGATCAAAAGCAGATATCCCGTGACGACCGGCGGCAGCACCAGCGGCAGATGCACGAGTCCGTCGAGCAGGGCCTTGCCCCAGAAATCCTTGCGCGCCAGGAGCCAGGCCACTGCGATGCCGAACGGCAGCGATGCGACGGTGGCAACCAGCGCGATCCGCAGCGACAGGCGCACCGCCGTCCACTCCTCGGGAGTGAGGTCAAGCATCGGGCGACCCTGCAAGGGAAACATCGCAGCACATGGCGCCGCGGCTTCCCGGGAACGCGCCATTCGTCGTTGCGTCCGTCACGGTCCGGCCTTCACGAGATACGTGAAGCCGTGGCCTTCGAACGCCACGACGGCCGTGCCGGAGCGAAGGAACGCCAGGTACTTTTCGGCGGCAGGCTGGGCCTTTGCGGTGGCGGCGGCGGGATAGATGATCGCGGGATGCGAGCCGGCCGGGAATGTACCGACCACCTTCACGCCCGGCTCCACCCTCGCGTCGGTTTCGTAGACGATGCCGAGCGGCGCCTCGCCGCGGGCGACGAGGAGCAGGGCCGCGCGAACGTTGTCGGCCATCGCAAGCTTGGATTCGACGGCGGTCCAGGAGCCGAGCGTCTCCAGCGCGGCCTTGGCGTAACGCCCGGCCGGAACCGATTTCACCTCGCCCACGGCGATGCGCCCCGTACCGGCGAGTGCAGCCAGGTCGAAGCCCTGTGCGATGTCCACCTTGGAAATTTTGGATTCCTTTGGCGCGACCAGGACCAGCCGGTTGCCGGCGAGATCGAATCGCGAGCCCGGGTTGATCAGGTCGCGCTTCTGGACATGGTCCATCCACGGAATGTCGGCGGAGATGAAGACGTCGGCAGGTGCGCCCTGTTCGATCTGGCGGGCGAGCGCCGAGGACGCGGCGTAGCTCGTCGTGACCTTGATGCCGGTGTTGCGGGTGAAAGCGGTGTTCAGTTCGTCGATGACGGTCTTCATCGAGGCGGTAGCGAACACGATGATGGGCTGCGGCTGTGCGGCTGTGGCGAGCGGTGTTGTCGCGGTCAGGGCCAGCGCGATCAGGACGCCGAGCGCGTGGCGTCGGCTTCGCGAAAGCGGCATGGCGGTTCTCCTCGGCGTTCAGACGCCAGAGCGGGTCGATGGAAGAGGCTGAGTCGACGTGACGGAACCGCCGTTCCGGTCGCACGGCTGCATGGGCAATGCACCGCGGTCGATAAAACCGTAGCAATCGCCTCGACACCGCGCAAGCGTCAGCGCCGGCTGCGGGCGGCTGCCTGCAGCGCCGCGAGGTGCCGCGTGGCGGAACGGCGCGATTTGCTCTCGATGGCGTTGTAGTGGGCGACCACGGTTTTGCCAAAGCGCGTGAGCGCCGCGCCGCCGCCGCTTTTTCCGCCGGTCTGCGCCGCGATCAGCGGCTTCGGGAACGCGGCGTTCAGCTCTTCGACGAGTTGCCACGCGCGGCGGTAGGACATGCCGAGCGCGCGGCCGGCGCCGGAGATCGAGCCGGCTTCGTCGACGGCCTTCAGCAGCGCGATCTTGCCGGGCCCGATGCGGGCGCCGCCGTCGAGATCGATGCGCAGGCTAAGCGATGGCATGACAGCGTTATATTCGCTTCAGCATAGCGAGTCGATTGGCGACTCGATGGGCCGTTAAGCGGCGTTGCGACGGCGCACGCTCAGTTGCGGTCCTCGGGCAGAACCGGCAGCGGATGGAACGCAATGCCCTCCTCGTGCAGCGCTTCGGCATCTTCGGCGGAAGCGATGCCGTGGATCGAGCGGTGTTCGGTCTCGCCGTAGTGAATCTTTCGCGCCTCTTCCGCAAACTTCGGGCCGACGTTCTCCGAATTCTTCAGCAGATGATCGCGCAACTCCTTGATCTTGGCGCGCAGTTCTGTCTCTTGCGGCGACAGCGCGACTGGCGTCGCCGTCTCTGCCGATGTTGGCGCTTCGTTCAATGGCGCGATTTCGACTGCAGGTGCATCGGCTGCGCGGCCCTTCCTGGTGCCGCGTCCGAGCTGCGGCGTCATCAGGGTCTTCTCGACCTTGAATGAGCCGCATTGCGGGCAGGTCACGAGCCTGCGCTTGCGCTGCTTGTCGTAGTCCCCGGAGTTCTGAAACCAGATTTCGAACGTGTGGGACTTGTCGCAGACGAGGGCGTAGCGGATCACGCCGGCCCCCGGATCGCGCGCAGATGCGTCGGTTCGGCCATCGGCTCGATCATGTCGAAGCGGCGGCCGTGCTGTAAGGAGGGCACTTTGGCGCGCGCCGCCGCCACCGCCGCCGGGTCGATCTCCGCGAAGATCACGCCGGGTTCGGTGCCGCCTTCGGCGACGATGCGGCCCCACGGATCGACCACCAGCGAGTGGCCGAAGGTGCCGCGGCCGTTCTCGTGGATGCCGCCCTGCGCCGCCGCGAGCACATAGCAGCCGTTCTCGATCGCGCGGGCGCGGTTGAGCACATGCCAGTGCGCCTCGCCGGTCTGCTGGGTGAATGCCGAGGGAATCGCGATGAAGGACGCGCCGCCTTCGGCCAGCGCGCGGTAGAGCGCGGGGAAGCGCAGATCGTAGCAGATCGTCAGACCCAGCAGGCCCCAGGGGAGTTCGGCCATCGCCGCCGAATGGCCGGGGCGGTAGTTGCGCGACTCGCGATAGCTCTCGCCGTTGGCGAGGTCGACGTCGAACATATGGATCTTGTCGTAGCGCGCGACGATCTCGCCCTGCGGGTCGATCACGAAGGAGCGGTTCGCGGCCTTGTCGGGCGAGACGCGGATCGCCAGTGAGCCGACATGCACGAAGATCGCATGCCGGCGCGCGAGATCGCGGAACGCGGCAAGACTCGTGTCGGCTTCCTCGTCGGCGATCGCCGCAAACAGCTTCTCGCGGCCGATCTCCATGATGTTGGTCATCTCGGGCGTCTGGACGTAATCCGCGCCGCCGGCTTTGGCCTCGCCAATCAGCCGCGCGGCCTCGGCCAGGTTGGCCTGCGGCGTGCGCCCGGATCGCATCTGGATCAGGCCGACGCGGAAGGTGGCGGTCTTGCCGGTGGCTTCCGTCATGCCGGCTGTCCCAGCAGCGGGGCGAGCCGGCCTTCGCCCTCGAGTTCGTAAAGGTCGTCGCAACCGCCGACATGGGTCGCGCCGATGAAAATCTGCGGCACGGTGGTGCGCCCGCCGGCGCGCTCGGTCATCGCCGTCCGCAGCGCGCGGTCGCGCGACACGTCGTGCTCGACGAAGTCAACGCCCTTCTTTTTCAGAAGCGCCTTGGCGTCGAGGCAGTAGGGGCAATAGGGCGTGGTGTAGATTTCGACCAGGGCCATCGGACGGGTTCCTGCAAGGCTTTTCTATATGGGCGCGCGGACCGCGTCGACAACCCGCGCGAACACCAGCACGTCGACCCGGGCCGCACCGGCGCGCAGCAGCGCGCGGGCGCAGGCGTCGGCCGTCGCGCCCGAGGTCAGAACGTCGTCGACCAGCAGCAGGTTTCGCCCGGCGACCGCGGCTTTCTCGTCGGGCGGGACGCGGAACGCCCCCTGCACGTTGGTCAGCCGTTCCGGCTGGCTCAGTCCGACCTGCTGGGCGGTGGCCTTGACCCGTTTCAGAACGGTGTCGGCCAGCGGCCGACCGTGGATTGCTCCGACCGCGCGGGCCAGCAGGGCCGACTGGTTGAAGCGCCGGCTCCACAGCCTTCGCCAGTGCAGCGGCACCGGAACCAGTGCGTCCGCGTCCGCGAGGAGTTCGCCACCGGCGCGCGCCATCCAGCGGCCCATCGCCGGGGCCAGGTCGTGACGGTCGCCGTATTTCAGCGAATGCACCATCTTGCGCGCGACGTCGTCGAAGCGCACGGCCGCGCGGGCGCGGTGATAGGCGGGCGGGTCGGCGATCGCCTCCATCGACAGGATGCCGGGGCCGGGGTCGTATGCGAACGGAATGCCGAGCCGCTCGCACCAGGGCGGGGCGATCGGCGTCAGCCGCGACCAGCACGGGCCGCACAGGCCGTCGCCCTTCACCGGCACCCGGCATGAGGGACACAGACGAGGCAGCGCGGCATCGAACGCTGCCCCGAAAGCGCCGCGGAACGGGGCGGCGAATCCCGCCAGCCGCGAACGCAGGGTCTGGGATTCCGACATCGGCGTCCCTGATTGGGCCAACCCGAATGGGCCAGCCTGACATGATCAGGCCGATACGCTATCGCTGGCGCACGCGGGGCTCAACGCCGAGCCGCGCACCGGAGGCCGCTCGTGTCGTCGCCACCCGCCCCGTTCGATCGCGCGCTTTTGCGGGTCCGCCGTGCGCGGGCGGCGCGGGCGCCCGCGACGTTTCTCCTGGATCGGGTGGCGGAGGATTTCGCCGAACGGCTGTCGGCGGTGCTGCGCCGGTTTGCGGTGGCGGCCGACATCGGCACGCCGACCGATGCGGTGCGTCGCGCGCTCGCGGGCTCGGCCGAGTTCGTCGTGGCGGCGCGGCCGGATGCGTCGTCGGCCGACGCGCCGGCCGTCGCAGCCGACGAGGAGGCGCTGCCGTTCGCCGACGGCGCGCTCGACCTCGCGGTGTCGGGCCTCGCGCTGCAGTTCGTCAACGATCTGCCGGGTGCGCTGGTGCAGATCCGCCGCGCACTGAAGCCGGACGGACTGTTTGTCGCGGCGCTGGCCGGCGGCGAGACGCTGGCCGAACTGCGCGAGGCCTTCGCGCGGGCCGAAGCGGAGGTCGAGGGCGGGGTGTCGCCGCGGGTCGCGCCGTTCGCGGATCTGCGCGATCTCGGCGCGCTGCTGCAGCGCGCCGGCTTCGCGCTGCCGGTCACGGACGTCGAGCCCGTGACGGTGCGCTACGCGACGCCGTTGCAACTGATGCGCGACCTGCGCGCGATGGGCGCGACCAACGTGCTGCGCGAGCGCCGGCGCACGCCGCTGCGCCGCGCCACGCTGATGCGCATGCTGGAGATCTACGCCGAACGCTTTTCCGATGCGGACGGGCGCGTGCGCGCGACCTTCGAGATCGTCTGGCTGTCGGGCTGGGCGCCGCACGAGAGCCAGCAGACGCCGCTGCGGCCGGGAAGCGCGCGGACGCGGCTGGCCGATGCGCTCGGCACCGTCGAGCGCCCGGCGGGCGACAAGGCCGGCGGCTGATGCCTACTGGTTGACGGCGGCGGCGACCGAGTCGAACAAACCCTTCACGGAATTGCCCGTCGACATAACGATCCCGGCGATGGTCGCGCCGACGCCGGCGGCGATCATGGCGTATTCGATGGCGGTGGCGCCGCGCTCGTCGGACACGAAGCGGCGGATCAGGCGGGCGAATCTGGCGTGGGTCATGGGCGGCGTCTCCGGACGACGCCGCCCAGTCAGAGCAGCGTCACAAGGTGCGAAACCAGCGGCTCGTCGGCCGGCGGCATTTTGTAGTCGCGAAGACGGTTCGGCCTGACCCACGCAAGCCGTTGGCCTTCGTTCGCAGCGACCGTCCCCTCCCAGCGCCGGCAGACGTAGAGCGGCATCAGGAGATGAAAGTCGTCGTAGGCGTGGCTCGCGAAGGTCAGCGGTGCGAGGCACGGTTCGCGGACGACGATCCCCAGCTCCTCGTGAAGCTCGCGGATCAGCGTCTCTTCGGGCCGCTCGCCGGTCTCGACCTTGCCGCCCGGAAACTCCCAAAGCCCCGCCATCGATTTGCCGGCGGGACGTTCGGCGAGCAGCACGCGGCCGTCGGCATCGATCAGCGCGCATGCGGCGACGAGAACGAGTTTGACGCTCACGGTCCGGTCCCACGGTAGAGCAGACTTGGTTAAAACCGGCGCAACGGTTGCGGCGGCAACGCAACGGCTGCTGCGACGGTTAACGCGAGGCTAATGCGTTCACGAGCGGTAGTCGCCGTTGATCGCGACATATTCCTTGGTCAGGTCGCAGGTCAGCACCCGGTCGCGGCCGCGGCCAAGCCCGAGCTGAACCCGGATCGGGATGACCTGCTCCTTCATCCGCTCCGAGACCTTCTTCTCGTCGTAGCCCGGATCGCGCGCGCCCTTGTGCGCGACGCGGATTCCGCCGAACCAGATCGAGAGCCGGTCGCGGTCGGCGGGCTCGCCGGCCTTGCCGACCGCCATCACCACCCGGCCCCAATTGGCGTCCTCGCCGGCGATCGCGGTCTTCACCAGCGGCGAGTTGGCGATCGACATCGCGATCCTGCGGGCCGAGGCGTCGGACGTCGCGCCCTCGACCGAAATCTCCACCAGCTTGCGCGCGCCTTCGCCGTCGCGCGCCACCTGCTCGGCGAGATTGGCGAGGACACCGTCGAACGCCTTGCGGAAGGCGCGCAGGCGCGGGTCGCCCGCGTTCGAAATCTTCGGCGCGCCGCGCTTTGCAGCCGCGCCGGTCGCGAACGCCATCAGCGTGTCGGAGGTCGAGGTGTCGCCGTCGATGGTGACGGCGTTGAACGTGCCGGCGACGCCGTCGCTCAGCAGCGATTGCAGCGCGCGCGCCGACAGCGGCGCGTCGGTGAAGACGTAGGACAGCATGGTCGCCATGTCGGGCGCGATCATGCCGGCGCCCTTCGCGAAGCCGTTGATCGTCACCGTCGTCTTGCCGAGTTTCGCGGTCGCGGTTGCGACCTTCGGAAAGGTGTCGGTGGTCATGATCGCCTTCGCCGCGTCGAGCCAGGGCTCGGCGCGCGCGGCTGCGACCATGCCCTCCATCACGCCGTCGAAGGCCGCGGCGTTCAGCGGCTCGCCGATCACGCCGGTGGAGGCGAGGAACACGTCGGCGGGTTTGCAGCCGGCGGCCCTCGCAGCGATCCGCGCCGTGAAGACGCAGGCCTGCCGGCCGGTCCTGCCGGTGAAGGCGTTGGCGTTGCCGGAGTTGACCACGAGCGCGCGCGGCGTCGCTCCCTTGAGATGATCGCGGCACCACTCCACCGGGGCGGACGGGCACTTCGAGCGGGTGAACACGCCGGCTGCGACCGTGCCCGGCTCGAACAGCGCCAGCAGCACGTCGGTGCGGTCGCGATACTTGATGCCGGCGGCGGCGGTGGCGAGCCGCACGCCGTCAATCGGCGGCAGCTCCGGATACGAGGCCGGCGCGAGCGGGGAAACCGGGGAGGGCTTGGCCATGACGATATCTCGCTGTCATTCCGGTCCGCTGCGCAAGCGGCGGGACCGACGATCCCGATGGATCGGGCCACGTCATCCCACAAGCAAGATGGCCGGGACAATAGGGCGTGGTCGCCCGGCCATCATGACATTTCCGAATGTGTGCGAGTCCGAATGTGTACGAGCAAGCGGCGGCGTTACTTCTTCTCCGCCGGCTTCTCGCCCGGCTTGGCAGCCGGCGGCGTGGCGGGCTTGTCCAGCCGCTCGACCTTGTTGGCCTCGCGCAGCTTGGTCACCATCTCGGCCTGGGCCTTGCGCACCACATAGGTCTCGACCTGCTCCTTGACGGCGTCGAACGCCGGGGCCGGCTTGGCGCGCTTGTCCTCGACGCGGATGACGTGCCATCCGAACTGGCTCTTCACCGGGTCCGAGGTCTGGCCCTTCTCCAGCTTGAACGCCACTTCGGCGAACTCCGGCACCATCTGGTCCTTGGTGAAATAGCCGAGGTCGCCGCCCTGCGCGGCCGCGCCCGGATCCTTCGACCGGGCCTTGGCGATGGCGGCGAAGTCGCCGCCCTTCTTCAGCTCGGCGACGACCGCCTTGGCCTCGTCCTCGGTCTGAACCAGGATGTGACGGGCGCGGACCTCTTCCTCGTTGCCCATCTGCTTCACGGCCTCGTCGTAGACCTCCTTCATCGCCTTGTCGGTGATGGCGGCCTTGCCCTCGGCCTGCAGCATCGTCTCCATCAGGATCTTGTTGCGCGAGAAGTTGAGGCGGCGCTTGAACTCGGCGCTGTCCGCGACCTTCTTCTCCTCGGCGGCCTTGGCGACGATGATGATGTCGGACAGGTAGGAGATCAGGTACTCCTGCTTCTGCTCGGGCGACATCTGTGCGCCCTGCTGGCCCAGATCCTCCTCCGCGAGATCGACGTCGCTCTGCCGGATTTCGGTGCCGGCCACGCGGGCGAGGACCGGATCGGCATTCTGGGTTGCGACGGGCTGGGCGGTGACGGAGATGGGCAGGGCGAGGGCCGCACACAGCGCGACGGCGCCCAGCGCGCGCCGCAACGGGGCGGCGGCGGGTCGGATTTCGGTCTTGCGGGTCATGCCATCGGTCCTTGTGGGCGGTCCTTGACGGACGCTCGGCGTCGGGTGGTTCGGGCGCGCGAGGAACGATCAGGGCGCGGCCGCAGGCGCAGGCGGCGTCTTGTCGCGCAATCGGGGGGTGGTTGCAACGCCGGATTGGGGTGGGAGACTAACGAGCCCGTGATTGCCCCGTTCCGGTCTCCGAGCGCCGGAAAGCCGTCAAATCCGGGCTAATTGACAAGGCCCAGACCCACTCCTATGTCTCGCAGGCCGCGCGGTGCTGCTGACGGCTCGCCCATTCATGCGCCTTGCCCGAGAAGCGCCGCATTTTCCTTGGCCGGCCGCGGTCGCCGCCTGCCCTCCCGGCCCGAAGCCGGGCGCACGAATAAGGACTTGTCCGGATGTTTGGAGCCGTTGCGCGAAAACTCTTTGGCTCGTCCAACGACCGCCGCGTCCGCAAGTACCAGCCCCGCGTCGACGCCATCACGGCACTGGAAAAAGACCTGGTCGGGCTCTCCGACGAGGCGCTGCGGGCGCGCACCGACGAATTCCGCAAGCAGATGGGGGAGGGCGCTTCACTCGACGACATCATGATCCCCGCCTTCGCCACCGTCCGCGAGGCCGCCAAGCGCACGCTCGGCCAGCGCCATTTCGACGTGCAGATGATCGGCGGCATGGTGCTGCACGAGGGCATGATCGCCGAAATGAAGACCGGCGAGGGCAAGACGCTGGTCGCCACGCTGCCGGTCTATCTCAATGCGCTGGCCGGCAAGGGCGTCCACGTCGTCACCGTGAACGACTATCTCGCCAAGCGCGACTCGCGAGTGGATGGGCAAGGTCTACAAGTTCCTCGGCCTGACCGTCGGCGTGATCGTGCACGGCATGGACGACGAGGAGCGCAAGAAGGCCTATGCCTGCGACGTCACCTACGCCACCAACAACGAGCTGGGTTTCGACTATCTGCGCGACAACATGAAGTACCGCCCGGAGGACATGGTCCAGCGCGGCCACGAATTCGCGATCGTCGACGAGGTCGACTCGATCCTGATCGACGAAGCGCGCACGCCGCTGATCATTTCCGGCCCGCTCGACGACCGATCCGATTTCTACAACACCATCGACGCCTTCATTCCGATCCTCGACAAGACCGACTACGAGGTTGACGAGAAGCAGCGCACGGTGGCGCTCACCGAAACCGGCATGGAGAAGATGGAGAGCCGGCTGCGCGAAGCCGGCCAGCTCAAATCCGACTCGCTCTACGACGTCGAGAACGTCTCGGTCGTGCACCATGTCAACCAGGCGCTGCGCGCCCACAAGCTGTTCCAGCGCGACAAGGACTACATCGTTCGCAACGGCGAGGTCGTGATCATCGACGAGTTCACCGGCCGCATGATGCCGGGCCGGCGCTATTCCGAAGGTCTGCACCAGGCGCTCGAGGCCAAGGAGCGCCAGCCGATCCAGCCGGAGAACCAGACGCTGGCCTCGATCACCTTCCAGAACTATTTCCGCATGTACAAGAAGCTGGCCGGCATGACCGGCACGGCGCTGACCGAAGCCGACGAGTTCATGGACATCTACCGCCTCGACGTGATCGAGGTGCCGACCAACCTGCCGCTCGGACGCGACGACCAGGACGACGAGGTCTATCGGACCAACGCCGAGAAGTATCGCGCCATCATCACGCTGCTCGACGAGTGCAAGGCCAAGGGCCAGCCGGTTCTGGTCGGCACGACCTCGATCGAAAAATCCGAGACGCTCGCCGAGCTGATGCGCCAGAACGGCTGGGAGCAGCACGACTTCTCCGACCCCAACGCCTTCGCCGCGCTCTATTCCGGCGACGAAGCGGCCTCGAAGAAGAAGGTGTTCGCGATCCTCAACGCCCGCTACCACGAGCAGGAGGCTTACATCGTCTCGCAGGCCGGCGTGCCGGGCGCGATCACGATCGCGACCAACATGGCCGGTCGCGGCACCGACATCCAGCTCGGCGGCAACGCCGACATGCGCATCCGCCAGGAGCTGGCCGACATCGAGGACTGGGGCGAGCGCGACAAGCATCCGCGCGCGGCCGAGATCCGCGAGCAGGTCAAGGTTCTGAAGGACAAGGCGCTGAAGGCCGGCGGCCTGTTTGTTCTCGGCACCGAACGCCACGAAAGCCGTCGCATCGACAACCAGCTCCGCGGCCGCTCCGGCCGCCAGGGCGACCCCGGCCGCTCCAAATTCTTCCTGTCGCTCGAAGACGACCTGATGCGGATCTTCGGCTCCGACAAGCTCGACGGCATGCTGACCAAGCTGGGGCTCAAGGAGAACGAGGCGATCGTTCATCCCTGGATCAACAAGGCGCTGGAGAAGGCGCAGCACAAGGTCGAGGCGCGCAACTTCGATCTGCGCAAGAATATTCTCAAGTACGACGACGTCATGAACGACCAGCGCAAGGTCATCTTCGACCAGCGCGTGGAATGGATGAAGGACGACGTCACCGCCGACATCGTCAACGACATGCGCCACAACGTGGTCGACGACCTGGTGTCCAAGCACGTTCCGGAGGACGCCTATCCGGAACAGTGGAACGTCGCTGGTCTCAAGGACGAGATCAAGCGCGTGCTCAGCCTCGATCTGCCGGTCGACGAATGGGCGAAGGAAGAGGGCATCGCCGACGAGGAGCTTCTGTCGCGAATCGAGCGCCGCGCCGACGAGCACATGGCCGCCAAGGTCGCCCAGTGGGGGCCGGACGTCATGCGCTACGTCGAGAAGTCGATCCTGTTGCAGACGCTCGACCATCTCTGGCGCGAGCATCTCGTGATGCTCGAGCACCTGCGGCAGGTGGTCGGTCTGCGCGGCTATGCACAGCGCGATCCGCTCAACGAATACAAGTCCGAGGCCTTCAACCTGTTCGAGGCGATGAGCCAGAATCTGCGCGAGGCCGTCACCTCGCAGCTCATGCGGGTCGAGATCGTGCAGCAGCAGCCCGAACTGCCGGAGCTTCCGGCGATGCAGGCGCACCACATCGATCCGAACACCGGCGAGGACGAGATGGCGCTGGCCGAGGCCGGTGCGGTGACGCTGGCGCGCGCCGGCATCACCGCGGTGCCGGCCGAGCAGCGCAACCCGGCCGATCCGTCGAGCTGGGGCAAGGTCGGCCGCAACGAGGTCTGCCCCTGCGGCTCCGGCAAGAAGTACAAGCACTGCCACGGCAAATACGCCTGACGCCGGCGCAGGACCGGGCGGCACTGCGCGCGGTCAAGCGAGGCCGGCGATCCATTGTTCGTAAAGCCGGTCGCCAATGCGCGGGTCGGGGATCGCGCCCGACCGTCCGGCCTCGCGGGCATCCGACGGCGTCTTGCCGAACCGGAGCTTGAACGTCTTGGCGAACGAGACCGGGTCGCCGAAGCCCCAGCCATAGGCGATGTCGGCGATCTGCCTGTGCGCATGCTGCGCCGACAGCAGGTCCGCCAGACAGCGTCGCAGGCGCTGCTCGCGGATGTATTCCGCCACCCCGCCGATCGGAGCGAAAAGCCGGTAGAGCCGCGCGCGCGACATGCCGATGCCGTCCGCGACGGCGTCGGGGCCGAGGCCGGGAATCGAGAGCCGGTCCTTGATGTAGGACTGCACGCGCATCAGTTCGGCCTGCTGCGCAAGCTCCGGAAGGTCGCCGGTCCCGAAGTCCGCGCCGTTGAAGGCGAGCGCGGCAAGGTCGATCAGCGTGCGGGCGGCGATGCTGCCCTCGGCCGGCGTCAGGGTCGGGGCGGCGGCGTAGAGGGTGCGGCCGTAATTGGCGAGCAGCAATCCGGACCCGGTGTCCGGGTCGATGCGCGCGCCCTGCAGCGAATCCGGCTGCTTGAGCAGGGGCGCGAGCCGGCGGCGCGGAATGACGAACGAGAGCAGATCGAAGTCGGAGTTGAAGCTGTCGAGCACGTCGGTGAAATCGAAGGCGATCACGCCGCCGGCCTCCATCCTGAACAAATCGCGGCCGTGCTTCATCTCGACATGGCCCTGCAGGAAGATCTGGATCATGTAGTGGTCGATCGAATCCCGCGCGATCCGGATCGCGTTGCGGTCGAATTTCTGCGCGCCGGCGGAGCACCGCGCGAGCATCACGTCCTCGAGCAGATAGCTTTCGATGCGGGCGTCGAAGTCCGCGGCCGGCTCGGACAGCGTTCGGACGTCGAAGATGACGCCGATGCTCTCCCGCCACGCCTGGAATCGCCGGTCCGACGAAAGTTCCGCGGTCGTGAACAGGGAGGCCGGGAGCTTGGATCGTTCGATGCGCTGCGCGCTGGTTCGTGAGCGATGGGGCACAGTGGGATTTCAATGGCTGAGACGGCGGCGCGTTCCCTAGCACGACCCGGTCAAGAGAATGAGGCGGCGCGCGTTACGGCGGCAGGTAAAGTTGGCGCAATGTCGGATAGCGCACTTTCGTTCCCGCCGCGCTGAGACGCCGTGACGCAATTTTGAGACGCGGCGACAGGTCGCGCTGCGTGACGGTTCGCGCAGCGCGTGCGAAGGCTCTGCCGGGATCAAGAGATCAACGGCTGGGGGCTTTCGGTGGGTTTGGGGAATTTGTCGCGGCGTCATGCGCGACTGATGGCGGCTGTGCTGAGCACGACCGCGTTGAGTTCCATTCTGGTTCTCGGCGCTCCGGAACTTGCGGCGGCGCAGGCCGTGCGCGACGCGAAGCCAGCCAAGGCCAAGCCCGCCGGAAAAACCGCTGCCAAGCTGCCTCCCGAGGTCGCCAGGGCCTTGAAGTCCTCCCATGACCTCGGATCGCGCGGCCTGGTGGCCGGCGTGTTCGAGGCGGCGCACCGCGAACCCGGCCAGCGCGACGCCATCCTCTCTTACGCCCGCAGCCTCGTGCCCGGAGCCGCGCGCGACCTGACCGTTGCGGCCGATCTCGGTGTGCTGACCGCCGGCCGGACGCTCGCGCTGGCGCCGAATGCGGGCCAGGTGCTGAGCACGCGGCTGGCGGGAAATCCCGGCGGATCGGTTCCGGCCTATGCGCCGACGGCCGGCGTTGCGCCGCGGGCGCTGCCGAATCCCGCGCCGCCCGCGGGAGACCAGACATGGAACCGCGATCTGATCGGCGCGAGCGTCGCCTACGGCCGCGGTTTCACCGGTCAGGGCGTGACGGTCGCCGTCGGCGACACCGGCTTCGACATCGCCAACGATGCGCTGCGCAACCAGCTCGATCTCACCCGCGCGCGAAACTACGTCTTGAATTCGGCGGGCGACGCTTACGATCCCACGCAGGTCGGCGTTCAGTCGCCGCAGGACAGCCACGGCAGCCACGTCTCCGGCATCATCGCCGCCGAGCAACTGCCGGGCGTCGACATGCACGGCATCGCCTACAACGCGAAGATCGTCCCGATCCGGGTGATTCTCGCCGGCCCGGACGCGCCGAACGCGGTCTATGCGCCGGGCCTGGAGAATCCCTTCGCCGACGCGCTCAATTATTTCGCGTCGCTCGACAACGTCAAAATCTACAACGCCAGTTACGGACCGTCGCCAGACCGCCTGCCGGCGCTGTCGGTATGGAAGGCCGACGCGAGCGAGGCGGAGTACAAAGCCGCCATCAATGTGCTCAAGGCGGACAAGATCATCGTCGCGGCCACCGGCAACGAGCGCGACGACCATCCGGTCGCGGGGCGCAATCCGTCCGGCCTTGCGCTTTATCCGTTCATCCACCCGAACCACAACAACGCCGGGGTCTATGACGCGGGCGGCGAGCAGGTCGATCTCACGGCGCTGCAACGGCAGAATGGCCTGATCATCGGCGTGATGTCGGTGGGCGCCAACAAGGCCGCCGCGGCCTATTCCAACTATTGCGGCGTGACGGCGGCCTGGTGCGTGGCCGCGCCGGGCGGCAACATGCCCCACGACACCGGCGTTTTCGCGCCGATCCCGGACAACACCTACGGCTTCCTGCACGGCACCTCGATGGCGGCGCCGGCGGTGTCCGGTGCGCTTGCAGTGCTGATTGAAGCCTACCCTGGATACAATGCGCGCGATCTCGCGCGGCTCCTGTTCTCGACCACCGAAGACCTCGGCGATCCGGGTCTCGACGCTGTGTTCGGCCACGGCTTGATCCGGCTCGACCGCGCCACCGACGGGCCCACCACGCTCGCCGCCGGCAGCACGGTGACCGTGAACGCCGGCGATACGATCTACTGGAGCCGGCCGCTCGTGACCTCGGGCGATTTCGACAAGGACGGCGACGGCGTGCTCACGATCTCCGGGCGCACCGCGACTCCCGGCAATGTGGCCGTGGGCCTCGGCACGCTCGCGGTGGACGGGACGCTGAGCGTCACCGGCGGCGGACACACGCTGGGCATCGGCCAGAACGGCACGCTCGCCGGCATCGGCGAGGTGGTCGGCAACACCACGATCGCCGGCACGCTCTCGCCCGGCCGGATGCCGAACGTCGGCGACCTGATCGCCAACGGCGTGCTGGCCCCCGGCTCGACCGTGACCGGCAACTCACCCGGCACGCTGACATTCACCGGCAACGTGACCCTGACCTCGACCGCCACCACGCGCGTCGACATCGACGGCACGTTCAACACCCCGGGCGGCCCCGGCACCCACGACAAGATCGTCGTGTCCGGCGCCAACCATGTCTTCACCGCCAACGGCACGCTGCTGCCGGTGCTGCGCGGCATCGCCGGCGGCTACAACGACCACACGCCGACGATCGGCACGGCGTACCGGATCGTCGATGCGCAGGACGGCGCAAAGGTCGCGGGCGCCTTCACCACGCTGACGCAGCCGGTCGCCGGCCTGACCGCCGACACGCGGTTCGATCTGGCCTACACGACCACCTCGATCGCGCTGGCGGTGACGCCGACGAGCTTCGCCGCGCTCGGCGGAGCACCCTTGAGCGGGCCGCAATCCTCGGTCGCCGGCGTTCTCGACATCGTGCGCGCGGCGCCGTCGAGCCGCGCCGCGTCGGTGCTGAACTCGATGTATCTCCTCTCCGGCGAGGCGGAGTACCGCGAGGCGCTCGTGCAGCTCGGCGGGCCCGGCCAGCCGGCGACACCCGGCGCGGTCATGTCCACGTTCAGCAGCTTCGGCAGCTCGGTCGCCACGCGGCAGGGCGTGGTCGCCTCGGGCGGTGGCAACGTCCAGTCCGCCACCATGCAGGGCGTTGCGCTCGGCTATGCCGGCGGTGCGCCGGTGGTCGAGGCGCGCGGCGCGGACGCCTTCGCCAGCTTCGACACGTCGGCGCGTCCCTCGGCGGCGCAATGGTCGCTCTGGGGCCAGGCCTTCGGCCGCTGGTCGCGGGTCGGCGCGGAATTGGGCCTGCCGGGCTCGACCGGGCGCAGCGGCGGCTTCGCGGTTGGCGCAGACCGGCTACTGGCTCCCGATTTCGTCGGCGGCGTGGCGATGGGTTTCGCGCGCACGACGACGAACAGCGCCGGTTCGCAGGCGACCTCGGACAGCTACTCGGGTTCGCTCTACGGAACGTGGACGCCGGGACGCTTCGTGATCGACGGCCGCGTAGCGGCGGGGCCGACGCTCATGAACACGTCGCGCAGCCTGACCGCGTTCGGCACGGCAAATGGCAAGGCGAACGGTTTCGGCGGGCTGGTCGCGGGCGAGATCGGCTACCGCATGACGGTGGCGGCCTTCACGGTGAAGCCGTATGTGGGACTCGAGTGGCAGACCTTCCATCGCCGGGCCTACGACGAGACCGCGGCCTTCGGCCTGTCCTATCCGGCGCAGAGCTTCAACAAGCTGGTGTCGACGCTCGGCACGCAGATCTCCACGCGGTTCAGGACGGCGGAGGGTCTGACGCTGATGCCGGAGATCAAGCTCGCCTGGGCGCACGATCTGCGCGACACCACGCTGGTGACGCAGACCGCGCTGCTCGACAACGCCTTCACCGTGTCGGCTGCGTCGCCCGGCCGCGACGCGGCGCTCGCGGGCCTGACGCTGACCGGATGGACCCGCGAGAACTTCCGTCTCTTCGCCAGCTACAACGGCGAATTCCGCCGCAACGCCCACAGCCATGCGCTGACCGGCGGCGGGCGCTGGTCCTGGTAGCGGGGCTCCGGCCGCCCGGCCGGGCCGTCCTTGTGTCCTTTGACGGCCGCCCGACCGGGCGGCCGTTTTGCGTCAGGCAGGGGCCTCGGCTCTCGCGCGATGCACCGCGCGGGCGTCGGCGCGGGAGGGGTCACACGGGCCGGCCCGGCTGCGAAAACGCTGACAGAACAGCGCTCGGAGCCTCGAAGTTAACCGTTTGTTAACCTTAAGCCTTTGTTCAAAAAGGCAAAATCTAAGTAATTATTGACGTTAATGGGTCATTAAGGAATATTAACGCCGCGTAAAAACTCGATGCGGAGGCCACCTTGTTGAATCCGACGGTTGTCCCGGCGGACGCGAAAGCGTCTCCGGCGAGCGCTCCCACGCGTCCTGTTTTCGGCCAGGCGTCCTTCTCCCGGACGGCCGAGGCACACGAAGCCGGCGTTCTTACCGGCCGCCCGACCCGGGCCTCCAAGCACGGTCCCGCACGGGTCTCGGCCGACAAGATCGTGCAGGCGTTCAACACCTGGGCCTTCAAGCGCGAGCAGCCGGACACGCCGGAGTTGCTGACCCGCGCTGTTGCCCGGCATCTCGAACTGGCGCGGCCGCTGTCCTTCGTCCTCTACTGGGGTAAGGGGCCGCGCGACGCGATCGGCGCGCCGGACCTCTCCTGCCTCGGTTATCTCGAAGCGTTGCGCGAGCGCGTGCGCGGGGTCTATCAGCCGGGCGCGTCGTTCAAGCTGATCTTCACCGACACCCACGCGGGGCTGAACGGCCACAGCGTCAGCCGGATGAACGACTACTTCGGTGCGGTCGAGATCGCGGCGCGCGAGCGCGGCTTCAAGGCCTGTCGCCTCGGCGAGCTGGTGCGTGCGGCCCGCGCCGCCGGAATTTCGCCCGACGACAGCGCGGCGATGACCGAGGAGACGCAGGCGCGATTGCGCGGCTGCGCCGCCAAGTGGTTCCGCGGAGAGGGCTCGGCCGAGCAGGCGGCGGCGGCCTATTACGAGATGAACATGATGGAGAAGCGGGCGGTCGAATACGCCTTCCCCAACTCGATCTTCGTCACGTTCAACGGCAGCGAATACCGCGACCTGTTTCCGGCGCAGATGCCGATCTTCTACATGTATTCGGTGCGTCGGGGCGTCGCCGTGAAGCCCTGGTTCATGCCGGACGGCGCCGGGACCGAAGGCGTCGCGTTGTCGCACAGCCCCGCGGCGTAGACCGTCCGGGGGCCGCCATGAGCGACTTCAGAATTCTTCCTGCGGGCGACACCGCCCTGGTGGTCGAATTCGGTGAGCGCATCGATCGCGATATCAGCGCCCGCGTGCTGGCGCTGTCGCAGCGGGTCGAGGCTGCGAAGATTGCCGGCGTGATCGAAACCGTTCCGACGTTTCGCTCGCTGATGGTCTGCTACGAGCCGCTGACGGTCGGGTTTGCGGCGCTGTGCGCGAAGATCGCCGACCTTGCGGCGCAACTCGCGACGGCAGGCACCGCGAGCGGGCGCGCCTGGCGACTGCCGGTCTGCTACGACGCCGCGCTTGCACCCGATCTCGCCGACGTCGCGGAGCGCACCGGGCTCACGCCGGCCCAGGTCGTCGAGTGCCACAGCGCCACCCCCTGGCATGTCTATATGCTCGGCTTCCTGCCGGGGCAGGCCTATATGGGCGACGTGCCGAAGCCATTGCAGCTTCCGCGCCGCACCGTGCCGCGCACGCGCATTCCGGCGGGCTCGCTCGCGATCGCGACCGGCATGACCTGCATTTTCCCGATGCAGACACCGTGCGGCTGGCATCTGATCGGCCGCTCGCCGGTTCCGCTCTGGGACCGCGAGGCCGAATCCCATGCGCTGCTCGCGCCCGGCGATCGCGTGACCTTCGCGCCGGTGTCGCTGCGCGAATACGCCGATCTTGCGGCTCAGGCCGAGCGCGGCCTATTGCGCATGCGTCCGCTCGACGGCGCATTGGAGCACGCCGCATGACGCCTTCTTTGCGCGTCGGTGCGCCCGGCCTGCAGACGACGTTGCAGGATCTCGGTCGAATCGGCAGCCAGCGTCTCGGCGTGCCGGTGGGCGGCGCGCTCGATCCGGTGGCGCTGCGCGCGGCCAATGCGCTGGCCGGCAACGCGCCGGACGAGGGCGCGCTGGAGGTGATGGCGACCGGCCCGACGCTGTTCGTGCAGGCCGACGACGTGCGACTGGGTCTCGCGGGCGCCGCGGCGGCGCTCGAAATTCTGCCCGACGCCACGGCCGTTTCCGGCCGGCGCATCGCGGGCGGGCGCAGCGTTCGCCTGCGCCGCGGCGAAGGGTTGCGGATCGGCGCGCTGTCAGGCGGAGCAGCGCTCTATGTGGCGGTCGAAGGCGGCTTTGAGGCCACGCCCGCGCTCGGCAGCGTTTCGACCGATCTGCGTTGTGGTCTGGGCGGCTTCGCAGGGCGGGCGCTGGCGGCAGGCGACCTGTTGCCGCTGCGGCGCTCGCAGGCAATCGAACGTGCCGAGACGATGCTCGCAGATGTCGATCTCGCTCCGCGCGCGACCATCCGCGCGGTGCCGGGGCCGCAGGCCGATCACTTCACCGAGACCGCGCTCGCGGACTTCTTTGCGGCGACCTACACGGTCGGCGCCGATTCCAATCGCATGGGCATGCGGCTGTCGGGGCCCGCGATCGCCCACGCCCGCGGCTTCGACATCGTTTCGGACGCCATTGCGCCCGGCTCGATCCAGGTGCCCGGGAGCGGCCAGCCGATCGTCCTGCTCGCGGACCGCCAGACCACCGGCGGCTATCCCAAGATCGCGACGGTGATCTCGGCCGATCTGCCGGCGCTGGGTCGACTGGCCCCGGGCGCGGTCGTTCGGTTCGATCTGGTGACGCTGGATGCCGCCGCCGCCGCGCGGCGCGCGTTGCTGACGGAGTTGGAGGCTCTGCCCGGGCGCTGCGTTCCGATGCGGCTCTCGACCGACGAGGTCGCGCTGCGGCTGTGCGAAGCCAATCTCATCAGCGGCTTCGTCGACGCCGCCGTCTGACGCGCGGCCGATATTTCGCTGGCATCGAACGTCTCGCATGGCGTATCGGACGAGCCAAATCGACAACGCCGCTCGCAGTGCGGAACCCGAATGACGGAAGCCACGCCAACGCCCGACATGCCCCGCAAGCCGGGTGGCGCGGCCGCTCGTCTTTCAAGCTACTGGCGAGCGCGCCGCGAGGGCGCGGTGTTCTCCAAGGCGACCGACAACGTGCCGCTGGGGATCATGTACATGATCCTCGCCACCATCCTGTTCGCCGTTTCGAGCGCCATCGCCAAATGGCAGGTCGCGATCTATCCGGTGGGCGAGGTGATGTTCTTCCGGTCGATCTTCACCTTCGCGGTCTGCGCTCTCGTGGTGCTGCCGTTCACCGGACTTGCGGTGTTCGCGACCAAGCGCACCGGGGCGCATCTCGCGCGCGGGCTGTCGCAGTCGATCTCGCAGACCTTCACCGTCATCGCCTTCAGCCTGATGCCGCTCGCCGGCGCGATTGCGATCAACTTCTCCGCGCCGCTCTGGGCGGCGTTGCTGTCCGTCATCTGGCTCAAGGAGCGCGCCGGTTTCGCGCGCTGGAGCGTCTTGCTCACCGGCTTCAGCGGCGTGCTGATCGTGGCGATGCCGGGCAGCGATTCGATGCAGATCGGAGCTCTGTTCGCGCTGGCGAATGCCATCATGTACGGCAGCGTGACCGTTGCCGTGCGCGGCATGAGCGCCACCGAATCCGCCAACACGCTGTTGATGTGGCAGGTCACGGTGCTGGCCGTGCTGCACAGCTTTCTTCTCGTGTTCGGTTTCCGCTGGCCGACCGGTGCGGATTTCGCGATGCTGGCGTTCAGCGGCGTGGCCAATGCGGGCGCACAATACGCCTGGACCAAGTCGCTGATGCTGGCGCCGACCACGGCGGTGTCGCCGTTCTATTATCTGATGCTGGTCTGGGCGATCGGCATCGGTTTCGTCGTGTGGGGAGACGCTCCGACCGTCGAGCTGATCGCAGGCTCGGCCATCGTCGTGGCGTCCGGCCTCTACCTGTTGTGGCACGAGGCCAGGCGGAAGTAGGCGTTGGCCGCAGGTCGACGCCTGCCGGCGCAACCCTCGACGCCCAAGCCGCTCAGGCCGCGATGGCCCTGTTCTTGCTCCAGCGCTTGACGAGGTCGGGCACGCTCTCGAGCGGGACCGCGGGCGAGAACAGGTAGCCCTGTGCCTCGTCGCAGCCGAGTGCGGTCAGGAATTCGTTCTGATAGGCGTCCTCGATACCCTCGGCGGTCGTGGTCATACCGAGCGCGCGCGCGATGCTGACCACGGCCTGCACGATCACGACATGCTCGGTGCCCTCCTTCAGGTCCGACACGAAGCTGCGATCGATCTTGATCTTGTCGAACGGGAACTTTCGCAGATAGCTCAGCGACGAATATCCGGTGCCGAAGTCGTCCATCGCGATGCGAACGCCCAGCTTCTTGAGGCTGCGCAGCGTGGACATCGTGTATTCGCTGTCCTCCATGATCGTGCGCTCGGTGATCTCGATCTCCAGACGGTTGGGCGCAAGCCCGCTGTCCGCAAGCGCACGCTCGACGGTGCTCAGCAGCGTCGGCGACATGAGCTGGGCCGGCGACATGTTCACCGCGATTCCCAGGTCGTAAGGCCATTCAACGGCAGCCCGGCAGGCCTCCTTCAGCGCCCATTCGCCGATCGGCAAGATGAGGCCGGAGTCCTCCGCGACGGGGATGAACACATTCGGCGGCACCATGCCGCGCTCCGGATGACGCCAGCGCGCCAGCGCCTCGAAGCCCACCACCACCTTGCGGCGCAGGTTGATGATCGGCTGGTAGTGCAGTTCCAGTTCGCCGCGCTCGATGGCTGCGCGCAGGTCGTTCTCGATCTCGCGGCGCTCGTTCAGTTCCGTCTGCATGGAACGGCTGTAGAATTTGAAGGCGCCGCGCCCGTTGGCCTTGACCGCGTAGAGCGCGAGGTCTGCGGCCACCAGCAGGCTGTCGACGTCGCCGCCGTCCTGCGGACCGATCGCGATGCCGATGCTGATCTCGGAGCGAATATGATAGCCGTCGATCTCGTAGGGGCGGGATACCGTTTCCAGAATCGTGCGGGCTATCGCCTCGATGTCGTTCCGCGAATCGAATTCCGGCACGACCACGGCAAATTCGTCGCCGCCGAGTCGCGCCAGCGTCACCCACGGCGGCAGCACGGACTGCAGACGGCTGGCGACCTCCTGCAGGAGTGCGTCGCCGATGCGGTGGCCGAGCGTGTCGTTGACCACCTTGAATTGGTCGAGGTCGAGGAACAGCGCGGCAAAGCTGCGGCCGTTCGCACCGTTGTGCTCGCGGCAGATTTCGTCGAGGCGGGCGCGCAGCACGCGGCGGTTGGGCAGGCCGGTGAGAGGATCCTCCGCCGCCAGACGCGCGACATGCGCTTCCGCTTCCCGGCGCTTGGTGATGTCGGTGAAGGTCTGGATGAGGCTGCCGTCGGCGAGGCGGCCGCTGCGCACCTCGATCACGGTGCCGTCGGGCATCGTGCGGTCCGTGACGGAGACCTCCGGAGCGTCCGGCCTGACCTCGGCGGGCTCGTCCTGCGGCGCTTGCGCGAGCGGTCCGTTCGTGAGGGCCTTTTCCTGATAGGCGACAAGCTCGTCGAATCGCGGCGGGTTCTCCACGAAACGGCGCGGCAGATTCAGCAATTCGCCGCATTTTGAATTGATCACGGGAATCTGCAGGTCGCTGGTGACCAGCATGATGCCCTGGCTCATGTTCTCCAGGGTCAGCTTGAGCTGTTCGGATTTCTGGCGCGCGGCGGCCTCGCTGCGCAGGATGCGCTCCAGCGCGGCCAGCACGATCAGAGTCAGCATGAAACCCAGTGCCACGTTGACGTAGAGATCGCTCCAGGCGTTGCGATACATGTCCTTCACGTCGTTGAACACGCTGACCCAGAGCGGATGGCCGCGCACCTGGCGCAGCGTGATCACGCTGGGCTCGTCCGTCGCCGGATCGTTGCCGTCGAAGGTGACGTTGACGCCGGCGCGAAGGC
The DNA here is from genome assembly GCA_963758225.1 of uncultured Alphaproteobacteria bacterium. Lineage (GTDB taxonomy): Bacteria > Pseudomonadota > Alphaproteobacteria > Rhizobiales > Xanthobacteraceae > Z2-YC6860. The sequence continues at coordinate 160,279 of CAVWUJ010000003.1, read as the reverse complement.
GCTCGCCGATCGGCGTCATGAGGAGATTCGTGCCGAGCGCGATGCCGGAAGAGCCGCCGCTGGAGCGCACCACGGCGTCGGATCCGATCAGCGCGATCGAGGCCAGCGTGCCCAAATCGATCCTGTTGTAGAAGTTCGTCAGATGATCCGGGTTCAGCGACGCCACGACCACGCCGCCGAAGTTGCCGTTGGGGTCGAGAAAGCGCCGCGTGAACTGCACGGACCATTGCTTGCTGATGCGGCCGACCAGCGGTTTGCTGATGAACAGACGGTCTTCCTGGCTGTCCACGTGTACGCGATAGTGTTCGCGGTCGCTCAGATCGGTCGCCGGCGCGGGCTGCGGTCCCGCGTTCGACGCGCGCATGATGCCGTTGGAGTCGATGATCGCGACCTGAACGATGATCTCGCTCAGCACGTCGGCGGTGCTCACGATGTCGTGGAAGCTGGTGGAGGACTGGCGGGTTTCGATCGTGCGGCGAAGATAGAGCAGCGCCTTGTCGATCTCGCCGATCGAGCGCAGCACGTTCTCCTCGAACACCATCGCGAAGTTCGCATTGGTGCGTTCCGCATCGCTACGGTCGCCGCGCATGTCGTCGTGAAATTTCAGGCCGATCGCGCTCCACAGCATCGCAATAATGAGCACACCGAAAATCGCCGAACTTCTTCGTTCGACGATCAGTTTCGGCAATTGAGAAATGTGGAGCGTCATGACTTGGTCCGAAGCTGAATTTCGTGAGCATTGTCAGTCCGCTGACTTAGGATGGTGTAAATTGTTCAACCGCTTCCGAGTGGATTGGATAACGTGGCGTTAACCGAGCCTTACCCGCACGAAGCTCTGAAATCGTTGATGAATTTCGAAGGGCGCTCATGGCATGCCGCAGCGCTCTGAACGCATCGCGAGAGTGCGGTCTCGCGCGCAACCCAAGAGGGCGACGATGGTCAACGATCTCGAGGTCGAAGCGCTGCATGCGCGCATGTTGCGCAAGCCGTTATGGGTCGTGCTGTCGCGGCCGGCCGCGGAGCCGGAAGTCTTGAACGCGCATCGCAAGGCGCACCTCGAACACCAGATCGCGCTGGAGAAGAGCGGCGTGCTGTTCGGCGCCGGCCCGGCGACCGTCCCCGGCGAAACGACGCCGGCGTTCGGGCTGATCGTGATTCGCGCCGCCGACGAGAGCGAGGCGCGTCGCATCGCCGATTCCGACCCGATGCACAGCTCCGGCGCGCGGCGTTACGAGCTCTATCGCTGGTCGATGAACGAAGGCCGGCTCGGAATTACCATTGACCTCTCGGACCGCAGCTACCGCTTCGACTGAGATCGGATGCCGGACGAGATCTGTGGACGGGCCAAGCCGGCGCACCTTTGTTGAGCCCTGCGGCAATCCGGCTGCGCAAAATCCGCCACAGTTAACGCTGTGTTAAGGCGCAGAGCGAAATTGTAACGACCGCCCAGATGGGGAGCGATTCGATGCAGTCTGGCCTACGCGCACTTGAGGACGAGCCCTGCCCGGTCCCGGACGCCACGCTGGGCCAGATGTATCGATCGAGCCCCAACGGGCTCGGCGATCTGCTCGCAACTATGCCTCCCGAAATCCGGGGGATGCTGGCGGTCTACTGCTATCGGCGGGCGCATCTGGCCTCGATCGGACTCGCGATCGCCGCAACCTGCGATGAGGACGACCTGACCCGACACGGCGGCAATGCCGGGGCGGCGCTGTTCGTGAAGTCGCGCGAAGCCAGCAAGCGCGTCCCCGATCCATCGTCCGGACGCCGCAAGGTCACGCTGGCGAGCGGCCCGTTGATGACGATGGCGCCGCTTGTCGATATCGAGGACGACGAGGCCTGAGAGCTTCGCCCCCGCCGATGCTCGTGAGCGGCTGCACGGGCCTTCCGCCGCCGAGCTGGCTGGCACAGGCTTCTGCGACCGCTACGCCCGCACCGCGTCCTGCACCTGGACCGATATGGCCGCGCTGCGGCGCCTGGCCGGATGGCTTCACGCATTTGACGGAGACGCCGGGGCGCTCCGGATCATCACGCCGGTCAAACGAAAACCGCCGGGTCGCCCCGGCGGTTCGAATTCGGGAATGCTTTGCGCGGGTCAGTTTTTCGGCTTCAGGCCGAGAATGTTGGCGACCCGCACGGTCGATGCGACCTGACGCTTGATGGTGGCGGCCAGCACCTCCGGTCCGCCCGCCTGCACGTCCTGCCCGGACTTGGCGATTCGCTCCACGACGGTCTTGTCGGAGAGCGCCTCGACGATGTCCTTGCCGATCTTCTCGCGGGTCGCCTGCGGCATGGTGCGCGGGCCGTAGAAGCCTGCAGTGGTCTCGACCGCGAGGTCGGGGAAGCCGGCCTCCTTCACGGACGGCACGTCCGGCAGCAGCGGGCTGCGCGTGAGGCTGCCGAGTGCGAGCATCCGCACCTTTCCGGCCTCCACCAGCGGCCGCACGACCGCGTAGGACGACAGCAGGAACTGGATGCGGTTCTCGCCGAGGTCGCGTCCGGCCTGTACGACGTCGCGATAGGGCACTTTGGTGATCTTCAGGCCTTCGCTCTTGATGAAGGCATCGACCGTGAACTCCGGCAGGCCCGCCGCGCCCGCGGCGTTCACCTTGTCCGGTGACTTGCGCGCGAGCTCGACGAAGTCCTTCATGGTCTTTACGCCTGACTTCGGCCGACGCCGCGGCGGAGAGCAGCGTATGCGAGACCTGCGCGATCGGCGCGAGGTCGCGCTCCAGATTGTAGGGCAGCTTCTCCTGCGTGTAGGGATGCGCCAGAAACGACGCGCTCGACGCGAACAGCAGGACGTGATCGTCGTTTGCGGTCAGGAAGGCGTTGATCGCGATCAGCCCGTCGGCGCCCGGCCGGTTCTCGACGATGACGGGACGGCCCCACTTCGCCGTCAGCTTCTCGCTGATCAGGCGGGCGGACACGTCGGTCGCGCTGCCGGCGCCGAACGGCAGAATGAAACGCACGTTGCGCTGCGGCCATTCCTGCGCCTGCGCCTGTACGGGAGCCTGCATCGTGCCGAGCATGGCCAGCGTGAGGCAGGCTGCTGCTGCGGCAAGCCAGCTGCGGCGCGCGTGGCCGATATGCGATTGACGGAATGCGATCATGCGTCCCCCCTTTGGTGTGACCTGGATGTTGGCTCCGTCCTATTCCGTTGCCCCGGGGCTGACAAGCGCGGCCGGGTTGCGCATCGGTCCAAAGCGAGGTGGCCGAATGCCGCGCGCGTTCCCCGTCAGGCGGGTGCGAGCCGCTCGCGCAGCCGGGTGCGAAACGCGCGGTCGCGCTTGAGGTGCCATTCGCGACTCATCGCCGAGCGGCGATCGTCGCAATGCTCCCAGTAGAGCAGGGTCCAGCTTCGTCCGCGCGTCGTGCGCGCGCCGTGTCCGGCGTTGTGGTTTGCGATCCGCTTCGGCAGATCGTTGGTCCAGCCGACATAGGTGATGCGCCGTGTCGTGCCGGCGTGGCCGAGCACATAGACCACGCACTCGCCGGCAGCGGGCGGCGTTGTGTCGAACGCAGATCCGGACGAGGCTTCGGGGCGCGCCACCCGGCCTTTTGCGGCAGGCGCGGCGTCGGGCGCGCTCAGCGGAAGGCGCCCCAGCGGTTGTCGAAGCTGCCGGCGGGCACCGTCGGAGCTGCACCCGAGAGTGCGGCGGTCGGAGCCTGCGACGTCGTCGGGGCCAGCGCCGTGGCCGACGTGGGCGCCGGAGCCGAGACCGGCGCTGGCGCTGCGGCGGTGCGCACGTTGGATTCTGCCGGACGCGGGCGGATCGCGCCGGGAGACGCGGTCTGGCTGCGCGGGGCGGCGGCAGGGCGCGGTCGCGCCACCGGAACCGGCTGCTGCTGCGGCTCGGGATCGGAACCGCGCAGACCCATCCATCGCGCCATGCGGTTGATCGGATTGGCGATGGTCGTGCCGGCTCCGGGCGTCTCAGAGGAGAACATGCTGTTGAACAGGTTCGACGACCCGCCACCCGCGGCCGGAGGCGTCGTGGCCGGTTGCACCGCATGCGGATCGTGCGTTGCGGCGGCCACGCGCACCGGAGCGGTTTGCGGCGCGCTCGCCGGAGCCGCAGCGACGTTCGGATGATCGGCAAACTCTTCGGTGCGCGGCGGGCGCACATGGGCAGGCACGGTGCCGGGCACCGAAGCCAGCGAGAACGACGCCGGCGCGTCGCCCTGCTGGCGACGCACGGCGGCTGCGAACACGGGGTGCATCCCGCCGTCGGCGTAGGTGCGGGCCGGAGCGGCCGGCGTGCCGCGCGTGATCAGTTCGGCGGTGCGGCGCTCGTCCTGGCGCTGCTTGTCGTTGACGGCAGCGAGAATATCGGAGGGCACCTCGAAGGTCGGGCACTTGGCGGCGCCGTTGAACGACAGCGAGCGCGAAGGGTCGTCCGGATGCTGCGCGTTGAAGACATAGCGCTTCTCGCAGACGTTGACCTTGGGTTCGAGCCGTGTGACCTCGAAATGGTCGTTGCCCTGCTTGAGCATCTTCCAGAACGGCATGTGCGGGTTGTTGCGGTGCTTGGCCATGTTCTGCGGCGTCATCCGGAACGGATAGGCCTGCACCTGGAAGGACCGCTGGCCGCCGAAGAAGGCCTCACGGCCGAGCGCGTAGATTTCCGCAATTTGCTCGTCCGTCATCGAGTAGCACCCGCGGGACGAGCAGTCGCCGTGCACCATCAGATGCGCGCCGGTTCGGTTGTGCGCACGGTCGAACGCATTCGGATAACCGAGATCGAACGACAGGTAGAATTGCGAGTTCGGATTCATCTGCCCGGGCGTAATCGTATAGAAGCCCTCGGGCGCCTGCCGGTCGCCTTCCTTGATCTTGGGACCAAGCTCGCCGGACCAGCGGCAGATCGGATAGGTCTTCAGAAGCGCGAAGCGGCCGGTGCGATCCTGCTTCCAGACCTCGAGTTCGGACTCTTCCTTGAACAGGCGGACGAGGATCGGAGATTCCTTGTCCATGTTCTTTTCGGAGATCTCCGTAACCATCTTGTCGGAGAGCGGCCGCATGGCTTTGCCGTTGGCGGCGAGGTTGCCGTCAGTCTGGCAACCGGAAAGCGCGACGAGGGCAGCCAGGGCTGCCGACGCCAGGAGCGAGCGGACAAGCGGACGACGATCCAAACGCAAAACTCCCCGACCGTAGAGCGATCCCCGAGCCTTCACAGAAGGATCGTTAGCCCTGTGGTCCCGGAACCGCAAGACCTCAGGCCCGGCACCCAGTCCCGATTGAGCACGGTTAGGGTGAACGAACGGTAAAATTGTGGCCAACAGACGGGACTTGATCGGCTTTTCCCCTTCGAGCCGGGGGCATCCGGCATCCTTTCCGGAGCATGGTTAAGGCCGCGGGGATGGGGCGGCCCGGCGGCCGTTTGGTCTTGGTCCGGTCTTGGTCCGGTCTTGGCCCAGCCTTGGCCCGGCTGGCCGCGGTCAGCCCAGCGTGCGGCCGAGCGCCAGGAACTTTTCCCGGCGCTGCCGGCGGACTGCGTCCCGGTCCAGACCCTTCAGCTCGCGGAAGGCCTCGGCGACCATGTCCCCGACGGCGGCAATCGTGCCCTGCGGGTCGCGGTGGGCCCCGCCCACCGGCTCGGTGACGATCCGGTCGATGATGCCGAACCGGTCGAGATCCTGCGCGGTGATCTTCATGTTGGTGGCGGCGTCCTGTGCCTTGGTGGTGTCGCGCCACAGGATCGAGGCGGCACCCTCCGGCGAGATCACGCTGTAGATCGCGTGTTCCAGCATCAGCACCCTGTTGGCGGTTGCGATGGCGATGGCGCCGCCGGAACCGCCTTCGCCCAGGATCACGGCGACGTTCGGCACACCGAGGTTCAGGCAGGCCTCGGTCGAGCGCGCGATGGCTTCGGCCTGGCCGCGCTCCTCGGCGCCGATGCCCGGATACGCGCCCGCGGTGTCGACCAGGCACAGCACCGGAATCCCGAAGCGATCGGCCATTTCCATCAGGCGCGCCGCCTTGCGGTAGCCCTCCGGCTTCGCCATGCCGAAGTTGTGCTTGAGCCGGCTTTCGGTGGTCGAGCCCTTCTCGTGGCCGAGGATGCAGATACTTTCGCCGCGAAACCGGCCGAAGCCGCCGACGATGGCGTCGTCGTCGCCGAACTTGCGGTCGCCAGCGAATGGCAGAAAATCGGTCAGAAGCCCGCTCACATAGTCGAGGCAATGCGGCCGCTGCGGATGGCGCGCGACCTGGGTTTTCTGCCAGGGCGTCAGCTCGTTGTAGAGGTCGCGCAGCGCCTGCCCGGCCTTGGCCTCCAGCCGCACGATGTCGTCGGCGATGGCGACGCCGTTGCCCTGCGCCTCCATTGCGCGCAGCTCCTCGACCTTGGCCTCCAGCTCGGCCACCGGCTTCTCAAAATCGAGATAACTGCGCATCGTCCTGATAAAACTGTTGAATCCGCCCAACCCGCGGGCCGCCGCTTGGGCCGAAACTGGCCCCGCAGCATAGGCCGAGTCAAGCAAGCCCGCCGGTGGGCGGGCAGACGACGCCGGTTTGGGACAATTCGATCGAAATCGGAAGCCCCGCCTTAACCGCCTTTTCGTGCGGTCCGCGAGTTTGGGATCGTTTTTCCTCCCTCTTAATCACCGCGGTTCCATCGTCCGTTCGCGCAGGCCGAAACGGGTCGCAGCCGGCGCGGCCGGGCGGCGTTGCCGGCGGTGTCCGGGGACGACGGAAGTTGCGGGACGGAATGACCATCGACAGCGCCATCACACGCGATGCGGCGTTCGGCCTGGCGCGACGCCCGGCGGCGGCGCGTGGAGCTTTCGTCGAAAGCGCCGCACTGGCCGACGTGCCGGCGACCGCCTGGGCGGACCTCGCCGGTCGCGCGCTTGAACCAAATGCCTTTTTCCTGCCGGGCTGGGCCCGCGCCGTCGATGCGCACGCGACCGGAAAAACCGGCGCGCGGGCGCTTGTCGTCTGGGACGGACCTGCGCGCAGCCACCTGATCGGAATTCTGCCGGTGGTGTCGGCCTGGCGCGCCTACAGGATGCCGCTGCCGGTGCTGGTCGGCTGGCAGGCCTATGCGCCGCTGACCACGCCATTGCTGGATCGCGACGCCGCGGATTCTGCGGCGCGCGGTTTGCTCGATGCCGCAGCGTTGGCGGGCGCTCATGCCCTGATGCTTCCGGCGCTGGCGGCCGAAGGCCCGGCCGCACAGGCGCTGCATCGCGCCGGCGTCGAGGCCGGCGCGGCGCCCGTTGTGATCGCAAGCCACCGGCGCGCGATGCTCGATGCGCGGCAGGACGACGAGGCGATGCTGCGCGAGGCGCTCGGCGCCAAAAAGCTCAAGGAGCTGCGCCGCCAGCGAAACCGGCTTTCGGACGAGGGCGACGTGACCTTCCGCGTCGCCGTGTCGGAGCCCGATGCGGCGAAGGCGCTCGCGTGCTTTCTCGCGCTCGAAGACGCCGGCTGGAAGGGCTCGCGCGGCACCGCGCTGGCGCGCGACGCCGGCGACCGGTCGTTCATCGAACAGGCGATCCCGCAATTGGTGCGCGAGGGCCATGCGTCGGTCGTCACGCTCGATCGCGGAGACGACACGCTGGCCGCGGGCGTCGTCCTGCGCCATCTCGGCCGGGCCTTTTTCTTCAAGATCGCCCACGACGAATTGCTCGCGAAGCTTTCGCCGGGCGTGCAGCTCACGCTCGAGCTGACGCAGCATCTTTGCGCCGATCCGGCGATCACCCATGCCGACTCGATCGCCGTCGCCGGCCATCCGATGATCGATCACATCTGGCGCGACCGTCTTTCCGTCGCCGACACGCTGATCACGACGCGGCCCGGAGGCGCAGGATTTTCGCTGTTCACCGCGCTGATCGCCGGCCGTCACGCCACGCGCGAAACCGCACGCCGCGCCGTTCAGGCTGTCCGCCACCACCGCAGGAGCAGGCTATGATCCAAAGCGATGCGATGCACGACGTTGCGAACGAGAACCGCGCAATGATCGACGCCGGAGCCGGCGCGTCGTTCGCAGCCGATTTTCCGCTGCACCCGTTCGCGATCCGCCACCGCTTCGCCGGCCATCCGCTGTTCACGCTGCCGCGCATCCTCGAACTGCTGCGGGCCCTGCCGCGCGACCAGATCGAGTTCAACTCTGGCAGGGTCGAGATCGGACAGGATCCCGACAAGATGCCGATCTTCGAGATGGAGCCGGAGGAGGTTGTGCGGCGCATCCAGACCGCGAGCGCCTGGATGGTGCTCAAGCGTGTCGAGACGGATCCTTCGTACCGCGCCGTGCTCGAAGAGGCGCTGACCGCGGTCGCGCGCCATCGCGGCCATGCTTCGATCCGCGAAGCCGGATTTCGAAGACATCCGCGGCTTCATGTTCGTGTCGTCGCCGAATTCGACCACGCCGTTTCATATCGACGGCGAGGACAACGTGTTCGTGCAGATCCACGGCGAGAAGTTCTTCACGATCTACGACAACCGCGACGGCGGCATCGCGCCGCCGGACGTGATCGAGCACAGCATCACGCGCCATCGCAATCTGAAGTATGACAAGGCGTTCGACGCGAAGTCGAAACGCCACCGCCTCATGCCTGGCGACGGCGTGTTCGTGCCCTACCTCTGGCCGCATTGGGTCGGCACCGGCGAGAGCTATTCGATCTCGCTCGCGATCACCTGGAAGACCCGTTCCGTGATCCGTAACAACGACCTGCTGGTGTGCAATTCGATGTTGCGGCGCATGGGACTGCCGCAGCCCGCGCCCGGCCGCTATCCGGCGTTCGATGCGATGAAGTCCGGTCTGGTGGGGGTGGCCCGCGCGAGCGTCGCGCCGCTGCGCCGGATCGAGGCGATCCGCGGCATGCTGCGCAAGCTCGCGCTTGGCAAGAACGCGGATTATTATCTGAAGAACGGCAAGGCCGGGCAGGCCGCCTGATTTCAGCCGCCGGGTTCGACCGCGCCGAACACCGACCAGTCCATCGCCTCGGCCAGGCGCTCCAGCGCCATCGTGCCGAGCACCGAATTGCCGTTGGCGTCGAGGCCGGGCGACCAGACCGCGATCGACGCCACGTTGGGAACGATCGCGAGGATGCCGCCGCCGACGCCGGTCTTGGCGGGAAGACCGACGCGGTAGGCGAAGTCGCCGGAGCCGTCGTACTGACCGCATGTCAGCATCACGGAGAGAATTCGCCGCGCGCGCCGTGCGTCGTCGAGTTCGACGTTGGAATTGGGATCGACGCGATCGGACGTGAGGTAGCGGCCGCTGCGCGCTAGCTGACGGGTGGTCAGCGCGACCGCGCATTGCCGAACGTAATTGAGGTGCACCGTCGCCACGTCGTGATGCAGGTTGTCGAACGACTTGGCGAGATTTGCGAGCGCGCGGTTGGTGAAGGTCGACGACTCCTCCGAGTTCACCACGTCCTCGTTGATGCCGATTTCGGCGTCGCCGGTCAGATCCTTCAGACGCTCCAGCACGAAGTCGCGCGGCTTGCCGCCGGGGCTCAATCCGATCAGCATGTCGGCGATCACAAGCGCGCCGGAATTGATGAAGGGGTTGCGCGGGACGCCCTTGTGGCGCTCCAGGTCCATGATCGAGTTGTAGGGATCGCCGGACGGTTCGCGGCCGACCCGCTTCCAGACGTCGTCGCCGCAGGCTTCGAGCGCCAGCGTCAGCGCGAAGACCTTGGAGATGCTTTGGATCGAGAACGGCTCGTCGGCGTCGCCGGCCATCGCCACGGCGCCGTCGCCGAGATCGACCGCGATACCGAATTTCGAGGTGTCCCCCTTCGCCAGCTCCGGAATATAGGTCGCGACCTTGCCGCGCTCCTTCATGGAGCGAGCATGGTCGGTGATGCCGTCGACCGTGCGGCGCAGGCGCTCGAAATCAACCTTCGACCGGCGCGATGTCATCGCAATTCCTGTTCCTTGAGCGGGTGTCTCAGGCCTGACCGGCGTGAACGACACGCAGGCCGATCTGTCCGATCAGCGCCGCGCGCTTTGCCTCCGCCGCCTCGATGGCGGCTTCCGTCTGCTTTATGGTGCTGCCGTTCGATCCGAACAGCACGATGCCGCCGATGATTGCGGCGAGCGCGCCGAGCACGAACGGCGCATCCGAACGAAACACGCCGAACGGCGCAAGCGCCAGCCAGATCGCCCCGGCCGCCATCGCGAGCTTGGCGAACAGCCCGATCTTGCGGCTGCGTTCGAGCGCCTGCGACAGATCCTCGATCTCGGCCTCGAGCCGCGCGATCTCCCGCCGCGGGTCGCGCACCTCGTCGAAGTCGATCGCGTCCATCGGGGTTAGTGGTCCGATTCCAACATCGCATTCCATTTTAGCATGCACGTTTTGCGAATGTTAGAATCCAGGGACCGCGAGCATAAATTCGATTCTCGCGGAGCTTTATTCCTCGGCGAGCGGATGCAGGTCGCGGACCAGGCTCTTCAGCCGGTCCTCCAGGACATGCGTATAGATCTGCGTGGTTGAAATGTCGGCATGGCCGAGCAGCGTCTGCACCACGCGCAGATCCGCGCCGTTCTGCAAGAGATGGCTCGCAAAAGCGTGCCGTAGCACATGCGGGCTCACCAGCGCGGGCCGCAGGCCGGCGGCGGCGGCCAGCGTTTTCAGCTCGCGGGCAAAATGTTGCCGGCTGAGATGCCCGCTCTCGCCGAACGACGGAAACAGCCATTTCGAGCCTTCGAGGCCGGCGGCTTCGCGCCGCGCGAGGTAATCGGCCATCGCCTTGCGGGCGGTGTCGTTGAGCGGCACCAGCCGCTCGCGGCCGCCCTTGCCGCGAATCGAGAGCATGCGCTGGCTGCGCCGCGCCGCGGCCTCCGGCAGCGCCACCAGCTCCGACACCCGCAGGCCGGTGGCGTAGAGCACCTCCAGCAGCGCGACCATCCGGGCGGCGCGCAGCCGCTCCGCCTCACCCTCCGCGTCAAGGCCGGCCCGCGACTGCTCCAGCAGGCGGTCGACGTCCTTGATCGAGAGCACCTTCGGCAGGCTGCGTCCGCGGCGCGGTCCCTCGATCGCGGCGGCCGGATCGTCGCCGCGCAGGCCTTCGGCATAGAGAAAGCGGTAGAGCTGGCGCAGCGCCGACAGCCGGCGTGCCACCGAGGCGGTCGCGAGGCCCCGACCCTGAAGGCGGCCGAGATAGCCGCGCAGCGTGTCGTTGGTCGCTTTGGCGATGGAAGAGCCCTGCGCCTTGAGATCGGCGGCGAGATCGTCGAGGTCGCGGCGATAGGCGTCGAGCGTGTTGGCGCTCGCGCCGCGCTCGGCCGCGAGCATGTCGAGGAACAGTTCGATCGATTTCTCGTCGGAGGAGGGCGGCCTGCGGGCCATGCGATCCGGTCTCAGCGCTGCTTCAGCATCCGGTCAGGCGGAACCGTCACGGTGATTTCGCGCGGCTTGGGTTCGTAGAATTGCGCCAGCGCGAAGATCGCGCCGTAGCCCAGTCCGCCGATAACGCACAGGACCAGCAGGAAACGGAACAGGGTCGGCATGAATCCAGGGTCCGTCAGTCCAGGTCCGTCGCCGACGGCCGCCGGCATTTACTTTCGCGGGCAACGGTTTAAGGAACCGCGGGTTTTCGATACAAGTATATCATGGCGGATGTCGCGATACACAACGCCGCGGGAGAGGCCGGCGAAGCCGATCTTCTGGCGGCCATCGGCGCGCGCTCCATTGTGCTGGTCGGCATGATGGGGGCGGGCAAGTCGTCCATTGGCCGACGCCTGGCCTCCCGGCTGGCGGTGGGCTTTGTCGATGCGGACACCGAGATCGAGAAGGCGGCCGGGATGAGCATCCCCGAAATTTTCGCCAACCACGGCGAGCCGTATTTTCGCGCCGGCGAGGCGCGGGTGATCGCGCGGCTGCTGGACAGCGGGCCCCAGGTGCTGGCGACCGGCGGCGGCGCGTTCATGAATCCGGAAACCCGCGGCGCTGGTGCGCGACAAGGGCGTCTCGATCTGGCTGAAGGCCACGGTCGACGTGCTGGTGCGCCGGCTCAAGCGGCGCAGCGACCGGCCGCTGCTGCAGAACGGCGATCCCGCCGAGACGCTGCGCCGCCTGATCGACGAGCGCTATCCGACCTATGCCGAGGCCGACCTGACGATCGAATCGCGCGATGTGGCGCACGAGACCATCGTCGAGGAGATCGTTTCCGCGCTTGCGGGCTCATCTCGGTCTCGCCACCGCGACAATTGCCGGCAGGACGTTCCGACATGACGGCTCCGATCCGCGCCGGCGAACCGACGGTGGTCAATGTCGCGCTCGGCGCGCGCGCCTACGACATCGTCATCGGCCGCGGTCTGCTCGCATCGCTCGGATCGCGCATGGCCGCGCTGCGGCCGGGCGCCGCGGCGCGATCGTGACCGACGAGACGGTGGCGAAGCTGCATCTCGCGGCCGCGCGCGCAAGTCTCGAAGACGCGGGCATTCGCGCCGCCGAGGCGATCGTGCCGCCGGGCGAAAAGTCCAAGAGCTGGGCGACGTTCGAGCGGGTCTGCGAAGAGCATCGTCGGCGCTCGCATCGAGCGCAGCGACCTCGTGGTGGCGCTCGGCGGCGGCGTGGTCGGCGATCTCGCCGGGTTCGCCGCCGCCGTGGTGCGGCGCGGCCTCGATTTCGTGCAGGTGCCGACCACGCTGCTGGCGCAGGTCGATTCCTCGGTCGGCGGCAAGACCGGCATCAACAGCGTCATGGCAAGAACCTGATCGGCGCTTCCACCAGCCGATCCTGGTCGTCGCCGACACCGCGCTGCTCGACACGCTGCCGGAGCGCGAATTCCGCGCCGGCTATGCCGAAGTGGCGAAGTACGGACTGCTCGGCGACCGCGGCTTCTTCGACTGGCTGCGAGGCCAACTGGCAGCGACGTGTTCGCGGGCGGCGCCGGCGCGCGGAGCACGCCATCGCGTGAGTTGCCGGGCCAAGGCCGCGATCGTGGCGCGCGACGAGCGCGAGACCGGCGACCGCACGCTGCTCAATCTCGGCCACACCTTCGGCCATGCCTTCGAGGCCGCGGCCGGCTTCTCCGACCGGCTGCTGCATGGCGAGGCGGTCGGTCTCGGCATGGCGCTGGCGTTCGAGTTCTCGGCGCGGCGCGATCTGATGCCGCATGCACGATGCCGACCGCGTGATCCGCCATCTCGCCGCAGTCGGCCTGCCGACGCGCGTCGCAGCGATGTGCCGGGCGGCGTGCCCGACGTCGATACGCTGATGGACCCTGATCGCGCAGGACAAGAAGGTCAAGCGCGGCGCGCTGACCTTCATCCTGGCGCGCGGCATCGGCGCAGGCGTTCGTCGCCCGCGACGTGACCGCCGCCGAGGTTCGCGCTTCCTCGCCGAAGAAGCTCGCTCGAGCCCATGACCGGACGATCGACTGGCTTGTCGCTCTGCGTCGTCCTCATCCTGCCTGCTGCTGTCGCGCCTTCTTCTCCGCGAGCGAGACGGCGCTGACGGCGTCCTCGCGCGCGCGGCTGATGCGCATCGAGAAGCAGGGCAACCGCCGCGCGCGGCTCGTCAATGCGCTGCTGGAAGCGCGCGAGCGCATGATCGGCGCGCTGCTGATCGGCAACAACGTCGCCAATATCGCCGCCTCCACGATCGCCACCGGCATGCTGCTGGCGTGGTTCGGCGATGTCGGCGTGGTCTATGCCACCGATCGTCATGAGCGTCATGGTCATCGTGTTCGCGGAAATGCTGCCCAAGACCGCGGCGATCAACGCGCCGGACCGGATCGCGCTGCGCGTGGCGCGGCCGATCGGCTGGCTGGTGCGCGCTCTTCGGCCCGGTCCTGATGGCGATCGAATGCCTGGTGAGCGTCGATGCTGCGGCCGTTCGGCATCCGGGTCGGCGAGAACCAGCCCATTCTCTCGGCGCACGAGGAGCTGCGCGGCGCGGTCGATCTCCTGCACCGCGAAGGCGGCGTCGAGAAGCTCGACCGCGACATGCTGGGCGGCCTGCTCGACCTGCGCGAGCTGACGGTGTCGGACGTGATGGTCCACCGCACCGAGATGGTCACGTTCAACGCCGACGAACCGCCGGAGGAGATCGTCGACACGGTTCTGTCTGCCGAATTCACCCGCATGCCGCTCTGGCGCGGCAGCCCCGAGAACATCGTCGGCATCGTCCACGCCAAGGATCTGCTGCGCGCCATCCAGAACGCCGGCGGCGATCTCGCGCAGATCGAGTTTCGTCGCTGATGCTGCCGCCGTGGTTCGTGCCGGACATCCGGCCGCTGTCGGAGCAGCTCAAGGCGTTCCGCCGCCGCAAGACCCACTTCGCGCTCGTGGTCGACGAGTACGGCGAGGTGATGGGCCTCGTGACGCTCGAAGACATTCTCGAGGAGATCGTCGGCGACATTTCCGACGAGCACGACGTGCCGCTGCCGGGCGTGCGGCCGCAGCCCGACGGCTCGGTAACGTCGACGGCTCGGTGCCGATCCGCGATCTCAACCGGGCGATGGACTGGAATCTGCCCGACGACGAGGCCACCACGATCGCGGGGCTCGTGATCCACGAGGCGCGCTCGATCCCCGACGTCGGGACAGAGCTTCACCTTCCACGGCTTCCGTTTCCGGGTGCTGCGCAACGAGCGCAACCGCATCACGTCGCTGCGCATCACGCCGCTGGTGCGCAAGCCGCCGATGCTCAAGGCCGGCTGAGCGCCTCGAGCGTTTTCGAGCGAAAGCGGGAACCGGTTCGCTTGAAGAGACCACGATAAGCCAGAGACCTGGACCCTTGCAGCCTTTGATCGCTTTCATGAAACGGTGAAGGGCTCCAGCGGCGTCTGACCCGATGCCGCGTTGACTTCCGGAACCCGGAACCTATCGTGCCGCCCGATCAATCGCTGCGGCCGCCGAGCCGCATCGCTTCAGGGAGGAACGACTGTGCGTTTCTATCGGACCCTTTGCGCCACGATGACCGCTGTTGCGGCCGTGGTCATCACCGCGCCCGCTTCGCTGGCGCAGAATTACCCCGACCGCCCGATCCGTCTGATCGCACCGTTCCCCGCCGGCGGTCTCGCCGACGTGCTGGCGCGCGCGGTCGGCGACGAAATGTCGAAGACGCTCGGCCAGCCGGTGATCGTCGAAAACCGCGCCGGCGCGGGCGGCAACACCGGCGCGGCCGAGGTCGCGCGCGCGACGCCGGACGGCTACACGCTGCTGATGTCGTCGGCCGGCATTCTCACCGCCAATCCCTATCTCTACGCCAACATGCCGTTCGATGTGGAGAAGGCGTTCGTGCCGGTCTCCAATGTCGCGGAAATGTCGATGCTGGTCGTCGTCAATCCGAAGGTGCAGGCCAAGACGCTGAAGGACTTCGTCGCGCTCGCCAAGGCGCAGCCGGGCAAGCTCAATTTCGGCTCGCCCGGTATCGGCACCACCGGGCATCTCGGCCTCGCCATGCTGATGCACACTGCCAAGGTCCAGATCACCCACGTCCCCTACAAGGGCGCGGCGCCGGCCGTGACCGACCTGATCGCCGGCCAGATCGACGGCGTGGTCGACAATCCGCCGACCGTCATGGGCCACATCCAGGGCGGCAAGCTGGTGCCCCTCGCGGTGGCGGCCAAGCAGCGGATGCCGCAGCTTCCGGACGTGCCGACGGCGGCCGAGCAGGGCGTTCCCGGTTACGAAGCCTCGTCGTGGTTCGGCATCGTCGCGCCGGCCGGCACGCCACAGGCTGTGGTTGCCCGGCTGCAGAAGGCGGTGGCTGCTGCGGTGCAGACGCCGACGATGCGGGACCGCTTCACCAAGGTCGGAGCCAGCATGGTCGGCGACGATTCCAACGCCTTCGGCGCGCGCATCGCCGCCGAGCGCAAGAGCTGGGGCGAGGTGATCAAGGCGGCCGGCATCAAGCCGCAATAGCCGCTGTCCTCTCTTCCATGTGATCGCATCGCCCGCTTCGGCGGGCGATGTCGTTTCCGGTCAGCCCTCACCGGGCGCGCTGGCATGGATCGCCAGCGCATGAACGCCGCCGGCAAGCTCCGCCGCCAGCGTCGCGTTGATCATGCGATGGCGCTCGATCCGGCTCTTTCCCTGAAACGCCGGCGATACGATGTGAACGCGGAAGTGCGTCTCGCCGCCCGGCCGGTGTCCGGTGTGTCCGGCGTGCTGATGCGACTCGTCCTCGACCCGAAGGCTTTGCGGAGCGAAGGCCGCGGTCAGAGCTTCGACGATCCGGTCCTGGGTGCGCATGGGCTCAATTAGAGCATGCCTCCGAAAAGCGAAAGCCGGTTTTCGGACAGAGCCGACTTGATCGGCAGGCTGCTCTCGGTGTGGCTCCGATGCAAAGATGTGCCGGAATCATCGCGCGGCCGGGACGTGTCGCGTACCTGCGAATGTCAAGACTTGAAGCGGACACGATCCGGTCCGCATAATGTCCGGTCATGAAATTCGAACTCGCCCCTGTTCGACCGTATCCGCGTCAAGCCGACGGAAGACCGCCGGCCGCGTCCGGATGCGCCGGTGTGCGAATGGAAGGGCTGCCGGTGCGAGGCGACGCATCGTGCGCCGAAGGGCCGGCATCGCGAGAACGAATATTGGCGGTTCTGTCTGGAGCACGTGCGCGAGTACAACCAGCTCCTACAATTTCTTCGCGGGCATGAGCGATGACGCCGTCACGAAGTACCAGAAGGACGCGATCACCGGCCATCGCCCGACCTGGAAGATGGGCGCAGGCAAGAGCCGTTCCGACCCCGACCAGGCGGAAGACCCGTTCGGGATGTTCGGCGAATTCGCCGGCGGTTTCCGCCCGAAGACCGCGCCGGTCGAGCCGGTGCGCACGGTCCGCAATGCTGAGCGCAAGGCGCTCGACGCGCTCGGGCTCGAGCCTGGCGCCAGCGCGGTCGAGGTCAAGGCCCGCTTCAAGCTGCTTGTGAAGCGGCACCATCCGGACGCCAACGGCGGCGACCGCACGCTCGAGGACCGGCTGCGCGAGATCATCCAGGCCTACAATTACCTGAAGTCGGTCGGCTACAATTGACCGGCGCGGCCGGCCCGGGAACCGGCGGCGCCCGCTCAACCCGTTGGAATCCCGCGTGTTTGACGAAGCGTCGGGGCGCTTTCGCAGCGCACCGGCTTTCTGCTAGGTTCGCTTCCGATCAAGGTCATTCACCCGGCAAGTATCGCGGCCCCGCGCCGTTCCGGGGCCACGGAGCAGTTATGGCAAGTGCGACGCAGGAAACGACCAAGGGCGTGCAAGGCATGCCCGACATGAAGGTCTCGGTCCGGCAATTGTTCGGCATCGACAGCGACATGGAGGTGCCGGCCTACTCCGAACCGGACGATCATGTGCCGGACACCGACCCGGACTATCGCTTCGACAAACCGACAACGCTGGCGATTCTCGCCGGCTTCGCGCGCAACCGCCGCGTCATCGTCACCGGCTATCACGGCACCGGCAAGTCGACCCACATCGAGCAGGTTGCGGCGCGGCTGAACTGGCCCTGCGTGCGCGTCAACCTCGACAGCCACATCAGCCGGATCGACCTGATCGGCAAGGACGCCATCGTCATCAAGGACGGCAAGCAGGTCACCGAATTCCGCGACGGCATCCTGCCCTGGGCCTATGCCCACAACGTCGCGCTGTGTTTCGACGAGTACGACGCCGGCCGCCCGGACGTGATGTTCGTGATCCAGCGCGTGCTGGAATCCTCCGGTCGCCTCACGCTGCTCGACCAGAGCCGGGTGATCAAGCCGCATCCCGCCTTCCGGCTGTTCGCCACGGCGAACACCGTCGGTCTCGGCGACACGTCGGGCCTCTATCACGGCACGCAGCAGATCAACCAGGCGCAGATGGACCGCTGGAACATCGTCACGACGCTGAACTATCTGCCGCACGACAACGAGGTCGAGATCGTGCTCGCCAAGGCGAAGCACTATCAGAACGAGGCCGGCCGCGACATCGTGAGCAAGATGGTCCGGGTTGCGGACCTGACCCGCAACGCCTTCATGAACGGCGACCTGTCGACTGTCATGAGCCCGCGCACCGTTCTTACCTGGGCCGAGAACGCCGACATCTTCAAGGACGTCGGCTTCGCGTTCCGTCTGACGTTCCTGAACAAATGCGACGAGTTGGAGCGTCCGATCGTTGCGGAGTTCTATCAGCGCTGCTTCGGGGCGGAGCTGCCCGAGTCGGCGGTGAACGTGGCGCTGAGCTGAGGCGGCGCGCCGGCGCCGTTCGTTGCATGGCGGGCCGTCGCCGGGCGGCCGATCGGGTCCGTGGGGGCGGGCTAAGACGACGACATGAACCACTTCGTTCGCACTCTGCTTTCGGGCTTTCTGCTGCTGCTGCCGATCGCGATCACCGCCGTGCTGGTGATCTGGCTCGGAACGTATTTCTACGCCTATGTCCGTCCCGGCAGCGTGTTCGGCAACATGCTGACGGCGATCGGGCTGGGCTTCACCGGCTCCACCGTGGTGGCCTACCTGATCGGTCTCGTGGTGATGGTCGTGTTCGTCTACTCGCTCGGCCTGATCGTGGAATCCGGCCTGCGCAGCCAGTTCTCCGGCATCATCGATTCCAGCATCGGCCGGATTCCGGTGGTGCGGAACGTGTACGAGCTGACCAAGCGTTTCGTGGCCATCGTCGACACCAAGGATTCCGACGGCATCAAGGGGATGCGGCCGGTCTGGTGCCATTTCGGCGGACCCGGCGGCGCGGCGGTGCTGGCGCTGCTGCCGACACCCGATGTGGTCGATCTCGGCGGCACGCCCTATTACGCCATCCTGGTTCCGTCGGCCCCGGTCCCGGTCGGCGGCGGATTGCTCTATGTGCCGACGGCCTGGATCACGCCCGCCGACGTCGGCGTCGAGGGACTGATGAGCGTTTACGTTTCGATGGGCGTGTCGTCGCCGACGCGCACGCGGGCCATGCCGCAATTGCGGGTCGACCCGACCTGACCCCGGCCTCATATTGGTGACGAGCGATGTCGTCGAACAGCAAACCCAAGGCCCCGGTCAAGGAATCGCCCGCCGAGCCGTTCAAGCGTGCGGTGGCCGGATGTCTGCGCGCCATCGCGCGCCAGCCCGAGCTTGAGGTCAGCTACGCGGCCGAGCGACCGGGACTGGTCGGCGGCAAGGCCCGGCTGCCCGAGCCGGCACGCAAGCTGACCCGTCAGGAGGCCGCGATCGTGCGCGGTCATGCCGACGCGGTGGCGCTCAAGCTCGCCTGTCACGACCCGGCGGTGCACCGCAGGCTGATGCCGGGCGGCCAGCAGGCGCGGGCGGTCTTCGATGCGATCGAGCAGGCGCGGGTCGAGGCGATCGGCTCGCGCCGGATGGCGGGCGTCTCGTCCAACCTCTCGGCGATGCTCGAGGACAAGTTTCACCGCGGCAAGTTCGACGACATCACAGACCGCGCCGATGCGCCGATCGAGGAGGCGCTGTCGCTTCTGGTGCGCGAGCGTCTGACCGGCCAGACTCCGCCGGAGGCCGCCAGAAAGCTGGTCGACCTGTGGCGGCCGTTCATCGAGGAGCGCGCCGGCCGGGGTCTCAACTCGCTCGAAGGCGTTCTGGAAGACCAGCGTCGCTTTGGCGACGCGATCCACGATCTGCTGGACTCGCTCGACATGGGCGACGACCGCGCCGATTCCAGCGAGGAGGAAGAGGGCGAGGAGGGCGATCAGGACGAGGGCAAGGACGAGGACGGCGAAGAGGGCGACACCGCCGAGGGCGACGAAAAGGAGCAGTCCGCGTCGGAAGAGTCCGAAATGTCCGCCGATGCCAGCGAGGCGACGGAAGATGCCGCCGACGCGCCGGCCACCGACATGGACGACGACGCCGAGATGGGCGATTCGGAGGCCGCCGCCGAGCCGTGGCAGCCGCGCAACCGGATGAACGAGCCGCGCGGGCCGGAGTACAAGCCGTTCTCCGGACGCTTCGACGAGACCGTGCCGGCCGAAGACCTGTGCGAGCCGGAAGAGCTCGACCGCCTGCGCGGCTATCTCGACAAGCAGCTTTCGCATCTGCAGGGCGTGGTGGCGCGGCTCGCCAATCGCCTGCAGCGCCGCCTCATGGCGCAGCAGAACCGCGCCTGGGAGTTCGATCTCGAAGAGGGCATGCTCGATCCGTCGCGACTGCCGCGCATCATCATGGATCCGATGCATCCGCTGTCCTTCAAGCATGAGAAGGACACCAACTTCCGCGACACCGTCGTGACGCTGCTGCTCGACAACTCCGGTTCGATGCGCGGGCGCCCGATCACGGTGGCGGCGACCTGCGCCGACATTCTCGCGCGCACGCTGGAGCGCTGCGGCGTGAAGGTCGAGATTCTCGGCTTCACCACGCGGGCGTGGAAGGGCGGCCAGTCGCGCGAGGCCTGGCTCGCGGCCGGCAAGCCGCCGAATCCGGGCCGGCTCAACGACCTGCGTCACATCATCTACAAGTCGGCGGATGCGCCGTGGCGGCGCGCGCGCAAGAACCTCGGCCTGATGATGCGCGAGGGCCTGCTCAAGGAGAACATCGACGGCGAGGCGCTCGACTGGGCGCACAAGCGCCTGCTGGCCCGGCCCGAGCAGCGCAAGATCCTGATGATGATCTCCGACGGCGCGCCGGTCGACGATTCCACGCTCTCGGTCAATCCGGGCAATTACCTCGAGCGCCACCTGCGCTGGATCATCGAGGAGATCGAGACCCGCTCGCCGGTCGAACTGATTGCGATCGGCATCGGCCACGACGTGACGCGCTATTACCGTCGCGCCGTCACCATCGTCGATGCCGAGGAGCTGGGCGGCGCCATGACCGAGAAGCTCGCCGAGCTGTTCGAGGAGCATGCCGGACAGGATGCGGCCCGCGCCGCGCCGGTCCGCAGCGCAGGGCGGGCGCGGCCCGGCCGGCGGCTGCATTCGTAACGGAATCTTCGCGGCCGCGTGCTGTGATGCCGCGGCGTCGTCCGGCGGCGCGTGAACCCGATCAGGAGATTGCCGTTGCGCCCGGTTCGCTCTTTCGCGGCAGTGCTTGCGGTGCTGGCGTTTGCGGCCGGCCCGGTCCCTGCCCAGGCGCCGGACGGCCCGCAGGCGATCGTGATCGAGGCGCATCCGGTCGAGTCGTTCGACACGCGCGATCCGGGCCGCACGCGCTTCGGCGCGCTGACCTTCCGCGGCGGCCTCGTCCTCACCTCGACCCATCGCAGCTTCGGCGGCCTGTCCGGCCTGTCGATCTCCGCCGACGGCACGCGGCTGCTGGCCGTAACCGACAAGGCGTACTGGCTGCGCGCGACGCTGCGCTATCGCGGCGACCGGCCTGCCGGAATCGTGGACGCGGAGATGGCGCCGATCCTGGGCCCCGATGGCCGCCCGCTGCACCGGCGCGGCTGGTACGACACCGAGTCGCTCGCGGTCGACGGCGGCACCGCCTATGTCGGCATCGAGCGCGTGCATCGCATCGTGCGGCTCGACATCGGCCGTCAGGGCCTGATGGCGCGCGCCCAGCCGGTTCCCGTTCCGGAGGGCGTCCGCAAGCTGCCGTCGAACCGCGGGCTGGAGTGCCTCGCGGCCCCGCCGAAGGGCGGTCCGCTGGCCGGCGGGCTGATCGCCATTTCCGAGGAAGGGCTCGACCGCGACGGCAACATCCTGGGCTTCGTCGTCGGCGGCAAGTCGCCGTTCGCGTTCTCGGTCAAACGCTCCGAGGGCTTCGCGATCACCGACTGCGCGGTCGCGCCGCACGGCGGGCTGATCGTTTTGGAGCGCCGCTTTTCGTGGACCAGCGGCGTCGCCATGCGCATCCGCCGCATTGCGATCGCGGACATTCGTCCCGGCGCCACCGTCGACGGCCAGCAACTCGTCTATGCCGACATGGGCTATCAGATCGACAATATGGAAGGACTGGCGCTGCACCGCGCCGCCGACGGGCAACTGGTGCTGACCGTCATCTCCGACGACAATTTCTCCTTCATCCAGCGCACGTTGCTGCTGCAGTTCGGATGGGCGGAATAAGGCTGTCGCAAGCCGGCGCCGACAAATGCAAAGGCCGGGCATAAGGGCCCGGCCTCGATCCGTTGCAGCGATCCGTGTTCGGCGCGATGCGCGCGATCAGGCCGCGGCGGTCTGCTTCTTCTCGATGGCGCGCTTGAGCTTCAGCGCCTTCGGTCCGAGTTCGGTCTCACGCGCCTTGGTCAGGAACGCATCGAGGCCGCCGCGGTGATCGACGCTCTTCAGCGCGTTGGCCGAAATGCGGAACTTGACGGCGCGGCCGAGAGCCTCTGACGTCAGCGTGACGTTCACCAGGTTCGGCAGGAACCGGCGCTTCGTCTTGATATTGGAGTGGCTCACCTTGTGGCCGACAAGGGCGCCCTTGCCGGTGAGTTCGCAGCGACGTGACATGACACAATCCGAATTCGGGGCCCGAACGGCAGGGCTTTTACCGCGCGCCGGTGCTGAGGCTGTCTATGGGTTGCCGGACGTATAGGGTCCGGGGGTGCGGGCGTCAAGGCGACAGCCGGAGGGGGCCGTCGCGGCGTTGCCGCCTCCCACCCCGGGGCGTCGGAGCTAAATCCTTCATAGAAAGGACTCATTCACCTTCGACATCGGGGATAATCCCGTCGCGACGTCGGTATGCCTTGAAGGGGCCATACCGGCGGGGCATTGGTCTTAGGCCGTCTGGACATCCGGAGAATGACGATCGTGCCCTCGGGTTGCGTTCGAGTTGCGATCGGGCTTGCGGCCGTCGCCGCGGTCGTGTCCGGCGCCGACCGGGCGGCGGCCCAGGGCCGTCTCGACGCTCGCTATGTCGTCACGCTCGCCGGCATCCCGATCGGCAAGGGCGCCTGGGTCATCGACATCGCCGACGACCAGTATACGGCAGCGGCGAGCGGCACCACGTCCGGCCTGCTGCGGGTGTTCGCCAGCGGACAGGGCAGCGGCGCGTCGCGCGGCCATATCGTGGGCGGCAATCCGGTCCCGGCGAGCTTTGCGGCCAGCGTCACCACCGACCGCAAGACCGACGAAATCCGCATGACGCTCTCCGGAGGCGCGGTGAAGGACTTCGCCTTCAATCCGCCGGCGCCGCCCAATCCGGAGCGCATCCCGGTCACCGACGCGCATCGCCGCAACGTCCAGGATCCGATGACGGCGTCGTTCTATCGGGTGCCCGGCAAGACCGAGTTGATCGGTCCGGAGGCCTGCCCGCGCAGCGTCGCGGTGTTCGACGGCCGCATGCGCTACGACCTGAAGATGGCGTTCAAGCGGGTCGATCAGGTTAAGGCCGACAAGGGCTATCTCGGCCCGGCGGTGGTTTGCTCGATCCAGTTCGTGCCGATCGCGGGCTACATCCCGCACCGGGCCGCGATCAAATACATGGAAAGCCAACGCGACGCCGAAGTGTGGCTCGCTCCGGTGGCGGGCACCCGCGTCATGGTGCCGTTCCGCGTCACGGTGCCGACGCCGGTCGGGCTCGGCGTCATGCAGGCCACGCAGTTCGTCGCGACCGCCGGCACCCGTTCGGCGGCCGGGCCGCGCACGCAATAGCCTGGCGCCAATCGCTGGGTGCGAGCCTTGACTCCCCCGCCGATTTCGAGTCCGTGCGCCTTTGCCTGCGAGACAAGGCATTTCGGTCTCGCAAACCGCCGAAATCGCTCGATCTGGTGGGCTTGTCCCGCGTGGACACGACATGTTGTAGGGAACAAAACCGTTTGGAGACCGAGTTAGCGATTCGGGCCGGATTTGTCGAGACTTGTTCGCAAATTCGGCCGGAACGCCACGCCGGCGTCGCATTCTGAAACAACAAGTTCTATTTGCTGGCGTTTGCAGCCGGATTCCACATCCAGCGGGTGAGCAGCACGGCCACGGCCATGCCCGTCATCTGGGCTGCAACGAAGCCCGGCGCGTTCGCCGGCGCGATTCCCGCAAACGTATCCGATAGGGAGCGCGCCAGCGTCACTGCGGGGTTGGCGAAGGATGTCGATGCGGTGAACCAGTAGGCCGCCGTGATGTAGAGCCCGACCGCATAAGGCACCGCGGCCGGCGTGCGGGCGAGACAGCCGAAGATGGTCAGCACCAGTCCGAAGGTGGCGATCGCCTCGGCAAGCCACTGGCCGCCGCCGCTGCGCACCGTCTGGGAAATCTGCCAGACCGGAAGCTCGAACATCAGATGTGCGGCGAAGGCGCCGAGGATGCCGCCGAGCGCCTGACAGACAATGTAGAGCGCCGCGATCGACCACGGCAGCTCGCCGCGCCATGCGAAGGCGACGCTCACCGCCGGATTGAAGTGTGCGCCCGACACAGGCCCGAACACCAGAATCAGCACCACGAGAATCGCGCCGGTCGCGATCGTGTTGCACAGGAGCGCGAGCGCGGCGTTTCCGCCGGCGAGCATCGCCGCCATGATGCCGGAACCGATCACGGCAGCGAGCAGCAGCGCGGTGCCGATGATTTCCGCGGCCGCGCGCCGCGCAAGGTCTGAGTCCATCTCAGACCGGCTCGGCGGCCTTTGCGGTGGCGCCTTCGATCCGGCCGATGTCGCGCAGCTTCGATTGCAGCGTCAGCCTGTCGAGCGCAGCAAGCGGCAACGCAACGAAGATGCCGATGCGTTGCGCCAGCATGCGGTGCGCGTCGTTGAACGCCTGCGCGATCTCCGCGGGCGTGCCGGTGGCTTCGGCGGGGTCGGGCAAGCCCCAGTGCGCGGTCATCGGCTGGCCCGGCCACACCGGGCAAGCTTCGCCGGCGGCGTTGTCGCAGACGGTGAAGATGAAATCGAGCGCCGGCGCGCCCGGCTTCGCGAACTCGCTCCAGGACTTCGAGCGCAAAGCCGTCGTGTCGTAGTTGAGCGATTGCAGGAGCTGGATCGTGTGCGGGTTGACTTCGCCCTTCGGCTGACTGCCGGCACTGAAGGCGCGGAATTGTCCGCGCCCGAGCTTGTTGAGGACGGCCTCCGCGATGATCGAGCGCGCGGAGTTGCCGGTGCAGAGAAACAGCACGTTGAAGGTCTTGTCGGTCATGCGGCGTTCTCGGTCTTGTCTTCGGTGACGGAGCAGGTGTCGGTCGCGCACAGTTCGGGATGCCCGCCGCAGCAGTTCTCGGTCAGGTAACCGATCAGGGCGCTCATGGTGTCGAAGCGCGCCGAATAGATCAGCGATCGGCCGTCGCGGCGCATGCTCACCAGTCCGGCCTGGCGCAGCCGGTCGAGGTGAAACGAAAGCGTGTTCGGCGGCAGACCCAACGCGGCCGCGATCTGTCCGGCCGGCAATCCGCCGGGACCGGCCTGCACCAGCGTGCGATAGGCCTGCAGCCGGTGATCCTGCGACAGGGCGCCGAGCGCGCTCAGGGCCGATTTTATTTCCATAATTCAACGATTATTGAATTATTGGCCGAACGTCAAGCGGCCGAAAAGATGCGGAAAATCGTGCGATCGACCCCATATCCCTGCCGACAGGTCGATTGCGGGCGACCCGTTTCGTCGATGTGCTAGAGAGAGGCGGCCGCTCCCCTTTCGGCCCGGCCCCCAACCCGGACAAGCAATGACCCTTTCGTTTTCGTCGCCGGTCAACCGCGACGGTCGCCTGCGTGGCGCGGGCGTGACGGCGGTCCTCGGACCGACCAACACCGGCAAGACCCACCTCGCCATCGAGCGCATGCTGGCGCACTCGTCCGGCATGATCGGACTGCCGCTGCGGCTGCTGGCGCGCGAGGTCTACAACAAGGTGGCCGCGCGCGCCGGCGTTGAGAACGTTGCCCTCATCACCGGCGAGGAGAAGATCAAGCCGCGCAACCCGCGGTTCTGGGTCTCGACCGTGGAGGCGATGCCGAGCGATCTCGACGTGGCCTTCGTCGCGATCGACGAGATCCAGCTCGGCGCCGATCTCGAGCGCGGTCACGTCTTCACCGATCGCATGCTCAACCGGCGCGGCCGCGAGGAAACGCTGGTGCTGGGCGCCGCCACGATGCGGCCGATGGTCGAGCGTCTGCTGCGCGGCGCCAACATCGTGCAGCGCCCGCGTCTCTCTCAGCTCACCTTCGCCGGCGATCGCAAGATCACCCGGCTGCCGCGAAGAAGCGCGATCGTCGCGTTCTCCGCGAGCGAAGTCTATGCGATCGCGGAGTTGATCCGCCGCCAGCGCGGCGGCGCGGCAGTGGTGCTCGGCGCGCTCAGCCCGCGGACCCGCAATGCGCAGGTGGAAATCTATCAGTCGGGCGACGTCGATCATTTGGTCGCGACCGACGCGATCGGCATGGGGCTCAACCTCGACGTCGATCACGTCGCATTCGCCTCCGACAGCAAGTTCGACGGCTATCAGTTCCGTCGCCTCAACCCCTCCGAACTGGCCCAGATTGCCGGCCGGGCCGGTCGCGCCACCCGCGACGGCACGTTCGGCACCACCGGTCGTTGCGCGCCGTTCGACGACGACATCGTGCAGGCGCTGGAAGGCCACAGTTTCGAGCCGGTGAAGATGCTGCAATGGCGCAACAGCGAGCTGGAATTTTCGTCGCTTGGCGCGCTGCAGGCGTCGCTCGCGACGATCCCCCCGGCGGACATGGGGCTGACGCGCGCGCCGGTCGGCGAGGACATCCTGGTGCTGGAGCACGCCGCTCGCGACGAGGACATCCGCGCGCTGGCGTCGAATGCCGGGGCGGTGCGCCGGCTGTGGGAGGTCTGCCAGGTGCCGGACTATCGCAAGATCGCTCCGGCCACGCACGCCGAACTGGTCGCGACCCTCTATGGATTCCTGGCCCGGCAAGGTAGAATTGACACCGACTGGTTTTCACGCCACGTCGCACAGGCGGACCGGACCGACGGAGACATCGACACGCTGTCGAGCCGGATCGCCCATGTGCGGACCTGGACCTTCGTGGCGAACCGGCCGGATTGGCTTGCCGATCCGGATCATTGGCAGGGTGTCACACGGACGATCGAAGACAAGCTGTCCGATGCGTTGCATGAACGCCTGACCGAGCGTTTCGTGGACCGTCGTACCAGTGTGTTGATGCGGCGGCTGCGAGAGAACACGACGTTGGAAGCAGAAGTCCAGAAATCCGGAGAGGTGGTCGTCGAAGGCCACACGATCGGCCGTCTCGACGGCTTTACCTTTGCGGTCGATGCGACCGCCGGCGGATCGGAGGCCAAGGCGCTGCAGGCGGCCGCGCGCTCCGTGCTCGCGGGCGAGATCGACGCGCGCGCGACCAAGCTATCGCAGGCGCCCGAGCGCGATGTCTTGCTCGCCTCCGATGGCGTGCTGCGCTGGATCGGCGCGCCGGTCGGCCGGCTGATCGCCGGCGAGGACGTGCTGCGCCCGCGTGTGCGGGTGATCGCCGACGAACAGCTCACCGGAGCCTCGCGCGAAGCGGTTCAGGGCCGGCTCGATCTCTGGGTGAAGTCGCATATCGAGCGCGTGCTGCAGCCGCTGTTCGCGCTGGCAGCGGCCGACGACGTGACCGGCATCGCGCGCGGCATCGCATTCCAGCTCATCGAGGCGCTCGGCGTGCTTGAACGCCAGCGGGTGGCGGAGGAGGTCAAGGGTCTCGACCAGCCGTCGCGCGCGGTGCTGCGCAAATACGGCGTGCGCTTCGGCGCCTACCATCTCTACATCCCGACGCTGCTCAAGCCCGGCCCGCGCGGTCTCGCGGCGCAGCTCTGGGCGCTCAAGCACGAGAGCCCGGAGATGACCGGCCTCGATGAGCTGCAGCGTCTGGCGGCGAGCGGCCGCACGTCGATTCCAGTCGACAAGGACACGCCAAAGAATTCTGTACCGCACCATCGGCTATCGCGTGTGCGGCGAGCGCGCGATCCGCGTCGACATTCTCGAACGGCTCGCGGACCTGATCCGGCCCGCGCTGGCGTGGCGGCAGGGCGCCACCGGCGCGCGTCCGGACGGGGCCGTCGACGGCTTCGGCTTCACCGTCACCGGCGCGATGACCTCGCTCACCGGCGCATCGGGCGAGGACTTCGCCTCGATCCTGCGCTCGCTCGGCTATCGCATGGAGAAGCGGCCCAAACCGCCGGAGGCCCAAAACCCGCCGGAGGCCGAGAATCCGGCGGAGGCGGAGCAGCCCGCCGCGAACGAAGCATCTATGGCCGACGATCCTGCGGAGCCGGGCGATGGGGCCGTCGATGACAGCGAAGCGGCGATGGGGGACGCGGCGACCGGGGAGGAGCCTGCAGCGGACGCGCCTTCCGCGTCGCGCGCGCCCTCGTCTGCGCTCGATCTGCCGGCGCCCGAATTCGTGATGGCCACCGCCGAAGCCGAGCCGGCTGCGGCCATCGAGCCTGAGCCTGCGGCTGAAGCCGCGGCTGGCGATGAAGCCGCTTCTGCGGCTGGGTCGGATGCGAACTCTTCCGCGGCGGTTGCCGTCGATGCAGCCGTGGCATCGGATTCGGAGCCTGCAACCGAACCGGTCGCCGCTTCGACCGAACCCGAAATAATCGAGGTCTGGCGGCCGGGCCGCCCGCCCGGACAGGCGCGCCGCGACGGCGAACGCCAGCGCGGCCGCCGCCGTCCGAACGCGCGACACGGTGCGCCCGCCGCTGACGGTCAGGCGACGCCCGCCGTAGCACAGCCCGCCGGCGAAGCGGTGGCGGCTGGCGATGCCGCTCAGCAGGAGCGCCGCGACGCACGCCCCGGCCGTCACGGCGGGCGACGCAACGACCGTGAAGGCGGCGATCGACAGGGTCAGGGCAAGCCGCAGAATCGCGGCGACCGTTCGGACCGTCGTGATCGTCCGGAGCGCGGCGACCGGCCTCCGCGCCGGGACCGTCGCGACGACCGGCGCGACGGCGACCGCCCGGCTCGCACCTGGGCATCGTCCGGCAACGAGCGGCGCGGCGGCAAGGAGCCGGATCCGAATTCGCCCTTCGCCAAGCTGCTGGCACTCAAGGAGCAGCTTGAGGGCAACAAGTAGGCGCGTCGCAGACGCGTCGGCGGAATCGCCGATTGGATCGCCAGCGGATCGACAAGTGGCTGTGGCACGCGCGCGTGGTGCGCACACGCACTGCTGCCGCCGGGCTGGTCGGCCAGGGGCTGGTTCGCGTCAACGGTGTGCGCAGCGATGCGGCCAGCCGCCCGGTTCGCTGCGGCGATGTGCTGACGATCGCGCTCGACCGCCATGTTCGCATTCTCAAGGTGGCGGGCTTTGCCGAGCGGCGCGGCTCCGCCGATGCGGCGCAGGCGCTGTTCCAGGACATGACGCCGCCGCCCGTGCCCGCAGGCCCGGCCGATGCACCGCCCGCGGATCGCGAGCCCGGCAGCGGCCGGCCGACCAAGCGCGACCGACGGGCGATCGAACGCCTGCGGGACCGGGATGGAAGCGATCGAGAGGCGGGCGATTGAGGGGCGGGCTATCGCACTTGCGAAGGCGCCACCCGTAGGCTACGGCACCGCATGAGACCGGCCGCCTTTTTGGAGCGGATAATGACCTACGTCGTCACCGAGAATTGCATCAAGTGCAAATATATGGACTGCGTTGAGGTCTGCCCCGTGGATTGTTTCTACGAGGGCGAGAACATGCTGGTCATTCATCCGGACGAATGTATCGATTGCGGCGTCTGCGAGCCGGAATGCCCCGCCGAGGCGATCAAGCCGGACACCGATGCCGGTCTTGAGAAATGGCTGACGCTCAACGCGGATTACGCGAAGTCCTGGCCGAACATCACCGTCAAGAAGGATGCGCCGGCCGATGCCAAAGAGTTCGATGGCATGCCGGACAAGCTGGAGAAGTTCTTCTCGCCGGAGCCTGGCTCGGGCGATTGAACGGCGGCAAGGCTGCCCTGGATCACGGGCTGCCACCTTGGGGTGGGTCCGGCTGGGCGTGGCGGTTCCTGCGATGCACGGTTGACACGATTGTGACCCACTGGCCACAGACGGAACTTCGTCGGGTATCTAGACGCGGAATTCGTGGCTTTGCAGTCGAATTTTAATGATTGCTGCGTCGCAAAATGCACCAAATCGGCCGCTGCATAGCCGTAAGGCTTTGATTTTTGCGGAAAATGTGTTATGTGAGTGTCACATGGATTTGCACCCGATCGCTCCCCGTGGGGAGCCTATTTTTTCGGGCCCGATCCCCACATGACCCCCGATAACGGGGCGTAGCCGAGTACACGCAAAAGCTGTGGCAGGGAAGATGCGTCAAAAGTCCAAGAAGGGCTCCGCCGGTACGACACGGCGAGCCAAGAAACCTTCTGCCGCCCCACGGCGGACATCGCAAGCCACACGCGGCCCCGCCCGCCGTGCGGCTCCTGTGGCCAAAGCGCCCGGCCGAACCAAGCCGGAGCAAGGAGTAGTTCCTGGAATGACCGCCAAGAAGACGACACAACGCCAGGGCTTCAAGACCAACGAATTCATCGTCTATCCCGCTCACGGCGTCGGCCAGATCGTGGCGATCGAGGAGCAGGAGGTGGCGGGCGCCAAGCTCGAACTGTTCGTCATCAACTTCGTCAAGGACAAGATGACGCTGCGGGTTCCGACTGCGAAGATCGCCTCCGTCGGCATGCGCAAGCTCGCCGAGGGCACGCTGGTCAAGCGCGCGCTCGAGATCCTGAAGGGCCGCGCCCGAATCAAGCGCACCATGTGGTCGCGGCGCGCCCAGGAGTACGAAGCCAAGATCAACTCCGGCGACATCGTTGCGATCGCCGAAGTCGTCCGCGACCTGTTCCGGTCGGAGAACCAGCCGGAGCAGTCCTACTCCGAGCGTCAGCTTTACGAAGCAGCTCTCGACCGGTTGTCGCGCGAGATCGCGGCGGTGCAGCACATCACCGAGACCGAGGCGGTCAAGGAGATCGAAGCCGCGCTTGCCAAGGGTCCGCGCCGCGGTCCGAAGCCGGCCGAAGCCGACGCCGAGTCGGACGAGGCGGTTGAGGAAGAGGCGGCCTGAGGCCGCGTCCTTTTCGAGGTGTGAAAAGGCCCGGCTCGCGCCGGGCCTTTTTGTTTGATCCGGTCGCCGAGGCTCGCGAGGCCTTGTCAGACGCGCGGGCGGCCGAACGGAAGACCCCAGCGCGGCACCGCGCGCATATAGGCCCGGAACGGCTCGCCGAACTTGCGAGCGAGATAGGCCTCCTCGCGCAGCACCACCCCGTAGTGGATCGCAAAAGCCGCGGGCACCATCATCAGGAGCCCCCAGTCGGAGCGCAGGAGTATTGCGAGCCCGGCGAAGCAGAGCAGGAAGCCCTGGTACATCGGGTTGCGGGTGCGCGCGTAGAGTCCCCCTGTCGCCAGCACGGTCGACGAACGCCACGGCTCGAATGGCGTGCCGGCGCTGCGGAACAGCGCCACCGCTTGCAACAGCAACCATGCCCCGGCACCGACCAGCAGCGCCGCAAACACCGCGCGCCAGAATCGCTCGATGCCTGCGATCGCGCCGATCCAGAACAGGCGGTCGAGGCCCAGACCGATCAGCAGCGCGATCGATGTGATCACCGGGCCCGGGGCCAAAATTTTCGGCTGGTCGTTCCGGCCGTCGAGCGGATCGGCGGCGGTCGAGCGTGACATCGTCGGTTTATCTTCCCGGTTCATTCTGCGTGGCGCTTTGCGGATCGCAATGCGATCGGCACGGAATTCAGTCGTGTTACGCTGCGTTGCGGCAGCCGTGTCGGCAACGGTCCTCGCGGATCGCATTGGGGTGCAGACCCAACACCCGAAACTCGGCCGCGTTCCGCATTGACATGCGCATGCGACAACGGATCGCGGATTTGTCGATCCTGTGACGCATGCGCGTCCGGCGTTGCCGATCTGCGGCTTGATGGACCGTGTCGGCGGGCAATGATTGTCGCGACAGGGTGTGGCTGTCTTGTCAGGCTTTGCATGACGAAGCGGATGGTTTGAGCGCCAACAAACCGGCCCGGTTGTGCGGTGCGCACAACCGGGCCGTCCTTATCGGAGTCCGCCTGTCGACGGACGTCAGTGCAGCGGCGGTCAGCGTGTCGGCTGGAAGTTGATCGCCTTGGCGACCGCCCCGACATTGGCGAGCTGCTCGCGGATCGCCTCCTCGAACTCCTTCGGTCCACCGACATTGATCACCTGTCCGGTCGCGCGCAGCTTGTCGGCGATCGCGCCGTCGGCGGCGGCGGACTTGAAGTCGTTGGCGATTTTTTCCTTGAGCGCCGGGGCCATGCCCGGAAGGCCGAACAGCCCGACCAGACCTTCGACCTCCAGCGAGGGGTATCCCTGCTCGCGCGCCGTCGGCATATCTTTGGCCACCGGAACGCGGGTCTTGTTGTTGACCGTGATCAGCTTGATGCGGCCGGCGTTGAGCTGCGGCTGCACGATGGCGAAGGACGCCATCACCACCTCGATGCGGCCTTCGCCGAGATCGACCGGCGCGACGTTGATGTCCTTGTAGGGCACCTGGGTGATGTTGAGCTTCTGGTCGTGGAGATAGCCCCAGAAGGTGAACTCGGTGATGCCCTGAACCAGTCCGGAGTTGAACTTGCCGGGCGCTTTGCGTGCGGCCTCGGTGAACTCCTTGACGTTGTTGTAAGGCGCGTCGGCCTTCACAGCGACCGCAAGGATCGTGTTGGAGGCGCGGACGACGGGATTGAGCATCTTCGGGTCGTAGGCGAGCTTCTTGTAGGCAAACGGGTGCACCGCGAAATTGCCCGATGGCGCAAACAGGAACGTGTGATCGTCGTTGGCGGAGATGAAGGCGTTGATCGCGACGATGCTGTCACCGCCGGGACGGTTTTCGATGATGACCGGCTGGCCCCAGATCTTTTGCAGACGCTCGGCGAACAGGCGGCCGCCGATGTCCGCGCCGGCGCCCGGACCGAACGGGACGATGAACTTGACGGTGCGGTTCGGCCAGTTTTGTTGCGCCTGCGACGGCGTTCCGAGCGCAAGCGCGCCGGCAAGGCCAAGCGCCAATGCGGTCAGTTTCAGAGTGATACGGGTCACGGACGGTCCTCCCATGCAGTTTTCGGGGCGCGCCTTTGCAGCGGCTGGCGGGAGGATAGCGCCGGAACGAGCCGGCGCGCCAGCGCCGCTGCGTCGCGGGTCTTACGTGCAGGGCTTCCGTGAGCAGGGCTTCCGCGTGCAGGCTTGCGTGTGAGGGCTTGCGTGTCGGAGCCCGCTATTCGACCACGATCTTCACGCGATCGCCGGGCTGAACCCGCTCCCCGGGGCCGAGTCCGTTGATGACGCGGAATCGTTCGGCCTGGCGGGGCCCGGGAGACATCCGGCGAGCCAGCCGTTCGACCGTGTCGCCCGGGCCGGCGCGCACCACGCGGATGCGCTGCGGGCGGGCGGCCTGGGCCTCCGCTGCGGTCATTCGGCGGAACGAGTTCAGGGCATCGCGGAACGCACGATCGGTTGCATCGGAGCGATCCTTCGCGGCAAAGATGAAGCGATAGACTTCGGTACCGAAGCGCACGACGTAGAGCCGGAAGGTCCAGTTGTCGCCCTGCGCGACCGCGGTGGCGGCCGGAAAGCCGTTCAGCACGAAGGCGTTGACGCTGCCGGCGTCGATGTTCTCGATCCAGCCGGAGCGCAGATAGTCGGCCAGCGTCTGCTCGTAGGGCACGCGCACGATGTCGAGGCGCAGCGCCTGGGCGCCGCCGTCCTTGACGCCGAACACAGCCTGGGCCGTGTTTTCCAGTGTGAAGCCGTCCGGCGCAGTAAAGGTGAAGCCGAGCTTCGGATGCAGGAAACGCCGGCCGCGCACGAAGCCTTCGCTCGGATCCTCTCCGTAGGTTACGCCTTCGATCACAGAGAGATACTCGTCGCGCGCGCGCTGGCCCGAACCGGGTCCGGTGTACTGTCGCGCATTCAGCGTGGCATTGGTGATGCGCTCGGGCGTCGCCGGATGCGACGACAGGAAATCCGGCGAGCGCGGATCGAGGTTGGCCTCGCGCGCCCGCAGCGTGGCGTTGGCGCCCATCGACGTGAGAAATCGCTGCGCGCCGTAGGGATCGAATCCGGCGCGCGCCGCGATGCCGATGCCGAGGCCGTCGGCCTCCAACTCCTGCGCGCGCGAGAAGCTGGCGAGCGCGATCTTGGACCGCGCCAGCGCCAGCGCGCCGAGGCTCGGGTCGGCGAGCAGGTCGTTGGCCACGCGGTTGACCAGTGCGGCCTGCCGCGCCTGATCCTCGCGGATCGCGGCATGCCTTGCGATCACATGCGCCATCTCGTGCGACAGCACCGATGCCAGTTCGGCGGTGTCGTTGGCCAGCGCGATCAGGCCGCGGGTCACATAAAGCTGGCCGCTCGGCAGTGCGAAGGCGTTGATCGAGGGCGAGTTGAGCACCGTGACCTGGTACTTCAGGTTCGGCATTTCCGAGGCGGCCACCAGCTTGTCGACGGTGGCGCCGAGATAGCCCTCCAGCTTCTCATTGCGGTACTCGCCGCCGTAGGCCGCGAGGATGCGCTGGTGCTCGCGCAGATGCGCCGGCGACATTTCCGCCTGCCGCGGGGTGGCGGCGGGCGGCATCAGCGTGCCGTCGGCGGTCATCGTGCCGGTGGTGCAGCCGCCCGGAATCGCGACCGCCAGCGACGCCGCGATCAGCGCCGCGGGCGTCTTGCGGAGGCGCCCGGCGAATAGCGTTGCGATGTGACCGATAGTGCCCATTCCCGGGTCCATTTCCGCCGCGAAATCTGGGTGTTTTCGAGGCGAAGACGTGTGCGGCGCTCTATGCCGAACCGGCCCCGCGCCTCGGACTGATTTATTACTTCGATTCTCGCCCGCCAAGACGATCCGGCTGCCGTTCGGCCGGCTCGATCTGCTCGGGGCGCTCGACCTCGATCCAGGGGCCGCCGCGCACCTCGACCACCCCGCGGACCCTCACCGGGCGGCCGGCCAACGCCTTGAGGTCGATACCCGCCGCGGCAAAGCCCTTGAGCGCCCGCCGCGGCACGGTGGCGGTGAAATCCTCCGACCAGCGCCGTCCGAAATTGACGTAGAGCGTCGCGCCCGACTCGCGCACGGAGACCGCGCGACCTTCGACCAGCACGAATCGCCCGTGCGCCGCCAGCACATCCTGTGGTCGGTCGGCGCGCAGCGCCGGGCCCCCGGAACGGGCCCAAAGGCCGCGCCGCTCGGCGCGGGCCCTGCGCTCGGCCGCGAGCAGCCGGCGTGCGCAGGTCCAGTCGCCGGCGCGCGACGCCACGACGGCGTGACCTTCGGCCAACAGCGCCTCCTGGATCGACTGCGCCTCGCCGTTGCGATGCACGAACGCGACGATCCGGCCGTGCCGATCGTCCGGTCCGACGCGCCGGATCGCGATCGCGTGGCCCGCTGCAAGCGCCTGAAGCCGCCCGCGCGCCTCCGCTTCGGCCGGGGCGTCGCCGGCGAGCCGGGCCACACCGGCGAGCCGCACCGTGCGGCCGTCGGTCAGGGTCAGGGTGAGGGAGTCGGCGGCCGCAACAGCGGCGGCCGGCACGGGCAGCCCGCCGCAGGGCGACGCATCGCTCGCAAGCGCCGCCGACAGCGACGCCAATGCGAAGCCGATCGCAAGCAGAAATCGTTCGATACCGCCGCTCAACGCCGTCTCCGCCGTTGAAGTCCGGAAGTCTAAATACCTTCACCGATTCATGGAAACGGCGGCTTCATGGAAAAGGCTGCGCAAACGGGCGGCGGCCGCGAAGGACCAGCCGCCACGGCGGCCCCCTTCTTGTTTTGCTTCCTTCGAACCGGAACGTCTGCGGCCGGCTACTTGATCCGGGTCCAGCTCACGCCCTTGCAGATCAGTCCGCCCACCATGCAGCCGCTGGTCTCGAGGCGGTCGCCGGCGACGCTCATGCTGATGCTGAAGCGAAGGTTGCGCTGCGGATCGAAGGCTTCGCCGGTCATGCGGTTTTCGCCGGCTGGCCGGACGTTCAGAACCAGGCGATGGCCGGGCTTCTCGCCGCTGTCAGGATCGCGGATCCAGGTGTTGGTCATGCACAGGGAGTCGCCGCAGGGGGCCATGCGGGCGCGGGCGTTGCCGTCGTCGCGCGCCCAGTTGCCCAGCATGGCTTCGCTGGCCTGGGTGGTCAGAGCCGGGCCGCTCGCCAGCGTGAGGGCGGCCGCGAGCCCGAATGTCGTCATGCGCATGTCATTCTCCGCATGCGGATCCCGCTCCGACAGAACGGTTCTTATACGCCGCCCGGCTCGCTGCGGATCACCCGCAGGAGCACGGAATCACGAATCGTTATGCAATGCGGTCAGCCGGCGGCGGATCTCTGGGATCGTTCGTCGGCCTGTGCGGCCGTGAGATAGTCGCGCCGCGACAGCTCGATATGCTCCTCGGCCATGCGTTCGAGCTGACGGTGCAGCCGTCCGAGAATGTCATGCGACTCTTCGGCTTCGGCGCGGCGCGTCTCGATCGAGACGATAGAACTCAGCACCTGGAGCTGGTTGCCGATCCGGTGGTTGATCTCGCGAATCAGCTGATCCTTCTCGGCGGTGCGTTCGGCCACCGCCTGCTCCAGCGCCCGGCGCTGCTGCCGCGGCGACGGCAGCAGCTTGATCTGCGGCAGCACGAACGCGAAGGCGATCGCCGTTCCGACCGACGCCAGCGCGGTGATCACGCCGATGGTGGCGTGCAGGCCGAGCCAGGGCGCGCCCATGATCGCCGACCAGATGTGCGCGGTGTGGGTCAGCCCGCAGGCGACGATGAAGACCACGAATAGGGTCCAGAGCCACGGATAGGGGATGTCCTCGCGGCGGTGTCGCAACACGACCCACATGGTGATCGGTATGGCGAAATAGGCCAGCGCGATCGCGAAGTCGCTGCCGAGCACGATCCAGAACTGGCCGGCGCTCGACGCACAAAATTCCAGAATCTGCTGCAGCATCGTCCGGCCCCAAATCCCGGCATCGATTATAGCGAACCGCTGGGCCGTCCGTGAACCACGGCCGCTCAGGCTTCGCGAACGCATGCCGACACGCCCGGTTCCCGGTTCCCGGTTCCGTGTCCCGCCGGGCTGCCCGCAGGAGGCCGGCCGATCCGCCGGCTTACCAGCGGTTAACGTCCCGGCGCCCATCTTGCTGCGGACGATTCGGGGGGACTGAGTATGACCGCTTGCGTGATTCGGCTGGACGACCACCGGCCGGCTGTTTTGGTACCGGAGATCGATCTCTTCACGGCGGTGGACGTGGTGCTGCGCGACCTGCGGGACATTCAGGACAATTGGGGGTCCGAGGATGCCCGCCTGCGGCTGAACGAATGCCGGGATCTTTTGCAGCGTGCGTTCGACGAGGGGGCGGCCTGAGGCGGCCGCGCCGACGACCGGGCCCCGTTGGCTGCCCGGCGTCGGCTCTGCTATTCAGACGGCACGGCCCCGTAGCTCAGCTGGATAGAGCACCGGTTTCCTAAACCGGGTGTCGCATGTTCGAGTCATGCCGGGGTCGCCACTCGCCCGGCTGGGTCCGGGTGGGACGCGACCGGGAATCGGGCGAACGGCCCACGAGCCGAAGGTTCGCAGGCACCCGGCGGCCTCGCAACGGCGGTCCGCGATGTGCGGCCCGCACGGCAAGGGAGCCAGCAGCATGACCGGATTGCGAAGCGCGCCGGCGGCCCTGCGCAACCGCGATCCGATCCTCGCGGTTCTGCGCCGCGTGCTGCCGGGACGCGGGCTGGTTCTCGAGGTCGCAAGCGGCACCGGCGAGCACGCGGTTCATTTTGCGGCCGGTCTGCCCGAACTGGACTGGCAGCCGTCCGATCCGGAACCCGAGGCGCGCGACAGCATCCTGGCCCATCGTGCGCTTGCCGGATTTTCGAACCTTCGCGAGCCGCTCGCGCTCGATGCCGCCACGTGGCCCTGGCCGGTGGCGCAGGCCGATGCCATCGTGTGCATCAACATGATCCATATCGCGCCGTGGAGCGCCGCCGAGGGGCTGATGCGCGGCGCCGGCGCGCTGCTGCCTGCGGGCGGCGTCCTCGTGCTCTACGGGCCGTTCAAGGAGCACGGCCGCCACACCGCGCCGAGCAACGTGGCGTTTGATGAAGATTTGCGTGCGCGCAACGCCGAATGGGGCGTTCGCGACGTGCTCGATGTTGCGGAGCTGGCCGACGGCCACGGGCTTCGTCTGCTCGAGCGGGTCGCGATGCCGGCCAACAACCTCTGTCTGGTGTTCGTGCGCCGCGGATGAGGCGGCGCTCCGTCATTCGTGGCCGGCGCGTGCGGTGTTGGCCAGCACGCCGTCCTTCCTGCGGCTGCGCAGATACGGCAGGACCAGCGCCGCGATCACCATCAGCCACAGGATGTTGCCGGTGGTGGACGAGAACAGGATCATCGGGTCGCCCTGGCCGACACGCAGCGAGCGCAGGAAATATTGCTCGAACAGCGGTCCCATCAGGACGCCGATCAGGATCGCGGTGATCTCATATCCGGTTCTTCGCGCGATGTAGCCGATCACGCCGAAGGCCAGCGCCACACCCATGTCGAACACATAGTCGCGCTCGGAGAACGCGGCGATCGTCACAAGCGACAGGATCAGAGGCACCAGGAAGCGGGTCGGGATCCACACCACGCGGCTCATGTAGCGCGCAAGCGGCAGGATCATCAGCATCATGAAGATGTAGCAGACCAGCATCTGCATATAGACGCCGTAGACGAACTGCGGCTGGTCGGTGAACAGGCGCGGTCCGAGAACAACGCCGTGGTAGGTCAGCACGATGGTCATGATCGCGCCGGTCGTGCCGCCGGGCACGCCGAGCGCGAACACCGGCACCAGAGTTCCCGACGTCACACCGTTGTTGGCGGATTCCGGCGCGATCACGCCGGGGGGATGGCCGGTGCCGTAAAGCTCAGGCGTCTTCGAGAGCAGCTTCGAATAATGGTAGGCGAGGAACGCCGAGACCGTCGCGCCGGCGCCGGGCAGGATGCCGATGATCAGGCCGATCAGGGAGGTCCAGATCGTCTGCCACCAGTAGCGGGCCGCGATCCAAAGCCCGTCGAGCGTGTCCGCCCACCGCGCGGTCCTGGCCTTCGCCATGCCGGCCTCGTCGCGGACCACGGAATCGCTTTCCAGCATGATGAAGGCTTCGGAGATCGCGAACAGCCCGATCAGGGCCGGGATCAGCGGCACGCCATCGTAGAGTTCGAGCAGGCCGAAGGTGGCGCGAGCGGTGCCGTAGACCGGATCGACCCCGATCGCGCCGATCATCAGGCCGAAGAAGCCCGCAATCAGTCCCTTGAGCAGATCCTGCGAGGCGATGGCCGCGATCAGGGTGAGGCCGAACACGATAATCACCACCATCTCAACGCTGCGGAAGTGCAGGCCGATCTGGGCCAGCAGCGGCAGCGCCGCCATGGTGGCGATGGTGGTGACGAATCCGCCGAAGGCCGACGCCGCGAAGCATAGAACCAGGGCCTGCTGCGCCTGGCCTTTTTTCGTCATTGGATAGCCGTCGAGCGTGGTGGCGACCGCGCCGCCCTCGCCCGGCATGTTGAACAGGATCGCGGGGATGCCGCCGCCCAGCTGCGTCGTGCAGTAGAGCGCGATCATGAACGCCATGCCGGTCTCGATATCCATGTACAGCGTGAGCGGCAGCAGGATGATCAGGGTGTTCTGCGCGCTGAAGCCGGGCAGGATGCCGACGATGGTGCCGATCAGCATTCCGGGCAGGATCACCCACCACAGGCTGAGCGAGCGCATGAACAGTTCGATCAGAACATCCTGGGAAACCACGGTCAGGCCCCGCTCATCGCCGAGGCGATCGTGTTGACGATGATGCCGCGCGGCAGCGAGCCGTCGAGCAGCGTGATCAGGCACAGATGGACGATGACAGCGGTGACGAAGGCCACGATGACGAGCGTGCGCCAGCTCGTGACGCCGAGCAGCCGCATCGAGCCGATGAGCAGGAAGAACAGTCCCACCGAGGCGCCGACCCAATGGATCGTTGCGATATAGAGCGCCACCATAATCGCGAGCCAGAGACGCTGGCGGTTGAAGGCGTCGTTGCGGATGAGATCGCCGAGGCTGAGGTTGGCGCGGCCCGTCACGACGGCGATGCCGACCTTGGTGAACTGGGCCACGCACATCGCAAGGAGCACCAGGCCGATGACCAGCCCGGTCGCTTTCGCTTCCCACACCAGATCGAGCGTCGACAGAAAAAAATAGCCGGTCAGGGCGCAAGCGAGGAGCGGGATGATCAGGTCTCCGCCACGCGCTTCGGGGGCGACGGAGGCGGCTTCGGGCTCGTGCTGGCTCATGACGTCTTCATCGTGTTGGCCGGCGCGCTGGCCGGGGCGCGGCCCGGAAGCGACGAACGGCTTCCGGTCGGGTCGTGCCTCGAAAAAGAACAGCCGGCGTCGGACGTTTCAATCGCGGCGAACGCATCAAGGCCCCGGGATCCGGCTCCGACGCCTTGCAGCCGTTCCGGATCGGCGGCCGGCCGGCTGGCGCGACCCGGCTCGCGGGAGCCGGATCGCGAAGCGTTGGCTACTTCTTCTTGCCGCGCGCGGTGAGCTGCTTCTCGTAGCGTTGCGCAAGCTTGAGCATGCTCATGGAGTAGTCATGACAGGTCTTCTGGTCGCCCCAGACGAGACCCTGCACCGGGTTGCCGCCTTTTTCCCAGGCGTTGCGGAACGCCGGGTTGCCGTGCGCCTCGCGCGCTGTCTTCTCCAGGATCGCGAAATGCTGCGGGTTGGCCTTGGCCCAGTCCGCATGCACGGCCCAGGAGCGCGACGACGACAGGTCCGGAATGCTGGTGCCGAACACGCTGTTGACGGGGGGTGCGTTCTCGGTGCGGTCGGCGAAGATGTTCTTGTCGTTGAAGATGCCGAGCACCTGAAACTTGTCGCTCATCGTCAGAACGTTGGCGATCGGCAGCGCGCCGATGTCGGTCTCGCCGCTCATCACTGCGATGAATGTCGGGTTGCCGCCGCCGTAGGGGATGTAGTTGAACTGCGCGCCGGTCGCTTCAGCCAGCGCCATCATGCCGATGGTGGCCGGATGCGGGATGCGGGACAGCGCGACGTTGAGCGGCTTCTTCTTGGAGGCCTCGACCAGTCCCTTGAGATCCTTGTAGGGCGAACCCCGGCGCACGAACACGCAGGAATTGTCGATGTCGGTGCGGCAGAAGTAGATGAAGTCGTCGGGATACTTGTAAGCGGGGTTCTGCGTCGCATACATGATCATTTCCGGACCCATGTTGCCGAACAGCAGGTTGTGGCCGTTGCGTTCGCGGCGCTGGACGTAGAGCGTGTAGCCGACTTGGCCTGCAGCACCGGCGTGGAATTCATATTCGAACGGCTGGCCGAGCAGCTTCGACCAGGGGATTTCGAAGGCGCGGGCGAGCTTCTCCGCGCCGCCGCCCTGGCCGGTCGGGATCACCACGCGCATGTTGCGCGAGGGAAAGGCGGCCTGGCCCGCGGCGGAGCCGATCAGACCCGGTACGAGCGGCAGCCCCGCGGTGGCAGCGAGTGCGCCCGTGAACGAACGCCGCGAAATGCGGTTGGTGTGGTCGGTCATCGTCTTCCTCCCTGGTCGCTGTTGCCGGCCGTGTTGTTGATTGTCCGGCCGGTCGATCTCTGACACAGCGGCTCGATGGACGAACCGCCGCATGTGTGGCGTTTGTAACCCAATCCCCGCGGACCGCAAACACGCTCGTCGGCGACCGCCCGCAGACTTGTCAGATTCCCATGCCCTTGAGTTGGAATTCGGGATAGCGGAGCCCCGCGGTGACGCCGGCCGGCAGGGCGCGGTCGAGCGAGGCCAGCTCGGCGGCGGTCAGTTCGATCTCGGTGGCGGCGATGTTCTGTTCGAGATAGCTGCGGCGCTTGGTGCCGGGGATCGGAACCACGTCCTCGCCCTGGGCCAGCAGCCAGGCGATCACGACCTGCGCCATCGTGCAGCCGTGCGCCTGCGCGATCGCGCGGATCGGTGGCAGCAGGTCGAGGTTCTTTTCGAAATTGCCCTCCTGGAAGCGCGGATGGGCGTGGCGGCGGTCGCTCGGGATCAGGTCGTTGCGTTGCTGGAACGAGCCGGTGAGGAAGCCGCGGCCGAGCGGGCTGTAGGGCACGAAACCGATGCCGAGTTCGCGCAGGAGCGGCAGGATCTCGCGCTCCATGTCGCGGGTCCAGAGCGAATATTCGGATTCGATGGCGGTCAGCGGATGGGTGGCGTGCGCACGCCGGATGGTGTTCGGTCCGGCCTCGCAGAGGCCGATGAAGCGCACCTTGCCCTGCTCGACCAGCCGGCCCATCGCGCCGACGGTCTCCTCGATCGGCACGTTGGGATCGATCCGGTGCTGATAGTAGAGG
Organism: uncultured Alphaproteobacteria bacterium; assembly: GCA_963758225.1. Lineage (GTDB taxonomy): Bacteria > Pseudomonadota > Alphaproteobacteria > Rhizobiales > Xanthobacteraceae > Z2-YC6860. The sequence continues at coordinate 118,212 of CAVWUJ010000003.1, read as the reverse complement.
TCGATATGGTCGATGCCGAGCCGCTTCAGGCTGGCTTCGCAGGCGACCGGCACATACTCCGGCTTGCCGTTCACGCCGCCGCGCTCGCCGTTGGGCCCGCGCACGTTGCCGAACTTGGAGGCGACGATCAGGCCGTCGCGCTTGCCCTTGATCGCGCGGCCGAGCAGCTCCTCGTTCTTGCCCGCGGTGTAGGCATCCGAGGTGTCGAAGAAATTCAGGCCGAGCTCGATGGCGCGATGCACGGTGGCGACCGACTCGACGTCGTCGGGCACCCCGTAGTCGCCGCTCATGCCCGAGCAGCCGAGCCCGATCGCCGAAACCCGAAGCCCCTGCGAGCCCAAATTGCGCTGCTTCATACGCCGCCGTCTCCCCCCGAAATGCGGCATCGGCCGCTTGAAGGCGGAATGTATCGCAATTTCAGCGGTCGAACAGGGGAATGCGCGGCTGTCGACGCGCCGCGCGTGCAAAATCGCGAGTCGTGCAACCTGATAAGCCTGTGTTCATCACACGAAATTCCGGCAGCAACCGATCCGCTCTTGTCGGATTATCCTGCCGCTGGACGGAGCGGGGACTTTGAATGCCAGACAATTCGACGTTTGAAGTGGCCGCCTTTCGCGGCCGCTGGCTCGTGACGGTCGCCGGCCGGCCGCTGATGCTGTGCGAGGACTGCAGCGCCGCGTTTGCCGCCGTGCGCGACGCCGAACGTCTGATGGCGGACGCGGAGCCGTCCCGATGCGCGTCGCCGGGCCGGGCCGCATAAGGGTTCGCGCGTGTTTTCCGTGGCGCGTTAGGTCAAAGCCATCGCCTCGACCAGCGGCGCGACATCTGCCTCCGCATCGACGGCCCACAGCCGCGCAGCCAGCTCGTCGGCGCGGGCCGCGCCGAGCACAGGCGTCACCAGCTCCTTGAACTTGGCGATCAGCCCCGCGTCGTCGAGCGGCACCAGCCGCGAGCCCCAGGCCTCGTCGGCCTGCCGCACGAAGGTGCCGCGCGCGGTCTCCACCGTCACGCGCGCCGGACGCAGCTTGGGATAAAGTGCGTCGATCTCCGCCGGCGCGCTCACCGTCAGCTTGCGCGCAAAGTCGGCGAAGGCCGGATCCTTGCGCGTCGTCTCGTCGAAATGCTCGAAGCGGACGCCGCGATAGCGCGCGGCGAGCCCGACGAGATAGGGGAAGCTGAGCTGCGCGCTGGCGAAGTCGTCCCACGGCACATGGGCGTGCTCGGCGGCGATTTTGTAGGTCTCGACCTCGACCTTGCGGATGTCCTCGAAGGCGATGCCTTCGTCGTTGGCCAGCCCGAACATCGCCTCGACCGCCGGCTGGATGTGGCGGCAGCAGGCATAAGGCTTGATGTAGCAGTCGGTGATGCCGAACTCGGCCACCGGTGGCAGGGCGATCGGCCGAGCCTTGTCGATCCGCCCGAAGGCGAAGGCCTGCATGAAGCCGTCACGCGCCTCGATCACGTTCGGCGGGCCTTCCACGCTCTGCTCGGCCAGCAGCGCGGCCTGCACGCCCTCGCGCGAGGCATGGCCGGCGTGCAGCCGCTTGATGTCGCCGCCGCCGCCGACGAAGGCGAACAGGCCGGCCGCGCTCGAGGCCGCGATGCCGAGCGCGTTGGCGAACTGGGCGGGGTTCAGACGGCGCAGTTTCGCGGTCGCCATCGCCGCGCCGAACGGGCCGACCGCGCTGGTCGGGTGAAAGCCGCGGTGGCGCAGATCGGGCGCGCAGGCGCGCGCCAGCGCGATCCCGGTCTCGTAACCCGCCACGATTGCTTCGAGCAGCACAGCGCCGCTCGCCCCGGTCTGGTGCGCCACCGACAGGGCGGCCGGGACCACGACGCAGCCGCAATGCGCCGAGCCGATGCGATAGCCGTCGTCCAGTTCGATGCCGTGCGCGGCGGTGCCGCCGAGGAAGGCGGCGTCGAGCAGGTCGGCGCGGCGCTTTCGTCCGGGCACCGGCACAGCCCCGGCGGGCCGCACGGCGGCGATCACGCGTTCGGCCTTGCCGGCGATCTCGCCGGGAGCCCCCGCGATCATCACGCCGACTGTGTCGAGCAGATGACGCCGCGCGTAATGCTTCACCTCGTCGGAAAGGTCGGCGTGACGAAGTCCGGTCGCGAATTCCACGATCTGCCGCGTCGCGCCGGCGGCGGGTTGCAACGTATGGACGGCCTCGGCGTGCGACGACATAGGGGGCTCCGATTTCGCCGTTGAGTCTAACGCTTGACGCTTGCTCGGTCACCCTCCCCTGGAGGGGGAGGGTCGCGAGCGAAGCGAGCGGGGTGGGGTGAAAGAGCCAAAGCAGTTCACCCCACCCCGGCGGTTCTCGCTACGCTCGGCCGCCGACCCTCCCCCTCCAGGGGAGGGTGAGGACCGCCGATGCCCAAACGATTACGCCAGCTTCACCAGCGCATCGACCGCAACGACGCCTTCGCCTTTCGGCTTGACGATCAGCGGGTTGATCTCGGCCTCCGCCACCGCCGGCTCGTGCGTCGCAAGCTGCGACAGCGCGACGAGCGCGCGCGCCAGAGCGTCGAGATCGCCGGCCGGCTTGCCGCGAAAGCCTGCGAGCGCCTTCATGGAGCGCACCTCGGCGATCATTTCGTGGGCGCTCGGGAGATCGACCGGCGCGAGCCGCAGGCTGCGGTCGCGCAGCACTTCCGCCAGCACGCCGCCGGCTGCGAGCATCACGATCGGCCCGGCGTCGGGATCGACGCGATAGCCAATCAGCACTTCGCCGATCCCGGCGGTCATCGGCTGCACCAGAACGCGGCCCGCTTTCGTGTTGTGCTCGATGGTGCGGATCGCTTCGCGCAGCGCCCCGGAATCCTTCACGCCGAGGATCACGCCACCCACGTCGGACTTGTGGGCGATCGCCGACGACAGCGCCTTGACCGCCACCGGATAGGCGAAGGGCAGGGTGGGCGCGTCCGCCTTCTTGGCGTCGATCGCAACAGACGGCGCGTGCGGCACGCCGATTCGGTCCAGCATCGCATAGGCCTCAAGCTCGTCGAGCATCCGTCCGTCGCCCGATTTCGGATGCATCGGGACGAAGTCCTTGGCCGGCCGCCGCCGGAGCGATGCGGCCACCGCATCCGCGCAGGCCTCCGGCGTGTGGAATGCCGGCACGCCTGCGCCTGCGAGCTGGGCCAGCGCCTCCGGCGCTTCCGGCACCAGAAACACCGCAATCGGCTTCGGTGCATTCGCGCTGTCGGCAATCGGCTTGACCGCAAGTTCGGGATAGAACCGCGCCGACGAGCCGACCACCACGACGACCAGATCGAACTCCGGCGCGGTGGTGAGCACGTCGAGCGCCGCCTTCATCACCTCGTATTTTGCGCCGGCGATGGTGAGATCGACCAGACGCGCGGGCGCGACCGCGATGCCGGTGGCGTCGCGGATGCGCGCCAGCGTCTGCGCGCTCGGCGCCTGCACCTCGACGCCGCGCGCGGCGAGCGGATCGACCACCATGGTCGCGCCGCCGGCGGTGGTCGTGACCACCGCCACCTGCGGACGCCGCGTCTGGCGCTGCGGCGCGGGCATGCGGGCAAGCAGAGGGAACCCCTCGATCAGGCCTTCGAGCGTTTCGACCCGCGCGATCCCGCAATCGGCGAGAAACGCCTCGGCCACGTCGTCCTCGCCGGCCAGCGCGCCGGTGTGCGAGACCGCGAGTTCGCGGCCGGCGTCGGTGCGGCCGAGCTTGTAGGCGAGGATCGGCTTGCCGCGCTTCGCGGCCTCCACCGCGAAGGCGCGAAGCGCGTGGGCCTTGCGGAGGGTTTCGAGGAACAGGACGTAGCCGTCGATGCCAGGGTCGTCGAGCGTTGCGGCGCAGATTTCACCGATCGACAGGTCGACCTCGTTGCCGACCGAGACGAGGCCGGCGAAACCGATGCCTCTGGCTTTTCCGCGCGACAGGAACGTGCCGATCATGCCGCCGGAGTGCGATGCCGCGAAGATGCGGCCGACCGGAAGATCGGGTTCGTCGAAGGCGGCGTTCGCCGTCAGGAAGGTCTTGTGCCGCAGGTCGACGACGCCGAGACTCGACGGGCCGACGATGCGCGTGCCGGTTTCGGCGGCGATGGCGCGCAGCCGCGCCTCGCGCGCCGCGCCCTCCGGTCCGCTCTCGCTGAAGCCGTTGGCGAGTGCCGTGACGCAGGGCACGCCGAGCCGGCCGCATTCCTCGATAGCCTCCACCGTCGCGTCGGTGTTGGCGACGACATAGACGTGCTCGGGCACCTCCGGCAGCGCCGCGAGCGACGGATAGGCGCGTTCACCCAGCACGGTCTCGCGCCGCGCGTTTACCGGATAGATGCGGCCGGCGTAGCCAGCTTGCCGCAAGTAGCGCAGCGGCCGGCCGGCGGTCTTGCTGCCGTCGTCGGACTGCCCGACGATCGCGACCGACTGCGGGGCGAGGAGAACGCGGGCGATGTGGTTGCCGCTCACCCTCCCCTGAAGGGGGAGGGTCGGCGAGCTTTGCGAGCCGGGGTGGGGTGAATTGCTCATTAGAAAATCACCCCCACCCGCCGCGCCATAGCGGCGCGGCGCCCCCCCCTCCAGGGGGAGGTGAAGAAAGACAGCATCACCCCGCCGCCTCCGCGGGCTTCGGCTTCGGCGGGCGCTGGTCGAAGCGCCGGTCGAACACATGCTCGGCGATGCGGTTCTTCAGCATCTCGATCGAGCCGCCGGCGATCATCCAGCCGCGGCAGCGGCGCATGCAATATTCCACCAGCGACGACTTGCTGTAGCCGGCAGCGCCCATGATCTGGATCGCCTCGTTGGCGACCTCGAAGCCTGTCTGGTTGCAGGCGAGCTTGGCGGCGGCGGTCTCGTAGGCGGAGGGCAGGCCCTTGTCGGCGTTCGCGGCGGCCCGGTAGAGCAGGAGCTGCGCGCTTTCCAGCTTCACCGCCATGTCGGCGAACTTCCATTGCAGGCCCTGGAATTCGCACAGCGGCCGGCCGAACTGCTTGCGCTCCAAGGCATAGGCGCGCGCGGTGTTGTATGCGAAGCGGCCGAGAGCCAGCGCGCGGGCGGTGTTGCCGAGCCGCTCGACGTTGAAGCTCGCCATCTGCTTCTTGAAGCCGCCGGGGCCGAGCAGCACGTTCTCCGCCGGGATGCGGCAATTGTCGAAATGCAGTTCGCTCCAAAGCTCGCCGCTCATGAACTCCTGCGGCGGGCCGATGGTGAAGCCCGGCGTGTCGCGCGCGACCAGCACCGAGCCGATGCCGCCGACGCCGGGCCCGTAGCGGACGTAGACGAGGAACACCACGGCATCCGGGCTGAAGGTGGAGAACACCTTGCTGCCGTTGACGACATAGCCGTCGCCGTCCGGCTTGGCGGTCGTCCCAAGATCGGTCGCGGCCGAGCCGGCGCCAGGCTCGCTCATGCCGAGCGAGATCACGGCCTTGCCGGCGAGGCAGTCCGCGAGCCAGCGCTTCTTCTGGGCGTCCGTTCCGTACTCGGCGAAGGTGCGGATCGGTCCGAAGTTGCCGAACTGCACCACGTCGGCGCTGCGCGGACACACGGACGCGATCTGTTCGATCGCAATCACGGCGTCCAGCAGGGTGCCGCCCTGACCGCCGTCGGCCTCCGGGATGGTGATGCCCATCAGACCCTGCGCGCTCATCTTTTGTGCGACGTCGAAAGGGAAGCGCGGGTTGTGGGCGCGGGCGAGCCGGTCCTGCGCCAGATGGGTCTCTGCGAAACGCCGCACGGATTCGGCGAACAGGGTCTGCTCTTCAGTGAAGTCGAAGTTCATATGCTCCTCGTATCCCGGACGCGGCGCAGCGTGAAACGGTGCGCCTCTGGTCCCAGCTTGCCCAGGAAACCGGGATCCCTAGTCCGCAGCGCGTCATTTCATGTCGCGCTGCGCCCGGGACACCGTATCCTACTTCGCCTTCGCGCTTGCGCCCGAGCGCCTGACGATCTCCGACCACTTCTTCTCCTCGCGGTCGATGTCGGCGGCGTATTCCTCCGGCGTCGAGGGATGTGGCTCGGTGCCGTCCTTGGCCATCCGCTCCCTTGTGTCCGGCGCCGTGACCGCCTCGCGCAGCGCGGCGTTGAGCTTGTCGATGATCGGCTTCGGCGTGCCGGCGGGCGCGACGATGCCGTAGCGCAGCACGGTCTCGTAGCCCTTGAGTCCGGCCTCGTCGACGGTCGGCAGGTCCGGGAAGATCGCCGAGCGCTTGAGGCCGGTGACCCCGAGTGCGCGCACCTGGTTGTTCTTCACCAGGCCGATGGCGGACGGCAGCGACGAGAAATAGAGCTGCACATGGCCGCCGAGCAGGTCGTTGAGCGCGGGGCCGGTGCCCTTGTAGGGCACATGCACCAGCTTCACGCCGGCCATCATCTCGAACAGCACCGCGCCGAGATGGATGCCGCTGCCGACGCCGGCCGAGGCGTAGGAGAGTTTGCCCGGCTCTTTCTTCGCGAGCGCGATCAGCTCCGGGATGGTCTTCGCCTGCACGCTCGGATGCGCCAGCACGACGAGAGCGCCGGTGCCGATCATGCCGACCGGCGCGAAGTCCTTGCGCGGGTCGTAGCCGACGTTCTCGTAGAGCGACGGATTGACCGCCAGCGTGCCGGTGCCGCCCAGCACCAGCGTGTAGCCGTCCGGCGCGGCCTTGGCGACCTGGCGGGTGGCGATCGAGCCGCCGGCGCCGCCGCGGTTCTCGACGATGACCTGCTGGCCCAGCGTCCTGCTCATCTTCTCGGCGACGATGCGGCCCATGACGTCGTTGCCGCCGCCGGCAGCGTAGGGAATCACCAGCGTGATCGGCCGGGACGGGAAGTCCTGTGCTTGAACGGGCGCGACGGCTGCGGCCAGAACAGCCAGAAGCGTCAGAATTGCCTTGAATGCCTGCATCGAAGTCCTCCCATTCGCGGCGCGTTTCTTGAGTCCTGCGCCGGTCTTTTTGAGCTTTCGCGAGGCTTACTGTCGCGCATTACGCGTGCTAGATAAACGCCTCATTTTTTCCGGGAGTTTTTTTGGAATGGGCTGGTCTGAGACCTTTCTCAAGGTGCTGAAGGACAACGACGTTCGCCTCGTTACCTATGTGCCGGACAACGTCCTGACGCCGCTGATCAAGGGCGTCACGTCCGACAATTACTTCATGCCGGTCTGCGCCACCCGCGAGGACGAGGCGCTGGGCCTGGCCGCGGGCGCGTGGATGGGCGGGATGAAGAGCATCGTCATGATGCAGACCTCGGGCTTTGCGCTGACGCCGAACACGCTGGCGTCGCTGACCGTGCCCTCGCAGATCCCGACCATCATGGTGATCTCCGAGCGCGGCACGATGGGCGAGTTCAACATCGGCCAGCAGCTCGTCGCGCGCACCATGCGCCCGGTTCTGGAATCGCTGGGCATCGTGCATCACACCTTGAACGACGAGGCGACGATGGAGTTCATCGTCGACCGCTCGATCAAGCAGGCGATCACCACGCAGGCGCCGGTCGCCTTCATCCTGTCGCCGCTGCTGACCGGCGGAAATCCCGCGGCCCATGCCAAGCTGAGCGCCTGACCGATGTCGAACCTCAAAACCATGAATCGCTTCGACCTCACCAAGCGCCTGGTCGCAAAGCTGAACAACGGCGAAGCCGTGATCGGCGGCATCGGCAACGCCAACTTCGACCTCTACGCCGCCGGACACCGGCCGCAGAATTTCTACATGCTCGGCAGCATGGGCCTCACCGCGCCGATCGCGATGGGGGTCGCGCTGGCGCAGCCCGAGCGCGGCGTGGTCGCGCTCGAGGGCGACGGATCGATCCTGATGTCGCTCGGCTGCCTCTCGACCATCGCCACGGTCGCGCCGCGCAACCTCACCGTGGTGATCTGGGACAACGGCCTCTACCAGATCACAGGCAAGCAGCCGACCGCGACCGGCGGCAAGACCGACATCGTCGCGGTGGCGAAGGGCTGCGGCCTCGCCAACAGCCACTGGGCGACCGACGAGGCGCATTTCGAAAAGCTGCTCGACCGGCGCTTCGAAGACGGCGGCCCGCTGCTGATCGCCGCCAAGATCGACGACAAGCCGGGCGTCGGCGCGACCCCGCGCGATCCGACGCTGATCCGCAGCCGCTTCATGAAGGGGCTCGGAACCAGCAAGGGCGGCGATCTCGAAGCTTGAGCGCGGCCTTTATCGTCCGCAGGACACCAAAGCAAAGGCCCCGCGCGGGCGGGGCCTTTTTCATGTCTGTCGTGTCGTCGGAGGGCCGCGCGGCGATCAGATCGGCGGAATGTTGGCTTCCTTGATCACCTCGCTCCAGCGCTTGGTGTCTTCTTCGATGAAGGCGCGAGTCTCCGCCACCGTGCCGCCGCCGGGGGTCAGCATCTGCTTCTTGAAACGCTCGAGCAGCGCCGGATCCTTGAGCACCTCGTTCAGCGTGGCGTTGAGCTTGGCGACCACCGGGGCCGGAGTCTCTGGGCGGCGCCGTGAGTGCGTTCCACGTGTCGGAGATCAGGCCGGGAAGGCCGATCTCCGCCGAGGTGGGAATTTCCGGAAGCTGCGGGATGCGCTTGCCGGTGGTGACCGCGAGGATGCGCGCCTTCTTGCCCTCGTGCAGGCGGATGGCGGATTCGAGCTGCATGAAGATCATGTCGACGTGGCCGGCGACCAGGTCGTTCAGCGCCGGGCCGGTGCCCTTGTAGGGAACGTGCACGAGCTTGGTGCCGGTGAGCTTCTGGTAAAGCTCGGCGGTCAGGTGGGACGTCGTGCCCGGACCCTGCGAGGCATAGTTCACCTTGCCCGGGTTGGCCTTCACATAGTCCATGAACTCCTTCGCAGTCTTGGCCGGGAAGTCGTTCTTGACCAGCAGCACGTTCGGGATCGTGGTCATGATGCCCACGAACTCGAACTTGGTCGGATCGAAGTTCAGCGACTTGTAGAGCACCGCGTTGGTGGTGATCGGCGAGGGCTGCGAGGCCATGAGCTGATAGCCGTCCGGCTCGGCCTTGTAGACCACTTCGGCCGCGAGATTGCCGCCGGCGCCGCCGCGGTTCTCGATGATGAAGGTCTGGCCGAGCTTCTGGCCCATGTATTGCGTAACGAGCCGCGTCACGGCGTCCACACCGCCGCCGGCGGGGACGGTGACCAGTACGCGAACCGGCCTGTTGGGATAGTCGCTCGCGCTCTGCGCCGCGGCGGGCGAGGTTGCGAACACGGCGGCCGAAGCCGCGAGAACGGTCAGAACCTTGAACATGGCGTTTCCTCGAATGAGTGACGTCGTCGCCTTGCGCGGTTGCCCGCGCTTGGCCTTCCCTTGCCGGGATGGTTCTAAAAAGTCAATTTGTCGGGTTGACGCGCGCCCGACGGAAAGTCCCGTTGCGGGCGCTATCAGCCGAGCGCCCGCAGATGGCGAAGCGGCCGGCCGGGCGCGACGGATTGCGCCGCCGCCACGATGGCGTTGGCGTCGATCCCGTGGTGTCGATAGAGGTCGGGCAGCGATCCGGTCTGGCCGAAATGCTCGACGCCGAGCGCGCGCACGCGATGGCCGCCGACCGCGCCGAGCCAGGCCAGCGTCGCCGGATGACCGTCGACCACGCTCACGATACCGCAGTGCGGCGGCAGGACGTCCATCAGGGTTTCGATGTGCGATTGCGCCTGCGGCCGGCCGCGCTCGCGGGCGCGCTGTGCTGCGGTCCAGCCGGCGTTGAGCCGGTCCGCCGAGGTGATCGCAAGCAGCCCGACGTCACGCCGGTCCTCGGCCAGCAGGCCCACGGCCTGGATCGCCTCCGGTGCGATCGCGCCGATATAGGCGACCGCCACCTCGCAATTCGGTCCGGGTTCGCGCAGCCAGTAGCCGCCGTCGACGATGTTGCGCGCCAGATCCGGCGTCATGCTGCGCCGCGGCTGTTCGACCGGCCGCGTCGAAAGCCGCAGATAGACCGAGCCTCCGGTTTCGTCGCGCAACCAGTTGCGTTCCGAGGCGACGGCGTCGCCGTCGCGCTGAATGTACTCGAGCGAGAAGCGCAGGATCTCGGCTAGTTCGTCGACGAAGGCCGGCTCGAAGGCAGCAAGCCCGTCCTGCGCCATGCCGATCAGCGGCTGCGCGATCGACTGGTGCGCGCCGCCTTCCGGCGCCAGCGTGATGCCCGACGGCGTCGCCGCCAGAATGAAGCGGGCGTCCTGGTAGCAGGCATAGTTCAGCGCATCGAGCCCGCGCGCGATGAAGGGATCGTACAGCGTGCCGATCGGGATCAGCCGCTCGCCGTTGATCGCATGCGACAGACCCATCGCGGACAGCGCGATGAACAGGTTCATCTCTGCGATGCCGAGCTCGATGTGCTGGCCCTTCGGCGAGAACTCCCAGTTGAAGGTGGACGCGATGCGCTCGCTCTTGAACGTATCGGCCATGCGCTCGCGCGCGAACAGGCCACGGCGATTGACCCACGGGCCAAGGTTGGTCGAGACCGTCACGTCTGGCGACGTGGTGACGATCCGTTCGGCGAGCGGCGAGGTTTCGCGCGCCAGCTCGTTGAGCAGCGCGCCGAAGCCTGTCTGTGTCGACATCTCGTTCTGGATCGAGACCTTGAGCGCGTCGGGCACCTCGATCCGCGGGGCCGTCAGGCGGCGCGGCCCGCCCTGCGCGAACGGCACGCGCGCCAGAAACGACTCGATCTCCTCGGCCGGCGTCGCAAGGCCCTCGAAACGATCCCACTCGTGTCCGGGCCGGATCGCCATCGCGGTGCGGAAGGCATCCATCTGCGTCGGAGTCATCAGGCCGGCGTGATTGTCCTTGTGGCCGGCGAACGGCAGGCCGTAGCCCTTCACGGTGTAGCAGATGAAGCAGGTCGGCCGGTCGTGGTCGATGCGGCCGAAGGCGTCGAGCAGGGCCGGCAGGTCGTGGCCGCCGAGGTTGTTCATCAGCCGCGCCAGCTCGTCGTCGGAGCGCTCTCCGATCAGCCGCGTCACGTCGCCCTGATCGCCGATGTCGTCGTTGAGGCGCTTGCGCCAGGCCGCGCCGCCCTGGAACACCAGCGCGGAATAGAGCGGGTTGGGGCACGCGTCGATCCAGCGCTTGAGAGCCGCGCCGCCGGGCTCGCGAAACGCGGCCTCCTGCAGCGAACCGTACTTCACGATCACCACGTCCCAGCCGAAGTTCTTGAAGAGCTGCTCGTAGCGCTCCCACAGGCCCTCGCGCACCACGGCGTCGAGGCTCTGGCGGTTGTAGTCGATCACCCACCAGCAATTCCGGATGCCCTGCTTCCAGCCCTCCAGCAGCGCCTCGAAGATGTTGCCTTCGTCGAGCTCGGCGTCGCCGACCAGCGCGACCATGCGGCCCTCGGGGCGGTCCTTGGCCCAGCCGTGCGCGCGCACATAGTCCTGCACCAGCGACGAGAACAGCGTCTGCGCCACGCCGAGCCCGACCGAGCCGGTGGAGAAGTCGACGTCGTCGGTGTCCTTGGTGCGCGACGGATAGCTCTGCGCGCCCTTGTAACCGCGGAAGTTCTCCAGCTTCTCGCGGGTCTGGCGGCCGAGCAGATACTGGATGGCGTGGAAGTTCGGCGAGGCGTGCGGCTTCACGGCGATGCGGTCCTGCGGCCGCAGCACTTGGAAATAGAGCGCGGTCATGATCGCGGCGAGCGAGGCGGACGACGCCTGATGGCCGCCGACCTTCAGGCCGTCGACGCTTTCGCGCAGATGGTTGGCGTTGTGGATGGTCCAGCTCGCCAGCCACAGAACCTTGCGCTCCAGATCGGACAGGATCGCCAGATTGTTCGCCGCAATGTCGGCGGTCTTCGCCATGAGCATCCTCCGTTCCGGCGGTCGCCGGCCGCCGCAGGAGAAGAATGTCGCGAACCCAAGGGTGGTTTCGGCCAAATTGCCCCAACCAAGGGCAATAATTTGGCAGAACCAATCGCTATTTCAGTGTTATAGGGTTGAATCATGCCGGAATTGGACGACATCGACCGCCGCATCCTTTCGACCTTGCAGGCCGACGGCCGGATCAGCCTGGCCGACCTCGCGGTCCAGGTCGGGCTGTCGGCCTCGCCCTGCCTGCGCCGGGTCCGCAATCTCGAAAAGACCGGCGTGATCGCCCGCTATGTCGCGGTGCTGGACCAGCGGGCGGTCGGCCTGCCGGTGTCGGTGTTCGTTTCGATCAAGCTCGAAAAACAGCGGCAGGAATCGCTCGACCGCTTCGAGAAGGCGATCGCGCGCTGGCCGGAGGTGCTGGAGTGCTATCTGATGACCGGCTCGCGGGACTACTGGCTGCGCGTCGTGGTTCCCGACCTCGACGCCTACGAGCGATTCGTGAAGCAGAAGCTCACCCGGATCGAGGGCATCGCCTCCATCGAGTTCGAGCTTCGCGCTCCAGCAGGTCAAATACACCAATGTGCTGCCGGTCGCCTGACGGGCGCCGCGCGATTTCTCATCGGCGGCGTGCTGCGCTTAAGATGAGCCGAATCGTCCGCTGAATTCATCGACAGGATCTTGCCTTATGGAAGCTACCGCAAACCCCAAGCTGGTGGTGCGGCGCGCGCAGACCGGCGACATCGATTCCATCATCGCCATGATGAAGCGCGCCTATCCGGACATGCCGGTCTATTCGCCGGGAAACATCCATGGCCAGATCGCGGCGTTTCCGCAGGGCCAATTCGTGGCGGTCTACGACCATGCGGTGGTCGGCTACGCGGCGACGTTCCGGATCGACGAGGCCAGCGCGCTCGGCGTGCACACCTGGGCCGAGATCACCGGCAACGGCTATGCCTCGCGGCACGACCTCAAGGGCGAGTGGCTCTATGCGATGGAGGTCTGCGTCGATCCGGCGTGGCGCGGCAAGCGGGTCGGCCAGCGACTCTACGATGCTCGCAAGCGGCTGGCCGAGGAGCTGGAGCTGAAAGGCATCGTGTTCGGCGGCCGGCTGCCGGGGCTCGGGCGCAGGCTGCGCCAGTACGAAACGCCGGAGGCCTATCTCGACGCGGTGAAGACGCGCAAGGTGCGCGACCCGGTCGCCTCGTTCCAGATCCGCAACGGCTTCGAGCCGATCGGGATCCTGCCGAACTATCTGCCGAGCGACCGCGAGAGCCTCGGCTATGCCGCGCATATGGCGTGGCGCAACCCTTATGTCGACCAGTCGGCGAAGACGCGGGCGCATTCGATGCGGCCCCGCGACTGGGTGCGCGTCGCCTGCGTGCAGTTCCAGCAGCGGCATGTCGCCAACTTCGCGGAGTTCGTGTCGAACGTGGAGTATTTCGTCGACGTGGTGTCGGACTACAAGTCCGACTTTGTCGTGTTCCCGGAGCTGTTCACGCTGCAGCTGCTGGCGTTCGAGACCCGAAGGCTCGGTCCGGTCGAGGCCATCGATTCGCTGACGCGGCATACCCAGCCGTTCGTCGACGCCATGCGCGACATGGCGGTGCGCTACAACATCAACATCATCGGCGGGTCGCATCCGACCCGCATGCCGGACGGCGACATTCACAACGTCGCCTATGTGTTCCTGCGCGACGGTACGGTGCACGCACAGGAGAAGATCCATCCGACGCCGAACGAGCGGTTCTGGTGGAACATCAAGGGCGGCGACGGGATCCGCGCGATCGACACCGACTGCGGACCGATCGGCGTGCTGGTCTGCTACGACGCGGAGTTTCCGGAGCTGGCGCGGCGGCTGGTGGACGAGGGCGCCAAGGTGCTGTTCGTGCCGTTCTGCACCGACAACCGGCAGGGCTATCTGCGGGTGCGATACTGCGCGCAGGCGCGCGCGGTCGAAAACCAATGCTATGTCGCGCTCGCCGGCAACGTGGGCAATCTTCCGAACGTCGAGAACATGGACGTGCAATACGCGCAGTCCTGCATCCTGACGCCCTGCGACTTCCCGTTCGCGCGCGATGGCATCGCGGCGGAGGCGAGCGAGAACGTCGAAACGGTCGCGGTCGCCGATCTCGACTTCTCGGATCTGGCCTGGGCGCGGCAGGAGGGCACGGTGCGCAACCTGCGCGACCGGCGCTTCGATCTCTACCGCGTCGCCTGGCGGGACTCGGGGAAGGTGTGAACGGGGCGCGGCGACGCGGCGCGCCTGCGTTTCACCGCCGCTAGTCGTTGAAGACGGCCACCGCGCGGATCGGCGAGCCGGTGCCGCCGCGGAATTTCAGCGGCAGGCCGATGAACTGGAATTGGCCCTTGCCGATCAGCGCCTCGAGATTGCAGAGGCTTTCCATGTGCGTGATGTTCAGCTCCAGGCACACCTTGTGCACCAGCGCGTTGACCTTGCCGGCCGGACCGGGGCGCATGGAATCGATGCCGAAGTGGACGAGGCCCTGTCTGGCGAACCACTCGGTCGCGGCGACGTTCACGCCGGAGTTGTCGGTCGAATAGGCCGCGGTCGGGAAGGTGCGCTCGTGGTGGCCGGTGCACAGCAGCACGGTGCCGCCCTTCGGCACCGGCACGCCGGCGGCCTTCACCGCCTTGTCGAGATCGTCGGGGCCGATCTCGGCCTTCGGCGCGATGTGCCGCAGGTCGAGGCAGATGCCGGGCACGATGCAGTTCTCGAGCGGATACTGGTCAATCGAGACGCCGGTCTTGCCGAAGTGCCGCGGCGCGTCGATGTGAGTGCCGGCGTGGTCCGACATGGACATGAACATGACCATGTTGCCCTGAATATTCCCGGACTCCTCGAACGCCTCCTCATGGGTTTTCCAAACGCCGTGGATGACAGGCGGCTGTCCCGGATAGCTGGGGGTGCGGTGGTAGAGTTCGCGGCTGAGGTCGACGATCTTCATGTTCATGTCCCGGGAGAAAAAGGGGCGGGCGGTCAGTCCTTATAGGGACGATCGACCTTGCGGCACCAGTTTTCCCACGCGCGGTTGATATTGGCTTGCGTGGTGGTGTCGGAGACCTTCTTCTGCTCGCCCTTGGTAAGGAAGCGCACCTTCTTCGACATCGATTCCGCCTGCATCTGCAGCTTCGCATTCAGCTCCAGATAGACCGCCGTGTAAACCGTGGCGCGCAGCTCGTGCCCGACCACGATCGCGCCGTGGCCGCGCATCAGCGCGGTGCGGCCCTTGCCGAGCTTCTTGGCCAGGTCGCGGCCCATCGCCATGCTCTCGACCAGCAGGTTGGTGTCGCCGAACTTCGTGAACTGGTCCCAGATCGGCACCTCGTAGCCGATGGTGGCGCACATGTGCATCACCGGGCGCATCTTGCGGCCGGTGATGCCGTAGGGGATCGTTCCCGGGCTGTGATTGTGGATCACCGACATCACGTCGGGCCGCATTTCGTAGGCCGCGCCGTGAATGAATCGCTCCAGATAGGGCTTGCGGCCCTTCGCATCGACCGGCTCGCCTTCGAGCGTGAACTCCATGATGTCGGCGGCCTCGACCCGCTCCGGCGCGCGCGCGCGCGAAAGGAGATAGCGGTCCGGCCGGGTCGGATGCCGCACGCTGACGTGACCGAAGGAGTTGACGATGCCCTGATTGGCGAGAATCCGGTTCGCGGTGACGACTTCCTCGATCAGGTCGCTCAGCTTGGACATGCGGATTCCCCCTTGAAGGTGCAGGTGCGATTGTTGGGACGAAGCGGGCGGATCAGAACGGCAGCGACTGCCGCGGCACCGCCACGGTCTCGACCCGCGGCAGATGATCCTGGTGGCCGTACAGCCAGGACATGTCGACCGCCCCGGAGGTCGTCCAGTCCTTCAGGACGGCGTTGCGCAGGTCGCGGGTCGCGCCGCTGGCGTGGTAGATTTCTCCGAACAGCTTGGCGGTGAGCTGCACGCGCGCGGTGCGCAGATAGCGAAGCTGCTGGTACTGCAGAAACGCCTTGGCGTAGTCGCCGTTGCAGGCCACGACCTGTTCGGCGAGGCAGACGCCGTCCTCCATCGCCATGTTCGCGCCCTGCGCGAGATACTGAAGCATCGGATGCGCGGCGTCGCCGAGCAGGGTGACACGACCCTTCGTCCAGTTGCGGATCGGCGGGCGATCGCAGAGCACCCACATCTTCCAGGCGTTGACCTTCTTCAGCATGGTGCGGACCGGCTCGCACTTTTCCGCAAACCGCGCCTGCAGCTCCGCCGGATCGCCGTAAGTGTCCCAGCCCTCCTCGTAGCGGTCGGAGTGGAACACCACGACGAGATTGAACAGCTCGCCGCGCCGCAGCGGGTAGTGGACCAGATGGGTCTTTTCGCCGCCCCACAGGACCATGCGGTTGAGACGGTACTCCTTCGGCCACTCCTCGGTCGGCACCACCGCGCGGTAGGCGATGTGGCCCGACACGACCGGCTTGCCGTCGCCGACGAGCTGCTCGCGCACGAAGGACCAGAGGCCGTCGCAGCCGATCAGCGCCGGTCCGGTGAAGGTCTGTCCGCTTTCGGTGCGCACGCTCACGCCGGTCGCGGTCTCGTCGATGCCGACGACCTTCTGCGAGGTGGTCAGCCTGATCAGCGGCGAGGATCGGCAGGCTTCGTAGATCACCTGCAGCATGTCCGCGCGGTGGATCACCGCGTAGGGCGCGCGATACTTCTCGTAGAACTTCTCGTCGACCGGCAGGAACACGAAGGTCTCGCCGGTGATCGAGTCGCGCATCTCCAGCCCGTCCGGAAACACCGCGACCTTGTTCATCTCGGCGGTCAGGCCGAGATATTCGAACATCCGGAAGACGTTGGGGCCGAGCTGGATGCCGGCGCCGATTTCCTTGAACTCCGGCGCCTGCTCGATGATGTGCGACGGAATTCCCTTCCGGGACAGGGCCCAGGCCGTGGCCAGTCCGCCGATGCCGCCGCCCACGATCAGGACGGGCTCGCCCGTGTTGCCGCTCATCCCTGGCTTACTCCCCGCACGCCACCAACCTGCCGGCACTTTAGGATTGCCGCACCCGTTCGATCAAGCGAACGGGCTGCGGGTGGATCGCTACGCCGTGATCGACCATACTGATGCGAGACCAAAAAGAGTTTCTGCAAGGGAGGAAAGCCGTTATGACAAAATCGCTCGTCGTGCTCCTTGCTTTGGGAGCGTCGGTTTCGATGGCGGGGCCGGTCGCGGCCCAGACCGCCGGATCCAAGCCCATTACCATCGTGGTGCCGGCCTCTCCCGGCGGCGTCACCGATGCCCTGGGCCGGATGCTGGCGAAGCACTTCTCCGAGAACCTCGGCCAGCCGGCGATCGTCGAGAACCGCGCCGGCGCCAACAACCAGATCGCGGCCGAATTCGTGGCCAAGGCGCCGAATGACGGCACCGTGCTGTTCGTCAGCCCCGAGGGCACCTTCACCGCCAATCCGGCGCTCTATCCCAAGCTCAATTACGATCCGGTCAAGGATTTCACGCCGATCTCCGGGCTTGTGGTCATTAACCATGCGCTCATCACGCATCCGTCGGTGCCGGCCAAGAGCGTGAAGGATCTTCTCGAACTGGCGAAGCAGAAGCCCGGAAGCCTCAACTACGGCACGTTCGGCGTCGGCTCCAGCGGCCATCTCAACATGGAAATGCTGCAGGCGATGGCCGGCGTGAAGCTTCAGGCGGTGCATTACAAGGGCGCGACGCCGGCGCTCACCGACGTGGTCGCGGGCCATATCCAGATGATGTTCATCAGCGTCGGCAGTGCCGTGCCGCAGTGGAAGCCGGGCAATGTCAACTTCATCGCGGTCGGCGCCGGCCAGCGCCTCGCCCAGCTACCCGACATCCCGACCGTGTCGGAAAGCGGCCTGCCCGGCTATCAGGCGCAGTCCTGGTTCGGCCTGTTCGGCCCGGCCGGAATGCCGGCGGAGACGGTGGCACGGATCAACAAGGCGGTGCGCGACATGTTTGCGCGGCCCGAAATTCAGGAGAACTTCCTCAAGCGGCAGTATTTCGAGTCGATCGCCGGCACGCCGCAGCAGCTCGCAGACTTCGTGAAGACCGAGGAGCCGCGCTGGCGCAAGGTGATCCAGGACGCGAAGGTGACGCCGGTCGCCCGCTGACGGACGCGCTCGCTGGCGCGGATGCTTTGTTCGCGCCGGTGTTTCCGGTCCTGCGGCCCGGGAGCGCGCCGCAACGAATGGAAAAGGACGACGGCCGCTCAGCCTCAAACAACGGACCAGTCATGATCGACAAAAAGCCGCTGCCGCCCGACCTCAAGGCGTTCGCCGACACCTATGTCGAGATGTTCGGAACGCTGCCGCCGCTTCCCTCGGCCCGCTTCGCGTTCTCCGGCGATGTCAATCCGGACTTCCTGCGGACGCTGGAGCAGCTTCGCGCCGAGGCGTTCTATTCGGACGTGTTCGACATGAAGACGACGCAGCTCATCCTGTTCGGGATGCTGCTGGTGGAGCACAACCAGATCGCGGCGGCGGCGCACGCCGAGGCGGCGCGGCGCGCCGGCGCGACGTGGCAGGAGCTGCACAAGGTGGTCGAGCTTGCGGCGGCGACCGGCGCGCTGATGCCGGGCAATCAGGGCAGCGCCCTGCTCAAGGGCTTGCGGGACAAGGAGGACGGTCCCTCGCCCGCGGACTGATCGCGGCTTGATATCCGGTCCGGCCTATCGCGGCAGGCCCGGCATCAGCCTGAGCGCATTGTCGCGCTCGATCGCGGCGAGGTCGGCCGCCGAAAGCTTCAGGCCCTCCAGCCCCTCGATCGTTTCCTCCGGCTTCCAGAACGGAAAGTCGGTCCCGAACAGCAGATGCGACATCGGAATCACGTCGAGGATCGCCGCGAGCGCGCCCGGCGTGGTGACGCCGACCACGTCGGCGTAGAGCTTGCGCAACTCGGCGGCGACGCCGTTCGGCACGCGGGCGGCCAGCTCCGGACGGTTCTTCGCCAGCCCGGCCATGCGGTTCGCGACCATCCCGAGCGCGCCGCCGCCGTGCGAGAAGATCCACTTCACATCCGGGCAGCGCGACAGCGTGCCGCTGAACAGCAGACTGGTGATGGTGCGCGTGGTGTCGAACGGGAATTCGATGGTGGGCGGCGGAATGTCCTTCACCCGGTTGAAGGCGAAGCTCGCCGCGGTCGGGTGGAAGTAGACCACGGCCTTGCGCCGGTTCAGCTCGTCGAACACCGGAGCGAAGGCTTCCTCGCCGGGATACTTGTCGTCGTAGTTGGTGGTGAGCGCGATGCCGTCGGCCTTCAGCGTGTCGAAGACGTATTCGATCTCGCGCAGGCTGCCCTCGACGTCCGGTAGCGGGAGCGTCGCGAAATGGCCGAATTGGCCCTTGTGGTCGCGCTGCAGCGTCGCGCAATAGTCGTTGCACTCGCGCGCCAGCGTCCGCGACGCCTGGGCCTCGCCGAGCCAGATGCTGGGCGTGGCGATCGACAGCACGGCGGTCGCGATGCTGCCGCGGTCCATCGCCTCCAGCGCCTGCTCCGGCTGCCATTTCGTCAGGCGCTGATAGAAGGCGTGGGTGGTGCGGCTGAGGATGTCGGCGGTCTTGGCGAGGTAGGCCGGCGGGTAGGGGTGATGGTGCGTGTCGACGCGATGCGGAGCCATGAGCGTTCCTCGGCCTTGCCCTTGTTTTCGGGGATTGAGATGCGGCGGGGCGGAGCATATCAATTCGTCCAGCGAATGCATCAGGCGGGCCGCCGCCGGGAGGATTGCCCATGATCATCGAAGGCCCCGATCAGGTGACGCCGGCGGTGCTGGCCGAGCTGGAGCGCGCCAAGAACCCGCGCTTCCGCGAGATCATGGGCGCCGCGATCCGGCACCTGCACGCCTTCGTGCGCGAGGCGCGGCTGACCGAGGAGGAATTCCACCTCGCCTGCGCCTACATCAATGCCATCGGCCAGAAGTCGAGCCCCTCGCATAACGAGGCGGTGCTGATGTCCGGATCGCTCGGGATTTCGACGCTGGTCTGCCTGCTGAACAACGGCGACAAGGGCGCGACCGAGACGACGGCCAACCTGCTCGGGCCGTTCTGGCGGCTCGACTCGCCGCGCACGGAAAACGGCGGCACGATCGTGCGCTCGCCGACGCCGGGCGAGGCGCTGTTCGTCAACTGCACGATCAAGGATAGGGACGGCAAGCCGGTCGCGGACGCGGAGATCGACGTCTGGCACTCCTCGACCGAGGGGCTTTACGAGAACCAGGATCCGTCCCAGGCCGACATGAACCTGCGTGGCAAGTTCACCTCCGACCGGGACGGCCGCTTCTGGTTTCGCACCATCAAGCCCGCCGGCTATCCGATTCCGATCGACGGACCCGTGGGCGAACTCCTGAAAGCGCAGGGACGGCACAACATGCGGCCCGCGCATCTGCACGTCCTGATCTTCAAGGAGGGCTTCAAGACCCACATTTCGCAGGTCTACTCGCCGGACGATCCGTTCATCGACACCGACGTGCAGTTCGGCGTGACCCGGGCGCTGCTCGGTCCCTATGTGAAGCACGAGGCCGGCGAGACCGCGCCCGCGCCGGACGTGACCGGACCGTGGTGGTCGCTGGATTATGTCTTCACGGTGGAGAAGGGCACGGCGAAGCTGCCGCGTGCGCCGATCCAGGACAAGGCGACGAATGCGGACATGCGTCCGCAATATCTGCCCGCTGCGAACGGCTGATGTCGGCGATGCGTGCGCGAGACGGTGATGCTTTGCGCGGGCTTAAGACAATCCGTTGCGGCTTGCTCGCATGAGGAGGTCTCGTCCCGGCCAGGTTGCAGGACGCCAGCGCGTGTTCGCACGGCGGCCGCGATCCGACTCGCCCGTCGCGAACGAACCGGGACGATTGCGCGAACATCGGCGTTTTCCTGCTTAACCGCGCAAGGCGGATCGCAGGCATCGCGTTAACCCGCCGTTGTTCGATAACAATGTCCTGCCGCGCATCCTGAGCCGTGCAGATATCCCGGACGCCTTGCTGCGCGCAGCGACGCGACGCAGGGCCGGAACCGTCACGTCTGCAGCTTTGGCGTTTTCCTTGCACTTGACCCGAGCCGCGGGGGGCGGCCCCGGATCGACGATGCACGCTGGGCATTGCATCGCATCCAGGGCGCGCCCGCTTTCGGCCCGCCGCGCTACTTCTTTCGCGCGTCTGCGAACGGATAGATCATGTTTCCGCTCTTGTATTCCGGCGGCCACAGGATCGGCTGCTTGGAGGCATCGCGGAACTGATCGAGATTGTTCGGCTCCAGATTTTGGAACTGGACGAAAAGCTGGCGCGGCTTCGCCCATTCGCCGTCCTTGCCGAAGGCCACCTCGCCGGCGACGGTCTGGAACGTCGTCTTGCGCATGTGTTCGGCCAGCCGGTCGTGGTCGAGGCTCTTGGTCGCGGTCACGGCCTCCGCCAGAACCTGGCCCGCTGCATAACCGAACGGCACGAACGAATAGCCGAGCGGATCGAGGCCGGCGCCCTTGGCCTTCGCCTGGTAGCGCTTGAGCACGTCGTCGAGGCCCGGGAAGTTCAGCGTCGGCGAAGGCGCGAACACCTCGCCGATCACGATGCCGTTGGCGAGCGGGCCGAGCTGAACCTTGATCGGCGTCACCAGCAGACCGATCATGGCGCCGCCGAACATCTTGGGCATGAGCCCGATTTCGTTGGTCGCGCGAATGATGCCGACCGTGTCCGGCGGATAGGCCGCAACATAGATGATGTCGGGATTCGCAGCCTGCACCGCGCGCATGATCGGCGAGAAGTCGGTCGTCGGCGGCGGATAGCTGCGGTCGTAGACGATCTTGAAGCCGCGCTTCTTGGCCTCCGCGCGCGCGCCGTCGGAAACGTTGCGCGCGAACTCCGCGTCGGCGGCGACGATCGCGACGGTTTGCGGCTTCGGATTTTGCTGGGCCGCCAGATCGAAGAAGCCGATCGCGAAGGACGCGATGCCGGGCGGGCCCGACGGCGTCATGGTGAAGTATTTCGGATAGTTGAAGTGGTTGTTGATGCCGATCGCGGTGAGGCTGATGGTCAGCTTGTTGTTCTGCATGATCACGGGCATCGCCGGCGCGACGAAGTTGGTCGCGTAGGGGCCGAGCAGCAGGTCGACCTTGTCGACCGAAATCAGCTTGGTGTAGATGCCCGGCACGTTCGCCGGGTTGCTCTGGTCGTCGTAGTAGATCAGTTCGACCGGCCGGCCGAGCAGCCCGCCCTTGGCGTTGACGTCGTCGCGCCAGATTTCCAGCGTCGCCTGAAGGATCTTGCCGGGGGCTGCGCCGGCGCCGGTGAGGGCGAGCCCGACGCCGACCTTGATCGGCGGCTTGGCCTGCGCGAGCGCCGCAGGCGCGGTCGTCGCCAGCGCGGCGACGGCGAGGGCCGCGCCCAGAACGGTGCGGCGCGTTCGTTGCAATATCATCGCTTCCTCCTGTTCCGGCGGCATTTTGCCGGCCGCCTTGTCCGTGTGGACGTGTCGTGTTTCAGCGTCGTGCAGCCTCGTAGAGCTTGAGGTCGTAGTAGCGGGACGGATCGGACAGCGCCTTCTTCGGCTGGCCGTATTCGCTGCGCAGCTCCAGCACCTTGCGGACGCCCGCAAGGTCGAGTTCGGCGGTGCGCGAGAACCCGCGCGGACCGACCAGCGAATTGTAGGTCTGGGCCGCGAGCTGCGGCGACATGTTCGGCAGGTTCTTGCGCAGGATGCCGATCACCTCGTCCTTGTTCTTCGGCTCGAACAGATAGTCGAGCCCCGCGAGATAGCCGCGGATGTAAGCCTCGACCTTTTTCGGATTCTGCGCCACCCACTCGCGGCGCGCCGCGCCGACCAGACCCTGGTAGCTCTTGTAGAGGTCGATGGCGTATTGCAGCGCGTTGAACCCCTGATCCTTCGCGAGAATGTCGAAGGGCGTGATCAGCATCGTGCCGGCGTGCTTCTTCTCCTGCAAAGCCTGCCAGCGCCCCATGACGCCGCCGGCGCGTTCGATCTTGTAGTCGTCGGGCTTCAGCCCGTTGCGCTTGAGCAGGTCGAGCAGCACGAAGGCGTAGCCTGTGGTCAGCGCGTCGACCGACAGGGTCTTGCCCTTGAGGTCGTTGTAGCTCTTGACGTCCGGCTGCGTGACCAGCGCGAGGAAGCCGTTGTCGCCGCCCATGAACACGGTGAGATCGGGCTTGCCGGTGAACTTGGCTTCGCCCTGTCCCTCCATGTAGGCGATCACGTTGTCGATCGCGGTGTGGGCGATGTCGAACTTGCCGTCGATCAGATTGGCGAGTTGGAACGCCGAGCTTGGCGTCGGCGTCAGGTTCACCTGAAGGCCGCCCCTGGCGAAGTAGCCCTTCTCCTGCGCCACCCAGATCGGCCAGTTGAAGCCGCCGGGGAACACGATCACCGACAGCGGTTCCACCGCCGGCTGAGCGCCCGCGGGCGCATTTGCCGTTGCGAGGCCACCCGCAACGAGAACCGCCGTCGCGGCGCGCCGCAAATGCGCAACAGATTGCATTCGAAGGTTCGAAAGCATCGGCACTCCTCCCATGTTCGGTCGCGCTTGCCGCGCGATCCGGCCTTGCGCCCGGCTACGTCGCCGGGCGTCGTCTCGCAGCCGTCACCTGCGGTGCGTGCCGAAGCGCGGTCAGCACCCGCTCCGCGGTCGTGCGGTAATGAAACTCGAGGGCCTTGCGTGCCGCACCGGCGTCACGGTCGAGCGCGGCCTGCAGCAATTCCTTGTGCTCGGCGGCGATGCCGCGTTTACGCCGCGGCTGCGGCATCAGCCGCGCGCGCACCGCGCGATAGCGCTCCGCCTGGTCGAACAGCAGCGCGCTCAGTTCGAGCTGCCAGCGCGAGCCGCAGGCGGCGATCAGCGCCATGTGAAACCGCCGGTGGTGCGCGGCCCAGGCTGCGGTCTCGGGGCCGGGCGCTTGCGGGATCGGCACCCGCGACAGGCCGTGAAAGCTCGCGACGACGTTGCGCTCCCAGGCGATGTCGCCGCGGGCGATCGAGCGCGCCAGAGCCTCGGATTCGATCAGGATGCGGGTCTCGGTGATGTCGATGGCGTCCTCGGCGGACAGCGCCGCGACGCGAAAGCCCTTCTGGCCGACCGCCGTGACCATTCGCTCCGACGCCAGCCGCGACAGCGCCTCGCGCAGCGGGCTGACGCCGACCGCATAGGCCTGCCGCAACTCGTCGGAACGCAGCGGCGCGTTCGGCGGCAGCCGGTTCCAGACGATGTCCTGGCGCAGCCGCTGATAGACCGCCTCCGCCACCGTGCGCGGCGCAACGGCCGCTTCCGGCGCGAAATCGTCGGCCGCAGCGGCGAACGTCGGAGAGGGGGCGACGGAGCGTTTCATGACGGCCCGGGTTCGCGCGCCCGCGCTCGGAGGGCGGTGCCCGGAAAGTCTAGGCCGCAATTTTGGAAAATAAAATCGGATTTCCAAAAAATCCGGGCGGCGCCGTTCGCGCCGCCCGGGTCCGTTCGGATCGCCGGTCAGGTCGCCGGCGTCACTTCATCATTTCTTCGCCGGGCATGATGCCCCAGTAGTTGGAGGCCGACGGATCCTTCGCCCACACCTTCGGCCGCTGCGGCCGGTCGCGGTGCCACGGCCGCGGCTCGAAGTAGCCGAGGTCTTCGTTCATCCGGTCGAGCTCGGCGAACAGCTCGGTGATCAGTCCGTTCGGCGCGCGGTGGTAGCAGAACAGGTTGTGACCGATGCCGTGCCGGCCGGGGCCCCACAGCAGCTTGTAGCCGTTGAGGCTCAGGAAGTCGCAGGCGGTCTGCATGTGCGACCAGTCGCGCAGCTCGAACGCGGTGTGGAAGTGCCGGTTGGTGCCGGTGCCCATCAGGTTGATGGTGTGGTGGTCCACGCCGCAGCGCAGGAACGAGAAGAAGTCGGCCATCCAGTCCGACTCACGGAAGCCGAGCACGTCGCAATAGAATTTCGTGACCAGCTTCACATCGGCGCAGTGAAACGCGACGTGGCCGATCTTGTGCGGCACGATGCCCTTGTTGGGGAAGCGCGTGTCCTGCGGCTCCGGCCGCTTGAACACCTCCATCAGCGTGCCCTTCGGATCCTCGAAGGCGACCATGTCAGAAATCGTCGGCTCCGGATCCTTGAGGCGGCGGGTCTTCACGCCATGCGCCTGGGTCTGTTTCTCGAAGGCGTCGAGGTCGTCGTCGGGGCCGATCTGAAATCCGAGCCGCACGCACTGCGCAGCCCCGCCCGTGCGCAGCACGACCGAGTGGTGGTCCACGGTCGAGGCGAGGTAGGCGGCGTCCTTGTCCTTTGCGACCAGATTGAGCCCGAGGATGTCGGTGTAATACTCGACCTGCTGGTCGAGGTCCGGTGTCTCGTAGGTCGCGTGCGCGATCTTCTTCACGCGAATCATCGGCCGGGAGTCTTTCTGGATCGTCATTTCTGCCTCTGCATGCTGTTGATCACGTCGACCAGCACGGCGACGTCGTGGCTCTCTCCCAGCCCCATGTCGACGCACTTCTGGTACACTTCGATGGTGCGGTTCAACAGCGGCGTCGCGGTGCCGGTCGAGTCCGCCCAGTCTCCGATCATGTCGAAGTAGTGAAAGAGCTGCGCCGGCGCGCCCTGCACCGGCTGGAATTTCTTCTGCGCCATCCAGGGCGCGCGGATGCCGAACTGCGTCGAGCCGCCCGAGCCCGACGCGATCGCCTTGATCATCAGATCGACGTCGACGCCGGCCTTGAGCCCGAGCGCCATCGCCTCCGCCGCCGCGGCGATATGGATCGCGACCAGCAGGTTGTTGACGAGCTTGACCTTGCTCGCCGCGCCGAACGGCCCGAAGTAGAGCTGCATGTCGGCGAAGCCCTTGACGACCGGCTCCAGCCGCTTGCAGGCGTCGGCGTCGCCGCCGAGGTAGATCACCGCCTTGCGCGCCGCCACCATGCCGGGCGTGCCGCTGACCTCGCCGTCGATGAAGGTGGCGCCTTTCGCCTGGAACGGCGCGACATGCTTCTCCTTGTCCGGCACCGGATGCGAGCCCAGCTCAACAACGATCTGGCCGGGGCGGGCGGTCTGCAGCAGGCCGGACGGACCCATCACGGCGTCCATCGCTTCGGTCGACGGCAGGCAGGACAGGATCACGTCGCATTGGGCGCCGATCTCGCCCAGCGACTTCGCCGGGACGCCGCCGATCTTTTCGAAGTCGGCGAGCGAGCCCCGGCGATAGCCGAGAACACGAAACCCGCTCTTGATCAGGTTCTCCGAAATCGGCAGGCCGATCTTGCCAACGCCGACGAAACCGATGGTCTGCATGCTCGCTCCGGTTGGTGTCTGTCGTTTCGGTCCGTCACATCACGACGAGCGACTGATCGGAGAACTTGACCGTCAGGCCGAGCGAACCCTCCATCACCGTCCACTCCCGGACATCGAAGGTGCGCAGCCCGCGCGTGACGAACGGATCGGCGGCGGCCAGTGCGCGCGCCTCGTCGGCATCGGCCGCGCGCAGCACCGTGAGCCCGTCGCCGAGCGGGAGGCCGGGTGCGGTCGACAGCGGACCGGATGCGAACAAGAGGCCCCGGCGCTCCAGCCCGATCATGTATTCGAGATGGTCCGGCAGGACGGATGCTAGCTGATCGGGCCGGGCGTTGCCCTTCGACAGAACCACGAACAGCGTCTTGCGCAGCATCTTCGCGGTCAGCTCGCGGATGCGGGCGTCCGGCGGCGAAGCTGACGAGCGTGCCCCCGCAGGCTTCGCCCGCGTCGGTCGCGCGGTGCGCTTTGGCGCAGCCTGCTTCGGCGCTGGCATGGCGTATTCCAACCCTGACGTCGTTGTTTGTTGGCGAAGTCTAGGCGGGCGGCTTGCGGCCGGCAACACGCCGCTTGCGACGACCGCACGCCGGACGAATATGTTCGGGCGGCGACAGCGCGGTCCGCGCTTCCTTCATTTTCTGCGTACCGTCATGCGGGACGATTGGCCGCCTGCGGCCGACATGATCGCTCGGCCTCTGGCCGACAGGGGCGGTCGCGCCGCCCTCCGGATTTGGCCTGTCAAGCCTCGGTCCGTTAAGTCTCGGAAAACCATTTGGTGCGCGTATTCTGACACCTCTAACAAATCAAACAAAACACAGAAGCCCCCGATGGCCCTCCCGCATGTCGCTCCGCAGCTGACGGCCCGCCTTGCCAATTATCAGCTCGACGATCGTGCGCGGCTTCTGTTGCGGGAGATGGCGCCGCTCGTCTCCGGCTGTCTGGACCCGGCGTTCGACGAAGTGATCGCGGGGGCCGCGCAACTGGTGCAGGTCGCCCCGATCTATGCTCAGCACGGGGAAACGATCCGGCGCATCGAGACCGCGCAGTTCCGTGCGCTGCTGGCTGCGGACTTCGACGAACGCTATCTGGAAACCTGCCGAAAGACCGTCGACGACGAAGTTGCGCTCGGTCTCGAGGGCCGCGCCCGGATCAACTGCGGAGCGGCCGTCTTCCGCACCGCTCTGGCGACCCTCGCCAAACGCCATCGATTCCAGCGCAAGGCGCTTGCGGAGCGCACGCGGGTTCTGTCTCAGGCGATCTTTCTCGACATCGCAAACACCTCGACGATCTATCTGGAGCTGCTCGACCGGCGCGCGTCTGCCCGACGCGAGGCGCTGGACCTCGCGATCTCCGAGTTCGACCGGGCGATCGGCGAGGTCATCGTCGAGATCAAGGACACGTCCGGATCGCTGACGAGAACCGGCGCGGCGATGAAGCAGGTTGCGGACGAGACCCTGTCGCGGATGGAATCGGCCTCGCGCGCCTACGACGAAACCGCCAGCAGCGTCGATTCCAGTGTGGCGGCCACCGAGGAGCTTTCGCAGTCGATCCTGGCGATCGGCCACCAGACGGCCTGCGGGCTCGACATGGCGCGCCGCGCCGTTGCCGACACCGAGCGCACGGATCGCACCATCCGCTCGCTCGACGAGGCGGCCGAGCGCATCGGCTCGGTGGTCGAACTGATCTCGAAGATCGCGGCGCAGACCAATCTCCTGGCGCTGAATGCCACCATCGAGGCGGCGCGCGCCGGCGAGGCCGGCAAGGGCTTTGCCGTGGTCGCATCCGAGGTCAAGGCGCTGGCCAATCAGACCTCGCGTGCCACCGAGGACATTTCGCGGCAGATCGCAGCCATCCAGGAGGCGACCAAGGGCGCCGTCGGCGAGATCGCCTCGATCGCCGGAAGCATTCAGGCGCTGACCTCGGTCTCGACCTCGATCGCCGAGGCGATCGACCAGCAGGTCGCGACCACACGCGCGATCGCCGAAGGCATTCATGTGGCCGCCGACAACGCCGCGCACGCCACCGCCGAGATCAAGTCGGTCGATCAGGCGGCAGCGCGGAGCGTCGCCGCGGCCGGAGAAATCGGCGGCTGGACCGAGCGGCTTTCGGCGCGCGCGCTCGATCTGGAGGCGAAGGTCGCTTCGTTCTTCGCGCGAGTCCGGGCCGCGTGAGCGCGGACCGCCGGCGCCCGTTGAATCTTGTGCGGTGCATCACGCGCGCTTTCTGCGAGAGCGACAACCTGAAATAGACGAGACCCGCGTTGCTGCCTCGAAAGCGGGCAGGCCATGCAGGCTGCGCTTTGACACAGCGAGCGCCCTATGGTCTTTTCCGGCGCACAGTCGCATGCCGTGTCCGTATCGTGCCCGTCCCCTGCTGACCGGCGCTCGCTAGACGGCCGGCCCCAATGGGGGAATTCAGCCCGATGTCTCCGACCGGTTCCAGCTCTTCGCTCAAGAAAGATCCCGATATCTCGAAGGTGGAGCGCCTCAGCGTTCCGTTCAGCACCAACGCGGCGGCCTTCGGCTCCGACGTGGTGGCCGAGACGCTCAGCGCGCTCGACATCCCCTACATTTCGCTCAATCCCGGTGCGAGCTATCGCGGCTTGCACGACTCGATCGTCAACTTCCTCGGCAACGAGCAGCCGCAGATGCTGCTCTGCCTGCATGAAGAGGCCGCGGTCGCGATCGCGCACGGCTACGCCAAGGTGACCGGCAAGGCGATGGCTGCCGCTGTGCACTCCAACGTCGGCCTGTTCCACGCGACGATGGCGATCTTCAACGCCTGGTGCGATCGCATGCCGATCCTGATCCTGGGCGCGACCGGCCCGGTCGATGCGATGAAGCGCCGCCCCTGGATCGACTGGATTCACACTGCGGCCGACCAGGGCGCGATCGTCCGCAACTACACCAAGTGGGACGACCAGCCCGCCTCCGCCGGCGCGGCCCGCGAATCGGTGCTGCGCGCCTACTGGATCGCCAACGCGCATCCGCAGGGCCCGACCTACATCAACCTCGACGCCGAGGTGCAGGAGGGCAAGCTGACGGCCCCGCTGCCCGCGATCGACGCCAAGCGCTTCATGCCGCCGGTCGACGCCAGCCCCGGCACCGACCTGGTCAAGAAGGCCGCTGCGCTGCTCAAGAGCGCCAAGCGTCCGGTGATGCTGGCCGGCCGGTTCTCGCGCAGCGTCGACAACTGGAACAAGCGCATCGAGCTCGCCGAGGCGCTCAACATGCGCGTGGCGTCCAACCTCAAGCCGGGTTGCGCCTTCCCGACCGACCATCACCTGCATATCGGGTCGCCCGCGACCGTGGCCGGCGACGAGGTGAATGCGGCCATCAAGGAGGCCGACGTCATCATCGCGTTCGACTGGGTGGACTTCGGCGGCACCATCAAGGCCGCCGGCGGTCCGCCCCCCGGCACCATCATCAACGTGTCGCTCGACCAGAACATCCACAACGGCTGGAGCATGGACTATCAGGGCCTGCCGCCGGTGGACCTGTTCATCGCCGCCGACACCGACGCGACGGTCGCGGCGCTGCTCGCCGAGATCGGCCCGAGCAAGAACCCGAAGAAGCCCGCCGTGGAGCGCAAGTGGCCGGAGAAGCCCGCGCCGGACGCCGAGATGATGGCCGCCGACATGGCCAACGTCCTGCGCCGTGCGGTCGAGGGCAAGACGACCTGTCTGACCCACGTCTCGCTGTCGTGGCACGGCGACTTCTGGCACTTCCGCCATCCGCTCGACTACGTCGGCTCCGACGGCGGCGGCGGCGTCGGCGGCGGTCCGGGCATCTCGGTCGGCGCGGCGCTGGCGCTCAAGGGCACCGGTCGCATGCCGATCGCGGTCTGCGGCGACGGCGACTTCATGATGGGCTGCACGGCGGTCTGGACTGCGGTGCACTACCGCATTCCCATGCTGTTCGTGGTGGCCAACAATCGCTCGTTCTACAACGACGAGGTCCATCAGGAGCGGATGGCGATCCAGCGTTCCCGCCCGGTCGACAACAAGTGGATCGGCCAGCGCATCAGCGACCCGGACATCGACATCGCCGGAATCGCGAGCGCGCAGGGCGCCAAGGGCATCGGCCCGGTCAAGAACGCCGCGGAGCTTGAGAAGGCTCTGGCCGAGGCGATCAAGCTGGTCGAGGCCGGCGAGACGGTGGTGGTCGACGTGCGGATCATCCCGAGCTACTCGCCGGCGAGCGCCCGCGAGATGGGCCGCGGTCAGGCCAAGAGCGGCTGACCGGGCTCACGGAATCGGACCGGCCGCGTCGCGGCCGGCCCGCCACCTCCCGGCGGAGGACGATGTCGCAGCGGCAACGACCGCTGCGACAGAGGAGGAGACGGCGTGAGGGGAGGCTTTGAATGACGACCGCGGCATCCGCATCGGTTCGCACCACCGGTCTCGCGGCAGGCCCGGCTTCAGCCCAGCCCGCGCTCAGCGTCCGCAACATCTCCAAGCAGTTCGAAACGCCCGACGGCCCCGTGGTCGCGGTCGATGACATTTCGTTTGACGTCGCGCCCGGCGAATTTCTCGCGGTGATCGGTCCGTCCGGTTGCGGCAAGTCCACCCTGTTCAATGTGATCGGCGGGCTTCTGGAGGACTATCGCGGCACGGTGTCGGTGGCGGGTCAGACCGTAAAGGGGCCGCACGCCTCGATCGGCATGATCTTCCAGGAGGAATCGACCTTCCCCTGGCGCACGGTCGTCGACAATGTGGCGTTCCCGCTCGAAATCGCCGGCATGGGCAAATCGGAGCGCACCGACAGGGCCCGGCATTTCATCGAGATGGTCGGCCTCGGCGGCTTCGAGAAGCGCTATCCGCGCGAACTGTCCGGCGGCATGCGCCAGCGCGTCTCGATGGCGCGCACGCTGGCGTCCGAGCCGAAAATCCTGCTGATGGACGAGCCGTTCGCTGCGCTCGACGAGCAGACCCGTCTGCTGCTCGGCGACAAGGTGCTGCAGATCCAGCAGGAGCTGCAGCAGACCACGCTGCTGATCACGCACAACCTGACCGAAGCGGTGCAGCTTTCCGACCGCATTCTCGTGATGACCTACCGGCCGGGCAAGACCAAGCGCATCGTCGAGATCAAGCTGCCGCGTCCGCGCTCGTCGGAGATCGTCGGCAGCGACGCCTTCGGCCACTACGTCGCGCAGATCTGGAACGACCTTCGCGAGGAGGCGAGTCGCGGCCTCGCCGACGACGAAACCCGGCGCGGCGGGGCGCGGCGCGCATGACCGCAGCCGCCGTCCGACGGGTTCAGGCGTTCCCGATCGCGTTCGGGGTTTTCTGCCTGTTCATGGCGATCGTGCTGCTTGAGGTCGCAATCCGCGCCGGATTCATCGACCGGTTCATGATCCCTTATCCCTCCGACATCGTGCTGAGCTTCGAGCGGATCGTGCGGGAAGAGCGGGTTCTGCAACGTTTCGTCTTGACGGCGAGCGAGGTGCTGGCGGCGAGCGTCATGCTGACGGTGGTCGGCATTGCCGGCGGCGTCCTGCTGCACCGGCTGAAGCTGTTGCGGCTTGCGACCGAGACCTGGGTGGCGGCGATGGCGTCCGCGCCGCTGGTCCTGATGTATCCGCTGTTTCTGGTGATCTTCGGTCGCAGCGCCTGGACCATCATCATGATCGCCTTCGTCGCGGCGCTGCCGCCGGTGATCCTCAAGACGCTGGAGGGGCTGTCCTCGACGCGACCGGTCCTGATCAACGTCGGCCGCAGCTTCAAGCTGACGCCGTCGCAGCTCTACTGGAAGATCCTGTTTCCGGCGGCGCTGCCGTCGATCTTCGTCGGCGTCCGGCTCGGCATGATCTTCGCGATGATCAACATCGTGGGCGTCGAGTTCCTGATCAACTTCGGCGGGCTCGGCCAGCTCGTCAACGAGCTGTCGGAGCGTTTCGACCTGGCCGGCACATATGCTGCGATCTGCTTCGTGATCGCGGTCAGCGTCCTGTTCTTCGTCGTCACGGAGCGGATCGAGCGATGGCTGAGACCGGGACATTGAGCAAGCCCGCGCCGGCCGCGGCGCCGTCCATGTCGCTGCAGCGGCAGGTTCTGCTGTTGCGCATCGCGATCGTCGTCGGCGTTCTCGCGCTGTGGGAGGCGGTGTCGGCTTCCGGCCTTCTGTTCGGAGAGGTGGTGCCTTCGCTGGTCGCCATCGGCCGGTCGCTGGTGTCGCTTGTGGCGTTGCCGGATCATGCCGTGAACCTGTTCGGGGCGTCGTTTCAGATTCCGGAGTTCTATCGTCACCTGGGCGTGACGGCCTACGAAGTGCTGATCGCCATGCTGATCGGTGGGTTTTTCGGTCTCGCGATCGGCCTTCTGCTCGGGACGCACCCGTTTCTGAGCGCCGCCTTCGAGCGATTCCTCTATTATCTGGGGCCGACGCCGAAGATCGTGTTCTTCCCGCTGCTGATCATGTGGTTCGGCGTGGGGCCGGGCTCCAAGATCGCGATGGGCACGATCTCCTGCTTCTTCCCGATCGTGCTGTCGACTGCGGCCGGTGTGCGCCAGATCGACAATGTGCTGATTCGCGTCGGCCGCAGCTTCCGGCTGAACTCCTGGCAGATGGTGATGAAGATCTACCTGCCGGCGATGCGCGAGCCGATCGTCAATGGCGTGCGGCTCGGGCTCGGCGTCGCGGTGATCGGCACGCTTCTGGCGGAAACCAAGCTTTCGAACCAGGGCCTCGGATTTCTGATCATCAACGCCTACACGATCTTCGACATGCCGCGGATGTATGCGGTTCTGATCGTGCTGTTCGTCGTGGCGATTGGCGCAAATGCGCTGGTGGGCCGCGCCAGCCGCGGCTAATCTCCGCGCGAATTTCTTCGGTTGCAGACAAGAACGCTTCCAGGGAGCGAACCTCATGAACACGCCCGTCTCGCCCGCGTCGCTGTCGTCCATCAAGCTCAACCTGCCGACCCAGCGCGGCGTCTATTACGACGGCAAATGGCACGAGCCGAAGGGCGGCCGCTATTTCGAGACCAGCAATCCCGGCACCGGCGATTCTCTCGGCAAGGCCGCCGACAGCGGAGCCGACGACGTCGATGCGGCGGTAAAGGCGGCGAAGCGCGCCTTCAAGGAGTGGCGGCGCGTGCCGCCGCTGGAACGCGCGAGGATGCTCCGCAAGATCGCCGACATCCTGCGCCAGAACGCCGGCGAACTGGCGATGATCGACGCGGCCGACTGCGGCAATCCGCTGGCTGAAATGATTTCCGACGCCAACATCGCGGCGGCGCAGATCGAATTCTTTGCAGGCCTCGTCACCGAGATGAAGGGTGCGTCGATCCCGATGGGTCCGGACCGGGTGAACTTCTCGGTGCGCGAGCCACTCGGCGTGGTCGGCCGCATCGTGCCGTTCAACCATCCCTTCATGTTCATCGCGGGCAAGGCCGCGGCCCCGCTCGCCGCCGGCAACACCATCGTGATGAAGCCGCCGGAGCAGGCCCCGCTGTCGTCGCTGCGGTTGCTGGAGCTGATCGACGGCATCCTGCCCCCTGGCGTGTTCAACCTGGTGCCCGGCGGACGCGACGCCGGCGCGGCGCTGGCGTCGCATCCCGACGTCGCCAAGATCGCGCCTGATCGGCAGCGTGCCGACCGGCAAGGCGGTGATGCAGGCCGCCGCCGACACGCTGAAGGGCGTGCTGCTGGAGCTTGGCGGCAAGAATGCGCTGATCGCCTATCCGGACGCCGATCCCGACGCGGTGGCGGCCGGTCTGATCGGCGGCATGAACTTTACCTGGTGCGGCCAGTCATGCGGCTCGACCAGCCGCGCCTTCATTCATGAGAAGATCTACGACGCCGTGCTTGGAGAAGGTGAAGGCCAAGATCGGCCACTTCAAGCCGGGCATTCCGACCGATCCGGCCACGACGATGGGCGCGATCATCTCCAAGACCCAGTTCGACCGGGTGATGACCTATATCGAATCCGCGAAGAGCGAGGGCGCGCGGCTGGTCAACGGCGGCGGCCGCCCGTCCGATCCCAAGCTCGCCAAGGGACTTTACATCGAGCCGACGGTGTTCGCGGATGTGACGCCGTCGATGCGAATATTCAAGGAGGAGATCTTCGGGCCGGTCGTCGGCGTCGTGAAGTGGAGCGACGAGGCGACGATGTTCGAGCAGGTCAATTCGGTCGAATACGGGCTCACGGCCTCGATCTGGACCAACGATCTGACGACCGCGCATCGCGCCGCCGCGGACGGTGGAGGCGGGCTTCGTCTGGGTCAACGACACCAGCAAGCATTTCCTCGGCACGCCGTTCGGCGGCTACAAGCAGTCCGGCATCGGCCGCGAGGAGTGCATCGAGGAGCTGATGGCTTTCACCCAGGAAAAGAACATCAACATCAATCTGGCAGTGAAGAAATAGGCCTCTCGGGTTTCTCCGATCCATTCCCCTCATGCCCGGCCTTGTGCCGGGCATCCCGCTAAGGGGCTCACAGCGCTCTCCTAAGCGGGATCGCCGGGTCAAGCCCGGCGATGACATCGTTCATATGGTGCGCTTCCTGCGCGTCACCGCCTCCGTTTCTTTGGTGCGGCCTTCTTGGCGGCCGCCCGTTTCGCAACGACTGTCCGCTTCACAGCCGGATACTCGCCGGCCTTTTTCAGCCGCGTGCACCAGTATTCCCAGGCGCGGGCCTGCGGCCGCGGCTCCAGATTCTTGGTCCAGGCCTTGTCCGCTTCGCCGCGGGTCAGCGGGCTCAGCGTCATGCCCTGTGCGCCCATCGCGAGCTGAAGCTCGGCGTTGCGGTAGCTGTAGATGGTGCGGAACACCAGCTCGATCAGGTTCGCCGCCGCGACCGTGACGCCGTGGCGACGCAGCAGCACCAGCCAGTGCGGGCCGAGTGCGCGCGCCAGCGACGCGCCTTCCTCCGGTGTGGTGACCAGCAGGTGGGTGTCGCCGAACTCGTCGCGCGAATCCCAGAACGGCACCTTCTGGCCGATCTGTGCGCCCATGTGATAGAGCGGCTGCAGCGGCGTGCCGGAGTTGCAGAATGGCAAAAAAGCCATGCCGTGGTGATGCGCGACCGCGTTCACGTCCGGCCGCGCCTTGTAGATCTCGCCGTGGATCACGATCTCGCCGTAGCCGCGGATGCCGGGCGGCAAAGGCTTCACCAGTTCGGAATCCAATGTGTACTCGTAGATGTCGCCGGGCTCGACCACTTCGGGCGAGCGCGAATATGAAATCAGGTAGCGGTCCGGCCGGGTCGGGTGCCGCATGCTGAGATGACCGAAGGCGTCGATGATGCCTTCGAGGGCGCAGATGCGGTTGGCGACGGCAAGGTCGAGGCGTGCCTGGGCGAGCGGATCGGCCACGGAAGTCTCCCTGTTGCGAGGTTCATAATTCCCATCCGATCAGCAAGCGGTCGAGCGAGAGCGGCCCGCCGCCGGCGATCAGAAAATAGAGTGCGCCGGCCGCCCACATCGCGGGATATTCGACACCGGATCGATTCCAGAAATAGCCATCGTGCCTGGCGTGGTCGTAGGCCGACAATGCCAGCAGCACGAACACAGGAAGCGCCGCAAGCCGCGTAAACAGGCCGAGCGCCAGCATCGGCGCGGCGACGAATTGCGTGAGCACCACGCCATAGGCCCAGAACCAGCCCGGCCGGTAGCCCTTGCGGTCGAACAGGTCGGCGACGCCCTGCACGCTGCTGATCGGAATGCCGGTGCCCTTGAAATAGCCGAGGCACATCCGTAGCCCGTGCGGCACCAGCGCCAGCCCGACGACCGCGCGCAGCAGTGCCTCCACCCACGGAACCAGCGTGGCGTAGAGCGGACCGAGCGCGGGAAAGACCAGTGTCGCCTGATCCATCTCCGGCTATTCCGCCGCCTGTTCGGCGCGGCCGGCGTAGCGGCTCGGCGGACGCGGCAAGCCGAGATGGTCGCGCAGGGTGCGGCCGGTGTATTCGGTGCGGAACAGGCCGCGCCGCTGCAGCTCCGGAATCACGAGGGCGATGAAGTCGTCGAGCCCGCCCGGCAGCGTCGGCGGCATGATGTTGAAGCCGTCCGCGGCCTCCTCGACCAACCATTGCTCCATGTGGTCGGCGATCTGTTCGGGCGTGCCCTTCACCACCATCTTGGCGCGCGCGCCGGCCACCACCTGCGCGATCTGGCGCATGGTGAGGTTGTCCTTCTTCGCCAGCTCGGTGACGTATTTGAACGTGCTCTGGCTGGCGTTCGACATCGGCAGGTTCTCGGGCAGCGGGCCGTCGAACGGGTAGGGCGTGAGATCGACGCCGCCGAGAACGGTCGACAGGATCTCGCGCGCCACGACCGGATGCATCAGCGCGTTCTGGTGCTCGAATTTCTCGTTCGCCTCCGCCTCAGTGCGTCCGACGTAGACGCGAGAGGCCCGGCATCACCTTGAGATGATCCGGATTGCGGCCGAACTTCTCGACCGCACGCCGCTTCACCTCCTTGAAGTAGGCCTGCGAAGCCTCCATCGTCAGCGGCGCGCCGAAGATCACCTCTGCGAAGCGCGCGGCGACGTCCATGCCGTCGTCGGACGTGCCGGCCTGCACGATCACCGGATGGCCCTGCGGCGGCCGCGGCACGTTCAGCGGGCCCTTGACCTTGAAGTGCTTGCCCACGTGATTGAGCGTGTGCAGCTTCGAGGGCTCGAAGAACAGGCCGCTTTCCTTGTCGCGCACGAAGGCGTCGTCGTCCCAGGAATCCCAAAGTGCCTTGACCACTTCGGCGAACTCGCGCGCGCGGTCGTAGCGCTCCGCGTGTCCGTAATGCTCGTCGCGGCCGAAGTTGCGCGCTTCGGCGCCCATGCCGGAGGTCACGAGATTCCAGCCGACGCGGCCGCCGCTGATGTGATCGAGCGAGGCGAACTTGCGCGCGACGTGGAACGGCTCGTTGTAGCTCGTGGACGCCGTGCAGACGAGGCCGATGCGCCGGGTGACGGCCGCGAGCGCAGCCAGCAGCGTGACCGGCTCGAAGTTGGCGATGTACTGCGCCGAGCGGCACAGCGCCTCCATGTTGGCTTCGCGGACGCAGATGTTGTCCGCGAGAAACACCATGTCGAATTTCGCAAGCTCGGCCGCCTGCGCGATCTGCATGTAATGGGAGAAGTTGACGCCCGCGTCGGCCTGCGAGTCCGGATGCCGCCATGACGCGACATGGTGGCCGGTCGGATTGAAAAAGGCGCCGAGCGCGATCTGGCGTTTCGGTCGCGGCATGGGGAGTCCTCGCCTGACTTGGTCTTGCGGCGGAGCGTAGCCCCGGGCCGTGGCAGGGTCCATCTGTCCCGCATGGCGGGCACAGGCGCTCGGGAAACCGTGCAACCGCCGCAGAGGCTGCGGGCGGCGGCGGTCAAGTCACGGTCGACGACTGCCGCACCACGTTCATCATGCCCTTGAGATTCCCGGCGAGGAATTCGCGGATGTTGTGCTCCAGGATCGGCATCGCGAGATCGACGTAGACGTCGCAGAAGCCGCCCTGATGGGTGGTGATGATGACGTTCTCGAACGACCACAGCGGGTGGTCCTGCGGCAGCGGCTCGTGCGCGAAGACGTCGAGTGCGGCGCCCGCGAGATTGCCGCCGGGTTTCAGCGCGTCCATCAGCGCGTCCTCGTCGACCACCCCGCCGCGCGCCACGTTGACGAGATAGCTGCGCGGCTTCATCGCGGCGAAGGCCTGGCGGCCCATCAGGTTGTGGGTCTTCTCGCTGTAGGGCGTCAGCAGGACGACGTAGTCGCAGACCGGCAGAACGTCGAGCAGCTCGTCCATGTGGTGCATGCGGTCGAAGCCGGGCAGGTCGCGCTTCGCCGAGCTGATGCCGAGCACATTCATCCCGAACGCCTTGCACTTCGGCGCCAGCGCCTCGGCGATGACGCCGACGCCGACGATGCCGACGGTTTTCTCGTGCAGCAGCCGCGCGGGCCAGCGCCTCCACTGCCGCTCGTCCTGTGCGCGCACCGCACCCTGCAGGTTGCGGCTCAGCGCCAGCATGCCGGCGAGCGCGGCCTCGGAGACCGGCGCGCCGTGGACGCCGTGCAGGCTGGTGACGACGACCTCGGGCTTGAGCGCAGGCTGGTCGGTGATGCCGTCCATGCCGGTGCCGAGAGCCTGGATGAATCGCAGCTTCGGCGCGTCGGTCAGTTCGACAGAGAGGTTCTTCATCATCTGGCCGAAGGTGACGAGAATGTCGGCCTCGCGCAGCGGACCGGCGATCCTGTCCTTCTGCGACACCGACGTCGATTCCGACATTCGGAAACAGCTTGCCGAGCCGGATGCGGTATTGCTCGACGACGTCCGGCGGAAGCGTCAGCAGCAGAAGCAGACGAGGCGTTGTCACGGTCGGATCCCGGTCCCAGTTGTTGTTGCGGCCCTGGCCGCGCGACCGGGAGACTAGAGCCTTTCCGGCTTGGATGGAATCAAAGCCGGGGCTCTCTCATTTCGTTTTGACGCGTTTCTTCGCGCGAACCGGTCACCACCTTCGCTCGAAATCGCACCAGGCAAGGCTGCCGTCGGCGTTCACGCAGCCAGTTCGCGCATGATGGCGTAAAGCGCGTTCTGGCCCTCGAAGCCGATGCCGGGCCTGTCCGAAAGCGTCAGTGCGCCGTTTTCGATCCTCGCGTCATCGGCAAAGCCCGCGAATGGACCGAATACGCCGGGATAGGACTCGGCTCCGCCCAGTCCGAAGCCGGCGGCGATCGCCAGCGACATCTGGTTGCCGCCGTGGGGAAACAGCGCGCTGCGCGGCCAGCCGTGGCGCGCGAGCATACCCAGCGTGCAGGCGTATTGCACGATGCCGTAGGCCTGCGGCGGATCGACCTGGATCACGTCGCGGCGTTCAGGTCGCAGTCCGCCGAAGCGGACCAGGTTTTCCACGTCCTGCGTCGAGAACAGATTTTCCCCGGTCGAAAGCGGCTCGGGATAGGCCGCCGCGATCTCCGACAGCGTGTGGAAATCGAGCGGATCGCAGGGCTCTTCGTACCAGCGCAGCCGGTAGGGCGCGAGCGCGGCGGCATAGGCCAGCGCCTCGTCCCTGCCGAATTTCGAGTTGGCGTCGACGGCCAGCTCGGCGTGAGATGGCAGCATGCGCCGCACCGCCTCGACCCGCTTGATGTCCTCGGCCAGCGGCAGCCCGCCGACCTTCATCTTGACCATCGTGTAGCCGGCGTCGAGATGGCGGCGCATCTCGTCAAGCAGATCATGTACGGTCTGTCCCGGCGTGTACCAGCCGCCGCCGACGTAGCAGAACACGCGGCTTGCCTGTCGACCGCCGTTATAGCGGTCCGCCAGCACCCGATGCAGGGGCCGGCCTTCAACCTTCGCCACCGCGTCCCACAGCGCCACCTCGATCGTGCCGATGGCGATCGAGCGTTCGGTGTGACCGCCGGACTTCTCCCGCTGCATCATGCAGGCGAAGGCGCGGGCCGGATCGAAATTGCGTCCCGTGTCGTCGAGGAGGCTTTCGGGCGGGGCGGCCAAGAGCCGCGGGATGAAGCGGGCGCGCATCTGCGCGCCGCAGGCGTAGCGGCCGGTCGAGTTGAACGCGAAGCCTGTGACCGGCCGGCCATCGCGCATCACGTCGGTGATGACGGCCACCACCGACGTGGTCATTTCGGAGAAGTCGAAGCTCGAATTGCGGAGCTGCGACTTCAGCGGGATCGCGGTCTCGCGGATGTCGACGATTCTCATTCGTTCGCCGCTCGCGTTCGCCGCTCGACCGGAATCGCGGAAACCGAACCGCTCAGATCTTGGTGATCTTTGCGGTCTCGATCACCTTTCTCCACTTGGCGATTTCGGATTTCACATAGGCGGCGAACGAGGCCGACGAATTCCCCTCCGCCTCGACGCCGAGTTCGAGCAGCCGCGACTTGATCGCCGGCGTGTTGACGATGGCGGAGATTTCCTTCTGCAGCCGGTCGACGATCGCCCGCGGCGTGCCGGCGGGCACGAACACGCCGGTCATGGTTTCGGCCTCCTGGTCCTTGATGCCCGCCTCCTCCAGCGTCGGAATATCGGGCATCGAGGCCGAGCGCTTCCTGGCGGTGACGCCGATGGCGCGCAGCTTGCCGTCCTTGATGATGGAGACGGCGTTTCCGAGCGCGCCGCACATGATCGGGGTATGGCCGGCCAGCGTCGACTGCGTCGCGGGACCGCCGCCGGCGAACGGCACGGTGACGAAGTTCACGCCGAGCGAGATCTTCAGCATCTCGATCGAAAGCGACGGGGTGGTGCCCGCGCCGGGCGAGGCGACGCTGTGCTTGCCCGGATCCTTCTTCATCAGCGCCACCATGTCCTTCATCGACTTGGCGGGAAAGTTCGGATTGACCAGCCAGGCGTTCGGCGAGCCGCCGGCTTTGGTCACCGGGATGAAGTCCTTCTCCACGTCGAACGGAAGCTTGTTGTAGAGGCTCGGGTTGACCACGATGCTGGAGGACGCGAACAGGATCGTGTAACCGTCGCCCGCCGCTTTCGCGGCGTTGCCCATCCCGATGTTGCCCCCGGCGCCGCCGACGTTCTCGATGTAGAACTGCTGGCCGAGACGCTTGGAAAGCTCCGCCGCGATGATCCGGCCGGCGATGTCGGTCACGCCGCCCGCCGCGAACGGAATGATGATACGAACCTGCTTGGTCGGATATTGCTGGGCACCGGCGGCGACCGGCGCCGTCAGAATGGCGCAGGCTGCAAACAGCCCGATCATGGCCTTCATTGCACGTCCTCCCTGAATGGCACGGCCTTGAAAGCCGGCTGTATTGTTGCTGCTATCTTCGCCTGTGCCCCGGGCGCAGTAAATGTCAAATTGGCGACGTGAGGTCGCGCTCTGCGTCCTGCGCCGCACAAAGAAAATGCAAAGGAAACGCCGATGACGGGCCGGACATACACCCGCAAGGATCTCGCCGATGCGGCCGAACGCTACAAGAACTGGGGCAAATGGGGTCCGAACGACGAGATCGGCACGCTCAACTACACCTCGCCCGAGGACATCGTCGCCGCGACACGGCTGGTGAAGAAGGGCAAGGTGATCTCGCTCGCGCTCAACTTCGACCATACCGGCCCGCAGGGCGCCAAGAGCAAATACCCGGCGATGGGCCGCACCAACCCGATTCACACCATGCTGCGCACCGGCACCGACGCTTACTCCGGCGTGCTCGACAAGCGCGGCATCCGCGCCGCCGATGACATGGTGACGATGCCGCTGCAATGCGGCACGCAATGGGACGGGCTCGGCCACGTCTTCTATGAAAACTACATGTGGAATGGCTACGATTGTCGCGAGGTCACGTCGGCCGGCGCGCAGAAATGCGGCATCGAAAAGACCAAGAACAAGATGGTCGGTCGAGGCGTGCTGCTGGACGTGGCGCGCTTCAAGGGCGTCGAATCGCTCGACGACGGCTACGGTATCACCGGCCAGGATCTCGACGACACCGCCAGGGCGCAGCAGGTCACGCTCAAGCGCGGCGACTACGTCATCGTGCGCACCGGCCAGATGGAGCGCTGCCAGAAGGCCGGAAGCTGGGACGGCTATCCCGGCGGCGACGCGCCGGGCTTCGCGTTCGAGACGCTGGAGTGGATCAAGCGGGTCGAGCTGGCCGCTCTGGCGTCGGACACCTGGGGCTGCGAGGTCCGGCCGAACGAGAGCGAGCCCGGCATCAACCAGCCGTGGCACTGGATCACCATCCCGATCATGGGCATGACGATGGGCGAGATTTTCCAGCTCAAGGAGCTGGCCGACGACTGCGCTGACGACAGGGTTTATGAATTCCTCTTCGTCGCGCCGGCGATTCCGATCACCGGAGCCGTGGGCTCGCCGGTGAACCCGCTGGCGATCAAGTAGCGGGCCCCTAAATAAGACGGCGTGTCCCGCCGATGCCGGAGGCGGGGCACGCGAAGACGACCGAACGGAGCCGCGTCATGGACACCAAGACCTATCCCGTCACCCGAACCGAAGCGGAATGGCGCAAGATGCTCACGCCGGAGCAATATTACATCATGCGCGAGCACGGCACCGAGCGGGCCGGAAGCTGCACGCTGCTGCTGGCCGAGAAGCGCCCCGGCACGTTCGTCTGCGCCGGCTGCGACCAGCCTCTGTTCGTCGGCAAGACCAAGTTCGAGAGCGGCACCGGGTGGCCGAGCTTCAACGATCCGGTCGAAGGCGCAACCGAGACGACCACCGACCGGAGCTGGGGCATGGTGCGCACCGAGGTGCATTGCAGCCGCTGCGGCAGCCATCTCGGTCACGTGTTCCCGGACGGCCCGCCGCCGACCGGGCTGCGCTACTGCATCAACGGCGTGGCGATGACTTTCAAGCCGGACTAGGCGCTCGGACACCAGATCGAATGGCCGATCGCGCACAGACGCGACGCGATGGAGGATCCATGCCGGACGCCGGACACAATCGCCGCATGTCGGGGGCCGAGTGCATGGCCGACATGCTGGAGGCCTATGGCGTTACGCATGTCTTTCACGTCCCCGCGGTGCTGCGGAAGACCTTTGCCGTGATGGAGACGCGCACGCGCATCAAGCGCCTGCACGTTCACAGCGAGGCGACGGCCGCCTACATGGCCGACGGCTATGCGCGCGCCACCGGCAAGCCCGGCGTCTGCATGGCCCAGGTGATCGGCGCCCTCAATCTCGCCGCGGGCCTTCGCGATGCCTGGCTCGCGCATTCGCCGGTGATCGCCTTCACCGGCGGTCGCGAGCCGAAAACCAAGTTTCGGCAGGTCTATCAGGAGGTCGACGACATGCCGGCGTTCGAGCCGGTGACGAAGTGGAACGCCACGGTCGACGACGTCACGCGGTTTCCCGACATGGTGAGGCAGGCGTTCCGCGTCGCCACGACCGGCCGGCCGGGGCCCGTGCATCTGCAATTCCGCGGCAACGAGGGCCAGATCGACGGCGAAGAGGGCGAGATGGAGCCGCTGGTCGAGCCGGAGTTCGCGCGCGTGCCGCCGTTTCGTCCGGAGCCGGATCAGGCAAGCGTGATGGCGGCTCTCAAGGTGCTGCAGGAGGCGCAGCGCCCCGTCATCGTCGCCGGCGGCGGCGTGCGCCACTCAGGCGCGGCGCGCGAGCTGGTCGCTCTTGCGGAGGCATTGCAGATCCCGGTCGTCACCTCGCTGAACGGCAAGGATTCGATCCCGGGCAGCCATCCGCTGGCCTGCGGCGTGGTCGGCACCTATTCCCGCGAAAGCGCCAACCGGGTGGTGAACGCCGCCGATCTCGTCTGCTTCGTCGGAACGACGACCGGCGGCATGACCACCCACTTCTGGGCGGTGCCGAAGATCGGCACGCCGGCGATTCAGATCGACATCGATCCCGAGGCGCTCGGCCTGAACTATCCGCTGCAGGCGCGGGTGCAGGGCGACGCCAGGGTGACGCTGTCGAAGATGCTGTCCGCATGCGATCGCGGAACGGCCGAACGGCGCAGGCCCTGGGTCGGACAGGCGCAGATGTTCTGCAAGGAGTGGTCCGCGAAGTACCGGCCGCAATTGGAGTCCGACGCCGTTCCGATTCATCCGGCGCGCATCTGCCACGAGCTGACGCGGCATGTTCCCGACGATGCGATCGTCTGCGTGGACACCGGCCATGCCGGCATGTGGATGGGCGGCATGTTCGATCTGCGAAGCGACACGCAGAGCTATATGCGCAGCGCCGGTCATCTCGGCTGGGCGTTTCCGGCGGGGCTTGGCGCCAAGTGCGGCGCGCCCGAGCGACCGGTGGTGACGTTCACCGGCGACGCCGGGTTCTGGTATCACATCGGCGACATCGAGACCGCGGTGCGCTGGAACATCAATGCGGTCACGGTGGTCAACAACAACGGCGGCGGCAACCAGTCGAAGCGCGGCTTCGACCGCGCCTACGGCGGCCGGCAGACCGAGCAGGCCCGCGAACTCTGGACCTTCCGCAAGACCAACTTCGCGCGCATCGCGGAGGAGATGGGTGCGCTGGGCATTCGCGTCGAGGATCCGAAGGCCCTGCCGGCCGCTCTGGCGCAGGGACTCGCAGCGAACAGGCCGACGATCATCGACGTGGCGACGGACATCGAGGCGCTTGCGCCGGTGGCGGTGAGCTGACGCGGCGCTCCCGAAGCCTAAATCTGCGGCGGCTTCATCACCACGCCGATGGCGGCGCGAAGCCGGTCGGCGGAAATCGGCTTGGCCAGCACCGGCGTGCCCGGCATCATGCGCTCGATCTCCGCGCGGCTTTCGGCGTCGCCGTGCGCCGTCACGAAAATGATCGGCGTGTCGCATTGCGCGCGAATCCGACGCGCGGCCTCGATGCCGTTCATGCGGCCCGCGAGGCGGATGTCCATCAGGATGAGATCGACCTCGCCGG
Source organism: uncultured Alphaproteobacteria bacterium (assembly GCA_963758225.1). Lineage (GTDB taxonomy): Bacteria > Pseudomonadota > Alphaproteobacteria > Rhizobiales > Xanthobacteraceae > Z2-YC6860. The sequence goes on along the minus strand of CAVWUJ010000003.1, from coordinate 73,895 downwards.
ACTGCTCAATCGCGCCGTCGCCGTCAGGCACGAGCGCGCAGACATCGAGTTTCTGGTCGCGAACCAGCGATTCGAGATGCCAGGCGACGAGAAGTTCGTCTTCGACGATCAGAACACGGCCGCATTGGGCAACCGGAGAGCCGGAGAGCGAGGAGGCGGATGCAATGGGCAGCATGTCGAATGCCCCGTGAAGCGCATCGCCATTCTATCGCTTTGTTTCCGGACTGCCAGTGTCTCGCTCTTCGTCCTTCGACGAAGTGTCGCCGGCTTATTCAAATTCAAAAACCGGTATTCCGGTGCCTGTCGCCCGGCGTTGTCAGCCCGAATGCATTCGTTTGCAACAAATGCGAGAATTGGAATTAACCTACATCTCGGGAACGAGCGGCGGCGGATAGACGTCGCGGCGAGAGTCCCATTCCGGCGCGAAGCCGTTGCGGCTCTGCACAATGACGTCCGAATCGCGCCCGTTGCGGTCGTCGAGATAGGCCAGCGCCACCGCGTCCCGCACCGCTTCCGTTCTGGATTCGTAAACTTCGGAGTTTTCGCCGTCGCACTGGATCTTCCAGCCGTCCTGGTCGAACACCACAAAGTACCGGGATTTCGTCATTTCGCGTCCTCCCCGCGTCACGGGCCCAAACTCAATCAAGTAGGACTTCAATGCCGCGTCGCCATGACGGTTCCGGGAAGCGCGCGCATTATCGCGTCGCGGTTGTGGATTGCTGTTGATTTGTGGATAGTCTGTCCGAGAGGCAGCCAACAGATTGTCGCGTGCCCGAAATCGACTACACCCTTTGCGTGTGCTGGAGCCGCCTGCATCCGGCCGGCGGGCCGGGGCTGGCGCAGCACGAAATCGTGATCGATCAGGCGGCCGGCGCGGCCTCGTTCGCCTGGATGACTTGCCACAGACGGGCCGGGGTCGCGGGCATTTCGAAGTGACGGACGCCGAGCGGCGCGAGCGCGTCGTTGACCGCATTCAGCACAGCCGGCAACGCGCCGACGCAACCGGCCTCGCCCGCGCCCTTCACGCCCAGCGGGTTCATCTTGGTCGGCACGTCATGGCTGCCGACGTTGAAGACCGGGAAGTCGTGCGCGCGCGGCATCTGGTAGTCCATGAACGAGCCGGTCAGGAGCTGTCCGCCGGTGTCGTAGATCATGGTCTCGCCGAACGCCTGGCCGGCGCCCTGCGCGATGCCGCCGTGCACCTGTCCTTTGAGCAGCAGCGGGTTGATCGTCACCCCGACGTCGTCGACCACGGTGTAGCGCAGGATGCGCAGCTTGCCGGTGTCGCGGTCGATCTCGACCTCGCAGACGTGGAAGCCGTTCGGGAAGTTCGCGCCGTCCGGCACCAGAATGGCTGACGCTCCGAGGCCGGGCTCCATGCTGCGCGGCAGCTTGCCCGGCGCAAACGACGCCTTGGCGACCTCGACGATGCCGACGCCGCGATCGGTGCCGGCGACGCTGAAGCGGCCGTCCGCGAACTCGATGTCGCCGGCCGAGGCTTCGAGCATGTGAGCGGCGATTTGCTTGCCCTTCTCGATCACCTTTTCGGCGGCCTTCACGACGGCGCCTCCGCCGCTCGCCATCGAGCGGGAACCGAAGGTTCCGCGGCCGTGGAACACCTTGTCGGTGTCGCCTTGCACGATGTTGACCATCTCCGGCGGCAATCCCAGCACTCGATATGCGATCTGCCGGAAAGCGGTTTCGTGGCCCTGGCCGTGATTGTGCGAGCCAAGGAAGAACGTCGCCGAGCCGGTCGGGTCGAAGCGGATTTCCGCGCCTTCGTCGCCCGGTCGGTCGAACGGGCCCGCGGCAATTTCGATCGCGCTGACGGCGCCGAGCCCGTAGAGACGCCCCGCGCCGCGGGCCGCGTCCTGCCGCGCCTTGGCGCCGGCCCAGTCGGCCATGTCCAGCGCCTTGTCCATGCACTTTTCGAACTCGCCGCAGTCGTAGGTGTAGACGAGGCCGGTCTTGAACGGCATCGCCTCCGGCGGGATCATGTTGCGGCGGCGCAGTTCGATGCGGTCTATGCCGAGTTCGCGCGCCGCGATGTCGACGATCCGCTCGATGCAGTAGGACGCTTCCGGCCGGCCCGCGCCGCGATACGGGCAGGTCGGGTGGGTGTTGGCGAACACGCCCGTCACGGTGACGTGGATCGCCGGCGTTGTGTAGGTGCCGGCCAGTCCGCCGATGTTGTTGAGCGGGACCATCAGGCCGTTCGCCGAAATGCGCCCGCCGATGCTCGCCAGCGTCTCGACCTTGAGCGCGAGAAAATTGCCGCTCTCATCCAGCGCCAGGGTGACGTCCGAGACGTTGTCGCGGGCGTGGTAGTCGGCCATGAAGCTTTCGCTGCGCTCGCCGACCCACTTCACCGGCCGGCCGGTCCTGCGCGCGGCATAGAGCACCAGCACGAGTTCGGGATAGAGGCTGCCGCGCAGGCCGAATGCGCCGCCCATGTCGGGCGAGATCACCCGGATGCGCGAGGCCGGCACCTTGAAGATGGCTTCCGCCAGCTCCTGCCGGATGGTGTGCGGCGCCTGGATGCCGGATTGGAGGGTGTAGCGGCCGTCGCGCTCGTCGTAGGAGCCGAGCGCCGCGCGCGGCTCCATCGGATGCACGCCGACGCGGCTGATGTGAAAGCGCTCGTGTACGACGTGCTTCGCGCTCTTGATCGCAGCCTCGACCGCAGCCTTGTTGCCGACCTCCTGAACGAAGCAGATGTTGTCCGGGCATTCGTCCCAGACCGCGGGCGCGCCGGGCTCCACGGTTTTGGCGATGTCGGTGACCGCCTCCAGAACGTCGTATTCGATTTCGACCAGTTCGCCGGCGTCCTTCGCCTGCGCCACGCTCTCCGCGACGATCGCCACCACCGGATCGCCGATCATCACCACCCGGTCGCGCGCCAGCGCCCGGAACGGAGGCTCGAAATTGGGTTTTCCGTCGTGGGTCTTGCGCCGGATGCGCGAGGGCAGATGGCCGACGCCGTCGGCGTCGAGATCCGCGCCGGTGAACACCGCGATCACGCCCGGCGCGGCTTTCGCAGCGTCGACGTCGATCCGGAGAATGTTCGCCGCCGCATGAGGCGAGCGCACCAGGAACAGCCGGGCCTGCCCCGGCAACGAAAGGTCGTCTGTGTAGTGACCGCGGCCGCGCAGGAGCTGGAGGTCTTCGATCCGGGGGCGGGGGTTGCCGATGTCGAACTCACGCATTCCGTGTCGTCCCGTGCTGTCGAATTCCGTCGCGAGGGCCGTTTCGGCCGGCGTCTAAATCCCACGCCGACGCGCCCCGCACAAGACCGCGACGTTATCCGCCGCGCGCATGGCGGCACCGCGTCGTGCGCGAGACGATCTTTGCGCGACGCAGGCCGGATGGTCTAATGCCGGTCATCCGGGCCGCCACGGGCGTCCTTCAAACGGGGATGGAAATGTCCAAAGTGCCGCTGACCTTCGCCTGCGGATTGTACGACCGCATGCTTGCGCTCTACACCGGGGAGGTCGCCGTCGAGGGCGTCGATCTCAACTTTCTGGTCGACGACAACCCGCGGAACATCTTCGACCGGATGGCTGGCGGGCTCGAATTCGACGTCTGCGAGTTCTCGTCGTCGGAATACGTTTCGCGCTTTTCGGCCGGCCAGTGCCCGTTCGTGGCGATCCCGGTTTTCGCTTCGCGCGTGTTCCGCCACAGCTTCATCTTCGTCAACCGCAAGCATGTGAAGACCCCGAAGGATCTGGAGGGCAAGCGGATCGGCGTTCCGGTCTACACGATGACGGCGGCGATCTTTCAGCGCGGCCTGCTATCGGACGAGCACGGCATCGACTTCTCCAAGTCGGAGTGGGTCGAAGGCGACATCAACAGCGCCAAGCCGCACGGCAACCCGACGATCCTGCCGCCGGTGAAGCCGATCTCGATCACAGCCAACCGCTCCGGCCGGTCGCTCAGCGACATGCTCGACGCCGGCGAACTGCAGGCGCTGATCGGCACCGGCGTGCCGGATTGCTACGGTAAAAACCCGGACATCGTGCGGCTTTATCCGGATTATCGCGCGGCCGAGATGGATTACTTCCGCCGCACGAAAATCTTCCCGATCATGCATACGGTGGTGATCCGCAACGATGTGATGGAGCGCCATCCGTTCGTCGCCACCAGCCTGTACCGCGCCTTCAACGCGGCGAAGGACGCCGAATACAAGAAGATGCGCTACCGCGGCACGCTTCGGAACATGCTGCCTTGGATGCACGCCGAGCTCGACGACATCGAATCGGTGTTCGGCGGCGATCCCTGGCCCTACGGCATCGAGCCGAACCGCCCGACGCTGGAGGCGCTGGTGCGCTACCTGCATGAGCAGGGCGTGATCGCCAGGCCGGTGAAGGTCGACGAGCTGTTCGCCCCGGTGCGCGGCCTGTATTGATCCGGCGCGGGAAGAGACGATGAAGATCGCGAGCTATATCGTCGATGGCAAGGAGGCCTATGGCGTCGTTGCCGGCGACGGCATCATCACGATGAGCGGCCGGCTCAAGGGCGATCCCAAGTCCTTGCGCGGCGCCATCGCCAACCGCGCGCTGGACCAGATGCGCGAGCTTGCAACCGGAGCGAAGCCCGACCGCAGGCTGTCCGACGTCCAGTTCCTGCCGGTCATTCCGAACCCGAGAAAAATTCTCTGCGCCGGGATCAATTACCGCTCGCATGCGGTCGAAACCGGCCGCGAGCTGCCCAAACAGCCCAGCATGTTCATCCGGTTCACGGACACGCTGGTCGGTCACGAGGGCCGGATGCTGCGGCCGCGCAATTCGACGAACTTCGACTTCGAGGGGGAGCTTGCGCTGGTGATCGGAAAGGGCGGCCGGCACATTCCGGCGGAGCGTGCGCTCGATCATGTCGCCGGATACACCTGCTTCGTCGATGGCAGCGTGCGCGACTATCAGAAGTTCTCGGTTACGTCGGGCAAGAACTTTCCCGCCACGGGCCCGCTCGGTCCGTGGCTCGTGACCTCCGACGAAATCCCCGATCCGTCGGCGATGACGCTGAGCACGCGGCTCAACGGCGTCGAGGTCCAGCGTTCGGGCACCGACCTGCTGATCTATCCGGTCCGGCAGATCGTGGCGTTCTGCTCGGCCTTCACCGAGCTGCACCCCGGCGACGTGATCGCCACCGGCACGCCGGAGGGCGTCGGCCACCATCGTAAGCCGCCGCTCTGGATGAAGCCCGGCGACGTGCTGGAGGTCGAGATCGACGCGATCGGCACGCTGCGGACGCATATTGCCGACGAGGCGGTCTGACGGCGGTCTGCGATGGCGGCGTCCGGTCGCATCGCAATGTGCTGCGGCCGATTGTCGGGCTGGCTGCGAGCGGGCAATATAGCCCGATAACGAAGCGGCCTGCGGGCTGCATGGGAGGACGTCGATGCTGAAGCTCAAGCCGTTTGCGGCCGTATTCGCGATTTTGGCTGCCACCACGATCACCAGCTACGCCCAGGAAAAGCTGAAGGTTGCGATCCCGCAGCGCGGCTTCTGGGATTCGTCCTGGGTCGAGTTCGGCCAGGAGGCCGGGTTCTTCAAGGAGGCCGGGCTCGAGGTCGAAATCTTCTGGACCGATGGCGGCGCGCAAACCTTGACTGCGGCCATGTCCGGCAGCGTCGATATTGCATTGTCGAACGGCACGCTTGGCGTGATCGGCGCGCACTTCAAGAAGGCGCCGGTGAAGATCATCTCCGCGGAGATGACCGGCGCGCACGAGCTTTACTGGTGGGTGCGCGGCGACAGCCCGTACAAGAGTCTGAAAGATGTGCCGGAAGGCAAGACCGTGGCGTTCTCGTCGCCCGGTTCCTCGACCAACCTCGTGCTGCTCTCGCTGCTCAGGCAGTATGGCTCCAAGGCGCGCCCGCTCGCGACCGGCGGCGTGCCGGCCACCTACACCCAGGTCATGACCGGTCAGGTCGACGTCGGCTGGTCGGTGGTGCCGCGCGGCCTGCCGGAGGTCGACGCCGGCAAGATCAGGATCATCGCGCGCGCCAGCGAAGCCAAGGACATGGCGAACCAGACCATCCGTGTGAACGTCGTCAACGCCAACGTGCTCAAGAACCGGCGTCCGGTGATCGAGAAGTTCATGCAGGTCTATGCCAAGTCGATCGACTGGGCGTACTCGAATCCGAAGGCGATCGAGATGTTCGCCAAGGCGATGAAGGTGTCCCCGGCCGTCGCCAAGCGTGGCGTCGACGAGTTCTATCCGAAGTCGGCGATGCAGATCGCCAAAATTGGCGATCTCGAAGGGCTGCTGCAGCAAGCCATCGAGTTCAAGTTCGCGCCGGCCGGCAGCACGCTGAAAGACCTCGATGGTCTGATCGACATCGTCTACACGCCGCCGGGCCAGTAAGCGGCGAGCCTCGCTGTTTGCCATCCTGGCCGGTTTGCGGCGGCGTCGGTACCGACGCCGCCGTATTCTGTCCACAGGCTGAAATCCGGGCAGGATGCGGATTGGGCGCAGGCGACCTGAAATGCTAGCCTCCGTCCTTCGTTGCGGGCGGGGGTTGCAGGGGCCCGTCTTTCCAGCGTTCGGTTGCGTTGAGGCGGGTTCCATGCGTGGCTTCAGTCCTGGATCGGCGTTGTCGTGCCCCGTTGCACCCTCCGGACCGTCGTCGAGGCGGGTGCGCAACGGCATGCGGCGGGCGTGCGTCGTGGCATTGGCCCCGCTGCTGGCCGGCTGCTTCGTCGGGATGGATGTCCCGGAGGCAGCGCTCGACGTTCCGGCCCGGTACGAGAACGCTCCCCGCCGTCACGACGTCGCGCTGCCCTCGGTGATCTGGTGGCGCGGCTTCCGCTCCACGGAGCTGACCAATCTGGTCGAGGAGTCGCTGACCTCGAATCTCGACATCGCCGCGGCGGTGGCTCGGATCGTGCAGGCCGATGCGCAGGCGCGCATCACCGGAGCCGCTCTGCTGCCGGTGGTCGATCTCGACGGCAGCGTCGCACGCTCGCAATCGCCCGGTCAGGGTCACCGCACGACCTATAACGCCTCGCTCAGCGCCGCCTACGAAATCGACTTCTGGGGCAAGAATCGTGCGGCTCTGCGCTCGGCCGAGCAGCTTGCCGCCGGAAGCCGCTTCGATCGCGAGACCGTTGCCGTCACGGTCGTCTCCGCTGTGGCGAACTCCTACTTCCAGCTTCTTGCGGCGCAGGACCGGTTGCGCGCCGCGCGCGAAAACCTCGACGCGGCGAACCGCGTGTTCAACCTGATCCAGGAGCGGCTGAACGTCGGCACCGCATCGGCGCTCGACGTCGCGCAGCAGGAAAGCATCGTCGCAACCCAGCGCGCCGCGATCCCGCTGCTCGAACAGGTGGTGCGCGAGAGCAAGATCACGCTGGCGGTGCTGCTCGGCCGCGCGCCTGGCTCGGTGCGCGTGCGCGGCGGCACCATGAACGCGGTCGCAATTCCCCCGGTGACGCCGGGTCTGCCGTCCGATCTTCTGGTGCAGCGCCCCGACATCCGCAGCGCCGAGGCGCAGCTCGAAGCCGCCAACGCCAACGTCCATGCGGCGCGCGCAGCGATGCTCCCGAGCATCCAGCTCACGGGCTCCGGCGGTTACACCAGCGAGGCGCTGCGGTTGCTGCTGCGTCCGGAATCGGCCTTTTTCAATCTCGCGGCCGGCCTGACCCAGCCGATCTTCGACGGCCTGCGCCTGCAGGGACAGCTCGATCTGAGCAAGGGCCGGCAGGACGAGCTTCTTCAGATCTATCGCGGCGCGGTGATCAACGCCTTCGGCGACGTGGAGCGGGCGCTGGTTGCGGTGCGTTTGACGGCCGAGCGCGAAAGCCTTCAGCGCAACGTGGTGACCAGTTCGCGGCGGGCATTCGAGATTTCCGAGACGCGGCTGCGCGAAGGCGCAGTCGATCTCATCACCGTGCTCAACACCCAGCAGTCGCTGTTCCAGGCGCAGGACGCGCTGGCGCAGGCGCGGCTGGCCCGGCTGCAGGCCGTGGTCAGCCTCTTCCAGGCGCTCGGCGGCGGTTGGCCGCTGCCGGAGCGTGCGCCGCCGCGCCGAGAGGCGAATGTGGAACGCTGAGCGGCCCGACACGGGATTGTCAGCGGAAACAACGGGATGGGTGGTTTGCGGTCCGGTTCTGCCGGTTCTGCGCGCATAAACGTGCGTTCATCAAGCTTGCGCCCAGCCATCCGCCGGATGAAATCTCCGTAACGTACTGTAAATCCGTTCTTTTTGCCGGTATCTGATAAGGTCTGCGCATCGTCGCGCGGGCTTGAGAGATCGGCAGGACATGACGCTCACAGCACGCCTTGTCACGTTAGCCGCCGCAGCGGGCGTGATTGCGGGCGTGATCTATGTCGCGATGCCGTCTATCCAGAACCAGCCGCAACGCCCCGGTGCCGGTCGCGCCATGCGTGACGACGGGCCGGTGCCGGTGATCGCAGCGCGGGCGCAGCGCACCGACGTTCCGGTGTATTTCGAGGGCGTCGGCACCACCCGGCCGCTCAACACCGTCACAGTGCGTCCGCAGGTCGAGGGACGGCTGCTCTCGATCGACTTCAAGGAGGGGCAGGACGTCAAGCGCGGCGACGTGATCGCGCGCATCGACCCGACCACCTACAAGGCCCAGCTCGATCAGGCCGTCGCCAAGAAGGCGCAGACCGAAGCCCAACTCGCCAACGCGAAGATGGACCTCGAACGCTATGGCCGCCTCGCCGAGAGCAACTCGGTCGCGCGCCAGCAGCTCGACACCCAGAAGGCGACAGTGGCGCAGCTCGAGGCGCAGGCCCGGCTCGATCAGGCGGCGATCGACAACGCCCGCGCGATCCTCGCCTACACCACCATCACCGCGCCGCACGACGGGCGCACCGGCATCCGGCTGGTCGACGAGGGCAATATCGTGCGCGCGGCCGACACCACCGGGATCGTGGTGATCACCCAGCTTCAACCGATCGCGATCATGTTCACGCTGCCGCAGCAGCAGCTGTCCGACGTGAATCGCGCCTTCGGCCAACGGCCGTTGCCGGTCGAAGCCTTCGGCGCGGACAACCGCACCGTGGTCGACAAGGGCGTGTTGCAGGTGATCGACAACCAGGTCGATCAGACGACAGGCACAGTGCGGCTCAAGGCCGAGTTCCCGAACGCGACTTATCAGCTCTGGCCGGGCCAGTTCGTGAACGTGCGGCTTCTGGTCGATACGGTGCGCGACGCCGTCGTGGCGCCGACCGCGGCGATCCAGCGCGGGCCGAACGGCACCTTCGTCTTCGTGGTCGAAGAGGGAAACACCGTCGCGGTGCGGCCGGTGAGCGTCTCGATGCAGGACGAGGCGCGCGCCGTCGTGGTCAAAGGGTTGAGTCCGGACGAGCGGGTGGTGACGACCGGCTTCGCGCGGCTTACGGCCGGCAGCCGAGTGACCGTGACTGACGCGGAAACCATGCCGCCGCCGGAGGCCGTGCCGGTCGCGCAGCCGCGCCGCGAGCGCCGCTCGGTCGGCGGCGAAGGGCGCAACCGGCGTTCGGAGGCGCCGCCGTCGAGCACCGTGCGATGAGCGTCTCGTCCCCCTTCATCCGCAGGCCGATCGCGACATCGCTTCTGGGCATCGCAACGCTGCTGGGCGGCTGGCTCGGCTACTTCTGGCTCCCGGTCTCGTCGCTGCCGCAGGTCGATTTCCCGACCATTCAGGTCACGACGCAGCTTCCCGGCGCCGCGCCCGACACGATGGAATCGCTGGTCACGGCGCCGCTGGAGCGGCAGTTCGGGCAGATTCCGTCGCTGCAGGTGATGACCTCGTCCAGCTCGTTCGGCATCAGCCAGGTCACGCTGCAATTCGACCTCGGCCGCGACATCGACGGCGCGGCGCAGGACGTGCAGGCTGCGATCAACGCAGCCGGTTCCACGCTGCCGCGCAACCTTCCGTATCCGCCGACCTATTCGAAAGTGAACCCGGCGGACGCGCCGATCATCACGCTGGCGCTGACCTCGGACACAATCGCGCTGCGCGAGATGAGCGATATGGCCGACACGCTGATCGCACAGCGGCTGTCCGAGCTCTCTGGCGTCGGCCGCGTCTCGATCCAGGGCGGCATCAAACCGGCGGTGCGCATTCAGGCCGATCTCGGGCGGCTCGCCGCTTACGGCATCGGACTGGAGGACATCCGCACCACGGTGGTCGGGGCCAACGTGGCCGGTCCCCGCGGGGCGCTCGACGGCGCAACCCAGTCCTACACCATAGCGTCCAACGACCAGCTCGCGGCGGCTTCGCAATACGAGAACCTGATCGTCGCCTATCGCAACAGCGCGCCGGTGTTGCTGCGCGATGTGGCGCAGGTGGTGGACGGGCTGGAAAACGCGCGGGTCGGCGGCTGGTACCGCGGCAAGCCGGCGGTGGTGATCGACGTGCAGCGCCAGCCGGGCGCGAATGTCATCGCCACGGTCGAGCGCATTCAGGCCGAACTGCCCCGGCTGCGGCGCGCGATCCCGGTCGGTGTCGACCTGACGGTGGTGCACGACCGCACCGAGACCATCCGCGCCTCGATTTACGACGTGCAGTTCACGCTGGTCCTGAGCGTGTTTCTCGTGGTCATGGTGGTGTTCGTCTTCCTGCGCAGCATCCGCGCGACGATCATCGCCGGCGTGGCGCTGCCGCTGTCGCTGATCGCCACCTTCGGGGTGATGTGGTTCTGCGGGTTCTCGCTGAACAACCTGTCGCTGATGGCGCTGACCATCGGCACCGGCTTCGTGGTCGACGACGCGATCGTGATGATCGAGAACATCGTTCGGCATCTGGAAAAGGGCGAGCGGCCGCTCGACGCAGCGCTCAAGGGCGCGCGCGAGATCGGCTTTACCGTGATCTCGCTGACCTTGTCGCTGATTGCGGTCTTCATTCCGCTGCTGTTCATGACCGGGCTGGTCGGGCGCATGTTCCGCGAGTTTGCGCTGACGCTGACCATCGCGGTGGTGGTCTCGGCCATCGTGTCGCTGACGCTGACGCCGATGATGTGCAGCAAGATCCTGCGCTCGCGGGCGCACGAGCGGCAGGGCGTCATCACCGGGTTCTTCGACCGGGCGCTGGAGCGGGTCATCGCTGTCTATCGCGTCACGCTGGAATGGGTGCTGCGCAGGCAGATCGCGACGCTGGTGGTAACGTTCCTGACGCTGCTGGCGACGGTGTGGCTTTACATCGTCATCCCCAAGGGCTTTCTGCCCTCGCAGGACACCGGACTGATTTCCGCGGTCTCGGAAGCGGGCACCGAAGTGTCGTTCGCGCAGATGCAGAGGCTGCAGTCGCAGGTCGAGGCTGCGATCAGCAAGGATCCGGACATTGCGGGCGTGGTTTCGATCATCGGCGTGAGCCGGATGAACCCGACGCCGAATGCGGGACGTTTGACGATCACGCTCAAGCCGCGCAGCGAGCGCACCGCCTCGGCCGGCGCGATCGCCGAGCGTCTCAAGAACGCGGTCGCGCCGATTCCCGGCATCACCGTGTTCTTCCAGCCGGTGCAGGACATCCAGATCGCGACCCGGCTGAGCCGCGCGCAATATCAATACACGCTGGTCGGAACCACATCCGCCGACGTGATCGAATGGTCGGACAAACTGGTCGAGCGCCTGCGCGACGACCCGGTGCTACGCGAGGTCGCCTCGGAGGCGCAGGAGGGCGGGCTTCGGCTGAACATCGACATCGACCGCGAGAAGGCGGGCCGCCTCGGCGTGTCCATGCAGGCCGTGAACGAGACGCTCAACAGCGCTTTCGGCCAGCGTCAGGTCTCGACCATCTACGGCCAGGCCAACCAGTACCGTGTGATTCTGGAGGCCGCGCCGCGCTATCTCAGCGATCCGAATGCGCTCGCGCGACTCTATGTGCCCGGCACGGGCGGCACCCAGGTTCCGCTGAGCGCCTTCGCGCGCTTCGAATACACCTCTGCGCCGCTGGCGATTGCGCATCAGGAGCAATTCCCGTCGGTGACGATCAGCTTCAACCTCGCGCCCGGCGCGGCGCTGTCGGACGCGGTGGCCTCGATCACGGCGGCCGAGCGCAGCATCGGCATGCCCACGTCTGTGATCGGAAGCTACTCCGGCGACGCTGCGGAGTTCGCACGTTCGCTGGCCAACCAGCCGTGGTTGATCCTCGCCGCTGCGATCACGATCTACATCGTGCTCGGCATTCTCTACGAAAGCGCCATCCATCCGTTCACGATCCTGACCACGCTGCCTTCCGCCGGCGTGGGGGCGCTGCTGGCGCTGATGCTGCTGGGTTACGACCTGTCGGTGGTGGCGCTGATCGGCATCATCCTGCTGATGGGCATCGTCAAGAAAAACGCAATCCTGATGATCGACTTCGCGATCGACGCCGAACGCGAGCAGGGGCTGTCGCCGCGCGAGGCCATCGTGAAGGCGGCGCTGCTGCGCTTCCGGCCGATTACCATGACCACGCTCGCGGCCCTGTTCGGAGCGATTCCGCTCGCGGTCGAAAGCGGCACCGGATCGGAGCTGCGCAATCCGCTCGGGATCACCATTATCGGCGGGCTGCTGCTGAGCCAGCTCCTCACGCTCTACACCACGCCCGTAATCTATCTGCAGATGGAGCGGCTGAAGCAGCGCATGCTGCGCGGCCGCGCGCCCTTGCGGGCGTCGCGTACGCCCGCGGCCGGCCCGGCCGAATAGCGGAGGGCGGAGCGATGAACTTCTCCTATCCGTTCATTCGCAGGCCGATCGGCACCGCGTTGCTGGCGCTCGGCCTGCTGCTGACCGGACTGGTGGCCTACGGCCACCTGCCGGTGGCGAGCCTGCCGACGGTGGAGTTTCCGACCGTTCGCGTTTCGGCCAGCCGGCCGGGCGCGGATCCGGTGACGATGGCCGCGACCGTCGCCTCGCCGCTGGAGCGGCGGCTCGGCGAGATCGCCGGCGTCAGCGAGATGTCGTCGCGCAGTTCGCTCGGCGCCACCAACATCACCATCCAGTTCGATCTCGACCGCGACATCGACGGCGCCGCGCGCGATGTGCAGGCGGCGATCAACGCCGCGATCACCGACCTGCCGGCCGACCTGCCGTCGCCGCCGGGCTTCCGGAAGTCCAACCCGTCCGCCGCGCCGGTTCTGATTCTGGCGCTGACCGCGAAAACCACAATGCCGAGCGCGATGTACGACATCGCCGACAGCATCGTGGCGCAGCGCCTGTCGCAGGTCGAAGGCGTCGCGGAGGTCAGCGTGAACGGCGCGGAGCAGCCGGCAATCCGCATCCGGGTGAACCCGGTCGCGGCGGCCTCGATGGGCATCAGCCTGGAAAGCGTGCGTCTGGCTATCGAGCAGGCCAATTCGACCATGCCGCTCGGCAATTTCGACGGGCCGGATCTGGCGCGTGCGATCGGCACCAACGACCAGCTCCGGACGCCGCCGGAATACGAGAACATCGTGATCAAGACGTCGAACGGCGCGGTGGTGCGTCTGGGCGCCATCGCGAAGATCGAGCAGGGCGTGCGCAACAGCCGCTCGGCGGCCTGGTACAACCTTCAGTCCTCGGTCCTTCTGGTCGTCACCAAGCAGGGCGACGCCAACGTCATCGACACCGTCGACCGGATCATGGCGCTGCTGCCGGAGATCCGGCGCTGGATTCCGGCGGACATGGACATCGAGGTGCTGTCGGACCGCACCCAGACCATTCGCGCCAGCGTGTTCGACATGCAGCTCACGCTGGTGGCGACGGTCGCGCTGGTGATGATGGTGGTGTTTCTCTTCCTGCGGCGGGCGGCGGCGACCATCGCGGCCGGCGTCACGGTGCCGCTCGCGCTCACCGGGACGTTCGCCTTGATGTGGGTGGCGGGCTTTTCGGTCAACAACCTGTCGCTGATGGCGCTGGCGATCGCGGTCGGCTTCGTCGTGGACGACGCGATCGTGATGATCGAGAACGTCTTCCGGAACCTGGAGAAGGGCATGTCCCCGCTGCGCGCCACGCTCGAGGGCGCGCGCCAGATCGGATTCACCGTCGTGTCGATCACGGTGTCGCTGATCGCCGCCTTCATCCCGCTGCTGTTCATGGGCGGCGTGGTTGGCCGGCTGTTCCACGAATTCGCGATGACGCTCACCTTCGCCATCGCGATTTCGATGGTCGTCTCCCTCTCGGTCACGCCCATGATCTGCGCGCACTTCCTGCGCAAGCCGCCGAGCCGGGACGCCACCTGGCTCGACCGCGCCGTCGAAGGCGTGTTGAGCCGGATGGTGGCGTTCTATTCGTCGAGCCTGACGGTGGTGCTGCGGCATCGCGCGCTGACTATGCTGGTGTTCTGCATCACCATTGCGCTGACGGTGTGGCTCTACATCCAGATTCCCAAAGGCTATTTCCCGCAGGACGACACCGGCCTGATCTTCGGCGGCACCCGTGCCTCGCCGGAGATATCGTTCGAGCGCATGAAGGAGCTGCAGCAGCGCGCCACCGAGATCGTGCTCGCCGATCCTGCTGTGAAATCGGTGGGCTCGTCGGTCGGCGGCTCCGGCGGCAGCGGCACCGTCAACAACGGCCGGCTGTTCATCAGCCTCAAGCCGCTGGACGAGCGCAAGGTCTCGTCGCAGCAGGTCATCAACCGGCTGCGGCCCAAGCTGCTCGACGTCGGCGGCATGCGGGTGTTCATGTTTCCGGCGCAGGACATTCGCGCCGGCGGCCGGCAATCCAACTCGCAGTATCAGTTCACGGTGTGGAGTCCCGAGCTCGAAGAGGTCCAGCGCAACGTGCCGCGGATCGCGGCGCGCCTGCAGAAGGTGCCGGAGATCGTCGACGTCAACACCGATCGCGAGCAGGGCGGCCTGCAGGCGAATGTCGTGATCGACCGGCAGGCGGCGGCGCGGCTCGGCGTCAAGGTTGCGGACATCGGCACAGCGCTCAACAACGCCTTCGCGCAGCGGCAGGTCTCGACGATCTACAGCGAGCGCAACCAGTACCGCGTGATCCTGGAGGTCGACCCGCTGTTCCAGCGCGATCCTTCGGACCTGAGCCGGGTCCATGTGCCGGCGGCGGACGGAACGCAGGTGCCGCTGGCGAGCGTCGCTCGCGTCGAGCGCGGCCTCGCGCCGCTCGTGGTCAACCACCAGGGCCAGTTTCCCGCGGTGACGATCAGCTACAACCTGGCGCCGGACGTAACGCTGGAGCGCGCTTCAGCCGCGATCGAGCGCGCCGTCGCCGAACTGCATCTGCCCGACACGGTGCGGACGGAGTTTTCGGGTGATGCGCAGCAGGCGCGGATGTCGGCGGGGGCGCAGCCCCTGCTGATCCTCGCCGCGCTGCTGACGGTCTACATCATTCTCGGCGTTCTTTATGAAAGCCTGGCGCATCCGCTGACCATCATCTCCACGCTGCCCTCAGCGGGGCTCGGCGCGTTGCTCGCGCTGCTGCTGTTCCGTGCCGACCTGACCGTGATCGCCTTCATCGGCATCATTCTTCTGATCGGCATCGTGAAGAAGAACGGCATCATGATGGTGGACTTCGCCTTGCAGGCCGAGCGACAGGGTCTGCCGCCCGAGCAGGCGATCCATCGCGCCTGCATGGAGCGGTTCCGGCCGATCCTGATGACGACGATGGCGGCCATGCTGGGGGCGGTGCCGCTGCTGGTGGCGGTCGGTCCGGGGTCGGAGCTGCGCCGCCCGCTCGGCATGACCATCATTGGCGGGCTGCTCGTGTCGCAGATCCTGACGCTCTACACCACGCCGGTGATTTATCTGCTGCTCGACCGGATGCACCGCTCGTCACTTTTCACCTCTCCCCGATTGCGGGGAGAGGTCGACCGAGCATAGCGAGGTCGGGTGAGGGGCTGTTATCGCGCATCCGTTCGGTGTCGGAGGCCCCTCACCCCGACCCTCTAACCGCCAGCGGGTAGAGGGAGCGCACCGACGCAACGGAAGAGGCGAAGGCGAGCTACGCCTTGTAGGTGCTGTAGATCGGCTCGGGCTGCGTGAAGAACGCGTGCATGATGTGCAGAGCGATCATGTAGTTCTTCTGCTGCAGCGACGCATGCGCGATGCCCGGCATGATCGCGAACTGCTTGTCCGGGTTCGGCAGCAGCTCGAAGAACTTGATCAGGTCCGGCAGGGCGGCGATGCCGTCGTATTCGCCGCGCATGATGATCGTCGGCATCAGGATCTTCTTCGGATCGACCACAGGCAGGTTGTTGCACATGTCGATGTAGGTGCCGTTCGGGATCGAATCGTCCAGCTCCAGTATGTAGTCGGCGAACGCTTCGATCGTCTTGTCGTCGGCGGTGCCGGGGTGGTCGCGTTCGAAGATCGAGCGCACGAACGCCCGGTCGATCGGCCGGCGCTTGGTCTTGAGATAGTCCGGCAGCTTCTTGCGGCGCTGTTCCAGCGTCGGCGAGCCTTCGCCGGTCCAGACATGGGCGTCGAGGGCGAGCCGCTTCACGCGCTCGGGATGGCGTTGCGCGAAGGCCGCGGCGCGCAGCGCGCCGGATGAAATGCCGTAGACCATCAGCGGGCCGCTGCCGCGGGTCTTCATGATGTAGTCCGACCCGGCGGACAGGTCATCCGCGCCTTCCGAGATGAAGGCTTCGGTGCCGCGATCCTTGGTGGAACGGCCATAGCCTTCGACGTCGATGCACCAGGTGTCGAAGCCGCGCTCGGCGAAATACTCCATTGCGGAAGAGTTCGGTCGACCCTCGACGTGCAGATCGAACACCGGCTGCGAGGCCATCGACGAGCCGTGTACGAACAGCACGGTGCCCTTTTTGGTTGTCCCGGGCGCGGCCTGCTTCTCCCAGAGGAACAGATTGACGTCGCCCTTCTTGGTCCAGTGCTCCTGGCCCTTGATCTTGTTGGCGGCATAGCTGCGGCTCATGAAAATCCACTCCTGCGATAAGGGCGGGCGTCGAAGGGCCGGAAGGGCGGGCAGCCGGCCTGGCGAGGCCGGCAGGCCGGGCCTGACGTATGCGTTTCCTCCGTCCCGGCGCGCGACCGGGTTGTGCCGCAGACCTTTAAGCGGCGGGCCCGAGTGCGTAAAGTCCAAAACACGGGCGGACGGATCGCCGCCGCCGTTGGGATTTCAAGCGAAAGGAATGCAGGTGCCGAGCGAGAAGCCGCTGGATATCGCAAGCGTGAAAAGCCTCGTCGTGGCGGGCTGGACCGGCCGCAACGTGGAGGCGCTGGAGGCCCATATCAAGGAGCTGGAGGCGCTGGGCGTGAAGCGGCCGCGCACCGTTCCGATCTTCTACCGCAACGCCGCCGCGCTGCTGACCAGCGCCGACACGATCGAGACCGTTGGCGACAAGTCGAGCGGCGAGGTCGAGTTCGTCCTGTTCTCGCAGGAGGACGGGCTTTGGCTCGGGCTCGGCTCGGACCACACCGACCGCAAGGCCGAGACCATCAACGTCACGCTGTCGAAGCAGATGTGCGCCAAGCCGGTCGGCCGGTCGCTCTGGCGTTACGACGAGGTCAAGCCGCACTGGGACAAGCTGGTGCTGCGCTCCTACGTCACGGAGGGGCAGGAGCGGCGGCTCTATCAGGAGGGGCCCGTCACCAACATGCGCTCGCCGGAGGAGCTGATCGGGCTCTACACCGGCGGCGGCGCGCTGCCGGCCGGCACCGCGATGTTCTGCGGCACCTTCGCCGTGCACGGCGGCATCTGCTACGGCGGCACGTTCGAGATGGAGCTGGAGGATCCGGTGCTGGGCCGCAAGCTCACGCATCGCTACCGGATCGAGCAACTGCCGGACGAGGGATGACGCGGATGTTCGACACACACCGCCGATATTGACGGGCTTGACCCGGCGATCCCGATGAGGGACGCAAGATTATGCCACTTCGTCGAGATCGCCGGGATTCGTGCCTCAGGCCCGGTCCGGTGATGACGATCTTTGTAATTTTGGAGCAACTATGAAAATCGTCATCCCGGACCTGATCTCCAACTCCTATTTCCCGTCGATCGCGGCGGTCGAGCTCGGCTTCTTCAAGGAGGAAGGGCTCGACATGGAGCTGGAGCTGCTGTTTCCGGTTCACCTGTCCTATGAGGCGTTGCGTGACGGCAAGGCCGACTTCGTCGGCGGTTCGGCGCATTCGATCCTGGCTGCGTTCCCGGACTGGAAGGGCGCGAAGCTGCTCGGCGCGCTCGGGCAGGGCATGTACTGGTTTCTTGTGATGCGCGCGGACCTCAACGCGAAGCGCGGCGACGTGAACGTCGTGAAGGGCAAGAAGATCGGCGCCGCGCCCTGGGTCGACTACGGGCTGAAGCGGCTCCTGGTCGACGCCGGGATCGACGCGCAGCGCGACGGCGTGACGATCATGCCGGTGCCGGGCTCGCTCAACGCCGGCGTGTCGTTCGGCGTCAACGCGGCCAAGGCGCTGGAGGACGGCATCATCGACGGCTTCTGGGCCAACGGCATGGGCGCGGAGGTCGCGGTTCGACGCGGCATCGGCACGGTGGTTCTGGACATCCGCCGTGGCGACGGACCGAAGCCGGCCTATGGCTACACCTTCGCCTGCCTTGCAACCTCCGCGAAGCTGCTCGAGGAGTCGCCGGACAAGGCCGCCGCCGCGGTGCGCGCGCTGGTGAAGGCGCAGAACGCGCTCAAGCGCGATCCCAATCTCGCCGCCAAGGCGGCGGAGAAGTGGTTCCCGCCGTTCGAAACCTCGCTGATCTCCGAACTGATCCGCCGCGACCTGCCGTTCTACGATCCGACGGTCTCGCGCGAGACCGTGGCCTCCATGAGCCAGTTCGGTATCGACATGGGGCTGAGCAAGCAGCACGCGGTCTACGAGGAACTGGTGGCGACGGAGTTTGCCAATCTTTGGAAGGCTTAGGCGGCTGCCGCGTCCGGGACGCTTCGCCTAATCTCCGTCGCCCTCGCGCCAGTTCTGTCCCGGCTGCGGCACGGGATCGTTCATCGCAACATCGTCGCGGCGATGCAGGGCGGCCTCTTCTCCGGTCCTGAAATAATCGCTGGCGGTGGCGCGACGCGCCTGTTCGTCGAGTGTCGCCGGCCAGTGGCCCAGGTCATAGCCATGCCACGGCGGTTGCGGCTTGAGCGGCGGCAGGCCGAGACGCTCCCAGATCGCGCGCGCGTTTTCCATGAATTCACGCTTGGGCAGCGCCACCGGCGAATAGGTTCCCTTGAGCGTGGCATCGATCAGAACCGATGCGGTCTCGCCGTTGTCGCGCGGCCCGCGCGGGCCGTGACCCGGATCCTTGTGTGGCAGCACATGCAGGTCGTGCTGCGGCTGGCAGCGATAGGACATCGCCCAGAACAGCGAGTCGGCGTTATCCGGATCGATATCCTCGTCGACCGCAATCACCCACTTGCCAGCGAACCGGTGCAGCGAGGCCGCGCCATTGAGCCCGCGCCAGATTTCGCTGACCGGCGTGCCGCGCGCGAACTGCAGGGCGATCACCGCATAGAGCGAGGTCAGCGGCTCGTGCATCGCCACGCGCTTGATGCCGCGCACGGACATCACCGACTTCAGGTGGTTGAGGAAGACCGGCTCCATCGCCACCTTGCGGATCACGCTGGATTCGCTCGGCGTCACCTGGCTGATGAACGAGGTCAGGATCGGGTTCTTGCGCCGCGTGATCGCGGTCACCTCCATGAAGGCGTTGTATTCCTGGAGATTGACGTAGCCGTGGCTCTCTCCGAATGGCGCTTCGGGTTCCAGCCAGCGCGTGTCGATGAAGCCCTCGATCACGATCTCGGCTTCCGCCGGCACCATCAGGTCGACGGTTTTCGCCTTCACGACGTTGATCGGTCCGCCGACCAGACCGCCCGCGACGGCGATCTCGTCGAGATGCTCAGGCATCTTCTGCACGGCGGCATAGGAGATCACCGGCGGACAGCCGAGCACCACGGCGCAGGGCAGCGGAATGCCCCGGGCGCGGCACTTCTCCCAGTGCGCATAGATGCCGGCGCGCAACTCCACCGAGGGGTTCATGCCGAGCCGGCGGGGCGTCTTGATCTGGCCGCGGTAGTTTCCGACGTTCTGAACTCCCGTGTCGGGATCCTTCGTGATGTAGTGCGCCGAGGCGAGATAGGGGCCGTTGTCCCAGCCCGGCGTGGAGATCGGCACCGGCAGGCCGTCGAGGCCCATGCCGGGTTCGTTCAGCGCATCGCCTTCGACCACGACCTCCTGGCACGGCGCGTCCTCGACCGGGCGCGGCGCCACCGGCGAGGCCAGCGCCTTGACCCAGGTCGCGCCGATGTCCGTGAGCGGCTTTCCGAAGCCGATGCGATAGATGTCGCGGTTGCCGGCAAGGCCTGCGACCAGAACCGGATGGCCGTAGCGCCGGCCCTTCGAGTCGGTCGGGTGCGTGAAGAAGAACGCCTTGCGATCCGGTTCCTCCATGCCGCCGCGGTACTGCCAGCGCACCAGCGGATGCATCTCGGTGTCTTTGTTGATGTCGATGTCGATCACTTGCAGACGACCGGCTTCGGCCAGCGCCAGCAGATGGTCATGCAGATCCGGATAGTTTCGCGGATGGCGCGGCGTCTCGCGGTAGCGCGCGAGCAGGTCGTCCGGTTTGGTCTCGGTCATGGACGGACGGCGGGGGCTTCGACCGGCAGGCCGCGGGCGCGATTCATCAGGTACAACTCCAGATCGACGTAATCCTGAGCGCCGTATTCGAGGTGCTCGGCGCGCATCCCGATCATGCAGTTGCGCAGCCGCCGTTGCAACGAGCCCATGCCCTGCCATTCGAGCCGGTACAGCGGATAGTTGTTCGCGTGGCCCTGCGGGATGGTGGCGCCAGCGAGCTTTCTCCCCCAGTTGTCGTCGTGGCAATGGCCGCAGGCGAGATTGAGCTGGCCGATGCGGGTCTCGTAGAGCTTGCGTCCGGCGTCGACATGCGGCTTGAGGCGCGGGTCGTCCGGCGGCGCGACCGGCATGCCACGCGACTGGAACGCCACGAAGGCCGAGAGCGCGAGCAGGTCGCGGCTCTCGTAGGGCAGCGCCGTCGCCTGCTGATGGCCGGTTCGGCAAGCGTTGATTCGCTGGTCTAGGTTGATCGCGTGGCCGCGTGCGGCGTCGAATGCGGGATAGCGCGCGGCGACGCCCTTCATGCTCGCCTTCGCGTCGCCGTGGCAGTCGGCGCAGGCGCGCTGCACCTTGCCGTCCTTGCTGCTCCACAGCGTCTCGCCGTCCAGCACGGCAAGCATGCCTGGATTGGAGGTGAGATCGTCCTGCATTTGCCGCAGCTCCGGCGTCATGAAGGAATAGCCGGAGCGCTGCTCCTGTGCGCTTGTCGGCCCCAGGAAGACCGCCAGCGCGAGCGCCGATGCGAGCGCCGTCTTCATCCTACGACGATCTTCGCCTTCTCGGCGAACACCTTGCCGTCGTCGGCCTCCCAGCGGAATTCCAGTTCGCCGCTTTCGGTGGCGATCGTCGTGAAGGACAGGAACGGATTGGCCGAAACCGCCGGATAAAGGCTCGCGCGAAACACCTCGGTGCCGTTGTAGGTGCAGGTGAAGGTGTGGATGATGTCGCGCGGGATCATCCGGCCGGTGCGGTCCGGCCGGAATCCGGTCTCCATCGGATGCGAGATCAGCGCCCGCAATTCGACGATCTGTCCCTTCTTCGCTTTGGCGGGGACGCTGACGAGAGCGCGGGCCATCACAGAATTTCCTCGAGGCAGGCCGCGAGCGTGACGATGACGTCCACGCTCGCGCTCCAGAACGAGCCGTCCGACATCTCCGCGATGCAGACCAGCTTCTGGCTGTCGGCGAGCCGGATGCGAGTCGAAACGCTCGCGCGGCCCGCGCGCGGTCCGAGTTGAAAGGTCGCGACGTTGGGCTGCGGGTTCTTCTCGTTGAACAGATGAACCCGCCGGACGTGATCGGTCTCCGTCATCGGACTTTCGACCGTGAGCCGCACCGGCACCGCATTGCCGTTCTCGACCAGCGGCGGCACGTCGATCGCGACCTTGCCCTCCTGGACGGTCTTGCCGCCGACCGTCTTCTTGATTGCCTCGGCCATGCGCTCGGGGGTCG
Source organism: uncultured Alphaproteobacteria bacterium (assembly GCA_963758225.1). Lineage (GTDB taxonomy): Bacteria > Pseudomonadota > Alphaproteobacteria > Rhizobiales > Xanthobacteraceae > Z2-YC6860. Next base: position 51,957 of record CAVWUJ010000003.1, on the reverse strand, counting down.
CCGTCGAGGGCGCCGAACTCAGCGCCAGCGCGCCGGCCAGCCCGCCTGCGCCGACCAGAAAACGGCGGCGCGTCGTTCGAATTGCTGCCATCGGTTTGTTCATCGCAACTCGTCCTTCAATGTCGCCAGGAACGCCACCACGTCCTCGATCTGCTCCGCGGTCAGGATCGGCCTGCCGCGCCAGGCTGCGCCCACCCGGTTGAGCCCATCCACCTTATAATAGGACGGCATGATCGTCGCGGGATTGAGGCGGGCCGGATCGACCAGCCGCAACCGCAACTCGCCGGCGCTCCAGCGCGATCCGGTTCCGCGCAGATCCGGCGAGAGATCGCCTTGAAACCGCTCCTCAGGAAACGGTCCGGAGTGGCACAGCAGGCAGGTGTTGGCGCGCGCGGCGACGATCTTGCGGCCGCGCGCGGGGTCGCCCGGCTTGCCGGTCAGGGAATCCGGGATCGCGTCGCCGACCACGGCGTAAGGCGCCAGCGGCTCGGCGGCGCTAGCTGTCGCGAGCGAGACAAGCACGGCGGCTGCGGCGCGCATCATCCGTAAAGGTCTCCGGTGATCTTGCCGAACCAGGCGGCGGCGCGCTGCGCCTCGTGCGCGCGACGGGCCGCGGGCGCATCCAGCGGGCTTGTGCCGGCGCTGCCCTCGATCTCGACCATCACGTCCTTTCCGGGTCGGTACGCGCCCCAGATGCTGATGCCGTAATCCGGCGCGACCAGGCTGGTGCAGATGTTGTCGAGCTTCGGCTCCGGCGGGGACTTCCCGGCGAGCAGGGCGGCGACGACCGCTGCACAGGCCTCGCCCTGCGCGCGCGCGCCGTGCGCCGACTTCGGGATCGCGCCGGAGATCGCGGCGTCGCCCACCACATGGACATAGGGTACGAGCGTCGACTCGAAGGTTCGCGGATCGACCGGGCACCAGCCGGTGCGGTCCGCCACCCGCGCGATCCGCGCAATGGTTCCGGCTTGCTGCGGCGGAATGACGTTGATCACGTTCGCGTTCACGCGATCGAAGTCGGTTTCAAGGATGCCACGCTTGGCGTCCACGGACACCACATTGCCGCCCCGGGAGAGCGGCACCCACTCGAGCATTCCGGGATAAAGCCTCGCCCAGCCCTCCTGGAAGAGCCGCTGCTTGGTGAAGCTCTCCTTGGCGTCGAGCACGATCACCTTCGACTTCGGCTTCTTGGCCTTCAGATAATGTGCAATCAGGCTCGCCCTCTCGTAGGGAGCGACCGGGCAGCGCAGCGGGTTGTCGGCGACGGAAATCGCGACGGTGCCGCCGTCGTCCATTGCGGCGATCTGCTGACGGAGCAGCGAAATTTGCTCGTCGCCGCTCCAGGCGTGGGGCGCAAGCTTTGCCGCAGCCTGGCCGTAGCCTGGAATGACGTTCCAGCGCATGTCGATGCCGGGTGCGACGATCAGTCGGTCGTAGACCAGCGATGCGCCATCGGCGAGGCGCACGGCCCGATTCCTGGGATCGACGCTCGTGGCGGAGGCGTGAACGATCGAAACGCCGGTTTTCGCCACCCCGTCGTAGCCGAACCGCAGCGAGCGCTCCTCCGCGAGACCGGCGATCACCGCATTGCTTCCGGGACAGGTGACGTATTCGCGCTGAGGCTCCACCAGCGTGACGCGGATGTTCGCATCGATGCGCCGCAGCGCCCGCGCCGAGGCCGCGCCGCCGAAGCCGCCGCCGATCACAACCACGCCCGGAGAGGATTGTGCGAGCGCCGGCCGCGCGAGGGCGGTGGAAGCCGAGGCGAGTGCGGCGACGCCGGTCCTGACGAATTCGCGTCGGGATTGTCGCAAGATGAACCTGCCGCGCGTCCCGAAAAATGAAGGCGGCGGCCGCTCGCTCAGCGGCCGCCGCCCCGTTGCTTTAAGCCTTCTTCAGGCTGTGCTTCGACAGCGGGAGATCGCGGATCCGTTTTCCGGTGGCCGCGAAGATGGCGTTGAGAACCGAAGGCGCCGCGACGAAAATCGTCGGTTCGCCCACGCCACCCCAGAAATCGTTGGACGGCATGATGATGGTCTCGACCTTCGGCAGTTCAGCGATGCTGATCGGCGTGTAAGTGTCGTAGTTGGTCTGCTCCACGGCGCCATCCTTGATGGTGATCTCGCCGCGCAACATCGCGGTCAGACCGAACGCGAACGAGCCGCAGACCTGCCGCTCGATCTGCGCGGGATTGACCGCGTGGCCGCAGTTGGTCGCCGCCACGATGCGGTGGATCTTGAGTTCGCCCGCATCGCTGACAGACACCTCGGAACAGGCCGCGACATAGCTGCCGTATCCCATTTGTTGCGCCAGACCGCGGAACACGCCGGCAGGCGCCGGCTTGCCCCAGCCCACGCGCTCGGCGACCGCATTGAGCACGCCGAGATGCTTGGGGTGATTGGCCATCATCTTGCGCCGGAACTCGAGCGGATCCTGGCCAGCGGCGTGCGCCAGCTCGTCCATGAAGCATTCGAGATAGATGGCGTTCTGGTTGTTGTTGACGCCGCGCCAGAAGCCCGGGTTGACGTGCGGGTTCCGCATGGCGTGATCGACCAGCAGGTTGGGGATGTCGTAGCCGATCGCCCCTTCCGTGCCGCCCGGATACATGCCCTGGAAGGTCGCGGGATCGCGGCCGTTCTGAAGCCGGCCGGGGGCCACCCGAGCCAGGATCGACTGGCCGGAGATGCGCACATGCAGGCCGGTGAGGTTTCCCTTGTCATCGAGACCGGCGGACAGCTTGCACTGGGTCGTGGGATGAAACGTGTTCTGCGCCACGTCCTCCTCGCGGGTCCAGATCAGCTTGACCGGCGTGCCGGGCATCTGCTTTGCGATCAGCACCGCCTGGGTGACATAGTCGGTGCGCGCGCGCCGGCCGAAGCCGCCGCCGAGCAGCATCTTGTAGACCTCGCATTGGCCGACCGGCAGGCCGGCGGCTTCCGCGGTCGCGGCGAGAGCGGATTCGCCGTTCTGCGTGCTGGTCCACACCTCGCACTTTTCGGGCGTGTAGAGCGCAGTGGCGTTCAGCGGCTCCATCGCGCCGTGATACTGGTACGGATAGCTGTAAACAGCCTCCACCTTCTTCGCCGCGCCGGCCACGGCCGCTATTGCATCGCCGCGCTGATTGCCGATGAAGGTCTTCTCTGCAGAGAGGCCTTCCTTGAGCCATTCGGCGATGCTCGCGCTCGACACCTTGCCGCTGTCGCCGACGTCCCAATCGAACTTGACCTTGTCGAGGGCGGACTTGGCGCGCCAGAACGTGTCGGCCACCACAACGACGGCCTCGCCGATCTGGAGCACGTTCTTGACGCCCTTCATGCTTTTCGCTTCGGCGGCGTCGAAGCTCTTGAGCTTGCCGCCGTGCACCGGGCACTGCTTGATGGTGGCGATCACCATGTTGGGCAGCTTGGTGTCCATCGAATACATCGCCTGGCCGACCGTCTTCTCGACGGTGTCCAGCCGCTTCAGAGGCTTGCCGGCAATCTTCCAGTCCTTCGGATCCTTGACCTTCACATCTTTCGGCGGCGTCAGTTTGGCCGCAGCCTCCGCGACCTTTCCGAAGGTGACGCTGCGCTTCGAGGCAGCATGGGTGATGACGCCGTTGGCGACCGTGCATTCGGCTGGCGAAACCTTCCACTGATCGGCGGCTGCCTGCACCAGCATGGCGCGTGCGGTCGCACCTCCGGCCCGGACAAATTCATGCGAGTCGCGGATGCCGCGGCTGCCGGTGGTGTTGAAGTCGCGCCACACTCTTTTGCGGGCCACGTTCTGACCTGGCGTCGGATACTCGGTCTTCACCTTCGACCAGTCGGCATCGAGTTCTTCGGCGACGAGCTGCGCAAGGCCCGTCATCGTACCCTGACCCATTTCCGAGCGGGCGATGCGGATCACGACGGTGTCGTCCGGGCGGATCACCACCCAGGCGTTGATTTCCGGCGAGCCGTCCGAGGCGCGGACCACGTCCGGGCCGAACGGCAGACTCATTCCGAGCGTGAAGCCGGTGCCGACGGCGGCGGTGCCGATCACGAAAGAGCGGCGGTCGAGTTTGGGCATGTAATTCATCGCGGCCTCCCTCAAGCCTTGGCTGCTTCGTGGATCGCCTGCCGCACCTGCTGATAGGTGCCGCAGCGGCAGATGTTGGTCAGCTCGCGGTCGATGTCCGCGTCGCTCGGCTTCGGGTTCTTCTTCAGGAGATCGGCGACCGCCATGATCATGCCGGACTGGCAATAGCCACACTGCGGCACGTCGAGATTGACCCAGGCCTGCTGCACCTTGTGCAGCGCGCCGTTCTGCGCGAGTCCCTCGATTGTGACGATCTGCTTGCCTTCGGCTTCGCTGACCGGCAGTGCGCATGAGCGCACCGCCTCGCCGTTGACGTGCACGGTGCAGGCGCCACAGGCGGCGATGCCGCATCCGTATTTCGTGCCGGTCAGCCCGACCTGCTCCCGGATCGCCCAGAGCAGCGGCGTATCGGGTTCGACGTCGATGTCGTAGGCTTTTCCGTTGACGGTGAGACGCGCCATTAGCTTCCTCTCCCTCGGATTTCGCGGGCCGCTCGCGGAGGCTCCGCCGCATTCGATGCGCAGACTGTAATTGGATTATTTCCAATCAACAATCGGATGACGCGCGCTATTCCGATGCGCGGGCCGCGCGATGCTGCGTGGAGCGCCGCAAATGGCTGCGGTCGCCATTTTGCGACGCACAACGCGCGCGGAACCCCGTCATCAACTTTTTGCGAGGCGTCGCGACGCGCGGAGCCCAGCGTTACGATTCGTTGGCGTCGCGCACCGGTGTTTCCGGCGTCATGCCGCCGCGGCGGGCCGCAAACGTCTCCTTGCCGCTGGCCTCCCATCCGCCCGACACCGCGCGCTCGGCGTAGGTCTGCCAGACGTCGTTCCAGTCGCCGAGGGTGTAGCCGTGCCACGGCGGCTGTGGCGCGAGGCGCGGCAGGCCCAACTCCTCCCAGATCGCCAGCGCCTTTTCCATGTACGGCTTCGTCGGCAGCGCGAGCGGCGGGAACGGCGTCTTGAGCGTCGAATCGATCAGAAGCGAGGAATCGTTCGGCCGCCGTCCGGCCTTGGGTCCGTGACCGGCGGAGCGGTGCGGCACGACGTGCACGTCTTCGGCCGGGTTGGCGCGATAGGCGATCGACCAGAACACCGCATCGGTGTTGGACGGGTCGATGTCCTCGCTCACTGCCACGACGATCTTGCCGCAGTCCGCACGCAGCGTGGACGCGCCGTGCAGGCCGCGCCACACCTCGCTGCGCGGCGTGCCCGGCGCGAACTTGAGAAAGATCACCGGCCGCACGTTGGACAGCGGTTCGTGCAGGGAGACCCCGCGGATTCCCTTCACCGCCATCTGATCCTTCAGGTGGCTGAGGAACATCGGCTCGTAGGCGACCTTCTTGATCACGCTCGATTCGGACGGCGTGACCTGGCTGATGATCGACACGAACACCGGCTTCTTCCGGTGGGTGATCGCCGTCACCTGCATCGACATGTTGTAGTCTTCGAGCGCGATGTAGCCATGGCTTTCGCCGAACGGTCCCTCCGGCTCCAGCAACTCCGGATCGATCAGGCCCTCGATCACGATCTCGGCGTCCGCGGGAACATCGAGATCGACCGTGACGCATTTGACCGTGCGGATCGGCGCGCCCGCGAGCGCGCCTGCGACGCCCATCTCGTCCATGTCGATGGCGAGCTTCTGGGGTCCGGTGAAGGTCACCACAGGTGCGGTGCCCACCACGATGGCGCAGGGCATCGGCGTTTTCAGGCGGCGATGTTTCAGCCAGTGCTGATAGCCGCCGGCGCCGCCGATGCGGGACGCCATCCGCACGCCGAGCCGATCGGTGGCTTTGAGCCCCGCTCGATAGGTGCCCATGTTCTGAACGCCGGTCTCGGGATCTTTCGTCACGCACAGCGTCGCGGTGAAGTAGGGCGCAGCGTCGAAGCCGGGCGTCGAGATCGGCACCGGCAGCGTCTTCAGCCCGCCATCGGGCTTCTTCAGGTCGGAGCCTGTGATGACGGTCTCCTGGCACGGCGCGGGTCCGTCGATCCGAACCGGGGGAATCGGATACGCGATCGCATCGAGCCAGGCCTTGCCGATCTCGGCCACCGGCTTCCCCATGCCGATGGCGTAGATGTCCGGCGAGGCCGAAAGCGCCCCGACCACCACGGGCATGTCGTATCGCTTGCCCGAACGGTCCACCACATGGGTGAACAGGAATGCCCGCCGCTCGCTTTCGGGCAGGCCCCCCTGGAATTGCCAGCGCACCAGCGGGTGCAGCTCGGTGTCCTTGTCGATCGGCCGGTCGATGCGCGTGACGAGGCCTGCGGCCTCCAGCGCAGCGAGATGGGTCTGGAAGTCGGAGACAGCTCCGGCGTTTGCAGGCTTGACCGTCGCAGATTTGGCGGGCTGATCGAGCATCACGTCACTCTACTCTGTCGGTGCTGCGTGTCCCGGCGGCGCGGCGCGTCCGGAACGCAGGCGCCAGACTACTTCTTCTCGTTCTTCTCGTGCGCGTCGATGATCGGCTTGGCCGCGCGGAAGCAGTCGACGCCAACAGGGATGCCGCAATAGACCGCGATCTGCGTGAGCACCGCGCGAACCTCGTCCGGCGTCAGGCCGTTGTTCAACGCGCCGCGCAGATGGGTCTGGAATTCTTCCATCTTTCCAAGCGCGGCCAGCATGCCGAGGTTGAGGATCGAACGCTCGCGCGGCGGGATCGTGTCGTCGCCCCAGCACTCGCCCCAGGCGTATTGCGTTACGATGCGCTGGAAGTCGCGATTGAAGTCGGTGAGATTCGACATCGCCTTGTCGACATAGGCGTCACCGGCCACCTGCCGGCGCATCTTCATGCCGGCGTCGTAGACTTTCTGATCCATACGGATGCCTCCCTCAATCAATCTTCCGGCGGGCCGCCTTCCCACCGCTTCACCACCTTGGTGTCGATGCCGAACAGGTCGAGCAGGCGGCCGACCGTGTGGTTGATGATGTCGTCGACCGTCTTGGGCCGGTTGTAGAAGGCCGGCACGATCGGGGCGATCACCGCGCCCATGTCCGAAAGCGTGGAGAGCGTGCGCAGGTGGCCGCCGTGCAGTGGCGTCTCGCGCACGGCCAGCACCAGCCGGCGCTTTTCCTTCAGCACGACGTCGGCGGCGCGCGACAGCAGCGACGAGGTCACGCCGGTGGCGATCTCGCTCATGGTCTTGATCGAGCAGGGCACCACAAGCATGCCCATTGTATGGAAGGAGCCGGACGAGATCGACGCGCCGATGTCGCCGATCGGATGCGTCACCGAAGCGAGCGCCTTGATGTCCTTCGACTTCATGTCGGTTTCGTAGGCGAGCGTCATCTCGGCCGACTTGCTCATGACCAGATGGGTTTCGATCTCCATCTGCCGCAGCAGCTCAAGGGTGCGGATGCCGTAGACCACACCCGATGCGCCGGAAATGCCCACCACCAGCCGCTTCGGTGCCTTGCCGCTCATCTGTCGCTCTCTGCTGCCGTCCGAACCGGTCTATCCCTAAACGGGGGCCTCGAACTTTGCAAAGGCGCGCAGGATCGCGTCGCGCGCGGCCGGTGGTAACGGACGCAGGAGGGTCTGGTAAGCCGCGACGCTCGCCTCGGCGGCCTCCATGCGCGACGCGGCAGTACGGCCGAAGCGGCCGGCGGCGGCCATTTCGTATAGCGCCTCCTGCTGCAGACGCTCGGCCTCCAGCTCGGCGCTCTTGATCCGATTCCGAAAAATTTCCACGGCTTCCGCCGCCATTGCCGGCGGCGGTGTTTTCAGCTTCCGGCGCATCTCGCGCAGAGGCACGACCGTCAGCTCGCGCCATGCGCCGATGACTCGATTGATTTCGGCCACCTCGGCCTCGTCGAGCGCACGGTTCTGTGTGGCCTGCCAGAGCAGGAAGAACAGCACGTTGACGTCGACGCCCGCCTGGTCCTGCAACTCGATGCAGGCCGCCGCCACGCCGGGCACGGCGTAGAACTTGATCGAAAATCGCCAGAACGGCGATTTGGGCGGCGGCGTGTCGGTCATGCGGCCGTCAGGGTGTCGTAGGCGCCGGCCCGGCGCAAGGCCGAGACGATGCGGTCCGGCGTCAGCGGCATGTCGGCAAACCGCACGCCGAACGGGGACAGGGCGTTCTCGATCGCCGCGACGATGGCGGCCGGCGCCGGAATGGTGCCGCCTTCGCCGGCGCCCTTGACGCCGAGCGGGTTGAGCGGGTTCGGCGTCTCGATGTGCAGGATCCTGCATTCCGGCACGTCGGGCGCCGCCGGCAGCAGATAATCCTGGAACGTGGCCGTGAGCGGATTGCCCGCGGAATCGTACTTCATGAACTCGAACAGGGCGTTGCCGATGCCGTGCGCCGTGCCGCCCTGCACCTGTCCGTCCACGATCAGCGGATTGATGACGTTGCCGCTGTCGTGGGCGATCACATAATCGAGAATGTCGACGCCGCCGGTCATCGGGTCGACCTCGACCTCCACGACGTGGCTGCCGTTGCAGTACGAGGCCTGCTCCGCGGCGAAATAGGCGGTGTGCTCCAGCCCCGCGGTCTGGCCCTGAGGAAACGAAACGCCCGGCATGCCCTGCGCCATGCGGGCGAGGTCGCCGAAGCCGATCGACGGCTTGTTGCCGGAGCGCGCGGTCGCCTTGCCGTCCTCGAGATCGATGTCGTCCTCGGCGACGCCGAGCACGCGCGCGGCCATCGAAAGGATTTTCTTTCGCACCTCAAGACCCGCGATATGCGCCGAGCTTCCGGCGTGCACCGCCTGCCGGCTGGCGAAGGCGCCCACGCCGTGCGGGATGGCGGCGGTGTCCGCCATCGTCATCACCACGTCATCCATCCGGCAGCCGAGGCGGTCGGCGACGATCTGCGTCAGCGTCGTGCGCTGGCCCTGGCCCTGGTTGGTCGCTCCGGTGGCGACCGCCACCTTGCCGTTCTGCATGACGCGCACGGTGACGCCTTCAAACGGGCCGAGGCCGGTGCCTTCGACATAATTGGCGAGCCCGATCCCGATGTAGCGGCCCTGCGCCCGCGCTTTCGCCTGACGGGCCGCGAAGTCGCCGTAACCGGACATCTCGATGGCCTTGCGTTGCGACAGCGGAAAGTCGCCACCGTGATAGATGAGCGGCTTGCCGTCGCGGAAAATCAGGCCGACCGAGTACGGCATCTGCTCCGGCTGCACAAAGTTGCGCCGGCGGATTTCGTCGCGCGCGATGCCCAGCTCGTCGGCGACGCGGTCCAGCAGCCGCTCCATCGCGAACACCGCCTGCGGGCGGCCGGCGCCGCGCACCGGCGTGGTCGCGATCTTGTTGGTGATCGCCACCGTCATGTCGAGACGGTAGCTCGGAACGACATAGGGGCCGGGCACCGTCACCGCCGCGATATAGGGCATGATCAGGCCCCACGGCATGAACGCGCCGGTGTCGTGCAGCATGGTGCCGCGCACACCGAGGATATTGCCTGCGCCGTCGACCGCGATGGCGAGCGTCCAGTGCTGGTCGCGCTCCTGCGTGGCGCACAGGAAGTGCTCGCGCCGGTCCTCGAACCATTTCACCGGCCGCCCGAGCCGCATCGCCGCGACCGGGATCACCGCCTCCTCCGGATAGAACGGCGCTTTCGGGCCGAAGCCACCGCCGACATCGGGCGCGATCATGCGAATCGATTGCGGGTCGCGTCGCAGCAGGTCGGCGAGAATGCCGCGTCCGAGATGCGGCGTCTGGGTCGACGACCAGACCGTCAGCGTGTCGGTCTGCGCGTCATGCACGGCGGCCACGGCGCGCGTTTCCATCGACATCGCGCCGCCGCGGTGCATCCAGAAATTCTCCTCGAACACATGCGCCGCCTTCGCGAAGGCGGCGTCGACGTCGCCGTAGTTCTGGCGGATGGTGGCGGCGATGTTGTCGGGGATGTCGGATTGCGCCAGCGGCGCGCCCGGCTTTACGGCGTCGCGGCAATCCTCGACCGCCGGCAGCACCTCGTAGTCGACGGCGACGGCGGCGGCCGCATCCTCAGCGAGATAGCGGCTGTCCGCGATCACCACCGCCAGCGCCTGTCCGGCGAAACAGACCTCGTCGCGCGCGAGCGCGTGCGGCGTGCGCATGATCCGGATCGCGGGATTGTGCATCAGGTTGGGAATGCGCTCGCTGCGCATCGGCTCCGGCAGGTCGTCGGCGGTCAGGACGGCATGCACGCCGGGCATGGCGTTCGCGGCTGTCGTGTCGATCGCCCGAATTTTCGCATGCGCGTGCGGGCTGCGGACGAAGCAGGCATGGAGCGCGCCGGGAAGGGGGATGTCGTCGGTGAAACGGCCGCGGCCCGACAGCAGCGCCGGATCCTCGAACCGCGTGACCCGTGCGCCGAAATGCTTCGCTCCCATCCCCGCTTCGCTCCCTGTTCCGTGACTGTCTTGCGGACCAGTATCGGCTGCGAAGCCATGCGATGGAAGGGCCGCAGCCGCAACGCTCTCACGCGGCGGTGAGGGTCTCGTAGGCTCCGGCTGCCCGAAGCGCGCCGACGATCTTCTCCGGCGTCAGCGGCATTTCGTTGAATCGCACGCCGAACGGCGACAGCGCATCCTCGATCGCTGCGACGATCGCCGCCGGCGAGGGGATCGCGCCGCCTTCGCCGGCACCCTTGACGCCGATCGGATTGAGCGGATTCGGCGTCTCGATGTGCACGATCTCGCACGCGGGCACTTCGGGCGCGCTGGGAATCAGGTAATCCTGAAACGTGGTGGTGACGGGGTTCGCGTCCGCGTCGAACATCATGTGCTCGAACAGCGCGTTGCCGATCCCGTGTGCGGTTCCACCTTGCACCTGGCCGTCGACGATCATTGGATTGATCAGCCGGCCGCTGTCGTGCGCGACGCTGTATTTCACGATGGTCACCCCGCCGGTCATCGGATCGACCTCGACCTCCGCGACATGGGTGCCATTGCAGTAGGAATAGGCCGGCGGATAGGCGTAGGCGGTGTGCTCCAGCCCCGCGCTCTGGCCTTTGGGAAACGACACGCCGGGCATGCCCTGCGCCATGCGTGCGAGGTCGCCGAAGCCGATCGAGGGCCGGTTTCCAAAGCGCGCGATGGCACGACCGTCCTCCACGTCGATCGCGTCGGCCGGAACGCCGAGCGCGCGCGCCGCCATCGCCACGATCCGCTCGCGCACGGCGAGACTCGCGGTGTGCGCGGCGCTGCCGGCGGTGAGCGCCTGCCGGCTGGCGAAAGCGCCGAAGCCCATCGGAAACGCCGCGGTGTCGGCGAGCGTCACGACCACATCCTCCATGCGGCAGCCGAGCCGGTCGGACACGATCTGGACGAGCGAGGTCGCGGTGCCCTGGCCCTGGCTGGTCACGCCGGTCGCGACCGCGACCTTGCCGTTCTGCATTACGCGCACCGTGGCGCCCTCGAACGGGCCGAGACCGGTGCCCTCGACATAGTTCGCAAGCCCGATCCCGATGAAGCGGCCCTGCTGGCGCGCCTGCGCCTGCCGCGCCGCAAAGGTCTCGTAGCCGGCCGTCTGCATCGCCATGGTCTGCGAGGCCGGATAGTCGCCGCCGTGATAGGTCATCGGCTGGCCGTCCTGACCGACGAGCCCGATCTTGTAAGGCATCTGCTCCGGCTGGATCAGATTGCGGCGGCGGATCTCCGCGCGGTCGAGGCCGAGCGTCTGCGCGGCGCGATCCATCAGCCGCTCCATCGCGAACACCGCCTGCGGGCGGCCGGCGCCGCGCACCGGCGCGATCGGCGGCTTGTTGTTGACCGCCACCGTCATCTCGAGCCGGTAGTGCGGGATCGCGTAGGGGCCCGGGACCGTCACGGCCGCGATATAGGGCAGCACCATGCCCCAGGGCATGTAGGCTCCGGAATCCTGAAGCAGCTTGCCGCGCACGCCCGCGATGCGACCGTCGGCGTCGAGCGCCATCGCCAGCGTCCAGTACTGGTCGCGCTCCTGCGCCGCCGACAGGAAATTTTCGCGGCGGTCTTCGGCCCAGCGGACCGGGCGGCCAAGGACGAGCGCCGCCGCCGGGATCGCGGCCTCCTCCGGATAGAACGGCGCCTTCAGGCCGAAGCCGCCGCCGACGTCGGGGGCGACCATGCGGATGCTTTCGATGTCGCGGTCGAGCAGGTCCGCAAGAATCCGACGGCCGAGATGCGGCGTTTGGGTCGCAGACCACACCGTCAAGAGTCCGGTGGCCGGATCGTTCTGCGCCGCGACGGCCCGGCACTCCATCGGCATGCCGCTGCCGCGATGCATCCAGTAGCTTTGCTCGATCACATGCGCGGCCTGCGCGAAGGCCGCGTCCGCGTCGCCGTACTCGGAGCGCAGTTCGCACGCGACGTTGTCCGCAAGGTCGGAGTGAGCGGTCGGCGCTCCGGGCTCGATCGAGCGGCGAGGGTCTTCCGCAACCGGCAGGATCTCGTAGTCGACCTCGATCAGCGCCGCAGCATCCTCGGCCTGGTAGCGGCTTTCGGCCACCACCATCGCCACGGCCTCGCCGACGAAACAGACCTCGTCCACCGCCAGCGCGTGCTGCAGCCGCATGATCCGGATCGCCGGGTTGGGCATGAGATTGGGGATGCGCTCCCGATTCATCGGGGCGGGCAGGTCGGCGGCGGCGAGCACGGCATGGACACCGGGCATGGCGAGCGCGGCGTCCCTGCCGATGCCGCGAATCCGGGCATGCGCATGGGGCGAGCGGACAAAGCAGGCGTGCAGGGCATCGGGCGGGGCGATGTCGTCGACAAATCGCCCACGCCCCGACAGCAGCGCCGGATCCTCGAATCGGGCGACCCGCGCGCCGAAGGCCTTCACACCCATCCGAACCCGCTCTCCGTGGCCCGTGAAGCAGTATCCGCCGAGTTCCCTCCGAAGAAAAGCGCGCGGGAGACGCGACAGGCCCGGTTGTGCGGCAATCCGCCGGTCGCCTCGGACTGTATGTCGAGCCTTTCCGGCTTTCATCTCAAAGCCGGGTTTCTATCTTTTGTTAAACGCCGTTTCTTCACGCAAACCGGGGCCCGCTTCGCTCGAACAGGCATAACCATTTCTTAACCGTGAGCGCTCGGACGGCCGTCTTCTCCGGCCGGCTTCATCCTTCGCTTGCCATTTGGCGGCATGGTCCGGGCATGAGCCACGTTCAGTCCGCTGCATTCGGCGCGCGTCCGGCGGACGCGATCGACGAGGATATTTTCGAGGACGGCATCCCGCTGCCGGCGGGCGACGCGGCGCAGGGCGCTGTGCGGCTGGCCGTCGTAACCGACCTTGCCGCCGCCGAGCATGAATGGCGCGCCTTCGAGACTACGGCCGACTGCACCGCGTTCCAAAGCTTCGCATGGCTGTCCACCTGGTTCCGGCATGTCGGCGCCCGCGCCGGCGTGCAGCCCGCCGTGGTCGTGGTCCGCAGTCCGGGCGGCGAAACGCGCATGATCCTGCCGCTGATGATCGAACGTGCGGCAGGATTGCGCCGATTGCGCTGGCTGGGCTCCGATCTTTGCGATTACAACGCGCCGCTGCTGGCGCCCGGCTTCGACTGCGATCCGGCTCCGATGCCGTTTGCGACGATCTGGCGCGACGTGCAGGCGCAATTGCGGGCGGCAGGTCTCGGCTTCGATCTGATCGCTCTGGAGAAGATGCCGGAGACGGTCGGCGGCCAGCCCAATCCCTTCATGCAGCTTCGTTCGGCCGAGCATCCGAGCCGGGCCTATCGCACGGCGCTGACGGGCGACTGGGAGAGCTTTTACAAGGCGAAGCGATCGGGCACGACGCATCGGCGCGACCGCACCAAGCGCAAGAAGCTCGGCGAAATCGGCGAGGTGCGGTTCGTGACGCCGCAGTCGCAGGACGAGGCGCTCAAGTCCCTCCAAATTCTCATGGCGCAGAAGTCGGCCCAGTTTGCCTCGATGGGCGTACCGAACATCTTTCTGCGTCCCGGCTGGGCCGATTTCTATCGTGCGCTGGCGGCCGATCCGGTCGGCCGCGACATGGTCCATATCAGCCGTCTCGACGTCGGTGCCGCGTGGGCTGCGGTCAATCTCGGTCTGGTGCACCGCGGCTGCTATTACCATGTGCTGGCCAGTTACGACGCCGGACCGGTGTCCAAGTTCGGACCCGGCAGTGCGCATCTGCACGAGCTGATAGCCCATGCCATCGGCCAGGGGTGCAGCACCTTCGATTTCACGATCGGCGACGAGGCCTATAAACGGGACTGGAGCGACACCGTCCTGGTCCTGCACGACCACGTCGCGGCCGCGACCTGGCGCGGTGCGCTTGCGGTCGCTCCGCTCGCCGCCAGACGAACGCTCAAACGCTGGATCAAGCACACGCCCGTGCTCTGGCGTGCTGCAAGCCGGCTGCGCGAGTTGTGCGCCCGGCTGCGCGGCTGATCGGGCCTTTCGATGCTCGAAAGGGAAACGGCGCGTGCCCCAGGGACGCGCGCCGTTGGTATTGCGATCGGGTGCGGGGCGATCCCGGCTATTTCCGGGTCGCCTCCCAGGCACCGCCGGCCTTGGTTGTGCCCTTGATGCGGTCGCCATCCACCGTGCCGGTGTATTGCACGCCGCCGGAGGTGAAGCTGATCTCCGCGCCGCGCATCCCGCCGTTGTCGATTTCCCATCCGCTTGCCGTCGCGCGTGAGCGTGCCGGTGAACTTCTGGAAGCGCTGCTGCAGCGTCAGTTCGCCGCCGCCGGACAGGCTCCAGGTGCCCTCGACCTTGGCGGGAACGATGTAGAGGAAGGCGGTGCACCAGATCTTGCACTCGCCGCCCACCGAACCGGTCTCGTCGACGTCCCAGTGGCTCATGCGGAAGCCGTTGACCACGATCCGCGAGCCCGGCCGCATGTTCAGGAACATGTTGACCATCTTGTCCATGTGCTCGGGCAGCAGGAAGAGCGCGAGCACCGAGGCCTTGGAAATGTCGGCCTTGTACATGTCGCCCTGGATGAAGGTGACCTTGTCGGCGACGCCCTCCTTCTTGGCGATCTCACGGGAGAGCTCGACGAGGTCGTTGTTGTATTCGACGCCGATGCCGCGCGCGCCGCGCTTCCCGGCGGCGATGACGTTGCGGCCGTCGCCAGAACCCAGGTCCATGACCAGATCGGACGGCGTCACCTTGGCCATGTCGAGCATCTTTTCGATCAGCTCGTAAGGCGTGGGCACCCAGACCGCGTCGCGGCCCGGCATTCCGTAATAGGGCTTGAACGGCTTTTTGGCCGTCGCCTCGGCGGGCTTGTCCTGGGCCTTGTCCTGGGCCAGCGACGGGATGGCGGGAACGACGGCCAGGGCGGCGGCCAGAGCAAATGTCAGCGCACGAATGGAGCGTTTCAAGCGGATCTCCCTTAAAAACTGTGGCGCGGATCCGGGGCAGGGCCGAAACGCACCTTCTGGCGCCGGCGTTCTCGAAGCGGGCGTGACCGCACGACATCGAGCTCCGGCAAACGAGCCTGCCGGACATTCTGGGCGTCCGGCACAGCGGATTCAACAAGACCCGCGTCCGGCGTCAATTGCTTGCGGTTCTTGGCCGCGGCCCAACCGCCTGGGTCCGGGTCTCAGGCAGGGCGTGGTAAGGGGGCTTCGAGGTGGTAAGGGGGCTTCAAGGCCCGGGCGCTGCATGGTGGTGATCTCCATCCTTCGCCGGTGCCCGGCTTACTCTTCTCGCCGGCGCCCGGCGGCTACCGAAGGTTGCGATCCGAGCGGTTCGAGGATGCCGAGGCGGCTCGGAGGAGGGAGGATGCCGAGGAAGATGCCGGCGCATCCCCTTCCGGGCGTGCCGCCCTTGTTTCGCCGGACGGGCTTCGCTAGACAGTGGCCGCCGAACGGCGCCACATGTCGATCCCCGGAGGGGTGGCTGAGTGGTTGAAAGCACCGCACTCGAAATGCGGCATACGGGCAACCGTATCGGGGGTTCGAATCCCTCCCCCTCCGCCATTTGCCTAACTCCCTGTTTGATCCCATCCAAGATGTTGAACGGCAAAGACAGTTTGGGGTTCGAAAACCCCTTTTTGGCGCAGTAGGGCAAATGTCCGGCAAAGGCGAGTCTCAGCACCATCTGCTTGTGCGCGAACTGGTCCGAACGCCAGACATTTGAAGGATTTGCGAGAAACCCGAAGGCGAGTTCGAACATTTCGCCGAAGGCATGCCGGCTTGTGCCGACATTGTCCCGCCGTTCCTTTGCAATCAGCTTTTGCCGTTCCAGTTCGGCAATGCGCTTCTCATAAGTCGCGATGACGACATCCGATGTCGTCTGCACCAGCCGGTCGAGCAGGGCAGCGATGCTGCGATCGATTTTTTCGAGGTCACGGGTACAGGCCTCGCGCAGCGCTTTCGCCTGCGCCGCGCGCTGATTCCAGGCGTCTTCCAGCATCGCCCGCGTCAGCTGAAACAGATTGGCGCTGGGCGTCAGGGATTCGAGCAGCCGTTCGAAATCCCCTTCAATGCGCTCCTTACGGATCGACTTGCGCGAGCGCGCGCAGCCTTTGGTGAAGCACTGGTAATAGGCGTGCTTCTTTCCCGTCTTGCTGGTGGACCAGCAGGCGGTCAGCGGACGCGCGCAGCAGGCGCAGGCGACCGCGCCCCGCAGGGGGAAATCGTGGGAGATGTCCGGGCGCGCCGGAACATAAGACTCTTCCTTCAGGCGGCGCTCAATCGCTTCGAACTGCGCCAGCGTAATCAGCGCCGGGTGGCGTCCCGGCTGCAGCGAGATATTCCAGTCAGGCTTGACCACATGTCCCGTGTAGAGGCTGTTGGTGAGAATGCGCCACGCGTTCGTGATTGAAACCGCGCCGCCGCGGTCTTTCGGGAATTCAGGAAACGACGTGAAGAAGCGCGCCACTTCAGCCTGCGTGCGGAACCGGCCGGTCGCGAAGCCTTCAAGGCCCTCCTTCACGATGGAAGCCAGTGGCTCATTCGGCACAAGCACCTTGCCCTCGCCCGGCCGGTGAACGTGCCGGTAGCCGATGCAGGCCTTGAACGGCCAGTAGCCGTTCATGACGCGGGCGCGCATGCGCTCCTTGGTCTGAAGCGCGTTCGAACTCGCGACCAAACTGCGCGGCGCTGGCAAGCACGTTCTCCAGAAACTTCGAATGCGGGTCGTCACCGAACTGGAGCGAGGGGCTTTCGAGAATGCCCCCTGCCTCTTTCACCTGATCCCTCAATTGCCAGTGCGTGACCACGCCACGCGCGAAGCGCGTGATGTCGTCGATGATGACGATGCGACCTTCCTTGCGATGCTTGCGCAGATGTCTGACCAGTTCGTTCATGGCGTGGCGATCTGCCACGCCGCCAGTCTCGTTGTCCTTGAAGACGGCCTCCACTTCGAGGCCACGCTGTTGCGCATAAACGCGGCAACGCGTTTCCTGCGAGTTCAGGCCGTCGCCTTTCGCAACCTGGTTCGGGCTCGATACGCGGCAGTAGATGACGGCCTTCAGGATGCGGGGGCCCTCGATCAATTGTGCATGTTTCATGAATCCTCCTCTTCGCCGCGGCTTGCGCCTGTGGGCGCAGCGTGAGCGTTGCATTCGTTGTTTTGATTTCGAGATTGCGAAGAGGATAGCATTGGCAGACTCGGCACATCCAGCTTCAATTGCACCTGGGCATCGACCTGCTGAATCGGATGAACGCCCCAGCCGTAATCGGCGAAGCTGGACGCGACGAGCCACACCGCCTGCATCTGGGCCTGTTTCTGTTCTTCGCTGATGTCATAATCCTCGAAGAAGGATTCGAACTTCGCCGGATCGAAGCGTAGCGGGCGATAGAAGGCGTCGGCGCCTGCCGGGGTGTTCCTGTTGTTGTCGTCTTCGGCCACGGCCCTGCTTCTCCTTTCCTTGCGCCGTCTCTCCGAACGACTGGATTGGAGAGTATAGGACGATAGTCCTAACGAATGCAACTTTTGCAGTGGCGCGTGGCCTTTTCATTAGGCATTTCCGGCTGCATCTGTTTCGTAAAATAATCGCAGAACCTGCAAGCAGAGCGGTTCAAGCCCTTGAGCTTTGACTGGCATACGGCCACCAACGCGGAGCGGCAGGCTCTCTACGAGCCGTGCCGCCAGCTTGTCGCGAACACGCGGCTAAGCTGGCGCGCCCTGTTCAAGGAGGCGGCGGGGCTCACGCTTGCCCATGAAGCGCCTTACGTCCGCAGCTTCAGCGCCGGCCGGAATTCCCGCAAACATTGCGCGCTCATTCATGCCTGGCTAGTCCAGCAGCATCCGCAATTGGCGGCGGATGTCGATGCCCGGCTCGCGGCATTACGCGCGCACTCGCCGAAGGCCGCGTGGGACTCGTTCGTTGAACGTCATGCGGCACCGGACGGGCTCATCGTGCCTGCGCCACGACAGAAGCTCAGCATCGTTGCTCTTGCAGCGCGCGAGCCAATGCATGACAAGCCCATCCAGCGGGGCGAACACTTCTGCTTTCGTCTGACCGTCGCCGCGGCCGGAACCGCCGCCGCGCTGCAATGGACAAAGGGCTTGTGGCACGTCCTGCCGCTTGCAGCCGAAGACGCGCAGACCGCTGTAGTGCCGGGTCCGCAATTGCTGCCCAGGAATCCCGAGACCGGCGCGGTCCTGCCGCTGCACGAGCTGACGGATATGGGCCTGCACCGCTTTGTCTTCGTCGTGCACCACGACGACCAAGGAATCAGGGATGCGCTGGAGGGGCTGGAGCGGACCGCGCCGCTCGCGCCGGCCACACTGAAGCGGCTCTCAGACGCCTTGCTCGCGGCTGCGCCGCAACGCTGGCGGCTCTATCGCGTGGCCGCGACGTTCACCGACTAGGCTCGAAACGCAGCGCAGCCAGTTCCAATTCCAGTAAATCTCTCTCGCTGGCGGATGGGCCCGCGTTCGCGACGGGCACAGCTTCAAGGCGGTGAATGGCGGGGATGGTCTGCTTCAGCGCCCGGAAGGACAGGCCGACACGATCGCTTGCAGCCCGCAACGCCAGAGAACGATGCTGGCGTTCGAATGCCGTGATGGTCTGGCCGATGCTCAGGAGACGCTGAAAGGGATCCGGATGGGTTTCGCCGCGGAAAGCCCTGCTGAAGTTGCGATACTCTTCGAACAGCCACGTCATGGCGTGGGCAGCGAAGAGCGTCAGCTCAATCCGGGTATCGAGATTGAGCGCGGCGATGCCGCCGATGTTCTCCTGGCCGTCGAACTGGATACGCAGACATGCGCGCAGGGCGGATTCGTCGGCGTCGAACTCCAGAAGCCGCAGCAGGCGGCCGGTCCGGCGTGAGACTTCCGGATTTGCAGCGAAGGTAACGGGCAAAGCCGGTTCAACTTCGTGCAGGCGCGGGGCAATGCCGTGGTCCTGGACGAGAACGACGTGACCATTCACGCAATGCGCCAGTTCGTGGAACCATACGAACCGCGCCATCAGCAGCGCGAGATAGACCGCAGCCACATGGCGATCCGCGTCGCGCGGGACGCGGACGGCGTCGGTTGATGCCCCAACCGCCTGTCCGCGCAGCGTCCGCTCCAGAAGGAGCAGGCCGGGCGCGTGGTCGCCTGCATAGCCCGGGGAGATTTCTCCCTTCGCGTTCCCGATTCCGGGAAAGCAATCACGTTGCGTGAATACGAAGAGCGCGAACTCGACCACCGTCACCAGCAGCGCCTGATTGAAAGCCAGGAAATGGACGCCCTCGCTTCGATCAGCGATGGCGTTCGGGTCCATACGGTCGAGAAAGCCCGGTATGACCTGCAGCACCTGCCCTTGCGGATTGCGCGCGCCCTGCGCGAAACCGACAAGCGCCCGCGTGCTCTGGAGCGAGGCGTGGAAGATTCGATCTTCCTCCCTATCCGCATGAGGGACGAAGACTGCCCCACCCAGGCGATCGCCGGTGAAGCGGGCGAACAGCGCTGCGTCAGATGCGGCGTCTGATAACCGCATCACCCCCCTCCGTTTCCCCAACCGATCTGTTTTACAGCCGGGGACCAGCACGTCTCAACTTATGAAAATTGTGCCGGTGGCCAGGTTACTGAAAGGGCGCTTCGCGCGGTATGCAAGATGTGTGCGGTATGACCGCACCATCTTGGCAAGGGAGGCCCGCTGCGCGCCTCCCGTTGCATCCCTCCCGGCTTGTGGCGCGGTCGAAGGCATTGCCCGCCCGCCGAAGCCTTGGCGTAGGCGGGAGCCTTCACCGCGCCAGCAACCGTTGCGCCGGTTGATCACGCGCAGGCGTGTGGTCGCTGCACCACCACTGGGGGAGCCTCCATGCTCCCCCAAGACCTCCATGGTCAGGGGTCTTGCCCCTGAACCACGCGCAGGGAGATCGCCGCTCTCCCCGAGTTCCGCCATAGCGTCGCAAGACGCGACGGCGGATGCACCCATCGCAAGCGAACCGCAGGTGATCGCTTCGGCAGTGAATTGCTTACACTATGCGCATGCTGACGAATTTCATTGCATGCCCTGGACATTATATGGTACATGTACCATATATGGGTTGTCATGGCCGGTAGGCCGCCCCGCAAGATTCCCGTGGTGTTCTACCGCACCAGGGGCGGCACGGAAGTGGTGCGCGACTGGCTCCGATCGCTGGACGAGAAGGATCGGCACGCCATCGGATTGGATTTGATGCGCGTCCAGTTCCGCTGGCCCGTCGGGATGCCGCTTTGCCGGGCGATGGGTGATGGGCTCTGGGAAGTGCGCACCACCTTGCCGAGCAACCGGATTGCCCGCGTCTTGTTTTGTGTCACGCAGGCGCAAATCGTAGCCCTGCACGGCTTCATCAAGAAGACGCAGAAAACGCCGGATGAGGAATTGGTCCTCGCCCGGAAACGTAAGAAAGAGTTCGAAGCCTGAAGGAGGCTCGCATGACAAAGAAGAAAAAAGCGCCGCGCGCCGCCGGCAAGCTCAGCACGCTGGACGATCTGCTGAAAAAGGACGGCAAGCTTGAAGAGTTCCAGGCCGTTGCCATCAAGGAGGTTCTGGCTTGGCAGCTTGCCGAAGCGATGAAGCAGCAGAAGATATCCCGCAATCGGCTTGCCGAGCGCATGAAGACAAGCCGCAGCCAAGTTAGCCGGCTGTTGGATCCGAAAGACGGCAATGTGACGCTCGCGACATTGCAGCGGGCCGCGAAGATGGTGGGACGATCGCTGCGGCTGGACCTTGTCTGAAGCTGCTGGATATGGCGTTTTGCCAGAACTTCCGCACGGCTTGAGCTACAACCTGACTCTACACAAGGGAATTGCTGATTTCCCTGCCCATACCTCAATGGCTTTCGCAGGCTCTGCAAACTACGAAAAGGTCTTAGAATACGTTGCCGCTCTAGCGCAGCGTAACGGTGATCCTGCTTTGGCCGAGTTAGCCCGGTAAACGCATTCGTATGTAATGCCGGCTTGAGGTCGGCTATCGTCTGAATTCTTGAGGTCGGCTATCGTCTGAATTTCGGTGTCCAGCTTTCAATGAGAGCGTCTTCGTCGTCCTCAAACTCTTCTGTTTCCGCCCTAAGACTCAAAGCTTTGCAATTAAGAACCGTGAGTGTTCGACCGTACTGCCCCAATCCCACTACTTCTTCTGTGATGCGGTAAGTGCGATCGCCATCCATCCAGTCGTTAAGGCGACCTTCGCCAGAGTTGCGCTGACCCATGCGCACGTTGTCAGGCTTTGCATTGAAGCTTGCAGTTACAGTACCCGCCGGAACAGGCGTGCCCTTGCGCACCCAGGTAAAGCCCTTCGCTTGTTTGAGGCCATCGGACATGAAGCACCAATCGATGGCATCTCCGGTGCTGCACAGAATGGCGACCCCGTCTGACGTAAGTGCGCTGTAACGAATTGCCGTGGCCGTCAGGGATGTTTCGCAGGCTTTGCAGAGAGATTCGATACACACCAGCCCGGGATCGTGTTCAGCGAGGGCCTTCTTGAAGGGAAGTTCGGGCATGAGCAGCGCAGCCGCAAAATAATCCGCCTCTTGCTCAAACGGATCCACCGACATAAAGCCGGCACGCGATTGGTGAACCCCGCTTGAAAGCAAGGCTTCAGGGTGACCTTCAATGAAGTAGTGCCCGAGTTCGTGACTTATGCTGAAGCGCTGAAACCCGCGGCTGCGAATATCAGTTGCGTACAGGATACCAAAGCTATCTCCCGCTTTGATGAGCATCCCTGAAACACCGGACGCGGTGCCCGGCTTTGCCTGCACCATGATGTCCTTGCTGGCGGCAATCGCCTCCGGATCGACCCACAAGCCGTCAATCTTCATCTGCCGCAGCACCGAGTTGGCGGCTGCTTCAGCAAGAGCGCGACGTGCGATCCTTGGTTTCGCAGTCATTCGCTCGCTTTCGTTCCCCTCTGCTTGACCAGCAAATCCACGAAGTCAGTGGCGAGCTTCAAATCCTGTTCCGTCAGCTTGCTGAGGTCGCGATGAAGGCGACCAGCAGTTTCAGCGGACGCGCTGGGCGTGTCGGATCGGCCCAGCAAATAGTCGGTAGTGACATCGAGCGCCGACGCGAGCGCCTTCAGGTTGTCAAAGGAAGGCTTCCGAGGGCCCGACTCGAAGTGAGACACCGAAGCAGCGGGTAGGCCCGCTTTTGCTGCAAGCTCCGCTTGATTCATCCCGCGCAGATTACGCGCAGCCTTGAGACGTTCTTTAAAGATATCAATGGGTTGAGCTGGGTTCATGGCGCTTTCGTTATATAGAACTTGACGTTTCCGCCATTTCGAGTCATCGTCATGGTGGTCATGGCAATAATGCCATGGCGGAATCGCAAGGCGCAAGCCCAAGTCTTTGGAGATGAAATGTCTAAGAACGATCGGTTCGTTGTCCGACATGGCAGCGACTGGGCAGTAAAGCGCGCGGGCGCGGCTCAGCCGGAAAGTGTGCATCACAAGCAAAGCCGGGCTGAGCAGCAGGCGAAGTCCACCGTTCGGGATCTCGGGGGCGGTGAAGTCCGCATTCAGGGCCGCGACGGCAAATGGCGCGACTCAGACACCGTCGCTCCTGGACGCGATCCATTTCCGCCGCGCGACAAGAAGCACTGAGACAGGAGAAGAAAATGGCACAGGGCAGGCAGGGTAATGGCAACAACCCCGGACAGGGCGGAGGCAACCCCGGACAAGGTGGCGGCAATCCGGGACAGGGTGGCGGTGGCGGCAGCGACCACACCGTAACGATCATCGTCGAAGGCACGGCGCATGAGTGGAGCAAGAAGGAGATTTCTTACGACGAGGTGGTGACCCTCGAAGTGCCGGATTACGCAGCGCACCCGGAGATTACTTACTCGGTCACCTACAAGAAGGGCCAGGGCAATAAGCCGGAAGGCGATCTCGCCAAAGGCGAGTTGGTCAAGGTCAAGGACAGAATGGTTTTCAATGTTTCAGAAACTGGTCAGTCATAACGAAGACATCCGCCGGCTTGTCGATAAAGGATACGCGGTGAGTTTTGACAGTAACTGTCTGA
This sequence comes from uncultured Alphaproteobacteria bacterium, assembly GCA_963758225.1. Classification (GTDB taxonomy): domain Bacteria; phylum Pseudomonadota; class Alphaproteobacteria; order Rhizobiales; family Xanthobacteraceae; genus Z2-YC6860. The sequence goes on along the minus strand of CAVWUJ010000003.1, from coordinate 28,561 downwards.
TCGTCCGCGATATCCTGTATCTCAACGAGAAGCTGGAGCGGCAAGTCGGCGCGATCGTCACTAAACTCGTATTTACCGATCCTGATCATGTTATGCAGGAAGATCACCAAATCTTCTTCGCGGGCTCGCATCCGCACAACATCGATGGCAGCCCGATCGCAAATCTGGGCGGCGGTGCAACCACGCTCGCATTGAGCGAGGCCGCGGCAGACGTAGTTGTTCAGCGGCAGTTCTCGAACAAGCCGCGTGAGAACGGACAACTTGTCCCGTTCGCCGATTTTTTTGCGAAAATTGAAAGCTATGTCGGCATCATCTCCGGTCCCGCAATTGCGAAGCATGGCGGCAGCGTTCTTACATTTCGGTCCGTCGAAAAGGTCGCCGACGATTCGGTCTTCAAAATTCACGACACCTTGACCAGCCGCGCCGAAATCACCGACCTCGCGGCCAAGTTCAAGGACGAGATTGTCGCAATCATCGGTCTCGGCGGGACCGGGGCTTACCTTCTCGATTTTCTCGTTAAGACGCCCGTCAAAGAAATACGGGGGTTTGACGTTGACCCGTTTCATGTTCATAACGCTTTTCGTTCGCCCGGACGGTTTGACGATGCGGAGTTCAAACGCTCTAAGGCAGAAGTCTATCAGGGCCGCTACGACAACTTCCGGCACGGCCTCAAGTTGACTGCGAAGTTCGTGGATGCTTCTTGCGCCGATGATCTCGATGGAGTCACGTTCGCGTTCGTCTGCGTCGACAAGGGCAGCTCGCGCGCGAGCATCTTCGATCTGCTAATTTCCAAGAACCAACCGCGGCAGCCCCAAGCTGTCGACCCGTACCTGGTTGCCGATCGACTATGCCGACGGTCTAGTGCGCGTTGGCGTGCAATCGGCGATTCCGCATCCGGAAACCGCCAAGGTGCTGCGTGAGTTGATGTTGAAGGCCGGCCTCGAGGCGCCGCCCGAAGGCCGTACGCTCGAATCGCTGTGCATCGTCGATGTGTGCCAACCGGGCTACGATCCCGTGAGCATCAACAACTGAACCGCCACGAATCGCTTTACTGATTGTCTATTGAATAATGCAATATGCAGGGATGGAGTTTGGGAACAGCACCGGGAGGCTGGCAGGGATCTGACTGTTTTCGATAACTGATTAAATACCCGGGGGGGTACATGACTAGATTGGAAATGACGCGCGTCGCCGCGGCGGTTGCGCTTGCATTGGGTTGCGTTGGTCCCGCGCTGGCCGCTGACGCGCAGCCGGATGAAGCGCAGCTCGAGGAAGTCCAGGTCACTGGTTCGCGCATCGCGCAGGCCCCCGGCATGTTCACGCCGACACCGGTCACCTCGCTGCAGATGGAAGAGCTCGACGCAGTGTCACCGGGCAACCTCATCGATGGTCTTTCCCAGCTGCCGCAGTTCTTCAACAACGCCGCCCCACAGCAGGCCCTGGGTGGCCAGAACTCCGGCGGCTCCAACGTGAACCTGCGTGGCGCAGGCATCAGCCGCACGCTGGTACTGGTGGACGGCCGCCGCGTCGTCTCGAGCAACCGTTTCGGCACCGTCGACGTCAACATGTTGCCCGAGATGCTGTTGCAGAGTGTTGACACCGTCACGGGCGGCGCCTCGGCAAGTTATGGCACCGATGCCGTCGCCGGCGTCGTCAACTTCAGGCTCAACACGGACTTCGAAGGCCTGAAGGTGCAGGGACAGTACGGCATCACCGATCGCAGTGACGGCAATGCCTACGAGGTAGGAGCGGCTTTTGGCACGCGATTCGGGGGCGACCGCTTCCATTTCATGGGTTCGTTCCAGCGGGCTGACCAGGACGCGATCAGTTCGTTCGAATCATTGCAGTCACGTCCCTGGTTCAACCAGTCCTCGCGCGTCACGAACCCCAATCCGGCCGGCCCCAGCTTCCTGCGGCGGGCCTACGTGGCGCCGACGAACTACTCGGTCAACGGTGTGTTCGTGGACAACGCCGCACCGCTGCTCAATCGCCTCCAGTTCAATGGGCTGGGTACCGGACTGGCTCCGTTGCCCTTCTACGGCGTGGGTTCGCGCGATGCGGGTTGCCTCTGCCAGGCCTTGCCGGTCCAGGACTATGGCGTCAGCGCGGACGATGAAGTCGCCGTTGCCTACAACCGCGACAACGCATTTGCGCGCCTGAGCTTCCAGCTCAACGACAACGTCGAGTTCTTCGCGCAGGGCATCTGGGGTGACAATGCCGCCGACCAGCGCCGTGAGAGCATCGCATTGCTGTCGATCTGGCAGGGTCGTGTCTATTCGAACAATGCGTTCCTGACGCCCGCCCTGCAACAGCAGATCTTCAACGGGTCTCCGGCCGCACGCACCAGCACCGACAACACCACCGGCACACCCGAGCAGGTGCGCTACGTGGGCTTCGCCTCATTCCTTCCGGACAACGAGAGCAATCCCCTGGGCGATACCCGGCAGACCACGCAGAACGAGATGCGCAGCATCACGGCCGGCTTCAAGTGGGACCTTCATGGTGGCTTCCTCGATGGCTGGACGGTGGACGGCTACCTGCAGCAGGGTGAAAACCGGCAGGACTTCAACACCGAGAACGGCATCCGCGTCGATCGCCTGTGGTTCGCACTGGACGCAGTGAAGGATCCCAGCGGCAATATCGTCTGCCGTGCAGCGTTGCCGCAATATGATCCGAATGGCTATCTGAAAGGCTGCGCGCCGCTGAACCTGTTCGGCGGCACGCACAACATCACCCCCGAGGCAGCGGCCTGGGTCATCGATCCACTGAAGGTGGCATCGCAGTGGATCGAACAGACTTCGGCCGAAGTCGCAATGAACGGCGATCTGGGCTTCGGCCTGCCCGCCGGTGATATCTCGGCGGCATTCGGTATCGCCTATCGCGAGGAATCCCTGGACCAGCGCACCGTCGATCCGGCAGATGAATATCCGGCCTTGCCGGATGGTCGCCTGTTCTCGGACCTGGGGCTGGCGCCGGCTGGCATCCGCGGCCTCATTCCCGTGCCGGGCGTCGCAGCAGTGCCGGGCTATGCCGGGTACCCCGGACTTCGCTTCGTGGGATCCGGTTACCTGGGTGACGGCAATTCCAGTTCCGTGCAGTTCAGCAGCCTGCGCGAGATCTCCGGCAGAGTCCGATGTGAAGGAGGTCTTCACGGAGTTCCAGATTCCGTTGCTGGAGGATGTCGCGTTTGCCCAGAACCTGGAAACGACCCTTGCAGCCCGCTGGGCCGATTACTCCGGATCCGGAGAGGTCTGGGCATGGAAGGCAGGCCTGTCATGGGCCATCAACGAACAGATCCGGCTGCGCGCCACGCAGTCCCGGGACGTGCGCGCCCCCAACCTGCGTGACCGTTTCGACCAGACCCGCGGCGGTTTCACGATCGTGGACCGCTTCACTGGCCAGACTGTCTCGGGCGCCACGTTCTCCGGTGGCAACCCGCTGGTGGAGCCGGAGGAGGCCGACACCACGACCGTGGGTCTGGTCTTCCGGCCCAATTTCCTCAACGGATTCGAGGCCTCAATCGACTAGTACAGCATCGAGATCAATGGTGCGATCGCCCAGCTGACGCCACAACAGCTCATGGATGGATGCTTCCTGGGCGATGCCGTCCTGTGCCAGTACATCATCCGCTCCGGCAATCCGACCACGGGTCCGATCGAGCGTATCGACTCGCTGTTCATCAACCTCGCCAAGCAGAAAATCGAGGGTGTGGACATCGAGCTGGGTTACAGCCGCGCCACTTGAGCTGTTCGGGGGCGGATCCGAGAAACTGACGCTGCGCCTGTTTGCAACCAAGCTGATGGAAAACTCGATCCAGAACCGCGGCGGCGCGGTGGACGAGCAGGTGGGCCAGATCAGCGGTCCGATACTGCTGCCGGAGGACAAGGTCTCGGCCATCGCGACCTACACGAACGGCGGCTGGTCCGGCACGGTGATCGGGCGCTACATCGGCGACGGTGAACTGGATCGCCTGCTCACCGAAAGCAGTGTCGCGATTCCCGGCGTGACCACGATCGACAACAACCATGTCGGATCGGTGTTCTATACGGACCTCACCATGAGTTTCGAGCCCACGTCGCTCGACGGCCTGCGCGTGTTCGGAACGATCCAGAACCTGTTCGACCGCGCACCACCGCTGACCCCGCAGGCCATCCTGCGCACGGGACCGGCGGAGGTGAGCCCGGCGATCCACGACCAGATCGGACGTCGCTTCACGCTGGGCGTGAGCTACGATTTCTGATGCGATGAAGGGGAAGATGATGCGTGCGGCAAGTGAAGCCTGTTTCGATGCTCGCCCTGGCCATGGCCATGACCATGGGGCTCGGCGGCTGCGGTTCCACCGCGCCGCCGGCTGCCGGTCCCGGATCCGGCGGTCCAGAAATGGTCGGCGCTTGCTGCATATCCCGACTGGAAAGGTGTCTGGGAAATCGACTGGCGCAACGAGCGCGGCTCGCCGCGCCCGCCGGAGATGAAGCTCAACCCGCAATATCAGGCGCAGGTCGAGGAGTTCCGCAAGCGCCAGCAGCATGGCGAGAACCTGCAGAGTGACGCGGCCAACTGCGTGCCGCCGGGCCTGCCGGGCATCATGAGCCAGCCGTATCCGATCGAGTTCCTGTACCAGCCGGACAAGGTCGTGATGCTGACCGAGGCCTACATGCAGTACCGGCACATCTGGACCGACGGGCGTGCGCAGCCGGAGGATCCGGACCTGACCTTCCATGGGGCATTCGACGGGCCGCTGGGAAGGAGACACGCTGGTGGTGGAGACCGTCGGCCTGAATCCGCAGAACCCGCTCGATGCGCGCCAGGCGCCGGGTGTCCGTCCCAGCGAGCAGTTGCGCATCACCGAGCGCATCCGCCGCATCGACGCGGACTACCTCGAGATCCAGACCACGCTCACCGACCCGATGGTGCTGGCCGAACCCTTCACGAGCAGCATCTTCTATCGTCACCTGGATGACGAGATCCGCGAGTACATCTGCCTCGAGAACAACCGCGACGGCGCCGACGAGAAGGGCCGGCCGAGCATGAGTCTGGAGTGAGCATGAAACGCCTGCTGACCGCCCTTTTTCTGGCGTGCTTGCATGGCCGGTCCATTCCGGCGATGGCACACCACTCGACGGCGATGTTCGACTTCACGAAGACCGTGAAGATCGAAGGCACCATCAAGGACTTCCAGTGGACCAATCCCCACACATGGACCATCGTCACGGTGGGAGGCAAGGCGCCCATCGCCGGGGAATACGGACTGGAAGGCATGAGCCCGAATTATCTGGGCCGCAACGGCTGGACCAAGCGCAGCCTCAAGCCCGGTGACAAGGTCACCCTCGAAGTGCATCCGCTGAAGGACGGGCGCAAGGGCGGGTTCATGGTCAGCGCCAAGCTGCCCGATGGCACGGTGCTGTACAACCTGCCGCGCCGCGGCGACGCAGCCAGCGCCGCGGGCGGTCGTCCGGGGCAAGGCACGGATCCCGCCGCAAACACGGCAGAGCCTACCGCTGCTTCCGGGCCGGCGAAAAAAGCACCCTGAATTCGCGCCCGCGATGGATCAAAGCCCCGCATCGCGGGGCTTTTTCCGTCTGGGCGAGGCACTGGCGCCGTCGGATTGCGCCACCGGCAAGCGCCGCTCTCAGTGATGCATCGTCGCCAGCGTGGCCGCATCCAGGTGCGAGATGGAACGCGTGTCCTGGAAGGCGCGGATGCCTTCGATGCCCTGCTCGCGACCGATGCCCGACGACTTCATGCCGCCGAAGGGCGCGCGCAGGTCCAGGCGCGTGGCGCCGTGGTCGTTGACCCACACGTAACCGCAGACCATCTGGCCGCCGACGCGATTGGCCGTCGTCGGGATCCGCCGTCCACACCGAACCGGCGAGGCCGGCCCAGGTGTCGTTCGCCGCCTTGATCGGCCTCTTCTTCCGTATCGAACGGAATGACCGGAATCACCGGGCCGAACTGCTCCTCGGTCACGACGCGCAGCTTCGGGTCCGGATTCACGACGATGGCGGGCCGCACGAAGTTGCCGCCCTTCATGTCGCCGCCCGGCAGTTCGCCGAACTCCAGCACCTTGGCGCCCGAGTCCTTGGCTTCCTTGATGAGCTCGTCGACGAACTTCTTCTGCGCCGGCGAATGCAGCGGACCCATGGTGGTGTCCTTGTCGAGGCCGTAGCCCAGCTTCGTCTTCTGCAGGCGCGCCGACAGGGCGTTGACCACTTCATCCACGCGCGAGCGATGCACGTACAGCCGCTTGGCGTTCATGCAGATCTGGCCGGTGGTGTCGAAGATGGCCGCGAACAGGCGATCCATGTGCGTGTCGTCGATGATGGCATCCTTGAGGATGATGGCCGCATCGTTGCCGCCCAGTTCGAGCGTGACGCGCGTGAGGCTGGCGGAAGCCAGTTCCATGATCTTCTTGCCGCCGCCCACCGAGCCGGTGAAGCACACCTTGGCGACGTCCGGGTTCTGGACCAGCGCCTTCATGTTCGCGTCCGGGCCGGTGACGACGTTCAGCACGCCCGGGGGCAGCTTCTCGGCGATGCGCTGCACGACGCGCGCGGTGGCCAGCGGCGCCGTCAGCGGCGGCTTCACGATGACGGTGTTGCCGGCCAGCAGCGCGTGCGGCAGCGCCGCGCCCAGGATGGCGATCGGCCAGTTGAAGGGCACGATGATGCTGACCACGCCCAGCGGCTGGTAGCTCACGGTGGTCTCGGTCGGGATGTGTCCCGTCACCGGCTTCAGCACCTTGGCCTGGGTCACCTCGTCGGCATGCATCAGCGCCAGCTTCCAGCGGATCTTGCAGCACCAGCGCGTCGACCCACCCCTCCAGGCGGACCTTGCCGTTCTCCTGCGACAGGAGGGCGCCGTCCTCGGAGGCGAAGGGATTGGGCGAATCGGGCACGCCCTCGATGGCGGCCATCATCTTCTCGGCGCGCTGCTGCGGGCGTGAGCGCGGACCAGGCCGGGTAGGCGGCCTTGGCGGCGGCGACGGCGTCGCGCACGTCCTTGGTGGTGGCAGAGGCGGCATGGCCGACGACGACGCCGGGCTTGGCCGGATCGGCAATCGCCATCTTGTCCGCGGTCTGGCGTTCCTTGCCGCCGATGTACAGCGCGGTGGTGACTGAATTGGACATCTGGGTGGCTGGAGTGGCCATGGCGTTTTACCCCTCTATCTGTGTTGTCTGGCTGCCCGAAAGGGCGGATAGATTACCGCGATCCGGCGGCCCCGCGAACGCCCCGAACCCTGCCCGCGACAGATTCCGCCCCGGGCAGAAACGGACGGGATCCCAAATTGACAGCCGGGATCCCGTCTACGAAGATGCCGACCCCCTACCGCCGGCCACGTGGAAAACAGCACCCGATGAGCACCCAGCTGAACGAGGCCATCGTCCGGATCCGCGAGATGATCCTGCGCAATGAATTGCCGCCGGGCAGCCGCGTCGCCGAGGCGCCGCTCGCGGATCGGCTGGGCATGTCGCGCACGCCCGTGCGCCAGGCGCTGCCGCTGCTGGCGCAGGAAGGCCTGCTCACCGAACACGAAACCCGCGGCTATGCCGTGCGCGCATTCACCGCGGCGGACATCAGCGACGCCATCGACCTGCGCTCCGTGCTCGAAGGCCTTGCTGCGCGACGCGTTGCCGAACTCGGCGCCCCAAGGCGCTGCTGCGCGAACTGCGCGCCTGCCTCGACGACGGCGACGCCATCCTCGGCAAGCGCCACATCACCGAGAGCGATGAGGCGGCCTACGTCGAGATGAACACGCGCTTCCACAACGCGCTCATCCAGCAGGTCAGCAGCGCGCTGCTCGCCGACGCGCTGGAACGCATCAGCCGCGTGCCCTTTGGCGGCGCGCAGGCCCTGGCCTTCAACAAGGACAACCTTGGCCAGATGTACGACATGCTGTCCTACGCGCATCGCCAGCACCACGCCGTGGTCGATGCGATCGAGCGCGGGCAGGGCGCGCGCGCCGAAGCGCTGATGCGCGAGCACGCGAATGCCGTAAGAGAAAGTATCGATTTGGCTGGCGTCCCTGTGGCGACTGCCGATTCCACAGGACGGCTTGCGCTCGCGCGCTAGACCTGAGCCACCAACACTTGTCCAACCTGGAGTAGCCATGAGTTTCAAGAATCTTGAAGAGCGCATGAAGGCCGCTGGCGGCGCAGTGAAGCTGCTGCGCGATTCGCAGACCGGCCCGAATCCGTATCCGGTGAAGTTGCCCGAGTACACCAACTGGCGCGACGAGCAGTGGGCGTGGCAGAACACGGCCGTGCTGTTCAACCAGTCGTACCACATGACCGACATGTACGTGACCGGTCCGGATGCGTTCGCGCTCCTCGAGAGCCTGGGCATCAACAGCTTCAAGGGCTTCGTGCCCGGCAAGGCCAAGCAGTACGTGCCGGTGAGCTGGGACGGCTTCGTCATCGGCGACGTGGTGCTGTGCTATCTCGCCCACGAACAGCTTCAACCTGATCGGCCGCCCGCCGGTGCACAACTGGGTGCAGTACCACGGCGAGACCGGCACCAAGCCGGACGGCAGCAAGTGGAACGTGAAGTTCGAGCGTGACGAGCGCTCCGCCTCGCGCCCGAACCCCACCGCGCGCAAGACCTACCGCTACCAGGTGCAGGGTCCGAACGCGATGAAGGTCATGACGAAGGTGCTGGGCAAGGCGCCGCCGGATCTGAAGTTCTTCAACATGGCGGACATCAAGATCGCCGGCAAGAAAGTCACCGCGCTGCGCCACGGCATGGCCGGCCAGCCGGGTTTCGAGCTGTTCGGACCTTCCGCCGATGGCCAGGCCGTGCTCGACGCGATCGTCGAGGCCGGCAAGGAATTCGGCCTGCGCCTGGTCGGTTCGCGCGCCTACTCGTCGAACACGCTGGAGTCAGGCTGGATTCCCTCGCCGATGGCGGCCATCTATTCGGGCGACGAGCGGATGAAGAAGTACCGCGAGTGGCTGCCGGCCAATTGGCTTCGAAGGCAATGCCTCGCTGGGCGGCAGCTACTTCTCGAACAACATCGACGACCACTACATCACGCCGTACGACCTGGGCTACGGCGCGTTCGTGAAGTTCGACCACGACTTCATCGGCCGCGAGGCGCTGGAGAAGATCGCCGGCAAGCCGCACCGCATCAAGGTGACGCTCGAGCTGAACGACGAAGACGTGCATCAAGGCCATCGCCTCGCAGTACGGCAAGGAAAGCGAGCGCGCCAAGTACTTCGACTTCCCGTCGGCGGTGTACTCGATGTATCCGCAGGACAAGGTGCTGTCGAAGGATGGCAAGCAGGTCGGTGTCTCCACCTGGGTCGGCTACAGCTCGAACGAGCGCAAGCAGCTGACGCTGGCCTACCTGGAGCCGGAGTTCGCCAAGCCGGGCACGGAAGTGACCTTCGTGTGGGGCGAAGACGGATGGCGGCTCGAAGAAGCCCACCGTCGAGAGCCACAAGCAGGTGCAGATCCGCGCGATCGTCTGCCCGGTGCCGTACGTGGCCTCGGTGCGCACGGACTACGCGGAAGGCAGCTGGCGCGAGACGGGCAAGCTGTAAGCTTTAGCTCGGCTAGCTGTCCGATCGAAGAAGGGGCGTCGTGCTTACGGCGCCCTTTTTATTTTCAGAAATTCGCCGTCGTCGTCATGCCCGCGGCAATGCTGACGGTCTGGGGATACAGGGTGAACGTGATGGGGTTGGGCACCAGCGTGTTTTCGTCGACCAGTGGGTCATCGTCATTGCAGGTGAAGGCCACCGTGTAGCTGCCAACGGGCACGAACCCGATGCGATATGCGTACTGTCCCGAGACCAGCGCAGCTGTCGCCGTAACCAGGGGATCCACGGTGGGCATGGTGTCCGCGCTGTCGTTCACCGGGTTGTACAGGTCGTCTGGCGTAGTCACGACGCCGGTGTACAGATAAATGGTGGGCGCACGGTTGGCGCATGCAGGCTGCGCCGCCAGGGTCTGCGGATTGAAGAACCCCGGCCAAAGTTCCGACCTGGGTGTTGTCCGTCAGGCGCAGCACAGGTTTCATCATGTAGTTGGGTGACTGGCCTGGGGGCGCAATGATGGACTTCCGCAGCACGAAGTCGATGGTGAAATCGCCGCGTCCACCTGCGGGCATCGTGAAGCCCCGCACCAGTTTCAGGCCGGTTTCCGGGCCACTGGGAATGCTCAGGTCATGCTGGCCGGTCGCGTCCACAATGTAGGAACTGCCAGGCGCGGGATCCAACCAGCAGCCTGATCCATTCGTATTCGCCCGCCGGCCACCGTGCTGTCACCCAGCAGTATCGCTGCGTTTCCATTCTGCAGCGTCAGCAGATCGAAGCCCTTCGCAGGTTGAAGGCAAAGCGTCTGCGACGAGTCCGGCGACGGGCTTGACCTCCACGCCGGTGAACTGCACCCACACACTCGGGCTGAATCCAGCGGTGCGTCAGTATGCCCAGTTGCATTGGTTGTGTTCACCCCTGGCCGATATGTCGTCACCATGCAGCCTGCGCAAGACGCATACCCAGCAGCAACGCAGGTTAGCGGAGTTTTCGCGGATGCGAATATTCATGGAGCGAATATCGGTTCACATTACTCGACAGACGTCTGCCCCGCGACAGGCGACATAATCGTCCGCTTTCAGTCGCGACTGACGGGCAGGTGTCGTTGCAGCAGCTCCAGTGCCATTCGCGCCGCGGGCCCGGCGGTCTCTCCTTTTACCAGCACGGCGTACAGGGACAGTTTTCGCGTCGCTCCCGCCTGGAGTGGCAGTGGCTTCAGTTCGCCGCTTGCGATGAATGGCTGGATACGGTGAACAGGCATCCATGCATAGGCAAGTCCCGCGCGAATTGCCGCCAGCGAAGCTTCCGGGCCCGACACCGTCCAGCGATGCTGTGCACCAAGCCAGCCTTCGTCGCGAGGATGTTCGCGCCCTGAATCGCGAACCACCACCTGCGTGTGGGGCACGAGATCCTCAAGCGCGAGCGCGCCGCCCTGGTGGTGAAGCGGATGTGCGGATGCCGCTACGGCAATCATGGGTACGTCCATCAACCAGTCCCCCAGTACGCCCGAGGGTACGCGGGTGGTGACAACGAGGTCCGCCTCGCCGTGCGTGATCGCTTCCTCGGCGCCTGACAGGACCGCATCGGCCACCGAGATCGTCGTGTCGGGACAGCTGCGCTGGAGCTCATGGAGCATCAGGAACAAGCGTTCCTGTGGAAACGCAGCATCCACCACGAGCCGCAACTCGCTCTCCCATCCCTTTTGAATGGACTGGGCGAGGGATTCCAGGCGATCGAACTGTTCCACGACATGTCGGCTGCGCCGCAGGAGCTCGCGGCCGGCAGGCGTCAGCTCCGCCCTGCGGCCACGAATCTCCAGCAACCGCACGCCCAGGGAATCCTGAGCTGGGCGAGGGTGTAACTGACGGCGGACTGGCTGCGGTGCAGGGACTTTGCCGCTTGGGCGAATCCGCCCCAGATCCACGACGGCAGCCAGGACTTGCCACTGTTCAGGGGTCGTACGAAGGGTTGCCATATTTATATCAAAGAAGTCGATAAGAATGGCCTGAAAATTGCGCTTTTCCATCCGGAAATATCGAGCCCAACATGGCCAGCCCGAGATCAGGAGATTGCCATGCAGACCGTACGCAGCAGCCAGGAGCGCGGCTTTGCCGACCATGGCTGGCTCCAGAGCTTCCACAGCTTTTCCTTCGCGGACTACTTCGATCCGAAGCACGTCGAGTTCGGCGCGCTGCGCGTCATCAACGAGGATCGCGTGGCGCCGGGCGCGCGGGTTCGGCACGCATCCCCACCGCGACATGGAAATCATCAGCTACGTGCTCGATGGCGAGCTGGACCATCACGACTCGATGGGCAACGGCTCGGTGATCCGGCCCGGCGATGTGCAGCGCATGAGTGCCGGCACCGGCGTGCATGCACAGCGAGCGCAATCCCTCGCAGCGAACGCGGCGTGCATTTCCTGCAGATCTGGATCCGGCCCGACCGCGTCGGCCTGGCGCCGGAATACGAACAGAAGCACTTCTCCGACCAGGAGAAGCGGGGTCGCCTGCGACTCATCGTCTCCGGCACGGCGCGGACGGTTCGGTGCGCATCCATCAGGATGCGCGCATTTACGCGGGCCTGTTCAATGGCGAGGAACGCGCTGACCTCGAGGTGACAATCGGTCGCCGGACTCTATGTGCACCTGGTGCGCGGCGCAAGATCACCGTGAACGGCACGCCACTTTCAACCGGGCGATGCGGTGACGAACACGGATGTCTCGCACATCGAACTGCGAGACGGCATGGATGCGGAAGTGCTGGTGTTTGATTTGCCAGAGGCTTGAGAAGGCGAGCGACATGGCAACTGCGCCGGGCGTACAAAGGCATCCGGCGCGGTCGCGTACGGATGTGGGCGCGCGCCGAAGGCGTGTGCCGGTGCTGCCTGCATCCATAGGCTCTGGATCAAACCCCGAATCGGCGTTCCGCGCGAGTGTGGCGAGGCGTGTTCGCGCGCGAGTTATGGGCCGCTTTGGGCCCATTGTTTGAGCGCGCGTGCGCAACTCACCGCGATCGCGCCCCTACTCCCGACGTCAGCGCTTTCCCCACAGGCGCTTCGAGGCAATCGCAGCGCCATCCACCAGCGACTTCAGTTTCATCCACACGATGTCCGGATCGACCGGCCCGAAGCCGGCGAAGGTGCCGAAGCCGCAATCCGTGCCCGCAAGCACGCGCTCGCGCCCCACGATGTTCGCGAAGCTTCTCCAGCCGCTCGGCCACCAGCTCGGGATGCTCGACATAGTTGGTCGTCGTGCTGAGCACGCCGGGCACCAGGATCTTGTCTTCCGGCACCGTGGATTTCAGCGTCGCGGAACACCTTCCACTCATGCGCATGGCGCGGATTGGCGGCCTCGAACAGGATGGCCTGCGGCTTGGCCTTCATGACCACCGGCAGCAGCTTTTCCAGCGGCACGTCGTGGGTGTGCGGGCCCTTCGTAGTTGCCCCAGCACACATGCATGCGCACCCGGTCGGCCGGGCACATTGCGCAGCGCGTGGTTCAGCACTTCGACGTGGCGCGCGGCGAGGCCGACGAAATCGTCCTCGGTGCGGTCGCGGTACATGGTGTGCCGGCCCATGGCCATGTCCGGCGCGTCGATCTGGATCAGCAGGCCCGGCCTGCGTCAGGCCCTCGTACTCGGCGCGCATGCCCTCGGCGACGGCCTCGAGATACGCATCCTGCGTCGGGTAGAAATCGTTGGGCTGGAACAGCGCGATGGTGCCCGGCGAGGCGGTGTTGATGAACCCTTCCGTCGGCTTCGCCGCGGCGATCGCGGCCTTCATGTTCGCGATGTCGTCCTGCATCGGCTGCAGGTCCTTCACGCTGGATGTCCGCCACGCAGCGCGGCCGGCGGTACTTCGCCGTCGATCCCAGCTTCGCCAGCTTCTCGAGCAGTCGCGGATGCTCGACCAGGTCCTGTCCCGGCTCGCGCGGTGAATCGCCGTCGAAACCGGCGAGCCGATCCTTGATGTAGGTGGCGTAGCTGATCTTGCCCATCTCGCCGTCGCTGACGACGTCGATGCCGACTTCGACCTGCTTGCGGACGATGTGCCGCCACCGCATCGGTGATGACCCTGTCCGGATCCGGCGGCAGCGCGCCGTTCCTTCCCGCGCGAACAGCACGTCGGTGACAGCCTGCGAGCGCGGCAGGCTGCCGACGTGCGTCGTGAGTATCCGGTCCGAACTGCCCAGCACGATCAGTGCGCTTCCGTGCGGAACGGGTTGTTGTTGTGGTGATCGCCGCCGAGCCAGCGCTTCAGTTCGCTGTGCGCATTCCGGTGGTCCTCCGCGTTGATCTTCGCCGCGTCCGGATGATCCAGCGTGAACTCGCAGATCATGCCGTTCGGGTCCTCGGCGTAGATCGAGCGGCAGTAGCCATGCTCCAGCACGTAGAACTTCGGCGCCTTGTAGCCGGCTTCCTTCAGGCGCTTCTCGATGCCGGCCTGCGTCTCGGCATCGACATTCAGCGCGATGTGATGGAACGGCGACGGCGGCATCGTCGGCGCGAACTGCGCCTCGTCGTCCTTGTCGGCGAACTGGAAGAACGCCAGCGCGCCGCCGTCGGCCAGGCCGAAGAAGCAATGGCAGTAGGTGCGCTCCTTGCCGAACAGCTCGTCCTTCTCGCACCACGTGGCCACCAGCGGCAAGCCGATGATGTCCTCGTAGAAATGGCGCGTGGCCTCGAGATCACGCGAGGTGTAGGCGGTGTGGTGCAGCCGTGATGGCAGTTTTGCTGCAGTAGCCATGGTCAACTCCTGGTCATCCTCAAAAACGATAGTTGAACTCGACGCCGTAGCGGCTCGGCAAAGCCTTGAACAGGAAGCCGCCCGGCGAGAATTCCGTATTGTACTTCTCATCGGTCAGATTCTTGCCCCAGGCCGTGACGGTCCATTTGTCATTACCCAGCCCGACGCGGGCGTCCAGCAGCTCCACGGGATCCCGGGAAGTCACGTTGTAGGGCTCCCACCAGGTTCGGCCGATCCGCTGGAAATCCGCACGGAGGATCAGTCCCACGTCCCCGTTCAGCGGCTGGGTGTACTGCGCGCTGAGGTTCAGGGTGTCGTCGGTAACCAGCGGGGAATTGTTGCCAATGACGGTGGGGTCCTCCATGGCCGTGATCTCGCTGTCGGTGAAACCGTAGGCGGCGTGCAATTCCAGCCTGTCGGTGGGGCGAACGGTGAGCTCGATTTCGGCGCCCTTCAGGGTGGAATCGAGGTTCCCCAGGTTCTGGGTCGAATTGGCGGCCAGGAACACGAAGAAGTAGCCGTTTTCCGAGTCCGTATGGAACAGGCTCACGCCGCCGCTGAACATGCCGTTTTCGGTCTGCCCCTTGACGCCCACCTCCCAGGTATCGGCAACCTCGGCCTCGAACAGGTCATTGACGCCTGCAATGCCGGCGGCATCGGCAACCGCGCCCACGCCGGTCTGGTTGAATCCGCCGCTGCGGAAGCCACGGCTCCAGCCGCCGAAGAATGTGAGGTTTTCGTCGGGCTTGTATCGCAGCGTGGCCTTCGGCTGCCACTCGCTGAAGGTGTGCTTGCGCACTTCCCCGGTCGATGCGGACGGATCCGGAAGGAATGCGGGCGGAGTCTCCGTCGTATTCTCGCGGGTGTCTTCGTCGTAGCGCAGCGCGGCATCGAACTCCAGCTGGTCGGTAATCGCGAAGATGACATCGCCGAACACCGCCCATGCGTCGTTGTTCTGGGAGTCCGCAAGGAAAGTGGCGCTCGGATTCGGGCCGGTCAGTCGCGGCTCGTGGTACACGGGGAACACGCCGGCGCCGGTGTCGACATTGTTGCCGGTGGAGATGAACCGGTCGGTGTGGACATAGTACGCACCCGCGATCCAGGAGATGCGACCTTCCGTGCGCGATGTCAGGCGCAGTTCCTGGCTGAAGGTCTGCAGGTCAAGGAACTGGCTCTGGTTGAGGTCGGTGCCAAGCAACGCCTGGAAGATCGAATTCGCAGCCGGCCGGAAGTCATAGGCATCGCCGGTCAGTACTTCCTCCGTGGAGTTGTAGGCGGTCACCGATGTCAACGTTCCGACTCCGGTGTTGAAGTCCATCTTCAGTGCGCCGGTGTACATGTCGCGCGTATTGATGCCGGGGTTGTCCAGCGTGATCGGCGTCGTGACGTTGTTCGCGTCCGGCGCCGTGGTGAACGTGCTGAACGGGTTCGCCTCGACATCCCGGGGAATGACGAAGTACAGGGCACGTGTATCGAGCTGGCTGCCATAAAAGCGCAGGTCGGCCGTGAAGCCATCGTTCGGTTGCCAGATGAGGCGCGCGCGACCGGAAATATCCTCGGACGGATCGGCCTTGCCGCCGAGGTACTCATTGTCCAGGAAACCATCCGTTTCCAGGTAACTCAGCGAAGCGCGGAACTTGAGGGTGTCGCCGACGGGTCCGCTCAATGCGGCCTGGGCACGAATGGAATTCTCGTTTCCATATCCGAGCCGCACCTGGCCCTCCAACTCATCCGAAGGGTCCTTGGTGGCGATAGTGATCGCACCGCCGATGGCATTGCGTCCGTACAGGGCACCCTGCGGTCCCTTGAGCACCTCGATCTGCCGGATGTCGAACAACTCCTTGTTGAACTCGGCCGGATTGGTTTCCAGCACGCCATCAACCAGCACGGCGACCGAGGGTTCGCTGTTACGGGCCTGGGAAATGCCGCGGATCACCACGAACGCATTGCCGGCGTTCTGGGTCTCGACGAGCGTCATGTTGGGCACCCGCGCGATGAAGTCCGCCGGTTTCTGGATGCCGGCTGCCTCGATCGTCTGCTCCGTGAAGACATTCACGGTCATGGGCACGTCGGTGAAGGACTCCTCGCGCTTGCGGGCCGTCACGACGATCTCGTCCAGGGTGGCGGCCTCCACCTGGGTGCTGGGATCCACCGTTGCATTCGCTCCCGCAGCTGGCATGGCGCCCATCGCGCCGGCCGTGAATACCAGGAGTCCCCCAAATCCGTTTCGGTAAACCATGGAATCCCCCGCTAGTCGTGAATTATTTGGTGAACTCCTCTCGAACGATCCGGGCACCCTCGACCATGGCTCGCAGCTTGCCGTCCGCGACTTCCCGCGGCAGGTATTTCATGCCGCAATCCGGCGCGATGATGATGTCTTCAGCCGGCATGAATGGCAGCGCGCGCCGGATGCGTTCCGCAACCAGTTGCGGCGTTTCCACCGTCATGTCGGAAAGGTCGATGACGCCCAGCATGATCTGCTTGCCGGGCAAGCCTTTCAGCACGCTGACATCCAGTTTCGACTGCGCGGTCTCGATCGAGATCTGCTTGCAGCTGCAGTTGGCGAGTTCCGTGAGGAAGGAATACCCCTCCGCTCCCGGGCGCGAATGAATGATGGCGGCGTAGCCGAAGCAGATATGCACGGCAGTGCGACCGGTGATGCCTTCCAGGGCGGCGTTCAATGCGGCCAGCCCGAACTTGCGCGCTTCTTCGGGCCGCGCCTGCATGTAGGGCTCATCGATCTGCACCACGTCCGCGCCTGCGTCGAACAAGTCGCGGATCTCCTCGTTCACCGCGCGCGCGTAATCCAGCGAGGCCTGCTCCCGGCTGCCGCCGTAGTGGTCGATCTGCGCCTGCTGCGCCATCGTGAATGGGCCGGGCACGGTGATCTTCACGCGCCGCTGCGTGTTCGAGGTCAGGAACTTCACGTCATCGACCATCACTGCATGCTTGCGGCGGATCTTGCCGGTCACGCGTGGCACCGGGTTTTCATGGCCGCTGCGATCCAGCGCGACACCCGGATTGTCCAGGTCGACGCCCTCGAGTGCGGTCGCGAATCGGTTCGAGTAGCTCTCGCGGCGGATTTCCCCGTCGGTGATGATGTCCAGACCCGCGGCTTCCTGCGCACGAATCGCCAGGATGCGTGGCGTCGTTCAGCGCCTCCTCGAGGTAGGCCTCGGGCACGCGCCACAGTTCGCGCGCGCGTACGCGCGGCGGAAAACGACCTGCCAGCTTCTTGCGGTCGATCAGCCACTCCGGTTGCGGATAGCTGCCAACTAGTGTTGTCGGAAATAGCATCGGAGGACCTCGGATATCACTTGATGTCTGATTGAATGTCGGGCCACGCGGTGGAAGCCGCGAGCCGGCTGCGGATCGCGGCACCGTGTTCGTCGAGCAGCGGTGCGCGGCGAACGTCGGCGGCACGCTGGCCATCGAACTGCACCGGGCGGCCGCACCATCTGTTTCGCCGTATGCGGATTCTCGATGGGCACCATGAGCCCCAGGTGCTGCACCTGCGGATCCTTCACGACGGCATCCACCTTGTTGATGGGCGCGAAGGGCACGTCTGCCTTGCCCAGGCGTTGTACCCAGATGTCGACGGGATGCTGCGAGAACCGCTTGTCGAGTTCGCGTCCCAGCGCATCGTAGTTCTCGATGCGCAGCAATCGCGTCGCGAAGCGCGGATCGCTGGCCAGTTCCGGGGCTTCCAGCGCCGCGATGAGCCCGGTCCAGAATTTCTCCAGCGAGGACAGGTGGATCGCAATGAGCCCACCGTCGCTGGTGCGCAGGATATGCGCCTGCGCCAGCCGCGGCCGGTCCGCGGAGGCCGGCACCGTGCCAAGGGCAAAGTAGGCAGCGAAGGGTTCGATGGCGAAATGCGCCATGGCTTCGAGCATGGAAATCTCGATGACCCGGCCACGACCGGTCCGGGTGCGCTCGAACAGCGCGCCCAGCACGCCATAGGATGCATAGATTCCCGTGATCGCATCGGCAAGCGCCGGGCCGAGGAAGCGGGGCCGGTCCGGATCGACGACCACGCTGAGGAAACCGCTCAGGGCCTGCGCAACGGAATCGTAGCTGGGCCGGTCGACGTAGGGTCCACTGCTCCCAAAGCCGCTGATGGAGCAGTAGATCAGCTTCGGATTCAGTTCCTGGAGGCGCGCAGCGCCGGCACCGAGCCGGTCGGCCGTGCCGGGCCGGAAATTCTGGATGAACACGTCCGCCTCGCGGATCAGCGTGTCGAACAGCAAGCGCTCGCCCGGCTGCTTCATGTCCAGCGCGAGGCTGCGCTTGTTGCGGTTGTAGGCCTGGAAATGCGGTGAATAGTTGTCGCCCTGGTAGGCGCGATACGGATCGCCGTCCGGGCTTTCCAGCTTGATCACGTCCGCACCCAGGTCCGCCAGCATCATCCCCGTGCACGGTCCGGTGATGAACGTGCCCTGTTCGACGATGCGCACGCCCTTGAGTAGTTCCAGCCCCTTCATTCTTTGCCTGCCATGAAACCCTGCGGAAGGTCGCCATCGTAGTCGATGGCCTGCGCGGCTGCGTGCGAGAGCACGAACCCAATCGGCTTGGTCTGTTCTTCCAGCAAATGCGCCACGAGGCTCGCCGTGCGCGCCAGTATCGGCACGCCCTTGAGCGCTCCCACCGGAAACCCCGCATCGAGCAGCACGGCGGGAATCGCCGCCGATACATTCATCACCAGGTTCTTCCCGGTCAATGCAGGCAGCAGTTCTTCCACCTGGCGCGCTGCCCTGCGGTGCAGGTCCGGAAGGCCGGCCTCCTCGGCAACCTCGAACAGCCGCGTGGCTCGCGGATCCTCTCCCTTATGCAGGGGATGCCCGTACCCGGGAACCGCCTTGCGTGCGGCGCGCAGCTCGCTGATCACGGTGGAAGCGGCAGCCTTGAGGTCCGCTTCGCGACTGCGGACAACGATATCGGCCAGCATCCTTGCCAGCAGACTCTGCCGCGCCGAGAATCACCGAGCCACAACCCAGGACGCCCGCGGCCACTGCGCCCTGCAGCGCCTCGGGCGCAGCCGCATACGTCATGCGCGCGGCCTGCACGCTGGGCACGAGGCCGTGTTCGGCTATGGCAACCAGCGTCGCATCCAGCACGCGTCGCTGCGGCGCCTGCGGAAGCGTCCCGCACAGGAGGAACCACAGGTATTCGCTGAAGCTGACCTTGCCGATCAGTTCCCGGCACAGGTCCTTGCCGCGCACGACTATGGTGTCCGCACTCGATGTGGACAGAGCTGAACTCTTGTATTCCTGGCGTCCGATTTTCATTTTCGTTATGCGAAAGTCTTTTCGTAGATCGAATATCCTGAGACTCTATGGCACGGCCTGTCAACGCAGGATCCACGGGACTGAACATGCAGGAAAATCCACCGGTTCTCCGTCGCGAAGTCATGGGTGGGCTGGCAAAGGGCCTCGAAGTCCTGCGCGCCTTCTCGCGCGACAAGCCCCACATGACGCTCAGTGAGGTCGCGGCGCGGGCCGGGCTGCCACCCGCGACTGCCCGGCGTTGCCTCAACACCTTCGAGGAGCTCGGCTACGTCATGCGTAGCGGCCGCCAGTTCCTGCTGCGTCCAAAGGTGCTGGAGATCGGCGCAGCGTATCTCGAGTCGATGGACATCGAAGCGCTGACCCATACGCACCTGGAAGAGATGGCTCGCGAGACCGGCGACTCGGCGGCGTTGTCGGTACTGGACGGCACGGAGATCGTCTATGTGGCGCGCGCTTCGATACGCACGCTGCTGCGCCTGGAAGCGCATGTCGGCAGCCGTTTTCCGGCCCATGCCACATCGATGGGTCGCGTGCTGCTTTCTGGCCTCAGGCCCGAGCGCCTGCATTGGTACCTGTCCAACGCCACGATCAGGCCACTGACCGAAAAGACCGAGACCAATCCGGACAGGCTCTCGCGCCAGATCAGCGATGCGCGCCGGTCCGGCTACTCTATCGTCGAGGACGAACTGGCTTATGGAGTGATTGCCATCGCCGTGCCGGTGTTCGACTCCAGTGGCCGTATTGTCGCGGCGCTCAACAGTTCAAGTCACTCCAGGCGCACCAGCCGCGCGGCGCTTCTCGACGAGCGCCTGCCCATGCTGCAGCGGATAAGCGGCGAGATTTCATCCCAGATCGCGCGCGTTCCCGGCATCTCGCTCAGCGCGCAGCTATAGGACAGCAATCCATGGACGCCGGCGAAACCACTGATCGCTTTCTCGAGCATGACGGCGCGCACCTGCGCTGGCGCCTGGAAGGAAGCGAGAGCGGGACCGGACCGCCGCTGGTACTCATCCACGGCTGGCCACTGTCCCTGGAATACTGGAATCCCGTGCTATCCATGCTCGCCGCCTCGCGGAAAGTTCTGCGTTACGATCGGCGAGGGTTCGGACTTACCCGCGGTCCGTACAATCCGGCCAAGGCCTGCGGCGACTTGCTGGCGTTGCTGGATGCCGCACGTCTCGACGATCCCGTACTCGTCGGCATGTCCCAGGGTGCGCGCGTCGCCATCCATACCGCGATTCTCGCCCCGCAACGGGTGACCGGCCTGGTCCTCGATGGCGCGCCCTGGTTCGAGGACGAAACCGAGTTACCGATTGCGCGGTATAGGCAACTGCGGGACTCGGCAGGCTTGATCGCCTTGCGCGAAGCGATCCTTGAGCACGCGTTGATGCAGCCCGTACCCCCCAACGGGGCGAAACGCGCCCTGTTGTCCGCCTGTGTCGACCACTATTCCGGCGCGGACCTGGAAGGCGGGTGGTCACCCGTGCCGGACCCTGATCTGAAGTCGATCAGGCAGCCGGCACTCATTATCAACGGTACGCAGGACGGCAATGCCCGACTGTCAGCCGGACAAAAACTCAGCGAAACAATCCCCTGGGCAGATCGCGTGGAGTTGCCCGGCACCGGGCACCTGTCCGCCCTCGATGATCCTCCCGCCTGGGCCGAAGCAGTTCTGGGATTCCTGGAGCTGGAATAAAAAAGGCGTCGACCGTTGCCGGCCGACGCCCAGTTTGGCTCAAGCTTCCTGCTGTTAGTTGAAGTTCCGCTTCAGCGTCACAGCCCAGTTGCGCGGCATTGCCGGGGTATAGGTCGTCGAACCACCGTTGGTCGACCAGTCGGCATTGCCGTAGAAGTAGAGCTTGTCGAGGACGTTGTTGACCTCAAGCGCGGCTTCCCAGTCGTTGTCCGCTCCGCGCCAGCCAATGCGTGCATTGACCACCGTGAAGCCGGGCACCCGTGTGTACGGCAGGTTGATGGCCGCCGAGTGGACCTGCGACTGGTAGTTCGCATCGCCACGTATGAACATGCTGCCGGACTCGCCGAGGTCTCCCTCCCACATCATGCCGAGGCTGTACTTCTCTTCCGGCGTCATCGGCGTGATCATGTCGACCGTCACTCCGGTGGCCACGCCCGTGTCCTGGTACTGGAAGTCCATGATGCTCCCGGTCGCATCGATGCTGAAGCCCGCCCCGAGGCGCAGGCTGGCTTCCAGCTCAAAGCCCCAGACTTCCGCCGAACCCACGTTCGAAGGCAGCGCGCAGGGCACGCCCGTGGCTGCGCTACCCGTCTGGGCCGTGCAGTTGCTGAGGTTGAGGATGACGTCCTTGTAGTCGTTGAAGAAGATCGCGCCGTTCAGGCGCACCCGGTTGTCGAACAGGTCCGACTTGATGCCACCTTCGTAGGTGGTCAGTTCCTCAGGTGCGAACGAGAGGATCTGCGCCGGATAGAACGGCCGCGGATTCACGCCGCCACCCTTGTAGCCCGTGGAGGCCGAGAGGTAACCCATGAAGTTGTCGGTGAAGCTGTACTGAGCGCCGACGCGCCAGTCGATGCGGTCATCCTTGTAGGGATCATCCGGAGCGACATTGAACAGGCCTGCAAGCAGGCAGTTCGGCGGCTGCGGTCCACCGATGGGCGGTCCGAACGGGAAACCCGGGTTGCAGGGCTGCGGCAGTGTCAGGTCCACATTGCGCCGCTGGTAAATGTAGTTCTTGAAGTCCTCGGTCCAGCGCACGCCTCCGATCAGCGTCAGGGCGTCGGTGAGGTTCCACTCCGTGTGCAGGAACGCTGCCGTCGAATGCGCAGGTGTCTGGTCCGGGCCATGGATGAAGTCGAGGCCCGCGTACGGGAGGTCGACGCGCGCTTCCAGCGTGCCTTCCTGCTTGTAGTAGAAGCCGCCCAACGTAAAGTCGAGCAGGTCGCCGACCTGCCCGTTCCAGCGCAGTTCCTGCGACCAGGCCAGGTGGTCCAGGGTCTGCAGCAGCTGCTGGCTGGCCAGCGGCGAACCGTCGACGTCCTGCGCCCAGGACGAATCATAGCGACGGTAGGACGAGATCCACTTCAGTGAATTGTTCTCGTTGATGCTCCAGTCCACGTTTGCCGATATACCCCACTGGTCCAGGGTCTGGACCGGGGGGACGGCGGAAGGCGTGTAGGGCATCGACGCCCTGCCGGGACGGCTGTCGATGAACGTCGCGTAGTTCACATACGGATTGCTGATGTTGTCCGTGCTCTGGTTGCCCGGGAGGAAGCCCGGATCCCAGGGAACGAAGCGGCTGTCCAGCGGCACCAGCACGTTGGTCGCCGGATTGGTGTTGTTGGGATTGCGATAACCGATGTAGCGCGGATCAACCGGCGACAGCGGTACGGGCTGACCGGCCGAGGTCGCCGTGGGCGGTCCCTGCGTGCCGACGGAGCGGCCCAGCATGATCGCGCCGGCTTCGGAATTGTCATTGGTCACGTCGCCAATGACGTTGACTTCAACCGAGTCGCTGGGCAGCCAGCGGAAGGAAACGCGGCCGCCGGCGTAGGAAACGCCGCCCAGGGTGCCGAGCTTGCAACCCGTGCCGACGTTGAGCGTGGCCGGCAATGCCGTACCGGGGTGTGCGCAGGCGTAGTCGATGCGGTCGACGTAGCCATCGCGGTTCTTCGAGACGCCCGCGACGCGCATGAAAAGGTTGTCGCTCAGCGAGAAATCGCCGACGGCGCGGATATCCACGCGGTTGTAGTCGCCGTAAGTCAGCGACACCTGGCCGCCGTCGCCACCTTCAGGAGTGCGCGAGAAAATCTTGATCGCGCCGCCGATGGAGTTGCGGCCTGAAAGCGTGCCCTGCGGGCCACGCAGCACTTCAACGCGACCGATGTCGGTGAGGTCAATGATCGAGCCGGTCAGGGTGGGGTAGTACACGTCATCGACATAGATGCCGACGCCCGGTTCCACCGCGTAGTTGAAGTCCGTCTGGCCGACGCCGCGGATGAACGCGGTCAGCGCCGGACCGTTGGCCTGGCCCATCGGGGCGAGCACGACACTGGGCGCCTGTGCGGCTACCTGGTAAATACTGGTCTGGTTACGCAACTCCATCATCTCGCCGGTGACCGCGGTGATCGCGATTGGCGTGTCCTGGAGGTTCTGGTCGCGGAACTGCGCGGTGACAACCACTTCTTCCAGCTGATTGCCCTGGTCGCTGTTCGCTTCCACTTGCGTAGTCGCGTCTGCGGCGCGGGCGGCCGATGTGGCAGCCATGATCGCCATCACGCTCGCGGCGACGCTCAGCGCGGGAACATTACTCTTGCTCTTCACTTACGAACCCTCCCATGCGGACTTTTGTTGCTTTCACGCGTATGGGGGCCAATGCACCGCCCCCTTATGCCCCCGGAGACTAACGCAAATCCCGCAATTCGTGTTGCGTCTTGGTCCCAGTGCTTGCAGTGACCACTTAAGTGATAACGTCACCAGATGACCCGACAGATGGCCACAATCGATGCGTTGAATGCGGAAGACTGGGCTGGCGAGATGGGTGATCGCTGGCTACGCAACCTGGATCGCTTCGAGTCCATGCTTGCGCCAATCAGTGTTGCTCTGTTCCAACAGGCAAACTACATGCCCGGGCAGCGAGTGATCGATGTGGGCTGCGGGGGCGGTTCAACATCAGTGGCTATTGCGCGACGGGTCGCACCGGAGGGCTCTGTCGTTGGTGTCGACATCTCTCCTGCTCTGGTTGCCGAGGCGACATTGCGTGCGCGACGGGCAGAAATCTCAAACGTGAATTTTATCGCTGCCGATGCAGCGACTTGCCAAATGGAAACTCCCTTTGACCGGCTGCATTCACGATTTGGATCGATGTTCTTTGCCGATCCGGCGGGGGCTTTCCGGAACCTGGGTTCATTGTTGAAGCCAGGTGGCCGTGCGGATTTTGCAGTCTGGGCGCCCGCAAAGGACAGTCCTTGGGTGGCCAGCATGATGGGCATATTGCGTAATCACCTCGACCTTCCCAGGCCCGAGCCGCGCACGCCCGGTCCGTTTGCCCTGGATGACCCGGACTACTTCGGTGGCCTGCTGCGGGGAGCCGGGTTTGACCAGATGGACTTCACCCTGTGGCGTGGCGAACAGGCGATCGGCGGTGCGGGTTCGGATGCCGGCACGGCGGTCGATTTCGTGCTCGATTCGATGTCGATCGGTGATCTCGCGAAGGAGCAGCCGCCGCCGGTGCGCGAAAAGATACGCGCTGAACTGGCCGGGATGTTCCGGGCACACGAGCGGCCGGAAGGGGTGATGATGACAGCGATCGCCTGGCTGGTCTCTGCGCGCCGAAGCTGACTCGCGCAATCCGCAGTGGACTCCATGCCTCCACGCCTTCGGGCCCTGCTGCTGGAACATTTTGGCAGCGCGATAGATCAGGTGCGGGTCGTCGAGTACTCGTGGATCAACGCGCTGCATCTCTGGCCGCAGGCTGTTACCCGGCGCAACCGCATCTACCTGCGCTGGAGTGCGGCGAGGTTCTACGCAGACACCGACCTGGTGCTGCATGAGTATTTCCACGTGCTGAGGCAATGGCGCACCGGGCGACTGACCGTGCCCCGTTACATACGCATGTCACTGCGCTATGGCTACTGGAACAACCCCTACGAGGTGCATGCGCGGCGCTTCGCGGAACGGCACAGCGGACGGCGACCGGCCCTATACAAGAAGTGATTCGCGGCGATAGACGCGTGCCGCGGCAACCACCAGCAACATGCCCAGCACCAGGCTGCTGGCCACCGAGACCAGCACCTGCAGCGGTTCAAGCTGCTCGGCGCGAAGGATCGCGGTGATGAGGAAATGCTGCGACAGGCTGGGTACCGCCATCATTGGCAGGGTGGGCGCCAGGTTCATGAGACTGGCAAACACCAGCGGCAGCGTTGGCACCAGCTGGGTCACGCCCAGCCATGCCTGCGCTTCCCGCGTGCTGCGTGCCTGCGCCGCGACCAGCGTCATCAATGCAGCGAGCAGCGGGATCAGCGGTGCCGTCACTGCGATCAGGCCCAGCGCCGTCGGAACGTTGAGGTTTGCGCTCATTCCGAACTGCTCGAGGTCGAGCCGGCCCAGTGCAACGAACAACGCGGTCGTGGTGAGCGACAGCGACAGGAACATGTAGGCGCAGGTTGCGAGCAGCTTGCCGCACAGCAATGCCTCGCGCGATACCGGCGTCGCCAGCAGGGGCTCGAGCGTGCCACGGTCGCGTTCTCCGACCGTCGTGTCCATGGCCAGGTAGATCCCGCCGGTAAGCACCGACAGGACCATGAAGAAACTCAGCATCCCCAGCACCAGCAGGGCCCGCGATGCCGGAGTCGATACGTCCACGTTCTGCAACACCACCGGCGCCAGCAATCGCGGGTCGACACCGCGCAGCGTCAGGCGCTGGGTCGCGATCTGCTGGCCGTACTGGGCGACCAGCGTCCTGACGCGCGCAACGTGGCGCGCATCGCTGTTGCGTGAATTGTCCACGTACAGCAGGAGCGGGGCGGGCGTGCCGGACGCAAGCCGCGTCCCGTAGTCGGCCGGCACTTCGAGAACGGCCCGGGCAGTGCGATCCACGATCATGCGGCGCGCCATGGCCCCGTCACCATGCACCTCGACGACCGTCGTCTGGCGTGCCTCGAGGAATCGCAGCAGGTTGGGTGCACCCGCCGGATTGATTACATGCAGCTGTGCGTTCACTTCGACGCTGCGGTTGCGCTCCAGCGCGAACTGCAGCATCAGGCTGAAAAAGACCGGCCCGAACAGGGGCCCGACCAGCAGCGCCATCATCACCGTGCGCCGGTCGCGCAGGTTCTCGAGGAATTCCTTGCAGAAGACGGTCAGCGTCGCGCGCATCAGGCGGCGTCCCCCGGCTCGCCCGTCAGCGCCACGAACGCATCCTCGAAGGATCCGGCACCCGTCGAGGCGCGCAGCGATTCCGGACTGCCCTGCGCGACTACCGTGCCACGGGTGATGACGACGACATCGTCACACAGCAGTGCCACTTCCTGCATGACATGGCTCGAGAACAGGATGCACTGGCCCTGGTCGCGCAGGCGCATCAGCAGCGCGCGCAGCTTGCGCACGGCCGGCACATCCAGGCCGTTGGTCGGCTCATCGAGGATGAGGTTGCGGGGCGCATGCACCAGCGCGCGCGCCAGCGCGACTTTAAGTCTCTGGCCCTGGGAAAAGCCCTTCGCCCGTCGTGTCGCGATGTCCTCGAGTTCCAGCAGGGCGAGCAGGTCGTCCGCGCGGCGCCGCGCCGCGACGCTGCTGAGGCCCGAGAGCCGGCCGAAATACTCGATGTTCTCCCGTGCCGAGAGCGATGGATACAGCCCGGCATTGTGCGGCAGCACGCCAAGTCGCTGGCGCACCGCGTAGTTGTCCTGGTCGACCAGTTCGCCGTCGACCAGGGCGGACCCGCTGTCCGGCTCCAGCGTCGAATAGAGAATACGCAGGGTCGTGCTCTTGCCGGCGCCATTGGGTCCAAGCAGTCCCGTGATGCGGCCGTCCTCGGCACGAAAACTCACGCCGTTCAGCGCCTGCACGGCGCCGAACCGCTTCATGAGTTTCTGTGCCTCGATCACGTCACGGACCTGGACCGTTGAGCGACAGGAAGAATGGAGGCGGTTGCAGGCGCTCGACACATTGCGCGTTCAGTCTGGATTTTCCATCGGCCTGCTCGAGGAAATCCGCCATGACCCGATCGATGCACGGCTGGATCAGCTGCCCATGGCCCTGGTCCTTGAGCTTGAGGTGCACGGCGTTGCGAAATCCCCTGGCCGCTTCCTCTCCAAAGGCGACGGGCGTCACCGGATCGGCCGTGCCCGACAACAGCAACGCAGGTACATCGCTGGCAGGGGCGCGTGGAAATCCGCGTCGATGGGTCCGCGCGGCCAGTCCGCGCAAAGCGCGCGCAGCGCATCGAGCTGGGTGACGCCAAGGAAGGTGGAGGCAAGGCGGGCGCGTTCCGCTTCGTCTTCGTTGAAGAACGGCACGTCTTCCGTGCAGACCACGCTGTTGTGCATCCCGAAGGAAAGCACGGAGTCGTAGTCT
This sequence comes from uncultured Alphaproteobacteria bacterium, assembly GCA_963758225.1. Taxonomy (GTDB): domain Bacteria; phylum Pseudomonadota; class Alphaproteobacteria; order Rhizobiales; family Xanthobacteraceae; genus Z2-YC6860. Next base: position 947 of record CAVWUJ010000003.1, on the reverse strand, counting down.
GACGCGGTCTGGAGGAATTGCGCGGCAAGGGGTGTGAACTGTTGCTCCCGATTGGCGAGGTGCAGGGCCAGTGGCAGCAGCGCAGCCTGGTCGGCGCTGTACCCGGCCAGGCGAAGCGCGCCGACGAGCACGTTGGTTGAAAACTGCATCTGCATCGGCTTGCCGCTGCGCGGATCCGCGAGGGTGATGGGCACGGCGCTGGCTGCGAGCCTGTCGCGCAACTGGACATAGTCCTGCTGCGGATCGCCGAACTGCTTCTGGCAGGCAGCATCCGCGCGACACCGGGTGAAGATCCGCTGCAGGGCATTTTCCGCATCCATTGGCGTGGTCGGTCCAGTACGCGCGTCGGTGGCACGACCCCGTCGAGGATCAGCGCCCTGGTCCGCGCGGGATAGCGCCGGAGGTAATGCTGCGCGACCCGGGTGCCATACGAGCTGCCGTAGAGGCTGATGCGTTCGTAACCCAGCGCGGCACGTACGGCATCGAGGTCCTGTACCGCGACACTGGTCGTGTACTGCGACGAGATCGTGGTCGCGCGCCAGGGTGTCACGGCATTCGCGCATGATCCGCGCGGTTTCCTGGTCGCTGATGTCCCACATCTGCTGCTCATCGAAGGGGCAGGGCAGCGGACTGGACTTGCCTGTGCCGCGCTGGTCGACGATCACGATGTCGCGGTTGCGGTTCACGCAGCGCGAACGCCTGCGCAACCCCCGCATAGAAGGTGCTCGCTCCCAGTCCGGGCCCTCCGGCCAGTATGAAAAGCGGGTCCGCCGAGCGGTGGCGGCTCAGGGCCGGAACCCTGGCCACAAACAGGTCCAGGCCGGCCCCACCGGCGCTGCGATTTTCCGGCACATTGAGCCGGCCACATTCGGCGGCCGGGAGGCCAGCCCCAGCGGATGTTCAATCCGGCAGGTCGACAGGGGCAGGGAAGCCGTAGTTGCGCCTGG
>CAVWUJ010000002.1:0-765306 GCA_963758225.1 uncultured Alphaproteobacteria bacterium | reverse complement strand
CAGATCAGCGAGAAGTAAAACACGATCGACGAGGTGGTTTCGGACGAGGTGAGCCTGCGGGTCTGCACCACCGAGCCGGCGTTGCAAACCGCCCCCATCAGCGCACAGGCCGCGCCCACGGTTGCGGTGGCCGCCGCCGCATCGCCCGCGGTGAACTGCTCGAAGTCGATGTAGGGCCACAGCATCACGATCACGCCGAAGAAGCCGACCGCGACCGCCGACCAGCGGTAGACGCCAACCCGCTCGCCGAGAAACATTGCGGCGAAGGCGACGGTGATCAGCGGCGCGGCGTAGGAGATCACCGTGGCATCGACCAGCGGCAGCCGCGCCAGCGCAGCGAAGTTCAGGGACATGCCGCAGACGCTGATCAGGCCGCGTCCGACATGGCCGAGCGGGCGCCGGGTGGCGACCGCCTGCAGCACCTGCCCTTGCCAGGCGTAGATCGCCATCACCGGGAGGATCGCGAAAAAGCTTCGGAAGAACACGATCTCGCCGAGCGGGATCGTCTCGCTGACGAGGCGCACGAGTGCGGACATCACGACGAACAGGACGAGCGAGACGAGCTTCGCCGTAATGGCCTTGAACAGATTTATATCCCGTGGATGCCCCGCCCGCTCCCCGCGTTGCAACGGTCAAGATTGCATGGGTGAGGCTTGCGCAGGCGGCTTCGCCTTGCGCCGAGCACGTTCAGTTCCGCTCCGGCCGCCGCGGCCCCTCCACCGCCGGGAGCGATTTGAGAGGTAGTGGCCGGAGTTCTGATTCTCGCCGGTCTCCAGAAGCCGAGCGATCTCCTCCACGCTCCAGTTGGCGAGGCCGTGCTGGTTGATATTGGGCACCCATCCGGAGCCGCTCGGGTCCGGGCCGCGACATCAAAGACAAGCGTTTGAATATGAAGATGGATTTCAGCCGGCAGCGCCGGTCTGAAGTTTTTGTCAGGTCGAGCCCGACTAGCCGATTGCGATATTCGCGGAATGTGCCGGCGTGAAGGCCCGACGGCTCAGCGCGTCTCGTTGCGCGGCGGGGTCGCGTTCGCAGCAAAGAAACCCAACGGGTCCAACGTCTTCGCCTTCGTCGATCCGGACGACTTGCGCGCGCGTTTGGCGGGCGCGGGCTTGGCATCGCTGCCCGTCAGAAAGGCCGGCAGAAGCGACAGCGGCTGGCTGTCCCTGTTGCGTTGCGCGCGGGAGCGGCGCGGCTCGCGAACGGGCTCCGGTGCAGCCGCAGCGGGCGTCGCGGACGACGGCGTCGGCACGGCGGTGCTTGACGCACTTGCGACAGAATAAGGCGAGAAGCCCTGCTTCTTGGCCTGGTAGTAATAGCCGCGCTGATAATTGCGGATCGCGCCGGCTTCGCTGCCGCCGGCGGCGCGGTAGGCGCCGGCGAGATAGCGCACCGCATAGGTCATGTTCACGTCGGCATCGAGCAGGCCCTGCGCATCGCCGCGGTAGCCCATCGCCCGTGCGGTGCCGAGCCGGATCTGCATGAGGCCGTAATTGCCCTTGGAGACCGCGCGCGGATTGCCGCGGCTCTCGATCTGGATCACGCGGCGCACCAGCGATTCCGGGATGCCGTAGGCGGCCGCATGCTTGGCGATCAGCGCCTCGTGAGCCGCGGCGCCCGACAGGGACGCAAGAGCCGCGGGCACCGCAAGCGCGGCAGCAAGAGCGAACGGCATGAAGCGCATCGGCAAAACTTCCATCTTGTCGGGAATGGACAACCATGACCGGTCAATTCCGGCAAGGTTGTGGCGCGGGCCCCGGTGGCGCGTGGGGATAAGTCTCCCTCAGGCCTCGGCGGGTCCGGCTTCCATGCGGACGGGAACCGCTCTAGTTTGGCGCGACACCATGCAAGGGATGGAGACGGCCGCATGCCGAAGGGATACTGGATTTCCGCCTATCGTTCGGTCTCGAACCCGGACGCGGTCGGCGAATACGCCAAGCTGGCGGGGCCGGCGATCAGCGCGGCCGGCGGCAGGTTCCTGGCGCGCGGCAACGCCGCCAAGGTCTACGAGGCCGGCATCCTGGCGCGCATCGTCGTGATCGAGTTTCCGAGCGTGGAGGCGGCTGTCGCTTGCCACGACGGACCGGCCTACCAGGCCGCGCTGAAGGTGTTCAACAACGCCGCCGAGCGCGACTTCCGGATCATCGAAGGACTGGAATAGCCCGCCCCGCAAGGCTCACCCCGCCAAACGCGCGGCGATGCGGCCGACCTCGGCATGCACGCCGTTGCGCCCGTCCGGCGTCAGCGTCGAGCCTGTGAGATAACTCGCGATCAGCAGCGGCCGGCGCGGCGCGGGCCAGACGATCGCGACATCGTTGGCGCTGGCATGGCCGCCGGTGCCGGTGCGATCCCCCGCGCGCCACTCGGAGGGCAGGCCCGCACGGATGCGCGCATCGCCGGTGCGGTTGCCGACGAGCCAGGCCACGATCCGCTCGCGCGAGGTCGCGGACAGCACGTCGCCCAGCAGAATGCGCTGCATCAGCCCGAGCATCGCGGCGGGCGTCGTGGTGTCGCGCGGATCGCCGGGCGCGGCCTCGTTGAGGGCGGTCTCGATGCGGTCCAATCGCGAAATCAAATCGCCGTGCCGGCGCATGAACGCCGTAAGCGCGGCCGGACCGCCGAAGCTCGCGAGCAGCAGATTGGCGGCCGCGTTGTCCGACCATGTCATGGTGGCGTGACAGAGCGCGCCCACCGTCATCCCCTCCTCGACATGCTTTTCGGTGACCGGCGAGTGCTCGACCAGATCGGTGCGCGCGTAACGCACCAGCCGGTCGAGCCGCTCCTCGCCGCGCTCGACGCGCTCCAGCACGCAGGCCGACAGGACGAACTTGAACGTGCTGAGGATCGGGAAACGCTCGTCGGCGCGATGCGACAGGCCGCGCCTCGTCGTCACGTCGATGATCGCAACGCCGAGCCGGCCTCCGCTCTTTGCTTCGAGCGACGTGGTTGCATCGGCAAGTTCGGCGGCAGCCGTCGCAAACGCCGACCGCAGACAGGGCGCCATCAGAAGCGAAGCGGCAATTGCGGATCGACGGGTGATGGTCATGGCTGCGGCGAACCGAATACGGCTTCAAGGATTCGCCACGGTGTCCGCCATCCGTGTCAACTTCGTGTCCGAGCTTGATGCGCGTCGCTACGGCGAGCGGCGCGCAACGCCGTCCTTCCACCAGACCTGAAGCGGCGTGGTGCCCTGCATGCTGCCGTCGCGCGCACGCCAGCGGCCATTGGTGCACAACACGCCGTCTTGCGCCGGCACCGCGTCGAACTCGACGGTGTTGTGGTGGACCTTGCCGCCCGGACCCGGCTCGGTCGCGGTGAAGTCGGTGCGGCACTTGTCGCCCGAAACCACCGGATTGTAGCCGCCGATCACGATGCCGCCGCCGCCGGTGCTCTCGAACTCCGGGCTGAGCAGCGGCCAGGCGGCGTAATCGTCCTGCGCGGAGGCGGCCGACGCGCCGAACGTCAGCAGCACGGCGGCGACAGCGGCGAGATGGCTTGTCATGGTCGGTCCCCTTGGCGCGGCACCGGCCGCGTCTGACGGGGCTACGGCCGGGGCGGCAAAACGGATGCGGGGTCACGCGGACGTGAAGCCCCCTCGCCTCACGCCGGATTGGGCATCGCCGGGATCGGCCGTGGCTTGCCGTGATCGTCGATGGCGACAAAGGTGAAGGTGGCGGTCGTCACCTTCTCCTGCGCGCGGGTCTGGAAGCGGCGCGCCCAGGCCTCGATGTGGATCTTCATCGAGGTGCGCCCGACGCTCTCGACCAGCGTATAGACCTCGAGCACGTCGCCGACCCAGACCGGCCGGATGAAGGTCATGGCGTCGATCGCGACCGTGACCACGCGGCCCTGCGCGCGCTCGACGCCGGCGATGCCGCCGGCCTGGTCCATGCGCGACAGCACCCAGCCGCCGAAGATGTCGCCGTTGGCGTTGGTGTCCGCGGGCATCGCAATCACCCGCACCGTGAGCGCGCCGCGCGGCGCGCCGTTCCCGTTCCCGGCCGCCACCGCGGTCACTCCTTCAGCTTGTCGGCGAAAAACACGATGGTCTGGCGATAGACCATCGAGCGGTTCCAGTCGCGCAGCACCTCGAAGTTGCGCGTGCCCTCGCCATAGGGCGCGCCGGCCTGCCAGCCGTTGACCTTGAGCAGGTTGGCGGTCGAGGCCAGCACGTCGGGGATCGAGCGGCGCAGGTCGACGCGGCCGTCGCGGTCCATATCGAGGCCGTATTTCAGGTAGGACGACGGCAGGAACTGGGTCTGGCCCAGCTCGCCGGCGAACGCGCCCTTCAGGGTGTCGAGCGTCATGTCGCCGCGCTGCAGGATCTTCAGCGCCGCGATCAGCTCGCCCTGGAACAGCTCGGTCCTGCGGCAGTCGTGCGCCAGCGTCGCGAGCGTGCGCACCACCGACATCTTGCCGAGATCGCCCGCGCCGTTGTCGCTCTCCAGCGTCCAGATCGCCATGATGATCTCCGGCGGCACGCCGGACTGGCGCTCGACCCGCGCCAGAAGCGCCGCGTGCTTGCCGAGCAGCGCTCGCGCGCGCTTGACGCGCGACGGGGTGACGCGCGTGGCCGCGTACTCCTGCCACGACTTGCGGAAGGTGCCGCGCTGGCGCCGGTCGAAGGCCATCACCGCCGGATCGGGCGTCACGCCGGCAAAGGCGCGGGAGATCACCTCGCGCGAGACGCCCTGCGCCTTCGCGTCGGCCGCCATCTGGGAGAGGAAGTGATCGAAATCGCCGCCGCATTTGGCAGCGAGCGCGGGGGTGGAGAGAAGCGAAGCGAGACCGAGGGAGGCGAAAGCGAGGGCGGCGAGCGAGCGAAGCGGCATGGATGTCCTCTGGAATCTCCCCCGCCCGCTTATCGCACAGGGATTGTGGCGGAAGAAGCGCGGACGCGCGCCATCGCCCGTGTTGCTGGAGGCGCCGGGTGCGCTTTCAATCCCGTCCTCGCCCTGATTTATGGGCACGATTTAGAGGGCGGATTCATGACCTTGACATCCTCGAACATAACAGGAACATTACGCGCTTGGAGGAGAACTATGCCAACCAAACCCAAGGAAGCTGTATCAACTCAACCGGCAACGGACGAATCGGGGAAGGCGCGAGAAATTCGCGGAAATCTTCCTTATACAGCGGCTTATGGCGCGTTAAAAAAAGTATTTGAAGGCATCATCAGCGCTGAACGCCCTGAAAAATTCGGCCTTGATTTTATGGGAACCGTTTTAAAAGTTACCGGCGGTTCGGCGCGGCCAGTCCCTCCTATTTTAAAACGAATGGGCTTTCTCTCGTCAGACGGCTCGCCTACTGACTTATATTCAAAATTCAAGTCTGACAGCGGCCGCAGCTTCGCAGCACTGGAAGGCCTCCGACGAGGCTTTCCAGAGATGTTTCGACGAAATGAGTTTATACATAGAGCCGACAACGATAAAATTCGTGATTTGATCGTCGAGATAACTGGCTTGAATAAGCAAGATGCTGTTGTTCGCGCAATATCTGGAACTTTTGGTGTCATTCGCGACTTCGTTGACGCTCGAACAAAACTAGAGGATGACGAATCGAGAGCATCGAATTTCGACGCATCTGCCGAAGAGAAGAATTCAAGCGCAAAAAAAGAAAGAAGGGATATCGCTTGCGTACAACATCAATATTGTACTTCCAGAGACCACGAACGTGCAGGTCTTTAACTCCATATTTCGTAGCTTAAGAGAAAATTTGCTGGATCACGACTTATAAGTCAAAAACTCATTGAGTTGTTCGTCCTTAAAAGCGCAGCAATTAGTAGCGAGCTTGAAGGAACGCTTGATAAGCTAAATATCACATCCAGAAAAAGCGAGGTTGAAATAGCCACTGATCGTCTTGTAGACGAATACATCTTGCAAATTGACTACACAATTCGATCGAACGCCGAACGAATGGCTGAATATTATAAAATATTTTATATGCTGGAGAACGACATACGCGATTTAGTGGAATCAACTCTCGAAGAAACAAATGGTGCGAATTGGTGGGATGAATCCGCGCCTCAAATTGTTCGCGAAAATGTCAAAAAAAATAGAGACCGCGAGTCCAATGAAGGCCTTGCTCCAAGGTCTTCAAAAATGATCGATTATACTACGTTTGGTGAACTTGGTGAAATTATCAAAGATAACTGGAATGCATTTGCCGGAATTTTTGCAGGCACCGATCGCAATCGAGTGCTGCGAGTAATAAACCGTTTAAATTTGGCACGCGGTCCTATTGCTCACTGCGGCATCCTTTCGGAAGATGAAGTCGTTAGACTGAAACTAACCGTTAGGGACTGGTATAAGTTGATGGAGGGATGAAGTAAGCGGCACAAGGCCCACACCAGTGCTTCGATGCTCGCCACTCCCAATCCACGCGCCACTTCGCCTTACCGATGGAGTAAAAGTGCGAAGAGCGGCATGACGCTGGGAAAGCCGAATCGAAAGCAAAACGGCGGACACCAGGCCCGCCGCCCGGCCATGACAGCAGCGTTCAGTTATCGAGGAAGCTTCTGAGCTTCCGGCTCCTTGACGGATGCTTCAGCTTGCGCAGCGCCTTGGCCTCGATCTGGCGGATGCGCTCGCGCGTCACCGAGAACTGCTGGCCGACCTCCTCGAGCGTGTGGTCGGTGTTCATGCCGAAGCGCATGCGCAGCACGCGCTCCTCGCGCAACGCCCCGCCTCAGGCGGCGCGGCGCTGATGCCGGCCCTCGCGCACCTCCTCGACGATCTTGGCGCAGAACGCCTCGAGATCCTTCGGGTTGCGCGAGGTGACGACGCCGTTGTCGGCGACGACCGCGGAGTCCTCCCACTGCGCGCCGGCGTTGATCACGTCGGTCTTGATCGAGTGATAGGAGGTCATCTTGCGGCCCTTGGCGATGCCGGCCTCGACCAGCAGCCAGGGCGCGTGGCAGATCGCCGCCACGGTCTTGCCGGCGTCGAAGAAGCCTCGGATGAGCTTGAGCGCGTTGGCCTCGACGCGCAGCAGGTCCGGGTTGATCTGGCCGCCGGGCAGCACGATCGCGTCGTAGTCGTCGACCCGCGCATCGGCGAGCGCCTTGTCGACCTTCAGCGGGCGGCCCCAGTCCTTCTCGTCCCAGCCCTTGATTTCGCCGGTCTCGGGCGAGGCGACGTCGACCCTCGCGCCGGCCTCCTTCAGCTTGTCGCGCGGAACCTCCAGTTCCGACTGCTCGAAACCGTGGGTGGCGAGAATGAGAATGCGCTTGCCGTCGAGTGGTCCTGGCATGGGTGTCTCCATCGGTGGGGGGTGCCTTGCGGAGACAACGCAGGCCGATGCGCAAGGTTTCGCGCCGCAGCCCTATCTCGCAAACGAAACCGCCGGGCAAAGCCCGGCGGTGACGTTCGATGCGACGGCATCCGATGAAGGAGCGGGAACTCAGTTGTCCAGGAAGCTCCGCAGCTTCCGGCTTCCTTAGTTGTCCAGAAAACTTCGCAGTTTTCTGGAGCGGCTCGGATGCTTGAGCTTGCGCAGCGCCTTGGCCTCGATCTGGCGGATGCGCTCGCGCGTCACCGAGAACTGCTGGCCGACCTCCTCGAGCGTGTGGTCGGTGTTCATGCCGATGCCGAAGCGCATGCGCAGCACGCGCTCTTCGCGCGGGGTGAGCGAGGCGAGCACCCGCGTCGTGGTCTCGCGCAGGTTCGACTGGATCGCCGCGTCGATCGGCAGGATCGCGTTCTTGTCCTCGATGAAGTCGCCGAGGTGCGAATCCTCCTCGTCGCCGATGGGCGTTTCGAGCGAGAGCGGCTCCTTGGCGATTTTCAGAACCTTGCGCACCTTCTCCAGCGGCATGCCGAGCTTCTCGGCCAGCTCCTCGGGCGTCGGCTCGCGGCCGATCTCGTTCAGCATCTGGCGCGAGGTGCGCACGATCTTGTTGATCGTCTCGATCATGTGCACCGGGATGCGGATGGTGCGCGCCTGGTCGGCGATGCTTCGCGTGATCGCCTGCCGGATCCACCACGTCGCATAGGTCGAGAACTTGTAGCCGCGGCGGTACTCGAACTTGTCGACCGCCTTCATCAGGCCGATGTTGCCTTCCTGGATCAGGTCGAGGAACTGCAGGCCGCGGTTGGTGTACTTCTTGGCGATCGAGATCACGAGCCGCAGGTTGGCCTCGACCATCTCCTTCTTGGCCTGGCGCGCCTCGCGCTCGCCCTTCTGGACCATGTGGACGATCTTGCGGAATTCGCCGATCTCCAGCCCGGTCTCGCCCGCGAGCTGGTGGATCTGCGAGCGGATGTCCTTGACCTTGTCCTTGTCCTTGGCGATCAGGTTCTTCCAGCCCTTCGCCGACAGCTTGGACACGCGGTTGAGCCAGCGCGGGTCGAGCTCGGAGCCTGATAGTTCTTCAGGAAGTCCTCGCGCGTCACGCCGTAGCTCTCGGCGAGCCGGTAGAGCCGGCCCTCATAGCCGACGAGGCGCTTGTTGATGTCGTAAAGCTGCTCGACCAGCGCGTCGATGCGCTGCTGGTTCAGCCGCAGCGACTTCACCGCGGTGATGATCTCTTCCTTCAGCTTCTTGTACTTGCGCTCCTGCGCGGGCGACAGCGCGTCGCTCTTGAGGCGCAGCGCGATGTCCTGGTCCTGCAGCTTGCGCAGCCGCTTGTACTCGCTGGCGACAGTGTCGAAGGTCTCCAGCACCTTGGGCTTGAGCTCGGCCTCGATCGCGGCGAGCGACAGCGAGTTCTCCATGTCGTCGTCGTCGAAGTCGCCCTCGGCGGCGGGCTGGCCCTCGCCGCCCTCTTCGTCGGCGGCGCCGGGACGCGCCGGCTTGAACGGTGTGGCGGAGGCCGGCGCCGACGGCGGCGCGACCGTCTGCAGCGGCTGGCCAGCGACGAACGGGGTCGCGCCGGCGGGAGCCGTCGGCGGCGCCTCGCCGTTGGCCATGTTGTTGGCCATGTTGTTGGCCATGTTGTTCTTGGCGTCGGGCCCGGCGTAGGTCGCTTCCAGGTCGATGATGTCGCGGAGGAAGACCTTTCCTTCGTTCAGCTCGTCGCGCCAGATGATGATCGCCTGGAAGGTCAGCGGGCTTTCGCACAGGCCGGCGATCATCGCCTCGCGGCCGGCCTCGATGCGCTTGGCGATGGCGATTTCGCCCTCGCGGGACAGAAGTTCGACCGAACCCATCTCGCGCAGATACATGCGCACCGGATCGTCGGTTCGCTCGGAAGGCTCCTTGCCTTTCGGTGGTCGCGAGCGACTTCGGCTTGGACTCGACCAGTTCGCCCTCGCGACTCGTCGTCGTCGTCCTCTTCCGACTTCTCGTCGTCGTCGACCGTGTCCTCGGCCTCCACGACGTTGATGCCCATCTCGTTGAGCATCGCGTAGATGTCCTCGATCTGGTCGGAGGAGACCTCCTCGGACGGCAGGACCGCGTTCAGCTCGTCATGGGTGACGTAGCCGCGCTTCTTGGCCTGCTTGATCATCTTCTTGACGGCCGCATCGGACAGGTCGAGCAGCGGCAGCGGAGTATCCGGGTGTCTCCGGCGCGTCCTTTTCCGCCGGGGCGGCCTCGGTCTGCTCCGCCTTGGCCTTGGCCTTGCTCGCCATACTCTTCTCCTGACCCTTCTTGTTATCTTGCCCCTTCGGCGGGGGAGCCGCAGATCGCGACTTTTTGGCTGTCTGCCCCGACTTCATCGAGGGCCTCCTACCTGTAGGGATCGGGAAGGGCACGGCCGACCCGGGCGGCACCACGCGTGACTGCCCGAATCGCGATCCGATATCTGGCCGGAGCCCCCTTAAGCTCCGCTTAACCCTGTCAACACACCGAAACCGCGCCGGGAATTCCCGGGACGGTTGCATATCTCGCATTTCAAACGCCGCGCACAGCCCGTCCGGATGACGCCCCGAAGCCTTCGATCAGGGCCTCGGTCCCGTCAATCGCAGACAGCCGGCCCTTCACGTCGCTCAGCCAAGCCCAGTTGGCGTCGGTCGGATCCTCGCCCAGCGCGCGCTCGGCATCTTTCAGCTCCTTATTTAGCGTTCGTACCCTGCGATGCAAGGCAATCAACTGGGTCCAGAACGCCGAACGTCGTCCGGCGCCGCTTCGGCGCGCGCGGTCCAGTCGGACCGATGGGTGATTCGCGGCCTGCACCCGCTGCAGCAGGCCCGCCAAGGCCGGCCGCCCCGATCGCGGCGCGCACCGCCGCGCCGAATCGACGCCGTCATGGCCGGCGCCGGCGTCCAGGATCGCGCCGCCGCAGCAGATCGGCTTCCGGATTGAGGAACTCAAGCTCGGCGAACTCCTCCGCATGGCTCTCCAGCAGCCAGGGATGGTTCACCACCGCCGAGCAGGATCAGCGCCTCGCGCGGCGGCAGGCGCTGCGAAATCCGCGCACGATCGGGCTGGTGCCGAACCGCGGGCTGAGCGGCCGGCCGATGTCGCGCGGGCCGCGCCGGCCCGCCGCCCCGGCCGCGCCCCGCCGCGAAAGCCGCCCCGGTCCGCCCGGCCGCGCCGGGCCGGCCGATTCCCGCCCGCCGGCCGAAGGCCGGCGCGGCCTGCGGCGCGAACAGGCCGCGCAGCCGCGCCTCGAGATCGGCGCGGTAGTGCTCGCGCACCGTCTCGTCCGCGATGGCGTCGGCCAGCGACGCCAATCCGCGCCTCCAGCGCCGCCCGCCGCTCGGGCGTGTCGAACGCCGCAGCCTCGGTCTCGCGCGCCCACAGCATCTCCGACAGCGGCCGCGCGCCCGCCAGCACCTCGGCCACCGCCTCGCGGCCGCCCGAGCGCACCAGATCGTCCGGGTCCTGCCCCTCGGGCAGCAGCGCAAAGCGCACGCTCTTGCCGGGCTTGAGCCGCGGCAGCACCAGATCGACCGCACGATAGGCCGCCTTGCGGCCGGCGCCGTCGCCGTCGAAGCACAGGATCGGCTCGTCGCCGAACCGCCACAGCAGCGCGAGCTGATCCTCGGTCAATGCGGTGCCCAGCGGCGCGACGGTCGCCGCGGAAGCCGGCGGTCGACCATCGCAATCACGTCGACATAGCCCTCGACCGCGATCACCGGCGCGCCGTCGTGCGCCGCCTGCCGCGCCATCGGCGCCGTTGTAGAGCGTCGCGCCCTTGTGAAAGAGCGGCGTCTCCGGCGAGTTGAGATATTTGGCCGGCACGTCCTTTTCGAGCGCACGGCCGCCGAAGGCGATCACCCGGCCGCGCAGATCGGTGATCGGGAACATCACCCGGTCGCGGAACCGGTCGTAAGGCACGGGAATGTCGTCGCCGGCGATCAGGAGGCCGCATTCGACCATGTCGGGAACCGGAACGCCCTCGCTTGCCGAGATGCTCCTTGAGCGCGAATCGGTCCGGCGGCGCATAGCCGATGCGGAACCGAAGCTGGGTCGCCGGAGTCGAGCCCACGGTCGGCGAGATAGCCGCGGGCGCGGGCGCCGGCGCGCGCCGGCCAGCGTCGCTTCGAAGAAGCGCGCCGCAAGCTCCATCACCTCGTGCAGCGTCTTGCGCTTCTCCTCGCGCTCGCCTCCTCCCGGGAGAGCTTCGGCACCGCGCACGCCGGCCTGCGGCCGCCAGCCGCTCCACCGCCTCGGGGAAGCGTGACCCCCTCGGTCTCCATCACGAAGGCTGAAGATGTCGCCGTGCTTGCCGGAGGAGAAGTCGTGGTAGAAGCCCTTCTGATCGTTGACGAAGAACGACGGGCGTCTTTTCCTTGGCGAAGGGCGACAGGCCCTTCCACTCGCGTCCCGCCTTCTTCAGCGTAACGCGCTTGCCCACGACCTCCGAAACCGGAAGCCGGGCGCGCAGTTCGTCGAGGAACTGGGGCGGAAAGCGCATGGGGTCTGGGCGGTTGGCGATGGGCTGTGAACCGAATCGCCCGTCAATCATAGACCCCGAATTGGGGGCGTAACGCGGAACCGCCACCCTTGCGTGAAATTGCAGCGGGAAAAGCCGGGCTTGTCCGGGTTTTCCACAGGATGGCCGGCGCGCGGGACCATCACGTCATCGGACGGTCCAGCAAGCGGTTTTGTGACTGGGGGTCGATTAGGAGCGCGTGAAGCCAGCCCTGCGTTCTTGTATGAAACGGGGAAACACATGAAGCCGCCGGCCGGGCGCACGCGCCCGGAACCTGATGGTGGCCCGGACCCCAAACGAAAGCACGCCCATGCCCCACACCTTCGTTCTGGTTCACGGCGCCTGGCACGGCGGCTGGTGCTGGCGGCGCGTCGCCGACAGCCTGGAGAGCAGGGCCACAAGGTGTTCGCGCCCACGCTGACCGGCCTGGGCGAGCGGGAGCACCTGATGGGCGCCGGGCATCGACCTCTCGCACGCACATCGCCGACATCGTGCTAATGTGCTCCGGTTCGAGGACTTGAACGACATCGTCCTGTGCGGGCATTCCTATGCCGGCTTTGTCATTTCCGGCGTGGCCGAGCAAGTCGCCGAACGCGATCGGCTCGATCGTCTATCTCGACGCCTTCTATCCCGAGGACGGCGAGCGCATGGTCGACATCACCGGCCCGCAGGTGCGCGAGGCCACGCTGGCCGCCGCCGACAAGGGCGAATTTCGGCGTGCCGCGCGACCGGCCGAAGTGTTCCAGGTCAACGAGAAAGACCGCGCATGGGTCGACGCGATGTGCCGGCCGCATCCAATCGGCACCATGATCGAGGCGATCCGGCTCACCGGCGCACGCGAGCGCATCGCGAAGAAGCAGCTACATCCGCGCCCGCGACTATCCCAATCCGGGCTTCGACAAGGCGGTGGAGACGGCTGAAGCCGCGCCCGGCTGGCGGTTCTACGAGGCGGCCTGCGGCCATGACGTGATGGTGGACCTGCCGGACTGGCTGGCCGACCGGCTGGTGGAGCTGGCCTGAGCGGCCGGCTGCGCCGAAGCAAAGCAAAATGCCCGGCGCAAGGCCGGGCATTCGCAGGTCGTGTCAGGCAACGGCGACGCCGCCACCTCCGCGGGTTTTATTGCGGCTCGATGCCGGCCGCCTTCATCATCTTGCCCGCAGCGTCGCGATCCTCGCGGATCACCTTGTCGAACTCCTCGGGCGAATTGAGGAATGGCACGAGGCTGCGCTGCGTCAGGTGCTTCTCGCGGAAGCCCGCGTCCGAGACGATGGCGTGGATTTCCTTGTTCAGCTTGTCGACGATCGCGCGTGGCGTCTTTGGCGGCACGAAGATGCCGTACCACGACCGCGAGGGCGGGCCCTTGTAACCGGTTTCCTCGAGCGTCGGGACATTCGGGAAATACGACGACTTGACGTTGTTGATCATCACGATCGGCGTGACCTTGCCGGCCTGTATTGCCGAGAGAAAATTCGCCTCGCCGATCAGCGCGATCGGGGTCGAGCCTCCCAGCACCGCGTTCACCGCCTGGCCGCCACCGCGGAACGGCACGCGCACCCAGTCTGCGCCTTTCTCCTTCACCAGATGGTCCATGTAGATCTGCATCGGCATCGACGCCGTCATGTAGCTGAGCGTCTTCGGCTTGGCCTTGGACAGCGCGACCAGTTCGTCGATCGTCTTGACCTTGAGGTCGGCGTTCACCGACATGTTCTGGATCAGATGAAACAGCCCCGTGACCGGCTGCACCGCCGTCTCGGCCTTGAACGGCATGTTCTTGATCAGGAACTGGTTGTAGACCAGCGGATCGGCATTGATGATGCAGATGGTGTAGCCGTCCGGCTCGGCGTCGGAGCACGCCTTGGTGCCGTTGTTCTGCGCACCGCCGGGGCGGTTATCGACGATGAAGGTCTGGTTCCAGCGCCGGCCGAGTTCGTCGCCAAGCGCGCGCAGGAAGATGTCGCTGATGCCGCCCGCACTCGACGTGGTCAGTCCGCGGATCGTTCGGTTCGGGTAATCCTGCTGGGCAGCGGCCGGCATGGATGCAGCCGCCAGCAAGGCTGCGGTCAAGGCAATGGCCTTCATCGGTTTCCTCCCTGGTTCTGTTCGCTCGCGCCGGAGCCGAAACCCCTTCGCGTTGTTTCTGTCGATGCCTCAGCGGCGCCGATCTGACAAGCCTATCTTTTCTCCAGCATTCCGGCCCTGGCGAACGTCTTGATCGCGCCCCGCGGACAGCGCCTTAAGGTCGCAGGCAGCAGACCGGCCAACTCGGAACGCAGCTCGCCGACGGACTCGGGCCTCGATCCATCTCTGTCGGGATGGCGGGCGACGCCGCCCCTTACTGTGGCTTGAAACCGCCCTCCTTCGCGATCTTGGCTGCGAACTCCCGGTTCCAGGCGATGTATTTCTCGAATTCCTCGGTGGTGCCGACTGCAAACTCGATCGCGCGATCCACGAAGTTCTTCTGCTTGAAGGCCGGATCGCTCGTGATCTTCACCACCTCGGCGTGGAGCCTGTCGCGGATCGCCTTCGGCGTTCCGGCCGGCGCAAACAGGCCGAACCACGTCGGCGGATAGTTCTCGCCGGTCGCCTCCTTCAGCGTCGGCACATGCGGCGCGATCGGGGTGCGATTGTTGGCGTTGACCGCAAGTCCGGTGAACATGCCGCCCTG
Source organism: uncultured Alphaproteobacteria bacterium (assembly GCA_963758225.1). Classification (GTDB taxonomy): domain Bacteria; phylum Pseudomonadota; class Alphaproteobacteria; order Rhizobiales; family Xanthobacteraceae; genus Z2-YC6860. Next base: position 750,819 of record CAVWUJ010000002.1, on the reverse strand, counting down.
CACCTGCGGGATCATGTTGGCGAGGCCGAGAAACGCGATCGGCGTGGTCCCCGCCGTGACCGCGTTGACCACCTCGCCGCCGCTGCGGAACGGCACCCGCACGAAATCCGCGCCGGACTTGCGCCGGAGCTGCTCCATGAAATGTACGAGCGGGAACGAGAACGTCCCGTAACTCAGCGTGCCAGGCTTCGCCTTCGACAGCGCCACCAGTTCGTCGATCGACTTCACGCCGAGCTTTGAATTGGCCACGAGGATCAGCACGTTGAAGAACAGGTTGTTGATCGGTTCGAAGTCCTTGTCGGGATTGTAGGGCAGCGACTTGAAGAGATGGCGGTTGTAGACCACGACCTCGCTCGGAAGGACGCAGAACGTATATCCGTCGGGCGGAGATTCCGCACAGGCGCGGCCGCCGATGTTGAGCGAGCCGCCGGTCCGGTTCTCGACCAGAAACGTCTGGCCGAGCCGGCGCTGCAGCTCCTCCGCAAGCAGCCGCGAGAAGATGTCGCCGCCGCCGCCCGCGCCGAGCGGGATGATGATGCGGACTGTGCGACTGGGCCAGTCGCGGGCGGCGTCGGCCGCAGCCCCCTGCGCCTGCGCAAACGACGGCGCGACAAAAGTCAGACATGCGGCCACGAGCGGCCGCGCGAGTGCCCTCAGCATGACGTTCTCCCTGTGACGCTTTTCGAACTTTTTCTGCGCAGAGAAGTCTGCCGCACCCATGCCGGCTTGCCTAGCGGGGCGTCTGCCCACACACGCGCGCTGAGCGCATGTCTCCCCGCGCGCCGCACGGATCGCATCATGCCCTCGCCGCGATATCATGGGCACCGACGGCGGCGCAGCCTGCCGGGTCCGAAGAACGAACGATGAGAGGGAGGGAACGATGACCGAGCACCGCAACGATCGCGACACGAGCAACCTGACGCGCCGCACTGCGCTCGGCGGCGGCGTGCTGGCTGCAGCCGCGGCGCTCGCCGGCCCCGGCGCGCAGGCGCAAACCCTGTCCAAGACCTTCGTGCTCGTGCATGGCGCATGGCACGGCGGCTGGTGCTGGCGGCGGGTCGCCGACATTCTCGAAACCAAGGGTCACAAGGTGTTCGCGCCGACCCTGACCGGCCTCGGCGAGCGCTCGCATCTGATGAGCAAGGACATCGATCTCGACACCCACATCACCGACATCGTCAACGTGCTGAAGTGGGAGGATCTCACGAACGTCTGTCTGGTGCTGCACTCCTACGGCGGCTGGCCGGGCTCTGGGGCCATCGAGCAGGCGCTCGGCCGAATCGGCTCGGTGGTCTACCTCGACGCCTTCAAGCCGGACGACGGCCAGCGCGGCGCCGACTACATCTCCGACTTCAGCCGCAAGGCGCTGGAGGAGGCGATGGCCAAGGGCCAGGCGAGCCGGCCCTCGCCGAAGGCCGAGGCGTTCAAGGTCGCGACCGAAAAGGACCGGGCCTGGGTCGATTCCAAGACCACGCCGCAGCCCAACGGCGTGGTGTTCACGCCGATCAAGCTGACCGGCGCCCGCGAGAAGGTCGCGAAGAAGACTTTTATCCGCGCGCCGTCCTACCCGCAGAAGGCGTTCGACAAGGCCTATGCAGAATGCAAGGCCGACAAATCCTGGAAGACGTTCGAGACCAAAGCCGGCCACGACGTGATGGTCGACGAGCCGAAATGGCTCGCGGACGTGCTGATCGAGGTGTCGTAGGGCGTTCGTTGAACGGGCCGAAGCGATTGGCCCCTCACCTGACGCGCTGCGCGCGGCGGCCTCTCCCCGCAGGCGGGGAGAGACGAGCCGAGCCAGCGGCCGTGCCGCAACTCACTTCCCGCTCAGCAATTCCTTGATCTTGCCGCTGGCCTTGCCGAAATCCATGCGCCCGGCAAAGCGCTCGCGCAGCGCCGCCATCGCGCGGCCCATGTCCTTCATGCCCTGCGCATTGATCTCCTTGAGGATGGCGGAGATTGCGGCGCCCGCCTCCCCGTCGCTCATCTGCTGCGGCAGATAGGACGAGATCACCTCGATCTCCTGCTTCTCCTGCGCGGCGAGTTCCGGACGGCCGCCCTTTTCGTAAAGCTCCATCGATTCCTGGCGCTGCTTGATCATCTTCTGCAGGAGCGACAGCAGGTCGGCCTCGTTCAGAGGCTCTTTCCCCTCTCCGCGCGCGGCGATGTCCGCGTTCTTGATCGCGGCGTTGACCATGCGCAGCGTCGAGACCTTGCGCTCGTCGCGAGCCTTCATGGCCTCCTTCATGGCGTTGGTGATGTCATCGCGCAGCACGGCGGATTCCTTTCGTTGTCGTTCGGTGGCGTCGTTCAGGCGGCGGCCGGCCGCGGGCCGAACAGGATCAAAGCCATTCCGGCCAGGCAGATCGCCGCGCCAATCGTGTCCCAGCGGTCCGGACGCGTGCCCTCGATCCACCAGAGCCAGACCAGCGCCGCCGCCACATAGACCCCGCCATAAGCGGCATAGGCCCGCCCGGCCGCCGACACCTCGATCAGGGTCAGCAGATAGGCGAAAACCGCAAGGCTGGCCATGCCCGGGATCAGCCACAGGGCCGATTTGCCGAGCTTCAGCCACGCCCAGAACGCAAAACAGCCCGCAATTTCGGCGATGGCAGCGCCGATCATGGCCGCAATCGAGACCAACGCCGTCTCCGATCGTTTGGGATGAGCGTCCCGGGCGCTTTACGCTCGCCGCACTCATCGCTATCTACCCCAAGACCCCGCTAAAGTGCACCGGCTTTTCGGGCGAGCCAACCCAAACAGGCCCCGCGATGAACTCCGCCCCCGACGCATCCGGCTGGACCGAGCCGACCCCGACCGCGCTCCTGGTGCTGGCCGACGGCACCGCGATCGAAGGCTTCGGACTTGGCGCGACCGGCACGGCGGTCGGCGAGGTCTGCTTCAACACCGCGATGACCGGCTACGAGGAGATTCTCACCGATCCCTCCTACGCCGGGCAGATCGTGACCTTCACCTTTCCGCACATCGGCAACATCGGCACCAACGACGAGGACATCGAGACCGTCAACATGGCGGCCACGCCCGGCGCGCGGGGCATCGTGCTGCATGTCGCAATCACCGACCCGTCGAACTATCGCTCCGCGCTGCATCTCGACCAATGGCTGAAGCGGCGCGGCATCGTCGGCATCTCCGGCGTCGACACCCGCGCGCTGACCGCGCTGATCCGCGAGAAGGGCATGCCCAATGCCGTGATCGCGCACGAGCCGACCGGCCGTTTCGACATAGAGGCTCTGCGGAAGGAGGCGCGCGAGTGGCCCGGCCTCGTCGGCATGGACCTCGTGCCGATGGTGACGAGCGGCCAGCGCTTCGACTGGGACGAGACCCCGTGGGAGTGGGACAAGGGCTACGGCCGGCAGGACAAGCCTGAGTTCCATGTGGTCGCCATCGACTACGGCGTGAAGCGCAACATTCTGCGGCTGCTCGCGGGCGCCGGCTGCAAGGTCACCGTGGTGCCGGCCAAGACCCCGGCCGAGGACATCATGGCGCTCAGGCCCGACGGCGTGTTCCTGTCCAACGGCCCCGGCGATCCGGCCGCAACCGGCGAATACGCCGTGCCGGTGATCCGGTCTCTGGTCGACAGCGGCACGCCCACGTTCGGAATTTGCCTCGGCCACCAGATGCTCGGCATCGCGCTCGGCGGGCGCACGATGAAAATGCACCAGGGCCACCACGGCGCGAACCATCCGGTGAAGGATCTGACCACCGGCAAGGTCGAGATCACCTCCATGAACCACGGCTTCGCGCTCGACAAGGACAGCCTGCCCGGCAATGTCGAGCAGACCCACCTGTCGCTGTTCGACGGCTCCAATTGCGGCATCGCGCTCAAGGATCTGCCGGTGTTCTCGGTGCAATACCATCCCGAGGCCTCGCCCGGCCCGCGCGACAGCCATTATCTGTTCGACCGCTTCGTGGACCTGATGCGAAAGCGCAAGGCCCGCGCAGCCTGACTAAGGCGGCCTGCGAGGGCGAGCCGTTAGCGCATTGTTCAAGAAAAGCTGATTGGTTGGCCGAAACTCTGAAAGCCCGATGCCCGGAACCAAGCCCACCGAACCCGAGACCTACCGCTTCGCCGACGACGGCAGTTCGGTGCCGAACAATCCGGCGCTGCCGTTCCTGGTCTATCGCGGCGCGTTCGACCTGACCGGCACCGCCAATCCCGAGCTTGTCATCGAGCAGGTGTTCAAGGCGAACGGCTGGGGCAACATGTGGCGCAACGGGATCTACCCGTACACGCACTATCATTCGATGATCCACGAGGGCATGGGCATCGCCCGCGGCCGCGCCAAGGTGCGCTTCGGCGGCGCCAAGGGACAGGAGCTGGAGCTCATGGTCGGCGACGTTGCGGTGCTGCCGGCCGGCACCGGCCACCAGGGCCTGTGGACCAGCCCCGACCTGATGGTGATCGGCGCCTATCCGCCGAACGGGCGTTACGACCTTTGCCGCGGCAGCAAGTCGGAACACGCCAAGGCTGTCGAAGCAATTCCCCACGTTCCCCTTCCCGACACCGATCCGGTCTACGGCGACGCCGGGCCGCTCATGCGGCTGTGGCGAAGCTGAGCGGGACGGAACGAACCGGCGAACCCCACGGCATCTCATGGCTCCCGGCGACTGGATTTCGTTCTGGAATTCCCGACACTCGATCTATGTGAATGAGCGGCATCACGACGCGCATTACCGGCGCATCGCGCAGGACATTCTGAAATACGTCCCCGAAGGCGGCGCCGTGCTCGACTACGGCTCCGGCGAGGCGTTCTCCGCCGACCTCGTCGCGCAGAAGACCAGCCGGCTGGTGCTGTGCGAGGCGGCCGCAAACGTGCGCGCGGCCATCGCCCGTCGCTTCGCGCAGGAGCCGAAGATCGAGACGCTCTCGCCAGACGACCTCCGGACCATGCCGGATGCGAGCTTCGACCTGATCGTCATGCACTCGGTCGCGCAATATTTGAAGACGGACGAACTGGACGCGATGCTCGCGCTGTTCCACCGGCTGCTGAAGCCGGGCGGCCTGCTGGTTCTGGGCGATATCATCCCGGTCAAAGTGTCGGCGGCCAGCGACGCGCTGGCGCTGCTGCGCTTCGGCGCGCGCGAAGGGTTCTTCGTGGCCGCGGTGGTCGGCCTCGCCCGCACCGCATTCTCGAGCTACTGGAGGCTGCGCTCCTCGCTCGGCCTGTCGCGCTACGACGAGGCCGCGATGCTCGCCCGCCTGCGCGCGGCGGGCTACCTGCCCAAGCGCGCGGACCACAATATCGGCCACAACCCGGCACGCATGACGTTCCTCGGCTGGCCGACCTGATGCGATCGCCGCCTTGAAGGCCTGCGATCAGGCGTTATCGGACAAAAACCTCTCGATCTCCGAATCGAGCTCCGCGCCGACCAGGATGACGATGGTGGTGAGCCACATCCACATCATCAGACCGATGGCCGCGCCGAGCGAGCCGTAAGTCGCGTTGTAGTCGGCGAAACTCGACAGGTAGAATGACAGGCCGGCCGAGCCCGCGAGCCAGGCGAAGGCGGCGAACACCACGCCGGGGGTCAGAACGCGCCAGCGCCGCCGCTCGATGTTGGGTCCGAAGCGATAGAGCACAGCCAGCAGCAGCAGCACCGCGGCGAACAGCAGCGGCCAACGCACCAGCCAGGCCGCCGCGCTCGTGACCTCGCGCATTCCGAACATCGACATGACCAGCGGAAACGCCACCACCGCGCCGACCGCCACCAGCATGAAGACGATGGCGCCCAGCGTGAAGCCGAGCGACACCGCGTTGAGTCGCACGAAGCTACGCCGCTCGGGTGCGCCCTCGATCACGTTCAGTGCGTCGATCATCGCTTTCACGCCGGCGTTGGCGCTCCACAGCGCAATCGCGAGACCCGCGACGAAGGCGAAGCTCAGCCCGCCCTGCGGGTTGGCGACGATGCGCGAGACCTGGTCGCGCACGATGTCGAGGCCGCCGGCCGGCAGCACATAGGACAACAGAAAGAGGTGGTCGTTGATCGTCGCGTAGCTGGCGAACAGGCCGTAGAACGACACGAAGGCCGTCACCGCCGGAAACAGCGCCAGCAGCGCGTAAAACACGACGCCGGCCGCCACCGCCAGCAGGCGATCCTCTCCGATCTCGCGATAGGTGCTCGACAGCACCGGTCGCCACCACGCCCAGGGCATCCGCCACGGCCCGCCGCCCGCGACGACCGGCCCGGAATCGGCCGCCTCCGGCGCCGGGCGGGCGGTGCGGCACGCCATCGCCGCGCGAAGGGCGGTGGCCACCCCCCGCGAACGGGCCACACCCCGGCGGGGAGTCTCGATCGCCCATGCGGCCGCGATAGCCCCCACAATGAGGGAGGCGCTGAGCCAGCGAGGCGGGCGAAGGTCGGCTTTCGTATCGGGTTCCACGGCCTGGAACCAACGGCCGGAGGCCCGATTGGTTGCCTCCTCCACGACCGCCGATCGCCGCGGCCAGCCCTTGCCAATCGCCTGATGACAACTCATCTGGGAAGGCGCATGCGGGGTTGGCGGGCTCCCGATTCTGGTCTAGTGAACCCCCGCGCGGGGGCCGGTTGCCCTGCCGCCGGTTGAGGACGCGCCCAGGCGCGCCCTTTTTTTGTGTGCCGTTTCCGGACGTTCCGGGACAACTCAAGGGCTGCCCCCGGCATCCGAGGGCCGTCCAGGCGGCTGCCTCGGGATTTCGGGCTCGCGCGAGGCGCGCGCCACGGAACGACGGTCAAAAGCGTAGGACGGAATGCCGAAACGCACGGACATCTCCTCGATCCTGATCATTGGCGCAGGCCCGATCGTCATCGGCCAGGCCTGCGAGTTCGACTATTCCGGCACCCAGGCCTGCAAGGCCCTCAAGGAAGAGGGCTACCGGATCGTGCTGGTGAACTCGAACCCGGCGACGATCATGACCGATCCGGAGCTGGCCGATGCCACCTACATCGAGCCGATCACGCCGGAAATCGTCGCCAAGATCATCGAAAAGGAGCGCCCCGACGCGCTGCTGCCGACGATGGGCGGGCAGACCGCGCTCAACACCGCGCTTTCGCTCAAGAAAATGGGCGTGCTCGACAAGTTCAACGTGACGATGATCGGCGCGACCACGGAGGCGATCGACAAGGCCGAGGACCGCGAGCTGTTTCGCGAGGCGATGACCAAGATCGGGCTGGCCACGCCGCGCTCGCATCATGTGAAGTCGCTCGCCGACGCGCTGCGCGCGCTCGACGACATCGGCCTGCCGGCGATCATCCGCCCCTCGTTCACGATGGGCGGCACCGGCGGCGGCATCGCCTACAACCGGCAGGAGTTCATCGACATCGTCGAGGGCGGCATCGACGCCTCTCCGACCAACGAGGTGCTGATCGAGGAATCGGTGCTCGGCTGGAAGGAGTTCGAGATGGAGGTGGTGCGCGACAAGAAGGACAATTGCATCATCATCTGCTCGATCGAGAACCTCGATCCGATGGGCATCCACACCGGCAACTCGGTCACCATCGCGCCGGCGCTGACGCTGACCGACAAAGAGTATCAGATGATGCGCGACGCCTCGCTCGCGGTGCTGCGCGAGATCGGGGTGGAGACCGGCGGATCGAACGTGCAGTTCGCGGTCAATCCCAAGGACGGACGGCTCGTCGTCATCGAGATGAACCCGCGGGTGTCGCGCTCCTCCGCGCTGGCGTCCAAGGCCACCGGATTTCCGATCGCCAAGGTCGCGGCCAAGCTTGCGGTCGGCTACACGCTCGACGAGATCGCCAACGACATCACCGGTGGCGCGACGCCGGCGTCGTTCGAGCCGACCATCGACTACGTCGTCACCAAGATTCCGCGCTTCGCCTTCGAAAAATTTCCCGGCGCCAACGTCGGCCTGACCACCTCGATGAAATCTGTCGGCGAGGCGATGGCGATCGGACGCAGCTTCCAGGAGTCGCTGCAAAAGGCGCTGCGCTCGCTGGAGACCGGACTCTCCGGCCTCGACGAGATCGCGATCGAGGGACTCGGCCAGGGCGACGACAAGAACGCGATCCGCGCCGCGCTCGGCACGCCCACGCAAGACGGACTGCTGAAAATCGCACAGGCGATGCGGCTCGGCTTTACCGACGAGGAGGTACACGCCGCCTGCAAGGTCGATCCGTGGTTCCTCGCGCAGATCCGCGGCATCGTGGAAACCGAGGAGCAGATCCGGAAGAAGGGCCTGCCGGCGACGCCCGGCGCATTCCGCAGGCTCAAATCCATGGGCTTCTCCGACATGCGGCTCGGGACGCTCACCGGCCAGACCGCGGCGCAGGTCGCCGAGAAGCGCCGCAGCCTCGACGTGCGGCCGGTCTACAAGCGCATCGACACCTGCGCGGCCGAGTTCGCCTCTCCGACCGCCTATATGTATTCGAGCTACGCGGCGCCGTTCGCCGGACGGCCCGCGAACGAGGCCACGCCGTCGAACCGCAAGAAAGTGGTGATCCTCGGCGGCGGGCCGAACCGGATCGGCCAGGGCATCGAGTTCGATTACTGCTGCTGCCATGCCTGCTTCGCGCTCAAGGACGCGGGCTACGAGACCATCATGGTCAACTGCAATCCGGAGACGGTCTCGACCGACTACGACACCTCGGATCGCCTCTACTTCGAACCGCTCACCGCCGAGGACGTTCTGGAAATCATCGAGACCGAGCGATCCAACGGCACGCTGCACGGCGTGATCGTGCAGTTCGGCGGCCAGACACCGCTCAAGCTCGCTCAGGCGCTGGAGGATGCGAACGTGCCGATCCTCGGCACCTCGCCGGATGCGATCGACCTCGCCGAGGACCGCGACCGCTTCAAGCAGCTCCTCGACCGGCTCGAACTGCGGCAGCCCGAAAGCGCAATCGCCACCAGCGTGAACGAGGCGCGCAGCGCCGCTGCCAAGATCGGCTATCCGATCGTGATCCGGCCGTCCTATGTGCTCGGCGGCCGCGCAATGGAGATCGTCCACGACGCGAGCCAGCTCGACCGCTATCTGACGCGGCTGACCTCCGACCTCGGGCGGCCGTCGGAACTGACCGTTTCCAAGAAGCGTCCGTTGCTGATCGACCGCTATCTCACCGATGCGACCGAGGTCGACGTCGACTGCCTGTGCGACGGCTCCGATACCTATGTCGCAGGCATCATGGAGCACATCGAGGAGGCCGGCATCCACTCCGGCGATTCCGCATGCTCACTGCCGCCGCATTCGCTCGACGCAGGGACCATCGCCGAACTGGAGCGCCAGACCCGCGCACTGGCGCTGGCGCTCAACGTCGTCGGCCTGATGAACGTGCAATACGCCATCAAGAACGGCGAGATCCACGTTCTGGAGGTCAACCCGCGCGCCTCGCGTACCGTGCCCTTTGTCGCCAAGGTGATCGGCATCCCGGTCGCCAAGATCGCCGCCCGCGTGATGGCCGGCGAGCGGCTCGCCGACTTCAAGCTCAAGCCGCTCGACTTCAATCTCGGCAAGTTCGATCATGTCGGCGTCAAGGAGGCGGTGTTCCCCTTCGCCCGCTTCGGCGAGAAGGTCGACACCGTGCTGGGTCCGGAGATGAAATCCACCGGTGAGGTGATGGGCCTCGACCGCGACTACGCCGTGGCCTTTGTGAAAAGCCAGATCGGCGGCGGCGCGCGGCTGCCGAAGTCGGGCACCGTATTCGTCTCGGTGCGCGATTCCGACAAGCCGCGCATCCTGGACAGCATTCGCACGCTGAAGGCTGCGGGTTTCAAGGTGATCGCGACGTCGGGCACGCAACGCTATCTCGCAGAGCACGGCGTGGAAGCCGCCAAGATCAACAAGGTCGCCGAAGGGCGGCCACACATCGTGGACGCGATCAAGAACGGCAACGTCCAGCTCGTCTACAACACCACGGAGGGCGCCCTGGCGCTCGCCGATTCGCAGTCGCTGCGGCGGGCGGCCCTCTTGCATAAAGTGCCCTACTACACCACTCTTTCAGGCGCCGTCGCCGCGGCGCAGGGCATCAAGGCCTATCTTGGGGGCGATCTCGAGGTAAAAGCGCTGCAAAGCTACTTCGGCGGCCGGGACTGACCCGGCGAGCGGCGAAAGAAGGCGCGTGAAGGTGCGGAGTTCCGCGATCGCGGGCGCTCGAAGGGAACTTCGGCCCGCGATCGGACTTTGTGGCCTCGCGCTTGAGGAGACTGAGGAGCTATGGAAAAGATTCCCATGACTGCGGCGGGCTACGCCGTGCTCGAGACTGAGCTGAAGCACCGTCAGCAGGTGGAGCGGCCGCGCATCATCCAGCAGATCACCGACGCGCGCACGCACGGCGACCTGTCGGAGAACGCCGAATATCACGCAGCCAAGGAGCAGCAGTCGCTCAACGAAGGCGCGATCGCGGAGCTTGAGGACAAGCTCGCGCGCGCCGACATCATCGACGTCTCCAAGCTGTCCGGCGACACCGTCAAGTTCGGCGCGACCGTCACGCTGATCGACGAGGACACCGACAAGAAGCAGGTCTGGCAGATCGTCGGAGAGCCGGAGGCGGACGCCAAGGCCGGCCGCATCTCGATCACCTCGCCGCTCGCGCGCGCGCTGCTGAACAAGAAGAAAGGCGATTCCGTTGAGGTGGTGACGCCCGGCGGCGCGAAAGCCTACGAGGTGGTGAAGGTCGACTGGAAGTAACGGCAGGCTTCGACGGGTTTCGCGACGGCCGGGCTTGTCCCGGCCGTCTTCGTTTTGGTCTACTGACATAGAAGATCGGGGGAGAGCCGCGCGTGAAATTCGGAATCTTCGACCACGTCGACGACGCCGGCCTGCCGCTGCAGCAACTCTACGAGGAACGATGCCGGATCGCTGAGGCCTACGACCGCGGCGGCTTTCACGCCTATCATCTTGCCGAGCATCACGTCACGCCGCTCGGCGCAGCCGCCTCGCCCGGCTTGCTGCTCGCCGCGATGGCCTATCGGACTAAGCGCCTGCGGCTCGGCCCGATGGTCTATCTCCTGCCCTTCTATCATCCGCTGCGGCTGATCGAAGAGGTCTGCATGCTCGACCAGATAACCGGCGGCCGCCTGCAGCTCGGCATCGGCCGCGGCGTGTCGCGCTTCGAAACCGCGGCCTACGGCCTCGACTTCGAGAAGACGCAGGCGATGTATCACGAGTGCTTCCAGGTTCTGCTGAAGGGTCTCTCTTCCGAAGATCTGAGCTTCCAGGGAGAATTCTACCGGTTCGAGAACCAACCGATGGTGCTCAAGCCCGTTCAGAGGCCGCACCCGCCGCTGTGGTACGGCATCACGCTGCCACAGAACGCCGAATGGCCCGCCGCCAACGACGTCAACGTTATCGCGCTGGGCCTGCGCGAGACCACCTCGACCGCGATCGCGGGCTATCGGGAAGCGCGCCAGCGGCACGGCCGCCCGTTGGATGGGACGCTGTTCGGCGTCGGCCGCCATGTCGTGGTCGCCGAAACCGACGAGCAGGCGCGACGCATCGCCAATGCTGCCTATCCGCGCTGGCGGCAGAGTTTTCGCTGGCTGTTCAACCGCCACGGCGCAGAACCGCGCGTGATCGCGATCTATCCGGAGAGCTTCGACGACCTGATCGCGATCAAGAACGGCATCGCAGGCTCGCCCGCCACCGTGCGCGCCTTCATCGAGGAGGAGCGCGCGCTGCACGGCTGCAATTATTTCGTGGCGCATATGGCATTCGGTGACATGACAATCGAGGATACGCTGCGCTCGGTCGAACTGTTCGCGCGCGAGGTGATGCCGGCGTTCCAATAAGAACTCGCTGCAACAAGCAAAATGGGAGGTGACGATGAGGAGACATCTGACGACGCTGCGGAACGCGCTCGCCGGGGCGGCGCTCGCGCTGATCGCTGCCGCGCCCGGCGCGGCGCAGACCTATCCCGACAAGCCGGTGCGCATCATCGTCGACTCCGCCGCCGGCAGTGCCAACGACGCCACCGGCCGCATCCTGGTCGACCGGCTGAGCCGGCTGTGGGGTCAGCAGGTCATCGTGCTCAACCAGCCGGGCGCCGGCGGCAGCCTCGCGGTGCGCGCAGCGTCGACCTCGCCGGCCGACGGCTACACGCTGTTCATGCCGGCCACCTCCTCCTTCCTCGCGCTCAAGGGCGCGCCGGGGGTGGCGCCCAACCTGCCGGCAGAATTGCCGCGCGACTTCGAGGCGATCAGCTTCGTGCTGCAGCAGCCGCTGTTCATCGGCTCCTCGCTGGCGTCGCCGTACCGGACGGTGGCGCAGGTGATCGAGGCTGCGAAGCAGAAGCCGGGCGAACTGTCCTATGCCGCGACCGGCCGCGGACGCCTCACTCATCTGACGATGGAGCTTCTGCAAAGCCGCGCCGGCGTCCGGCTGCAACTCGTGCCCTATGCGGGCGGACCGGCACAGGCGATGAGCGACGTCATGACCGGGCGTGTGCCGCTGATCCTCGACGGCTTCGCCGGCCTCGCCGGCGCGATCCAGGGCGGCCAGATCCACGGCCTCGCCTCGACCTCGGACAAGCGCCTGCCCGGCTTCGACAACCTGCCCGTCGTGGCGGAGACCCTGCCGGACTTCTTCGTGGGCGCTTGGAACGTGCTGCTCGCGCCCAAAGGCACGCCGAAGGCCGTCATTGACAAGGTGAACGCCGACATGCGCGTCGTGCTCGACGATCCCGACGTGCGCAAGCGCCTCGCCGCCAACGGCGCCTTCGTGCGCCACATGAGTCCGCAGGAGGTCGTCGGCTTCGTCCAGAACGAGCAGAAGACCTGGCGGCCGATCCTGGAGCACGTGGCCAAGGAGGCGCAGAAGTAGCGCCGCGCCGGCGAGCGGGCGCGCTCACACCGCCGGCTTTGCCTCCATCGGCACCATCGCCGCGTCCTTGGAGTTGCGCAGCGTCAGAGAGGTCTTCACGTTGCGCACATGCGGCGCCGCGGTCAGCTCCGCGACGAACGCCTGGAAGGTCTTCAAGTCCGGCGCGACGCACTTGAGGACGAAGTCGATCTCGCCCGATAGCATCCAGCATTCCCGGACCAGCGGGGCCTTGCGCACGAAGTCCTCGAAGGCCTTGAGGTCGGCGTCGGCCTGGCTGGACAGGTGGACCATCGCAAACACCGTCACCTCGTAGCCGAGCTGCTTCTCGTCCAGCAGCGCCCGATAGCCCCGGATGAAGCCGGCATCCTCCAGTGCGCGCACGCGTCGCAGGCAGGGGGGCGCGGAAATGCCCACCCGCCGCGCCAGCTCCACATTGGTGATGCGGCCGTCGTCCTGCAGTTCCTTGAGGATTTTCCAATCGATCGCGTCGAGTCGGGTCACTTCGAGCCTCCGAAGCCCCTCCTTTAGCCCGAAGCCGCGGCCCGCGAAAGATTATTGCGCGACCGTATTCTGCCCTTCCGTGAGGCAGGAGATGGTTGTGAAGTCAGGGTTGCGTATCTTGCATAGCTCCGGAAAAGCCCTACATTTGCGCTGCCTCAAATGCGCTGGGCAGAGCGCAGGAGGCGAGCTCCGCAACAGAGGTTTCGATGCCCGACACAGCGCAGGTCCGCCCCACGCATGCCAAGGTCGTGATCATCGGCTCGGGTCCCGCCGGCTACACCGCCGCAATCTATGCCGCACGCGCCATGCTCAAGCCGGTGCTGATCCAGGGCATTCAGCCCGGCGGACAGCTCACGATCACCACCGACGTGGAGAACTATCCCGGCTTCGCCGATGTCATCCAGGGCCCCTGGCTGATGGAGCAGATGCAGAAGCAGGCGGAGCACGTCGGCACGCAAATCGTTTTCGATCACGTCTCCAGGGCCGACCTGTCCCGGCGGCCGTTCCGGCTCGAATGCGATTCCGGCACGGTCTATCTCGCCGAGAGCGTGATCCTCGCCACCGGCGCGCAAGCGCGCTGGCTCGATCTTCCCTCCGAGCAGAAGTTCAAGGGTTACGGCGTCTCCGCCTGCGCCACCTGCGACGGGTTCTTCTACAAGAACAAGGAGGTCATGGTGATCGGGGGCGGTAACACCGCCGTCGAGGAGGCGCTGTTCCTGACCAACTTCGCCTCGAAGGTGACGGTGGTGCACAGGCGCGACTCGTTTCGCGCCGAGCGGATCCTTCAGGATCGGCTGTTCAATCATCCGAAGATCGAGGTCATCTGGGACTCGGTTCTGCATGACGTGACGGGCGAAGAGAATCCGCTGAAGGTCCGCGGCGTGGCCCTGCGCAACGTCAAGACCGGAGCGATCGAGGAGCGACAGGCCGACGGCGTGTTCATCGCCATCGGTCATTCGCCGGCCACCGAACTGGTGGTCGGCCAGCTCGACCTGAAGCCGTCGGGCTACGTCTGGACCGCACCGGATTCGACGGCGACGTCGGTGCCCGGCGTGTTCGCCGCCGGCGACGTCACCGACGACATCTACCGGCAGGCGGTCACGGCCGCTGGCATGGGCTGCATGGCGGCGCTCGAAGCCGAGCGTTTCCTAGCCCACCACGAACAAGAGCGACAGGCCGCGGAATAGGCCGCACGGCACGACGGCTCGATCGATCCGATCGCCGTCTGGGGGAACGATTATGGACTGGGACAAGCTCAAGGTTTTTCACGCGGCTGCGGAAGCGGGCAGCTTCACCCATGCCGGCGAGCAGCTCGGGCTTTCGCAATCGGCCGTGTCGCGACAGGTCAGCGCGCTGGAGCAGGAGCTGGCGGTCTCGCTGTTTCATCGCCACGCCCGCGGGCTGATCCTGACCGAACAGGGCGAGATGCTGTACCGCACCGCCCACGAGGTCTTCATGAAGCTGGAGGCGGCGCGCGCCAAGCTGACCGACAGCCGCGAAAAGCCGAACGGCGAATTGAAGGTGACCACCACGCCCGGCATCGGAATCCATTGGCTGACGCCGCGACTGGGGGAATTCCTCGAACTGTTTCCAGACATCCGCCTGACGCTGATCACCACCGACGAGGAGCTCGACCTCGCAATGCGCGAGGCCGACGTCGCGATCCGGTTGCGCCAGCCGACCCAGCCCGACCTGATCCAGCGCAAGCTGTTCTCGGTGCACTCGCATGCCTATGCGTCACCCGACTACCTCAAGCGCAAGGGCACGCCGCGCTCCTTCGAGGAATTGGACGAGCACCAGATTCTCGTGCTCGGCGGTTCGACCGTCCCGCAATATCTTGAAAATCGGCGCTGGCTGACCGAAGTGGCGCGCGCGGGCAAAGGCCCGCGGCAGGCCGTGCTGATGATCAACAACGTGCTCGGCGTGCTGCGCGCCTGCCAGCGCGGCCTCGGCATCGCACTTCTGCCGGACTATCTGATCGAAGAGAACGGCAGCCTCGTGCAGCTCTTCTCCGACAGCGACGCGCCGGCACTCGACGCTTACTTCGTCTATCCGGAAGAGTTGAAATCCGTTGCGCGCGTGCAGGCCTTCCGCGACTTCCTGGTGTCCAAGGCACAGCGCTGGGCGTTCTGACTTCAGCATTGCTCGCGTCGCACCGCAGCCTGTGACAGGCTGCAATGTTTCGTGATCGTTTGGCGAGAACCGCCCGCATGGCAGGCATGCGGGCCTTTGCGTTGTGCGAAACCGAGTCGGGCCGCATGATGTAAACATGCTGGCGGTTACGGGTTGTTGCATCCCCCCAGATCTCGCAGCCCGCTGCAGCCAGCAGTTCCCCTCTGGAAGGTGATTGCCGGCCGTCCCGCGCCGGCAAACTAGGCCGGGCCCGAAAGGGCCCGGCTTCTTACGTTTCAGGGGACGTGCTTTCAAAAGCAACGACCGCAGTCACGTGTGTTGCGCGAGCGACAAAACCTGCGCTGCGCGTCACACCCAGAGCCGCTCGTTCTCCAGCCCCTTGTAGAGATGGGCGACCTGTTCGCCGTAGCCGTTGAACAGGAGCGTGGGACGGCGCTCGCCGAGCCCCAGCAGTTCCTCGGTGGCCTGGCTCCAGCGCGGATGCGAGACCTCCGGATTGACGTTCGCCCAGAAGCCGTATTCGGACGACTGCAGATCCTCCCAGTAACTCTTCGGCCGCTGGTCGGTGAAGTGGAAGCGCACGATCGACTTGATCGACTTGAAGCCATACTTCCACGGCGCCGCGAGACGGATCGGCGCGCCGTGCTGCTTGGGCAGCGGCTTGCCATAGCAGCCGGTCACCATGAAGGTCAGGTCATTGGTCGCCTCAGCAATCGTCAGGCCTTCCGTGTAGGGCCAAGGATACCAGGCCTTGCGCTGCTCCGGCGCCACCGCCTTGTCGACGAAGGTCTCCATCCGCACATACTTCGCCGACGACAGCGGCTTCGCGAGCTCGACGAGCCTCGCCATCGGAAAGCCGGACCACGGAATGGTCATGCTCCACGCCTCGACGCAACGCATCCGGTAGAGCCGCTCTTCGAGCGGCATCTTGCGGATCAGATCGTCGATGGCGATGTCGAACGGCTTTTCGACCATGCCGTCGATCTTCACCGTCCACGGGCGGATCTTGAGCGCCTGGGCAGCGCGCGCGATCTGCTTGGTCGGACCGAATTCGAAGAAATTGTTGTAATTGGCGTTGATCTTCTCGTCAGTCAGCGGCCGATCGAGCGTGAACGACTCGTTGCGCTTGACCGGGTAGAGATCCGCTGTCGGATCCGGAAGATCGGCAACGCGCTGCGCTGCCGCCTGCGACGCGGTAAGTCCGATCACGGCGGCCGCGCCGGTCGCGGCAAGAAACGCGCGGCGATCCATGAAGATATGCTCGGGAGTGGCCTCGCGCTCGGGGATCTCCCAGCCGCGGCGGCGAATGACATTCATGACGCTTCCTCTCCGGCTTTGCCGATGCCGGCAAGGATGGCTGGCCGCAGGGTCACGGACAAGTCACGGATTTGCGAGAGCGCGACCCCAGGGCAGGTCGTCGGTTGCCAGGCCTGGCAGGCACAGCGTCTTGTCCTGCGCCCGCCCGGGATGAATCGTGGTCAGGCCGCGTTCCTTCGGGCGGTGACGATCTGGTCCGCCACCTTGCCGGTCAGTTCGGCCATGTGATCGAATTGAAACACGAAGCCGCCCACGCCCGCCGTGGCGGATCGGACCTCGATGATGAGATCGCCGATTTCCGATTCCGGCAGTTTCGCACGCACCACGTCCCAGCCGTCCCAATTCTCCCTTGTGTCGAAGCCGAGGATCTGCCCGCGCCGGCCGGACAGGATTGCGTTCATCCGCGCCGTGGCATCGTTCGGGCAGTGGATCTCCACCAGATGGATCGGCTCGAGCAGCACCGGCTGGCAGTTCGGCAGCGCCTCCACGATCCCGATTCGACCGGCGGTGCGGAACGCCTGATCCGACGAGTCCACGGTGTGGTAGGAGCCGTCGATCAGCGCCACCGCCACGTCCACCACCGGGAAGCCGAGCGGGCCGTGCCGGAGCCCGTCCTTCACCCCCTCCTCCACCGAGGGAATGTAATTGCGCGGCACCACGCCGCCGGCGATCCGGTCCTCGAAGGCGAATCCGGAGCCGCGCGGCAGCGGCTTGATGTCGAGCACGACGTCGCCGAACTGCCCGTGACCGCCGGATTGCTTCTTGTGGCGACCGCGCTGGGTCGCACCCTTGCGGATGGTTTCGCGGTAGCCGACCTTCGGCGGGTGGGTCGCGATCGCGACGCCGAACCGCTCCGTCAGCCGCTCGATCGCGACTCGCAGGTGCATCTCGCCCTGCCCCCACAGCACGACCTCCTGCCGCTCCGGGTTGTGCTCGACGACGAGCGCCGGGTCTTCCTCGACAAGCTTGTGCAGCGCCTGCCCGAGCTTGACGTCGTCCTTGCGCTCCCGGGCTGCCAGCGCGATCGCGAGCACTGGCGGACTGGACTTCACCTCCGCGACCGACGGATGCGGCTGTTTTGCGAACGACAGGGTGTCGCCGGTGCGCGCATACTCCAGCTTGCCGAGCGCCACGGTCTCCCCGGCCCCAGCCGGACCGCGCTTTTCCGAGTTCGCACCCAGAAGCTTGAAGGTGCCGGACACGCGCCCGGCCTCGCGCTCGGGTGACAGAAGCGTGATCCCGTCTCCGATATGGCCGGAGAGAACCCGCACCACCGACATCTTGCCGGCATGGGCGGAGTTGATCGTCTTCAGCACATAGGCGACGCCCTCGCCCGTGACGCCCATCCGGCGCGCAGTCTCTTCGACCGACGGCGCCTCGTGTCGCAACGCCTTCAGCAAGCGCAGAACGCCGTTGGTGCGCGTCGCCACGCCCATCAGGACGGGCACCACCAGCCCGTCGCGCATCTCGGCTGCCAGGTCGTCGAACACCTTGTCGCGCGGCGGCGCGATGTCCTCCAGGAGCTGTTCCATCAGTTCGTCGTCGTGATCGGCAAGCTTCTCCAGCATGTTGAAGCGCGCAGTCTTCTCGCGATCGAGCGCCTCGCCTTCCAGCGGAACCACCTCCGACGCGCTGTGCTCGCGATAAACGAAGGCGCGCTCCAGCGCGAGATCGACGAAGCCCGTAACGATGTCGCCGTTCCACAGCGGGATCTGGCGCAGCACGAGCGGCTTGCGCGAGGCCGGCTGGAGCATCTGCAGGCTCTCAAGCACCGGCGTTTCGGCCTTGTCGATCTTGTTCAGAAACAAAAAGCGCGGAATGCCGAGGTCTTCGAGCTCGCGCAGAATGAGTTGAAGCTGCGGCGTCTTGCGCTCGTCGGCCTCGCAGACCACCACCGCGGCATCGACCGCCGGCAGCACCGCGCGCATGTCATGGATGAATTCGACCGAACCCGGACAGTCGACGAACGTGTAGCTGTCGCCCATGAACTCGGTGGTGGCGACGGAAAGCTCGACGCTCATCTTGTGGTGGCGCGCCTCCTTCGAGGCGTCGCCGACGGTCGTGCCGGCCTCGACCGTGCCTTGCCGCTGGATCGCGCCGGTGCGCGCGAGAATTGCTTCGAGAAGAGTTGTCTTGCCGCTCTGGAACGGGCCGACCAGCGCGATGCACCGGGGGCCCGACGATCTCGATCCAGAGGGCCTGCTGCCATTGCCGTTTGCAACCGCCATCGACGCCTCCCATTCGGCGTCGTACGGCCGGTGCATTCCGGCCGCATGTCTGGACGCCGGTTCGTGATCGTCTCAGGGGATTGTGGCGGAGGCAAGAGAACGATGCGCTTCGCGCGGACTCGCCGCACTGAACTTACGAATACGTCAACGACGCTGTCTGAATTGGTCGGAGTGGAAACTAAAAGCGCGGCAGGTCCGGAAACGGCAGCTTGCCCGCATGCACATGCAGCCGGCCAAGCTCGGCGCAGCGGTGCAGCTTCGGAAACACCTTACCGGGATTGAGCAGGCCGTCGGCATCGAAGGCGCATTTCAGCCGCTGCTGCTGATTGAGGTCGTCCTCGGTGAACATCGCCGGCATCAGGTCGCGCTTCTCGACGCCCACCCCATGCTCGCCCGTCAGAACGCCGCCGACCTCGACACAGAGCCGCAGGATGTCCGCGCCGAACGCTTCGGTCTTCTCCAGTTCGCCCGGCTTGTTGGCATCGTAGAGGATCAGCGGATGCAGGTTGCCGTCGCCGGCGTGAAACACATTGGCGACCTGAAGGCCGTAGTGTTCGGAAAGCTCCTTCATCCGGCGCAGAACCAGCGGCAGTTTGGCGCGCGGGATGGTTCCATCCATGCAGTAATAGTCGGGCGAAATGCGGCCCACCGCCGGAAACGCCGCCTTGCGGCCGGCCCAGAACAGAAGCCGCTCCTGTTCGGAGTTCGAGACCCGAAGCGTTGACGAGCGACAGTCCCGCGCGATTGCCTCGACCCGCGCAATCAGGTGATCGACCTCCGCCGCCGGCCCGTCGAGTTCGACGATCAGCAGCGCCTCGACATCGAGCGGATAGCCCGCATGCACGAAGGCCTCGGCGGCGTGGATCGCAGGGCGATCCATCATCTCCATGCCGCCCGGAATGATGCCGGCGCCGATGATCCGCGACACGCATTCGCCGGCGTCCTCCGAGCTCGGAAAGCCGACCAGGACGGCGCGCGCGGTCTCCGGCTTCTTCAGGATGCGCACCGTCGCCTCGGTGACGACGCCGAGCAGCCCCTCCGATCCGGTGAGAATGCCGAGAAGGTCGTAGCCCGCCGAATCCAGATGCCGGCCGCCGATGCGCAGCACCTCGCCCGCCATCGTCACCAGTTCGAGGCCGAGGATGTTGTTGGTCGTCATGCCGTATTTCAGGCAATGCACGCCGCCGGAGTTCTCCGCGACATTGCCGCCGATGGTGCAGGCGATCTGCGACGACGGATCGGGAGCGTAGTAGAATCCGCTGTGCTCGACGGCGGCGCTCACGGCAAGATTGGTGACGCCCGGCTCAACCACGGCAAGGCGGTTGTCGAAGTCGATGTCGCGGATGCGGTTGAACTTGGCCATGCCCAGCAGCACGCCGTCCTGCAGCGGCAGCGCGCCGCCGGACAGCGAGGTGCCCGCGCCGCGCGGCACGACCTTCACCTTGTTGTCGTGACAATAGCGCAGAATGCGCGCAACCTGCTCCGTGGTCTCCGGCAGCACGACCACCATCGGAAGCTGGCGGTAGGCGGTGAGCCCGTCCGACTCGTAAGGCCGCATCTCGCGCTCGCCATCGATCACGCCCTCGTCCGGCACGATGGCGCGCAGCGCCGCCACGATCTCCGCGCGACGGGCGAGCGTTCGGGGATCGGCGGGTGGCATGGTGACGGACATCGGCGCACTCCGGTGGGTCGCGCACCGACCTTGGCGCGCGACAGGGGGCCAGGGCAAGTCGCGCAACAATCCGCCTGCCGACGCAAGTTTTGCACAGTCGGTCATGCCGCATTGACCGCAGCAGGCAACCAATCAAGGGTTTGCGCGTTTATGAGCGCGGGTCCACAGGATCCCGTATCTGGACACCTAACAGATTGTTTTAATTGAGTATTATCCGAGTCCGGCACCTTTCGCGTGCCGGACCGCCCAAGGTGCGCCATGACGGACGAGTATCGCATCGGTCTTGAGGAAGAGTATTTTCTGGTGGATGCCGACACCAAGTCGGTCTGCCGGAACATGCCGCAGGGATTTCCTGGAGGCCGCCAGGGACGTCAGCGGCGGCCGCCTGCTCGGCGAATTCCTTCAGTCACAGATCGAGGCGGTGACCCATCCGCACACCGACGTGCGCATGGCGCGCGAAGAATTGCGCCACCTGCGCAAGGTTGCGGCGAAGGTCGCGGCTGAGCATGGGCTTGCGATCCTCGCCGCCGGCACCCATCCGACCGCGGACTGGGGCAAGTCGCAGCAGAGCGAGGGCGAACGCTACGACGCGGTGATGGACGATCTGCAGATGATCGGCCAGCGCAACATGCTGTGCGGCCTGCATGTGCATGTCGAACTGCCCGACCCGGACGAGCGCGTCGAGGTGATGACGCGCATGCTACCCTACCTTCCGCTGCTGATCGCGCTGGCGACCTCTTCTCCGTTCTGGCGCTCGCGGCCGACCGGACTGAAGGGCTACCGGCTCGCGGCCTACGACGAGCTGCCGCGCACCGGCGTGCCCGAGCTGTTCCGCAACAAGGAGGAGTTCGACGCCTATGTCGATGCGCTGGTGAAGGCCGGCGTGATGGAGAACGCCAGCTACATCTGGTGGTCGATGCGTCCTTCGCTGAAGCACCCGACGCTCGAACTGCGCGCGCCCGATTGTCCCACGCTGGTCGACGATTCGATCGCGATCGCGGCGCTCTACCGCACGCTGGCGCGCTATCTCGTGCGCAATCCGTGGAAGAACAGCGATCTCACCGCCGTGTCGCGCGCGATCGTGGTGGAGAACAAGTGGCGGGCGCAACGCTATGGCGTGAGCGGCACGTTCGTCGGAAGCGACGGCGCGGTCTCGGTCGCCGAGATGCTGGAGCAGATCATCGAGGACACCGGCGAGGACGCGGAGGCGCTCGGCTGCCTGAAGGAGCTGCACCGCTGCCGCGCGATCGTCGGCGGCGGCACGTCCGCGGATGCGCAGCTCGCGGTGTTCGAGAAGCACGGCAAGACCGAGAACCGCGGGGAGGCCTTGCAGGCCGTCAAGGACTGGCTTGCGGTGGCGACATTGCAATAGCCATCTGCGATCCCCGTCCGCTCAGGCCGCCACCGCCTGCACGACCAGCCCGCGGGCCCGCGCATCGACCACGCCGAGCCCGCGCAACGCAAACAGCGTCAGCGACTGCACCGCGTCCCGCGTGCGAGCAGAATCGCCGCCCGTTTCCGGCGCGAGCGGTCCGACCAGACCGTCAAGCAGCGCGCCGGCCAGCGCCGGTGCAGCCAGCGCCGTATCCAGCTCCGGCAGGTGGCCGCCGGCGATCGCGGACGCGATCCGCTTCTCGAGCTCGGCGGCGAAGGCCCGGCGGTATTCCAGACGAAGCGACTCGATCTCCGGGTCGACCGGCTCCGCCATCACCGCCCAGACCAGCCGCCGACGCCCGAGCGCGCGCGAGCCGAACGCGGCAATCGCAGCGGCCAGAGCCGACAGCGGCCCCGGCGCCGCGTCCGCCGCGCGCCGCATCGCCGCAATCTCGCGCTCACAGACCCGCGCCACCAGGGCGCCGACCAGATCGGACTTGCCGGGAAAGTAGCGATACATGGTGCCGGCGGCGATGCCCGCCCGCTCGGCCACGGGCGCGATTTGCACCGCCTGCATCCCGCCCTCGGCCGCCACGGCCTCGGCGGCCTCAACGATGGCGTCGTGACGAGCAGCGAGACGGCGAACGACGCCTTCAGTGCGGCGATAGGCCATGAGCGAACCCCGATTTAATCGTTCACAACTGAATCAGGGTTCATTGATTCGGACAAGCCGCCCAGACCCGCTGGGAGGATGTCAGCCCTTGTTCTCCGCCAGCGACTTCTCGCGGATCGCCTCCAGCGTCATGCCGGGGGTGATCGCGTTCGAGTCGACCTTCAGATGGATCAGCGCGGGCTTGCCGGACTCCTGCGCGGCCTTGAACGCCTTCGGGAAGTCCGCGGTCTTGTCCACCGTGAAGCCGACGCCGCCGAACGACTTCGCATAGGCCGCGAAATCCGGATTGCGCAGCTTGGTCGCCACCTGCCGCCCGGGATACTCCCGCTCCTGATGCATGCGGATGGTGCCGTAGAGGCCGTTGTCGACGATCACGGTGACGAACGGCAGGTCATACTGAACCGCGGTCATGAACTCCTGACCGTTCATCAGGAAATCGCCATCGCCGGCGAGACATACGACCGTGCGCTCGGGATAAAGCGCCTTCATGCCGACCGCCGCCGGCAGGCCGTAACCCATCGAGCCGGAGGTCGGCGCGATATGCTGCGCGAACCGGCGGAAGCGGAAGAAGCGGTGCACCCAGGCTGCGAAATTGCCCGCGCCGTTGGTGACGATCGCATCTCCGGGAAGATTCTCGCGCAGCCACACCATGATTTCGCCGAAATTGACTCCGCCGGGCTGCGGCGTCGCCTTCTCGGTCCATGCGAGATAGTCGGCATGCGCGGTCTCGGTCTCCCTGCGCCACGCGATCTCCTTCGGCGGCTGCAACCCTTCGAGCGCGGCGCAGAACGCGCTCGGCGCAGCATGGATCGCCAGATGCGGGCGATAGACCCGACCCAGTTCCTCCGCGCCCGGATGCACATGCACCAGCGTCTGCCGCACGCCGGGAATCTCGAACAGCGTGTAGCTCTGCGAGGCCATCTCGCTCATGCGCGAGCCGATCATCACGATCAGATCCGCAGCCTTGACCCGCGCCAGCAGCTTCGGGTTCGGCCCGATGCCGAGGTCGCCGGCATAGCTGGGATGCAGCGCGTCGAACAGGTGGCTGCGGCGGAACGTGGTCGCGACCGGAATCGCGAACCGCTCCGCGAAGCGATGCAGCGACGACCAGGCCGCCTCGTTCCAGCGGCTGCCGCCGGCCAGCACCACGGGCGCCTTGGCCACGGCCAGCAGGGTCTGCAACCGCGCCATGTCGGCCTGCCCCGGCCAGGTCTCGACCGGCTCGAACGCCGGCGCGTCAGGCACGGCGACGCGCTCCGTCAGCATGTCCTCCGGCAGCGCGATCACGACCGGACCCGGCCGGCCCGAGGTCGCAGTGTAGAACGCGCGCGAAACGAGTTCCGGAATCCGGCTGGGGTCGTCGATCTCCGTCACCCATTTGCAGATCGAACCGAACACCGCCTTGTAGTCGAGCTCCTGAAAGGCATCGCGCTCCTTCATCTCGCGCCCGACCTGCCCGACGAACACGATCAGCGGCGTGGAGTTCCTGCTGTGCGATGTGGATGCCGGGCGAGGCATTGGTCGCCCCCGGACCGCGGGTGACGAAGCAGATGCCGGGCCGGCCGGTCGCCTTGCCATGCGCCTCCGCCATCATCGCCGCCCCGCCCTCCTGCCGGCACACGGTCAGCGTGATGTCGCGGTCGTGGAAGGCGTCGAGCGCCGCGAGATAGCTCTCGCCCGGCACGCAGAAGGCGTGCTTCACGCCGTGGATCAGCAACTGGTCGACCAGGATTTCGCCGCCGGTCCGGGTGCCGTCGTTGGCGCGCATTGAACTCTCCGTTTCCGTCCGTCCAGTCCGATCGCGTGCGATCGCAGCCTGGAGCCGTCCTTGTTCTCGACGCGCCGGCCGCAACCGTCAACCCGCAGCGCCGCCCTTCCACCCGCCGGTCATAGCAGGCCCCCGCCACAACCGCTGGTCAAAAACACCGCGCTGGGGCAAGGAACGGCGATGGTCACGACGACGAGCCTCGACCCGCGCCGCATCGCCGTCGCCTTCTGTGCGATCTGCGCGTTCCTGCATCTGTATTCGCCGCAGTCGGTTCTGCCCTTCATGGCGCGGGAGTTCGAGGTCGGCGCGGCTGAGGCCTCGATGGTCCTCACCGCCGGCACGCTGGCCGTGGCGCTGACTGCGCCGTTCACCGGTGCGGTCTCCGACTATCTCGGCCGCAAGCGCATGATCGTGACCGCGATGATCGCCCTGCTGTTTCCGACCGTGATGGTGGCGCTCTCGGACACGCTCACCGAACTGATCGTCTGGCGCTTCGTGCAGGGTCTGCTGCTGCCGCCGATCTTCGCGGTAACGATCGCCTATATCGGAGACGAATGGCAACCGGCGGAGGCCACCGCCGTTGTCGGCATCTATGCGTCCGCCTCCGCGCTCGGCGGCTTTCTCAGCCGGCTGGTGCCGGGCGTGCTCTCGGACTGGGTGACGTGGCGCGGCGGCTTTATCGCGCTCGCCCTGCTCAACGTCCTTTGCCTCGTCATCGTGGCGATGCTGCTGCCGCGCGAAACGAAGTTCGTCAGAGCCGCGAGCTTCCTCGCATCGGCGCGGCAGATGCTCAACCACCTGCGCAACCCGCGGCTGCTCGCCACCTATGCGGTCGGCTTCGGCGTGCTGTTCAACTTCATCGCCACCTTCACCTTCATCACCTTTCATCTCGCCGCGCCGCCGTTCAACCGCTCGGCGTTCTTTCTCGGCACCATCTTCGTCGTCTATCTGGTGGGCTCGGGCTTCGCGCTGTGGAGCGGCAAGTTCATCGCGGCGGTCGGCCGGCGGACCTTCGTGCTCTGGGTGCTGGGCGTGTGGGTTCTGGGCATGCTGCTGACGCTGCTGCCGTCGCTGCCCGCGATCGTGCTCGGGCTGATCGTGGCCTCGACCTGCGGGATCCTGACCCAGGCGTCGTCGACCGGCTTCGTCGCGATCACCGCGAAGGGCGGCACGTCCTCGGCGGTCGGCCTCTACGTTACGAGCTTCTATGTCGGCGGCACCTTCGGCGGCTGGCTTCCCGGCCTTGCCTACGAACGGGCGGGCTGGGCCGGCTCGCTCGTGCTGGTGCTGATCATGATCGCGGCGATGGCGGCGATCGTCGCGCTGTTCTGGCGGGAGCCGAAACCCGCGCCGCTGTAGCGCTCGTTGTGCGCACGCACTCAAAACAATCGGGCCGGCGCATGCGCCGGCCCGTTGCGATTCCAGATGAACCTTAGGGGCAGAACCAGAGCGGTCCGACCATCACGCAGCCGCGGGTGCGCCAGTCGCCCGGGCGCGCGCGGTACTGCCGCCAGCCGCGCGGCGCGCTGCTGTAGCGACCGCCCGGCGTGTAGCGATGACGGTAGCGCGGGCCCGGGTGGGCGCGATGCGGACGCGCGCGATTCGGCGCTGCACGGTTGCGATTCGGGCGCGCCTGGGCCTCGATGAGGTTGGTATCGATGGCCTGCATCAGGCCCATCGCAGGCGATGCCGGCGTCGCCGCCGCTGGGGGCGCGGGCGAAAAGGCAAACAGCGCGGCAGCCAGCGCGGCAGGCGCAATCAAACGAAACGATCTCATAAGTCCTCCAGGAGGGCGGGTCGGTGGGCGGTATGCCTCGCCCGGGCTTCGGACCGGCCGACCGGCGCCGATCACGCCCACTCAGGGGGAGACAATCAACCAACTCCGCGCGATACCGGGCGTTCCCCAAACCTGACGAGCCGAATTGTCGCAGGCGCAACGATCGGTCAGCGCGAATCGAGGTAGGGCTCATGCCGGATGACCGGCACCGTTTCCGCCGATTGCAGGACAAATCCCGACGCGCGCGCGGCGGTCTGGACCGGCGGACGCGGCGCCTGCGCCACCACGGTGGGCGCGTCGTCGTACTGGTAGACGTCGTCGCGGAAGTGCACGACGTCGTCGCGCGTCACCCAGCCGGTGAAATAGACCCAGGCCACCGGCACGCGATGCTTCAGCCGGATGTCGTGACGCGAGCCTTTGGCGATGGCGGCGTCGAGCGACGCGCGGCTCCAGTTGCGGTCGTCGAGCAGCCAGACCGCGAGGTCGCGCACCTCGGCGACGCGGGCGCAGCCGGACGAGTGGAACCGATAGTCCGCGGTGAACAGCTTCCGCGTGTTGGTGTCGTGCATATAGACCGCGTGCGGATTCGGCATGTCGATGCGCAGCGCGCCCAGCGCGTTGTTCGCGCCCGAATCCTGACGGACCGTGAAGTTGGGAGAGCGGTCCGAGCGCCAGTCGATGCTGCGCGGGTCGAGTTCGTTGCCCTGCCCGTCGAGCACCCGCATGTTCATGCGCGCGAGATAGCCGGGGTCGCGGCGCATCCGCGGCACGATGTCCTTCTTCACGATCGACAGCGGCGCGGTCCAGGTCGGATTGAGATTGATCGCCGTGATCGAGGTGGTGAGCGTCGGCGACGGCCGGTCGATCTTTCCGACGACGACGACGTAACGATGCTTCACGTTGTCGTCCTCGACCGCCTCGGCGACCGCGGCCGGAATGTTCACCACCACATGGCGCTGACCGAAGGTGAAGTTGAGTTCGGCCATGCGATCCAGCGTCGCCGCGAGCTGGCGCAGCCTGCGGCCGACCGGCACATTGAGCGCGGCCAGAGTTTGCGGACCGACGCTGCCGGTCTCCGGCAGGCCGTGGCGGGCCTGAAACCGTTGCACTGCGCGCGTGAGATCGGCGTCGTAGACATCGCTCTCGATCTTTTCCGGCGGCAGGTCGTCGGTGATCGCCAGCCTGCGACGCAGCAGCCTCACGTCCGCACCGGTCGCGCCCGGCCCGAGCCGCGCGGCCTTGGGGATGGCGGGCCAGCCGCCACGCACCTCGATGCCGGCGTAGCTCAGCATCGCCTCGCGCACCCGGCTGTAGGTGTTCTGGTCGTAGGTTGGAGCTGCCGATTGGGAGACATAGGCGATGCCGCCGGGCCCCTGCGGCAGGGGCGCGCTGGGCAGCGGACGCGGGGCGGGGATCGGAACGGAATCGCGGGCCGGGTCGCTCTGGGCCAGCGCCGCGGTCGCGGACATCATTGAAATCAAAAGCGGAAGTGCCGCCTTTCGCATCCCGTCGCCTCCCGAATTCCGATCCGCCTCTCGGCAGAGGGATCGCCTCATATGGCAGGATTTGAACACGATCCGCCAAACCTTTTGTCGCGCCGCGGCGACAAGGGGTTCAGAGCCCGGCGCGTTTTCGGCGCGGCGCTCGGCAGCGACGACCGGATGTTCCGGCTCAATGCGGCGGACCCGAAGGACTGCGCGCTGTGACGACCTCCGCGCTCGGGTGCCATCGCGGCCGGTAGCCGGCTGCGAGCGCAGCCAGCGTCGCCGGCGGCGTCAGCACGTCGACGGTGGCACGGCCGGGCCGGGGCTCCGCCGACCCATATCCCGCGGGCGTCCAGCGCAGGAGCGTCGCGCCCCTCACCGCACAGGCGCTGCCCTCGCGCGCGATCATCGCACCGTCCGGCAGCGCGGCGAGCGACCGCCTGTGCGGGCGCCCGGCACGGCGGTCGAGCCGCTCGGCGTGGAGAATGTCGTCGATCTCGCCGGCGCTCGGCGTCGGCGACTGGTGCAGCCCCTTTGCGAAGGCGGCCGCGAAGGCGCGCGCCTCGGTTCGCCGGCACTCGAAGCACGGCCGATGACCGGCGGCGAGCGCCGTCACCTCGTCGAGAAAGAACAGTTCGGTATAGCTGTCGCCCCAGACCGCACGATGGCGGCCGTTGAATTCGAGACGGCAGCAGATCCATTGCCGCGAGGCGAAGCGGCGCGGACCGAGCGCGCGGCCGGCCGTATGGATGCGCCCGCCGCGATTGCCCATGAACAGGCCGCGCGCGGGATCGGCGATCAGGTCTCCGAACGGCGTGACGCGGTTTTGCAGCGGCATGAAACGAAGGGGATCAGAGATCGGTGCAGGCCCGGCGGCAGACGCTCCGGGCATTGCTGGAGAATGTCATGCCCGCGGACCGATTGCGCCGGAAAACGAAATGGCCGGGACGAGCCCGGCCATGACGACAGTTCGGAAAGCCCGTCAGCCCTGCGGCTGCGGCTCCATCGGACCGGTGCCGGCCGCGCCGGAATCCGGCCGGCGCGCCTTGCCGGCCGACGGCACGGCGGACGAGCGCGGCGTCTGCGGCTCGACCACGGTCTCGCGCACCGGCTTCTTGCCGACGAGCAGATCCTTGATCTCGTCGCCGGACAGCGTCTCGAACTCCAGCAGGCCCTTGGCCAGCGACTCGAGCTCCTCGCGCTTTTCCTCCAGCATGCGGCGCGCCTCGTGGTGTGCTTCCTCCACCAGACGGCGGATCTCGCTGTCGATCTTCTGCGCGGTCGCCTCCGAGACGTTCTGCGTGCGCGCCACCGACATGCCGAGGAACACCTCGTCCTGGTTCTCGCCGTAGGCCACCGCGCCGAGCTCCTTCGAGAAGCCCCAGCGGGTCACCATCATGCGCGCAAGCCGGGTGGCCTGCTCGATGTCGGACTGCGCACCGGAGGTGACCTTGTCATGGCCGAAGATCATCTCCTCGGCGACGCGGCCGCCCATCATGATGATCAGCCGCGACGTCATCTGCTCGTAGCTCATCGAGAGCTTGTCGCGCTCCGGCAGCTGCATGACCATTCCGAGCGCGCGGCCGCGCGGAATGATCGTGGCCTTGTGAACCGGATCGGTCGCCTTGACGTGGAGCGCGAGGATCGCGTGCCCGCCCTCGTGATAGGCGGTCAGCAGCTTTTCCTCTTCGGTCATGACGAGCGACTTGCGCTCCGCGCCCATCATGACCTTGTCCTTGGCGTCCTCGAACTCCTGCTGCGTGACCATGCGCTTGTTGCGCCGCGCCGCCATCAGCGCGGCTTCGTTGATCAGGTTGGCGAGGTCGGCGCCGGAGAAGCCCGGCGTGCCGCGCGCGATGGTCTTCAGGTTCACGTCGGGCGCGAGCGGCACCTTGCGGACGTGGACCTTCAGGATCTGCTCGCGGCCGACGACATCCGGATTCGGCACCACGACCTGGCGGTCGAAGCGGCCCGGACGCAGCAGCGCGGGGTCGAGCACGTCCGGCCGGTTGGTGGCGGCGATCAGGATGATGCCCTCGTTGGCCTCGAAGCCGTCCATCTCGACGAGGAGCTGGTTCAGCGTCTGCTCGCGCTCGTCGTTGCCGCCGCCGAGGCCGGCGCCGCGATGGCGGCCGACCGCGTCGATTTCATCGATGAAGATGATGCAGGGCGCGTTCTTCTTGGCCTGCTCGAACATGTCGCGCACGCGGCTCGCGCCGACGCCGACGAACATCTCGACGAAGTCGGAGCCCGAGATCGTGAAGAACGGCACGTTGGCTTCGCCCGCGACCGCGCGCGCGATCAGCGTCTTGCCGGTGCCGGGCGGGCCGACCAGAAGCACGCCGCGCGGAATCTTGCCGCCGAGGCGCTGGAATTTTCCGGGGTCGCGCAGGAATTCGACGATCTCGTGCAGATCCTGCTTGGCCTCGTCGACGCCCGCGACATCCTCGAAGGTGACGCGGCCGTGCGCCTCGGTCAGGAGCTTGGCGCGCGACTTGCCGAAGCCCATCGCCTTGCCGGCGCCGCCCTGCATCTGCCGCGACAGGAAAATCCAGACGCCGATCAGCGCGATGAACGGCAGCCACGACACCAGCAGCGAGACGAACCACGGCACGCTTTCCTGTTGCGAGCGCGCGGTGATGGTGACGCCCTTGCCGTAAAGGCGCTGGACCAGCGTCGGATCGTTGGGGGCGTAGGTCTGGAACGAGCGGCCGTCGGTGAACGTGCCGTGAATCTCCGGTCCCTGGATCAGCACGTCGCGCACCCGGCCCTGGTCGACCTCGTTCAGGAGCTGGGAAAACGAAATGTCCTGGGTCGCAGTGCGCTGGCTTGGGTTTTGAAACAGCGTGAACAATGCCAGCAGCAGAAGAACGATAATGACCCAGAGAGCAAAATTGCGAAGATTGGCGTTCATGCTGCGTCTTTCATGGCGCGCCGGGCATGCCGGCTGCGCATCGGCACCGAAGCGGGCCGGGAACTCCGAACGGTCCCGGCCAATGTAGGTCTGCCGCTGCCCGCTGCCAAGGGAAGCGCGCAGCGGAACGGGCCGGAATCCTGCAAATCCATCCTGCCCCTGTTACCGCACATGGCCCTGACGGTCCGTTAGCGGCATCGGCATTGCTGCTGCAACTTTAAGCGGTTGGTTAAGGCGTTTTCACGGCCCGCGCCCGGCGCGGTGGCGCCGGCTCCACCGTCAGCCGGTCGCGCGTCAGCGTGACCAGCGCGCCGGCCAGGGTGCGGCGGAAGCGCCCGCCGGCCGGCGCCATGCGCAGCGCGGCATACAGCGCCTCGAGTTTGGCCAGTTCGGATGGCCCCTCGTGCCCGATCCGGTCCACCAGATGGCCGAGCAGGCGCACCGCCACCTCCTCCGGCAGGATCGCGAAGCCGTTGGCGTCGAGCGCGACCGGCCCGCGTTCGGACCAGGGCACCGGCGAGAGCGCGGTCGCGGCATGGTCGACCACCGCGTCGAGCGTGCGCTCGGCGCGCTGGACCCGGCGGGCGAGCAGCGCAAGCCGCGCCGGCGTGAGCCCTTCCTGCGCCAGCGCCGGCATCAGCTCGCGCCAGCGCACCCGCGTAAAGCGCGGGTCGCCGTTGGAGGGGTCGCGGGCGAAGCCGATGCGGGCGGCCTGAAGCGTGGCAAGCAACCGCGCCTTCGGCACGTCGAGCAGCGGCCGCACCAGTTCGGCTGTGCCGGGCGCAGCTTGCGGCAGCGGCGCGATCCGGCGCATCGCGGCGAGCCCCGCAAGGCCCGAACCGCGCGCCAGCCGGATCAGAACGGTCTCAGCCTGATCGTCGAGCGTGTGTGCGGCCAGCACATGATGCGCGCCAGCGAGCGCCGCGGCGCGCCCCAGCAGCCGGTAGCGCGCGTGGCGCGCAGCCTCCTGCAGGCCGGTTCGCGGCTTGCGGCCCTTCCAGCGCAGCGTTCGGTGCTCGACACCCAGCGACCGCGCAAGCGTTTCGACCGCCCTCGCCTCCTTCGCCGATTCCGGCCGAAGCCCGTGATCGACGGTGACCGCCACGAGTCTCGGCCCGCGCTTGCGGGCTTTGCGCCAGCGTGCCGCCAGCCACAGCAGCGCCGTCGAATCCGGCCCGCCCGACACCGCAAGAACCAGCGCCGGCGCGTCGACGAGATCGGAAAACAGCGAACGAACTTCCTCCGCCGACAGCGGCACACTGGCTTTATGATCGGATTGGCGCATCACCTGTCCGAAAAGTCTGCAACCTTTCGGGACCATACGTCAGGGGAGTGGATTTGACATTGGCTGCCTCTCGAAAGACGGACGCGAGAAGCGAATGGTGAAACCGGACCACTAGCAGCGGACGCGCTTCTGCTCGCGGTCGACCTGCTGCTTCACGCTGCCGGAGGCCCGCGGATACTTGCGACCCACCTCGGCCAGGGCGGCGCATGCCATCTCGCGCTGCTTCATGGCGGCGAGCGACTGGCCGAGCCGCAGCAGCGATTCCGGCGCCTTTCCGCTGGCGGGATGCTTGGTCGAGACCTCCAGGAAACGCTCCGCGGCCGCGTCGTAACGCTGGCGCAGGAACAGGCTTTCGCCGAGCCAGTATTGCGCATCGGCGGCCAGCCGATCGTTCGGATGACGCTGCAGGAACGATTCGAAGGTCTGTTCGGCAAGCGCATAATCCTTGCGCTGCATATAGCCGTAGCCGAGATCGTACTGATCCTTCGGCGAGCCGGACGGCGGCTCGGTCGGCGGCGCGCCGCCGGTCGCGCTCAGCCGGCGCGAGGGCGGCGGCGGCAGCGATCCGCCGGCGCCCGGCGGCTGGACCTGCTGCGGCTGGACCTGCTGCTGAGGAGGACTGGCGACGCTGCCCGACAGGCTCGACAGATCGAGCGGCGCACCGGGCTCCCCACCGATCTGCGGATTGACCGGCGGCGGCGCGGCGTTCGAGCCCGGCGGCATTCCGCCCAGCGCACGCGGCACGCCGGGCGCATTGGGATTGCGCGACGGATCGAAGGCGTCGCCGCGGCCGGGGCCGGGCGGCCCCGGCGCGGGGATCACCGCCGGCGGGCCGGCGAGCGGCTGGCCGCCGGGCGGTGTCGAGGCGACCGGGCCAGGCGGCGGCAATTGCCCGGGCTGCCCCATCGGGGCAACGCCGGCGGGCGGCCCCATCGGCTGACCCATCTGCTGACCCGGAGGCTGCGACGGCTGGATGCCCGCGGCCTGGAGCTGCTGCTCGAGCTGTCGGTTGCGGAACTGCAGGCGCTCGATCTCGCCGGTGAGCTGGCGCACGCGCTGCTCGAGCCGCTCCATCTCGATCGCCGCATCTTGCTGCTGCGCGGCGGGCGCACGGCTCATGTCTTCTGCCGGCCGGTCATTGCGACCGAATATTCCGTCGAACAGTCCCTGACCGTTCGCCGGCGAGGCGAGAAGCGTCGCAGCCAGAGCCGACGCCGAAAGCGCGCGCGAGAGAGATGCGTTCATGGCCTTCGTTCGATGAATGGACGGCTGTGTACCATAGCTGTCCCAGTGAGACCAAAGTGTGACCCGGCGCGCGACCCGACCGGCCGCAAACGCGAAACGGCGTCCCACGGGCGGGACGCCGTCTCAAGCCGTGTCGACGCACTTACGATGTCGCGCCCAGCACCGTGACCGCGCGGCGGTTCTGCGACCAGCACGAAATGTCATTGCAGACCGCGACCGGGCGCTCCTTGCCGTAGGACACCGTGCGCATGCGCTGCGCCGGGACGCCGCGCGAGGCGAGATAATCCCGCACCGCCTGGGCGCGACGGGCGCCGAGCGCGATGTTGTATTCGCGGGTGCCGCGCTCGTCGGCGTGCCCTTCGACCGTGAAGGTGTAATTGGCGTATTGGCGCAGCCACTGCGCCTGTTTGTCGAGCGTCGTGCGCGACTGCACGGTCAGCTCCGAGGAATCGCTCTCGAAGAAGACGCGGTCGCCGACGTTGACCACAAAGTCCTGCTGGCTGCCGGGCGTCGCCGCCCCCGCGGACGCCAGCGGATCCTCGCCGGGCTTGTTTGCACACGCGGACACCGCCAGCGCTGCGAACAGCGCGGCCGCGATCCCTGCGCGACGGACCAGATTCGAACGCAACATTCCGGTGCCTCCATTCTCGGCCTGATGACCGGACCAAGGCCGCGATCTAGCAGGAGCTTGGTTAAACGAACGTTCCGTCAACCTTGATGGAACCTTGCAACGGCGCGGAAAACGCGCTCCGAAGCGGAAAGGTTCTGGCATGGTTAATGCGGCGTTAACGCGGCGGGATCGAGGCGACACGAACGTTCTCAGCGCCGCCCAAAGGTTACTCGCGCAACGAACCGCAGTATGCCTTGGCCTGCGCCTTCAGCTGAGCAGCGGCGACCAGGCCGGGTCGGAGGCGAAGCTCGGGGTCGGGACGCGCTGCTCGTTGCGGCCGGTGAGGTCGACGGTGTGCAGCGTCGGGCCGGCGCTGCCGCCGGGATCGCGGAAGAACATGATCACGCGGCCGTTCGGCGAGAACGTCGGGCCCTCGTTGTGGAAGCCCTCGGTCAGCAGACGCTCGCCCGAACCGTCGGTGCGCATGATGCCGATGCCGAACTGGCCGCGGCCCTGCTTGGTGAAGGCGATGGTGTCGCCACGCGGCGACCACACCGGCGTCGAGTAAGAGCCTTCGCCGAAGCTGATGCGCTGCGCCTGCCCGCCGTTCGCGCTCATGACGTAGATCTGCTGCGAGCCGCCGCGATCGGATTCGAAGCAGATGCGCGCGCCGTCCGGCGAATAGGACGGCGCGGTGTCGATCGAGGGGCCGTCGGTCAGCTGTGTGGTCGCCTTCGAGCGCAGATCCATGACGTGGATGTTGGCGTTGCGGCCCTGCTGAAGGCTCATGATGACGCGCTGGCCGTCCGGTGAAAATCGCGGCGCAAAGGTCATGCCCGGAAAATTGCCGACGATCTCGCGCTGACCGGTCTCGATGTTGAGCAGGAACACCCGCGGGTCGCGCTGACCGAACGACATGTAGGTGATTTCCTGCGTCGATGGAGAGAACCGCGGCGTCAGCACGAGGTCGTCGCCGCGCGTGAGATAGCGCACGTTGGCCCCGTCCTGGTCCATGATCGCAAGCCGCTTGATACGGCGCTCACGCGGCCCGGCCTCGTCGACGAACACGACGCGGCTGTCGAAGTAGCCCTTGTCGCCGGTCAGCCGCTCGTAGATCGCATCCGAAATGATGTGCGCGATGCGCCGCCAGTTGTCGGGGATCGTGAAATACTGCTGGCCGGTGAGCTGCTGCGACGAATACACATCCCACAACCGGAACTCGGCCTTGAGCCGGCCGTCGCTCTGGCGGGTCATTCGGCCGGTCACGAGCGCCTGGGCGTTGACCGTGCGCCAGTCCTGAAAGCGCGGCAGCGCGTCGATGTTCACGATGCGCTCGAGATGGGCCTGCTTGTCGATCGGCGCGAACAGCCCGGAGCGGCGCAGGTTGTTGGTGATGACTTCGGTCACGCCGCGTGCGACCTCGCCCTCGCCACCTCCGCCCGCAACGAAGTCCGGGATCGCGATCGGGATCGGCTGGATGTTGCCCTGGGTGATGTCGAGCTTGAGCTGCGCGCCCGCCGGACGCGGCGCGAGCCCTGCGATCGACGCGAGCGCCGTTCCGACCAGTACCCTGCGGCGGGTGAAAAGCCCGCGCGCAGCCGAAGAACCGATGTCGTGCATCCCGAACCTCTCGCCCGTCAACCGCGAAACATTTCGCGCGGGTCGAACGTGATCTCAACGTCTTTCCAGATTTCGTAATTCGCCGGCGACAGCATGTCGTAGGGCTGTCCGCGGAACACCGCGCGCAGCGCGCTCTCGCGCGCGGCCTCGTAGAGCGTTCCGTTGCCGCGGCTGACGACCTGCGGGTTGCCGGAGAGCTTGCCGTCGCGCGTAAGCTGGATGCGCACGCGCACCACGAGCTGCTCGGGATTCTGCACGCCGGCCGGCGGACTCCAGAGCTGCATCAGCCGCGCGCGCATCGCATCCAGTTCGTTGGCGGACATGCGCATGGCCACGGCATCCGGCCGCCCCAGCGCCGCCTGCGAATTGAGGTCGGCGCCGGTGGAGGCGATGCGCTGCGGGTTGCGCTTGTCGAGCAGCGCCGCGATCTGGTTGGCGTCGAACTTCGGCTGCTGTTCCTGCTTTCGGCGCTGCTCGGCCTTGGCCTTGGCTTCCGCGGCCTTCTTTTGCTGCTGCTCTTTTTTAAGCGCCTCGGCGACCTCGTCCACCTTGGGCGGCGGCGGCTTCTTCTGCGGCTCGGGCTTGGCCTCCTGCGGCTTGGGCTGGGGCACGGGCGGCGGCTCCGGCGCAGCGGAGGTCTTGATTTCGGTCTTTTCGGACACCTTCGCGGTCTGCTCGGGCGCGGGCTTTTCCTCGCCGATCTTGTCGACCAGCGGCTTGGGCGGCTCGTCCTTCTTCTGTGCGTTGGCGGCGCCCTTGGTCAGTTCGGAGAACTGCTTGTCGGAGATGATGTCGACCGGCATCGAATCCTGCGGCCGCGCATCCAGCGGATTGACCGCGAACGAGAACAGACCCCACGCCAGCAGCGCGGCGTGCCCCGTCGCCGAGACGATCAGACCGATCGGGGTCTCCGGCGTCTTCACGAACCCTGCTCCACCTCGGTCACGAGCGCCACGCGGCGATAGCCCGCCGCCGACAGCCGGCCCATCACGCGCATGACCGTACCATAGTCGACCGTGCGGTCGCCGCGCACATAGATGCGCTCGTCGGCGCCGCCGCGCGCCTGGGTGATCGCCTTGAGTTTGGGCACCAGATCGTCGAGTGCGATCTCGTTGTCCTGCAGGAACACCTGCCCCTTGGTGTTGACCGAGATCGCCAGCGGCTCCTTGTCCTGCTGGTCGAGACTGGCGGCCTGGGTCTGCGGCAGGTCGATCGGCACGCCCACGGTCAGAAGCGGCGCCGACACCATGAAGATGATGAGCAAGACCAGCATGACGTCGACCATCGGCGTCACGTTGATCTCGGACATGACCGGGCTGCGCCGGTGCCGACGCTTGCCGAACACACCCGAATGTGCGCCGCCGCTCGCACCCATTGCGATATCCCCTCGCTGCGCCTAGCCGCGCTCGTCGATCTGCCGCGACAGGATCGCGGCAAACTCGTCGGCGAAGCCCTCCAGGCGCTGCGCCTGCTTGTTCACCTCGGATACGAACTTGTTGTAGAAAATCGTCGCCGGGATGGCGGCGATGAGGCCGATTGCGGTCGCGAACAGCGCCTCGGCGATGCCCGGCGCCACCACCGCCAGCGATGTGTTCTTCGACATCGCGATCGACTGGAAGCTGGTCATGATGCCCCAGACCGTGCCGAACAGGCCGATGAAGGGACCGGCCGAGCCGACGGTGGCAAGCACGAGAAGACGGCGTTCCAGCCGATCGATCTCGCGAGCGATGGTGACGTCCATGACCTTTTCGATCCGGGTCTGAAGTCCTGCGAACGAGCGCGCCTGGCCCTCGAAGCTGCGCTTCCACTCGCGCATCGCGGCGACGAACAGCGCCGCCATCGAATGCGTCGGCCGCGTCGACAGCGTGCGGTAAAGCTCCTCCAACGACTGGCCCGACCAGAACACCTGCTCGAAATTATCCATCGCCTTCTTGGTGCGGGCGAACAGCAGGATCTTGTCGACGACGATCGCCCAGACCCAGATCGAGGCCACGACCAGGCCGAGCATCACGGCCTTGACCACCCAGTGCGCCTGCCAGAACAGCGCCAGCAGCGAGAGATCGGAAGATGCAAGCGGCAGAGCCTGACTTGCCACGTCACCGGGATTCATGGGCTTCGAGTCCTTGGAGTCCGTCCGTGCGCTTCGTTCCATCGGCCGTCGTGCCGACAGACAACCGGACCGGCAGTCGCGGATCGCAAGGCCAATGGGCTCCGGACGCCGCTTCGCGGGAAGCGCTCCGCCGCAAACCCGGATTTCACATGAACTCGCCGTCCGCCACCGGCAGTGCCGAAAAGTCCCGTGAAACTTGGCCAAACTAGGGCGCAGGACCGGTTCTGTCCGTGCCGGAGTCCGCGCGATTTGGGTTAACGAAGGGTTAGGATCGCGCCGCTTCGCGACGGCAATTTGAAAACAAATCCGCCCGGCGTAGCGAATGCGCCGGGCGGATGATCACGATGGCTTGTCCGATGATCCGGACTTTCGCCGGTCTCAAGTCTGTGGCTGGCCCTGCCAGGACTGTCCTTGCCAGGGCTGCCCCTGGGAGGACGGCTCCGACTGCCGGGATTCGGCCGGTGGGGTCGGCCGATTGCGGCGCTCGGCCATGAACTGGTCGAACTCGGACTTGTCCTTGGCCATCCGCAGGCGCTCCAGGAAATCCCGGAACTCCTTCTGCTCCTCCTCGAGCCGGCGCAGCGTCTCCATCCGGTACTCGTCGAAGGCGCGATTGCCGCTCGACGGCGGCTGCGGCTGCCACCAGGTTCCACCGCCGGTCATCCGGGCGGCCTTGTCCTGCCAGCGGCTCATCTCACGTCCCTTCCAGCATCCCATGCGTCCGCTCCATATGACGTAGGCCAGGATCGCAAGTCCGAGCGGCCAGAAAGCAAAGAAAGACAGGACGATCAGCGCGATCCAGGCTGGCTTTCCGAGTTCATCGAGTTTGGCAACGACGGGCATGACGACCTCGCGTGTGAATGTAAATAACATTTACATAACTAGAAGCAGGCGACCGCAGTGTCAAGACGGGGCCCGCGTTTCTTGGAAGCCTGAAGCCTCTTGGAAGCTGAAGCCTCTTGGAAGCCTGAAGCCTAGCGGCCAGCCGGAGCGCCCAGCCCCCGCAGATATAGGAGCACGCCGGCCTCCAGCAATTCCTCGGGAGACATCGGCAGCGGTCGCCGCGCGGAATCGCCGCGGCCGAACAGCGAGGCAATTCCATGCGCCATCGCCCAGACGTGCAGCGCCATCATCATCACCGGCGGTCGGTTTCCCTCCGGCAGCGTGGCGACGAACCGCTCGGTCGCCTCGCGAAGCACGGCAAAGGCGCGGTCGCCCGCCGCCTTCAGCTCCGGGTTGTTTTCCAGCGGCACGCCGGCCTCGAACATCGCGGAGTAATAGGCCGGTTGGCGGCGCGCGAAGGCGAGATAGGCCTTGCCGGTGCGGTCGAGCGCGCTCGCTGGATCGGGCCGACCGTCGTTCCAGGCGCCGGACAGATCGGCCGCGAACAGATCGAAGCCGCGGCGCGCAACATCCGCCAGCAGGTCGTCGCGATCGCGATAATGCCGGTACGGTGCCGCGGGACTGACGCCGGCGGTGCGCGCCGCCTCCGCAAAGGTGAAGCCGGCGGGGCCCTTCTTGGCGATGAGGTCGAGCGCGGCGCGGACCAGGGCCTCCTTGAGGTTGCCGTGGTGATAGCCGCGGGTCTCGCCGTCACTGTCCTTGCGGGTCCAACGCATGTGAAGGGCTTTTACATGATGGCCCGTGCGCCGTCGATGGACCTCGCGCGGCCGACCGGATACGGACCGAGGCCGACGAAAGCAGCCTCAAGGGGGCGGCGGTCCGGAAGGATCGAGGGCGTCGCTGTCGGCCTTCATGGCGATGCGCAGCGGCTTGGGAATCGGCCGAGCCCGGCCGCCCGACACGAAGGCGACCTGCACGGTCGCGTCGAGCAGAAGCTCCTCCCCGCGCATGACCTTCTGCGCCATCGTCACCGACGCGCCCTTCACCTCGGCGCATTCGGTGACGATCTCGAGCACGTCGTCCATGCGCGCGGGCTTGCGGAAATTGATTGCATCTGGCGCACCACGAAGGCGAAGCCGGGCGCCTCCTGCTCCGCCTGCTCGAACAGGCCGCGCTGGTCGGCGCCGATCAGCCGAAGATAGTTTGTGCGGCCGCGCTCCATGAAGCGCAGATAGCTGGCGTGATAGACGACGCCGGAGAAGTCGGTGTCCTCGTAGTAGACCCGCACCGCCATGTGATGGCGGCCGTCGCGGACCTCGCCGTCGAGATGGGCGGGCGATGGCGTCACAATGACCTCGCCAGCGGCAAAACATGATCGCGCGTCAGCGGCGCATAGGGCAGATCCGGAAGCGCCGCCGGGTCGACCCACACCGCCTCGTCGATCTCCGCGCGCGGCGCGAGCGCACCCTGCACACGGACCGCATAGACCGCAGCACGCACGGTGAAGCCGGGCTCGTTCGCCGCGGCGCAATCGAAGACACCAAGCGAACGCGCGCTGCCGTCGACCATCCGACAGCCGAGTTCCTCGTCGATCTCGCGCGCGAGTGCCGCGACATCGTCCTCGCCCGGATCGCGCTTGCCGCCGGGTTGCATGAACGCCTGCGTGCCGCGTTTGCGCACCAGCAGCACGCGGCCGGCCTCGTCGCGGATCAAGGCGGCGACGACGGAGATGATGGCTTCGGTCATAAATGGTTTCGGATCGAGGCTATGCAATTTCAGCCGGCCCGCGCCAGAGGCGGCGTGGGCTTCGGAATTTCGCGCTTCCATTCCCTGGCAGCTTCGATCCAGGAAACGATCGCCTCTTGGACGTTCTTCAACGCCTCTTCCGGCGTCTCCCCGTCGGACATGCAGCCGGGCAGATCGGGAACGAGCGCAAGATAACCGCCGCCATCGCCTTCTGCGAGCCGCTCGATATGGACCGCGTACTCGAGTTTCATCAGACCGCTCCGTGACTCTCAATATAGCGCACGAGATGCCGGATGTAGACCGGCTTGATCGGACGCCGTGCGGGAATGGTCAATATCTCGCGCGACGCAGGATGTTTGGCATGACAGTGAGATGTGCCCTTGCCGGGACGAAACTGCAAACCGTGCTAACGGCAGACCGCCTCAACATCACGAATGTTCCAGTCTCCTGCCGGATTGCGTCGCATGCGCTCCAGCAGGTCCGTGGCCATCATTCATCCTCCTGCGCGAACAACCCGAACTGCGACGCATCGCGCGACGGCTCGGCGAGACCGAGATGACGGAACGCAAGCGACGTGATCAGCGCGGCCGCGCGGCGTGCGCTGGAGGAAGCCCTTCTGGATCAGGAACGGCTCGATGATCTCCTCGATCGCGTCGCGCGGCTCCGACAGCGCCGCGGCCAGCGTCTCGACGCCCACGGGACCGCCGCCGTAATGCATGGCGATGGTCGAGAGATAGCGCCGGTCCATCGCGTCGAGCCCGCCAGCGTCCACCTCCAGCGCCAGCAGCGCCTTGTCCGCGAGCGTGCGGTCGATTTCCGTCGGCGCCGTCGACATGGGCGAAATCGCGA
Organism: uncultured Alphaproteobacteria bacterium; assembly: GCA_963758225.1. GTDB lineage: Bacteria > Pseudomonadota > Alphaproteobacteria > Rhizobiales > Xanthobacteraceae > Z2-YC6860. The sequence continues at coordinate 709,897 of CAVWUJ010000002.1, read as the reverse complement.
ACCCGGCGCAGCAGCCGGCCGGCGATGCGCGGGGTGCCGCGCGAGCGGCGCGCGATCTCGTTGGCGCCGTCCTTGGTCATGCCGATGCCCATGACGCGCGCGCCGCGGTTGACGATCAACTCCAGCTCGTCCTCGGTGTAGAAATTCAGCCGCACCGGAATGCCGAAACGGTCGCGCAGCGGATTGGTCAGAAGCCCCGCGCGCGTGGTCGCGCCGACCAGCGTGAACTTCGCGAGGTCGATCTTCACCGAACGCGCCGCCGGACCCTCGCCGATGATCAGATCGAGCTGGAAGTCCTCCATCGCCGGATAGAGCACCTCCTCGACGCTGGGATTGAGGCGGTGGATCTCGTCGATGAAGAGAACGTCGCGCTCCTCCATGTTGGTGAGCAGCGCCGCGAGATCGCCCGCCTTGGCGATCACCGGTCCCGAGGTCGAGCGGAAGCCGACGCCGAGCTCGCGCGCCACGATCTGCGCCAGCGTGGTCTTGCCGAGCCCCGGCGGGCCGACGAACAGCACATGGTCGAGCGCCTCCTGGCGCTGGCGAGCGGCCTCGATGAACACGGAGAGGTTGGCGCGCGCCTGCTGCTGGCCGATGAACTCGGCGAGCTTCTGCGGCCGCAGCGAGGCTTCGACAGCGTCCTCGTCCTTGCGCTCGGCGGTGACGAGGCGCTTGGGCGGGGTGGTCATCGAACTTCGAACTCCTTCAGCCCGAGCCGGATCAGCGGCGCCGTCTCAGCGCCCTCGCCCGCCGCCCGCGCTGGCCGCCGCGACCGCGGCCGCCGCCTGCGGCTGGCCGTAGCCGAGATTGACCAGCGCCGACACCGCGTCGAGCACCGGCTGCGGCGCGCGCTTGTCGGCGACCGCGCCGGAGAGCTGCACCACCGCGGGATCGAGCGCGGTGTAGGCCGGCGCCTTGTCCTTCAGTTCGGTGACGATGCGCTCGGCAACGTTCGGACCGACGCCCGGCGCGCGCTTGATCGCCGCCTTGTCGCCCATCGCGACCGCCTCGGCCAGTTCGGCCGGCTTGAGCGCGCTGAGCACCGAGAGCGCGACCCGCGCGCCGACGCCCTGCACCGTCTGCAAAAGCCGGAACCATTCGCGCTCGGCATCCGACTGGAAGCCGAACAGCCGGATCTGGTCCTCGCGCACATAGGTCTCGATCGAAAGCATCGCGGCCTCGCCGGGCGCGGGCAACGCCTGCAGCGTGCGCGTCGAGCAATGCACCAGATAGCCGACGCCATGCACATCGAGAACGATAAAGTCCTCGCCGTAGCTGTCGATGACGCCCTTGAGCTTGCCGATCATGTTCGCTTGCCGGTCATGGCGGCTGGCTTACCACGAGTCGGCACGCCGCCGAGGGATCGAATTCCCATCCTGTGCGTTACGATGGGCCGGACGCCCCCTCACGCGAGAACCAACGTGGTCACCACATCGAAGGATCTGCGGACCGGCCATTCTGTCTGGGAGGCGACGCGAGCCGGCGGCGTGCGGAGTGAGCGGCTGGCTCGCGATCTCGAAACCGACGTGCTGATCGTCGGCGCCGGCATCACCGGAGCCATGCTCGCGGATGCGCTGGCGGAGGCCGGACTGAAGGTAGTGCTGGCAGACCGGCGCGCGCCGGCCAGCGGCTCGACCACCGCCTCGACGGCGCTGGTGCAATACGAGATCGACACGCCGCTCAGCCTGCTCAAGCGCAAGATCGGCGCGGCCGGCGCGGAGCGCGCGTGGCGACGCTCGCGACTGGCGATCGAGTCGCTCGCGGCGCGGCTCAACGAACTCAAGGTGTCCGACGTCGCGCGTCGCGACGGGCTCTATCTCGCCGGCAACGCGCTCGACGCCGAGGGACTCGCGCGCGAGCACGCGGCGCGGCGCGCGGCGGGGCTGCCGAGCCGGCTGCTGTCGCGCCAGGAGCTGCGCGATCGCTTCGGCATCGCGCGGCAGGCCGCGCTGGTCGATTCGGCAATCTCGCCATCGACCCGCGCCGCACCACCCGCGCCCTGCTGCGCGCCGCGCTCGGCAACGGCGCACGCATCGTCTGTCCGGTCGACATCGCGGACATCAGGCCCCGGCGTGACGGCGTCACGGCGATCTCCACGCAAGGCAGACGGATCGAGGCGCGCCATCTGGTGTTCGCGACCGGCTACGAGTTTCCGAAGGACGTTCCGCAGCGCGGCCACAAGATCGTCTCGACCTGGGCGATCGCGACAAAGCCGCAGCCGCGCCGGCTCTGGCCGGAGCAATGCCTGATCTGGGAGGCGTCCGAGCCCTATCTCTACCTGCGCAGCACGCCGGACGGCCGCGTGATCTGCGGCGGCGAGGACGAGGAATTCGCCGACGCGGCGAAACGCGACGCGCTGCTGCCGCGCAAGACGAAAACGCTGGAGCGCAAGCTGGCGAAGCTGTTTCCCGATCTCGACGCGCGGGCGGCGTTCGCCTGGACCGGCTCGTTCGGGCAGAGCAAGACCGGGCTTCCGACCATCGGGGCGGTGCCGGGCATGCCGCACTGTTTCGTCGCGCTCGGCTACGGCGGCAACGGCATCACCTATTCGCGCATCGCCGCCGAGATCGTCACCGGCGCGCTGACCGGCAAGCCGGACAGCGATGCGGACCTGTACGATTTCAGAGACTAGAATCCGTTCGGGCGCCGGGCTTCCCCGGCGATCCGGGCGCGGCGCGTGCAAGCTATCCGGCGTTGGCGATCCGCAGCACAACGCTGGTGCGATGATGCGCATGGCAGATCGCTATGGCGAGCGCGTCGGCGGCGTCGTGGCTCTCCGGCGCGGCCTTCGGCAGCAGCACCGCGAGCATCGCGCGGATCTGGTCCTTGTCGGCGTGGCCGGCGCCGACGATGGTTTTCTTCACCAGGTTCGGCGCGTATTCCGCCACCGGCACGCCGGCGCGCGCCGGCACCAGCAGCGCCACGCCGCGCGCCTGTCCGAGCTTGAGCGTCGAGGCCGCATTGGTGTTGGAGAAGGTGTTCTCGACCGCGGCCTCCGCTGGAGCGAACTCCGCCACCACCTTCGACAGACCGTCATGCAGCGCGACCAGCCGCACCGCCAGATCCGCGCGGTCGGCGCTCGCGACCGAGCCGCAGCCCACGAAGGTCAGCCGGTTGCCGTCGACGTCGATCACGCCCCAGCCGGTGCGGCGGAGGCCCGGATCGATGCCGAGGATGCGAATCGGGACGCGCATGACGGGACGGTTGATAGCACAGGTCCCCGGCCCATCCGGCGTTCGCGCCGGCTCCTGCCTGCTGCTACAGAGAATGCGCCGGAACCGGATCGTGATCGAATTTCCCGACAGCGCCACCTTCGCCAGCCTGATCGCCGACCGCCGCTTCGCGATCGCGGCCGGCATCGCCGCGCTGTCCGGGCTGGTGCGCGGCTTCTCCGGCTTCGGCTCCGCGCTGATCTACATGCCGCTGGTGGCGGCGGTCTACGACCCAGGGTCGCAGCCGTGACGCTTCTGCTGATCGATTTCGTGTCGAGCGCGCCGTTCACGGTGCGCGAGTTCCGCCGCTGCACCTGGCGCGAGGTGCTGCCGATCTGGATCGCGGCCACCATCGCCGTGCCGTTCGGCACCTGGGCGCTGATCGTGGTCGATCCGGTGGTGCTGCGCTGGGGCATGTCGATCCTGGTGCTCGGCCTGCTCGCGATCATCGTCTCCGGCTGGCGCTATCACGGGCGGCCGCACATGGCGACAACCGCCGGCGTCGGCCTGTTCGCGGGCTTCGGCGCGGGCGCGGTCGGCATCGCCGGGCCGGCCGTGATCATCTACTGGCTCGGCGGCGGCGCGAACACGACAGCGACCGTGCGCGCCAACCTGATGGTGTTCTTCACCCTGCTCGGCGGCTCGCTGGTGCTCTCCTACGGTTCGCAGGGCCTGTTCACCACGGAACTTGTCGCGCTGTCGCTGCTGCTGGGAGTGTTCTACCTGTCCGCGATCGGCATCGGCGCGTGGTTTTTCAAGGGCGCATCCGATCTGTTCTATCGCCGCGTCGCCTATGCCATCGTGGCGATGGCGGCGCTGCTCAGCCTGCCGGTGCTCGACGGTTTCATCCGCTGAAGCTGCGACTCCGAAGCCCGGATCGAAACCGCGTCCCATGCGTTGGTTCCCGAAAGGGAGCTTCGCGATGGACTATGGATGGCTCTGGATGGCCGTAACGGTGATCGGCGCCGGCGCGCTCGGCGCGGCGCTGTTTTACGGCATGACCACGTTTTACACCCGCCGGAAGACCGCGCGGACCGAGGAAATTCGCGACCGCAACACGGAGCGGCTCTATCAGCGCACCGCGGGCGAAAAGCTCAGCGGCGAATAGCTCCGGCGGGAAAACACTCTTGGAGTAGACACTCCGGAAGAGTCAGCGCGGATCAGGCCGCGCTGCTCATCTTCTGCATGAGCGCGTCGGAGACCTCGAAGTTGGCATAGACGTTCTGAACGTCGTCGTGCTCGTTCAGCGTCTCCATCAGGCGGAAGATCTTCTCGCCGGCCTCGTCGTCGACCGCGACGGAGTTCTGCGGCTTCCAGACCATGCCGGACTTGCGCGCCTCGCCGAACTTCGCCTCCATCGCCTTGACCACGTCCGCGAGCAACTCGCGGGTGGTGTAGACCTCGTGGCCGGTCTCGCCCGACACCACATCCTCCGCGCCGGCCTCGATCGCCGCCTCCAGCATGGCATCCGGGCCCGCTTTGTCGGCGTCGTATTCGACGACGCCGACGTGATCGAACATGAACGACACCGCGCCGGTCTCGGCGAGGTTGCCGCCGCTCTTGGTGAAGGCGGCGCGCACCTCGCCTGCGGTGCGGTTGCGGTTGTCGGTCAGCGCCTCGACGATGACGGCCACGCCGCCGGGGCCGTAGCCCTCGTAGCGGATGTCCTCGTAGTTCTCGGTGTCGTTGCCGGCCGCCTTCCTGACCGCGCGCTCGATCACGTCCTTGGTCATGTTTTCGGCGCGGGCCGCGAGGATGGCGGCGCGCAGGCGCGGATTGAACGCGGGATCGGGCTGGCCGAGCTTGGCCGCGGTGGTGATTTCGCGCGCCAGCTTGCCGAACAGCTTGGAGCGCACCTTATCCTGGCGCCCCTTGCGGTGCATGATGTTCTTGAACTGGGAATGCCCGGCCATCGCGTCCACCCGCTGTCGAATTCCGCCCGATACCAAGGCCCCAACGTCCGATCAAGCCCCGCAAGCCGGGCGTCCAGACCCAGAACGACGGCCGCGCCTCCTCCAGCCGGCCGCCGAGCCGGACCGGTGCGATCCGCAGCGCCAGACCGGTGCGGTCGTCGGTCTCCATCGCCACGCCGGAGAGCGTCGCCTCGCCGTCGGCCGGCTCGAAGCGCGCCGAGGAAATCCGACGCACAAAGCGCCGCACAGGCTCGTCGCGCTTCATGCCGATCACGGACTCGTAGTCGCCGGTCATGCCGATGTCGGTCATGAAGGCGGTGCCGGCCGGCAGGATGCGATGATCGGCCGTCGGCACATGGGTGTGGGTGCCGACCAGCAGCGAGGCGCGGCCGTCCACCACATAGCCGAGCGCCTGCTTCTCGCTCGTCACCTCGGCGTGCATGTCGATCAGGATCGCGTCAGCGGCCTCGCCGAGCGGACAGGCCGCAAGTTCGCGATCGATCGCCGCGAACGGATCGTCGAGCGGGTCGATGAAGATGCGGCCCATCGCATTGATGACGAGAACGCGTGCGCCGTTCCTCGCCTCGATCATCGCCGCGCCCCTGCCCGGCGTGCCCGGCGGAAAATTGAGCGGCCGCACCAGACGCGGCGCGCGCTCGATGAACACCAGCGCCTCGCGCTGATCCCAGGCGTGATTGCCGAGCGTGACCGCATCGACGCCGAGATCGACGAATTCGTTGTAGATCGCCTCGGTGATCCCGAATCCGCCGGCCGCGTTCTCGCCGTTGACCGCCACGAAATCGAGCGACCAGTCGCGGATCAGACCAGGCAGCCGGTTCGCGAGCGCAACGCGGCCGCTGCGCCCCACGATGTCGCCGACGAAGAGAATGCGCATGTCAGGTTCCGCGGAAATCGATGGTCTCGCGCTCCGTTAGCACGAGATCGAGCCGCGCGTCGTGGGCCTCCGCGGGCACCTGGGTGATCTCCTGCACGGCAAAGGCAAGGCCGATGGCCAGCACCGGCTTTTTCGCGCGCAGCCCGGCGATGGTCATATCGTAATAGCCCGCCCCGTAGCCGATGCGATGGCCGCGGCGGTCGAAGGCCGCGAGCGGCACCAGCAGGATGTCGGGAAAGACCTCGGCAGCGTCGGGCAACGGCTCGCGGATGCCCCAAACGCCGCGGCCCAGCGGTCCGCCGAAGGCCCAGGCACGCATGGCCAGCGGCTTGCCGCGCCCCTGCACCGCCGGCAGCGCGAGTTGCGCGCCCTCCGCCTCCAGCCTGCGCATCAGCGGGCGCGGGTCGATCTCGCTGCGCATCGGCCAGAAGCCGGACACGATCGCGCCGCGCGGCACCTCGATCGCCAAGCGCGCGGCGACCGCCTCGCTGCCGGCGGCGCGGTCCTCGATGGTCAGGGCATCGCGGCGCGCCAGCGCCTCGCTGCGCAACGCGGCTTTCCGATCAGGGGTGGGTGGGGTGAGTGGGGTCACGAGGGTCGAAAACCGTGCGGAGCCGCGAAAGCCGTCGGAGAAAAGATCCCGGGAACCTACAGAAGTAGGTGGGCGCCATGTGACCCGGTCCACGGACCAGGCCAGGGACAGCTCCCGTTGGGATCGTAAGGCCCCGGGGAATGTGTCTCCTGACGCACCCCACAGCCCCGCCCGCGCAATGTAGTGCTTAACCTCGGACGACGCCACTTGCGTCAGCGGGCCCCGCGCGGCGACGGTGAACGGCGGGGGCGACCATCAGCCCAGCGCTATGCCGCCGCCGCTGCCCCCGACGTTCTGGTTGAGCTTCTTTGCCGCCGTCTCGATCCGCTCCGCGGCGGAATTGAGCGCCGACGCCACCGCCTGCCCGGTCTGCTGGGTGCGCTGCGCGGCCGAGTCGCGCGCCTCCTGCATCCCGGCCAGATCCGCCTCAAGCCGGCGGATGGTCCGCCGGGCCTCGTCGAGTTCGTCGGCGGCGGTGATCGCCGCCATGACCGTGAGCCGCGTGTCGCCGATCTCGCCGAACTGGCCGCGCAGCGACACGATGCGCTCGTCGATGTCCTTGGCGAGCGACAGAAGGTGGTTCTCCTGCCCGTCCTCGCAGGCCATTCGGAACTGGCGGCCGTTGATGGTGACGTTGACCTGCGCCATGCGCGCCTCGCTCGCGTTCGATTACAGCTTGTCGCCGAGCACCGCGCGGATGCTCTGCATCGCGGCGTCGATACGGGCCGCGACGTCGCGGTTGGCGGTTTCCAGCCGGCGCGCCCGCGCGGTCTGCGCATCCAGTTCGGATGCGAGTTTGGAACGGTCGACGCCGAGCGCGTGCAACTGATCGGAAAGCTGCGCACCCGAACTGTCGCCCTCGACACGCCGCTCGACGGCGGATTCCAGCGCGTCCAGCGCCTGCGCCAGACGGCGGGTCGCGGCTTCGATCGCGGTCTGCTCGGTCATGGCCCGGCCCCGGGTTCAAACCGCCGGCGCGGCGCTTCTCAAGGCGCGGCGGCCAGCCCTTCGACCCCTGATCGACCCGTTGAAAAGCGCTTGCCCGGCAAGCAATTAGGCGAAGAACCTTACGTTCTGTGACGATTGTGCGTCAACGCTCGGCGGGTGCTTGTCCCCCGCGATTGCGGTCACTGTGCACAGCGATTGCGCGCGCGCGGCCTCACATTGGACTCCCTGCCGGTCCATGCTATCGAACCCCGCATCCGGAACAGGATTGTGATGACCGCACAAACATCGCCGTCTGCGGCCGCTTCGGCCTCGCCGCGCGCCGAACACGATCGGCTCGCCAACGCCATCCGCGCGCTCGCCATGGACGGCGTCGAACTCGCCAGGTCCGGCCATCCCGGCCTGCCGATGGGCGCGGCCGACATCGCCACCGTCCTGTTCACCCAATTCCTTAAATTCGATCCTGCCGATCCGAAGTGGCCGGATCGCGACCGCTTCGTGCTGTCCGCCGGCCACGGCTCGATGCTGATCTACGCGCTGCTGCATCTCGTCGGCTACGAGTTCGATGACCATCGACGAGCTGAAGCGCTTCCGCCAGATCGGCTCGCTGACGCCGGGACACCCGGAAAATTTCGTCACGCCGGGCGTCGAGACCACCACCGGTCCGCTCGGCCAGGGGCTCGCCACCGCAGTCGGCATGGCGCTCGCCGAGCGCCATCTCGCGGCGGCCTACGGCAAGGACATCGTCGATCATTCGACCTTCGTGCTCGCCTCCGACGGCGACCTGATGGAGGGCATCTCGCACGAGGCGATTGCGCTCGCCGGTCATCTGAAGCTCAACAAGCTGATCGTGCTGTTCGACGACAACGGCATTTCCATCGATGGACCGCTGACGCTGTCGGACTCGGTCGACCAGGTGAAGCGGTTCGAGGCCTGCGGCTGGAACGCCACGCGCGTCGACGGCCACGATCCGCAGGCCATCGCCGCCGCGATCGAGAAGGCCAAGGCCTCCGACAAGCCGACGCTGATCGCCTGCAAGACGATCATCGGATACGGCGCGCCGTCGCGCGCCGGCACCTCCAAGGCGCACGGCGAACCGCTCGGCGCCGAGGAGATCAAGGGCGCCCGCGAGAAGCTCGGCTGGAGCGATGCGCCGTTCGTCCTGCCGACCGACGTGCTGACCGCCTGGCGGGCCGCCGGCCAGCGCGCCAAGGCGTCGCGCAAGGACTGGGACAAGCGGCTTGCGGCGCTGTCCGCCGACACGCGCAAGGAATTCGAGCGCCGCATGGCCGGCGAACGGCCCGCCGCACTCGCCGATGCCGTGACGAAACTCAAGGCAAAGCTCGCGGCCGAACCGCAAGCCGTCGCGACCCGCAAGGCGAGCGAGATGGCGCTCGAGGTCCTGACCGAAGCGATGCCGGAGCTGGTGCTCGGCTCCGCGGACCTCACGCCATCGAACAACACCAAGACCAAGAATTTGAAGGCGATGACGCCCGGCGACTATGCCGGCCGCTATATCCATTACGGCATCCGCGAGCACGGCATGGCGGCGGCCATGAACGGGCTGGCGCTGCACGGCGGCATCGTGCCGGCCGGCGCGACCTTCATGGTGTTCACCGACTACGCCCGCCCCGCGATGCGGCTGGCCGCGCTGATGGAGGTGCCGGTCGTCTATGTGATGACCCACGATTCCATCGGTCTGGGGGAGGACGGCCCGACGCATCAGCCGGTCGAGCATCTCGCGGCGCTGCGCGCGATCCCGAACATGCTGGTGTTTCGGCCCTGCGACGCGATCGAGACCGCCGAGGCGTGGGAGCTGGCGCTCACGCACACCGACGGACCGAGCGTGCTGGCGCTGACGCGGCAGAACCTCGCGCCGGCGCGCAAGGACGGCACCGCCGAGAACCGCTCGGCGGCGGGCGCCTACGAGCTCTTGCCCGCCGAGGGCGGAAAGGCTCAGGTCTCGATCTTCGCCTCGGGCTCCGAGGTCGAGATCGCGGTGGCCGCGCGCAAGCTGCTCGCCGACAAGGGCGTGGCCGCGCGCGTCGTTTCAGTGCCCTGCTTCGAACTGTTCGCGGCGCAGCCCGACGCCGCCCGCCGCGCCGTGATCGGCGACGCGCCGGTGAAGGTCGGCATCGAGGCCGCCGTCCGCATGGGCTGGGACGCGATCATCGGCAGCGACGGCCTGTTCGTCGGCATGTCGTCGTTCGGCGCCAGCGCACCCTACAAGGATCTCTACAAGCACTTCGGCATTACCCCCGAGAAGGCGGCCGAGGCTGCGCTGAACAAGCTGGGCAAGACCTGATCAAGGGAACTGAAGGAGTTGCGTGATGACCGTCCGGGTATCAATCAACGGGTTCGGCCGCATCGGCCGCAACATCCTGCGCGCCATCGCCGAATCCGGGCGCAAGGACATCGAAGTCGTCGGCATCAACGACCTCGGCCCGGTCGAGACCAACGCGCACCTGCTGCGCTTCGACTCGGTGCACGGCCGCTTCCCGGGCGAGGTGACGGTCAAGGGCGACACCATCAGCCTCGGCAACGGCGCGATCAGGGTCAGCGCCGAGCGCGATCCCTCGAAGCTGCCGTGGAAGGATCTCGGCGTCGACATCGCGCTGGAGTGCACCGGCATCTTCACCTCGAAGGACAAGGCGAGCGCGCACCTCGCCGCAGGCGCGAAGCGCGTGCTGGTGTCGGCCCCGGCCGACGGCGTGGACCTCACCGTGGTCTACGGCGTCAACCACGACAAGCTGACGAAGGATCACAAGGTCGTCTCCAACGCCTCGTGCACCACCAACTGCCTCGCTCCGGTCGCCAAGGTGCTCAACGACACCGTCGGCATCGACAAGGGCTTCATGACGACGATCCATTCCTACACCGGCGACCAGCCGACGCTCGACACGATGCACAAGGATCTGTATCGCGCGCGCGCGGCAGCGCTGAACATGATCCCGACCTCGACCGGCGCGGCCAAGGCCGTGGGCCTCGTGCTGCCGGAGCTGAACGGCAAGCTCGACGGCGTCGCGATCCGGGTGCCGACGCCGAACGTGTCGGTGGTGGACCTGAAATTCGTGGCGAAGAAGGCCACCAGCAAGGACGAGATCAACGGCGCGATCAAGCGCGCCGCCGACCAGCAGCTCAAGGGCATCCTCGGCTACACCGAGGCGCAGAACGTGTCGGGCGACTTCAACCACGACCCGCACTCGTCGGTCTTCCACATGGACCAGACCAAGGTCATGGACGGCACGCTGGTGCGGATCATGTCCTGGTACGACAACGAATGGGGCTTCTCCAACCGCATGGCGGACACCGCCGTCGCGATGGGCAAGCTGGTGTGATCTTTATCTTGTCCCAGGCGCTGCGCGGCACGAAGTGATGCGGCACAGACCCGGGACCATTGCGAATACGGTGCGTGGTGCGGTCCCGGATCAGCGGTGCACCGCTTCGCGCCGCACCGCGTCGGGACACGCGCATGGGCACCTTCCGAACCCTCGACACCGCCGATCTGAAGAGCAAGCGCGTTCTCCTGCGCGTCGACCTCAACGTGCCGATGGAAAACGGCCGCGTCACCGACGCGACCCGCATCGAGCGCGTCGCGCCGACCATCGCCGAAATCTCCGATAGAGGCGGCAAGGTCATCGTTCTCGCCCACTTCGGACGTCCCAAAAAACCAGATCCGAAGACTCGCTCAGGCCGGTCGCGCTCGAACTCGAGCGCGTCATCCATCGCAAGGTCGGCTTCGCCGAAGACTGCATCGGCGCGAAGGCCGAGGCGGCGGTCGCGGCGATGAAGGACGGCGACATTCTCGTCCTGGAGAACACCCGCTTCCACAAGGGCGAGGAGAGGAACGATCCCGCCTTCGTCGAGGCGCTCGCGAAGCTCGGCGATCTCTGGGTCAACGACGCGTTCTCCGCCGCGCACCGGGCCCATGCCTCAACAGAGGGGTTGGGACACAAGCTGCCGGCCTATGCCGGCCGGACCATGCAGGCCGAGCTCGATGCGCTCGGCAAGGCGCTGGAGCACCCGAAAAAGCCGGTGATCGCGATCGTCGGCGGGGCGAAGGTCTCGACCAAGCTCGAGCTGCTGGAGAACCTCGTCGCCAAGGTCGATGCGCTGGTGATCGGAGGCGCGATGGCCAACACCTTCCTGCTGGCGCAGGGCGTCAGGGTCGGCAAGTCGCTGGCCGAGAAGGACATGGCGGAGACGGCGCTGCGCATCCTCGACAAGGCCGAGGAGGCCGGTTGTGCCGTCATCCTGCCGGTCGACGCGGTGGTCGCCTTCCACTTCCAGGCCAACGCGCCGTCGCAGGCCTATGGGCTCGACGCGATCCCGGCCGACGGCATGATCCTCGACATCGGCCCGCAGTCGATCGAGCGGGTGAAGGCCGCGCTCGACGACGCCGCCACGCTGGTCTGGAACGGACCGTTCGGGGCTTTCGAACTGAAACCGTTCGACCGCGGCACCGTCGAGGCCGCGCGCCACGCCGCCGAGCGCACCAGGGCCGGCAAGCTGATCTCGGTCGCCGGCGGCGGCGACACCGTAGCGGCGCTCAACGCCGCGGGCGTCGCGGATCGGTTCACCTATGTCTCGACCGCAGGCGGCGCGTTCCTGGAATGGATGGAGGGCAAGGCCTTGCCCGGCGTCGAGGTGTTAAGGGTAAAATGATCCAGAAGCGGGCGGCGAGCGTGCGGCGGCCCACCGCTTGGTGTGTCGCTCGTGCGGGATCGATATAAGGCAGGCGACGTTGTAAATCCGGTTCCCGGCTGGCGCTGCAGAGCGCCCGGGGCGACGAACAGAGGGAGAGCGCAATGAACCTCGACGAACTCAACAAGGTGGCGGTGGCCATGACCGCGCCCGGCAAGGGCATCCTGGCCGCCGACGAATCATCCGGCACGATCAAGAAGCGGTTCGATGCGATCGGGGTGGAGTGCACCGAGGACAACCGTCGCGACTATCGCGAGATGCTGTTCCGCTCCGCCGAGGGCATGAAGCACATCTCCGGCGTCATCCTTTACGACGAGACCATCTGGCAGAAGGCCAAGGATGGCACGCCGCTCGTCGAGATCATCAAGAAGGCCGGCTCGATCCCCGGCATCAAGGTCGACGAAGGCACCAAGCCGCTGCCGAACTGCCCGGGCGAACTGATCACCGTCGGTCTCGACAGGCTCGCCGACCGCCTGCCGAAATATTACGAGCAGGGCGCGCGCTTCGCGAAGTGGCGCGCGGTGATCGACATCGGCAAGGGCATTCCGAGCTACGCTGCGATCAGCACCAACGCCCATGCGCTGGCGCGCTACGCCGCGCTGTGCCAGGTCGCGCAGATCGTGCCGATCGTCGAGCCCGAGGTGCTGATGGACGGCGATCACGACATCGACACCTGCTACCAGGTGACGGAGTTCATGCTCAAGGAAACCTTCCAGCAGCTCTACTATCAGAAGGTCGCGCTCGAAGGCATGGTGCTCAAGCCGAACATGGCGATCCCAGGCAAGAAGAGCGCGAAGAGGGCTTCGGTCGACGAGGTCGCGGAGAAGACCGTCAAGCTGCTCAAGGCCTGCGTGCCGGGCGCGGTGCCGGGCATCGCGTTCCTGTCGGGCGGTCAGTCCGACGAGGAGGCCACCGCCCATCTCGACGCGATGAACAGGATCGGCAACCTGCCCTGGAACCTGACCTTCTCCTACGGCCGCGCCCTGCAGGCCGCGCCGCAGAAGGCTTGGTCCGGCAAGTCCGAAAACGTCGCCGCCGGCCAGCGCGCTTTTGCACATCGCGCCCATATGAACGGCCTCGCCTCGATGGGCCAGTGGAAGCAGGATCTGGAGAAGAAGGCGGCCTGACCCGCCTGTTCCGCGATGCAATACGCAAAGGCCGGGCCGCGAGGTCCGGCCTTTTGCTTTTTTGCCTGCTGGAGGGGTGCAGCGCGCGTTCGGGATGACAGCGGAACCGTCTGCGCACTAACCTTCACCCACGCTGCGTCAGTCAGCGGGGAGGAAACGTCATGTCCCTTGTCATGCGCGCCGCGTTCGCGGCCGCCCTGGTCTGCGCGCCGGCGCAGGCCTTTGCGCAATCCGGCTATCCGACCCGTCCGATCACGGTGTTTCCGGTGCTGGCCGCCGGCACCGGGCTGGACATCATCGTGCGCATGTACGGCGAGCAACTGGCCGCAAGCCTGAAGCAGCCGGTCATCGTCGAGAACAAGCCGGGCAGCGCCGGTCTCGTCGCGGTCGCCGCGCTGAAGGCTGCTGCGCCGGACGGCTACACGCTGATGACCGGCACCAGCGCGCTCATGGCGATCCGCCCCACGCTTCTGAAGAAGCCGCCCTACGAGGTCGAGAAGGACTTCGCGCCGATCTCGATCTACCTCAAGTCCCCGTTCATCCTCGTGGTCAACCCGGCGCTGCCGGTGAAATCCGTGCCGGAGCTGATCGCCTACATCAAGGAGCGCCCCGGCACGCTCAGCTATTCGTCGTCGGGGGTCGGCGGCGCGCCGCATCTGGCGGCGGAATACATGAAGCAGCGCTACGGGCTCGACATCACCCATGTGCCTTACAAGAACTCGCCGCAATCGATCGCCGACGTCGCGGCCGGCCATGTCGCGATGGCCTTCGCGGAGGCCGGCGCATCGGTTCCGCTGATCCAGGCCGGCAAGCTGCGCGCGCTCGCGGTCTCCGCCACCACGCGGCTGCCGATCCTGCCCGACGTGCCGCCGTTCGCCGAAGCCGCCAAGGCCCCGGATTTCGAGGCGGTGTCCTGGCACATCCTGGTCGCGCCGGGGGCGACGCCCGCCCCGATCGTCGAACGGCTGCACGGCGAGATGAAGCGCATCATGACCGAGCCCGGCATCCGCCAGAAGGTCGCCGGCATGGGCCTGATCCCGCAGGACACGCCATCGCTGCCGGGGCTGCGCGAATACATGCGCACGGAGCACGAAAAGTGGGGATCGCTGGTCAAGAAGCTCGGTCTCGCCGGGTCGCAATGAGCGGCTCCGGCTAGAGTGCCGGGTGGAAGCATCCCATTTCCGCCCGATTGCAGTCGCATCCGGACGCCATGTCGAAATCCAAGCCCGAGGCGGCGCCAAGACCGGTGCCGCGCCTGATGTTGCTCACGCCGGAGGTGGCGGACGCGGCGGCCTTTGCGCGCGTCCTCGAGCCGGTTCTGGCCGCAGCCGACATCGCGGCGCTGGTGCTGCGGCTCGCGGATGCCGACGAGCGCACACTGGTCAACCGCATCAAGGCTCTGGCGCCCGCGATCCAGGAGCGCGGCGTGGCCCTGCTGATCGCAGGGCGGGCCGACATCGTGGCGCGCGGCGGCGCAGACGGCGCGCATCTGGCCGACTATCGAGTTCCTTCGCCGCGGCGCTCGACGCACTGAAGCCCGAGAGGATCGCCGGCTGCGGCGGTCTCGCAAGCCGTCACGACGCGATGCAGGCGGCCGAAGACGACGCCGACTATGTGATGTTCGGCGAACCCGACCGGGCCGGCCACAGGCCGTCGTTCGCGGCGATCGTCGAGCGAGTCGAATGGTGGGCCGAGGTGTTCCAGGTGCCCTGCGTGGCATGGGCCGGAGAGGCCGCCGAGGTTGGCCCGCTGGCGGCTGCGGGCGCGGACTTCGTCGCGCTGGGCGACTGGATCTGGAGCGATCCCCAAGGCGCAGTCGAGGCGGTCGCGGCCGCCGGGCGCGCGCTTGCGGCGGTGGAGCCCACGGCTTGAACGCGCGGGCCCTGATCGTGGCGTTGCTGGTGGCCGGCGTGTCGGGCCCCGCGCTGGCGCAGAGCAAGCCGCCGGCCAAGCCGGCCGCGCCCGCAAAATCCTCGCCGGCGAAACCCGCGCCGGCAAAGCCAGCCTCGGCCAACGATCCCGATCTTGCCTATGCCGCATTCCAGCGCGGCCTTTACATCACCGCCTTTTCGGAGGCGACCAAGCGCGTCGAGCAGTTCGGCGATCCGAAGGCGATGACCCTGCTCGGCGAGCTCTACGCCGACGGTCTCGGGGTGGCGCGCGACGACAATAAGGCCGTCGAGTGGTACCGGCTTGCGATCGAGCGCGGCGACCGCGCGGCGATGTTCTCGCTGGCCATGTTCCGGATGCTCGGTCGGGGCGGCGCGCGCAATCCGGAAGAGGCCGCCAAGCTGATGGCGTCGGCCGCGCGGCTCGGTCATCCGGTCGCGGCCTACAACCTTGCCCTGCTCTATCTCGAAGGCCGCATGTTCCCGCAGGACTTCAAGCGCGCCGGCGAACTGTTCCGCAGCGCCGCCGAGGCCGGCAACGCGGAGGCGCAATATGCGCTGGCGACCATGCACAAGGAGGGCCGCGGCGTGCCGCAGGATCTGCGCGAAGCGGCGCGGCTGATGGGCGCCGCAGCGCTGGCGCAAAATATCGACGCCGAGGTCGAATACGGCATCATGCTGTTCAACGGCACCGGCGTGACGCGCAACGAGAACGCCGCCGCCACCTATCTGGTGCGCGCCGCGCGCAAAGGCAGCGCCATCGCCCAGAACCGCGTCGCCTTCATGCACGCGGTCGGGCGCGGCCTGCCGCAGAACGCCGTCGAGGCGGCTCGCTGGCACCTGATCGCGAAGGCCGGCGGTGCCTCCGACGAGGCGCTTGACCGCCTCGTCGCAGGCCTCGGCGCGGAGCAGCGCAAGGCGGCCGAGGCCGCGGCACGACCCTGGCTCGACGTGATGGCCGCAGCGCGGCCTGCGGAATCCCAGCTCGCCCCGCCCCGCCCTTGACGCGGCTTGCCGGGGCGGGGCAAGTCACCGGACGCAAGTCCCCTTGAACCTCGCTCCCGCGAAACCCGCGCCCATCGCCGCACAGGCGAGCATCCCTGCAGGCCGACCGATGGTCCATTCAGCGCTTCTCAATGTCATGGTGGCGGCCGCCCGCAAGGCGGGCCGCACCCTGAAGCGCGACTTCGGCGAGGTCGAAAACCTGCAGGTGTCGATGAAGGGACCGGCGAACTTCGTCACCGCCGCCGACCGCCGCACCGAGGAAATCCTCTACGCCGAACTGGCGAAGGCCCGCCCCGGCTACGGCTTTCTCGGCGAGGAAGGCGGCCAGCGCGCCGGCACCGACGAGACCAACACCTGGATCGTCGATCCGCTCGACGGCACCACCAATTTCCTCCACGGCATCCCGCATTTCGCGATTTCGATCGGGCTGGAGCGCAGCGGCGCAATCGTCGCGGGCCTGGTCTACAACCCCGCCACGGAAGACCTGTTCATCGCCGAGCGCGGCAAGGGCGCGTTCCTCAACGACCGCCGCATCCGGGTCGCCGGCCGCAAGCGGCTGGCCGATTCGGTGATCGCCTGCCCGCTGCCGCATCACGGCCGGGGCGACCTCGCGCTCGGCCTGCGGGAGCAGGGCGCGGTGATGGACAAGGTCGCGGGACTGCGCCGGTTCGGCGCCGCCGCCCTCGACCTTGCGTGGGTCGCATCCGGCCGGGTCGATGGCTACTGGGAGCGCGACATCAAGCCGTGGGACATCGCTGCGGGCCTGCTGCTGGTGCGCGAGGCCGGCGGCTTCGTCACCGACCTCGACGGCCATGACGCGATGCTCCTCAAGGGTCACCTCGTGTCGGGCAACGAAACCATCCATCGCGATCTCCTCGCCGCGCTCAAATCCGCCTCGAAGGGCTGAGCGGCCTCGGCGCCCGATCGCGCAATTCCGCCGCGGAAACGCCGCAGAATTCCGCCGTTGGCAATCGCCGCACCTGTGCCATATTGAGGGTCTTGCTGCGGTGACGAAAAAGGCCGGACATGAAGCAAGACGCTGATCCGTTTAAGGTTTCGTCGCCCCGCATTTTCCTCGTGCGGATGCTGGTGTTTCTGATTCTCGTCGGCCTTCTGGTCGTCGTGCTGCACCAGCAGATCTGGGTGGCGTTCCGCGCCAATCCGCCACTCAATGCGCTGATCGTCGCAGTGCTGTTCATCGGCATCATCCTGTCATTCCGGCAGGTCATCCGGCTGTTCCCCGAGGTCAACTGGATCAACGGATTCCGGCTTGCCGACCCGGGGCTCGCGATCGAGCGGCCGCCGGTGCTGCTGGCGCCGATGGCGGCGATCCTCGGCGACCGCATCGGCCGCATGACGATCTCGTCGCAGACCATGCGCAGCATCCTGGACTCGATCGCGATCCGGCTCGACGAGGCGCGCGAGATTTCGCGCTACATGACCGGCCTTCTGATCTTCCTCGGCCTGCTCGGCACGTTCTGGGGCCTGATCGAGACCGTCAGCTCGGTCGGCCGGATTCTCGAAGGGCTCAAGGTCGGCAACGACGCCGGCGCGGTGTTCGATTCGCTGCGCGACGGGCTGGCAGCGCCCCTCGCCGGCATGGGCATCGCGTTTTCGTCCTCGCTGTTCGGCCTCGCCGGCTCGCTGGTTCTGGGCTTCCTCGACCTGCAGATGAGCCAGGCGCAGAACCGCTTCCACACCGAGCTGGAGGACTGGCTCGCCACCACCGTGCGCGATCTCGGCGGAGAGCCGGTCGCGCCGGCCGGCACCGCTCCGGCGATGGCCGGACAGTCCGCGGAGTTGCGCGCGGCGATCGAACGGCTGCGCGAGACGCTGGCCGAGGGCGGCGCGGGCGGCGGCGGAAAGGCCGCCACCACCGCAATGGCGAACCTCGCCGAGGCGATCCAGGGGCTCGTGCATCACATGCGCAACGAGCAGCAGATGATCCGCGACTGGGTCGATGCCCAGGCGGAGCAGCATCGGGAAATCCGCCGGCTTCTCGAACACCTGACGCGCGAAGGCGCGCAGAAGTAGGCCGCCGCAGCGGGGGGCGACGCGGCGGCTTCCACGGTCCGTTTGACGGAACAGATTGACTGGACTGGACAGATCGTCATGGCACTGAGCCGCTCCCGCCGCCAGGCAACCGCCGACTACTGGCCCGGCTTCGTCGACGCGCTGGCGACGCTGGTGCTGTCGATCATCTTCATCCTGAGCGTCTTTGCGCTGATCCAGTTCTTCCTGTCGCAGGAGGTGACCGGCAAGGACAGCGCGCTGCAGAAGCTGACCGCGCGCATCGCGCAGCTCAGCGAGCTTCTGTCGCTGGAGCAGACCGGCAAGCTCTCGCTGGAGGAGCAGGTCGCTCAACTGCGTGCGAGCCTGGCCGGCGCCGAAAGCGAACGCGACCGCTACCGCGGGCTCTACGAAGGCCTCGGCAGCGGCACGGCGACCGCGCAGGGCCGGATCAGCGAACTGGCCGGTCAGCTCGGGAAGGAGCAGCAGGCCACGCTGCGCGCGCTGGCGCAGGTCGAAGTGCTCAGCCAGCAGATCGCAGCGCTGCGCCGTCAGCTCAGTGCGCTGGAACAGGCGCTGGAGGTGACCGAGCAGCGCGACCGCGAATCCCAGACCCGGATCGCCGAGCTGGGCCAGCGCCTCAACGTGGCGCTGGCGCAGCGGGTGCAGGAGCTGTCGCGCTACCGTTCCGATTTCTTCGGCCGGCTCCGTGCGATTCTCGGCAACCGTCCGGACATTCGCGTGGTCGGCGACCGCTTCGTTCTGCAGTCCGAGGTGTTCTTCGACACCGGCCGCGCGGAGCTGAAGCCCGAAGGGCGGAACGAGATCGACAAGATCGCCGCGGCCCTGCGCGAACTCGTCAAGCAGATCCCGTCGGACATTCCCTGGGTGCTGCGCGTCGACGGCCACACCGACATCCGCCCGGTCGGCGGCGGCCGCACCAACTGGGATCTGTCGGCGTCCCGCGCCATCGCCGTGGTGCAGTATCTCGTGACGCAGGGCATCCCGCCGGAGCGGCTGCTCGCGGCGGGCTTCGGCGAATTTCAGCCGCTCAATTCCGAGAAGAGCGAAGAGGCCTACGCCCGCAACCGCCGCATCGAGTTGAAGCTGACCGAGCGGTGAGCGCCGGGGCCTTCACGCTGCGTCCCTATTCCGCCGCCGACGAGGACGCGGCCATCGAGTTGTGGCGCGTCACCTGGCAGACGGCGTATCCGCAGATCGACTTCTCGGAGCGCGTCGAATGGTGGCGCGGACGCTGGCGCGCCGAACTGGCGCCGGTGACGATCGTGGTGGCCGAGCACGAAAGCCGGCTCGCCGGATTCGTGACGGTCGACTCCGGCAGCGGCTATCTCGACCAGCTCGTGGTGGCGCCCCCGCTGTGGGGGTCGGGCCTCGCCGCCCTGCTGATGGGCGAGGCTAGGCGCATCGCGCCGCACGGACTCGATCTCCTCGTCAACAAGGACAACGCACGCGCCATCCGCTTCTACGAGAAGCAGGGCTTCCGCCATGTCGGCGAGGATCGCAACCCGGTCTCGGGGCGCCCGGTCAACCGGATGGCGTGGCGGCCGTAGGCGACCGCCCTACTCCTCGTCCCGGGTCTCGCCCTTGCCGCCGATCTGCTTGAGCTTGGCGAACACGGCGTCGACGTTCAGGTCGTCCTTCTTCTTCGCTTCGGCCGGCGTCTCTTCGGCATCGTCGGCGCGCGGCGCGGTGGTAACCGCCGCCGGCAACAGCGTGGTGCCGCTCTCGGCCGGCGCAGGCTTTTCCTTCGCCGCGCGCGCAACCTCGAAGTCGAGATCGATCTGCGAGCACAGGCCGAGCGTGACCGGATCGAGCGGCGTCAGGTTGGCGGAATTCCAGTGCGTGCGCTCGCGAATGCCCTGAATCGTCGATTTGGTGGTGCCGACGAGGCGCATGATCTGCGCGTCCTTCAGCTCCGGATGATTGCGGATCAGCCAGAGGATCGCGTTCGGACGATCCTGCCGACGCGAGACCGGCGTGTAGCGCGGGCCGCGCTTCTTGGTCGCGCCCTTGGTCTCCGGCAGGCGGACCTTGGGGGTCGACAGCAGCAGGCGGTGGTTTGGATCGGACACGCCGCGCTCGATCTCCTCACGGGTGAGCTGGCCGGTCTGGATCGGGTCGAGTCCCTTGATCCCCTGGGCCGCGTCGCCGTCGGCGATCGCCTTCACCTCGAGGGGATGCAGCTTGCAGAACTCGGCGACCTGATCGAAGGACAGCGCGGTGTTCTCCACCAGCCAGACGGCTGTCGCCTTCGGCATCAGGGGCGCTTCTTGCATGGCAAATCTCCTCTGCGCCCCGCCCGTCCGCCCAGACGAGGCCATTTGTCATCAACGATGACTGGAATTCGCCGGAATATAGGCGCGGACCCCGGCCTGGCGCAATGGCCGCGGCGCTTGACAGGACCGCCGGCGGAACCCCATGTCGTGGGCATGGCCCTGCCCTCAGGCACTGATAAGTCAGGAGAATCCGGCAAGCCGCCGCTGAAAATCCTGCTCTGCTCGCCGCGCGGCTTCTGCGCCGGGGTGGTGCGCGCCATCGATTCGGTCGAGCAGGCGCTCAAGACCTACGGCGCACCGGTCTATGTGCGCCACGAGATCGTACACAACCGCTATGTGGTGGAGAGCCTGAAGGCCAAGGGTGCGGTGTTCGTGGAGGAACTCGACGAAATCCCCGACACCCGGGCTCCGGTGATCTTCTCCGCCCACGGCGTGGCCAAGTCGGTCCCGGAAGAGGCCAGCCGTCGCAACTTCTTCGCCCTCGACGCCACCTGCCCGCTCGTCACCAAGGTTCACCGCGAGGCCGAGATTCACCACAGGCGCGGCCGTGAAATCGTGCTGATCGGCCACCAGGGCCATCCCGAGGTGGTCGGCACGATGGGGCAACTGCCCGAGGGCGCCGTGCGGCTGATCGAGACCGTCGAGGACGCCGCGGCGTTCCGCCCGCGCGATCCGGACAACCTCGCCTATGTGACGCAGACCACGCTGTCGCTCGACGACACCGCCGCGATCGTCGCGACGCTGCGGCGGCGGTTCCCGAACATGGTCGCGCCCCACAAGGAGGACATCTGCTACGCCACGACCAACCGCCAGGAGGCGGTGAAGCGCGTCGCACCCCAGGTCGACGCCATGATCGTGGTCGGTGCGCCGAACTCCTCGAATTCGCAGCGGCTCAGGGAGGTTGCCGAGCGCGGCGGATGCCCGCGCGCCGCGCTGGTGCAGCGCGCCGCGGACATCGACTGGAGCCTGTTCGACGGCATCGCGAGTCTCGGCATCACCGCCGGCGCATCGGCGCCGGAGGTGCTGGTGGAGGAGATCATCGACGCCTTCGCCGCCCGCTACGCCGTCAGCGTGGAGACCGTGACCGCGGCCGACGAGGACGTGTTCTTCCCCCTGCCCCGAACACTTAGGGAAAACGCAGCGGCAGGCTGACCTGCCCCTTGACGGACGCCACCCGGGCGAGGCGGTGTACGCCGCATGGCCGTCTACACCGACGTTTCTGCCGAAGACCTGACGCGCTTTCTCGCAGGCTACGACCTGGGCGCGCTGCTGTCTTACAAGGGCATTGCCGAGGGCGTGGAGAACTCCAACTTCCTGGTCCACACCAGCAGCGGGCATTACATCCTCACGCTCTATGAGAAGCGCGTGGCGCTTGCGGATGTCCCGTTCTTCCTTGCGCTGATGGAGCATCTCGCGGCGCGCGGCATCAACTGCCCGCAGCCGGTCAAGGCGCGCAACGGCGAAGCGCTCGGCCAGTTGTGCGGGCGGCCGGCGGCGATCGTCACCTTTCTCGACGGAATGTGGATCCGCCGTCCCGAGCCAAGGCATTGCGCGGCGCTCGGCGAGGCGCTGGCGAAGCTGCACATCGCCGGCGCGGACTTCGCGCAGACCCGGCGCAACGCGCTCTCGGTCGAAGGCTGGCGGCCCCTGTACGAGCAGGCGGCCGAGCGCGCCGACACGGTGCAGCCCGGGCTCTCGGACCTGATCGCGCGCGAACTGACGCATCTGGAACGGCACTGGCCCGACGGACTGCCGGGGGGCGTGATCCACGCCGATCTGTTTCCCGACAACGTGTTTTTTCTCGGCGACAGGCTGTCGGGGCTGATCGACTTCTATTTCGCCTGCACCGACATGCTGGCGTATGACGTTGCGATCTGCCTCAACGCCTGGTGCTTCGAGCCCGATCATTCCTACAATGTGACCAAGGGGCGCGAGCTGCTGTCCTCCTATGCGCGCGTGCGCCCGCTTTCGGATGCCGAGCTCGACGCGCTTCCGACGCTGGCGCGCGGCGCCGCGCTGCGCTTCCTGCTGACGCGGCTGGTCGACTGGCTCAACGTTCCGGAAGGCGCGCTGGTGCGGCCGAAGAGTCCGCTGGAGTATTTCCGCAAGCTGCGCTTCCACCAGCAGATCGCAAGCGTGCGGGATTACGGCGTCTCCATCGAACGGACGACGGCGTGACATCCGGCCCGCACGTCATCATCCACACCGACGGCGCCTGCTCCGGCAACCCCGGACCGGGCGGCTGGGGCGCGATCCTGACCTTCGGCGACGTCGAGCGGGAGCTGAAAGGCGGCGAAGGCCACACCACCAACAACCGCATGGAATTGATGGCGGCGATCTCGGCGCTGGAAGCCCTGAAGAAGCCCTGCACGGTCGACCTGCACACCGACAGCCAATACGTCCAGCAGGGCATTTCGAGCTGGATCCATTCCTGGAAGCGGAACGGCTGGCGCACCGCCGACAAGAAGCCGGTCAAGAACGCCGACCTCTGGCAAAGGCTCGATGCGGCCCTGAAATCACACAACGTTCGCTGGCACTGGGTGAAGGGCCATGCCGGGCATGCGCTCAACGAACGCGCCGACCAGCTCGCGCGCGCCGCCATCGCCGAACTGCGGGCGGCCCAAAAATAATGCGCCCTCCCCGCCTGCGGCGGAGAGGGCGCTCGAAGCCACCCGAAATCAGAGGCTCTTCAGCAGATTGTCGGCGCCGGACACGTCGGCCTTGCCGGGCGACTCTTCGAGATTCAGCGTTTTCACGACGCCGTCCTCGACCACCATGCAGTATCGCTGCGAACGCATGCCGAGACCGCGCTCGGTGAGATCGACGCTGAGGCCCAGAGCCTTCGCCCAGTTTGCGCTGCCGTCCGCCAGAAACTCGATGTTCTCGCCGCCCGAAGCCTTCTTCCAGGCGTCCATCACGAACACGTCGTTGACGCCGGTGACGGCGATGGTGTCGATGCCCTTGGCCTTGATCGCCGCGGCGTTCTGCACGAAGCCCGGAAGGTGGTTCTTGTGGCAGGTCGGAGTGAAGGCGCCGGGCACCGCGAACAGCACCACCTTCTTGCCGCCGAACAGCTCGTCCGTGCTCTTCGGCTTGGGCCCCTCGGCCGTCATCACCGTGAATGTCGCGCTCGGAACCTTGTCTCCCACCTTGATCGCCATGTTATCCATCCTCTCGCACGGGGTTCGCGTTTCTTGCTTCGCCGGCCGACAAATTAGCGCCCCGGACGGATTAGTCGAGCCGAAATCCGATCTCGACCGCGCGCTCGCCGGCAACCGCGGTGAGCCGCAGTTGCGCGCCCTCGGGCTTGGCGCCCGGAGGCAGGCCGTCGATCTCGAACGCAAAGCGGCGCACGCCGGCAGGCGCATCCTTCGCAGGCTCCGGCAGCGGCAGCGCCCAGTCGGGGGACGGCCCCTCTGCGAACAGGTCGACGGACGAACCGGCGGGCGCGGCCACGTCCACGATCACCCGCGGCTTGCCGCCCGAGGACTCGCGTCGCACGGCCGTCACCGCGAGCGGGGCGCCGCTTCCGATCGTCGACTTGACCGGCACGCGCTTCTCGGCGGTCGCAACGGCGTCCTCGTGCGCACCCGATGCGCCGAGCCGCAACTCGGCGCGCGCCCTGGCCGGCACGCACAGCTTCTCGCAGGCGCCGTAATCCATCGCCAGCCGCAGCACGACGGGCTTGGCCGGGTCGGCGGGCGACACGTGCAGCGGCAGAACGACCGCGTTCTTGTAGCCGATCGACTGGCCGCCGGCCCCGTCGTCAAAGCGCATGGGAGCCGGCCACAGAATCGTCACGGATTTGACGTTGTCCGATTTGGAAAGGTCGATCGTCGGCGGCACGCCGGAATCGCCGGGATAGCGCCAATAGGTCTTCCAGCCGGGCTTCAGCCTGATCTCGATGCCGCCGCGCAGCACGCGCGCCGCGCCCTCTCCCTGGGCTTTCGCGGCAATCAACCGCGCGGACGAGCCGACTTCGTTGTCCCAGGCCGAGGCGTCCGCACGCGCGGGCGAAGCGTCGAGCGCGAGCAGCCAGCCCGCCGAAAGCGCCAGCGCCGCCGCCGCCAAAGCCGGCGAAATCGTGAATGCGGATCGTGCGGATTTCATCCCGATGACTTAATCGACGCCCCCGGCGCGAACCATTGAAATCGTTGTGAACGGAAACCGCCCGCGATTTGCCGTTTCCCAACTCCCGCGGATCGGGGTAACCTTCGCACATGCGAAAGAAAAAAATCGTAGCCCCGAAAGGCGATCCCGGGGGCTATCTCGACGGGCAGATGCTGATCGCAACGCCGACGATGCAGGACGACCGGTTCGCCCGCAGCGTGATCTATGTATGCGCCCATTCATCCGAGGGCGCGATGGGCATCATCGTCAACCA
Organism: uncultured Alphaproteobacteria bacterium; assembly: GCA_963758225.1. Lineage (GTDB taxonomy): Bacteria > Pseudomonadota > Alphaproteobacteria > Rhizobiales > Xanthobacteraceae > Z2-YC6860. Next base: position 684,924 of record CAVWUJ010000002.1, on the reverse strand, counting down.
GCCGGCGGCGCACATCAGCTTCTCCGATCTCCTGGTCAAGCTCGACGTCATCCCCGAAACCGACCTGATCCAGCTTCCGACCAGCGCCGGCGACGTGCGCGTTCTGAAGGGCGGGCCGGTGGAGACCGAGCGCGGCTTCGTGCTGCACAGCGCCGATTTCTTCATCGAGAATTCGACGCTGCCGATCGACAAGGGAATTTGCCTGACGGCGACGCTCGACATCCTGAAGGCCATCGCGCAGGGAACCGGTCCGGAAAGCGCGGTGCTTGCGCTCGGCTATGCCGGATGGGCGCCGGGTCAGCTCGAGGACGAGATGCAGGCCAACGGCTGGCTGCACTGCGACGCCGATCCCGACCTGATCTTCGGTGTCGACATCGAAACCAAATACGACCGCGCAATGAAGAAGATCGGCATCCGTCCGGGCATGCTGTCGAGCGAAGTCGGACACGCATAGGCGTGCGCGTGGAAAAGACCTCGGCCACGATCGGCACGATACGACCGCTGCGAGCGAGCGAAAACCGTCACGACGAAAGTGGTGGGCCCGGCAGGACTCGAACCTGCAACCAGACCGTTATGAGCGGTCGGCTCTAACCATTGAGCTACAGGCCCGGCCGGCCATTTGCCGGGAATCGAACGTGCCGTCCGTCATTGTGCAACGGATCGGCGCAGCGGACTACATCTTCAGCAGCCGCATGGCGTTGCCGCTGAGGATCTTGGCCTTGTCCTCGTCGCAAAGCGGCACCGTGTTCATCCATTCGACCGCCGGCGGGTTGGCCACGAACGGCCAGTCCACCGAGAACAGGATGCGGTCGACGCCCAGCTCCTGCACGCAGCACATCAGCGCCGGATTGGAGAAGTTGCCGCTGGTCGTGATCCAGAAGTGCTTGCAGAAGGCGTCGCGGAAGCTCTTCTGCTTGGCGCCCGGACGCATGAGCGCGTGGTCGATGCGCCAGACCAGGAACGGCAGCGTCTCGCCGAGATGCCCGAGCACGATCTTCAGGTTCGGGTGCCTGTCGAACACGCCCGACAGCACCATGCGGATCGCCGTGGTCGCGGTCTCCACCGTGTAGCCCCAGGCGGCGCGCACCACCATCGGATAGTCCTGGGCGTAGTCGTTGTAATAGGCCTCCATCACGCGCGCATCCGGCAGGCCCGGATGGAAGTAGATCGGCACGTCGAGTTTTTCGGCGCGTGCGTAGATCGGCCAGAACTTCGGCTTGTCCAGAAACTCGCCGTTGGCGAGCCCGTGCAGCATGGCGCCCTTGAAGCCGTGCTCCGTCACGCAGCGCTCCAGCTCGTCGGCCGCCGCCTCCGGCACTGCGGTCGGCAGCGCCGCAAAGCCCGCGAACCGCTTCGGATTGGCCTTGCAGGCGGCGGCGAGCCGATCGTTGACGACCCGCGTCAGCGCCACGGCCGTGTCGGCCGGCAGCTTCTGCGCAGACGGCGCGCCGTGCGAGATCACCTGAATGTCGATGCCCGCCTCGTCCATTTCCTTCAGCCGCAGTGCGCCGAGATCGGCGAGCCGGTCCGCCTGCGGGCCCGGTCGCGCCGCTTCGAGGCCGACATAGGTCTTGGCCAGTTCGGCGTCCCAGTAATGCTCTTCAATGGCGATGACCGGGCAATTCGGCTTCTTGAACATCGGCAATCCCTTCCCTGGCGCACGGACCCGATTTCGTAGCAGGGGGCCGGTGGCCTGTCATCGGCCGCCGTGCGCGCGCCGGCCCTGCTTTCGTTCGATCGGGGAAAGGAGCCGTTTACGCTGTCGTCGTAGACTACGGGAATGTCGCCGGATTACGACCCCAAGGTGCAGGCCGAACGCCGCCGCGTGCCGCGGCAGAAAAGCCTGCTGCGCGGCACGATCTATTACAACGGACGCCGCAACGCGGTGGAGTGCATCGTTCGCGACATTTCTCAGCACGGCGCACGCCTTTTGTTTTCCGCGGCCCTCGACCGTCCCGGACGTGCTCGAACTCCACATCCCGCAGAAGGATCAGACCCTGCGCGTCCATGTGATGTGGCGCAGCAGCGAAGAGGCCGGCGTGGCCTTCGAGCAGGCGGCTGCGGCCGCCCCCGGAGCCGAAGCGGGCGGACCGCTGGCGGACCGGGTGCAGCGCCTGGAGGCCGAGGTGGCCTCGCTCAAGCGCCTGCTGCAGCAGGCTGAAGGCGGACGTGGACGGCGACAGCGACGCGGCTTGAAACGCGCGGGTGACGCAGGGCCGGCACGGCTGTCGCACCCGGACAGCGCGCCTTGTTCCATTTTTGTTCGCGGGCTATAGAGGCCGGGAAACCCACTCCGATCCCGGTCCATGCCCGAATTCACCCCGCATCAGGACGCTGCCCTCTCCGCCGTCGCCGGCTGGCTCAAGGACCGGCCCGGGCCGCAACGGCACGCCCCCGGTGTTCCGGCTGTTCGGCTATGCCGGCACCGGCAAGACCACCCTCGCCCGTCATATCGCCGAGGGCGTCGACGGCAAGGTTCTGTTCGCGGCCTTTACCGGCAAGGCGGCGCAGGTGATGCGCGCCAAGGGCTGCGAGCGCGCCTCCACCATCCACAGCCTGATCTACAAGCCCCGGGATTCCGGCGAGGAGACCCCGAGCTTCGACCTGTGGGACGACGCGCCCGCCTCCAAGGCCCGGCTGATCGTGATCGACGAATGTTCGATGGTCGATCCCGAACTCGGCCGCGACCTGCTCTCCTTCGGCGTGCCGCTGCTGGTCCTGGGCGACCCGGCGCAGCTTCCGCCGATCCAGGGCGGCGGCTTCTTCACCGAGGCGGAGCCCGACGCCATGCTGACCGAGGTTCACCGGCAGGCGAAGGACGATCCGATCGTGCGGCTGTCCATGGACGTGCGGGAGGGCCGCGAGATCGAGCCCGGCCGCTACGGCGAGACGGAGGTGGTGGCCAGGCCCGATCTCGATCCGCAGCGGGTGCTGGACGCCGACCAGGTGCTGGTCGGCCGCAACGCCACCCGCCGCGCCTACAACGGCCGCATGCGCGAGCGCCGCGGGTTCACGGGCACGATGCCGGCGTCGGGCGACAAGCTCGTGTGCCTGCGCAACAACCGCAAGAAGGGCCTGTTCAACGGCGGGCTCTGGTCGGTCAAGGAAAGCCCCACCGACGCGGCGCGACATCCTCAAGATGCGGATCCGGCCGGAGGACGGCGCGGGCTCGAAGGCGATCAAGGTCTCGGTGCGGCCGGAGTGCTTCACCGGCGAGGTCGATGCGCTCGACTGGACGCTGCGCAAGCGGTTCGACGAGTTCGACTACGGCTATGTCCTCACCGTCCACAAGTCGCAGGGCTCGCAATGGGACGACGTGGTTCTGTTCGACGAATCCTTCGCGTTTCAGGACAGCCGGCAGCGCTGGCTCTACACCGGCATCACGCGGGCGGCCAAGCGGTTGACGGTCGTGATGTGACGCGGAACACTCGGCGCGTACCCGGCTTTGATGAAATCAAAGCCGGGAGCTCTGTCCATTTTGTTTTGACGCGTTGTCGTTACGCGAACCGCAATCCCCTTCGCACGAAACACGATAGCGTCGCCCGTCTGCCCCGCCCCGATATTCAATCCGGAAGCCGGTTCGATGAAGGACAACGTCAAGCGCGTGTTTCACGTGCGCTATCTCGCGCACTCCTGCTACGCGGACATCATGGCTAAGCGGCCGGACATCCGGCTGGACAAGATCGAGATCGACGCGCCAGACGACCGGATCGCCCCGATGCTGGCGGCCGCGCATGCCTATCAGATCAGCTCGGCGCGCGACGAGACGCCGGTCGAATTTCATGCGCACAAAGACCTGCTGGCGCGCTGCCCGAACCTGCTGGTGGTATCGACCGGCGGCGCCGGCTTCGACACCGTGACCGTCCGCGACTGCACGGCGGCCGGCGTTCTGGTCGTGAACCAGACCGGCGGCAACGCCGAGTCGGTCGCCCAGCATGTGCTGGCCATGATGCTGACGCTCGGCAAGAAGATCGCGCAGACCGACCATGCGCTGCGCAACGGCACGATGCACGACCGCAACGCCTTCATGGGCGACGAGTTGCAGGGCCGCACCGTCGGCATCGTCGGGATCGGCAACGTTGGACGGCAAGTCGCTGAAATCTGCCGCACCCTGTTCGGCATGACAGTGATCGCCTGCGATCCGCATCTCGACACAGCGACGATCGCAGCGCGCGGCGCCGAGAAGGTCGAACTCGACGAGCTTCTGCTCTGCGCCGATTATGTCTCGCTGAACTGCCCGCTCGACGACACCACGCGCGGCATGATCGGGGTCCGCGAATTCGGCCTGATGAAGCCAGCGGCCTATTTCATCACCACGGCGCGCGGCTTCATTCACGACGAGCGCGCGCTGGAAGCGGCACTGCGCGAACGGCGCATCGCCGGCGCGGGGCTCGACGTCTGGGACAAGGAGCCCCCGCCGCCGACCCATCCGCTGCTGCAGTTCGAGAACGTGATCGCGAGCCCGCACACCGCAGGCGTCACCCACGAGGCCCGCCGCAACATGGGCAAGATCGCGGCCGAGCAGTTGATCCTCGCGCTCGACGGCGGCCGGCCGCCCCGGATTGTCAATCCCGAGGTCTGGCCGGCCTATTGCGAACGCTTCGAACGCATCCTGGGATCGCGTCCCCGGGGGTGAAACGGTCCCGGCTATTCCGCCGGATGCGGCGCAGGAGGCGCCGGCGGCGTCGCCTGCTTGCGGCGCGAGCCGAGGTCCGCCAGCCACCGGCCGATCACATAGAAGGCCGGTGTGAAGATCAGGCCGAACAGCGTCACACCGATCATGCCGGAGAACACCGACGTGCCGAGCGCGGAGCGCAGCTCGGAGCCCGCGCCGGTCGCAAAGGCCAGCGGCGCGACGCCGAGAATGAAGGCGAAGGACGTCATCAGGATCGGCCGCAGCCGAAGCCCCGCCGCTTCCGCGGCGGCCTGATAGCGGTCGCGTCCCTGGTCCTCGAGCTGCTTGGCGAACTCCACGATCAGAATCGCGTTTTTCGCCGCCAGTCCGATCAGAACGATGAACCCGACCTGCGTCATGATGTTGTTGTCCTGCCCGCGCAGGACCACGCCCACAATCGCAGCGACGAGACACATCGGCACGATCAGAATGACCGAGAACGGCAAGGTCAGACTTTCGTACTGTGCCGCGAGAACGAGATAGACGAACACGACGCCAAGCACGAAGGCGAAGATTGCGGTGTTGCCCGCCCGCTGCTGCTGGAACGCCAGCGTCGTCCATTCGTAGGCGAAGCCGGGCGGCAGGGTCTCCGCCGCAATCTGCTGCATCAGGGCGATCGCCTGGCCCTGCGAGTAGCCGGGCGCAGCGCCGCCGTCGAGCTCCGCCGCCGGATAGATGTTGTAGCGCGGCACGCGATACGGTCCGGAGATGTCCCGCACGGTCGTGAACGAGCCCAGCGGCACCGTGTCGCCTGACGAATTTCGCACGCGCAGCTTCAGCACGTCGTCGGGCTGCAGCCGGTAAGGCGCATCGGCCTGCGCCTGGACGCGGAACGTGCGCCCGAACAGGTTGAAGTCGTTGATGTAGGACGAGCCGATGTAGACCTGCAGCGCGTTGAACACGTCCGGCATGTTGATGCCGAGAAGTTGCGCCTTGGTGCGGTCGATATCGAGATAGAGCTGCGGCGTCTGGGTCTCGAACAGCGAGAAAACCTGCTGCAGGCCGGGCGTCTGCGCCGCGCGCCCCATCATTGCATAGACCGCTCCCTGAAGGGCCTGCGGCCCCATTCCGGCGCGGTCCTCCACCATCATGCGGAAGCCGCCGGCGTTGCCGATACCCTGCACAGGCGGCGGCTGCACCACGATCAGGAACGCATCCTGAATGACGCTGAGCTTGCCGAACAGCGCCCCCTGGATGGCCGCCGCGGTCTGGTCGCGGTTCTTCAGCCGCTGGTCGAAGGGATCGAGCACCAGGAACATCGCGCCGGCGTTCGGCGCGTTGGTGAAGGTCGCGCCGGAGAACCCGACGATGTTGATGACGTTGCCGACGCCGGGCTGCGCCATCGCGATCTCGGCGGCGCGCTTCATAACGGCTTCGGTTCGCTGCAGCGAAGAGCCGGGCGGGAGCTGGGCTGCCACGATCAGGTAGCCGAGATCCTGCTGCGGAATGAACCCCTGCGGCGTCTTTCGGAATTCGTTGAGCCCAAAAGCCAGAATGCCGACATAGATGACGAGCACGATGGCGGCATATCGCACGGTCTTGGCCGCGAGCCAGCCGTAGCTGCGGCCGACCGCGTCGAAGCCACGGTTGAAGAGACCGAAGAACGCGGTGAAAGGCCGCTCCCACCACTTTGGCTGGTGATGCGGATCGTGTGGCTTGAGCAGATACCGGCACATCGCCGGCGAAAGCGTCAGCGATACGAACAGCGAGATGATCGTGGCTGCGGCGATGGTCAGCGCGAACTGCCGGTAAAACTGGCCGGAAATGCCGGTGATGAAAGCCGAGGGGATGAACACCGAGCTGAGCACCAGCGCGATCGCGACCAGCGCGCCGCCGACCTCGTCCATGCTCTTGATCGACGCCTCGCGTGGCGACAATCCGTTGGCGATGTTTCGCTCGACGTTCTCCACGACGACGATGGCATCATCGACCACGATGCCGATCGCGAGCACCAGCCCGAACAGGGACAGGTTGTTGATCGAGAATCCGAACAGGCTCATCACGAAGAACGTGCCGATCAGCGAGATCGGAATCGCAAGGATCGGGATGACGGCCGCCCGCCAGGTCTGAAGGAACAGAACGACGACCAGAACGACGAGGATCACAGCCTCGAAGATGGTCGTGATCACCGCATTGACCGACTGCCGGACGAACTGGGTCGGGTCGTAGAGGATCCCGTACTGCATCCCCACCGGGAAGTCCTTGGCCATCTCGGCCATCGCCTTGCGGATGTTCTCGCCGGTGGTGAGCGCGTTCGATCCAGGGCGCTGGAACACCGCCAGCGCCACGGACTGGTCCCTGTTCAGGTAGGAGATCGACGAATAATCCTGCGCGGCAAGCTCCACCCGGGCCACGTCGCGCAGCCGCACGATCGCGTCGGAGGTCTGCTTGACGACGATATTGCCGAACTCCTCAGGGCTGCTCAGGCGGCCAAGCGTGCGGACCGCGACCTGGAACGCGAGCTGCTCCTTCACCGGCGGCTGGTTCAGGATGCCCGACGCGACCTGGATGTTCTGGCCCTGCATGGCCGACGTGACGTCGGCTGCGGTCAGATTGAGGGATTGCATGCGTGTCGGATCGAGCCAGACCTGCATGGCGTAGTCGCGCGCGCCGAAGATCGTGATGGAGCCCACGCCCTCGACGCGGGTGAGCTGGTCCCGGATCTGGATGTTGGCGTAGTTCGAGATGAACAGCGGATCGCGTGAACCGTCCGGCGAGATCAGGTTCACCACCATCAGAATGTCGGGCGAAGCCTTCGCCACCGTCACGCCGATCTGCTGGACCTGCTGCGGCAGGCGCGGCGTCGCGGTCGAGACCCGGTTCTGCACCTGGACCTGCGCGATATCGAGATTGGTGCCGATGTCGAACGTGACGGCGATCGAAAAACGGCCGTCGGCGGTCGAGTTGGAGGAGATGTAGAGCATCCCCTCCACGCCGTTGACCTGCTGCTCGATCGGCGCGACCACGGTTTCGGCCACGGTCTCCGCGCTCGCGCCCGGATACTGCCCGGTCACGTTGATCACCGGCGGTGCGATCTCCGGATATTGCGCGATCGGCAGGCGCGAGAACGACACGCCGCCGAGGATCACGATGACGATCGACAGAACCCAGGCGAAGATCGGGCGGTCGATGAAGAAATGGGACAGGCGCATGCGATCTCCGCTCCGCTACTTGGCGGGAGCCTTCGCCTCCGGCGGCGGTGCGGGCTTGGCCGCCTCCGGCGGCGGTGCGGGCTTGGCGCCCTCCTCCTGCGGCGTGACCTTCTGGTTGGGGCGCACGCGGGTAAGGCCGTTGACGACGACCCGGTCGGCCGGGTCGAGGCCGTCCTTGATCACGCGCAGGCTGCGGTCGACGAGCTGTCCGAGCGTGACGTATTTCTGGACGGCGGTGCCTTCCTTGTCGACGACGTAGATGAACTTGCGGACCTGCTCGGATCCGATCGCGGTGTCCGGAACCAGCAGCGCCTCGTAGGGCCCCGATGCCGGAACGCGCGCGCGCGCGAACATGCCCGGCGTGAAGATCCCCTTGGCGTTCGAGAACTGCGCCCGGCCGCGAATCGTGCCCGACGAGCGGTCGATCACGTTGTCGACGAAGTCCATGTAGCCGCGGTGAGCGAATTCGGTTTCGTCGATCAGCTTGAGCGAGACCACGACGCTGCCCTCCCGGCCGGTCACGTCGCGGCCGGCGAGCGAGGCGCGCTCGTAACGCAGGTAGGACGCCTCGTCGAAGGTGAACTCGAAACGGATCGGATCGGTCGTCACGATCGTGGCGAGAAGCGATGTGTTGCCGCCTGCGCCGCCCGTCACGAGATTTCCCGGCGCGACTTTGCGATCGCCGATCCGGCCGTTGACCGGCGAACGCAGCTCGGTGAATTGCAGGTCCAGCTCGGCCTGCGCCACCGCGGCCTCCTGGGCCTTCACAGAGGCCTCGGCGCTGCGCGAGGCCTGGGTGCGCTGGTCGAACACCTGCTCCGAAATCGCCCGATCCCGCACCAGTGTCGCGGCGCGCTTGAGGTCGGACTCGGCGAACTCGAGGTTGGCCCTCGCCTGCGCGAGATTGGCGCGCGCCTGCGCCAGCGCATTCTCGAACGGCCGCTTGTCGATGGTGAACAGAAGATCGCCCTGCTTCACCGCCTGGCCGTCGCGAAAATGCACCTGCTCCAGATAACCGGACACGCGCGCCCGCACCTCGATCGCGCTGACGGCGACGAAGCGGCCGACGTATTCGTCGAAATCGACCACCGTGCGCTTGATGGGCGGCGCCACCGTCACGGCCGGCGGCGGCGGAGGTGGAGGCGGTTTCGGCGCTTCACCGCAGGCGGACAACGCCACCGCAGCGAGCAACAGCGCGGCGCACGACCGCGTGACGGAATCCTGCATCATGTCGGCGATCCGCAAGCCCCCGAAAAATTGTGCAATGCGGCAAAGACTATAGGCATCGCCTGTGCCGCAGGGAAGAGCACAAGCGTGTGAACGCGAGTTACCCAGTCACAAGCGTTGATGGAATTGATCAAATTTGTTGGTCATTCGATCCCCGGCCCGAGCCGCGACGGCCGCGCAATGCGGCGAGCCAGGAGCGACCGAACAAAATCCAGATGGCGCCACCGTAAACCAGCGCACCCACCCCGGTCAGCGTCAACAGCGCCAACTCGTGCCGCAGCGGCATTCCTGCATAGGCGCCGCGCACGAATCCGTAAGCGCCGAACAGTGCAACGGCCAGCACCCCGCCCGCCAGCGCCAGCCTGGGAAGCGCCGCGCGCAGCCTCTCGTCGACGGTGATCAGTCCGCGCCGTTTCGCAAACCAGACCAGCAGAACGAGATTGACCCATGCCCCGGCCGAGGTCGCGAGCGCCAGCCCCACCTGCGCCAGCGGTCCCATCAGGACGATCTTGAGCGCCACGTTCACGACCACCGCGAAGAACAGCGCCTTGACCGGCGTGACGGTGTCGCCCCGCGACAGGAACGTGACAGCGGCGCTTCGGATCAGAACGAACGGCAGGAGACCCACCGCATAGGCCATCAGCGTGGCCGCAGCGTTCTCGGCGGCCGCCTGCGTGAAGGCGCCGCGTCCGAACAGCGCCATCATGATCAGGTCCGGCAGCAGCAGAAACGCCACCAGACAGGGCACGGTCAGTAGCAGCGTCAATTCGACCGCGCGATTCTGCCAGTGGCGCGCACCGCCCTCGTCTCCGGCCGCGAGGCGACGCGCCATTTCCGGCAGCAAGACCGTGCCGGCGGCGATGCCGATCACCCCGATCGGAAGCTGGTTGAGCCGGTCTGCGTAATAGAGCGCGGAAAGCGAACCGGCGACGAGAAAGCTGGCGATGATCGTGTCGGCGAACAGCGCGATCTGGGTTTCGGCGGAGCCAACCGTCGCCGGCGCGAACCGCTTGAAGAAGCCCTTCACCTCGATGTCGAACGAAGGCCAGCGCAGCTTCGGTAGCGCACCCTTCCGCCAGGCGTCGCCGCCGACCAGCAGCGCCTCCAGGAAGCCTGCGATCAGCACGCCCCATGCCGCCGCATGGCCCGCCGTCGGGAAGAACGCGGCCAGCGCCAAAGCCACGATCATCGACAGATTGAGCAGGATCGGCGCTGCGGCGGCGGTGGCGAACCGACCCAGCGCGTTCAGGATGCCGCTGTAGAGCGTGACGATGCTGATCAGCAGCAGGTAGGGAAAGGTGATGCGCGTCAGTTCGACCGCGAGATCGAAGCGCTTCGGGTCGGCGTTGAAGCCCGGGGCCAGCGCACCGATCACCGCAGGCGTGAACAGCAGAGCCACACCGAGCAGCACGATCTGGCTCGCGAGCAGGAGAGTGAAGATGCGGTCCGCGAACACCTGCGACGGCGCGGCGCCGCTCTGCTGGCGGATGCGCGCATAGGCCGGCACGAAGGCGGCGTTGAACGCGCCCTCGGCGAAGATCGCGCGGAAATGATTGGGCAGGCGCAGCGCGACGAAAAAGGCGTCCGCGATCGGCCCCGCGCCGAGGATCGCGGCCAGCACGATGTCGCGCAGGAATCCGGTGACACGCGACAGCAGCGTGAAGCCGCCAACCGTCAGCATGCGGCCGAGCATCGGCTCAGCCTTCCCGCGCGGCGAACCAGCGCCAGGCGTCGCGGATCTGGGTTTCGAGATCGGCGCGCGCCGGCTGCCAGCCGAGAACATCGTGCGCCCGCTCGGCGCGGCCGATGAGCACCGGCGGATCGCCCGGCCGGCGCGGAGCGATTGTCGCCGGAATCGGGCGGCCGCACACGCGCTCCGCCGTTGCGATCACCTCGCGCACGGAATAGCCGCGCGCGTTGGCGAGATTGAGCGCGCAAGTCTTGCCGCCGGCGAGCAGATAATCGATCGCCAGAACGTGGGCGTCCGCCAGATCCATCACATGAACATAGTCGCGGATGCAGGTGCCGTCCGGCGTGTCGTAGTCCGTACCCAGGATCGAGATCGGCGGTCCGCCAAGCGCGGCGCGAAGGACCAGGGGGATCAGATGCGGTTCGGGATCGTGTTGCTCCCCGATCTCGCCGTCGGGGTCCGAGCCCGCGGCGTTGAAGTAGCGCAGGCTCACCGAGCGCAGACCGTGGGCGGCATCGAGATCCTTCAGAAGTCTTTCGGCAACGAGCTTCGACCAGCCGTAGGGATTGATCGGCTCCTGCGGATGATCCTCCGGGATCGGCACGGTCCGGGGTGCGCCATAGGTCGCGCAGGTCGAGGAGAACACCACCGGAAGACCGCCGTTCTCGACCACGGCCTGCATCAGCGTCGCCATGCCCGCAATGTTGTTGCGATAGTAAAGCCAGGGCTTCTGCACCGACTTGCCGACATAGGCGAACGCCGCAAAATGCATCACCGCCGCCGGCCTGTGCCTTTCCAGAGCCGCCTTCACCCGTGCGAGATCGCCGACATCGCCGATCTCGAGCGGTCCCCACTTCACGGCGCTGCGATGGCCCCGCGAAAGGTCGTCGTAGGTCACGGGCTCGTAGCCCCGGGCCGCCAGCGCCTTGCAGGCATGGCTGCCGATAAACCCCGCCCCGCCCGTCACCAGAATGCGCACGTCCCGATCCCCCGGAATCGCCACGGGTAAACCTCAGCAATGACAGAAAGGCCTGTCGGTCTGGCCAGGGTCAATTGTTTTTGGAATAGTGTCCGCGCATGACCAAGATTGTCCCCGTTTTGCTGGCCGGTGGCGCCGGGACTCGGCTGTGGCCGGTCTCGCGCGACGCGCTCCCCAAACAATTCCTGCCGCTGGTCGGGCCGCGCTCGACCTATCAGGAAACGCTGCTGCGGGTTTCTGACCCCGGCCTGTTCGCTGCCCCGCTGGTGGTGACGGGAAGCGACTTCCGGTTCTTCGCGCGACGTCAGGCCGAGGAGCTCGGCATCGAAGCCACCGTTGTGATCGAACCGATGCGGCGCGATTCGGGTCCGGCGCTGGCGGCGGCGGCGGCGCTCGCGCACAAACGCGATCCGCAAGCCGTCGTCCTGGCGCTGGCCGCCGATCACGTCATTCTCGATCTGGAAGAGTTTCATGCGGCCTGCCGCGCCGGCCTCGAAGCCGCCGAAGCCGGCCGCATCGTCACGTTCGGCATCAAGCCGACCGAACCCAAGACCAGCTACGGCTACATCTGCCGCGGCGGCGCGCTCGGACCGAAGGACGTCTACGCGGTCGAGCGGTTCGTGGAGAAGCCCGACGCAGCAACCGCCGCCGGCTACGTTCGCGACGGCTATTTGTGGAACTCGGGCAACTTTCTGTTTCGCGCCGATGTGCTGCTCTCGGAACTCAAGCGGTTCGAGCCTGCGATGGGCGAAGCCGTCGAAGCCTCGGTCGCGAAGGGCCTGAACGACATCGGCTTTCTGCGGCTCGATTCCCATTCGTTCGCGGCTTCGCCACAGAAGTCGATCGATTATGCCGTCATGGAAAAGACCGACCGCATGGCGGTGGTCGAGGGCCGCTTCCGATGGTCGGACATCGGCTCCTGGGATGCGATCTTCGACATCGCGGAGCGCGACAGCGCCGGCAATGCGATCCACGGCGCAGTGGTGACGCACGATTCGCAGAACTGCGTGATCCACACCGACGACCGGCTGACTGCCGTTCTCGGCGTCAAAGACCTTGTGGTGGTCTCGACCGTGGATGCCGTGCTGGTTCTGCCGCGCGATCGCGCCCAGGACGTGCGCGAGATGGTGACCCAGCTCAAGAAGGCCAAGCGTTCGGAGGCGACCGACCACCGGCGCGGACACCGGCCCTGGGGCTATTACGACTCGATCGATCGCGGCGAGCGCTTCCAGGTGAAGCGCATCGTGGTGCATCCGGGCGGCACGCTGTCGCTACAGAAGCATCACCACCGCTCGGAGCACTGGATCGTGGTCCGCGGCACCGCGGAGGTGACGGTGGAGGACAAGGTCAAGGCGGTGCATGAGAACGAGTCGATCTACATTCCCATCGGCGCGGTGCACCGGCTCGCCAACCGCGGCCGGATTCCGCTGGAGCTGATCGAGGTGCAGACCGGCAGCTATCTCGGCGAGGACGACATCGTCCGCCTCGAAGACATCTACAAGCGCGACTGAAGCGGCGCGGCAGCGGCGCGCGCCTCAAGCCGGACCTGCACAATTCGCCGGACCCGTCGCGTGACCAGCACGGCGCTCAGAAACAGACCGAGAAAGCCGGCGATCCCCAGCCCGATTCGGGTGGAGGACAGCGCGCTGTCCTCCATCGCGATCTTTCCGATCGAGCCGAGATAGAGATAGATGAAGATCTGAGGGGCGGAGCCGAGTGCGGTGGTGAGCGTGTAGACTCCGAGGCCCATGCCGGTGACGCCGAACGAATAGTTCGACACGAAGCCCGGCACCGGCGACGCCAACCGCAGCAGGCCGAGCAGCCGCCAGCCCTCTGCGTCCACCGCCTGCACCAGCGTTTTCAGCAGAGATCGGCGTTCGATCATGCGCATGACGCGCGCCCGGAAGAAGTATCGCGCCAGCAGGAAGGCGGCGACTGCGCTCAGCGTCGAAGCCGTGAGAATGAAGGGAAACGCGGCAATGCCGTAGATCAGGCCGGCGGCGATGCAGACCACCGGACGCGGAATGAACGTCAGCCCGCTCGCCAGAAACAGCGCGCCGAACACCGCGAGCAGCACTGCGCTGTCCCAGGACGCGGCGCCTTGAATGATCCAGTCCTGCATGGCAATTCGCCCGGCCGCTCCGGCAGCCGATGGAGCCTAGCCCTTCAGCGCCTCGCGAACCGCCGTCACGATGCGGTCCTGCGTCGGCTCGTCCAGATAGCCGTGCATCGGCAGCGAGATCACCTCGTCGGCGAGCCGTTCGCTGACCGGAAGACCGCCCTCGGCCGACGGGAAGCCGCGATAGGCGGTCTGTTTGTGCAGCGGCTTGGGATAGTAGATCGCGGTCGGAATGCCCTTGGCCTTGAGCGCGCCCGCCAGACCGTCGCGAACGCCGGGCTTGAGGCGGATGGTGTATTGCGCCCACACCGAGGTACAGCCTTCCGGCACCTTCGGCACGATGCACAGATCGGACAACGCGGCGTCGTAGCGCTGCGCGGCGCGATTGCGGGCCTCGATCTCCTCCGGGAAGATCTTGAGCTTCTCGTTCAGAACCGCGGCCTGCATCGTGTCGAGCCGGCTGGTCATGCCGATGCGGACGTTGTCGTATTTGTCAGCCCCCTGCCCGTGCACCCGCAGGCTGAGCAGCGTCTCGTAAAGCGAATCGTCGTCGGTCAGGATCGCCCCGCCGTCGCCGTAACAGCCGAGCGGCTTGGCCGGAAAGAAGCTGGTCGCAGTGGCGAGGCCGAAGGTGCCGATCGGCTTGCCCTTGTAGGTCGCGCCGAAGGTCTGTGCCGCATCATCGAGCACGAACAGGTCTTCCGCAGAGGCCACGGCCGCGATGGCATCGTGGTCGGCCGGCAGACCGAACAGGTCGACCGGGATGATGGCGCGCGGCTTGAGACCCTTCGCCTTCGCGGTGGCAATGGCGCGCCTGAGGCTGTCGATGTTCAGGTTGAAGGTGTCGGCGTCGACATCGGCGAACACCGGTGTCGCGCCCACCAGCACCACGACCTCGGCGGTCGCGCAGAACGTGAAGGTCGGGCAGATTACGGCGTCGCCCGGGCCGACTCCCCTGGCCATCAGCACCAGCATCAGCGCATCGGTTCCGCTGGCGCAGCCGACCGCATGCTTCGCCCCGCCATATGCGGCAAGCGCGGTCTCGAACTCCTTGACCTCGGGCCCGCCCACGAACAGGCAATGCTCGGTCACGCGCGCCAGCGCGCGATCGAGCGAGGCGCCCATGCGGCGGCGCTGGGAGGCCACGTCGATGAAGGGAATCGGGGCGGAAGCGGGCGGCGTGTGCTGGTTCATGGCGGTCATCGTCGGTGGCGGCGGCGTCAGCCGGCGGAGCGCTGCGGGCGCTTGGTCAAGGCGGGCTCCGGCGCGGCCCGGCTGTTGAGGCACTGGATCGCGATTTCGAGGCTCGCGACGCCCTCTTCGCCGGTCACGGCCGGCGGCTGGCCGCTCTGGATGGCGCTGCAGAAGGCCAGCAGTTCCGCGCGCAGCGGCTCTTCATGACCGACGGACAGGTGTCGCATCGAATACGACCCATCCGGCTGAAATCCGAAGCACTCGGTCACCTGGCGCGTCAGGAGATCGCCCATCACATACTTGCCGCGGGTTGCGACCGTGACGTTGCGCGCCTTGAACGGCGTCAGCCAGTTGGTGTTGATATGCGCCAACACGCCGGACGCCGTGCGGAATTGCAGCAACGCGATGTCCTCGCGCTCCGCGACCGCGCTGGAAAGCTGCGGCTGCACCTCGACGATATCGGAATCGGTGAACCAGCGGATCAGGTCGATGTCGTGAACCGCGAGGTCGATGACGACGCCGACATTCGACATCCGCGGCGGAAACGGACCCACGCGGGTGATGGCGATCGAGAGAATGTCCTCGCCCCTGATCGCATCCTTGATCGCGCGAACCGCTGGATTGAATCGCTCGACGTGACCGACCATCAGCGTGACGCCGGCCCGGCGCGCGGCGGCGAGTATCTCCCGTCCCTCCTGCACCGTGGAGGCGATCGGCTTCTCGACCAGCACATGAATTCCGCGCGCGATGCACGCGAGCGCTATCTCGTGGTGAAGATGGGTGGGCGCCGCAATCGTCACGGCATCGACGCCGAGCTTGATAAGCCCATCGAGATCGGACACGGCCGGGCAACCCAGAGCGCCGGACACGAAGTCGCGCTGTTTCGGATCCGGGTCGACGATCCCGGCAAGCCGGATGTCCGATAGCCCGGTCAGAACGCGGGCATGGTTCGAACCCATGATCCCCGCGCCGATTACTCCGATACGCAACGCTTCACGCGCGCTGCCTGTTTCGGCTCGCGTCATCTTCGGGTCACAACCTCGTGCTGAAAGCTTTCGATCCGAGGGAAGCCGTAGCATGCCCCCGGGCGGCTGGCGACGCCCGCCTGGGGACGAGGCCAACACATTTTGATTCAGGACGTTACAGGTTGAAATCGGTCCAGACAGGCGGCGCTACCCGGCCGCCCTCGTCTCGGCCGGCACTGACAGGCTCAGGCCCGCCGCGAGCGCATCCTCGCGGAACGCCTTGACCGCGCCGAGCGAAAGCTCCATCGGGCTTTTGCTCGCAAGGGCCGGCAGCTTCTGGAGAATGTCGGCCGGCGCCGTGATGATGTGGCAGCCCATCGCGTCGGCCTCGATCACGTTGAACACCTCGCGGGTCGAAGCCCAGATGATCTCCACATTCGGCGTCTTGCGGGCGCGAGCGACGGCGTCCTTCATGATCGGCCGATAGTCGATCCCGAGATCGCCGAGCCGGCCCGCAAACACCGAAACGCACGCCGGCGCGAAGCCCGCGAGCGCATCCACGGCCTTGGCGACCTGATCGGGGTCGAAGATCGCGGTCATGTTGACCTTCACTCCGTCGCGCGACAGCGCCTTCACCGCCTCGTAAAGCGGCTCGCCGCGGGTGTTGCATCACCGGCAGCTTGGCGTAGACGTTCGCGCCCCATGCCGAGATGACGCGCGCCTGCGCCACCATTTCAGGGATTTCGTCGGAGAACACCTCGAACGAAATGTGCCGGTCGGGCACCGCCGCCACCACCTCGCGGCCGTAGCTCTCGTAATCCGCGACGCCGGCCTTCTTCAGCAGGGAAGGATTGGTCGTAAATCCCGCTATCCAGGCGTTCTTTGCCATGCCGACGATCTGAGCCTTGTCGGCGCCATCGGTGAACAGCTTGACCTTCAGATCGGACAGGCGGGGCGTTGCGGGCATGACAAATCCTGACGTTCGGTTTCGGAGGTGATTATGGACGCTTCGATTTCTGCGACCAAGCCTGTCGCTCGGCTTGGAAATCGCCGCAAACGATGCGAGGGAAAGGGATGAAGTCTGCCTTGGGCATCGCTCTCAAAGCCGCCATCTCGATCGGCTTGCTGTATCTCGCGCTCAGCCGCGTCGATCTGGGCTCGCTCGGAGAACGGCTGTCTCGCATCGAATGGGCGTGGATGCTGGCGGCCCTGGCGGTGCTCGGGTTTCAAGTGTTCGTCGTCGGACTCCGGTGGAGCCTGATTGCCGGACAGAGTGGCGCGGCCCTCGCCCCCGGCCGGGCGTTTCGATTCAACATGATCGCCATGCTGTTTCACCAGGCCCTGCCCTCGACGGTCGGCGGAGATGCCGCGCGAATGTGGCTCCTCGCCCGGGACGGAGCGGGCTGGGCCCGGGCGGCCTATTCGGTTTTGGTGGACCGGGTGATCGGCGTGCTGGCGCTGGCCGTGCTGGTGCTCGCCGGCCTGCCGTGGTCGCTGGACCTGATCCGCAATCCGATCGGTCGAGTCGCCCTGATCCTGATCGGAATCGCCTGTCTCATGGGACCGGCGGCCTTCGCGGCGTTCGGGCTGTTGCGCTGGCCGTGGCTCGAGCGGTTCGCACCGGTCCGGCACATTGCGGAGGCGGCGCGGGTGGCGCGGGCGGTCTTCGCCAACTCCGGACTGGGACTGCGGGTGCTGGCGCTTTCGCTCGGGATCCACCTGCTGACGGTGACGACCGCCTGGCTCTGCGCCCGCAGCGTGGCTGTGCCGTTCGATTTCAAGCACGCCCTGCTACTGATTCCGCCGGTGCTGCTGATTGCGACGGTGCCGGTCTCGATCGCCGGCTGGGGCGTGCGCGAGAGCGCGATGGTGACGGCGTTCGCCTATGCCGGACTGGCCGGCAGCGACGGACTTCTGGTGTCGGTGCTGCTCGGCGGCGCGATGTTCGCGCTCGGCATCCTCGGCGGAATCGTGTGGCTTGCCAGCGGACTGTCGATCCGCCCCGGCGTCCCGGCAGAGCCCGCCGCCGATCAGACGCCGCGATAGGCGCGATACCAGTCGACGAAGCGGCGAATGCCCTCGGCAACCGGGGTGGCCGGACGAAATCCGACGTCACGCATCAGGTCGTCCACATCGGCATAGGTCGCGGGCACATCGCCCGGCTGCATCGGAAGCAGTTCGCGCTGGGCCGTGCGGCCGAGCGCCTGCTCAAGATGCGCCACCACGTCGAGCAGATCGGCGGGCTGATTGTTGCCGATATTATAGACCCGCCAGGGCGCCGCGCTGCGCGCCGGGTCCACGCCGCCTTCGGCCGCGGGATCGCCTTGCGCGGGGCGATCGATCAGCCGCACGATCGCCTCGACGACATCGTCCACATAAGTGAAATCACGGCGCATGTTGCCGTGGTTGAAAAGCCTGATCGGGCGGCCTTCGAGAATGGCCTCGGCGAACAGCCACATGGCCATATCCGGCCGGCCCCACGGACCATAGACGGTGAAGAAGCGCAGGCCGGTGGTCGGCAAGCCGAACAGATGGCTGTAGGAATGCGCCATCAGCTCGTTGGCCTTCTTCGAGGCTCCGTAAAGGCTGAGGGGATGATCGACGCTGTCGGATGTGCGGAACGGCATGCGCGTGTTCGCGCCATACACAGACGAGGACGAGGCGTAAACGAGATGACGGCAGCCGTTGTGGCGGCATCCCTCCATGACATTCAGGAAGCCCTGAAGATTGGCGTCGACATAGGCATGCGGATCGGTGAGCGAATGGCGCACGCCGGCCTGCGCGGCGAGATGGATGACGAGCGGAAACCTCTCCGCCTTGAACAGCTCCGCCGTCCGCTCCCGGTCCGAGAGATCGAGTTGAACGAACCGGAAGTTTCCGTCGGATGACAACTCGGCAAGCCGCGCCTGCTTGAGCGCCGGGTCGTAATAGGGCGAAAGGTTATCGACGCCAACCACGCGCCGGCCGGCCGCGAGCAACGCGCGAGAAACGTGAAAGCCGATAAAACCGGCCGCCCCCGTTACCAGGAGGGGATTGTCGTTCACAGCCGCCACAGGTCGACTCCCGCAGGCTTCGCGGCGCGGTCCAGCCTGCCCTTCACGTCCATCACCAGCCCCGCACCGTCTTTGAGCAAACGCGAGACCAGCGGCCAGCCGCCGGCCACATAGTCCGCATGCGCCACGGCGAAGATCACGGCATCCGCGGGCGCGAGACGATCGCGCGCCGACAGCGTCACGCCATACTCGTGCTCGACCTCGTGTGGCAACGCCAGCGGATCGACGATCTGCACCCGAGCGCCGCCGGCCTTGAGTTCGCGGACGATGTCGATCACCTTGGAGTTGCGAATATCGGGCACGTCCTCCTTGAAGGTGATGCCGAGCACCGTCACCTGCGGCGCGTCGCAGCCGCGCTCGGCGAGCCGCCGCAGGCAGTCGCGCGCGACGCGCTGGCCCATCGCATCGTTGATCCGGCGCCCGGCCAGAATGACCTCGGGACGGTAGCCGGCCTTCTCGGCGCGATGCGTGAGATAGTACGGATCGACGCCGATGCAGTGACCGCCCACGAGCCCGGGCTGGAACGGCAGGAAATTCCATTTGGTGGCGGCCGCGGCCAGCACATCGCCGGTGTCGATCCCCATGCGTTCGAAGATCACCGATAGCTCGTTCATGAAGGCGATGTTGAGATCGCGCTGGGTGTTCTCGATCACCTTGGCGGCCTCCGCCACCTTGATCGACGGCGCACGATGCACGCCGGCCGTGACCACCGAACCGTAGACGTCGGCGACGATGTCGAGCGTTCGCGCATCCTGCCCCGCCACCACCTTGGTGATGGTCTCGAAGCGGTGCGTCTTGTCGCCCGGATTGATGCGCTCCGGCGAATAACCGACGGTGAAGTCCGATCCCGATTTCAGCCCCGACACGCTCTCCAGGACCGGGACGCAATCCTCCTCCACCGCCCCCGGATAGACCGTGAATTCGTAGACGACGATGTCACCGCGCTTCAGCACTCCGCCGACGGTCTGTGACGCGCTCAGCATGGCGCGCAGGTCCGGCCGGTTCTCGCCGTCGATCGGAGTGGGCACGGTGACGATGTGGAAGTCGGCGTCGCGCAAATCGGCCGGGTCGTGGGTGTAGCGCAGCGCAGGATGCGATAGATCGGCAGGCTCGACCTCGCGGGTGCGGTCGTGGCCGGCTTTCAGCTCTTCGATGCGACCGCGGTCGATGTCGAAGCCGATCACCGGCACGCCCGCGCGCCCAAACGCCACGGCAACGGGGAGGCCGACGTAACCGAGGCCGATGACGGAGATTTTTCGGGGATATTTCACTCGACCGTCAACCTTCAAGCAACGGGGACGATTGCCCGGCGCCACCCGTTTCAAACAGGTGCAATTTGAAAGAACCGTCGATTATCTGTTGAACCGACTCCGGTCGACGGTCAAGCAAGCCCGCATACAGCGAGCGATAGCGATCGATGCAGCGATCCAGAGAAAAATGCATGGCGACGCGACGCCGTGCCGCCATGCCCAGATGACGACGCATGTCCTCGTTGCCTGCGAGCTCGATAATCGCCTGCCCAAGACGCTCCGGACTTTTGATTGGCACCAGAGCGCCCGTTTCGCCGTCCACGACCGCATCCACGTTTCCGCCGGCGGACGTTGCGATCACCGCCAGCCCCTTTCCCATTTTCTCGAGCAGCACGTTGGAAAAGCCCTCTTCATGCGAGGGGAGAACCCCGATGTCGGCCGCATCGAGCAAATCCTGCGCATCCCTCCGCTCGCCGATCCATTGGACGTTCCGGGAAATCCCCAACGCAGCCGCCTGTTCGAGGAGACGCGCGCTCCGGTTATGGTCGCGTCCGACGAGAACAAGCCGCCAGGGTTGTGGAAGACGGGATGCGATCAAACCCAGCGCCGCAATCAGGTCGTCGTGTCCCTTATAGGCCAGCAGATTTCCCACCGACATGATCACCAGACTGTCGTCCGGAAGGCCAAGCTCCATCCGGGCGGCCGCTCTGCTGCGCTGTGTTGGAAGCGACGGAAGTTCAATTCCGTTAGGTATACAGCCGATTTTTTTTCGATCTGAGCATTCTCGATAAAGATCGTCGAGAACCGCCGAGGAGTTTCCGAGCAACACATCGGTCGTGCCATGCAGATGTCGTTCAATCCGACCAATGACTGTATGCCGTTTCTGGTAGTTCGAAAGCGAACGCCGGCTCATGACTGTGATTGGTCCGCTCAGCCCCGCCATCGCAAATCGCATGATCAAATACGGTTCGGACAGAAAGGCATGCAGAACATCGGGTTTCCAACGACCGATGCAGCTCCGCAGGCGAGTGAAAGCTTGCCACCGCTGCACAAGTGCTCCTCCTCCTGGATCGGGGCCGATGATTTCAATTCCGCGATTCTGGAAATCGCTCTCCAGACGCCCGCCGCGCGAAATGACGAAAACGCATATTTCATGACCAGCATTCTGCAGAGCCGGCAAGATGCGGGACAGATGCAGTTCCGTACCGCCAATATCCAAACGATGTGCAACGATCAAAAGCCGCGGAGCCCTCCGATTCATGCCGACGCCCGCATGGTGGAGGCCGAAACCGACTGCCAGCGCCGACGCCAGATCTCGAACATCAGAACAGTCCAGAGCGCGTAGGCCCAGTTTCGGCGACCGTCCATATGCTCGGACCAGAGAGAGCGAACAGCTTCAACGTTCAGATAGCCTCCTCCAACATCCGAAGAATGGATCAAGTCGTCCGCCCAGGGCTGCAGCGGCCCGCGCAGCCATTGTGCCAGGGGGATTGCAAAGCCCATCTTCGGACGATCGACCAGAGGACGCGGAACGTAGCGGTCGAGAACGCGCCGCAACAACCACTTCGATTCTCCCGCGCGAACTTTCAGGCGACGGGGCAAGCGACAGGCGAACTCCACAACGCGATGATTCAGGAACGGCGGCCTCACTTCGAGCGACACCGACATGGACGCACGGTCGACCTTTTGCAGAATGTCGTCCGGCAGGTAGGTTTCCGTATCGAAAAGCTGCATGCTCTCGAGAAAGCGTCGGTCGTCGCCTCGCTCGAACTGCATATTCACGGCATGCTCGACAAATCCATTCGTCAGCCTCTCCGGATACGGGTACTGGCTAACCAGCCGCAGATACACCGCATCGCGATCCAAAGGCAGAATATCCGCAAGCTTGTGCAGCTTGTCGCCCGCCTGGGCAGGCCGCCACGAGGCCGGAATGATCTTGGCCCAGCGGTCAAGCCGTTCCGGAGAGACGGCTTTCAAAGCCGAAGCCGCCGCTCCGCGAAGCCCGGACGGAAAATTCAGGAGGTGCCGGTTCAGGCCCTGCGCCAGAGAATACCGGTTATAGCCGGCAAACAGTTCATCTCCACCGTCTCCCGAGAGGGCCACCACGACATGGCCGCGCGTCAATCGGGACAGAAGATGCGTCGGGATCTGCGACGAGTCCGCAAACGGCTCGTCATAAATATCCGCCAGGTGCGGAACGACCGCCAATGCCTCTTCAGGCGTCGCCTTCAACTCCTCATGCCGTGTGCCCAGATGCCGGGCGACCATTGCCGCATAACGGCCTTCGTCGAAGTCGCGGTCAGGCGAACCGATCGAGAAGGTCCGAACCGGACCGCGACCGGCCTTCATCATCATCGCAGCCACGGCGGACGAATCAATCCCTCCGGAGAGAAACGCACCGAGTGGCACGTCCGACATCATCTGCGAGGACACAGCGTGGGAGAGAAGCGCATCAAGTGCCTCGATCGCCTCCTCGTCGGAGCCGCGAAACGGATCGGAGCGTCCCTGCTCCATCCGGTCGCGGATCGACCAATAGATCGACCGCTCGATTTTCCCTTCGGAGTTTATCGAGACGATCTCGCCCGGACGGACCTTTCCGACATCTTTGAAAATCGAAAACGGCGTCGGCACATAGCCGAAACGCAGATAGCTGGCGACCGATGCGCCATCGATCGACAACGGCTGGCGGTCCTCCGAGAAACAGCGAAGCTCCGACGCGAACCGAAAGGTGCCGGCAACCTGTGAGAAAAACAGCGGCTTGATTCCGATTCGATCCCGGACAAGATGCAGCATCCTCTCGCTGCGGTCCCAGAGCGCAATGGCAAACATGCCGTCGAGATCCTGCACGGTTGCCGGAAGGCCCCGACGCGAAACGCTTTCCAGCATCACCTCGGTGTCGGAGTGACCGCGCCAGTCGACTCCGGCAAGCTCCGGCAACCTGCGAAGGGCTTCCGCATTGTATATTTCGCCGTTGTAGCTCGCGATCCACCGCCCATTCGAGGAAATCATGGGCTGCCTGCCTGCGTCCGACAGATCAATGATCGAAAGCCGGCGATGGGCCAGCGCAATTCCCGCATCGCGGTCGGACCACACTCCATCGCCATCCGGCCCGCGATGGGCCAGGGCGTTGGCCATCGCACGGGCGCGCAGCGTCAGCGATTCTTCGGAGCTTCTGCGCGTGAAGTCCAGCAATCCCGCAATGCCGCACATGTTAAACTCCGGCGGCCTGCGGGGCGAACGCCTGATGTTGCTTCAATTGCCAGAATCGATGGCCCGGCTGATCGAGGTCGTTCCACGTTCCGGATTCCACGACACGGCCGTCTTCGACGACGTGAATGACATCCGCGTTGCGCACGGCAGAGAAGCGATGGGCGATGATTACGATCGTCGCATCGCCTGCGAATGTTTCAAGATTGCGCACGACCTCCGCTTCGGTCTCCGCATCCAATGCGCTCGTGGCCTCATCCAGAATGTAGACGCTGCGCGGAGCAGCAAACGCACGCGCCAACGCCAGCCTCTGCCGTTCTCCGCCCGAAAGCCGGCTGCCGAGATCGCCGACCTGGGTTTCGACGCCGGCCGGGAGATCGTTCACAAAATGAGCCGCTGCGTCCGTCAGCGCCCGCTCGACGGTTCGCGCGTCGGCATCGGTGCCAAATCGTATGTTGTCGCCGATCGAGCCCGAAAACAGCACGACCGTCTGACCGACATATCCGATAGAGCGCCGCCAGGCGCGCTTCGGCAAGCCTTGCAGATCGTGCTCCGCAATCGTGATCGCGCCACCTTCGACCGGCACGAGCCCGAGAATCGCGTCAACGAGCGTTGATTTTCCCGATCCCGACGGCCCAACGAATGCGATCGTTTTTCCGGCGGGCAGCACCAGATCGAGGTTGTGCAAGACCACCCGGTCGCCCCTTCGCACAGTCACATTGCTCAGAGCTATTTCCGGCGCCGCCCGTGTGATGGCGTCTGGAAGCGGCCGGGGATCGGACGGTTCGGCGATGGCCCGGGCCTCGTCAAGAAGCATCCTGAGATGGCCCAGAGCCGGCAGAAGGGCGCTCAACGCCTGAAACCCCTGCTGCACGGCCGTCATTCGCGGAAGTAGACGGACGAACAGGGCCAGAACGATCAGAACTGTCGCGATGTCGATCGCCAGAACCAGCGGTCCTGCAATCAGGAGCGCGGCGACGCCCACAGCGCCGGCGAACTCGAACATGGCCTTGGCCTTCTGCAGATCGAATTCGCTTCTGAAGTTGAGATGCGCGAGCTCGCCCGCAACTCCGGCAAACGACGACACCGCAGGTTCCTCGGCGGCACTCGCCTTCACGATCTTCGAATGCATGACATACTGGGTCGCGAGCGCCTGCATGTCGCTCTGGGCTCGGGTGATGCCCTGACCGTATTGATAGGCCATGACGAGAAACGGGCGCGTTGCGATCACAACGATCGCCCCGAGCGTCACGATCGCCATCGTGATGGACGGCGAGATCAGCAGCGCAAGAACAAGATAGACGATCAGGTTTGCAAGCGCCGCCGTGACAAGACAAATGTGATACAGCGCGCCGCTCACTCGAACGGTGTCGGAGACGAGCGCAGCCACCACATCGCCGCCACGACGTTCGTCCAGAAAGCGCGGACCGGCCGCCAGCGCGGTTTCGAAGACGCTTGTCTGCCAGCGTTTGACATATCGAACGCGAAGCAGCGGCGCGAGGCGGGCCTGCGCGAGAAACGCCAGCGTGCTCGCGAAAATCAGCATAACCATCAGCATGCCGATGCCGATCGGTCCTTCCGGAAATCCCATCTGTTCCGGCAGTCGGCCGATGACCGCAACCAGCCCGCTTTCAGTCGACGCGGCCGGCGCGCCCAGCGCATTCAGGAGCGGCAGGGCCGCTGTGACGGCAAGCCCCTCAAGCAGGCCGGACAAAATCATCAACACGACCAGCGCAGGCACGCGCCAGCCGAAGACAGCCCACGCATCGATGACGAAATAGCGAAGCAGGCCGATCATGGATCAGCGATCGTCGGGTGCAACGTTGCGCAACGGCAATTGCCGAAAGCACCACATAAATGGATCGAGCGCCGCTTCGTTCATCGCCTTCCGATTGTATTTCGCACGCGCCCAAGAGCCTGCCGCTTGCGACAATGAACTGCGCGCGAACTCGTCGAGTTGAGAGTAGGCAATCATGGCTGCGCACAACGCGGCAACGTCGCGGTCCTGGACGAACGTCACAGCTTTGCAATCCAATGCAAGAGCCCGGTGAGGTGCATTGTTGTAGGCGAGAGCCGGACACCCCAGCGCCAGAGCTTCAAGAAGCGCATTGCCCTGATATGTCGCAACGAAAATGTCGCTTGCCTTGACAATCGCAGCAACGTCCGCTCCCGGCAACGCTCCCGTAAAAATAACTCGCTCTTCGAGATTGCGCTCGCGGACCGAAGACCGAAGAGCCTCGCGCTCCGGTCCGTCACCGATCACAACCAACGTACCTTGATGTCCACGCCCCGCATAAGAGACAAAAGCCTCGAGCGCGTCGGAAACCAATTTCTCCTGATGGAGCCGCCCAACAATTACAAAACGCGGTGATCGCGCACTCAACACCGCGCAAGAAACCGTTCCCCTCAGCGCATTGGACTGAACGGCTTCTGCATCGACATTATTCAGGAACGTCCGAATTTTCCTACGCGCCATGCCCATAGCCACATAGCGGTCCGGGTAAAGTGACGGTGCGCCGTAATATGCATCGAATGCGCGATACACTATTCGATACCAAATCGGCAGAATGCGGCGGATCGCGGCGGGCGCTTGTTGTTGCTGAACAACGTCTTCCCAGAAGGCTTCAATGAACACGGCTGCCGGCGCACCGGTCATCAGCCGGGCGAACAACGCCGGTACAGACGAGGCGTTCGGACCGTTGACTTGAATGACGTCGGTGCGCCTCGCTACCGCATTCACACCGAACATCGCACCAATCAGACCGAGCGCGCGCGCCGTATAGCGAAAGCCATGCTGTGAGAGCCGCTTGGCAGGGCCATATTCGCGATAGAAAATCCGTTCTGAAAGCCTTCGTTCCTGCTCCTGTCGTCCTGTTACGATAACGATCTCGACATTCTCAAAAAAACTTGCGGGATTGAACCAGATATCGATGTCCTCTCCGAGGACGCCTTTCTCGCGGGCTTCCTCGATCGGCGTATAACCGACAATCAGCAAACGTCGCGGAGCATCCGACGCGCGTGTCTTCCGATGGCGAAGTAACGAAACGATCGCAGCAAACAACAACAGAAAAAATCCGAATACCGCCAATCCTGCGGAACAGACAGCATCAAGCACCCGTATCGGCATTCCATCGGACTTTCGATGGTTCATGCCATGGTTTCAGGTTCTGGAAGATTCCAGACGCGAATATCCGCTCCAAGCGCCGAAACTTTCTCCTTCATGCGATTCCAGTAGACGGGATTGGCCGACAGCAAGATGTCGGTGATGCCCAGAGCGCCCGCCGCTGAAAGCGGGAGCACCTTTCTGCCCAGCTTCGTCGCCCCGTGCATATGAGCGTTGTCGTCGAATACCGCCTCGATCGCATCGGGCTCGATTGCTCCCAACGCGACAGCCGACGGGACGATAAGACCGGTCCCATAAACACCCAATCGACGCCCATCCCTCATGCATCCGACCTGTTCGGATATTGCACGAAGACTTGCCTCGAACCACGCTGCGGCAGCTCGCGGAATTGCACGCTCGTCATCAGCGCTTGAGAAGCGCTCTTCCCTTTCAGCCACGCGAGCCAGCGCCCACATCGGAACGCGTTTCGGCGCAACGATCTTCTCGACCACAAATCCAGCTCGAGACAGAACCGCCTGGAACGTGCCAGGCGTGAAGCGAGAGAGATGATCGTACGTTACGACATCGGTTGGATTCTCTGCGAAATTCGGCACAGAAACGAACAGCCGCCCCTGGTCCCCGATATTTGATCTCAGACCCGCCGCAAATCCGACTGGATCGGGAACATGCTCGAAAACGCCGACACAGGTCAGAAGGTCGAAATGCCGATTAGCGAACGGGCTCGTTGAAAGAACCGATACATGAATATCCGCCTGCGGCACGAGCCGCTCGGAAAAACGGCGAGCATGACGCGAAGGCTCAACTCCACAAAGCATGAGATCGGTGCGCAGACGCTGAAGCGCCCGCAGCAGCAATCCCTTGCCGCATCCCACGTCCAATACGGTGGCCCCCATAGGCGGCGAGACGCCATCAAGAATATAATCAGCCATCTCGTCGTTGATGCCGCGGACTCCTGCCGTTGTTTCGTAGACAAACTCCGCCTCGCCGCTTTCGCTCAATAAATCGTATTCCGAGGAATAGAATTGCGCTTCCACCCCTCGTGCTCCGCTCGCGTTGAATGCAAATCCACAAGACTCGCAAAGCGTCGTATCCGACCTCGCATTCAGAATGACACCATCAGAGGTCGGAGATCGCGGCACCACCGTGAGGGTCACGCAGTCCGTGCCCCCACATGCTGGACAAATGGTCGTCATTGCGCAGCGCTCTTGTCGACGATCTCATGCCAAGCAGGTGGTGATGTCTCGGGCAACAGCGTTTCGATCAATGACCGGATGATCGTCCCGTGCCGATAATCGAACCCTTGTCGCAAACTTTCGCCAAGAAGATGCCGGCGAAGAAGCAGGTCCGGCTCATTGAAGCCGACCATCGCTCTGAGCGACGTGGTTCCCGAAAAGCGCGGATTGATCTCGAACACCCGGACCTTTCCATCGACCAGCCGACATTGAATGTTTATAGGCCCGCGCGCACCGAGCCTCTGGGCGATCATCTCAGATTGCCTGCGAACCTCCGGAAAATCCGCCACTTCGCCATGACTGACGCCGGACGACACCACCAGCCATTCTCCCAGGTCGGACCGTCCGGTTCGGTTCTTGACTGCAAGTCGCATGTTCAACGCACTGCTGATCAGACGCCGGATTGCGATGGAGTGGACAAACTGCCCGTCCAGATCGTGCAGCACGCCGACGGTATATTCCTCATCGAACCGACCGACGTACTCCTGAATCAGAAACGGCTCCTTTGATACATCCAGAAATTCGGCCAAAATTTCCAATTGACGCGGTGTCTGCGCGATGAATGTGTCCCGCGATCCCCCACCGCCCTTCGACGGCTTCACGACAACTGGGAAGCGATCGACCGCCGAACTCTGATCGAACGACCAAGACTGCGGCGGATCGAAACCAGCCTCGCTGAGAAAGCGAGAGGTCAAATCCTTGTCCATACAAGTCCGAATTACCGATTGCGGATTGATCGGCACCAAGATGCCCCGATCTTCGAAACGAGATCGATTTTCGCTCAGCGCTTTTAATTCCGGCTCGCAACCGTGAAAAACGGCTCGGACGTCGTATCGGCGACACAAGGCCAGAACCGCTTCGATGTATCCCCCGTCCGAAGCCTTCGGCAAAAGAACAGGTGCGTCGACCATCGCAAATTGCGGGCAGTTCGGTGACACGTCGCCACCGACGATAAAATATCGTTGCTTTCCGGCCAGTCGGAGCGCCTTGACGATCTGTTCGCCATGACCGCCTCCGCCAATTGCGCCGACGAAGACCCGGATGGGTTCAGACATGGACCACTTCTCCCTCGAAGTTGTCCGCGACGGGCCGCCGTAGCGCCTCGACAACTGTCGGATGAATGGAAAATCGATTGATGACTATGTCGGCCAGATCGCGAATGTCGAAACGAAGAATGCTCGCCTCATGACGCTCGGTATCGACGATGGCGAACGCACCGAACCCGCCTGTGTCGCGAGGCAACGCACAGGAGCCGGCATTAACAAACAACCGCTCGCCGACGCGGCGAACGAAAGGACGATGGGTGTGCCCCATGACGACAATGCACTCGCGCGTCGCGATGCCGCCCAGGTTGGTATCAGCATAAATATAGCCGTTAAGCGGATCGAGTGGGCTTCCGTGTACGGCCAGCACGCACCCATCCGCGAGTCGAAGCTCCTTCGGCCATTGCGACATCGAAATCTCGACCTCTCGCGTCATTTCCGCGCGGGCGCTCTCATGCTGGTAGATCGACTCTCGATCTGGGGGCGTGGTTCGATCGAGAACCATCGCATCGTGATTGCCCATCACACAGGTCAAACGACGTTCGTGCACCAGATCCGCTGCAGCCAAGCCAGGCACATAGCCGACGGCGTCTCCAAGAAACACCGTCTGGTCAGTCGAGAACCGTCGCATTAGCTCCAGTCCGCGCGACAACGCCATCGCATGGCCGTGTGCATCCGAGATAAAACCGATTTTCATCAGCACAAACGAAAGACGCGCCAGGCTCCGATCGAGACCGGGGCGCTGTCACCGGTTTCCCGATCCATCACCCCCTCCCCCTCGGGCCACCAGCGCACGTCGAGCGCGGCATGCGTCACGCCATGACGGCGCAGCGCGCTCCCCACCGGCTCACGCACCACGGGCCAATACGGCTCGAGCGTTCGAAATCCGTATCCATGCCCGCCCCAGAATACTGAATGCGGTGTCTCGGCGGCGATGCGCTCGGCCGCTGCAAACGGATAGAGAGCGACGCGGGTCGGCGCGAGTTGAAGCAGATGCGACACCAGCGCCTTCATCGTCTCGTCGCTGGCCGACGAGGCCTGGCGGCGCCGGCGCCAGCCGGCGGCAAGACTGACCGTTGTGGCCGTCAAAGCCAGAGCGAACAGAACAACGCCCTCGATGGAGTGGGAGGCCAAGACCAAGGCCCACCAGAGCGCGGCCGGCGGCGCAGCATTGAAGAGATAAAGATGCCCGCCTCCGAGACACTTCAGCGCCGGCACGATCAGCGTGGCAACCGTCATGGCCAGAGCGGCGCAAAGCCAGATCGCCAGCCAGAGCGGCGGAGCCGGAGTGAAAGGCAGCGTCAACGGCAACAGCCATGCCGCCGGAAGATGGCCGATCGCGAGCTTTGCGTGACCGACAAATCCCCGGACGCCGGGCTGGTGAAACAGGCCCGGATCGCGTGCCGACGGATCGCCATACAGAGGCGAGCGACGAAAGGGGTGACAACCGAGATCGCGCCAGTTGCGATGCCAGAACGCCACGATATCGGCATGGGCCTTCCACTGTAGCGCGAAGAAGGACGGACCTGAGACAAGGCCGGCAAACAGCAACCCGCCCAGCGGAACGGCTGCGGCTGCCCAACTGCCGAGCGCGATCGCCCAGAACGGCCAGAGCGCCAGCATGAACTGGGTCGTCATCTTGTGTGTAAGGAACACCAGACCCGTTACGACGACGGCCGAAACCCACAGCAAAGCCGCCGGCCAGCCCGTCGACATCGATGCGGCAAGCTCGAGCAGAAGCTTGACGAGGAGAAGAAGATTGCCGAGGCCGCGTGACGTCAATTGCGTGTTGTAGGCCACAAGCACCGGGGCCAATCCGTAGATCGCAATCGCGGCGCTCGCGCCCCAAACTCCAAATCCGAATGCAACCGTCGCTCCGACGACGACCGCCAACGACATGACGTCGAGAACCACGGTCAGCAACACGCTCGACCGTCCGGCGACAGTTCGGTCCGGCAGCCACGACAAAAGAAGACCGAACCCTGGCGGATAGAACTGTCGATCGTCCTCAAGGAGATACTTTCCGCCCATTCGAACCGGCAGACCTTCGCGAGTCCGATAAGCTCGCGCCGCAAGGATCCAGTAATAATGGTCGACGCTCTGGTGCAACGAGACGCGGATGAATGCGCCTCGGGCGGCGGCCGTCGCGGCGAGCGCTGCGACAAGCGCAAGCCACCCCATCCAGTCAGCAGCCCCCACCACAGGCACTATTACGCCGCTGTGTTTCGATCACCCGACAGAATCGTGTTCTGCGCCTCGGCGATCGCCTGCTCGTGACTGGGAATCTCAGAATCGTTGATGGAATGACGCTGGATCGCAAAATTGGCCGGTCGGGGATGCTGGAGTTGCGGCAGGCCATAACCCGAACAGAGCTTGCAGATCGAGACATCGCCCTGCTCGGACAGGATGCGCCGCCGGAATGCCGTGGCAGCCTCGCCGTTGAACACGGCGCGCAGGCCCTTGTCGAACACATTGCCAAGCGGAAACACCGCATTCGGATCGCGGCAGCACGGAACCGCCGACCCGTCCCAGTTGAGCTGGATCGAGTTCCAGATCCACACGCACTCGTTGTCGGGGAGCTTCTTCGGCTTGAGAACGCCCTTCTCGAACGCCGCTTCATCGTAATACCAGTACTTTCGATCGCGTGGCAGGTAAGCGTGCGCTTCGAGCATATTGCGGGCGCAAGGGTCGATGACGCTCGCGCGATCGACGCCGATCTTCTCCGCCCACTGGATAAAGTCGTCGACCTGATGCTCGTTGTGACGCATCACGATAAAGCCGACTTCGATTTCGACTGACGACTGCGGATGCTTGCGACGCAGTTCGATCAGGCGCTCGAGATTTGCCAGCCCCTTGTCGAGCCGCGATCGAACGCGATAGCGCCCGTGCGTTTGCTGATCCATTCCGCCGAGCTGGAACGATACCTTGTTGATGTCCGAGTAGATGACGCCCTCGGGATCGACGAAATCGCCGTTGGTGCAGGTCTCGACGTAGATGCCCTTGTCACGCGCGTAGCGGATCATGTCGTAGGACGAGCGATGCATGAAGGGCTCGCCCATGAAGTAGTAGAGCAGAACGGCGGTCGTCGGCGCGGCCTCGTCGATGAAGGTCCGATACAGATGCTCGTCGAGAAACCCGGTCTTGCGGCGCATGTCGCCCTTCCCGGTTTCGCAAACCGGGCAACGCGCATTGCAGGCGTTGGTCGGCTCGATGGAAACGTGAACCGGCGCCATCAAGGGCCCTGGCCGCCGCAACTGCGCCATCGTGGAATTCCAAAGAAGCGAGCGCCAGCCTTTCGGGCGCTTGAGAGCCATGTCGGCGACAAGCTGCACCTTGCGGGCCACCATTGGCGGGAGCCAGGGAATGTTCATGGCAGGCATCGATTTACCGCGGCCAAGAGGGGTGCTTCATCAGGAATGCCGAGAGCGCATCTGCAAGAAGGCCGTCGACCTCCTCTGATGTCTCGGGGCTGAACGGTCCCTCTTCATGAGCCAGAGCCCAAGTGCCGTCCCGTCGCTGCGCAAAAAGCCGCAAGACCATTCCCTGCGATCCTTCATCGAGTTCGAATTGGGTTGGCCTCGTCGGATCCCATTGCTCACCGAAGGCCTCATTCAGCTTTTTGCTTAGGCTCTCGCGAAGTTGCATCAAAGTCATCATGATTGCGTCAAGCCAGACCAAAAATCAGATCGACATCGCCGCCGCCCGATGGCCTGTGACGACCGTCGGAGGCACAGCGCGACGATATGCGAGAACGGCCCACTTGCAGCTATTGCAGGTCGGGCGGAACCTTGACGACAGGATCGAACGTCAGCTCGTAGCTATCCTTCTGCACGCGGCCGATGATGCGCGCAGGACTGCCGGCAACGACGACCTCGTCGGGAATATCGCAATTGACATAGCTGTTGGCGCCGATCACGACTCCGCTCCCGATCGTTACGCCGAGGCGGATCACGCTCTGGCTTCCGATGTAGACACGATCACCGATCGTCACCGGACCAAAACGCTTCGGCATCTGCCCACCGGACAATGCCCAGCGGACGGTATCATGCGTGTAGATATGGACGCCAGCTGAAACCGAGCAAGTGCTGCCGATCGACAGCCCGCCCCCCGATCCGTCAAGCACCGTAAACGGACCGATCCAGGAGTTGGCGCCGACCCGCACGTCGCCGAACACACAGGACGAATCGTAAATGCTTGCCCCCTCCCCGAAATTGAGGCTGCGCGCCCGTTCCCAGCGATCAACTAGGCTGTCTCCAAACGGAAGACTTCTCTGGCGAGCCGACCGAAGATGCGCGTCGCCCTCGCGGTGAATTTGCAACAAAAGCTTTCGGAACTCTTCGGGCGACATATCGCTAATGCATTGATTTCCGGATGCCACCGGACGCGAAAAAATTCTCGAAGAAGGCTTCGAGATAAAGCAAAGACCAGACAAGAAGTCTGCGATTTTTCTGGCCTGTCAAATGCTCGTCCACCAAGGCCAATGTCGCCTGCCGATCGATGACATCGAAAATTCTCGGCTTGCCATCGTAGAGCACACGCCGGACATACTCGATGGAGTCCCCGCGAAACCAGCTTGCGTCCGGAGCCGAGAAACCCTGCTTGACCGCACCTGAGATCGATTCGGGAACGTAACGACCCAGCACCTGCCGCAGCAGCCTCTTGCCGTCCCGGGTCTTCTCGAAGAACTGGGCGCGCTTCGAGCCGGGCGTGTTCTCGTCGATGCGAATGACTTCGGACAGGTTTCCGAGCTTCGCCGAGACCGGCAAACTCAGCGCGAAGTCGACCAGATCGTTGTCGAGAAACGGAACCCGCGACTCCAGCCCGTGCGCCATCGACAGCTTGTCTTCCACGACAAGAAGTCCGTGCAAGAACGTCTTCGCTTCGAAATAAAGCGAATGATTGACGTAGTCCTCGGGACGCCGCAGCGACTCGGCATGATGCTTGAAGACGTCGCGGAAGATGTCGCGCGTCCAGACATGTTTGACGTCGCTCCAGATCGGGGCAAAGACGGCAGACAGCCGGTTGTTCGGAACGAGCCGGTGCCAGAATCCGTAATACTTGTCGACGTAATGCTCGAAGTCGTCGTTGACGACGGCTCTGTAGTAGCGCCACGGGTAGCCGCCGAACAGTTCGTCGCCGCCTGTCCCCGCCAGAACCACCTTGCCGAACTTCGAGGCCAGTTTCGCAGCGTAGAAGTTCGGATAACTCTGTCCGACGCGAGGCTCCTCCAGATGCCAGACCAGCGCGTTCATGGCCCGTTCCATGTCGCCGGCCTTGAGCACCATCTGGTAATGCTCGGTCTTGAACAGATACGACATGTGCTCGGCACGGGCCCGCTCGTCGAAACCCAGTTCGAGACCCGACGCAGAATTCAGGTCGAAGCCGACGGTAAAGGTCTGCATGCCGGGCATCTGCGAAGCGGCCACCGCGGCGATCGCGCCGGAATCGATGCCGCCCGACAGATAGCTTCCGACCGGAACGTCGCGACCAGCTGGCGGTTGACGCGCCTGCCGGAACAGCCGATCGCAGTTCCTCGGCATAGCTCGTTCGTGCGTGCCGCCGAGCGTTTCGCGAAACTCAAAATCCCAGTATTCGCTAGCGACCGGCTCTCGACCCGCACGAACGGTCAGCACGGTTCCCGCCGGGACCATCCGCACATCACGAACGAGCGTGCGGTCGGTGAAGAAGTTCTGGAAGGTCAGGTATTCGACCAGTGCTTCGCGATCCAGTTCGGACGTCACGCCCGGCGCGGCGAGAATCGCCTTGACCTCGGACGCGAAATAGACGCACGCACCCTGGCGCATCCAGTACAGCGGCTTCACCCCGTACCGGTCGCGCGCGAGCGTAAGAACGCGCTCGCGCCGATCCCAGATCGCGAATGCGAACATGCCGTTGAAGCGCGGCAGTGCGGACGTCCCCCATTCGGCGAAGGCTGCGAGCACCACCTCGGTGTCCGTCCGCGAGTGAAAGCGATGCCCGAGCGCCTCGAAGCTCGACGCGCAGCTCCATGAAATTGTAGATCTCGCCGTTGTATGTGAGCACAAATCGGGCGTCCGGCGTCGTCATCGGCTGGCGGCCGGCGTCCGTCAGGTCGATGATCGCCAGCCGGCGGTGACCGAGCCCGGTCGCGGACTCCACCCAGATGCCGTCGCCGTCAGGACCGCGATGGGCGATCGCATCGGTCATGGATTCGATTGCCGCCGGCGAAGCCGGCCGGCCGGACAGGTGCAAAGCTGCCCGCGATGCCGCACATCGTCAGCCGGTCTTCTTCGCCACGATGGTGATTCCGGCTTCCTCGACACGCTCCCGCTCGATCGACAGCCCGAAATCGGCACACCAGCCGCGAACCTCTTCCGGCGTGCTGACGATGCGCGTTCTTCGGCGCATACCAGTCGAAATTGATGTGGTTCATTTCTTCGAGATTCATTTCAGGGCGGTAGTATGCCTTGAAGACGTGCCAGTAGAACAGCCGCTGGAGATTGATGCGACCCGCCGGAATATCGAGAAGATCGATCGGCTCCGGGATGTCGATTTCGATATTGAGATCACCAAGCGCCTTCCCCAGCTTGCTGAGCGGCATCATTGCGGCCCAGCCTTCGTCCGGCGTCATGTTCTGAAGCTTGTCGCGGATATAATCGTCAGTGAATTCGCGGATCGGGCCCTTCCTCCGATAGACATAGAAGAGCGCGCGGCCGCCTGTCTTCAGGTGCCTCAGAACCGTCCCGAGCGCGACGCGCGTGTCGTCGGTGTGATGAAGGACACCCTCCGAAAAAATCAGATCGACGCATTCGTCGGGGAGCGGAAGTCTGCTGAAGGTCCGACTGGATGAATTCCGCCGGCAGGCCGCGCTCGTCGAACCGGGCCTTGGCGACCTCGACCGATGTCGATACGTCGACGCCAAGATATCGAACGCGGCGAAGGACCGGTTCCCACAGCGCGAGTCCGGACAGCGAGGCGCCGCATCCGGCATCCAGCAGCAGAGGGTTGTTGCCGTGCTCCGCCAGCCATCCGTCCGTCGAGGGCTCACCGTACTTCTCGACGAGCCACCGCCGCATGTTATTGGCCAACTCGCCTTCGAACGTTTCCCGCTTCGACCATTTGAACCCGAAGGTCTCTTCAGTCTGCTTCTGGGCGTCCGAGACGAGCTCGGATGCGCGCAGGATCCCGCCGAGCATCCTGAGGCTGCGGCCTCGAATTCGAATGTCACCGCCCTCCGCCGGCATCGGCGCGCCGAGCAACCCGGCAAGCCAGCCGTCTTGCCCCTGCGAGCGATCAAGCATGTTCGGCGATGTCGCGAATGCATCGGACGACATAGCCGTAATCGTCCTCGGTCATGCGGTTGTGCAGTGGGATCGCCATGCGTGTTGGCCTCGCAGTCGCGAGCGGCCGGGCAATCGTCCGGCGAGAGCCCGAAACGCTGTGCATAATATCCGAGCATATGCACGGCATGCGTACCGGGCCGCGTCGCCACGCCGGCCGCGTGCAGACGGGCCATGATATCGTTGCGCGGTATCGGCGCGGTCGATGGATCCACGGTCGTCACATAGGCCTGCCATGCATGCCGCCCCTCGTTCGGGGCTTTCGGGATGGCGCAGCCACGCGATGTCGCCCAGTTGATCGCGATAAAATCGCGCCCAACGGTCGCGCTCGTCGATGAACCGATCGAGCTTTCGTAACTGCACCACTCCGATCGCGGCCTGAACGTCGGTCATCCGATAATTGAAGCCCAGATCGTCGAACGCCGGCAGCAGATAGGGCTGCGGGCCGAGATGGCGCTGCTCCTCGGAGACCGCTGCGCCGTGATTGCGAAGGACTTCGGCGCGCGCCGCAACGGTTGCGTCGTTCGTTGTCATCATGCCGCCTTCGCCGGTCGTGATCGACTTGCGGGGATGAAAGGAAAAGCAGGCGATATCGCCCAATCCGCCCGCCGGAACGCCCTTGTAAGCGGCGCCGGCAGCGCAGGCGGCGTCCTCGACAATTTTGACATGCGACGGGATCGCGGCGCGCAGCGCATCGATGTCCGCACACAGACCGAACAGATGAACCGGAATGATGGCCTTCGTTCTTTCGGTCAGCTTCGAAGCCACGTCGGAAGGATCGATATTGAAGGTGATGGGGCTGACATCGCAGAGAACCGGCGTTGCACCGCAGTAAAGAACGGCATTGGCTGTCGCGACCCAGGTAAACGCCGGGACGATAACCTCGTCGCCCGGCCCGACGCCGAGAGCCGCAAGGGCGAGGTGCAATGCGGTCGTACAGCTCGTGGTCGCCAGCGCATGCCGCACGCCGTGCCTCGCCGCAAATGCCTTTTCGAACTCGGCGACCTCGGGCCCCTGCGTCAGCCAGCCGGATTCGATCGGGCTCGCGCACGGCCTGCCACTCCTCCTCCCCCATCGATGGAAGGGCGATCTGGACTTTTCTGGTCGCTTGCGTCATCGGACGGCTCAGGCGCGAGCCCGCCGGGCCTCGACCTCGGCTTTGTGGCTCTTGCGCCATTCGATCAGACGACGCAGGCCGTCGTCGAGCCCGATCTGTGCCGTGAAGCCGATCTCGGCTTCGGCCTTGACCGGCGAACCGATCCGGTTGCGGACCAGCGTCGCCTGACTGCGCGGGGCGTAATGAATTGCCTGGTTGCTGCCGGTGAGATTGAGAAGCTTTTCCGCCATTTCCTTCAGCGACGTCCGCTTGCCGGTTCCGACGTTGTAGAATCGGTCGGCAACATCGGCGTCCATCGCGCAGAGATTTGCGCGGGCGCAATCCTCCACCGCAACGAAATCGAAGGCCTCCGAGCCGTCACCGTAGATGGTCGGTCCTTCGCCGCGATCGATCGCATCCAGCATCTTCATGATCACGGCGATATAGGCGCCGTGATAATCCTGTCGCGGGCCGTAGACGTTCATGTAGCGCAGCCCGACGTAGTTGCAGGCCGTATCGATGGTGAATAGGCGCGCGCCATCGCCTCGCCGCAGATCTTGGTGGCGCCGTAGAAATTCTTGTTGTTGAAGGGATGATCCTCGGTCATCGGCTCTTCGACCGCGTCGCCGTAGACCGACGCGGACGACGACCAGACCAGCCGCTTCACGCCGTTTCGCACGCATCCATCCAGCACGTTAAACAGCCCCTTGCACATTCACCTCGAAGGCGCTGCGTGGAAAATCGTGACATTGCAGGAGCCACAGCGCGGCGAACTGGAAGACGCCGTCCGCACCCTTGAGCGCGGCATCGAGGATATCGGTCTGGGTGATATCGCCCCCGGCCTCGAAGACCGTAACCCGCGGGTCGCGAAGCGCGTCTGCGAGATTTTCGCGCGTGCCCCGAACAAAGTTGTCGTAGATGACGATTTCCTTGACATCGGTTCGCGTCAGGAGATCGACGGCATGCGAGCCGATCAGCCCCGCTCCTCCGATGACGACAACACGCTTTCCACGAATATCCATTCGATTTGTCCCAGATTTCTCAGATGTCGCGCGCCGCGATTTGCCTGCGAAAAGGCGATCGCGGCTGATTCAATTTGATGACTCAGGATCGAGCCCGCATCCTCGTCGTCAGCCGCTCTGCACCAGAACCAGCCGATCGTCCTTCAGGGCGTAGCTCTCACCAGTTCGGGGGCAACGAAGATCCGCATCGAGCTTCTCCCCCGCCCGGCTCATCCAGCCGATGCGCCGCGCCGGATTTCCGACGACCAGCGCGTAGTCCGCAATGTCTCTCGTCACGACGGCGCCTGCGCCCACGAACGCATAAGCGCCGATCGTGGTCCCGCAGACCACCGTTGCATTGGCTCCGATCGTGGCGCCGCGCCGGACCAGCGTCCGCAGAAATTCTGATTTCCGGGAGACATGCGCGCGCGGATTGAACACGTTGGTGAAGACGCAACTCGGACCGCAGAAGACGTCGTCTTCCAGATCGACGCCCTCGTAAAGCGACACGTTGTTCTGAATCTTGCAGCGATCTCCGACTCGGACGTGCGGACCGATCATGACATTCTGCCCGATCGAGCAATCGCGGCCGATCCTGACGTTGCCGAGAATGTGACAGAAATGCCAGATCTTCGTTCCGGGACCGATCTGAACCGGATCCTCGACATAAGCGCTTTCGTGGATCTGCACCCCCGGAAAGCGCAGCATCGATCCATCGGTCATGATCAGCCGCGCACCGCCATCGGATGCCGCTCGCCTTTTTGCGGTTCGAGCGGAGCGGTCCGGAACGCCGACACGATATCGATCGACGGTCGCACGGCGGCAAGGCCGAATCCGCGACCGGCGAGAATTTCTTCGTAGCTCCTGGTGTGAAGTTCGGTGAAGCCTTCGGAAAATTCGATCTCTTCGCCATCCAAAGTGATCGACCGGAATGTGGTTTTCTTGCCGGCCACCGTTTCCGGCAGATCCTGACGATCGACCGACAGGAACCAGCGAATTTGTGCGCGTCCGCATTCGAGAAAACCCGCCGCACGCTCCGCTTCGCGGAGATGCACGACGTTCCGAGTCGCCGGACCGAAAACGTAGGCAAGCATGTCGAAGAAATGAACGCCGATGTTCGTTGCGACACCGCCGGATTTCGATTCATCGCCCTTCCACGAGGCGTGGTACCAGCGGCCGCGTGACGCGATATAGGTCAGGTCGACCGTAAAATTATTTGCCGACGATTCCTCCACTCTCTTCTTCAGGGCCTGGATCGCTGGATGCAGCCGCAACTGCAGGATGGTCGAGATCTTGCGCCCTGTCCCTGCCTCGATTTCGGCAAGCCCGTCGATATTCCAGGGATTAAGCACGAGCGGCTTTTCGCAGATCGCATCCGCGTCTGACCGCAGAGCAAATCGGCAATGCGCGTCGTGAAGGTAATTCGGCGAGCAAATCGAGACGAAGTCGATCTTCTCGCCGCGTCGCCGCAGCTTGTCGATGTGTCGGTCGAACCGCTCGAACTCGACGAAGAAATTGGCGTCCGGAAAATGGCTGTCGATGATCCCGACCGAAGTCGTTGGGATCGAAGGCGACCTTGAGTTCACCGCCGACGGCCTTGATGGCCTGCATATGCCGGGGCGCCACATAACCGGCCGCACCAATAAGCGCGAAAGACGTCATTGCAAGCTCCGAACAAGCTACCGCACTCCGGGTGAGCCGCTCACCCGGATGCGTCAGTCACCATCGGCAACGTCCGGCCTCAGGCCGCGACGATACCGTCCGCGTCGACCGTCACCCGGACCTTGCGGCCGAGCAGGTCGAGCAGAATGCGAACCCGATCGCTATCGGGATATCCGTCGTAAAGACCGAGGCAATCCGTGAAGGCGCCCTCGACGATCCGGACCGGATCGCCGATCTGGAATTGGGGGCGGTTCTCCAGCTTCACGAAGCCGTCGATCTCGCGCTTCCGCAAGCCTTCGACGATGCCCTCGGCGACCGGCGTGGGCGAATCCCCCACGCACACCAGGCGCGACACCCCTACGGTCGAATAGATCGAGCGCCAGCGCTGCACCGACATGTCGAAGCTGACGAAGAGATACCGTGGGAACAGCGGCGCAGGAACGATGTCGACCCGGCGCGCGTGGCGGCGCTTTTTGAGGTAGCGCGGCAGATAGGCTCCAAAGCCCTGACGCTCCAGGTGCGCCACGGCCTTGTTCTCGCCGTGAGGCTGAGCCTGCACCACGTACCATCGCGGTCCGTCCTGGCTCATGCGTCGAACTCGCTCAGACGCCGCAGCCGCACGCGCAGCAGGGCGGGAATGAGGACGCGGGCTTCGCCAAGCTCCGCCACCGCCGCTTCGGCGGTCGCCTGGGCCGACTGAAGATCGGTCACCAGCACGGCGTCGAACGCATCGGTGGCATTGAAATCCGCCCAGACGGGCAAGCCGGCGAAGCGCTCGCCGGCGGCCTTCGCATCGACGATCCCGACGATCTCCACCTCGTGGTCGGCGGCGCAGATCGCGGCGATCTCCGCAAGCTCGGACCGGCCGGCGCATACGATGCGGCGGCGGCCTGCGCTGGCCGCGCCACGCAGCAGGGACGAACACTCCGCCTTCGCCTGCCTGAAAAAATTGAATGAGAACGACAGGTATTCCATCGTCAGCCGCGACTTTTCCGCGAAGCCAAGCGGCGTTAGATAATAGGCGTAGCGCCGGGCCGGCGCCTCGTGGACCTTCACCAGCCCTTTGTTGATGCAGCGCTTGAGGTAGGTGTTCACCAAACCGAGGGCGATGCCGAGTTCGGCCGCCAGCCCGCGCTGCGACTTCGGCTGGTCACGCTCCAGCGCGTCCAGAAGCCCCATCATGATGCGGGACTGTTCGGGATCGGATCGGCCGGCGTCGGTCAAGCGGGCTCCCCCAGGCTGGTCGTTGACATATCTCGTTCACGCCATGAACGTCAAGCGCCGGTTCACGCGATGAACATGAAAAAATATCGTTTATTCCGTGATTTAGTTCTGGACGGAACCTGCCGATATCGCCTCGACGACGATTTTGCGTGTATCTCTGGCGACGACTGGACAAGCGCCGGGAATGCCGACGCTTGCCAGATGGAGATGCGCTTGCGCCTGCTCTACGTCGTGACCGAGGACTGGTATTTCCTGTCGCACCGCCTGCCGATGGCGCGGGCGGCTCGAGAGGCCGGTTTCGACGTCCATGTGGCCACACGTGTCGTCAACGGACGTGCGCCGATCGAGGCCGAAGGGTTTACCCTTCACCCGGTTCCCTTCGCGCGCGGGCGGCTCTCTCCACTTGAAACGCTGGAGACGATTCGAACCTTGCGGCGGATCCATCGCAAGGTGCAACCGGACATCGTCCACCACGTCTCGGTGCAATCCGCCGTGCTGGGCTCCCTCGCCGCCTTCGGCCGCACCGTCGCGCGCGTCAACGCCCTCACCGGGCTCGGATACGTCTTCACGTCGAACAATCCGAAGACCCGGCTTCTCCGCCCGATCCTCCAGGCAACGATTCGCGGGCTTGTCGAGCGGCCGGGAAGCGTCGCACTGGTGCAGAACGATGACGACCGCGCCGACCTGCGTCGCATCGGGATCGCCGATGACCGCATCGTGCTGATCCCCGGCTCCGGCGTCGACACCGCGACGCTCGGCCCCACGCCGGAGCCTCCGTCGCCGCCGACATTTGCATTTGTCGGGCGGCTCCTGCGCGACAAGGGCGTGCGGACGCTGATCGCAGCGCATCGCATCGCACGCACGACGCACCCTGAACTCCGCCTGCTGATCGCCGGTACGCCGGACCCCGCCAATCCCGCCTCGATTCCGGCCTCGGAGGCCGAAGGCTGGAACGGGGAGGACGGCATCGAGTGGCTCGGGCACGTCTCGGATATCGCCGGACTGTGGGCCCGTTCGCATGTCGCCGTACTTCCGTCGCGGCGCGAGGGCCTGCCGAAGAGCCTGCTCGAGGCCG
The DNA here is from genome assembly GCA_963758225.1 of uncultured Alphaproteobacteria bacterium. Lineage (GTDB taxonomy): Bacteria > Pseudomonadota > Alphaproteobacteria > Rhizobiales > Xanthobacteraceae > Z2-YC6860. The sequence continues at coordinate 642,637 of CAVWUJ010000002.1, read as the reverse complement.
CCGCCTGCGGCCGGCCGATGATCGCCACCGACGTGCCCGGCTGCCGGGAAATCGCCATCCCCAGCCAGACCGGCGTGCTGGTCCCGCCCGACGACGCGCCGGCGCTCGCGCGCGCAATGATCGCGCTTGCCGATGCGCCTGAACTTCGCACCCGCTATGGAGCGGCAGCGCGCGACCTCGCCGTTTCCAGATTTTCATCCCAAGCGATTGGCGAACAGACCGTTGCGCTCTATCGCTCCATGCTGAGGCCCTGACAGCATCTGGCGGTCCGGCAATCGACTGGCATTCGACGCAATTCCCGCTATCGTCGCGGCAGAGTTCCGATCATGTTCTCGACCTTCCGCCTCCATCACCGCGTGCCGCTCCGTCCAAGGCTCAATGCTGTCGGTCCGGCCGGCCGGCCCGTACGCGGTTTCTTTCGCTGTTTGCGCGCATGACCGGCGCTCAACTGGCAGCCTGGGCCGTGTCGTCGCTCACGGCGTCGGCGGTTCTGACGGCCCTCGGCATCGCGCTTCTCATGCCGGTGCTGCGTCGCCATGCGCTGGCGCACGCCAACGCGCGCTCGTCGCACAAGGCGCCGACGCCGCAAGGCGGCGGGATCGCCGTGATGGCCGCAAGCGTGGCGGTCATGCTGATTGCGATCCCGTTGCTGGAATTGCCCCTGGCGCCGCAAGGTTCGGTGCTCGCGGCCGCCGTCTTCATCGCTCTGGTCGGAGCGGTCGACGACATCCGCACGGTCCCGGTCGCGCCGCGGCTGATCCTGCAATTGCTCGCGGTGATCGTCGCGGTTTCGGCGATCCCGACAGACGCGCGCATTCTCCCGCTTCTGCCCTGGATCGTCGAACGCGCCCTGCTGGTCCTGGGCCTCATCTGGTTCGTCAATCTCGTCAACTTCATGGACGGCATCGACTGGATCACCGTCGCCGCCCTCGTGCCGATGACGGCGGCGCTCGCGACGATGGGCCTGATCGGCGGGTTGCCGGTCGAACTTGCGATCCTGGCCGCTGCGCTCTGCGGCGGACTCCTGGGCTTTGCGCCGTTCAACCGGCCTGTTGCGCGGCTTTTCCTGGGTGACGTGGGAAGCCTTCCGCTCGGCCTTCTGGTCGGCTGGATGCTCGCAACGCTCGCAGCGCGCGGCCATCTCACGGCGGCAATCCTCATTCCGCTTTATTACGCGGCCGACGCGACGATCACGCTGGTCCTGCGGATCCTGCGCGGCGAAGCGTTCTGGGATGCGCACCGCTCGCACTTCTACCAGCGTGCGACCGATGGCGGCTTTTCGGTTCTGCAGATCGTCGCGCGGGTGTTCGCGGTCAACGCGATCCTTGCAACGCTGGCGGTCGTCACCGCGCTTTACCCCGACCGCACGTTCAACCTGATGGCGATTGCCGCAGGCTGCGCCCTCGTGGCGGGACTGCTGACGACGTTTGCACGCGGGCGGCGCTGACAGCCCAAGCGGTTATGCCGCTTCGCCCCGAAAGTCCGGCACGGCATCCCGCAGGGCACGGTCGATGGCCGAACGTTCGTTGCTCGCAAGCGCCTGCTCCAGCATGACCAGCCAGCCTCGAACGGACTCAAGCGAGGGGTGCGAAGGCTGCGCAGCCACGATCCCAGGAATGCCGATTTCCGCGCCGGATTCTTCCTGCGCGAACAGGATCTCGTTCAGCCGCTCGCCCGGCCGCATGCCGACGAACGCGATCTCGATGTCGCGGCCGGGCTCAAGTCCGGACAACCGGATCATGCGCTCCGCGAGGTCGAGAATCTTCACCGGCTGGCCCATGTTCAGCACATAGACCGAGACGTCGCTTTTCGCAGCGGCGCAGGCATGCGTCGCCGCGGTGATGACCAGATCGCAGGCCTCGCGGATGGTCATGAAGTAACGCACCATCTCGGGATGCGTGACCGTGACCGGTCCGCCGGCCTCGATCTGCGCCTTGAACTTCGGAACGACCGAGCCGTTCGACGCCAGCACGTTTCCGAAGCGCACCGAAATCAGCCGCATTCCGCCGCGGCGCGCGAGGTCGGCGTCGAGCGCCTGGCAATACATTTCGGCAAAGCGCTTGGTCGCGCCCAGCATCGACACCGGTTCGATCGCCTTGTCGGTCGAGATCATGACCATCGCCGACGCGCCCGACGCCGACGCGGCATCCGCCACGTTCGCCGAACCGAACACGTTGGTCTTCACGGCTTCGTCCCAGTCCCGCTCCAGCAGCGGAACGTGCTTCAGCGCCGCCGCGTGGAACACGATGTCGGGTTTGAAATCCGCCAGAAGGCGATGGATGCGCTCGCGGTCCCGCACGTCCGCGAGACGGCCGGAAATCGTCGCCGGCGTCTCCATCGCTGCAAGGGACTCCTGAATGGCGTGCAGGGCCGGCTCCGCATTCTCGATCACCATCAGCCGGGAGGCACCGAAGGTCGCGATGCGCCGGCAGATTTCCGAACCGATCGAGCCGCCGCCGCCGGTCACCACCACCGACTTGCCGCGCACGAAGTCCTCGAGCCGCCGATAATCGATGCTCACGCTCGGCCGCAGCAGCAAATCCTCCACCGCGACGGGCGCAAGACGCAGCGCCTCGCCACCCTCGTCGAGCGCGGGCATTCGGCTCGTGGCGATCCCGAGCCGGCGTGCCTGCATCAGGATGGCCTCGGGTCGTGCTTCGGGAGCCAGCGCCGACGGCGTCATCACCACACGCGCCACATGCGTGCCCTCGCCGGCGAGCGCCGCGACGATATGTTCGAATCCATTTGGCGCACCGAGCACCGGAACGCCGCGGATCGATTGACCGCGGTCCGCCGGAGACGGCGACAACACGCCTGCCGGCCACAGCCGCCCGACCGCGCCGCTTTCGATCCCGCGCAGCAAAACCTCGGCGTCCGCCGCGCGTCCCACGATCAGCGTCGGCAGGGAGCTGTCGGTGCGCGCATGATGGCGGGTGCGCGCGTCGCGGAAGTAGCGGTAGGCGATGCGGGGGCCGCCGAGCGCCACCATCTGCATCACCCAATAGAGCGCAATGGTCAGCTTGCCGAAGTAGAACTGCCCGGTGACGTTGGGCGAGACCAGAATGTAATCGACGACCAGGAGCGATACGGCCAGGACGGTGCAGGACCAGAAGATGTTCTTGAGATCCGGCAGCGATGCGAAACGCCACTTCGCCTTGTAGAGACCGAAGAAATAATAGACGAAGCCCGCATAGACGACGAGGGCGGGCACCACGATGTGCAGCGTCGAAAGATAGAACGCCAGGCGATTGTCTTCGAAGCGGACGAATAAGGTCGCTACAAGCGCAAGCGCCGTGATCGCGAGGTCATGGACCACGATCAGAAATTGTCGGGACGTGAGAGTCTGCAGCCTGATCATGGACGGTCTGGATAGGGAGCGGCGAGGCATTCCATAGCGGCCTTTGCCGCGATGCGCCACCCTGCCACCGTCCCCCGGGAATCACCGGACGGCGACTTGCCCGCGCGCCATCAACGCCCGATCGACCGCGGCAACGACGGTCTCCACCGGCAATCGCTCGAGGCAGACGCTGGCGCTGCCGCGGTGACGCTCGCAGCCTTCGAGCTGGCACGGCGTACAGGGAAACGGATGCTGGACCAGCACGACGTTGCCGCGCTCTTGGATGTCGGCAGCCGCATCCCAGGCTCGCGCCAGTCCCTCTTCCGGCCAGGGCCCCCAGATTCGCGGGTCGGTCGGCCCGAACAGCGCCACGGTCGGGCAGCCGGTCGCGGCCGCCAGATGCGTGACCGACGTGTCGGGCCCGACATAGACCGCCGCGTCCGCGAGCCATGCCGCCAATTGCGGCCACGAGAGCGCGCCGTCCATCCGTCGCACAGGCGTATCCGCTCCGTTCCAGACCCGATCCAGATAATCCCGTTCCGGCGGCGCCGGTCCGCCGGTCGCCACGACATCGAGCCCGCGTTCCGCAAGCGCCGCCGCCAGCGCGCGCCAGGATGCGTCCGGCCATTGCTTGTAGCGATACATCGGGCTCGCATGCAGGATCGCAAATCGACGTGACGGCCTGTCGGTCGCATCTGATCGGTCGGGCGCGCAGACGACGTGCGGAACCCGATCGAGGCCGAGCACATCCGCCAGGCGAAGCAATTCCTCGACCCGATGAATGCGCGGCTGCGCGATCACGGAATGCCGGTACAGCCGCTGTTTCCACCAGTGTCCGTCGCGACCGGCATTGACCAGCCCGACGCGCCGCCCGCTCGCCAAAAGCGACAGAAACGCCGGCCGGTCGCCCGCTTGCGTGGCGACGGCCAGGTCGTAACGGCGCGCGATGGAAGCGATCAGCGCGAGCGTATCGCGGATCGAAGGCCGTTCCGGAGTGCCGAGGACACGGCGAATGTCGGGATTGCCGTCGAGAACGGCTTCGGTGCCCTCGAACACCAGAACGTCGATGGCCGCCTGCGGATAGCCCCGCCGGAGCGTGCGAATGAGCGGCGTGGTCAGAAGCACGTCGCCCAATCGGCGCATCGCAATGACGAGGATCGATGCTGCAGGGGCCACGATCTCTTCGCGTGCCGGGCCGGTCACGGCTTACGGACCGAACCTGCGGCCCCGGGCAACGCTGGGGCTCGCTTCCTGAGGAGCGCGCCGCTGGCGATTCCAAGTCCCACGACGTAGAGCCAGCCGTGCGTGAAGTCGAACAGATGCGAATTGAACAGCGATCCGACCATGTTTTGCAGCACCACGGCCGAGCCCGCGAAAGCGGCGACGCTTTGCCCGACGGTCAATCGCAGATGGGAGAACCACATCGCCCAAAGCACCAGGATGCCGACGAATCCGATCTGCAATCCGACCGCCAGCGTCTGATTGTGCGGGTTGTCGGCGACATGGGCATCCATCCCCACGGTCCCCGCACGCCGCTCGAACTGGCTGCGAATCGAACCGGTGCCGTGTCCCAGCACAGGCGCGTCTGCAAGAATGTCGGCGGATTTCATCCAGTAGATCAGACGCTCTCCCGCCCGCGTCGCAGCCGCGTCGGGACGAAAATCGGCGATCTCCCGGATGAACGCCGCCCCCTGATCCCGCCAGCCCGTCGCCGACCATAGCACGCCGCCCACGACGGCGAGGGCGCCGACGACGGCTAGCGCTCCGCGCAGACGAAACCGGATGACCGCATACCAAAGAATCAGAAACGGCAGGACGACCAGCGCGGTGCGGCTCGAGACGACCGCCAGCATGTTGAGCACGAACAGCGCCGCAAGCAGAAGAAACGCAACGGCGCGGCCGTTGCGCCCGACCCGCCATGCCTCGTATCCAAGATGTGCGAGAAGCAGGATCGCGACCGAAAACATCGCCCCCTGCGAGATATAGTCCTTCACCGGGGTCGTGCCGAACGGCATTGAAAGTCCGAGAGCCAGGCCGGCGAACGCGATCCAGGACGCCGCCATCAGCGCAGCGGTCGAGATCAAAAATCCAACCAGCACCGCGCGTCCGCCGTTCGACTGGCGGAAATAGGCGAGAAACAGCGGGATCAGCAAGAGCTTGTGAAAGCCGGACAGTCCGCCGAGGCGCTCGCTCCAGGACACATCGGCCCACAACATTCCGATCACGCCCAGCGCCCAAAGCAGAACCGGCAGGCCGCCCGCGGCCGTGGCGGCTTCGTCGCGAACCGCCCGCCAGGTCAGCGTCGGCATCGCAGCAAGAAGCCAGAGCACGACCAGAATGCCGGTCGCCGACGTGGACCACGGCAGCGAGGCGACCAGCGCCACTGCTATTCCGTCGGCGACGCGCCGCATCCGGTCCCGATCCGCAACGGCAGGCCACGCCATCGATGCCACAGGCCCGGTCATGGAAGACCGCCCGCAGCTTGACGCAGCGATGAGGCGTCACGATCGCCGTCGCCCGCGAGCAGGCTCGACAGGCCCCGCTCCGCACGCACGCGCCGCTGCGCGATGACGCTCTCCAGCATCCGTTCGTTGTCCGACAGGCGCGTCCGATCCGCCGGCGGATGCCACAGGTGCAGAACGCCTGTCGCGAATGCGCCGTCCTTGCGCCGGACGCCGGCATGCAGCAGCCGAACCAGCAAGTCGGAATCCTCCTTGCCCCAGCCGCTGAACGCGGCGTCGAAGCCGTCGACGCGGTCGAAGTCGTCGCGCCACACCGCGAGATTGCAGGAGCGCGCGCCCTGCCACGCGGCGGGGCGCAGCTTTCTCATGGGTCCGAGCGGCAGGCGCAGCACCGACGAGAGCCGGTTGAGTCCGCCGCCGAGTCTTTGTCCGATCCAGCTTGCGGTGGTCCATCGTTCCGGCTCGAGCCGCTCGCGCAGAACGCGGTCCGTCAGTTGCGGCGACAGCAGCGCACGATTGCCGGCGACGAACCAGCCCGGCTCCGCGAGCCGCCGATGCGCCGCGACGAAATCCGGACGCACCAGACAATCGCCGTCGAGAAACACGACACAGGGCCCGCGGCTCGCGAGCACCGCGCGGTTTCGGATCTCGCCCGCACGAAAGTCGGCGTGCTCGTGCCAGACATGAGCGAGCGGGACGCCAAGCCGGTCGCGCCACAGATCGACCCTGGCTTTGGTCGCCGGGCCGGAGCCGTCATCCGCCACGATCACCTCGAAACGCCGGTCGGTCTGTCGCGACAGCGAACGCAGAACGGCGTCGAGCGCGTCCTCCCGATCGTAGGTCGTCACCACGATGGAGATGAGGTCAGCCACGGCGACGCCCCAGCAGCCAGGCTTTCATGTAGCGATAATAGGTGCCTTCGGCGTTGGCGACCGCGAGCAGGAAACCCTCGCGTCCGTCGAGAAAACCGAGTTGCAGGATGTAGGTGCGCACGAACGCCCAATAGCCGCGAAAAATGCCCGTGACGAACCAGACCTTGCGGCCCGAAGCCACGATGCGCTCTGCGCCCGCGGTCGAATAACGGTCCATGCGCGACAGCGCATCCTCCAGACGCAAAACAGGATGATGAATCAACGCTTCCGACAACCGTTCGACAGGCGCGTCGCAGATGACGCGCTCATGCACGACATCGCTGGAGAAGTACGCCTTGTCGCGCCGGAACAGCCGCAGCACATAGTCCGGAAACCATCCGGAGTGCCGCATCGGCCGCCCGCAGAAGGTCGAGCGGCGCGGCAGTTCGTACCCGTTCGCCGCGCCGTCGCCGATCGTTCTGCGAATTCTCGGCGGCCAGCTCCGGCGTGACCCGCTCGTCGGCATCGACGGACAGAACCCACTCGCCGGTCGCCAAAGAAAGCGCAAAGCCCTTCTGCGCGCCGAAGCCTTCGAACGGATGCGGCACCACGCGCGCGCCCCTGGCTTGCGCGATCTGCGCCGTTGCGTCGTCGCTGCCATCGTCGACGACGATGCGCTCGTCGCAGAATGCAAGCGAATCGAGGCAAGGGCCGATGTTGCCCGCCTCGTTGCGCGTGATGACGATGGCGCTCAGTCGCGGCACCCTCGGATTCTCCGCCTCGGCATGCTGTCGTCAAACCATGTTTCCGGCGGTCGCGCCAGACCGGCCTATCCGCCGCTCTTGCCGCGGATTCGCCGGAACAGATTGCGCAGCTTTCGGAACGGCAGCGCGAGATAGTACTTCCGCAGAATGTCCCAGCGCTCCGCTGCAGTGGATTTCAGCGGCGACTGATCGGGGACGTACCATCCGTTGAATCCCACCCGCCGCAGCAGCCGATATCCGCTCCCGGAAAGATAACGGTGCTTGGCAAGATCGCCCACGTGATCCTCGAGAAGGATCAGGCGCGGCTGCCAGCGATCGAGATCGCAGCCCTCCAGCACCTCAAGCTCGTGGCCTTCGACATCGACCGACAGCAGGTCCAGCGGCGCGGGCGCGTTCGCCTCGATCAGGATCGAATCCAGCGTGCGCACCGGCACCATCAGGACGTAGTCGGCGCGCGCGCCGGCGGCCATCTTGTTGCGGTCGAGCGAGGACATCGGCCCCGCCACATGCAGGGGCATCGGCTGGTCGGCGCGCTCCGGCGACGAACATGCCACCGCGAACACCTGGGCCTTGCGCGCCGTCACCAGAAACGCGGCAAGGTCGGGCTGCGGCTCGACCAGAACGCCGCTCCAGCCGAGCTGCTCCAGGTGCCAGCTCTGCGAATTCTTGGTCGGATGGTTCGCGCCGACCTCGACGAAAAAGCCGCGTTCGCGGCCTTCGAAGAAGTCCCGGACCAGACGCTCCTCGTCCTCCTGGATGGGGTGAGACGCCATTTCCGCTGCCTCGTCAGCGCTTGCGCGGCTTGCGCGCGCGCGAGGTCTCGACGATCCGCGTGGTGCTGTGACCCTTCACGAGATCGACCAGAACCACCTCGCCGCCCTGCGCCTCGACGACCTCGCGGCCGACGACCTGATCGCGGCGATAGTCGCCGCCCTTCACCAGCACCGTGGGCCTGATCCGCTGGATCAGCTTGAGCGGCGTGTCCTGCTCGAACACCACCACGAGATCGACCGCCTCCAGCGCCGCCAGCACCTCGGCGCGGGCGCGCTCGTCCTGGATCGGTCGCTCCGTTCCCTTCAGCCGTTTCACCGAGGCGTCGCTGTTGAGCCCGACCACCAGCCGGTCGCAGGCGGCGCGGGCCTGCGCGAGCACCTTCACATGGCCCGGATGCAGAAGATCGAACACGCCGTTGGTGAAGCCGATCCGCAAATCCTCGGCGCGCCATTCCGCCAGCCGGGCCTCGAGCGCGTCCCAGTCGAATACGATCTTTTCTTCCGGCGCTAGCGCAGCGGCCGGCAGAATGCGCGCACGCAGTTCGGCCACGGACACGGTCGCAGTGCCGGGCTTGCCGATCACGACCGACGCCGCGGCGTTGGCCGAACGCATGGCCGTTTCGTGGTCGGCATCCATCGCGAGCAGCAATGCCATCACCGCGACCACCGTATCGCCCGCGCCGGACACGTCCCGCACCTTCACGGGATAGGCCGGCACATGCACGGCCGGCTTGCCGCGCCGGTGCAGCAACATGCCGTCCTCGCTCAGCGTCACCAGCACCGACGGACTCGCCGTAGCGCGCGCAAGCGCCGCTGCGGCGGTTTCGACCTCGGCCAGCGTCCCGACAGGACGGCGCGTCGCCTCGGCCAGTTCCTTGCGATTCGGCGTGATGACCGTCGTGCCGCGATAAACGGAGAAGTCGATCCCCTTGGGATCGACGATCACCGGCTTGCCGAGCGTTCTTGCGCGATCGATCACCGCGCGAATGAGCTTGGGAGTCAGCACGCCCTTGGCGTAATCCGAAAGCACCACCGCGCCGGCCCGCGGCAGCGCGGCCAGCGCGCGCGCGATCAGTCGCGCCTCGACATCGCCGGAAACCGGCTTCGCCAGTTCCCAGTCCGCACGCAAGAGATGCGTCGAATGGTGCTCCGACACGAACCGCAACTTGCGGGTCGTGGGCCGCGAGCGATCCGCGACCAGATGCGGCTTGATCGAGGCATGCTGCGTAAACGCGGATTTCAGGAGGCCGCCGGCGGAATCGTCGCCGACCACGCCGACGAAGATGCAGCGCGCACCGAGGCTCGCAATGTTGCGCGCCACATTTCCGGCGCCGCCGATCACCATCTCTTCGCGCCGCACCGCGATCACCGGAGCCGGCGCCTCCGGCGAGATGCGCGAGACGTCGCCATAGACGAAATCGTCCAGCATCAGGTCTCCGATGCACAGGACGGTCTGCTTGCGCAAATCGGGGATATGTTTCTCGAAATCGAACATTCGGCGCCCGTGGGCGCGGCGACCGGAACGACGGTCCCGATGCGGGCCGGCACTCGACAGACCGGCCGGCCCGGCCGCCGATGGCCGCCGTGCTCCGCGCGGGGTTTTGCATATCACGGCCCCCTGCCCTGTCACAGGCAAAGACCCCCGTTGTCCCGTCTTGAGGTTCGGCCACGTCCGCTATAGTGAACGGACACCCTGCGCAGCCGGCCTTTCCCGGACCGGCTCTGCACCACGTTGAACGGACATCCGCCTTGGGCGACGACCAGCAGGCTTCCATCGCTTCGGCGCTGCGGACGCTCGATGCCGAGCGCGCCGGCGTGGAGGCGCTCGCCGCCGCCCTCGACAACGGCCTGCGCGCGCCCTTTGCGGCCGCCGTCGATCTGATCCGCAAGGCGCAGGGCCGGGTCGTCGTCAGCGGCATGGGCAAGTCCGGACACATCGCCCGCAAGATCGCCTCGACGATGGCCTCCACGGGAACGCCCGCCCTGTTCGTGCATCCGAGCGAGGCGAGCCACGGCGATCTCGGCATGATCAACCCGGGCGATGTGATCCTCGCCCTGTCGTGGTCGGGCGAGACCGTCGAGCTCAAGAGTCTCATCGACTATTCACGCCGCTTCCGCATCGGCCTGATTGCCGTGACGCGCGCGGCCGACAGTTCGCTTGGCCGGGCCGCGGATGTCGTGCTGGCGTTGCCGGACGTGCGCGAGGCCTGCCCGCACAATCTCGCGCCGACGACCTCGGCGCTCATCCAGCTTGCGCTGGGCGACGCGCTCGCGATCGCATTGCTCGAAAGCCGCGGGTTCACGGCGTTGCAGTTCCGCGATCTGCATCCCGGCGGCAAGCTCGGCGCGGCGCTGCGCTTCGTGCGCGACCTGATGCACGCCGGCGCGGCCGTCCCGCTCGCGCAGCGCGGCACGCCGATCTCGACCGCCATCGTCGACATGTCCGCGGCGGGCTTCGGCTGCATCGGCGTCATCGACAACGACGGCAGGCTCGTAGGAATCATCACCGACGGGGATTTGCGCCGCCACATGCGTCCCGACCTGCTTCAGGCCAGCGTCGACGATATCATGACCCGCGGCCCCAGGACCGTGCGGGGCGATCAGCTCGCCAGCGAGGTGCTGGAGCATCTCAACGCGTCCAAGATCACTGCGGTTTTCGTGGTCGAGGACGGCAAGCCGGTCGGCATCGTTCACATGCACGACCTGCTGCGTGCCGGCATCGCCTGACGCGTTCAGCGATAGCGATCGGCGGAGGCGAGAAACTGCGTGGCGTAGCGCGCCACCGCGTCCTCGATCTCGGTGAAGCCGCCGTTGTAGCCGGCGCGGCGCAGGTTTCCGACGTCGGCCTGGGTGAAATACTGATATTGCCCGCGGATCTGCTCCGGCATGTCGACGTATTCGATGGCCGGCTCGCGGCCGAGCGCGCGAAACAGCGCGATGATCATGTCCTTGAAGCTGCGCGCCTTGCCGGTGCCGACGTTGAAGATGCCCGACACGTTCGGCGTTTCCATCAGCCACCGAAGCACCGCGACGGCGTCCTCGACGCAGATGAAGTCGCGGCGCTGATCGCCGTCGGCGATGCCCTCGCGATGCGACTTGAACAGCGTCACGGTCCGGCCGGCCGCCACGTCCGCAAACCGCTTGCAGACGAGACTCATCATCTCGCCCTTGTGGTACTCGTTCGGGCCGAACACGTTGAAGAACTTGAGCCCGGCCCAGTGCGGCGGCATCGGCGCCTTGCGCCGCACGCGCTCGGATACCGCCTGATCGAACAGGTGCTTGCTCCAGCCGTAGAGATTCATCGGCTTCAGCGCCCGAAGCGCCGGCGGCGACCAGTCGTCGACGAACCCTCCCTCGCTGTCGCCGTAAGTGGCTGCCGACGACGCATAGAAGAACGGCGTTCGGGTCGCGGTGCACCAGTCGAGCAGGCGCATCGAAAGGCGGAAATTGGTCTCCAGCACCAGATCGGCGTCGGTCGCCGTCGTCTCGGAGATTGCGCCCATGTGCACGACCGCGTCGAGCTTTCGCCCCTCCAGCCAGCCGAGCAGGTCCGCCGGCGGCACCACGTCGGCCAACTGGCGTTTGGCGAGATTGCGCCACTTGGCGTCGGCGCCGAAGACGTCGTTAACAACGACATCGGTGCGGCCGGCCTCGTTGAGGCTCGCCACGATGTTCGAGCCGATAAAGCCGGCGCCGCCGGTCACCAGAATCATCGCTTCCCCATCGTCCGGGACCGCTCGGCGCGGTCCGTGCCACCATTGCCCGAGCCCTCGGCGTCACGCAATTGCCGGCAGGCTGGACAGGCCCACAACGGCAGGCTACCCGCTCAAGGCGAGCGGAAAACAATGAATTCAAGTTCAGGTCATGAATCGGACAAGCGGCCGATTTTGCTGGTCCCCTACATGTGGATCGGCGACTTCGTGCGCTGCCATTCGATCGTCAAGCTGCTGAACGCCCGCTATCCCGGCCGGCCGGTGGACGTCCTCACCACCAGCCTGTGCGCCCCGCTGCTCGATTACATGCCGGGCGTCCGCAAGGGCATTCCGGTCGACCTGCCGCGCAAACGGCTCGCGCTGGCCCAGCACCGCGCTCTGGCGGACCGGCTGCGGGCGGAGGGCTACGGCACGGCGCTGATCATGCCCCGAACCTGGAAGGCCGCGCTGGCCCCGTTCCTGGCCGGCATCCCCGAGCGGGTGGGCTTCGCCGGCGAGGCCCGCTTCGGCCTCCTGAACGACCTTCGCTGGGGCGAGCGCCGGCTGCCGCGAATGATCGACCGCTGCGGCGCCCTCGCCCTGCCTCGTGGCGCGACACCGCCTGCCGACTGGCCGCAGCCCGAGCTGCGGGTGCCCGATGGCGAGATTGCGGCCTGGCGCGCGCAGCACGGATTGGATCAGGGACCGCCCGCCGTGGCGTTCTGCCCGGGTGCGGTCGGCCCCAGCAAGCGGTGGACGCTGGACGGCTTCTCGGCCCTGGCCCGCGATCTCGGTGCACAGGGGCTGGCCGTCTGGGTGCTCGGCGGCCCCGGCGAAAAGGACCAGGCCGCGGCGATCGTCCGCCACGGCGGCCCGCATGTCCGCGACCTGACGGGGACGGACCTGCGCAACGCCGTGCTGGCGCTCGCGGCGGCCCGCGCGGCGGTCTCCAACGATTCCGGGCTGCTGCATGTGGCGGCTGCCATCGGCACGCCCAGCATCGGTATTTTCGGCCCGACCAGTCCGTGGCACTGGGCGCCGCTCAATCCGCTGGCGGCCGTGATCGAGACCGCCTCGGTGCTGGCCTGCCGGCCCTGCCACAAGCCGGTCTGCCGCGTGGTCCACCACCGCTGCATGCGTGACATCCCCGCATCGGACGTGCGGATGGCGGTCGAGCGCGCCCTGGCCGCAGCGACCGCGGGCTGATCGAAAGCGGGCGCGAGTTCCCTTGCGCGGCCCCCTCCCGGCGGTTACGACGGCGCGACGCCGCCTCGGGGATCGCATGAACGCTTCTGGCCAAGACGCCATGATCGACGCCGTGCTTGCGCACCTGCACCGCTCGCGCGAGGCGCTGGATCGCGCTGCCGCCGACGCGACCTTTGTCACAACCGTGACCGCGATAGCGGAGGCCATGAGCCGCGCCCTGCGCGACGGCGGCAAGATCATGCTCGCGGGCAACGGCGGCAGCGCCGCCGACGCCCAGCATATCGCCGCCGAATTGATCGGCCGCTTCGGCTACGACCGCGCGCCCTTGCCCGCGATCGCGCTCACCACGGACACATCGGCGCTCACCGCCATCGGCAACGACTACGGCTTCGAAGCTGTGTTCGAGCGTCAGTTGCGCGGGCTCGGGCGCAAGGGCGACGTCTTCGTCGGGATCTCCACGTCCGGCCGTTCGCCGAACGTCGTGGCGGCGCTCAAGGCCGCGCGCGAGATCGGAATAGTCACTGTCGGCTTCACCGGCTTGAAGGGTGATGGGATGCGCGCGCTGTGCGACCGCACGCTGGTCGCGCCATCGGACGACACCGCTCTGATCCAGCAGATTCACATCACGGCGGGACATGCAATCTGCGGGCTGGTTGAGCGCGCCTTGTTCCCGCCGCCGGCGAAGCCATGAGCGGCAACGACGCCGGCCCGCAGGACAGGCCGCGGCCAGCCGTCTTTCTCGACCGCGACGGCGTCATCAACATCGACGACGGCTATGTCGGCACGAAGGAGCGCTTCCGCTTCATGCCGAACGCCGCCGCCGCGATCCGACGGCTGAACGATGCCGGCTATTTCGTGTTCGTCGTGTCCAACCAGTCGGGCGTGGCTCGCGGTCTCTACAGCGAGAACGACCTCGTCGATCTCGACCGCTGGATGCGCGCCGAACTGAAGGCGCAGGGCGCACACATCGACGACGTGCGCTATTGCCCGTTTCATCCGGACGGGACCGTCGAGGCCTATCGCTGGAATTCCGACTGGCGAAAGCCCGCGCCCGGCATGATCGTCGATCTGCTGGAGGCCTGGCCGGTCGATCCGGCCGGCAGCTTCCTGATCGGGGACAAGGACACCGACATGGAGGCCGCCCGCGCGGTCGATATCCCCGGCTATCTGTTCAGCGGCGGCGACCTGCTGGCCTTTGTCGAGGAATGCCTGCAGGAGCACGGCCGAGCCTGATCAGGCCAAAATTTCGACCGCGGCGCGCACGTCGTTCAGGGCGGGCATCGCGCCGGGCGAACCCAGCACCTCGATCCGGCCGCGCCCGACCGGTGCGGTCAGCGTGGGATCGCTGCCGCCGAAAATTCCAACCAGAGGCACACCAAGCGCGGCGGCCAGGTGCAGCAGGCCGGTGTCGACCCCCACAACGAACGACGCCCCCGCGATCAGCCGCGCGACGCCGTCAAGCGGCTCGCGCTCCGGAACGCGCGCCCGCGCGACGCCGGACGCGATCCGCAGCGAGCGATCGCGTTCCGAGGCTTCGCCCCACGGCAGCACCACATCCATCGTTCGACCGATATGACCGGCCAGCGCCTTCCAGTTCGCTTCAGGCCACTCCTTGCGCGCCTGCGCGGTGGCGTGCAGCAGAACCGCATAGGAAGATGCCACGGCTTGCGACGCGTGAACATGATCGAGACCGAAGTCGGGCGCGCCTGCAGAATCGAATCCCAGCGCCAGACCGGAGAGCCTCCGGTTGCGCTCCACTGCATGCAGTGTACGCGACACCGCATGGCGACGGTCGTAAAGGCGCGCGGCCAGCGGCTCCCTGATGCTCCGTGCGTCGTAGCCGTGGCGTTCGCCGCGCAGGCCCGCCGCCATCAACGCGGACTTCAGCAGCCCCTGCGTGTCGACGACCAAGTCGTCGTTGCGCGCCAGGACGGTCCGGCGAAATGCGGCGATCTCGCGCCAGGTCGAGGGCCTGATCCATTTTCGGCCCCAGCGCCGGGCCGCGACCGGGATCACATCGTCCACGGCCGGATGCAGCCGGACCAGTGGCGCATAGGCCTCCTCCACCACCCAGCCGATCCGCGCGTCGGGACAATGCGCCCGGACGTCGGTCACGGCCGGCATGTTGTGGATCACGTCTCCCAGGGAGGAGGTCTTGATGAACAGGATGCCGGTCATGGAACAGGTGTGGGAACCGCGGCCGCGTCCCGGCCCGTATACCCGGCCTTAAGCACGCCGGCCACTCACCATTCGTAAACCACGGCCGCTAACCGGCCCGAGAGCGGGCGCACGCTAAATCGGCTCTGGAATTCCAGGGAGCGTGCGATGACGGTTCTGGTGACGGGTGGCGCGGGCTACATCGGCAGCCACACGGTGCACGAGCTGGTGGACGCCGGCGAGCGCGTGGTGGTGCTGGACAATCTGTCCACCGGCTTCGCCTCGGCCCTGCCGCATCCGCTCCTGCCCATCGTCGGCGACACCGGCGACCAGGAGCTGGTCGCCTCGATCATCCGCGACAACGGGGTCGATGCGATCGTGCACTTCGCGGCTTCGATCGTGGTGCCGGATTCCGTGCGCGATCCGCTCGGCTACTACCGCAACAACACGGCAAACTCGCGCGCGCTGATCGAGACCGCGGTCGCCTGCGGCGTGAAGCATTTCATCTTCTCGTCGACCGCCGCCGTCTACGGCAATCCGGCGCAGGTGCCGGTCTCCGAGGATTCCCCGCTCGCGCCCGTCTCGCCCTACGGCTGGTCGAAGCTGATGACCGAGGTGATGCTGCGCGACGCCGGCGCCGCGCACGGGCTTGGCCACGTCATTCTGCGCTATTTCAACGTCGCGGGCGCCGATCCGCGCCTCCGCACCGGACAATCGACGCCGGAGGCGACGCATCTCATCAAGGTCGCATTGCAGGCCGCGCTCGGCCAGCGATCGCATCTCGACGTGTTCGGCACCGACTACCCGACGCCGGACGGCACCTGCGTGCGCGACTACATCCACGTGACCGATCTGGCGCACGCGCACCGCGCCGCGCTCGAGCATCTTCGCGCAGGCGGGGAGAGCCTCACCCTGAACTGCGGCTACGGCCGCGGCTCCTCGGTGCTGGAGGTGATCGAGGCGGTCAACCGCGCCGCGCGCCGCCCGGTGCCGGTCAGGATGGCGGCCCGACGGCCCGGCGACGCGGTCTCGATCGTGGCGGAGGCCGCGCACATTCGCGAGCGCCTGAACTGGAGGCCGCAATGGGACGACCTCGACACGATCGTCGCCCACGCGCTGGCGTGGGAGCGCCGTCTGATGGACGCCAGAGCGCCGTCGAAAGGCGGCGCCATGTCCGCCTGATCGAAGCCGCCGCGTCCGGTTCCCGGCATCGACACGGCAGAACCCTTGAAAACTCCCGCTCCGGCGGGCAAGGAAGCGGCATGGCAGCGGCTCCGCGGAGCTTGAGCGGCCCGCAGCTCCTTCAGGCCCAGACCGGATGCAGCCGTCCCCGACCGCTTCGCTGCCCGAAAACACCGAAAGCGCCAAGATTCTGATCCGAAGGCTGGTTCTGGAGCAGGCGCTGTTGCAATGGCCGCGCTACGCAGTCGCCTTTGCGCTGATGGCGGTCGCCGCCGCGATGACCGCGCTCGCCGCCTATCTGGTCGGCGACGTCATCAACGCCGCCTATGTCGACAAGAATCTTCCCGGTATCGTGGTTCTCGCCTTCGCCACCGCAGGCATTTTCGCGATCAAGGGCCTCGCCACCTACGGACACTCGGTCCTGCTTTCGCAGGTCGGCAACCGGATCATCGCGCGCAACCAGCGCCGGCTGTTCGAATCGCTGATCAACCAGAATCTGTCGTTCTTCTCCGACCGGCACTCGTCGGAATTCATGGCGCGCCTCACCACCGGCGCGGCCGCTGCGAGCCAGGTCATCAATCTTCTCGTCTCGGCGATCGGTCGCGATCTGCTCTCGCTGATCGGCCTGCTGACGGTGATGTTCATTCAAGACCCGGTGATGTCGTTCTTTGCGTTCGTGGTGGTGCCTCCCGCATTCATCGCTTTGCGCCAGATGATCCGCCGGATCACCAAGATCGCCCGCGACCAGTTCAAGGGCGGCGTACGCATTCTGGAGACCCTGCATGAAACCCTGCAGGGCATCCGCACCGTCAAGGCCTTCACCTACGAAGATGCGATGCGGCACCGGATCAACGCCAACATCGCAGAGCTCGAACGCGAATCGAACAAGTGGGCCCGCGTTGCGCATCGCGCCAGCCCGATGATGGAGACGCTGGGCGGCTTCGCTGTCGCCGCCGTTCTGGTCTATGGCGGCTGGCGCGTGATCGAGACCGGCGCGACGCCGGGACAGTTCTTTTCCTTCCTGGCCGCCTTCATGCTGGCTTACGAGCCCGCCAAACGGCTGGCGCGTCTCAACATCGAGCTGAACAGCGCACTGGTGGGCGTTCGCATCCTGTTCGAGATCGTGGACCGTCCGCCGACCGAGTTGCGCGAGGACGGCAAGCCGCCGCTCAAACTGGACGCCGCGCGCCTCGAATTCCGCGATGTGCAGTTCGGCTATCGGCCGGGTGAAGTCACGATCCGAAACATGTCGTTCGTCGCGGAGCCGGGAACCGTGACGGCGCTGGTCGGCCCGTCCGGAGGCGGCAAATCGACGGTGCTCAACCTGATCCTGCGATTTTACGAGTTGCAGGGCGGCGCGATCGTGATCGACGGCCAGACCATCGCCGACGTTTCCCTGCCGTCGCTGCGGCGGCAGATCGCCCATGTCGGGCAGGACGTGTTCCTGTTCCACGGCACCATCCGCGACAACATCGCGGTCGGCAGGCCCGACGCCACGGACGAAGAGATCGTTGCGGCGGCGAAGGCCGCCAACGCCCACGACTTCATCATGGCGCTGCCGGGCGGCTACCAGGCCGTGACCGGCGAGCGCGGCGCGCAGCTTTCCGGCGGCGAGCGTCAGCGCATTTCGATCGCGCGCGCGCTCGTGAAGGATGCCCCGATCATTCTGCTCGACGAAGCCACCGCCGCGCTGGATTCAGAAGTCGGAGCGTCTGGTGCAGGACGCCATTGCGCGTCTATGCCGCGGCCGCACCACGCTGGTGATTGCACACCGGCTGCACACCATCACCCATGCCGATCGCATTCTGGTGGTCGAAGGCGGAGCGATCGCCGAGTCCGGACGCCACGAGGAATTGCTGCGCAGCGGCGGCCGCTATGCCGCGTTCTACCGTCTTCAGATCCATAGCGATGCGCCGGACCGCGGCGAAACGCCGGATCCGGTCAAAGCCTCCGCATAGACTGGTTCTCCGACCGATCGTCCGAAAAGGCATTCGGCGCCGGAGCCCGAGGGCCGCCGGCGCCGAATCTTCGTGATGGTCCGCCGCAATCTGGGTCCGCTCACGAAATCCCGAATTCCGCATCTGTCAGCAGGGGATCGGGCGCAGATGCACCTTTCGCATTCCACGCCTCCCGACTTTGACCTCATCTGTGGCTATGTTATCTGGAGCCTCATTCCGGCGGAACCCGGTCCGGCTGGCCGCTCGCCCGGATTTATCCACAGCCCGTTCCCTCGCCGAACCGAAGAAGCAACATGAGCACGAGCTACGTCATTCCTCCGCCGCCCCAGTCCGCGCTCGCGATCCAGGGCTCCTCCGAGAAATTCCCGGTTCGCCGCATCTGGTGCGTCGGCCGCAATTATCTCGAGCACATCAAGGAAATGGGGCAGGACGAGAAAGAACCACCGTTCTTCTTCACCAAGCATCCTGACATGATCGTGCCGGACGGCGGCACCTCCCCGTATCCGTCACTGACAACGGACCTGCATCACGAGGTCGAACTCGTGGTCGCAATCCACAAGGGCGGCCGCAACATTCCGGAGTCGAAGGCGCTTGACCATGTGTGGGGCTACGGCGTCGGGATCGACCTCACCCGTCGCGACCTGCAGATCGCCTCGCGCAACATGAAGCGGCCGTGGGAGGTCGGAAAGACGTTCGACCATTCCGCGCCCTGCGGCGCGCTTCAGCCGGCCAGCAAGATCGGCCATCCGGCCAAGGGACGCATCGCGCTCAAGGTCAATGGCCAGATCAAGCAGGACGGCGATCTCGAGCAACAGATCTGGAACGTGCCGGGCGTGATCAGCAAGCTTTCGGAGATGGTCGCGCTGGAACCGGGCGACATCATCATGACCGGCACGCCGGCCGGCGTCGGCCCGTGTGTGGCCGGCGACAAGATCGAATGCGAGATCGAAGGCGTCGGCACGCTGACCTGCACCATCGGCCAGCCGCTGAAGTAAGCCGCCTTTCCGCACAGCCCAGCCCGCCGGGATGCCCCGGCGGGCTTTTTCGTGCGCTGCAGGCGAGCAGCCGCTGGGTTAAGTGACGGTTAACGGAACACTGGCAATGTTCCCGCGTTGGGCTGGGTTCGTCTGATCGGAGCATCGCCATGCGCGCCCTTCCAGATTTCGAGAATTTCGCCTTTCCATCCGGCGCAAGCGGCGGGGCTGCGGGCCTAGACCCGGAAATCGCAGAGACCGTAACGCAATGGGCGGCGGCCCGTAGCGAGCGCTCGACCGCCGAACTTCTCCGGGAGTTGCGCGCGACCTTCCCGGACAGTCCGCTCGCCGTCCGCGTGCGGGCGCTGGCTGCCCTGCAACGGCGTTAAGCCTTACAGCCCGAGATAGGCCTTGCGGACGCGATCGTCCGCAAGAAGCTCATCGCCGGCGCCGGACAGAGTCACCCGACCGTTCTCCAGCACATAGGCGCGCGTCGCGATCTTCAGCGACACCGCCACATTCTGCTCGACCAGGACGCAGGTGAGCCCTTCGCGATTGAGGTCGCGGATGGTCTGCAGCACGGTCTGCACCACCGCCGGCGCGAGTCCGAGCGAGGGCTCGTCGAACATCACCAGTTCCGGCTCACCCATCAGGCAGCGTCCGATCGCGAGCATCTGCTGCTCTCCGCCGGACAAGGTGCCCGCGGCCTGCGCCATCCGCTCTGCGAGCCTCGGAAACAGCACGAACACCCGCTCCAGATTGCGGGCTTTGCGATCCCGGGCGCGCAGCAGCAGCGCCCCCATTTCCAGATTTTCCAGCACGGTCAGCGTCGGAAACACCTGCCGGCCCTCGGCCACCTGGCCGATGCCGAGGTTGCAGACCCGATGCGAGGGCAGCCCCCCGATGTCTTCGCCGCGAAACAGGATGCGGCCCCGGCTGGGCCGGTGCATGCCGGCTATGGTGCGGATCAGCGAGGTCTTGCCCGCGCCGTTGGCGCCGACGATGGCGACGATCGCGCCCTGCTCGACGGTCAGCGACACGCCGTCGAGCGCCTGGGCGTCGCCGTAGTGTACTTCGAGAGCGTCGATGCGGAGCATCAGCCGACGGCCTCCGCCCCGAGATAGGATTCGATCACCGCCGGATCGCGGACCACGTCCTGCGGCGCGCCCTCCGCGATCGCCGCCCCGTGATTGAGCACCAGCACGCGCGCGGCGAGCGACATCACGGCGCGCATGACGTGCTCGATCAGGAGAATGGTCAGTCCGGTCTCGCGATGGATCGTGGTGAGGATTTCGACCATCCGGTCCGTCTCGGTCGGGCGCAGACCGGCCATCACCTCGTCGAGCAGCAGCAGCTTCGGATCGGTCGCGAGCGCGCGCGCCACCTCCAGCCGCTTGCGGTCCGGCAGCGTGAGCGAGGACGCAAGCTGCCGTCTGCGGTCGTAAAGATCGAGCCGCGCCAGCACGTCGTGCGCATGACGGCGCGCGCTGGCTACATCCGGACGGCGCAGCAGCGCGCCGACGATCACGTTGTCCTCGACGCTCAGCCCCGGGAACGGCTTGACGATCTGGAAGGTGCGGCCGATGCCGCGCCGGCAGATTTCGTCCGACGGCAGCCCGTCGATGCGCTCGCCGCGAAACGCGATGCGTCCCTCGCTCGTCGGATAGACGCCGGCAATCATGTTGAACAGCGTGGTCTTGCCGGCCCCGTTCGGACCGATCACGGCATAGATCACGCTGTTCGGAACCGCGAAGCTGACGTTCGCAACGGCGCGCAGACCGCTGAAGCTTTTGGAGACGCCGTCGACCTGCAGAAGCGCGCTCATCCCGCGCTCCCTTCGCCGCCGTCGTCGCTCTTTCGCTCCAGACCCAGCCGGCGCGCCAGCGGCGGCCAGACGCCATGCGGCAGGAGCAGAACCACCACCAGGAGGCAGAGGCCGTAGAACACCTGCTTGGCGCCCGGCGGATTGAAGCCGAGCGCATTCATCGCCTCCCAGATGCCCTCTGCAAGGCCGGTCAGCAGCACGGCGCCGACGATCGGACCGAACAGCGTGCCGATGCCCCCGATGATCGGCGCAAGGATCAGCTCGATCGAGCGCGAGATGTGAAAGACCTGCTCCGGGAACAGGTTGTTGTAATAGAACGCGAAAAAGACGCCGGCGAGCGAGGTCATGCCGGCGGAGATCATCACCGCGAACATCTTGTAGCGGAACGTGTCGATGCCAAGAGCGCGCGCGGCGGCCTCGTCCTCGCGGATCGCCTGCCAGAAGTAGCCGATGCGGCTGCGCAGCAGGAGATGGCATCCCACGAGCGCACCGCAGGTCATGGCCAGCATCAGATAGTAGAACATCGTCGGCCGGCCGCGCAGGTTCCAGAGATCGCTTTCCGCGTAATTGGCGACTGGCAGGAAGAAACCGGCCGAGCCGTTCACCCAGGCGAAATGATCGAATCCGATGCGCGCGAACTCGCAGAACGCGATGGTCAGGATGGCGAAATAGACGCCGGCCACGCCGAAACGGAAGGCCAGAAAGCCGACGAACGCCCCGGTCGCAACCGCAATCGCCACGGCCAGCGGCAATCCCAGCCACGGCGACACGCCGAAATGCACATAGAGCGCCGCCGTCGTGTAGGCCCCCAGTCCGACGTAAAGGGCATGCCCGAGCGACAACTGCCCGGCAAAGCCCATCATCACGTTCCAGGCCTGCCCAACATAAGCGAAGTAAAGGATCAGGATCAGGATCGTGAGCGCGTAATCGTTGGCCACCAGCGGCGCCGCAAGCAAGACCGCGAGCGCCATCGCCATTGCGATCAGACCGCGACGCGGTATGCCCTCCAGCAGACGCGCGATCATGCCGGCCTCATGTCGTTCTCTTACCCATGATGCCCTGCGGGCGGAACAACAGGACCAGCACGAGGATGGCGAAGGCGAACATGCTCTTGGCGGACGGCGTGAACAGGAGGCCCGCCAGCGCCTCGGTCATGCCGATCAGCACGCCGCCGAGCAGCGCGCCGGGCATCGAGCCCAGCCCGCCGGTGATCACGATGATGAAGGCCAGCAGCGTGAAGGCCGGGCCGAGCGGCGGCGTCACGTCGACGATCAGAACCAGCATCGCTCCGGCCGCGCCGACGCAGGCCGCGCCGATGCCGAAGGTCAGCGCATAGAGCCGCTTCACGTCGAGGCCGACCACCAGCGCGCCGGTGTAATTGTCGGCGCAGGCGCGGATCGCCTTCCCCGTCGTCGCAAACCGGAAGAACGCGAACAGCGCGGCGGCTGCAAGAATCGCGGCCCCGCCGGCATAGGCCTTGGTGGCGTCGACGACCAGCGGCCCAAGCATGAAGCTGTCGAACGAATACGACGTCTGGACGTTCTGCGCGTCGGGGCCGAACACGATCAGCAGGCCGTTGACCATGATGATCGCCACCGCCACCAGCAGGATGAACTGGCTGTGTTCGGGCCGGTTGATGAACGGATTGATGATGCTGGCCTGCATCGCGTAGCCCAGCACGAACAGCACCGCGGCGATCGGCAGCATCATCAGCAACGGATCGAGGCCGAACGACGCAAACAGCACCACTGCGAGATACATGGCGATGGTCATCATCTCGCCGTGCGCGAAGTTGACCACACGCACCACGCCGAAAATGACCGACAGGCCGAGCGCCATCAGCCCGTAGACCAGCCCGGTCAGAAGCCCGCTCACGGCGACGTTAAGATAAATCTCTGCGGGCACCATCGAAGCCTGACATTCGGGACCCCGGCCGCAACGGCCGGAGCCGGACGAGTCCGGAAGGACTTTAGCGCTTGGCGTAGGGCCGCATCGGCCATTCGGCCTTGGCGTTGGTCGCGCCCTTCGGCGCCACGGTGACGAGCTTGCCGCCCCGGTTCTGGATGGCGGAGTTCTTGAGTTTGTCGTTCTGGCCCTTCTCGTTGAACTGGATGCCGGGACCGGTCGACACGTTGTCGGTGATGTTGGTCTTGCGGACGGCCTCGGTCAGAGCCTTCGGATCGGTCGAGCCCGCGCGCTTGTAGGCATCGGCGGCGACCAGCAGCGCCTCGAACGTGTAGATGTGGTTGGTGTTGAGATTGATCCCGGGATGCGCCTTGGCGAGCGCCGCCTCCAGACGCTTGGCGAGCGGCTTGTTGGGATCGTACCAGGGCACGAAGCTGAGCGGCCCGTCGCCGAGCTTGGCCAGCGTCTTGAGATACTGGTCCTCGTACCAGCCGGGCCCCATGCTGAGCACGCCCATCGGCGACCAGCGCTGCTTCACCATCTCGCGCGTCAGCAGGATGGCGTCGTTGAGCCGGCTGACGACCAGGAGAGCGTCGGCGCCGCTCGCCCGCGCCTTGGCAACCTCGACGGAAAGATCGCGCGCCGTGGGATCGTAGGCGATGGTCTCCTTGATCGTGTAGGGCATGTCGAACTTCGGGAGCACCGAGCCGATGCCCTTCTGCATGGCCGTGCCGAACGTGTCGTTGACGTGCAGGAACACCACGGTCTTCGGGGCGACGCCGCTCTCCGCGAAAATTTCCTTCTGGTTCCGGAACGCATCCGCCAGCAGCATGGGCGCGGTCGGGAAGTTGCGGAACACGAACTTGTAGCCCTGCTCGGTTATCGCAGGCGCGGCCGCAATGTTGATGACGTAGGGAATGCCCTTCTGCTCGGCGACCTGCGCGATCGCCGTGCTCTGGCCGGAGTTGAAGGCGCCGACCAGGATCTGCGCGCCCTCGCTGATCAGCTTCTCGGCGCGGGCCCGCGCCACCTCGACGTTGGTCTCGGTGTCGGCGTTCATGATCTGCATCGACGGCAGACCGATCTCCTTGAAGAGCCCGGCGGCAACGTCGACGCCGCGATGGCAGTCCTGCCCGATCCCGGCCTGCGCGCCGGAGCGCGGCAGCAGGACGCCGACCCGCAGCGGACCGGCCTGCGCGCGCACGATGGCGGGCGCAGCGAGCAGGGCCGCTGCAGCGGACGCGCCGGCCAGAACGGCGCGGCGGCTCGGACGGGACGTGCGGTGAAAACGGTCAGCGGAGTGCGAAATGCCGGACATGACGGTCCTCCCAGACGGCTTTGCCGTCATGGTAGAGGATCGCCTGCGCCCGGCAAGCCGCGGCGTTCAGTTCGCCAGCAGTTTTTCGACCGCCGCAGCCACCGCGAACAGCCGCCGGTCGTGGCCGTTGCGTGCGGCGAGCATCAGCCCGGCCGGCAGCGCGCCGCCGCTTCGCGGCATCGGCAGCGACACCGCGCAAAGGTCGAAGAAGTTCATCGCCGAGGTGTTTCTCAGGATCAGCATGTTCTTCGGCCCAAACGCCTCCACCGTCGCCACCTCGTCGATGCGCGGCGCGACGATCGGCACCGTCGGCAGCACCAGCGCATCGAAGCCGGACAGCCAGTCGTCCATCCGCGCGATCAGGTCCGCGCGCCCGCGGCTCATCTCGACATAGTCGGCGGCGGAAATGGTCCGGCCGCGCTCGATGCGCCCCAGCACGTTCGGGTCGATGTCGGAGGCGCGGCGCTCCAGCCGTTCTCGATGGATCGCAAAGGATTCCGCCGGCGCGAAGCCGCCGAGCGCATTGACCTTGGCCATGCCGTCGATCAGCGGGGCCTTATGCTCCTCGATGCGCGCGCCCGCCTTGCGCAGGCGCTCGAGCGTCGCGGCAAACGCCGCCGACACCGTGTCGTCCATGCCGTCGAGCAGGAAGCTTTGCGGCACCGTCAGGCGCAGGCCCGCGAGCGCCGAAGGCTCGATTTCGACCGGCTCTTCCCCCGCCATCACGGCGTCGGCCCGCGCGCAATCCGCCACCGTGCGCGCCATCGGCCCGATCGAGTTCGAGCGAATAGGACAGCGGAAACGCGCCCTCGGTCGGAATGCGCTGGCGGCTCGGCTTCCAGCCGACGATTCCGCAGAGCGCCGCCGGCGCGCGGGTCGAGCCGCCGGTGTCGCTGCCAATGGCGATCTCGCACATTGCGTCGGCGACCGCGACGGCGCCGCCCGAGGTCGAGCCGCCCGGCGCGCGCGCCCGGTCGGCCGGATTGCCCGGCGTGCCGAAGTGCGGATTGGTGCCGATGCCGTGAAAGGCGAACTCGCTCATGTTGGTCTTGGCGACGATCACCGCACCGGCCTGGCGCAGGCGGCGCACCGCCGGCGCATCGCGCCCGGCCGGCTTGCCCTCCTCGGCGAGAATGCGGGAGCCGGCGCGGGTCACTTCGCCGGCCACGTCGAACAGATCCTTGATGCTGACAATCGCACCATCGAGCGGGCCGAGCGACAGCCCGGCCTTCGCGCGCGCGTCGGCCGCGTCGGCCTCGATCCGTGCGGTGCGTTCGTACACCGTCAGGCAGGCGCGGGCGCCCTCGCCTTGGGGGTCGGCGATGCGAGCCAGGGCCTGTTCGAGACGGTCGCGGGCGGAGGCAGAGGAAGACAGTGCAGGCATGGATCGACGGTTCCGGGACAGGGAAACCGCATCGTTAGCACGCTTCGCACCCGCCCATGCAACAGCCAGGCGTTGCAGGGCCATATGCGCTGCGCGCGCTCCAACCGCCGGCGTCTGGGATCACCGCGCTCCAGCCGCTCAGCCGATGTCGCGCCGGGCCTCCGTCGCCATCTGGCCCAGTTCGATCACCTTACCGGCGCGGACCGCCTCCTCGTTCAGCTTGGCCGGCGGCACCACGAGGCGATGCCGCCAGATGCCGACGAGGACGGCCGGGAGCAGCAGCACGGCCGCTGCAATGGACACGGTCTGGTCGGGATGGAACATGGTCAGGAACGAGACCGCCGCCAGAAGCAGCCGCAGAGCCACGTCGCCGAGCTTCTGCGTGACCAGACGACCGAACATGGCCACCGTGATGCCGGCGGTCGAGATCAACACCAGCGCGGTGTCGACGACCTGAGGCCACCCCGTCACCTGGACGATGTTCGGCCGGGTGAAGATCGCGAAGGTCATCAGCGTGATCGGGATGCACATCTTCAGCGCCTCCCACATCGTTCTCATGAAGGAGGCATTGGCGATTTTCGCCGAGACCGCCGCCGTGAGCGATGTGGGTGGCGACAGTTCGCCCCAGACCGAAAGCAGGAAGACGAAGAAGTGGGCGACCCAGGGGTTGATGCCGAGCTTGACCAGCGGCGGCACGATGATGATCGCGCCGATGATGTAGGTCGCCGTCGGCGGCAGTCCGGCGCCGACCAGCCAGCCGAAGATGTAGGCCATGCCGATCATCGCCATGATGTTCCAGGCGCCGAGATCGAGCAGCGTGGCGCCCATCCGGTTGATGAATCCGGTGACCGTGAACAGGCCGATCATGATGCCAAGGGTGGCGAGCAGCAGCGTCAGATAGGACGTCATGTCGCCGTGCGTCTCGATGCTGAGACGGATGTTGTTCAGCAGCGACTCCTGGGCGACCTCGGGATCCTTGAGGACGTACTTGAAATAGAAGAACGCCATCATGAGCCAGAAGAACATGAAGGCCGCCGTGTAGAGCGCGGCGAGCAGTTCGCCGATTCCGACCACGCCCATCAGGATGATCAGGAAGACCACCGACGAGAAGAAAATCGTCGTCTTGATGGTGTCGTAGGATCGCACTGTCGGTGCCGGCACGCTGTCGCGCGGCAGCAGCCGCACGCAAAGCATGTAAACCGCGAGCGCGAGCGAGATGTAATAGACCAGCGCCAGCGCAAACCCGCGAGACACCACGTCCCAATAGGGCACTCCGAGGAACTGGGCCATCAGGAACGCGCCAACGCCCATCAGCGGCGGCATCAGCAGGCCGCCCATCGAGGACGCGGTTTCCACGGCCGCCGCGAACGTGCCCGGCACGCCATAGCGCTGCATCAGCGGGATGGTGATGCTTCCCACCACCACGGCGTTGGCCGAGCCGCTGCCGCTGACGGTGCCGACCGCAAGCGAGCCCAGAACGGCGGTCTGCGGCACCATCTGGCGGGAGCGTCCGGCGAAGCGGCGCATCACGTTGATCATGCCGCGCTGTGCGCCGAAGCCGTTGGCCGCAGCAGCCAGCAGAAGGAACGCCGCGATCACGGTCAGCGCGAGCTGGCCGTAGATGCCGTAGATGCCGGTCGAAAACTCGACAGTGCTCGACGTCACCACGCGATAGAACGTGGTGCCCGGATGCCAGAAGAAATCGAACGGGCTGAGATAGCCCCAAAGCGTATAAACGACGAGGAAGGAGTTCATCCAGAACAGGACCGGATGCGCCAGCCGCGACAGCTCCATGACCAGCAGGAAGATCAGCAGGCCGACGACGTAATCTCCGGTCGTGTACGAGCCCTGCCGATAGATCGCGACCTGTTCGAATTCGATCCAGAAATACCAGAAGGCATAGAGCGCAATGCCGATGTAGATCAGAACGATCGCATCGTTCGCCCGCGGCGGCAGCCACGAATAGAGATACTTCTCCCGGTACATGAAGAGCACCTGGAGAATCAGGGCGACCGAGATCAGGCGCGACACCAGCTCCTGCGGACCGCCGAAACCGGTGTAGAAGTACCAAAGCAACCAGCCGAGCAACACCGTCGAAAAGAACAGGATCGCGTTGTCGAGACTGAGTTGCTTTTTGACCTGATCGACCAGCATTCGCATCGCCCCCCCTGCACGCCGGCATTCTGATCGGCCGATCGGACGGCTGCGCATTGCGGACTTGCCCGCAACGCCTCCTCGCATCCGCCCCTGGCCTCCAGTCGCCTCGCAACCCTAGTGATCTTCACCGCGTCATGTAACCGGGAATGAGACCAGGGACGTTCGATTTGCCGCGTATGTTCACGGAAACCGTTCCCCGCCACGCCCGAAATCGACGGATCAGAAAGCAGATCGGGGCGGGATCCTGTGCATCCGCGCAGGTTTCCCGCCCCGAGGATCGAGATCAGCCGATCAGCTCGCGCTGGTCGAGATCTTCCACTTGTCGTTCCAGGCCTTCTGCTCCTTCAGGAACTTCGCCAGGCCGGGGTGAACCGGAATATGCGGGTTGGCGTTGATGCCCTGGACCTGCATCCCGACGAAGTCGCGAGCCATCGGAGCGAAGCCGGCATCCTGCTTCGCGAGGGAGTCGCGGTTCTTGTAGAACGCGCTCACCAGCCTGTAGACGACGTCCTCCGGCATGTCGGCGCGCATGTTGTAGCCGAACAGGATCGGAACGCCTGCGATCGACTTCACGCCGACATCCTTGGCGAATACGTTGGGATCGACATCCGACACGGCCAGACCCGCCGCCTTGAGCTTGGCGACCTCGTCCGGGCACGGATTGACGATGCGGATGTCCATCCGGATTTCGGTTTCCTTCCAGTATGGCACCAGCGAGCGGCCGGAGGTCGTGTAGGCCACCGAGGCGGCGATCGTGCCGCCCTTCAGCGCATCCGCCTGGGTCTTGGGATCAATCTGGACGTGGCGGAAGTCGTAGCCGAGCGCCTTGTACATGCGCTGGAAGTTCAGCCAGTTCATGAAGCCGGCGGGCGTGAAGAAGGTCGGCTTGCCGGAGAGATCCTTCAGGCACTTGTACTGCGACGCCTTGTCGGCGGGCACGGCCATGAAGGATTCCATCGGATAGGCGTACCAGGTGTGAACCAGGTTGCCCTTGCCGGCCTTGTAACCCTTGAAGCCGCCCTCGCTGGCGTAAAGCTGGGTCATGCCGACGTCGGCCGTGTAGCCGATCTCGCCATTGCCATCCATCGCGGCCTTCATCGCGCCGGTCGTGGACGGATAGGGATTGACGGTGACGGTGTATTCGCCGCCGAGCGCGTCTTCGGCGATCTTCGCCATCGCGGCCGCCACCTGATAGCCGTAGGAGTTGACGCTCGAGGTCGACCAGCGGATTGATTTTCGCTGCTGCGCGTCGGCGGGTTGCGGCATGGCCGCAATAAGCACGCCGAGAACGGCGGCGGCGGAGACGCCAAGGGTCAAGGTTCTCTTGATATTCGACATCGCTTTCCTCCGGTCGAAGACCTCAAGTTAAAGTCTTGAGCGTCCAATCTGAATTCGATGCGTCAACCTAGGGTCGCGCACCCTTGTCTCATAGGGCAAAGTGGCGCCAAGACCAATGTCCCGCATGCGGCGGATTGCCGCCACAGGATTCAGCATGGATCAAATCCCCATTCTGGTCGAGACGCATCCCGGCTTCCGCATCGTCACGCTCAATCGTCCGCATCGGCTCAACGCCTTTACGGACGCCATGCACAAAGCATTGGCAACGGCTCTCGACGAAGCCGAGAACGACGACACCTGCCGGGCGCTCCTGCTCACCGGATCGGGACGTGCCTTCTCCAGCGGGCAGGATCTCAACGAACGGATAACCCCGGATGGCCAGGTGATCGTCCCTGGCGAGGCGCTGGAACGGCACTACAATCCGCTGGTGCTCCGGTTGCGGGCCCTGCCGTTTCCGGTGGTCGCGGCCGTCAACGGCATCGCCGCCGGTGCCGGATGCAACATCGCGCTTGCCTGCGACATCGTGCTGGCCGCGCGTTCGGCGACCTTCACGCAGGTGTTCGCGCGCATCGGACTGGTGCCCGACGCCGGCGGCACCTGGCTGCTGCCGCGTCTGGTGGGGCAGGCGCGGGCGCGCGGGCTGGCGCTGCTGGCCGAACCGCTCAGTGCGGAGCGCGCCGAGCAATGGGGACTGATCTGGAAGGCCGTCGACGACGACGCGCTGATGGACGAGGCGCGCGCGCTTTGCGCGCGGTTCGCGACCGCGCCGACGCACGGACTCGGCCTGATCAAGCGCGCGCTCGACGCATCCGAAGACAACGACCTCAAAACCCAGCTCGCGCTCGAACGCACATTGCAGCGTCAGGCCGGATCGCACGAAGACTATCGCGAAGGCGTGCGGGCGTTTCTCGAAAAGCGCACGCCGAGATTCGACCGGGGGCGGTAACGCTCGCTGTTCATTGTACCCGGCGATTCACCTACCGGCCGACTGGTCCGCCGTGTTAAACGAATGCGCCCAGCGGGGATTTGCCTAGAACACCCTGCCCAACATCGCCGGACGCCGCGCATGGAATGGCCTCGCATGGAGCCCTTGCTGGAGCTGATCGGCTCGGGCAGCGCCTTTCACGAATACGGCATCCCGATGCTGGTGCTGGCCTGTTTGCTCAGCGCCTTCGTGGTCATGCCTCGCGCCATCCTGTGCACCGGCGCCGGCTTCGTTTACGGGCTTTCGGCCATTCCGTTTCTTGCAGTTGCGCTGACCGCAGGCTCGGTGCTTGCCTTATGGCTGGCGCGCACCGTGGCGCGCGACCGGGTCGAACGGAAGATCGCGAACAAGCCGACGGCGCGCGCCATCCGCCAGGCGGTCGACGAAGAAGGATGGCGGATCGTCGTCCTGCTGCGGATTGCGGCGCCGATGCCGTTCAGCACGGTCAGTTACATCTTCGGCGTGACCGGAATCGGGTCCGTGCCGTTTGCGCTCGGCACGCTCGCCGGGATCCTCCCGACGCTTTCGCTGTACACCTATCTGGGCTCGCTCGGTGGCCTCGCGGTCGCCGGCACGCTGGACTCGTCCCAACCCATTTTCCTGCTTGCGGGGGGCGTCGCGCTTGCCGTCTGCGTGCTGCTGATCTACCGCCGCGTCCGCGCGGTCCTGCAGCGCAGCCGCATCGAGGTCTGACGACCGGCCGGCCTGACGCCGTTCGTCTTGCCACCGTCAATCGTGATGATGATGGTGGTGCTCGCCGGGACCGTGATGGTGGCCGTGATCGTGCGATGGCGCGGCCGAACCGGGATCGAAGAGCGCCTGGATTCGCGTCACCGTCACGCCCAGTCCTGCGGCCATCTCCTCGACCCCATGTGCGTCCCGGATGCGCAGCCGCCCGCCCGCGATCTGTACGTCGACGTGCCGGTTGCCGAGATGCCAGGCCAGCCGCACCGTCTCCAGCGGAGAATGCGCAGAAAGCTCCAGAAGCGGCTCGGGCGCGCCGGAGACCATCACCACCGAGCCGTCATCGAGAACGATGCCGTCACCGTCATGCAGCGCCAAAGGTTCGTCGAGGTCGAGCAGGATGGCCGTGCCGTTCTCGCCGATCATGGCGATGCGGTTGCCATGACGGGCGGCGGAGTCGAGCAAAACCCGATCGACCGCCGTCGCGGGATTCCAGTTGCCCGCGGGGCAAACCGCCCAGCCGCGCTTCATGCCAGAACTCCCGAACGATATGTGACCGGGTTACGCCGGTAATATAGAACCTACAGCGAAAATCACGAGCGTGCGTGGCCGCGGGTCGTCTCAGCCCGGCGACGTCAGACCGCGACCTCCTGCAACACCCGTTCGAGGTCGTCCTTCGCAAACGGCTTCTGCAGGATCGGGCGGCCGCGGTAAGTGTCCGGCAGGCCGCGCTCGCCATAGCCGGTCGCGAACATGAACGGGATGCCCTGCTCGATCAGGCTGTCGGCCACCGGAAACACCGACTGGCCGTTCAGATGGACGTCCAGAATCGCCAGGTCGAAGTCCTTGTTCTTGATCCGAATCAGGGCCTCGTTCACCCGCGGGACCACCGCCACCACCGAATGTCCGAGATCGGCCAGCATGTCCTCAAGGAGCATGCCGATCAGCATTTCGTCTTCGACGACGAGGACTCGCCGAGCGGCGCCCCCCGGCGCCCGTTCGGTCCCGGCCGTGTTGGTCATGTCGGAGCTTCCCTCGTTCGGCCCATCCGGGCCGGCGACGATGCTGGCCGATAGGCCCGCCGGGAGCAAGCCACATGCAGCGGCTCCCGCATCAACAGAGCTATGCATCGTCTCCCCCTCGACCGAACGAAATTTGCGATGAATCCAAACGAGGCGCGCCTATAGCAGACCGTCTGCGAGGTGTCTGACCGGCAGCCGACAATGGCGGCCAAAAGCGTTCAGGATGGGACCGGACGAAGCAAATTCTGCGACGACCGCCGCCCGCGCTCATCTCGCGACACAGAGCGATCGGACCGCAGCGCGCCGGACTGCGCGCGGATTTATGCGCCGCGAGTGCTCTCACAGGCCGTCGGGAAAGCCAGCGGCACGACAGATCCGGCCGCCGGGGCCTCCGCGGAGAAGGAACCATTCGCGGGTGCAATACGTTTCAACACCATCGAATTCCAAACAACAGGAGAGCCCCGCATGGACTGGAATCGCGTGGAAGGAAACTGGAAGCAGATGAAGGGCAAGGTCAAGGAAAAGTGGGGTCAGCTCACCGACGACGATCTCGACGTGATCGCCGGCAAGCGCGACCAGCTCGAGGGCAAGATTCAGGAGCGCTACGGCCTCGCCCGCGATCAGGTCCGCCAGGACATCGACGACTGGTACGGCACCCAGAAGTGGTAAGCCGGCCGCAAGAGCCGGTGCGAACCGGATCTCAAACGGGCTCCCTCGGGAGCCCGTTTTGCGTTAGAGCAGCGGCATGGCCGGTCCGGACGATCCTCCCAGGAAATCCCATACGCTCGCCGATCACAGCCTCGGCGCCGATCTCGCCCACACCCATGACGGGGAGGCGGATCACGACCATGACGACTTCGAGTTCGACGGCCCGATCGAGGACAACCCGCTCTGGCTGTCCGACAATGTCTCGCTCACCAGCGTCGGCATCGACATCGGCTCCGCCGGAACCCAGGTGATCTTCTCGCGCGTCGATCTTCGCCGCATGGGCGAAGAGCTGACCAGCCGCTATTACGTCGTCGGCCGGGAGACCCTGTTCCGCTCGCCGGTCGCGCTCACGCCGTACCAGAGCGAGGAGCGGATCGACGACGCGCAGCTGCGCGCCATCATCGACGACGCTTACGCAACCGCCGGCCTGAAGCCGGCCGACATCGACACCGGCGTGGTGATCCTGACCGGCGAGGCGCTGCGCCGCGACAACGCCCAGGCGATCGGCGGCATGCTGGCCGAACAGGGCGGCGAGTTCGTCTGCGCCACCGCCGGCCATCACATGGAGGCGATGCTGGCGGGCTACGGATCGGGCGCGGCCCGCGCCTCCTCCGATCACGGCCTGCGGATCCTGAACATCGACATCGGCGGCGGCACCACCAAGCTGGCGCTGGTCGAGGCCGGGCGCGTGCTGGCGACCGCCGCAATCCACATCGGCGGCCGGCTTCAGGTCACGGACGAGACCGGCACGATCGTGCGGCTCGATCCCGCAGGCCGGCATCATGCCGCCCAGGCCGGCTTCGACTGGGACCGGGGCGGCCGCGCCACGCAGGCCGAGATGGACCGCGTCGCGGGCTACATGGCCGATGCCTTGTGCGCGGCGATCCGGATGCGGCCGCTGCCGCCGCCGCTGGCCCGGCTCTACCTGACCGATCCGATCGCGGAGCTGGGCCGCATCGACGGCATCATGGTTTCCGGCGGCGTGGCCGAATACGTCTATGGCCGCGAGGATCGCGACTTCGGCGACATGGGACGCAGGCTCGGCCGCGCCCTGCGCGCGCGGCTCGACGCCGGCGCCCTGCCCTGGCCGCTGCTGCCGGCCGGCGAGTGCATCCGCGCCACCGCGCTGGGCGCGTCGGAATACAGCGTCCAGCTTTCGGGCAACACCAGCACGATCACCAATCCGGGCGCGCTTCTCCCGCGCCGCAATCTGCAGGTCGTGCAGCCGCCCTACGTCTGCGGCGAGACCGTCGAGGCCGACGCGCTCGCCGCATCGATCCGCAGCCACTTCACGCGCTTCGACCTGACCGAGGGCGACAGCGACGTGGCGCTTGCGCTACGCTGGCAGGGCGCACCCTCGCACGAGCGCATCTTTGCGTTCGCGCAGGGCATCGTCCGCGGCCTGCCGCAGACCATTGCGCTGAAGAAGCCGCTCTACATCATGCTCGACGGCGACATCGCGCAGACGCTCGGCGCGATCCTGCGCGAGGAGCTGGACGTCGAAAGCGAGATCCTGTGCATCGACGGAGTGGTGCTGTGGGATTTCGATTACATCGACCTCGGCCGCATCCGCCTGCCTTCGATGACCGTTCCGGTGACGATCAAGTCGCTGGTGTTCAGCGAAGACCCGCGCCTGCCGAAGGGCGAGGCGCATCTCTCCGCCCCGCGACACAGCCATTCCCACAGTCATGCGCACGGCCATCCGCATGGGCATGGGCATGGGCATGGCCACCGTCATCATCACGGACACGGCCACACGCACGATCATCATCACGATCATGCTCACGACCATGCGCATCCGCACAGCCATCCGCCGAAAGGCCGGGAATGAACGCCAGCGACAACCTGACCGCCGAGCTGCCGACCTTCGTGACGCATCTCGAATGCGCCATGACCGGCGAGCGTTTTGAGGCCGACCGCATTCACAACCTGTCGTCGGCGGGAAAGCCGCTTTTGGTGCGCTACGACCTTGCGGGGGTGAAGGCCGCGCTGTCCAAGGAAGCGCTGGCGGCCCGTCCGCCGGACCTCTGGCGCTACCGCGAGCTTCTTCCAGTTCGCCGCGCCGCCGACATCGTCAGCCTCGGCGAGGCGATGACGCCGCTCGTGGCACTGCCAAAGATTGCCACGAAGCTCGGCGGCGGCGAGCTGCTGGTGAAGGACGAGGGCCGGCTGCCGACCGGCTCGTTCAAGGCACGCGGTCTGGTCATGGCGGTGTCGATGGCCAAGGCGCTCGGCATCCGTCACATGGCGATGCCGACCAACGGCAACGCCGGCGCGGCGCTTGCGGCCTACGCCAGCCGCGCCGGCATCCGCACCACGATCTTCTGTCCGGAAGACACGCCGGAGGTGAACGTCAGCGAGATCGAGCTGCAGGGCGCCACGGTCTATCGCGTCAACGGACTGATCGACGATTGCGGCAAGATCGTCGGCGAAGGCAAGGCCAGCGCCGGCTGGTTCGACACCTCGACGCTCAAGGAGCCCTACCGGATCGAGGGCAAGAAGACGATGGGGCTCGAACTCGCCGAACAGCTCGGCTGGCAGGTGCCGGACGTGATCCTCTATCCGACCGGCGGCGGCACCGGCCTGATCGGCATGTGGAAGGCCTTCGCCGAGCTTGAAGCCATCGGCTTCATCGGATCGAAGCGCCCGCGCATGGTCGCGGTGCAGGCGTCCGGCTGCGCGCCGATGGTGCGCGCCTTCGAGGCCGGCGTGGAACACGCGACGCGCGTGGAGAACGCGCACACCATCGCGGCCGGCATTCGCGTGCCGCAGGCGATCGGCGATTTTCTCATCCTGCGCGCGGTGCGCGAGAGCGGCGGCTTCGCCATCGCGGTCGACGACGCGGCCATCACGGCCGCCCTCGACGAGGTGTCGCGCGCCGAAGGCTTCCTGATGTGCCCGGAGGGCGCCGCGACCTACGCCGCCTACAAGCAAGGCCTCGCCGACGGCCGCATCCGCCGCGACGAACGCGCCGTGCTGTTCAACTGCGCCACCGGCCTGAAGTATCCGTTGCCGAAGGTCGCGCGCACACTCGACCGGCACCGGCCGATCGATTACGCCAGCCTTTGAGGCTGTGCGACAGCGTCTTCGAGCGAAGTGGCTATCGGTTCGCGGGAAGAAAACGCGTCAAAGCAAAAAAGTAGAGCCCCGGCTTTGATTTCGTCAAAGCCGGAAAGGCTCTATCGACGCCAGGGAAGATCGGCGGCGCGCTCGACGAACACCCAGGCGCCGAGCCCGAGTTCGTCCGGAAACGGCACGACCAGAGACGCGCTGTCGCGACGCAGGCCGGGCAGCACCTTCGCGAGCATCGCCTGCGTTTCCGGGAGCGAGCGGACCGCGATGCCGTAAGCGCCCATGAACGGCAGGCGCGGCACGATCAGCTCCGGAAACAGCCGCTTGAATGAAACCGCGTCGCAGAGCTGGACGCGACCGCGATCGAGATGCACCGCCCGCCCCCATCCGTTCGCCTGGGCCACACAACCTGTGAAGCGCGCGAACCGGGCGGACGCTTCGTCCGGATCGGCGGATGCGACCACCAGATCGAGCAGACCGCTCGCGCCGTTGGGATGAGAGAGCCAGCGCGGCTGCCAGACCGTGTCCTCAGTGCGGTGGGTAAGCATCTGCACGCGCCCCTCCGCCATCGCGCCGCGTTCGACCCGCACCACCGTAAAGGCCGCGATCCCCTCCCCGGTCTCGGTTGTCACCGGCCGCTGGAATTGCACCAGGGGGCGCATCGGAAATCCGGCCTCGCCCAGTTGCCGGTGGCGCGCCTGCGCATCGGCCACCGCGAAAGCCGCAAGATGCAGCCCGGCATGCTGCGACAGCGCCGCCTCAAACTCCTGCCCGAGCGGTGTGTCCGCCGTCTTGAACAGCACCTCGATGTAGCCGCGGGTCAGCATCGCCGTGACGTTGCCGGTTCCGGTCGGGGTGCCGTCCGGATTGACCTGGATCGAGACCGGGGCGGGCGCGAAACCGGCGCGCTCCAGCGCGCGGCCGGCTGCCTGTGGATCGCGCACGAAATGGCCGATGTGGTCGAGGAAGATTTCCTCCCCGAGCGGCAACTGCCGGTCGGCTTCTTCTCCGTTCGTCTTTCGCAGCGACATGCCTCCACTCCCTGCTTCACATTTCGTCAATTTGCTGCGCCTGCGAACGCTCCACAGGCTGATTCCGGCATGAACCGTGCTACATCACAGTGATGAGCAACGCCACGATCGAACCCGCTGCCGCCGGCTTGAGCAACGTGCCCGCCCCCGCTGGCGAAAACGTCATCGCTTTCGAGCGTGTCTCGAAATATTTCGCCGGCCGCAACACTGCGCTGGAGGTGCTGCGCGACGTCAGCTTCGCCATTCCTCGCGGCGAGATCGTCGCCATTCTCGGCCAGTCCGGCGCAGGAAAGAGCACATTGCTCAATCTGGCGGCCGGCCTGATCGTCCCTGACAGCGGCACCGTTCGCGTGCTCGGCCGGGATACCCGCGGCAAAGTGGACTGGAGCCGTGTCGGCTACATGTTTCAGGACGACCGGCTGCTGCCGTGGCGGGTGGCGCACAAGAACGTCGCGCTGGCGCTCGAAACCGGTGCGATGCCGGCGGCCGAACGCGCCAAACGCGCGCACGCTGCGCTCGATCTCGTCGGCCTCTCCGAATTCGCCGACAGCTATCCGCACCAGCTCTCCGGCGGCATGCGCAGCCGCGTCGCGCTCGCCCGCAGTCTGGTCGGCGAGCCGGACATTCTCCTGATGGACGAACCTTTCTCGCGGCTCGACGCGCAGACCCGCGGCTCGATGCACCGCGAGCTGCTGCGCATTCAAGACCTGCGGCAGATGTCGATCCTGTTCGTCACCCACGACGTCGAAGAGGCGGTCGTGCTCGCCGACCGCATCGTCATGCTGTCGCCGCGGCCGGGCCGCGTGCGACGCCAGATCGACGTCGAATGCCCGCATCCGCGGGTCGGCACGCCCGAAACCGTCGCTCTCACCGCCGAACTCAGGGCCTCGCTCGAGGCCGCCAACACCGAGGAGATTCACGCATGATCGTCCGCAGACACTGGCTTGCCGCGGTCGCGGCGCTTGCATTCGCCGCTTCGGCGTCGACCGCCCAGGCCCAGGAGAAAATCCGGATCGGCTACTGGACCAGCGGATTCTCCGTGGGCTTCGGCGCGGTGCTCGAATTCGGCAAGTTCGTCGAGAAGCAGGGCCTGCAGCCGGAATGGGTGCGCTTCGCCGACGTGAACGGCCCGACCCGCGCGCTGATCACGAATTCGATCGACGTCGGCTTCGCCGCGCCCGCCACCGGCGCCTTCGCGCTCGCGATCCAGGATGCGCCGGTCGAGATCGTGCTGGCCACCCAAATCGCGGAGGCGACCTTCGTGACCCGCGACGGCTCGCCGGTCAAATCGATCAAGGATCTGAAGGGCAAGAAGGTCGGCGTGTCGCCGGTCGGCAGCGCTGCCTATGCGATCACCGCGGCGGTGATGGAGCGCAACCATGGCATCAAGCCGTCGGACTTCACCCCGGTCGGCGGCAACGAAGGCCAGCTCGTGCAGTTTCTCCAGCGCGGCGACATCGACGCCGCGGCGCTGCGCGCGGTGACCATCGCCTCGGTGCCCGAGCTCAAGCTTCAGGTGCTGGGCCAGCTCGTCGACGAGTGGAAGGCCATGACCAAGAGCGACGTGCCGCCGATCCTGGCCGCCGCCATCATGCACCGGAGCTTTATCAAGAAGAATCCGGACGCGGCCGCGAAGTTCGTGCGCGCCATGATGGATGCGACCGCCTTCGGCCGCACCAACAACGCCGAAGCCGCCTCGATGTTGAGCAAGGCCAGCAACCTCGACGCCAAGAACGCCACGTCCTACGCCCAGCTCTGGAACCAGATCTACACGGCCTCGATGGAGCCCGCCGACGTGCAGACGTTCAAGACGATGGCGCAGATCTTCAAGGCGAGCGGCACCATCAAGGGCGACGTGCCGGACAGCCTGTTCAACACCGCGCTTTATGAAAAGGCCAAGCAGGCAAAATGACCGACCTCACGGCAAACGGCGAGGGGAGCGGCCGGCGCCGCTCTCGGATTTTCGTTCAGCGGATCGCACTGCTCGGCCTGCTGCTCGGCCTGTGGTGGATCGCCGGGCTGACCTCGCCGTCCTACGTCTTCCCGCGTCCCGACCGGGTGTTCGAGCGCGTCGTCGAACTCGCGCAGACCGGCGACCTCTTCTACAACCTGATGACCACGCTCGGCCGGGTCTGCGTCGGCTTCGCGATCGCGGTGGCGATCGGCGTGCCGTTCGGAATTCTTCTCGGCTCGCACCGCACCATCGGCGAGTTCTTCGAGCCGGTTCTTCCGGTGATGAACACCGTCTCCTCGGCGATCTGGTCGATCTTCGCGATCATCTGGTTCGGCCTCTCGCCGATGACGCCGATCTTCGTGGTCCTGATGACGGCGCTGCCGCTGATCGTGACCAACGTCTGGCAGGGCACGCAGGCGGTCAACGCCGATTACGTCGAGCTTGCGCGGGCGCTGCGCTTCTCGCGCACCAAGACGCTGATGAAGATCTATGTGCCGTCGATCCTGCCGTACTTTTTCTCCGGAGCGCGGCTCGCGTTCGGCTTCGGCTGGCGGGTGAGCCTGGTCGCCGAGACGCTCGGCGCGGCGAGCGGCGTCGGGTACCGGCTCAAGCAGGCGTCCGACCTGATCCAGATCGACCAGGTGTTTGCCTGGACCGTCGTGCAGATCGCCATGATGCTGATCATCGAGGTCGGGGTGCTGAAGCCGGCCGAACGCTACCTCTTCCGCTGGCGGCGCGACGTGCGCGTCTGACGCGAGACGGCAGCGTCCTTCGCGCGAACCGACAGATTGCCCGGTTTCAAGGCCGCCGCCGGCCGCCGCTGCGGTCTGCTGTCGCATGACCTGCTTCCTTGCGGTGGAGCCATCCCCGCAATAGAAGACGCATCATGCCGCACCGAAGCGGCCCGCATCCGGGATCGGAAACAGCCCATGTCACACGAATTCCTCAACGCACGCCTTGGGCGCCGCCAATTCCTGACCGGCGCCGCCGCGGCGGCTGCGGCCACCGCTCTGCCCTCACGCGCCTTCGCCTACCCCGAACGGCCGATCCGTCTGGTCGTCCCCTTCTCGCCGGGCGGCGCGACCGATGTGGCCGCCCGCCTCTGGGCCGAGAAGATGCGCGGGCCGCTCGGCACCGTGGTGATCGAGAACAAGGGCGGCGGCGGCGGCGTCATCGGCGCCAACGACGTGCTGCGCTCGCCGGCCGACGGCTACCACTTCCTGTTCGGCAACACCTCGACCCAGGTGCTGATCCCGCTGATCTCCGAAAAGAAGCCCTACGATCCGCTGAAGGACTTCCAGGCGGTCTACCTGATGTGCAACTCGCCGACCTCGATCGTGGTGCACCAGTCGGTGCCGGCGAAGAACCTTCAGGAGCTGATCGCCTACATCAAGGCGAACCCCGGCAAGATGTCCTACGGCTCGGCCGGCGCCGGCACGCTCACCAATCTCGCCGGCGAGCTGTTCAAGCAGCTCATCGGCGCCAAGGACATCGCGCACATTCCCTACAAGGGCGCGGCACCGGGCGTGACCGACCTCGCCAGCGGCCACATCCCGATGATGACGCCGAACGTCGGCGGCCCGCTGCTGTCCTTCCACCGCGAAGGCCGCATCCGCATCCTCGCGATCAACGCCGAGCGCCGCCTCGCCGCCGCGCCGGACATTCCGACCGCGGAGGAGGCCGGTCTGAAAGGCATGATCGCCGCCAACTTCAACGGCCTGTTCGCGCCGGCCGGCGTGCCCAAGGACATTATCGAGAAGCTCGGTCAGCTCACCAAGGAGGCCGTCGCGCAGGACGACGTCCAGAAGGCGCTGCTGAAGTCGGGCTTCGAGCCGATCACGGATTCGAGCCCCGCTTCGGCCCAGAAGGTCGTCGCCGACGAGGTCGCGCGCTGGACCCCCGTGGTTCAGGCCACGAGCTTCAAACGTTGATCGCCGACCAGGTTCAAAACGAGAAGATCGGAGAATGGAAATGAAACGCCGTGATTTCTTGGCCGCCGGCCTCGCGTCGCTGTCGGTCCCCGCGATGACCTCCTTTTCAGCGTTCGGGCAGTCCAAGTTTCCGGATCGCCCCATCCGTCTGGTGGTGCCGTTCGCGGCCGGCGGCGTAAACGACGTGGTCGGCCGGCAATGGGCCGACAAGATGAAGGATCTGCTCGGCACCGTGTTCGTCGAGAACCAGGGCGGCGCGGGCGGCACGCTCGGCGCGATGAACGTCGTGCGTTCG
Source organism: uncultured Alphaproteobacteria bacterium (assembly GCA_963758225.1). Classification (GTDB taxonomy): domain Bacteria; phylum Pseudomonadota; class Alphaproteobacteria; order Rhizobiales; family Xanthobacteraceae; genus Z2-YC6860. Next base: position 601,672 of record CAVWUJ010000002.1, on the reverse strand, counting down.
GAGCCCGACGGCTACAGCCTGTTCCTCGGTTCGACCAGCACGATGGTCCTCAACTCGATGACCATGTCGAAGCTGCCCTACGACCCGCTCAAGTTCGAGCCGATCTACATCCTGTGCTCCAGCGCCACCTCGATCGTGGTGCACCCCTCGGTCCCGGCGAAGAATCTCAAGGAGTTCATCGCCTATGCCAAGGCCAACGCCGGCAAGCTGTCCTACGGCTCCGCGGGCACCGGCACGATGAGCCACCTGTCCGGCGAGCTGTTCAAACAACTCACCGGCATCAACGACATGACCCACATCTCCTACAAGGGCGCGGGCCCGGGCATGACCGACCTCGTCAGCGGCCACATCCCGGCGATGTCGCCGAACATCACCGGCCACCTGCTCAGCCTGCATCAGGCCGGCAAGATCCGCATTCTCGCGGTCAATGCGGCGCAGCGGCTCAGTGCCGCGCCGGACATCCCGACCGCGATCGAAGAGGGCGTGCCGAACATGGTCGGCGCGCTGTTCCTCGGCATGTTCGCGCCGGGCGGTACGCCGAGGCCGATCGTGGACCAGATCTCCAACGCCACCAAGAAGGCGCTGGCCGACCCGACCTATCACAAGGCGCTGGTCAACTCCGGTTTCGAGCCGATCATCGATTCGGGGCCGGACGAGGCGCGCAAGATGATGACCGAGGAGAAGGCGCGCTGGGAGCCGGTGATCAAGACCATCGGACTCAAGATCAACTGACGCCGCATTCGACGAACGGCATCCAAAACAAATGGCCGGGGTCCGCCCCGGCCATTTCGATTTCGGGCTTCGGGCGAGGCTCCCGGGCTCAGCCTGCGCGCGTGGCGCTCGCTACACGCTCCGCCGCCGTCCGGATCAGGGCGTTGCGATCGACCTTGTTGGTCGAGGCCAGCGGCAATTCGTCCACGAACCAGACGAAGCGCGGATGCTGGAACGCCGGCGCATTCGCCAGCGCGAATTGCTTGATTTCGTCCTCGGTCGGCTCTTGCCCGGCCTTCGGAATAACGAAGGCCACCGGCTTGGTGCCCTTGATGTCGTCATCGACCGGAATCACTGCGGCCTGCGCCACCGCCGGGTGCCGCTCCAGCATGCGCTCGACGTCGGCCGGATAGATGTTCTCGCCACCGGACACGAACATGTCGTCGGAGCGGCCGACGAAATAGTGGAAGCCGTCCGCGTCGCGCCTGAACACGTCGCCGGTGACGTAGAACCCGTCCGGCAGGATCGGCGACTTCAGGTTCGGACGGTTGTGATAGCCGTTCATCACCGCCGGTGTCTTCATTTCCAGCACACCCTGCTCGGCGTTGCGGTCGTCGCCGTCGACGAGACGCAGTTCGATGCGCGCGTCGGGATACCCGACCGACGCTTCCGGCTGCGGCAGGCCCTTGGGATGCGGCCCGAACACGATCATGCCGGCCTCGGTGGTGCCGTAGGCGTTGGTGACCTTGGCCTTGGGCAAGGCGCGGTGGATCGCCTGCATCAGGCTTTGACTCACCGGCGCCGAACCCATGCGCAGGAATTCGATGCTGGACAGATCGGCCTTCGCCATCGCGTCCGCTTCGCGCAGCATCATCGCGATCATCGGCGGCACAGCCGTCAGCCAGGTCGGCTTGTAGCGGGTGATCGCCTCGATGTAGCTCTTCGCCTCGAACTTCGGGAGCAGCACCACGGTGGCGTGCGCGGCGCAGGCGAGCTTGATCAGCGCCAGCGCGTTCATGTGGTAGAGCGGCGCGGCGATCAGGTAGCGATGCCGGTCGAGGCCCGGCGCGAGCCGCTGTTCGATCACCCAGAGATGGCTCTGGTGCGACAGGATCACGCCCTTGGGCAGCCCCGTGGAGCCGGACGTGTAGAGAAACATCGCAGGCTCGCGATCGGCCGGCGTCACCGCCTCGAACGCCCCCGGGTCGAGGAAGGCGTCGAAGCTCTCGGCCCCCTCCGCGCCGAAGGTCACGACCGGCACGCCCGCCGGGCAGTCCTTGCGGCTCGTCGCATCGCTGAAGATCAGGCGCGCGTCACAGTCCTCCAGGATGGCGTGAATGGTCTTCTGCGGAAACCGCCAGTTCACCGGCACCGCGACGAAGCCGGCGCGCATGATCCCGAAATAGGCCGCGACGTATTCGGTGCGGTTCATCGACAGGATCGCGATCCGGTCGCCGCGCTTGAAGCCGCGCTTCGACAGCGCGCGCGCCACCGCCATCGCCATCGCGTCGAGCTGCGCGAAGGTGTATTCGCGCGGCGCGGTTTCGCCGCCGAGATCGACGATCGCCGTTTTGGAGAGATCGAGATCGCGGCGGATCAGGTCGCCGAGATTGGTGAAGTGCGGCATGGTCATTCTCAGCACTCTGTCATCACCGGGCCGGGACGCGGGCAGGAGTTCCGGCGATCCCGTTTGGACGGCACACCTTTGCCCTCATAAGCGAGATGGCCGGGACAAGCCCGGCCATGACGACAACACTATGCAAGCATTCTACGCCTTCGGCGGCGCGGTGAAATAGGTGCCGCGGCCGCTCGCCAGCAGCTTGCCTTCCGCGTTGTAGATCGCGGCCTCGGCCACCGAGAACTGACCGCCCATGCGCACGACCTTGCCCTTGATGGTGAGATCGCCCGGCATCGCCGCCGCGTGATAGTCCACGCGCATGTCGATGGTCGGCACGCCGCGACCGGTCTTGCGGACCATCGCCCAGTCGGCGCCGAGGTCGATCAGCGTCGCGAGAATGCCGCCGTGGGTGTAGCGGCGCTCGACGTTGACCACCCACTCCTCGCGCCACTTCGCGGTGAGCTCGATGCTGTCGTCGTGCACGGCCACGACCTTGAGGCCGAGCCACTGGTGAAACGGCGCGCGGGTGACGATCTCCTGGACCTGCTCCAGCGTCAGGTCCGCGCCCGGGCTCTTCGGCTTTTCGGCAGCCTTGTCGCCGGTCTTTTCGTTCATGGCGTCACCACGACCTTGCCGATGACCTTGCGGTCCTGGATCAGACGCAGGCCCTCGGCCGCCTGTTCGAGCGGCAGCACCTTGTCGATGACCGGCTTCATCTTGCCCTGCTGGATCAGGTTCATCAGGCCCGCGAGATCTTCGTCGTAGAAGCTGTTGGAGCCCTTGATCTCGATCTCGAAGCTCCAGATGTAACGAAGGTCTTCCTTGGGATCGTAGCCCGCGGTCGCGCCGCAGACGAGAACCTTGCCGCCGCGCTTCACGCAGCGCAGCGACGGCACCCAGGTGTCGCCGCCGGTGAAGTTGATCACCACGTCGACGCCGCCGTCGTAGGTGCGGCGCTGCGGCTTGCCGTACTTCTCGACCGCCCACTTCGACCAGTCGGTCTTGGTGTAGTCGACCACCTCGTCGGCGCCCATGTCCTTCAGCGCCTTGAGCTTCTCGTCGCTGGACGCGCAGGCGATGACCTCGGCGCCCAGGAGCTTGGCGAGGATCACGCAGCCGGTCCCGACGCCGCCGGAGGCGCCGAGGACGAGAACCTTGTCGCCCTTCTTCACCGTCTTGTGGGTGATCAGCATCCGATGCGCGGTGCCGTAGGCGACCGGCAGCGACGCCGCGTCCTCGAACGAGACGCCGTCGGGCATCTTTACGAGCTGATCGGCCGCGACGAGGCAGTATTCCGCCATGCCGCCGTCGAGCATCTCGCCCATCAGGCCCTTCTTCCGGTTGACCGGATTGACCAGCACGCGGTCGCCCGCCTTCCAGCCGGTCACGCCGGGGCCGACCTCGGAAATTTCGCCGGCCATGTCGAGGCCGATGATGACGGGGAACGGCACCTTGATGCCCGGCATGCCCTTCACGGTGAAAACGTCGTGATAGTTGAACGAGGATGCGCGAACGCGGATCACCACATGCCCCTCGACCACCTTCGGCACGGGGTAATCGTTGACGACCTCTAGTTCTTCGAGCGTGCCGTGCTTGCGCAGCACGAGCGCCTTCATCGTCTGACTCAAGAGACTGTTCCTCTTCTGAATGGGGCCGTTGCGGCCCAGCTTAATCGGTCTCGACCATCCGGTTCACGCCGCCGGCGACGTTCTCGCGATCGACGCCGTAGACATGGATCGAGACCGCAGGTCTCGCGCCCGAATTACCGAGCCTGTGAATTTGGTCAAGCCCCGCGCCGGCATAGCAACTATAGCCCGGTTCCCGGGTTTCCGTGCGCAGCGGCTCGGCCTTCGATGTCGCATCGTCCCAGCGAAAGACGGTTTCTTCAAGCGAGCCGTCGTGCACCGCATAGGCGCACCAGGTGTGGTGGGCGTGCGGCGGGCTGAACTGTCCCGGTCCCCAGACGATGGCAAGGATGGTGAAGCGGCCGGCCGGGTCGCTGTAGATCACATGGCGGGCGTAACGGTCGACCATCGGGAGGCGCTGTTCGGCCGTCAGAATCCGCGGTTCCGCGGCGGCGCGCCTGAGCGCGGCTTTGATCCGCTCGGCCTTGGCCTCCGGACGGTCGAAGCAGGCGGCGCTGATCTCGGCCGCCAGCGCACCGATCCCGCCGATGCTGCGCGGCGCCGAAGTCGAGGGCGCAGCCGCCCGATCGCCGGACATCCTCGCCTGGGACTGCGCTGAAGACTGCGCCGAAGCCATGCCATCCTCCTAAGTGCCTGAAAGCACATGGAATTCGAGTTCGCCTCCACGCAGCGCAACTCGACAGGATGATTATTCTACATAGAACATCAATAATAGCAAGTTGTTTCACATATGAGTTATTTTATAGCACAACACTATTGAATAGATGTAGATTTGTGCAACATCCATCTCTCCCGCGCTGCTAGGGTGCGGGCGCAATGGAGTGAACGGGGATCGGGGCGGTGTGGAGGCTAGAGTTGTCGCAACGAGGCCGGCAAACCGGCCAGGAATCCCGCCAGATGCGGCTTCCAGATCGCGGCGCGCATGGTCGTGTAGTGCCCCTGGGTCTCGGCGCTCGCCGGGATGGTGACGCAGGCCGCGCCGGGGATTTTTGCGATCGCGGGCTCCAGCACGCCGAGCGCGGGCGGGTTCAGCTCGTCGTCGGCGAAGTTGATCGCAAACAGCCGCGCCTTGATCCGGTGCAGGTCCGGCACCGGGTCGTAGTCCATCGAGGATTCGAGCTGATAGAGCCGGTTGTTGGCGTCGCCCTTCTTGGCGCGCTCGACGAACTGCCTGTAGAGCGCGTCGCCCTGCTCGCGGGTCGGTGCCCGCTCCTGGATGCGAACCACGCTCTGGGTCATCAGCGCGCCGATCGGCGCGGTCAGCACCCAGCGGGTCGGATTGGTCTCGTAGTCGCCGCCGTTCCAGTCCGGGTCGTTGCGGATCGCCTCGATGTTGATGCGGCGCTGGATCCAGTTTCTCCCGCTCATCGGGCCGGGCTGGCTCGCCACCGGCACCAGCGCATCCATGAAGTCCGGGAACATCTCGCCGAACATCCACGTCAGCATGCCGCCCATCGACAGGCCGAGCACCAGATGCAGATGCGCGATGCCGAGCTGTTCGGTCAGCATCCGGTGCTGCGCGATCACCATGTCCCGGTAGCGATAGCGCGGAAAGCGCGCGCGCAGTCCGTCGCTCGGCTTGCTGGAGCCGCCGAAGCCGATCATGTCCGGCACGACGAGAAAGTATTTCGAGGCGTCGAGCGGCTGGCCGGGGCCGAACAGTTCGTCGCCCAGGCCCGGCTCGAACCAGCTCTTCGCCGTGCCGGTGGTGTTGTGGATCAGCAGCACCGCGTTGACCGTCTCGCCTGCGGCATTCCTGCGCGGCGTCCCGAAGGTGATGACCCGCAGCCGCAGTTCGGCGAGCCTCTCCCCGCTGCCGAAGACGAAGTCCTTGAGGATGCAGTCGCGTTCGGTGCGGTTCGGCCACTCGGTCGTCGCAGGGGTCGCGCGTGCGGTCGTGTCGGTCATGTCCCGGCTTTCGTTGCCATTCGCTCGCACTCCCTTACCCCGTCGCGGGCCGCCTTGTCCCGCGACAAGCGGCGGCCGCGCGGGCAGCGCACAGCTTCGCGTCGCCGCTGCATGGGTTCGATGCACGAGCGTGCGGAGAAGCGCATTGCCGCCACCGACCGCCCTCAGTAGGTTAGCCCCGCTCCCCAACCCGACCGGAGACCCGTATGCAGACCGAGACCTTCCGTGAGTTCCTGGACCGTTTGCGGGGGGCCGGCGAACTCGTCGACATCAAGCAGCCAGTGGACATCCGCCATATCGCCACGCTGGTGGACCAGTCGAGCAAGGCGCTCTTCTTCCACGACGTGATCGGCTACGACATGCCGGTGGTCTCCGGCATCATCCGCTCGCGCGACCGCGCCGTGATGTCGATGCACGCCAAGGATTTCGGCGAGATCGAGCACCAACTCAAGAACGCCATCGACAATCCGGTGAAGCCGAAATACGTCAACACCTCGCCCACCCGCGAAGTCACGATGGTCGGCGACGACGTCGATCTCTACAAGCTGCCGATCCCGATGTCGTCGATCTACGACGGCGGGCCGATGATCACCGGCGGCATCGTGATCACGCGCGATCCGGAATACGGCATCAACTCCGGCATCTACCGCTTCATCGTCAAGGAAAAGGCGCTGACCGGCATCGACATCGTCACGCCGAACAACATGCGGCTGTTCGCCCAGCGCGCCTTCGAGCGCAAGGAGCCGCTTCCGATCTCGATCTCGATCGGCACCCACCCCTACGAGATCACCGGTTCGGGCTATCGCGCGGCGCTCGGCGTCGACGAGATGGCCATCGCCGGCGGGCTGCGCGGCGCACCCGTGGAACTGGCTCCCTGCCACACCATCGACATGCCCTATATCGCCGATGCCGAGGTCGTGCTGGAGGCCGAGATCCTGCCGACCGGCTGGACCTGGCCGGAGGGCCGGTTCGGTGAATTCACCCGCCTGATGGGCGGCCTGCACTGGAATCCGCTGGTGCGCATCAAGGCGATCTCGATGCGCAAGGACGCGATCTACTACAACCTGCACATGCCCTGGGAGAACACCTGGCTCGCGGCGCCGACGCGCTACGCCCAGATCCGTCAGGCGCTGAAGATCGCCAACGTCAACGTCACCGGGATCAACGTCACGCTCGGAGGCTGCGCGTTCTGGCACGCGGTGATCGCCATCAAGAAGACGCCCGGCGACGGCAAGAACGCGCTGCTCGCCGCGCTGTCGGTGATGGACCTCAAGCATGTCGTGGTCGTGGACGACGACATCGACATCAACGATCCGACCGACGTGGAATGGGCGATTGCGACCCGCGTGCAGGGCGACAAGGACGTGATCATCATTCCGGGCGCGCGCGCCAAGCCGCTCGACCCGAGCCTGCTTCAGGGCGCGGGCGTGGTGCCGACCGGCACCAAAGTCGGCATCGACGCCACGATCCCCGAGGGCATCCCGAAGGAGCATTACGAGCGCATCACCTACGCCTATGCCGAAACCGCCAAGGTGGACGACTACGTCAAGGGCAAGGCGGACAAGGCCGGCAAGGCGGCCGACGACGCCGAGATGCAGAAGGTCGCAGCCGAGATCCTGGCGCTGATCGACAAGGAGCCGCTCTACTACACCGACATCGCGGAGCGGTTCAGTACTTACGACTTCCGCACCGTGGCGCGCGCGCTCGGCCATCTGCACGAGACCGAGAAGCTGTGGCAGGATCCGCGCGGCAAGATGTGCGTCCGCGGCTCGAAGTTCGCGGCGGTGCTGCCGGCGAAGAAGTAAGCCGCAGCGGTCAGGACCGGTTGCCCGAAACCCTCTCCCCGCGGGAGAGGGTTTTGAGTTTGCAGCGGGCCGCATTCCCAATACAAAGGTCCGCGAACGTCGCATCTCCAACCCGTTTCTCATATCCGGCCCGCCATGCTCATCGACACCCACTGCCACGTCATCGCCACCGACACGGCGAAATATCCGCTCGCGCCGCTGTTCGGTCGTCAGTCCGCCTGGTCGGCGGAGCATCCGCTCGACTATCCGGACATGATCAAGGCGATGGACGAGGCCGGCGTGGCAAAGTCCATTCTGGTTCAAGCGTCGTCGGCTTATGCCTTCGACAACTCCTATGTCGCGGACGCGGTCGCGGCGCACCCGGACCGCTTCACCGGCGTGTTCTCCATCGACGTGAACGCGCCCGACGCGGTCGAAAAGATGAAGCACTGGACCGGCAAGGGCCTCACCGGGATGCGCATCTTCACCGCGGGCTCCACCCAGCCGGTGCAGCAGACCTTCTTCGCCGAGCCGTCCAGCTTCCCGATGTGGGAGCACGCCGAGAAAACCGGCCTGTCGGTCTGCATGCAGATGCAGATCAAGGGCTTCGACCTGCTCAGGAGCGTGCTGGACCGCTTTCCGAAGGTGCGTGTGATCCTCGATCACTTCGCCCGCGCCGAGGCCGCCGAGGGTCCGCCTTACGCCTCGGCTGCGCCGCTGTTCGCGCTGGCAAAATATCCGAACGTCTACCTGAAGTTGACCCACAGGCCGATCGAGGCCGCGACCTCCGGCAAGGCGACGCCGGAGACCTTCCTCGGCAAGGCGGTGTCCGAATTCGGCGCGAACCGCATCCTGTGGGGCTCGAACTTCCCGGCCGCGCCGCAGACGCTTCCGGAGTTGATCGCGCTCGCGCGCAACGCGCTTTCCTTCCTGTCCGCGAGCGATCAAGATTGGATTTTCTGGAAGACCGCGCAGACGCTCTACCCGGCGCTCGCGACGAAGTGAGGGAGAACGCCGTGCCGACCCGCCCCGACAGGATCAAGCTGCACACGCTGCTTGGCAATTACGCCAACGTGATCGCGCTGAAGGACGGGCGTGTGACGTCCGATCTGATCGACTTCGACTTCCCGGATTTTCCGGTGGCGAACCGCGGCTTCAAGCCGCTGGTGCGCGACGGCCGCTTCGACGTGGGCGAGCTTGCCATCGTGACCTATCTGCAGGCCAAGGCGGCAGGCAAACCCTATGTGCTGATTCCTGCGACCGTCGTCGGCCGCGGCCAGTTGCACACCGTGGCCTACAATTCCGAGCGAGGCGTGAAGACACCGAAGGATCTGAACGGGGGCAGCTTCGGCGTGCGCGCCTACACCCAGACCACCGGAATCTGGGTGCGCGGCATCCTCGCGGAGGATTACGGCGTCGACTGGTCGAAGGTGAAGATCACCACGATGGAAGACCCGCACGTCGCCGAATACAGCGATCCGTCGTTCGTCAACCGCGCGCCGGAATCCAAGCAGCTGCCGCAGATGCTGATCGACGGCGAGGTCGACGTGGCGCTGATCGGTGACAAGTTTCCCGATCCCCGGTTCAAGACACTCATTCCGGATGCCGAGGCCGCCAACAAGGCCTGGGCGGAAAAGAACGGCGGCATTCCGATCAACCACATGATCGTGGTGCGCGAGTCGCTGGTGAAGGAGCGCCCGGACGTGGTCGCCGAGGTGTTCCGGGTGTTCAAGGCGGCGCGCGATCTCGACACCGCCTCGCAAGGACCTCTCGATCCTTACCGTTTCGGCGTCGAGGCCAACCGCGCCTCGCTCGAGCGCATCATCGACTATTCGTTCCGCCAGCAGCTCATCCCGCGCCGGTTCACGGTGGACGAGCTGTTCGACGACATGACCCGCAAGCTCGGCGCTTAAGCCGGCGACACGACAGCGCGGCCCATCGGCGGTCGCGTCCAAAGGGAGGAATTCCATGCGGATGCCGATCCGGACGCTTGCCTTGACGTCGGCTCTCGTCGCGCTCGCGGCCTTCGGCGCGCCGGCGGCGCTCGCGCAGGATGCCGCCGCGAACTATCCCAACCGCCCGATCCGGCTCGTGGTGCCGTTCCCCGCCGGCGGGCCCACCGACATCCTGAGCCGCGCCATCGCCGAGCGGCTGAGCCAGAAATGGGGCCAGGGCGTCGTGGTCGAGAACCGCCCCGGCGGCAACACCACCATCGGCACAATGCAGGTGGTGAAGGCGGAGCCGGACGGCTACACGCTGCTCGCCGCGATGGACACCACGCTGGTGATGAACCCGGTGACGCTGGGCAACCTGCCCTACGACCCGATGAAGGACTTCACCTACATCTCGATGGCGGCGAACAACACCTCGCTCGTCACCGTGCGCGCCGACGACGGGCCGAAGTCGATCGCCGAGCTGATCGCGCGCGCCAAGGCCGCGCCGAAGAAGCTGAGCTTCGGCGCCGGTATCGTCACCACGCGACTCGGCGGCATCCTGTTCGCGAAGACCGCGGGCTTCGAGGCGGTGCTGGTGCCCTACAAGGGCAGCGCCGAGGTGGTGCAGGCGCTTCTGACAAGGAGCGTGGACTTCATCGTGGACGGCGCGGCGCCGAGCGTGCCGCTGGTGCGCGGCGGCCAGTTCCGCGCGCTGGCCAAGCTCAACACGCCGCCGCTGTCGGCGCTGCCGGACGTCAAGCCGCTGTCCTCGTTCCCCGGCCTGGAGGGACTGGAGGACATCGCGACCTGGGTCGGCATCGTCGCGCCGGCCGGCACGCCTCGGGCCATCGTCGACAAGATCCAGCGCGAGATCGCCGAGATGGCCGGCGACAAGGCGCTGGCCGAACGGCTGGAGCGCACCGGCATCGGCATCGCATCGAGCACGCCGGAGGCGTTCCGCGCCCATGTCGCGAAGGAGACCGTGCGCTGGGCCAAGGTCTACAAGGACAGCGGCATCAAGATCGATTGAGCCGAACACCCGCCTCAGGAGGCAACATGGCCGCCACCGCTTCGACCGACCTTCCGCGTGCGCGGATCGGCCTGATCATTCCCTCGGTCAACACGTTCAGCGAGCCGCAGTTCAACCGGTTCGCGCCGGAGGGGCTCGGCATCCATGTCGCCCGCGCCCGCGTCGCGGGGCCGTGGAAGCGGCCGCTGCCGGAAATGGCCGGCGAGATCGCCACCTCGGCGCAACTGCTCGCCGACTGCGCGCCGGACCTGATCGTGTTTCACTGCACCGACACGTCGATGACGCAAGGGCCGCAGGGCGAAGGCAAAATTCTCGACATCGTGCGCGATGCCAGCGGCGTGGATGCGGTCGCGACCAGCCGTCTGGTGCTGGAGGCGCTGCAGGCGCTGGGCATGAAGCGCGTGGCGCTTCTGACGCCCTACCAGAGCAACAAGCCAATCGTGGACTATCTCGACGCCGCGGGCATCGCGGTGGTGCGCGACGTGGCGCTCAAGCTCCAGCCGCTCGACTTCGGCAACGTCACGCCGGCGCAATGGGCGGAGCTGGCGCAGCAGAACGACGGCCCGGACGTCGACGGCGTGTTCCTGTCCTGCACCAACACCACCCAGATCGACGCCATCGCCGACATCGAAAAGCGCCTCGGCAAGCCGGTCGTGAACTCCAATCAGGCGGTGCTGTGGGGCTGCCTGCGCAAGCTGAAAGCCACGCTCGATCCGCTGCCGCCGATGCCCGCGCTGGGCCGGCTGATGAATCATATGGGGTGAGAGCGGCCGGACACGCAGACCGGCGACCGGGCGTGTGAGCCCGGCGCAACGACAACGAAATCGGGAGGACTTGATGAGAACCTGGACAGGCCGGCTTGCTGCCGCAGCGATTGCACTCGCGGCGTTTTCCACGACAGCCCCGGCGCAAACCTATCCCACCCGCACCATCACCCTGATCGTGCCGTTCGCGCCGGGCGGGCCGGCGGACGTGCTCGGCCGCATGATCGGCCAGAAGCTCGGCGAGGAACTCGGCCAGCAGGTCATCATCGACAACCGCTCCGGAGCCAACACCATCGTCGGCGCGCAGGCGGTGGCCCGCGCCAAGCCGGACGGCTATTCGCTGCTGCTCGCGATCGACGGAACGCTGGTGATGAACCCGTTCCTCTACGCCAAGCTGCCCTACGATCCGTTCAAGGACTTCACGCCGGTGTCGCTGGTCGCCGCCGTGCCCTCCGCGATCACCGCCAACATCAAGACGCCGGTGAACACGCTGCAGGACATCATCGACCAGGAGAAGGCCAAGCCCGGCACCTTCAACATCGGCGTCTCGACGCCGACCTCGCAGGTCGCCATCGGCCTTCTCAACATGCGGGCGGGAATCAACATGAACATGATTCCCTATCGCGGCGGCACCACGCAGATCACCAGCCTCCTCGCCGGCGACATTCCGATCGGCCACGAGAGCGTGAACGTCGCGCTGCCGCTCTATCGCGACAAGAAGATCAAGATCATCGCGCTGACGGGGCTCAAGCGGCTCGCGCTCGCGCCGGAAATTCCGATCATCGCCGAGACCTTCCCGGGCTTCGATCTCGGCATCTGGCAGAGCGTGGTGGCGCCGGCCGGCACGCCCAAGGCGATCGTCGACCGCCTGCACGCCGGCATCAACAAGGTGCTTGCGATGCCCGACGTGCGCGAGCGGCTCACCAAGGCCGGCATCGAGCCGCAGGGCTCCAGAAGCCCGGAGGAATTCGCCGCCTTCATCAAGGCTCAGGCGGAAACCCGCGAGAAGGTCATCAAGGCGGTGGGGATCAAGATCGAGTAGCGGCGCAGAGCCTCTATCCCCGCTTCTCCCGCACGCCGAGCCGCTCCAGCCGCGGCAGCACCTCGTCGCAGAAATACGGCAGTTCGTCCGCATAATTCACCAGCGACAGGCCGATGCCGCGCAGGCCCGCGCGGCTCAGACTCGCAAGCTGCCCCGCGACGTGGTCCGGATCGCCGACGATCAGAAGGCCGCCGAGCCCGTGCGCGTAATGATGCCGCTCGCGCGTGAACTGCTCCTGTCCGACCGTTTCCAGCGTGATGCCCTTCTTGGCCAGGATGCCGTCGACCGCCGACCAGTCGGCATGCTCGATGGTGGCGTGGTGGTAATAGTCCTCCGCCTCCTTCTTCGTCCTGCGGCAGGTGACGACGCCGACCGCGTAGACGTCGAGATCGCGGCCGTGGCTCTTCGCCTCGTCCTTGGCCGCCTTCACGCGCTGGGCGGTCTCGTCGAGCGAGGTGAGCGACGCCTGGGTGAAGAACGCATCGCAATTGCGGACGGCGAAGGAACGCCCGGTCGGCGAGGCGCCGGCGTTCATGATCAGCGGCCGCGAGCCGCCCCACGGCTTGGGCTTGCCGCGCACCTTCCTCAGCTTGATGAACTGGCCGTCGACATCGAAGTCGTCCTCCGGTCCCCAGGCGCGCTTGACGGCGTCGAGCCACTCCTGCGCATATTCGTAGCGCATCTCGTGATCGCGCTGTTTCACGCCGAACATCTCGAACTCGTCCTCGTTCCAGCCGACGACGACGTTGAGCCCGAACCGCCCCTCGCCGATGTGGTCGGCGGTGACGAACTCTTTGGCCGCGATGATCGGGTTGAACAGCGGCGCGTGCACGGTGCCGAACACCGTGAGCCTCTTGGTGGAGGCGAGCAGGCCGGACGCCCAGGTCAGCGTCTCCAGCGTCGTGCCCTGATAATCGGTGTCGCCGCCGTAGCCCTTCCAGCGCGCCACCGGCAGCATGAAGTCGATGCCGGCCTCGTCGGCGATGCGCGCCAGCCGCAGGTTGTCCTGCCAGCTTCCGCTCCAGCGCTCCGGCACCCGCGTCACCGCCCGGCCTGACGAGCAATTGGCGCCGAACAGCCCGATCTTGAGCGCGTTGACGTTGTACATCGCCATGCGATCGCGGAGGGAAGAGGCATTCATCGATAGGTGGTCCCTGGGTTCGTTCTGACGAATTCGACCAAATCATAGGCGTTCATTCCGGAATCTTTGGCTTCGTTTCGCCGATTTTCCAGATCCAGGGCTGCAGCCTGCGTCTTGAGCGCGGAGAGCGCGCGGCGTTGATAGCGAGCCAGCCGTAGCAGCACCTGCGTGAGCGCGCGGATGGTTTGCGCGCGTTGCATCGTCAACGTGGCAAGCTCGTCGAACACCAGTCGTTCGATCCGGAGGCGGGTCGCCCGGTCGGACTGCAGACCAACCAAGGCCAGCTTGACGAGGCCATCGGACTGCGGCTGGCGGATCAAATGCAGCGCATCCGCGATGGCGTTCATCCGCTCATCGCGCGCCCGAACAAGATCAATCGCTGCAGTTGCGACGGCCCGTGCCGCCGCCTTTTGACCCGACGACGCGCGCGATCGCGCCAAATCCGAGGCGAGCAGTCGGGTTGGCTCCCGCCACTCCGGCCCGGGCATGCGCGACAGGCCGTGCTTGCGCGCGTTTTGTGACGCCACCGCTTTGCCGGCGCGCGTTCGTGGGCCGGTGCTTCGCTGTGCGTTGCGGCGGTTGGCCACCTTGCGAAAATCAATCCGGACCCGTTCGATCATGACGCCGCCTCATCCTGGTGCGGCTCGCCCAAGCCCGTGTGCTCCTTTTCGATGATCTCGAACATGAGCTGAAACCGATCAGCCAATTGCAATGTGTCCCACCCGTGAACCCGGCGCCTCTTCTCGAAGCTTTTGAACAAGCGCTTTCGGTCCTCTCGCAGACCTTCCGCAAGCCGATCCAACTGGCGGACCGCGTTCCGCTCGAGCTTTCTGAGGTCGGCCATCTGATGGCCTTTAAGCAAACGGCTGGCCGCGTCGACGCTTGCCTTCGATGACAGCTGTGCAACGAGAGTTCTGAACTCGGCGTTGCCTCTCAAATCGAGAAATTGCCGCCGCAGCTGGGTGAGCAGCAAAACCTCGGCGGTCAAATCGACCATCGCCTGGAGCGTGATAATCTCAAGATCGTCGTTCGGCTCAACGTGCTCGCACAGCCGCTCCAGCATATCGACGTAGACTTGCTCATCGCAGGCCGCTTGGTCGGGCGCGGCCCACCTCAGCCATTCAGTCGGTTGAGTTTGCGGTTCCTTCGTCACGGCGGGGTTGTCCGTTTGGGGCGAGCCGGCGCTGTCTCTTTGCTCAACTGCCGTTGCAGGAGCGTGAGAAAGGCGCGCGGCTTGGCTTCTGCCAATTGCGTGAGGTAGCCCTGAACCGAGCCTCTGCCCCGACCGTTCGCGCCAAGAATTGCTGCGGCCAGCAAAACACCATCTTTAAGGGGGTTGGCGATTTTGTTTCGAGTCCCCTTCCTGCGGCCGCCGCGGCGTTGGCCCTTTTGGTTCCCTTCAAGATTCCAACCGCGATTGCGATGACTGTGATCCGTCAAGGGAACCTCCTTTGCGCGTCGCAAGCTACGCACTAAATGACGCCCCGCAACCCTCCCCCCAACAGCCGTTAGACCTTCATTCGTGTACGCGACTTTTTGATCCGAACGCCTGGACCATCTCCGTTGGCTTGAATGAATTGGATACCAGCACGCGCCAGGGCCGCTAAGATTTTTTCACTTGTAAGCTCTCTGCCACCCAAGTCTCCATCCACCGCCTCCAGGCGCTTGATCGTCGCGGCAGAAATGCCGGACTGATCAGCCAATTCGTCTTGTGACCAGCCCAACAAGGCCCGAGCGGCCTTAATCTGACGGATTGATACTTTTTGTATTGACACCAGCTTTGTCTTTCGATACTAAAAGTATCAATTAGAATGCTCGTATGTACCCCATAAGGCCCCGTTCTAAGTCAAAACTGCAACCTGTCCGGTCGGTTTTTGCACAACGACGAGGAAATTTGAGGTTAGTTCATGACACACAGCGTTGGCGTTGAATCTCAAAACTACCAAGTACTTCGCGCTCGCTTATTGTCCGTCGAGCCCGAACTTGATGAACGGACATTAACGGACACGCTGGAGGGCCTCACTGATCTTCATGAGATCATCGCCGCGATTGTCCGCGCAGCGCTAGACGACGAGGACATGGTATCGGCGCTGAAAGATCGACTTAAGGTGCTAGAGACCCGGATGGAACGTCTCGCACAGCGAGCGGAACAGCGCCGCCGCATTGCCCGCGACACCATGGTCGAATGCGCGCTCAAAAAGATTGTAGCCCCCGACTTCACGCTTTCGACCCGGCCTGGGGTGCCCTCACTGACGGTGATCGACGAGCAGCAGGTTCCGAGCCAGTTCTGGGAGCCGCGTGCGCCGAGGCTGAACCGCCAATCCCTCCTTGCCAGTCTCAAGCAGGGCGAGAACGTACCCGGTGTGGCCCTATCCGAACCCCAAGCGGTACTGAGCGTGAGGACGCGATGATGGGTTTCTCGGAACGCCAAGTATCAGCGTTACGACGGGGCCTGCATCCCTCGCACGTTCGAACCCGTCAAGCGCATGGGCGCGAGCTTTCCTATGTGGAAGGCTGGCACGTCATCGCAGAGGCCAATCGTATCTTTGGTTTCGACGGTTGGGATCGTGAAACCATCGAACCTCGGTGTATCCAGGCCCGCGAAAACCGAGGCCAGTTCATGGCTTTGTACACCACCAAAGTCAGAATCACGGTGCGAGGCGGCGGTGTCGTGGTGGTTCGGGAAGGCCATGGCACCGGTGAAGGGCGAGCGCCGTCTCTGGGAGAGGCCCACGACATGGCGCTGAAGGTGGCCGAAACCGACGCGACCAAGCGGGCGTTGGCCACCTTCGGCAAGCCGTTTGGGCTGGCGCTCTATATGGGCGGCAAACGCCCGCGCGAAGCTCGGTTGAGTGCCGCCGGGACCAAGCCGGCCCCCCTGGAGCCTGCGCCGCAGGCGATCCCGCATCACGAGGCCTCTCTGCCGGCGATCCCAGGGGCTGGCCTGCAGCCGGGACCCGCCCCGGCCATCGAGTCCGCCTCTGACAGCATTGAAGACGCGCTCTATGCGACGCGGGGGAGGATCGACAAGAGCAAGCTTGCGATCGCGACACCTCGTCGGCACCGCGACAAGGAGCACCTGCGGTTTGTGGCATCGGAGCCGTGTCTTCTGTGCGGCCGCAAGCCCGCCGATGCCCATCACCTTCGGTTCATGCAGCCGCGGGGGCTCTCGCTGAAGTCGTCCGATGAATACACCGTACCGCTATGCCGGATTCATCACCGGCAGCTGCACCAGGACGGCAACGAGGCGGATTGGTGGATCGCCATGGAGATCGATCCGGTCCCCATCGCCCGCGGCCTGTGGGAAGAGACCCTCTCCCGAAAGCGTCTTACCGCGCGCTGAGCCCCGAACCCAAAGCGTCACCTCGCCCGCTTGCCTGACGTCAGGCCGGCGTCTTGTGACCTTAAGAACACATGGAGGGAGCCCGGTGGCCTCCGACCGGCAGATCCTCGCCAATCGCCGCAACGCCAGCCTCAGCACTGGCCCCCGCTCCAAGGCTGGCAAGGAGCGGTCACGATGCAACGCCATCCGGCACGGTCTCACAGCCGAGACCGTGGTCCGCCATCTGGAAGATCATCGCGAATATGCCGCCTTTGAGGCCGCCATCGAGGTCGACTATGCGCCCAACTCCACGGTCGAACGTCAGCTCGTGGCGCGACTGGCGTCGCTGCTCTGGCGTCTTCGACGCTCGACCCTGATCGAGACCGGGCTGTTCGAATTAAGCCGCGGCGCAAACCGACAGGACCGCGATCTGGGGGTGTTCTATCGCCTGCTGGACAACCGGGCCGATCCCGGCCCCGAGACACCCCCCACCGGCCCGCTCCCCTCAGCCGCGCCCCGCACGCCCGAAGAAGCTCACGGCCGCTCGGACCTTCTCGCGATTGACCCGGCGCGATGATCAGGTTTTGGAGCGCATCAATCGCTATGAGCGCATGCTGTGGCGACAGGTCGCCCAAACCATCCTGCTCCTGGATGCAGCACACGCCCGCATGCGATCAAGATTGGTGACGCCCTATGCCCGCTAGCAGTTCAGCTTGCCGCTAAAGAACGCGCCGTAGAACTGCCATTGCCCTGGTCGACCCGGATCGTCGCGAGGAACCCAACTTGCCGGCCGAGCTGATGCCGGCCTTGCGGCAGATGTCCGCCACCGGCATGCCATCGGCGCCTTGCTTCAAGATGAACGCCTTCTGGGCGTCCGAACACCGTGAAGCTTTCATGGCTCTGCGCTCCTCCCAACCCAAGGAATCGGCGCCGAAGACTCTAGCCAAAAACGGTCCAGTTTTGCGGGCTCAGAGCAGGACGCTTCAGAATTGAGTATAACACAAAAACCTAGTTAGATCGCGTTCTCCTTCCCATTTTGGCGAAGTTTTCTAATCAGGCGAACAGCCTAGCCAGCACGCTTGCGTTGCATGGAAAGGAGGAAACTTATCGGTCCGATACGGTAAATCGAAAAGGCCGGCTAACGACTCGACGCAGCCAAGGAGGCAGTCGGCCGTTCACACGAGTCATCAGGCCGAACCAGAACGGAAAAACGATTACAGCTGTGTTACTGGATAGCCGACGAACAATGATCTCCGCACTCTGCTCCGCTGATAGCGTGAAGGGCTTAGTTCCAGATTCCTGTGAGAGCATCGGCGTATCGACATGACCCGGACACACAACACTGACACGCACGCCGGAAGGCGCTAAAGCATCGCGCAGCGACAAACCGTAATTCAAGACCGCTGCTTTGCTGGCGCTATAGCTCGGGGCGTCCGGCAACGGTGTAAACGCCGCGATCGAACTCATGATGGCGATCTGACCGTGTCGCCGAGCGGACATGGCGGGGAGCAGCGGCTGAACCGTGTTCAGAACTCCCAGAACGTTGACTTCCATCAAGACGTGGCTTGCCTCCGCGGACTCGACTTCCGTTCGGGGACGCCGTCCCTCCATGAGGCCAGCATTTGCGACGAGAAGATCAATCGGGGATTCTCTGTCGAATGCTACGAGCCAAGCTGCCATCGCCCGGCGCGCACGCACGTCGATCGCGCCGGTTCGAACAGTTGCCCCAAGCGCGCGACAAGCGTCGGCGACATCTGTCAGCCGCTCTTCATCTCGCCCCAGGAGCCCTAGCAACCTGGCGTCCTTAGCATAGCGCAGGGCCAGCGCTCGTCCAATGCCGCTGGAGGCGCCGGTAATGACTACGGTGCGCATGCCAATGAGCTCGCCGTCACGATCACGGGCGCTCGCCCGCTGGAATTAAATCGAAGTGGCCGGCACTTTGAGACGCTCGATAGCGGCGGGAATTTCGGCCAGTTCCTCAGCTGCGACCTCGACGGCGCGCTCGATCTCGTCTTCGGCGTGCATGGCTGTCAGAAAGAAGCGCAGTCGCGCGGTCTTAGCCGGAACCCCTGGATGAAGTACAGGCTGCACGTTGATGCCACGCTCGAACAATCGTTGAGACAACATCACGGCTGAGATGGATTCCCCCACAATAATTGGGGCAACCGCCGTCGCTGAGCTTGTCCCGATATCGAGCCCCTTATGTTGCGCACACTTGCGAAAGAACTCACCATTGCGGCGGAGGCGATCGACGCGCTCAGGTTCCCGATGCAAGATTTCCAAGGCCTTCTCAACGCTCGCTGCAATGAGCGGAGGGATTCCGACGCTGTAAACAAACGCGTGACCCAGGCAGCGGAGATAGTCGATCAAGGTGCCCGAGCCGGCGATATAGCCGCCACACCCGACCAACGTTTTCGACATGGTCCCCATCCATATATCCACCTCGCGTGGATCCACCCCGAAGTGCTCCGCCAAGCCGTAGCCGCGCCGCCCGAGCACGCCGAGCGCATGGGCTTCATCGATCATCAGCCAGGCGTGATGTCGCTTTTTGATTTCTATGAGCCGCGGCAGATCCGGAAAATCGCCATCCATGCTGTACAGGCCTTCGACAACGATCAGGGCCCGCTCGAACCTGCGCCGCATCGCGGTGAGCTGCTGATCGAGGTTATCAAGATCGTTGTGTGGAAAGCTGCGGCGAGCCGCTCCCGAGAGGACGCCGCCGACCACGAGGCTGTTGTGCGCAGCAGCGTCAGCGATCACCAGATCCTTGGCCCCGACGAGCTGCCCGATGACGCCAACGTTCGTGCCGTAGCCGCTCACAAAAAGCAGCGCGTCCTCGCAACTATAATGATCAGCCAGCGCGCGCTCGAGGCGTCGGTGCACGTCACGCTCGCCTGCGACCACGCGACTCGCCGAGCATGAAATGCCAAAGCGATCGATGGTCGCCTTCGCCGCTGCGACGATCTCGGGATGGCCGTTGATGCCAAGATAATCGTAACAGGAAAAGTTCAGAACATCGCGGCCATCAATCCGGCTATGCGCTCCTGCGAGGCCTTCGTGCGTTTTGAAATAGGGATTGCGCAGCCCGAACTGCTCGCCCAATGCGCGTTGTAATCGCAGCTCTTCATATCCGGGCAGCGTTCGAAAATCTGTGGCGGCGGCTAGCCTTGGCTCGGAGCGCGGCCTGGCCCGCGCCACGCTGTGCATGCTTTCGACCCGGGAAATTAGGTTGTCCCGCGCCGGCCCCGAAAGCGGCCCTTCCTTGTTCAATTGAGCAACCTACCGGGTGCGCGAGCCTTCTCACTGACCGCGTCCCGGATCGCGCTAAAGTCTTCTACAGCAACGCTCTGTAGGTGCTGGTCGGCCAGTCTTTCGACCGTACCTTGCTGATTATCGCCTGTATCACCGACCTGAGCCAGGATGGCATCAATCACCCCTGAGACGGTCAGTGCTCCGGCGGAGCTGGATAGCGCAATTTGGTCGCCAAAACTCGTTTCGAGGTTGCCCACCAGCTCAAGCGCCATGAGCGAATCCAGGCCGATCTCCGCCAGTGGACGAGTCCTGCTGATGTCATCGGCGCGCGCATGCAATACGCGTGCGAGGTGCATGACGATGATGTCGCCGATTCTGCGTCGCGCGGCATCGACGCCTTCCTGTTGAACCAAAGCTTTCAGATCGACTTGCCCGGCCTCGCTTTCGCAGTGGAGCTCATGCTGAACCAGGTTTGCATAGGTGGGCGACCGTAGCACGGCGAGACGATTTCCGCTGAAAAGGCCATCGCTCGGAGCAATTGTCATAACGGTTGTATCGGCAGAAGTTTGCCGGGCAAGCGCTTGCCCTAGGAGCTCCAGGCCCTCCCGCGCTTGCATGCCGCTCATACCGACGAACTTTTTGAGGTTGGCCTTTAGGCGTTCGTCTCGGGCAACGACGCCCACGTCGGCGATCGGCCCCCAACCGACGGCCAGGGCGTGGAGACCCTCCTGCCGGCGACGGTGGGCCAACCCTTCCATGTATGCGTTCGCTGCAACGTAGTTGCCCTGCCCAGGATTGCCCATCAGCGTCGTCACGGACGAGAACATCACGAAGTAATCCAACTTCATGCCTCTGGTCACCAGGTCGAGGTTCTCCGCACCGCGCACCTTGGGTTCGAGGACTCTCGCGAATCGTTCCTGGTCGAGATTGGGAATGATAGCGTCATCGAGGACCATAGCGGCATGCATGACGCCGCAAACCGGCGGCATGGTGGTGTGAATTCGCTCAAACAGCTTTTCAACGGACTTCAGATTCGACACGTCACAAGCCCAGGCCTGGGCGTCGATGCCGCGACCGTGAAGATCGGCGAGTGCGGCCTCCGCTTCTGGCGTCGCCGCGCCGCGGCGCCCGACAAGGATCAAATGACGCGCTCCTCGGTCGGCTAGCCAGCGAGCCGTTTCGAGTCCAAACCCAGTCAGTCCTCCCGTGACGACGTGAGTGCCTGAGGCACTGACTATGAATGGTTTCTCTTCAACGCGAACCGTTCCCGGTCGCGGCGGCAGCACGACGATTTTGCCAACATGGTGTGAGTGCTGCATGAGCTCGAACGCCTCCGAAACATCGGAGGCTTGAAACACGCAATGAGGGAGCGGCCTGTAGTTGCCCTTCTCAAACTGCCTCATCATTTCGCTAAACACACGCTCCCCGAGCGAGCGCCGGCCACCGACCAACTGATCTACATCGACACCGAAGTAGCTGAGATTGCGGCGGAACGGACGTAGTCCAACGTGCGTGTTCGAAACATAATCCCGTTTGCCGAGCTCCACGAAGCGGCCGAACGGGCGCAGGCACGCAATGGAGCGCTCCATGGCTTCACCAGCCGAGCTATTGAGCACCACATCGACTCCATCACCTGTGAGCTTCCGCACCTGATCGACGATGTCAGGCGATCGCGAATCCAATACGTGGGACACCCCCAACGCCCTGAGCATGCCACGTTTGGCGGCGGAGCCGGCCGTCGCAATAATTCTGGCGCCGCGTGCAGACGCCACCTGTATAGCTGCCATACCGACGCCTCCTGCGCCGCCATGGATCAGCACCCACTCCTTGCGTTTCAGCTTGGCCAGCCTCACCAGCGAGTAATACGCGGTGAGAAAAGCCACCGGAATTGTGGTCGCGCTTGCGAACGAAAGGTCATCACTGATCCGGGCAACCTGCCGAGCCGGCACTGCGACATGGGTCGCGAAAGACGCCGCAGCAAGCGCCACCACACGATCGCCGGTCTGTAACGTTTGTACATTGCTTCCGACACGCACGATGCGCCCGGCACACTCGAGCCCGAGCCCGGGGCCCGTAAATCCGTCCTCCAGCATGTCGTCGGGGAGAAGGCCAAGCGTCCACATCAGATCGCGAAAGTTGAGTCCAGTGGCTTCGACTGCGATCTCGACCTCGTCCGGTCCGATCTGCGGCAACTCGCTAGGGCTCCAAGCCACTCGGGCCCCAGATCGGCTCCGCCGCATGAGCTTTGCCGCGGATGCCGCATCTCTCCCCTTCGGCGTCGAAACACGCGCAAGCTGCTCGACACGCACGGCGCGCACCATCTCACCGTCCACCTGAAACTCTGTTTCGCTCGTACCGGACAGCACGATTGCTCTGACCAACTCGCCCACGCGGCTCGGATCGAGACTGGGTGAGATGTCGATGCGGCGAACATCAAGCTTCGGGAATTCATTAGCCAATGATCGCGAGAATGCCCAGGCGCCGGTTTCGACTGAATTGACGGAACCCGCGCCGGGTTTGGCGCCACTAAAAAGAAGCCACAGCGGGGTTGACGTTTCCGCCACGCGCTCCGCACAGCGCTTGATCTGAAGGCAACGTTCGGTCAACGAGGTGACCGGATCGAGTGCGTTAATGCGCGGTGGCTCCACGACCACCAAGTCCGCTTCAGAAATCTCAAGCTCCGAACCCGCCGTGTTGCTCCGCCAAACCACGAGGCCTTGGCCGGCAAGCTCCGCCGCAACACCAACACCAGTAAAGACCAGGGCGGTCTTGGCCTCTCCATCCTGCAGGACGTCGGTGAGATGCTCCGCTTTCGTGGAAAGCGGTTGGGCGGCGACCAAAACAGCGACTTCCGCTTCGACGCGAACCAACTTCGCTTCCACGGATCCGAAGCCCGCCTGTCGGAGGGTCGCAGTCCATTGTGAGGGGGTCTGCAGCGGTCCTACAGGATAGTCGGGAGTGCCACCAGCGAACCAGCCAGGCTCCACACCGAAAACCAGGTCCCTAAACAGCGATGGGCGAGGCTCGATCGCAGCGAGCATGCCATGGGGTTCCAGACACGCGCTCAATCGCTCCAGACCAAGCTCCGAAGGCACCCGATGCAGGCCGTCGACCGAAATGATCAGATCGAAGCGGTCGAGCTGTTCGAGCTGGCCACCCCTCACCAAGCGGACGCTACCCTGCGGAAGGTGAGCCTGTGCTTGGTCGAAGAGACCGGAATCCGATTCTAACAACGTGAGGCGCACTGACCCGTCGGTGATGGAAGCGAGCGAGCGCGCTATCGGAGCGTAGCCGACTTGGAGAATACGCAACGCACGTGTTTTTGACCAAATGCCATCGGACGCGCTGAGCAGCCTCCACAGCGCGTCGCTGGCTGCCGCTGCCGAGCTGTTGGCCCTATGATAGAAATGGAAGACGGCTGGCGCCAAGATCTCGGCGTTGGTTATTGCGCGTGTCGAGGTTACCCCCTGCGCCAGATCCGCGAGTGCGCCGGCAATCAAAAGCTCCGCGGCGCGTTCAGGATGCTCTTGCGCAATCGCTTTCACCACTGACGCAGAACTCGGCAAACCCGGATCGAGGGCGATTTTCCAAGAGCCTGGATGATTGTGAGTTGCTAGTTCAGCGGCCTCCAAGGACATCAGGATGTTTATGAGCCATGGCGACAGGTCCATCGGAAGCTTTCCGGCTTCAACAAGGCCTGCAACTTCAATATTCCCTTCCTTATCGGCGAGCCCAGCAGCAATTTCATGTGCCACGGCGGTCGCCAGCCCTTCCAACAGGAGTGGCACTTGCTCCGAAGTTTTGGTCTCGTCGGCCGCGAGCCCCAGCGAACGGACGCGCTCCACAATGGACGCTGCCGTTGCAGCCACCCCGGTTTGCTCTAGGACCGCCCCGTCAATCGGTAGCAAGCGCTCTATCAGTGCGACCCTTTCCAAAGAGCGCATTCGTTTCAGGGGAATTGCTTGGCAGCGCGCCCGGCGGAGAATGGCAATCACGCTCCCCTCGACGTCGTAGATATAGAAGTTTGCTAGAACAGAGCGTTCAGATCGCCTGAGCACCTCCATCAGCGCGCGGCCCGGCACCGCATGGGGCCGAAACAGCGTGGCCTCGTCGACGCGCACTGGCACGAATGTGACGCCGCGCTCCTCCGCGCGCAGCTCTGGAAAAAGCGTGATCATGCTATGCAAGCAAGCATCGAGCCGCATCGGATCAAGCAGGTAAGGTGTCGGCTGAGTTTGCGGCGCGAGCTCCACGCTGATCAAATCGTCGTTGTGTATCCTTGCCTGTCTCACCAGGCTGAATGTGGGGCCATAGTTTAGCCCAGTGGCGCGAGCCAGCCGGTACAGCGCTTCACCTTCCATAGGCCTGCCGGCGTTCGGGATCGGCATCGCTCCGGCCGCATCGGCCGAGTTGGTATGTAAAATTTTGGCGCGGCTATGCAGTATCCATGGAACCTGCGACAGGCGCGGTCGGCTATGAATTTCGACGGTGCTTGAGCCCGCAGACACGCGCGTCATAACCTCGCGAGTCTCTGCGTTGGTCAGATCGAGTGGTTTCAGTATCTCACAATCCGCGATCGTCACCTGTTGGGTGTTCAGCCATTTTTGGGCCGCAGCAAGCCCGATCTCAAAAATTCCAGCACCTGGGAAGATGACCTGCTCGCCCAGCTTATGGTCGCTCAGTTCAGGATGAAGAGCAGTGTCGATGTGGGCGCGCCATTCGAGCATGTCCGGCGCCAAGCGAGAGCCCAAAAAAGGATGATGCTCGCCGTCCTTGCCCACCGCTTCGGCAGTGGGCACGAAGCGGAAGGATGCCTGCTGCCACGGATAGCTGGGCAACGTAATGGCCGAACCTGGGTCTGCGCCCAACACCTTGTTGAGGTCGACCTGGGCGCCACCGACGAGAGCCCGCCCTATGGCTCGCGCAAATGGATCTACATCGGCATCGCTGCGATCAAGCACTGCAAGGGTGCCGTAGATAACGCCCTGCCCTTCCATGCTGTCTGAGATGTGTCGGAGCAGGGCGGCGCGCGGGCCGATTTCGACAAAGTAGCGCGATCCCAATTTGCCAGCGGCGCGTACGGCATCCACAAATTTCACAGGATCACGCACGTTGCGCCACCAATAGCTGCTGCCCAACCTTGTTCCTGGCGTTACTGCTCCGCGGACTGCCGACACGAATGGAATCTCGGCGTCCCGGGGTTGGATGGTCCTAAGATCAGAAAGGAGCCGATCTTCGACCGGAGCCATGAGGCCCGTGTGGAAAGGGTAGTCCAGGTCGAGGTCAATAACTGTGATGCTCTTTGCTTCTGCGAGCGCCTTGAATTGCCCGAGCGCGTCGTCCGCGCCCGCAATGGTCACGGCGCGAGGGCTGTTGATCGCAGCGATCTCCACCCCCCCACACTGGGCGATGATTGATTTTAGAGTCTCCACCTGACGCGAGAACCACCGCCATGCGACCCGCTTTGTGGGTCAGCTCCTGATGCTTGCTACGGAAGTAAATGACTTTCACTGCGGTCCGAAGGTCAAGCGCCCCAGCCGCTTCGGCGGCCGCGACCTCGCCCACGCTGTGACCCAGGACAGCCGAGGGCCGCAGCCCGTGAGCGAGCAAGGCGGCCGTGGCGGCGCTCTGAATCGCAAAGATCAGTGGCTGCGCGACGCTGGTCAGCGGAAGTCTTTGCTCCAAACTGTCGCTAAACATGGCCTCCAGCAATGACCAACCCGCGAACGAATGGAACAAACGATCAATCTCATCAAACCTGCTCCGGAAAGGGGTGCTGTGGCGATAAGCCACCTGCCCCATGCCCGACCACTGCGAGCCGTTGCCGGAATAAACGAAGGCAACTGGAATATCGGTTCCGATCGCACGGCCTGAGTGGAGGTGACTGTGGTCGGCTCCTGCGGCATAGGCGCTTAGAGCGGAAGCGACCGTATTAGCCTTCGTCGATGCGACGACGATACGCTCACCCATGTGCTCGCGCCGGTGCGCAACGGCTCGCGACAAAATCTCCGTATCCGCATCAGACAGTTGTGCCACACGGTGGCCATAGGCGCGCGCAAGCTCCAGAAGCGCAGGTTTGGAATCCGCCGATAACGCAAAGAATCGACCGGCCGAAACATCTCCCGAGGGCGGCCCTGCCTTGCGGCCGGGTGCGATGACGGCGTGGGCGTTGGTGCCGCCGAAGCCGAATGAGTTCACGCCCGCGCATCGCTGCGCAGCGTCCGGCAACAACAGTGCTTCCTGGCACACCGAAAGCTTCAATCGTTCGAAGTCGATGTGCGGGTTGGGCTTTGTGAAGTGTAGAGATTTAGGAAGAACGCCATGGTTCAAGGCCAGTGCGGCCTTCAGCAACCCGGCAACACCTGCGGCCGGCTCTAGATGGCCGATGTTGGTCTTGATCGACCCGATCGGAAGCGGAGTTGAACGTTGCGCACCCAAACTACGGCCGAGCGCATTGGCTTCGATTGGATCGCCAGCCGGGGTGCCTGTCCCGTGCGCCTCCACAAAAGCCAAGCGCTCCGGTTCAATTGAAGCGCGGGCGTAGATCCGCTGAAGCAGGGCTTCCTGAGCTTCCAGCGAAGGCAGCGAAATACCATTGGTACGGCCATCCGAATTTATGTCGGTGGCAAGGATCACCGCGTGTACCGGATTCCGGTTTGCCTTGGCTTGACTCATCCTGCGGAGCACGAGGACCGCTCCGCCTTCTCCTCGCACGAAGCCATCGGCATCGGCCGAAAAGGTGTGACACAGGCCGGTCGGCGATAACATGGACGCCTGGGAGAAGGCGATAAACGAAGCGGGACTGATGATGAGATTGATGCCAGCAACGATAGCCGTCTCGATGCGACCAGACTCTAGGGCCTGAGCAGCATGATGCAGTGCCACCAAAGAGGATGAGCACGCCGTGTCAATGGTCAGGCTGGGGCCGCGGAAATCGAATGCGTAAGATATTCGGTTCGAAAGCACCGAAAGCGCGGTTCCCGTCGCAAACTGTGAATCGGCCACGGCGTGGTCGGAGAAGAGGGTGTGGCCATAGTCGGTGTGCGAGGCCCCGACAAATACGCCGACCTCTGCGCCAGCAAGGGTAGACGGACGAATGCCCGCATCCTCGAGCGCTTCCCACGTCAACTGGAGGAGGAGACGCTGCTGCGGATCCATTTGGACCGCCTCGCGCGGAGAGATGCCGAAAACGGCGGGATCGAAGCCCCATATGTCGCCGATTACGCCAGCCGCCCAGCTGTAGCTTTTCCCGCGCTCTTGGCGACGTGGGTGCCCAAAGCGCTCCAAGGGGAAGCGGTCGGAGGGCACAGCGGAAATCGCGCAGCGACCTTCGAGCAAAAGCGACCAGAGCTCGTCAACGGACCCAGCACCAGGAAGCCGGCACGACCAGCCTACAACAGCCAATCCGTCTCGCAGGTAGTGAACGGAATTCAAGCTTCGCCCCTGCCGCACCCTTTGTGCAACCGTTAATAGAACCGGCTTCAATAGCAAGAAAAAAATGCCAAGGCGCCCAGGCGTAGGGTCTCTGAATTAAGTGCGCGAATTCAGACCTGGGAATTACGTCCAAACCAGCCCGTCCTGCTTTCGCGCAAGATGGATGAAAGCACTCCAATTTACCATAATTTCCATGTGATTAACCGCAATCGAAAAAGTCGGCGCAATCTCTCCGAAACCGCGTCGCAACAACTTCCAGGCCAGGTTTTGCGGCTGCTTTGCCCCCCCATTCGGCGGCCTTCAACAAAGGCCGCGTGAAGGGGCGAAACCAAACCCTGATTGCCTCCCTTCCCCTCTGCCCTGGCGAGATGCAAACATGAACAATTGACGAGGCATGCGCCGTCACGCAGTGTTGGTTGTGGCGGTGCAATCGGTATGCTTACTGGGGAAAAGGGCACCGTTGTTGACGGCAACTAAACGATTCTCGACTACTTTGATCAACTGATTCACATGTGGCCGTGGTGTCCTATGGCTTACGGGTACTCTGGTAGAGCGGTGGCGATCGGGGCAATTTTAGCCCTGGTCACCGGCTGTGGCGCTCTACCGAATGCAGGTCCTATGGCCCGCGATGTAATCGATGAAGAGGCTCAGCCGAACCAGCTTGGTGGGTACATCGTCATTGATGTCGACGAGCGGATCGCAAGCATTTGTGCCGCTCAGCCTCGCGAGACACTCCGGATTTTCGCGGATTACCGGCCCGCCCCCGATATTCGCATTGGCGTGGGGGATGCTGTATCTGTGACGATCTGGGAAGCTGGCGCAGGAGGCTTGTTCTCGGCTGCGCCGACCGATCGGACGATCAGTTCGGGATCAAGAACTGCCACGCTGCCAGATCAGGTCGTGCCGCAGGACGGTACGATCCAAGTGCCGTATGCAGGGCGCATTAGGGTTGTGGGATTGCGCCCGGCGGACGTCGAGCGGCTGGTGGTTCAGCGGCTTCAAGGAAAGGCGATCGAACCTCAAGCCGTCGTCACTATTTCCCGGAACGTGAGCAACACGGCCACGGTGACGGGCGAGGTCGTGTCGGGGGCGCGTGTTCCGCTCACCGTCAGGGGCGACCGGCTGCTTGATGTTGTGGCGTCAGCCGGAGGCATCAAATCGTCCGCGCACGAAACTTTCGTGCGCCTGACGCGGCACCGATCCACAGCGAGTGTCGCCTTCAACGCCATTCTCGCGGACCCCAGGGAGAACATCTTTGTTCGTCCCGACGACGTAATAACCGTTGTCCGCATTCCGCAAACATTCACGGCATTTGGCAGCACTGGCAGAAACGCCTCGGTGCCGTTCGACGCAATTGGCATCACGTTGGAAGAAGCGCTGGCGAAGGCGGGTGGGCTGGTAGATTCTCTTGCTGATCCAGCCGGTGTGTTCCTGCTCCGGTTCGAGGCGACCAAACTGGTGCAGCAACTGGTGCCGGATCGAGAATTGCCGTCCCACGGCAATCTCATTCCCGTGGTCTATCGGTTCGACATGCGCCGCACCAACGCATTCTTCCTAGCGCGGGCGTTCCAAGTGAAAGACAAAGACATTCTGTATGTGGCAACGGCGCCCAGCGTTCCTGTGGGCAAATTTCTGGGCCTGGTTGGACAGATTACGTCGCCCATTATCTCCGGCGTGACGGTCAGTCGTGCCGTTCGTTGACAACCACGAGATGGGAATAGGCGATGGGCATGGGGATTAGCAGAAATCGGCACGTGCAACTTCGCTTGCTGCTCATTCTCTTTGCACTTGCGGTCGTGATTGTGTCGCCCCAGCCAGCAACAGCCGCCGATCTCGGCTATACACTTCACACGGCCCGATACGTTAAGAAGCAAAAGAAAGTCGTCGTGATCTGCTCGAGCGTTCGGGTCGGGTGGTGGGCGTCGCGATGCAACGGCCTCAGCCGCCCCGCCTGGGGCGCCCGCTGTCGCTGAACCATCGCCCGGCAAATGGGCATGAAGCAGCAGCTTTGAATGAGCGGATATTGCCTTGTATTTGGGGGCGAAGGCCAACTCGGGCGCGACCTGTCTCGCGCCGCCCATCAAGCCGGCCAGCCAGTCTATTCCGTGTCGCGTCGGACGGTCGATGTCACGGATGCTCGGAAGGTTCGGGAAACGATCGAGGAGATCCGGCCAGCCATTGTAATCAACGCCGCAGCCTACACGCGCGTCGACGACGCAGAGACTGAAACCGAAGCCGCGAGGGACACGAACGCCCTCGGCCCGGAGGTACTTGCACGGACGTGTGAGGAATTCGGCGCTGCGCTGATTTACGTCTCGACTGACTACGTGTTCGACGGAACCAAAATCGGATCCTACTCGGAGCGCGATCCTGTTTGCCCCATCGGCGCCTACGGGATGAGCAAAGCGATGGGCGAGAAGGCTGTGCGCGCCTGTGTCGCTCGACACATGATCGTCCGCACCTCTTGGCTGTACGGTGAATTTGGCCAGAATTTTCTCAAGACCATCCTTCGGCTCGCGCTCGAGCGGGACGAAATTCGCGTCGTGAACGATCAACATGGTTGCCCGACGTCTACGCGAGACTTGGCGCGGGCTATAGTTCGGGTTTCCCGCCGCCTGATCGAAGACGCAACCGTGTCCGGCACCTACCATTTCGCTGGAGACGGCGCGACAACATGGCATGGACTTGCGGAGAGGGTCGCGCAACGCGTTCACGCGATGACCGGCAAGGCGACGCACGTCAGGCCGATTACGACAGCCGAATACCCGACGAAAGCGCGGCGCCCTCAAAACTCCGCTCTCGACTGCTCGAAATTTGCCGCCACGTTCGGCTTCAAGGGGCGACGTTGGGATCTTGAAGCGAGCGAAATCGCGGAGATTCTTATTCGTGCCGATCGAATTCCTACCGGGCAAAAAGCGACTGACCTGGGTTAGGAGTGAAGGATGGAAGTTCTTGCCCTTGATTGCCCGGACGTTCTCCTGCTCCGAAGGCCGCGGTATGCCGACAGCAGGGGCTGGTTTTCGGAAACCTACAATAGGAAAGCATTTGTTGAGGTGGGGATTAACCTTGATTTCGTTCAGGATAATCACTCGCTTTCTGGGATGGAAGGCACGGTACGCGGGCTGCACTATCAGCATCCGCCATTCGCCCAAGCGAAGCTTGTTCGAGTTGTGAGAGGTGCAATCTTCGATGTCGCGGTCGATATTAGGCGTTCTTCCCCGACGTTCGGACGCTGGGTGTCCGCGACCCTGTCGGCTGAAAACGGCGACCAGCTTCTTATTCCGGTCGGCTATGCGCACGGATTCTGCACTCTCGAACCGGGTACTGAGGTTCTTTACAAGGTCTCGAACTTTTATTCGGCCCGGCACGAAGCCGGGATCCGCTGGAATGATCCCGATCTCGGCATTCCATGGCCGGTCGCCGAAGAGAACGCTTTGCTCTCGGACAAAGACCGGGTATACCCGAAGTTGAGTGCCGCAGTGTTGTTTGATTAAAGACAAGCGTTATGGGGAGCGTGGGGCTGTGTTCGAGCGCATTCTAGTCACGGGTGGTGCCGGCTTCATCGGCTCGGCGCTCGTTCGGCATATTGTTGCGAAAACTGAAGCCTCAGTTCTGATTTTAGACAAGTTGACCTACGCGTCGAACCTGGACGCTTTGAAGGAGATCTGTTGCAGTCCGCGGTATTCCTTGGTCAAAGCGGACATCGCCAATTTTCGCGCCGTGCGGGATGCGATGTTTCGGTTCAAGCCCGACGTGGTGATGAATCTCGCAGCAGAAAGCCATGTGGACCGTTCAATCGACGGACCGGGAGAGTTCATACAAACGAATGTGGTCGGCACCTTTTCTCTGTTGCAAGCGTCTTTGGAGTACTGGCGATCTCTTCCTCCGTCCCGAAAGGAACGGTTCCGCCTTCTCCACATTTCCACCGATGAGGTTTTCGGATCACTCGGAACGGGCGGTTATTTCTCCGAAACTACGCCCTACGATCCAAGCTCGCCCTATTCGGCCTCAAAAGCCGCGTCCGATCATCTCGTCCGGGCATGGCATCGCACTTATGGCCTTCCCACTCTCATCAGCAACGCCTCCAACAACTACGGACCATGGCAGTTTCCCGAGAAGCTCATTCCGCTGATGATCATCAATGCGTTAGAAGGCCGTCCGCTTCCGGTCTACGGAGACGGCTCGAACGTGCGTGACTGGCTGCATGTCGACGATCACGTTAGCGCACTGCTGGCGGTGGCTTCCCGCGGGCAAACAGGCGAATCTTATTGTGTCGGCAGCAGGAACGAGCGTACCAACATAACGGTAGTGCAGACGATCTGCGCCATTCTGGACGAGCTCGCTCCGAGAAAGAATACTTATGCAGATTTGATCACCTATGTCGAAGACAGGCCGGGGCATGATCTCCGCTATGCCATCAACCCCAACAAGGCGCTGCGCGATCTCGGCTGGAGCGCATGCGAGACGTTTGAATTCGGGGCTCCGAAAAACGATCTCCTGGTACATCGAAAACAGGGCCTGGTGGGAGCGCCTGCGGGACGGGGGCTATCGGGGCCAGCGCCTCGGAGTTGTAGTGCAGGCCCCCTCGGTAGCCTGGGTTACATGTGCGACTAGCGACATGACCCGAAAAGGAATCATCCTGGCCGGAGGCTCGGGCACCCGGCTGCGGCCGCTGACGAGTGTGCTCTCCAAACAGATCCTGCCGGTTTATGATAAGCCGATGATTTACTACCCGCTATCGGTATTGATGCTGGCGGGCATTCGCGACGTTCTGTTGATCTCTACACCCCGAGATACACCCATGTTTGAGCAGCTCCTGCGGGACGGGAGCCAATGGGGTATGTCGATCAGCTACCGCGTCCAGAACGAGCCGCGCGGACTTGCTGACGCCTTTATTGTCGGCGAAGCATTTCTCAATGGATCGCCCTCCGCGCTTGTGCTCGGAGACAATATCTTCTACGGCCACGGCCTGTCGGAAATCCTGCAGGAAGGCGCCGCAGCCGCGGGGGGCGCGACAGTCTTCCCCTACAGGGTTCGCAACCCACGAGATTACGGTGTTGCCGAGTTCGACGAGACCGGCCGTGTGATCTCGCTCGAGGAAAAGCCCAGGCATCCCAAGTCCGACTGGGCGGTGACCGGCCTCTACTTCTACGATAGCGAAGTTGTGCAGATCGCAAAGTCGCTCGAGCCATCGGCGCGAGGCGAGATCGAGATCACGGATGTCAACCGAGCCTATCTCGACGCTGGTCGTCTGAAGGCGCTGAAGCTCGGACGCGGCCTAACCTGGCTCGACACCGGAGCATTTGATTCGCTACTCGAGGCGGGGGAGTTCGTCCGAGTGATTGAACATCGCCAGGGCATGAAGATCGCTTGTCTGGAAGAAATCGCCTTCACCAACGGCTGGATCGCCGTCGAGCAGGTCGCGAAAATCGGAACGCAGATGATGTCGAGCGAATACGGGCGCTATCTCCTCAAGCTCGTCGCGGCGGCTTGAAGCGGCAGCAATCCGAGAGCACCGACGTTTGAGCCGTCTCCAAGCGCACCGGCTTCCTAAACTAGTTCGGATTCACACGAGCCTTTGGGTATTCGGCCTCAAACTCGCGGCTTGCGAATGCCGATCAACGTGTTTCCGCAACTGTATTCGGCGGCTGCCAGCGGGCCGACGGCCTTCAGAACACGTTTCCAGAACGCGCCCTGCGGCATCTCATCCGCGAGGGCAGCCACGCTCATGTTTCTGACCTCGTCTCGAAAGTCACGATTGCCGATCGCGTGTAGAAGCCCGTTGAGGATCCAATGGACAGTGAAATCTGGTCCTTGGTGTGGACCCGTCTGCAGCGAGGAGATCGAGAAGTCTCGTTCGAACAGCGAACGCAACCCCTCCGGCGTGGCATTGTAATAATGTGAGGGATAACCGTGCACCGGCTGCAGAAACGGCCAGTCGATAAAGATCCTGCCACCGGGTTTCACGATGCGAGCAAATTCGCGCGCCATCTCCCAGGGCTCTTGCACATGCTCCAGAACTGCAAAGCAGCCGAGTCCGTCGAGCGATGCGGTACGAAATGGCAAGGTGGAGCCGGGCTCTACAACGACGTCCGTCGTCAGTGACGGATACACCTCGACATATATGCAATTGTCGTAAATCACGTTGCGAAGGCCGGCTCCAATATCCGCATAGATCTTCGTGGGATTGTCGCCCAGTTCCCGGGCGAATTCCGAAGAAGTCGGATGCGCAGATTTGTTCTGATAATCTTTCAAATTCTCCGTTCGACACCCGAATTGTAGCGGCAGTGAATTGGCTCCCGTGGGAAGCACGTCGAACACGTTCCTAAACCGCTCAAAGCGCACCCGCCGGAACTCACGGTCTGCCAGGAGTTCCAGAGCCCCCCGTGCAATCTGCAGCCGGCGTTCCCGATGCCCGAAGGTGCGATAATGCTCCCAAGCCGCGTTGTCCGTCGCCCCGAAGGATTTTTTCACATCGAGATTCGCCAGCAGGTACCCCTGTGGGAACAAATTCTCAGAAGTGACGGGTTCCATTACCTGGACACTGTGCGACATGATACGGCTCAGTATTGGGCCCAGAAGGCGTTATAAGAGATCTGGCCGAGCCGATCCAGAGACCGGTGGCGCGGCTCCGCCGACTTTTCGGGACTTGGGGTAGTGACATGAAGGCGATCTTTGCTCGCATTGTTTTGTACTATGGGGCAAGGGGACAGGTACTTCGGTTGTTGTACGGACGCCGGAGAGGGCGCATTCGGCGGACTTGAAAGCGGGACTTCATCCTCATGCATGGAACGACAAGCGTGACGGCCGCAAAGCTTGGGGAGCTTGACCGTTCTCGTTTGCAAGCTTGGCTCGGGTTTCGAAAGCGCCTCAACTTCCTCGGTTGGAGTTTCCTGATTTTCGTCGCCCTTCCCAGCGTCGCGTGCTTTCTCTATCTCGCTTTGATTGCTTCCAAAGAGTACGTCTCCGAAGCGCGCTTTGCCGTGCGCACAGCGACCGAAAATCGCCCCTCTGCCATTTCCGATGCCCTCATCATGCTTTCCAACCTCAGCGGGGGACGCTCCACCACGCAGGACGCATTCATCGTCGCTGATTATATCCGCAGCCGAACCATTATCGAACATTTGGGAGGCAAAGCGTACATCCAGAGCATTTATTCGCTACGCGACGTCGACTGGCTCTCCCGGTTGCCGTCGAATGAGCCGCTGGAGGATGTTTGGACATATTGGCGCAAGAAGGTCAGCGCTATCATCGATACGCAGTCGACGATCGTAACGCTCCGCGTGGTAGCTTTCAGGCCGGAGGACGCAAAGGATCTGGCCGAGCAGATCCTTCGGCGCAGCGAACTTTTGGTCAATGAAATATCCGATCGCAGTCGAAGAGACACCCTTACACGCGCCGAAGCGGAGGTGCAGCTCGCGCTGCAACGTCTTGCGAAGATCAGGGCAGAACTTCTGGGTTTTCGCGGCACGGCGAACACAATCGATCCGGTGTCAAGCGCCACATCTATGGCCGAAACGCTCACTATTCTGATGCGCGAAAAGCTTACCCTTGAGAACAACCGGACGTCACTCAAGGGCATGATGAGCGACGATTCTCCTACAATCCGGTTTCTTTCGAATCAAATCGATGCGATCGGCCATCAGATCACGGCGCTCCAGGAACGCTTGACAGGCCAAGCTCAAGGATTGGCGACCGTCGCCGGGCAGATCGCAAATTATGAGGAAATGAAGCTGCAAAGCCAGTTCGCAGAGAAACTCTTCGAGATTTCGCAAGCGAGCTTTGAAAGGGCGCGCCTGGAGCAGGTCAAGCAACAGATGTATCTCGTGACTGTCGTCCAGCCTACCCTCCCGGAGGAGCCCACGTATCCTCGCCCACTCATTGGAACAGCTATGGTTTTCAGCGTCCTGCTGGTCATATGGAGCATGATCGGCTTGGTGTTTGCGTCCATTCGCGATCACGTCGAATAGGCCGGGCGATGCTGTTTCATTTTGAAAGGGTTGGTAAGTCGCTTAGCGGCTGGGTGGTCCCTGACAATCCGGCAACGGTGCCGCGCGTTCAGATCATCCGGCCAGATGGATCGATATCGGAACTTGAAACAAACACACCGCGTCCAGATGTGCGCGATCGAGGCTTCCATCGTACGGGAGACGTCGGGTTTACGATTCACGAGGGACACTTCCCCGACCTCGGCAGCATTATAGACAACATCCAAATTCGCGACGTACACACGGGCGTATTGCTGTATCGGCCTTTTCACGAGAACGCGCATTTGCCAATTAAAATCTTTCGTTTCGAAATGCAAGCAATGCCGTATGCCGGAATAGAGGCGATTTGGGACCGGAATTTCTCGCTCTATTATAACGCGGTCGAGCGGTACCCTTTTGAGACAATGTTCGGAATTCTGAACAATCCCGCTGCACGCTCCATCGCGCTTTCCGGCCGGTCAAGCTTGCAGCGCTATGAACATTTTTTGAGGGAGCGCGAGTACAAGATCGTCGCGCTTCTTAGAAATCCGCTTGAGGAGCTGGCGGAGCGGCTTCTGTTTGTGCATTACGCGCACTCGCCTCATGCCCCTTCCCGGTTCAACGAGCATCTTAGCGGGCTAGAACCACTGACGCGCGTAGCGCAGCGAATGAACCTCGAGCGTCTGGAAAGCCTCACCGAGGCCTTCGGTATTCTTTCGGAGCGGCAGCGAATGGAACTTTCCAATCCGCTCATCCGCTCGCTTGTGTGCGGACCGGACGAATTCCCCCTGCATCATCATGTGGATCTTTCTTTAGGTAGACTTTCGAGCATGGACTTGGTCGGCCTTCGGCCACACTACAGGGAGTTCAGCGCAATGCTTTCGGATGTGCTGGGCCGGGACATTCTAAGCGACACACCACTGACCGATGTGTCCTGGGTGCCGCTAATTGCTGCGGAGCTTGGCCGCATCAAATCGGTCCGCGCTCTTGTGGCACTGGACCTTGAGCTTTATGAGCTTGCGGAGGAGGCCGTGCGGCGCGCCATTGGTCTAAGCGCTTCAATCCTTGAAGGAAGCATGCCTTGATCGAAGGTCGTTCGACCGCGAGACGCGGCACCTACCTGGTCGAGGCGATCACAATCCAAGCGAGGGTGATCGGCGCGCTTATTTTGAGAGATATGCGTACTCGCTTCGGCCGGACGTTTTTCGGCTATGTCATCATGGTGGCTTGGCCGCTGACCCATCTGTTAGGCTTGATGACGATCTATCTCGTGGTGCGACGGGCGCTCCCAATAGGAACCAGCGCGCCGGTTTTTCTCGGCACGGGGATTCTCCCCTATATCCTTTGTCTGTACCCGGCGCGCATGATCATGATGGCGCTGGTGCAGAACCACCCACTTCTCTACTTTCCGGTGGTGAAGTCATTCGACGTTATTCTTGCTAGGGGTATTTTAGAGATCATCACCGCTTTCTGGGTCACGGTACTTTTTTGCATTGTTCTCTATATCTTCGACGTGGATTTCATGCCGGTCTATACTGAAGAGGCGATCCTCGCGGTATTCGCGACCATCTATCTGGCGTTTTCAATCGGCTTCGTCTCCGCGGTTCTTTTCAAGATGATGCGGGCCTGGGTTGCAATACTTATTCTCCTCCTAATCTTGATGTATTTTTCGTCGGGCGCCTTGTTTATGCCCAGTACACTGCCCGAGAACGTTCAATACTGGCTGTGGTTCAACCCGCTATTTCACTCAGTGGAGTGGCTTAGGTCCGCGTACTATGAGGGATATGCCTATGGAATGCTCAGCCGCGGCTATCTTATCGGATTCGCCACGGCGTTGTTGTTCTTAGGGATGCTAGCGGAACGGTCCATGCGCGGCTTCCTTCTGCAAGCTTAATCACATGATCCATCTTGAAAACGTTCACAAATTCTACCGAACACGTCGACTGAAAAAGGTCGTGCTGCGCGATCTCAGCTTCAATTTCGAACCGGGGCGGAGCTATGGGATCATGGGCATCAATGGTGCTGGAAAGTCGACGCTCATGCGCATCCTTGCGGGCACCGAGCTTCCGAACCGAGGCCGAGTGCGGCGGTCAGTACGAGTGTCATGGCCGCTTGGCTTTGCCGGGGGCCTCCACCCTGGCATGACAGGTCGGGAGAACGTCGCTTTCGTCGCGCGGGCTTACGGAGAGAGCGTCCGAAATACCGTTGATTTCGTGGAGGATTTCGCGGAGATCGGGCCGTACCTGGATGCTCCTGTGAAGACCTATTCCTCAGGAATGGTGCAAAGGGTCGCGTTCGGGCTGTCGATGGCGATCAGCTTCGACTGCTACTTGATTGACGAGGTCATGGCGGTCGGCGACGCGCGGTTTCAGGCTCGATGCAAGGCAGAATTTGAGAAACGAAAGCGATTTTCTGATATCATCCTCGTAACTCACGCTCTGGGAACCATCCAGGAGTACTGCCAGCACGGTCTCGTGCTCGCCGACGGCGAGCTTAAATACTTTGAGAATGTGGACGACGCGATCGAACTTTACCGGCGGTTGAACATGTGATGACGGAAGCTTTACGACCTTCGCAACCTGGCCAGAGTGAACGTTCCGATCCCGCGCCCCTTCAGGGGCAGGTGCTGTCCGGCGCCGAACTCATCTCGCGGTCTCTGAAGGATGTGTCACGGCAAATTCGCCGGAGACCCGGTCGCTTGTGGCAGCCGACATGGACATGGATGGCAGCTCGGCACGGCCGGCTCGGGAGTTCTTTCGCCGCCGCAGCGGCTTTAGCATTCGTGCTCTCAGTCGCGATACCCGTACTGCTCTCCGGCCTTTATCTCGCGTTGCTTGCTTCCGACCAGTATGCCTCCGAGGTGCGTTTTGCGATTCGCGGTGGCGAGGCCGCCGGCGCGCAGGATCCGGTTTCGGGCCTGACCGGCGCCGCGTCGACCGTGAGGATCCAGGACGCCACGATCGTAGCCGATTACATTCGCGGCCGCGGCATGGTTGAGGAGCTAGAGCGCTCGCTAAACCTTCGACAGATGTTCTCGGGTCAAGAAGCGGACTATGTTTTCGGCTTTAACCCCAAAAGGTCAATCGAAAAACTCGTCCGCTACTGGTGGTGGCAGGTTGACGTAGACATCGATCGCATGTCGGGGATCATTACCGTGATCGTCCGCGCGTTCACGCCACAGGACTCGCTGGCGATCGCTCAGGCGATAATCGCCGCCAGCGAGCGCTTGGTCAATGAGCTTTCCGATCGCTCGCGCCGCGACGCACTCAAGCAGGCGCAATCCGAGTTGACGCTGGCCGAGAATGCTCTTCAGGACAAAATCAGGGCAATGCGCGAACTGCGCGGTCGTGAGGGGTTGCTTGACGCGGACAAGACTTCGGAAGCGCTTACTAAGGTCGTCGCTGACCTCCGACTGGAGCTGGCACGTCTCGAAGGCGAGTTTACGACCCAACGGCAAAGCGTGCAGGAAGACGCGCCGCAGATGCGCGTCTTGGCTGCGCGAATCCGTTCCACGCGCGAACAGATCCGCGTGATCGAATCGCAAATGACCGGCGCAGCATCGCCCGCCGGAGTGGCCGCCCCTACGTCTATCCGCCCATCAAAATCGGCGCTGGCAGATAGCATGAGTCGGTTTGACCAGTTGCGGCTGGAGCAGGAGTTCGCACAGAAACACTATGTCCAGGCCGCAGCGATCCTGGAGCGTGCCCGGCTCGAGGCCGAGACACAGCAAGTCTACCTGGCTACGTTCCTTCAACCTGTTCTGGCGGAAGACGCCCTGTATCCAAAGCGCTGGTGGATCATGGCGGCTATCACCGCTGTGTGCCTAGCACTATGGAGCCTTGGGACGGGCGTGGCAGTCCTGGTTCGCAATTACCAAGCCTAGGTTGTGTGGACTTTAAGGATTCCCTTTTATGCGGACAGGGTCTCCCTGGCGGGATCTTCCAGAGACGTTTGGCGATTGGAACAGTGTGTTTCGGCGCTTCAGTCGCTGGAGCGCCAAAGGCTTGTGGTGGCGGATATTCGAGACGATGTCCGACGATCGACCATGCCCTGGCGAACCCTTGCCACGGTGCGGTGCGGGTCGGGCAGGAACTGCGCCTGAAGGGCATCCAGGTCAGCTGGCGGCATCCGTGGCGTGTGGCAGCGCCACGGGCTCCTGACCAAGCATGAGCGCCGACTGCGCCTTGATAAGTCCCCCGCCGAGCGCAGGATCGACGAGGAGCAGACCCGACTGCTGGAACGGTTCTCGCCCGAGTTCCGCGAGAGCACCGCACCACGCGGGTCTTCCCGCCGCCTGAGTTGGGATCATAGGCCAGCACCTGCCCCGGCCCGACCACGGACTTGATCACGAACACATGGCCCCGGCGCGCGGCGGCCATGCCGGGGCCGGGGCGCGCTCTCGGAAACCGGAGCCAGTTGGCGGCGAGATTGAGCCGTCCGCCCGGATTGGCGATGCCGAGATATTTGGCCGATGCACAGCCGCAATAACGCCGGGGACAGCCCGCAGGACGGGATCCAACCACGCGGCCCGCAGAACGGATCGGCGCACCCACGGCCGCCGCAGAGGCAATGCGCACCATCCCATCCCACTGGTCGGATTGAGCGTCGGCCGGGAGATTCCCCGCCCACAAAACACAAAGGGAGAGCGCGGCGAGAAGGACTCGCATTCTAAGACCTCACATCATCTTCGTGGAAGGGAGGCTCGGTTTCGCGGGAGGCGGCTAGATTGACCAATGCCGGTGCGCGGTGACGAGCATTGAGCATCGCCGCCCGCAAACCCCGGATCGGCGCACAACCCTACGGACTTGGCGACGCACGATTTTCTAGTTACGATAGCGTCTCCTTATTGGCGCTAAGGAGCGCCATGGAAACGCCATGCACCCAGATCCCCTATTCCGCAGGAATTTCATCACCAAACATCTGCCAAAACCACCTCTCAAGATTGTCGAAATCGGCGCATTAACCTCCCCGACATTCCAGCCCGACAAATTCGACATACGGTTCATCGACTATGCATCGAGGGACCAGCTCATCCGTGACAATGTGGGTAATCCGGCGATCGATCCGAAGCGAGTTCTGGATGTTAACTATCCAGTTCCGAACTGCGATTATTCGGAACACATCTTCGAGCGGTTTGACCTAGCAATCGCGAACCACGTCATCGAGCACATCCCCGACACCATCCGCTGGCTCGATGAAATTCGCGCGATTCTGAGCGACGATGGTCACGTCTTCCTGTCGGTCCCCGACCGCCGCTACACCTTCGACTATCTGAGGCGTGAGACAAGCATCGTTGACGTGCTCCGCGCTTACTACGAACGACACACAAAGCCGTCCGCATCCCAGCTTTTCGAGCACTATTACTATCGCCGTCCGCTCACAGCGGAGGACTGCTGGAACGGACTCGCGAATGCAAAGAGCGCCGTTCCGGGCATGCCCATTCAGGATGCCCGGAGGAACGCAGAACGCGCCGCCCGTCACTACACAAGCACTCACTGCCATGTATACACAACGAGTTCATTCAAGCGACTGATTGAAGAGATGAGGCAACTTGACCTGCTCGGCTTCGAAATCGCCGAGATACGTGACGTTGATCGCGGAGCCAACGAGTTCCACGTTCTGTTGCGGAAGCGTGGACCCGCCCTGCAGCGCTACGGCAAATAGCAGATTTCCACCAGATAATATTCGAGCGTGATCGTCTCGCTAGCATTCGCCAGCTGCGCTGTAATCGTCACATTCTGGCTTGAGGCGGTATTGATCGCGCTTGTTGTCGTGACAGTAGAGCCGCCGAACCCACCCGTGGTGCCTGAACTGTAGCC
The DNA here is from genome assembly GCA_963758225.1 of uncultured Alphaproteobacteria bacterium. Taxonomy (GTDB): domain Bacteria; phylum Pseudomonadota; class Alphaproteobacteria; order Rhizobiales; family Xanthobacteraceae; genus Z2-YC6860. Next base: position 560,300 of record CAVWUJ010000002.1, on the reverse strand, counting down.
AATCTGGGATGCCTGATCGTTGCGATTATGGATCTCCCGCTGATCCCTTGCGACATTCGGTCGTCAATACCAGCGCCGCATAGGCTGTACCTGCAAGGCCACCGAACCTCACCCTCAGACTTTTGTTATTTGCGGAGCTGGTCACATTCCAGAGTGTGGTGATCCGGATGAAACCATTCGGCCCCATCGTGCCGCCGGTGATTGGAATGTTGACCAGTGCAGTTTCATTGGTGTCGCCAGTGTGCGAGATAGCGACCGCTGAAGACGCAACCACTCTCACCAGATTCGGGCGATAGCCTGAACCCGTCGCCGACAACGACACCGAACTGGACACCTGGACGGACGGGTCGATATAAATGCGACCGGCGTCGGTCGTCGGCGTTCCGACCTGATCAACGATCGACCCGAACCCGGCAAGCAGCGCCCCGGTGACGATAACGTATCGAGTGTCCACAGCTGTAGGCAACAGCAGGAACGGCTTGCCTGTAGCCGCGCTTGCGCCGACCAAGTACTGGCCGCCAGTTATGGAGACATTCTGCGCCGACGTGCGAGCAACAACACCGGCCTCCAGAGCGGCACCACTGTCGGCATTGTTGCTGAACGTAAACTGGTTGCCGCTTAGAACGAGGTTGCTCACCCAGCCGAAGGTGAACGCACTGTAGCTGATGCTGGCGTGGCTGCCGGTGTAAGCGACACCGTTGACCTGTCGCGTCGTGTCCCCCGTTCCCTCGTTATCGTCATAGATGATGTGGCGGAGACCAACGCTTTCCTGATTGACAATATAAATACCCTCAATCGTCCCGGCAGGCGCCGCGGCATGGGTTAGGCGAATGGCGGCATTGGTCCCATAGAAGAACGAGTTGACGAACTCGTAGCCCGTGATGTTCGTCGCATTCAGGCGCTCAATTTCGACGCCCGCGCGCGAATTCGATGTCTGCGCGCCGCCATTGTCGACACTGACGTTGTTGAACCGAATCCGACCACCATCGGTGATCTTGATGCCAACACCCCAGTAGCGAGTCGGCGATCCGGAGAAGTTTACATTCTCCAGAATCATGTGATCGTAGCTCGAAACGATTCCGGTGTAGCTCCACTTCGCATGGATGCCGACGCCGCCGTTACCGGGCGTGGTGTCGACCGCTTTGACGAACGTGAGGTCGGAGACCTGCAGTCGCGTGAAGCTGCTCGACGAGGAAGAGGTGCTGACGAAGCTCAGACACGTACTCGCAGCCGAGCAGTTGACCCGAGTGATTCCGACGCCCGCGCCCACCAGACGCAGATTCTTGTCGGTGAACGTGACCGTTGCCGTCAGCGTCAGGTCACCCTCCGGCAGGACCACCTGCATGCTGCCGGGCGAGAGCCCGCTGATCGCTGTCAGCGCCGCCGTAATATCGGTGCACGGATTGGTGCAAAAATCGCGCACCGAAATGACATCGGCCATCTTTGCATTGGGCGTGCGCGAGATGGCGCCGGGATGCGGCTGGATAAACTGCGCGGCCGCAAGACCGGACAGTAGCCAGAGCAACGCAGCGGCGGTGACGAAACGCTTCATTAGCGGATCTCCCAATTATTCGGCGTCAATGAATCGTCCGGCCAGAGCCAGACACCCTGCCTCTGGCCGTCCATGGTGAATGTTGCCTCCCCCTCGATCGTATCGGTTCCGGCCGGTGTGAGCGTGAGCGGATAGAGCGCGCCGTTCGACATCTCATTCTTGATAAATATCGGCCCACCATGCGCAGCAAGGCGAGCAGTGACGGTCGGCAAATTGACAGCGGTTGCCGCTTCGGAACTTTTCGCAATACGGATCACGTCGTCGGTTGAAGCATCGGCGGTGACTGCTCCGGCCACTGTTACCCGCCGCTTCGTGCCATCGATCGCCCGCTCGATTATCCGAAGATATTGCCGGATTAAAGGCTTGTGCGGCTTGCGTGCGCCGGACGACGGCATGCCCAAATTGATATGATCCGCATATAGTTTCGCGCTTGGGCTGTCCGACGCAGCGTCGGCATAATAATCCTCAATCAGCGCATTCAAGGCATCAAAGATCGACATGCGTCAGCGCCCCGTGATCAAGGAATGGTCTGCGTCTGCGGCCCGACCTCAGTCGAGCCCACGCCGCTCGCGTTTAACGCCTTCACCCACCAGTAATAGGTGCCGTTGGCGAGGTTGTTGTCGGGGTAACTCTTCGCCGCGCCGGTGCCGCCGAACACGCGAGCAATCTGCGTTGCCGTGCCGAAATTATTGACCGTGTTGCGATAGACCCGCGTCTCGAAGAAATTCGCGCTGTTCGGATTGGTCCATGACAGCGTGACATCATCGGCCAGCTTCGACGAACTGAGCCCGGTCGGCTGGCCCGGTGCCGTCGTGTCTGCCGTTGCAGTGACAGTCTCCGTCGCCGTCCACTCCCCAGGCGTGCCGGCTCCGGTGATAGCTCGCAGGCGAACTTCATACTGGGCACCATCCTCAAGCACGGACGATTGCCAAGTTGTCACGCCCGCCTTGAAGCCCTCTGCGATCCAATCCGTCCCCCCGAGGAGCCGGTAATTGATCTCGTGCAGCAGCGCTGCCGCCATCCAAGGCAATCGTTCATGGCAAGCCGAAAACCTGCCGTGCGTGGGTGCCCTCGGTGCCGGAAATTCCGGTCGGTAACAGAGGTACAGTGCCTCATCCGCAGGCGAACGCCGTCGAACTCATAATCCAAGACACCGGGGCACGCAAAGAGCATCTGGGTGACCTGAACCGTGCCTGCCAGGCCGCGCGGTGTCGCGTTGGCCCGCACGAAGGCGGCGTTCATCGTCGCGACGCCATAGCACGTGATCTCAAGTGATCCGGTCGAGCTGTCGTGAACGAGGCCTCCTTCTGGTAATCGAAGATGTAGCCCCAGAACCGGCATAGGGCGCTATCGGGGAACAGCCCGAACAGCAAGCAACCGAACCCGCTTCAGCGCAGGGCATCGACCGTTCCTCCAGAAACGAGTTGATCTCGAAACGGCAGGACTTCTCCTTCACCATCCCGCGATCGTCTCGCGTCCCTTCAAGGCTCCCCAACACAAGCCGCCTGACGCCGCCCGCCCGCCGCCGCCTGTCAGCGAACTACCCTCTCTGTACAACCCTCTCTCACAGTAAGGGGCGAATTCATTCGTTGCTTTAGCATGCAGAGCTCACTACCTTTCTAGTTGCCCAAGGACGAAGAGCTATGCACGACACTGCAGAGGCGATTGGTGGCACCTTTCTGAGCACCTACTCCCAACCCGGACATGTCATTGTCGAGCTCGGCTCACTCGACGTGAACGGTAGTATCCGCAGTTACGCGCATTCCCAGGCCCAGTATGTTGGCATCGATATGGAGGAAGGGCCGGGTGTTGACATTTTAGCAACAGACGAATTTGCGATTCCTTTTTACTCAGGGACGGCAGATATTGTCGTAGCGTCCTCTGTGCTCGAGCATGCCGCGTTCTTTTGGATAACTATACTTGAGATGTTCCGGATCACAAAACCTGGTGGGCTCGTCTATGTAAGCGCGCCGTCGAACGGAGGTTATCACCGTTACCCCACTGATAACTGGCGATTTTATCCTGACGCCGGTATCATGCTCGAGCGCTGGGGCCAACGGAATGGTTATCCCGTGTATCTGATGGAGTCCTTTATTGCGGAGCGGAGAGACGATGTATGGAATGACTTTGTTGCTGTGTTCCAGATTGGAACATCAACGAATTATCGTGCGCGCCTGTCCGATCGGTTTTCCTGCAGTAACGTTTGGACGAGTGGGGCTTCTGAGCCCGCGCATGTCAGGGCGGCCACCCAAGACATGATTTTACTGCAAACAGCGCGCTATCGTGAAAAGGGCCTGCGGGATGAATTACAGGTGCTTTCAAGACAATTGAGCGAGGCAAAGCGCGAGAATGCTGAGCTTCGAAGACAGCTAAGGAACGGCACCTCAGCCGAAGCCAATCTGGAGATTCGCCAATTCCCTTCACCTGAACTCGAAGCTCAGCAACGACTGATTAGGCTGATCGAAGCAGATGGGGGAAATTCCCAGGCTGCGAAAAGCTACCTTAGAGAACTGCAGGGGCTCCGCCCTCTACCTGAAGATAACCCAAAGGCTCTTCCTGTCACAGTTCTCAGCGGCTTCGGCCGACAGCGATGACACTACGTAATAAGCCACAGGGCACCCTGTCCCCGTGAGGGGTCCTCGCGATACGGCGAGTATTGAGCTTTCCGCCCATTGCTCTGATTTGCCTCTTCTATGGTGGAGCATGACCAGTACTGTACCAAGTGCGCAGGACGGCAGGAGTTCCCGCATCAAATGAAGCGTGAGCAAAACACAAACGTCTTGCACCAACACGAAGCTCGTGACAGTCAGTCCGCGCCTCCAAGGAAATCCTATGCAACCTCCGTTATCGCTTTCGAGTAATCATATTCGGTCGGCGAAGCTCTATGCGAATCGGAACGATGCTTTCGCATCTTGGCCTGCGAATGCTGTGGTGGCTGAGCTGGGTGTGGCTTACGGCGCGTTCAGCAACTTAATTATCAAGTCAACGACCCCCCGGCTATTCGATGCCTACGACACCTTCGCTTTGCATACTCTCAAGGAGGTGTGGGGAAAACCAACAACCGACACTTTCAAAGACAATACTCATCAAGAATATTACCGGAAGCGGTTCGACGCTCAAGTTGCGGCCGGTACAGTAAGGTTGTTTCAAGGAGACAGCTCTGTGGAGCTCGCCAAACAACCTCCGAAGTTTTATGACGTGATCTATATCGATGCAGATCATGGGCTATCGGGCGTGCAACGTGATGTTGATGCGGCACTCAAGACCATCAAAGACGATGGCATTCTCGTGTTTAACGACTACGTGTTTTTCGACAAGAATGCGACACCCTATGGCGTCATTTACGCAGCGAACGACTTGTGTGTAAACCACGGTTGGCGGATGAGATACCTCGCGTTACATAACATGATGTTCTGCGACATTGCCCTGGAACGTGGTAGTTGATATGGGAAACAATGACAAGCGGAGAACAAAATGCACGTCCTCCTAGCATCTGAGCAGTAGGGGCTCGTGGAATGGGCTTCCATACGCGTAGCTTCAGTCTTTGGAGAATTCTCAGTGCGAGCCGTGACCTAGATAGACACTTCTTCGGCATGAAGGACGGATTACCCACCGAGCCGGCTGGAAGTATCACAACTGCCGCCTAGCACGAGCACATTGAACTATGGATCTCCCGCCAAGCGCCCTCCTAATAGCCAAATCGATTATCGAACAATCCGGCCTATTTGATGCTGAGTGGTATCTGCGACAATATCCTGATGTCGCTGAGGCGGAGACTGACCCGCTTGAACACTTCATCGCGTTCGGCGGCTTCGAGGGTAGAAATCCAAGCTCGCATTTCAACACCAGCTTTTACCTCGCGACCTCTCCGGATGTGGCCTCAGCGCCAATAAATCCGCTGCTACATTACGTGCTGCACGGTCGGCAAGAGGGGCGAAGATGCCTTCCCAGCGCACTGCACCAGCCGTTGATCGAGACTTCCAAACCCTCTGCAGACACTGGAAACAATAAGTCGGCGACCGCAGGACCCATCCTTTTCATCTCTGGAGAGGCTATCGACCGCCCCGGTTATTTTTATCGTGTCGAGCGGGCAGCAGCAGCCATGAAACAGGCTGGTTTCTCGGCTTTGGCAATCCATCGCAGTGGAATTGACAAGCATCTCGACGCGATACCCAGAGCGCCGTTTGTCTTCATATGGCGCGCAACGTGGGCACCAGATATTGCAAGGATGCTCGAAATAGCAAAGCGAAACGGAGTGAAGGTTGTCTTCGACCTCGACGACCTGATGGTCCGGCTTGATCTTGTCCACGAAAAATTTATCGACGCAATTCGCTTCAACCGCCGCGACCCGAGTCAGGTTGCTGACCTTTACGCCAAGATCGTTCAGACCTTGGCGGCGGCTGATGTTTGTACCGCGACAACACCAGAGCTCGCGTGGCAGATGAGGTCCGTGGCAAGCACGAAACCCACTTTCGTCATCCCCAACGGCTACGCGGAGCAGACCTACATCACCAGCCGATTAGGACGACGCTCGCGGCCGAATGACGGCCTAATCCGAATAGGTTATGCCAGCGGGAGTCGGACACATCAAGCAGACTTCAAGCGCTGTGTCTCTGCAGTGGCAGAAGTTCTGCGACGTCACGAAAATTGCAGGCTCGTGCTGTTCCGCCTAGAGGAACTCCGTGGCCACGCTAGACCCTCTGGAATTTCCAGAAATGTCTGGGCTTGAGCCGCACATCGAGTGGCGTCGGTTTGTCAAGTTCGACGACGTGCCGCTAGAGGTGGCGCGTTTCGACATTAACTTGGCTCCGCTGGAGGACGGCAATCCATTCGTTGAGGCCAAAAGCGAGCTAAAATTCTTTGAAGCAGCACTGTGCGGAGTCCCGACGATTGCGTCCCCGTCGGGCCCCTTCAAGCGTGCCATCAATCCCGGCATAACAGGCTACTTAGCAAGCTCCCAAGCCGATTGGGCCGAACATCTGGAAATACTGATCTCCGACCCCGCGCTGCGTCGCAAGGTTGGTGACGCCGCGCATCAAGCTGTGCTGTGGCACTACGGCCCGCTACGACGGGCGGCGCTGATGCACGACCTAGCGGCATCAGTCAAAGGCGGCCGTGCCGCAGCCCTCGCTTTCCCGAGAATTTCGGGCGCATCGCTGCCGAGATCGAGTGTGCCGATCGCGACGCACAGCGTGTCATATGAGTGGCACACTAAGCGTGCAAGCCGCGTGACTGTGGTCGTTCCTCTGTTCGACTACGAAACTTATGTTGTCGAAACACTCAATTCCGTGAAAAGGCAAACCCTTCATGACATTGACCTCGTTGTCGTGGATGACCGCTCAACGGACAACTCTCACGCTGTCGCGCGCGCATGGATGCAAGAGAACAAGCAGCGCTTTAATCGAGTTGCGCTTTTGCTCCACGATATAAACCAAGGACTCGGGGCATCTCGAAACACAGCAATCAATTTCGCTGATACTCTGCATATTGTCGTCCTCGACGCCGACAACAAAATCAGACCCGCTTTCTCCGAAAAGTGCGTCGCAGCCATAGAGCGAGAGGGGGCGGCGTTTGCATATACTCAGATCCAAATGTTCGGCGACCAAGGCGGTGTCCTTGGAATGCGGGACTACACGCCGGCAGGATTTGTGCGCGGGAACTACATTGACGCCCTTGCCATGGTCTCGAAAGAGGCGTGGGCCCATGTTGGCGGCTACGTCACCCATCGAATGGGATGGCAGGACTACGACTTCTATTGTCGGCTGGCCGAGCGCGGTTTGCATGGAGCCTACATTGGCGAAATCCTTGCAGACTACCGCGTGCACGGATCTTCCATGCTCCGAACATCGACGGACAAGACGAAAAATAAGTCTGAGCTAGTTAACTGGATCGAAGAACAGCATCCGTGGCTAAGCTTGTTCGAGGACAGAGCTGGACATCATATTCCGGCAGAGAGGCCGGCAGAGCCGCTGGCATAGCCCGTGTGCCAAAAGTAACTCTGGCTCCGGGGCGTGGATTGCGTCACACAGCGTCGGAGGTACCTCCGTAGACCCCCGCAGGGAACATCGGAGGTTGCTCCTTTGATCGCTTAGAGCCTCTAACAGACCGTTTGTTTGAGAAATCGGAAGCATACGATTGCGGCTGCGAGGCGCAAGAATGCGAGGTTGATATCGGCTCGGCGTTCGTAGCGAACAATGAGGCGGCGGAACTGATTGAGCCAGGCGAAGCTTCGCTCGACCACCCAGCGATGGCGGCCCAGTTTGGTCTTGCTTTCGACCTTGCGGCGGGCGATGCGCGGGATCATTCCGCGACGGCGCAACTGACGTCGATAAGTCGGATAGTCATGGCCTTTGTCGGCGTGGAGCTTGTGTGGGCGCTTGCGCGGTCGCCCGCGCGGACGGCGGATCGGGGGAATGCTGTCGACGAGCGGGATCAGCCGGGTGCAGTCGTTGACGTTGGCCGCGGTGAGTTCGATGGCGAGTGGGATGCCTTGAGTATCCACGGCAAGATGCCGCTTCGAGCCGGCTTTGCCGCGATCGGCCGGGTTCGGCCCGGCGTGTTCGCCCCCTTTTTAGCCGGCACGCTTGCGGCATCGACACAGGCGCGCTCCCAATCGATGCCGTCGGCTGCTCCCAATCGGTCGAGCATGGCCTGGTGAATGGCAGTCTACACCCCGGCCTGTTGCCACTCATGGCCTGCGCCAGCAGGTCATGCCAGAGCATCCGCCGACCTCGCGCGGCAGGTACTCCCAGGGAATGCCGGCGTGCAGGGCAAACAGAATGCCGCGTAACGCATCGCGCGGCGGAACCGGCGGCCGCCCGCCCTTCGGCCGCGGCCGAGCAGGCGGTAGCAGCGGTTGCATCAACGCCCACAAATCATCGGGAAGAAGCTGTCGGGCCATGCGACAGCTATCCGGACTATGGTTAACGAAGCGTTGTTTTGTTAGACGCTCTTAGCGTCCCGCCAGCCGAACCGGTAAAAGTTCTTAGCGAAGATGCAGATCATAGTGAATGATCTAACGCGCAAATACCAGTCGTTATTACATTGATACCCAGCGTCATATTCGACCCCAATGAGGGGCTAATTCCCGGAACGCGCAAGTCCACGCCCCTCTCGCATTCCATGATGGATATAATGCACTAATGGGCTCTCGTCAGCAGCGGCTACGTCAGGGTTTTTGTCCAAATAGTACGACGTGTCGAAATCCGGATGTGGGTCACGGCCCTCACGCCATCCAATGGTTGTGTAGTGGTGCAGAGGATTGATAGCTGACGCCGCCACGTCCGGATTATGTTGTAGGTACCAATCGGTGTCGAACAAGGGATGAGGATCAAATCCGGCCACAATACCTTCGATGACATAATGTGCTAACGCGCTGCTACCGATTTCGCGAACTTCGGGGTACTTTTGTAAGTAATATCCTGCATCGAACACCGGATGCGCTACTCGCCCTTCAGCCTCTCCATACATGAGGTAGTGCTCGAGGGGATCCAGGCCGCTCTCAGCAACGTCGGGGTAGCGCGTGAGATACTCCAGCGCGTTAAATAGCCTCGCCGCTCGGATGGCGTCGGCATCGCGCGCTCGCGGCCTATTACTCCGCATTAACCGTTGGAAGGCCAGCGCGACCGAGGTCCATAGTCGGGCTGGCGAAAACCGCCCGGGTTGCGCGAGAGCGGCCAGCGCGCGCTCCTGTCGGTGAGTCGTGGCTCGCAGCTCATCTACCTGGGCTCTGGCTATCTCGGCCGCCCGAGCTTGCTCGTTTCGCTCCTCTATGTTGCGCGCGCATGCGGCGCGCGCCGCGTCGAGTTCCGCCCGCAGACGAGCCGCCTCCTCCTCAACGCCGGTAGCTTTCGCAAGTGCGGCCTGGAGCTCGACAGTGAGGCTTTGGAGAGTGCCGATCTCAGAAAATAGCTGTGCAATCTTTCGTGAGGCATCATCACGATCACTCTGTGCGCGAGAGGCTGCCTCACGCACCTCAATTCGTTCCTTCTCCATTTGGAGAAGGCTCGCATGCTGATTCGCTACCGTGGTTAGTGCTGCCGTAAGCTCTTGCTGTAGCCCGGCCACGCGTCGCGTCAGCTCCGTCTCCCGCGTTTCAAGTCGCGCCGTATCAGCGGCATGCCGCACGACAACTGCAGCCATCTCTCGTTGCACACCTGCCAATTCCGCCGTTAATAGCTGCACTTCTTCTTGTCTCTCCTGGAGCATCGCCTGACCGGCTGCTAGTCTCTCTTCAAGCATAGCCGTGTGGCTAATATCCGCGTCCCGCTGCTTCGCGATCGCCGCCGCGCGCTGCACGGCACTGTCAAGATCGCCACTCAAGCGTTGCAGCTGGTCCTGGCTCTCGCGAAGCAGAGTGCGGGTAGCCGTGATCTCCCGCTCCAATTCTCTGCGCTTGCGCCCGTCCTCCTCCCGCTGCGCAGTCAAATGAGCCACTTGACTCGCATGCTGTTCGCCGGCACGACACGCTGCTTCAAGATTGGCACTCATCTGATGCCGAGCCTGATCACTCTGCTGGTTCGCGATCTGAAGCTCTTCGATTGTCTCCCGCAGGCGTCTCTGCTGCCGCGCAAGTTCGGCTCGCTCTACCGGCTCGCGCACCGGGATCACGAGGTTCCATTGAGCTTGGACCATGTCTGCAGTCAGATCTGGTACGCTGCGCCCGTGCACCCATGCTTGGGCCTGTGCTTCCATCAGCGCGTAGCGATCAAACTCTGCCCTGGCGACCATAATACCAAGCTCAGCAAGCACACCGATCGAGATGAGATTAATCCCGTGCGGCGTTCCTGCAATGGGCGTCGCACAACTTGGAACCATCCGGAGGCTGTCACTAAGGCCACGAACGACCAGATAGCCTAACTCCACCGTTGGTATCAGGCGCCATTCCTGATTTACGAAATGAGTATCACCTTCCGGTCCGCGAAGCATGTTCAAGGGCATGAGATCGAAGCATCGACCGTCCACATGTTTAAGGAAAGTTTCTCCATTCAGAGCGCCTACGCCACACTCGCGAATAAAAGCGTCGATCCAGACCTGAGCCCACGCAGCCACCTGCGATATTGACCAATTAGGCCTGTTCAATATATCGACGAGCTCCTTCCACCAGTTCCGGCCCTGCCAACAGGGCTCATATCCCAAGATATGCCGAATTGGCACCGTGGGGGCGGCGATATCTGTCAAAGGGCGTCCTTCAACCGCAAGTCCGCTTCCGCTCGAAACGAAGTGCGAAGCCTTTGCGAAGGCCGGATGACGATCAACCGAGTAATGCCAAGCCAGCTCATCCAGCGTCTGATAAGGGAGAACAGCTTCGGGTGAACTTCCCGCCACCACCAGGAACGAGTTGGCCAACTCACCCAGCAGGCCGTTCTCGCCCAGGATGGCCCATCCTGTCTCCAAAGAGAAAGTGGGATCTACAGGCCTCTGCGGGTCAGCAAGAGCAGCCTGTGCCGCCAAAGTGGCCGCCAGCTCTGCGTGGCGCCTCACGAGCGGCGCAGACATGATTGTGGTCGGCAGCTTATAGTCCGGACATGGTAGGAACCAAACCCGCGCGTTAAGCCCACTGCGGTCCAAAAGCCTTGCCAGCTCCGTAGCGCCAAACGTTGCGACTGAGCCGTCGCGATAGGCATCATTGATGCCATGAAACGCCCGGCCGGTATGGTCTTCTCGCGCGCCGGCAAAGTATTTCAGCCCCAACTTGTTCTCAATAGCGAGGATCACCACCCCGTTCGGCTTTAACATCCCCCCTATCCGCCGCAGGAAATCCGCGTGAGGATCCGCTTTGTCCGGGTTGAAAACCGCCGCGTACTCCAAAACCCCGACTGCGGTCGCTACATCGAATCGCTCATCGGGAGCGAAGTTCTCGATCCGATCACACACAATGGAAACATTATCCAGATCCACGGTCCGCAACCGCGTGATGCCAGCTCGACGCGCACTGCCTTCCACCGCGATAATCGAGCCACCGTTCTCGCCTAGAAAACGCGTTATAGCGCCACAACCAGCTCCGATCTCCAACACGCTGCCTCGTAACAACCGCGAAAACGGGCGGAGCAGGTTCGCTCGTTTCGGTGACAAGTGATAGAGCGAAGGCCAATCTCGAATGCTCGACAAAATCTCCGGCGAAAACAGGGTACGATCCCCGGCTTTCGAGATCACCTCGATGAGATAATTCTCGGATTGATCGCCATCGCTATAGGTAAACGGCTCCTGATTCGCCTTCTTCGGAAACGCGACGCCGTCGCGAGTTTCATAGTCGCTCGGGAACCGGCGCTGCTCTATAGCTGCATTCATGGTTCGCGTGCCCGCCTACAAAGACCCATTCCGGTACATGATTCGGAAAAGTCCCCGCAGATGCGCGCCACTTCCTGATCGCCGCAGGTCCGAAAGTATTTCATCGCGCAGCGGTTCGGCAATTTCAGTGAGAAACCGGTGCACATCTTCTAAAGGGTAGAGTTCTCGGTAAAATATGTCACGCTTCAGAAGCGGCAGGCCGAGATACTTAATGAACAGCATGCCGCCGTGATGAATCTGATTATGCCGGCTGATGGATTGGATGATTTGGTTCGGAAAATATCCCAAGCTCCATTGCTCCATACTTGAAGCTTGGCTGCTAAGCTGGAGGAGTTTACCGGGGTCAAGCCGCCCTGGCCCGTTGTGCAGCCGCCTGACGCCGGAAGAAATGGCTTCCACCATCGCTATTCCCACCGGGCTAAAGCTCTCGCCAAGCACCGGCAGAAAATTCGAGTAGATGTCCCCACGGACCTCGACCGGAAGCAGGCGGGTCAACTCGATGATCTCGCGAGCCGGGCGGCGTTCCAAATGGGGAATGAGATGCGCCGCTTGAAACAGAATGTGGGGACGGAAGCCGGCGTGCGTCAACCGGCGGGTCAAGCGAATCTCGCCTTGGTGAATCGCCCAGCGGCGCGTTCCAATGGGCCGGTATCGCTTCCAGAAGCGAATAAAGGCGCGACTTTTGAGCACCGCGCGCCCAAACGACAGCATGAAAGACTGGACGTGATAGTGGTACTGATGAACCTCGGTGACACCGATAAAATCGTGGGGACCGTTTAGATCGACTATCAGCTTGTCCAACGTGCGCTTAAGAAAGAATACGCTGTCGTTCATCAAGACGAGGCGTGAGGCGTTTGGATAATGTTGGAGGACGTACTCAGCACCATCCTTGTAGGCTCCAAAATCCCGTCCAACGTTCCTACGCTCGATGAGCTTATGGCAGTTTTCTAGTAGTTGCGCCTTAAGTAGAGGCGGCAGCGGAGCGTTGGAAACGACAATCAGATTGTGCTGGCTTTTGGCAATTGCCTCGATAGCGTTGCTGGTGAAGGGTGGAATAGAAGTTCGCGTATAGAGTACGAACACAAAGAAGGCGTCGTCCTTCTTATCGAGGTTTCCGTCCAGAACGTTTCTAATTCTGAGCCACCGGAAATATATGCGGGGGTCTACGCGCCAGCGCAGACGCATAAAAAATTCAAGCGGGTAAATGATCGAGAGGAGCTCGAGCGTTCGCCTGATGGAATCAAGGAAGCGCCCGATCGGTCGCAAGATATCGTGCAGCATGTTCTACCGATACCGCCTGTCCGTTACGCTATCATGGCATAGATACTCCCAGGAGAGACTGCCATTCGTCGCGTTGAGTGTCAGGGTTGAATATGGAAACTCGGAAGAATTACGTTTCGCGCCCCGGAATGCTTTCCGCCCCGCCGAGCATGCGTAGTCGTGCATGAGCTTCGATCTCATTGCCCCCCCTTCCATAGCCTACAGGAGCCCTATGCGATAGCAAACGCTCTGTTGTTTAACTAGCACGTTTCTGCCGGACGGGCTCGACGGTACTTACACTCCTGATGACCCTGGACGGTGTTTAGGCGAGAATGGATGCATGGCGGAGCTCGTTTCGGTCGTAATTCCAGCCCATGGCGCCGAGCGCTTTATCAGACGAACACTGATATCTGTGCTTCGGCAAAGCCATCGCGCAATCGAGGTCCTGGTGGTAGACGACGGCTCCCGAGACCGGACTGTCGACATCGTCAGGAAAATCGCAAGCGCCGACCCCCGTGTGGTGCTTTTTGAACGCCCCCACCAGGGCGTCTCTTCGGCCCGCAACTTCGCAATGGCGCGGGCACGTGGCCGCTTTGTTGCTCCGCTCGACGCTGACGACCTCTGGCACCGGGACAAGCTCGCCCGCCAGCTCGCGGTCATGCAGGCAGCGTCTCCTGAGGTTGGCGTGGTTTACTGCTGGGCCTCAGGGATCGACGATCGCGACCGCGTGGTGCTTCCGGTGTGGAACGCGAGCCATGCAGCCGGAGACGTGCTCCACGACATCGTCATGTCCGGCATCCTGAGCAACGGCAGCACCCCCCTCATCCGCCGGGAAGCAATTACGGCCGTTGGCGGCTACGACGAGCAGCTCTCCTTGTGTGAAGACTGGAAGTTCTACACCGCTCTAGCCGGAGTTTGCCGGTTCGCCGTCATTCCGGAGTGTCTGACCGGGTACCGACTGCGTCCGGATAGTGCCTCGGTCAATGTTGGTCCGATGGAGGTCGCCATTGCGCAGGTCACGCGCTGGATCCAAGCCACTTGGCCGGACCTTCCTCAGCACGTTTTCCGGGAGCGCGCGTATACGGTCAATACTTATCTGGCGTTCCTGGCGGCGCGCGCCGGTCGATACCGGCAGGCCCTGCAATATTTGGGCAAAGCGTGCCGGGCCAAACCGCGTGCGATCCTTGATCTGTCCATCGCCCGCTATCTTGCATTGATTCCCGCCGAAGCCCTCGGGCTTCGGCGCTACCAATGGCAATTCTGGAGAACCCCAGAGCCATTTCCACAATGATTCGTCCTTACAGGGGCGCGCGCGTCGTCAGCACGTTCGCGAACGGCACTCCGACGCACGCATCCAACAGCAGGTGACCCTGCCCAAAATACCGTCCTCGATGGGTAAAGGTGCCATCCTTGGCGAGCGAGAACAGCTTCCTCGTCCGGACAAAGAGCGATCTCTCTGCATACAGCTCGCTTCTACGTCGCGCATCCAATTGAATACGGCGGTACCGCGCCAGAGCATTTTTCAGCGCTTCTGCAATCTCTGGTCGACGCTCATGCAACGTCGACAGAAGATCAATCCGATTGTCCGCCGCGAGCGATGCGGCGTCAGCATAGTAGCGGGCGAAGCGAGCGCTATGGATCATGTACACTAGGCGCCTTGCCGGAAGCCAGCCGGACGTGTTTTCACCGTGCTGGCGATAGTCAGCCAACACGTCCGGCACGTATGCTATTTTTCCAAGCACCGATGCAAGGAACAGAAACCATTGATCATGGGGCATCAGTTCCGTGGGACAGAACATGTCGGCTGACTGGTCGTGCAGGTCCGAGAACTCGAGCAAAGATCGGCGTATGACTTGGGTGAAGCCGGGTACGATGATCCAAGGCTCGAATGTCAGAGGATCGTAGGTCGCGTTGCGCACGCGTCTGAAGACTCGCCCCATCGGCTTTCCGCTCTCATCCGTCACTCTCGCGTTGTGAAAGGCGATCAAAGTCTCCGGATTAGTGAATGCATCGCGCATCCGTTCGAGTTTGTCCGGAGCCCAGACGTCGTCCTGATCGCAAAAGGCGATGAGGTCACCGCTGCACGCGAGCGCCGCTCTCATGAAATTGCTTCGATATCCGAGCTGCACCGGGTTGCGGACGATGCGGACAGGGAACGGAGCTGTGCGCTCGTATGCCGCGACCAATGCGGGGGTCCTGTCGGCCGAGGCGTCGTCGAACACCACGAGCTCATGAGGCGCCCGCGTCTGGTCCTTCAAGCTATCCAATTGCGCTGAGAGGTGGCGTTCGCCATTAAAAGTCGCCATCGCGATCGAAACGGAAGGACCGCTAGCAGGTCCCCTTTCTTGGGCCGACGAAACGGGGGTTGCGGGTACCAACATCGCAATTCACGTGCCTAGAAGCCCGCAGGACCAGCGATCCGCTGAGTATGCGCAGGCTACGCCAAATTGACCACCGTCCGGCCCGAAGTAATTGAAAATTAACCAAATCTTGAGTGGGTTGATCAGGCGCGTAGCGGTTCTCGCCTATCGCAGAGTTCAGTCGTCGGAACTTCGCGTCAAAATTGCAACACTGGGCAGAATCTGTCAGCGTCCAACCCGTCGAACCTGGACAAACACCCAGGGCCCGGCATGCTGGCGACGATCAACAACTCAGGAGGAACAGATGCGACACTTGGTACGGGCTTTCCTTAGTTGCGCTCTCGCGTTTCCCCTCACGTCTGCACTGCACGCAGCCGACATCCCCGCCCGCGTCTATCACAAAGCCCCCGCGTTCGTTCCTCAATTCAGCTGGACGGGCTTTTATGTCGGCGCCAACCTCGGATGGGGATGGTCTGACGGCGATGGTACGATCACCGCGGGTGCAGCGTCAGGCCCTTATTCGGGCAGCGGTGACGGAATTCTCGGAGGTGTCCAGGCCGGGTATAACTGGCAGGTGGGCTCGATCGTCTTCGGTATCGAAGCAGATATCCAAGCGAGTGGTGGAGAAGGCAGCGTCAGCGGCGTTGCCGGCGCGACAACCTTTACAGGCACAGCGAAAACGCCATGGTTCGGAACCCTGCGCGGTCGTCTCGGCTACGCATTCGATCGCACCATGCTTTATGCCACAGGCGGCTTGGTTTACGGTCATGCAAAGCTGGACGGCGTGAGCTCCACGACGGGTGCTTTTTCCGCATCGGAAAACTACTGGTCTTGGACCATTGGCGGGGGTATTGAGCACGCCCTGTGGAGCAACTGGTCGGTGAAAGCCGAGTATCTCTATGTTGGGACCCCGAGTGATACGCCGGTGCCCCCTGGCACCGCGGTCGACGGATCGCTGCACGGGCATATTCTCCGCGCGGGCTTGAACTACCGTTTCTAGCCCTTGCCGTGGCAACAAAGGCCGGTTGCGAAGGCTGCCGGCCTTTTCTATTGAGATTGTCCTGGTGGCGTCCCTGGGATGCCTCGGCGGCAAGGGCGCGAGCGGCTTGTGGCCCTTCCCATGAATGGCTCTGAGGGAGTTGATGCTGCCGGCTCCATCGAACCGAAGACTTTGGGCTCGCCATGCAGCCTCTCAGGAGCCCGTTGAACGCATGATCTTGCGCCATGGGCTCTCTCCGCAGCCCAGCTCACAGTATTTCGCCGTTAATCCTGGCGCGTTTTTATTGTGTAGACGCCCCCCTAGACCGCCCCACCACTCAGACAAAAAAGCCCCGGCTCTCATTAGAGAGGCTGCCTGGGCCTGCTAGGTTGGCATATGGCGGGGGTTCCGACCCCCGCCCAGAGCTTATGTATAGGGCCGGACGGGAAGCCTCAACTCGATTCCTCGGCTGAACACAGCTGCAAACCCAGTGGCGGATTCCTCATCAGCGCTCCGTCGATCGCAGCCATTTCGCGAGTGCAGCATTGGTTTCCACCGATGACGACCGAGGTCTAAAGGATGCTTGGAGTATTGACCGGGCGCGACAAAATGGCTGCAATTGATGCATGGGCTGGGGGTCGTATTTCTTTCTGATTTTAACTGCTGTGGTGACAGCCGCCGGTCTATTCTCCGCGTTTTCGATCACCGCGCAGATGACTGCGGAGCTTCAAAAAATACCTTTGCCCTACGTGGTCGACCGCGGAACAAAGGTGCCCTGCGTCACAGGATATGATTTCGGCGTCGAGATCGCATATCGCTACGAGGCTGCCGGAAAAACGTTTACGGGGCGGCTATGTCGCGAGTTTTTTGGCAAGACCTGGCAGTTCAAGCCCGCCAGGGATGATCCTCGCGCCACCATCTTGACCTTTCGCTAAGGCCCAGCAACGCTTGTTGCTGGGACCGGCCCCCCGGGCGAGCGTCCAAGTGGAAATGAACTGACCTCAAAAGAAGCCCCGATCCAGGGGTCGGACCGGGGCCAGGTGTCGGACGAGCCTTCTAAGCTCGCGCTGCATTATCATCCCATTCGCCTCCGTTCGCGACCGCTGCTTGCATTTAGACTGAATCTCCCGATGCTAGCGCGCACGGCGCAAGCGTTATCCCCCTTCGGACCAGGGGCGCAGCGGGCGAAGGGCACTTCCGTGGGGACTGCAAGCGATGGAAATTTCCACATCAGGTCCTACTCCTTCTGTTCTGCTCTTGGCGGTGAGCGCACCAATCGCACCAGCGGAGACGATTTACCTGGCGCCAAATGGTTCAGACCACGGCAATGGCTCTCAAGACCAACCGCTCAAGACGCTGGACGCGGCGCAGAAGAGAATCATTGGGGCGCCCCACCGAATTGATGTGGGGAGCGGGATACGAGCCGCTCGGAGACTCGCGCCCGCGCACTTCAAGCGCCCCCTTCGCGTAACCAGCTATTGGCGGGTGCGCTACGCGAGTTAAAGCTAGTCACTCCCTGTGCAGCGGCGACGTTTATACCTTCTAAACTAAACTAGCGGCCGCGCGGGCCGTCCACGGCTCCTCCGCCACCTCCGCCGCCGCGCGAGCCCCCTCCGCCACCCGGCCCGATCAGGCCCGGCACCACCCGGATCACGTCCGACGGCGACACACGCGGTCCCTGCTCCTCGCGCGGAACGCAGGTGTTGCCGCGCAGTTGCATGCGCGGCGGACAGACACAGGCGTTGCCCGCACTGTTGGCCTTGGCCGGTGCGCGGCATTCGATCGGTCGCACGCAAGCGTTGCCGCGCCGCACCTGTCCGGTGGGGCAAACGCAAGCCGTGCCCGCCGAATTGAGCGTGAGCGGCGCGCGGCACTCGGGCGACTTGATGCACCCCTTGCCGGGCACGAAGCGCGAGCCCGGCGCGCAGGCGCAGGCTGACGCCGACGCCCGCGTCATGTTCGGGAAGCGGCACGCGCATTCGCCGCCCTTGCGCAGCGTGGTGCGCGAATCGCATGTGGCCGGCGGCGGCAACACCGGCGGAACGTCCTTGATCTTTTGTCCGCTCGCCACGCACTTCAGCACGTTCTGGATCGACATAATCGCGGTCTTGCCGGAGATCGTGACGCTCGCGGGTGTGTAGACCGGAGGATCCCACGCCGGAACCGAGCCTTCCTGGCAGCCGGTGGTCGGCGGCGACGGCTGGGTCTCGACCGCGGTGCAGGTGCTGCCCAGCGGCAGTCCCGTCACCGTCTGCGGCGAATTGTGCACGAGGGTGACGTTCGTCGTGGTGGCCGGGCTGCCGCCCGATACGCAGGTGATCGCGACCTGATAGCTCCAGCCGTCGATCATGGCCGACGTGTCGTTCTTGTGCGCCTTTCGGAGCAGCAGCGAGCCGCCCTCTCCGCCACCACCGCCGCCCTCCTTGCAATCCAGCGAGTTGAACACCGTCACCTTGGCGCCGGGACCGGACACCGGGATCGGGCCGGCCGGCACCGTTGACATGGTCCATGTCGGCACCTGGCCTTTGATGGCGCAGGTGCCGGGCGCTGCCGGCAGCGTCTCGGTGATCGTGCAGAGGCTGCCGCTGGCGATGCCGCCGATCGTTTGCGAACCCTGGTCGAACAGATTGAAGTTCGACACCATCGCGGGACTCAAGCCGACCTGGCAGCTCACCGAAATGGCGAAGCTCAGGCCCGCGGTCGACGTGCCCTGGATGTTGTTGCGCACGTCCTTGGTGACGGTCAGCGTCCCCAACTTGTCGCCATCCTTCGCCGGCTTGCACTCCAGCGCGTTGGTCACGGTCACGCTGAGGGTGACACCCGTCAGGGTGAACGGATTGGACGGTGTCACGACCGGCGGAGCCCAGGTCGGCGTCTGCGTGCCGGGACACACGTTCGGCGGCGGCGGCATGGTCTCGACCAGATTACACGGCGTATTCATCGGCACGTTGCCGACCGATTGCGGCACGTTCGGCACCAGGTTGAAGTTCGCCACCATCGATCCGCAGGTCACGGTCACCGGATAGGTCAGGCTCGGCATGACGAACGGACCCGAATAGACCACCTTCTTCTCGACGATGAGTTCGCCGAGCGGCTCCTTCTTCACCGTGACGCAGGAGCGGTCGTTCTCCTTGTTGGTGTTGGTGTCCGACGGCGCGGAGAGCGTCGCGCAATTCTCGTAGGGCCCGTTGCCGCCCATGGCGGTGATGGTGATCGAGCCGAGCAACTGGTTGCTGGCGACCGGGAAGCTGCCGGTGTAGGTGCAGGTCAGCGTACCGCCTCCAGCGATGGGAGCGACCGGTGTGCAGGTCCAGCCGATCGCGGTGACGGCGGTGAAGGTAAGCCCGGCCGGCACCGTGTCAGTGACCGTGATGGTCTGCGGGCCGGTGAGCGAGGGACCGAGATTGCGCACGCCGATGTTGAAGACGTAGCCGCCATGCGGGCCTTTCGAGGTGGTGGCCTCGCCGGTCTTGAAGATTTCGAGATCGGGCTTCTGCGGCGGCGGCGGCGGCGGATCGCTCACCACCACGACCACGACCGGCGGACCGCTGACATAGGGCGGGCTCGCGGGATACCCCGGACCGCCGTAGCACCGCCGGCGGCGCGCACGGCCGCGTCAGAACGCGAACGCTGCCGAGATGGCCCTGCGCGCGCGGATCGTCGAAACGTGTCGTCGTAATCGACGGCGTAGCTGGTCCACGGCGGCTCGTTGAAGCTGCGCACCGGGCTCGACGGCACCCCGGCGAGTCCGTGCACGACGAGCGGGCCGCCCGGCGCGAGCCGGTCCTGCAGCGCCGGGCGCGTTGCGCATGTTCTGCGCCGTGGTCCACAGCGACAACTCGCACGCATTGGCATCGAGCATGCCCTCCTTGCCGTAGCCGTAGCCGAGCGCGACGCCGCCGTTGGTGTTGCGATGCGCGCCGGCAAAGCCGACGGCGTATTCCTCACGGCACGGGCTTCCAAAGGCCCGGCGACGGCGGATCGTTCGGTCCCTTCAGCCAGAACCGCAGCACGCTGCGGCTCGCCCGGCGCGGGTGAACGCCGTGAAGTCGTAAGCGCCGGCGACCAGCGCGCGCTGCGCCAGGATCATCGCGCCGCGGTTTGAAAATGCGATGTCGGAGATCGGCAGGCCGCCCGCCTGCGGCGGCACGTCGAGCTCCCAGCCGCGGATCGTTGGCGAATTCTGCCGTCTCTGCCGATGCCGACCGACCAGATCTGCGGGCCAGCGGCCACGGCGTAATAAAGCCGCCCCTGATGCACGGCGAGACCCCAAACTCGCCGCGGCGGCGGCGCATAGCCCCATGTGGTCGGGTTTTCGGCGTCGAAGCGGTCGCTCGCGATATTGGGTCGGTTGCGAGGATTGAACGGCTGGGTGAGCTGCTTGGTCGCGCCAAGCCCGGTCACGCCGTGGTCATAGGGCGCGCCGAGATCCCGGCCATCGAGATCGATGCGATGGATCATGCCGGTGTAGAGATCCGACACGAACAACTGACGTGCGCCGGATCGTAACGCGAGACTGGCCGAGCGCCGGACCCGGATTCGGCACGCCGTCGAGCATGATGTTGGCGAGCAGCGAGACCGCGCCGGTGCGACCGTCCACCTTGTAGACGCTGCCCGGCCCGCCCTGCAGGTCGAGGCCGAACTGGCCCCGCATCCATCCGGTGCCCGGCCCGCCGCTTCTTGCGCCGCTCGGCCTGCCCGCCGCGCCCGCGGCCGACGATATGGAGCCCGAACATCGAGGTGCTGGCGAGATAGATGTTCGGCGGGTTGGCATCGTCGAGCGCGATGCCGAACACCTGGCCGACATCTTGCGCGCGAACACGTCGAACGGCTTCGGCGCGGCGAACAGCGCGGCCGTCCCAGACGAAGCCGGGATTGCCGAGGCCGACGATGCGGGCCGACGGACCATCCGGGTTGATGAAGATAAAGTCGGCCGGTGTGGATTTGGGCGGGCGCGCGCCTTGCGGCGTTACGATGGTCGTGCCCGAAAAGCCGGTGACGACCGCGTCGCCGAGATTGATCGGCAGCGGCCGCTCGGGCGGCGGCGGCGCCTGCTGTGACTGCGCAAATTCCGGTGCAAGAGAGGCAAGACAGGCGAACACCGCGGCACAGACCGCGAGGCGACAGGATTGTACCGACACGCGATGTCCCCCGACCCCAAAGAAAAACCATCGGCCGCGCCATCGGCGCAGCACGGCTTCAAATTCAGTACACACGAGTTCGCCTGAAGGCTCGGCCGGAGGCTTCTGAATTGGAGATCAATAATCGGATCGGCCGTTACGCCAGCAAGGATCAGCTTACCATTCGTCCGTCACCGTGAAAGCGGCTGGCAACGTCCTCATGAAAATAAATCCGGCCGGGATGGCGTGGCCCTTGTCCGGACATGACCGCTGGCGAAGCCCCGTTGCGCGGCGTAAGCTGGAGGAAACCGCGCAGGCATTTTGCAAACTGTTTTTGTCAAATTGGCATTTGCGGGTTTCGCCGAGACACGGGCTGGATGACGAACGGCCACCGGACGAAGCGATCGACGCACGCAGGCGTTATGGCCTGCCTCTGCGCCATGCTTTCGCTGGGTCTGGTCTGCGGGGCACAGGCACAGCGCACCGGCGACGGCGTGCGCGGCCCGGACCGGCCCGGCGGCGGTTCGCCGGAACGACCGCGCGGCGGACCAGGTGTCGGCATTCCGGGCGTTTTCATCGGGCCCGGCGGGCCGCAGAGCGAGCCGCCGCGCGAAACCCGCGAACCGAAACAGCGAACGGCCAAGCCGCCGCCGCGACGCGCACCGCCCCGCACCGTGCTGCCTGCCGCGGCCAACCGCATCGACATCCCGCCTGCCAGCGAGACCCGCCTTCTGCCGGACGAGGTGGTGCTGGAGTTCGCGGCGGGTGAGACGACACAGGCGGTCGAGGCGCTGGCCGCGCGCCATTCCCTCGAAATCCTGGAGAGCGCCGACTTCGCGCTGACCAACACGATCATGGTGCGGGCGCGGATCGCAGACGGCCGCCCGGTGCGACAGGCGCTGGCGCAGCTCGCAAGCGAGACATCGCTGCGCACCGCGCAGCCGAACTATCTCTATGCGTTCGTTCAGGAGGGGGCCGGCGAGCGCAACGCGAACTTCCAGCCGCCGGAGCCCGCAAGACCCGAGGCAACGCCGGTCGCAGCGGCGGCGGGCGCGCTGCCGCTAGCGGGCGATCCCACGCAATATGCGTGGCGCACGATGCGCCTGCCGGAGGCGCACCGGATCGCGCGCGGCGAAAACGTTCTCGTCGCGGTGATCGATTCCGGCGTGGATGTCGAACACCCTGATCTGCGCGATGGGATTGCCGGCAGCCTCGACGCGCTGAAATCGCCCGAGCGGGCGCACTCCCACGGCACCGCCATCGCCGGCGCGATCGTCTCTCGCGCGCAGATGACGGGCGTGGCGCCGGCGGCGCGGATCCTCGCCATCCGGGCGTTCAGCACCAGCTACGGCTTCACCTTTGCGATTATCCGGGGGATCGAGCATGCGGCGGCGCAGAACGCACGCATCATCAACATGAGCTTTGCGGGCCCGGCGGACCCCGCCACGCTGCGTCATCTCGCGGCGGCCCACGACCGCGGTCTGGTGCTGGTGGCGGCCGCCGGCAATCTCGGCCCCAAGGCGCCGCCGCAATATCCGGCGGCCGCGCCGAACGTGATCGCGGTCTCGGCCACCGACGCCAACGACCGGCTCTATACGATGGCCAACCGCGGGCGCTACATCGCGCTGTCCGCGCCGGGCGTGAACCTGCGCCTCCCCGCCCCGGACGGCGGATACCAGACCACCTCGGGCACGTCGTTCGCCACGGCCTATGTCAGCGGGATCGCGGCTCTCATTCTGGAGCGGCGCCCCAGTCTGGCGCCCGACGAGGTGCGCGCGATTTTGCTGGGAAGCGTGAAGGATCTCGGTCCGAAGGGCCGGGACGATTTGTATGGGGCCGGCCGGGTGGACGCATGGCGGGCCGTATCGGGCACCGCGCGGCCGTAGGTCTTTCCCGATCACCGCTCCCGGAACGTCCGCGCGATCTGTTCGTGCAGCGGCTTCAGGAGATAGTCCAGCGGGGTGCGGTCCGTCGTCTGGATGAAGCTGTCTGCCGGCATGCCGGGAACCAGCGTCAGGTCGGTCAGCTTTCCGACCGCCGTCTCGTCGAGCGCCACCCGGACCACATAATAGGTAACCTGGCTCTGCGGCTCGCGCGTGAGATCGGCCGAGACCCGGATCACGCGGCCCTCCACGTCCGGCATCATGCGCTGGTTGCCCGCCAGAATGCGGACCGCGACCCTCGCCCCGTTCGCCACCTGATCGATGTCCTGCGGCGGAACCTTCGCCTCCACCACCAGACGATCGGCCTTCGGCACGATCTGCATTACCGTCTCGCCGTTGGCGATCACCCCGCCGACGGTGTGGACCGAGAGCTGGTGCACGAACCCCGCCTGTGGCGCGCGGATGTCGATCCGGCGGAGCTGGTCCTCGGCGGCCGCAACGCGCTCGCGGATTTCGGCAATCTTCCCCTGCGCCTCGCGCAGGTCGCGCAGCACTTCGGTGCGGAAATCCTGATCGAGCTGGAGGATTTGCAGTTCGATTTCGCCAATGCGCCCGCGGGCACGCGCAATGTCGGCCACGAGCTGCCCCCGCTCGCCGCTAAGCCGGGCCTGATCGCGCTGCAACTGCATGTAACGGATCACCGGGATCAGGTTCTTTCGATAGAGCTCGGTGACGCCGGCAAGCTCCTCGGTGATGAACCCGATCTCCGTCTCCTTGGCCGAAAGCTGCGCCGTAAGCCCCGCAATCTCCTGACGCGCCTGCTCGACTCGCTCGCGCAGTTGCGACCGCTGGCCCTGCCGCGCCGTGCGGCGCGATTCGAAAAGCCGTCCCTCGCCCGCCACTGCAGCATCGACCGAGGCCTCGGCCCGGCGCAACAACAGCGCGTCGGGAAACGCGATCGCGTCGCGCAAGTCACGCTCCGCCAGCAGCCGCGCCTCGCGCGCGGTCAATTCGTCGAGCTGGGACCGGACGATGCCGAGCGTCGCGCGGGTCAGGGTGTCGTCGAGCCGCATGACGAGCTGGCCCGCCTCGACATGGTCGCCCTCCTTCACAAAGATGCCGCCCACGATCCCGCCACTCGGGTGCTGCACCTTCTTCACGTTGGATTCGACCACAATCGTTCCGGGGGCGATGACTGCGCCCGACAGATGGGCGGTCGCGGCCCAGCCACCGATGCCGCCAAACAGCAGGACGGCCGCACCGAGCCCGAGACGATTGAGACGCCGGATCGCGCGCCGCGGATCGGCAATCGGTTCGCTCATCGCGGCGCTCCCGGTTCGCCGACCACCTTGAGCGGCGCCTGCGCGGCCTGCCCGGGCCGGGCCAGCACTCGCTGCAGGACCTCGTCGCGCGGACCGAACGCTTGCTGCCCGCCGTTCGCCAGAACCAGCACCGTGTCGCAGGCCGCCAGCGCCGACGGCCGGTGCGCGATCAGCACCACAACGGCGCCACGCGCCCTCGCCGTCTGAATCGCCTGGGTCAGCGCCGCCTCGCCCTCGGCATCGAGGTTGGAATGCGGCTCGTCCAGCACGATCAGGAACGGATCGCCGTACAGCGCGCGGGCGAGCGCCACGCGCTGGCGCTGCCCCGCGGACAGGATCGTGCCGCCTTCGCCGATTGGCGTGTCATAGCCCTTGGGCAGACGGAGAACCATCTCGTGCGCACCCGCCGCAGTGGCTGCGCGCAGGATCGCTTCGCTGTCGGGCGCAAGCGCCATCCGCGCGATGTTCTCGGCGACCGTGCCCTCGAACAGTTCGACATTCTGCGAAACGAAGCCAATACTGCGGCCGAGCGCCTCCGGATTCCATTGCTCGATCGTAGCCCCATCGAGCCGCACCGCGCCGCGCGCCGGTCGCCAGACGCCGATCAGTGTGCGGATCAGCGAGGTCTTGCCCGCCCCGCTCGGACCGATCACGCCGACGGCCTGACCGGCCGAAAGCCGAAACGTCACGTCGCGAAGAACCGGCGCGTCCGCGCCCGGCGGCACGACCGTCAACCCCTCGACGTCGAGAGTGCTCGCAGGCGCGGGAAGCTGGGTGTCGGTCTCACGCGGCCGCAGCCGCGCCAGCAACTCGGAAAGCCGCGTCACGCTCTGGCGCGCCGCCACGAACGAGCGCCAGTTCGCGATCGCCAGTTCGACGGGGGCCAGCGCCCGGCCCATCATGATCGAGGCCGCGATCATTCCGCCGGCGGTGAGCTCGTTGCGCAGCACCAGATAGGCGCCGAGCCCGAGCACCGCCGATTGCAGCATCAGCCGCAGCACCTTGGTGACGCTGCCGTAGCCGGTCGCGATGTCGGAGGCGCGCTGGACGGCTGCGAGATAGCGTTCGTTGACCCGATCCCAGCGCTGCGCCAGCACGCCGGTCATGCCCATCGCCGCAGCGGTCTCGCTGTTGCGGCGGTCGGCTTCGACCTGCGCCTGGCGCAACCCGCCCTCTCGGCTGAAGGCCTGCGACGGCTCGCGGCTGGCGCGTTCGGTTAGAAGCGTGAAGCCGATCAGCACCAGCGCACCGGCTGCGGACAGGTAGCCGAGCCAGGGATGCAGGACGAAGCAGATCGCCAGAAACGCCGGCATCCAGGGCAGATCGACGATGGCAATCGGACCCGGGCCGGTCATGAATCCGCGAATCTGATCGAGATCGCGGACCGGTTGATGCGCCTCCCCCGCCGAGCGGCTGACGAGGCCGAGGCGCAGAACGGTGCCATGAACGGCGTTGCCAAGCTGGCGGTCGATCAGGCTCGCGGCTCGGACCACCACGCGCGCGCGGATCGCATCGAACACCGCCTGAAACGCATAGGCCGCGACCAGAAACACCGTGAGTGCCACCAGCGTGGGCACGCTGCGGCTCGCAAGCACGCGATCATAGATCTGGAGCATGTAGAGCGGGCCTGCCAGCATCAGCAGGTTCACCGCTCCGGAAAACAGGACCACGCTCCAGAAGGCGCGGCGGCACTCGGCAAGCGCACGCGCCACATCCGGGTGGCGCGTGGTCGTCATGGTTCTGTCCGGCCGGCTCACGATTTTCGTCCTTGCCTGCCGTTACCGCACGCTCTTAACGCCTGCTCAAATCCAGACGTGATCGTAGAACAGCGCGTAACCGTCGCCCGGCGAGCCTTGCAGCCCCGGCAGGTTGATCTCCATCGCCGGCGTGGGTCCGCCTCCGACGAAGATCTGCAGTCCGAGATTGCCGCCGAAGTCGGCCAGTTCCACATGCGAGACGCCGAGCCCGCGAAGGTCGATCACGTCCCATGCGTCGTGCAGATTGAAGATCGTATCGCGGCCCAGGCCAGCCGGTGAATCGCTGATCGACGTGTAGAGGAAGCGTTCGGCATTGCCCGGACCGGCCCAGATCATGTCCGCACCGCCGCCGCCGTGAACGACGGTAATGCCGGACGCGTTGTAGCCGCTGTTGCCGAGCACCGTGATGTGGTCGGCGTATCCGGTGCCGTTCACCCGATCGACGTTCGAGACCTTGACGTCGGTGACGCCCGAGCCGTCGGTCCAGAGGTTCAGCACGTTGTTCGACCACGGCGTGGGGGTTGGGCTCGCGGGCCCGGCGCCGAAGTTGAAATGCGTTCCGGCCTGCAGGTTAAGAAGATTGACGGTGACGTCGCTTCCCGCCGCGGAATTGACCGTGCCCGCCGAGTTGAAGATGAAGAAATCCGAGCCGATCAGGTTCACCGTGTCCTCGGTGCCCAGCCATATCTCCTGGTTGCTGGTGAAGGCCGCCGGGGTGAAGTCGACCACGTCCACGCCCGAGCCGCCCACGATCGTTTCGACATTGATGGCATGGACGGTGTTTCCGCCCGGGCCAAGCTGCAGGCTGTCGAACCCGATCCCGAGATCGACGGTGAGACCGTTAACGCCGGACGAAAGCCAGACCGATTCGATGGAATCGTCACGGCCCTGCAGGAGTTCGACGTTGGCAAGCTCCATGAAATAGGTCTGGAAGCCCGGAAGACCGAGATAGACCGTGTCCATGCCGTCGCCCAGATCGATCAGCCGCGACGCCGCGAGCGAGCCCACCGTGATCGCCTCGTCACCGGCCGTGCCGTAGAGCGGGTTGGTGTTGAACATCTGCACGTCGGTGAGATCGGCGAAGGCGCCCATGCTGGTCAGAAGGAACGCATCGTCGAACTGCAGCATTTCCACGTCGATGAGCGTGTCGGTGCCATCCGGACCGGAGACGACGACCGTGACGCCGTCGTCGGCGATCGTGTAACTGGCCATGAGACCCGCATGCACGGAGATGTCCGTGCCTGGACCACCGTCGATCGTGTCGTTGCCAAGCCCGCCGACGATCACGTCCTCGCTTTCCAGCGCGAAGATCGTGTCGTCGCCCGGGGTACCGTGCAGATTATCGACGAAGGGCGTCCCCATAATCGCATTGTCGATCCCGTCGATCTGGATCGTGACGATCTGCGTCGCGATTGCGCCCGAAGGATCGATCACCCGCAGCTCGTAAACCGCGCTGACGCTCTCGCCCGCCGCCAGATAGGCGATGACGCTGTCGTCGATCGCGAAATCCCAGCGGTATTGCCCGTTGCCGTCGCCGGTGGCCGGATCCAGCATGGTCATGCTCATGGCGCCCGTCAGCGCGGCGGCGAGAACGGGCGAGATCGTCGCCCCGCCCGCCGTAACCGTCGCAACCAGCACCGGCACGAGCATGTGCGTGTCGGCGAGGTCGACGTCCACGAACTGGCCCAGGCCGGTTTCGGCCAGCACGCTGTCGCCTTCGACCAGGACCCGCGAGGTGTTGTTGGTCTGCATGACCGGCGCGTCGTTGGTGCCCACCACGTTGACGGTGACCGTCGTCGTGTCGGCGGCCCCGAACTCGTCGGACACCTGAACCGTGAACGTCTCCTGCACCGTCTGTCCCGCCGCGAGACTTTGCGTCGCTGCCAGCGCCGAATTGACGGCATAGGTCCAGTTGCCGGCCTGATTGATGGTGAACGAGCCGTAGGTTCCGGACGTCGCCGAGTCCGTGAACTGGGGCGCAAAGGCGATGATCCCCGCGCGCGTCCAGAGCTGGGTGTCATAGGCGTCCGTGCCAAAGACCGACGCCGTCGCGGTGAAGGTCTGCACGGGACCGATCGCCACGCCGGCGGAGAAGTACTGGAACGACGCCTGCACCTGCGTGCTGTTGGCGGCATGATCGAAAGACAGCCGGATCTGGTCTGCCCCGGCCACAGGCACCAGCGAGATGTTTTCGAGGTGGGTGATGGTGTCGTTCACAAAATTGACGTGCCGCAGCGAGACCACGTCTTGTCCGAACAGGTTTTTGCGAACCAGCAGTTCATAGGTGTCGTCGCCCGGATCGTCCGGCGGCGTGCCCGGCCCGCCGATCAGGCGATCGCTCAGCCGGATGCCGTAGGCCTCACGCGGGCTGTCCGGGATCACCAGATCGAACAGACCTCGCACTGCGAAGTTCGACGCGAACTTCAGGCCGATGGTCTGGTTGGTTGGATCGATGTTGGTCGCGACGTTGGCGATCTGACCGATGAAGGGATCGGGCGTCCCAACCGAGACCAACGGAACCGCATTGTCACTATCGAAGATCAGCCGGCCGCCGGCCTCCTCGAAATCGCCGATCGTCAGATACGACGTCGGCGTGGGCGACGGCGTGGTGGCGTTGAACGGCGGCGAATTGGGCGGTGGAAGGCCGTCCGAGAACTGGTCGCTCAGGATCACGTTGCCGCCGCGGATCACGACCAGCGCGTCCGCGGTAAAGTTGTAGTTGGCTCCAACGCTGGGCGGGCCGCCGGCGACGCTCCAGGTGAGCACCGCTCCATTGTCGGGGTCGACGGCGGTGAGCTGACCCGTTGCCTGAACCTGCGAATCCTCCTGCACCGTGCCAGACGTTGAGCCGCCGACGATATCCGGCGCGTCGTTGACCCCCGTCACTTGCACGTCAATGGTTGTCTGCTCGGTGCTGAGCCCATCGCTGGCCTGTACCTGGAAGCTCTCGGTGACGGTCTCGCCCTGCGCCAGCGCCTGCACGTTGGCCTGATGGTCGGCCAGGAAATAGTGCCACTGGCCGTCCTGCGCGAGGGTCAGCGTGCCGTAGATGCCGGCGATCTTGTGAACGCCGGTCTCGCTCTGGTTGGTCTGTGCCACGAGCTGAACGCGGGTGAAGTCTTCGTTGCGGAAGATCGTGCCCTCGGCCGTAAAGCTGTGCGAAGAGGTGACCGCGCCGTTGCTCATCAGATCGAAGGACGCCGTGACCTTGCCGCCATCGGCGAAGCTGATGTAGCTCGACTGATCATAGTCCACCCGCAGAACGATCTGGTCGTTGCTCCCGGGCGCAAGCGTTAGGGTCTCCAGCACCGTGACGACGCTGGTCGACATGTTGATGTGCCGAAACGCGACCTGGACGCCCGAGCCGTCGCGCATCACGACCAGATCGACCGTGCTGTTGTTGTTCGGCGGCGCGGAATTCTGGTCGGTCAGGCGAATGCCGTAAACGTCGCCCACGTCTTCCGGCATGATCAGGTCGAAACGCGCCTCCGCCGTGAAGTCGGAGTTGCGCTTGAGCCCCGCCGGATTGGCGGCAGTGTCTATGTTGGTGTTAAGCATCGCCCGCACGCCATAACCCGTGGCGCCGAACTGCACGGCCTGCGTGCCGTCCATCAGGGCGCGGCCGGCCGCCTCAGTGATGGTGCCGTTGACCGTGTAGGTCGCGGGGTTCGGCCCGATGTTGGGCGCCGAAGGCGGCGGAACGCCGTTGTCGAACGTATCCTCGAAGAACAGATTGCCGTTCTTGACGATCTTCAGGTTGTCGACCTGGAAGCGGAAGTCCTGGGTCTGCGGACTGGTGGTGCCGCCCGGGATCGACCAACTCAGCGCACCGGACCCAGTGCCAGACAGGTAACCCGAAGTCTGCATCTCAAGCGGCGCATCCTCCGTCACGCCGCCGGAGGTATCGCCCACGATGGAGAAGCCATCATCGACGCCGGCCACGGTGATCGTGACCTGCTGCACGGCCGAGCCGTTGTGATTGTCGGTGACCGCGATGGAATAGACCGCCGTCAGGGATTCACCCTGATTCAGGAACTGCACCAACGCATTATCGAGCACGAAGTCCCACTGGTACTGTCCCGCGCCGTCGCCGGTGGCGGGATCGAGCAGCAGCGTCGAGATCGCGGCTTCGAGTGCAGCCTGCAGGTCCGACGAGAGCGCTCCGCCCGTGGACAGCGTGGCCGAAGCAAGCGAGACGTTCAGCGTGTGAGTGTCGATCAGGTCGACGTCGTTGAAGAACGCGAGCCCGGTCGCCGTCAGATTCGGCGCGGCCTCGTCCTCTTCGAGAACGCGCGCAGCATCGCCCGAGATCAGTGTGGGCGCGTCATTTGAGCCAGTCACGGTGATCGTGACGGTCTCTGTATCGCTCGCGCCGTGCTCGTCGGTCACGACCACCTGGAACGTGTCCACGGCGGTTTCGCCCTCGGCGAGGCCCTGCACGGCCGATAGCGAATTGTTGAGCGCGTAATTCCAGACGCCGTCCTGCCCAATCGTGAGCGAGCCATAGACGCCCGACAGCGTCGACCCCGTCACCTCTGGCGACCACGCGATCACCTCGGCTCGGGTCCAGACCTCGTCGTCCGACGGATCGAACGGCGTTTCCGCGCCGAAGATATGGCCGATGTTGCCGAACGTGTGGCTGCCCACCACAACGCCGCCGGCGAGATAGTCGAACGACGCGGTCACCGCCCCGGCGAGGCGGCCTCGTGCGAGAGCCGCAACAGAATCTGGTCAGCGCCGGCCGGCGGGTTCAAGCCGGTGCTCTCGATGAAGGTCACGGAATCCGCCACGAAGTCGCGCTCGCGGAGCTGCACGCGCAGGATGCCGTCGTTGCTGCGCAGCACCATCAGCTCGATCACGTCGTCGCCGAGTTGATCGGGCGGCATGCCGGGGCCGCCGACCAGTCGGTCGCGCAGTCTGATGCCGTAGGACTCGCGGTAGTCGTCGGGGATGATCAGATCGAACAGGCCCTCGACGGCAAAATCGTCGTCGATCTTCAGGCCGGCTGCGAGATTCCCGGGGTCAATGTTGGTGCGCAGCACCGCGCTGGTGGTGATGAAGGGATCGGGCGTGCCCGGCGCAACGCCAAGAACGCCGCCTGCGGCAGCGAGGATCGCGCGGCCTCCAGCCTCCGGCACGGCGCCCCCGGCGCCAATGGCGTAGGTTTCCGCTCCGAGCGGACCGTTCGGCGGCGCCACGCCGTCGTTGAAGTCGTCGAAGAAGAAGTTGGCGTTGCCGTTCTTGGTCACGCGCAGCGAGTCGAGCAGGAACACGAAATCCGCGTTCTCGGCCGGCGTGCCGCCCAGCACGCTCCAGGTCCGGGTCGCACCGTTGTCGATATCGAACGATGCAAGTTGGCCCGTCGCCTGCGTGTTTTGGTCTTCCTTCACTGCTCCGGCGGTGTCGCCGCCGGTGATGACCGGCGCGTCGTTGGTGCCTTCGATTGTGATTGTGACGCTTTGGCTCGCGGAGCCGTCGGCCGACAGGGCCTCAAAGCTCTCGGTGACGATCTGGCCCGCCGCGAGGGCCTGGATCGCGGTGCTGGAATTGTCGGCCGCGTAGCTCCACTGGCCGTCCGCGGCGAGCGTGAAGAGCCCGTAGACGCCGGCGGTTCCCGGCTGCGCCTGGAAGCTCGACTGGCCGGCATCGGCGTCGTCGATGGAAAGCGCCCCGTTGGCGACGAGATTGCCGGAGACGACGTTGACGTCCTCCTGCAGCGCCGCAGTCGCCACCCCGCCGATGACGGGAATGTCGTTGGTGCCGGTGATGGTGATGACGACCGACTGCGTGCCCGTGCCGTCGAACGAGACCGCCGTGAAGCTGTCGGTGAGCTGCTCGCCCGCCGCGAGCCCCTGAATCGCCGCCTGGTCGTTGTCCGCGCTGTAGGTCCAGTTGCCGGACGAGTCGAGCGTGAACGTGCCAAAAGCTCCGGCGGTGCCGCCCTGCGCGACGAATGCGGATTCGCCCGCGTCGGCATCGCTGATGGTTAGCGCGCCGCCAGCCGTGAGGAAACCGCCACCTCCCCCGCCCCCGCCGTCCTCGCTCACCGCGCCACTGGCGATCCCACCGATGATCGGGGTGTCGTTCACGCCGGTCACGGTGACCGCGACCGTCGCGGTGGATTGCGCACCGTGGCTGTCCTCGATCGTGTAGCTGATGAGATCGGTCGCGGTGACGCCTGCACCGAGGCTATCAAACGCCGCCGTTGAATTCGGGTCGTAGACCAGACCCGCGCCCGCCGCGCCGCTGAACGTGACGGTCGCGCCCGAAGCCGCGGAGGCAGCGACCACGCGCAGCGTGGCCGGGCTGTCGTCGGAATCGATGTCGTTGTCGTTGGCCAGCACGTCGATCGCGACCGCCGTGCCGTTCTCCAGCGCGCTCGCGGTGTCTGCGGCAGCGACCGGCGCGTCGTTTGCGCCGGAAACCTGCACCGTCACGTTCTGCGTGGCGGTCGCGCCGAAGCCGTCGGTTACCGTAACGGTGAAGACCTCGCTGACGCTCTGCCCCTGCGCGAGGCCCTGCACACCGGACGCCGCGTTGTTGAGCGTGTAGGTCCATTCGCCCGTTGCGGAATCGATCGCGAACGAACCGTAAGTCCCGGCGGCATTGCCCGAATAGGACAGCGTATCGCCCGCATCCGCGTCTGTGGCCGTGACCTGACCCGCGGCCGCAAACACCAGGTCTTCGACCACGGCGCCCGTCTGCGGCCCCGAGGTGATGACCGGCGCGCTGTTGCCGTCGGTAATCTCGATCTGCACCGTCGCCGTCGCCCAACTCAGCGCGCCGTTGCCCAGCCGGATCGCATAGGTGAACGTGTCGGTGAGCGTCGTGGCGCTGCCGACTGCGCTCCAGTCGATGGTGCTGGCGTCGTAGGCGACCTTGCCGCTGCTGGTGATCCAGATGCGTGCGCCGAGTGCGCTGTAATTGACCGCGTTGACGGCATCCTGCGTCAACAGATCACTGGTCTGGCTACCGTTCGGACTGCCGTCCTGGTTGGCGCCGTTGTCGAGGGAGTAAAGCGACTTTGCCGCCCCGCCCTTGTCGTTGGCCATCACGTCCAGGATCTGGACGCTGCCTTCGATGCTGTCATCGAATTGGAAGAGGTCGTCGACGGCCTGCGGCGTATTTCCAAAGGCGACTTTAATGCCCTTCGGCAGATTCGGCTGTGCCATCGGATTCCCCCCGAAAAATGGCTGCGCGACGACTCGGAATGCTTTTTGGTTTTGGGGCCGATGCCCGGCCCTCCCCCGACGCGAACGGAAAAAGGAAAACCCGTCCGACCCCGATATGGTTAACAGGTGGTAAAATGCCGCACAATGATTTCGCAGCGCAATACTTCGAGCGCATTGCACAAACGGTTGCTGTTAGCAACTTCCACTTGACGGTGTTTAGTTTGCTGTCTGCGCGACGATCCACGAATGCAATGAATTGAATTTGCCGCGGATATGCGCATGTGAATTCGGCCTAGGAAAAAATAAAACCCGCGATCGCTTCCGATCACGGGCGCCAATCACATCTCTCGAAATCAAACGCGCACAAAGGCGCTCTGCCACTCGCGCCGCGCGGGCCTATCGCCGCAGCCAGCCGATCAGATCAAACCCCATCACCGGAGGTTGAGGAGCTGAAGCAGTCGGCTGGACCGGCGCGGGGTTCGCCGCCTTCCGCGTGCGCTTGGACGCCTTCGTCTTGCTCGATTTGGTGCGCTTGCGCGCGTCGGTCGATTTGGAAGCGGCGGAGCCCGATGGCTTCGCCCGCATCGTCTCGCCCCCGACCGTGGCCGGGCGCTCGGAGGCAGAAGCCGGCCGAAAGACCGTCACCGGGACGCTGCGCGGCGCAACCGTTGGAATCGCAAGCGCGCGCGGCTCGTTGTGAAGCGGCGTCGTTGTCAAGCCAGCACCCGGCTGGACCGGTATGGATGTCGAGACAACCTTGCGGGGCGCGTCCTGTACAGTAACGGGTACGCCGGGCAGTAGCACGGTGCCAGCCGGCGCCATGGTGAGAGGCTTCGCCTCGGGGGATTTCGCTTCGGAATTCTTCGTTTCGACAGACTGCACCGGGCTGGCCGGGGCGCGTCGCGGGGGCTCCCCGACCGAAGGATTTGAAAGACCTGTGCGGGTTGCCGCCCGCAGCGCCTCGGCCTTGAGCTGGTCATCGGGAAGCGCCGGCTCCCGCTCGACCGATGCCACGGGCTTGGCTGCGCTCGACGATCCGGCCGGCGCTGCAACCGAAGGCACCGCTCGCACTGGCTGCAAGGACACCGTGCCTGATCCGGAGCCCGGCGACGCCATGCCGGTCGTCGCGGACGACTGATCGGCCGCCGACGGAGCGGTCACAGACGGAGCGGCAACGTCCGGCGTGTTCAACGCCGTGACGACGAGAAACGCGGCGCTCGCAACGACCGCGCCGGCGGCTCCCAAGAGATATCCGGTGTCCGAAACCACGCAACGCTCCACGCCCGGACGGCCGTGTTTCAGCCCTATTTGGGCTGCTATGGCCGTTTTCCGGAGCGTCACGATTTTAGCAGGCCGGAACGTGGAGTCGATATTGTATGGCTCTTAACCATAACCGCGAGCAGGCCTTGGGTGCATGGCTGGAGCGGTAGGTAAACGCGCGAGGCGCGAGAGCCGGGAGAAAGACCTTAGTTCTAAGCCATTATAGTCGCCACAGGTCGACCTCCGCAGGCTTCGCGGCGCGGTCCAGCCTGCCCTTCACGTCCATCACCAACCCCGCTCCATCTTTGAGCAAATTCGAGACCAGCGGCCAGCCGCCCGACACATAGTCCGCGTGCGCTACGGCGAAGATCACGCCATTAGCGGGCGCGAGGCGATCGTGCGCCGACAGCGTCACGCCATACTCGTGCTCGACCTCGTGCGGCAACGCCAGCGGATCGACGATCTGCACCCGAGCGCCGCCGGCCTTGAGTTCGCGGACGATGTCGATCACCTTGGAGTTGCGAATATCGGGCACGTCCTCCTTGAAGGTGATGCCGAGCACCGTCACCTGCGGCGCGTCGCAGCCGCGCTCGGCGAGCCGCCGCAGGCAGTCGCGCGCGACGCGCTGGCCCATCGCATCGTTGATCCGGCGCCCGGCCAGAATGACCTCGGGACGGTAGCCGGCCTTCTCGGCGCGATGCGTGAGATAGTACGGATCGACGCCGATGCAGTGGCCGCCCACGAGGCCTGGCTGGAACGGCAGGAAATTCCATTTGGTGGCGGCCGCGGCCAGCACATCGCCGGTGTCGATCCCCATGCGCTCGAAGATCACCGACAGCTCGTTCATGAAGGCGATGTTGAGATCGCGCTGGGTGTTCTCGATCACCTTGGCGGCCTCGGCGACTTTGATCGACGGCGCCCGATGGATGCCGGCGGTTACCACCGAGCCGTAGACATCCGCGACGATGTCGAGCGTGCGTGCATCCTGACCGGCCACCACCTTAGTGATCGTCTCGAAGCGGTGCTGCTTGTCGCCGGGATTGATACGTTCGGGCGAGTAGCCGACCGTAAAGTCCCGACCGCA
The DNA here is from genome assembly GCA_963758225.1 of uncultured Alphaproteobacteria bacterium. GTDB lineage: Bacteria > Pseudomonadota > Alphaproteobacteria > Rhizobiales > Xanthobacteraceae > Z2-YC6860. The sequence continues at coordinate 524,261 of CAVWUJ010000002.1, read as the reverse complement.
AGACAGGCCAGACACCCGCTCCAGCATTGGCACGCAGTCTTCCTCGACCGCGCCTGGGTAGACGGTCGACTCATAAACAACAATATTGCCCCACTTCAGCACCTTGCCGACGATTTCGGAGGCCGCAAGCATCGGGCGCAGGTCCGGCCGCTTCTCGTTGTCGATAGGCGTCGGCACGGTGACGATGTAGAAGTCGGCCGAAGCAAGCTTCGCAGGATCGCTCTCATAGGAGAGTGTCGGATGAGCTAGATCGTGCACTTCAACCTCGCGTGTGCAATCATGGCCGCACGCGAGCTCTCTAATCCGTTGTTGATTGATGTCGAACCCGATGACTGGCGCACCGCTGCGAGCGAACGCCACAGCTACCGGCAGGCCCACGTAGCCCAAACCTATCACCGCTATATGCCTATCATGCTTGATTATGGTCATTTTCTCCTGTCCCTGAGAGAGCTGATTATCTCACAGTAGAGTTACAGAACATTGCCTAATAGCCACACGGCGCACGCTGGCACATTTGAGTTCAGGCCGGACGATCACCGAACCGTTGCCTGGAGCAAGCAAGTTCTTTCACTGAATGCGATCAACAGTTCCAGCAATGCGGGACGTGAGCGAAAGCTAAGCAAAGGCTTGCGTCGAGCCGGGCGGCGGCACGAGCTCTGAAATAGGCGTCAGATCGGCGCCACGATATAGAGCGTCATTCCCAGCATCCAAGATGGATAAGGCCATACCGATGCCGGCTCCGAGTGATCCGACGTGCTGAACTGTAATCGAGCCATACTGCAACAAAGTAGACGGAGAGCATAGGACGTTCGAAATCAAACGCCCTTGACTTTAGTTAAAATCGCCGTCGCATATATCCGCATAATCAATGCTTGGGATTGTCATGCAATCATCCCTGACAACTAGCGACGTTCAAGCGGTTGCAGGACCATGCTATGACATCAATCCGAAGCAACCTAGCCGGCTCAGCGCGCCTAATGAGCGATCAGGCGTACACATTCGAACCATCGAACCGGCAGATCCGGGCGTCGAACAGCGATTCCGAGCCTCGCTTTAGGACGATGTAATTGCTTTCGAAGAAGCGCTCCAACTCTGGGTGCCATTCGTCGAAGAGCTCTACGCCTCTCGGCCGAATCCTGCCGATGCGGTACTCAAGACCTGACACTAGGTCGAAAGCGTCCTTGAGAAAGGCGCGCTCATAAACCCAGCGGTGATTGTATTCGAACTGGAGCGCGACTACGCGCCCGGCCCGAAGCATCCCAAGGGCGCCGCGAATGACGTTGATGTCGTGCCCCTCAGTGTCGCATTTCGCAAAATGCACGGTCTCGATGGCATGTCGGTTGCAAAAGCCGTCGAAGGTGTTGGTCTTCACCTGGACCGTCCCCTGGCTTTTTAGTCCTGATGTGAGGTGGACGGGATCGTACTTGAAGCGATCTGGTTCGTCTGCCCACGCCTCGCAGATCATTCCATAGGGCGTGAGGCCACGTAAAGTCTTCATCCGCTTGGCGAAGTTGCAGGCGTCGAGGAACGCGACCAGGTGATCTTCGAGTTGGCGATGCGTGTCATAGTGATAGCGCTTGACGGTCGCCTCCTTGAGCGAGCGGTTCATTCGCTCGACGTGGCCGTTGGTCCAGGGATGGTTGGGCTTGGTGAAGCGATGCTCGATGTCGTGCTGGCGACAGACACGCTCAACATGTGCAGCCGGTAGCGGGCGGTCGGGCCTGAACGATGCTGAATGCAATCGCCGAACTGGACACCGTTGTCGGTGAGGACGGTGTTTATCCTGTAGGGAACAGCCTTGATCAGCTCCGCCAGGAAGTTGGCCGCGGTCTTCACGTTGGCAGTCGGATGTAGCTGGGCAAAGGCGAACTTCGATGAGCGATCAATCGCCACGAAGCGGTAGAGCTTACCCTCTCCGGTACGAACCTCGGCGATGTCGATGTGGAAGTAGCCGATTGGGTAGTGTTTGAAGGGCTTCTTGGAGGTTGTCGCCGGCGATCTCCGGCCACCGGCTGATGCCGTGGCGCTTGAGGCATCGATGCAGGGACGACCGGGTTAGGCTCGGAATGGTCGCCTGCAAGGCATAGAGGCAGTCGTCGAGTAGCAGCAACGTATGTTTGCGGAAGGCGACGATGGTCTCTTCCTCGGGTGACCAGACTGTCGAGCGTGGGGCCTTCGGCCCCATGGGAGCGTCGTTGACGAAGGCCCGTTTGCGCCACTTGGCGTCGCTGGTGCTGCGCGCCGCGCTGACAGGCGAGCCGATCAGCGTCATCGGCGACGATTACTAGACGCCGGACGGCACCTGCATCCGGGACTATGTTCATGTCATGGATATCTCCGACGCGCATGTCTGCGCGCTCGATCATCTGCTGCGCGGGCGCCCACGCTCGCAAAAAAACAGTTCTGATATGGGAACCGACGCAATCAGACTTGGCACAAGAAATCGAAGACGTCTGGCACTCGTATGCGGCCAGCAGATCTGCGATCTGAGAAATCGACATCCGCATTGCTATGAATTCATTGGGTCTCAGAGCTTGACGCCAGGCATCCCCACACAAAGGCATTTCCATCTCGCTCAAAACGTCTTAGATTTATTCTGACGGCTACTAACGAGCACCGCCGGTGGCGGCCCGATCGAGTTTGCCCTTCACAATGTCGCAGATATTACTAGGTCAAATTCCGATCCTCACATCTCTGAGGTTTTTTGCTGCGCTCTACGTATTGCTTTATCACTCAGGCGGGCCGGCGCTGATTGCAACCGGGCAATTGCCGCAACCCGCCGTAAATTTTTTCTTGAACGGGTATCTCGGCGTATCGTTCTTCTTCGTTTTATCCGGCTTTATTCTGACCTATGTGTATCACGAGCAGTTGAATTCGAAATTCGATATTGTGAACTACAGTATTGCGCGGATTTATCCTGTATACCTCCTGGCGCTCGTTCTGACGAGTCCGTTTGTTGGAACCGTCGACCTGAACGCCATTCCTCAGTTTTTTCTTTTGCAATATTGGGCGCCTACCGCCTTGATAAGCGGACAGCCGCTGGCCAATTGGAATATGCCAGCCTGGACACTTTCTGCGGAATTATTGTTCTACATTCTCTTCCCATTCATAATTAGACATGTCGCTGGTTTAGAAACCCGCACGATATTTTTGCTTATTATTGTCGTTTGCGCAACGATGCTTGTCTTTCGGCTTCCAGCCAACATCGATCAGAACGCAGAACTCCGATACTATATCCCGCTGGTCGTTCTGAGAGTGCCGGAGTTCGTCTACGGCGTCATGCTCGGAGTTCTGTTTCAGCGCAAGACTGTCGAGTCGTCCGCCACGTTGCTGTATGTCAGCATCGCGGTCACCCTTGCCGTCTTACTTTCGTCATGCTCGCCCTGGATTTCGCCGGTTGCCGCGATTCTTTTCGGGGCGATCATCATGTTCGCCGCCACGGCAGAGACCGGCGGCCTTGTTTCCTTTCTTCGCCTTCCGGCCATGGTGCTTTTAGGAGGCGCAAGTTACGCATTGTACGTGCTGCAAACGCCGATCCACTATTGGGTCAAGGCGCTCTCCGGCGACCATTTCGAAACAGTTGGTCGTTTCGCCTACATTCCGATTCTGCTCATCGTCTCGATTGTGGTGTTCGTGGCCTTTGAAGAGACGATAAGACGATGGTTGCGCAATCGCCTTACGGCACTGGCAACTCGATGGTCTAACGCGCACGCGGGGCAGCCGGCGACCACGGCCGCGCCTCTTCGCCCATGCGCAGCCAGCGATAGGGCGTCTTCGACCACGGGCGGATGTTGGCATTCATGTTGTCGAGTACGAAGTCGCCCTTGGCGGTGCGCACCACCAGCACGAGGTGATGCTCGCCCCAGGTGGTCACGACCTCGGCCAGCAGCAGCGCGCGCGAGGGCCAGCCGCGCGCCAGAAGCTCGTGGCGCTTGGACACCGCGTAGTCGTTGCAATCGCCGCCGCGCGGATGGATCAGCCATCGCTCCGCCGAGATGCCGATCACGTTGCGCTCGTAACGGATGCTGCGGTTGACCTGCGCGTTGACCTTGACCAGTTCGCTCCAGCGGTCCGGCGTGACCTCGAACGGCTTGCCGCGAAACGCGATCCGGCGCACCTCGCAGTCCCGCGGGTTCTTCAGGCAGAACAGGCTGTGCGCCATCGGCGCCAGCATCGGGGCGGCGTGCGGAACCTGATCGAGCTGCGGCCTGAGCTGCCTGGGCAGGCCGAACAGCGCGGTCTTCTGCGCCTGGCACTTTTCCAGCTCGTCGATGCAGAACGGGCTGTGCGCCTTCGGCCCCGCGAACGGCGCGGCGAGCTGAACGTCCTTCAGCATCCCGCCCATCGCCTTGGGCATTCCGACGAGTGCGGCATCCGCCCGGCCGCACAGGGCGAAGGCCAGCATCGCGGCCGCCGCCCAGAACCTGCCTTCCAAACCACCCATGACACGCCTCCCGAACCACTCGGCAGGCGACATGAATATGCACAACTCTCTGCAATGACGTGCAAATTGGCGGCAAAATCCGATTCAAAATCGAACGGACAAACTGCGGAATTGTTAACCGTGGCGAGCGCGTCTAGAACCGGTCCGTTCATTTGGTGCCGACATTCCGATGCTGAAGTTCCTGAAGAGATCGCCGGAGCGGCCGCGCCCGCGCATTCCTTCCGGATTGCGGCTTTATGTGGTGGGTGACATTCACGGCCATTCCGGCGCGCTGCACGACGTGCTCGGCCGGATCGACGCCGACATCGAAGCGCATCAATCCGCCCGCGCCGTGCATGTCTTTCTCGGCGATTACGTCGACCGCGGCCCGGCCTCGCGCGAGGTGATGGAGCGTCTGATCGCGCGCTGCCGCAGCCACGAGGTCGTGATGCTCAAGGGCAATCACGAAACCATGTTTCTGGATTTCTTCGACGACCCCTCGCAGCTCGCACACTGGCGGCAGTACGGCGGACTGCAGACGCTGATCTCCTACGGCGTGAAACCATCCCTTAACCCTGCGCCCGAAGAGCAGCGCGAGCTGGCCGAGGCGATGGCGGTGATCGTGCCGCGCGCGCACCGGCGCTTCATCGCGGAGCTGCCGACCTCGTTCGCCTGCGGCGACTATTATTTCGTTCACGCTGGAATCCGCCCCGGCGTGCCGCTCAAGAAACAGAACCCCGAAGATCTGCTCTGGATCCGCGAGGACTTCCTGCTCTACGAGCGCGAGCACGAGAAGATCGTGGTGCACGGCCACACCCCGGTGCGCGAGCCGGACGTGCGGCCGAACCGGATCAACCTCGACGTCGGTGCCTACGCCACCGGCCGCCTCGCCTGCATGGTGCTGGACGGCGACAGCCGGACGTTCATCTGAACGGCCGCTTGCGGCGCGCCCTGCTCCCACCCCTGCCCTCGTTTCTCTTGCCCGATGTCCCCTGTTCGCTCTTGTCCGCTTTTACCCGGCCCGCGGCGGTGACAGCCGGCCGGCCGCCGTGCGATCCTTGGGGCGCGCCTTCGAACGAGCGCGCAACGGACGGACGGCCATGCAGCAGTTTACGGCGATGCGAACGACGCTCTTTGGCCTCGCCGGTCTTCTGGGGCTGGCCGGCGTCTGGCTGCTGGCCGCGTCGCTGCTGACGCCCCGGCTCGGCGCGTTTCCGCGCGATGCGCAGGAGGCCCGGTGGTTTGCCGAGCGTCGCGACGCCGCCGCCACCGCGGCCGCCATCGGACTGGTGCGCGGCGACCTGCGGGCTCTGGCGGCCGTCACCGACGCCGCGCCTCTGATTTTTTCGGACACCCGGTCCGCCGCCGAAGCCAAGGCGATCGCGGACCGCAACCGGCCCCGCCGGGCTGCGGTTCGCGCACCGCACGACGCCAGACTCTGGCTGCTGCTGGCGGACCTCGACATGGCGACCGGCGAGACCGGCGCGCGCACCGTCGAGCGGCTGAAGCTCTCCTATTACACCGGCCCCAACGAATTTGCGCTCGCCCCGGCCCGCCTGCGGGTGGCCGCGCGAATGGCGTGGGACGAGGAACTGGCCTCGTTCGTCCAGATCGAGATCGAGCGCATCGTGCTCGGCCGCCCGGACCTCAGGCCGGCGATCGCCGCGGCTTATCGATCGGCGATGCCGGGCACGCGCGAGCGGTTCGAGATGCTGATGAAGCAGGCGGACCCGAAGCTGCTGTCCGAAGCCGCAAAGCCCGCCGGCTGAGCGCACGCCGCACGTTGATCACGCCGCACGTTGATTGTGACGAGTGCCCGGCTGTGTTCGATCATGCGGGCGAAGTGTCTGGAGCAGCACTTCGTTCGCGCGCGCGCAGGGGCGACGAAGCCACACCGACATCGCAATCCAGGTTCTCCAGCCGTCTTCCAGGGCGGAGACCTTGCGTCGACGCAAGAACAACCCGTGCCAACCCAGCGACGGCCCCGACTACTCGACCTTCGCGCCCGCGTCCGTGACCACTTTGCCCCAGCGTTCCGTTTCAGCCTCGATAAACTTCCGGTACTCCCCAGGCGTGACGATATGGGGAATCGCGCTGAGGGTGGACAGGCGAGCCTTGATCGCTCCGTCCTGGAGCCCGGCATTGATGACCTTGTTCAAGCGATCAACGATGGCCTGAGGCGTTCCCGTCGGCACGCCGACGCCGAACCAACCGCCCACGACAAACCCGGGCACCGTCTCCGTCGCGGCCGGAACATCCGGCAGCACATCGACGCGGCTGGCGCTCGTCACGGCGAGGGCGCGAAGCTTCCCCGACTGGATATGAGGAAGCGAGGCCGGCATGGAGTTCGAACATGATCTGAACCTGACCACCGATCAGATCGGCCAACGCCGGCGCGGATCCCCGATAGGGAACGTGGACGATGTCCACGCCAGCCATGGACTTGAACATCTCACCAGCCAGATGGGCCGAGGTCCCATGACCGGTCGACGCGAAGTTGAGCTTGCCCGGGTTCTTCTTCGCATAGTCGATGAGATCGGTTAGCGACTTGACCGGCAGGGAAGTCGTGACCTCGATCACGTTGGGAACCTGCGCGATGCCAGCGACAGGAGTGATCTGCTTGAGAAAATTGAACTTCAGGTTCCGATACAAGGTCGCGTTGATAGCGTTCGTGTGCGCGACGACCAAAAGCGTGTAGCCATCGGGCGCCGCGTTGATGACGGCTTGGGTGCCAGTGTTGCCTCCGGCCCCCGGACGGTTCTCCACCACGACCGGTTGTCCGAGCTGCTTGGAGAGATGATCGCCGATCAGGCGAGCAAGAATATCGGTCGGCCCACCGGCGCCGAATGGCACAACGAGTTGAATCGGTCGGCCAGGATAATCCTGCGCAGTGGCGCGCTCGGCACCGGCAAGACATACCGCGCCCAACGCCACAGCCATTGTCAGAAGCATTTTCATGGCCGACCTGTCCCTCACCAAAAAGAAAATAATTGCAATTTCGATGATCCACCTTGCCACCGGCTTGAACGCTCGATCAAGCGTCCAAAAATCGCGTTGGTCATCCTCCACAACCGAAAACAGCTCCTGGAATTTCCAACGATCGCAACGCTGTCACATCAAAGCTGCGCCCCTGCTACGCAGCAATGATGCTGGTCTCTATGGGTCGTGCGGAGTTACTCTGCGGCGCTGATGGTGAACCCGTGGAGCCGAATCTTGACAGACGATTTTGAAGACCATTGCTGGAAGGACGTCGTCAGCGACGAGATCCTGACGATCTATTCCCAATACTCCCGGAAAACGTTCGTCGGACCAAATCCCGCACTGATTGCAGTCGATCTTTATGAACTGGCCTATCAGGGGGGATCGCAACCCGTTGCCAGCCTTCAGGACAGGTATCCAAGTTCGTGCGGCGAGTATGCCCATGCCGCGATCGAGCCGACCCGACGCTTGTTCAATGCCGCGCGCGCAGCCGCTATTCCCGTGTTTTACAGCACCCAGGATGAACGACCCCACGCCGCGCCGCCCGTCGTAAACGTCACCAAACGGCGCAACGTCTCCCGCGATCCCGCCGTTTACGCCATCCGGCCCGAGTTCAAACCCCAGCCGGGAGACGTCGTCATTGCCAAGCAGCGCGCCAGCGCGTTTTTCGGAACGCCCCTTGCCGCCCATTTGACGCAAATCGGCATCCGCTCTGTGGTCATCTGCGGGGAAAGCACGTCAGGCTGCGTGCGGGCCACGGCGGTCGACGCCTATTCGCACGGATTCCACGTTGTGCTTGTCGAGGAGTGTTGCTTCGATCGCAGCATCGTATCGCACAAGGTTAGCCTGTTCGACTTGCATCACAAATATGCGGACGTCATTCGAGTTGACGACGTCATCCAGCACCTGCAGACCTCCCAAGCAATGAAAGCCAGCTGACATGAAGCCGCGTTCCTACGGACCCTTTCCGTATTCGCCGATCATCCGACGGCCCCGTCTCGAGTGGCCCAACTCCGCCCATGTCGCACTTTGGATTATTCCCAATATTGAATACTTCTCCCTCATGGAGCGGCCCGGCGGCTACGGATCGGGCAAAGTGCCCGATGTCACGATCTGGTCCGAACGGGACTATGGCAACCGCGTCGGCGTATTCCGCATCATGGAGGTGCTCGACCGGTACGAGATTCGCGCCACGGTCGCGCTCAACAGCAATCTGTGCGCCGAACATCCTGCCATCATGGAGGAAGGTGAGAAACGCCGTTGGGAATGGATGGGGCATAACGAGAGCAATACGCGCAGGCTCAACGACGCCGAACCGGGCGAAGAGATCAAGATCATCCGCAACACGCTCGCGACAATCCAGCAACACACGGGAAAGCGGCCCAAAGGCTGGCTCAGCGCGGGCCTGCAGCAAACCTGGAACACGCTGGACCATCTGGCGGCCGAGGGCGTGGAATATGTCGGCGACTGGTGCAATGATGACCAGCCCTATGTGATGTCGCTGGACGACGGAAAGTCCATCGTCGCGATGCCCTATTCGCAGCAGCTCAACGACAAGTCTGCGATCGAATTCCGCTATAACACCGCCGACCAATTCCGGCAGATGATTTGCGATCAGTTCGATGTGCTCTATCGCGAAGGCTCGCAATCGGGCCGCGTCATGGCCATCGCAATCCATCCCTATCTGGTTGGCGTTCCTCACCGGATCGGCGCATTCGATGCCGCCCTGGAGTACATCTGCAAGCACGACAAGGTCTGGAAGGCGACGGGATCGGAGATCGTCCAGCACTTCAAGGCTCAGGCAGCCCAATAGCGCCGAGGGCACCTCGCCGCGATGGCGTGCGCTCGCGCGCAGACACAGGTTTTCCCTGCGAACCGCTGCGCGCCATTCGACTCGGCCGCAGGGATGCAAACGGCCCTCAATCCATACGCCTTATGGGGGCTGGGCGTTCGACTGGCGCTTTTGTCTGTCAGCGAACGCCCATCACTCCGGGGCCAGCCTTCTTGTCGAAGCCCGCGGCAGCATCCGTCGCGGGGCGATCATGCGGGCGATTGTTCTCGCATGGCTTACCCAGCCGGCGGGCGATGCAGCCGGACCGCGACATCCATCGACCCGAGCGGCGCGGACGATTCGATGTGGATCGTATCGCCATCCTTGACCTTGCCGACGCCCTCCGGCGTGCCGGTGTAGAGCACGTCGCCGGGATAGAGCGTGTAGAAGGTCGAGGCCCAGGAGATCAGCTTGCGGATGTCGAAGATCAGGTCGTTGGTGTTGCTCTTCTGCCGCGGCTCGCCGTTCACCGTGAGTTCGAGGGGAAGCTCGTCCGGGTCAGAAATTTCGTCCGCCGTCACCAGCCACGGCCCCAGCACCGAATAGCTGTCCATCGACTTGCGGAAGCTTCTGTCCTCCGTGCCGCGCACCGTCATGTCGAGCCCCAGGCAATAGCCCGCGACGTGGTCGAGCGCCCGCTCACGCGGAATGTCCGAGCCCTCCTTGCCGATGATCAGGACGATCTCGGCCTCGTGCTCGGTGATGCGATCCGGAAACCGGACGGCGATGCCCTCGGAGGGGCCGACCAGCGACGAGTTCGCCTTCAGGAAAATCCCTGCGTCTCCGATGTTCGGCAGGAACTTGATGACGATATCCGTCCGCTTCTGCATCTCCTCGATGTGCTTCTTGTAGTTCACCGGCGCGGCCATCACCTTGGACGGCCTCGCCACCGGCGACAGCAGCCGCACGTCGCGAAGCGGCACGCCCGGCGCTCCCTTGGCCATGATCTCCATCCGGTCGCGATAGGCCGGAAGCGCGGCGATCACCGCGTCGCCCCTCATGGCGTAGCGCGACGCCCGCACGATCTCATCCTGGATCGGCGTCACGTCGTGCACGTTCGAGCCGATCACCAGCCCGAGCCGGTCGTCGTTGTAGCGGCAGAGCTTCATTGCCCTCTCCGTTTCCTCTTGGTGTTGCGCCGGACCGGCGCGGTCAGTTGGCAAAGCGGGGCATCACCTCGTCCGCAAACAGGCGAAGCGAGCGAAGCGCGTCCGCCTGCGGGATCAGGTTGAAGTTGACCTGCAGCGACGCCTCCTCGAAGGGCACGCCGTCGCAGAACGCACGGACCATGTCCGCGATCTCCGAAGGCGAGCCGACCCAGGCGGAGTTATTCTGGATCATCTTGTCCATCGTGGCGGACTTGAGCTGGTTCACGATCTTGTCATAGCCCGGATAGTCGGCCGACGAGAGGCCGTCCGCCCAGTCGGACGCCGCCTCCACGATCGACTTCAGGTAATTGTTCAGGGGCGTTTCGGCGATTGCCCGCGCCGTGCCGCCGTCCGCGTGACAGAACATATGGAAGGCGATCATCACGCTGCCATCGCCGGCGTGTCCCGCCTCGCGTCGCGCATTGCGATAGGTCGCGATCAGGTCGCGCATTTTGTCGGCGGCGAGCGGGATCGCCATGATGTTGAAACCCATGCGGCCGGCAAACTCGAAGCTGTCGGGCGTGCTCAGCGCCGCGACATAGAACGCCGGCCGCGGGCGCTGCGTGGGCCTCGGATAGACCGTCGTGTTCCGGATCTGGTGAAAGCGGCCCTCGTGATCGACGTTTTCCTGCCGCAACAGCAGGTCGATCTGCTCGATGCCCTCGCGGAAGCGGACCACCGACTTGTTCGGAGACACGCCGAAGCGGCGAAACTCGTGCGGCAGAAACGCGCGGGCGAAGCCCACGTCGAGCCGCCCGCCGGAGATCGCGTCGAGCATCCCGATCTCGCCGGCCAGCCGCAGCGGATTGTTGAACACCGGAAGCACCGCGCCCGTCACCAGCCGCGCACGGCGTGTGCGTTGCGATGCCGCGCTCAGGAACACGATCGGATTCGGGCTGTAGCCGCCGTAAGGATGGAAATGATGCTCGACGGTGCGGATGTGCGAATATCCAAGACCGTCGGCGAGCTCCGCGACTTCGAGACAATCTCGAAAATAATCGGGGGCGGACTTCTGATCGGGCGAGACATCGGGAAAGAACTGGACGCCGAACTTCATGTCTCCGCCCCATTTACACCGGCGCCGCGACCGCCTCTCCCATGAGACCGACGGTTGACGCTCCGAGATGTTATGTATACGGTCAATCACATGATAAGTATTCTGTCAATTTGCATGGGGAGGATTTCAGGCGCGACGCACCTTCGCGGCGCGCGCCGGCATGCGCTCGGCGGGCTGCACGGCCGCTTCCGCTTCGACCATATCGGCGATGTTCACGAGCTTGCTCATCAGCCTGAGAAGCTGCGCGCGCTCCGTGGCGTTCAGCGGGCTCAGGATCTCGTCGGCGACGCCCGGCGCGATGCGCTTCACCCTGGCGACCGCCGCCTCGCCGCGCGCCGTCAGAACCATCTTCTTGGCGCGCCGGTCGCGCGTATCGGCGCGGCGCGTCAGGTAGCCCTTCGCCTCCATGCGCTCGACCACGTTGCCGACCGTCGCGCGATCGTAGGAGATCAGTTCGCTCATGCGGGTTGCGTCGATCCCGGGATAGAGCGAGATCGTGAGGAGCGCGGAATACTGGACCGGCGTCAGCTCGACGTCCCTCGCATGCGCCACGAACACCGCCCAGGCGCGCTGATGCGCGCGGCGGATCAGGTGGCCGGGTTGGAAGAACAATTCGTCTTTCAGCATCGCAGGGTCCGCAAGAGCCGTCCTTGGCGCCGGAGGGACGGTGGTTTCGCAGGATCGGTCAAGTCCCGATCGAGAATCGGGTCCGGGCCTGTCACGCGCCGATCAGTTTGAACGTGATGTGAACTACAACAAATCGCCAAGGGACGTACAGGGAGGAAGACGATGAGCCTGATTGCGAAGCGATCGTCAATTGAAACGCCTTCAAGGGATTCGCGCGGAAGACCGGCGCCATACCGCGGCTTTGTCGCGGCTTCGCTGTTCGCGCTGGCAGGATCGATGGCATTGGCGCTCCCGGCGCAGTCCCAGTCGCCGGCTGCGACCTATCCCGACCGCCCGATCCGCATCGTGGTTCCGTTCACCGCCGGCTCCCCCAACGACGTGGTGGCGCGCGTGATCGCCGCGCCGCTTTCCGCCCGCCTCGGGCAACCCGTGGTGATCGAGAACCGGCCGGGCGGCGGAACGCTGATCGGCACCCGCGCCGTCCTGGCCTCCGAGCACGACGGCTATACGCTGCTTAAGATGAGCAGCCCCACGCTCTTCCTGAATTCTCTGGTCAACGAGAACGTCGGCTTCGACCCGTTCAAGGATATCGTGCCGATCTCCACCATCGGCAGCACCGCGCTGGTGATGGTGGTGACGCCGGACGTCACGGCGAAATCGCTGAAGGAGCTCGTCGCCTTCTCCCAGGCCAATCCGCAGAAGCTCAACATCGGCTATGGCCGCGGCACGCTGCCGAACCTGTCGAGCGAATTGCTGAAATGGGACACCAAGGCCGAGCTCAACAGCATTCCCTACCGCGGCGGCGCGCAGGTCGTGACCGACATGCTGGGCGGACGCACCCACATCAATCTCGGCTCGCCGGCCACGCTGCTTCCGCTGATCCGCGACAAGCGCCTGCGCGCGATGGCGGTGACCAGCGCGGAGCGGATGCACGATCTGCCCGACGTGCCGACGATGGCCGAAAGCGGCTATCCGAACGTGGTCGGCACCAATCACTGGGGCCTGCTTGGGCCGGCCGGAATGCCCAAGGAGATCGTCCAGAAGCTCAATCGCGAGATCAACGAGATCATCAAGACGCCGGAATTCCAGACTGCACTTCGCAAGATCGGCGCGGAGCCGCGCGGCGGCTCGCCGGAGGATTTCACCCGGCTGCTGCAGGCCGAGATGAAGGTCTGGGCGCCGATCGTGAAGGCCACCGGCTTCCGTCTCGAATGACCCCAAGCGAATTGATCCCAAGCGAATGAAGCAAAGCACAACCGTCAACCGCCGATAATCGAAGGAGCCTTTCGTGAATTCGTCGAAAAACGTGATCGTCGCCGGCGGCGGCATCGGCGGCCTGACCGCGGCCCTGTCGCTCCTGCGACGCGGTTTCAAGGTCAGGGTCTACGAGCAGTCGCCGCAGTTGAAGGAAATCGGCGCGGGCATCCAGATCAGCTCCAACGGAACCAAGGTTCTGTTCGCGCTGGGACTGGAAGAGGCGCTGGCGAAGGTTCAGGTCCGGCCCTCGAGCCGCGAATTGCGGCACTGGAGCACGGGCGAAACCTGGCACTGGTTCGATCTCGGCGACAGCAGCGTCGAACGCTTCGGCACCCCGCACCTGATGCTGCATAGAAGCGACCTGCACAATCTGCTGATGGCGGCCGTGCGGGAGGCCGATCCCGAAGCCATCGTGCTGGGCAAGCGCGTGACCTCGGTCCGCTCGGACGAGGGCAGCGCCGAACTCGAATTCGAGGACGGAACGAAGGCCGCCGCCGATTATGCGATCGGCGCCGACGGCATTCACTCCCGCGTCCGCGTCTGCCTGTTCGGCCCGAGCAATCCGGTGTTCACCAACTGCATCGCCTGGCGCGGCCTGATTCCGATGGAGAAGCTGCCCGCCCATCTGGCGAAGCTCGTGGGCACCAACTGGCTCGGCCCGCGCGGCAACGTGCTGCACTATCCGGTGCGGCGCGGCGAGCTGATGAACTTCGTCAGCCTCGTGGAGCGCAGCGACTGGCAGGTCGAATCGTGGTCGACCGAAGGCTCCAAGGACGAGCTGCGCCGCGACTTCGACGGCTGGCACGAGGACGTGCACACCATGATCGACGCGATCGAGGTGCCCTACAAATGGGCCATGATGGTGCGCGAGCCGATGCCGCAATGGTCGAAGGGCCGCGTCACGCTTCTGGGCGACGCCTGCCACCCCACCCTGCCCTTCCTCGGCCAGGGCGGCGTCATGTCGATCGAGGACGGCTATGTCGTCGCGGCCTGCCTCGATCGCTACTTCGACGATCCGAAGAAGGCGCTGGGGCGCTACGAGGAGATCCGGCGCGACCGGACCGCCACCGTGGTCCGCAAGGCGCACGAAAACAAGACCAGCGCCTTCGAGCCGCGCCTCGCCGACAAGAGCTTGGTCGCCGAGGAGGTCGCGCGCGAATGGCAGCAGGTGCGCCTGAAGGAGCGGATGGACTGGCTTTACAGCTACAACGCCACGACCGTCGCGATCTGACGGCAGGTCCGGCCCGTTCGACAAGGCTTTGCCGGCGCAGGACTGCGCCGGCCCCTGCGGGACGGTAGGAGACGGACGGCCTATTGCGTCTCAACCGCTTCGCCGGCGACCTGAGCCGCCGGCGGCTCGGCCGCCTGCTGCAGGCCGTTCAGCCCGGCCACCCACTGCGCGGCCACGCCGAGCAGATAGCCCGCCTGCAGCGCGATCGCCGCGACCGCCATGCCGATTGCGATCGAACCGGCGCCGCCGCCGGCGATCAGCCCGTCGGCCATCGCCACGAACCAGCCCAGCAGAATGGCGGGAAGCAGGATCAGGACATCGAAACGCAGGCCCAGCACCAGCCCGCAAAGCAGACCCAGAATGGCAAGGAGCATCTCGATCTTCCCATTGAAGAAGGTGAGACAGCTTCCGGCCCGCGCGTTAACATGATCTGAATCTTCTTGGTCGCCCGCGAAACCAAATTTTTTGGCGAATCGACCTTGTATTCGTAGCATAATCCGGCGCGGCCGGCATTTCAGGGGCCTGGGTGCCGTCATCGTGACCGCAGCGGCGCCGCCGACTGAGCTTAAAGGCTTGTAAATTCGCCACCCATGATATAGGTTGGTTTTATCGAGCTTCTGCTGAACGACTTGGCCTCGCCGCATCTCGGCCTTACCGCCCTCCGCGCGCCGGACTGACGACCTCCCCAAAATCTCGAACAAACCGGCAGCGTTCGCGTGCGGCCAATGTCGAACTGTCTCTCAAAGAAAGGGCTCCCATGTCACAGGGAACCGTGAAGTGGTTTAACGCGCAAAAGGGCTTCGGCTTTATCCAGCCGGACGACGGCGCGAAGGATGTTTTCGTGCACATCAGCGCCGTCGAGCGCGCTGGAATGAGCGGCCTTAACGAAGGCCAGAAGATCTCCTACGAACTGACCGCCGATCGCAAGACCGGCAAGTCGTCGGCGGAAAATCTCCGCGCCGCCTGATCGATCCGGATCGCTTTGACCACGGATGTACTGGCAAAGCCTTCGTTTCTGAAAACCCCGCTTCCGGGATGCCGGAAGCGGGGTTTTTTCACGCGCTTGCAACCGGCGCGAAGGCATCAGCCGCCAGCAGAATGCCGTCGGCAGGATTCATGGCAGCATCGCGGGTGCGGAGGGGCGCGCGGGTGTGCGCAAATGAAAACCCGCTCAGGATCGCTCCCAAGCGGGCCAACACATCTCGAGCGCCAATCCAATCCCGGTACATCCGCGGTAACCAGACCGTCGCTAGCGACAAACGCAACCTAGCGATCAATGGTGTCTTTTTGATGAATCCCGGCAAGCGCGCCCGGACACGTCAGCACGTCACCCGCGACACCTCGATCGATCGCCGATGCCCCGTCTGGATCGGATCATGGCCGTGCAATCCTGGCCGTCCGATCCTGGCGCGCTATGCGCCGTCGCTTTCACGCTCTCGTTCCGACACACCTTTCAAACAGGTCTCGAACGGGCCCGCTTTCGCGCGAAACGTCAGAACTAAATCCCTTTGCAGGGACGAAAGGTGTTAGCGTCCGACCTCAACTGGGGAGAGACGTCATGCAAGCCGCTATCCTGATGGGCACCTATATCCTGACCGCATTGGTGGTTCAGTTCATCGGCTTCGTCATCAGCCAGGCGGTCGAAGTGCAATGGCCGGCGGCCGGATTGCTGACGTTTCTGATTCTGTTCATGGCCGCTTACGGCATCGCATGGCCGATCGCCGTGCGCATCGCCGAATGGGGCCTCGTCCGCTTCGGCTACGAAATCGAGCAGACGGACGCTCGTGCGCGCTGACGCCAGCGTCTGAGCCGGCGCAACCGTCACTCCATCTTGCCGTCTCGTGCGACGCAGATCCGGTAATACTGGTGATGCGCGCGCGCCGCGTCCGCGGTCTTGCCGGTCTTGGGGATCGGATGCGCCTTGGTCGCCATCTCCCGGCACTTCTTGGCCAGTTCGGCGGTGATCGCCTGCGCCGGCGTAGCGGAGAAAAGCAGGACCGCAGCCGTTGCTGCGATCGCTGCCGCGAACGTCCGGACGAACGGCGCCATGCTCATCGATGCCATGTCTTCCCCCGTTGATCCTGCGCGCCGGGCAAAAACCGGCCGGCGACTTTCGTAGGACGGATTGTGCGAGAGAAGCCTCCGGTTGTGAAGAAGGCCGCCCGCACTTTCTGCCGTTTGCCTTAAAATGGGCGCGAGCCGAAGAATTCCGGCGCGGATTATGATTAACGCCCCGTCCGCTGCATGAGTCGCAGCACCTCGGCGCTCGGCCAGCAGTCGAGCGTCAGGCCGTGTTCCTTCTGGTACGCGCCGAGCGCGGAGCGGGTCAGCATGCCCGCCTTGCCGTCGAGCTTGTCCTTGTACATGCCGCGCTCCAGCAGCACGCGCTGCATGGTTTCCACCTCGGCCGACCGAAGCTGCGAGTTCCGGCTCCAGGGCGTCTCGAAGGGCTTGGCGCCGGCGATGCGGTCCGCGAGGTGGCCCACGAACAGCACATAGAGATCGGAGAAATTATACTCCTTGATGACGTAATAGTTTTTCAGCGTCAGGAACGCCGGTCCGTGGGTGCCCTCCGGCAACAAAAGCGACGCCTCGTCGCGCAATTCGACCGGGCTCAGCTTTCGCCCGAAGGCCGGGACGAAGCCGCGCTTGAGCCATTCCCCAACCGTCAGCACGTATCCCGGATGCGCCACCGTGCAGTCGAGCTTTGCAGGCAGCCGCACCTCGTAGGCCCAGCGCCCGCCGCGCTGCCAGCCCTTGGCGACCAGTTGCGATGCCGCCGAGGCCAGCGCATCGGGAATCGAATTCCAGATGTCCCGCTTGCCGTCGCCGTCGAAATCGACCGCGTGCTTGTAGAACTCAGTCGGCAGGAACTGGGTGTGGCCCATCGCACCGGCCCAGGAGCTGCGCATGCCCGAAAGCGTGACGTGGCCCTCCTGCAGGATCTTCAGCGCGGTGCCGAACTCCTCGCGGAACATGTCCTTGCGCCGGCCGATCCAGGCCTGCGTCGCCAGAACCCGCACGGCGTTGTGCGGCAGCTTGTGGCCGCCGTAGGCGGTCTCGCGGCCCCAGATCGCGAGAATGACCGAGGCCGGCACGCCGTACTGCTTTTCGATGGCGGCGAGCGTCGCGCGATGCCGCTCCATCAGCTTGCGGCCTTGCCCCGCCATGTTCGCGATGGTCGTTTCGCGCACATAGGTCGCGGGCGTCTGCACGAATTCCGGCTGCGGCGGCGGGGGGCGCTCCGGCCGCCCCGGCAGAACCAGATCGGGCAGCGAAAGGTCGGGCGTGAGCCCGCGAGTCGCGGCGTCCAAGGTGTCGCGCGAAACCCCGATCTTCTGCGCCTGCGGCCACAGCGATTCCACGAAGCGCTGGAACGCGGGATCGGCGCGCGCCGGGATCGTGGCGGTTGCGAAAGCGGCGACAAGCGCAGACACCGCTACGATCAGAAATCGCGGACGCACGCGCGGACGCCATCGAAGAACGAATCGCATGGGCGATTTTGCGCCGGACAAGCCGGCGACGCCACGGCCGGCGGCACGGACCCGTTGCCGCAGCCGGCCGGTCATGCCCCGCCTGGCGCGCGCCCGGCGATCGCCTGTTTCAATTCGGCAATCTCGGCGCGCAACTGCTGGATCTCGGCGATCACCGGCTCGGTTTCCTGGTGCAGCATCTCGCGTTCGGCCTCGCGCTCGGCGCGCATCTCCTCCTCGACCACCTTTTCATGCTCACTCTGCATCGCGTTGACCACGATACCGATGAACAGGTTCAGCGCGGCGAAGGTGGTGACGATGATGTAGGGCACGAAGAACGCCCAGGCGTAGGGGAACTTCTCCATCACCGGACGCACGATGCCCATCGACCAGCTTTCCAGCGTCATGATCTGGAACAGCGAATAGGCCGATGCGCCGAGGTTGCCGAACCACTCCGGAAACGCCTCGCCGAACAGCTTGGTCGCGATCACCGAGAAGACGTAATAGAGCAGCGACAGCAGGACGATCACCGAGCCCATGCCGGGCAGCGCGGCGATCAATCCGCCGACGACCCGGCGGAGCGCCGGCAGCGCGGTGATCAGGCGCAGCACGCGCAGGATGCGCAGCGCGCGCAGCACCGAGAGGTTGCCGGTCGCCGGCATCAGCGACACCGCAACCACGAACAGGTCGAACAGGCTCCACGGATCGCGGAAGAACGCCAGCCGCCGCACGATCATGCGCGCCGCGATCTCGATCACGAAAATCGTGAGAATGACATCGTCGATGACCTCGAGCACCGGCCCCACCGCCGCCATCGCGGTCGGACTGGTTTCGAGCCCGAGCGTGATCGCGTTCACCACGATCAGGGCGATGACGAACCATTCGGTGCGGGGATCGTCGACGATGGTGCGGAGACGGTTCAACAAGGGTCAGCCTTGATCTGGAGTGACTGGCGGACATAGGCGGTCTGGGATCGCCGGCACAAGGGCATGATGCAGCTGCCTACCGGCGGCCAAGCTTGACTTCCTGACACATGGTATTACTTCTCGGGCATAGTAATACTATGAGGCTGCCATGCCCACCACTGTCACAGTGAAGGGACAGGTCACCATCCCCAAGGAGATTCGCGAGGCGGCCGGCATCAGGCCGGGCGACCGCGTGGAGGTGCGCGCCACCGCCAGCGGCGCGGTCATCGTGGAGAAGCCGGACACCCGCGGAAGCTATCGCGAGCGGCTCTACGCGCTCGCCAACGAGCGGCTGATCAAGGACATGACGACCGATGAGTTCATGGAGCTGACCCGGGGCGAGGTTGAGCCCGAACCGCAGAACAAAGCGTGACGCTCATCGATTCGAACGTCCTCATGGACGTGTTGTCCCGCGACCCCCGCTGGCTGTCCTGGTCCGTGGATATGCTGGACCTACGCGCAGCCACGGGCCCGCTCGTCATCAACGATATCGTTTATGCCGAGTTGTCGGCCCGCTTCGCGGACGAGACCGAACTGGAATATGCCGTGGCCGGCCTGAACTTGCGCTTCGAACGAACGCCAAAACCGGCGTTGTTCGTGGCGGGACAAGCGTTCCGACAATACCGGCGAACCGGCGGCTCGCGCACTGGGGTTCTGCCCGACCTGTTCATCGGCGCCCACGCGCAGGTCGCGCGCCTGCCGCTGCTCACCCGCGACACAAGGCGCTACCGGACCTACTTTCCCGAAGTGGAACTGATCGCACCCGACGCATAGCCCGGGCGCGCCGTCAGCGCGCGAACTTCTTGTACTTGATCCGCGTCGGCATCACCAAGTCCTCGCCGAGCCTGCGCTTCTTGTCTTCCTCGTAGTCCTGGAAGTTGCCCTCGAACCATTCGACGTGGCTGTCGCCCTCGAAGGCCAGGATGTGGGTCGCGATGCGGTCGAGGAACCAGCGATCGTGGCTGATGATCACGGCGCAGCCGGCAAAATCCTCCAGCGCCTCCTCCAGCGCGCGCAGCGTATCGACGTCGAGGTCGTTGGTCGGCTCGTCGAGCAGCAGCAGGTTCGCGCCCGAGCGCAGCATCTTGGCCATGTGCACGCGGTTGCGCTCGCCGCCCGACAGCGCGCCGACCTTCTTCTGCTGGTCGCCGCCCTTGAAGTTGAACGACGAGCAATAGGCGCGCGAGTTCACCTCCCGCTTGCCGAGCAGAATGATGTCCTGCCCGTTGGAGATTTCCTCCCACACCGTCTTCTTCGGATCGAGCGAGTCGCGCGACTGGTCGACGTAGCCGAGCTGCACCGACTCGCCGACCTTGATCGTGCCCTTGTCCGGCTGCTCCTGCCCGGTGATCATCCGGAACAGCGTGGTCTTGCCGGCGCCGTTCGGCCCGATCACGCCGACGATGCCGCCGGCCGGCAGCTTGAAGGTGAGATCCTCAATCAGCAGGTTGTCGCCGAAGGCCTTGGACACGCCCTCGAAGTCGACGACGTTCTGGCCGAGCCGCTCCGCCACCGGGATGACGATCTGCGCGGTGGTGTTCTGCTTCTCGCCGGCCTGGCGCAGCAGTTCCTCGTAGCGGGTGTAGCGCGCCTTGGACTTGGCCTGCCGCGCCTTGGGCGAGGCCGCGATCCATTCCTGCTCGCGCTCCAGCGTGCGCTGGCGCGCCGCCTCCTCGCGGCCCTCCTGCAGGAGCCGCTTCTGCTTCTGCACCAGCCAGGAGGAGTAATTGCCCTCATAGGGAATGCCGCGGCCGCGGTCGAGTTCGAGAATCCAGCCGGTGACGTTGTCGAGGAAGTAGCGGTCGTGGGTCACGATCAGGATCGCGCCCGGATAGTTGCGCAGATGGCCCTCAAGCCAGTGCACGCTTTCGGCGTCGAGATGGTTGGTCGGCTCGTCGAGCAGCAGCAGGTCGGGCTGGTCGAGCAAGAGCCGGCACAGCGCCACGCGGCGCTTCTCGCCGCCGGAGAGCTTGGAGATGTCGGCGTCGTCGGGCGGGCAGCGCAGCGCGTCCATCGCCTGGTCGACCTGCGAATCGAGATCCCAGAGATTCTTGGCGTCGATCTCGTCCTGCAGCTTCGCCATCTCGTCGGCGGTCTCGTCCGAGTAATTGGCGGCGATCTCGTTGTAGCGGTCGAGCAGCGCCTTCTTGGCGGCGACGCCCTCCATCACGTTCTCGCGCACCGACTTGGTCTCGTCGAGTTGCGGCTCCTGTTCGAGATAGCCGACGCGCGCGCCGTCCGCGACCCAGCCCTCGCCGGAATATTCGGTGTCGATCCCGGCCATGATCTTGAGCAGCGTCGACTTGCCCGAGCCGTTCACGCCGAGCACGCCGATCTTGGCGTCGGGATAGAATTGCAGGTGGATGTTCTCCAGCACCTTGCGGGTGGGATAGGCCTTGGTCAGCCCCTGCATGTGATAGATGAACTGGCGGCCGTTCATGGCTGTGCTTGATGCCTCTCGGATCGAAGGCGCGCCGCAAGCGGGCGCGCGGACGGATGCCGGTGTCGGGGAAAAGGACGCCGTTGATGTAGCGAGCGGCGGGGGCGAGAGCAAGGCGTGGCCGGCCTTTTCGACCCTGCCCCGCCCCGTTCGGTCCCCCCAAGACCGCCCCTGCTAGGCCGGCCGGGGCGGCAGCCTACGCTCCACCTCGCTGCGCAGCTCCGCGATCTGGTCCTTGAGCGAGCGGATTTCGCGCACCAGCGGCGCGGTCTCGCCCTCGATCATCTCGCGCTCGGCGGCGCGTTCCGCCTCCCGCTCGGCGGCCTTCTCGCCTTCCTGCTCGCTCTGCATCGCGTTGACCACCACGCCGATGAACAGGTTCAGCGCGGCGAAGGTGGTGACGATGATGAAAGGGATGAAGAACACCCAGGCATAGGGGTGCTTCTCCATCACCGGCCGCACGATCCCCATCGACCAGCTTTCCAGCGTCATGATCTGGAACAGCGAATAGGCCGACGCGCCGATCGAGCCGAACCACTCCGGAAAGTCCTCGGCGAACAGCTTGGTCGCCATCACCGAGAACACATAATACAGGAGCAGCAGCAGGCTCACGACCGAGCCCATGCCCGGCAGCGCCGCGATCAGCCCGCCCACGACACGGCGCAGCGACGGCAGCGCGGTGACCAGCCGCAGCACCCGCAACACGCGCAGCGCGCGCAGCACCGAGAACTGCTCGCTGGTGGGCGCCACCGAAATTCCCACCACCGCGAGATCGAACAGGCTCCACGGGTCGCGGAAGAACTTCAGCCGGTGCACGAAGATGCGCGCGGCGATCTCCACCACGAAAATCGCCAGGATCCCATTGTCGAGCGCGGTGAGCAGCGGGCCGTACTGCGCCATGATGGCGGGACTGGTTTCGAGACCCAGCACCACGGCGTTGATCACGATCAGGGCGATGATGACGCGCTCGGTCCTCGGATCGGACACGACGTTGCGCAGCCAGGCGGTCACGGAGGGCTCCCACGGAAAGGCCGCCGGATGCCGGCCCGGAACGGGCGGCGCCGCGGCGGCACGGACGAATGGCCCATTCTATGAGCCCGCCATGACGGCGGGAATGCGGACGGCGCCACTTGCCCACCGCCGCGTTGCGCTTCGACGGTCGCCGCCGCGACCGATCGCCGGCTACGTTCCGCCATGCTCCGCCCGTAAGGTCGCGACCATGTCAGAAACGCCAGTCTCCGCCGCCCGCCGCCCGACCGTCGCCTGCGCCGTCGCCGCCCGCGACACGCTGGGCGAGTCGGTTCTGTGGTGCCCGCGCACGCGCCGGGTCTGGTGGCTCGACATTCTGAAGCCCGCGCTGCAATCGTTCGATCCGGCGACGCGCGCGCATCGGGTGCATCCCCTGCCCGGCCGCAACTGCGGCAACCTCGCGCTGCGCAGCCGGGGCGGCTTCGTGCTCGCGATGGACCGCGGCCTGCACGCCTTCGATCCCGACGCTTCCGAAGCCACTATCGGCGCGCTCGAATTCCTGCTGCATGTCGAGGGCGAGCCGCCGGAGAACCGCTATAACGACGGGCGCGTCGACCGCGCCGGCCGGCTCTGGATCGGCACGATGGACGCGGCGATCCGCTTTCCGTCCGGCGCCTTCTACCGGATCGGCGCGGACCGCTCCGTCACAAGGCTGTTCGGCGACATCAGCGTGCCGAACTCGACCGCATTCTCACCGGACGGCCGCACGCTCTATTTCGCCGACACGCCGCGCCACGCGATCTGGGCCTTCGATTTCGATCCGGCGACAGGCGAAATCGCCAACCGCCGCACCTTCGTCGATCTCGCACACCGCAAGGGCCTGCCGGACGGCTCCTGCGTCGATGCCCAGGGCCATCTCTGGAACGCCGAATACGGCGGGGCGCGCGTGGTGCGCTATGCGCCCGACGGCCGCGCCGTTCTCACCCTCGATCTCCCCGTCACCAACGCCACCTGCTGCTGCTTCGGCGGCGACGACCTCGGCACGCTCTACGTCACCAGCGCGGCGCAACGCCTGCCGGCCGAACGGCTCGCCGCAGAGCCCGCCGAGGGCGGGCTGCTCGAGATCGACGTGGGCGCAAGTCTCGGCATCCGCGGCCTGCCCGAAGCGATGTACGGCGGCTGACGCCGGACGGCACGCCACGCGCCCTATCCGGCCCGTTCGGGCGAGAGACCATCTTGTTTCGCCGCGGCACTTGTGAGACGGCTTGATCGAAACGAGAAGGCCCGCCGGGCCGTGACGTCACGAAGGGGGATGGGACATGGCTGTCCGCTGCGCAATTCTCGACGACTACCAGAACGTCGCGCTGTCGCTCGCCGACTGGTCGAAAATCTCGAAGGACGTCGAGATCAAGGTGTTCAATTCCCACCTCGGCTCGCGCGAGAACGTCGTCAAGGCGCTGCAGGGCTTCCAGGTGGTCTGCGCGATGCGCGAGCGCACGCCGTTCCTGCGCGACACCATCGAGGCGCTGCCCGACCTCAAGCTGCTGATCACCACCGGCATGGCCAACCGCTCCATCGACCTCGCCGCCTGCGCCGAGCGCGGCATCACGGTCAGCGGCACGGCGAGCTACGGCAACCCGACCACCGGCATCACCTTCGGCCTGATGATCGAACTGACCCGCCGCATCGGCTGGGAGAACGCGCGGCTGAAGGCCGGCGAGCCCTGGCAGGTGACGCTGGGCGCCGACATCGAGGGCCAGACGCTGGGCATCCTCGGGCTGGGCAAGCTCGGCTCGCGGGTCGCGGGCGTCGCCAAGGCGTTCGGCATGAACTGCATCGCCTGGAGCCAGAACCTCACGCCGGAGCGCTGCAAGGAGGTTGGGGTCGAATACGTCTCCAAGGACGACCTGTTCCGCAAGGCCGACTTCGTGACCATCCACCTCCAGCTCAGCGACCGCTCGCGCGGACTGATCACCGCGCGCGAACTCGGCCTCATGAAGAATACCGGTTATCTGATCAACACCTCGCGCGGACCGATCGTCGAGGAGGCGGCGCTGATCGCGGCCCTGAAGAGCCGCTCCATCGGCGGCGCAGGGCTCGACGTGTTCGACGTGGAGCCGCTGCCGCTCGACCATCCGTTCCGCAAGATGGACAACGTCGTCATCACGCCGCATCTCGGCTACGTCAGCCGCCAGAATTACGAAAAGTATTTCCCCGACATCGTCGACAACATTCGCGGCTGGCTCGACGGCAAGCCGACGCGCGTTCTCGGGGCAAAGTAAACGAAGGCTGACCGGCGTTAACCGGTCGTAGACCCTTGCGACCAGCAGCTTCGGTTCCCGGATGGAACCGAATCCAGAACCCGGCCTGGATCGCGCTCGAACGCACCCGAAAGACATGGTTCCCGGCGCAACCGCCTGATGCTCCGCCGCCGCGCAGAGCGAAATTTGTTCAGAATTATCCTGAAACCACAGAAAGTTGTCGGGAACCCGACTTAAAAGCAACCGACACGCATAACGCGAAATAAAGAGAGTTGCGGACATTCTCGGTCCAGCACACGAGGTGCGTTGGCTGGGCGATGAAGCGCGTAGTTTCCTGTCTCACGACGCAGCATGACTGGCAGCTTCTGCTGCTGTCCGGCGTGATCTGCCTTTTGACCTCTCTCGTCGCGGTGAGCCTGTTCGGACGGGCCGCGGCGGCGGCCGGACGGGCGCGCTTCAACTGGCTGGCGCTGGCGGGCGCCGCCGGCGGCTGCGGCATCTGGGCCACCCACTTCATCGCCATGCTGGCGTTCGAGCCGGTCGTACCGGTCGGCTACGATATCGGCCTCACCGCGCTGTCTCTCGTCGCGGCCGCCGCGCTGACGTTCGGCGGCCTCGCGTTCGCGCTCAACGGCACGGTTCGCTGGGCCGCCGCCGGCGGCGGCGCGATCGTCGGCCTCGGCATCGCCGCGATGCACTACACCGGCGCGTGGGCGCTGGAGTTTGCCGGCGAACTGGCCTGGCACGCCGATCTGGTGGCGGCCTCGATCGCACTCGGCGCAGCCTTTGCCGCCGGCGCCGTGGTCGTGGCCACGCGCGGAGACGGACCGGCGCGGACCGTCGGAGCCTCGCTGCTGCTCGCCGCCGCCATTCTCTCGCACCATCTCGTCGGCATGGCCGCCAAGCAGTTTGTGCTCGATCCCTCGCGCAGCGCCGATCCGCTGGCGCTGTCGGAGCCGGTGCTGGCAATCGCGATCGCCGCGATCGCGCTGGCCGTCCTCGGCATGGCGCTGGTCGGCGCAATCGCGGACACGCGCCTGGCCGCGCGCCAGCGCCGCATCGACGAAACCGAGGCCGAACTGGCGCGGCAGAACCTGCGCATCGACACCGCGCTGAACAACATGAGCCAAGGGCTCATCATGTTCGACAGCGATCTGCGGGTTTCGGTCTGCAACGACCGCTATCGCGAGATGTACGGCGTTCCCGCCGAGATGATCGAGCGCCGCGCGACGCTGCGCGAAATCCTCCACCATCACTACGCCTCGGGCAAGCTCAGCGGCGATCCCGACGATCAGGCCGACGGGCTCCTCGCCGACATCGCCGTCCGTCAGGAGGTGACCCGCATCGTCGAGACCGGAGACGCTCGGGTCTATCAGATCGTCAACCGCCGGCTTGACGACGGCGGCCGCATCGCCAGCCACGAGGACATCACCGAGCGCCATCGCCTCTATCAGGCGAATCTCGCGGCCGAAGCGCAGTTGCGGACCCAGAAGGGCCAGATGGACGCGGCTCTCGCGCACATGTCGCAGGGCCTTTGCCTGTTCGACGCCGAAGGCCGCATCGTCCTGTTCAACAAGAGATTCCTCGACATCTACGGCATGTGCGCCGAGGTCGTGAGGCCGGGCGTGACCTTCGCGGAGATGATGCGCCATCGCAAGGCCCTGGGCTGCATGGTCGACGACGCGGAGATGCTCGCTGAGACCGTCATCGACAGCGTGCGGCGCGGCGAGGCCCGCGACAACGTCATGCAGCTTTCCGACGGCCGCTCCATTCGCGCGTTCAACCGTCCGCTGCCGGACGGCGGCTGGGTCACGACCTACGAAGACGTGACCGAGCGCATCCGCTCGCAGGAGCTGCTCGAATCCCAGAAGGTCCGGCTCGACACCGCGCTCGACAACATGAAGCAGGGCCTCGTCATGTACGACGGCGACGGCCGCCTCGTCGTCTGGAACGACCGCTTCGTGCAGATGTACGGGATCGAAGGCGAACTGCGGCAGGGCATGACGCTGTCCGAGGTGCTGACGCTGCGCCGTTCGCACGGCATGTTCGGGCACAACCCCGATGAGCACGCCGCCAGCGTGCATCGCATGGTGTCGAACGGCCAGGGCTTCAGCCTGGTGTCGGAGCTCGACGACGGGCGGGTGGTTTCGGTCGAAAACCAGCCGATGAGCGGCGGCGGCTGGGTCTCCACCCACGAGGACATCACCGCGCGCCGGCAGGCCGAAGAGCGCCTGTGTCACCAGAAGATCCAGCTCGACACCGCGCTCGACAACATGAGCCAGGGCCTCCTCATGTTCGACGGACAGAGCCGGCTGGTTCTGTACAACCGCCGCTACCTCGAAATGTACGGCCTCAGGCCGGAGCAGGTGCCGCCCGGCATTTCGCTGCGCGATCTTCTGGTCATGCGCAAGGCGATGGGCACGTTCCAGCGCGATCCGGACGAATATTGCGAGGAGCTGAAGGCCAAGCTCGCTGCCGGCGTCAGCGACCAGATCTTCATCGCCATGCCGAACGGCGGCACCATCGCGGTTTCCAACCAGCCGATGCCGGAGGGCGGCTGGGTGTCGACCCACGAGGACATCACCGAGCGGCGTGAGGCCGAGGAGCGGCTGCGCGAGGGCAAGGCGCAGCTCGACACGGCGCTCAACACCATGACTCAGGGCCTCAACCTGTTCGACGACGACGGCCGGCTCGTCGTCACCAACGAGCGCTATCGCGAGATCTACCGTCTGTCCGCCGACGTCGTGAAGCCGGGCGTTCACATCGAGGATCTGGTCCGGGCTCGGGTTGCGGCCGGCACCTTCTTCGACATCGATCCGGACGAATACATCGTGCAGATGCGCGAGCGACTCGCCAGCCGCAAGCCCTCGGCGGTGACGATTGAGCTGACCGACGGCCGCACCGTCCTGATGCTGAGCCAGCCCACGGCCGACGGCCGCGGCTGGGTCGTGACGCACGAGGACATCACCGACCGCCGGCGGATCGAAAAGGAGCGCGACCGCTCCAACGCCTTCGCCACCTCGGTGCTCGAAAACGTGCCGACCACGATCATCGTCAAGGACGCGCGCACCATGCGCTATGTCCTGATCAATCGCGCCGGCGAACGCTATTACAACGTCTCCCGCGAAGACATGATCGGCAAGACGCCGGACGACATCTTTCCGCCCGGGACCGCCAAAATGGTCCACGAGCACGATCGCCGCGTCATCGAGGCGCGCAAGGCCCAGGTGTTCGACGACCATCCCTCGCTCACGCCCGCGGGCGAGCACCGCATCGTCGCCACCACCCGCGTGCCGATCCTCGGTGCGGACGGCGAGCCGCAATACATCCTTTCGGTGATCCAGGACCGCACCGTCCGCAAGCGCCGCGAGGCCGAGATCGCGCGGCTTGCGCATCATGACATGCTGACCGGTCTGCCGAACCGCGCGGCGTTCAACGCCTGCCTCGAAAGCACGCTGGAGGCGGCCGCGAAAGACGGCGCGCCGTTCGTGGTCATGTCGCTCGACGTGGCGCGGCTGAAGGAGATCAACGACGTGTTCGGCTACGCGATCGGCGACCGGGTGCTGCACGAGGTTTCGCGCCGCATCCAGAGCGCCGTGGGCGGCGCCTTCGCCGCCCGTCTGGGCGGCGACGAGTTCGGCATCATCGCCACCGACGGCGAACAGCCGGCCGCGGCCGAACAGATGGCGCAGCGCGTGCAGGAGGCGCTGGCGCAGGACATCGTGATCGACGGCCGCCACATCCAGTGCGGGATCTCGATCGGCATCGCGATCCATCCGCAGAACGGCGAGGACGCCACCGCTCTGGTCGCCAACGCGGATGCCGCGCTGTTCCGCGCCAAGTCCGAGGACCGCGGCAGCTATCGCTTCTTCGAGGCCGAGATGGACAAGCGGCTGCGCGAGCGCCGCGCGCTGCAGCACGAGCTGGCCGACGCGATCGATCACGGCGAGATATCGCTGCACTACCAGCCGCAGGCCCGCATCGACGGCGAGGTGTTCGGCTTCGAGGCGCTGGTGCGCTGGAAGCACCCGACCCGCGGCCCGATCTCGCCCGGCACCTTCATTCCGCTCGCCGAGGAAAGCGGGCTGATCATCCCGCTCGGCGAATGGATCCTGCGCGAGGCCTGCCGCGAGGCCGCCTCCTGGCCGAAGCCGATGAACATCGCGGTCAATCTCTCGCCGGTCCAGTTCCGCCACGGCGACATCGCGGGCCTGGTGCACAGCGTGCTGCTCGAAACCGGGCTCGCGCCGGGCCGGCTCGAGCTTGAGATCACCGAGGGCGTGCTGATCGGCGACTATTCGCGCGCGCTGTCGATCCTGCGCCGGCTCAAGGGGTTCGGCGTGCGGATCGCGATGGACGATTTCGGCACCGGCTACTCGTCGCTGAGCTACCTGCAGGCGTTCCCGTTCGACAAGATCAAGATCGACCAGGCCTTCGTCTCCAATCTGGAGACCAACGAGCAGTCCGCGACCATCGTGCGCGCGGTCATCGGCCTCGCCCGCGGCTTTGCGGTGCCGGTCATCGCCGAGGGCGTCGAGACGAAGGCCCAGGTGGCGATCCTGTCCCGCGAAGGCTGCGACGAATTGCAGGGCTACCTCATCGGCCGCCCGCAGCCGATGGACGAATATGCCTCGCTGGTCGGCCGCCCGATCCCGCTCAAGCGCAAGCCGCGCTCCGCCGGCGCCGCATAACGCGGCCGCCGGGCGTCACGCCGCGGCCTGCATCGCCCGTTCGATCTCGCTCCAGGTCTCGCCGCGCGGCACGTCGAAGCGGGCGCGCTCGGCGGGCGTGAGATAGCGATCGATGCCCGGCTCGAAGTTGTCCCGCGCCCGCATCCGCGCGTACCAGTCCGCGACATGAGGCCGGTCGCGCCACAGCCCGTCCATCGCCAGCATGTCGGCGCGCACCAGATAAGGCGTCGCCGCCGCATCGGCGAGCGAATAGGCCGGCCCCGCCAGATAGGGGCCGTCCTTCAGCGTCTCCTCCATCGCCGCGATATAGCGGTCGTAATGCCGCAGCGCGGGCGGCACGTGCGGCGCGGCCACGCCGTGCTCGACCGACAGCCGCTGGCGCTCGCGATAGACCGGATCGGGCATCGCCTCGAACCGCGCTGCGAGCGCCTCCGGGCTCATCTTCAGGAGACCGCGGCGGAACGCGATCGCGAAGCTGACGGTCGAGCAGGCGGCATGCAGGTTGTCGTCGATCCGCTTCATCCACAGCCGCGCCTTCGCCCGCAGATAGGGATCGGCCGGCATGAGCGGCGGCTTCGGAAACGCCTCGTCGAGATATTCGAGGATCAGCGTGGACTCGATCACCACCCGGCCGTCGTGCACGAGCGTTGGGACCACCGCGTTCGGGTTGAGCTTGCGATACTCCGGCTTGTGCTGGTCGCCGCGCTGCAGGTCGAGGATCTCGCCCTCCCACGGCAGCCCCTTCTCGCTCAGCACCAGACGCACCTTGGCGGCGCAGACCGACGTGGTCCCGTGATAGAGATAAAGCATCTGTGCACCTCCCGGCTTTTGGGTATTGTACGCGCGCACCCTCCGGAGCCGGCAAGCCGTTTTCCCCGCCGGCCCGCAACAAGCCGCAAGGCAATCCCCTATTCAGCCCCAAGGAGCCCATGACGATGGCCAGCTACAAGCTCGTGACCTACCAGTCGGAGAAGGGCCCGCGCGCGGGCGTGGTCGTCGACGGCAAGGTGTTCGACGCCGCCGCCCTCACCCGCAAGGCGGCCTACGCCACGATGCTGGACATCCTCAACGACTGGTCGTCGGCCAAGGCGCTGCTCAAGAAGGCCGCCGACTCCGCCGGCAAGAGCAAGCTCAAGAGCCGCCCGCTCGGCAAGACCCGGCTGCTCGCGCCGGTGCTCTATCCGTCGGCGATCTACTGCGCGGGCGCGAACTACACCGACCACATGCTGGAGATGGCGAAGCTGCAGGGCATCCCGCCCGCGCCCGATCCGCACGAGGTCGGCCTCAAGCCCTGGCACTTCATCAAGGCGTCGCGCACCGTGACCGGCGACCGCGCCACTGTGAAGCTGCCGGCCTCGTCCAAGGCGATCGACTGGGAGGCCGAGCTCGGCGCGGTGATCGGCAAGAAGGCCAAGAACGTGCCGCTCAACAAGGCGCTGTCCCATGTCGCGGGCTACACCATCGCCAACGAGCTGTCGGCGCGCGACCTCGGCAAGCGCCCGCAGCTTCCCGATTCCTCGCCGTTCAAATACGACTGGGTCGGCCAGAAGTGCTTCGACGACGCCTGCCCGATCGGCCCGTGGATCGTGCCGGCCTCCGACATCAAGGATCCCCAGGCGCTCGCGATGAAGCTGTGGGTCAACGACGTCATCAAGCAGGATTCCAACACGTCGGACATGATCTTCAATCTCGCCGAGCAGATCGAGCAGCTCTCCTCGCGCATCACGCTCTATCCGGGCGACATCATCCTGACCGGCACGCCGGCGGGCGTCGGCGCCGCGCGGCGCGAATTCCTGAAAGCCGGCGACACCACCAAGGTCTGGATCGAGGGCATCGGCACCCTGACCAACAAGATGGCCTGATCGCGCGCGACACCGGGGGCCGGCTCCGCACCCGCGGACCGGGCTGCCGGTGCGCAGGAGAGGCCGAGAGTCCGGCAACAGGTTGCGGTGGCCGAGAGCGCGCCGCTAGACTGCCTCCCGCAAACCAAAAAGCCGGCGCGCAAGCGACGCCGGCCAGGGAGGGAATGTCATGAAACGCTGGCTTCTGGCGTGCGCAGTGCTGTCGCTTGGCCTGATGCTTCCGGTCGCGGACGCGCTGGCGCAGGCCTATCCGAACCGCGCCATCCGCGTGATCGTGCCGTTCAGCGCCGGCAGCGGCACCGACATCATCGCCCGCACGGTGACGGACCAGCTCTCCAAGCAACTCGGCCAGCCGATCATCGTCGAGAACCGCGTCGGCGCCGCCGGCACCATCGGCATCGGCCAGGTCGCCAAGGCCGAGCCGGACGGCTACACGCTGCTGATCCAGTCGACCTCGTTCGCGGTGGTCGCCTCGACCTATTCCAACCCCGGCTACGACTCGATCAAGGACTTCGCCGGCATCAGCGGGCTCTCCACGCTGCCCAATGTGCTCGTGACCCAGCCGAACAAGTACAAGTCGATCAAGGATCTGGTCGAGGCCGCCAAGGCGCGCCCCGGCAAGATGAACTACGCCTCGGCCGGCGCGGGCAGCGCCGCGCATCTCAACGGCGAGCGCTTTCGCATGGCGACCGGCATCGACGTGCAGCACATTCCCTACAAGGGCGGACCCGAGGGTCTCGCCTCGGTGCTGTCCGGCGACACCGACTTCTATTTCATCCCGCTGCCGGCCGCGCGCGGACTGATCGCCTCGGGCAAGCTCGCCGCGCTCGGCGTGTCGGGCACCCAGCGCGCCAGCTCGCTGCCGCAGGTTCCGACCACGGTGGAGGGCGGCTATCCGAACTCCGAATACAACTTCTGGATCGGATTCTGGGCGCCCGCGAAAACGCCGAAGGAGATCGTCGAGCGGCTGAATGCGGAAACCGTCAAGGCGCTGAACGATCCGGACGTGCGGCAGCGCCTGTTCAAGGCCGGCGGCGACCCGCTGCCGATGAAGCCGGCCGAGTTCGACGCCTTCGTCAAGAACGAGATCGACGTGAACCGCACGCTGGTCAAGGCGGCGGGCGTCAAGATCAACTGACGCGCCCGAGCTAGGGCATCCGGCCTGCTGCGATCGACGACACCGCGAGGCGCTTCGGCTGCGGAGCGCCCCGCGGCAATTGATCCCAGCGCGGAACCATGACGCCGCCCCGTTGTCTTCCCAGATGTCCGCTCTGGGGCGACATCGAAGGAGATACGAACGTGGCGACATCGCGCAAGGAAGAACGGCGGCTGCTCAGCAAGGACGAGCTCGAACTGGTGGAGCGCACACACCAGCCGCAGCTCGCCGGTCTCGCGGCGGACGAGCTCTCGCCGCTGATCGCGCGGCTGCGCGAGCGGCGCGACCGCGCCCGCGACATCGCACACAGCCAGCGGCGTCAGGTGCGCGGCAAGGCCGGCGGCAGGAAGGCCGGCGCGTCGGACGCGCCCGAGCACAAGGATTCCGGCAACCGGCGGAAGGCCGCGATCCTGACCGAGGCGCTGTTCCGCCTCACCGCCGAGCGCAACCGCCGCACCGCGCGCGACCGGCTGGTGGCGAGCGCGCGCAAGGCCCTTGCGCTGAAGAAGAAGGCCGGGCCGCGCAGCGAACCTCCCAAGAGCCGCTCCGCCGGCAAGGGCATGCGCCCGAATCCCAAGACCCGCGTGGACCAGATCGGCAGCGCGATGGAGGCCGGCCGGGTCTCGCAATTCGTGCGCGACGCCCAGGCCAAGCGCGACGCGCGGTGATCGCCTCACCTACCGGAGACGCCGGATTGTTTGATTTTGAATCCAGCTCTTTCCGCACACACAGACAATGAAACGCCGCGGGTTCGCTCCGCGGCGTTCTCTTCCGACGTTTTCTTGCCGGCAGCGCGGCGCGCCTCAGAGCTTGCGGTCGCCGGGGCCGATCTTGTCGTCGAGCGCGTTGAAGCACACGGACGAAATCTGCGTTTGTCCCATCGGATTCCTCCCCTGTTTCCTCTCGCCAAAGTGCTTTGCCGCAGCATTTGAGCAAATAAACATAACCCGATTTTCACGAGTTGGCCCGACACCGCCATTTGTTAACCGATGGTCAACCGTATCGCGCGATGGTGGTGGCCTCCATGCCGACAACCGGAATGCCGTCCCGCCAATGGACCTCGACATCGCGCAACAACACGTCTGGCAGGCCGTTTTTGCGCTCGGAGCCGTGGCGGCGGTCGGCGCCGCGTTCGTGCGCTTCGTTCGCCTGCGCCGTAACAACGTGCGTCTGGCCACCGCACTCGACAATATGTCGCAAGGCCTGTGCATGTACGACGCCGCCGAGCGGCTCGTCATCTGCAACGAACGCTATATCGCGATGTACGGCCTCGATCCGGCGCGCGTGAAGCCGGGCTGCACCTTCACCGAGGTGCTGAACCACCGCATCGCGCTCGGTAATCTTTCCGGCGACGCGCAGGAGTATCGCCGCGCCCTGCTCGCCGAGATCGCGCGCGGCCAGACCATGAGCCGCAACATCGGCAACGGCAGCCGCATCGTCTCGGTGGTCAATCGTCCGATGCCCGGCGGCGGCTGGGTCGGCACCCACGAGGACATCACCGATCGCCAGCGCGCCGAGCGCGAGCGCGAGGAAATGGCCGTGCAGGAGACGCGCCGCGAAGCGATCGAGAGCGCCATCGCCGGCTTCAACGCCCGTGTCGAGACCGTGCTGCGCGCGCTGAGCGAGGGCGCCGGCGCGATGCAGCACACCGCGGCGAGCCTGCTCGCCTCCACCGGCCAGACGACGCAGCGCGCCGAAGGCGCGGTGTCGGCCTCGCGAGAGGTGTCGTCGAACGTCGCGGTCGCGGCCTCGGCCGCCGGCGAACTGTCAGCCTCGATCTCGGAGATCGCGCGCCAGCTCACCGCGACCGCCGAGGTCGTGCGCGCCGCCGTCGCGGAGGCCGAGACCACCAACGGCCAGATCGCCTCGCTGGCCGACGCCTCCCAGCAGATCGGCGACGTGGTGAAGCTGATCCGCGACATCGCCGACCAGACCAACCTGCTCGCGCTCAACGCGACCATCGAGGCGGCGCGCGCCGGCGACGCCGGCCGCGGCTTCGCGGTGGTCGCGGCCGAGGTCAAGACGCTGGCGGTTCAGACCGCCAAGGCCACCGAACAGATCGCAAGCCAGATCCAGGCGGTGCAGGCCTGCGCGCTCGGCTCGGTCGACGCCATCCACGGCATTGCCGAGCGCATGCGCGAGATCAGCAGCTACACCTCCGGCGTGGCCTGCGCGGTCCAGCAGCAGATCGGCCGCCACCGAGGAGATTTCGCACAACGTCAACAGCGCCGCCCGGGGCACCGGGCTCGCGGTCGGCGTCCTGGAGGAGGTGGCGGGCGCCGCCATCGCCACCCGCGGCTCGGCCGAAACCGTCCTCGCCACCGCCCAGACCGTCGAGAACGCGGTCGGCGAACTGCGCGGCGAGGTCGAGGATTTTCTTCGCAAGGTCGCGGTCTGAGCCTGCCGGCCCGGCGAATTCCGGGCGCGGGCGCGAATTCCGGGGATGCCTCCCCCACCCTGCCCCCGCATCGTTTGACCTGCCGCCCCGCCGCGCCTAGAGCACCCTGAACAGGGTCCGGCGAGGCGCGCGACGATGACGATGGGGCTTGGATTTCCCGACAAGAAGGTGATGGCCGAGCTGACGGCCAAGATGCTGCTGGAGGTCGAGGCCGTCCGCTTCATGGACGACAAGCCCTTCATCTTCACCTCCGGCTGGGCGAGCCCGGTCTACACCGACTGCCGGCGGCTGATCTCGTTCCCGCGCGTGCGGCAGACCCTGATCGACTTCGGCGCGGCGACCGTGTTCCGCGAGGCCGGCTTCGAGAAGTTCGACACCGTCGTGGGCGGCGAGACCGCGGGCATTCCGTTCGCCGCATGGATGGCCGACCGGCTCGCGCTGCCGATGCAGTACGTCCGCAAGAAGCCGAAGGGCTTCGGCCGCAACGCCCAGATCGAGGGCCATCTGGAGCCCGGCCAGCGCGTGCTGCTGGTCGAGGATCTGACCACCGACGGCCGCTCCAAGGTCAACTTCTGCAACGCGCTGCGCCAGGCCGGCGCGACCGTCGAGCACATCTTCGTCGTGTTCTTCTACGGCATCTATCCGGAGAGCGAGAAGATCCTCGGCGACCTCAACATCAAGCTGCACCATCTGTGCACCTGGTGGGACGTGCTGGAGTTCGCCAAGACCTCCGGCCAGTTCGACGCCGGCAAGCTCGCCGAGATCGAGAAGTTCCTGCACGATCCCGCCGGCTGGTCGAAGGCCCATGGCGGCGTTTCGGTTGCCGCCGAATAGCGCGACCGCCACGTTATCCGTTCACCCCCCGAGGCCGGCCGCCGTTGACACGACCGCGCGGACGTGCGCGGTTTGAGACTGCGGCGCGGCGCGGCTTTCGCATGCGCTGCAAGCGAATCGTGCTGGAGACCCGCGATGGAATTCGACAATTCGTTCGAGGTGCCGCTGCCGCCCGAGGAGGCGTGGCCCGTGCTGATGGACATCCGGCGGATCGCGCCGTGCATGCCCGGCGCGCAACTGACCGAGGTGATCGACGACCGAACCTACAAGGGCAACATTTCGGTGCGCCTCGGGCCGGTGGCGCTGACCTTCGCCGGCACCGTGGTGTTCGAGGCGATCGACAACGAGAGCCGCAGCGCGCGCGTGAAGGCCGCCGGCAACGACGCCAAGGGCCGCGGCTCCGCCCACGCCTCATCGACCTTCCGGCTCGAACCCGCGGGTACGGGCTCGAAGGTTCTGGTGCACACCGACCTCACGCTGTCCGGGGCGGTCGCGCAATACGGTCGCGGCGTCGGCATGATCCAGGCGACCGCCAGCGCGCTGATGAACCAGTTCGCGAACAACCTGAAAAAGCATCTGGCCGAAAACGGCGCGCAGCCACGACCCGAGGCGCGGCGACCTGCCGGCCGCCGCCGCGCCGATCTCCGGCTTCTCGCTGATGAAGGACGTGGCGGTCAGCGCCGCGCGCAATCTGGTGTCCGGCAAGAAAAAGAGGAATGAGCGCCTCGACCGACAGCGATCGGGTCGTTCTGGTCGACGACCGCGACGTTGAGACCGGAACCGCCGACAAGCTCGACGCGCACCGCCGCGGGCTGAAGCACCGCGCGATCTCCGCGCTGGTGCGCAACGGCGCCGGCGAATTCCTCCTGCAGCAGCGCGCCTTCGGCAAGTATCACTCCGGCGGGCTCTGGACCAACGCCTGCTGCAGCCATCCGCTGCCGGGCGAGGACGCGAAGGCCGCCGCCGAGCGCCGGCTGGTGCAGGAGATGGGCATCGCCTGCGCACTCACGCCGATGTTCGTCGTGCACTATCGCGCCGACGTGTCGGACGGTCTGATCGAGCACGAGCTGGTGCATGTGTTCGGCGGCACCCACGACGGGCCGGTGCGGCCCGATCCGCAGGAGGCCGCGGCTGCACGCTGGACCACGCTCTCGGCGCTCGAAGCCGACATGCGCGCAAGCCCGCAGGACTTCACGGTGTGGTTTCGCAAATACATGGCCGAGCACCGCGACGCTGTGGCCGCCTGGCTGCGCTCGGGATGACGCGCCTGCGGAATCCCGAACCGGCATGCCGCAGGTCTGCGGCTATTCCGGCGGTTTCAGCGACGCCAGCGGAACGTCGAGCACGCAGACCACGCCGGTCGCCGCATAAGTGATCCGGGCATCGCCGTTGAGCTGTCCGGCAAAGCTTTGTTCGATCAGCTTGGTCCCAAAACCACGCCGGGATGGCGTCGCAACCGCAGGACCGCCCGTTTCGCTCCATCGCAGCTGAAATTGCTCTCGCGCCGCATCGACCGTTGCGACGATGTGCACGCACCCCTGCGTATTCGACAGCGCACCGTACTTGAGGGCGTTGGTGCAAAGCTCGTTCAGCACCATGGCCAGCGGCAGCACCGCGCCCGCGCTCACTTCGATATCCGGATTCTGAATGATAAACCGCGACGCGCTCGGTGAATCGAACGGTTCAATTGCGATTCTCAGAATCTCGGCGAGCCCCGCGCTGGCCCACACGGTTTGCAGGAGCAGATCGTGCACGCGCCCCAACGCGACCAGCCGATTCCCGATCGCCTCTCGCCCGTGCTGCAAACTCTCGGCCGACCGCAGGCTCTGCGAGGTGATCGCCATCACCGTGGCGAGCATGTTCTTGGCCCGATGGTGCAACTCCTCCACCAGAACGCGTTGCAACCGTTCAATCACCCGTTGCTCGGCGGCGTCGAGACCGGCCTGCGCGAGCAGCCGTCGCAGGTCCAGATTCTCGATCGCCAGACTCAATTCGTTGTTTGTAGGCACACGACCCCCTTTCATGGGCACTCTCGCCGTTCCAAAGCCGGATGGCGAGCCCGAATGCACTTGACTTAATTCCTATTATGACTATAGTCATAACGTCCCGCCCTCCTCGAGGGGCGTTCGCGAGCGTCACGACACGCGGGGCGGGATGCGGTGGCCGGCTTCGGTTCGCGAGACGCGCGGATCGCATCCGGCGGTCCAAGCCGTGCGGTCCCGCGCCTGTCCTCACAAGGGGGCCGCGCCCGGGGCCCGCAACACTGGCGCCGTACCCCCGCGCTGTTGGCGGGCAGGTGTCAGCGGGCTCCCTCCGGAACGACCGGGGTCCGGGGGACGCACGGAGCAAGCCTCCAACACCGCGCGCGGGACGCCGAAGGTTCGGCGGACTTGCGGAAGACACGACAGGATCGCTGCTCTCACGAGCGGCGATCATGCCCCGGCGTCGCGAGATGCCGGAGCCCGCGGGTCCGAAACGGGCCCCGGCGTCCCGCGCGCCCTCGAACCGGGCGCGGATGGACTGCCCCCAACCCGCAAACCTTGCGCGGGAATGCGGACGGCTGCGTGGATGATACGGAGTCAGAGAGTTTCCTGTTCGCTGTTTGAAAATCGAATCTGGCTCAACAAGCGCTCATGGACTCAACGTCAAACGTTGCTATGGCGCACGTCGGCCAACCTTCTCCGCTGTCATCGCCGGGCTTGTCCCGGCGATCCCGGCAAGGCGGGCAAGCCATCGCCGCAAGCCCTTGCATCCATCATAGGGAGGGCCGGGACATAGCGGCGAAGCGACGCCGTTCCTCGAACGGCTATGCCCGGTCATGGCGGAGTATGACGACGGAGAGAGCAGCGCGGGCGCGACGACACCCGAACGCCGACGCAAGGCCCCGGCTGGCGTTGCGGTGCGCGGCGGGTTTAGATGCGCCCGGAAACGCTCACGATGGGTTTGAAATGCCGGTGAAGGTTCTCATCCTGGATGCGCATGCGCAACAGTATCGCGACCGTCTGGCGCATCGATTCCCGGAGGTCGACTTCCGCCACACCGACTCGCCGGAGACGGCGAAGGCCGAGGCGACCGACATCGACGCCGTCGTCGCGCTGGCGCATCGCGTGACACCCGACATCATCGCGGCCGCGCCGAGGCTGAAGTGGATCCAGGCGCTCACCACCGGCACCGACACGCTGACCGCGCCGGGCGTCCTGCCGCCGCATGTGCTGCTGACCTCGACGCGTGGCATTCACGGGCCGCAGATGAGCGAGATCGCCTTCATGCACATGCTGGCGCTGAACCGCCGGCTGATGGCGATGCGCGAAAACCAGAAGCAGGGCAAATGGGAGCGCTGGGCGCAGCCGATGCTCGACGGCAAGACCATCGTCATCGTCGGCCTCGGCGTGCTGGCCGAGCATCTCGCGGAGCGCTGCCGGCTGTTCGGCATGACCACGATCGGGATCAGTTCGGGCCGCGCCGACGCGCCGCATTTCGACGAGGTGCATCCGCGCGAGCGGCTGGCCGCGGTCGCGGGCCGCGCGGATTTCCTGATGCTGCTGGTGCCCTATTCGGCCGCGACCCATCACCTCGTCGACCGCACGGTGCTCGCCGCGATGAAGCCGACCGCGTTTCTCGTCAATCTCGCGCGCGGCGGGGTGCTCGACGAGGCGGCGCTGGTCGATCATCTGCGAGCCGGAAAGATCGCGGGCGCGGGGCTCGACATCTTCTCGACGCAGCCGCTGCCGCCCGATCATCCGCTGTGGCGCATGGACAACGTCGTGATCACGCCGAACGTCGGCGGCCACAGCGACCGCTTCGTCGAGCAGACCCTGACCGTGGTGGAGCCGAACCTGCGCGCCTTCGTCGAGGGCCGCACCGGCGACCTGAAAAATCTGGTGCCGCATTGATGGCGGCCCGCGCCGCCGCACGGACGCTTCAAAAAAGCACCACATTCCTGTAGCATCGCGCTTGCGGCCGGTCCGTTCTCGCAGGCCGCAGACTTGAGACGGAGAGCCTCGATGCGACTTCTTGCCGCCGCCCTGACCGCCGCCGCGCTGTTCGCTCAGCCGGCCGCCGCGCAGTTCAACACCGGCAAGAAGGAAAGCCAGGTCGAGAAGGACTACCAGCAGCTCCAGAAGGACCGCGCGGAGATCGACCGGCAGTATCGCGAGACCGTGAAGCGCAACCTGCGCAGCGAGGGCAACACGGCCAACGACCCCTGGGCCACTTTCCGCAACGCGCCGCCGCCGGGCGGCGCGCGCTGAGCCGCGACCGGCCGGCGGCGCCGGCCGTCTCTCCCCTCCCCGTTACGCGATGCCGAACATCTTCTGCGCGTTGCGGAAGCAGATCTTTTCCATGTCCTCGTTCGACAGGCCGATCTCGTTCAGCACCTTGATGGTCGAGCGGATGTAGCCGGGCCCCTTTTCCTTGTCGAACGGGCAGTCGGACGCGAACAGGACGTGGTCCACGCCGAAGAAGTCGATGCCGCAGATCATCGGTGCCTTCGTGCCCTCGATCGCGGTGTCGCCGTAGAAGTCCTTGAAGTAGTCGTAGGGCCGCTTCTTCAGGCTCTTGCGCAGGCCCTCGTAGTCCTCGTCGGAGGTGCGCACGCCCATCTGGTCGAACGAATGCGCCACGCGGCCGTCGAGATAGGGGATCACCCCGCCGAGATGGTGCGAGACGATCTTCAGGTCCGGATAGGTGTCCATGATCTTGGAGAAGATAAAGCGCGACAGCGTCACGCCGGTCTCGAACGGCCAGCCGAGCACGCTGCAGATCTCGTACTTCGACTTGTCCTCGCCCGCGTAGTCGATCATCTCGCGGGTGCGGGCCGGATGCAGCAGGATCGGCTTGCCGGATTTCTCGATGATCTCGTAGACCGGCCAGAACTCCTTGCCGTCGATGGCGCGGCCGTTGACGTTGGTGCCGAGCTGGATC
Organism: uncultured Alphaproteobacteria bacterium; assembly: GCA_963758225.1. Classification (GTDB taxonomy): domain Bacteria; phylum Pseudomonadota; class Alphaproteobacteria; order Rhizobiales; family Xanthobacteraceae; genus Z2-YC6860. Next base: position 483,736 of record CAVWUJ010000002.1, on the reverse strand, counting down.
GCATGGGCGCCGTTCTTCAGCGCGCGCTCGGCCTCCCTCGCAGACGCCTCGGGGTTGTTCATCGGCAAGGCGGCCGACCAGCCGGCGAAGTGCTTCGGATGCTTCGCCGCGACCTCGGCCAGCCCGTCGTTGGCGAGCTTCGCCATCTCGGGGGATTTGTCCGGTCCCCAGATCCGGTCGATCATCGGCAGGCCGAGCGAAAGCACCTGGCTGTAGTCGTCGAACATCTCGACCACCTTCAGCCGCAGGTCCAGCTCATAGAGCGCGGGGATGCCGCGCACGCGTTTGCCGAGATCCTTCTGGCCCGCCGGCGTTTCGAGCAGCGCGTCGAAATACTGCTTCGGGTTGAAATGATTGAAGGCATCGATGTAGCGCATGCGTTTCTCTCCCGGGTCGCGTAGGCTCGGCTGCGCGGATTGGCTGAGGCCGCCTTCGCGGCTCGTGGAGCGTGTCAGTGTGATGTACCGGGATTTGCGCGGGTTCATCAAGCAGGTCGAGGGCATCGGAGCCCTGCGCCGGATCGACGGCGCCGATCCGAACTGCGAAATCGGCGGCATCACCGAGGTCGCGGCCGGCACGGCGGAGTGTCCGGCGCTGCTGTTCGACCGTATCAAGGGTCATGCGCCGGGCTTCCGGGTGTTCACCAATGCGACCACGACGCCGCAGCGCGCGGCGCTGGCGCTGGGCATCGATCCGGCGCTCAAGCCGCTCGATGCGCTGAAGGCGTGGATGAAAAAGCGCCAGACGCTCGCGCCGCAGACGCCCAAGGTTGTGACCGACGCCGCCTTCCTGGCGAACTCGCTGACCGGCGCGGCGGTCGACATGGCCGCGCTGCCCGCGCCGCACTGGCATCGCAAGGACGGCGGACCCTACATCGGATCGGGCTCGATCGTGGTGATGCGCGATCCCGAAACCGGCTGGATCAACGCCTCGATCTACCGCGTGCAGGTGCACGGACCGGACCGCGTCACGATCCAGTTCGATCACCTCGGCCGCCACGGGGCGATCATCGCAAAAAAATACTGGGATCGCGGCGAGCCCTGCCCGCTCGCTGTGGTCAACGGTCCCGATCCCGCGCTGTTCATCGCCGGCTTCGAATATCTGCCGGACGGCCAGTCGGAGTACGACTTTGCCGGCGCGATCAAGGGCGAGCCGATCGAGGTGTTCGAGGCGCCCGTCACGAAACTGCCGGTCCCGGCCAACGCCGAGATCGTGCTGGAGGGTGCGCTTCTGCCGATGACGCAGGAGAGCCTGCCGGAGGGCCCGTTCGGCGAGTTCACCGGCTATTACGCGGCCGAGGCGCGCCCCGCGCCGGTGATGGTGGTCAAGGCCATTCACCATCGCGACGACCCGGTGCTGCTCGGCTCGCCGCCGATGAAGCCGCCGCGCTTCCACTTCGGCCTGCCGTTCCGCGCCGCCGGCATCTGGAGCAATCTGGAAATGGCCGGCGTCACCGACGTGGTCGGGGTCTGGCAGCACGTCGCGCAGCTCATGACCGTGGTGGCGATCCGGCAGCGCTACGCCGGCCACGCCAAGCGCGCGGCGCTGATCGCGGCGGCCAACAGCTACATGGGACGCCTCGTGGTGGTGGTCGACGACGACGTCGATCCCTCGAACCTCGCCGACGTGATGTGGGCGGTGACCACGCGCTGCGAGCCGGCGGAGCAGGCCGATATCGTGAAGAACGCCTGGAGTTCGGCGCTCGACCCGCGCATCCCGCTCGAGGTGAAGGACGCCGGCACCACCTCGCATTCCAAGCTGATCCTGGAGGCGGTGCGCCCCTTCGCCTGGAAGGACCGCTATCCGCCGACCTCGGCGCTGACCCAGGACGAGGCGCGCGAGATCGAGGCGAAATGGGGCGCCGCGATCAAGGGGTGATCAGGATCTGATCCGAAAGCCGGTTCACACTTTTCGGGATCATGCTCTCCGCCACGCCGGTTCGAGCCGTCCCGAAAGCCCGGCCTTCTCCAGCACCGCACGGCCGACGCGCTGGGCTTCGGCCACCACGCCCTTCGGGTCGGACTGGTTGGCGAAGCGCCCGTCGCGATAGACCACTCTGCCGTCGACCAGCACCGCCTTCGCGTCGGTGCCCTTGCCGGCGGTGACGAAGCTCGACAGCGGCCGGTGCAGAACGCCGACATAGGGCTTGTCGAGGTCGAACACCGCGATGTCGGCGCGCTTGCCCGCTTCGAGCGAGCCGATCTCCGCATCGAGCTTCAAGGCCTTCGCGGCGTTGATCGTGGCCATTTCCAGCGTGGTCTCGACCGGCATCCGGGTCGGATCGAGATGGCGGACGTGCTGCATCAGCGTGCAGACCTTCATCTGCTCCACCATGTCGACGGAATAGTCGACCATCGGCCCGTCGGTGCCGAGCGCGACGTTGACGCCGGCGCGGTGCGCGTTCGCGAATGGCGAGATGCCGCCGCCACGCATCGATTCGCTGGTCGGCGTGTAGACGAAGTGGCAGCCGACCCGCGCCATCTGCTCGATGTCGAGTTCGGTGCAGTGGATGCCGTGGATCAGAACCCACTGCGGATCGAGAATGCCGAGCTGCATCAGGTAGCGCACGTCGGTGCGGCCGGTCTCGCGCAGATACTTGAGGAAGCCCTTCTCCAGCGAGAACGTCCCGCCGGAAATATGCGCGGTAATCTGCAAGCCAAGCCGCTTCGCCATCTCGTAGCCGCGAACGATCAGGTCTTCGGTGCTCATGCCGGCCGCGACCCAGTGCGCGTTCGACTCGATGGCGATGCCGAAGCGCACCAGTCCGTCGTGCGCGCCGTTCCAGCGCGCGACCTCGGCCTCGAAGGCGGCGAGCGCCTCGTCGAGGCTGAGCGGATGCTTCGGATTGCCGGGCGTGCGGCAGCGCAGCTCCTTGGCATAGACCTGCCGGATGCCGAGCGCGGCCTGCGGCTCGATCGAGGCCGCCACGGTCTCCGGCGTGGTCGTCGTCACCGAATGGTTGAACGAGCAGGTCGCGCCGGTCGCGAGCATCTCCATGCCCGCGAGCGCGCTCGAAACCCGCATCGCCGCCGCGTCCATTTTCATTCCGAGGGGCAGCAGGAAATCCGTGACCCAGTCTTCCAGCAGCATGCCGTCGGCGAGGCCCTTGAACAGCGTGTACCAGTGGTGCTGGTGCATGTTGATCAGGCCGGGCACGACGATGCAGCCCTTCGCGTCGATCACGTCGTCGAAACCCGTCCGGGCGGGCGCGTTTGCCGCAGGGCCGACGCCCGTGATGCGCGCTCCGTCGGTCGCCACATAGCCCGGAGCATGGACGCTTCGCGCGCCGTCGACCGTGACGACGACGCCGTTTTCGATCAGCACTTTGGCCATCTGCACCCACCCGCCGCATTCGTTGCTGCGACGCGAAGCCTAGCGGGAGGCGCTGCGCGCGTCACGCACAACCGGGCGCCGCCGGACGCGGATCGGTTGCATTGTCGGCCGAACGCTCCTGTGCAAGCATCGGCCCGCACACCAGCCAGCCGGAGTTTTCATGTCCGAAGCCGACACCGTCACGGTCGCGATCGAGAAGCAGATCGCCGTGGTCACGCTGAACCGTCCCGCCAAGCGCAACGCGATGAGTCCGAGTCTGCATCTGGCGATGGCGGAGACGCTGGAGAAGCTTCGTTACGACACCGAGTCGAAGGTGGTGGTGGTCACGGGCGCGGGCGAGTCGTTCTGCGCCGGCATGGACCTCAAGCAGTTCTTCGTGGACCTGAAGGACGACCGCGCCGAGTTCGACCGGATCTTCCGGATCGCCACCGAATGGCGCTACCGCACGCTGCGCTACTTCCCCAAGCCGACGCTGGCGATGGTCAACGGCTATTGCTTCGGCGGCGCGTTCTCGATCGTGGAGGGCTGCGACCTCGCCTTCGCCGCCGACGAGGCCACGTTCGGCCTCTCGGAGATCAACTTCAAGCATTACCCGGGCGGCAGCGTGTCGAAGTCGCTCGCCAACCTGCTGCGGCCGCGCGACGCGCTGTTCTACGGCATGACCGGCCGCACCTTCAAAGGCCAGGAGGCCGCGCGCATCGGTTTCGTGAACTCCTCGCATCCGTTGAAAGACCTCAAGGCCTACACGATGGAGATCGCCGCCGATCTCGCGAGCAAGGACTCGCATGCGCTGCGTGCCACCAAGGAGGGCTACAGGTTCTCGCTGGAAATGACGTCCGAGGCGGCGCTCAATTACGCCGCCGCGAAATCCGACCAGCTCTCGTGGCTGCAGAAGGACTCGTGGCGCGACGAGGGCATCGGCGATTTCCTCCAGGGCAAGTACCAGCCGGGGCTCGGCGCGCACAAGTCGAGCACCTGAGTTGGACCGAGCGTGGTATCGAAGCCTCTCAATCATTTGACGGCAACGGAGATCGTCGCGGCCATCGGAGGCGGCCGCACGACCTGCGAAGCCGTGACCCGCGCCTGCCTCGACCGCATCGCCGAGCGCGAGCCGGCGGTGCGCGCCTGGGCGCACCTCGATCCGGACAAGGCGCTCGCCGCCGCACGCACCTTCGATCGCAATCCGCGACCGGGGCCGCTCGCGGGCGTTCCCTTCGGCGTGAAGGACATCGTCGACACGTTCGACATGCCGACCGAATGGGGCACGCCGATCCACAGGGGCCGGCAGCCGGAGCGCGACGCCGCCTGCGTGGCGCTGACCCGCAAGGCCGGTGGCGTTCTGCTCGGCAAGACCGTCACCACCGAGTTCGCCAACCTGCACGAGGGCCCGACCCGCAATCCGCACGATCCGGCGCGCACGCCGGCCGGCTCGTCGAGCGGATCGGCCGCGGCGGTGGCGGATTTCATGGTGCCGGTCGCGCTCGGAACCCAGACCACCGGCTCGACCATCCGCCCGGCCTCGTTTTGCGGCACGGTCGGCTATCGCCCGACCTGGGGCGAGCACCGCATGCATGGCGTGATGGAGGCCTCGGGCTCGCTCGACACGCTCGGCATCCTGGCGCGCTCGGTCGCGGACGTGGCGCTGTGGCGCGAGGTGCTGCTGGGCGTCCCGCCCGCGCCGCTCGCGAAACCGGAGCGCCCGCCACGCATCGGCCTGTGCCGCAGCCATGTCTGGGATCAGATCGAGCCTTCGACCCGCGCGCTGGTGGAAGACGCCGCGCAGCGGCTCGCGCGCGACGGTGCGACGGTGATCGACTTCGACCTGCCTGCGGAGTTCGAACGGCTGAACGAGGCGCATCGCTGGATTTCCAGCTTCGAATTCGCGCGCACCTTCACCTTCGAGATCGAAACGCGCTGGGACGACATGAGCGACACGCTGCGCGGCGGACGGCTGAAGGACGGCCTCTCCGGCGACTTCGAGCGCTATATCGCGTGCAAGGAATTCGCCGAGGACTGCCGCCGCAAGCTCGACGGGATGTGGACCGACGCCGATGCGCTTCTGACGCCGGCCGCCTTTGGCGAAGCCACAATCGGCCGTTTCGCCTTCGAGGGCGTTCCGCTTTACCAGCTCTGGACCATCCTGCACGTCCCGGCGATCTCGCTGCCGGTGTTCAAGGGGCCGAACGGCATGCCGGTCGGCGCGCAATTGCTGGCGAAGCGCCATGACGACCGCCTGCTGTTCGCCGTCGCGCAATGGGTTTACGAGAGGCTGACGTGACGTGCTGTCGAAAACCGGAGCAATGCCGAGACTCGCTCCGTCTCACCTCCCCCTGAAAGGGGGAGGTCGACCGCGCAGCGGTCGGGAGGGGGTCATATTGATTGTGGAGTTTCGCTGACCCCTCCCCGACCCTCCCCCATTCAGGGGGAGGGAGAGGCAGACACCTGTGCAAGAAAACGAAGCAAGACACCTCAAAGCCTGGGACGAAACGCATGACCACCGAAAAGACCCCGACGACCGAGCACACATGGCCCGTCACCTTCCCCGGCAATCTGCGCTGGTCCAATGCCATGCAGATCGTCAAGGGCATGGTGCCGTATGCGGCGGCGGCGATGGCGGAGATCGACAACATCCGCATCCGGCTCGCGGCGCGCACGGGTGAGCCCGATCTCGACCGCGTCTGGAAGGAGGAATGGGAGAAGGAGGCCGACCGGGTCGCGGCCTATGGCGACGAGGCCGACAAGAAGGGCCATCGCATCACCGCCGGCAACCAGTACATGCGCGCCGGCAACTACTATTACAGCGCCGAACGTTTCGTGCCGCCGGGCGAGGAGAAGCTCGCGGTCTACCGCAAGGCGCTGCGCTGCTACCAGGCCGCGATGGCGCGGCTTTATCCGGAGATCGAGCGCGTCGAGGTGCCCTACGAGGGCGGCCTCACGCTGCCAGCGTGGTTCGCGAAGGGCCGCGGCGAGGGCCGCCGCCCGACTGTGGTGCTGTTCGACGGCATGGACAACGCCAAGGAGATGAGTGTCATCTTCGCCGGCCTCGACCTGCAGAAGCGCGGCTTCAACGTGCTGGCGATCGACGGACCTGGCCAGTCGGAGCCGCTGCGCCTGCGCAACATTCCAAGCCGCCACGACTACGAGGCCGCCGGCACGCCGGCCTACGAATGGGTCGCGGCGCGGCCGGAGGTCGATCCGAAGCGCGTCGCGGTGATGGGCTACAGCTTCGGCGGCTATCATGCGCCGCGCGTCTGCGCATTCGAGAAGCGCTATGCCGCCTGCGTCGCCTTTGGCGCCATGCACTGGAACGTCTACGACTTCGTCGTCGGCCACGCGCCAAAGGACCCGCGCCAGACCTCCGGCTCCACCTTCCAGTTCCGCTGGGTGGTCGGCGCGCCGGACAACGCCACCGGGCTGGAGTGGGCGAAGAAATTCACGCTGGAGGGCGTGGCGGACAAGGTCACCTGCCCGTTCCTGCTGGTCCATGGCGAGAACGACCGCGTGGTGCCGGTCGAGCACGCCCACAGGCTGTTCAGGGAGATCGGCTCCAAGGACAAGACGCTGCGCATCTTCACGGCTGAAGAAGGCGGCGCGGAGCATTGCCAGGTCGATCACCGCCAGCTTGGCGTGGATTATATCGGCGACTGGCTCACCGATCACATGAAATAGCCGAAGGGAAATTCCGGTCGACGCATTCGCGTCCGCGTGATCGAATGTCGGCAACGAACATTCGACCGCGAGGAAACGTCATGATGGGTCCGGTCCGGCGGGCAATGCTCGCCTGTCTTTTGCTGGCGTTCGGCATGCCTGTCGCCCAGGCGCAAAGCGCGTATCCGGACCGCCCGATCCGGCTCATCGTAGCTTTCGTCGCAGGGGGCGCCTCCGACACGATGGCGCGGCTGATTTCAAACGATCTCGCCGAGGTGCTGGGCCAGCCGGTCGTGGTGGAAAACCGGCCCGGAGGCGGCGGCTACATCGCCTGGAACCACGTCGCGTCCGCGCCGCCGGACGGCTACACGATCATGTTCGCGGAGAACGCGCTGGCAATCAGCCAGGCGCTCTACAAGCGCACCAAATCGCCGTTCGATCCGCTGGCCCAGTACGAGGCGATCGCCGGCATCGCGGCGTCGCCGTCCGCGCTCCTGCTCACCAATTCCATTCCGGCGAACTCGGTCGCCGAACTGGTGAAATACGCGCGCGCCCAGCCCAAACCGATGTCGTTCGCGTCGGCCGGCGTCGGCAGCGTGTCGCATCTCAACTTCGAGATATTCAAGGACGCGGTCGGGATCGAGGCCGTGCATGTGCCCTACAAGGGCGGCGGTCAGGCGATTGGCGACGTGATCGCGGGCCACGTTCCCATGACCATCACCTCGGTGCAGGCCAGCAAGGGGCTGGTCGAGACCGGCAAGGTCAAGGCGCTGGCGGTGACGAGCCTCGAACGCTCGCGCGCCCTGCCGCAGGTGCCCACCATGCAGGAGGCCGGCATCAAGCGGCCGGACGTGGAGCTGCGCTTCTGGTTCGCCCTGTTCGGACCCAAAGGCCTGCCGGACGGCATCCGTGCGAAGCTGGAGGATGCCGTGCGCACGGTCACGGAGAAGCCCGGCGTGCTGGAGCGGATGGCCAAGCTCGACATCACCGCCGATTTCGTCCCCAGCGCCCAGATGCACCGCAAGCTCGAAGGCGAGATCAAGAATTGGACCGCCTTCATCGACTCCAAGGGCATCAAAGTGCCCTGAGAGCCGGCGCTACGGGGCGAAGCTGCGCCCCGAGCCGAACCCGACGCGCCGTAACGCCCGGATGAAGCCCGCGACGCCCGCGCTATCGACGGATGGCCCGCGGCATGGTCGAATATCCTCAAACCATAAAACGGGAGAGGAAACGTCATGCTGCACAGGCTGAAATGGCTGCCGCTTGCGCTGGCTCTCGCCGGCGCGCCCGTACCGGCTCTCGCGCAGGGCGCGGGCTCCTATCCGGACCGCCCGGTCCGGCTCGTGGTCGCGTTCCCGCCGGGCGGGGCGACCGACACGTTCATCCGCCAGCTCACCGTCGACATCCAGAACGCGCTCGGCCAGTCGATCGTGATCGAGAACCGCGGCGGCGGCGGTGGCTACATCGCCTGGCAGGCGGTCGCGCAATCGCCGCCGGACGGCTACACGCTGCTGGTCGCGGAGAACGCGCTCGGCATCAGCCAGGCGCTGTATCGCGGCCATTCGTCGGGCTTCGACCCGCTGAAGCAGTATGACGCGATCGCGGGCCTCGCCAACTCGCCGCTGGCGCTCGCGGTCGCGACCAACGTGCCGGCCAACTCGATGAAGGAATTCATCGCCTGGTCGAAATCGCTGCCGCAGCGCATGAACTACGCCTCCGCGGGCACCGGCAGCGTCGCGCATCTGACGATGGAGGTCGTGCTCGACGGCGCCGGCATCCCGGCGGTGCATGTGCCCTACAAGGGCGGCGGACCGGCGATCGCCGACGTGGTGGCCGGCCACGTTCCGGCCAACATGGCGGCGGTCGGCGTCGCCAAGTCGCTGGTGGAGGGCGGCCGGATCAAGGCGCTGGCCGTGACCAGCACCATGCGCTCGCCGGCGCTGCCGAACGTGCCGACCCTTAAGGAGCAGGGCGTCAAGCACGCCGACGTCGACCTGCAGTTCTGGTGGGGCATCTTTGGGCCGAAGGGCATCCCCGAGCCGGTGCGCGCCAAGATCGAAAAGGCTTTCCAGACCGTGATGACAGATCCGAAGGTGAAAGAACGCCTGCTGAAGGTGGACAACATCACCGATTTCATTCCGGGCAAGGCGCTCCAGGTCAAACTCGAGACCGAGATCAAGAACTGGACGCGCTTCATCGACGAAAAGGGCATCAAGGTCGCGAAATAAATCGCGGCGCGCCGCTCGCGATTTTCCAACAATGCGATGCCCCGTCTTTGCGGAGCATCGTCGCAATGGCATAAGGCGGCAATGACCCAGACCCTGACATTCTCCGTGAACGGCCAACCCGTCGAGATCGAGGCCGACGAAACCGCTCCCCTCCTCTCGGTGCTGCGCGAAACGCTCGGGCTGCGCGGCTCGCGCTTCGGTTGCGGCGCAGAGAAGTGCGGCGCCTGCATGGTGCTGATCGACGGCAAGCCGGACTATTCCTGCTCGCGCGAGGCGGCGACGGTGCAGGGCAAGGCCGTCACCACGGTCGAGGGGCTTTCGCCCGACGGCGCGCTGCACCCGCTGCAGCAGGCCTTTCTCGACGAACAGGCCGGCCAGTGCGGCTATTGCCTCTCCGGCATTCTCGTCTCCGCGGCGGCTCTGCTCGAACGCAACCGGCAACCCGATCGCGCGGAGATCGTCGCGGCGCTCGATCCGCATCTGTGCCGCTGCGGGATTCACAACCGCGTCGTGCGTGCGATCCAGAAGGCCGGCCGGATGATGGCCGAAGGAGCGCGGCCATGATCTCCAACGCGCTGCCGCTCAGCATCACCGAAAACCCGCTGCTGTCGCAGTGGGTGTCGTTCGCCGAACCCGGCCGCGTGCGGGTCGGCTCCGGCAAGGTCGAGATCGGCCAGGGCATCCTGACGGCGCTCACGCAGATCGCGGCGGACGAACTGGACATCGCGCCCGAGACCGTCAACCTCGTCTCCGGCCAGACCGACGTGAGTCCGTCGGAGTGGTTCACCTCGGGCAGCTATTCGGTTTCGGTCGGCGGCGCATCGATCCGGCTGGTCTGCGCCGAGGTGCGCTCGCTGTTTCTCGACCGGGCCGCCGAGCTTCTGCACTGTCCGGTCCAGGAGCTGACCGTGGAGAACGGACGCATCCTGCGCAACGGCAAGGACACCGTCCACGATTACTGGTCGCTCGCCGGTGCCATCGACCTCGAACGCCGCGCCACCGGCACCGCGCCGGTCAAGCGGCCGTCGGCCTACAAGGTCGTCGGCACCAGCCTGCCACGGCTCGATCTGCCGGCTAAAATCCGCGGCGAGGGTTTCATCCACGACATTGCTCCGGGGAACGTGCTGCACGCCCGCGTGCTGCGCCAGCCATGGGGCGGCGCCGAACTGGCGGCGCTCGACGAGAACGCCGTGCGCAAGGCGGCGAAGGCGCCCATCGAAATCCTGCGCGCGGGCCAGTTCGTGGCCTTCACCGCCGACAGCGAGTTGGCCGTCATGCGCGCGTCTGAGGCCGCCCGCAATCTCGCGCGGTGGCATGGCGGACATCCTCCGCCGGACGACATCGGCACGCCGGACTGGCTGAAGCGCCAGCCCGCCCGCTCGCGCACCGTAGAGACCGGGCAGCCGGCACGGGCGGACAATCTGCGCCGGCACGCGGCGCGCTACGCGCGGCCGTTCCTGACCTACGGTTCCATCGGGCCGTCCTGCGCGCTGGCGCGCTACGACAACGGCACGCTAGAAGTCTGGTCGCATTGCCAGGGGCCGGGACCGCTGCGGGACTGGCTGGCGAAGGCGCTCAAGCTCGACGTCGCAAAGGTCACGGTGTTCCATCGCCAGGGCGCAGGCGCCTATGGCCACAACACCGCCGACGATGCCGCCTTCGACGCCGCCTATGTGGCGATGCAGTCGCCGGGGCGAACCGTGCGGGTGCAGTGGTCGCGCGAAGACGAGTTTCTGGGCGCGCCGGTTTCGACCGCGATGGCGATCGAACTCTCCGCGGCGCTCGACGCCGGCGGACGGCCGGTCGAGTGGGCGATCGAAATCTGGAGTCCGCCGCATGCCCAGCGGCCCGGCATGAACGGCAACGCCAATTTCGCCGGGCTGGCCGCCCTGCCCGATCCGCCGGCCGTGAACGAGCTGAACGACATTCCCGACGAGCGCGGCGGCGGCGCGACCCGCAACGCCTATCCGATCTACGACCTGCCGCACCACAAGCTGACCCACCACCTGCTGCCGAACGCGCCGCTGCGCACATCCTCGCTGCGCGGGCTCGGCGCCTGGGCCAACGTGTTCGCCATCGAGTCGTTCATGGACGAACTGGCGGAGATCGCCGGCGTCGATCCGGTGACCTACCGGCTGTCGCTTCTCTCGGACCCGCGCGCGCGGCGTGTGGTCGAGACCGCCGTCGAGATGAGCGGATGGTTCGACAAGGCGGATCTGCGCGGCGAAGGCCGCGCGCTCGGCTTCGGCTTCGCGCGCTACAAGAACATCGCCGCCTACGGCGCCGTGGTCGTGGAGGTTGAGGTCGACGAGGACGTGCGGCTGAAGCGGTTCTGGTGTGCCGGAGACGCCGGCCTCGTCATCAACCCGGACGGTGCGAAGAACCAGCTCGAAGGCGGCATCATCCAGGGCGCAAGCTTCGTGATGCGCGAGCATGTGCCTTATCGCGACGGCCGCGTCGCAATCGCGGGCTGGGACGACTATCCGATCCTGCGCTTCTCGGACATACCCGAGATCGACATCCGGCTGGTCGACAACCCGAACGAGCCGACGCTCGGCCTCGGTGAATGCTCCGTCGGACCGGCGGGTGCGGCAATCGGCAACGCCGTCGCGCGTGCGCTGGGCAAAAGAATCCGCGAATTGCCGATGACGCGCACCCAGATCATGGATACGTTGCTGTCCGAATAACCGCTGCAGCCAAGCGGCCGGATCAAGAGGGAGGATCGCATGACGTCGCTTCGACGCTATCTCGGACGCATTCTGGGCCTGAGCCTGACGGCGGGTGCGGCATTCACGCTGGCCGGCCCCGCGGCCGCTCAGCAGGCCAGCTTTTCCGGCAAGCCGATCCGGCTGATCGTCGGACTCGCCGCCGGCGGCGCCACCGACGTGATGGCCCGTCTCGTCGCCCAGAAGATGAGCGAGTTGATCGGCACCAACGTGATCGTCGAAAACCGCGCCGGCGGGAATTTCATCCCGGCGCTGCGCGAGCTGACCGGCCAGCCGGCCGACGGTCACACGCTGTTCTTCATTTCGACCTCGACGCTGATCACCCAGCCGCTGCACGCCGGCTATCCTTACGACCTCACCAAGCTCACCCCGATCACCCAGGTCGCCACCGGCCCGCTGATCCTGGTGGTGCGCAATTCGCTCGGCGTGAAATCCGTTCCGGAGCTGATCGAAAAGGCCCGCAAGGAACCCGGCAAGATGACGTTCGGCGCCGGCGGCGGCACCGGTTCTTCGCTCTACTTCGCCACCGAGCTGCTGAAGTCGAAGGCCAAGATCGACATCCGGATCGCCAACTACAAGGGCGCGGCCCCCGCGCTGAACGACCTGCTCGGCAACCACATCGACGGCATGTTCGACGCCATGCCGGTGATGGTGGTGCAGGCCAAGGAGGGCAAGGTGACGCCGCTCGCCGTCACCAGCGCCAAGCGATCCAGCGCCCTGCCCGACGTGCCGACCATGATGGAATCCGGCCTCAAGGACTACGACATGCCGGGCTGGTTCGGCATCCTCGCACCGGCCGGCACGCCGGCGCACATCGCGCAGGCGCTCAGGGATTCGGTCGCCAAGGCGGTCGCGATCCCGGAGGTCATCAAGCTGCTCGAGTTGCAGGGGATGCAGCCGCTCGCCACCCAGCCCGGCGAATGGGGCAAGTATCTGCAGTCCGAACTTGCGGTCTACACCGGCATCATCAAGGACGCCAACATCAAGCCTTGATCCGGCAGAGCCGTTGTCACCACGTCATCGCCGGGCTTGTCCCGGCGATCTCGCTTATGATGGCAACGGTTGTGCCCTCCGGATCGAGACGGCCGGGACAAACCCGGCCATGGCCGAAATCATCGCAATCTTCTCGGAAGGATAATGAATGTCTCGCGGCCCCTGGATCGATCACTTCGGCGACAACTTCCTGTGGTCGAACGCCACCCTCATCCTCAAGGGAATGGCGCCCTACGGCACCGTTTCGCTTGAGGAGATGGACCGCTGCTGCGAAAGGCTGCGCACCCGGCAGGGCGAGGCCGACCGCGGCAAGGCCTGGTTCGAGGAATGGCGCGCGCTCGGCGATCAGATCGAGAAGCGCGGCGACGAGGCGATGGCCAAGGGCCGTGCGATGACCGCCGGCGACTACTACCTGCGCGCCGGCATCTATCACTACAACGCCGAGCGTTTCATAGCGCCGGGGCCCGAGAAGAAGGCGCAATGCGCCCACGCCTACAAGGTCTGGCATCAGGGCATCCGGCTGCGCCACAAGAACATCGAGTTCGTCGAGGTGCCCTACGAAGGCACCACGCTGCCGGCGCTGTTCATGAAAGCGCCGGGCGACGGCCCCAAGCCGACCGTGGTCGTGGTCAACGGGATGGACAACGCCAAGGAGATGAGCGTGTTCTTCTGCGGCCTCGAATTCGCGCGCCGCGGCTACAACACGTTCTGCCTCGACGGTCCCGGCATGGGCGAGACGCGCCGCATGCGCGACATGGCGAGCCGCTACGACTACGAGGTGCCCGGCGCCGCCGCGCTCGACTATCTTCTGAAACGCCCGGAGGTCGACGGCAAGCGCGTCGCCATCATGGGCTATTCGTTCGGGGGCTATTACTCCTCGCGGATCGCCGCCTTCGAGAAGCGATATGCCGCCTGTATCGCGCTCTCCGCGCTGCACTGGGATCTCGCCGCCTGGCAGCAGAAGATCAAGGACGCGAACCAGAACGCGCCGAAGAGCGTGGCCCAGTCGAACTTCCAGTGGCGCTGGGTGGCGGGCGCGGCCGACGAGGATGAGGGCATCGAGATCGCGAAGAAATTCTCGCTGAAGGACGTCGCGAAGAACATCACCTGCCCGTTCCTCGTCACCCATGCCGGCAACGACCGCGTGGTCCCGGTGGAGAACGCTCAGAAGCTCTACGACGCAGTCGGATCGTCGAACAAGACGATCAAGATTTTCACGACCGAAGAGGGCGGCGCCGAGCATGCCCATGTCGACAACCGCCAGGTCGGAATCGACTTCGCCGCCGACTGGCTGGAAGAGAACATGAAATAGCGCCGCCATGACCGTCCGCAGCGCCCCGGACGCAATCTGAAAGTCCACCGATGAGCGACCCCATTGCGATCCGCATGGGCGGCTACGGGCCGCCGACCACCGGCTTCAGCCGCTCGCTCAAGCGCATCGGCGACCGTCTGGAGGCGCAGTTCGGCGGGCGCATTCAGGTGCGCTACGTCTGGAACATCATGGACTTCGGCTATCGCGCCGAGGACATTCTCTGGCTGGTCGAGGACGGCATCCTCACGCTCGGCTACCAGTCGTCGAGCTACCTGACCGACCGCGTCCCGGAGCTGAGCTTCGTCGACCTGCCCTTCCTGTTCGACTCCACGCCGAAGGCCCGCTCGGCGATGGACGGCGCGCTCGGCCGTTTCCTCGCGCAGAAGATCGAGGAGCGGTGCGATTACCGCATCCTCGGCTGGTTCGAGAACGGCTTTCGCCAGATTTCCAACCGCGTCCGGGACATCCGCACGCCCGCCGATCTGCAGGGCATCTCGATCCGCGTGCTGCCGAGCGCAATCCAGAAGCGGACCTTCGCGGCGCTCGGCGCCGATCCGCGCATCATGGACCTGACCGAGGCCATCGCCGCGATCAAGGCCGGCGAGATCGACGCCCAGGAGAACCCGCTGTCGAACACGGTGACGTATCACGTTCACAAGTTTCACCGCTTCCACAGCCTGACCAACCACTTCTACATCTCGCGGCCGATCTTCCTGCACCGGCCCTCGTTCGACGGCTGGCCCGAGGATCTGAAGCAGGCCATGCAGGAGGCCATCTCCGACGCGGTGACCTTCCAGCGCAGCCTGCACGAGCATGAGGAGGCCGATGCCCGCCGCACCATCGAGGCCGAGGGCGGCTCGGTCGTCGAACTGACCCCCGCGGAGCATCGCGCCTTCGCCGCGGCCGTGGCACCGATCATGACGGAGGCCCGGGACCGATTCGGGCCGGAGCTGTTCGGGCTGGTGTAATTCCGGCCGGACCGGCCGATTCAAGGAACCGGAGGCGGTGGGTCGCCGTTTCGATGCGCGCCCCCTATATTAGCCGCCCCGAGGCCGCGCCGTCGCGCCGGAACCGCCATGAAACTCTTCGAGTGCCAAAACTGCGGGCAGCTTCTCCATTTCGAGAATGTCCGCTGCGAAAGCTGCGGATTGCGGCTCGGTTATCTCCCGTCCCGCGAAACCGTGACGGCGCTCAAGGAGTCCCGCACCCAGGGCCACTGGAAGGCGCTGGCCGAACCGCGGGCGCGCTACCGCTTTTGCGCAAACGCGGATCACGACACCTGCAACTGGCTGGTGCGGGCCGACAAACCCGAACTCTATTGCGAGGCCTGCCGCCACAACCGCACCATCCCCGACCTGTCGGTCGCCGACAACCTGGCACGTTGGCGCAAGGTCGAGATCGCCAAACACCGCCTGTTCTATTCTCTGCTGAAGCTGCACCTGCCGCTGGCGACCAAGAACGATGACCCGGACGGCCTCGCCTTCGACTTTCTCTCCGCCGACGCGCCCTCCCCGCACAACCCGAACACGCCGGTCATGACCGGTCACGCCAACGGGCTGATCACCATCAACCTCGCCGAGGCCGACGACGCCGAGCGCGAGAAGATGCGCAGCGATATGGGCGAACCGTACCGCACCCTGCTCGGCCATTTCCGCCATGAGATCGCGCACTATTATTGGGATCGGCTGATCGCCAACGGCCCCGCGATCGAGGAATTCCGCCGCGTCTTCGGCGACGAGCGCGCGGATTATTCGGCCGCCCTGCAACAGCACTACAACAACGGCCCGCCCGGCAACTGGCCGGAAAACTATGTTTCGTCCTACGCCTCCGCGCACCCCTGGGAAGACTTCGCCGAAACCTGGGCGCACTACTTCCACATGATCGACACGCTGGAGACCGCCCGCGGTTTCGGCCTGAGCGTCCGCCCGCGCGTCTCCAAAAGCGCCGATCATGCCGTGACGGTCGACTTCGACCCCCACAATACCGAGATGGCGCGCATCATCGACGCCTGGCTGCCGCTGACCGTCGCCATGAATGCGATCAACCGAAGCATGGGCCAGCCCGACCTCTATCCGTTCGTGCTCTCGCCGGCCGTGATCGTAAAGCTCACCTTCGTTCACGAGCGCGTCCACGCCCAGAAGTGGCGGCGGCAACCCAGCGCGAACGAAGGTCTGAAGGCCATCGTCGCAGGACTGAAGCGCAAGATGGGCAGCGGCAATCCGTCCTGAGCCCTACCATCGAGAGAAGCGCGCCTGAATAGGCCGTGGCTTGGACTTCAGTGGACGCGGGCGCTGGCGAAGCTCCAAAATCGGGCTCCGGCATGGAACCCGGTTCCATGCGCCACGTTGTCCGACTTGCCGGTGGCGGAGGGATGAACCGATGGCGGACGTCTCGATCGGCGGCGGCGCCGCGCACGCGAAGCAACCGGAGCTGAAGCGGGTCATGGGCCCGTGGTTGCTGCTGCTCTTCATCGTTGGCGACATTCTCGGCACCGGCATCTATGCCCTGACCGGACAGGTCGCCAACCAGGTGGGCGGCGCGGTCTGGCTGCCCTTTCTGGTCGCCTTCGCGGTCGCTCTCGTGACCGCCTTTTCGTACCTCGAACTTGTCACGAAATATCCGCGCGCCGCCGGCGCCGCGCTCTACACCCACCGCGCCTTCGGCATCCATTTCATCACCTTCATCGTCGCCTTCGCAGTGATGTGCTCGGGCATCACCTCGGCCTCGACGGCCTCCCGCGCTTTCGCCGCAAACTTCGGCAGCGTTTTCGACCTCAATCTCGCCGGCGGCCTCGGCGTGACGATGATCGGCCTGCTGTTCATGGTCGCGGTCGCCGCCATCAATCTCCGCGGCGTCGGCGAGAGCGTGCAGGCCAACGTGGTGCTCACCTGCGTCGAACTGACCGGGCTCCTGATCGTGATCGTCATTGGAATGTGGGCGATAGGCCTCGGCCAGGGCGACGTATCGCGCGTGATGGAGTTCAAAACCTCGCCCGACGGCAGCTTCATCTGGCCGGTGATCGCAGCGACCACGCTCGCCTTCTTTGCGATGGTCGGCTTCGAGGATTCCGTCAACATGGCGGAGGAATGCAAGAACCCGACCCGCATCTTCCCGAAGATCCTGCTGCTCGGCCTTGTCATCACCGGCACGATTTACGTTCTGGTCTCCATTTCGGCGGTCACGCTGGTCCCGCCGGCCGATCTCGGTCAGGGCGACACTCCCCTTCTGAAGGTGGTGCAGGCCGGCGCGCCGAATTTCCCGATCGAGGTGTTCGGCTTCATCACCATGTTTGCGGTGGCCAACAGCGCCCTCATCAACATGCTGATGGCGAGCCGCCTCGTCTACGGCATGAGCCGCGAGCGCGTTTTGCCCGCGATCCTCGGCAGGGTTCATCCGACCCGTCGCACGCCCTACGTCGCCATTCTCTTCACCAGCGTTCTGGCGTTCGGCCTGATCACCTTCGTCGGCGAGGTTCCGGCGCTCGGCGGCACCACCGCCCTCCTGCTGCTGTGCGTGTTCACCGTGGTCAATATCACTGTGCTGGTGCTGCGGCGCGATCCGGTCGGCCACGGCCACTTCCGGACCCCGACAATTCTTCCGGTGGTCGGGGCGCTTTCCTGCGCCTTCCTTGCGGGCCCCTGGACGGGCCGCGATCCGGTGCAGTACCGCGTCGCGGGCGTTTTGATTGGAATCGGCATCCTGCTCTGGTTCGTTACGCTCTGGGCGAACCGCGCAACGGGACAGACCGTCGCCGAGCCGGACCAGGCACTCATCTCAGGCCCCGGCCCCAAGAACTGACCGCAATCTATTCCGACAGATTTTCGCGAAGCGTCTTGCCCTCGTAGCGTTTTCGGAATCGGCCACGCCGCTGCAGCTCGGGGACCAGAAGGTCGACCACGCTAAGCAGGTCGCGCGGCACCGCCTGCGGATGAACCACCATGAAGCCGCCTCGACTGCCGCCAGCCTCGAACTCCTCCTCCAGCATGTCCGCCAGCTTCGGCGCCGTGCCGGCAAACGTCCGGTCGTAATTCGTGGCGGTGCGCAGACCATATTCGAAGAACTCTTCCCGCGTGATCGTGGAATCTCCGCCGATCGCCTGCGCCATCTTGTAGACGATGCCGACCGGCGATGAATTCTTCGCGGCGATTTCGGCGTTCAACTCGTTCAGCGAAAAACGATCCGGCAGCTTGGAGAAATCGAACGTTGATTGATGCGAAAGATATGGCCCCACGGCTTCCTTCGGGATCATGGTGAGAAGCTGCTCGCGCCGTGATTTGGCCTCCGCATCTGTTTCAGCGACAATCAGCCCGCAACCCCAGAGAATGCCGATTTTGGATGGATCGCGCCCGGCGGCGAGCGCGGCCTTGTCGAGTTCGGCGCGGTGCTTGGCCTTGCCCTCCTTCGAAGGCCAGCGCGCGAAAACATGATCGGAAATATAGGCAGAGGCCCTGATTCCGCGCGGTGACGAACCCGCCTGGATCAGGACCGGCTGGATTTGCGGAGAAGGCATGCAGTTGAGCGGACCGCGCACCTTGAAGAACCGCCCGTCGTGATTGATGGCGCGGACCTTGGTCGGATCCGCCACGACCCCGCTTTCACGATCCCACTTGAAGGCGTCCGGCTCCACGCTGTTCCACAACGCGCGGCAGACATCGATGAATTCCTCCATGCGGTCGTAGCGCTGACCGTGCTCCATCAACTCGTCAAAACCGTAATTGGCAGCATCGGCCCCGCGACTGGACGCGATGACGTTGAATGCAATCCGTCCGTTGGTTACGTGGTCGAGAGAGTTGAACAGGCGCGCGACATAGAATGGATGCATGAAGGTCGAGGCATAGGTCAGGCCGAAGCCGACATGCCTGGTGACCCGCGACATTGCCGTGATCACCGGACTCATGTCGTGACGCGGCCAGCCGATTCCCCAGCGCACCGCCTCGTCGCGTGAAGACGCCCAAGTGTCCGGGATGCCGGTGCCGTCGCCGAAGAACAACATGTCGATGCAGCCGCGCTCCGAAATGCGCGCGATCTCTTCGTAGACGTCCAGGTCGGGGTAGGTCCGCCCCGTCCATGACCCGGGCATTCGCCAGCGGCCGTCGAGATGCGTGTAGGAAATGTCGAACGCGAGATGGATACGAGGTTTCATGGCAGGCGGATTCTCCCTTTGCCATACATTCTGGCGTCCGCGAGTGTGACGCGGACGCACATTTGATATCGGCGTGACTGAGGCGACCTATTTCGCGCGCAGCGCCTTCGCCATCGGCGCCCACTTTCCGACCTCATCCGACATGAAGCGGGTGTATTCGTCGGGCGTCATGGAACGCATCTCGACCCCGTCTTGGAGAAGCCGTTCACGGATTTCCGGCCGCTGCAGAACCTGATAGGTCGCCTTGTTGATCTTCTCGACGATGTCCTTCGGCATCTTCGCGGGACCGGAAAGCCCGAACCAGACCGTGTCGACGAAATCTGCGTAACCAAGCTCCTTGAGCGTCGGAACGTCTGGAAACTCGGGAATTCTCTCGGCGGAGGACACCGCCAGCGGCACCACCTGACCGGAGCGGATCTGCGCAAGCGCCGACGTATAGGCAATCGAGCCGATTTTCACTGTGCCGGCCACAACGTCCATGATGGCACGACCGCCACCCTTGCTCGGAATGTGCTGAAACTTGATCCCGGTCCGGGCCGCAAAGCGCTCTGCGATCATGTTGCCGAGCGTGCCGAGCCCCGGCGATACGTAGTCGATCATGTCCTGCTTGCGCGCGTACTCCATGAACTCCTTCATCGTGCGGATGCCCAGCGAAGGACTTGCGATAAAGACGTTCGGCGGACCGCCGATATAGGCAATGTGAGTGAAGTCGGTCATCGTATCGAAGGGCGGCTTCTCCGCCGCCGCCGGGGCGATGATCACGTAGCCGACATTCGATGTAAGCAGCGTGTATCCGTCGGGTTCCGAATTCACCACAGCGGAGGAACCGATCAGTCCACCGGCGCCGCCACGGTTCTCGACATAGAATCGCTGATTAAAGATTCCGCTGAAATGCTGGGCAAGGATCCGTCCGAACGTATCGGACGTTCCGCCTGCGGCAGCCGGAGAAACGATGCGCACCGGACGGTTGGGCCAGTCGGACGCCGAAGCCGTAATCGGTAACGGCGCAGAAAGCGCCGCGACAACAGCAAGGACAAGGGCAATCGGTTTCATGGTTTGCTCGCGTTGCGTGAGGAGGAAAGCCGCGCGAATTCTTCTTTGCGCTCAGTCCCTCTCAGCAAGCGCCGTGCCGAACCATGCAATCCACCCGCACACCACGATGCGGGCTTGATATTCCACCTTGCCGTGTCGATCGGGGATGAGCTGAGAGCCGATTTCGTAGGCGAACGCATCGCATCGATCGCAGCAGCGCCGGTGGACGGGCGCAGACCCTTCGGCCCACTCTTGGGGCGCCGCGAGACCGTTTACCGTCTCGAAAATCTCAAGAATTTCAGTCTATTGCCGGTTGCCCGCGTGGGCTAACCTCGATCTTGATGGCCCGGCTTTTGCTTATTCGATGAGCAGGACGCACGCGGCAACAGTCCGTACCGCGTTGGGGTTTCGTTCGTCATGGCAGTCCAGGTCGCTCTGCACCACGTCACCCGTTATCGCTACGACCGGCCGATCGCTCTCGGGCCACAGGTCATCCGGCTCCGGCCCGCACCCCACAGCCGCACCGCGATCAAATCCTACTCGCTCAAGATCGAACCGGCCCAGTATTTCATCAACTGGCAGCAGGATCCGAGCGGAAACTGGCTCGCGCGCTGCGTATTCCCGGAGAAGACCGAGATCTTTTCCATCGCTGTCGACCTCATCGCCGAGATGGAGGTGGTCAATCCGTTCGACTTTTTCATCGAACCGGAGGCGGAACTGTTTCCGTTTGCGCTGCCCCCGGAGCTATCCGAGGAGCTATCGCCTTATCTCAACGCCGAGCCGGTCGGGCCGAAGCTCGAATCGTTCATCGCCTCCATTCCGACGGAGCCGCGCAACACCGTCGATTTCCTGGTCGACCTGAACCAGCGGCTGCAACGCGAGATACGGTACGTCATTCGCATGGAGCCGGGCGTGCAATCGCCCGAGGACACGCTGACGCTTCGATCGGGCTCCTGCCGTGACAGCGCGTGGCTGCTGGTGCAGGTGCTGCGGCATCTCGGCCTGCCGGCCCGTTTCGTCTCGGGCTACCTGATCCAGCTTCGGCCCGACATCAAGTCCCTCGACGGGCCGTCCGGCGCCGACAACGATTTCACCGACCTGCATGCCTGGACCGAGGTCTATCTCCCCGGCGCCGGCTGGATCGGGCTCGATGCGACGTCCGGCCTGCTTTGCGGCGAAGGGCACATCCCGGTCGCGGCGACGCCGCACTATCGCTCGGCCGCGCCGATCTCCGGGCTGGTCGAGCCGGCGGAGGTCAGCTTCGAGTTCGACATGACGATCACGCGCATCGCCGAGCGGCCGCGGGTGACGCTGCCGTTTGCCGACGACGCATGGACCGCGCTCGACGCACTCGGAGAGAAGGTCGACGCCGATCTGGTCTCGAGCGACGTGCGGCTCACGATGGGTGGCGAGCCGACCTTCGTGTCGATCGACGACTACCAGTCCGCCGAATGGAACACGGCGGCTCTCGGCCCGAACAAGCGCGCGCTCGCCGACACGCTGGCCCGGCGGCTGCGCGAACGCTTCGCGCCCGGTGCGCTCATGCATTATGGCCAGGGCAAGTGGTATCCGGGCGAGCCCTTGCCACGCTGGGCGTTCTCGCTCTACTGGCGCAGAGACGGCCAACCGATCTGGCGCGACCAGAATCTGATCGCCGCAGAGACGAGCTCCGCCACGCCATCGCCCGAGGAGGCCCAGGCGTTCACCGAGGTGCTTGCCGCGCGGCTCGGTCTGACGCCCGCGTTCGTCCAGCCGGTCTACGAAGACCCGGCCGAGCGCTTGATCAAGGAGGGCGAAATTCCCGTCAACGTCGATCCCGCCAACCCGGAGATCGACGACCCGAACGAGCGCGCGCGCATCCTGCGCGACTTCGAGCGTCGGCTGTCGAAACCCGCCGGCTTCGTGCTGCCGGTGCAGCGCTGGGCCTCGCAGGCCGGCCAGGCCTGGTTGAGCGAAGTCTGGAAGACGCGGCGCGGACGCCTGTTTCTGGTGCCCGGTGACTTGCCGGTGGGCTTCCGTCTGCCGCTGAACGCCCTGCCTTATGTACCGCCTGCCCTCTATCCGCACGTCCTGCCCGCCGACCCCTTCGCTTCGCGCGATCCGCTGTCGCCGCCCTTCCCCCCGGAAAAGCCGCAAGCGTTCGGCCCGTCGGCCTTTGGGCCGATAGCTGCGGTCGGGGGAACGCCGCGACCGTCCGATCAGCCGGTCCCGCAACGCGCCACCGGTGTGCCGTCCGAACTGCCTGCGCCGGAAAGCCTCCCGGTCCGTACGGCGCTCGCGATCGAGCCGCGCGACGGCAAGATGTGCGTGTTCATGCCGCCGGTCGAACGGCTGGAGGATTACCTCGACCTTCTGAATGCGGTCGAGGCCACGGCCACAAACCTCGGCATGCCGATCCACATCGAGGGCTACGAGCCGCCGCCGGATCCGCGCCTGTCCGTCATCAAGGTCACGCCCGACCCCGGCGTCATCGAGGTCAACGTGCATCCCGCGAGAAGCTGGCGCGAGGCGGTCGAGATCACCCGCGGGCTCTATGAGGAGGCGCGACACGCGCGGCTGGGCACCGACAAGTTCATGACCGACGGTCGGCATACCGGCACGGGCGGCGGCAACCACGTCGTCCTCGGCGGCGCGACGGCCGCGGACAGTCCGTTTCTGCGAAGGCCCGATCTGCTGAAGAGTCTCGTTCTTTATTGGCAGCGCCGGCCTTCGCTGTCGTTCCTGTTCTCCGGACTTTTCATCGGTCCGACCAGCCAGGCGCCGCGCATCGACGAGGCGCGCCAGGATCTGCTCTACGAGATGGACATCGCGCTCGCCAACGTGCCGGCGCCCGGCCGCGGCGCTGCGCCGCCGCCGTGGCTGGTGGACCGGCTGTTCCGAAACCTGCTCGTCGACGTGACCGGCAACACGCATCGCGCCGAAATCTGCATCGACAAGCTGTTCTCGCCGGACGGTCCGACCGGCCGGCTCGGCCTCGTCGAATTCCGCGCCTTCGAGATGCCACCTGATGCGCGCATGAGTCTGGCGCAGCAGCTTCTCCTGCGCGCGCTGATCGCACGCTTCTGGCGCGAACCGCTGGAGGGCAGGCTCGTGCGCTGGGGCACCGCGATCCACGACCGCTTCATGCTCGAACATTTCGTCTGGCAGGACTTCCGCGAGGTGCTCGAGGAGATGGGGCACGCCGGCTATCCGTTCGATCCGGTCTGGTTCGAGGCCCAGCGCGAATTCCGATTCCCCATCTGCGGCACCATCGAGCGCGGCGGCGTCGCGATCGAAGTGCGGCAGGCGCTGGAGCCGTGGCACGTTCTCGGCGAGGAAAGCGCAGCGGGCGGCACCGCGCGCTTCGTCGACTCCTCCGTGGAACGGCTGCAGGTCAAGGTGCAGGGCTTCAACGCGGAGCGCCATCTCCTGACCTGCAACGGCCGCCGCATACCGCTGGTCTCGACCGGCGTGCCGGGCGAATTCGTCGCGGGGGTGCGCTACAAGGCTTGGCCGCTGCCGGCAGCGCTGCATCCGACGCTCGCGGTCGACGCACCGCTGACCTTCGACGTGGTGGATCTGTGGAGTCTGCGTTCGCTCGGCGGTTGCGTCTATCATGTGGCCCATCCGGGCGGCCGCAACCACGAGACATTTCCTGTGAACTCCTACGAAGCGGAGGGCCGAAGACGCGCACGGTTCCAGGACCACGGGCATACTCCGGGGCGTCTCATGGCGATTCCGCCGCGAGACGTTGCGACCGAGTTTCCCTGCACGCTGGATCTCCGGCGGCCCCCGTCAGGCGCATAACGCCGAATGGCAGCCAAATCCGACAGTTCCCCAACCGACCGATCGGAAGCCTTACGCCGGTTGGTTCGGGAATACCGGCCGCTGCCGGGCGCCTACGACGAGCTGATGACCGCGAAGGGCGAGTTGCGCCCGCACTGGCTTCCACTGCTCGATAGGCTGGCCGAGCTCGGCGAGGATGAAATCGGCCGCCGGTTTGCGGCCGCCGACAGGCACCTGAAGGAGTTCGGGCGTGTTCTACCGGGTCTATGAAGACCCGGCCGGCGCCGAGCGGACATGGCCACTCAGCCATGTCCCTCTGGTGATCGACGCTACGGACTGGGAGCGTCTGCAGGCGGGGTTGATCCAGCGCGCCGAACTGCTCGAAGCCATCCTCCAGGACGTTTACGGACCGGCCTCGCTGGTCCGGGAGGGACGAATTCCGGCCAGCCTGATTGCGGGCAATCCGGAATATCTTCGGCCGGTGGTCGGCTTCGTGCCGCAGGGCGGCGCATTTCTTCGCCAGTATGCTGTGGACGTCGGCCGCGCAACCGACGGCCGCTGGTGGGTGCTGAGCGACCGCACGCAAGCGCCGTCCGGTTCGGGCTATGCACTGGAAAACCGGCTGGCGATGACCCGCGGCCTGCCGGACATCTATCGTGCGCTCGGCGTGCGGCGGCTCGCACCCTATTTTCAGAACGTGCAGTCGGATCTCTCCTCGCTGAACACGCAGGACGAATTCGCGGGTCTGCGTGCTGAGCCCCGGACCGCTGAACGAGACCTATTTCGAGCACGCCTATCTCGCGCGCTACCTCGGCTTTCTGCTGGTCGAGGGCGAAGACCTCACGGTGCGCGACAACGGCGTGTTCATCCGCACCGTGTCCGGCCTGAAGCGCGTCGAGGTTCTGCTGCGAAGGCTCGATGCCGACTTCGCCGACCCGCTGGAGCTGAATGCGCGCTCGCGACTGGGCGTTCCAGGGCTCGCGCAGGCGGCGCGCGACGGACGGGTGGCGATCGTCAACGCGCTCGGCGCTGGCGTCGTGGAGGCGCGCGGCCTGCTGGCTTTCCTGCCGGCGCTCGCGCCCGCGCTGCGCGATGCGGATCTGCTGATGCCCAACGTCGCAACCTGGTGGCTCGGCGATCCGCAGGCGCGGCGGAGCATGATCGAGCGCTTCGACACGATGGTGATCGCCTCGGCGTTCTCCGACAACGCCGCCGGCGAAGGCATCGGCGAGGGCCTGCTCGGCGCGAGCCTCGATCCCGGCCGGCGCGCCCGGGTGATGCAGGCCATCACCGATCGAGGCATCGATTTCGTGATGCAGGAGGCTGTCAATCTCTCGACCGTGCCGGTCTGGCACGACGGACGGCTCACGCCGCGGCCGTTCGTGCTGCGGGTGTTCCTGTCGCGCCACGGCGACGGCTGGAGCGTGATGCCGGGCGGCTTCGTGCGGATCGCCGACAGCGCCGACCCGCGCGCCATCAGCCTTCAGCAGGGCGGTCGCAGCGCCGACGCCTGGGTGCTCTCGGTCGGCCCGATCGCGCCGACCACGCTGCTTCCTGCGCCCGAGCACATCGCGATCAAGCGCTCCACCGGCATGCTGCCGAGCCGCGCCGCCGAAAACCTGTTCTGGGTCGGCCGCTACGTCGAGCGCGCCGAAGCCACCCTGCGTCTGGTTCGCGCGCTGATCAACCGCGCCACCGACAGCGACGAGTCGTCGGCGCTGGCCGCGGCCAGCATCGCCGCGCTTCTCACCGCATGGAGCGCCGGCCCGAACGACATGCCGCACGCGCGGCCGGTGCTGATTGCACGCGCCGTCCTGCAGCGTGAAGACATGGAGGGCTCGCTGCCGCGGCTGGTCGGCTCGGCGCGCTTCGCCGCTTCCGTGATCCGGGACCGGCTGTCGCCCGACGCCTGGCGCGCGCTCAACCGGCTGGTCGCCAGCATCCAGGAGCCCCTGCCCGGCGGGCCGGCGGAAAGCGTGATGTTCGAGCGCGCCGACATGGCGCTGCGCATTCTCGCCTCGTTCTCCGGGCTGGCGCAGGAAAACATGACCCAGCTCGGCGGCTGGCGCCTGCTCGAGCTCGGCCGGCGGATCGAACGCGCCATCGCGACCTGCCGGTTCGTGCGAACCTTCGCGGGCGAGGACAGTCCCGACGCCGCACTCGACGTGCTTCTCGAACTCGCCGACAGCCAGATCACCTACCGCCAGCGCTATGTGATGGTCGCGGCGCGCGCGCCGGTGATCGACCTCGTGGTTCTCGACCCGCACAACCCGCGCTCGATCGCCTACCAGATCGATCGCATCGAGCAACACCTCGCCGAACTGCCGCGCCATAACGCGCAGGGCCGGCTGACGCCGTCGCAACAGATCACGGCGGCGATCGCCACGGTTCTGCGCACCAGCGAAGCCGCCGCCATCGACGATGCCACGGTCGCGGATATCGAAGCGTCGCTGCTTAAGCTCTCGGATGCGGCCGCCTCCGCCTATTTCACCCACAACCAGCGCACCGACGCAGCCTGGGAGACGCTGGCGTGATCTACGATATCCGCCAGGTCACGACCTACAGCTACGGATCGCCCGTGGGCTTCGCCCATCATGTGCTGCGCCTGACGCCGATCGACCGGCCCCTGCAGCGGGTTCAGGCGGTGTCGATCGACATCGATCCCGCGCCCGTGCGGCGGCGCGAGGGCCGCGACTTCTTCGGCAACCGCCTGACCTGGATCGATCTCGACACGCCGCACGACCGGCTGGCGATCCGGGTGTCGGCCCGGGTGAGAATCGCCGATGTCGCGGCACCTGCCGCAAGCGCGACGCCGGCGTGGGAACGCGTGCGCGACGAAGCGGCCGCCAGCCGCGACATGGACGCAGAGGGGCCGGCGCATTTTCTGTTCGCAAGCCGTCAGGTGTCGCTCGATCCGGAAATCCGCGATTACGTCCGCGAGAGCTTTCCGGCGGGCCGTCCGATTCTGGAGGCCGCGACCGAGCTGACGGGACGCATCAAGCGCGACTTCGTCTACGAGATCGGCGCAACCACTGCCTCGACCACGCCGCCGATGTCGTTCGCGCTGCGGCGCGGCGTGTGCCAGGACTTCGCGCACATCATGATCTCCGGCCTGCGCGGCCTGGGCCTGCCGGCCTCCTATGTCAGCGGGTACCTGCGCACCGTCCCGGCCGCCGACGGCGTCCGGCTCGAAGGCGCCGAGGACGCCATGCACGCCTGGGCTCAGGTCTGGTGCGGGGCGGAACACGGCTGGATCGGCTTCGATCCGACCAACGACATGCTGGCCGGCACCGACCACGTCGTGGTTGCGATCGGTCGCGACTACGCCGACGTGGCGCCGATCGATGGCGTGGTTTTCGCCTCCGGCGCACAGGGCCTCAAGGTTGCCGTCAGCGTCGTCCCGGTGAGCGCATAGGTCGTAGCGGGCCGGCAGATCGCGCTTGCGATTCCCGCCCGGCTGGACGAATTTGCGCCCGGCCCAGCGCCCCCTCCCTGCCCGAAAACCGGAAGAGACTTGATGAACAACGCCGACCTGATCGTGGCCACCCTGAAGGCGGCGGGCATCGACCGCGGCTTCGGCATTCCGAGCGGCAACGTGCTGCCGCTGATGGACGCCATGCGCAAAGGCGGCGTCGATTTCGTCCTGACCGCCCACGAGGGTTCCGCCGGCTTTGCCGCGGATGTGACCGGGCGCATGACCGGCCGCCCCGGCCTGTGCATCGCGACGCTCGGACCGGGCGCGACCAATCTCGCCACCGGCGTCGGCAACGCCTGGCTCGACCGCTCGCCGATGATCGCCATCACCTGCAATCTCAACACCGATCAGCTCGGCCGCCGGATCCAGATGTGGATCGACCATCACCAGTTGTTCAAGCCGATCACCAAGGGCAGTTTCCGCCTCGAGAAGGGCAAGATCGCCGAGACGCTGGCCGCCGCGATCCACCTCGCAATGGCCGAGCCGCGCGGTCCCGTGCATCTCGATCTGCCGGAGGACGTGGCCGTCGCTCCCGCCAGCGAAAGCGTTCCGCATTTGCTCCCCGAGGCGAAGCTGCCGGCTGCGCCGGACGCCGCTATCGCAAAGGCCGGCGAGATTCTGGCGCGCGCGAAGCGGCCGATCGCTGTGATCGGATCGTCCGCCATGCGGATGGCCCGGCCGGAGCTGCTCAGACAGGTGATCGAGCGGCACAACATTCCCTTCGCCACGACAACAATGGCCAAGGGGATGATCGACGAGGATCATCCGTTGTCGGTCGGCGTGATCGAGCGTGCCTGCCGCCAGATCCAGCGGAAGCTCCTTCGGTCGGCCGATCTGATCGTCGGTCTGGGCTACGACACCGTCGAGGTGGAATACGAAGCCTGGATCGCGGACGTGCCGCTGCTGCAGATCGACATCGAGGCGGTCGACATCGCGAACTCGGTCGAGCTGGCGCACCAGGCGACCGGCGATCTCGACAATTCGCTGGCGCGGCTTGCAGCCCTGCCGGCCGCGACCAATGGATGGACGCCGGAGGAACTCGCCGCGCATCGCAAGGCGTTTCATGCGGCGCTGCGTCCGAAGTCGACCACGTTTACGGCCCATGCGGCGATCGACGCGGTCCGCAAGGCACTGCCCCCCGAGGGCCTGCTGTCGTTCGACGTCGGCGCGCACACCCACCAGATCGCCAGCCAGTGGACCTCCCACGCGCCGAAGAGTTTTCACGTCACCAACGGCTGGTCGTCGATGGGCTTCGGTCTGCCCGGCGCGATTGCCGCCAAGATGGCGCGTCCGGACCTGCCGGTGGTGTGCCTGATCGGCGACGGTTGCTTCCAGATGACCGCAGGCGAAGTCACCGTCGCCAAGCGCATGGGGCTCGCGCTGCCGATCGTCGTGCTCGACGACAAATGGCTCGCGCTGATCAAGGTGAAGCAGATCCGTCGACAGATCCCGCTCTATGGCACCGAGCTGCAGGAAGAGGAGTACACCGAGCCACCGCAGCACTATTTCGGCGTCCCGGCGGTCGGCGTCCGGTCGCCGGAGGCTTTGGAAGCAGCCGTGCGAAAGGCGCTCGCGGCCAAGGGTCCGACGGTGATCGAAGCCGTCGTCGATTCCGACCACTACGTCGACACCGTTTACGACTGATCGCACGATCGTTGATCGGGGACGAGGCAGCCTGCCTGCGGCCGCAGCGCCGCACGCTGCATCATAAGAGTTGCTTCATAATCAGATTAGAATTGATTCTGATACGAGGTTTGCGTTGCCGGGCCGCGGCCCGGCCCCCATGATTTTGGCCAACCGGCATCAACAGGAGATTCCGACATGGCCAAGCTCCGCCACATCGCGATGATCGTCGAAGACCCCGAGGCTTCGGCGAAATTCTTCGAAGAGGCCTTCGACATGAAGCGCGCGGGAACCGCCCGCCGCGGCATCTACATGTCCGACGGCACCGTGAACGTCGCGCTCCTGAAGAAGGAAGGCGACAAGGAGAAAATCGGCATCTACCACTTCGGCATGTGGGTCGACGATCTCGACGCCGCCGAAAAGAAGGTGGTCGCCGCCGGCGGCACCTATCTCGCGGGACGACCGACCTCGCCGAACTCGTTCTACGAGGCGAAATACAAGGATCCGCTCGGCATGGTCTTCGATCTGACCCATTCCGGCTGGGCCGGCGCCGTCAAGGACGTGGTGCCGAAGAGCTGAACGCAGAACGGACGCGGCGATGGCCAACCCCGACCCCGTCATTGTCATCGGCGCAGGCCCGGTGGGCCTGTGCCTGACGCTTGCGCTTGCCCAGGACGGCATTCCGGTCGTCATCGTCGAGACGCTGTCCGACGATAACTTTCTCGACCAGGTGCCGCGCGCCGGCAGCAACCATCCCGCCACGCTGGAGCTGTTCGACCGCATCGGTCTCTACGAGAAGCTCGAGCCGCGCGGCATCATTGCGCCGAAGTTTCATTACTGGGACCGGCAGGACCAGTCGCTGATCGCCGAGTTCGACCACATTCATCTCAAGGACGACACGAAATTTCCGTTCGTCCTGCAATGCGAACGCATCAAGATCATCGAAGAGGCGCTCAGGATGGCGAAGGCGCATCCGCTGATCACGGTGCGGATGGCGACGACCCTCACAGGATTCGAGCAGGATGCGAATGGCGTGAAGGCGTTCGTGACCGACGAGGACGGCAAGCCAGAAACGATTTCCGGCAGCTATATCGTCAGCGCCGAAGGCGCGCGCAGCATCGTGCGCAAGGATTCCGGCATCGAGTTCGAGGGCTTCACCTACCCCGAACGCACGCTCAACATCGAGGTCGCCTACGATTTCCGCAAGCACGGCTATACCGAGCGCAACTACATCTCGGATCCGGTCGAATACTCCAATCTCTTCCACTGGAAGGGCCCACCCGACCGCTGGCGCATCCATTTTCCGACCGATCCGAACGAGGACGAAGGCGCTCTGACAAAGCCGGCCGCTCTGCAGGCGCGTCTGAAGGGCTTTCTTCCGATCGACGGCGATTACGAAATCTGCGGATGCAATCTCTATGCGGTGCATCAGCGCGTCGCGAAGAACTTCCGCGCCGGCCGCGCCATCCTGGTCGGCGATCCGCGCGCATGTGAACAGCCCGATCGGCGGCATGGGGCTGAACAGCGGCGTGCACGACGCATTCAATCTTGCCGACAAACTGGCCCGTATCTTGCGAGGCGAATCCAGCGAAGACGAACTCGATCGTTATGAGCGGCAGCGGCGGCACATCGCCGTGAAACACACGCAAGCCCAGACGATACGGAACAAGCGGCTGCTGGAAGAGCGTGATCCTGCCGTTCGAAAACGCAACCACGATGAGCTGCGGCGCTCGGCGGAAGACCCGGCGCTCGCGCGCAAGTTCCTGCTGCGCGCTTCGCTCCTCGAAAGTTTACAAGAGGCCGAACAGATCGCCTGAAAGGGCGCAACGATCCGGGGGAGACGGATTGAGGCGGCTCCTCGACCACGGTGAGATGATCCGCCAGTCCGGGCATCAGCGCGCGGACGCGCGACAGGTATTCTTTGCGCAACGTCTGACGGCACAGATTCGCAAGCTGCTGCGGCAGCATTCCCATTTCGCCCTTTCGCGCCACCAGGACGATGCTTCGGCTCAGGCCGGGCTTCGGCAGGGGGCGCAACTCGACATCCAATTCCGGCGTCAGCGCATGAACGACATGGGTGGGCGCCGTCACGGCCCAGCCCTGACCCATCCCGATCATGGCGAACATGTCTTCCGGCGCGTCGAATGCGTGATGCGGCGGAGCCTCGATCCGCTGCCGGCGCAGGTGATGCTCGATCAAGCGTCCGGCCTCGGTGCGCGCCGAGTAGCGGATCATCGGCAGCTTCGCCGCAATCTCGCGCAGGCTTGCGCCCCGCGGCACCTCGCCCTTCGGCAGGATCAGCACGAAACGCTCGTGAATCAGCTCGTGCCGCTCCATGCCCTCGACGTCGATCAGCGGATTGGACGTGATGACGACGTCGACGTCGCGCCGCGGCAATTCGCGAACGTGCTGGACGGCCATGCCCCGCAGGATCGAAACGGTCTTGATCGGAAGCTTGCGGCGGACGACGGCCTTCACGATGGCCGGGGAGAGCGTGCCGGCCAGCGTCCCGAACATCGCAATCCGCAGGTGCGGCAACGGTCCGGCCGCGATCTGGCGCACCTCCGCGCGCGCCCGATCGGCATGCAGCAAAATTTCGGCCGCATGGCTGCGCAGCGCGTGTCCAGCGGGGGTCAGCCGCAGCGGGCGCGTGTTGCGGTCCATCAAGGTCACGCGCATCTCGCTTTCGAGCAGCTTGAGCTGCTGCGAGATCGCCGACTGGGTGACCTTCAGGTGGCGGGCCGCGTCGGTCATGCTGCCGCTGTCCGCCGCGGCCAGAAACATTTCCATCGCCCGCAGCAGGTCGATGCGCGCGCGCACTCTCATGCGCGCGTCTCGCCTGTCATCCATCCCGCGTTCGCAACCATCGCCGTTCCGCTCCAACCCTTACCCGGACCGTCACCCTAGCGTGACGCCCCGCCTCAAGAAACCAGCCCAGCCACCAACCCAGGACCAGGAGATCCCTTCATGCTTCGAACAGCCTTGGTGTTGCTCACCGCCGCAGCGGCGGTGTTCGGAACGCATACGCAGGCCGCCGCCTGGCCCGACCGGCCGCTGCGGCTGATCGTGCCGTTTCAGGCCGGTAGCAGTTCGGACACGATCGCGCGGCTCATTGCGCTCAAGCTGGGCGAAAAACTCGGCCAGCAGGTGGTGGTCGAAAACCGCGTCGGCGGAAGCACCGTGATCGGTACGGATGCCGTCGCGAAAGCTCCGCCCGACGGCTACACGCTGGGCCTCGCCAACACCACCACGCACGCGGCCAGCGCCGGGCTGAGCGCCAAGCTGCCGTTCAACCCGGAAACCGATTTCACCCCGATCGCAATGATCGGCGAATCGCCCTTCGTTCTGATCTCGTCGCAGCATACGCCCGCGGCCACGCTCAAGGAGTTCGTGGCGATGGCGAAAGCCAAGCCGGACGATCTCACCTATGCGTCGGCGGGCACAGCGACGCTCGCCCATCTCGCGGGCGAACTGTTCAAATCGCAGGCCGGCGTCAAAATCCGACACATTCCCTATCGCGGCACGGCGCAGTCGATGTTCGACCTGATGGAGGGCCGCATCAACCTCATGATCGGGACCATTCCCCCGACGCTCTCCCACATTCGCGAGGGCAAGCTTCGACCGCTGGCCACGATGGCGAGCAAGCGAAACGACGCGCTGCCGGACGTTCCCACGGTCGGCGAAGCCGGCGTTCCGGGATGCGAAGCCGGCCTCTGGACCGCACTGGTGGTTCCCCGGGGCGTACCTGGGGATATCGTGAAGAAACTCACCGACCTGACGCTTGCCATCGCGAATGACCCTGAGGTTCAAAAGGCGCTTCTGAAACAGGGCGTAGATCCCGATCCCGGTCCGCCGGAGGTGGTGACCGCGCGCATCAAGGCGGACGTGGTGAAATGGCGCAACGTGGTTCAGACGGCGAACATCACCGGCGCGAAGTGACCGGCACGCTAGCAGTCCGGCGGGGTTCGCGATGGTAAAGTCGCTTTCGCTCGCCTGCTGGGACTACGACCGCACGCGGCCGCTGATCGACGGCCGCGTGACGGCGGAAGGCCTCGACCTCTCTGTGCACGTCATGCGCCCGCAGCAGGCGTTTCAGCGCATGCTGACGAGCCGCGAGTTCGACGTTTCGGAAATTTCCCTCGCGTCGTTCGTGACGCTGAAGGCGAAGGGCGACTGCCCCTTCGTGGGCATTCCCGTCGCGCTGTCCAAGATGTTCCGGCACTCGTGCATCTATGTGCGCGAGGGCGCCGGAATCCGGACGCCGCAGGACCTGAAGGGCAAACGGGTGGGCGCCACCCAGTTCGCATCCACCGGCGTCGTGTTCATCAAGGGCATGCTGCAACATGAACATGACGTCGCACAATCGGACATGCGCTGGTTCATCGGCGGCCTCACCGAACCGGCGCACAAGCCGCCAGCAATGCCGCAGACCGCGCCCGGCGTGGACATCGAATTTCTCTACGATGGCAAGTCAACGCTGGAAGGGATGTTCGAGGCTGGAGAGCTGGACGCGCTTTTCGCGCTATATCTGCCAAAGCCGTTCGAGCGCGGCGAGCCCTCGATCCGAAGACTGTTCGCCGATCACAAGGCTATCGAGCAGGACTACTATAGGCGCACCGGCATCTTCCCGGTGATGCATGTGATGGCGATCCGCGAAGACGTTCACCGCGCCGACCCCTGGATCGCGAAAAGCCTCTACCGGGCTTTTTGCTCGGCGCGCGATGAAGCCGTCGAGGGTCTCTACGACACCGATGCGTTGCGCGTCGCCCTGCCCTGGTTGATCGACCACATCGAGGAAAGCCGGCGAACGCTCGGCCGGGATATCTTCGCCTATGGCCTCGAACCCAACCGCCCGGCCTTCGCGGCGATCGGTCGGTACCTTTACGAGCAGGGACTGGCGCCGAGAATCGTCACGCCCGAGGAGCTGTTCGTTCCGGATTTGTAGTCCACGAACCAGGAGGCATGACGCTGCGCGCGGCAAGACCCGTGGGAGCCTATTTGTTCTGCTTCGACCAGCTCGGACCGGGCGGCAGGCCCCACTTGTCGCGCGGCTGCGCCGGATCCCACACCTTCGGTTTCTGCGGTCGGTCGCCGTGCCAGAGACGCGGTTCGAAATAGCCCCTCTCCTCGTCGTACATTCGATCAAGTTCGATGAAGAGCTCGACGATCTGCTCGTCCGGATTGCGATGGTAGGTCGCGAGATTGTGGCCCGGACCGTGACGCACCGGGCCCCAGATGATCTCGTGCTTCTTGCGGCCAAGCACGTCGCAGGCGTTGTGCATGTGGCCCGCGTCGCGGAGCTCGAACGCAACGTGATGCATGCGGGCTTCACCCGGTCCGCGGATAAAATTGACCGTGTGATGGTCCGGGCCACAGCGCATGAAAACGAAATAATCGCCGATCCAGTCCGAGGTCCGAAATCCGAGCACGTCCCGATACCAGGCTTCAACGGCCTGCGGATCCGGAACCACGAAGGCGAGATGGCCGATCTTGAGCGGCACGACAGCGCCAGGTGCGGGTCCGTCGCTTGCGACGAAGTCCCATTCGGAAAACAGCTCGATCGTGGTGCCCTTGATGTCCGGAAACGCGAGCGAGGTCGTGACGCCGGGTATCGAATCCCGACGCGCTTCGCTCTTGATACCGCGCTTTGTCAGATGCGCCTGCATGTCGGCAATGCTCGCGGCCGGACCGACCTCGAAGGCCAGTTTCGTCGTGCGGGAGGCGGAGCCCTTCTCCAGCACGACGGAAAGCTGACCGGTTTCGGTCCCGAGAAACGCGCGGTTCGCCTCCCGCTCGACAATCCCGAGGCCGACCACCGAACGAAAATAATCGATCTGCCGCTCGATATCCGGTGTCTCGAAGGTGGCATGGCCGAGACGTTTGACCTGAAATCATTTTCTGTCGCTCCTGAATGGCAGAATTAAGCTGGGATGGGCCTCACGCCGCAAGGGCCTGGCAGAATGGAAGACTGCAACCGGAGATGGCTGCAGATGGAGTCTCCATCATCGTTTGCTGCGGCGAACCTCTTCGATAATGACGCTGTTGTCCCGGTCGCCCTCGCCCTGATTCACACAGGCCTCCAGAACCGCGCAATGGACTTCCAACGCCGGCAGGCGCTGACCCCGCTTCGCCGCCTGATCGAGCATCAGGTGCACGTCCTTCAGAGTTTGTCGGGCGCGCCCTTCCGGCTCGAAATCGCTGCGGATCATCTTCGGCCCCTTCGTGTCCATCACCTGTGAACACGCCGCCGACACCCGCGCAACCTTCAGAAAGGCCTCCGGGTCAAGGCCGAGACGCGAGGCGAACACCAGCCCCTCCGCGAGCGCCAGTCGGTTCAGGCCGAGAATGAGATTGATGGCGAGCTTGCTGCGTCCGCCGTCGCCCACCTTGCCGATCCGAAACCGAACAGGACAGATGGCCTCCAGAATCGCATCGACCTCCGCCGCCGTCGCCGGTTCGCCGCCAATCAGGCCGACGCCGTCGCCACGGCGCACCTGTTCGCTTGTTCCGGAAACGGGCGCCTCGAGGAAGCGAATACCGAGCGGGGCGACCCGCTCCGCCAGCGCCGCGATGCGGTCAGGATCGACCGTGCTGGAGCACATCACAATCCGGTTCGCGCCCTCGCCCAGAGCTGGCAGAAGCTCGCCCTCGACCACCTGCTCGACCTGATCGGTGCTGAACACCGCCAGCATGATCGGGCCGCTGCGCCGGGCCAGATCGGCGATCGAGGCCGCCGCCTGCCCGCCCATCGCCATGAGCCGTTCGTTTTTAGCCGGGTCGATATCGAAGCCGAGCACACCGAAACCTGCAGCGAGCAACCGGCCGGCGATGGCCTCGCCCATCAGACCCAGTCCGACGAGTCCGACGGTGTCCCTCTGCCGCATTCCATTCTCCTCCCCTGCTCGTCCGGCTCATGAGCGTCGGTGCGATCCTAGCATCCGACACAAGTCAGGGAGAACGGCTTGGCTGGAAAGGCTTGGCTGGAAAGGCTTGGCAGCGCACCGCACATCGGGCACGTTCGCCCGCCAACCGACCTCACGGAAAAGCGCGACAATGGACGAGATCAGAGACCGCTTTCAGAACCTGCATGAGATCGTGGCCGCTGCGCGCGCCAAGCTCGACCGCAACGTCTGGGACTACCTGATCGGCGGCGCCGAGACCGAAACCACCTTGCGACGCAATCGTCTCGCGATCAATTCCGTCGCGCTGCGACCGCGCATCCTGCGCGACGTCAATCCGACCGACACGTCCTGCACGTTTCTGGGGCGCAAGTTCACGATGCCGGTGGCGATCGCTCCGATCGGCAGCGTGGAGCGGTTCGATCCGGCGGCCAGCGCCGCGCTCGCCAGCGCCGCAGGCGCCTTCGGCTGTCCCATGTTTCAAAGTTCGGTGTCGAAACCCGATCTTGAGATCACGGGCCGGGAGGCCCCGGATTCGCTCAAGGTTTTCCAGCTTTATGTGCGAGGCGATCATGCCTGGGTGGAAGCCTTCTTCGATCGGGCGCTGGCGGCTGGATTTGGCGCGCTGTGCCTCACGGTCGATACCCATCACTACAGCCGCCGCGAGCGCGATATCGCCAAACGCTATCACGCGGCCTCCGCGCGCACGCAGGATCATGCCAAATACCAGAAGGCGCTGGACTGGAAGCAGTTCGAGATGCTCCGCAAGCGCTACAAGGAGCCGCTGATCATCAAGGGTATCGCGACGGCAGAAGATGCGAAGCTCGCGATCGAACACGGGGCGGACGTGGTCTACGTCTCGAACCACGGCGGCCGCCAGCTCGACCAGGGACTGGGCACGCTCGACGTGTTGCCGGAAATCGTCGCTGCCGTCGGCAAGCGCGCCGAGATCATCGTGGACGGCGGTTTCTGCCGCGGCACCGATGTGCTCAAGGCCATCGCGCTCGGCGCCAACGTCGTCTGCGTCGGACGGCTTTATGCCTACGGTCTCGCCGCAGCCGGCCGCGATGGCGTGCTGCGTGTGCTCGAGTTGCTGCACGACGAATTCATTCGTGCGATGGGGCTGACCGGCGTGAACCGGCTGGACGAACTCGATCCGTCCTATGTGCGGGCCGCGCCGTCGGTGACGACGCCGCATGTGCTGAGTGCATTCCCCTATATCGAGCCAACCGACGACCGTTACTGAACGCACGCGCATACAAGCTCGAAATCCCTCTCCGCTTTTGCGTTGCAACACCCACCGGCAGCGAGATGTGATGTTTCCCGGTGCGCTCCGGCCTGACCCGCCTGGGGCTGGGCAACCGCATCGGAGCACAAGCACAGGCACAGGAGCGCAAGCCCGAAATCGAAAAGCTGACCGAAGAAGAGCGCGTCGCCTTCGCGATGGCATCCCGCTGCTGCTCGTTGCTCCAGCCGGCCAAATTGCGGTGCACGGAACGGTCCGGGACGCCTCGCGTTGACCCTCGCCGAGGGTTCCGGACCTCCCCCCGTTCGGTCTCGGCATGCGGTCCCGGCGGAATTGCCTTCGCCGGGGCCGCGCAATTTTGACGCGCGGGTTGATCCGGTGGAAGTCTGGCCGCGTAGGCCAGAAAGGCTTCCGCAATCACGCGAAGCCACCGGGCCGGGAAAGATTATGCAGTACGCAGCCGCCTATGCCGCCATACTCGTCGTGTTCGTCGCAATCGACGCCGTCTGGCTTTCGGTGATGGGGAGTTGGCTCTACCGTCCGGCCCTGGGTGACATTCTTCTCGATGAAATCCGCATCGCTCCAGCGATTGCGTTCTATCTGATCTACCCTCTTGGCGTGCTGGTGTTCGGCACGATGCCGGCGCTCAAGGCGGGCGCGGTTGGTCCGGCCCTGATCTACGGCGCACTGTTTGGCTTCATGACCTATGCCACCTACGATCTCACCAATTTCGCCACGCTGCGAAACTGGACTCTGACGATCACGCTGGCCGACGTCGTCTGGGGCGCGTTCATCACCGCAACCGCCGCATCAGCCGGCTATGCAGCGGCGCGAATGGTCAGCGGCGGACCGGCGTAAGGCGATAGTGGCTGACACCCCACTCCCGGCCGTTGTCGTGACCGAACAGACCTTCGGTCGCTAAGAAAAACAGGCGCCAGCGCCGCATCCAGACCTGGGTCTGCGAGCCGTAAACCGGGCTCAACACGCGCTCGATGGTTTCGCGATTGGCATCGAAATTCGACAGCCAATCACGCGCGGTGCGTGCATAGTGTACGCCCTCCCATTGCCATTCGTCCTCCACGGCAAACAGATCGTCAAAGGATCGGATCAGCCCGTGGCTGGGCATGATGCCGCCTGTGAAGAAATGTTGCGCGATCCAGTCCGCCTTGTCGGCGGGATCGAACCGGTAGGGCGCAGTGCGATGCGCAAAGATATGGAGGAAAAGCCGGCCGTCGCTTCTGAGCCAGTCGCGGACGCGGGCCAAGAGCGGGCGCCAGTTGGACATGTGCTCGAACATCTCCACCGACACGACCCGATCGAACGTGCGCTCGGTCGCAAAGGCGTTCATATCGGCGGTGACGACATGGATGTTGTGCAGCCCCTCCTCTTCGGCACGGCCCTGGATGAACGCTCGTTGCGACCGCGAATTGGAGACCGAGAGAATGCGCGAAGACGGATAGCGCCGCGCCATCCACAGCGACAGCGATCCCCAGCCGCAGCCGAGCTCCAGCACCTCCTGTCCATCGGCAAGACCGGCATGCGAAGCCGTCTCGGCTAACGCCAGGTCTTCGGCCTCCATCAACGTGGTGGTCGGAAACGGATAGATGCAGCACGAATACTTTCGCTGCGGTCCGAGCACGATCTCGAAAAACTCAGCCGGCACTTCGTAGTGCTGCGCGTTCGCCTCATCCGTATTGATAGCGATGGGAAAGCTCGCCATCGCGTCGGCGAAGACCCGCGTGACCTCCGGATCGGCATTGGCCAGGGATCGGGCCGTGCGGCCTACGAGATAGGAGACACCCATGCGAGCGATGGAATCGGGAACGTCGGTTCGCTCGAAGGCGCTGGCGGTGAATTCGATCAGGCCCATCGTCGGCTCCGTCAGATGGCGGGTTTCGGCGGAAGGGGAAAGAAGGCGCTGGTGCGGCGCTGGTAGGCGCGAAACGCCTCGCCGCGGGTGCGCAGCATGTGGCTTTCCAGCGGCGGCACGCCTGAAACATGGGCCAGGAGCCAATACATGCAGAGTGGTCCGATCAGGGCGAGCCAGCCAAAGGGATGCGATCCTGAAAGGTCAATTGCGAACAGCGGATAGGCGCACCAGCCCAACCACTCGAAGAAGTAGTTCGGATGCCGCGACCAGCGCCACAGTCCCACGTCGCAGACACGACCCCTGTTGGTCGGATTGGCCGTAAAGCACTGGAGCTGGCTGTCAGCGAGTCCTTCGCCGGCAATGGCCACGGCCAGCACCGCCAGCGCCAGCCAATCGAGCGGGCGAAAGCCGGGCACGGGATTCTGGGCGGCAAGCATGATCGACAACGCCAGCGGGACCGTAACCCACGCCTGCTTCTGACAGAGCCAGAACATGCCGCTGCGGGCTTCGTCGCCATAACCGCGGCGCAACTCGGCGTAGCGCGGATCGTCCGCGTTGCGGCGGTTGCGTCCGACAATATGCGTGCCGAGACGTAGCGACCAGAGCAGCACCAGACCGATGACCACCAGTTGCCGCTCGGTCGGCCAAGCATCGGACAGGGGAAGCGCTGCAGCAGCGGCCCCGGTCGCGCCAAGGCCGAAGGTCCATGTGGCGTCGATCCATCCGGCGTTACCGGTTCGCTGCTCGGCGATCCAGCCGAGAGCCATGATCGCCGACAAGGCGACGAACAGAGCCAGCATCGCGAGGAGTACGGCGGCTC
Source organism: uncultured Alphaproteobacteria bacterium (assembly GCA_963758225.1). Lineage (GTDB taxonomy): Bacteria > Pseudomonadota > Alphaproteobacteria > Rhizobiales > Xanthobacteraceae > Z2-YC6860. The sequence continues at coordinate 443,623 of CAVWUJ010000002.1, read as the reverse complement.
CGGTCATTGTGTCCGCCCCAGGCTGCGGGAGGTCACCTGCGAAATGAATGCCGCCACATCATGGCGAACCGGCGCGATCAATCCCAGCACGGGAGAAAACGCCCCGATCAGCGTCGTGTGGCTTGCGCCGGGATAGGTTCGTTCGGTCACTGCGTTTCCGGTCGCGCGCAACCGCGCCGCAAGCCGCGCGGAATTGCCCGGATCGACGAGCGTATCGGCCACCGGACTGCCGACGAACGAAGGCACCTCGCCCGCCGAAACGTAACGGATCGGCTGCGTCGACGGCAGGTCGCGCACGGCAAAGATGCGGCGGATCGCAGGATCCTCGATGGGCAGAAAGTCGTAGGGTCCGGCCAGCCCGACAAATCCGGCCAGATCGCGTCGCGCATTCATCCCCGCGGGCGCGAGCCAGCGCGGATCGTAAGCGAGCATCGCAGCTATGTAGGCGCCGGCGGAATGGCCCATCACCACCAGACGGCCCGGATCGCCTCCGAAGCGCGTGGCATTGCGCCGGCTCCAGGCCACGGCCCGGGCGCCATCTATCAGGAAGCCCGGATAGCGGACCTGCGGATACACCCGATAATCCGGAATGACGACGACGAAGCCGTGCGACGTCAGCGCGGTCGCCAGAAACCGGTACATGCGTTTGTGACCGCCCTGCCAGCTTCCGCCGTAGAAAAAGACCACCACTGGTGCGTTGCGGGCCTTCGCAGGGGCATAGACGTCCAGAGTTTGCCGGGCGTTATCGCCATAAGACACGGATTTGGCGATCAGCGCGTTGGGGCCGGAAAGGGTGTTGAGAATGTCGGTCGGCGACCAGGCGCCGCCGACGAACATTGCGGCCAGCGCCGTCCCGCCGCGCATCAGGAGGCTGCGACGCGAGGCGCCGATGGGGGTCGGAGAATTGGGAATGCGCGGCGACGCCATCGCCCGCTTCTCAGAGACGCACAAAAGGCTGCATCACGCGGCCCAGCAGGCCGCTCAGCCGCAGGTCCCCCTCCATCGCCACGAGACAGATGCACTCGCCCTCCGGCCCGACCACCGGACGATGCTCGATCTCGTCGTCTGCATCCTCGAAATCGCCGGCCGCAAACCGTCCGCCTTCGTGCGAGAACGAACCCTTGAGCACGAGGGTTAGTTCTGTGCCGCTATGCGAGTGCTGTGGCAGCTTTGTGCCGGGCATGGCGCGCAAAAGGAACAGCCGGCTCCCGCTCTCGCCGGCGAACCGGATCGAGCGCCAGTGCACACCCGGCCCCACCCAACGCCAGGGGCCGAGTTCGTGGCGACGCAACCCCGCCGGAAGCTCCGGCATGTCATTGAGCGGCCGCTCCGAAACCGTCACTTCCGGCCCATCAAGCGCAGCAAGGGCGCGGTCGCGTGCACGAGGCGACATTGTCTCAGGCGTCAGATCGGTCAGCATCGCGCCGGCAGCATGCTCCAGCGCCGCAACAAGACGCCGGCAATGCGCGCAATCGTCGAGATGCGCCGCGATCACCAGACGCTGGCCTTCGTCAAGCCGTCCCGCAGCATAATCGGCGATCCGGTCCTCTGCCGGATGATGTCGAATCGTCATAGCAAGTCACCCAGTGAATCGCGCAACCGGTTCATCGCAAGCCGCAGCCGGGATTTGACGGTGCCGAGCGGAAGTCCCAAAGCCTGAGCAATCTCCGAATGCGGGCGCTCGTCGAAGAACGACATTTCGACAACCCGCGCCTGCTCCGGCGGCAAATTCTTCATGGCCTCGCGCACTCTTCGATCGCGCTCGAAGCCCGAAATGGCTGTGTCCGGCTGGATTTCCGGATCCGGCTCCGCGCTCGGATCGAGTTCGGTCGCCTCGCGTCGCAATCGGCGCAGTGAATCGATGCGCCGATTGCGCGCAATCGCGAAAATCCATGCTGCCGCGCTGGCGCGGCCCGGATCGAACGTGGTGGCCCGCCGCCACACCAGCAGAAGCGCATCCTGGGCCAGATCTTCCGCCTGCCCGGCGCCCATTCCCGTGCGCATCAAATAGGTCTTGATGCGCGGCGCAAAATGATCGAACAGCGCAACGAAAGCCTGCCGATCCTGGCGCTGCGCGATGGCTACGATCAGGGCGGAAAAATCGGTATCCCGTGAAGGCTCCAAAGATTTCACAACCGCCACCTGCGTCCCGGCCGGACGTCGGCCCGAGCGCAGCGCGGTCGTGCGGCGTCCATGACGCGAGAATTGCCGGGCATCGGTCCGTTCGAGGACGAGTTCATACATGGCCTCATATACGTCGGGTCGGCATCGACGGATCACGTCCCGGACGTGATCCAAAGGTGCCGATAAGACGTAACCCTAGCCAAAGTCTTAGTTTTTAACCACGGACCTGTTCCCCGTATGGCCCTCCCTCCCAATCGCAGCCTGCGCATCGCCATCGTAGGAACCGGCATTTCCGGACTTTCGGCTGCCTGGCTGCTGGCCAAGCGTCACGCAGTGACGGTCTACGAAAAGGACGGCCGCCTCGGCGGCCACAGCAACACCGTCAGCATCGACAGTCCGAACGGGCCGATCCCGGTCGATACCGGGTTCATCGTTTACAACGAACTCAATTACCCGAACCTCACGGCCTTGTTCGAGCATCTTCAGGTGCCGACCCAGCATTCGGATATGTCGTTTGCCGTGTCCCTCGACAACGGAAACCTGGAATATTCGGGCGGCAATCTGACCGGGCTCTTTGCCCAGAAGCGCAACATGTTCCGGCCCCGCTTCTGGTCCATGCTCAACGATCTGCACCGCTTCTATCGCGAGGCGCCGCGTCACATCGCTGCCCTCGACGACGTTCGCACCACCATCGGAGATTATCTCGACGCCAATGCCTACGGTGCTCCGTTCAAGAACGATCATCTTCTTCCGATGGCGGGAGCGATCTGGTCCGCCTCACCGAAGGCCCTGCTCGATTATCCCGCGGGCGCGTTCATCCGCTTTCACGACAATCACGGGCTGCTCCGGCTGCGAGATCGCCCGACCTGGCGGACGGTGACCGGCGGCAGTCGCTCCTATGTGGAAAAACTTGCGAACTCCCTCGCAGGTCGCATTCGCCTTAACGCCGGCGTCGTCTCCATCGAGCGAGATACGCGCGACGTTATCGTTCGCGATGCGGCCGGTCACACCGATCGATTCGACCATGTGGTCATTGCCACGCATGCCGACCATGCGCTCGCGATGCTCTGCGACGCCAGCCCAGCCGAGCGGTCGCTCCTCAGTGCTTTCCGCTATACCAGCAACGTCGCCGACCTACATTGCGATCCGATGCTGATGCCAAAGCGCAGGGCAGTCTGGTCGAGTTGGAATTACATCGGTCGGCGCGCCGAAGACGATCCGATCTGCGTATCGTACTGGATGAATCGATTACAGAATATCGACGACGTCACACCGGTATTCGTCACCCTCAATGCATCGCGTCCGCCCCGGAACGACACGCTCCTGCACTCCGAAACTTATGAACATCCGGTGTTCGATTCCCGCGCCATGATGGCCCAGCGGCAGCTCTGGTCTCTGCAGGGCGTGCGTAACACCTGGTTCTGTGGCGCCTATTTCGGCGCAGGTTTTCACGAAGACGGCTTGCAATCCGGACTCGCTGTGGCCGAGGCGCTTGGCGGCGAACGCCGGCCGTGGTCGGTCGTCAATGAATCCGGCCGCATCGTGCTGCCGACGAACCCGTCCCGCGTCGTCACGGGGATTGCGGCATGAGTTCACACTCCGCGCTCTATACGGGCCAGGTTCATCATCGGCGCTTTCGCCCGCGCGCACATCGTCTGACCTATCGCGTGTTCTGGATGCTCGTGGATCTGGACGAAATTTCTGCGCTGCACAATCGCCTGCGGCTGTTCTCGGCAAACCGTTTCAATCTTGTCAGCTTCCACGAACGCGACCACGGCGCGGAGCCCGGAAAGCCGCTTCGCCCGCAGATCGAGCGACATCTTGCCTCGGCCGGTATCGACCTCGACGGCGGCCCCATTCGGCTCTTGTGCATGCCGAGAATCCTCGGTTACGTTTTCAATCCGATCAGCGTCTATTTCTGCCATCGCCGCGGCGGCGAGCTCGCGGCGATGCTGTACGAGGTGAACAATACGTTCGGTGAAAGGCATTCCTACCTGATCCCGGTCGCCGAACGCGCCGGGCGCATCATCCGGCAAAGCTGCGCGAAGGGCTTCTATGTGTCGCCGTTCATGGACATGCGAATGACATACCGTTTCGCCGTCACCGAGCCGCGCGACAGCATCAGCGTTTCCGTCCGCAATCTCGACGCGCAAGGTCCAATCCTGAGCGCCTGGTTGTCCGGGCAGCGGCGTGAGCTGAGCGACTCCACTCTCTTGCGCACGCTCGCCACCCATCCGCTTCTGACGTTCAAGGTCGTCGCCGGCATTCATTGGGAGGCAGTCAAGCTCTGGCTCAAGGGCATCGGGCTCAGAGCGCGTCCCGCCGCCCCCGCGTCGCCCGTGACCGTCGTTCGGGTCGACGGCGCATAGGAGGCGAGAGATGGCGAGCGGTGACACGCGATCGGCCGACAGCTCCGTCTCCACCAAACGGCGCACCGACGCCGGGCAACGCCCCGTGGTCGGACGGCTGATGCAGCGGCTTTTGCCCGACCTCGAATTCGGTCAACTCGTGGTCGTGACGCCATCCGGCGAACGGCTCGGCGTCACCGGACCCCGGCCGGGCCCACACGGCGAAATGGTCATGCATAACTGGCGCGCGCTTTGGCGCTGCGTCGCCGGCGGCGACATGGGCTTTGCCGAAGGCTACATGGCCGGCGACTGGTCGACGCCGGACATCGTAGCGCTCCTGCATCTCGCCACGCTGAACGAATTGCCGCTGCAGCGCGCGGCAACCGCCCATGCGCCGTTCCGTCTCTTCAATCGCCTGAAACACCGGCTGCGGGCAAACACGAAGCGCGGCAGCCGCCGCAACATCGCGGCGCATTACGACCTCGGCAATGCGTTCTACTCGCAATGGCTCGATTCGAGCATGACCTACTCGTCGGCATTGTACGAGAATCCCGACGCCTCGCTGGAGGACGCGCAAGCCGCGAAGATCGATCTCGCGGTCCGGCTGATGGAGATCGCAGGACGCGAGCACGTTCTTGAGATTGGCTGCGGCTGGGGCGGAGTCGCAGAACGTCTGGCAGACAGACACGATTGCAGCGTGACTGGCCTGACACTTTCGGCCGAGCAACTCGCCTTTGCGAACGAGCGATTGAAACGCAAGGGACTTGAGGATCGCTCGGACTTCCGCCTGCAGGATTATCGCGACGTGACCGAGCGGTTCGACCGCATCGTTTCCATCGAGATGATCGAGGCGGTCGGCGAACGCTACTGGCCGGCGTTCTTTGAAAAGGTTCGCGAGTGTCTGCGTCCAGGCGGCATTGCGGTGATTCAGGCCATCACCATCGCCGAATCGCGCTTCGAGGCCTACCGTCGAACACCGGATTTCATTCAACGCTACATCTTTCCCGGCGGGATGCTTCCAACCGTCGAAATTCTGTGCCGCGAAATCGAACGCGCCGGACTCTCGCTCGTGTCTCGACACCACTTCGGACAAAGCTACGCGCGCACGCTTTCGGAATGGCAACAGCGCTTCCAGCGCGCCTGGCCGGACATTCGGAGCGGCGAATTCGGCGAGCGCTTCAAGCGAATGTGGGAATACTATCTCGCATACTGCGAGGTCGGCTTCCGGCTGTCCGCGATCGACGTGGCGCAATACCAAATCCGACGCATCAGTTGAATCGCTGCGGGTTCGCCTCGCTCCACCAGATTTTCGATCTGTCGCGAGGTCTTCAAGCGAAACGTTGCCCGTCGCGCGCTACCATACTTCAAAAAATCGGATCGCCCGCAATAAAGCCTCGCACGATTTTCATATCTCCGAAGGCGTCATGATCGTTGTGGCCCGCAAGCGGCAGCCGCACAAACCGCTTGGGCGCCCGGATCGCCTGATAGAGACGCTCGCCATAGGCTATCGGGACCACACGATCGAGCGCACCGTGCAAAACCAGGACCGGGGCGGTCACATCGCCAATCCTCCTGTCGGAATGAAACGGATCTTTCATGAGCCAGCGCACCGGGGCGAACGGATAAGCTGCCGCGCCAATATCGGCCGCCGACGTAAACGGCGATTGAAGCAGCACGCGACCGACCGGATGTCGAGCCGCAAGGGCCACGGCAACGCCGGTGCCGAGAGACTCGCCCCACAAAACGATCCGCTCCGGTTTGTAATGCTGCAACGCGAAGCGGTAGGCAGCCTCTCCATCTGCGATTAGTCCCGCTTCGCTCGGACTTCCGGTCGAGCCTGCGTAGCCGCGATAGGAGATAGCGACGAGGCCGGTGCCGTCGGCCGTCAGCTCGCGGAATCGCTGAACCCGCATGCGAAGCGAGCCGCCGTTGCCGTGGAAATACAGGATCACTGGCCTGCCTGCCTGCGCCGGCACGTGCCAGGCGATGACGCGCTCTCCGTCGGCCGTATCGAACGTCAGTTCCTCGGCCTGCGGCAACCCGGCCTCCGCAGGAGGCGTCCGGGCGGTCTCCGGAAAATACATCAGCGAGCGCTGCATGACGTACATCAGCGTCACCACGCCCGCATAGAAGCACAAAGGCACGACCAGCCATTTCAACAACGTCATGTGGCGAGCCTAGCATGCGGCGCCGGATTTCGCGGCAGTTTGCCGCTGCCGTCCGCAGTCCCTACAGTGCATTTCGAATCGTTCTTCGGCCGGCAACGAACCATGTCCGAAAAAACCCATTGGGGCGTTGTCGCCATCCTTCTGATTGCCGCCGTGATTTCGGCCTTGCAGATCGGCAAGGCGGCGATCGCCCTCCCCATCCTGCAGCGCGAGCTGATGCTCACGCTCGGCCTGGCGGCGTGGATCGTCGGCGCCTACGGCATGCTCGGCGCCTTCGCAGGCCTGCCGGCCGGCATCGTCGCATCGCTCTTCACCGCGCGCCGCACCACGTTGTGGGGGCTGGCCGGCGCGGGGGTCGGGAGCCTTCTGGGCGCTTTCGCCGAAAGCGGCGCCTGGATGATCGCAAGCCGCGCGCTGGAAGGCTGCGGCTATCTCGCCGCGACGCTGGCGATCCCCCGACTGCTCCGCGCCGTGGCGGCACCGGCGGACCAGAACGTGGTGTTCCCGCTGTTCGGAGCGCATCTGCCCACCGGCTCGCTTTTGATGATGCTGGCCGGTCCGCATCTGCTGGCGTTCGGCTGGCAGGCGCTTTGGTGGGTCAACGGCGTTCTCGTTCTGCTCTGCGCGATTGCCGTCGCGCGCCTGCGTCTCGACGAACCCCCGCCCGCCGGAAATCCCATGCAGACGCTGGGCCCGAATGTGCGCATCGCGCTCGGTTCGTCCGGCCCCATCCTGCTGGCGCTCGCCTTCGGCACCTACACGTTCCAGTACATGGCGATGGCCGGCCTGCTGCCGACGCTGCTGGTGGACCGGCTGGGTCTTTCCATCGCCGCCGCAGGAACGATCAGCGCGATCGCCGTCGCCGCCAACGCGGCCGGCAACATGTCGGCGGGACTGCTGCTCCGCATGGGCGTTCCGACCTGGGCGATCGTCGCCGGCGCATTCGCCTTCGTGGGAATGGCCGGATTTGGGATTTTCTCGGCAACGATGTCGGTCGCTGCGGTCGCCGCTCTGGCGGCCGCAAGCCTCGCCATGACCGGGCTGATCCCAGGATCGATCCATGCGGCCGCACCCGGATTTGCAGCCACGTCGGCGCTGCTCGCCATCGTTCTCGGGTTGATGAACCAGGCAACCAATCTCGGAAACCTGTTCGGACCCGCGATCACGGCTGCGGTGATCGAGCGCCATGGCTGGTCCGGCGCCTCGTGGGTATTCCTTGGCGTCGGAATTGCAGGCCTTGTCTGGGCGCTGCTTTTGCGACGCGCAATGGCGCGAAAAGCTTAAGCCCTTAGGAAAGACACATCGTCGCCGCCGGAGCCGACGCTATTTAGCCGGCGCCGGCTCCCGCTGGGCCTTCGCCGGCTTTTTGGCCGGAAATCGGTCGCTGATATCGAGATTGAACAGGCGCTGCGCATTCATTCCGAGGATGTTGCGCTTGCCTTCCTCGTCGAGAAACGGGAGATCCCAGATCGTGGACGGTAGATCCATGTCCCAATGGGGATAGTCCGACGAATAGAGAAGCTGCGTTCGCGCGTTGATCATCTCGAAGGTCAGTTCGAGCGCCTTGGCGTTGTTCACCATCTCCATCGGCTGCGACGTATAGAACATGTCGCGCATGTAGTCGCTCGGCAGCTTCTTCAAACCGGGGCATTCAGAGGTGCGCATGCGGTAGTCGTTGTCGAGCCGCTGCATCAGCCACGGCACCCAAGCGAGACCGGACTCGATCCAGATCACCTTCAGATTGGGAAATCGCTCCGGCAGCGCGTTGACCACCCAATTGGCGCAGTGCACCGCGTTGAACAGCGTGAAGCCGAGCGCATGGGCCGTGATGAACCGGTTGGTCATCGCCGTCAGGTTGTCGTTCCAGTAGTAGGAGGCATGGAACGCCAGCGGCAGCCGCATCTCCTCCATCAAGGAATACAGCTTCATGTAAGGGTTGTCGTAGACCGGCTTGTAGCGGGTCGAGACCACCATGAAGCCGATCACGCCGGTCTTGTCACCGAAGTCCTTGACCATCTTCACACTGGCTTCGGGATCGTTGAACGGCAGATAGAGCATCGACTTCAGCCGCGGGTTCGCGGGCAGAAGCACTTCGGTCATGTAGCGATTGTAAGCCCGCGCCAGCGCGACCTCGACCTCGTGCTGCGGATGCAGACCAAGGAACAGCATGGGCGTCGGAAACAGGCAGGCGTAGTCAACCGACAGGGCGTCCATCCAGCGCAGCGCCTGCGACACCTCGCGCGGCTGGCCGTCGTCCGGGATCACCTCGCCTTTGCGGGTCTGATAGCGGGTGACGCGCCCGCCGATGTCCTGATAGCCGGGCTGATCCATCAGCACCGCGCCCGGTCCCTTGTATTGGAACGTGTTGAGCGCCGTGGTGCGCAGCGGCTTGTCCTCGATGAACTCGAGGATCTGCTTGAAGTTGTCGGTCTCGTAATGGTGCGAGTCGACGTCGACGATCAGCACATCCTTGAGATTGCGCGCATCGGCCTGCTTGCGCGCGTTCTCCAGGTGCTGGCCGGTGTGATAGCCGTCGACATGGAGCGCGTAGTTGGGATCGCTCGACGAAATAAACATGGCTTTCTCCTGTCGGCTCGGATCGCGGCGTCTCAGACAACGACGTAAACGTCGCCGTCGCGTTCCAGAACCTTGTAGCGGCGGATCGAATGCTTGCCGTCTCCGGCGCACTTTCCGGTCTCGATGTCGAACTCCCAGCCGTGCCACGGACAGACGATGTGAAGATCGTCCGTATAGCGCATGCCGCGATAGGTCTTGTCGGGCCCGATGTCCTCTTCGAGCCGGTGGATCATCAGGCCCTCGCAGACCGGGCCACCCTGATGCGGGCACTCGTTGAGAAAGGCGAAAAGCCGCCCCTTGGCGCGCAGCACGCCGATTTCTGCGCTTCCGTTCTCGACGATGCGACGGTCGCCTTCCTTCATTTCCGCGGCGCGGGCGACGAACAGCTCCGGCATGACGGCTCTTCCTCCACACGCGGCGCCTTGATCCGGCGCCGGCCCATCCCTTGTTAAACCGGCAACGGCCGCAGTGCCAGACCCGCAGGAACAGAGCAGCCTTCCGTCCCGGTATGACCACCAATCGGATCGGCCGGAGGCCGCGCGTCCGCTGCCCCGGCAATTTCGCAAGGGCGTTGTGTCCTGCGCGCGTTGGCCTGATGCATAGGCAACACTAGACTTTGTTCCGCAACCCCTGCGGGTCGCGCATGCCCGGGACTGCAACCGGGTCTTGCGGTGTCCCGTTGCCGACGCCGGAATCCGTTGCAATTGGCTGCCCCGAATGATCGCACGAAGCGTTCGGGACAAGGAGAGCATCTGTGAAAAATCACTACGACGGCGGCGAGGCCATCCTCGAAGCTCTGCGCAACTTGAACGTCGAATACGTCATTTCCTCGCCAGGCTCGGAATGGCCGTCGCTCTGGGAGGCCCTCGCGCGACAGAAGCGCGACGGCATCGACGGGCCGACCTACCTCGATTGCGGCCATGAGACGCTCGCCGTCACGATGGCCTCGGCCTACACCAACATCACGGGCCGCATGCAGGCTGTGCTGCTGCACGCCGGCGCGGGCGTGCTTCAGGGATCGATGGCGGTCGGCGCGGCGCGCGCGATGGAAGTGCCGATGCTTGTGATGTCGGGCGAGGCGCTCGGTTACGGCGAGACGGCCTTCGATCCGGGATCGCAATGGTACCGCAACCTCGGGGTTGTCGGCGGCCCGCAGCGGCTGATCGAACCGCTGGTGAAATGGGCCCAGCAGGCGCCCTCTCCGGAAACGCTCTACGAAAGCGTGGTGCGCGCCGGCGAGATGGCGCAGCGGCAGCCGAAGGGGCCGACCTATCTGTGCGTTTCGATGGAGACCATGCTGCACGACTGGCTGAAGCCCGATGTCTTGCGCAAGGCGCCGCCCGCGCCGAAAACCCGGCCGCTCCCGGAGGACGTCGACCGCGTGGCCTCCATGATCGCGAAGGCGAGATGCCCGGTGATCGCGGTGGAAAACGCCGGCCCCGATCCGGAGGCGTTCGCGGCGCTGATCGAACTGGCGGAGACGATGGCGATTCCGGTGGTGGAAGGTCAGGGGGCGTTCTTCGGCAACTTCCCGAAGTCGCACGATCTCTATCTCGGCAGCAAGATCGAGCCGTTCTACGGCAAGACCGACCTCGTGCTCCTGGTCGAGAACAGGGTGCCCTGGTATCCGCCGAGCAACTCGCCGCCTGGCGCAGAAATCGTCGCGATCGGCGAAAATCCGATCAAGACCCATATGGTCTATCAGGTCACCCACGCCGGCACCTATCTGGAAGGCAACGCGGGTGCGACGATGCGGCTGTTGGTCAAGGCCCTGCAATCAATCGGCGTCGACAAGGCTGCGGTCGCGGAGCGGCGGGCGCAATGGGCCGCCGAGCACCGCAAATGGGAAGCCGGGCTGCGCAGTGCCGAGGACAAGGCCGCCGGACTCGAGACGATCACCACGCCGCTTCTGATCAGGACGCTGCGGGAGGTGATGCCCGCCGACACCGCCTACGTCGACGAGACCATCGTCCACGCCGGCGCGATCCGCGAGCATGTGAAGTGGGACGATCCGCTGACGTTCTTTCGGGCCCCGAGCGGACTGGGGCAAGGGCTTGGCTACGCGCTGGGGGTCAAACTCGCGTTTCCGAAGCGTCCCGTTGTCATGACCATCGGCGACGGCACCTACATGTACAATCCGGTGGTGCCGGCGCTGGCCTTCGCCGACGAGCACCGGCTTCCGCTCCTGATCGTTGTGGTCAACAACGCCAAATACGCGGCGATGCAGTTCTACCACGACAAGTTCTATCCGCAGGGGACGTCGAAAACGACGAAGGACTACTACGGCGTTTACATCAAGGGGCCAAAGTACGAAGAAGCTGCCGCAATGGTCGGCGGCTTTGCGGCCTCCGTGCAGGATCCGGCCGCGCTGAAGGGCGTTCTGCAGGATGCGCTGACGTGCGTACAGTCCGGCAAGACCGCGATCGTCAACGTGCATATGCCCGCCGCCGCCCGCTGAGCAACGTTCCGGCGCCGGTACGGACCGGCGCCGGCCGCGCGACCGCCGCTACTGAGGGGGAATCCCGACCTCCTTGATGAGGCCGCTCCATTTCGCGAGTTCGCTTTTGACATAGGCGTCGAACTCGTTCGGACCGGTGTAGAAGACTTCGACCCCCTGCGATTGCATGCGCGACTTCACATCCGCACGCGACAGAAATTTCTCGAGCTCCGACGACACCCGCTGCGCGATCGCCGGCGGCAACCCGGCCGGCGCGAACATTCCGGCCCAGGCCAGGAGATCGAAGCCGGGCATGACTGTTTCGTGGAGCGACGGCACATCCGGAAGCTGCGCGCTGCGGTCCTTGGTCAGAACCGCCAGCGGCCGGATTTTCTGCGCCTTGACCTGAGGCAGTCCGGTGCCAAAGTCAGGAATCATCATCGGCACATGGCCCGCGATCAGATCGACCATCGCCGCGGGATTGCTGCGATAGGCCACGCGCACGATGTCGATCTTGGTGCGCTGCTTGAGCGCCTCGCCGCTGATATGGCCGGTCGAATTGCCATGCGCATAGGACAGCTTGCCGGGGTTCGCCTTGGCGTGCGCAACGAGATCCTGCATCGACTTGATCGGCACGTTCGGGTTGACCGCGATCATCGACGGAAAACTGCCGATCCGCGCCACCGGCGTGAAGTCCTTGATCGGATCGTAAGGCACCGATTTGAACAGGCTGGTGGCCGAATGCGTCGAGTTGGTCGTGATCAGGAAGGTGTAGCCGTCCGGCGCCGCCTTCGCGACGGCGGCTGCGGCGAGAAGCCCGCCCGCGCCCGCGCGGTTCTCGACGATGACCGGCTGGCCCAGCGTCTCTTGCAAATGCGCAGCGACGGCGCGCGCGGTGGCGTCGGTCACGCTGCCCGCCGCGAAGGGCGTCAGGATCGTGATCTGACGGGCGGGATAGTTCTGTGCAGACACCGGCACGGTGCCGATGGCGAGCAGCGCCAGACCGGAGATAGCCGCGCGGCGGGACATCCGAAGGTTGCGTTCGATCATGTTTCGATCCTCCCATGCCGCACCGTCATGGGCGCTGGCCAATTCTTTTTCATGATATCGGCCGAAAATGGCAAGAGGCCAAAAGGCCCGCCACCGATGCAGTCGGCCTGCACCGGGCGCAATCCACACGCAACAATAGAAATGGCCGGGACTGGCCCGGCCATTCGATCCCTTCAGACGTTACATGCCCTTGACGATGCTCTCGCTCATCTTCTTGGCATCGCCGAGCAGCATCATCGTGTTGTCGCGATAGAACAGTGGATTGTCGATGCCGGCATATCCGGAGGCCAGCGACCGCTTGATGAACATCACCGTGCCGGCCTTCCAGACCTGTAGCACCGGCATGCCGTAGATCGGCGAGGATGGATCATCTTCGGCCGCCGGATTGGTGACATCGTTGGCGCCGATCACGAAAGCCACGTCGGCCTGCGCGAATTCGGAGTTGATGTCCTCCAGGTCGAACACCTCGTCATAAGGCACATTGGCCTCGGCCAGCAGCACGTTCATGTGGCCGGGCATGCGACCCGCGACCGGATGGATGGCGTACTTGACCTCGACGCCCTCCTTCTTGAGATGGTCGGCCATCTCGCGAAGCGCGTGCTGCGCCTGCGCCACCGCCATGCCGTAGCCCGGCACGATGATGACCTTCGAGGCGTTCTTCATGATGTAGGCGGCGTCTTCCGCCGAACCGAGCTTGACCGGCCGCTGCTCCGCCGCACCGCCGGCAGCCGCCACTTCGCCGCCGAAGCCGCCGAGGATGACCGAAATGAAATTTCGGTTCATGCCGCGGCACATGATGTAGGACAGGATCGCGCCCGACGAGCCGACCAGCGCGCCAGTGATGATGAGCGCCATGTTGCCGAGGGTGAAACCGATGCCGGCGGCGGCCCAGCCGGAATACGAATTCAGCATCGAGATCACGACCGGCATATCCGCGCCGCCGATCGGGATGATGATCAGGACACCCAGCACCAGAGCGATGACGACGATCAGCCAGAAATCGATCTGGGCCTGCGAGACCACCAGCCCGTAAATGAAGAAGATCAGCGCCGCAGCGAGCACGATGTTGATGACATGGCGCCCCGGCAACAGGATGGGAGCGCCGCTCATTCGGCCTGACAGCTTGGCGAAGGCCACGACCGAGCCGGTAAAGGTGACCGCGCCGATCGCCGCACCGATCGACATTTCGATCAGGCTGGCCATCTTGATGGCGCCGACCTTGCCGATGCCGAACGCCTCCGGCGCATAATAGGCCGCGGCGGCGACAAGCACCGCGGCCATGCCGACCAGCGAGTGAAACGCCGCCACGAGTTCCGGCATCGAGGTCATCGGAACGCGGCGCGCAATCGCAGCGCCGATGCCGCCGCCGATCGCAATGCCACCGAACACCAGAACCCATGCGCCGATCCCGGTCGGCGGGCTGGAGGCGAGCGTGGTAGCCACCGCGATGGTCATGCCGGCGATGCCGAACATGTTGCCCATGCGGCTGGACTTCGGACTCGAGAGCCCGCGCAGCGCCATGATAAAAAGAACACCGGAGACGAGATAGAGAAGCGCGACGACGTTGGCGCTCATGACTGGATTTCTCCCCCGTCACATCCGGGCCTGCGCCGGACGTTCGCATCATCGGCTGCGATCAAATGGCAAACGGACGACATTGGTCCGGTGACAACGAAGCGGCTCAAATCGAGCGGCATCGCTTTCACTTCTTTTTCTTCTGGTACATCGCCAGCATGCGCTGGGTGACCAGGAAGCCTCCGAAGATGTTGATCGAGGCCAGCACCAGCGCGACGAAGCCGAGCGCTCGCGCCCAAATCGGCCCGCTCTCGTTCCCGGCCAGCGGCACGCCGACGGCGAGCAGCGCCCCCACGACGATGACCGAGGAGATCGCGTTGGTCACCGACATCAGCGGGGTGTGCAGCGCTGGCGTCACCGACCATACGACGTAATAGCCGACGAACACGGCCAGAACGAAAATCGAGAGCAGAAAGACGAAAGGATCGACAGCGTCGAGCGGAGAGCCTGTCATCGATCGATCTCCCAGGTCTGGACGATTCCGGCGCGCCGCGAAACGACGCTCCCGAAATCCGGAATCAAAAGCGGGTCGGGCGAACGAATTCCGATCCTGCGGACTGCGCCCGCGCTCCGGAACGGCAGTGCGTGACGCGGCTCCGAATTCATGAGCGAAACTAGGCCCCGGCCTTCGGCGCGAAATTCGGATGCACGATCGCGCCGTCGCGGGTCAGCGCAATGCCCTTGACGATCTCGTCATCCCAGTTGATCGCAAGCACTTTCTCTTTCTTGTCGATGAGCATTTCGAGCAGCGTCAGAAGATTCTTGGCGTAGAGCGCGGAGGCAGAGGCCGCGAGCCGGCCTGGCATATTGGCATGGCCGACGATCTTGACCCCGCCCGTCTCGACGACCTCGCCGAGCTTCGCGCCTTCGACGTTGCCGCCGCGCTCAATTGCAAGGTCGATGAGCACCGAACCCGGCCGCATCGACTTCACCATCTCCGCGGACACCAGGCGCGGCGCAGGCCGGCCCGGGATCAGCGCCGTGGTGATGACGATGTCCTGCTTCTTGATGTGCTCGGCGACTAGCGCTGCCTGCTTCGCCTGGTAGTCCTTCGACATTTCCTTGGCGTAACCGCCCGCCGTCTCGGCCTGCTTGAACTCGTCGTCCTCGACCGCAATGAACTTGGCGCCCAGCGATTGCACCTGCTCCTTCACCGCCGGTCGCACATCTGTCGCGGTCACCACAGCGCCGAGCCGGCGGGCCGTCGCAATCGCCTGCAGCCCGGCGACGCCAACGCCCATGATGAAAACCTTGGCAGCCGGCACGGTGCCGGCCGCAGTCATCATCATCGGCAGCGCGCGGCCGTATTCGGCCGAGGCGTCGATCACCGCCCGATAGCCCGCGAGGTTGGCCTGACTGGACAGCACGTCCATCGACTGCGCGCGGGTGATGCGCGGCACCAATTCCATCGCGAGCGCCACCACGCCCGCATCGGACATCGCCTTGAGCGCAGCGTCGTTGCCATAGGGATCCATGATCGCAGCGACCACGGCGCCCTTTTTATAGCTCTTGAGTTCAGAGTCGGTGGGTCTGCGGACCTTGAGCACCACGTCCGCGCCGGCGATCGCATTGGCATCAAGGCTCGCGCCGGCCGCCGCGAAATCGGCATCCGGAATTCCGGAGCGATCGCCCGCGCCGGGCTGGACCGCAACCTCAGCACCGAGCGCGATCAACTTCTTCACGGTTTCTGGCGTTGCTGCGACCCGCGGTTCGCCGGCGTCGCTTTCCCGCGCAATGGCAATACGCATCAACCCCATCCCCCGATCCGGCATCCCGGAAAACGAACGCGACCCGAATGGGCCGCGGCCGGTGGCGTCATGAGAGCGCGAGGATCACAAGCGCAAGAGCGAGCATCACATAGCTCGGCACCTTGGCTCCGGTCGCAAGCCCGTGGGCCGCGATCACCGTTGCGACCAGCAAAACGCCCGTCATGGTCCACCAGGCGCCCTTGTAGCCGCCAATCGCCAGCGCCACCGCAATGTTGAGGCAATAGACGGTTCCTATCGCCACCATCAGAAGGAAGCTCAGATAGCTCTGCTCGTGGGCCGGATAGTCGTTTCCGTCCGCCGTCGTGTATGCCGTTTCGTCGTGTCCGGCCATCCCGCCGTCCTTTCGATCGCGTAGTCGGTTCGAGCTTGGATTTAGCTGAAACCCGGTGCCCGGGCAATGCGGCCGGGCGCCATCAGGGCTGCAATTCCGGGGATTCGAGAAAGGCGGAGAAGCGGTCTACGGGCGACGTTCGCTTCGGCTACTTGCAGACCGTCCGGGTGGCCTTTCGCATGGCGGCGAGATCGTCCTCGTGACCCCGGACGATGTCGGCGACCATGGTCCCGACACTCGGATCCTTGCTGCAACTGGACTGGCGCAGAGCGGCGATCTGCTCGACCAGCCGGGGCTCCAGCGCCCGCGCCACCCGGCAGCCCTCGGCCACCAGCTTGGGACTGGCTCCCTGCTTCTGCAGACGGCTGCTGATCCGGTTGTAGCGGGTGGTCAGTTTTTCGGTGTCCCGCGACATCAATTGGCTGATCTGGCTGGCGCAATCGGCCCGGACGCCGGACGGCGCCAGCACCGCAATCGCGAGCGCCGCACAACAGGCCAGCCGGACCAGCATCTCGTTTTCTCCAAGTCGATCGTCGTCGCGTGACAGAAATCACGCCGGGCGGGCGGAGGACACGGTCGAAAACCGAATGCCCTCGTATCGCGGGCCGCAAGCGAAGTCCAACCCGGCCAACGGGCCGCCGGAGCGCGGTGGAAAATCTCAGCCCGAGGGCGGCAGATCAACGCGACGCATTGCGGCAGCTTGTCGCTCCGAAACGGCCGCGACCGAGAAGTCCTGCATGGCGTCCATGAACAGCCGGTGAAAGTTCAATTCGGCGCGCAGGTGCAGAAACACACCGCCGAGGCCGATGGCCGCGCGGTCCATCAGCACGAACTCGCGCGGCACCGTCACCGGCCCCTCGCGCTTGAGCGCCTGATGCACCTCGAACGCCTGCCGGCGACCGTATTCGCCGGGCTTCACGCCGTCGGCGATGCTGCGCACCCGGTCGTCCATGAGCGGGCCGTAAATGAAGCGCGCCCATACGTTCAGAATGTCAATAAGCCTCCGCGACAGCTTGCGGAATCCCCAGGTCTCGTAAGCCTGCACCACCAGATCGTCATCGCCGGTGCGCAGGCCGTTATAGAGATCGACCACGCCTCCGACGAACGAGGGCGGGAAAATCCGGATACACCCGTAGTCGAGGAGATTGATGCCGGCCGGCTCGCCGTCCTTCTCGAAAACGCTGTAATTGCCAAGATGCGGATCGCCGTGGATCATCCCATAGCGCACGAACGGCACCCACCAGGCCGCGAACATCGCGCGGCCGAGCCGGTTGCGAACCTCGAGCGAAGCCTCCTTGTGATCAAGCAGGCGCGTGCCGTCGAGCCAGTCCAGCGTCAGCAGCCGGCCGGTCGATAGCTCCGGCCAGGCGCGCGGCACGCGCACCGCCGGCTCGTCCTTCAGGATTTCACCGTAGAGCGCGACATGCTTCGCCTCACGGCGGTAATCGAGCTCT
Source organism: uncultured Alphaproteobacteria bacterium (assembly GCA_963758225.1). Classification (GTDB taxonomy): domain Bacteria; phylum Pseudomonadota; class Alphaproteobacteria; order Rhizobiales; family Xanthobacteraceae; genus Z2-YC6860. The sequence goes on along the minus strand of CAVWUJ010000002.1, from coordinate 425,790 downwards.
TCACGCACGCGCGCGCCGATTTCTTTGATAATCTCGCTGGTGTCGATTGCAGGATCGAAGCGCCGCCGGATCGCAAACAGAACGCCGAGTTGATTCAGATCGGCTTCGACGGCGGATTGCATGTCCGGATATTGCAGCTTGCAGGCCAGCGTCTCGCCGCCTCTTGCAGTCGCGCGGTGAACCTGGCCGAGCGACGCCGCCGCGGCAGGCTGGTGCTCGAAGCTCGCAAACTTGTCCTGCCACCCGGCCCCCAACTCCGCCTGCATCCGCCGCTTCACGAAGGCCCACCCCATCGGCGGCGCCTGGTTCTGCAGCTTTGTGAGCTGTTCGATGTACTCGGGCGGCAGGGCCTCCGGAATGGTGGCAAGAAGCTGCGCCACCTTCATGATCGGGCCCTTGAGCCCGCCGAGCGCGGCCGCGAGTTCGGCGGCATTGCGTCCGCGGTCCAGTTCATATCCGAAGAGACGCGCACCGGCCGCCTTGGCGGCGACACCGCCGACATTGGCGCCAACCCGGGCATAGCGACGCGCGCGGGCGGAAAAGCGGTTCTGTTCGGTGTCGTCTGCAGCCATCGCATTAATACATCGCGACGGACAGGGGCGAAATCAACCCCGGATCACTGGGCGGTCCAGCCGCCATCGACCGAGAGCGCGGCTCCGCGGATCTGGGAGGCGGCCTCGGAACAGAGAAAGACCGCCATCCCGCCGAGCTGCTCGGGCGTGACAAAATCGAGCGAGGGCTGTTTTTCAGACAGGAGATCGACCCTCGCCTTTTCGACCGCCACGCCTTCGTTGGCGGCTCGGGCGTCGATCTGCTTCTGCACCAGGGGCGTCAGCACCCAGCCCGGACAGATCGCATTGCAGGTAATCCCGGTCTTCGCCGTCTCGAGCGCCACCACTTTGGTCAGACCGACGAGGCCGTGCTTGGCCGCGACATATCCGACCTTCTGCGCGCTCGCAACGAGACCGTGGGCGCTGGCGATGTTGATGATGCGCCCCCAGTTGCGGTCGAGCATCTGCGGCAATGCGGCGCGGATGGTGTGAAACGCCGAGGACAGGTTGATCGCGATAATCGCGTCCCAGCGATCAATCGGAAAATCCTGGATCGGCGCGACGTGCTGGATGCCGGCGTTGTTGACAATGATATCGACTCCGCCGAGTTCGCTCGTCGCCGTCCGGACCATCGCCTGAATTTCGTCCGGCTTGCTGACGTCGGCCGGGGCATAGATCGCCCGCACCTGGAATTCGTCCTCGATACTGCGACGCAGCCTTTCGATTTCCGCTGCATCGCCAAAGCCGTTCAGAACGATATTCGCGCCTTGCCCCGCCAGTGCGCGCGCTATGCCGAGACCAATGCCCGAGGTCGAGCCGGTGACGAGAGCGACTTTTCCGTTGAGCATGGGGGAAACTCCAAGCCGATTACGAGCAACGCAAAAACGTACCGTGAATGCTTGAGATAAAATGACCCTATTGGCCAAATGTCGCAATTCAGGCGGGTGAGGCTTTCCTCCTCACTCGCCGCACACCTGCCGCCAGAAACTCAACCGAAGGTGGAGAAATTTTATTTCTCCATTCCCTCCAGCTCCCCGATCATCCGCTCGATAACTCCTAAGCCACCCTGCCAGAATGCTGGATCGCGGGCGTCGAGCCCGAACGGCGCCAGCAATTCGGAATGATGCTTGGTCCCGCCAGCAGCAAGCATCGCAAGATAACGTTCCGCAAAGCCGGCCTCCGAGTGTTCGTAGACCGCGTAGAGGGAGTTCACCAGACAATCGCCAAAGGCGTAGGCGTAAACGTAGAACGGCGAATGGATGAAGTGAGGGATATAGGTCCAGAACGTCTCGTAACCCGGTCTGAGTTCGATCGCGGGACCGAGACTCTCGGCCTGCACCTCCATCCAGATCTCGCACAGCCGCTCTGACGTCAGTTCGCCGGTGCGCCGTTCGGTGTGGACCTTGCGCTCGAAGGTATAGAATGCGATCTGCCGCACCACCGTGTTGATCATGTCTTCGACCTTGGCGGCGAGCATGGCCTTGCGCTGCTTCGGATCGGTGGTCAGTGCGAGCAATTTCTTGAAGGTGAGCATTTCGCCGAATACGCTCGCCGTCTCCGCCAACGTGAGAGGCGTCGGCGCCATCAATGCGCCGTTCGGCCCCGCAAGCACCTGATGCACGCCGTGGCCGAGTTCGTGCGCCAACGTCATCACGTCGCGCGGTTTCCCCTGGTAGTTCAGCAGCACGTAAGGGTGCGCCGACGGCACGGTCGGATGCGCGAACGCCCCCGGCGATTTGCCTGGCCGCACCGGCGCATCGATCCATCTTTCCTTGAAGAAGCGTTCCGCAATCGCGGCCAGTTTCGGAGAGAACGCGCCGTAAGCCGACAATACGGTATCCTGCGCCTCCGACCAGCCGATGGTGCGCATCTTGACCTGCGGCAGGGGCGCGTTGCGATCCCAGTTCGGCAGCTTCTTCTTGCCGAACCAGCGCGCCTTGAGCGCGTAATACCGGTGCGATAGCCGAGGATAGGCGTCCCGCACGGACGAGACCAGGGCATCCACCACCTCCGGCTCCACCCGGTTTGCGAGATGGCGCGATTCCGCCACGTCCTTGAAGCCGCGCCAGCGGTCGGAAATTTCCTTGTCCTTCGCCAGCGTGTTGGTGACGAGCGTGAAAAGGCGAAGATTCTCGCGGAAGGTCTTCGCCAGCGCCTCGGATGCCGCCTTGCGGTTCTTCTCCTGAGTATCCTGCAAGAGCGAAAGCGTCGGCTCGATCGCCAGCGACTTGCCATTCACCTTGAAGCGCAAGCTTGACATGGTTTCGTCGAACAGCCGGTTGAAGGCGGAATAGCCTGTCACAGACTTTTCGTGGAAGAGCTGCTCCACGCGATCTTCGAGCTGATAAGGCTTGTCCTTGCGAATGTCCTCCAGCCAAGGACGGTAATGGCCGAGCGACGGATCGGTCATGGACCGCTCCAGCAACCCATCGTCCAGCCGGTTCAGTTCGAGCGTAAAGAACAGAAGGTGCGAGGACGCCGCGGTGATGCGCTCCTGCATGTCGCCGTAGAACTTGGACCGGACCGGATCGGTCGTGTCTCCGGAGTAAAGCAGTCCGGCATAGGAAATCAGCCGCCCCAGAAGATCGTCGATCGCCTCGAAGCGGCGCACGGCCTGCGCGAGCGTCTCGGCTCCGTTCGGGCCCGTGGCGATCTCCGCAAGCCTGCCTTTGAATTCCGCTTCGAAAGCCACGCAGTCTGCTTCCGCGCGCGAAAGGTCGCGTGCCACCTCCGGCGCATCATGCGACGCATAGAGGTCTGCCAGATTCCATTCCGGTAGCGCTCCGAGGCCAGTGGGCTTGGAGCGGGACGGCGCCCTGGAAGCGCTGCGCCGGGCAACGAGCTTCTTGGCGGCTGCATTGGTCGACTTTCGAGGCATCGGATCCGTCCGTCTGGAATGAATGCTTCCAACATAAGAATCTCGGCGCGGACGGCAACGCCCTCATGTCGCGTTTCTCTGCGATTCCGGTCCCGGCCGTCGGAGGGGGCGCTTTACTCTCCGAACCCTGGCGAAAAACGTCGATCCGATGGCCGGCAAGGCGCTTGACCGCGTCATATCGTCATTGCAAACATACCGCCCACCCAGGCCGGGCCCCTCTGGCAGTTCCTAAGAACTGCGATGTCGGACTGGACGACGACGGAGTGGCCTGTTGCTGTCCGCCTCTGACGATCCGTGTTCCAAGGTCGTGCCTTCCGGCTGCGCAGCCGGTAGAGCGTCTTTGGCTGCGCTGAGCAGGGGCGAACAACGGGCCGTCCTTCGATTTTCCATCCTTCCAACGACACGCAAGACGGACGACTTCACATGAGCGCGTACTTTACAGCCGATGCCCTGGCAGCGCTGCTGCAGGTCATCATGATCGACCTCGTCCTGGCCGGCGACAACGCCGTGGTCATCGGCCTCGCCGCTGCCGGCCTGCCGAAGGAGCAACGGGCCAAGGCCATCTTCTGGGGCATCGTTGCAGCCACCGTGCTGCGCATCGGATTCGCCAGCATCACCGTTCAACTGCTCTCCATCATCGGCCTCCTGCTGGCTGGCGGCGTCCTGCTGCTGTGGGTCTGCTGGAAAATGTGGCGCGAACTGCGTGAGAACCACCACGACATCGACGCGATCGAAGCGCTGGCGGATGAGGACGTCAACAAGGACGGCACGGTCGCAGGCGGCGCGCCGAAGAAGACGTTCAAGCAAGCGATCTGGCAGATCATCATCGCCGACGTCTCCATGTCGCTCGATAACGTGCTCGCGGTCGCGGGTGCCGCGCGCGATTACCCCTACATCCTTGTGTTCGGACTGGTTCTGTCGATTGCGCTGATGGGCATCGCGGCAAGCTTCATCGCCCGCCTGCTCCAGAAGCACCGCTGGATCGGCTACGTCGGTCTGGCCATCATCCTCTATGTCGCGCTGGAGATGTGCTACCGCGGCGGCCTCGAGGTCTGGCCGTACCTGCAACGCTACATCGGCGCCTGACGGCCTTTGATCCGATCGCAATGAAGGACGGCCCGCTCTCCGGAGCGGGCCGTTTCCTTTTTCGATCTGGATTGAATGGCGGATCGGTGGTTGCATGCGCATGCGCCGCATCATCAATGGAATGATCCAGGATGCTCAAACCGATCCGCACCATCTTCGTGCTCCTCCTCTTTGCAGGCGCGATGGCGTCGCCCCGAGCCGCGTCGGCGCAGAGCGCGGAGGAATGGGCCGCGCTCGGCGCCCGCGTCCACGGCGGCTACGGAGCGTTCATTCCGATGGGAATCCGGATCGGCCTTGATGCCGCAGAGCGCCTGAAGGCCAAGCCGCGCGAGCTTTCGGTGACGTATTTCAGCGGCGAGAAAGCCCCCTGCCCGTGCATCGCTGACGGCATCATGATCGCAACCACCGCCAGCCCCGGCCAGGGCACGCTGCGGGTCGCAGCCGAGCACTCGCCGCCGGGCACGATGGGCGTCGCCGTGATCGTTCATCGTCTCACCGGCGAAACGCTCCGCTACACCATACCGGGAGCGACGATGCCGAAGCTGCAGGAGATCAACAAGACGATCCAGGATCCGGTGGCCCGCCACCACGCAGTGATGAAGGCGGCCGACCTGTTTGCCGTGGAGCCGGCGGCGCCCGCAAAATAGCTCGCGCCGGGACTGCATCCCGGCCCTCGCAGGCCGTCAAACCGGCGCCGGACCGACACTTAACGCGCCCTTAATGGGGATCAGGCATTCTTTCCCGAAACGGCACAGTGGCGTGCGGCAGTGGCGTAGAGGCAGCGATGGCCGAGCGTATTCTCATCGTCGACGACGATCCGGTCGCACGGCGTCTGCTTGAAAACATGGTGCGAAAGTTCGGCTACGACCCGGTCGTGGCCGAGGGCGGCGATCAGGCTGCTGCGCTGCTCGTCGGTCCGGAGGCTCTGCGGTTCGACTGCGTGGTGCTCGACCTCGTCATGCCGGACCTCGACGGCCTCGGCGTACTGGCCCGCATGCAGGACGCCGGGCTCGCCACGCCCGCCATCGTTCAGACCGCGCACGGCGGCATCGATAATGTTGTGTCGGCGATGCGCGCCGGCGCTGCCGATTTCGTGGTCAAGCCGGTCGGCGCCGAACGCCTGCAGGTCTCGATCCGGAACGCCCTGGACCGCACGGCGCTTGCCGACGAACTCGGGCGTATCAAGCGCACGCAATCCGGCACGCTCGGCTTTCGCGACATCATCACCCGCAGCCCGGCGATGCAGGCTGTGCTGCGCAACGCCGAAAAGTCCGCAAGCTCATCGATACCGGTTCTGATCGAGGGCGAGTTTGGCGTCGGCAAGGAAATGATCGCGCGCGCGATTCACGGGTCCGGCGAGCGCCGTTCGAAGCCCTTCGTTGCGATCAATTGCGGTGCGATCCCCGACAACCTCGTCGAGTCCACCCTGTTCGGACACGAGAAGGGCGCGTTTACCGGAGCGTCGGAACGCCACACCGGCAAGTTCATCGAGGCTTCCGGCGGGACGCTGTTCCTCGACGAGATCGGCGAACTGCCGCTGCCCGCACAAGTCAAGCTCCTGCGCGCTATTCAGGAGGGTGAAGTCGAACCGGTCGGGGGGCGCAAGCCGATCAAGGTCGACGTGCGCATCATCTCCGCAACGAACCGCAATCTGATCGCCGACGTGAAGGCCGGACGCTTCCGGGAAGACCTGTTCTACCGGCTGCACGTCTTCCCGATCTCAGTGCCGTCGCTGCGCGATCGCGCCGAAGACATTCCAGAATTGGTGCGACACTTCCTGACGCGCTTCTCGGTGGAAGAAGGAAAACGCATACGCCAGGTCTCAGGCGATGCACTCGCCGAACTGGCCCGGTTCCGATGGCCGGGCAACGTCCGCCAGCTTGAAAACGCGATGTTTCGTGCCGTCGTGCTCGCCGAAGGCGACGTGATCGGCATGTCGGAGTTTCCGCAGATCGCGGCGCAGCGCCACGGCGATATGGACTCGCCGCCTTCGGTGCCGGGACTGCCGGAGACCGCCCCAGCCGGAATCGACATTCCCTCGCTGTTCGATGCCGCACCGGTGGCGACTGCGACGCCCGCTCCAGAAGGCGGGATGATCTCGCTTCTGAACGCGGAGGGCGACGTCCGTCCGCTCGAATCGATCGAGGCCGACGCCATCCGCTTCGCCATCGCCCACCACCGCGGACAGATGTCCGAGGTGGCGCGACGCTTGCGGATCGGGCGGTCGACGCTCTATCGCAAGCTCGACAGTCTTGGACTTGCGAGCGGTCACGATCCGGTGACCTGAGCGGCCGACGCCGCAGCACCGCGAAATTTCCTCAGGAATCATCGTAAATCGCGGCCGCTCCTGCACGCCGCCGCAGTAACTATGCTTGCAAGTCGGCCGCGGGTCGGCGGCCAAACACGTTATCCTCGATCCGAATGAAGCCGCCACCGGGCCACGAGGCACGGCCCGGCCGACGCGGCATTTCCGGAGCGAGGCGACGGTGCGCGCGCAACGGACCTGAAAGGAGTGCGTCATGCGAAAGACCCAACGTGTTTTTCTCGCTGGATCGGCCGTCGGCGCCATCCTGATGGCTGGCGCCGTCATCCGCAGCGAAGCGGTTCTGGCATCGCCCTTCGGCAATCCGACGCTCGACGGCCGCCTCCCCACGCCGCAACCCGCCAATATCGCACCGTCCCCGCCGCGCGACACGTCGTCGGCCCCCGATGCATTCCGCGAGCCCTCGGCTGCGACGACGCGCAGCCGAACCCCGGCGGCCGGCCCGCAACGCCTCGCGACCCCTGAGCCCGCCGGCCGTGCGCAGACCGCGGACGAACCCGTCCAGCCCCGTTTCCAGACCCCGCGCCCCGCCTCCCGCCCGACCGCCGCGCCGGGCGCAACTCCACTCCCAGCGCCGGTCCCCGCACGCGCGGCGGCGCCGCAGGCACCCGCACCGACAACCGCCGTTGCAACATCGACCACGACCGCGCCCGCTGCCGATGTCGGCGATGCGTTGCGTCAGGCGATCGCGGACAAGTCGCGGATCGAGCGGCTGATCCCTCGGGCGGACGATCGCGCCGCGATCGTGGCTCACTACGAGAAAAACAGTTTCGTTTCGCTTTGGTTTGTCGGGGGTGCGCAAAACGAGCGCGCCCTGGCGGCGACGGCTCATCTGCAAACGGTCGACGCCGATGGTCTCGATCCGGCGGATTACGCGCTGCCCCAGGGGGGCAACGGCCCGCAGAGTCTTGCCGATGCGGAACTGCGCTTCACCGCGACATTGCTGACCTACGCCCGCCACGCGATGGACGGTCGCGTCCACTGGTCTCGAGTCGCCAAGGACATCGATTACAAGGCTGCGTTCGATGCGGCCAATGTGCTTCGCCAGATTGCGACGGCCGCGGACCTGTCGCGAACGCTGGCAGGCTTCAATCCGCCGCACGCCGGATATCGCGCGCTGAAGGCGAAGTACCAGGAGTTGCGCGACGCGCCGGCGTCCGAAGACGAAGCCCGCATTGCCTCAGGCCCGGCGCTGCGCATCACACGCGACCGCCAGGGCCGCACGGTGATGCCGAACGATCCGCGGGTGCCCGTGCTGCGCGAACGTCTCGGGCTCAAGCCGGAATCGAACAGCACCTACAACGTCGCGCTGGCCAATGCCGTCGGTCAGTTCCAGCGCGCGCGCGGCATGCGTGCCACCGGGGCGCTGGACGCCGCCACGCTTGCGGCGCTCAACCCGCCGAGCCGCGCACAGCAGATTGAAACTGTTCGCGCCAATCTCGAGCGCTGGCGCTGGGTGCCGCGCGACTTCGGGCGGCTTCACGTCGCCCTGAACATTCCCGACTATCATCTGCGGGTCATGAACAACGGCCAGCAGGTGTGGATGACCCGCGTCGTCGTGGGCAAGCCGAACCAGCCGACGCCGCTGATCAGCGACACGATGCGCTACATCACCGTCAACCCGATCTGGCATCCGCCACAGTCGATCATCTACCAGGAGCTGATGCCCGCCTTCGAATCCGGCGACCGTGGCATCTTCGAGCGCCAAGGCCTGCGCGTGGAGCGCCGCGAGAACGGCGAAATCCGCGTCTTCCAGCCGCCGGGCGATCGCAATGCGCTGGGACGGCTGCGCTTCAACTTCCCCAACAAGTTCCTGGTCTACATGCACGACACGCCGGAGAAGCATTACTTCGCACACCCGCGCCGCGCTTACAGCCACGGCTGCATGCGCGTGCAGGATCCGCTGAAGTACGCCGAGGTGCTGCTCTCGCTCGGCGCACCGCGCGGCAACTTCACCCAGGAGAACATCCGCCGGATGTATGGCGACCAGGAACGCCAGCTCGACTTCCAGACGCCGATCCAGGTCCACCTGACCTATCAGACCGCCTTCGTGGACGAGGCCGGCAAACTGCAATTCCGCGAAGACATCTACGGAATCGACAAGGCACTTCTGGAGCAGCTCGAGGGCGACAACCGCAAGGTCGCCGATCTGGTCTACGAGCGGCCGGCCGATCCGAACTATCAGCCCAAGCCGGAGGAGCGTCAGCGCCTGCAGGGTCTGGCCCGCAACAGCGCGCCCAATCCTTTCGCCCTGCTGGAGCAGCTCTTCCGCTGAGCGTGCCGGACGCCGGAGACGTCCGGGCCGAGGCTGGCATGGCGCCGAGCGCCATACGCCTGAAGGCTGGCCGATTTGCATCGGCTGGCGGCCGTTCAGACTTTGTTGACCACACCCCCAGCCCTTGAATTGTGTGGATTTTTCAGGCCACTTTTCGCCATACTCAGCCATTAAGGGTGGTAATAGGTGGGGGATTGGGGGCGCTAAGTCCGCGTTAACCGTTCCCGGTAAGACTGCTTTAGCCATGTTTCCGCAGCCTGTTCGCTGCGGAGGCTGCCGTTTGGAAACGCCGTAACGCGAGATTTTCGGTGCAGTTTGGTATCGCGCACCCGTCCGGACTAAAGGCTCGCGCAAAGCGCGCCGGACGACGCATCGGTCTGGCCGCCGCAGCGCTTATGCTGCTTGGATCGGTGAGCCTGCAACCAGCGGATGCTGTCGGCGAGACCCGCTCACTGACGCTCTACAACATCCACACCAAAGACCAGATCACCGTCGCCTTCAAAAAGAACGGCCGTTTCGACGATCAGGCCCTGGCAAAGCTGAACAGCTTTCTGCGCGACTGGCGCGCAGAACAGGAAACCCGGATGGACCCCCAGCTCTTCGACATGCTGTGGGAGGTCTATCGCGAAGTGAAGGCCACCGGACCGATCCACGTCGTGAGCGGCTACCGCTCCCCGAACACCAACTCCATGCTGCGCGGCCGAAGCCGGAGCAGCGGCGTCGCCAAGACCTCGCTGCACATGCAGGGCAAGGCGATCGACTTTTCGATCCCGACCGTCGAGGTCGCCACGGTGCGCGCGGCCGCTCTACGCGTGCAGGGCGGCGGCGTCGGCTACTATCCGACCTCGGGCGTGCCGTTCGTGCACATGGACGTTGGCAACGTGCGGCACTGGCCGCGCATGACCCGCGACCAGCTCGTCAAGGTCTTCCCGAACGGCCGCACCCTCCACGTTCCCTCCGACGGCGAGCCGCTCCCGGGCTACGAGCTGGCGATGGCGGACCGCGAACGCGGCACGCGTCCCGGCGCGCAGCCCCAATCCCGCAACCTGATCGCCTCGCTCTTCGGCAGCGGCCAGACCGCGCAACCCGAGCCGGAAGCCGTTGCCGATGCGCCAGTTGCCGCTCCGGCCCGCACGGCCGCAGCGCGGCGGCCGACGCCCGTGGCGCAGCCGCCACAGCCGCCGGTGACGGTGGCCATGACCGACGTTCCGCTGCCGCATTCGAGGCCGTCTGCACCGAGCTTCCAGATCGCCTCTGCTGCCTCCATTCCACTGCCGGCGCCGCTTCCGACGCAGCGCCCGGCCGCGACGCCGCAGCCCTCCGCAACCCCGGCACCGCTCTCCCCGATGCAGGTCATCGCCGAACGCGGATACTGGCAGGGCCCGCCTGACGCGGTTTCGGCCCAGACCCGGGTCGCCGCCGCTCCGCGCCACACCGACGGCGCGCGCCGCGGCAACCGTCAGCGCGTCACGGTCGATCCGGAGACCACCGCCGGGCTCGGGCCGTTTGCCCGCAACGACCGCGTGAGCGGCGATATCGCGATGGGTTACGCCGCCGAAGGCGACGCCCGCCCGACCCTGGCGCAGCCGATGGGTCTTGCTGCCGCGCGCTCCACCCCGGCCACCGTCACCACCGCCGGTGCCGCCTCGGTGGCCACGAAGCCGGCCATGCCCGACGCCTCGCGGCCCAAGACTCAGGGCCTTCTCACCGCCGATCTCGACCGCCTCAACGATCCGTGGCTGCGCGGCGTCGTCATGGCGACGAGCATCAGCCGCGCCATGACCATGACGACGATGGGGGTGCGCGACTTCCGCTCGCTTGAGCCGTTCATGCGCAAGCCGGGCTCGGCTGTCATGATGACGTTCTCGGATGAGGCCCAGCCGGCTCCCGCATCCGATGCCTTTATGGGCAGCGCCGTCGTGTTCCAGTCGACCGTCAGCTTCGGCAGCCGCACCGCCGCACTGCGCTGACTCCTGGTGCGCCGCCCAACGGCGCCCCATCCTCTACAATCGTCCTGAGAACGAAAGAACGCGGCTCGCATCGCGTCCGTATCTGCGCGGAACCGGCGCACGGCCTGCGGCTGCATGAAACGCGCACAAAACACGGCGGCCGTGCCGCCGTGGACCGATGGGACGGATTTTCAGGAAAGCCGCTTTACGCGGCAAGCATTCCCAGAGCGTGCAGATAGGTGTCGAGGATCGCCTGCTGCTCCTGGCGCTCGTTGACATCCTGCTTGCGCATGCGGATCACGGTGCGCAACGCCTTGGTGTCGAAGCCCATCGCCTTGGCCTCGGCGTAGACGTCCTTGATGTCGTCGGCGATCGTCTTCTTTTCCTCCTCGAGCCGCTCAATGCGCTCGACGAAGGCTTTGAGCTGGTCTTTGCCGAACTTGGACTGCGCGGCTTCGGGATCGATTGTCTCGGCTGCGGCGGACGACGCCATCACTTCCTCCAGAACCAACTCGGGAACAAACGCGCGGCGACGCAGCGCCGGTCTGAGGAGGTGAGCTTTCGGAGACGGCGGGCGCAGGGTCAAGGCACGCGCCCTGTCATCCCCGCCATACACAGCCGGGAAATTAATGCTTGTGCGCCGAGGACTTCTCGAAGGCCGCCTTTTGCTCCGCGGAAGCCTCCTTCTGGTGCTTGGCCTTCCACTGATCGAAGGGCTCGCCATAGACGATCTCGCGACTCTGGTCCTTGGACATCGGAATGCCCTTGGCGTCCGCCGCCTCCTTCATCCAGTTCGACAGGCAGTTCCGGCAAAACCCGGCGAGATTCATCAGGTCGATGTTCTGCACGTCCGTGCGATTGCGCAGGTGATCGACCAGCTTGCGATAGACGGCTGCTTCGAGCTCGGTGCGGGTCTTTTCGTCCATGACAGTCATCCTTGCGGTTGCTGGATTAAAATAGTGCCGCAGCGCCCCGGGTTGAAGGGCCTCGCGCCCAGCCGTGCGAGCACGCGAAATAAGAAAGCCCGCCGCGTCCCCGGCAAGACGCGGCGGGCAAAGCGCGCCTTCAATCCGTCAGGCAAGCGCCTTCTTGATCCGGTCCGGGGTGAACGGCATGTCGCGTAGCCGCTTGCCGGTCAGCGCGAGGAAGGCGTTGGCGACCGCCGGCGCGGTGCCGCCGATCGACAATTCGCCGACCGGCAGCGGGATCGGCCCACTCGCAATCACCTCGATCTTCATCTCCGGAATCTCGGACATGCGCATGACCGGGTAGTCGTGGAAGTTCGACTGCTGGACCTGCCCGTTCTTGATCGTGATCCGCTCCTTGAGCGCCGAGCTGAGGCTGTAGATCAGCGAGCTCTCGAGCTGGGCCACGATGTTGTCGGGCTGCACCGGCAGGCCGACATCGGCGACGCACCAGAGATTGTGCACCTTGAGCGCGCCGCTGCCGCGATCGACCGACACCTCGGCGACCGTTCCGGTCATCGAGAAGCCGATCGGCGGCAGCCCGAGCTTGTTGAAGGCGATGCCGAGCGCCCGCCCGCCCTCGCGCTTGCGGTTCCAGTCGGCGATCTCCGCCACCCGCTCGACCACCTTGCGAGCGCGCGCGTCCTTGAGCAGAGCCAGCCGGTAGGCCAGCGGGTTCTGCCCGGCCGTGAGCGCCAGTTCATCGATCATCGCCTCGACCGCGAAGTTGGTGTAGCCCGCACCGATGCCGCGCCACGCCGCGGTCCGCACGCCATGCTCTTCATAGATGTGGTCGGCGATATGCGCCGGAACGTCGTAGAACGGCACGTCGGCGCCGGCGAACACGATATGGTCAACGCCCTTCTGGGCATCCATGCGCGCCTGTCCGTAGAGATACGGCACCACGGTGTCGGCCGCGAGCCGGTGCCGCCAGCCGACGACCTTACCGCCGGCGTCGAGCCCGACCTCGAGGCGTTGCGCCGTCATCGGCCGGAACCGGCCGTGATGCACGTCGTCCTCACGGCTCTGGATCATCTTCACCGGCTTGCCGGCGGCCTTGGACAACAGCACCGCGTCGATCACATATTCGACGAAGGCGTTGCGTCCGAAACCGCCACCCATCTGCATATGATGGAACGTCACCTTGTCCGGCGAAGTGCCGGCCGTCTTTGCGGCCAGGTTGACAGACAGCGTCGGCCATTGGGTGCCGGCCCACACCTCCACTGTGCCATCCTGCTTCACCGAGGCCACGCAGGCGTGCGGCTCCATCTGCGCGTGATAGACGTAGTCAGTTGTGAAGTCGGCGGTGAGCGTTTTGGCCGCGCCCTTGAGCGCCCCGATCGCGTCGCCGGTGGTGCGGCCGACGACGCCCTTGCGCTCCGGATCGCGCACATGGGCGAGGTACTGCTCCAGGTTCTTCTCCGAATCGACCTTTGAGCCCGGCGCGTCGCGCCACTGCGCCTTGAGCTTCAGTCTCGCGGCGAACACCGCTTCGACCGTCTCACCGAGAATGCCGACGCCGTGATCGAGCGCCACCGCATCGACAATTCCCGGTTGCTTGCGAATCTCGTCGCGGTTGAACGACACCGGACCCGAGCCGCGCACCGGCGCGCGTGCCAGTGTGCCGTAGATCATTCCCGGCACCTGCACGTCGATGGCGAAGAGCGGCTTTCCCATGGCCTTGTCGGCCATGTCGATGCGGGTGACGTCCTTGCCGATCAGACGGAACTGGGCCGGCTGTTTGAGCTGGTCCGGCTTGATCTCCGGCAGGTTGTCCGGCTGCTTCGCGAAGGCCGCGATTTCCCCGTAGCCGATCCGGCGCTTCGAGCCGGCATGCACGACCGCGCCGGGCTCGGTGCTGAGTTCCGCCACCGGAACGCTCCAGCGCTGGGCCACGGCGTCGAGCAGCACCCTGCGGGCCTGCGCGCCGGCAATACGGCAAGGCATCCAGTACGCACGGGTGGTGATGCTCGCCACCGCAAACTGCGACTTGAAGATCGGGTTGTTGTAGACCGCAGCGACCGGCGCCTGCTGCACCTTGACCTTCGACCAGTCGGCGTCGAGCTCTTCCGCAATGATGAGAGGGAGCGCAGTGTTGACGCCCTGCCCCATTTCCGGCGCCGGCGCCATGATCGTGACGGTGCCGTCGGTCCCAATGTGGACCCAGGCGTTCAACCGGCCGGCGGAATCGGCCTGCGCTTCGCCGTCGAACATGGTCGGCGCAAGCAGGAAGGCGAACGAAAGACCGGCCGTGCCGGCGAGCATTTCGCGGCGGTTCAGGCCGGAGGTTTTGCGAGAAGGAGTGATGGCGTTCATGGCTCAGCCCTCCCGTGCGGCGCGTTCGATGGCGCGCACGATGCGCGGATAGGTTCCGCAACGGCAGATGTTGCCGTCCATATGCTCGACGATTTGCGCGCGTGATGGCGACTTGGTCTTCGCCAGGAGCTCAGCCGCCTGCATGATCTGGCCGGACTGGCAGTAGCCGCATTGCGGCACCTGCTCCGCAACCCAGGCCTTCTGCAGCGCGTGCGAGCCGTTCGGAGACAGGCCCTCAATGGTCGTGACGTGTTTGCCCGCCACCGACGACAATCCGGTCTGACAGGAGCGAACTGCCGTCCCATCGACGTGCACGGTGCACGCACCGCACAGGCCGGAGCCGCAGCCGTATTTGGTGCCGGTGAGCTTGAGGTGCTCGCGGACCACCCATAGAAGCGGCGTATCCGCTCCGGCGTTCACCGTCGCCGGTTTTCCGTTGATCGTAAACGAGACCGCCATATGCGTTCCCTCCCTTGGAAGCTTTGGATTTGCGAGCTGTCTCTCGCGTCGTTGCGCGGGGCCGTCATGAACGGCGCCGCGTGGTCGAATGCTGTTGGAATGCAGACGCCGGCTCCGGCCGGCAGAACATCTCCTCCCGAGAGCAATCAATTTTAAATCATTATAACCGGCTTCGATGCACAGTGCAGCGTCCGGTTGCGAATTTCCCAGAGTGGGATGTTTCGGGGCAACGATGGGACAATCACGGGAGCAACGCGGATATGCAGGTGCGGCAACAGCTCATGGACTGGTTCGATGCGGCGGTGGCCGCCGCCCATCCACGCGCCTGTCTGACGCCCCATCTGCCACCTGTGCCGACGGGGCGGCTCATAATGCTCGCGGCCGGCAAGGCCGCCGGCGCGATGGTCGAGGTCGCCGAGCGCCACTATCGCGACCGGCTGCCGCCGGACCGCCTGATCGGACTTGCCGTCACACGTCACGGGTACGGGCGTTCGACCCGACACATCGAGGTGATCGAAGCCGGCCACCCGGTGCCGGACCGCGCCGGCCTCGAGGCCGCCCGGCGTGCGCTTGACCTTGCAGAAAGAGCCCAGACCGGCGACCTCGTGCTGGTTCTGCTCTCGGGCGGCGCCTCGGCAAACTGGATCGCCCCAGCGGCTGGCGTGACCTTCGAGGAGAAGCAGGCGATCAACCGTGCGCTCCTGCGTTCGGGCGCTCACATCGGCGAGATGAACACCGTGCGCAAGCATCTCTCGCGCATCAAAGGCGGCCGCCTGGCCAAGCTGGCCCAACCAGCCGATGTTCTGACGCTGGCGATTTCAGACGTGCCCGGGGACGATCCGGCGGTGATCGGCTCAGGCCCCACGGTCGCCGATCCGACGTCGCTCGCCGACGCCCGCGCCGTGGTCGGACGATACGGACTGACGGTGCCCGAGGCCGTGTCGCGGGCACTCGCCGATCCGGCCAACGAGACGCCCAAGCCCGGCGACCCGGCGCTGGCGAAAGCGCAATACGAACTGATTGCACGGCCGGCCGATGCCTTCCGTGCAGCCGAGGTCGCCATTCGCGAGGCCGGCTTCGAATGCGTCATGCTCGGCGACCGCGTCGAAGGCGAAGCCCGCGAAGTCGCTCGCGCCCATGCAGCATTGGCGCGCGACCTTCAGGCGCAGGGCCGGCGCGCGGTGATCCTTTCGGGCGGCGAACTGACCGTGACCATTCGCGGCCAGGGCCGCGGCGGCCCGAACCAGGAATACGCCCTGGCGCTGGCCGAGGCGCTGGACGGCGCCCCAGGCATCGGCGCGATCGCAGCCGACACCGACGGCACCGACGGCGGCGGCGGAAATGCCGACGACCCGGCCGGGGCCCTCGTCGACCCGACCACCGCACAGCGCGCACGGGGGCTTGGCCTCGATCCTGCCGCGTTTCTTGCCGACAACGATTCCACCGGGTTTTTCAGTCGGTTGGACGATCTGGTCCAGACTGGTCCGACCTGCACCAACGTGAACGACTTCAGGGCCGTCGTCGTTGACAGGCCTTGAGGCCCACGCGATACCCCGTGACGGAGATGGAAGGGTACCGCCACTTGGATGTCCCGCGATCCCACGCCGGCCGGCGGGTTCTCGCGGTCTTGCCGTCCGCGCGGACGCTGCTGCTGTTAGCCGTTGTGTTCGCGGCCGGGGTTTTGACAACACCGGCCCGGGCCGATTTCACCATGTGCAACAACACCGGCAGCCGGGTTGGGGTCTCAATCGGATTCAAAGATCCGGAAGGCTGGGTCACCGAAGGCTGGTGGAACCTGCCGGCGCGCAGTTGCGAGACCCTGCTGAAGGGCAACCTGATCGCCCGCTACTATTACATCTATGCGGTGGATTACGACCGGGGCGGCGAATGGTCCGGTCAGGCTTTCATGTGCACGCGGGAAAAAGAGTTTACGATCCGCGGCGTCGAAGATTGCCTCGCGCGAGGCTTTGACCGGACCGGGTTCTTTGAAGTGGACACCGGCGAACAGCGAGCATGGACCGTGCAACTGACCGATGCGGGCGAACAGGGCGGCACACGCCCGAACGTGCCTGGAATGCAGATGATCCCGATGCCCGCGCCGGGGCGTAATGCCCCGCCCATGCCCGGACCGGCCACCCGATGAGACGTCTGCGACGAACCAAGGTGGTCGCCACGCTCGGCCCTGCCTCCTCGACACCGGAAATGATCGGCCGCCTGTTCGAAGCCGGCGCCGATGTGTTTCGCATCAACATGAGCCACACCCCGCACGATCGCATGCGGGCGATGGTTGCCGCCATTCGCAAGGTCGAGAGCGATCACAACCGGCCGATCGGCATCCTGGTCGACCTGCAGGGCCCCAAGCTGCGCGTGGGCGCTTTCGACGGCGGATCGGTCATGCTGGAGAACGGCGCGACCTTCGTGCTCGACGCAGATCCGTCTCCTGGCACGGCGTCGCGCGTGCACCTGCCGCATCCGGAAATCTTCGCGGGCGTACAGCCCGGTCACACGCTTCTGCTCGACGACGGCAAGATCCGGCTGGAGACGATCGAGGCATCGCGCGAGCGGATCGCCGCGCGGGTGAAGGTCGGCGGCAAGCTCTCGGACCGCAAGGGTGTGAGTCTGCCCGAAACCGTGATCCCGTTCTCGGCTCTGACCCCCAAGGATCGCTCCGACCTCGACGCGGCGCTCGATGCCGGCGTGGACTGGATCGGGCTGTCCTTCGTCCAGCGCCCCGACGACATCGCCGAAGCCAAGAAGATCACGCGCGGCCGCGCGGCCGTGATGGCCAAGATCGAGAAGCCGCAGGCCGTCGCCCGACTCGACGAAATCCTGGATGTCGCCGACGCCATCATGGTGGCGCGCGGCGATCTCGGCGTCGAATTGCCACTCGAAAAGGTGCCCGGAATCCAGAAGCAGCTCACACGCGCGGCGCGGCGCGCCGGCAAGCCCGTCGTGGTCGCGACCCAGATGCTGGAATTGATGATTTCGAGCCCCGTGCCGACGCGGGCCGAAGTCTCGGACGTCGCCACTGCGATCTACGAAGGCGCTGATGCGGTCATGCTCTCGGCCGAGAGCGCCGCCGGCCAGTACCCGTTCGAGGCCGTCTCGACCATGAACCGCATCGCTGAGGAGGTGGAGAGCGGCGAAGCCTACCACTCGATCCTGCGGGCGCAGCGCAGCGAACCCGAGGCGACCGGCGCCGACGCCATCGCGGCCGCGGCTCGGCAGATTGCAGAAACCCTCGATCTGCCGACCATCATCTGCTGGACCTCCTCCGGCTCCACCGCGCTACGCGTTTCGCGCGAGCGTCCGGACTGCCCGATCGTGGCGATTTCGCCGAAGGTCGATACCGGCCGCAGGCTGTCGGTCGCCTGGGGCGTTCATTGCGTGGTCGCGGAGGACGCGCACGATCAGGACGACATGGTCGAACGCGCCTGCCGAATCGCGTTCAAGGACGGCTTTGCTAAGCCCGGCCGCCGCGTGCTGATCGTCGCCGGCCTGCCGCTCGGAACGCCGGGAGCCACCAACATGGTGCGGATCGCCTTCGTCGGCGCGCAATCCGACGACTGACCACTACTGCCGGCTCGACGCGAAGACGTCGACCCTCGACAGCTGCTCGCGCAGATTCAACACTTAGGTATTGACCTAAGTGTTGATTCTGCATAAGACGTCCGCAGTACTTGGCCTGTGGCGACGCCGCGCGAGGAAATCCGGAGCCGTCCGTTGATCGCACGAACGGGACGCAAGCGGGACGAACAAAGCCGGCCGCCCCAGCCAGCCGTCATGGACGGCGTTTTCCGGGCGCTCTCCGATCCGACCCGGCGCGACGTGCTGGAGCGATTGGGCGCGCGGCCGGCGTCGGTGAGCGAACTGGCGGCGCCCTACAAGATGGCTCTGCCCTCGTTCCTCGAACACCTGAAGGTGCTGGAAGCGAGCGGGCTCGTGAGCTCCGCCAAGACCGGCCGCGTGCGCATTTATCGGATTGCGCCGGAAGGCCTGCGCGCCGCCGAAGACTGGCTCGGGAGGCAACGCAGGATGTGGGAGCGCCGGCTCGACCGCCTCGACGGTTATCTCATGACCATGAAGCAGGAGAGTTCGGAATGATGCCGTCCGTCATCAAGATCGATCCCAAGCTCGATCTCCTCCTCGAACGCGACATCGACGTACCGGTCGAACTCGTGTGGAGAGCCTGGACCACGCCGCAGCATCTGCGCGAGTGGTTCGTGCCCAAGCCCTGGAGCGTCACGTCCTGCGAGATCGACCTGCGTCCGGGAGGCATATTCCGAACCACCATGCGCTCGCCCGAAGGCCAGGAGTTTCCCAACGTCGGCTGCTATCTCGAAGTGGTGCCGAACGAGCGGCTGGTGTTCACCGATACCCTGCTGCCAGGTTACCGCCCCTCGCCGAAGCCGTTCTTCACTGCGGTGCTGCAACTCGCCAGACAAGGATCGGGAACGCGATACACTGCGATCGCGATCCATGGCAACGAGGAAACACGCAAGAATCACGAGGACATGGGCTTCCACGATGGCTGGGGCACCGTGGTCGATCAGATGGTCGCCCACATCAAGGCGAACGACCTCAAATCCTGACGAACGATAACGGCGAGCCCCGCCTCGGCACGAGGCTCAGATCTCCCGGCCGTCGACCTTGTCGCTGAGCCGCTTCACGATCTCGGGCACCCTTTGCAGATGCGGGTGGACGTCGAGCGCGCGCCGGAACGCGTCGAGCGCGCGCTGCTCGTCGCCGAACTCCTGCAGGATCATGCCGAGTCCGGAGATCGCGCCGAAGTGACGCGGCTCGCGGCGCAGCACCTGCTCGATGTCGGCCATCGAGCGCGCATAATCCTTCTGGAGGAAGTGAATGGTCGCGCGCCGATTCCACGCCTCGACATAGTCCGGCCTGATCTGCACCACCGAATCCAGTAGCCGGATCGCGAGCGGGAAGTCCTTCGCGTCGGTTGCGGCTTTCACGCGCGACATCAGCAGTGTGGCGGTGTCGCTGCCGGACGCCATCCACTGCGCCCAAATCCGGTTCTCGACATGCCTGGCGGCATCCGCGTCGGGCGCTCGCTTCAGCGCCTCGAAGAGAAAATCGATGCCGCGGGTGCGGTCGGCGTTGATCTTGGGAAGCTGATCGGGCGGCTGCACCGGCTCCATCGCCGGCGGACCGGGCGGCTGCGCCTCCTGAGCGACAGACGGCAACGCAAAGGTCGCCACCAGGACCAGCACAACGACAGGCGTGCGGAATCGCAGGGTCATAAGCAGCAGTCTAGACCCCTGCCGCAGTGCGGCAAGACCGTCAGCGTTAAAATCGGCGTGAAAACAGCCGGCGCCAGCGGCGCAGGAGAAAATCAGCCCTGACGGGCCTTAAAGCGCTTCTGGGTCTTGTTGATGATATAGACCCGGCCCTTGCGCCGCACGATGCGATTGTCGCGGTGGCGAGAACGCAGGGACTTCAATGAGTTACGAACTTTCATAGCGGACTCGCAAAGCGCCGATGTCTGGGGATTTGCGGTGTTTCTAAGGGCCCCCTCCCCGGCTGTCAACTTGAGGGCCAACGGTCCGGGACAGCGCCGGCCCACCCTTCCGCCCCAGGAATGGGCCGGACTACAGTTCCGGCAACCAGAACGACGGAGCCGGGGATGAAACGCAGCACCGAGCGCTTCCTGACCACCCACACCGGGAGCCTGCCGCGGCCGGACGACCTGATCCGTATCATGTACGCCAAGGAGGAGGGTATCCCGGTCGAGCCAGCCGCGCTGGCCGCGCGGGTGCGCGAGGCGGTCGCCGAGGTGGTGAAGAAGCAGGCCGCCGCCGGGATCGATCTCATCAACGACGGCGAAATGTCGAAGCCAAGCTACGCGACCTACATCAAGGACCGTCTCGACGGTTTCGGCGGCACCGGAAACACCTTCATCTATCAGGATCTTGCGGACTATCCGCGGCTCGAAAAGAAGGTGTTCGGCGATCCGGGACGCTCGCGCCGCAAGACCCCGGCCTGCAACGGACCGATCGCGGTGCGCGACAAAGCCGCGGCGCGGGTCGACGTCGACAATCTGGTTGCGGCGCTCAAGGGCGTGAAGGCCGAACAGGGATTCATGAGCGCGGCGTCGCCCGGCGTCGTCTCGTTGTTCTTCCGCAACGACCATTACAAGGATCAGGAGAGCTATCTCGAGGCCATCGCCGAGGCGATGCGCGACGAATACGAGGCGGTCGCGGGCGCGGGACTGGTGCTTCAGATCGACTGCCCCGACCTCGCGATGGGCCGGCACATCCAGTATGCCGACCTCGACCTCGCGGAATTCCGCAAGCGCATCGGCTTGCACATCGAGGCGCTCAATCACGCCACCCGCAACATTCCGCCCGCGCAGCTTCGCATGCACCTGTGCTGGGGCAATTACGAGGGCCCGCACCACCGCGACGTGCCGCTGGCTGATATCGTCGACGTCGTGTTCAGGGCGCGGCCGTCCGCGATTTCGTTGGAGGCGGCGAACCCGCGCCATGCGCACGAATATACATTGTTCGAGAGCGTGAAGCTGCCCGACGGCAAGGTGCTGATTCCCGGCGTGATCGAATCGAAATCGAACTTCATCGAGCATCCCGAGGTGATCGCGCAGCGGATCGCGCGATACGCCGAGCGGGTCGGCCGCGAAAACGTCATCGCAGGCTCGGACTGCGGCTACGGCACCTGGGTCGGACAGGCCGCCGTCGATCCCGATGTCGTGTTCGCCAAGCTTGCGGCGATGGCCGAAGGCGCGCGGATCGCGAGCAAGCGATTCTGGTCCTGAGGTGTCCATAAACACAGACCGATCCGGTTCGTATCGTGGGCCCCTCCGCCGACAATAAACCGAGGCTGCTCGCGGTTTTCATCGAGCGGCGAAACGCTTTGGTATGCTAGGTATTCAGGGTCTCCATTCGAACGGCGGCCTTCAACCGGCAGCCGTCACACCAGTCCCATGCGTTCAATCCCGGCGCCCTCATTGTTCAGTCGCGATCTGACGCCGGCATCGATGCGAGCGTTGCTCGTCTCGATTCTGGCGGTTGCGGCAGCCCTGCGCATCGCCGCGGCGCTGATTTTTCCCGATCAGAGCGCGTCTCTTCCGGACGCATTGGCCTACCGGTCCGCCGCAAACAATCTGCTCGAGACCGGGCGGTTGCAGATGCCCTACTGGATGCCGCTCTATCCTCTTCTGGTTGCCGCAGCCGGCTCGCCGGCGGCCCAGCTTGCGGCTGACATTGCCCTGTCCGTCGCCATCGTGGGAATCGTCTTCCGATTGTCGCTTGCCATGTTCTGCGACCGGACGGCGGCCGCTCTCGCAGCAGCAATCGCCGCGGTTTATCCGCCATTGGTGTTTTTTGCGATCGTCGGTCTCTCCGAGACCTTATTCATCGCGCTGGCGCTCGCCGCCTTCATGTTCTGGTACGAAAGGAAATTCACGTTCGCCGCCGTATCGGCGGTGCTCGCCATTCTGACACGCCCGACGTTCGAGCCTATCGCGATCGCGATGGTGCCGTTCTTTTCGATCGTCGTGCACCGGCAAACCTTCAAGATGACGGCGCGGCACATCGGGAGCTTCGCGCTTGTTTACGTCCTCCTGCTCACGCCTTGGTGGCTTCACAACTATCGCGAATACGGACAATTCGTCCGCCTCACGCCGACCGCCGGTCTGGTTCTCTTCATCGGGCACAATCCGAAAAACGTCTCGGGCGGCGGCAACCAGGGCGAGGATTACGATACGTCGGCGTTCGACGGCATTGCGAACGTCGTCGAGCGCGATCGCGCGCTCATGCAGGCCGCAGTCGGTTATATCGTCGCTGATCCGTGGCGGGCGGTGGAAGGCGCAGGCCGGAAGTTCGTCCGGATGTGGCAGCCCTGGCCCCGGCACTCCGACTATCGGAGCTGGACGGCAGTCATTCTGCAATCGCTCACATATCTGCCGGTCCTGATCCTCGCGCTGATCTACCTTGCCATGCGCTTGCGCCGCGAATGGCGGGTTCTCGGACCGATCGCGCTGACGATCGGCCTTTATACGGCCATCCATATGATCATGGTCGGAACCATCCGCTACAGGCTGCCGATGGAGCCGCTGCTGATCGTACTTGCGGCTGCCGCGGTGGCCCGGATTTTCCTGCCGGCTCGTGCTGCCCCTGACCTCAGTCCGGCGGCCGATGCGCAACTGTCGCAACCCGCCCAGACGCGCGAAGCAGCGATCGGGAATGAGCTTGCGAGAAAAATTAACTTGTCAAATTAGCTTTGCTTGAAATCTAATTCGGGCGATTTTCCGGGTTCTGTTTTTGCCCCCTTGCGAATGGAGACGTCCGATGCCCGTCCTTCGCCATGCTCTGATCGCCCTGTCGCTGCTGGCCGCCACCGCCTCAGCTGTCCCTGCCAGCGAATTCCCGGCCGGTCCGGTGCGGATCGTTGTCCCCTACCCCGCCGGCGGTCCAAGCGACACGTCGGCACGCCTCCTCGCCGATCCGCTGTCGCGTCAACTCGGGCAGCCGGTGATCGTGGAAAACCGCTCCGGCGGTTCCGGCCAGATCGGCACGGAGGCGGCTCTGCGAAATCCCCACGACGGATACACACTTCTTCTCGGCGGCGTCGCCACTTTCGTGCTGCTGCCTGCGGTCAAGCCAGACCTCTATAACGTGGCGACCGACATGATCCCCCTGACCCAGCTCTGGTCGGCGCCGCAGGTGCTGGCCGTCCGCAAAGACCTCCCCGTCAGCAGCGCGACCGAACTGGTCGATTACGCGCGCAAGAACCCGGGCAAGCTGACGTTCGGATCCGCGGGAACGGGTTCCATCACCCATCTCGCGATCATGCTGTTCGAGAGAGAAACGAAGACCTCCGTCACGCATGTGCCCTATCGCAGCACGGCGCTGTGGCTCGCCGACGCCGCCGGCAACCGGATCGACGGCGGGTTCGGCGATATCGGGACGCTGATGCCGCATCTTCAGGCGGGCAGCATCAAGCCGCTGATGATCAGCGTGCCAAAGCGCAATCCCAGGCTGGCGGACGTGCCGACCTCCACCGAAGCCGGTCTTCCGGGCGTCCAGACCCAGAACTGGTTCGGCCTGGTGGCGCTCGGCAAGACACCGCCGGATGTCGTGGACCGACTCCGAAAGGCGATCTCGGCGGCCCAGGCCGATCCGGCCTATCTCGCCGGACTCAAGAAGGTCGGTGGCGACGTCGGACAGCCTGGACACGAGCCGTTCGGCCGGCTGATCGCAGAGGACGTCTCGCGCTTCGGGCCGATCATGCGCGCCGTCAGCGCCCAGCAGAAGTAGCCCGCAACAATTAGCGGCGCGTGCTCCACGCCAGCCATACGGCCATCAGCGCGAGTGCGATCGATAGGATCCGGCGCGTCCACATCTGACGTGGCCCCTCGATCAGCCACGGCCGAAGCTGGGCTGCGAGCATGACAACGCCAGCGTGAATTGCGGTGGCAACGCCGACATAAAGCACGCCAAACACGGTCATCTGGAACGGGATCGTAGGATATCCCGGCGCGATCACCACAAATGTCGGGATCGCAGCCACGAAAAACAGGACCGACTTCGGGTTGAAGACGTTGGAAAGAAAGCCGCGGATGAAAAACGCGCCCGAATCCGCAACGTCGGTGCGGCCGGGTGAGTTTTCCTTCTCGGGTCGAAAGCCCTCCCAGGCGAGATAAAGCAGGTAGCCGACACCGAGCCAGCGCAGCGTCTCGTAGAGTGCCGAGGAATTCTGCACCAGCGCGCCTGCGCCAAGCCCTGCCAACACGGCGTGAACGGACAATCCGCAGCCCACGCCTGCGGTCGCAATTAGACCGGCCCTCCTGCCGCGCGCAAGCGCCAGCGCAGCGAGATAGCCCATGTTCGGGCCCGGTGTGAGCTCCAGGATCAAAACTGCGAGCAGGAACGCGCCGATTTCCATTCAAGCCGCCGTCATCCGTTGCACGGGCCAGCCGACGCACCATTCCTTCTTAACCGCCAGCGGGAGAGGACAGCAGGCCCAATTCCGATCATCATGCCGGACCGATTCCCGCGCTGCCATCCCGCCCCCGCCCGCAACAGGCCGCCCCCTTGTCCATCGACCAGCCGACCTCGCCCGAGCCCGTAAAAAACCTACCCGGTGTTGCGACACGCCCGGCTTGGCTCGACAGTCTGCTGAGGCCGATCCTGGCGTTCCGGCTCGCTTACGTCCCGGTGGTGATGGTCTACTTCGCCTACGGCGCACTCGGGCTCATCGATGTCACCCGCGACTTCTGGATCAAGGAGAGCCTGACGCTTACGCCGGCAGAACTGGCGGGCATCGCCGTCTGGCTGAGCCTGCCGTGGACCATCAAGATGGTGTTCGGCGAACTCGTTGACGCGGTCCCGATCTTCGGCTCGCAGCGAACGGCCTATGTGCTGATCGGCGCATCATTCACCGCAGCCGGCCTGATCACGATGGCCGGCGCCGCCGGCGGCTGGCTCGCCTTCGGAACGCTGAACCAGCTTTACATCCTCGGCGCGCTCCTGATCGTGATCGGCACCGTGATTCAGGACGTGGTTGCGGACGCCATGTCCACCGAGGTTGTGCCGCGCACGGACGAAGCCGGAAATCCGCGACCGGACGCCGACGTGCGCGCCGAACTGGGCATGGTACAGGTGCTCGGGCGGCTTGCTCTGTCGTTCGGCATTCTGGCCGTCGCCGGGTTGTCCGGTTTCCTCGCCAGCATATTCTCGCGCGAGACCGTGTTCCTCATCGGACTGATCGTGCCGGTCATTTCCGTAACCGGCGTGCTGGTGCGCCGCCGCATACCCAGCGAGCGCCGCCCGGTTGACTGGCGCATCCTCGGCGGCGGCATCGTGTTCGGCGCGGCGGTTCTGGCGCTGGCGCTCGGCCGGGTGCCGTTCGCGCAGGAGGTGACGTTCACGCTCTCGATGGCCGTGATCTGCACGATGCTCGTCATCGTCACGCGCGATCTCGATCCGCAGAAGCGAAAAGCCATTCTGTTCACGAGCATCATCATCTTTGCATTCCGCGCCACACCCTCCGTCGGAGACGGCTATTTCTGGTGGACGCTGGATGTGCTGAACTTCGACAGCGCGTTCTACGGTGTGTTGCGCCAGACCGGCGCGGTCCTCGCGATCGTCGCGATGTGGATGTTCTCGAAGCAGCTCACCGAATACTCGGTGACGTCAGTGCTGTTCTGGCTCGTCGTTGCGGGCACGATCCTGTCGCTGCCGAACGTCGGTCTGGTCTACGGCCTTCACGAATGGACGCAGGCTCATCTCGGCTTCGGCGCGCGCACGATCGCACTGATCGACGCGGCGACCTCCTCGCCGTTCGTTCAACTCAGCATGATCCCGCTGCTGACCCTGATCGCCTATTACGCACCGCCCGGCCATCGCGCGACCTGGTTCGCCCTGATGGCCTCGCTGATGAACATGGCGCTGGTGGCGGGCCAGTTGCAGACCAAGTACCTCAACGAAATCTTCACGGTAGAGCGCGGCAGCTATGGCGAACTCGGACCGCTCATCATCAGCGCCGTAACGCTCGGCTTTGTGATCCCCATCGCAGCGATCGTGGTTTTCGGCCGGCGCGTGGGAAGGACGTAGAGCGGGTCGCAGATGAGATCGACCGTAAGCACGATCCGGGCCGATCGCGAGGCAGGCGAAGGTTCTGCGTATCAGCCGCAGTCGCGCGTCTACGGCGAGGCCAATCCGGCACAGCCCGCCATCGTGACGAGAGCCGGAAAACTCTACCCGCCGGCGATCCAGAGGTCGGCCGCAAAGAACATCAACGAAATTCGGCTTGATTTCACGCAAGATCTTGGCGTCTAGATAATGCCTTACGCGAATCGTGGGTTTATCGCGCCCCGGTCGCCCTTTACTCCTGGTCCAGGTCGAATGAAGAAAGTAAGAGCCACGGCACCCGATAGAATGAAACTGTCCGATCTGTATCAAGCGCCGGGGCACCTAATCCGTCAATTACAGCAAATCGCAGTCGGAATTTTTCTGGAGGAGTTTAAGGAATATGAAGTAACGCCCGTCCAGTATGCTGCGCTGATCGCGATTAGCGATTGTCCGGGACTCGATCAGAAAACGCTCGCAAGCCAGATATCGGTCGACCGATCGACGATCGGGACATTGCTAAAGGTGCTTGAGGAACGAAGACTGATTGCACGCATCACGCCCAAGGAAGATAAACGGACGAAAACCCTTTTCATCAATCCGAAAGGCGAGCGGCTGCTTCAGTCAACTCTCGACCACACCCGACGCGTGGAGAAACAGATTCTTTCCCCGCTGAACACGCGCGAGAAGGCATTATTCAGGGAGCTGATTGGTCGGCTGGTTCAAACCAATAACAAGTTTAGCCGGGTTCCACTAAAGCAGCCTCCAGTGAATGATTGATCCTTCATCCTGCCTGACCAGGATTAATTCGGAGATCTCTTCAGCTTCCGGCCGGCGCTGCATCGCCGATAGACCGAAGTTTTCTCCGAAAGTATAGCATCGGCGCGCTGTTCGCCGCGACGCTGGCAGATTCGACCTCTCCGACAAGAATCGTATGGTCCCCACCGGTGTGGGTGCCAAAACGCCGACAGATGAGCACACTCGCTGCTCCGGCAACGACCGGAAGACCATTGCGCTCGACTATGAAATCATATTGAGGATGGAATTTGTTCGACCCACGAGACGCAAAGCGTTTCGCCATTTGCTCGTGCTCGCACCCAAGAACACTGACCGCAAAATATTCGGTCGCACAGAATGCATCGTGACACTCGGCGGATTTCGCCAGACATAACAGGATGAGGGGAGGCTGAAGAGACAGCGACGTGAACGAACTCGCCGTAAAGCCCCTCTGAACGCCTGCCTGGTCCACCGTCGTGGCCACAACCACGCCCGATGGAAATGTGGCCATCGCCTCCTTGAAGGTATCAATATCCAGCATTCTCATGACTCCTGACGGTGGCTATCTGGAAGGTCGATGCCTCGACTCGCAGCCCGCGAATGCCCGTGATTAATGGCCCATTCAAGGGTTACTCCCCAGACTTCTTTCTTTGAGTGACCTCAACTCCTCCAGAGAAAAGTCGACGGATGCGAGCATCTGTCTGCTCAAGCTTCGCTGAGCGAGATACCTTCGCGCCAGCATGTGCTCGCGAGGCCGGTTGATGGTCTCCACAGAGATGCAGACATCCTCAAAAAAATGGAACAGAGACATGCCGTCCTTAGCCATTCTAGTGACTTGAGAATCGGCCTGTATCGAAACACCTGCAATCTGAAGCTTCGACTGGTATTGATCGGACCAGAACCAGGGCACAGCGTCATACGGCTTCTTGACGCCGGCAAGGATGGCTCCTGCAGAGCGCGATTGGTCAAGCGCGTTCTGAACCGACTCGATTCGCATTCCTTTGGCCGTGTATGGGCCGCAATAGAAAGCACAGTCGCCGGCCGCCACGACACCTTCATGAGAGGTGCGACCGAACTGATCGACCACGATGCCGTCACGGCAAACAATTCCCGCATCCTGTGCGAGATTTATGTTCGGCTGCGAACCGATCCCGACAACAACGAGGTCCGCCCGGTATCTGCGGCCACCGCTCAGAACCACTTCGCACCCCGAAGAACCGCAAGGCTTCATCTCCAGTACGGATGTTTCCGTCAGAATCTGCACCCCGTGGAGAGCGTGTTCGCGGGCCAGAAAATCTGCGGTGGGAGCGGCGATCGCTCGTGCCAGAATCCGCTTCTGCGCCTCGACGACCGTGACCGCTTTGCCTTTGTTCGATAGCGCAGACGCAACCTCCAGTCCGATGAACCCCCCGCCGATGATAAGGATCTCTTGTGCCGGCTCAGCCAGGCTTTTCAGCCGCCGCGCATCGGACAATGACCTGAGATAGACCACATTCTCGCATTCCGCCGGCAAGTCCTGCAGTCGTCGCGTGCGCGCGCCAGTGGCAAACGCCAAAGCCTCGAACCCCATGAGCGCACCGGATGAAGTCCCGATCTTCTTTCCGCGAAGGTCGACGTCGGAGACGTGGGCGCCGAAGACGATATCAATGCGCTTGTCGAGATAGAATTTTTCGCTTCTGAGCGGAAGAATGTTCTCGTCGCTCAGCAGATATCCCTTCGAAAGGGGCGGACGATGATATGGAAGCTCGTGTTCTTCAGTTAAAATCCGAATGCTGCCTTCATAGCCGTTTTGACGGGCAGACGCGGCGATCTCACTCGCCGCGTAAGATCCTCCAATGATCAGCAATCGGTCCTGCATCGGTTACGCTGCCGTCCGCCGCCGTCAGGCCTGCCGCTCGGGTGTATAGAGCACCAGTCCATCGAGAGCGTCCTTCACCTTGATCTGGCACGACAGCCTGGAGTTCGGGCGAACATCGTAGCCAAAGTCGAGCATCTCCTCTTCCATTGGAGACGGTCCTCCGACCCTTTCGCGCCACTCTTCGTCGACATAGACATGGCATGTGGCGCAGGCACAGGCCCCGCCACATGATGCCTCGATGCCGGGGATATCGTTGCGCACCGCCGTTTCCATAACGGTAGGGCCGTTCTCGGCTTCCACGGTCTGCGAAGAGCCGGACACATCGATGAAAGTGATCTTCGCCATGGCAGCGACCGATTGGGAGGACAACGGAACGGACTGTCCGGAAGGGACTATTGCACCTTGATGCTGGCGTTCTTGATCACATCAGCAATGCGCTCGGTCTCGGCCGCCAGCGCCTTGGCAAAGGCTTCAGGTCCTTCTCCCGTCGCCTCCATGCCGCTGGCTGCGAACTGCTTGCTCGCCTCGGGCGCTTTGACCACAGCAGTCGCTTCAGACGCGATGCGCTGAACGATGGCCGCTGGCGTGCCGGCGCGGGCAAATACGCCCAGCATGGTCGCAAGATCGTAGCCGGGAATCACGTCGCTCAGTGGCGGCACGTCGGGAGCCTGCGGCGATCGGGAGGATCCGTTGGTGGCGATCAGCTTGATGGCCTTGCTCTGTAGGCCACCCGCAAGCGAGGGAATGGCCGAGAACAGCGCCGCGACGTGGCCGCCAAGCAAAGCCGGAACCGACTGTCCGGTGCCACGATAGGGCACATGCACCATGTTCAACTTGAGGGCAAACCCCATCGCCTCCATCGACAGGTGATGGGGACTGCCGACGCCTGAGGATCCGTAGTTGATCTGGCCGGGCCGCGCCTTCACGTGTTCGATGAAATCTCCGATGCTGTTGACCGGCACATTCTGATGAACGGCGAGAAACAGCGGGGTACGCACCAGCAACGCGACCGGCGCCAAATCCCGCGCGCTGTAGGAATGCTTCTGGAACAACAGCGGACTGGTTGTGACGGTCGATCCATCTGTGACGAGAAGCGTATAGCCATCGGCAGGCGCATTCATCACCGCGCCCACCGCGATGCTGCCGGCGCCGCCTGGCCGGTTTTCGACAACAACGCTCTGACCAAGCCTTTCCTGAAGGCCCGCAGCGACGATGCGAGCCATCGTGTCCGGAGCACCACCCGCTGCGTAAGGCACAATGAGCCGAATGCCCCTGCTCGGGAAAGACGGGTCTGCCTGCGCCTGCAAGGGCAAGAGCGCTGCAAGAGCAGCAAGAAAAGAGAGCACAGCCCGAATTGATGTAAGCGTCATGATTTCCTCCCGAATGCCCGATTTTGTGCGGGTCAATGAATTCGCATCGGCAGACTTTGTAGTCGCAGTTCGCCTACGGCGCCGCCGTAGTAAGGCACGAAATTCGGGTCGATAAGCCTTGCCTTCGGAAAGCGCGCCAGAAGGCGGCGAATTGCCATAGCGAGGGTGGTACGACCTAGAATATTGCCGACGCAGTGATGCGGTCCCGCACCAAACGACATGATACGTTTCGGCTTGCGATGGATGTCGAACCGCAATGGATCCGGAAACACGTCGGGATCGTAATTGGCGGCTTGCGGTGACGGACGGACCACCATGCCTTTGAGAATACGGGTGCCGCCGACCTCGGTGTCACGGCTGGCGATCCGCGGAAACGTAAAGTACCCGTTGTTGGCGATCCGCAGGCATTCCTCGAGAGCGTCGGGAATGAGATCGGGATTCTCGATGAGCTGAGCGAGCTGATCAGGGTGAGTGTATAGGTTGTAAAGCGCACCTCCCGCCGAGCGGCTGGTCGCAGAGAGCGTAGCTCCACACAAGGTGAAAATCTGGTCGAACAGCTCGCGATCATTCAGCCTATCCCCTTGATCGCGCGCCTGGATCAGATCGCTGAACAAATCGGCACCCGGATTGGAGCGGCGCTCTTCTATGATTTCTTTCACCAGCGCAGCCGCGCTCTCGAAGGCACGCTGACATTCCGGTGCAAACGGTTGTCCTGGTTTCGTATAAGTGGTGAGCGGCAAAACATCGTGGAATTTGACGAAGATTTCCTTGCGCCGCTCGTCCAGGCCGACGATGGCCTCGAGCAGCGCACCGACCACCAGTTGCGCGCCATAGTCGTTCATGCCGTCAAACTCGGGACCGTTGGCCTCAATTTTATCGAGCATGCCTTCGACGATTTCGGCAAGACGCAATTCGATCTGAGCCAGCCTGCGTGTCGAGAACGCAGGCATTAGCAGACGCCGAATCCGCAGATGCTGTTCGCCATCCATCTGCGTGACGAATTGCACTCCCATGAACTTATCGAACTGCTCGAACCCCGGCCCGCGCGGCAATTCCGACCGGAACGTATCGGTGTCAGAAAACACCCTGTGTGCGTCCGCGTAGCGGCCGCAGATCACTTGGGGGGGGCCCTTTCCGAGGACGTAGAACGGGGGCCGACGCGCCCATTCTGCAAGATGCCTGCGGGCGTTCTGCTTGAATTCGCTACCGCCCAGATCGATGTCAACAACGTTACCGGAGTCGAGTTCAGACAGCGCTGACATGTTTCCTCTCACTCATCGATCCGCACATTATGGACCTGTTGTTGCCGTGGCGCGCATGCCCCTGGCATCGTTGATTACGGCTGGGCACGTCATCGGCACTCATGTGAAACCCGAGACAAGCTCAGCTCTCACGTCTTTCGGAGTAAAGCCCTACTTTTCGATGCGATGCGCCCTGACATCGACAGTCATCTCCCCAAGCGGTTCGGAGCGCATCAGCATCGTGTCGCCGACCTTGACGCCGCCCACCCCTTCCGGAGTGCCGGTGTAGAGAATGTCTCCCGGATAGAGGGTATAGAATTGCGACGCGAATTCGATCAGCTTGCGAATGTCGAAAATCAGATCGTTCGTGTTGCTATTCTGCCGAATGTCTCCGTTCACGGAAAGAACGAACGGCAACTGGTCGGGATCCTCGATCTCGTCTGCCGTGACGAGCCAGGGACCGACGACGGAATATCCGTCCATCGATTTGCGGAAGCTCCGATCTTCGCTGCCGCGAACTGTCATGTCGAGTCCCAGACAATAGCCGCAGACGTGCTCCAGCGCGCGCTCGCGCGGAATGTCGCTGCCCGTCTTGCCGATGATCAGAACGATCTCTGCCTCATGTTCTGTAATCCGCTCCGGAAAGCGGATTGGGACGCCCTCGGAGGGGCCGACGATCGATGAATTGGCCTTGAGGAAAATCCCGGCATCGCCGATGTTTGGGAGAAACTTAATATTGATGTCTTTGCGATTTTGCATCTCTGCGATGTGCTTCCGATAGTTCACCGGCGCAGCCATCACCTTAGAGGGACGCGCAACGGGGGAAAGAAGCCGCACCTCGGAGAGCGGCACGCCCCTGTTGCGACGAGCCAAGCTCTCCATTTGCTTTCGTCGCTGTGGTAATGCCGCAATAACGGGATCACCGAACATGGAATGGGGAGACGACTCAAAGATTTCATCCTGCACGGGCGTGATATCGTGCACGTTGCCATCGATCATCAAGCCCAAGCGGTCGCCGTTATATCGACAAAGCTTCACGGCCCGCTCCGTTTTTTGATGTCTGCAGCCCGACGCCAAGCTGATCCGTCCGCTTGGGCGAAAATTTTGGAATGACCTCTCGCGCGAAAAGCTCCAGCGAACGCATCGCCTCGGCCTGCGGCAGAAGATTAAAATTGATCTGGAGCGAAGCCTCGTCGAACTGGAAGTCGTTGCTGATCCTCTCGATCATCGCGGCGATCTCGGATGGAGTTCCAATCCATGCCGAGTTGTTTTCGATCATCTTATCCATTGATGCGGTTTTGAGCTGCGCAATGATCTTGTCGTACCCCGGATAGTCGGCAGAAGAGATTCCATCGGTCCAGTCTGAAGCGGCCTCGACGAGCGAATGCAGATAATTGTTCAGAGGATCGCGCGCAGTGTCGCGGGCGAAGCGTCCATTCTCGTGGCAGAACATATGGAAGGCCATCATCACGCTGCCTTCGCCGGGATGACCAGCCGCCCTGCGGGCTTCGCGATAGGTCGAGATCAGCTCCCGCATTTTCTGCGGCGCGAGTGGGATAGCCATGACGCTGTATCCCATTCGCCCGGCGAATTCGAAGCTTTCGGGCGTGCTGAGCGCGGCAATGTAAAAGCGAGGACGAGGCTTCTGCGTCGGGCGCGGCAGCGTGGTGGTGCTCTCGATCGTATGGAACGTCCCTTTATGGGTCACGTTTTCCTGAGTCAGCAGCATGTCGATCTGCTCAATTCCTTCGCGAAACCGTGCGACGGATTCGTTGGGCGAAACCCCAAACCTTCGGAATTCGTGCGGTAGAAACGCTCTCGCGAATCCCACATCAAGTCGCCCACCGGATATCGCATCGAGCATGGCGATCTCACCCGCGAGTTGAAGCGGATTGTTAAACACCGGAAGCACGGCGCCGGTTACGAGCCGCACACGGGTGGTGCGCTGCGACGCAGCGCTCAAGAACATCAGGGGGCTCGGACTATAGCCCCCGTAATAGTGAAAGTGATGCTCGACGGTCCGTACATGGGAAAATCCGAGCCGGTCTGCCGCCTCCGCGATATCCAGACAGTCCTTGAAGTAATCAGCGGGATTCTTCTGTTCAGGTGATACGTCGGGAAAGAACTGCACACCGAATCTCATCGCCTTCGCGCTCCCGTTCCCGTTCCCGTTCCCGTTCCCGTTCCCGTTCCCGTCACTTTGAACAATTGGCTGTCGGGGACCGGAAACATCCATTCCCAGCCAGCAGAACATAGAGGCGATGATGACCATATAATAAGTGTACTGTCAATCTACGGATGCCAGGAAGTCCCTGCGGCGCAATCGAGCCCTCAGCTGCGGTCATTCTTCCGGCTTTTGAAGCACTGCAGGTTGATAGCTTTCATGCTCAAGCAACTGTCGATATTGCCGGATCACGACATTGCTTCGCGATGCCGGCTGGATGGTGAACAAGAAACGAGTTCGAGCGGATCTCTCCGAGAGTGGCTCAAGGTTCCAATCAAGCAGCCCATACGTGGGCGTCCCTGGTTCAGCGACGGATCATGCACCTGTCTGCAGCCGGAGCGTCCCATCCACGTCTCTTCTTACGACTTCGTCTCTGACCGCACGCATGACGGCAGGTATTCCGGACGCTGTGCATCATCGGCGAGTTCACCCGCGTGGGGGTTTCTTCGCCGCCGTCGTACGCAAGAGACTCGGCCTCGACCTTAAGTCGGAACAGGATGCACGCGGTCGCGTCTATCGCATCAGCGGTCAGACCGCCGAGTTGGACAACAGCTCTCACGCGACCTGAGCGATCCGGCATTCGGATCGGTCAACCGAACGCTGGCGAAGGCTTCGCCGGGCGAGGAGATCGCGCAACTGCGCGGTCTCGACCTGAAGGGCTTGCAAGCCCGGTGGGGAAGTGTGAGGGGGCGCGATGCGCTCCCTCACCTGTCGCGTCCGCTGCTGTTCACCATGGCGGCGCACCGCATCCAAACCGATATTCTAGACGATCTGGATGGCGAGACATGTCGGCTACGGAAGGCGGTCAGGCCAACTACCCAACAAGTCTCGCGGCGTTCGGCGGGTATAAAGACAGTCTCGCGCGAAATGACATCTTTGAACTTACGTTGGCGCGTTATCCATGATTTGGGAACTCGTTTGTGGGGCAAGTGAGATTGCTCTACTACTTTTTGCGGACGTAGTGCTCACTCGATGCAGGAAGCGCTATGCATATTCGAAAAATCGTTCGAAATTTGGCGCCCGCCCTCGCCGCGGCGATCATGCTGTGGCCAGCGATTGCGTATGCGCAGAGTCCGCCGGCGGCGATCAACATGGTCGCCGGTTCGCCGGAAGTGCTCGGACGTGTGCCCGATCACTACGTTTGGCTCAGGGACGGTTTGCAGATCGCCCACGATCCGATTGACGGCCAAATCGTGTTTATCGACGATGAAGGCCGCATCGTCGGACGCGCAAAGCTTCCCCCAAGCTTCCATATCGGCCAAATTTTTGCGGAGGCCCATCAGGTTCGTCTGCTCGATGCAGACGGAACGCGCCAGTTGGTCATTCCGCGGCAAGCCGACCCGGCTTCGGTCACAAGCCTGTCGCCCCAAACAGTCACCGCAGAGCGCGGCACACAGCGGGTCCGGACGGTGCGGCAAAGCCCGCAGCGTTTGATCTATGAGGACGATAGCCGCGCGAACGGCAAGCGTCTCGAGATCAAAGCCCTGACCGGTGGAAGGCTTGCACAGGCCTACGAAATCGGTCCGCGGTCGGCGGAAACGCGCACCATCGTCACTGAAGAGATCGTCTCCGCAAATCCCCTGCGGGTTAGCGTTATCGTTCGCCGCTATGATGCTGGCGGCCATTTGATCGGGCTGGCTTTTGTACCGACCGATGAGATGATCATCGTCCCTCACGACTTTATCTCGGTGACCGCTTCCGGCGCGCTACGTGTGCTTGTGCCGACAGCAGACGGGGTGAAAATCCGCGAGATTACATTCACTGCGCCCGCGGCCCGCAAAGATCGAGGGATCCCGGAATTGGTGCTGCGCGCTACCGGCACCAGCGTTCGCGAAATCGCCGTCGACACGAATGTCACCAAGGCGCTTGAAACCAACGGCCGACCGCCGGAGGAGGAGGGCAGCCCTTCAAGCTGCGGCTGACCACGCCGCCGATCAAGCGCGACGATGTTGTCAAAAACGCGCTTGCGTTCCTCACCGTGAACTGGGTGATGAAGCGCGAGAATTATGCGAGAGCCGGCATCGACAACGCATGCGTGCCAGAACTTGCCAAAGTCTGGCGCCGGCCGGTCCGCTTTACGCCCGACCTGATCGGCAAGACCATCGGGCCGATGCCGTATCGTTGGGGCGGCGACGACAATCCCGAAAGCTATCGCCTCCGCATCGATTGGGGCGCATTGGCCGGCAGCATCTGCACCTGCCGCAACCCGGCCTACGACTATTGCCTCGAACGAAGGTCGGCCGGCGTGGATTGCTCGGGGCTGGTATCGCGCGCCTGGGGCATCAAGAAGCGCGGCACCTGGCGGTCTGCTCGATGTTGCCGCCGAACTGCGGGACTTCTCCGAACTGCGCCCCGGCGATGCGATGACGTGGCCAGGGCGCCATGCCCGGCTGATCATAGCCACGGGCGGCCCCTTTGGCGACGGGATCACGGTGTCGAATTGTCGACGCGGATCGAGTGCGAAGGAGCTTGCAGGCGCAGTTATCGCCCGAGCGAACTCAACGGTTACCGGATGATCCGGTACCGCGGCATTGTGGATTAGGCAGGGAGCGCCCGATGATCCGCAAGACACTCTGGCTCACGGTTCTCGCGGCCGCGCTCGTCGGCGATCGGGCCTACGCGATCTCGACGCTCGAAGACGTTATCAGCAATGCGCCGCGCATCGTCATATCGCCCTATCGTTCCCCGTCGAGCAATACGGTGCTGCGCAACCTCAGTCGTCCGCAGTCCGGAATTGCGCCGAATTCTTCGTTGCTGCGGGCCGGCACCGCCGACGAAGGCCCGGCTCTCGACGAGCCGCTGCAAACCGTTCCGGCGCAGGTTGCGCCATGGATGGTGGCGTTGAGCGAGGGCGACGATCTCAAGACAGGATTCGCGTGCGGCGGTGTGCTCGTCGCGCCGGACTGGGTTCTGTCCGCCGCGCACTGCGCCTTCCATTGGATGCAGCGCTGGCCGGTAGACTTCAAACCATATGCCTTTACCGAGACGGCGGAGATCGGCAAACCTGGCAAGCGCTTCCCGATTGCCGAAATCGTACCGCACCCGGGCTACGATCCGGAGACGCTTCAGAACGATCTCGTGCTGCTGCGGCTGGACATCCGTGACCAGCAGCCGAGCACGCCCATCCGCATTGAAGGCCCGCCGATTGCCACCCAGGGCGGCAACGTGATCACCCTGCTGGGCTGGGGCCTGACGACCAATTTCAGTGATGAGCAGCATTCGCAGAGATTGCAATTGCTGCAATTTGCGATCCTCGACGATGCGGTCTGTTTCAGTGCCATCGCATTTTCCGAAACTGCGCAATGCCAATGTCTTCTGCGGCCGTTCAGTCATCAAATATCATTGCGTGTGTTTCCGCTTCGGCGGCAGTCCATTGGTCCTCTACGACACCAATGCGCGGCTCTATCTCGCGGGCCTGGTTGCATGGCCCGCGGTCTGCCCGAACGACGGACGCGAGCCAAACCCGTTCCTGGATATTCAGCGCTACGTCCCGTGGATAAAATCCGTAACCGGCCATGAGCGCGGTGAAGACGATGACGCAGCGCATCGTGGCAACTTCTGCTGATGGCCGGGATCGCAAGCGTCGCTGCGACCGCGCAGGCTCAGAACGCGATTGAATCCACGCCAGCCTTCGCATCGATCTATCAGCGCAAGGTCGACGCGCATCTCTGTCGGGCAACTTCCCCAGCTGTTCACGGGCAGCGCAAGCATTGCGCCGAACTACGGTTTTCCGTGGATGGTCTCGCTCGGAGTGAAGAACACCGCACAGGCAGAACGGCCACTTCTGCGGCGCCGTCGTCATCGATCCCGCCTGGGTGGTCACCGCGGCGCATTGTGTCGTGACGGCAATCAGCAGCGGCGAGGGATACACCCTTGCGGCTGCGGATCCTGAAAAACTTCAGCTGCTCACGGGAACGAATATCCTCTCGCGGGGCGGCACGGTCAGACGGATATCGCGAATCGTCCTGCATCCCGAATTTCGCATCGTGAATCAGCAAATCCCGACCAATGACATCGCGTTGCTGAAAATATCGGATGCGGCGAATTTGAAGCCGTTGGCGATCGCGTCCGCCGAGCAGGCCGAGACGATGCTCAGCGGACGGCGAGAGCGTGCGGATTTTCGGCTGGGGCACGGCCCTGTTCGGCCCGAACAATCCTGTCTCGAACACTCTTCTCTACACTTTTGTCGATGTCGTCGGACGCGGCAAGTGCAACGTGAATGCGGTCTTCGACGGGGCGGTCACGGATTCGATGTTTTGTGCGGGCTTCGGCTATTCCGACGCGTGCCAGGGCGACAGCGGAGGCCCCGCGGTGGGTTATGCCAATGGCGTCCCGTATCTGCTCGGGCTCGTGAGTTGGGGCGTCGGCTGCGCGAACCGCGAACTTTCCCGGTGTCTACACCAATGTCACTAAATTCAACGGTTGGATCAATGCGACCATCAGCAATCGTTATTGAACGGACCAGATTCGCCGAACATGCGGCTTGCATTGTTTTTGCGGCCGCACTGTTTGTGCCCGTGCAGCCACTATGCGCCGATCCGCTCGAATACGTCGGTCCGCGTGCGCTCTATAACGGTACGCCGAATACCGGACCGCCCGAAGAATTGCCGATCATGATGCGTGACGCCATAAACAACATCGTATTGGGTACGCGGCTATACTCGACAGCGCCGCGGATCATCGGCGGGACGCCGGCGCCGGAAGGCGCATATCCGTGGATGGCGTCACTCGGAGTGCGCGGCGCTCCGACGCGCTCCGGTCATTTCTGCGGCGGCGCCTTTGTTGCGCCCGACTGGGTCATCACAGCCGCTCATTGCGTGCGCCGTAGCGCGGACAGAATCCAGATTCTCGGCGGAACGAACGCCCTCGACAAAGGCGGCAAAGTCCACTTCGTGAAGCGGGTGGTGATTCATGACAAATATGATGCCGACACGAACGATTATGATGTCGCGCTTTTGCAACTAGATCGCAGGTTCACGGGGAGGACAATTCCGCTTCTTAGTCCAGCCGAGGCGGGCCAGATCGCGGCGCCGGGAACATTGGCTATCGTGGCGGGGTGGGGCCTGACCGCCGAGAGCGGCGAAGTGTCGAACATTCTTCGTCATGTCACGGTCGAATTGGTCTCTCGCCAGATTTGCAACGGGATTGCGTCGTACAGCGGGGCAATTTCCGATTTTCAAATCTGCGCTGGGTTTCCGCAAGGCGGCAAGGATTCCTGCCAGGGTGACAGCGGTGGGCCACTGATGGTTTCGAATGGATCCGGTTACCTGCTCGCCGGGGTCGTCAGCTTTGGCGAGGGTTGTGGCAGGCCGAACAAATATGGCGTCTACACGAATGTGGCCGCCATCCATTCCTGGGCCATGGCCGTCATGCGTGCTTCGGCCAGGCCATTCGCTGCGGATATTGGGGCAAGATATAAGGGGGGCGCAGTCGCGACAAAGCAGCGAAGGATAGATTGACCGCACCGGAGACGCAGACCGAGTGTTCGCCCCGCACGGCGCGATGGATAAGCCCACCTGGATAGCGTGATCCGCCCCCGACGGTCGTCAGAAGCGATTGTAGGGCGCATCCCGATGCGCTGGACGGAACGGTTTGCCGACTCCACGCTCCACCTTCCCGGCGCTGATAAGGCTAGGGAAAATCTTAGTCCTTAATTTCTGCCACGACGATGAGGCCTGTGACGGCTTGCGACAAGTTCAGCGCGCGCACGACGGGCAAAATCGGCCTCAATAAGATGCTGCGAGACGGGCGGCAGATCTTGTGCTGGGGCGGGAACCGCGACTGCCGGCGCTTCTGGTGTACAAGCGAGCGCGCGTGGGTACCGTGAAGCAGGCCTTCCGCCGCATCGGGAGCGACCTTGAGCTTGACGGATTTTCGCAATACAGCTTCCGCCATTTTATGGCGGATCAGACACGCAAGCTGTTCACGATGGTGCCGCGTGAGCATCGGTCGTTGTGGCTTGGCCATGTCGTCCGTGATGGCTCAAGAACCACGGACCACTACGAATTGGATGATCCGCACGCCCTCGCCGATGTCGCTTTGGCCACGGACTGCATCCTCAGTCTACTGGGCGAAAACGGCGCGCCTATGTCATCGCGGATAACAAGCTCGCGCTGAATGCGGGCTGGGATAATGAGATCCTCGCGATCGAGCTGCAGGCCCTGTCCGACCTCAAATTCGATCTTGAACTGACGGGCTTCTCGCTCGCCGAGATCGACTTCACTCTGGATCAAGCCCGCGAGAAGTCGATCGAAACGATCACTCCCGCCGATATCGTGCAGGAGCCGGCCGAAAGCCCCGTATGCCGGAAGGGCGATATCTGGCTGCTGGGCCAGCATCGACTCGTTTGGCGACGCTCGGAACGCCGGCGACTACCAGACCCGGATTGACGCGTTTCGATCCACGCTCCCGTAAGGACTTAAACCGTTGCTGCGATCGGTCGAAGGCTCGCGGAAAATGTTTCGAACCACGCCCCGCACGGGGCGCGACGTCGCGTGCGTGGTCTCAGAATTGGCTATCGCTGGTGTTTCGATCCGCGCGTCGTGTCCAGCGCGCTGGCACAGACGGCGGTGGCCGAAGTCAACCGCAACGCAGTGAAGCCGCAGGCATCCCAGAACCCTAACCCGATCCGGGATCGGTTCCGCGAAGGCATGCGCGAGTACCTCGGTCAGCTCGATCAACTATCCAAGGACGTCGACGCCGTCACGAAGAAGCTGGAGAAGACCGAAAGCTGGCGGTCGATGCCTTGCGGCAGAAGCTGTTGAAACGCTCTTGAATGCCGCGAGCATGATGAAACGGATCTGGAGGGGTTGAGTTTCACTCCTCTCGATACCTCAATCTCGCGAGAGATGCGCACCCGTCGAAGACCCATAGTAAGCTCTTCGGCGGGTTTCTTTCGATTATTAAACGGATGGTGATAGGGTTTCAGAACGGCCTTCAGTTGAATTGCTGCCTGAGCAAGCGGGTCGATGGCGCGGTCCTGCGTCGCAACAACCGCCCAGCTCGGCTTTGTGCGCCATGCGTGAGCCAGACACCGAAGATCGCCATGTTGATGGGCACCCGCGAGTTGCGCAGAAAGGCCGCTTCGGCGAGCGAACCCCAGCATGGCTGGCGGCGTGAAGGTGTGGGTGAAGTTCTGATGAAAGCGAAATGACTGAATGCCGCCTGCCTAGTCTGTCGACATATGAATGGACTTCCGTGTCAAAGGAAGCATGTTTGGGGTAAGGCGCACCGGCTTGCTGTAGAAATCTGGCTTCGTAGGATCGCGCAGTCTATCTCGCGAAACCGAACGCCCGTATTGAGGACGACAAGAATCAGCCGCGTTGCCACGCTGAGTTGATCTGGAGGAGCCGACCGTAAGCGCTACGCAGGCGCAATCGTCTGCGATAGAATTCTCGCATGTATACGTCTGCGCGTTCAGCGGTCTTGTCGGAGATGGCCCTTCGCGGAGACGGCTACATATGTCTGCCAGAGAAATCCTATTTCAGACTAATACTCGCATTAGTAGCGACCGACTTGGCCCACGCAGCCTCTTCCTGTCGCCTTCGGGAAAGCTCCTCACCGGTCGTTCCCACGGCAATGACACCTTGGGCCGCCATAAGCTCCTTAATTTTCGGAATCTTCAAGGTCCCATTGACTGCATCACGAAGCTTCTCGACGATGCTGGATGGCGTGCCTGCAGGAGCAAACAGACCGACCCAAAGTGAAGTGTTCAGATCAACGCCGCTCTCTACAAGCGTGGCCACCTTTGGCATGACTTCTAATCGCTGCTTTGCAGTGATGGCCAAGGCCGTAACGTGACCAGATTCAATCAGCGGCATCGCTGAGGTTA
Organism: uncultured Alphaproteobacteria bacterium; assembly: GCA_963758225.1. GTDB lineage: Bacteria > Pseudomonadota > Alphaproteobacteria > Rhizobiales > Xanthobacteraceae > Z2-YC6860. Next base: position 384,081 of record CAVWUJ010000002.1, on the reverse strand, counting down.
CACCAGCGATGCCGATCGGCACTTCGCCCGTCGCAACAGCAGCGGATGCAGGCGCGCCACCACGATATGGGACGTGGACCATCTTAATTTTCTTGGCGAGAGAAATAGCCTCTGCGAGAATGTGATGCGTGGAGCCCACGCCCGGCGTCGAATACAAGATTTCCTGTGTTGCAGCGTTCCCGCCGGCGGACAGGAGATCCGAGATCGACTTGAACTTGCTTTTGGCGTTAGCCATGATCACGAGTGGAGTTTCGCCCACCAACGTGATTGGAATGAAATCCCTATTCATATCGTAGGGTAGATCATTCTGTAATGCCGGCAACGTCGCGATCTCCGCGTTGGTTGCCATGAAAAGATTGTAACCGTCCGGCTTGGTTTTCGCGAGTGCCGAGGCAGCCACCGTGCCACCAGCGCCGGGCCGATTGTTGACAATGATCGGCTGTCCAAGTTTTTTCCGCAGATCCTCCGCGAGCAGCCTTGTCATAACGTCGGCGAAGCCGCCGGCTGCATAACCCACAGTGATAAAGATGGGATGTCTGGGATAATCCTGGGCGGCCGCACTGTGGCTCCATCCCAGTGCGCCACAAACGAGCGCTACAAACATCGGCCTCATAGTATTCCTCCCTAGATCGCAAATCACAAACAACGCCCAGAAGAGCGCCTTAGGCTTTCGCCCGAAGCCGCCGCGAACCTCGACGAGTTCTTTCGTCGTCTAAAAGGACACGGACGCCACAACCGGACGTAAGTAGCTGGATTTCAGGCAGGTTAGGTCTTACGCGCTGACGGCGTTCCTTGATAACCTCCCAGATCCGGCCTTCTTCTGCTGGTTTGCGTTCCTTATCCAGCGCCAGGGCGTAAAACTAATTCCATTTGGAATTATGTGCAAGCGAAATGATGAAAGATGTCACCGAGCGTCATCAGCCATCCTGCTGAGAAAGAACCTTAAAAGGCAGAGAACTACACGCCTTGTCGGGAAGCAGGCCGACGCGTGGGGACCTTGGCTCTAGATGACGAGAGAAGAGACTGGCGTTCTGCAAATCTCATCGGCAGCTCGCTCTCGGCTCCGATGATGGCAATCGAGCCTTTGTAACCGCGCTGACGAAGTCCCACGGCCATTTGTGCGCCACCATGTCAGGCGCCGACGATGACGACGTCGAAGAAAAGCTCGGATGACATGGCGCCACTGCCTCCCTCAGTCTTCCGGGGCGATCGTGATGGCGAGACCGTCTAGCGAAGGGCCAAATGGAATTTGGCAGGACAGACGGGAGTTCGGCCGGCGGTGGCTCGAACTATCAAGAAGGTCGTTTTCCTGGTCCGACATCGGCGGCAAGGCACCTTCAGGTACTTCGTCGATGTATATATGGCAGGTGGCGCAGCTCGCGCAGCCCCCGCACACAGCCTGAATGTCCTCGATGCCGCCGCCTCGCACGACCTCCATGACAGAAGCCCCTTCGGACGCCTCGATCGCGGCCAGGGCGCCTGCTCGCGTCCTAACGAGGATTTCTGGGATTCCGTTTCCCTGCTAAACATACGCGTCAGCCAGTCGCAATTTCTTCAATATGGTTCTAAATATCAAGCATGAAGCGCCGTAAATCCTCGATCTCTCGAGAGAAAATTGTTCCAAATGAAAGTTCTTCACGAACTTTCGACCATCAGACCTATCTGCCGTATCTGCTGCGCCGGATCAGCGATACGCTCGTCGACCGTTTTACCAGGCGGCTGAAGCCTCACGGCATCGGGCTGACGATGTGGCGTGTGTTGGCAGTGCTCCACCGTCGCGGCAGCACGCGATTTGGCATTTTAGGCAGTCAAACCCTGATCGAGCCACCCACTCTCTCGCGCATCATCGAGGACCTGCAAAGTGCTGGCCTTGTGACGAAGACATCTTCAGAGGTCGACGCCCGGGGCGTCTTGATTATCCCGACAAAGAAAGGGATCGCTTTGGTGGAGCAACTGACGCCGCTCGCGTTGGAACTTGAACGCGAAACCTTGGAAGGTCTAAGCAGCGACGAGACGGAACTTTTTCGCCGCCTTGTGAAGCGCGTGTGCGGCAATCTGGCTCCGTTCGCATCAGACAGCGAAGGACGAGACTGATTCACGGCGACGCAACGTGAGCAACGAGCTTCTCAGACTTCGGCTTTGATCATGTCGGCGATGCGTTCAGCCATCATGACCGTCGGAAGATTCGTGTTGGCGCGCGGGATCGACGGCATCAGCGAAGCGTCGCAGACCCGCAGATTGCTTACGCCATAGACCAGACCTGCCGGGTCTGCGACCGCCTTGGCGTCGTCGCTTCGGCCCATACGACACGTCCCGGAAGCATGCCATGTGCCGCCCACCGCGCCGTCAATGAAGCCGTCCATCGCTCGCTCATCAGCGAGCAGATTCTGCAAAGAAACTCCACGAGTGATAACGCCATCGATCAGCGCTTTGCGATACCCGAACGACAGGTCCAACATCCGCCCAAGCACCTCGGTCTGGAACGCGTTGAACACCGAAGGTTTCGATATGCGCCGCACGCGATCGGAGAAAGCCGCCGGAAACGGGTGTTCGGCGACGGATTCCATGGATGGAGAACCGAAGACTTGAGCGGCGAGTCGGAGCCCTTGCGCGATACGCTTCCGGTCCCGTTCGTCGGAAAGGAGCCGGAAATCGACGTCCGGCTCCACGAAAGGATCGCGAGACAGCAACGAGACCCGCCCGCGTGAGAATGCCTTATTGACCCACACGAAAAGCGTTCCCAGCCGCCGCCCTACGCCATGCCAACCGGACTTGGGAAGAATCGCCATGTGCATGTCGCCCGGCGGACAGCTCTCCAATCCGGACGAAAAACGCAGACACGCCTCGATATGATGAACATTCGCATCCGTCAGACGCGCATGCGGATGAATATATGCGGAGAGACCCAGTGACGGGTGCTCCATGAGGTTTCCGCCGACACCAGGACGGTCCTCGACCACCTCGATGCCGTGACCTGCGAGATCGCACGCGGGACCGACACCGCTCCTCATAAGCAACGCGGGCGTATGCAACGCGCCACTCGAAACGATGACATGCGAGGCACGGATTGTCGTCGTCTGGCCGGCGCGGATGGTTTCCGCACCCACAGCGACCTTGCCGTCGAAGAGCACGCGCGACACGTGCGCCTCGGTCAAGATTTGCAGATTTGGTCGGGACCGCACGGCGGGCGACAAGTAGGCCACCGAAACCGGTACGCGCCGTCCTTCCTCTGTCCGCGTGACGGTCACGGGAAATATGCCATCCTCCCACGCGCCGTTCTGATCGGCTCGTACGGGATATCCCATGGCTTCCAACGTCCGGGAAACCGCGCGCACGAAACCGGCGCTCCGTTCAGGGAAACGGCGGCTGATGGGAAGCGGTCCATCCTTTCCGTGATACGGACCATCGAAGTCAATATCCCGCTCCGCTTTGCGGAAGTACGGCAAAGTCGTTTCCCAGGACCACCCCGCAGCGCCCACCTCGGTCCATTCATCGTAATCCTGAGGAGCTCCACGGTTCGCCACCATGGCATTGATGCACGATCCACCACCGAGGACACGAGCCTGTTCATACGGGCGAGGCGCACGGACGTTTCCGGAAACTCCTCCCATGCGGGCCGAGAGGCCAGCCCATAAGTGGTCCTGATTCAGGAATGCCCGACCGGGATAGCCGCTCTCGATATCAGCGGGCATGCGACCCGCGAGAATGTCCTTGCCGGCTTCGACGAGGGTGACCTTTATTCGCGCGTCCTCGCTCAGCCGCGACGCAAGCACGCAACCGGCAGAGCCTCCCCCGAGGATGAGAATGTCGTCGCCCATCAGGCGTGCAGCTTTACTGGCAGATGCTCAAGACCGCGGATAACATTGTTGAGGTGCCAAACTGGCTCACCGACTTCGATGCGCACGACCGCTTTGACCAGACCCTCCATGAGCGCCATCGTCTCGGCTCGCGCCAAAATCTGGCCGGCGCAATTGTGGATGCCCAAGCCGAATGCGAGATGGCCAACTGGATTGCGTGACGCGTTGAATTGGTCCGGCTCGGTCCACTTTCGGCCGTCACGATTGCCCGACCCAAACATCATGAGGACCGAGGCATCGGCCGGCAAAACAAAACCGTCGACCTCATAGTCCTTGCTTAGAACCCGACGGAAGAATCTGAATCGGACTTTCTATCCGAATGACTTCGTTGAATGCGGTCGGCAGAAGCTTCGGATTGGCTCGGACCTTGTCCCATTGTTCAGGATGCCTTCCGAACAACAACAGCGAAGCACTGATCGCGTTGATGGTTGTATCGAGACCGGCCATCAAATAAGCCACCATCAGCGGGGCGCATTGTTCGAACTTCAGCTTGCCTTGTTCGGCCGCTTCAAAGATCGCAGCGCCCATGCTGCCGGGCCGCAATCGGCCGGGCTGCTCGAGCGAGCGGATGTATGCCACAACTTCAGGGAAGCGCTCGGCCGACCTGCGGGTGCGCTCGTTGTCCGGGCCAAAAAGATTAAAACCGGCGTCCGCCCAGTCGAGGATATGCTCGCGTCCATCTTCAGGAAGGCCGATCAGGTCCGCCATCACAAGCAACGGAAACTGCCTTGCAAAATCCGTCACACCGTCGAACTGGCCACGGGTCAGAATGGAGGCGATGAGTTCATCGGCTTTGGCTTGAATACCCGGAGTGATCTCGCGGATAGCACGTAGCGACAGGCGGTCCTGCACGATGCCTCGTACCAGAGTATGCAGAGGCGGATCGCTCGCGATCGGCGTGCCCCGGCGGGTGTCGTTGCCGAGCTGGGAAAGCCCGACACCTTTTCCAGAAATGAAGGTTTCGTGATCCTCCAACGCCTTACGGATTTCGGCGTAGCGCGGAAATGCATACGCGTTCACACGTTGCAGGTATACGACGGGTCCGGCCTCGCGCAGCAATGCGTAGTTGTCATACGGGTCGCGCAGAGCTTCATCGGAAAAAAGATCAATGTCGAAGTTTGGCACGGATTTGCCTGATGGAATTGTTGCTTGAGTAGCGCCGGCCATTTTCGAAACCTCAAAACTCCGCTCCCGATACGGGTCCCGTCATCAAAGTGCCCCTCCTTCTATACGGCAGTTTAATTCCGAATGGAAGTATTCTTGCAGCTCCGATTTAGAATGTTGGATACGGCATGCGGCTCGTCGGCCGCTTTTTCTTCATTCAACGTGATGGAGAAAAGCCTGCTGGCGCCGCTTTCACCAAGCTCTTCGGCCCAAGACACCAACGTGCCGTAGCGCGTGATCTCGTAGTGCTCGACGGCCTGTGCTGCCGCGATCAATGCAGCGTCTAATAGATGCTTGTCATCCACCTCGCCTGCGATATGGTTGGCCTCCTTGATGATGCCGTCAATCGCAGGACAGCTCGTGCCCTTGGGTGTTAGCCCCTAGAGCTCAAACGCCTGTTCCAGCCGGGCAATCTGACTTTTTCCAGCCGGGCAATCTGACTTTCCGTTTCATCTAGGTGAGACTTCAACAGGGAGTTGAGCTCCCGATTGGTGGCCTTCTCGATCTTACTTTCAAGGAGAAACGTGAATACAAAGCCCAGGGTTCCTCCGAAACACGAACTTCCATTTCCTTCCGGCATTGTCTGCATGGACCCCTGTCAGGAAGCAGCCATGACCCTAAATAAGTCTTGACGCGTTACGGCTTTGCCTGGGTTTCACTCACGCTTCTACTCCCCAAGACAGGTCATTAGCTGTTCGGCTGGTTCGCTAACTGGCAGTCCGATTCCTTCAACTGCTCTGGTAGTTGCAGGTCTTGCATTGCTCCTGCAGGTCGGATCGCTCCAATCCAAGGAACGCGATGACCGCATCGATGCTAAGATCAATGCCAGTCTGCTGGCGGTGGAGCCGCAGACCGCCGCGAAGCTGCTCAAAGATATCGATCCAATCAATTAAGGGCGCTCACCGGGCTGGCGCGTCCGATGACCACCGATACCCAGAACGTCTTGTTGATCCAGAGCTGAAAATTGTGACCGGCCTGCTCGGCCACTGTCCCGGCGATATCCGTATGAGATCAGCAGGACATTAAAAAAAACCCCATGTCCATTTCTTGCCATCTGTCTGACACTAGTTCCTGGCCATCAAAGAACGGCCACGTGCTTAGGACGACGCCCGCGGCATCATATTCTTCCATACGATAGCCCCCAGGAGCAGTACGAAGCCCACCAAACGAAACATGTAAATCCAGGCTCTGTCTTCCCGTGGCACGTCTAACAACACAGTCGCCCCTTGGCTGATGGCGAAAAGAACAAAAGACACTCCGAAGATCGCAAACAGCATGTCTCCAGTCCGCTTCCAAAATCGGAAAAAGAACAGTGCCGCGACAATCTGGCCACTGACAATCATTCCTGAGAGAAACTGAAGCATATCAGTCGATCTCCCAAATGAAACCGTAAAGGAGTGTGCCGATAGCGGTCAGTCCCGTAACATATCTGACCAGTCGCAAATCAACATCGTCCGGGAGAAACACGAGGTCGATAACCACCAAAAAATTGGTGACTGCCAACAGCACGAAACAGGCCGCGGTCCATAGCAGCAGTTGCGTTCGATTGCGAAGATAGCTTCGCACCAGAAGCGCACCGCAAGCGGCACTGGTTGCAAAACACAGGAAATAGACAGATGTCGCCAATAAGTCGTTCATTCTTTGAACCTGAATGCATCGGAAAGAAGCTTCAGCTTTCTGTTAGAAGGCGCCACAATGGCACGAACGACCGCGGTCGGCTTCGTGTCGTAAATGCTCTTTAGCTCGTTTACGAGATCATCCATCCGGCCCGGGCTCGTTTGATATCGATATTTTCCGGCCTCCTGCTCGACGGCGAGGCCCGCGCTGACGAGATTCGCAAGGGCGCTCGCAACGACAACCTGACTGCTGCGTAACTCCCGGATCAATTCATCGGCCTCCCAAGTGCGATCAGTATCGCGCTTTAAGACAAGCAACAGTTCGAGCGACCACACCGAGTTAAACGAAGACGCCGCGAATTCCAGGATTGTGTCTTCAGGTAACATGCCACCGGTCAATCCGTTCCGAAGTACAAGATGGTCGTAAGTGCCGGTCTCAGAAACGCGGTTTCTTAATTTGATGCACTCGTCCCACCACTCGCTCCTGCCAGCATTTCAATACCGGCCGCCGCTGAGGTCGCGGCTGGCGCGAGAACTATCCGCAAATAAGCCTCTAGTTCTTCACGCACGACAGGCTTTTGAAGGACCGGTATGTCCTGAAAAGCAGCATCGATACTTTCTCGACCGTAACCGGTAACGAATGCAAAAGGTACACATCGATCAGCCAGAGTTTTTGCAATCTCATAAGTAGTCTCGCCACCAAGATTTAGATCGAGTATGGCGCAACCCAGATCTGGGACAGCCAGCGCCGCCATTGCTTGCGCGACCGTTCCGCAGGGGCCGATGACGTTTAGGCCATTCTCAACGAGAATATCGTGCACCATCATGCCAACAAGCGGTTCGTCCTCGACCAACAATACACGACTAACGGTGCCCAACGAAGGCATAAAGACGTTACCGTTATCTCGCTGAACCCGGGCAATCGGACGATCGTTTGAAATCGATAGCTGCAGCCTGCATCGCAGACCGGACGGGAGCCAATCGAATGACACTTTGCCGCCTTGATGTCCTATGCTGGCATTCATAATCTTGGTGCCGAATCCCTGCCGGGTCGGCCGCGTAACCTCCGGTCCTCCGCTTTCATGCCAGGACAGCGTCAAGAACCCGCCTTCACTTGCCCAGTTCAATCTAAGTTCGCCGCCGGCGACCGAGAGACACCCGTACTTTGCCGAATTGGTCGCCAACTCATGCAGCGCAAGGGCGAGGTTCTGGGCTTTTTCCGGTGCCAATAGAACTGATGGTCCTTCAATTTTGACACGACTGGTGTCGACAGAAAGATACGGTGCAAGCTCTTCCGCAACCAGATCCGCGACATCGGCACCATGCCAACGAGTCTCAGACAATAAAGTATGAGCTTTTGCCAGAGCCTGAATACGCCCTTCGACTGCCCTGATGTAAGCTTGCTGCGACGGCTCTCGCGTCAGGCGAACAATTGCTTGTACCACGGCCAAAGCATTACGAGCGCGGTGATCCACTTCGCGGGCCAATAACAGTTGACGCTCTTCGGCATGTTTTCGATCGGTTATATCAACCGTAACTAGACTAACCCTCGATACTTTACCGCCCGGATCAAAAGTGAGAGCCGCTGTGCAAATGCACCAGCGCAGGTCGCCATTTCGCCGGGTAACGCGGATTTCCTCTTGGAAGGTTTGCTTGCCGTCATGCGCGAAAATATTAGCCTCGAACCGGGCAAGGTCATCTTTATGAATGTATTTTCGCAACTCCTCATAGGTTAGCTTTTCATCAGGCCTTATTGAAAAAATGCGGTACTGACCTTCGTCCCAGATGCATTCTCCTGACGATACGTCCCAATCCCACGATCCCATTTGGCCGGCGGCCAGCGCTATACTGCGCGTACGCTCGCTTTCGATCAGCCGCTCGGCGGCCGACTGCAGCTCCGCTGTGCGCGCCGCAACGCGGTTTTCGAGCTCTTGGTTCAGTCGTTCGAGCTCGCGCGTCTTGCGGTACAATTCCGAAAAAACCCGGACCTTCGCGCGCAGCAATTCCGGCACGACCGGCACAGGCACATAATCGACCGCGCCCATTTCATAGCCGCGCATATAGTCAGTGTCGGCCAGTAGCACCGCGGAAATAAAGATAATTGCGGTACGCTGAAAGCGCGGATGGTTTCGAATCATGGCGGCGAGTTCAAAGCCGTCGAGATCCGGCATGCACACGTCGACAAGAATAACGGCGATCTCGTTCTTGAGTAGCAGCTCCAAAGCTTCGTTCGCCGACGCCGCCTTGATCAGGTTTTCATCAAGGTCGCGCAGCACAACCTCATAGCTCAACAGCTTCGCCGGTTGATCGTCGACAAGAAGAATATTGACTTTGTCCTGTTTCTCCATGGGCTATTTCACCGATGCAGCCACATGCGCAGGACCGTCAGTAATTGCTCAGTGTTCACAGGCTTAGCCAGATAATCAGAGGCGCCGGCTTCAAGGCACTTTTCGCGATCGCCTTTCATGGCTTTTGCAGTGAGAGCAATGATGGGCAGACGCCGGAAGCGCGCTTCTTCGCGGATTTTATGAATCGTCTGGTAGCCGTCCATCTCCGGCATCATGATGTCCATCAACACGATGTCGATGTCGGGATGCGAGTGCATCAGGTCGATCGCGTCCCTGCCGGTAGTGGCTGACAGGACTTTCATGCCGTGGCGCTCCAGGACGCTGCTGAGCGCGAAAATGTTGCGGGCGTCGTCATCGACCAGCAAAGCCAGCCTACCGACCAGGTTCTCGTCGGAGCTGTTAAGCCGCTCAAGCATGCGCTGCTTCTCGGCCGGCAAGTCCGTAACCACGCGGTGCAGGAACAGCGCCGTTTCATCCAGCAGGCGCTCCGGCGACTCGACACCCTTGACGACGATGCTGCGCGCCATGGTGCGCAGGCGCGCATCTTCCTCCGGCGTGAGTTCGCGTCCAGTGAAGACGATAACCGGGATGTCGGCCACCTTGCTGTCTTCCCGCAGCGCTTCGAGAACCTCGAAGCCGGATATATCAGGCAAACGCAGGTCGAGGACGACGCAATCGAAGACCTCTTGGTGTAGTGCTTCGAGCGCTTCCCACCCGCTGCCGACGGTGTCGATTTCGATGTCGTCGGAGCCGAGAAGCGCGGCGATGCTCATTTGCTCGGCTGCATTATCCTCGACGATCAGCAGACGCTTGCGGGCGCGAGCCGCATAATCCCTGATTCGCTCGAGCGCGACGTCGACGCCCTGCACCGTTGTCGGCTTGCTGACGAAGGAGAATGCGCCGCACGCCAGCCCATGTTGGCGGTCTTCGTCCAGCGTAATGATCTGCACTGGGATGTGACGGGTGAGCGGGCTCTGCTTGAGCTGGCTGAGTACGCTCCAGCCGAGCATATCGGGCAGAAAAATGTCGAGCGAGATTGCCGTCGGCTGGTATTGTTTGGCAAGTTCGAGAGCATCCGCGCCGGTCGTTGCGACCAGAACCTTGAATCCCTTGTCGCGCGCGAGATCGATCAACACCCGGCCATAGTGCGGGTCGTCCTCCACCACCAACAGAATGGTATCGCCGGCTTCAATTTTATGCCGGTCGTCAGCGATCGCCTCAACCACGCGATCCGGCATCGTCATGGAGGGCGACACCAGCGACGGCTGCGCCTGTTGCGTGACTGCTCGTGCCGCGACGGTCGGACCCGCGTAGCGGATCGGCAGATAAAGCGTGAACGTGCTGCCGACCCCGGGCTTACTCGCGATCTGGATTTCGCCGCCGAGCAGGCTCGCGAGTTCGCGGCTGATAGCAAGGCCGAGTCCGGTGCCGCCATATTTGCGGCTGGTCGAGGCGTCGGCCTGCTGGAATGCCTCGAAGATGATCTTCTGCTTTTCCAGCGGTATGCCGATGCCGGTATCCGACACTTCAAAGGCAACGACACTCTGCGCTTGGCTCAGGATCGGATGCGCCGGCGTCCAGCCGCCGTTCGCCACAGCCACCTTCAGTTCCACCCCGCCTTCCGACGTAAATTTGAAGGCGTTGGACAGGAGATTCTTCAGGACCTGCTGAAGTCGCTTGGAGTTGGTGACAATGCTGCGATCGAGCTTGTCGTCGAGGTTAGTGGCAAACACGATGTGGCGCGAATCGGCCTCGTGGCGGAAGGGCCGAGCCACTGCTTCGACGATATTGGAGAAGAAAACTTCCTCCGCATCGACGGTGACCGTTCCGGATTCGATCTTCGACAGATCGAGAATGTCGCTGATCAGGTTGAGCAGGTCCGTGCCGGCGCCATGAATGGTGCGCGAGAACTCGACCTGCTTTCCGGTCAGATTACCTTCCGGATTATCGGCCAGCTGCTGGCCGAGAATGAGAATGGAGTTGAGCGGCGTACGCAGCTCGTGCGACATGTTGGCGAGGAATTCGGACTTGTACTTCGAGGTGAGCGCGAGCTCGGCCGCCTTTTCTTCCAGTTCGCGGCGGGCCTGCTCGATTTCCTGGTTCTTGCGCTCGACTTCCACGTTGCGTTCGGCGAGCTGCTGCGCCTTCTGCTCAAGCTGCTCGTTGGTCTGCTGCAATTCAGTTTGCTGGGTCTGCAATTCACCAGCAAGCTGCTGCGATTGTTTGAGGAGGCCTTCGGTTTGCATTGTGGCTTCGATCGAGTTCAGAACGATGCCGATGCCGGCCGTCAACTGCTCGAGGAAGGCAACCTGCAAATTGGTGAAGGCCTCGATCGAGGCAAGCTCGATGACCGCCTTCACTTCATTTTCGAATAGCACCGGCAGCACGACGATGTTGCGCGGCGACGTCTTGAACAGTGCGGACGAAATCGAAACCACGCCACTTGGTATGTCGGAGATGAGCAGCCGGCGCTTGTCGACCGCGCACTGACCGACGAGGCCCTCCCCCAGACCCAGCACCTCCGGATGGCCGCCGCCTGGAGTGTCGGCATAGGTGGAGAGCAGCCGCAGCCGGTCGCCTGCCGATTCCATCTGATAGATCACGCTTTGTTGCGCGTTTACCAGCGGCGTCAGTTCGCTCAACAGCAACCGGCCGACCGTTTCGAGATCGCGCTGGCCCTGCAGCATGTTGGTGAATTTTGCGAGATTGGTCTTCAGCCAGTCCTGCTCGGTGTTGCGATCGGTCGTCAGGCGAAGGTTACCGATCATGGTGTTGATGTTGTCTTTCAACTCCGCCACTTCGCCGCGTGCATCGACCTGAATCGACCGCGTCAGGTCGCCTTTGGTCACAGCAGTCGCCACCTCGGCGATGGCGCGCACTTGCGTGGTGAGGTTGGCGGCGAGCAGATTGACGTTGCCTGTCAGATCCTTCCAGGTTCCGGCCGCACCGGGCACGTTGGCCTGGCCGCCCAGACGGCCTTCGACGCCCACCTCGCGCGCAACCGTGGTTACCTGGTCGGCAAATGTCGCGAGCGTATCGGTCATGTTGTTGATGGTTTCTGCGAGCGCGGCGACCTCTCCCTTCGACTTCACGGTAAGGTTCTGCTTGAGGTCGCCGTTGGCGACCGCGGTCACCACCTTGACGATGCCGCGCACCTGTTCGGTCAGGTTTGCCGCCATGACGTTGACGGTGTCGGTTAGATCCTTCCAGGTGCCGGCGACGCCCGGCACTTCGGCCTGGCCCCCAAGGCGACCTTCGGTGCCGACTTCGCGCGCCACGCGCGTCACTTCCGAGGCAAAGGCGTTGAGCTGGTCCACCATGGTGTTGATGGTGTTTTTCAGTTCCAGAATCTCGCCTTTCACGTCCACCGTGATCTTGCGGCTTAAGTCGCCGCGCGCCACCGCCGTGGTCACTTCCGCGATGTTACGAACCTGGGTGGTGAGGTTGGCCGCCAGCAGGTTGACGTTGTCGGTCAAATCCTTCCAGGTCCCGCCGACGCCCGGCACGACAGCCTGGCCGCCGAGGCGGCCTTCGGTGCCGACTTCGCGGGCCACGCGCGTCACTTCGGCCGCGAAGGAGCGCAGCTGCTCGACCATGGTGTTGAGCGTTTCCTTTAGCAGCAGGATTTCGCCCCGCACGTCCACGGTGATCTTCTTCGACAAGTCACCGCTGGCAATGGCGGTCGCCACCTCGGCGATGTTACGGACTTGCGCGGTCAGGTTGGACGCCATGAAGTTGACGTTGTCAGTAAGGTCCTTCCACGTGCCGGCCACTTCCGGCACCTCGGCCTGGCCGCCGAGCTTGCCTTCGGTACCGACTTCGCGCGCCACGCGCGTCACTTCCGACGCGAACGAGTTGAGCTGGTCCACCATGGTGTTGATGGTGTTCTTCAGCTCGAGAATTTCGCCTTTCACGTCCACCGTGATCTTGCGTGATAGGTCACCCCGCGCCACGGCTGTTGTGACTTCCGCGATGTTACGGACTTGCGCCGTCAGATTGCCCGCCATCGAATTCACGCTGTCAGTCAGGTCCTTCCACGTGCCGGCGACGCCCGGTACGTTAGCTTGGCCGCCGAGGCGGCCTTCGGTACCCACTTCGCGCGCAACGCGGGTCACTTCGCCGGCAAAGCGATTGAGCTGATCGACCATCGTGTTGAGTGTTTCCTTCAGCTGAAGGATTTCACCACGCACGTCGACCGTGATCTTGCGCGACAGGTCGCCGCCGGCGATGGCGGTCGCCACTTCCGCGATGTTGCGGACCTGGCCGGTCAGGTTGCCCGCCATCGAATTCACGCTGTCTGTCAAGTCCTTCCACGTGCCGGCGACTCCGGGCACCTCGGCCTGACCGCCGAGCTTGCCTTCGGTGCCGACTTCGCGCGCCACGCGCGTCACTTCCGACGCGAATGCGTTAAGCTGATCGACCATTGTGTTGAGCGTGTCCTTCAGCCGAAGGATTTCGCCCGACACGTTCACAGTAATCTTTTTCGACAAGTCGCCTTGCGCGACCGCCGTCGCCACTTCGGCGATGTTTCGAACCTGGCCGGTGAGGTTGGACGCCATGGAGTTGACCGAGTCGGTCAGATCTTTCCATGTGCCTGCGACGCCGCGCACCAGCGCCTGACCGCCGAGCTTTCCTTCGGTGCCGACCTCGCGGGCCACGCGTGTCACTTCACCAGCAAAGGCATTGAGCTGGTCGACCATCGTATTGATGGTGTCCTTCAGCTCGAGAATCTCGCCCTTCACGTCCACGGTGATTTTCTTGGACAGATCGCCGCCGGCGACCGCAGTGGTCACTTCCGCGATATTGCGAACCTGCGCTGTGAGGTTCGACGCCATAGAGTTGACCGAGTCGGTCAAATCCTTCCAGGTACCGGCGACGCCCAGAACGTTGGCCTGACCGCCAAGCCGGCCTTCCGTACCCACTTCGCGCGCCACGCGCGTCACCTCTCCGGCGAAGGCATTGAGCTGGTCAACCATCGTGTTGATGGTTTCCTTGAGCTGCAGGATTTCACCGGAGACGTTCACCGTGATCTTCTTGGACAAGTCGCCGCCGGCGATGGCGGTCGCCACCTCGGCGATGTTACGCACCTGGGCGGTCAGGTTGCCCGCCATGAAGTTCACGTTGTCGGTCAAGTCCTTCCAGGTGCCGGCAACGCCGGGCACTTGCGCCTGGCCGCCGAGCTTGCCTTCGGTGCCCACTTCGCGCGCGACACGCGTGACTTCCGAGGCGAAGCCGTTCAGCTGATCCACCATCGTGTTGATGGTGTCTTTCAGTTCGAGAATTTCGCCGCGCACGTCCACGGTGATCTTGCGGCTCAAGTCGCCGCGCGCCACGGCGGTTGTCACCTGCGCGATGTTGCGGACCTGGTCGGTGAGGTTGCCGCACATGGCGTTCACCGAATCGGTCAAGTCCTTCCAGGTGCCGGCAACGCCCGGCACGATGGCTTGGCCGCCGAGCTTGCCGTCGGTGCCCACTTCGCGCGCGACACGCGTCACTTCGGAAGCGAACGAGCGAAGCTGGTCCACCATCGTGTTGATGGCTTCCTTGAGCTGAAGGATTTCGCCGCGTACGTCGACGGTGATCTTCTTCGACAAGTCGCCGTTCGCCACCGCGATGGTCACGTCAGCGATGTTGCGGACCTGCGCCGTTAGATTCGACGCCATCGAATTGACGTTCTCGGTGAGGTCTTTCCAGACACCCGTCACCTCGACGACCTGCGCCTGACCGCCGAGCTTGCCTTCGGTGCCTACTTCGCGCGCAACGCGCGTCACTTCCGAGGTAAACACGTTGAGCTGCTTGATCATCGTGTTGACGATGGTCGCCGAATTCAAGGAATTCACCCTTGAGGGGACGGCCGTCGACCTCCGTGCGCACCGTCTTAAGCAGGTCACCCTGCGCCACCGCCGCGACCGCGCGGGTCACTTCCTTGGTCGGCCATAGCAAATCGTCGATCAGCGTATTGACCGAGGTTTCCATATCGCTCCAGGAGCCGCTCGCGTTGCCAAACTTGACCCGGTGGCGCGTCTTACCTTCGCGGCCGACAACTTCGCCAACGCGCTCGAGCTCCTGCGCCATGCGCTGGTTGGCGGCAACGATGTCGTTGAATAAATCAGCGATTTTGCCGGCGACGCCTTCATGGGCACCCGACATGCGAACCGAAAAATCGCCCGCGCGCATGGCTTGCAAGGCGGCCAAGAAATCATGAAGCTCCGGCGATGTGCCGTTTGTCTTCTTGTGCATCTCGCCGGCAAAAGCTGTCTCGACGGATGGAGGAACTTTTTGTTTTACGGTCCGCCCCTCAGCTTTCCCAACCATGATGGCTCATCCCCTCTTGGCGCCAGGCCGCATCAGCCCGTCGGTAATGCATCATTAGAACCGGCGCCATTGACTCGCAGCCGCGCTAACCCATTGATTTGTTATGAAAAGGCGCGCCACATTTCCCCAGAGCGACGGTACCAACCTCCAAAAATGAACTTCCCATAAGAAAGTTCCCGTCCATTTTGGTTTTTTTGGCTTTGCCGCCCGCGAACTCAGGATGGAGGTCATGCCGGCCGCCAGTTGGACATCGAAAGCGCCAACAAAAATATGCCGCTGACGCGATCCTTGGTCCTTCAACGCTCCGGGCGTGCTTACGTCAGGGGCGCTGACCTGATCGGATTTTGCTCGACAGCTTCCGCAGCGGATGAAAAGCTATTCTATCGTAAGCAGCATGCTTGAGCGCTTACGGCTGAGAGCCTGATCGCGCTCCCGCTCATCTGCAGGAGTTGATCATGTCTCCGGTCCTCTACCCCGAACAACTTCGTTTGCTTTGCCGCGCATTTGACGAGACGTGCGATACGCTCGAAAAATGCGGTGCGCGTTTTTCCCGTGAGCTACTGGCCAGACGAATACTGGATTCCTATGGCTTGACGGTGGTGATAAACGAGGAAGCGACGCGCGCGCCGGCCCGATCCACCTGTCACTAACGGCTCACAACGTTTTTCTCGCCATCGTCAGGATCGCTGGCTGCGGAGAAGGAGCGGACATTAGTTGCCATCCAGGCATCCGAGCCGCAGTGCTGAGATCAAGCTTGCCGAGCAAATCTGCTGGATTTCCTTCAATCAATCCGGATTCTCGAAGGCGATCACCTATTGCCAGACTGTCCTGCTCTCGACAGTAATAATTGAAGCGCTTCCCTCTCCAGCCCCCTGTTCGCGGATGCCTCTTGCCGGAACGTTGCAGGGAGGCTTCGCGTTGCCCTGCAGGAGGCACCATGAAACGCGATGGACTGCGTGGCCAGGACAAATCAGGTGGGGATCTGCGCGACGCGGGCGGCGGTACGCATCAGGAGGCGCGGATTCGGGAAACTCAGACCGCACACTCGAAAGCACAGCAAGGCGCCGATGTACGCGGTACTGTCTCATGGGAGACAGTGCGCACATTGCCAGAGGGATTAGTCCGCAAACGCAAGGGGCCACTCAACCCGCATTACGGACGGGTCAGAGGTTGATGTTTCCTGTCGCAAGATAATGAACAAGCGATGCTGCGGAAAACTCAACCGGCCAGCGGTCCAAAGTTCGGCCTCGCTGCACACGCGAATGGTTCCTTGTCCCACGGTTCGTAATTGACGAGGCAGTCGAGAAATCAGAGACGGAACAATCGCGGGTTCAGGTATGATCCCAAGCTTGCTTCATTAGCGGCTTGTCCGTGTGCATGGGGATGAGGCGTATTACGCGGCGCTGTTCGCCCGTTCAATACGGAAGAAGGATGAGGCGCGGTTCCTCTCCCACGTCGCCGTGGAAGCTGCGGAAATGACCTGGAAGCAGATCGGGCTGGACACCGCGATCAGGATGGTGGATCGGCTATAGCCGGGGCTTGTCTCTATCCGGCTCCACGGGATCGTGCATAGGCCGGTCTTTTTGAGGGTCGCCGGGCGGCGGCTCCACCGGGTCTTTGTAGGGCTGCGGGGCTTTGACCGGGCGCTCGTCCGGGTTCTTTACGGGTTGCGGGCGTCGTGGGGTGATGGGTTCCTTCGGCATGGGAACTCAACGGCTGCTTAACCCGTAGGTTCCAGGGGCTTGTTGTGCTATGAAGACGCAACCCCGAAAGGAATCATATGGACCACAAGTTTGGCGCTGGCGAAGCCGTTGAATACAAGCCGACTGGCTGCAATGTGGGCTACTTCACAGTGATCCGGCAGATGCCGGAAGAGCATGGCGCGTTCGATCGCAAGTACCGGATCAAGAGCGAGTACGAAGGGTTCGAGCGCAATGTTCTGGAATGCGATCTGACTGCTGCGGAGCGGCCCGCGGATGAATACGGTGATGTCCGGCGGGTTGGATCGCGAGGCCGCTAACGCTATCCACACCCCCCTCATGAGTAGACTTCATGGGTGCTGCTATAGTGTGGGTATGCCGACCGACAAACAGTCGAATATTGCGTGCGGAGCGGAACGTCGGTTGGCAAACTGCCGCGCCGCACAAAGTATTCGACGGAAGAGCGCCTAGCGAAAGCTGGGCGCTTTTTGTTTTCAGAGGTTGGTTCGGAGGGGGAGTATTGCCGCGCTGCAGTGGTCAAGATTATCGCTCGCGACGTAATCGCAGAAAAGCGTCGCCTCGCCCTCCCAGCCAATCTCCCAGCGCACCCCGCGCCGTCGATTCGGACCAAACGACGTAAAATACGGCCGCCAAAAATAAAACTAGGCTCTCGTACAGGTGCAGATGCGAAAGCAAGCGGTGACCACCGCCCGATATGCGCACCTCGACAATGATCCGCTGCGGCGTGCGTCAGAAGCAATCGCAGGGCGCATTGCCGCAGCGCTCGATGGAAAAAGGCGGCGTTGGTTACGACGCTTGTGAAACGCCGAAGTGCGTGAGCGGCGCACCAGACAGAGCACCTGACAGACGCTGACCCGGTCGGCTCCTTATTGGGGGCCGACCTTTCGAAGAGAGATGCCGACCACCATGCTCTGACACCGCAAAACTGGATCGTTTTTGGCTAGAGTCTTCGGCGTGGTTGAACTGCTCCCCGTCTTTGGATCACGCGGCTGCGGAATTTCCAGCCTGTTCGACCAGTGGCGGGCCGTGTGCCGCTGATCGATTCATGACGTCAATCGGCGTTTTGTTGCCGATCGCGCTGTGAGGTCGCTCCTCGTTGTAGTCTCTACGCCAAGCCTCGCATTTTCGCCGCGCATCGTCGAGGCTCATGAACCAATGGGCGTTCAGACACTCGGCTGCGGAACTTGCCGTTGAAGGACTCGATGAAGGCATTGTCGGTCGGCTTGCCTGGCCGGGAGAAGTCGAGCGTGACGCCTCGCTGATACGCCCACAGATCGAGATCGCGTGAGACGAACTCGGTGCCCTGGTCGACGCGGATCGCTTTCGGGAAGCCGACCTGGCGGCCGACCCGTTCGAGCACCTCGACGACATCGGCGCCGCGGAAGTTGAAGCGCGCCTCGATCGCCGGCGAGAAGCGGCGTGAAGGTATCGACGATGGTGAGCACGCGCAGCTTGCGGCCGGTCGCGAGCTGGTCATGCACGAAGTCCATCGCCCAGATCTCGTTCGACCGTGTGGCCGGTCGACGGTCGTCCCGCAGCTTCGCCTTGACCCGCCGCTTCGGCGTTTTGTTGCGCAATTGCAGGCCCATCTCGCGATACAGCCGATAGACCCGCTTGGCGTTCACCGCCCAGCCCTCCCGTCGCAGCAGCACATGAATGCGCCGATAGCCGTAGCGCACACGCGTCTCCGCGATCTCCTTGATCCGTTGGCATAAGCGCGCCTGCCCGGCGCGACGGCTCTTGTAGTGGTAGGTCGATCGCTCCGTCGCCAAGGCACGAGCAGGCCCGACGGATCGAGACCTTCCAGGTTGCCCGCGCATGATCGACCATCTGCCGCCGCCGGGCAGGCTTCATAGCTTTCGGCGGATGACGTCCTGCAGCATCGCCTTGTCCAGCGACAGGTCGGCCACGATCCGCTTCAGCTTGCCGTTCTCCTCCTCGAGCTGCCGCAGCCGCTTCATCTCCGACGGCATCAGCCCGGCGTACTTCTTGCGCCAATTGTAGAACGTCGCCTCGCTGATCCCGGCCTTGCGGCAGACCTCGCCGACCGCCGTTCCGTCCTCCGCCTGCCGCAGAACGAAGGCGATCTGCGCCTCGCGAAAACTTCGATGCTTTCATCGGTTCGCTCCGTCTCCCGGCCCGCAGCCGCATAAACTGGAATTTTCCAGCTCAGCGCGGTCCAGAAAACGGGAGGCAGGTCAGCTATTACGTGTCCGGGCCCCACATCCGCGGTGGTGCAACCGAGCCAGTGGCTTCGGTCATCCGGGTTCCTGCGAGCGAGATCGAATCTGCGGTCATGAAGGCGCTCGCCGTTCGCATGGAAGGCGAGCATGCCCGCAATTCAGAGCCGACTGCGATCGATCGCGATCTGATCGAACGACACGTTCAACGCATTGAAGTGCGCAAACGACACCTGGCGGTTCAGTTCAGGGACACAGAAACGGATACAGCAGACCGCGGGCACGGCGTCGAAGGCTCCTCGTTATCATTGGACAGCGTCAAGAACGCATCGCTGCTTCTGGTGGACTGGCACAAGCCGCCCGCCAAGAGGTTCCGGGAGATCCTGCTGCCGCCATCCGTTCCGCGACGGGATGTCCGTGTCATCAAGGCCGAGCGACGAGCGGCGCTGATCAAGTCCATCGCGCGCGGCAGGCAATGGCTGGACGAACTGATTACAGGGTCGGTGACGGGCGTAGACGAACTCGCCGCCCGGCATCGCTGCAGCGTCCGCCACGTCAACATGACGATCTCGCTGGCCTTCCTTGCGCCCAACTTGGTCAAGGCAGCGGTCGAGGGTCGTCTGCCCCGCGGCATTGGCGTTGCCAGACTGCGGGACGCACCAGCAGAATGGCCGCGCCAGTTCGAGCGGCTCGGGCTCGCTTCCCCCTACTAGATCGCCGTCTTCAGGTCGGCCCTTCGACCAAACAAAGCGCCCGGCCGTCAACGCGGCAATGATCGGCCTGCGCCAAGCTTGCGTGGCGCATCATCAGCACCTCGGTTGCCCGGACCATCGAAGGCTGCATCGGAACGGGAATTTTGAGGCCAGAGACCGGAGGAGAATTCGGGGCGCTGACCACCAGAGACCGTTACGGCACCGATAGAGAGCGTGGAAAAGCCCGCCAAATGCGGGGCTCTTCTGCAAGTCTCCGGGAAGCGGCAAATGTCCGCAATGTATGGTGGGCGCGACAGGGATCGAACCTGTGACCCCTTCCATGTCAAGGAAGTGCTCTTCCGCTGAGCTACGCGCCCGAAAAGGGTGGCGGACCTATAGGATTTTCGTTCCCGGTGCGCAAGCGCCGACCGCACCATCAACACACCGGCGGATCGCGAAATTTTGACCCCCAAAGGCAACCCGGCCGCGACCAGACCCCGCGAACTCTTGGCCCATCCCCGTCAAAATGCCGGAATAACGGGATGCATTGTGGTGTACGCTCCGTGTCACGCCGGGGGCGTTCGGGACGGATCCGGCCCCGAGGCCGATCAGCAAGGCCCATCGTCCCTGGGCCTCATGAGGAGTGCTCTTGATGAACCTGCCTTCCGTTTCGTTCCGCCCGGCCGCCCTGGCCTTCGCCGTTCTGGCCGGACTGGGTGCGCCCGCCGCCTTCGCCCAGGAAACCCCGCGCCTCGACGTGATCTATGTTCCCACCCCGCAGGAGGTGGTCGACCGCATGCTTGCGATCGCCAAGGTCGGCCCCGGCGACTTCATGATCGATTTCGGCTGCGGCGACGGGCGCATGGTGGTGACCGCCGCCAAGCTCGGCGCGCGCGGCTACGGGGTCGACATCAACCCGGTCCGCATCAAGGAGGCCAACGAGAACGCCAAGAAGGCCGGCGTGACAGACCGGGTCGAGTTCAAGATCGCCAACCTGTTCGAGGAAGACCTGAGCAAGGCCGACGTCATGGCCATGTACCTGCTCACCGACATCAACATCCGGCTGCGGCCGAAGATTCTCGACACCATGCGGCCCGGAACCCGCATCGTCTCCCACGCCTTCGACATGGGCGACTGGGAGCCCGACCACCGCGAGACCGTGGCCTACAAGAATATCTTCTTCTGGGTCGTGCCGGCCAAGGTCGGAGGCAACTGGCAGGTGGATGGCAGCCAGAAGTTCAGCGTGAACCTGGACCAGAAATACCAGATGCTGAGCGGCAAGACCGCCGACGGCGGCAACGTCACGGGCCGTCTGCGCGGCGCCGAGATCACTCTGACGGTCGACAGCGGCGGCAAGAAGCAGGAACTGAAAGGCAAGGTCGACGGCAACCAGATCGTCGGAGACGGCTGGAAGGCCACGCGAACCTGATCCGCGGGTTGCGATCCCTTCAAATCTGACCAAAGATCGGGCGCTCCCCTCTGAGGGGGGCGCCTCATCGTCCGGGTTTAACCGCGGTCCCGAAGCGCCCTTGCGCCACTTCGGTCCGGATCGCGCAAAGCAGCAAAGATGACGCCATGACCACGCAACAGACCGGCACGCCGCGCGCGAGCCTTTCGGTGACCGACGGCGCGCTGATGATGGTCGGCATCATCATCGGTATCGGCATTTTCAAGACGCCGCAGCTCGTGGCCATGTTCACGCCGAACGAGTGGGTGTTCGTCGGGGTCTGGATTGCGGGCGGCCTGGCGACGCTGATCGGCGCGCTGGTCTATGCGGAGCTGGCTGCGGCCTATCCCTCGACCGGCGGCGAATATCACTTCCTCACCCGCGCCTTCGGCCAGCCGCTCGGCTTCCTGTTCGCATGGGCGCGCACCACCGTGATCCAGACCGGCGCGATTGCCGCCGTGGCGTTCGTGCTGGGCGACTACGCCCAGCAGCTTTACTCCCTGGGGCCGTATGGTTCGGCGATTTACGCCGCAATCGCGCTGGCCTTCATCACCTCGATCAATCTCGCCGGAACCTACGAGAGCAAGACCGCGCAGAACATCCTGACCTTCCTCGAGGTCGCGGCGATGATCGCGATCTGCGTGGTGGGCTTCATGGCGGTGGCGGGCGCGACCTCGCCCGCGCCGGTCGCCACCGGCGCCGCCGCCAGCAGCGGACCCGGCTTCGGCATGATCGGGCTCGCCATGGTGTTCATCCTGCTCACTTACGGCGGCTGGAACGAGTGCGCCTATCTCTCCGCCGACCTCAAGAACGTGCGGCGCGATATGATCCGCATCCTACTGATCGGCACGGCCGTGGTGACGACGCTCTATGTCGTCATCAATTGTGCCTATCTCGCCGTTCTCGGCATGGAGGGGCTGCGCAAGAGCGACGCGGTTGCCGCCGACGTGATGCGGGCGGGCATCGGACCGAGCGGGGCGGCGATCGTCAGCCTGATCGTCTGCGTGGCCGCGCTCTCGACCATGAACGCCAGCGTGTTCACGGGAGCCCGCCTTTATCACGCGCTCGGGCAGGATCTTTCGCTGGACCGGCTCCGTGTCTGGGACGCCGTTCGCAACAATCCGCGCAATGCGATCATCCTGCAAAGCGCGATCGCGATGGCACTGGTCTGCTTCGGTGCCATTGCCCGCGACGGCTTCAAGGCGATGGTGGAATACACCTCGCCGGTGTTCTGGTTCTTCCTGTTGATGGTCGGGCTGTCGCTGTTCGTTCTGCGCCGCAACGACCCCGACCGCGAGCGGCCGTTCAGGGTGCCGCTGTATCCGGTGACGCCGATCCTGTTCTGCATGATCTGCGCCTATCTGATGTATTCCAGTCTGGTCTACACCGGCCGCGGCGCGCTGTTCGGCGTGGCGGTGCTGCTGCTCGGCGTGCCGCTGATGCTCTGGGCGCGCAGCAAGCAGCGCGTGGCGCCGGCGGAATAGCCGCCTTCACCGACAAGCTTTCCCGGACGCCGCCATCGGCGTCCGGGCCATCCGGGCGCGGGAGCCGCAGCGCGTGACCGACAGCTACGACGTCGTCGTGATCGGAGCCGGCCACAACGGCCTCGTCTGCGCCGCCTATCTCGGCATGGCCGGTCTCAAGGTGAAGGTGGTCGAGCGCCGCAACACGGTCGGCGGCGCGGCGGTGACCGAGGAGTTCCATCCGGGATTCCGGAACTCGGTCGCCTCCTACACCGTCAGCCTGCTCAATCCCAAGGTGATCCGCGATCTCGATCTTTCGAACCACGGCCTTCGGATCGTCGAGCGGCGCATTCAGAACCTCCTGCCGACCGAAGACGGGCGCTTTCTGATTTCCGCCGAGGGCCGGACCCAATCGGAGATCGCCAAGTTCAGCAGCAGGGACGCCGAGCGCTATGACGCCTTCGGCGCCGAACTCGACGCGATCGCCGATGTGCTGCGCGATCTCGTGCTGCGCGCGCCGCCGAATGTCGTGCAAGGGCTGAACCGGCGCAGCCTGCAGGAGTTGTTGAACCTCGCCGGCATCGGCAACCGGCTGCGCCGGCTCGATCTCGAGCGCCAGCGTGCGCTGCTCGACCTCATGACGAAATCCGCCGGTGACTATCTCGACGGCTGGTTCGAATCCGCGCCGATCAAGGCGCTGCACGGCTTCGACGGCATCGTGGGCAATTTCGCCAGCCCCTACACGCCCGGCTCGGCCTATGTGCTGCTGCACCATGTGTTCGGCGAGGTGAACGGCAAGAAGGGCGTCTGGGGCCACGCCATCGGCGGCATGGGCGCGATCACCCAGGCGATGGCGAAGTCGGCGCGCGAGAGAGGCGTTGAGATCGAGACCGGCGCTTCGGTGCGCGAGGTGATCGTCGAAAAGGACAGGGCCGCAGGCGTGGTTCTGGCTGACGGGCGCACGCTCCGCGCCCGCACCGTGGTGTCGAACGTGCATCCGAAGCTGCTGTTCGAGACGCTGGTGCCGTCAGGCGCGCTGCCCGAGACGTTCCGCACCCGGATCGCGCACTGGAAGTCCGGCTCCGGCACGTTCCGCATGAACGTGGCGCTGTCGAAGCTGCCGAGTTTTACGGCGCTTCCCGGCGACGCGCCGGCCGATCATCACACCGCCGGGATCATTCTTGCACCGTCGCTCGAATACATGGATCGCGCCTGGCGCGACGCCCGCGAACACGGCTGGAGCCGCGAGCCGATCGTGGAAATGCTGATCCCGTCCACGCTCGACGACACGCTGGCGCCGAAGGGCGCGCACGTCGCAAGCCTGTTCTGCCAGCATGTTCAGCCGGTCCTGTCGGGCGGACGATCTTGGGACGACCATCGCGACGAGGTCGCCGACCTGATGATTGCGACGGTGGACCGTTTCGCGCCGGGCTTCAAAGACAGCGTGATCGCGCGTCAGGCGCTCACGCCGCTCGACCTGGAACGAACCTTCGGCCTCGTCGGCGGCGACATCTTCCACGGCGCGATGTCGCTCGATCAGATCTTCTCGGCGCGGCCGATGCTGGGCCACGCGGACCATCGCGCACCGGTCGCCGGGCTCTACATGTGCGGATCGGGCACGCATCCCGGCGGCGGCGTCACCGGCGCGCCCGGGCACAACGCCGCGCGCATCGTCGTTGCGGATCTGAAGGGATGGTTCGGCGTGAGCCGGCCTTAAACGACAGACCTCAGGCGGCAGCAAGCATCTTCTGGACCTCGTTGACGAGGTCGCGCAGATGGATCGGCTTGGACAGAACCTTGGCCTGCTTGGGCGCGTTCGAGTCCGAATTCAGCGCCACGGCCGCAAAGCCGGTGATGAACATGATCTTGATATCCGGATCGAGTTCGGCCGCGCGCCGTGCCAGCTCAATCCCGTCCATCTCCGGCATCACGATGTCCGTGAGCAGAAGCTGGAACGGCTCTTCGCGCAGCCGCTGGTAGGCCGACAATCCATTGTCATAGGAAATGACGTTGAAGCCTGCGTTCTGCAGCGCCTTGACCAGAAACCGACGCATGTCGGTGTCGTCTTCCGCGAGAAGAATCTTCGCCGTCTGGTCGTCCATCATGTCCTGCCCGCCCCTCATACGCGGAACCCTAGGTCCGTCACGCTAACGCCCGGTTACGCGATGCGGCCCGACCGCCGCTGCGGAACCCTTTCTGCGCACCCCGGGGGGCATAAGCCGCCCGGCTGGTAAACAACCGGTTGAAGGCGCGAGCCCAGGCCGGCAGCCTAGAGCCTGGCGGCGCTCGCCCCAAGCTCGGAATCGCGGCAAACGAGCAAAGGTCGCGCTTGGCAGGGCTTGGCCCTGCGTGGGACAATACCGCCCAACGACCAATGAAACCGGTGGCGACCTCGATTCGTTCGCATCGGGACCGATGCACCGCCTCCCCGGCCTTAAGCGCCTGCCACGAGACTGCCTTGTCGTCCTGCCACATCGCAACACGCGCCGTTCTATGAGCCAGTTGCCAGACGAACTCGATCCGCCGTTTGAAATTCTGGAGCCGCTCGAGCTGTGCGGCCCGGTTCTGTTCAACTCGCCGCATTCGGGGCGGGTCTATCCGCGCGGATTTCTCGCCGCGGCCCGTCTTGAACTCGCCGCGCTGCGCCGTTCGGAGGATTGCTTCGTCGACGATCTCACCCTCGGCGTGGTGGCGCGCGGCTATCCGCTGATGCGCGCGCACTTCCCGCGTTGCTACGTGGACGTCAACCGCGAGCCCTACGAACTCGATCCGCGGATGTTCGACGGCCGCCTGCCGTCCTTCGCCAACACCCGCTCCATGCGTGTGGCCGGCGGACTCGGCACCGTGGCGCGCGTCGTCGGCGATGCGCAGGAGATCTACGACCGGCGCATTTCGGTCGATGACGCCTTGCGTCGGATCGAACTGCTCTACAAGCCGTACCATCGCACCCTGCGAAAGCTGTTCGCGCGGCTGCATCGCGAATTCGGCGCGGCCATTCTCGTCGATTGCCATTCGATGCCGTCAGCCCCCGGCAACCGGGACGAGCGTCCGCGGGGCGACGTCATCCTCGGCGATCGCTACGGGACGAGCTGCGTTCCGATCGTCGCCGAAACCATCGAGCAGACGCTGCGCGACCTGGGCTATGCGGTGAGCCGCAACAAGCCCTACGCGGGCGGCTTCATCACCGAGCATTACGGCAATCCGGCCGCGGGCCTTCACGCCATCCAGCTCGAGATCAATCGAGGGCTCTATATGGACGAACGGCGACTGGAAAAAACGCCGAATTTCGACCGGGTCGCCGCCGACATGGAGTTGCTGGCAAGCCGCCTCTCGGCGCTGCCGCTCGAGGAGTTGCGGCCTTACCGGGCCGCAGCCGAGTAGCGACGCGCATCCGCGCCGACCCGTTCCACAGGACCGGACCTAAAAGAAAAGTGGGCCGCACGATAAATCGGCGGCCCAAGTTCTAGGGAGGAAACGCCCAAGGAGGGCGGCGGGAATGCCCGAGGGGCATTGCCGCGCTGCACAAATATGCATTTGCAACGCACAAAAAGCAAGTGGTGCTGACCTATTTTTTGCATAGCAGCAAGAAATCAGACACAGGACTCCGGTCGATTTAGCCCGGCTTTTCACGTCTTGCGCGATAAATCGGCGTCTCTGCTACCAAAGTACGCCCAGGCTGCCAGGAGCACGAACGCCGCCTGGGCCCCGAACACAATCCGGTAGGCCTCCGGCGGATAGGCCCCACCCGGTCCCTCCGGAAACAGGCCGACGAGCGCTCCACTCAAAAACTGCACCAGGAAGCCGCCTCCCATCGAGCCGATGTTCAGGAGGGCAATCGAGCGCCCCAGCAGATGCGGCCCGACCAGCGACCGGCCGTGCGCCATCAGGAGCGACGCAATGGCGGTGGAAAAGCCGAGCCCGGCGAGCGCGGCGATCAGGATCGGCAGGGGCGGCCGCTCGAAGGCCGCCAGCGCCACCAGCGCCGTGAATGTGATTCCCAACGCGATCGTGGCCGGATAGCGATAATTTCCAAACCAGCGATCCATCGGTCCCCAGAAGAAGGCTCCCACCGCCTGCGCCAGCGCCGGAATGAACAGGATCTCGCCCCGTCCCCGCAGATCGAAGCCGTAGACATGGGTGAGATACGGCCCGCCCCACAGGCCGATCACGAGAAGAAACGACGGCGTCGACGCCAGGGCCGCGAGAAACAGGCGTCCCATCGAGGGCGTGCGGATCACCTCCAGAATGCCGGCGACTCCTTCACGCAGGGTCTCGGGCTTGCGCGAGATCGCAGGAGCACCGGGCGGGTCGTCCCGAACCACCGCCCAGGCGGCGAGGCCGAGGAGAACAGCCAGCACCGCAACCGCGAGAAAGGTCTGCCGCCAGCCGACGGTCGCGGTGGCATGCGCAAGCGGAGCGGTGGCGAGCAGGATGCCGAGCGTGCCGACGCCGAGATGGATGCCGGACACGGTGGACAAACGCTCTTTCGGAAACCAGCGCGCGTAAAGCGCGATCGGTGCGACCAGGAAACTCGCCGTGCCGAGCCCCATCAGCGCGCGCGCCGTCATCATGCCGACCGCGCTGTACGAGAGCGCGAACAGAACCGCCCCCGCCACCACGAAGCCCACGCAGATCAACATGCAGATCTTCGGGCCGAAGCGATCCAGCGCCACGCCCAGCGGCAATTGGACCGCCGCCAGCGTGAGCAGGAACATGCTGGACAGCAGCCCAAGCTCGAACGCGGACAGGCCGATCTCAGCGACCAGGTTCGGAGCAAGAACCGCAATGGAATTTCGGAAGAACTGGCCGATTGCGTAAAGCAGGCAAAGGGACGCGACCACCGCGATCGCAATGGCGGGAAAGGCGCGCACGGCACGCGCGGGGGCACCCCCGTGTTCGGTCGTCATCGCGGCAATCCTCCCGGCAGGCCCCCGGCGGGGGAACTGAAGCGGCGGTGCAATCTATCCGACGCTCGAAGCCTGGCGGCCCGGGCGTCGCACGGTTCAGCGCCGACCTCGGCTCCCCGGCCGGCAAAGTCTGTGAATTACACTCGCAAAACCGCAATGGAGGGGATGCCCGCCGCCCCGGCACATGACAACCGAAAAAGAACCGCGCATACCTTTGGCGCATGACAGCCATCGATTTTGCGGCCTTCGTCGACCGTCTCGCCAGCGCCTCCGGCGACGCCATCCTGCCGTTCTTTCGCACCACGTTGAGCGTGGAGAACAAGAGTCGGGGTGAAAGCTTCGATCCCGTGACGGCGGCCGACCGCGCGGCGGAACTCGCCATGCGCGAATTGATCCGCAACCAGTTTCCCGAGCACGGGATCGTCGGCGAGGAGTTCGGCGACGAGCGCACCGACGCCGAATACGTCTGGGTGCTCGACCCGATCGACGGGACCAAGTCGTTCATCTCCGGCATGCCGGCCTGGGGCACGCTGATCGCGCTGACCCGCCGGAGCGAGCCGGTCTACGGTATGATGCATCAGCCGTTCACCAGAGAGCGGTTCACCGGCGACAACGGCGCAGCGAGCTACCGCGGCCCGGCGGGCAACCGTGCGCTGCGCGCGCGCTCATGCGCGTCGGTTTCGGATGCCATCCTCATGACCACCAGCCCGCTGCTGATGAGCGAGGAGGAGCGCGCGATCTTCGGTCGCGTGGAGACGGCTGCGCGGCTCTCGCGCTACGGCGGCGACTGCTACGCCTATTGCATGCTGGCCGCGGGCCACGTCGATCTCATCATCGAATGCGGGCTGAAGCCTTACGACGTGGTGCCGCTCATCCCGATCATCGCGGGGGCCGGCGGCGTCATCACGACCTGGGACGGCGGACCGGCCAAACACGGCGGCCGCATCGTTGCAGCCGGCGACAAGCGCGTCCATGCGGAGGCGATGAAGCTGTTGCAGGGATAAGCGCAAACGGGCCTGCGCCCCGCAGCGGGTTCAATACAACGGCGAGCCGGGCACGAAGGCGTCGAACGCCGCCCAGAACTGCACGCGATAGCGGTCCTGCTCCATCATCAGTTCGTGCCGCGCACCGGCAACGATCAGGTGCGAGCCGGCACGCAGGCGGATGGCGAAGTCCTCGATCGCCGGCGTCGACACGATCTCGTCGCGCCCCGCCGCCACCAGCATGAGCGGCTGGCGGATCTTTCCGGGATAGAGCGGATCGGCGAATTCGGACATCGTCCGATAGGCCGCGTTCAGCCACGATACGGTCGGCGAGCCGAGACCGAGCCGCGGCTCGGCCTCCAGGATCGCCCTGGTGCGCGCGTGGCGCACCGGGTCGGAGGTGAGCGGGTTGCCGATGAAGGGGCCGGACGCCTGCGCCGCAGGTCCGCCGCCAGGAATGTAGGACGAGCCCATTCCGGCCAGCCGCAGCGCCCGGGCGGTGACCTTGGCCATCGTCGAGCCGCGGGCGCCGGCCAGTTCGAGCATCGGGGCGGAGAGTACGATGCGATCAAACCAGCGCCGGCCCTGTCTCGCGATCCGCATCAGCACGCTGCCTCCCATCGAATGCGCGATGGCGAAATACGGCGGCGGACAGTCCGGCAGCACGACCTCGTTCATGAACATGTCGATGTCGATCTCATATTCCGAAAAATCCCCGACGTGCCCCTTGAACGGATCGCCAAGCGCACGGCCGGAAAGCCCCTGTCCCCGCCAATCGAACATCGCGACCGCGAACCCGCGCGCGCGCAGTTCGCGCACGGTCTCGAAATACTTCTCGATGAATTCGGCGCGTCCCTGAAACAGACAAACGGTTCCCTTGCGTCCCGCCGGCGGATGCCAGCGGGCGTAGCGCAGGGAGACGCCGTCACGCGTCGTCAGCGTGCCGGTGACGACATGTTCAGGTGCCGGATTGGCGGGGATCGAGACGAGGTCCATGTGCAGTGTGTCGGTCCGGAGAGCGGCCTCGCCTTATAGCAGCCGGCATAGCAGGCGGCCCTGCCCCCTCAATTGCGACCGGCCAAAGGCGGCGCCGGCAGGCAGAAGTGGAAAATCCGATTTTTAGCATGAAAAATCAATAGTTTACCAAAAATATCCGTTCGGCAGGCAACCCCCTTGCGGGATTTTCCGGCTCACCCATATCGAAGACACGCAGGCCCATCCGGGCTGCGGAATTGAACGGGGCCCGGCCAATCCAGGCGGGCTGCCGCATGTCGCTCAATGGAGGATATGCCATGCGAACTTTCGATCTTGCTCCCCTTTACCGTTCGACCATCGGCTTCGACCGGCTCTTCTCGATGCTGGATGGGGTGGACACCTCCGCCCCGGGCTATCCGCCCTACAACATCGAGCGCACCGGCGAGAACGACTATCGCATTTCCGTGGCCGTCGCCGGCTTCGGCGAGAGCGATCTGTCGATCGAAGCGAAGGAGAACACGCTCACCGTGAAGGGCGAGAAGCAGGCCAAGCAGGAGAACAACACCGAGGTGCTCTACCAGGGCATTGCGGGCCGCTCGTTTGAGCGCCAGTTCCAGCTTGCCGACCACGTCCAAGTCAAGGGCGCCTCACTCGAAAACGGTCTCCTGCACATCGATCTCGTGCGCGAAATTCCCGAGGCGAAAAAGCCCCGCCAGATTCCGATCGGCGGCGGCGCGCAGGCCAAGATCGTCGAGGCGCGGGCTGCCTAAATCCGCAAACGACGGCGGGCGGTTCCTCCCGCCTGTGAAGTGGAGCGCCCCGGATTGCCCCGGGGCGTTTCGTTTTTCCGGACGTCACGAACGTGCATTCGATCCGGTTCGCCCGCAGCAGGGCAGCAGCGTTGCGTCGATCCGCACCTTTGACCGGGCGGGCATCGCGATATGTTTGTTGGCTGATCGACAGGAGATTCGCGGATGTCCGTGACGACGACCGCTCCGTATCGCCTTAATGCCAAGCTGTTCGCCGTGGCTCTGGGTCTTGCGGTCGCCCAACTGTTTGCAGTCCCGCTGCTGCTGCTGCCGCACGCGCCGTGGATCGCGGGCATCGTTGTCGTTCTGGTGGCGATGGCCACACCGTTCCACAGCGCGCTGATGCACGAGGCGATCCACGGACGCTTCGCCGAAGATCCGCGTTACAACGACCGGGCCGGACGCACGCTCGCCATTCTGTCGGCGGTCGCGTTCGATGCGATGCGTTTCGGTCACCTATCGCACCACCGGTTCAACCGCCATGCGCTCGACCGGCCGGATGTGATCGAACCCGGACAAAGCCGGTTCAGGAGCGCGATCAACTATTACCTCGGCCTGTTCGGTGGCATCTACCTGCGCGAGGTGGGCGCATCGTTCGCCATGCTGCTGCCGCGCAGCCTGCTCGATCGAATGATCGCGGCTGCCCTTTCAAAGAACGAACCCGAGATCACCGCAATGCGGGAGGCGATGCGCCGCGGCCTCGACCGGCGGCTCTGGCAGATGCGCCTCGACGTCAGCGGTGCGATTGCAATTTACGCGACGGCCTTCGCACTTTACGGGGCCCACTGGCCGCTGCTTGTGCTGGGCATCGCGCTGCGCGGATCAATCGTTTCCCTGATGGACAACGCGCCTCACTACCGAACGCCGGCGATGGTCGGTGCGGACGCCATCAACGCGAGCACCGGTCGTCTCGGACACTGGCTGCTTTTGAATCAGAACCTGCACGCGGTCCATCATGACCGTCCCGATCTCCCCTGGACCGAACTTCCGGGCGTGCTGACGAGCCAAAACGGGCGTTGCGAGATGGGCTATCTCACGATGCTCGCCCGGCAGGTGCTTGGACCCTGGACGCCGGCGGCAAACCGAACCGGCGCCAACGATACGGAGCGGTCAGTGGGGCACCGAGTCGCCTGACGGAGCCGGCGGCGTCTCGGGCCACTTCTCGGGCACTTGCGGAGGCAGCGGCGCCGTATCGGAGGCTGGAGCCTGCGGCGCGGCGGCGGCCGGCCGAGGGCGCGGAATCGGCGGCGGTCCGGACACCCGCGCCGTGGAAATCGTGCGCTGCGGAGCAGGCCGTGCGGCGGCCGGCGATGGAGGCTGAGACGGTGCGCGACGCTGGAAACGATCCGGCGGCGGCGGCAGTGCACCGGTGACGTCGCCCGACCTTACGTCGCCCGATCCGCCGGGCGCAGGAATGACGCGGGGCTCGCCCATCGGCACATCGCGCGGCGGGAGCGAGGAATAACGGCCGGGAGGCGCTTCCGGCACATAGACCGGCCGCTCTTCGTATTCGACCACCGTGCCGCGCCGGTCCGACAACAACGGATCGGGATCGACATAGACGACATCGCCGGGAATGCGTCCATACGGCCCGGGATGCGTCCCGACCGGCGGTCCGAAGGTGGCGCTCTCGACCGACCGAACCGAAACGATCTGCCCGTCCCGCGCGTCGACCACGACACGCACCTCTTCGCCCGCTGAATCAATCGCCCGCAGCACATAGCTCGGGCCGCGCCGGACCGGACGTCCGACCGGCGTCAGGCCCGTCGAGCGAAGAATGGTGACGATTTCATAGGGCGGCAGGACGCCCGGGGCACCCTGCGCGCCGGCCGGGCCCGGCGGAAGCGCCAGCACCGCGCCAAGCGCCGTGGCGGCAAGGAAAATCGAACCAGCTTTCACGCGAATCTCCCGATGAAGCCTGCGACGAGTTAACGCGCCGAATGGGGCAACGCTACGGCGATCACATGGTCCGGACGAGCTCCACAAATTGGTCGACATCCTCCTCGCGGCTCGCGAAGGAGGCAACCAGGCGGATCAGCTTCCGATCCGGGCCGAGAACGCAATCCGGCGGCAGGCTGTCGCTGTGGCGGACGTAATACTGAGCGCCCGCCGCTTTCAGACGGG
Organism: uncultured Alphaproteobacteria bacterium; assembly: GCA_963758225.1. Taxonomy (GTDB): domain Bacteria; phylum Pseudomonadota; class Alphaproteobacteria; order Rhizobiales; family Xanthobacteraceae; genus Z2-YC6860. The sequence goes on along the minus strand of CAVWUJ010000002.1, from coordinate 351,480 downwards.
CCTCCACCGCTTGCGGCAAAGCCACAAACACAAGGTTGGCCTCCACCGGCCAGACCGGCGAATGGCCCGTCGCCGCCAGCCCCGCGGCCAGCCGGTCCGCCATCGCATTGGCGTGACGCGCCAGGCGGAGCCAGCAATCGTCATCGAGAAAGGCCTCGAACTGCGCGGCAAGGAAACGATGCTTGGACACAAGATGCCCGGCCCGCTTGCGGCGCTCGCCCATCTGCTCGGCCAGCGCCCGGTCGAAGAACACCACCGCCTCCGCCGCCATAGCACCACCCTTGGTCGCTCCGAACGACAGAACGTCGACGCCAGCCTTCCAGGTGATCTCAGCGGGGCTCGCATTGAGACGGGCCAGCGCATTGCCGAAACGCGCCCCATCCATGTGGACCGACATGCCGCGAGCATGCGCGACCTCGGCGAGCGCAGCGATCTCATCGGCGCGATAGATCGTCCCGGCTTCAGTCGCCTGTGCGAAAGACAACGCCGCCGGCAGCACCTGATGCGGCGAATGTCCGACGTAGCGGGCCGACGCCGCAGCGAGCATCTCGGGCGTGACCTTGCAGCCCCCGCCCGACATCCCGACCAGCTTGAGCCCGCCGCCGAAGAACTCGGGCGCTCCGCACTCGTCGGTCAGAATATGCGCCTCCTGATGCGCGAACACCGCCCCCCAGGGCGGGCTGACATGGGCCAGCGCCAGCGCGTTGGCCGCCGTGCCGGTGGCGACGAAAAACACCGCAGCATCGCACTCAAACAGGTCTGCGATCCGCTGCTCGATCCTCCGGGTCAGGTCGTCGTTGCCATAACCGAGCGCGAATCCACCGTTGCGGTCGGCCAGGCCACGCAGGATTTCCGGCGCCATTCCGGCGGTGTTGTCGCTAGCGAAGTTCATGGAAATCCCACGTCGGGCGGCGGGCCGCGGCGGTGCGCCTCGCAACAAATGACAAAAAAGGCCGGGCGATGCGCAATCAACCCTTGCCGCAGTTTGAAAGATTTGCAATCGTCAGTCAGTTAGGACAGTATTGCTGTCCCAATTGCGAGCCACGCCGGGGGTATTGCGTGGGGCGGCCGCAGCGACGCACTTGCGTGCGCGTCGAACGACGCCCAACATGACGCGGCCAGACGCGAGGTGCCGGAACGGGCGGCCCGCGAGAAGGCTGCCCTCAAACCTGGTTCGCCGCAAGGCACGACGCCGATGGGCGCCGTGGAGGAAACGGCACGCCGCGCACCCGACACCATCGAGAGAGTGACGAGGATGAGTGAGAGCACGATACGCACCGACAGGACCGGCAGCGCCGATACGGCCGCGCCCGCAGTCGACGCGCGTCTGCTTTACAAAAATTCGGCCGACCCGGGCGTGCCGGACGCGCGAGGCCTCTACGATCCCGCGCTCGACAAGGATTCCTGCGGCGTCGGCTTCATCGCCAACATCAAGGGCAAGGCCTCGCATCGCATCGTCGAGGACGCGCTCACCATTCTTGTGAATCTCGAACACCGCGGTGCGGTCGGCGCCGATCCGCGCGCCGGCGACGGCGCGGGCATTCTGATTCAAATCCCGCACGGCTTCTTTGCTCGAAAGGCCCACGAACTCGGATTCATGCTGCCGGAGCCGGGCCGGTACGGCGTCGGCGTCCTGTTCATGCCGCGCGACGCCGAATGGCGCGCACTGATCAAAAAGACCTACGAGGAAGCCGCGGCCGCCGAAGGCTTCAAGGTGCTGGGCTGGCGCGACGTGCCGACCGACAACTCCTCGCTCGGCGAAACCGTCAAGCCGACCGAACCCGTCCACATGCAAGTGTTTATTGGACAAGGACAAAAGAACCTTTCGGAAGACGAGTTCGAGCGCCGGCTCTACATCCTGCGCAAGACCGTGTCCGGACTGATCTACAAGCAGCGCGAACGGCGCGTATCCGGCTACTATCCGGTTTCGCTTTCCTGCCGCACGGTGATCTACAAGGGCATGTTCCTGGCCGATCAGCTCGGCTCGTACTATCCAGACCTGCACGAGCCGGACTTCGAAAGCGCACTCGCGCTGGTTCATCAACGGTTCTCGACCAACACCTTCCCGACCTGGTCGCTGGCGCATCCCTACCGGATGATCGCGCACAACGGCGAGATCAACACGCTGCGCGGCAACAACAACTGGATGGCGGCGCGGCAAGCGTCGGTGTCTTCGCCGCTGTTTGGCGACGACATCGAAAAGCTCTGGCCGATTTCCTACGAGGGCCAGTCCGACACCGCCTGCTTCGACAACGCGCTCGAATTCCTGGTGCAGGGCGGCTATTCGCTCGCCCACGCCATGATGATGATGATTCCGGAAGCCTGGGCCGGCAATCCGCTCATGGACGAGAAGCGCCGCGCCTTCTACGAATACAACGCCGCGCTGATGGAGCCCTGGGACGGGCCTGCCGCGATCGTCTTCACCAACGGCCGCCAGATCGGCGCAACCCTCGACAGAAACGGACTGCGTCCGGCGCGCTACCTCGTGACCAGCGACGACCGCATCGTCATGGCGTCGGAAATGGGCGTGCTGCCGATTCCCGAGGAGGACATCGTCACCAAGTGGCGGCTGCAACCCGGAAAGATGCTGCTGATCGATCTCGATCAAGGCCGGCTTATTCCGGACGAGGAGTTGAAGACGACGCTGGCCGACAGCCACCCTTACAAGGAGTGGCTGGCGCGCACGCAGATCGTGCTCGAAGATCTTCCGGGAACGACGGCGACGGCGCCGCGCTCCAACATCACACTGCTCGATCGCCAGCAGACGTTCGGCTACACCCAGGAAGACCTCAAGATCCTGATGTCGCCGATGGCCGCCATTGGCGAAGAGGCGATCGGCTCGATGGGCACAGACACGCCGATCTCGGCGTTGTCCGACAAGTCGAAGCTGCTGTTCACCTACTTCAAGCAAAACTTCGCACAGGTGACGAACCCGCCGATCGATCCGATCCGCGAAGAGATCGTCATGAGTTTGGTCTCGATCATCGGACCGCGGCCCAACCTGTTCGATCTTGAAGGCCTGTCGAACACCAAGCGTCTCGAGGTGCGTCAACCGATTCTGACCAACGACGATCTCGAGAAGATCCGCTCGATCTCCGAGATCAGCGACTCGCACTTCCGCTCGCGGACGCTCGACACCACGTGGTCCGCCGAGAGCGGCGCCGCAGGTCTTGCGCCGGCCGTGGCGGCGCTGTGCGAACTCGCGGAGCAGGCGGTGCGCGACGGCATCAACATCGTGATCCTCTCCGACCGCATGGCCGGTTCGGACCGCATCCCGATGCCCTCGCTGCTGGCTTGCGCGGCCGTGCATCATCACCTGATCCGCAAGGGGCTTCGCACTTCGGTCGGCCTGGTCGTGGAGTCCGGCGAACCGCGCGAGGTTCATCACTTCGCATGCCTCGCCGGCTACGGCGCGGAAGCGATCAATCCCTATCTCGCGTTCGAGACGCTGATCGACCTTCAGGACGAGTTGCCCGGCAAGCTCGACAAGAAGGAAATCGTCAAGCGCTACATCAAGGCGATCGACAAGGGCCTCTACAAGGTGATGTCCAAGATGGGCATCTCCACCTATCAATCGTATTGCGGCGCGCAGATTTTCGACGCGGTGGGACTGCGGCAGGAATTCGTAGAACGCTACTTTACCGGCACCGCGACCCGCATCGAGGGCGTCGGCCTTTCTGAGGTTGCGGAAGAGACGGTGCGACGCCATCGCACCGCCTTCGGCGACAATCCGATCTATCGCACGATGCTGGACGTCGGTGGCGACTATGCCGTGCGGGTTCGCGGCGAGGACCATGCCTGGAACACCTCCACCGTTGCGGCGCTTCAGCATGCGGTTCGCGGCAACTCCTACGATCGCTACCGGGAGTTCGCCAAGATTTTGAACGAGCAGTCGAAGTCCCTGTTCACGATCCGCGGGCTGTTCAGGATCAAGGACGCCGACGAAGACGAGCGCAAGGCGATCCCGATCGACGAGGTGGAGCCGGCCAAGGACATCGTGCGTCGGTTTTCGACCGGGGCGATGTCCTTCGGTTCGATCTCGCGCGAGGCGCACACGACGCTCGCCATCGCCATGAACCGGATCGGCGGCAAGTCGAACACCGGTGAGGGCGGTGAGGAGGCCGATCGCTTCAAGCCGATGCCGAATGGCGACTCGATGCGCTCGGCCATCAAGCAGGTGGCTTCCGGCCGTTTTGGCGTCACGGCGGAGTATCTCGTGAACTCCGACATGATGCAGATCAAGATGGCGCAGGGCGCCAAGCCCGGGGAAGGCGGCCAGCTTCCCGGCCACAAGGTCGACCAGACCATCGCCAAGGTGCGTCACTCCACGCCGGGCGTTGGCCTGATTTCTCCGCCACCGCATCATGACATCTATTCCATCGAGGATCTGGCGCAGCTCATCTACGACCTGAAGAACGTCAATCCGCGCGGTGACGTCTCGGTCAAACTCGTTTCCGAGGTCGGTGTGGGTACAGTTGCCGCCGGCGTCTCCAAGGCGATGGCCGACCACGTCACAATTTCGGGCTTCGAGGGCGGCACCGGCGCATCCCCCCTCACCTCGCTCAAGCACGCGGGATCGCCGTGGGAAATCGGTCTTGCCGAAACCCATCAGACGCTGGTCGCGAACCGGCTGCGGGGTCGCATCGCCGTGCAGGTCGACGGCGGCATCCGCACCGGCCGGGACGTCGTGATCGGCGCGCTGCTCGGCGCCGACGAGTTCGGCTTCTCGACCGCACCGTTGATCGCGGCCGGCTGCATCATGATGCGCAAGTGCCACCTCAACACCTGCCCGGTCGGCATCGCCACGCAGGATCCGGTGCTGCGCAAGCGATTTACAGGCCAGCCCGAGCACGTCATCAACTACTTCTTCTTCGTGGCCGAGGAGGTGCGCGAGTTGATGGCGGCGATGGGCTTCCGGTCCTTCGACGAGATGGTCGGCCAGATTCAGATGCTCGATCAGCGCAAGGTGATCGAGCATTGGAAGGCGCAGGGGCTCGATTTTTCAAAGCTGTTCACCAAGCCGGTGGCACCCGCAGGCGTCTCGATCGTCCACAACGAACGGCAGAACCACAAAATCCATCACATCCTGGACCGACGGCTGATCGAAGGGGCGCAGAACGCCCTCGATCACGGGACGAAGGTCACGCTCAAACACATCATCCGCAACATCGACCGCAGCGCGGGCGCGATGCTTTCGGGCGAGGTCGCGAGCCGCTACGGCCATGCGGGCCTTCCCGAGGACACCATCGTGGTGAACCTGACCGGCACCGCCGGCCAGAGCTTCGGCGCGTTCCTGGCTAATGGCGTGACATTCAACCTCGAAGGCGAAGGCAACGACTACGTCGGCAAGGGTCTCTCCGGCGGCAAGATCGTGATTCGTCCGCCGTCGGTCTCCGCCATCGTGCCGGAAGACTCGATGATCGTCGGCAACACCGTCCTCTACGGCGCGATTGCCGGCGAATGCTACTTCCGCGGCATTGCCGGCGAGCGCTTTGCCGTGCGCAACTCCGGAGCCACCGTCGTCGTGGAAGGCACCGGCGATCACGGTTGCGAATACATGACCGGCGGCGTGGTCGTCGTGCTCGGAAAGACCGGCCGCAACTTCGCAGCCGGCATGTCGGGCGGCGTCGCCTATGTGCTCGACGAGGACGGCACCTTCGAACAACGCTGCAACATGGCGATGGTCGAGCTCGAGCCCGTACCCTCCGAGGAGGAGATCGCGGACAAGATCTACGGCCACGCCAACGACCTGGAGTTCCACGGGCTCGTCGACATTACCGCAGACATGACGCGCGACGACGCGCGACGCCTGCACGAACTGATCTCGCGGCACGCCCGCTACACGGGCTCGAAACGAGCCGAAGAGATACTCTCAAACTGGTCAACCTGGTGCCCGAAGTTCCGCAAGGTGATGCCGGTGGAATACCGCCGCGCGCTCGCCGAGATGGCTAAGGCGTCGCTACAGGCCGCGGAATAAAATGGGCAAGGTCACGGGCTTTCTGGAATTCGAACGCGACGAGCGGGACTACGAGCCCGCCGGCGAACGTATCAAGCACTGGCGCGAATTCCTGATTCCGATGCCGGAGCCGGAAATTCGCACGCAGGCCGCACGCTGCATGAACTGCGGCGTGCCGTATTGCCATGGCACCGGCTCGACCGCGCCCGGCACGCCAGGCTGCCCGGTCAACAACCAGATCCCGGATTGGAACGATCTCGTCTATCAAGGCGATTGGGAAGAAGCCGCGCGCAATCTGCACTCGACCAACAACTTTCCGGAGGTCACCGGCCGCGTTTGTCCCGCGCCATGCGAAGCCTCCTGCACCCTCAACATCGACGACAACCCCGTCGCGATCAAAACGATCGAATGCGCCATCGCCGACAGGGCGATCGAGAACGGCTGGATCAAGCCGGAGATCGCCCCGCGCAAGACCGGCAAGAAGGTTGCCGTGGTCGGCTCGGGGCCGGCGGGGATGGCGTGCGCCCAACAGCTCGCGCGCGCGGGGCATCATGTTCATGTCTTCGAGAAGCAGGCCAAGGCCGGCGGCCTGATGCGCTACGGCATTCCCGACTTCAAGATGGAGAAGGGCATCATCGACATCCGCGTGACGCAGATGGAGGCCGAGGGTGTCATTTTCCATTACGGCCAGACCGTCGGCGAGAACCTGCCGGTCGAGACGCTGCTTCAGGATTACGACGCGGTGGCGCTGACCGGCGGCGCGGAAGCCCCGCGCGATCTGCCGATCCCAGGCCGTGACCTCAAGGGCATCCATTTCGCGATGGATTTCCTGCCGCAACAGAACCGACGTGTCTCGGGCGAGCCGGCCGGCAGCGGCGAGCCGATTCTCGCCACCGGCAAGCATGTCGTGGTGATCGGCGGCGGCGACACCGGCTCCGACTGCATCGGCACCTCGATCCGTCAGGGCGCGCTCTCGGTCACCAACTTCGAGATCATGCCGGAGCCTCCGGTCAAGGAAAACAAGGCGCTGACCTGGCCGAACTGGCCGCTGAAGCTGCGCACCTCGTCGAGCCACGAAGAGGGCGCCAAGCGCGACTTCTCAGTGGCGACGCAGAAATTCACCGGCGAGAACGGCCGGGTGAAGACCCTTCACTGCACCAAGATCGACAACAAATTCCAGCCGATCCCGGGCACAGAGTTCGAGATCAAAGCCGACCTCGTTCTGCTCGCGATGGGCTTCGTACACCCGGTGCACGACGGCATGCTCAAGTCGCTCGGCGTCGCACTCGACCCGCGCGGCAACGTGAAGGCCGAGATGACCGACTACGCCACGTCGATCCCGAAGGTGTTTTCGGCGGGCGACATGCGGCGCGGCCAGTCGCTGGTGGTCTGGGCGATCCGCGAGGGCCGCCAGTGCGCCCACGCGATCGATGCATTCCTGATGGGATCGAGCACGCTGCCGCGCTGAGCGGCAGGTCGCGCTTCGAGACCGCTACCGGAAGAACGGGAAGAACGGGAAGGGCATGAACGAGCGCTGGGGGCGCTCGGGCGGACGCTCCGGCGTGGCCGGGCGCGGCCGCCGGACCGCGGCGACGGCCGCCGCGGGCGCCGGCGTGCTCGGCGTCGCCACCTGGGTCTTGGCCGGCGGCGGCTGCATGGCCGGGATCGGAAGATTGGTTGTGGCCACCACCGGATCGGCGCCGAGCGGCGCCACGCCCCGGCGCGGCCAGACGAAATCGTCGGCGCGGCCCGCCGGCGATTCCACCGGCTCGCCCTTCACCAGAATGCGACTGACCGTGACATGCGCGGTTGCCGGCTTGGCGTTGGCGGCCCCCGCCAGATCCTCGGACGGATTCACCGGCGACGTCAACGGCATCACCGGTCCCGCCAACGGGCGCTGCGCCGGCCCGTCGGCCTTGCCGGGAAGCGCCGGCTGAAGATCCGAACTGGGCAGCGCCACCGCGATCGGTCCGCGCTGCGACGCGCGCCCGATCTCGCGCTCCAGATAGTGCGCCAGCTTGCGCGCACCGAAGCGCGTGAAGTGAACGCCGTCGCCGGTGCGCAGGCGTCGGGTCTGGCCTTCGACATCCGGCCCCTGAAGAACAAAACGTCCGGCCTCGTCGACGAAGCCGTCCCAAACGTCGATGAAAACGATGTCGGCCTTCTCCGCCCGCTCCTTGAAGATCTCGTTGAGATAGCTCATGTCGCTCGTCGAACGCGCACCGCGCACCGACGGGAGCCCCATCCAGAACACCGGCACGCCGCTGCGCTTGAGCACGGCGATCATGTCGTCGACCCGCCGGCCGTACTCCTCCGCCCATCCGTCGGAGCGGAATTCGTGCGTGGCGGGCGGGCGCGGCTTGCCCGTCGGCGGTGTGGCGGCCGGATCGCCGTCTGCGGGCTTGTCGGTTCGCGGCGGCGTCTCACGGACCGACTGGCGATCGTTCAGTCCGAGCATGACGACAATGAAGGCAGGCTTTTCGGCGGCGATGAGATCGCGCGCGACCTGCGGCCAGTCTTGCGCGTTGGCGCCGGCTTCGTAGCGGATCAGTCCGGAAAAGGTGCGATGCCGCCGAAGCACGCCAAGATCGGTCGAATCCGACAGCGCGTCCTCGAGCCCGTAGGCCAGCCAGTCGGCCATCGAGTCGCCCAGCACCAGCACGTTCCGGGCCGGCGGCGTTTCGGTCTTGCGGGGCGCCGGCGCGCGCGAAAAGTCCGCCGGACGCTCGGTCACCGTCGGCGTGCGGGCCGGAGGTCGGGTCGGAAAGGTACCGAACAGAGAGTCGAACAGCCCGCCGCGCTGGGCCTGCGCCCCCGGCGCAGGCAGCAGCAGGACGAGCGCCGCCGCGATCGCTGCGAGCCATCCGCCGAACCGCCAAAATCCGTTGCGTTCTGCCGTCATGGAACCAAGTCGTGCCTGACCTATCGGTCAGCAGCGCCGCAAACTTGTCAACCCGATGGCGGCTGTTCGCCGCCACCCGGTTAACGCCGCAGCCGGGCGAGAACCGAAGCTGTGGCGAAGCCATCCGGCGGCAGCCCCACCGAAGCCTGATAGGCCCGCAGGGCCGAGCGCGTTTTCGGGCCGAGCCGGCCGCTCGGAGTGCCTGGATCGAAGCCCTTTCGAACAAGCAGTTCCTGAAGCTCGCGCCGCTCGTCTCGGCTCAGCACCGGCTCATGCCGCGGCCAGGACTGAACGATCGGCCCGCCGCCGCGCAGCCGGTCGGACAGATGCCCGATCGCCAGCGCATAGGCCTCGGCCGGGTTGTAGCGCATCAACGCGTTGAAGTTCGGCAGCATCACAAATGCAGGGCCCTGCGCGCCCGCAGGCACCAGCACGAAGCCCTGATCGTTCGGCCGCGGGAACGGCTGGCCGTTGGCCCGCTTCACGCCCATAGCCTCCCACTCGCGCAGCGATTTGCGGTTCGCGCGGTCCGCCAGCATGTGATTGAAGGTCTTCGGCAGAACGACCTCGTAGCCCCAGGTCGATCCAGAAACCCAGCCCGCCTTGGAAATCTTGTTCGCAGTCGAGGCGATCATGTCGAGCGGCGTGTCGACGATGTCGCGGCGGCCGTCCTTGTTGAAGTCGACGGCATAGCGCTTGAACGTCGTCGGCATGAACTGGGTGTGCCCGAACGCGCCAGCCCAGGAGCCCTTCAGCTTGTCGGGCGCGACGTCGTTGCGGTGCAGGATTTCCAGCGTGGCGAGAAATTCGTCGCGGAAATACGACTGCCGGCGGCCGACGCAGGCCAGCGTTGCGGTCGAGCGGATCACCGGCCGGTCGCCGGTGATTGTGCCGTAGTTGGTTTCGACGCCCCAGATCGCGGCGATGACGTAACGCTCCACGCCGTAGGCCTTCTCCACCTGCGCGAATTCGTTGCGATACTTTTCCAGCATCGCGAGGCCGTTCTGCACGCGTGTGTCGTTCACCAGAACTTCGAGATAGTCCCAGAACGCCTTGCTGAACTCAGGCTGCGAGTCCATCAGGTCCATCAACCGCAAGTCAGGCGTCAGCGGCTTGACGTATTTGTCGAAGGTGGCACGCGACACGCCGCGCTTGGCTGCCAGCGGATAGAGCCGTTCGAGGCAGCCCTGAAAATTCGCAGCGGAGGCACGGATGGCGGACGCCCGCATTTCTGGATGACCGGAGGAGCCGTCCTCTCCGGTCCACTCGCGCTGCGACGACGGAACCGGCGCAGCCGGCGCTGGAGTCGGGCTCGACGCCGGTGCGTTCATCGGCGCGGGAGCCGGCGGCGGCGACGGTTGCACCTGCGCAAGGGCTTCGCGACCGGACAGCGACGGCGGCACCACCGAACCGGTGGTCTCGCCGCAGCCCTGGAGCGCAAAAGCCGACGCGGCAATCCCGGCGGTCAGGGCTGCGATGGATGCGGAACGCTTCGCCATAAATGCCTCATACGCGGCCGTCACTAGACCGGCATTGGGGCAAGATATGGTTGAGCCGGGGTTAACGGATCATCCGCAGGCCGCGGCAAATCGGAGCAAAGACGTGCCGGCGGGCCGCGATCGCCGGCGGTCGGCACTTCGATACCGCGCCGCTCCCGACCCTCACCGTCCGCGCAGACGTTCGATCAGTTCGACCGTCGGGTAGGAGTCGGCCGGCAGACCCAGCTTCATCTGCGCCTGCTTGACCGCCGCCCGGCTCATGACGCCGAGCCGGCCGTCGATTTCGCCCTCGAGAAAGCGGCGCGAGATGAGAAGCCGTTGCAGATCCTTGACCTGGTCGGTGGTCAGCACGTCGACCTCGCCGTTGCCTTTGCCGACCGGCGGTGCGCCCGCAAGCCGGGTGGCGAAGTACGCGGCGGTGGTGGCGTAGACGATGGCCGCGTTCCATTGCGTGAACGATTCGAAGTTCGGATAGGCCAGAAACGCCGGGCCGTTGCGACCCATCGGCAGGATCAGCGAAGCCGGCAGCGCATCGGCGGGAAGCGGCTTGCCCCAGGCCGCCGTGACGCCCCAGCGCACCCATTGCGAACGTGGATGCTTGATGTCGAGACCGGCCTGCTCCCAGGGCATGCGCGCCGGCACCCTCACCTCCTGGAGCCAAGGCTGGCCACGCTGCCAGCCGTAGTTCTTGAGAAGATTGGCGGCAGAGCCGAGCGCATCGGGCACGCTTCGGGTCATGTCGACGCGGCCGTCGCCGTCCATGTCGAGGCCGGCTTCGAAATAGCCCTTGGGCGTGAACTGGGTCGGGCCGAGTTCGCCGGCCCAGTTGCCGATCATGTCTTCAGGCCGCAGGTCGCCGCGCTCGACGATCTTCACCGCCGCCTTCAACTGGTCGCGGAAGAAATCCGAACGCCGACAATCGTAAGCCAGCGTCGCGACCGCCTGGATCACCTTGAAGTTCGCGCCCTTGTAGGTGCCGTAATCGCTTTCCAGTCCCCACAGCGCGACCACCACGGCGGGCGGCACGCCGGTGCGCTGCTCGATCCGCGACAGCAGCGCAGCCTCGGATTTCATGCGGCCGAGGCCGTTCTTGTAGCGGGCCGCGCCGGTCATGCGCTGGGCAAATTGCAGGAAGCTCTGCTGGAAGACGCCCTGCCCGCGGTCTCGCTTCAGGACGTTCTGATCGAGGACAACGCCCGCCAGCGCCGCATCGACTGCACGGCGCGAAATGCCTTCGGCCACGGCCTCGCGTTTGAAATCCGCCAGCCAGCGGTCGAAACTCCCGGTGTTCTTGCAGGCCGCCGCGGCAGCCGCTTCGGCGGTGAGAAGTGGGACAGCCAGAACGGCCGCGCCGGTTATGCCGAGAATCCGTGCAAGAATCCGTTTCCGCATCGTCAGGCCCGTGTCCGAACAAAGATCGGGCCAATTTGCCAGCGACCCTGTACCATCCCGTTAATCGGCGCCCGCCCTGCACGGGCGTGACGACCCGCCGCAGCGCCTATTGAACGCTTCAGCGTTTTTCCGTACTGCACCCTTTGCTGCACCCTTGCCGATCCCCCGCACAGATCAAGGTCTGCATGACGCCGATCCGCAAAGCCGTCTTTCCCGTCGCCGGACTTGGCACGCGCTTCCTGCCCGCCACCAAGGCGATGCCCAAGGAAATGCTGACGGTGGTCGACCGGCCGCTGATCCAGCATGTGGTCGACGAGGCGCGCGAAGCCGGGATCGAGCACCTGATCTTCGTCACCGGCCGCAACAAGGGCGTGATCGAAGACCATTTCGACATGCAATACGAACTGGAGAAGACGCTGGCCGAGCGCAGCAAGACCGCTGAGCTGAAGGCTCTGGCGGACGACCTTCCGGGCGCGGGCCAGACCAGCTTCACCCGCCAGCAGGCACCGCTCGGTCTCGGCCATGCGGTGTGGTGCGCGCGCGACATCGTCGGAAACGAGCCTTTCGCGGTCGTGTTGCCGGACGTTTTGGTGAAGAACAAGCCGGGCTGCCTCAAGCAGATGATCGAGGCCTATCGCGAGGCCGGCGACAAGGCCAACGTGATCGCCGTCGAGGAGGTGCCGATGGAGCGCGTGCATCAGTATGGCGTCGTCGGCGTCGGCAGGCCGCGCGGCAAGGCGTTCGAGATCACGCAGATGGTCGAGAAGCCGAAGCGCGAGGACGCACCGTCCAACCTGATCGTGACCGGCCGCTACATCCTGCAGCCGGAAATCTTCAAGCTGCTCGAAACCCAGCCGCGCGGCGCGGGCGGCGAGATTCAGCTCACCGATTCGATGGTCACGCTGGCGAAAACCCAGCCGTTCTACGGCCTGAAGTTCGACGGCCGCAGCTTCGACTGCGGGTCCAAGATCGGCTTCCTCACCGCCAACGTCGCCTATGCGCTCGATCGCAAGGAGCTCGGCGACGAGTTGCGGATGGAGCTGAAGGGCATGCTCGACTGATCGCTCAGCGCTGCAGCTTCGCGCCGATGCTGAACACCGTGGCGTCGTAATCGACGCCGGTCACGTTCGACCGCAGCCAGTCCTGCCGGACCTCGCCCTTGAGCCAGAACTCGCGGCTGAGCTTGTAGGTCAGCGCCACGCCGAGCGACGTGCGGGTGTCCTCGCGGCCGAGGCCGACGTAGCTGTCGAGCCCGTAGCCGATCCTGGCGGTGCCGACGAGCCATCGCCGGAAGGCGTGATCCACCTGCAGGCCGGCGTCGCGCTTGAGTGCGCCGGAGACGCCGGGCACCACCGATTCCTCGGCGCGCGAGCTGGCGCTCAGCGTTGCCGTGGTGAGCCCCGTCGCCTTCCAGGCCAGCGAGCCGTCGGCGACGATGCCCTTCAGCGGCTTGAGTGCCGGATCCTTGTAGGTCCGGTTGACGTAGCCCACCGAGACCTCGCCGGTCAGCTTGTCGTTCATCGCGAAGGCCGCGCCGGCGCGCGGCGTCCACGCGCTGGAATCGCGCTGCAGGCCGTTACGGTCGAACGCCTCGTCGTGGCTGCGCCGGTCGACGCCGACCTCGACGAAGGGACGAAGGCCCGGCACGATCTCGTAGCTCGCCCGCACCTGCCCGCCGAACTGGTTGTAGTTGCGGTCGCGGTTGTCGAACGACGAGCCGTCGGTGAGCTGCGAGTTCTGATAGACCGTGCGGTCGAACAGAGCCTTGGCCGAAAGCTCCAGCCGGTTGAACTGCTGCGCTGCGCCGAGCGTGCCGCCGAGCGAGGTGTAGACCGGCAGTTTCGCGAGGCCGGCGCCGACGTTGGGGCTGCCCGGATTGTCGGTGCCGACGACGGTGCGTCCCTCGATGTCGAACCGGGTGTCGCGCGAGGCGTCGATGCGCAGATTGAGCTTCCCGTCGAGCGAGGGGCGGTTGAGGAACGAGTCCGCCTCGTAGCGGCTGTAGCTGCCCCGCAGATTGAGCGTGGCTTCGTGGCGCGACCACTCGGACCTGGCCTGCAACTCCGGAGCCACGGTCATGAATCCCGACGCCCGGCCGCCCGGCACCCGCGACGCATTGCTGTCGTGTCCGTAGCCCAGCTCGATCGACGGCCGCAGCACGAAATCGCCGGCGCGCACGCCCACGGGATCGAACGGATCGGTCTCGGCCGGCCGCGGCCGCCGCATCTGCGCCGGCTGATCGGGCGAACGATAGACGTCGGCATAGGTGGCGCGGTTGGCGAGCTGCGGGGCCGACGGGCGGCTCACCTCCTGCTGGGCGAGGCCGCGCAGCGGCGGCACCGCGCGGGTCTCGATCGAGCGCAGACCGACGTTGCGTTCGCCGGGCCGCAACCGCTTGCGACGCTTGGCGACCGAGCCGGTCGCGTCGAACCCGGTGACGCCCGCGGCCGGCGACGCTGCCGCCACCGCAGGTCGGGCGGCGCCACCCTGGCCGGGCGTATTGAAACGTTGCGGATTGCGCGGGTCTTCGAGACTCGGCCGGAACGGATCGGACGCCTGGGCGTGCGCGGTCGCGACCGGCGCACAGCAAAGCGCGCCGAGCCCGAGCATCCACGCCGTCATGCGACCGCGTTGCAGAGGGCCTCTCCGAATGCACCGCATCCCGCCCGACAGGCGCTCCGAACCCTTTCGGGGCGGCGCCCATGCCGAACGTCCGGCCGCCCGATGCGGCCGGTTAACGAGGCTTAAAGATTTACGGTTAACGAGTGCTTTACCGGCCGCAGCCGGCGCTCAGTCGGCGGCCTCGACCCTCAGGAGCGCCCCGTCGGCCGCCACCACCCGCACGCGGCTGCCCGCAGGCCGGTCCGGCCCGCTGACCCGCCAGGTGGTGTCGTCGACCCGCACGACGCCGACGCCGTTGGCGATCGGCTTGTCGAGCGTGAACACCCGCCCGACCATCCCCTGGGTCCGCCGGTTCAGGAACGGCGAATCGCTCGGCGCACCGCCCATCCGGGCCACCCGACGCCACAGGGGCACCGACGCCAGGGCGAACAGGGCAAACGCGATGCCCTGCGCCTGCCAGCCCCAGTCGACGACGAACGAGATCAGGCCGACCAGCACGGCCGCCAGCCCGAGCCACATCAGGAAGACGCCGGGCACGGCCAGCTCCAGCCCCAGCAGGATCGCGCCGAGCACGATCCAAGACCAGGGACCGAGCGTGATGAGCATTCCCGTCATGGCCGCGATCCTGTCAGCTTGCGGGAGACGCCGGACCGGTCGGCCGGCGCGCCGGCGTCGCGGCCGTGCGCACGGCGTCCGGCCCAAAGGTGGCCTTGGCGATTTCGGCGATGCCGGCCAGCGAACCGAGCACCCCGGTGATCTCCACCGGCATGATCAGCGTCTTCTGGTTCGGGGAATCGGCCAGTTCGGTCAGCGCCTTCATGTATTTTTCAGCGACGAAGTAGTTCAGCGCGGCGACATCGCCCCTGGATACCGCCTCGCTGACCATCTCGGTCGCCTTGGCCTCCGCCTGCGCCAGACGCTCGCGAGCCTCGGCGTCCCGGAACGCGGCCTCGCGGCGTCCTTCGGCCTCGAGAATCTGCGATTGCTTCTCGCCCTCCGCCCGCAGGATCGCCGACTGCCGCTGGCCTTCCGCCTGCAAAATCTCCGCGCGTTTCTCGCGCTCGGCTTTCATCTGGCGGGCCATCGATTGCACCAGATCGGCCGGCGGCGAGATGTCCCTGATCTCGATGCGGTTGACCTTCACGCCCCACGGCGCAACGGCCGCATCGACGACGACGAGCAGCCGCTCGTTGATCTCGTCGCGGTGCGACAGCACGCTGTCGAGGTCCATGCTGCCCATGACCGAACGAATGTTGGTCATCGTCAGCGTGACGATCGACCGGTCGAGCTGCGCGACCTCGTAGCTGGCCTTGGCGGCGTCGAACACCTGGAAGAAGGCCACGCCGTCGACCCGAACCGTGGCATTGTCCTTGGTGATGACATCCTGCTGCGGAATGTCGATCGCCTGTTCCATCATGTTCACCTTGCGGCCGATCCGGTCGAAGAACGGCACGATCAGGTTCAGGCCCGGCGGCAGGGACCGGGTGTATTTGCCGAACCGCTCCACGGTCCAGCTGTAGCCCTGCGTCACCGTCTTCACGCCCGAGAAGATGACGAGAATGACGAGCGCGATGACGACGATGACGAAGATATTGATGCCCAGAATCATGTCTGCATCCTCCAGCAAATCGCAGGATCTCGATTGCCGAGCCTATAGCGTGATTGCTTCAAATTGAACGCGTAGGCGGTGTTTGCGCTCCCTCCCTTGAAAGGGGGAGGGTTGGAGTGGGGGTCCGCCATCCGGCAAACTGATCCCCACCCGGCGTCATTCGGCCGCCAACCTCCCCTTTTCAAGGGGAGGTAACAACCGCAAACGCTTCTTTCAAAAGCAACTCCGCTATAGAGCCTTTCCGGCCTTGATGGAATCAATGACGGGGCACCATCTCTTTGCTTTGATGCAACTCCTTCACCCGGCCCGTTCCTCGTGCGGCCTGCATCAAAGGATTTGGTCGCGATCGACGGTCCGGAGGTTCAAATCCAGCCCTGAAGCTCGCGCATGACGATGCGGTCGAGCACCCGCATGCCGGCCTCGCTGTCGTTGAGGCACGGAATGGCGTGAAAATTCTCCCCGCCGTGCTCGTGAAAGATCTCGGCGTTCTCCCCGGCGATCTCCTCGAGCGTCTCCAGACAGTCCGCCGAGAACCCGGGCGTCACGATGGCGAGGTTCTTGACGCCCCGCCGCGCCAGCGCCTCGACGGTCTTGTCCGTATAGGGCTGCAGCCATTCGGCACGGCCGAAGCGCGACTGGAACGTGAGCATGAGCGTGTCTTCGTCCATGCGAAGCCGCGCGCGCAAAAGCCGCGCGGTCTCGTAACAGTGCTCGGGATAGGGATCGCCCTCCTCGGCATAGGACTTCGGAATGCCGTGAAAGGACGCGAGGATCACGTCCGGCTTGAACGTCAGCGACGCCAGTTCGCTTTCGATCGACGCCGCCAGCGCATCGATATAGACCGGATCGTCGTAATAGGGCGGCACGACCCGCAACGCAGGCTGATCGCGCAGCCGCATCAGCGTCTCGAACGCGGCATCGCAGACGGTGGCCGTCGTGGCCGCGGCATATTGCGGATAGAGCGGCACCAGCAGGATGCGCTCGCATCCGCACTTCTGCATCGCCTCGATCCGGGAATCGAGCGACGGATTTCCGTAACGCATCGCCCAGTCGACGACGATCGTGCTGTCGATCATCCCGACCACATCGCGCAGCTTGGCCGCCTGCGAGCGCGTGATGGTTTTCAGCGGGGATTCGTTACGTTCTCGATTCCAGATCGTCTCATAGTCCTTGCCCTTCTTCGCCGGGCGCGTGGTGAGGATGATCGCGTTCAGCACGAACTTCCAGATCAGACCCTGATCCTCGATCACCCGCCGGTCGCTCAGAAACTCCCGCAGGTAGCGGCGCACGGACGCGGCATCGGTCCCGTCAGGCGTGCCGAGGTTGACGATCAGCACGCCGATCCGGCCGCCGCTCGAGGACCGGGCGCCGCGCTGCGCGTTCATGGGTTCGTGTCGGTTCATGGCCCGTTTTTGGCCTTCGGCGGCCGCCAGTCAAGCATAGCCTCCGGCGCGGCGCACATGGTAGATCGGCGCACCTTCCTCGTTCGGACACACATCATGTTCGCCCATCGACGTCTTCCGCTCCCGATCGCTTTGGTGGTCGCAGCGATATTCGCGGCCGTGCCGGCCGCCTTCGCACAGGCGCAGGACGGTCCCGTCGGGAAAACGTCGATCACCTTCCTCCTTACCAACGACATCTATTCGATGGGCGACACGCTGATGCCCGACGGCCGGCGCCGCGGCGGGTTCGCCAGGCTCGCAGCCGTGGTAAAGGCCGAGCGAGCGCGCGCCGCGGCGGAGGGCCGCCATGTGATCTTCGCGCATGGCGGCGACACGCTTTCGCCGTCGCTGATGTCCGGCATCGACCGCGGCGAGCACATCGTCGCACTCACCAACATGATCCCGCCGGACATTTTCGCGCCGGGCAATCACGAATTCGATTTCGGCAAGGCGGTGTTCCTGCAGCGGATGCGCGAGGCGAAGTTTCCGCTGTTCGCCGCCAACATGCGCGACGCCGAAGGCAAGCCGATCCCCGGCTTTCAGGACCGCACCATCGTCACCCGCGACGGCATCCGCATCGGCCTGACCGGCATTGCCTACGACCGGACCCCGCAGGTTTCGAGTCCCGGAGGACATCCGCTTCGCCCCGACGGTCGGGACCGCGCGCGAGCAGGCCGAGCATCTGGCCAAGGAGGGCGCCGATTTCGTCGTGGCGGTGCTGCATGCCGATCGCCAGCAGGCCATCGAACTGGCGGCAACCAATACGGTGCAGTTGATCCTGACCGGCCACAACCACGATCTCTACGTCAATTACGACGGCCAGTTCGCGATGGCGGAATCGAGCTACGACGCCATCCATGTGGTCGCGGTCGACGTCACGATCGAGACCGCCGTGGTGGAAGGCCAGCGCAGCACGCGCTGGTGGCCGCGCTTCCGGATCCTGGACACCGCCGACGTGACGCCCGACCCCGAGGTGGCGCAGCGCGTGGCGGCCTTCGAGGCCGACCTGTCGCGCGAAATGGACGTCGCGCTGGCACAGACGGCGGTCGAACTGGACAGCCGGAATGCAACGGTGCGGCTGCGCGAGGCGGCCATCGGAAATCTGATCGCCGATGCGATGCGGATCTCGACCGGCGCCACGATTGCGGTGATGAACGGCGGCGGCATCCGCGCCAACAAGGTCTATCCGGCGAACAGCGCCGTCACCCGCCGCGACATCCTCGCCGAACTGCCGTTCGGAAACCGCGTGATGGTGATCGACGTCAGCGGCCGCGACCTGCGGCAGTCGCTCGAAAACGGATTCTCGCGCCTGCCGGACGCCAGCGGACGGTTTCCGCAGGTCTCAGGACTGACCATCGAAATCGACGCGACGCGCCCGGCCGGCAGCCGCATTCTGTCGATCCGCACCGCCGACGGCCCGCTCGACCCGGACCGGATCTACCGGATCGCGACCAACGACTTCCTGGCGCGCGGGGCCGACGGCTACGACGCCTTCGGACGCTCGAAGCCGATGCTGGCGGCCGACGACGCGCCGCTGCTCGCCAACGAGGTCATGGTCCACGTCCGAAAGCTGGGCACGGTGAAGGTCGAGACCGGCGGACGCATCGTGCAGAAATAAGCGGGACAACAATCAACGGGGCAAAAATAAACGCGCCGGGAAGGCCGGCGCGTTTCGAAGCCTGTCGTGCCGCGCTGATCAGCGGGGCTTGACCGCGCGAAGCTCCAGACTGGCGATGCCTGCCGCGATGCTGAGTCCGGTCTGGGCCTGCACGCTCACCGGCTGCAGCGCGAAAGTGTTGTTCGAGCCGCCCACCAGCGCGTTGGCTCCAAGGCCGACGCCGGCCGTCGCGCTGGCGGAAACGCCGCCGTAGTTGCCCGCGAGATCGCCCGGTCCGACGTTGCGGGTTGGCGCCAGCACCGCCCAGGCCACCGCGGTCTTTTCGTTGATGCCGATGTCGAGGCCGACGCGGCGGATGGTGGCGACATAGGGCTCCGTGCCGCCGCCGGCATGACGCATGATGCAGTTCATCTCGGTGACAGAGCCGACCACGAAGCTCGTGGTCGAGCCGCGGCACTCCAGGACGCCCACTTCGACGCGCGACTGGGCGGCGGCCGGGGTGACGGACAAGGCAATGACGGCCGCAGCAGCAGCCAGCGAAACGCGATTCATGAGTGGCTCCCCCTTGAGAATGACGTGCAGCCTATTCCATCCGGGCTGCACCGCAAGGGGGAGCGGTCTCTCGATCTATTTCAAGTTGCCGCAAAAGCGCTGGATGCGGCGGCAGGCCTCTTCGAGGTCGTCGGTCTTGGTCGCATAGGAAATGCGGAAGGCCGGGCCGAAGCCGAACGGCGTGCCCTGCACCACGGCGACGCCTTCGGTCTCGAGCAGCTCGGTGACGAACTCCTCGTCATTGGTGATTTTCTTGCCGCTCGGCGCGGTCTTGCCGATCGTCCCGGCGCAGGACGGATAGACGTAGAATGCGCCGTCCGGCTTCGGGCAGAACAGGCCGTTGGACTGGTTCAGCATCGAAACGCAGAGGTCGCGGCGCTCCTTGAAGATCGCATTGTGCCTGGCGATGAAGTCCTGCGGGCCCTCGAGCGCCTCGAGCGCAGCCCACTGGCACACGGCGGAGGGATTCGAGGTCGACTGCGACTGGATCATCGCCATCGCCTTGATCAGCGGCTCGGCGCCGGCCGCGTAGCCGATGCGCCAGCCGGTCATGCAATAGGCCTTGGAGACGCCGTTCACGGTCAGGGTGCGGTCGTAGAGCCCGGGCTCGACCTGCGCCGGCGTGGTGAACTCGAAGTCGTCGTAGACCAGATGCTCGTACATGTCGTCGGTCATCAGCCAGACGTGCGGATGCTTCAGCAGCACGTCGGTGATCGCCTTCAGCTCCGCGCGGGTGTAGGCCGCACCGGTCGGGTTCGACGGCGAGTTGAGGATCAGCCACTTGGTCTTCGGGGTGATCGCCTTCTCCAGCGCCTCCGGCTTCATCTTGAAGCCGTCTTCCATCCGGGTCGGCACCGCCACCGGCTCGCCGCCGGCGAGCAGCACCATGTCGGGATAGCTGACCCAGAACGGCGCCGGGATCAGCACCTCGTCGCCGGGGTTCAGCGTGACCATCAGGGCGTTGTAGAGCACCTGCTTGCCGCCGGTGCCGATGATGATCTGCGACGGCTTGTAGTCGAGCCCGTTCTCGTTCTTGAATTTTTTGGCGACCGCCGCCTTCAGTTCGGGAATGCCGTCCACGGCCGTGTATTTGGAGGCCTTGCCCGATTCGATCGCCTTGATCGCCGCGCGCTTGATGTTGTCCGGCGTGTCGAAGTCCGGCTCGCCGGCGCCGAGCCCGATGACGTCGCGGCCGGCCTGTTTGAGCGCGCGCGCCTTGTCGGTCACGGCGATGGTGGCGGACGGCTTGATGCGCTTGAGATGTTCGGCGAGCAGGGCCATGAGCAGCGTTCTCCATCCCGTCGGCGCGGGGCGCCCCCGTGGTAATGTGCGCTGCAATAAACGGCAAGCCGGAAACCGGCCGAAAGCCATCAAATGGGTTGATGCCCGCCATCTCCGGCGGGACGAAGCGGATGCGGCGCGGGGATTTCGCAGCACAAACCGGTCGGATTGGCTCGCGATTGGAAACGTCCGGGCTTTTTCGTCGGCCGGTCGTTTGCCCGCCTTGCATTCGCCGCCCTTTGGCTTTGAATGCCGCAGGAGGACGGATTCAAAGGCCGCCAGCGGCCGGGGGGATGGCGCGGATGCTGACGCTTTATTCGATGCGCCGGTCCGGCAATTGCTACAAGGTTCGTCTCGCGCTGTCGCAGCTCGGCGTGCCCCACGATCTCGTCGAGGTCGACATTCTCAAGGGCGAGACCCACACGCCTGAATTCCTCGCGAAAAATCCGAGCGGCCATGTGCCGCTGCTCGAGGTCGCGCCCGGTCGCTATCTGCCCGAGTCGAATGCGATCCTGTGGTACCTCGCGGAGAACTCCGCGCTGCTGCCGGACGATCCGGTCGAGCGTGCGACCACCCTGCAATGGATGTTCTTCGAACAGCACGCGCTGGAGCCCAACCTCGGCGCCGCCTGGTTCTGGCTGGTGCTGGTGCGCGGCGGCCGCGAGTTGCAGCAGCACGCGGTCGAGGAATGGCTGGAGGAGGGCTATCGCGCGCTCGGCGTGATGGAGAAGCACCTCGCGGGGCATTCGTTCTTCGCCGGCGACCGCTACTCGATCGCCGACATCGCGCTTTACGCCTACACGCACCTCGCCGACCGCTGCGACTTCGAGCTGGCCCGCTTCCCCGCGATCCGCGACTGGCTTGCGCGAGTCCAGGCGCAGCCGCTGCATGTGGCGATGGACGCGGAGGCGCCGCCGCTGGCGGCAGAACGACGCGCGGGCGCGCGTTAACTCTGCATTCACCCGCGGCCGCGAAATCGCCGCAGTTCCTCAATCGCAACGCCAAAGTCCGGCCGGACCCCTGCCCGCATCGCAGACCACCGTCGGGGTCGAGCGATTCGCTGGCGCCCCGTGCGCCCGGCCCTGAGACCCCGGATCGAAGCGATGACCAAGGAACTGATCGACAACGCCCGCCGCCTTCCGCGCCTGCACGATTCGGCGCTGGCTGCGACCGCCGTGGCACTGGCGCTGTGCCTTGCGATCGCGGTCGCCGCGGTTTCGGTCGGCATCGCAAGGGCGGACGGTCTGACGTCCATCGTCGAGTTCGCGGGAGGACACGCGGCGTCGCGTCGGTAGTGTTGCATGGCGCAGGGCGCGGTTGCACGCTGCGCTGTCGCGTCGGTAAAAAACTTGCGCAAAGGGGCGCCGCCGTCGCGGCGTCCCCGCAGTTTCAGGGCCGATTCACTTCGCCGCCAGGCCAAGACTCCCGCACGATCGGCCACCATTTCTCGATCTCGGCCTTCTGGTGAGCGGCAAGCCCCGCGGCCGTCTGTCGATCCGGCGGCGGAATCTCCATGCCCATGTCCGCAAGGCGCTTGCGCGTCGCGGGATCGGCCATCGCCGTGATGAGCGACTTGCTCAGGCGATCGACGACCTCCTGGGGCGTGCCCGCCGGAACCCAGGCGCCATGCCAGGTCGAGACATGCACGCCCGGCAAGCCGGCCTCATCGGCGGTCGGCACGTCCGGCGCGCCGAACCAGCGCTCCTTCGACATCACCGCATAGGCCTTGATGTGCCCGCTCTTGACCTGCGGCAAAGAGTTGGCCGCGAGGTCGCACATCACGTCGATCTGTCCGCCGACGAGATCGCGCAGCGCCGGCGCGCCGCCCTTGTACGGAATAAGCTGGTACTTGGTCTTGCTCGCGTTCTGGAAATAGATGCTGCACATGGTGGCGCCGCCTGCGCCCCCGACGGTGCCGCCGGACGCCTTGTCGCCGTTCGCCTTCAGCCAGGCGATCAGCTCCTTCATGTCCTTCGGCGGCAAGTCTTTCTTGCCGACCATCCAGTACGGCACGTTCGGCAGCAGCGCGACCGGCTCGAAGTCCTTCACGAGATCGTAATTCGGCTTGAAGATTTCCTGGTTCACGACATGCGTGCCCCAGGTTCCGATGCTCATCGTGTAGCCGTCGGCGGGCGCGCGAGCGACGCGAAGAATGCCGAGCGTCCCGCCGGCGCCGCCGACGTTCTCGACCACCACGGTCTGACCCAGAGTCTCCCGCATGTTCTCCGCGAGAATCCGCACCATGCGGTCGACCGCGCCGCCGGCCGCCAACGGCACGATTACGGTGATCGGCTTGCTTGGAAAGGTCTGGGCCTGCGCCGCGGGCGCCACGACCAGCGCGATGAGCGCGGCCGACAACAGAAGTCTCCTCATCGAGCCGTCTCCCCTTTCAAGTTTCGTTCTGGTTTCCCGAAACGCCGCTCCTCACTGCGGCGCCTTGACGCCCGCCGCCTTCACGATCGGATACCATTTGTCGACCTCGGCCTTGTGATAGGCGGCGAAGGCCGCCGAGGTGGTCTGCTCCTTCGGCGGCAGGTCCATGCCGAGCGCCGCAATCCGCTTCTGGACATCCGGATCCGCCATCGCGGCGTTGGCCGCGGCGTTGATGCGGGCGACGACGTCCGCCGGAACGCCTTTCGGCATCCAGAAACCGTTCCAGGTGCTGAAGTGCAGACCGGGGAAGCCTGCCTCTTCCGTGGTCGGCACCTCTGGCGCCGCGGACCAGCGCGCCTTGCTCATCACCGCCAGCGCCTTCACGTTGCCGGCGCGATGCTGCGAAAGCGAATTGGCCGCGAGGTCGCAGGACAGGTCGATCTGGCCGGAGGCAAGATCGGTCAGCGCCGGCGCTCCGCCACGATAGGGCACGAAGTGATAGCTCGTTCCGCTCGCCTGCTGGAACGCCATCCCGCAGAAGCGCGCGATGCTGGCCGTGCCGGTGCTGGCGGCCGATGCCTTGTTGGGATTGGCCTTCAGCCACGCCGCCAGCTCCTTGAGGTTGTTCGCCGGAAAGTCCTTGCGGGCCACCATCCAGTACGGAACGCTCGGCAGGAGCGCGACCGGCGTGAGGTCGGCGATCATGTCGAAGGGAAGCGTGTAGACCGCGCCCGATATGACATACTGACCGAGCGTGCCCATGCCGATGGTGTAGCCGTCGGGCTCGGAGCGCACGACGCGAGCGATCGAGATCGTGCCGCCGGCGCCGCCGACATTCTCCACCACGACGGTCTGCCCGAGGGTGACGCGCATGTGATCGGCCAGCACGCGCGCTAGCGCATCAACCGCGCCCCCGGCCGGCAGCGCGACGACCAGCGTGACCGGCCGCGAGGGATAGGTTTGCGCCGAAGCCGTCGGCGCTCCGAAGGCCGTCGCCATTGCACCCACGATCGCTGCAGCCGCTGCGGACCTGATTGTCATTCCTGCCTCCCTGCGTTTTTCCATAGAGTCGAAGCTATTGTGCCTTGATTCCTGCGGCCTTGATGATCGGCCACCACTTGTCGATTTCTCCCTTGTGGAAGGCTGCCAGCGCCGCGGGCGTTTGCTGGTCCTCGGTGAAAATCTCCTGGGCCAGACCGACCAGCTTGTTGCGCAGCGCGGGATCCGACAGCGCCTTGCGCGCCGCGCCGTTCAGTCGATCCACGATGTCCTTCGGCGTTCCCTTCGGCGCCCAGAGAGCGTGCCAGAACGAGAAGTAGAAACCGGGAAGCCCCGCTTCGTCGGTCGTCGGGATGTCGGGGGCGACCGCGAGCCGGTTCTTCGCCGCGACCGCATAAACCTTGATGTTGCCACCCTTCAACTGCGGCAGCGAAATCGCCGGCGTGTCCAGCGTGGTGTCGATGTCGCCCGCAACGAGTCCCTGCATGGATTGCCCGGCGCTGCGATAGGGCACGACCTGCAGCTTCGCGTCGATGGCGTTCTGGAACAGGATGCCGGCGACGTGGCTCGGCGTGCCGATCCCGGAGTTACCCTGCGAGGCCTTGTCCGGATTGGCCTTGATCCAGGCGATCAGCTCCTTGAGATTGTTCGCAGGCATCGTCTTTCGCGAGACGATGAAGAACGGTTGGGTCGCAATCAGCGCGATCGGCTCGAGATCCTTGAGCAGGTCGAACTGCAGCGGATAGATCGCGCCGCTGGCGACATTGGTGCCCCACTGCCCGATCAGGAACGTGTAGCCGTCGGGCGTGGCGCGCGACACGCGGCCGACGCCGATGGTCCCGCCCGCGCCCGGCGTGTTCTCGACGATCACCGGCTGGCCGAGCGCCGTGCGCATGCCTTCGGCCATCAGACGGCCGATCACGTCGGTTGATCCCCCGGTGGCGAGAGGCACCACAAGGGTCAATGGTCGCGACGGAAAGGGTTGCGCCGTTGCGCCTGCAAGTCCTCCCACCGTCGCGGCCAGCGCGACAGCGCATAAGAGCGTTTTCATTTTTTCCTCCCGGTACCGGGGGCGATGGTAGCAGCATATTGCGGGCTTGCGACAAGCGCCCGGTCGCCGCGTCATCCGCTCATGTTGCGATGCGAAGAGAACAAGCCGGCTGCGATCCGCGCATCCGGAGCCGGCGCAATCGCATTTCACTTTGCGGGCCGACCCCGTTACACAGCAGCGGTCGCTGTCGCGGCATCCAGACTTGTCAGCCGCCGGGAAACGGATTGACCACACCGCAGCTTCCTTTCCGATCGGTCGAGACCCGCACCTCGTGGATCGTGGCCACTGTCGCGCTGGTCTGCCTGGGCATGACGTTCGGCGCGCCCTGGATCACCGCCGTCGGCCTCAAGCCGATCGCTGCGGAGATGGGCGACGCCCGTTCGATTCCCGCGCTCGCCGGCTCGCTGGCGTGGTTCGGCTCGGCCGCGGGCGGAATTCTGATGGGCCGGATCGCACAGCGCTTCGGCATCCGCGTCACCGTCATCATCGGCGCGCTGTCGGTGGCGATCGGCCTGCTGATTTCGACTGGCGGCTCGCCGTGGCATCTCTATGTCGGCCACGGCCTGTTCATCGGCTTTCTCGGCACCGGCGGCCTGAACGCGCCGCTCTACATCTACGTCAGCCGCTGGTTCGACAAGCGTCGCGGCTCCGCGCTCGCGCTGATTTCGAGCGGAGGCTATATCGCGGGCTTCATCTGGCCGACGATTTTCGAGCGCGGCATCGCCAACTACGGCTGGCGCTGGACCATGATCGTGTACGCCGTGGCCGCGGTCGTCGTCGTGGTGCCGCTCGCCGCCTTCGTGTTCCGCGAACCGCCGGAGCCGCCGCCGCCGCCGGCCAGCTCCGCCGCCGCCGGCGAACGACGGCAGGTGCTCGGCTGGCATCCGAATGTCGTATTCGGAATGATCGCGCTGGCTTCGTTCCTGTGCTGCGTCACGATGGCCATGCCGCAAGGCCATCTCGTGGCGTTCTGCAGCGACCTCGGGATCTCCAGCACCGTGGGCGCCGCGATGCTTTCCATGCTGCTCGGTGCGGGCTTCGCCAGCCGCCAGGTCTGGGGCTGGATCTCCGACAAGATCGGCGGCCTGCAGACCGCGCTGGCCAGCTCGATCATGCAGGGCACGGCGATGACAGGCTTCCTGTTCGCGCAGAACCAGTTCGACATGTTCACCGTGTCGCTGGCCTTCGGCATCGGCTTCAGCGCGCTGATCCCGGCCTATGTGCTCGCGGTGCGCGAGCTGTTCCCCGTGAACGAATCCTACTGGCGGGTGCCTCTGCTGCTGTTCATGACCGGCTCCGGGATGGCGACCGGCGGATGGCTCGCCGGATACCTCTACGACATGCACGGGCATTACGTTCCCGCCTTCGCGGTGGGCGTCGCGTTCAACGTGGCGAACCTGATCATTCTGGCCATGCTGGTCATGCGCATGCGCATGACGGCGGCGCGCGCCTGACCCCAATTCACCCGACCCCACGGTCAATCGTCGCAGGGTGGCGACGGAACCGGTTCCGGCACCATATTGTTGGCAGCGTTTGATGGTGCAGCTTCGCCCGCGCCGGGTTTTTCCGTTTCAGGAGGCCATTGATGAAACCGCTTGCCCTGTGCACCACTGCCATTCTGCTCCTGCCGGCAGCAGCTTCGGCCCAGACCTTCAAATCGTCGGCCGGCCCGCTTTCGGTCGAGACCGTCGTGGGCGGGCTGGTCAATCCGTGGGGGCTGGCGTTTCT
This sequence comes from uncultured Alphaproteobacteria bacterium, assembly GCA_963758225.1. Taxonomy (GTDB): domain Bacteria; phylum Pseudomonadota; class Alphaproteobacteria; order Rhizobiales; family Xanthobacteraceae; genus Z2-YC6860. The sequence goes on along the minus strand of CAVWUJ010000002.1, from coordinate 324,456 downwards.
CCCGGACGGGCGCATGCTGGTGACCGAAAAGCCCGGCCGTATCCGCATCGCCACGCCGGACGGCAAGCTCACCGCGCCGCTGGCGGGCGTTCCCAAGGTGGCCGCCTCCGGCCAGGGGGGCATGCTCGACATCGCGGTCGACCGCGATTTCGCGAAGAATCAGACGATCTATTTCTGCTACGCCGAAGCCGCCGACGGGGGCTCGCGCACAGCGCTGGCGCGCGCTCGCCTCGATCCCGACAAGCTCGAAGACGTGAAGCCGATCTTCCGGCAGGAGCCCGCGGTTTCGACCGGACGCCATTTCGGCTGCCGCATCGTGCAGGGCCGCGACGGTCATCTGTTCCTCACCATGGGAGACCGCGGCGACCATTCCGACGAGGCCCAGAACCTGCGCAGCCACATCGGCAAGATCGTGCGCATCGCGACGGACGGTTCGGTGCCCAAGGACAATCCCTTCGTCGGCCGCAAGGACGCGAAGCCGGAGATCTTCAGCTATGGCAATCGCAACGTGCAGGGCGCGGCGCTGCATCCCGTCACCGGCAAGCTGTGGGCCAACGAGCACGGGCCGCGCGGCGGCGACGAACTCAACATCATCGAGGCGGGCAAGAACTACGGCTGGCCGGTGATCGGCTACGGCGTGGACTACAGCGGCGCCAAGATTCACGAGGGCACGGCGAAGCCCGGCATGGAGCAGCCGGTGCGGCACTGGACGCCTTCGTTCGCACCGTCGGGCATGGCCTTCATGACCGGCAAGCTGTTTCCGAAGTGGGAGGGCAGCGCCTTCATCGGCGCGCTGCGCGGCCAGATGGTGCTGCGCGTCGCGCTCGACGGCGAAAAGGCCACCGGCGACGAGCGCATTCTCGAGGGCCTGCGCGAGCGCATCCGCGACGTGCGGACCGGCCCCGACGGCGCGCTCTATCTCCTGACCGACAACAGCGCCGGCCGGATCCTGAAGGTCACGCCGGGCAAGTGACCGGCACGCAAGCGACCGGCCGGTCGCTCATCCGCGCGCGGGCTGCAGGTAACGCTTCTCCAGCATGACGTGGATGCCCTTGGAGCCGTTGACGATCTGCGTGACGCGCAGGTCGGCGGCGATGCTGCACAGGCTGTAGGCCTGCTCGCGGGTCAGCGTGGTGCGCGCGACGATCAGGTCCAGCATGTTGCGCAGCGCGATCACCGCGGCGGCGGCGAGATCGGGGTCGAACGCCATCGTCACGACATGGTCGGGCGTCTCGGCCTGCGGCCAGACGAGACTCATGTCGTCGCGGACGTGAAGCTCGAAGGTGCCGATCAGTCCGGTTTCGATGGCGTTGACGTTGACCTCGCCGTCGCCCTGCGCGGCATGGCCGTCGCCGACCGAAAACAACGCGCCCTCGACATGAATCGGCAGGAACAGGGTGGTCCCCGCCACCAGCTCCTTGTTGTCCATGTTGCCGCCGTTGCGGCGCGGCGGAAGCGTGCTGATCGTGCCCCATTGCGGCGGCGGCGCCACCGCCATGACGCCGAAGAACGGCCGCAGCGGCACGTCCACGCCCCACGGCAGGCGGCCGGTCATGCGATCGCGATCGAGCGCGATATGGATCGCGCGCTTCTCCTGAAAGTCGTCCGGCAGCGCCCCCGCCAGCGGCCGGAACATGTTGTAGCCCCAGCCATAGTGCAGATCGATCGTCCTGATCCGCACCTCGAGCACCTGCCCCGCCTTCGCCCCGCGCACCGCGACGGGCCCGGTGCAGATGTGGCCCGGCAGGCGCTGCGGCACCGAGGCCTGGATCGCGGCGAGCGCCGGCGGCACGGCATAACCGAGATCGGCGGGCGGCATCTGTTCGCGGGTGCCGGAGACGGTCGAGATCGTCACCGTGTCGCCGCTGTCGATCGTAACCAGCGGTTTAAGGCCGGCGTCGAAGAAGCCCCAGTGCACCGTGTCGGGTGCGGCGTCGAGACGGTGGGAGGGCATCGGTTTCTCCTGATCACCACTTGTGGAAGATGAAGAAGGCGCCGGCGGCGATCAACGCAAAGCCGATGGCGTAATTCCAAGTAAAGGCCTCCTTCAGATACACCACCGAGAACACCGCAAAGACCAGCAGCGTGATCACCTCCTGCATGGTCTTGAGCTGGGCCGTGGTGTAGACCGCGCTGCCCCAGCGGTTGGCCGGCACGGCGAGGCAATATTCCACGAAGGCGATGCCCCAGCTCACCAGGATGACGGTGAGCAGCGGCGTTTCCTTGAATTTCAGATGGCCGTACCACGCAAGCGTCATGAACACGTTCGACGCCAGCAGCAGCAGGATCGGCGTCAGATAGGGCGAAACGGAAAGAGCGGGCATGGCTTTCCCAGGGTTGGCGGGGCGGTGGCGGGAATCGTGATCGACCGGCCCTCCGATCTATCACGCGGGGCCCGGCGCAGGCCGGTCAATCCTGCGAACGATCCATGCCAAAAATGCGCCGGTGCGCTTGACGGCGCGCCGCATCGCGGTCGCAATTTCCGTTATCCTGCCGGCTGACCTTCCCTCCACGGAGACCCTGCCCGATGCGCCGAACGCCTGCCCCGCTGCTCTGCGCCGCCGCATGGCTGATCGCCGCCGCAGCGCCCGCGGCCGCCCAGTCGCAACTGCCGAGGCCGAGCCAGCTTCCGCCCGCCGGCGGGCAGGCCCAGCCTCAGCAGCCCGCCCCGCAGGCGCAACAGCCGTCGGGCATCAAGCCGCAGGCCTACAAGCCGGTTGCGATCAGCGCGCCGCCGGTGGTCAACGACCCGGCCTTCGCGCCGTTTCTCAAGCAGATTTCCGACGCGGCGCAGCGCAAGGATCGCGCGGCGCTCGCCAAGCTCGTCGTCGCCAAGGGCTTCTTCTGGGAGACCGAGAAGGGCAACCGCGCCGAGGCCAAGCGCTCCGGCATCGACAATCTTTCGACCGCGCTCGGGCTTACCGACAAGGACGGCTTCGGCTGGGACGCGCTCGAAGGCTTCGCCAGCGACCCGACCGGCGCGCCGATGCCCGGCAGGCAGGGCATCGTCTGCAGCCCCGCCGATCCGCAATTCGATTCCAAGGCGCTGGAGGATCTGGCCAGGACGACGGGCTCCGACGAATTGGACTGGGGCTTTCCGCTCCAGCCGAACCTGGAGGTGCGCGGCGCGCCTCAGCCGAACGCGCCGGCGATCGAGAAGCTCGGCATGCATTTCGTTTGGGTGGCAATGGACGAAAGCCAGACCAGCGACACCATGATCCGCATCGTGACGCCGTCGGGACGTTTCGGTTTCGTGCCGGTGGAGGCGATCAGCCCGCTCGGCGGCAACCAGATCTGTTACGTCAAGGAGCCTGGCGGCTGGCGCATCGCGGGCTTCATCGGCGAGCAGTAACCCGCCGCATCGTTCGGCCGCCCGCGCCGCTCCCGGACCGGAATAGGTCCGGCGGGCGGCGTGTTTGTCTTTGATCGTGCACGAGCGATCGCGCACACGACGTAACATTGTTACGTCGTGGCGCGCGCGACGACGATGCATGCAACAGGAGGGGCGACCATGAACGGACGGTACGGACGGCCGCTTGCAGCGGCGGTTCTTCTGGCGATGCTCGCGACACAGGCGCTTGCGCAAACGCAGCGGCCACAGATCGAGACCACCAAGGTCGAAGGCACCGATAACGTCTACATCTTCCGCAACGGCAACCATCAGGCGATGTTCGTCGTCACCAAGGCCGGCGTGATCGCGACCGATCCGGTGGCCTACGGCCGGCCGAAGGGCGGACAGCAGTACATCGACGAGATCCGCAAGGTCACCGACCAGCCGATCAAGTATCTGATCTACAGCCATCATCACTACGACCACATCGCCGGCGGGCAGGCGTTCAAGGATGCGGGCGCCACGATCGTCGCCCATCGCCGCGCGACCGATCGCCTGAAGCGCCTGAACGATCCGCACACGCCCCTTCCAGACGAATCGGTAAGCAACCGCGGCCGCACCATCAAGCTCGGCGGCACCACCCTCGAACTGCGCTACGTCGGGCTGAACCATTCGGACTCGACGCTGGTGATGCGGCTGCCGAAGGAAAAGCTGATCTTCGTCGTCGACCTTCTGCCGGTGGCGCGCATGCCGGGCCGCGGGATGATCGACTTCTATCCGCTGGAGGCCGAGGAATCGATCAAGCGCATTCTCGCGATGGACTGGGAGCGGCTTATTCCGGGCCATCCGGACGGACGGCTCGGCACCAAGAAGGACGTTGAACAACAGCTCCAGCTTTTGCAGGACGCCTCCGAGGAGATGAAGAAGCTCGCCCGCGAAGGCAAATGCTGGGATACGGCCGAGAAGGAGTTCCAGCTCCCGAAATACGGGACGCTGCCGGGTTACGCGGCGGGGCTGCAATTCGTCGCGCGGCGCTACTGCGGCCTCTGGGGCCGCGGCACCTGACGACGCACGAAGGCCGGAATGCAGACGGGCCGCCCACCCGGCGGCCCGTCCCTTCGCCGGCCTTCGGATCGAGGCGTTACTTGGTCGCCGCAGCCGCAGCCGCGACCGACGCGGCGGTCTGTCCGAACATGATCGCGCGCTCCTCGGCGGTGCGGATGCCGCCGTGTCCCGGGTTGATCTTCGCCACCAGATCGTAGGCGCGCTTGACCGCCGGCCGCGCCGCGATGGTCTCCAGCCAGCGCTTCAGATGCGGGAAATCCGCAATCTTCTGGCCCTGGCGCTCGTGCGGCACGATCCACGGATAGGACGCCATGTCGGCGATCGAGTATTCGCCGGCGATGAACTCGCGGTCCGCGAGGCGTGTGTTGAGAACACCGTAGAGCCGGTTCACCTCGTTGCGGTAGCGGTCCATCGCGTATGGCAGCTTTTCGACCGCATAGACGCTGAAGTGATTGTTCTGGCCGGACATCGGGCCGAGCCCGCCCATCTGCCAGAACAGCCACTGGATCGCGTCGGTGCGCGCGCGCAGATCCGTGGAGATGAACTTCCCGGTCTTGTCGGCGAGGTAGAGCAGCATGGCCCCGGATTCGAACACCGAAAGCGGACCGCCGCCGCCAGCCGGCTCGTGATCGACCATCGCGGGGATGCGGTTGTTCGGCGACACCTTCAGGAAGTCGGCCTTGAACTGCTCGCCCTTGTTGATGTTTACCGGAATGAGATTGTAGGGCAGTCCAGCCTCTTCAAAGAAAATCGTGACCTTGTGTCCGTTCGGCGTGGTCCAGTAATAGAGATCGATCATTCTATTTTCCTCGATATGCGTTCGTTCGTCCGGCGCGATAGCCCGGCCGATTCTAGCACAAACCGGCACACGCCATCAGCGGCGGATTGAGGCGTGCTGACCTGCCCCAGTTTGGCCGCAAGCGGACGGTTGAACCGATTGCGTCCGGCAAGGCATAGTGGCCGGGCAACGTCATGCCGGGAATGCCATGCGCCGATTGCCCCGCCTGCTCGGAGTTCTGGTCGTCTGCTCCGCGGCGCCCGCTCAGGCGCAGCTCTTCCGCCCGCTGGAGCGCATTCCGGAGCCGACCGTCCAGGACGTCGATCCCGGTCAGACCCGCGGCTCGCCCGACGCGCTGCCCTACGAATTCCGCCGCCAGCCTGTGTTCTATCGCTCGCAGGAGGCGCCCGGCACGCTCATCGTCGACACCTCGGAGCGGTTTCTCTACCTGATCGAATCGCCAAGCCGCGCCATGCGCTACGGCATCGGCGTCGGACGCGACGGCTTCACCTGGAGCGGCATCCTGCGCGTGACGCGCAAGGCCGAGTGGCCGGACTGGACCCCGCCGACGGAGATGATCCAGCGCCAGCCGTACCTGCCGCGCTGGATGGCCGGCGGGCCCGGCAATCCGATGGGCGCGCGCGCGCTCTATCTCGGCAACACCGTCTACCGCATTCATGGCACCAATGCGCCGGAGACCATAGGACATGCGGTGTCCTCGGGCTGCTTCCGGCTGGTGAATGACGACATCGCCGATCTCTACGAGCGCGTGAAGGTCGGCGCCAAAGTCATTGTTCGGCACTGACCGATGCCGCCGGCCGCGACGCAGACCCCAAGCGTCACGGTCCCGGTTCGCGACATCGTCTGCGAGCGTTGCGGAACGCGTTTCGGCTGCGGCACGAACGGCGGCGCAGCCTTCTGCTGGTGCGCGAACGAGCCCGCAAGCCGGACGGGCCCCCTGCCAGGCACCGCCGACTGTCTGTGCCCCGATTGCCTGCGCGCGACGGCGGACCCCGATGGAGCAAAGCCATGATCCGGCAGACTTCGGCGCTCGGCTTCGGCTTTCTGGCGGCGCTTTTCACTCCGGCGGCGCTTTTCACTCCGGCCGAAGCAGCCCCGCCCAAGGAAGACGCCATGATCGGCACATGGGAGATCGTGTCGGGCCAGCCAGCGCCGTGGGCCGATCCGGCGCAGCACAAGGCCTTGAAAACCGACGCCGCACGCATGACCAAGCTGACCATCACCTTCGGTCCGAAATCGCTGTCGTCGCGCAGCAAGCTGTTCACCTGCTCGCGGGCGGTCTACGAGGCGCTGGCGCTGGACTCCGACGCGCTGTTTCAGGGCAACCTGCCCGAGCCCAATCCAACCGGGGCAGCCAAGCGGCTCGGATTTCCGCGCAACGACGTGCCCAGCATGGACGTCACCTGCCCGAACGCCGCCTTCGTCTTTCACTTCCTCGACCGCCATACGGCCATGACGGCGCTCGACAACGTGATCTACACGCTGAAGCGGCGCTAGGGCTGGATTCGGGTCGGCGGCTCCCGGACCGCATTGCGGTCACAAACCCGACCTAGACGGACGGCATCCCCCGATCTGCCCGCACGCGCCCGACGCCGGCGTTGCCACGCGCCGCGCGGTCCGGCATTCGTAGCGTTGGAATCGCCATGCTCCGCCTGTTCGAGAAGGCCATCGACCCGACGCAGAATCCGAGCCCGGACCGGCCGCAACCGCCGGGCGGGCTGATCGCGTTCTATTGGCATTTTGCGCGGCAGGCGAAGGGCCTGTTCATCGCGCTGTTCGTCATCGAGCTGTTCGTGGCCCTGCTCGATACGGCCGTGCCGTGGTTCATCGGCAAGGTGGTGACGCTGGTCTCGACCGTTCCGCCCGATCGCTTCCTGGAGGAAACCTGGCCGTGGCTCCTGGCAATGGCCGTGGTTCTGCTGGTGGCGCGGCCCGGCATCGTGTTGCTGCGATATCTGGTGACCAACCAGGCGCTCGCCGGGCCGTTCAGCAACCTGATCCGCTGGCAGAGCCACTGGCATGTGGTGCGGCAGAGCTGGGCGTTCTTCCAGAACGATTTCGCCGGCCGCATTTCAAATCGCGTGATGCAGACCGGCCCCGCGGTGCGCGAGAGCCTGGTCTCGTCGGTGACGGCGATCTGGTACGTCGTGGTCTACGGCATCACCGCCATCGTGATGCTCGCGGCGGCCGATCTTTGGCTCGCGATCCCGGTGGTGCTCTGGTTCGGCGGCTACATCGGCCTGCTGGTCTATTTCGTGCCGCGCATGCGGGACCGCTCCAAGGTCACGTCGGAGGCGCGTTCGGCGCTGATGGGGCGCATCGTCGACAGCTACACCAACATCCTGACGGTCAAGCTGTTCGCGCGGCCGCGCGACGAGGACGATTACGTCAAGGATGCCTTCGTCTATCACACCGGCCGCTTTCTCGCGGGCCAGCGGCTGATCACCGCCTTCGGCACGCTGCTGGCAATCCTCAACGGCCTGCTGGTGGCCGGCTCCGGCGCCCTCGCCCTCCTGCTGTGGCGCCACGGCCGGGTCGAGGTCGGCGCCATAGCGATGGTGCTGCCGCTCACGTTCCAGCTCACCAACATGTCGCGCTGGATCGCATTCCAGATCACCGAGATCTTCGAAGAAATCGGCGTGGTGCAGGAGGGCATGCAGACCATCGCCCAGCCGCTGCGCCTGGCCGACCGGAGCGACGCCGGTGCGCTCGACGTGCGCCGCGGCGCGATTGCGTTCGACAATGTGCGGTTCGGCTACGGCCGCGCGCCGACCATCGGAGAGGACGGCGTGCCTCAGCCCTATTCGGTTCTCGACGGCTTCACACTCAACGTGAAGCCCGGCGAGAAGATCGGCCTCGTCGGGCGCTCGGGCGCAGGCAAATCGACCGTGGTCGAATCTCCTGCTGCGCTTCTTCGATCTGGAAGGCGGCCGCATCCTGATCGACGGCCAGGACATTGCGGGCCTGACCCAGGAATCGTTGCGCTCGCAGATCTCGATGGTGACGCAGGACACCTCGCTGCTGCACCGCTCGATCCGCGCCAACATCGCCTACGGCCGCCCGGAAGCGTCCGACGACGAGATCGTCCGCGCGGCAAGGCTCGCCCATGCCGAGGAGTTCATTCTCGATCTGGAGGACTGGCGCGGCCGGCGCGGCTTCGACGCCCACGTCGGCGAGCGCGGCGTCAAGCTCTCCGGCGGCCAGCGCCAGCGCATCGCGATCGCCCGCGTGATCCTGAAGAACGCGCCGATCCTGGTGCTGGACGAGGCCACTTCCGCGCTCGACAGCGAGGTCGAGGCCGCGATCCAGTCCAGCCTCGACACGCTGATGGCGGACAAGACCGTGATCGCGATCGCGCACCGGCTTTCGACCATCGCGCGGATGGACCGGCTGGTCGTGCTCGACCGCGGACACATCGCCGAACAGGGCACCCATGACGAACTGCTGCGCCACGGCGGCCACTACGCCGCGCTCTGGAGACGGCAGTCCGGCGGCTTTCTCGATGCCGGCGCTCCGGTGGCGGCCGAGTGATCGCGCGCGCCGTGGAACCCCTGACGCCCTCGTGACTTGAACGCCTGGTTCCCGTACAGGGGAGCGGGGGATTGTCGACATGACCGCAGAGCAGGGGATTGCGTTCGGCGTTCTGGGCCTGACGCTGATCATGTTCATGTGGGGGCGCTGGCGCTACGACGTCGTCGCCATGTTCGCCCTTCTCGCCGTGGTGCTGACCGGGCTGGTGCCGGCCGCCGAGGCGTTCAACGGCTTCGCCCACCCCGCCGTGATCACGGTCGCCGCGGTGCTCGTGATCAGCCGCGGCCTGCAGAACGCCGGGCTGGTCGACGCCGTCGCGCAGGCGATCGCGCCGCTGCGCGGACGGGAGAACCTGCAGCTCGCCGCGCAATGCGTGGTGATCGCCATCCTCTCCAGCTTCATGAACAACGTCGGCGCGCTGGCGCTGATGCTGCCGCTCGCGCTGCGCAACGCCTATCGGGACGGCTATCCGCCGGGCAAGACGCTGATGCCGCTGGCCTTCGCCTCGCTGCTCGGCGGCCTCACGACCCTGATCGGCACGCCGCCCAACATCATCGTCTCGTCGTTTCGCGCGGAGCAGCCCGGCGGCGCGCCGTTCGGCATGTTCGATTTTGCGCCGGTCGGCGTGGCGATCGCCGCGGCCGGGCTGGTCTTTCTCGTGGTGATCGGCTGGCGGCTGATTCCTCTGGCCGGCCGCAAGTCGAGCGCGGGGCCGACCTTTGCCGTGGAGGACTACGTCACCGAGGTCCGCATTCCGGAGGGCGCACGCGCCGCGGGAATGTCGATCTACGAGCTGGAGGAGCTCGCCGAGGACGACGTCGTGATCGCCGGCGTGGTGCACGACGATCGGCGCCGGCTGATCCCCGCCGGCCACATGCGCCTGCGCGCCGGCGACGTTCTGGTGCTGCGCGGCGACACCGAAGCGCTGAAGGGCACCATCGACAAGGCCGGGCTCGAGCTGGTCGCCGACAACAAGATCAAGCGCGACGACCTGAAATCCGAGGACATCGACGTGATCGAGGCCGTGGTCGGGTCCGACTCGGTCCTGATCGGCGCCACGCCGGTCACGGCGCGGCTTCGCACGATTCACGGCATCAACATGCTGGCGATCGCCCGGCAGGGCCAGCGCATCGAGGAGCGGCTCGGCCAGGTTCGCTTCCGCACCGGCGACATCCTGCTGCTGCAGGGCCCGCGCGCCGACCTGCCCGACATCCTGTCGAAGCTCAGCCTACTTCCGCTGGCGGAGCGCCAGCACGGACTCGGCCGCCCGCGGCGGCTGGCTCTGGCCGGCGGCATGTTCCTGCTCGCGGTGGCTCTGGTGGTGGCCGGGGTGCTTCCGGTGCAGATCGCCTTCACCGCCGTGGCGGCCGGCCTCGTGGCGACCAACATCGTGCGGCCGACCGAGGTCTACAACGCGATCGACTGGCCGGTGATCGTGCTGCTGGCGGCGCTGTTCCCGGTCGGCGGGGCGCTGGAAAGCACCGGCGGCGCGACGCTGATCGCCGACGGCATCCTTCGTCTGGCCGAGGGCCTCAGTCCGGTCTGGGTTCTGGCGATCCTCCTGATCGGGACCATGTGCATCTCGGACGTGATCAACAACAACGCCACGGCTTTGATCATGGCGCCGATCGCGGTGACGCTCGCGAGCCGGCTCGGCGTCAGCCCCGATGCGTTTCTGATGGCGGTCGCAATCGGTGCGAGCTGCGCCTTCCTCACGCCAATCGGCCACCAGTCGAACACGCTGGTGATGGAGCCGGGCGGATATCGCTTCGGCGATTACTGGCGCGTCGGGCTGCCGCTCGAAGTGCTGATCGTGATCGTCGCGATCCCTATGCTTCTGCTGGTCTGGCCGCTGTAGCAGCTTCAGCGGCGACCGCCGCCAGCATGGTCTCGATCCGCGCGAGGGCGAGCCGCGCCGCGGCCGCGTCGTAGGTCGGCCGCACCGGATTGGCGAACGAGTGTCCGGCCTGAGGGTAAAGGAAGACCTTGACCTGTTCGTTGTCGGATGCCGCGGCCGCGACGGAATCGATCTCGCTTTGCGGGATATGCCGGTCGGTCAGGCCGTAATGAATCTGCAGCGGCCGCTTCACCTTTGCCATTTCATCGAGATGCTGCGCGATGCCGAGCCCGTAGAGCGAAGCCGCGGCATCGATGTCGGTCCGCGCCGCCGCAAGAAACGCAATCCGGCCGCCGCCGCAGAATCCGACCGCCGCGACCTTGCCGGATGCGAAGCTCCGGCCCCGCAGCCAGGTCGCCGCGGTCTGGACGTCGCGCGCCGCGGCATCGAGATCGAGCGCCTTCAAGCGATCCCACGCCACCTGATGCTCGGGCCCGTCGTAGGTCAGCGCGCGCGGATCGTCGGAACGCCAGAACAGGTTCGGCACCAGGGCGGCATAACCTCGTCGCGCATAATTGTCGGCCACGGCGCGCATCGCGTCGTTGACGCCGAACATTTCCGGAAGAACCACGACGCAGAGCGAGGCGCCCTGCTCCGGACGCGCCAGATAGGAATCGAACAGGCGCGAGCCCTCGGATGCGATCTCCGGCGTTTCGGCGACGGTCTTCATGGGCGTTCTCTCGGCCCGCTCCCACAGCATGCTAGCGCATTCCTGACCGCCCCACAGACCCAACGCAGGGTAACGCACAACTGCAGAGAAACGCACCGCAGCGGATTTCCGTAAAATTCGACGGAATTGGCAAAGCCGGCGTTCACGACGGCCATGCTACGCAATGAGGGTGCTGCTGCCTGTCCGAACGCGCGCGGGCCTCCAGCCGATCATGGTGCCATGAGCAACCTTCGCTTTCTGATCGCTTGCATCGCGACCTTCGCCGCAGCCTTCGCCGGCATGAACTGGGCGTCCTCCCGGGTTTCCCGCAACGCGCCGCCGCCGGTCACGTATTCCAAAGCGGCCATCGCCACGCCGATTGCGCAAGCTCCGCAGCCGGCCCCGACCGCAGGCGCCATACCGCTCGAGCCGGCGCTGCGGCAGCCACCCGCGCCCCCGTCCGTCGTCGCCGCAACATCCGGCACAAGGCCGGACCATCTGCGCGAGACCGCGCTCGGCGCCGCGCAAGCCTTCGCCGCCGCGCCATGCGACGCCGCCGTGCGCGCGGCGCTGATCGTTGCGGCCTCGAGCTATCTGCGCGCGCGCGACGGAACCGATGACGTCGTTCATGCCGCGATGCGCAAGGCGCTCGCCGCCGGAACCATCGCACCGGAGGAGATGCCGTCCGCGCCGCCGGCCTGGTTTGCCGCGCGCGGTGCGGCGCCGTCCTGCGCCATCGGCCGCCAGGCGGCCCGCTGACGTCGTGTCAGCCCAGATGTTGCCGGAAGAAATCGACCGTCAAAGCCAGCGCGCGATCCGCCTCCGGTTTTGAATAGGTCTTGCCGCCGTGCCGCGCGAAGGCGTGGTCCGCTCCGGGATACTTGTGGATCGTGACCAGCGGGTTGGGCGATAGCCGGCGCTCCAGCATGTCGTTGACCTCGGCCTGCACCCAGCGATCCTTCATCGCCATGTGCAGCACGAACGGCCGGTGCAGGTTCTTCGCCTCGACAATGCGGTGTTCGATATAGGTGCCGTAATAGGCGACCGCGCAGTCGATATCGGTGCGGCAGCACATCAGGTAGCAGAGCTTGCCGCCGAGGCAGTAGCCGACCGCGCCGACCTTGCCGTTGCACTCCGGAATCTGCGCGAGATAGCGCCAGGTGTCCTCCATGTCACGCACGCCGAGGTCGTAGTCGAACTCGTAATAAAGATCGAACGCCTTCTGCACATGGTCGGGATTGCGGTCCGACAGCTCGACGCCCGGCTCCTGCCGCCAGAACAGGTCGGGCACGAGGCACACGAACCCGGCTTCGGCAAACTCCTGGGCGTGCCGGCGCATCGTGTCGTTGACGCCCCAGATCTCCATGATGGCGATGACCGCGCCCGCGGGCGTCCTGTCGGGATAGGCGATGTAGGCGCCCATCTCGCCGTCGCGCAGCCTGACCCGGATGTTTTCGGTCCGCATTCTTCCTCCGCTCAGTTCCGCATGCGTCACGGCCTGGCTCGCGCCGGGCATGACGGCAAGTCGTTCACAATCGCAGCAGGCGCCTCGCATTGCCCTCGAAGATCGCCTGCTTCTCACGTTGGGAAATCTCCAGCGCCTCGACCGCCCGCAGCGTGTTGCGCATCAGCGCATGGCCGCGCTCGGCGTCGAACGGCGCATCGGTCGCAAACAGGCAGCGATCCGTGCCGAAGAACGCATGGCCGCAGCGCGTCGGCGCGATTTCGCCGAGCGCGGTGTCGGCGTAGAGCATCTTGAAATAGTCGAGCGGAGGCCGCTTGAGGCCGGCCTCTTCGGCGACCGGATTGCGTTCGGTCCCGCCGAAGAAGATCTGGCGAAAGCCGAGTTTGATCTTGCTTTCGAAGTACGGGATCATCCCGCCCATGTGGTGGCTGACAATCTTGAGATCCGGCAGCTCGTCGAACAGCCCCGAGTAGATCAGCCGCGCCATGCAGGCCGTGGTCTCGTAGGGCCAGCCGAAGCTGAACCAGATTTCGTTCTGCGATCCCTGCTCCGCCGCATAATCCGAAAACTGCGGTCCGCGCATCGGATGAATCCAGACCGGCAGATCGTGTCGCGCCATCGCCGCGAACAGCGGACGAAACTCCGGCAGGGACAGCGGCTTGCCGGCGACGTTGGTGAACATCTGCACGCCCCGTGCGCCGAGCGTCGTGACGGCGCGTTCGATTTCGGACAGCGCGGCCTCCACGTCGTTCATCGGCAGCGAAGCGACGAAGGCCGGAAACCGGTCAGGATGCCTGCGGCAAAGCTCCGCCAGCCCGTCATTGGCCATGCGCGCCAGCTCGGCCGAGAGCGCCGGAGGCCCGATCAGTTCGAGCGGAGGATTGGCGAGCGACAGGACATGCTGCGTGCCGGGAAACGCATCCATCAGCCGCAGCCGGGCCTCGACGTCCCATAACGTGTCGAGTCGCGGAAATGCGGTCGCGACCGGCTGGCCGGGAAGGAGCCCGGCCACGCGATCCAGATACGCCTTCGGCATGAAGTGGTTGAAGACATCGATCGTCATGGCGCGCGGTGCCCTCGATCCAGCCGCTCGCGGCTCATGCAATCCTCCCGTCGATTGCGGGCGAGCCTAGACGATCGGACCGCAGGCGGAAAGCACGCGCCTCAAGGGTCCGGCGTCACCGTCACCGTACGGATTTCGCGCTTGGCGAGTGCCCATCACCGCGCCGCGCGTCAGGGTTTCGGTACGCATGAAGCGGGTCATCGCCGAGAGCATGCGAATCCGATCCGCCATAGGACGTTCATGCCGGGGCAACCGCCAGATTCGATACCGATTGGCGTTGCGGCGCGATGGTGGCTAGGCTGGCCGACGCCGCACCCTATGGGGCGCGACGGCGACCATAAGGAGCGCGCATGGCCGAAGGCGAGGGCAAGATCCGCCGCACGTTGCATTTCAGGTTCACATTGACCGGAGCGCCAGCGCAATTGTTGCAGATGATGAAGACCCCCTCGCCGTTCTTTCAGCTCTTCGGCGAAGCCACGGTGCGCCTGCTGCAGAATGTCGACGATCCCAGCCGGTACATCCAGGTGATCGAATACGAGGCGCCGGCGGCGCTGGAGGTCAACCGGCAGCAGATCGCCGGAGATCTGCGGGTGCAGGCCTATCTGCAGGCGTGGCGCGCGATGTTTCCTGGCGCGATCGAGATCGACGTCTATCAGGACATCTGACCGGGATTGCAGGTTTAGCTGGCGGTTTGCGTCCGGGGCGTGGCGTCGCCGCGCCGGGACCGATCGTGGATCGCGCGCCATCCGCGAACGCGCAACCGATCTCGGCGCAACGCGCCGCCTCGCCTTCACATATCGAACTCAAGGGTGGCCGGCGCACACCGGGCCGATGGTCCCGAAGCGCGCCGGCCGGGCGATGCGGCGTCGGGGGACGGACCGCATCGCAGGGCGACGCCGTTACATCGACGGCATGATCGCGATGTCGCGCACCGGCGCCTTCACGCCGTCGATCTTGATCGCCGAGCCGACCTTGCCGGAGGCCAGATCGACGCTATGCAGGCCGGTCGAGGCCATCAGCCAGGCGTCGTTCTTGCCCTTGCCGTCCGACCAGATGTCGAAGGCCACGGCACCCTTCACGGCGACGCCGAGCTTGCCGACGGTGTTCTGGATGCCGTCGTTCGGCGGCGCCTGGCGCGTGAGCGCGGCGGTGCCGGCCTCGATGTTGTAGAGGGTGGTCTCCTTGGTGCCCTTCACCGAGTTGGTGTAGGCGCCGGCCACGACGTTCGGCTTCTGGCCCTTGCTCGCGTCGCCGTCGGCGAACTTCAGCTCGCCGTCCACGATCGCCTTGCCGTCATCGACGTTGACGCGCAGGTTCTTGCCGTCGCTGCCCATGACGCGTAGCCGGTCGGCGGCCGGGTTGAAGTCGACGGTCACGGTCCCGCCGGGCACGGCCTCCGACAGCTTCGACTTCATCGTCGCCTTGCCGGACGCCGTATCGATCGTGTAGATGCCGCCGTCCGCGGCGAGCGCGTAGAGCATGCCGTCGGCCGGGCGAACGTCGATGCCCGCGACCCGGCCGGTGATGCCGGAAATGCTCCAGGTCTTGGTGACCTTCTTCGCATCGGTGTCGACGATGGCGATCGTGTTGTCGCCCACGAGCGCTGCGACCTGCGCCGCCTGCGCCGCAGCCATCGAAAGGAAAAACGCCGCCGAGGCGGCCAGTCCGGTCTGGAACTTCATCGGATTCTCCTGTGTTCGCTGTCGCCCTAGCGACGACACAGGGGCTACCCGGCGGGCCGGCCGAACGGATGCAGCGATACGGGTCACAAAAAAGTGTGCCCCGGCGTGCATCCAAACGCCGCGACCGCCCGTATTGCCTTCCGGAGCGGCGTCGTGCATCGATTTTCGCCCCACCTTGGCGCTGCGGAACTTCATGAATACGGCCTCCCCCGACTCCGCGACCGAGAGTCAGATCGCTGCCGCGCTGGCCCGTTGCGCCGGCGGCGACCGCAGCGCGTTGCGCGTCATCTACGAGATCGAGGGCGCGCGCATGGTCGGCGTGGCGCGCCGCATGCTGCGCCGGCAGGATCTTGCCGAGGAGGCGGTGCAGGACACGTTCCTGCGGATCTGGCGCGCGTGCCGGACCTACGATTCGCAGAAGGGCGGCGGCCGCACCTGGATCTACGCCATCCTGCGGAACTGCGCCCTGTCGATCCTGCGCGACGAAAGCCGCTTCACCGCCGACGAAGAGCCGATTGAGGACAGCGCCGCGCATGCCGCGGTCGCGCGACTGCCGGAGGCGAGTGCGCTGCGCCGCTGCCTCGAGCGTCTCGAAGCCCCACGCCGCTCGGTGGTCGTGCTCGCCTATGTGCACGGCCTCAGTCACGGCGAACTGGCCGGAAAGCTCGGCGTCCCGCTCGGCACGGTGAAAAGCTGGGTGCGCCGCAGCCTCATCTCTTTGCAGGAGTGCATGGGATGACGGACGGTCCCGCGCGCCCGCTCGCCGCCGAATATGTGCTGGGGCTTCTCGACGGCGATGAGATCGGGGAAGCCGAACGCTTGCTCGCCGCCGACGACGCATTCGCGCGCGAGGTGGAAACCTGGCGGGTTCGCTTTGCCGCTTTCGACGACAGCGCAGAATTGCAGCCCACGAGCGACGACCTCTGGCACCGGATCGAGGCCGGCGTGCCCGGAGCGGCCGTCGCAGGCGCCGGCGCGCAACCGGTCTGGTCGCGATGGTGGAGCAGCCTGTCGGTTCTGCGCACCACAACCGTCGCCGCCTCGCTGGCGGCGCTCGTGCTGGCCGTCGGGCTCGGCTTCGCGATCCGCGAGGCGCGACAGCAGCCGCAACTCGTCGCCGTTCTGCTCGACGGCGAACGCGCCGGCGCGGTGGTCCACGCCTTCGCCGACGGCCGCGTGGTGCTGGTGCCGCTCACCACGATTCCGGTGCCGCAGGGCCGCGCCCTCGAGGTGTGGACGCTCCCGAGCAAGGAGCGCGGGCCCGTTTCGGTCGGCCTGATGAACCAGGCAAGAACGCTTCCGCTGCAGCTTCGCGACCTGCCGCGCCCCGGCCCCGATCAGCTGTTCGAGATCACGCTCGAACCGGCGACCGGCTCGCCAACCGGACGCCCGACCGGACCGATCCTGTTCAAGGGCCTGACCGCGCAGACGCTATAGGATTGGCGGCGATCGATTGCGCCGGCCGCTGCACCGGCGCCGTCGCGGCAGCCGGCTGCGAAGCGGGCTCGCTCTGCACCGCCACCGGCGTCACGCCGGTCGAAGCGACGAGAGCCGGCGGACGCGGGCGCGGCATCGGCAATTCGTGATGCAGCACCCAGCCGAGTTCGTTGCGACCGTCGCCCCACACATGCGGACGGTAGAAGATATGGCGGCCGTGCTTCACCAGCGTGCGCATGTCGCGGATCCACTTCGGCTTCACATAATCGGCGTGATAGTGCGTGGCCTTCGCCACCTCGGGACGCCAGATCTTGCCGTCGAGCGTCTGCTTGGCGATGCGCTGCGCCCGCAACCACGGTCCGCGCTCCGTGACGCGCTCCGGAATGCCGTCGCAAGCGAAGGTGAACTGGCACGACAGGTGGCGATGCGCGTTCTGGAACACGACCGCGCAAACCTCCCCGGGGTAGTACGGCGAGAACACGCGGTTCATCACCACCTGCGCCACCGCGATCTGGCCGCGCACCGGCTCGTTGCGAGCCTCGAAATAGACCGCCTGGGCGAGACAGTGCTCGGCCTTGGCCCGCTGCTTCGGGTTGAGCCCGAGGATCTCGGCCGGAGTCTTCGGCTTCGGCGGCTCGACCGGCTTGGCCAGTTCGGCAGGACGCGATGCCGGCATCGGCGGCTCGACCAGCGCCGGCTTCAAGGCATCGGGGCCCTTGTAGATCTCGGTCGGGATTTCCTCCTCGCCGACCGGGGGATGCGCAGCCATGGCCGACAGCGCCTCGGACGGCGGCGGCGAGAGCGGCTCCTCGCGCAGCGGGACGGCGTCGGGACTCGCGTAGGCCAGCACGGTCGGCGGCGGCGAATGGGAGGCCGGACCGAACACCATCTCCGGCGTGAGGACCGTCACCGGCTTCGCGAGAGCGGCAGGAGCAATCTCATTCGCGGGATCGGCAATCGGCTCGGCCCCGACGGGCGCCGCCGCAACCACCCCGACCGGCATCGGTTCTGGCGAAGCAGCCGGCGCAGGCGTCTCGATCCTTGCGACCGCCGCAGGCAGTTCGGCCGGTTTTTCGACGGCAACAACGGCCCGCGACGGCTGCGCGCCGGGACGCGGGCGCGGCATCGGAAGGCTGACGAAGCGCGGTTCATCGGCGGATGCCACCACCGGCGGCGAGGTTGCGGGCAACACCGCCAGCACCGGTTCGGCCGGACGCGCCGCAATCGCTGCGGGCTTCGCAGCGGTCGGCGGCACCGCGGCCGGCGGCGCAGCGGCCGACGGCGCGACGGGCGCCGGAGCCGGTTTCGACGCAGGCTTCTGTTCGGTCTTGGATTCGCGCATCGATTCTTCGGCGGCCGGACCGGCGAGCGGCGCGATCTCAACCCGCGGCATGTCGGGAACCGACTCGAACACGCCGAAGCGACGCTCCTGCGGCTCCGGCAGAACGCGCGGCGCGGATGCTGCGGCCCCGACCGACGGCATCTCGCGCGCCGCCGGAAGCGACACGACGGCGCCTTCCATGCTCGCGAGTTCGAACCGGCGCGTGCGCTGCGGTCTTCGCCGACTCGGCGTCCGGTCGCACTCCGAAATCGGCGCTGCGGGTAAAAATCTTTTCGAGGCCGTGCACTGGCTGCGACAGCTTGGCGATTGCCGTGCTCACCGATTTGTCGGCGAGAATTTCGGGGACGACGAGGATGCCGCCCGACACCGCGATCACGCAGGCGCTGCCCGCGATCGATTGAACAATCTTCCGCTGCGTCGAGCGCAGCGCATCGTCCAGCGCAGTCTTGTGTGTGTACACCGCAGGCCCCCTGAAATGCCGAATTTTCTTCGGTTCTCGGGGACGACATTTACCGGGGTTCCGCAGCGTTGCGGGAGTTGCATGAAGTTAAGGTAAAATCGGATACCGATATTTAACCATGTGCTCCGGGCCTGCATCGGTCCCGCGCGTGGCAAATTCCGGCCATATGTCGCAGCGGGATTGCAGCAATTCAAAACTGGCGCGCAACAAGACGGCTTTCGCCGACACCCGACCTCGTGAGACACCCAAGGGCCATCAACCTTAATGCGATCTGGACCGGCGGAGAGCTCAGCATGACGACACCGAACGTTGCGATCACCGCCGAAACCGACCCGCGAGCAATGCGCCGGGTTCGTCATGAGAGCGCGCGGCGGCGCGTGCTGACGGTCGCGCGCGTCGAGCGGCTGACTCCCACGATGATCCGCATCGCCTTTGGCGGCGATCTCGATGGCTTTGTCAGCCTCGGCTTCGACGATCACGTCAAGCTGTTCTTTCCCGTCGGCTCCGGCTCGCATGATGCGCCACAGATCGTCGGCCGCGATTACACGCCCCGGCGCTTCGATCCTGCGACCGGCACGCTGGAAATCGATTTCGCAATTCACGACGCTGGCCCCGCCACACGCTGGGCCGAACAGGCGACGCCCGGACAGACGCTCGAAGCCGGCGGTCCCCGCGGCTCGCAGATCGTGTCCGAGGCCTTCGACGGCTACCTGCTGATCGCCGACGACACCGGCCTGCCGGCGGTCTCGCGCCGCCTGACGGAGCTGCCCGCGGGCGCGAAGGCGGTGGTGGTCGTGGAGGTCGACCGGCCGGGATGCGAGATCGCCCTGCCGAGCCCGGCCGACGTCGACGTGAGCTGGACCTATCGCAACGGCGCCGAACCTGGCACGGGCGATTTTCTGGCGCGGGCGCTGCGCGAGGCGACGCTGCCGAGGGGCGACGTCCACGCCTGGGTCGCCTGCGAATCGCTGACGGCCAAGGCGCTGCGCGCGCAGCTCATCGCCGAGCACGGCGCAAATCCGAAATGGATCAAGGCCGCGGGCTACTGGCGGCGCGGTGCGACCGCGGTGCACGAGACGCACAACGAATAGGGCGCAAGCGATTTTTCAATCGACCCGCGCTTGCCTTGACCGGTGCGGCACATACCATGCGCGGCTCTCAGGGAGGAACGGGAATGGCGAACGGGTCGGGCGAGTTGATCGGTGTCGTCGGCGTCGGCCGCATGGGGCTCGCGATCGCCAAGCACCTGATGCGCCACGGCCATCGGGTGATCGCACAGGACATCGACGTCAAGGCGCTGGACACGGCGAAGGCGGCTGGCGCGAAGACCGTCGCCACGGCGGCCGAAGTCGGTCGCGAATCGACGTTCGTCATCGTCGCGGTCGGCTTCGACGAGGAGGCGGCCTCCGCGATGCTCGGCAAGGACGGTCTGCTCGAGACCATGACGGCGGGAGGCGTCATCTCGGTGTCGTCGACCTGCACGCCGGACCACGTCAGGATGCTCGCGGCGAAGGCGGCCGCAAGGGGCGTCGACGTGCTCGACGCTCCGATCTGCCGCGGCCAGCAGGCGGCCGACGCGGGAACCATGCTGTCGCTGTGCGGCGGCAAGCCGGAGGTCTATGAGCGTGCCCTGCCGATCCTGAAGACCTTCTCCGCGGACGTGGTGCACCTCGGCGACGTCGGAGCCGGCCAGTTCGGCAAGGCCCTCAACAATTTCCTGCTCTGGGTGAACGGGGTGGCGCTGATCGAGGCCGCCAAACTGTCGGAGGCCAATGGCATGGACCTCGTCAAGCTGCGCGAGGCGCTGCTGATGAGTTCGGGCGCCTCCGACGCCCTCAAGAACTGGGAGAACGTGTCCTTCCACTGGGCCCTGAAGGACATGCAGATCGTCATCAAGATGGCCGACCAGGCCGGCCTGTCGCTGCCGATCGCCGGCGCGATCAAGGAACTGGTCAAGGACGGCCGCCGCATCAAGACCACCAACCCGCCGGACTGGACCGGACGGAATAGACGCTGATCTGCGGTGTTTGGTCGGGCGGGTGCCGTTCGGCGCCTGCACGGCGGGTCTTCCGGCCAGACCTCACAAATGCGCCAGACAGGCTGATAAGACCTGACAAGCCCCGCGCCCCGTCGCTAAGATGCACCCCGATCGGCGTGACACCTCGCGCCTTACTGGAGGAATGTATGAATTTGTCTCTGTCTCGTTCGGTCGCGGCGACGTGCTTCGCGGCTGTCTTCGCGTCCGGCGTCGCCTTCGCCCAGGACGCCGCGAAAGAAGCGCCCAAGCCCTTCGAGCCGCAGGTCGGCCAGGCCGGCAAGGACGTGGTCTGGGTGCCGACGCCGCAGTCGCTCGTCGACCGAATGCTCGACATCGCCAAGGTCACCTCGTCCGACATGGTCATGGACCTGGGCTCGGGCGACGGCCGCACCGTGATCACCGCGGCGAAGCGCGGCGTGAACGCGCTCGGCATCGAATACAATCCGGACATGGTCGATCTGGCCAAGCGCAACGCCGAGAAGGAAGGGGTCAGCGACAAGGCGCAGTTCGTGCGCGGCGACCTGTTCGAGGCCGACCTGTCGAAGGCGACCGTGATCACCCTGTTCCTTCTGCCGGACATCAACCGTCGCCTGCGGCCGAAGATTCTCGACCTCAAGCCCGGCACCCGGGTCGTGTCGAACACCTTCGACATGGGCGACTGGCAGGCCGACGCGACGATCTCCGCGGACAACGACAACTGCCGCGCCTATTGCCGCGCCTACCACTGGATCGTGCCGGCCAAGGTCGCGGGCACCTGGAACATCCCGCAGGGCACGCTCACGCTCGAGCAGAAGTACCAGATGATCACCGGCACGCTGAAGTCCGGCAAGGAGTCCACCAAGGTCGAAGGCCGGCTGCGCGGCGCCGAGATCACCTTCACTGCCGGAAATCAGAAATACGTCGGCACGGTCGACGGCAACACGATCGAAGGCACGATGTCGCCGATCTTCAAGGCGACGAAGAAGTAAGCCTTCCGGCGCGCCGGAATGCGAAAGCGGGGGCGAAAGCCCCCGCTTTTCTTTTCGTATTCGCATCCCGACCGGAACACCTGCGCGGGCACCCCTATCGCAATTCGACCGTCAGCGGATTGTACGAGTAGAGCCACCTGTTGCGATCGTCGCCCTCGTTGCGCTTGGCGAAATGAGCGCGGATCGCGGCCTCGTCCGGCAGGTGGAAGAGATGCCGGTTGGCGGTCGACTGCTCGACGATCCGGGCGGTGCGGTCGATCCGGTTGCGCTGATAAAGCTGCAGCGCTCCGGCGAGGTCGTCGGTCATTGCGAGTGCGCGCGTCAGCACCGCTCCGTCCTCGATCGACATCACCGCTCCCTGCGCAAGATAGGGCAGAGTTGGATGCGCGGAATCGCCGAGCAACGTCACCCGCGCCGTGCTCCAGTCCCGGATCGGCGGCCGTGCGAACAGCGACCACTGGTAGCACTGGTCGCGATCGGCGGCGTCGAGGATGGTCTGGATCGTGGCGTGCCAGCCCGCGAAATGCGTCTTGAGGCGGCTCCACGGCAACTTCACGGTCCAGGATTCCTCCGGGACGTCGTCGGTCTCGACGATGCCGACGAAATTGAGCAGATCGCCGCCGCGCAGGAAGTAACAGACGACGTGGCCGCCGGGGCCCATGAACACCGACATGACGCGTTCGATGAAGTTCGGCGGCAGGTCGGCGGTCGGCACGATCAGCCGCCACGCCACGTCGCCGGTGTAGGTCGCGGGCGTGGGTCCGAACATCTGGGCGCGCACCACCGACTTCAGACCGTCCGCACCGATCAGAAGATCGCCGCGCGCAGAACTGCCGTCTTCGAAATGCAACGACACGCCATCCGCGCTTTCCGTAAAGCCGCGCACCCGCTTCCCGAGCCGGACCACATCCGGCCGCGCGGCCCTGGCGCGCTGCACCAGGATCTCGTGGAAGTCGGCGCGATGCATCTGCGTGTAGGGAGCGCCGTGCATCCGCTCGTGCTCCTCCGAAAGGGAGAAGCGCTGGATTTCCTCGCCGGTGTCATGCAGGCGAAAGACATAAGCGCCGGGATGAACGCCGACACGCCGGATGTCCGGCTCCAGCCCGAGATCGCGCAGCACATGCATCGCATTGGCGCTGATCTGGATGCCCGCGCCGATTTCGCCGAGCTGGGGGGCCTGCTCGTAGACCTCGACCTCATGGCCAGCTTTCATGAGGCACGAGGCCGCAGCAAGTCCGCCGAGCCCCGCCCCGGCGATTAGAATCTTCCGCTTAATCATCTCCACCCGTCCCGGCTGACGACGGCACGCTAGCTGCCGCGCGCTTGCCGCTCAATAACGGGCCGGCGCACGGATGTCATGCGTTTTGGCCGAGCCGAAGAACCCACGGCTTGCCGCACCGCGTCCGGCTACCGTCTTCGGCGCGCCGGCTTGCGACGCCATCCGATCCGGCGCCATCCGGCCAGGACCGCATCGCTGACGAAGAATACCGCCGACACGACGAAATAGAACGCCGGCACGATCAGCAGAACGCCGCCCACCTTGTTGTCGGGCAGGATGTTCAGCACGCCGAACTCGATGGCCAGAAGCAGAAAGACAACGATCGAACCGTAAACCGCATAGGAGCGCCACGTCGGCCGGAACGGCTTGCCCCATTGATAGATGCGTCCGAAGAACATGCGCAGTCAGTGGTTCGTCTTCGGCGCATCCGGGGCAGGCGCGACGCTCTCGATCTCGCGCCCGAGCCGCTTGATCTCCTCGGCCAGATCGTTCTGGCGATCGCTCAGCTCGATGAACAGGCGGGTCAGTTCGCCGGAGTGCCCCCACAGCGCCGGGTCGCGGCGCTCGGCCGGCACGCTCTCCATCTCGGCCATCAGACGATCGATCTCGACCTGGACCTGCTCGCTTTCGCGTTCCAGCTCCTGCAACAGCGCAAACTGACGGTTGAGTGTGTTTCCGGATATCGCCATGAGCCCCCCGCCGAATCGGGTTCGTTGTTTCGATCTATAGCGTTTTCGAGCGAAGTGGATACCGGTTCGCCTGAAGATGACGCGTCAACAAAAGATAGAGCCCCGGCTTTGATTCCATCAAAGCCGGAAAGGCTCTAGCCCCGCACCTTGGCCTGCACCCGCCGGTCGAAACGCTCGACGTTGACGATGACGCGCTGGTGGATGCCCTCGCCGATGAGATCCCTCTCGTCGCGCGCTTCGACCCGAAAGGTCAGCGTGCGCCCCTCCACCGCCGTGAGCGTCGCACTTACCTCGACCCGCATGCCGACCGGCGTTGCTGCGACGTGACTGACATCGAGCTTGATGCCGAGACTCTGGTGCCCCTCCGGGAGGAGATTTTCCGCGGCATCGAGCGCCGCAGCCTCCATCAGGTTGATCATCACCGGCGTCGCCAGCACGCGAACGCGACCACTGCCGATGCGCGGCGCAGTATGCTCCTCGCCGACGACGAGTGTCGAGCGACCGGTGAGGCCCGGGACGAGTGCGACAAGATCGGGAGGTGCCGTCATGCCACGACCGCGGCGCTCGCACGGCCTTCGCAACGGAATCGACGCCTCGAAAGCGATAGGCCAGCCCTGTTGGACACGACGACGCCGGATGCCATCGCGATTTTCGTCAGAACGGCAAGCACGGCTCCCGGACGCATGAGGCTCTCCATTCCATTTCCGACAGCACCATGCACCGGAAGCGCGGCCGCGTCAGCCCGCAAATTCAACCGAATACGGCTTCAACCGATCCCGGCCTGGCGTGCGCGCTGCAGGCCCAGCGCCAGAATCCGATCGAGCATGGCGGAATAGGACAGCCCGTCGTAAAGCGCCGCCTGCGCGAACTCTTCGCTCTGCGCGATCTCAGGATTGGGGTTCGCCTCGATGAAATAAGGCACGCCGTCGTCGGAAAGACGGAAATCGACGCGCGCGTAGCCATCCAGCTCGAGCGTGCGGCAGATGCGCTTGACGGTGTTCTGGATCAGCGCGACGAGCGGCGGCGCAATGCCTTCGGCAGGCCCCTGCAGGATGCCGAGCCGCTCCTGATAGCCGATGTCGTGCTTGACCTTCTCGGTTGCGATCCGCCAGGCGCCCGCCGACATGTTGCCGAAGGACAGCTCCCACACGGGCAGAACGCGGCGACGGTCGTTGCCGAGAACGCCGACATAGACCTCACGGCCTTCGATATATTGCTCCGCGATCGCGGACGTGCCGATCGTCTCGTGGATGAATCCGACCCGCTCGGCAAGCCGCGTCTCGTCCTCCACCACCGAGGCCTGCGCGATGCCGCGGGAGGCATCCTTGTCGAGGCTCTTCACGATCAGTGGAAATCGCAGATTGGCGGGCTTTCGGATCGCGCGCCGTTTCGGAAACACCGCAAACGCCGGCATCGGAACGCGATGATAGGCCAGAAGCTTCTTGGCGAGATCCTTGCCGCGAGCCAGCATCAGCCCCCGCGGATTGCAACCGGTATAGGGAATACGCAGAAGTTCAAGATAGCTCACGACGTTCTGGTCGAACACCGTCTCGCCGTGAAACTCCTCCAGCAGGTTGAAAACGATGTGCGGCTTCCAGGATTCGATCTTGTCGCGGATCGGCCGCAGCTCGTATTGCACGCCGAGAATCTCGACATCGTGGCCGCTGGCGCGCAGCGTCGACGTCACGTCGTATTCGGTCTTCCAGGCGTGGATGTCCTCTTCGGAATAGCCCTTCAGCGATTCCGGCGGAATCAGCTCCGGATGCACCAGGACGAGAACGCGCAGGCGTCTCATAGCGCAAGCCACTGCCTTCGCGACGGGCTGTAAAGCGAATGCACCGTCTGCGCGGTGAGCAGCACCGTAAAGTCGGTGCGCAACTGCCGTTCGGGGCCGACGGCCCGCAACTTGAGCTCGCGGCAGCGTCCGATCATTTCGTCGAGCACGGCGTCGAGCGTGAGCTGATACTCGCCGGTCCATTTCGAAACCAGACGGCGCACCTGCGCGCGCTGGCGCATGATGAAAGTGGAGGCCGCCGGCGAGCGGCTGTGCCGCGGATCGGCGGAAAAGATCCGCAGCAGATCGCGGTCGTAGGTCTTCGGCGCCTCGATCGAATAATGTGCGAGCTTCTTCCTGTAGTGCTCGTCCAGCGTCTCGGTCAGGCGGCTGAGCGGGTCGATGCGCAGGCGCCTGGTCAGGAGCGGCTTCTGGTTGGCGATTTCGGCCATCAGTTCGTCGACGTATTCCAGCTTCTTCAATGCGGGCCATCCGGCGTATCGCTTGCGCCAGTTCGACCGCGGGGCGAGCCAGACGGCGAAGGTCTCGGCGAAGTCCTCGTCCGGGTGGCTTTGAGCATACCAGAGCCGCAAGTGCTGCACGAAGCTCCGGCTCGCCGGGTTCACACGGTAGTGTTTGGGATAGCGACGCGACGACGGGCCGAACAGCTTCTGCCAGCGGCGGCGCTTGTGCAGCTCGTAGGCATGCTGAACGACATGGCCCATCTCATGGCGAAGAATGCGCATGCACTCGGACGCCGTGGAGCCTTCGGCCTCCAGAATCATCTTGCGCTCGAGGCGCTCCAGCCGCGGATGAGTTCAGGTAGAACGGCACGGCGATGCCGGGGGTCTCCTCGGTCGAAAACCATTCGCTCGACACCCAGAAATGCGGACGGATGCGAAAGCCGCGACGCTCCAGTTCCTCGTGCAGGTCCGCGATCCGGTCCTCCAGCCATGTGCCCTCGATTCCGACATGGAGATCCTTCAGGCGGACCTGCAGCAGCTCCTTGTCGGGAAGATCGGCCCAGGGAAATCTACGAGACATCGGAATCGCGCGTGGCGGGAGGCATCGGGATATGGTGCCCGAAGAAGCGCCCCCCGAACAAGTCCGCCCGCCGGCAGGGGCTTATGCCTCTGCCCCGCCCAGCGCGAAACAACAAAAACCCCGCGACGGAGCGCTCCGCCGCAGGGCTGTCACGATCCCGCCGGTTCATCCGCGGTCGGGACGCAATCGCGAGCCGTCCGTCCGGACGGCTCGGGTTCAGACCGACTGAAGCTGGTCGGCGGACGACTTGCCGGTGCGGCGGTCGGCGACCAGTTCGTAGGAGATCTTCTGTCCTTCGTTCAGCGTGTGCATGCCGGCGCGCTCGACTGCGCTGATGTGAACGAACACATCCTTGCTGCCGTCATCCGGCTGAATGAAGCCGAAGCCCTTCTGAACGTTAAACCACTTCACAGTGCCCTGTGCCATTGATCCATCTTTCGTCAATTCAGGTGTGAGAAGCCGCGATTTCGCGCCGCCTCATGCGTCAGTTTTTCGAGATTTGGGAGAATGTCGTCGGCCAGGCGCGCTACGATGCGACAATGCCAAGTATCTTCGGCCGAAAGCCCGATGATCGCAATATAGAGAGAACTGCCCGGATTCACAAGGCTCATCGTCAGACGGACGATCCATCAAGAACGGGTCTCCAAAGCGCCCCGTCACGGCTCATTTCTTCTTGGCCGCGCGCATGCGCCAGAGCTGGAAGCCGGAGGCCTGGATGCCCTGCTCGATCTTCGCCCGATCGAGATTGTGCGGCGGATCGAGGTCGTCGCGCACCACGCCGACGGCATGCCAAGGGGCGAACTGCGAAGGCAGATTGGAGCTTTGGGCATCGGCCGAGAAGGCCCGAAGCTCCGGATTGGCTTCCGATTTGAAGATAAACAGGCGCATGGTGATCTCCCTGGTCCGATATCGGAGGTCCGATATCTGAGGATTTCTATCGCCCGACGCGGGCATCACGACGCTTATCGATAAGCAGCCGCGCCCCGCAGAGCATTGAACGGATCGCCGAAACGCGATCGAACAGACGGCCGCAGCATCAATCGAAAGTGTCCGAGCAAAGCGGAGATAAGGCCCGCGCAGCTGGCAAACTCACGCTGCTCCGATCGCATCCACCCGATCGGGATCCCTGTCGTGTGCGCGTCAATCAAGCGAATGATCGAATGTGCGGATCAAGCTTGAGCCGCATCCCGGAGGGCGCAGAGTGCATTTTCTGCATGTCTCCGCACCGCAGTTTCAACCTTAAGGCTGTTCCAGGTCCAAGTCGAGGAGGGAATGGCGGGGCAAGCTCCTGCCACATGTTGCGATTGCGTCTTCCCCGCGTCGCCGGTCCGGTCTAAATTTCGCCAAGGGTGAACGATGGCGGGCGCTAGGCACAGACGGCAGGGGAGCCGGCCCTGGATCGCAATGATCCTGGCCTATGTCGTCGCGATTCAGGCGATGCTCGCCGCCACGGTCGGTGTCCAGCACGCGGTCGCGGCCTCCTCCAGCAACGATCCCGCCGTCATCTGCTTCGGTATGGGGGCGATGTCCGCCACGGCGGACGATCCGGCGCTTCAGCGCCTGCATCAGCCTCCTTGCACGATTTGCGCCCTCGCCTTCGGCACGGCACTTCCGCCTGAAATCGTCGCATTCCTGTTGCCGCGGCCGGTCGCAAACCCTGTTGCGCATCGTTCGCTCGACGCAATCCTCTTACCGGTTGCGGAGCGCACCCCCAGGCTCTCGCAAGGCCCTCCTCAAAAGGCGTGATCCGACCCGCTGCCGCAGGGGCAGCGATTCCGATTCCGTCCTTTTGTGGAGCATGTCATGTCTCGTGCCTTACGCGCGCTATGCGCCGCGGCAGGCGTCTGCGTTGCAGCGCCGTCCGCCCTCTATGCCCAGTCCGCCCTTCCCGAAATCGTCGTCACCGCCGACCCCTCTGCGCCGTCCGGCGGCGGAACGCTGAACGCACACCTCGCGGCTCGGCTGGCCATGATCGAAGCCAAGACCGATCCGAAGCGTCTGGCCATGTTCTCGCGATTTGAGGGCATCGTGATGATCGACGCTGACGGCCATCACCCGCCCGCGCATGGACATGCGCCCGGTCATCCTCATGGGCCGCACGGCCATCAAGGAAAATAGGAGCAAATCATGTCACGTATCGTCACGCTTGCCCTGGCAGGCCTGGTGTTCGCCGCAGCAAGCCAGCCGGCCCTCGCCCATGTCACGCTGGAAAACCGGGAGGCGCGCGTCGGCTCATTCTACAAGGGTGTGCTGAGAGTGCCGCACGGTTGCGAAGGCACCGCGACCACCGCAATCCGCGTTCGCATTCCTGCGGGGATGATCGCGGTCAAGCCGATGCCAAAACCCGGCTGGACGCTCGAAACCAAAACCGGCGCTTACGACAAGACCTATTCCTATTTTCACGGCTCCATGCTGAGCGAAGGCGTGGTCGAGATCTCCTGGTCCGGCGGCAAGCTGCCGGATGCATGGTACGACGAGTTCGTGTTCCAGAGCTTCGTCGCAGGCGACCTCACGCCGGGTGAAACGCTTTATGTCCGCGTCGTTCAGGAATGCGAGAAGGGCGTGCATCGCTGGATCGAGATTCCCGAACCGGGCAGGTCGGCGTCGGATCTGGCGCAGCCGGCCGCCACGCTCCGGCTCGTTCCGGCCACGCCGGCGCGGCACTGACCGCGCAACGATGACGACGCACCGACCATGAGTGGCGCAGCCGAAATCCTCAGGGCTATCGCACTGGCCCTCCTGTTCCTGGCTGCGCCGCTGCTTTCGACGCCGGTGCTGTCGCATGCGTCGCTGGTCGGCGCCGATCCGCCGGACGGCGCCGTCGTCGCGACCGCGCCGGAGCGCGTGATTCTTCGCTTCAACGAGCCGGTCTCGCCTCTGACGCTGCGTCTGGTGCTGCCGGGCGGCGAGACCCGCGATCTGCCGGATGCCGAACCGCAGGGCGCTTCACTCGCCGTGAGCCTGCCGGCGTGGCTGGATCGCGGCACCCATCTTCTGAGCTGGCGCGTGATGTCGTCCGACGGGCATCCGGTCGGCGGTTCGGTGGTGTTTTCGGTCGGGGAGCCGAGTCTCGAACCGCACGAACTGGCGCGCCAGCGGGCGGACCGGATTCGCCAGAGCGCAATCTGGCTCGCGCGAATGGCGTTGTACGCCGGCCTGCTGTTCGGATGCGGCGGCGCGTTCTACGCGGCCTGGATCGAGCGAGCGCCGGTTTCGGGATTTTCCCGCCGCTTCGTCACGGCGATGCTCGGCCTCGGATTTGCCGGCGCATCGATCTCGTTCGGCCTGCAAGGCGTGGATGCCTACGACGCGCCACTCTCGCAGTTGCGCGACGGCCGTCTCTGGCTGCAGGGGCTCGCGACCTCGCAGGGGTCGACCGCGCTGATCGCGCTGGCGGCCATGGCTTTGGCGGGATTCGCTCTCGACAGGCCTCGACGAGCACCGCCGCTTGCCGCCGGTGCATTGATCGCAGCCGCGGCCGCATTCGCAGCCAGCGGACACGCCAGCGCCGCAAGCCCGCAACTTGTCACCCGGCCGATGGTGTTTCTGCACGCGGCTTCGGTCGCGTTCTGGATCGGCGCGCTGGTCCCGCTCGCTGCGGCCCTCGCGCGCGGGCGCAGCGGCTGGCCGGCGTTCGCCGCCTTCTCGCGGATCGTTCCGCTTGCCGTCGCTGTGCTGGCGTCGAGCGGCGGCGTTCTCGCGGCCATCCAGCTTCGCGAGCCGGAGGCGCTGTGGAGCACCGCCTACGGACGGATTCTGGGAACCAAGCTTCTGCTCGTCGTGCTCCTGCTCGGGCTGGCGGCATTCAACCGATTTTGGTTGACGCCGCAGGTCGATGCCGGCGACGCCCGCGCACCGCGTGCCATGCGGCGCGCGATCGCCGCGGAGATGACTTTTGCGGTTGCGATCCTTGCGCTGGTGGCGCTCTGGCGTTTCACCCCGCCGCCGCGCTCGCTGATCGAGGCGGCGGCCGCGCCGGTCTATGCCCATATCCATGCCGGACAGGCGATGGCCGACCTGCAGTTCGATCCGCCGCGCAACGGAGCCAGGACGATCCGGATCGTGCTGCTCGACGGCGCGTTCGGTCCGCTGGCCGCACAGGAGGTCACGCTGCTGCTCTCCAAGCCGGACGCAGGTATCGAGCGGCTGCGGCT
Organism: uncultured Alphaproteobacteria bacterium; assembly: GCA_963758225.1. Classification (GTDB taxonomy): domain Bacteria; phylum Pseudomonadota; class Alphaproteobacteria; order Rhizobiales; family Xanthobacteraceae; genus Z2-YC6860. The sequence goes on along the minus strand of CAVWUJ010000002.1, from coordinate 293,789 downwards.
ACCGGCCCGGCACGCCGAAGACACGATTTGGCTGGTCCCGAACGTGCGGTTGCCGGCCACCGGGAACTGGCGCGCGCGCGTGGAAATCCTGATCGACGACTTCACCCGTCTGGCGATCGAGGGGGATATCGAATTGCCGCGCTGATCCGGCACAATCGGACCGGCGCGGCGGTCTTCGCTATCGCAGTCCCGCATCCCACGGTTTGTGATCCGCGTCCCTTCCCTCCGCATCGCCTGCGTCCCATATTCGGGCCATGCCGAAGTCGAAGCCGCCCGGAACCAGCAAGCCTCGCGACTACGCGCGCCCCACGCGCGCGAAGGCGCACCGCCCGGAATCCGCGCCGATCGACCGCAGCCTCGCCGATATTCTCAATCCCGCGATCAATCGCGACACCGCCGGCATCGGCTCCGGCACCGGGCTGTCGCCGCCGCCGGACAATTCGTTCGACCGGCGCGCCGAGCGCGCCAGCGAGCATCGGGCCCGCAAGTCGACGCCCAGGGGCTTCGACGAAGCCCCTCAGCGCGGCTACGTCGCGCGCGGGCCGCTGATGGGTCCGGAGCTTTCGCGCTCGAAGGACTTCGGGGCGACACTCGACATCAACGCCGAACTGCGCAAGGCGCTGGGTTACGACAAGAGCGATCCCTCGAAGCCGCTGATCGGAGGCGATCCGGACGACAACGAAGCCACCGGCCCGTCCGCATCGCAGACGAAAGAAGGCCCTGGCTCCAAAGGCGGTACGGCCCCGGACCGGATCGCGGCGCCGCCCGCGGGATCGGCCGACGACGTCGCTCCGCTGCCCCTGCCCGCCATCGCATCGAACGCCTCCATGCAGGCGCTCGAGCAGTTGCTGCGCAACGGCCGGCCGGAATTCGCCCCCGAGCGCGGCGCAATCTGGACGCCGCACCGTCCGCCCCGGCCGGAGAAATCCGAAGGCGGCCGACGCTTCGTCAACAAGAGCGAGATGCAGCCGAAGGGCGATCAGCCCACGGCCATCGCGGATCTGGTAGAGGGCGCGCGGCGCAACGACCGCACCCAGGTGCTGCTCGGCGTCACGGGTTCGGGCAAGACCTTCACCGCCGCCAAGGTGATCGAGGCGACGCAGCGCCCGGCGCTGGTGTTGGCGCCCAACAAGACGTTGGCGGCTCAGCTTTACGGCGAGTTCAAGAGCTTCTTTCCCGACAACGCGGTCGAGTATTTCGTTTCGTATTACGACTACTACCAGCCGGAAGCCTACATCCCGCGTACCGACACCTATATCGAGAAGGACTCCTCCATCAACGAGGAGATCGACCGCATGCGCCACTCCGCGACGCGCGCGCTGCTGGAGCGCGACGACGTCATCATCGTGGCCTCTGTGTCGTGCATCTACGGCATCGGCTCGGTCGAGACCTATACGGCGATGACGTTCTCGATCAAGCAGGGCGAGCGCATCAACCAGCGCCAGCTCATCGCCGATCTGGTCGCCCTGCAATACAAGCGCACGCCGGACTTCGCGCGCGGCTCGTTCCGCGTGCGCGGCGATTTGCTCGATATTTTCCCGGCACACTACGAGGATCGCGCCTGGCGCGTGAACCTGTTCGGCGACGAGGTGGAGTTGATTCACGAATTCGACCCGCTCACCGGCCACAAGACCGACGAACTGGAGTTCGTGAAGGTCTACGCCAATTCGCACTACGTCACCCCGCGGCCCACGCTGATCCAGGCGATGCAGAGCATCAAGATGGAACTCAAGCAGCGGCTCGACGAACTGCACCGAGCCGGGCGGCTGCTCGAGGCCCAGCGTCTGGAGCAGCGCACGACCTTCGATCTGGAGATGATGGAGGCCACCGGCGCCTGCGCCGGCATCGAGAACTATTCGCGTTACCTCACCGGCCGCAGGCCGGGCGAGCCGCCGCCGACGCTGTTCGAATACGTCCCCGACAACGCGCTGGTGTTCGTCGACGAAAGCCACGTCACCATTCCGCAGATCGGCGGGATGTTCCGCGGCGACTTCCGCCGCAAGGCGACGCTGGCCGAATACGGCTTCCGCCTGCCGTCATGCATGGACAACCGTCCGCTGCGGTTCGAGGAATGGGACGCGATGCGGCCGCAGACCGTCGCGGTGTCGGCGACGCCGGGCGCATGGGAAATGAACGAGGCGGGCGGCGTGTTCGCCGAGCAGGTGATCCGGCCGACCGGGCTGATCGACCCGCCCGTGGACGTGCGGCCGGCGCGCACCCAGGTCGACGATCTCGTCGGCGAGGTGCGCGAGGTGGCTCGCAAGGGCTACCGGTCGCTGATCACGGTGCTGACCAAGCGCATGGCGGAAGACCTGACGGAATACCTGCACGAGCAGGGAATCCGGGTGCGCTACATGCACTCCGACATCGACACGCTGGAGCGCATCGAGATCATCCGCGACCTGCGGCTGGGCGCCTTCGACGCGCTGGTCGGCATCAACCTGCTGCGCGAGGGCCTCGACATCCCGGAATGCGCGCTGGTCGCGATCCTCGACGCGGACAAGGAAGGATTCCTTCGCAGCGAGACGTCGCTGATCCAGACCATCGGCCGCGCCGCGCGCAACGTCGACGGCCGCGTCATCCTCTACGCCGACCAGATCACCGGCTCGATGGAGCGCGCGATGGCGGAGACCGAGCGCCGCCGCGAGAAGCAGACCGCCTACAACAAGGCCCACGGCATCACGCCCGAGAGCGTCAAGAAGTCCATCGGCGACATTCTCTCTTCGGTCTACGAGCGCGACCACGTTCTGGTGCCGACCGGCGCGGGCGAAGCGGGACAGTTCGCGGATGCCGCCACCATCGGCCACAACTTCGAGGCCGTGCTGGCCGACCTCGAAACCCGCATGCGCGCCGCCGCGGCCGATCTCGACTTCGAGGAGGCGGCGCGCCTGCGCGACGAGCTGAAGCGTCTGCGCGCCACGGAGCTCGCGGTGGTGGACGACCCGACCTCGAAAATCCTGAAGCTGCCCGCCAAAGGCAAGGGCTCAGGGCGAGCGCACAAGCCCACGCTCGACGAGATGGGCATCGCCCTCTATCACGAGGTCAAGCCCGCGCGATCGGGGCGCGATCGTCCGCGCAAGCCGGGTCTGGACGAGATGGGGCCGGGCATGGAGAGCAAGCCCTACCGGCCCGAAGGCCCCCGTTCGACCTCGGGCCGCCCCGGCCAGCGCGGCGGCTTCAAGAAGCGCGGGCGGTAAGTCCGCCGCGCGTTACGCCGTCGCGCCCGGACCCGGCGCCTCCGGCGGCATGCCGCGCTTGTACGCCGTGTGGTTCACGATCGCGGCGTTCCAGATCTGCGAGTTCGGAATCAGGATCTGCACCCCGTCGGCGCCGGCCAGCTCGGTCATGAACAGGCTGAGATCCCTCACGATGCCGCGCTTGCCCGCGACCTCGATGTCGTCGTCCAGCCGAATGGGCCGGAACAGCAACAGCATCACGCCCGCCGCCATGTTCGACAGCGTGCCCTGCAGCGCGAGGCCGATGGCGAGGGAGGCCGCGCCGATCACCGCAATCAGGCTGGTCGCCTGGATGCCGATGAGCTGGAGAATGACGACGAAGACGACGACGAGAATGGCGTAGCGCGCCAGCGACGACAGGAAATTGGCCAGCGTCTGGTCGATCCGATTCGACGATAGCGCGCGCCGCACGGAGCGGCCGACCGCGCCGGCCACCCACCAGCCGAGGATCGCGACCGCGAGCGCGCCCGCGAAGTTGATGCCGTAGACGACGAACAGCGCGCCGAGCCGCTCCAGATCGATGTTCATGCCGCATGTCCTTTCATGGCCATTTCGCCAGCAATTGTACGGGTTGCGCGTGCGCTGTCATCCCCGCGGCACGCGGCGTTGTTCGGCGACGAGGAGCGCGCTAAACCCGCGCGTCGTCCTCGTCGTTCTTTTTCCGAATCGTCGTCATGCGCTCGCCCCGGGCCCTTCTCTTCTGGATCGTCGTCCTCGCGCTCGGCGCGCTGATCGCACAGACCGTGCAGGACGGACGGCTGCCGTGGCCGGGCGGCGAGACGAAGCGGTCGCCGCCACCCGCGACCGGCGACACGATCATCGGCCGCGCGCGCGTGGTCGACGGCGATTCGCTCGAACTGTCAGGGCGCCGCATCCGCCTGTTCGGCATCGACGCGCCGGAGGGCCGCCAGACCTGCCGCGACGCGCAGGGTCGCGACACCCGCTGCGGCGAGGAGGCGCGACGCGCGCTCGCCAACCTGATCGGCGGCGGCCCGGTATCGTGCGCGCCGGTCGGCGAGAGCCACGACCGCGACGTCGCAGTCTGCACGGCGGACGGCCGCGACCTCTCCGAAGCGATGGTGCAGATGGGCTTCGCGGTCGAATTGCGCAACCACTCGCGGGGCCGCTACTCCGCAGCCGAACGCGAGGCCCGCGAAGGTCGGCGCGGCCTGTGGGCCGGCACGTTCGAGCGGCCCGGCGCGTGGCGCCAGCAGAACATGCGATAGCGATGCGCTGCTGTAGCGTTTTCGAGCGAAGTGGATCGCGGTTCGCGTGAAGAACACGCGTCAGATGAAAAGAGAGAGCCCCGGCTTTGATTCCATCAAAGCCGGCAAGGCTCTAACCGCCGCTACTTCGCCGGCGGCGCCACCAGCGCATCCGGCTGGTTGGTGCGCTTGAGAGCATCCGCCACGAAGCCGGAGGCTTTGCGCTCTTCGATGAAGTCGCGCAGATAGGCCGCTCCGGCGAGACGGCCCTTGGGCGTGCCCATCGCCTGCTGGATCGACATGAACGCGCCGTCGAGCACGCGCACGTTCGGGTCGGTCTTGGCGTAGCCGACCAGCGGCTGGCGCACGTTGGCGGCGACCTCGAGATTGTCCTTCAGAAACAGTTCGACCGACGCGATGCCTCCGCCGCCCTGCGGGCGCACGATCTCGGCGTGCTTGATGGTGCGCGTCAGGTACAGGTCGTAGGCCGAGCCGTTGCCGACCGCGATCCGCACGCCGGGCCTGTCGACCTGGTCGATGGACGTGATCGGCGAATCCTTCTTCACCATGTAGGCGCCCTCGATCAGCACATAGGGCGCGGTGAACTCGATCTCGGCGGCGCGCACCGGCTCGACCGCCAGAAACGCGATGTCCCAGCGGCCGTCCTTGAGCGCGGCGAACACCTCGCCCGCCCCGTTGAACAGCACCAGTTCGACCGGCACGCCGAGACGGCGGCCGAGCTCGTCGGCGAGTTCGACGGTGATGCCTCTGGGGCGCCCGCCGGCGGGATCGCGCTGCACCAGCACGCCGTTGCCCTGATTGATGGCGGCCCGGAGCGTTCCGGTGGGCGCGAGGTCGGCAAGCACGGCGGCAGAGGGCTGGGACATGGCGGGGCTTTCGGTGGAGGAAGGAAGTATGAGGTGATCGAGAGTGCAGGGAAGCACAGGCAGGGGCGTCAGGTGAAGCCGCTCCGGAACGGAAGACGCGACGCAGCTCCCCGCTCGAGCCACTGAAAACACAGAAAAAAACACCCGTTTACCCTGATCCACAGCGGTCCGGCCGTGGCTTTATCCCGCCGCAATGCCGTGTATGGTTTCGCCGCGTTGCGTCCGGCCCCGGGGGACGAGGCCGCAGCGCGCCACAACCAAGAGCCACAACCAAGAACGGCCGAACGGCCACTGACTTTCGACGGGGATCTTCGAATGACCGGACGTGCGTTGCGTGTTTCTCTGCTGGCCTCGGCGCTGTGCATGCCGGCCGCCACGACTCTGGCGCAGTTCCCGCCTCCGCCGCCGCCGCCCGGGGCGCCGCCCGCCGCCAATGTCGAGGATCGCTGGCCGTCGCCGCCGCCGCCGCGCCAGCAGCCGGAGCCGCAGGCCCAGCCGCAGCAGAAGCCCGCGCCGCGGGTCCAGCGCCCTGCGCCCTCGCCCGCCCCGGCCCAGACCGACGACGAGCGGCCCGCCACGACCGCCAAGCCGAAGGCCGAACCGCGCCCGGCGGCGAACCGCACCGGGCCGACCACCGTCGCCTGCAACGGCGTGTTCGCAAAGGACTCCGCGCATCTGAAGCTCGCGATGCGCTACGACTCGCGCAACCTGATCTGGGGCCAGGTCGACGGACCGGAGGGCTCGAAGCTCAACGCCTCGGTGCTGTTCCCGAACGATCCCAAGCGCCGTCTCGAGGTGCTCTGGAACGACGATGCGAGCCGCAGCGATCTGCAACTGATCGCGATCAACGGCCAGTCGCAGTGGACGGCGCCGCGCGGGCTCCGGCTCGGCATGCCGCTGGCCGCGCTGGAAAAGGCCAACGGCCGGCCGTTCCGGCTCTCCGCATTCGGGGCAGACGGCACGGCGTCCGTGCTCGGCTGGGAGGGCGGCGCGCTCGCAAGCCTGCCGGGCGGCTGCAAGGTCGGCGTCCGTCTGACGAGCCCTGCGGCGTCGGCTGAACTCGCCGCGGAGAAGGAGCTGACCTCGAACAATCCGGCGCTGAAGGCGGCGAAGGCGACCGTCTCCGAAATTCTCATCGGATACTGAGAAGGCCGCAAAGCGGCCACCGTGACGCCCAAGTGAAATGCGGCAATCGCGCCTGCGACGGGGCGCGGTGCGCACAACCTTGGAGATCACACCCATGAACAAGCCCGAACGGATCGGATCGGATCGCAACGGCCCGGCGGCCGAGCGCCAGACGCCGGAACGCCAGAGCCCCGATCGTCTCGGAGACGTCGATCGCGCGGCCGATGCCGAGGCGGTCGTCAGCGCCGTCGAAGGCGAGATCCGCGAGTTCGTGCGGCGCGACGTCTCGACCTTCCGCCGTCCGCATCATATGCCTGAAATCCAGAGCGAAGCGGCTGCGGAGAATATCGCCCAGCTCATCCAGCGGGTGTCGGGCGCTTCGGTCACGGAGGTCGAGCGCGTGATCAACGAGTTGTCGATCCTGCGCGACACGCTGCGCGCGGAGGGCGAGCGCGTCCAGCGCGACATCACCTCCTATGCCTCGTTATGTCAGGCGGCGCTGACCTCGACGAAGATCATCGCCGACAGCCTGAACAACTGGAAGCCGAACCAGCAACCACCGCAGACGCAACCACCGCAAACGCAATCGCCGCCGATGGCGCCCGGAGGACGGGCCAGCGGCGGCGTGCGTTAGCGTCTGCCGAAGCTTTCCGTCGTCGGTGCGGTCGCGATCAGTTGGTCGCGATCTCGCCGACGACAATTCCGTTCGGCGGGTTGACGATCAGGATGCGACCGTCGGCCTGCACGAACTTGTAGCGCGCGGCCTCGGGAATTTTTTCGGTCACCGCACTCGGGAATTCGGTGAGCGCCGTGCCCGGCGGGAGCGCCTCGGCGACGCCGGTCTTCACCTGCGTAAACTCCCCCTTCGCCGGCGCGGCCTTCAGCTCCTGCGCGATCGTCTGCTTCTGCTCGTCGCTCAGCGGCAGGGCGAACGACATGATCGGCAGCTTGTCCTGCGCGGCGTTCTCGGCCGAGATCGTCGAGGGCATGGTCTGCCGCGTCGCGCCCGGAACGCTCGGCTCGTCACCGCCGCCCGACGTGGCGGCCTGCGAAGGCCCGACCGATCCTGGCTTCAGATATTCCGATTCAGGGCTCTCCGGATTGGAGGCCGGCCCGGGCGGCGGGACGGTGTGCATCGGCGCCACCTCCTCGCTGCGCTCGTTGGGCGCATGCTTCTGCTCCGGTGGCTGGTGTTGGGTGGCGGGATCCTGCTGCGCCGCGGCGATTCCGATTCCAAAGGCCAGCAGGACGGCTGTGCTGAGCGAAAGGGTCTTGCGCATCGGTGGCTCCGTCGCAAATGGGAATGGTTGTCACCCCAACGCCCCAGTCGCGCCATCGTTGCATCGGTCGCCCCGATCTCCCGAACATGAACGCAGCGCGCGGGTCCGGCCGGGACAATTCCCCGCTTGCGCGGTGTTCTCCCGACATCGGCCGCTGCGAGCGGCCGTCACAGGGGGGAATTCCGATGAAACGAGGTGCTGCAATGGCCGTGGCGCTTGCGGGCGCACTCGCGGCGTCTTCATCGACCGCCCAGCAGGGCGGCGATAAGGTTGCATTCCCAACCGATCTAGGCACGCTCTACGGCACCGTCGACCGGCCGGACAACAAGCAGTTTCGCGAGCTTTACGTCCGCCCGGCGGAGGCGATCGAGGCGGCGAAGCAGGATAAGCCGCTGCCGAGCGGCACGGTGCTGACCATGGTGCAGTACGCGGCGGCGCTCGATGGCGAAAAGAACCCGGTGAAGGGCCCGGATGGACGCTTCGTCAAAACCAAGGTGCTGGCCTACACGGTGATGGAGAAGCGCACCGGGTGGGGCACGCAGTACCCCGACGACATTCGCAACGGCGAGTGGGAGTATCAGGCCTTCACCGCGGACCGCACGCCGAATCCCAAGGCCAATCTCGTGAACTGCTTCAAGTGCCACAAGCCGCTCGACGCGCGGCAGGACTTCGTATTCAGCTACGACCGACTGAAAAATCCGGTCAGGTGACGCCGACGATATTGATGTCGCCCTCACATGCGAACGGCCCCGCATGCGGGGCCGTTCGACTTCATACCGATCGCGCGATCAGCGGCAGGTGCGCACGACGACCTTGCGGCCGTTGCGATAGGTCACGCGGCTCGTGCAGACCTGACGCTGCCGGTAGTGGGAGCGGTGGCGATAGCGATCGCGGTGATAGCGGCGCGGGCGGTCGGTGCGGATCTGCACGTTGAGCTGCGCGAGCTGGACGCCGGGCGCGAGTTGGATGGTCTCCGGCAGCGCATCGGTCATGGTCGCGGCGGACGCCGGAGTGAGCGCAGGCGCGGCCAGCAGGAAGCCGGCGGCAGCCAGAATGGCAGCAAACTTGGTCATAGGAGGTCTCCCTTGGGCCCCGGGCTTAGGCCCCGGGAATGCGACCTTCAACGGCGCGAAGGGAGATTGGTTCCGTCGCGGCGCGAGATTTTGACGCGCGACACCGGATGCATGACGCGAAGGAGGTCAGTGGGTTCCGGCGACTGCGGTCACCGCCGCGGCCGCGTCGAGCGCAATGCGACCGTCGACATGCGCCATCACGACGGTCGCCGCAGTGAGAATCACCGCGATCGTCACGCCGCCGAAGATCAACCCGACAAATCCGAGAGTGGTGCGATCAGCCGACATTGCATAAGCCCCTGATAGTCATTCGTCGTCGCAACCGCCGCACCGGTTCAATCTGCGCCGCGACAACGCCCCAACACCCTGCCGGTTCCTGGCCCCGAACCGACTATGCGAACCCTACCGCGAACGTGGCACGGCTGCGCGAACTGCCGGTGGGGATGGTTAACCCGAAGGCCGCGGCATAACGGCAATCAAGGCGGGTCGCAAGCCGGACGGATGAACCGCCCGCCCCGCCACAAATGCAGACGAAACGGGGCCCTCGAAAGGCCCCTGTCCCGCAGCTTCCGCCCGACGAGGCCGGAGGGATGTTATGGCAGCTTGCCGCCTACAGCATGGCGTAGGCGCAGGACACCATCCCGACCGGCCGCCTGTCGACCGCGCTGGACAGCATCACCCGCCCGAAGCTGTTGTTGCGTCCGATGCGCACGATGCGCGCATCGGCGAGAATGTCGAAATTGACCGGCCGCAGAAAATGCGTGGTCTGGTCCACCGGGCTCATCGGCTTATAGCCGCTCCAGGCCGCGGCGCAGGCAAACATCATCGCCGTGTCGGCGGTGGCGAGCAGCGCCTGCGGGCAGACCAGCCCGCCGTCGCGGCAGATGCGCGCGGAAAACGGAAGCCGCAGCACCGCGCCGGGCTGCCAGTCGGCCGGCGCGCCGGCCGGCCGGCCCGACTCGACGGATTCGACCAGTAGTCCAAGCTCCTGCACCCAGGGTGCGATCGCTCCCGACAGCAACCGTCCGGCCGCCTGAATCCCGAAGACCTCTTCGACGGCCTCCAGCCGTCGCGCCTCCAAACCCATATGCCCGCCTCCGTCGTCCCACCGGCGCGTGCGCACACACGTTTTCGCGCGAATCACGGCATCGACTTTATGGGCCGCCGAATCGGCCCGCCAGAGTCCGGCGCGATTTTTGTTGTGGTCAAGCGCCGCGCCCGCGCTCACGCCGACGCCAGCACAGCCCGCATTTCATGATGGCGTTCGGCCCGCAAAGCCGCATAAAATCCGGCGTCCGCACAATGGACTTCGGAGAATGGCGTGAACGGTGGGTTCGCAGGCCGGCGTCTATCTGGCATCGGGATCGGCCTTGCCGCGGTCGCGTTCGCCGTTGCCGCGACGGCCGTGCCGTCGCGGGCGGCCGGACTGTTCGAGAAATCGGTCTACCTGACGGGGCCGCGCTACGACGGAGCGCTGCCGCCATGCGAGGCCGCGCTCGACACCATCCGCTCCCGTTTCGCCACGAAGGAAGACCGCTTCTGGAATTCGGATCTCCAGATCGTCGCCTTCGATCGCGTTCGCCAGACCGCCTTTCATCCCTGGCAGCAATCCACCGTGCCGCGCCGCTTCTGTTCGGCGCGCGCGCTGGTGTCCGACGGGCGCAAGCGCGTCGTGCACTACTCGATCGTCGAAGACGGCGGCATGATCGGCGCCTCGTGGGGCGTGCAATGGTGCGTGGTCGGCCTCGACCGCAACTGGGCCTACAATCCGCAGTGCAAGATGGCCCGCCCCTGACAGGCCGGACGCCGCCAGCGACCCGAAATTTGTTCTTGAAATGTTCTTTTCGGGACGCTAGCCTTTCTCCAGCGTCAACGTCAGGTTGAGGGGCGTCTCATGAGCCTTCGCATTGTCTGGCCGGCCCTGCCGGTCGCCACCCTCGTCGCCGCGCTGCTGTGGGCTTCGCCGGCCGCTTCCCAGGATCGTCGCCAGGGCGAGCCCGGCAAGTTCGACTTCTATGTGCTGGCGCTGTCCTGGTCGCCGTCTTACTGCGAGGCGTCGACCGAGTTGGGCCGCCAGGCGCCCCGCGAGCAATGCGGCGAACGGCCTTTCTCGTTTGTCGTGCACGGGCTATGGCCGCAATACGAGCGCGGCTTTCCGGAGTATTGCCAGGTTCCGGCGCCGCGGCTCGACCTCAACACCGTCTCGCGCATGCTCGACCAGATGCCTTCGCCGCGGCTGGTGTTTCACCAATGGGACAAACACGGCACCTGCTCCGGCCTGTCCGCCCGCGCCTATTTCGAGAACGTGCGCAAGGCGCGCGCCGTGGTGAAAATTCCCGACGAATATATCGAACTGACCGAGCATCGCATGGTCACGCCCGACGAGGTCGAGGCGGCCTTCGTGAAGGCCAATCCGGGCCTGGACCGCACCGGCGTCGCCGTGACCTGCGACGCGCGACGGTTGCGCGAGGTGCGCATCTGCTTCACCCGCGAATTCGGCTTCCGCGAGTGTCCCGACGTCGACCGCCGCGCCTGCCGTCGCGACAAGCTGGTGATGCCGCCGATGCGCGGGGGCGCCGAGCGGCGCACCGAGGTCCGCGACGGCACCTGACCGTCGCCGGGGCCTGCCGCCCGTGCTTTGACACAACGAAAGGGTAACGCGCGGGCCCTAGGATGGCCGCTCTCGACCCGCGCGCCGGACCTGCTCGAATGAGCCGCCTCTGGGATTATCTGCACTTTCTGGCCTGGAAGGCCGGGCTTGGCTATATCGCGCTGTGGTGCGCGACCTTCGCCACGCTCGACCACGGCCCTGCGCTGTTCGGGGGCTCGGGCGTGTGCCGGCCGGACGCCGCCAAAGTCCTGTTCTATTGGGTCTGCGACGCCGAGAGCCCGCTTTCGATCGCGGCGGCCGTCGCCAACACCGCCCTCACCGCAACCGTCTGGGCGCCGGTGTACGTCGCCGCCGCCACCGTGCGGCCCGAGGCCATCGTGCTCGCCGTGCCGATCGTCATGACCCATCTGGTCGGACTTCCGACCGCGATCTTCGTCGCCGTGCGCACGCTCACCGGATTGCTGGGCATCCTGAAGCGGCGGCGTACACCCGCCGCGCCCGCCCACACCGGCCCCGCGCCTTCGCGTGTCGCGCGGGCGACCGCGAGGCGTCCCGCCATGCCCGCGCGCAGCGCCTTCGGCCTGCGATCGACGCTCTGATCCCGGGATCGAGCCCGCCACAGCGCGCCGCGCAGTCCCGCCTGTTCGGTGCGTTTCGTTTTGCGGCTATGCCCGGCCATGACGCGGAGGATTTGGCGACCTTCACCGCTCTCGTGTTCCGGGTCTGCATCGCACCGCTGCGCCATAGCGCGCGAAGACGCGCGTGAACGCGCTTATGGCGCGATGCGCCCGGGACGCAGGCGGCGGCTGGTGACGACGGTGATGCGCCGCGTCGGGGAGACGGGAGCGGCGATTGGCGCGCCCTCGCGCTTCCCCACCCCGCCGAATTCCCGCACTCTCGCACCATGTCCAGTGACCGCCCGACCGTCGCGCTGACCGGTGCGACCGGCTTCATCGGCCGCCATCTGCTGCGCGAGCTTCCAAAGCGCGGCTGGCGCGTGCGCGTGCTGCTGCGGCGGCCGGGCGCCGTGCCGCCGGAGGCGTCGAGCGCGGTGGTCGGCGACCTGACGCGGCCGTCCAACATGGCGGCGGCGCTGGCCGACGCCGACGCCGTGATCCATTCCGCCGGGCTCGCGCACGCCATGTCGGGCGTGCCGGAGGACGATTATCGCGCGCTCAACACCACAGCGACGATCGCGCTGGCGCAGGCGGCGGAGCGGGCGCGGGTGCGCCGCTTCGTGTTCCTGTCGTCGATCCGCGCGCAGTCCGGTCCGGTCGCGGACGCCGCGTTGACCGAGGCAACGGAGGCCGCGCCGACCGACGCCTACGGCCGCTCCAAGCGCGCCGCGGAAGAAGGTCTCGCGACGCTCGGCGTGGATTTCGTCGCGCTGCGGCCGGTGCTGGTCTACGGCCCCGGCGTCAAGGGCAACATGGCGTCGCTCATGCGCCTCGCGCGCACGCCCTGGCCACTGCCGCTCGGCGGATTGCGCGGCCGGCGCTCGCTGCTCTCGGTGGACAATCTCGCGAGCGCGATCGACACGGCGTTGCGCGCGCCGGGGCCGCTGCGGAGGCCGTTCGTCGTGGCCGACGACGATCCGCTGACGATCGGCGAGATGATCGCGGCGCTGCGCGCCGGGCTCGGCCGCGCGCCGGGCCTCGTGCCGGTGCCGGAGGCGCTGATGCGGCTCGGCTGCGCGGCGCTCGGCAGGCGCGAGGCGTTCGAACGCTTGTCTGGCGGGCTGGTCGCCGACGCGGCGGCGCTCAAGGCGCTCGGCTGGCGCCCAGCGACGAATGCACGCGAGGGGCTTGCGGCGCTGATGCGGGAGTGATGCTGTCGTGCCCCGGGCCTGCAACGCAGGCCGGCGCCATAGAGCGTCGAAGACGCCCGTGAATGCGCTTATGACATGCGCTGGATTGCGCCCGGGACACCTAGAACTTCGGAGGAAACCGCGTGGCCTTCACTCTCTACAATGCGCCGCAATCGACCTGCAGCCAGCGCGTGCGCTTCGTGCTCAACGCCAAGGGGCTGGCGTTCGACGAGAAGAAGCTCGACCTGCTGGCGGGCGACCAGCTCAAGCCGGAGTACCTCGCACTCAATCCGAACGGCGTGGTGCCGACGCTCGACCACGACGGCACGGTGGTGAGGGATTCCTCGGTCATCATCGAATATCTCGACGAGATCGAGCCGCGCGAGAGCTTCACGCCGCGCGATCCCGGCCGACGCGCCCACATGCGCGCGTTGATGCGCTTCATCGACGAGATGCCGGCGGCGGCGGTGCGGGTGCCGACCTTCAACCTCGCGTTCCAGCCGACCTTCGCGAAGATGACCGAGGACGAGTTCCTGGCGTTCGCGGAAAGCAAGCCGCTGCGCAAGGAGTTCATGCTGGCGATGGGCCGTTCGGGCTTTCCGCAGAAGGAGATGGATTCCTCCCTCGGCCGGCTGCGCCGCACCTACGAGCGCATGGATTCGGAGATCGAGAAGAGCGGCGGGCCGTTCCTGATGGGCAAGGATCTGACGCTCGCCGACATTTCGCTGATGCCGGCGATCGTGCGCATGGACGACCTGAACCGTTATGGCGACTGGGCCGACCTGCCGCGCGTGGCGCGCTGGTTCGATGCGATCCGCGCGCATCCGGCGTTCAAGCCGACCTATTATCCGGGCTCGCTGCTCACGGAGCGGTTCGCCCATCTGGCGGAGCTGAAAAAGGCGCGCGCCTGACGCTGCGCCGGAAAAGACGGCGGCCGCGCCGAAGCGCGGCCGCTTTTGCGATGGAGGCGTTCGCGCCGGGTCACTCGACGTAGAAGTTCACCGTCCGGACCATGTTGCCCCACTTCTCGACCTCGGACTTCATGTAGGCCTGCGAGTTGGCGAGCGAGCGCGGCTCGATCCGGAAGCCGAGCTTGGTGAGCTGGGCGCGGCCGGCGGGCTCGGACACGACCTCGTTGATCGCCGCGTTGATCTGCGCGACGAGCTTCGGATCGGTCTTGGCCGGCGCGAAGAAGCCGACCCAGGACTCCGCCTCGAAGTCGTAGCCCTGCTCCTTGAAGGTCGGCACCTCCGGCATCGCCGGGTTGCGCTGCGGGCTGGCGACCGCGAGGCCGACCAGTTTCTTGTCGACCACCGAGGAGGTCACGCCGAACGAGGAGGCGACCAGATCGACCTGGTTGGCGAGCACGGCCTGGATCGCCGGATTGCCGCCGCGGAACGGCACATGCAGCGCCTTGGACTTGGCGTGCGCGCGGAAGAAATATTCCGCCGCCAGGTGCGAGCCCGACCCGGTGCCCGCGGAGCCGAAGGTGACCTCCTTGTCCTTGTTCGCCGCGAGGAAGCCCTTGAGCCCGCCGTCGCCCTTGCTCGGATGGGTCGCGATGGTCTCCGGCGAGGCCGCCGGGATCGCGACCGCGACGAGCTGGTCGATCGAGAAATCGAGCCGCTTGTACATGGTCGGGTTGATCGCCAGCGCCGTGGTGGTGATCAGGATGGTGTGACCGTCCGGCTCCGCGCCGCGCACCGCGCGGGCGGCGGTGTTGCCGGCGGCGCCGGGACGGTTCTCGATCACGACGTTCTGGCCCCATTTCTCCGAGAGCTTCAGCGCGACGAAACGCGCCAGCGTGTCGGCGAAGCCGCCGGCCGCGAAGGCCACGACGAAATCGACCTTGCGGTTCGGGAATTTCTGCTCCTGAGCCCGGGCCGGAACCGCGGTGGCGGCCAGAATGGATATTGCGGCAGTGGCCGCCAGCGCGCGCAGGCGCAGGGCGCTCGTCATGGGTCATTCCCCCTCGTGTCCGCGGCCGCGTTGGGCCGGATGAAACGGTCTATCGCGCGGCCCGCGGCTTTGCAATTTGCCCTATAATCGCAAACGGATTTCCGGTAGATGCGGGCGGCCGCAGCCGGCGCCGGACAAGGCCTCGACGGCCAAAACAGAACGACCAAGGAGAGCCCGATGGACGATATCGTCAAGCGCGAGCCGGTGCAGATCCGCGCCGAGGACATCAACCCGCGCTGGAACTGGGGCCGCGCACTGCCGGCGCTGGGCACGATGGGCGTCGACTTCGAAGAGCGCGTCGACTACCGCCGCCTGCACAAGTACCGGCTCGGCCGCGCCCGCCAGGCGCTGGAGAACTCCGAACTCGGCGCGCTGCTGGTGTTCGACGTCAACAACATCCGCTATCTCACCTCGACCAAGATCGGCGAATGGGAGCGCGACAAGCTCTCGCGCTGGGCGCTGCTTGCCGCGCGGCGGCGAGCCGATCCTGTGGGACTTCGGCTCCGCGGCCGTGCATCACAAGCTCTATTCGCCGTGGCTGCAGCCGGAGAATTGCAAGGCCGGCCTGGTCGGCCTGCGCGGCACCGTCGCGCCGCAGTTCGGCCTGATGGAGCGACACGCCAAGGAGATCGCATCGCTGCTCAAGGAAGCCGGCGTCGACAAGATGCCGATCGGCGTCGACATCATCGAGCCGCCGATGATGTTCGAGCTGGAAAAGGCGGGGCTCAAGATCGCCGACGGCCAGCAGACCATGCTGGAGGCGCGCGAGCTGAAGTCGGCCGACGAGATCGCGCTGCTCAACCGCGCCGCCGCGATGGTGGACGGCGCGTATCAGCTCATCAACGAGCAGCTCAAGCCCGGCGTGCGCGAGAACGACATCGTCGCCGAGGTCAACAAGTTCCTCTACACCCACGGCTCCGACGACGTCGAGGCGATCAACGCCATCTCCGGCGAGCGCTGCAACCCGCATCCGCACAACTTCACCGACCGCATGATCCGCCCCGGCGATCAGGCGTTCTTCGACATCCTGCAGTCGTTCATGGGCTATCGCACCTGCTACTACCGCACCTTCAACGTCGGCCGCGCGACCGACTGCGCAGCGCGACGCCTACAAGAAGGCGCGCGAATGGCTCGACGGCGCGATGGCGCGGATCAAGCCGGGCGCGAAGACCTCCGACATCTGCGCGGCCTTCCCGACCGCCGACGAGTTCGGCTTCCCCGACGAGATGTCGGCGTTCGGCCTGCAGTTCGCGCACGGCCTCGGGCTCGCGCTGCACGAGCGCCCGATCATCTCGCGCGTGGTCTCGATGGACCACCCGACCGAGATCAAGGAAGGCATGGTGTTCGCGATCGAGACCTACTGCCCGGCGACCGACGGCTATTCCGCCGCGCGCATCGAGGAAGAGGTCGTGGTCACCGACAAGGGCGCCAAGGTGATCTCGCTGTTCCCGGCGGAAGAACTGCCGATCAGCCACCGGTATTGAGGAAACGGCCGCGCACGGCCGAACGAGAGCGGCGACCATGCTGCCGAACCCGCCCAAATACGTCCGGCCCGGCGAGGTCGAGGAAAGCCGGGCGCGGCTGCGGCGAACGCTGATCTGGACCGCCTTCGCGATCCCGGCGGCCTTCGTGTTTCTGGCCTGGGGCTACAGCGACGGCGCCCCGGCCGGCCTGCGCAACGCCATCATCGCGGCCGACCGCGCCTTCGGCTACCCGTTCATCGGATTGCTGAGCATGATCCTGGGCTGACGCGGCCGGGCCCGCCGCGCGCCCGCCTCTCCGCGCCCACCTACTGGCATATGGCGCGGCTGATGAAGGTCTCGGTCGTGCACTCACCTTCGGCCTTGCGGCCGGACACCCAGACCCGCGGCGGGCAGCGTTCGGACGAGGTGAAGTCCATGCTCTTGCCGGTTGAGAAGCCCTTCTCCTTGCACAGGCGCTCGGCGGCGCTCTGGCAGTCGGGCGCACCGTTGGCGGCCACCGGACAAACCTGACGGCCCTGCACCATGCGCGCCGACGGCAGGCTCACCACGGCGCCGACGGCGTCGCGGGTGACGTCGATCGCGCCCTGCCCGGTCGCCCGGGCCTGGCTGTTGAAATCGTCGACCCGCTCGCGGGCGCGGCCGATGTGCTCGCGGAACGAGCTGGCGCCCTGGTCGAAGAAGCGGCCGATGGATTCGAGCACTCCGGGCTCGGGCTTCGCGCCGGGCTGGGGCGGCGCAGGCTGGGGCGGCGCAGCCTGTTGGGGCGCCGCAGCCGGCGGCGGGCCAGCGGGCTGGGTGAACGACTGGCCGTAGGCGGACGGCGCAACCGCCAGACCGAGCGCGAGGCCGAGCGCCAGCGCGGGCCCGCAATAGCGGCCCCGTGGTCGGAAGACGAATGTGGCAATCGTCGTCATCGAGCGGCCCGAAAATCCGGTGTCGTCGCAGCCCGGTCCCGATCCCGCCATTTCGGCTTGCGCTATGGCAAAATTGAGGAATCGGCCGCGAGGCTGTTCCATTATAGCGCAGATGGGAGCCGCGCGCCGTGCCTTAATTGAAGAGCCGGATTGCGAGAAAGCCGCCCAGCAGCAGCAGAAACGACCGTCGCGACCAGCCCGAGCCGCCGCTCGATGAAGTCGCGGATCGGCGGGCCGTAGACATAGAGCAGCGCCGTCACGGCAAAGAACCGGGCGCCGCGCGCCAGCACGCTGGCGACCATGAACATCACGATGTCGAGCTGGGTCACGCCCGAGGCGATGGTGATGACCTTGTAGGGAAACGGCGTGACGCCGGCGAAGAACACGATCCAGGCGCCCCATTCGTTGTAGCGGCGCGGCGAATCTGTTGAACTGGGCGCCGTAGCCGTACAGATCCAGCAGCGCCTTGCCGACCGTGTCGAACAGGAACAGGCCGATCAGATAGCCGGCGACGCCGCCCAGCACCGAGGTGACGGTGCACAGCGTGGCGTAGAACCAGGCCTTGCCCGCTCCGCCAGAACCATCGGGATCAGCAGCGCGTCCGGCGGGATCGGAAACACCGAGCTTTCGACGAAGGACACGGTGCCGAGCGCCCAGGGCGCGCGCGGATGCGCGGCCAGCCGCATGGTCCAGTCGTAGAGGGAGCGGAGGAGCTTTTGCATGGGCGGGCGCCGGACGGCGTGAAGCCTCTACACGCTTCGCCGGCGGTCGTCGAGCCGGCGCAAGGGCCTTCCCCGTTTCACGAAGCGGCGAAGGACGCCATGTTTGATGTGTCGCGTTGTCTTCACGCCAGCCGGTTCCCGCTGCCTCTCGAACGCGAGCCTATCGCTTGCGGCCGCTCCGGGCCGCCAGCATGACGACCTTGCGGCGGGCGTTGCGGCTCGACCGGCAGGTTCTTCGGCATCTTCTCGGCGATGCCGAGCAGGCGCTCGCGGCGGCGCATCTCGTCCCAGACATCCTGCGGCTGAACGCCGGCGGCGACCCAGAGCACCACGAGGTTGTAGAGCAGATCGGCGCTTTCGCGGACCACCGCCTCGCGTTCGCCGTTGATGGCGTCGATGACGACCTCGACCGCCTCTTCGGCGAGCTTCTTGGCCATCTTGGCGCGGCCGGCGCGCAGCAGCCGCGCGGTGCGCGACACCGAGGGGTCGCCGCTCTTCGCGGCCACGACCTGATCGAAAAGGCGCCCGAGCGAATCAGCCATGACCGGGGACGATACACGCTCCGCGTCACGGGCCGGTTAACGGAGCGACTGCCATCGGAAATATCCGGCTCGGACCGTCCACGAAAAAGGCGCCGCCGGAGCAGCGCCTTCATCGTTTCGTCACACGGCCCCGTCGCGTCACCAGCGATAATAGGGTCCGTGATGATAGACCCGCGGACCGTAGTGGTAGCCGCCATGATAAGCGTGCGGATGGCCGTAGTAGGTCCGGTAGTGCCGGCGGTGCTGCGACTGCGCGGCGAGCGCGGCGATGGTGCCGAATACGCCGATCGCTGCGGCGGCCGCTGCGGCGTTGCCGCGGTTGCCGCGATGCGCGCGATAGCGGCGGCGCTGCGCGCTGACCTCGACCTCGCCGGCGTTGGCGTGCGACAGCTCGGTGGTCTTGCTGGCCGGCGACGCGGCAAGCGGCGCGGCGGCGAGCGGAGCGAAGCTGGCGGAGGTCAGAGCCATCGCCGCAGCCGTGGCGACGGCAAGGGCACGATTGCTCTTCGTCATGATCCGAATTCCTTTCGCGTTACACGCCCTCAAGGGGCTCACCCCGATAACGGGCGATGTGGCGGCCCCGTTCCGCCGTTGCGAAATGGCAGGCATGATGTTTTGGTAATGTAGAGTAACGGATGTTCATGTTGCGCTGCGTGGCGCGCGGATGATGCATCGACATACCGCTGCGCGGATTGCGCCGAAACCGGATTGGCCGAAAGCGGGTTGAAAGCGTCAGCCGTCGGAATTCAGCAGCGCCGCATTGCCGCCCGCAGCCGCAGTGTTGACGGCGACGGTCTGCTCGGCGGCAAAGCGCCGCAGAACATTCGGCCCCCCGGCCTTCGGTCCCGTGCCCGACAATCCGCTGCCGCCGAACGGCTGGGTGCCGACCACCGCACCGATGATGCTCCGGTTCACGTAGACGTTGCCGTGCGGCAGGCGCGCCGCGATCTCGTCCACGACCGAATCGATGCGGCTGTGAATGCCGAGCGTGAGCGCGGTGCCGTTGCCGGCGATGTCGTCAAGCAGCGCATCGCGCCGGTCGGCGCGCCAGCGCACGACATGCAGCACCGGGCCGAAAACCTCTTCGGCGAGATCGCACGCGCGGTCGAGCGCGATCATCGCCGGCGGCACGAACAGGCCCTTGTCCGGCACGGCATGATGGGCGTCCCAGCGAAACAGCAGGCGCGATTCATGCCGAGCGATCCAGCGCATCAGCCTGTCTCTGGCCTCGGCGTCGATCACCGGACCGACATGCACGGACGGATCGCGCGGATCGCCGAGCTTCAGCTCGCGCGCCGCGCCCGCGATCATCGCGATCGTGCGGTCGGCGACGTCCTCCTGAACGCACAGGAGCCGCAGCGCGGAGCAGCGCTGGCCGGCAGAGCGAAACGCCGAGACGACCACGTCGTCGGTCACCTGCTCGGGCAAGGCGGTGGCATCGACGATCATGGCGTTGATGCCGCCGGTCTCCGCGATCAGCGGCACGATCGGCCCGTCCTTGCCGGCCAGCGCGCGATGGATCAGCCGCGCGACCTCGGTCGAACCGGTGAAGGCGACGCCCGCGGTGCGCGGATCGGCGACCAGCGCCGCGCCGGCCGCACCGTCGCCGGTGATGAGATGCAGCGCGCTCTCGGGCACGCCGGCGCGGTGCAGCAGCCGCACCGCCTCGAACGCCACGCGCGGAGTCTGCTCGGCGGGCTTGGCGACGACCGAATTGCCGGCCGCAAGGGCGGCGCAGACCTGTCCGAGACAGATCGCGAGCGGAAAATTCCACGGGCTGATGCACACGAAAACGCCACGGCCACGATAACGCAGTTCGTTGCTCTCGCCGGTCGGCCCCGGCAGGACTTGCGGCGCGAGCGCACGGCGCGCCTCCGCGGCATAGTAGCGGCAATAGTCGATCGCCTCGCGCACCTCGGAAACGGCATCGTCGAGCGTCTTGCCGCCCTCCGCCTGCAGCAGCGCGATCAGCCGGCCGCGCCCGGCCTGAAGCAGTTCGGCGGCCCGCTCCAGGATTTCGGCGCGCCGCTCCAGCGACGTCGTCGTCCATGCCGCGAAACCGCTCTGCGCCGCAGCCATCGCGGATTCCGCGGTCCGGACGTCGCTCTCGACGACCGCACCCAACGACGATCCGTCGACCGGCGAACCCGTCTCCCGACTCGGACCGGACTGCGCGACGCCCGCAACCAGCGGAAAGGCTTCCACCTTTGCGGGTCTCTCCCTCTCAATCTCGCTCAGAAGTGTGGCGAGCGCCTCGCGGTCTCCGAACTCCACGCCCGCAGAGTTCTGACGCGACGGCCGGTAGAGATCGCGCGGCAGCGGAATGGCCGGATTGCGCGCCTGCGACGGCTCGCGGACCCACGACTGCGGCCGCCGCAGAATGTCGTCGACCGGAACGTCGGGGTCGGCCACCGATGCGACGAACGACGAGTTCGCGCCGTTCTCCAGCAGCCGCCGCACCAGATAGGCCAGCAGTTCGCGGTGGCTGCCGACCGGCGCGTAAACGCGGCAGGCCGCGTCCGGCAACTCCGCCAGCAGTGCATCGTACAGCGCCTCCCCCATGCCGTGCAGGCGCTGGAATTCGTAGCCTTCGACGCCGCCGGCGTCTTCGATCGCGGTCGCCACGGTGAGGGCATTGTGGGTGGCGAACTGCGGATAGAGATGCGGCCGCGCGTCCAGCAGGCGGCGGATGCAGGCGCCGTAGGACAGGTCGGTCATCGCCTTGCGGGTGAACACCGGATAGTCGGCCAGCCCGCGCTCCTGCGCGCGCTTGATCTCGGTGTCCCAGTAAGCGCCCTTCACCAGGCGCACCATCAGGCGGCGGCCGGACATGCGCGCGGCGTTGGCGAGCCAGTCGACCAGGTCCACCGCGCGCTTCTGATAGGCCTGCACCGCGATGCCGAAGCCGTCCCAGCCCGCGAGCGCCGGATCGGCCAGCAGCGCGGCCACGGCGTCAAGCGAGAGTTCGAGCCGGTCAGCCTCCTCGGCGTCGACGGTGAAGTTCAGGTCGTGCGACTTCGCACGCTGCGCCAGCGTCCGCAGACGCGGCACGAGTTCGGCCAGCACGCGGTCGCGCGACACCGCCTCGTAGCGCGGATGCAGCGCCGACAGCTTGACCGAGATGCCCGGCCGCGCCGGCAGCGGCGCCTGGCCGGCCTGCGCGCCGATCGCGTCGATGGCGCCGGCATAGGCGGCGAAATAACGCTCCGCGTCCGCCGCGGTGCGCGCGCCCTCGCCCAGCATGTCGAACGAGTAGCGGAATTCGCGATGCGTCCCGGCCCGCGCCAGCGCCTCCTTGATGGTCTGGCCCAGCACGAAGTGCGAGCCGAGCAGCTTCATCGCCTGCCGCGTTGCGAGCCGCACGGCGGGCAGGCCGAGCCGGCGCACCACGCCGTCGAGAATGCCCTCCGGCGATTCGCCGGGCTGGATCACCTTCGCGGTCACGCCCAGCGTCCAGGCCGAGGCGGCCACGAGCAGCCCGCCGGAGGTTTCGGCGTGCGACCAGTCGCCCGCCGCGAGCTTGTCCTCGATCAGCCGGTCGGCGGTGGCGGCGTCCGGCACGCGGAGCAACGCCTCGGCCAGCACCATCAGGGCGAGGCCTTCGCGGGTCGTCAGCGAATAGGCATGAAGAAAGTCCTCGATCCCGCCGAGCCCGCCGCTGCCGGCCCGGATCGCGGCGACCAGATGCCTGGCGCGGCGGTCGATCCGGGCTTCGGCCTCGCCGCTGCGCACGGCTTCGGCGAGCAGGCTGGCCGCGAGCGCCGCGTCCGCCGCAGCATACGGCGCCGCAAACGGGGGGATGGGGCCGGTGCCGGCGCGAGGACCGGAGTTGTCTTCGGCGGCCTTGCTCATGATCGGGGCTCCGGCGCCAGGGACGTTCGCGCCCAACCTATCAGGCCTTGCGGCGACAGGGTGCCCAGCGCTTCAGCAATGCTGCGGGCGGCTGTGCAGAAATGCGTCAGTCTGTGCAGATTGCCTGCGTCCTGTGCGCCTTCGCCTTGCTCTTTCATTCGGCATGTTCTTTGCTGAGAAAAACCGGAGACGAAAAGCCGGTGACGAGGCCGGGAGCCGCCGCTGCCGCCAGACGTGCAGCGCTGCACCGACGCTGGCTTGCACGATACAAGTTTTAACGACGCAAGTTTGAACCAGGGAACGAGACCGATGGGCGTCCAGATGTTCGGGAAGTTCGGCCGCGCGGGCGCGATGCTCGCCGCCGGTGTTGCAAGCGTCCTGATGGCCGGAGCCGCGCAGGCCCAGCAGACGATCCGATTCACCCTCGACTGGCGTTTCGAGGGCCCCGCCGCGCCGTTCCTGGTGCCGATCGACAAGGGGTACTACAAGGCCGAAGGCCTCGACGTGAAGATCGACACCGCCGGCGGCTCGCTGGAGCCGCTGAACCGGATCGCGGCCGGCACCTACGACATCGGCTTTGGCGACATCAACTCGCTGATCAAGTTCCGCGACGCCAATCCGAACGTGCCGATCAAGGCCATCTTCATGGTCTACAACAAGCCGGCCTTCTCGATCGTCGGCCGCAAGAGCCGCGGCGTGGTCAAGCCAAAGGATCTCGAAGGCAAAAAGCTCGGCGCGCCCGCGCCGGACGGCGCCTTCGCACAATGGCGCATCTTCACCCAGGCCAACGGCATCGACGCCTCCAAGGTCACGATTGAGAACGTCGGCTTCCCGGTGCGCGAGCCGATGCTGGCCGCCGGACAGGTCGACGCCATCACCGGTTTCTCGTTCTCGTCCTACATCAACCTGAAGGACCGCGGCGTGCCGGCCGACGACATCGTCGTGATGCTGATGGCCGATCATGGCGTGAACCTCTACGGCAACACGATCATCGTGAATCCGAAGTTCGCCGCCGACAATCCGGAGGCGGTGCGCAAGTTCCTGCGCGCCTTCCTGCGCGGGCTGAAGGACACCGTGGCGAGCCCGGAGACCGCCGTGGACTCGGTGATCAAGCGCAACGACATCGCCAAGAAGCCGACCGAACTCGAGCGCCTTCAGATGGCGATACGCGACAACATCGTGACGCCCGAGGTCAAGGCCAACGGCTTCGGCGGCGTCGACATGGGCCGGCTT
Organism: uncultured Alphaproteobacteria bacterium; assembly: GCA_963758225.1. Taxonomy (GTDB): domain Bacteria; phylum Pseudomonadota; class Alphaproteobacteria; order Rhizobiales; family Xanthobacteraceae; genus Z2-YC6860. Next base: position 269,859 of record CAVWUJ010000002.1, on the reverse strand, counting down.
GAGAAGTCGATCGATCAGATCGCGCTGACCTACACGTTCAAGGGTCAGCGCCCGAAGGCCGACGACATCTTCGACGCATCGTTCCTGCCGGCGGCGGGCGACCGCAAGGCCAACTGAGCGGCGGCCGCAGATACGGCGACAGTCAAGGGCGGGGCATGGTGTGAGCGCGTTCGTCGCCCTTGAGGACGTGAGCCATGCCTACGGCGGTCACGTCGATTCGCCCGCCGTGGAGGGCCTGTCGATCGCGATCGGCGAAGGCGAGTTCGCGGCCGTGGTCGGTCCCTCCGGCTGCGGCAAGTCCACCCTGATGAAGCTCGCGACCGGGCTGCAGTTCCCGTTCAAGGGCACCGTGCGGGTCGCGGGCCAGGCGGTGAACCAGCCGGTCAAGATCGCCGGCATGGCGTTCCAGGCGCCCACGCTGCTGCCGTGGCGCACGACCCTCGACAACCTGCTGCTGCCGCTGGAGATCGTCGAGCCGCACAGAAGCGAGATCCGGCGGCGCAAGCACGAATACGTCGCTCGCGCCAAAAATCTCCTGACCTCGGTCGGGCTGCGCGACCAGGGCGAGAAATTTCCCTGGGAGCTGTCGGGCGGCATGCAGCAGCGCACCTCGCTCTGCCGCGCGCTGATTCACGAGCCGCAGCTTCTCATGCTCGACGAGCCGTTCGGCGCGCTCGACGCCTTCACCCGCGAGGAGCTGTGGTGCGTGATCCGCGACCTGCACGCGGCGCGCAAGATCACCGTGTGCCTCGTCACCCACGATCTGCGCGAGGCGGTGTTTCTCGCCGACCGGGTGTTCGTCATGTCGCAGCGGCCGGGCCGGATCATCGTGGAGCGGCCGATCGACCTGCCGCGGCCGCGCGATCTCGACATCACCTTCACGCCGAAGTTCCAGGACATCGTGCTCGAGCTGCGCAGCCACATCGTGAGGGCGCGACAGTGAGAGGCCGCTCGCTGTCCATCATGCTGGCGCCGTGGCTCTACACGATCGCGCTGTTCGCGATCTGGGAGGCGTCGGTCCACATTTTCAGGATTCCGGTGTTCTTCCTGCCGCCGCCCTCGGCGATTGCCTGGACGTTCTACGAATACTGGGGGCCGATCTACCGCAACTCGCTGTTCACGCTCGCGACCACGCTGATCGGTTTCGGTCTCGCGGTCGGCTTCGGCCTGCTGCTGGGCCTGCTGGTCGGCTGGTCGCGCTCGATCTACGCGGGCCTCTATCCGTTGATGATCGGCTTCAACGCGATCCCGAAGGTCGCGGTGGTGCCGATCCTGGTGCTCTGGTTTGGCATCGGCTTCACGCCAGCGGTGCTGACCGCGTTCCTGATCTCGTTCTTCCCGATCGTGGTCAACGTCGCGACCGGGCTGGCCACCATCGAGCCGGAGCTGGAGGACGTGCTCAAGGCGCTCGGCGCCTCCAAGCTCGACATCATGCGCAAGGTCGGCATCCCGCGCACCCTGCCCTACTTCTTCGGCTCTCTGAAGGTCGCGATCACGCTGGCGTTCGTCGGCTCGGTGATCTCGGAAAGCATCGCGTCCAACTACGGCATCGGCAATCTGATGCTGCAGGCGCAAGCCCAGTTCCAGGTGCCGCTGATCTTCGCCGGACTGGTCGCGCTCGCCATCGAAGGCATCGTCATGTACGCGGCGATGGCGATGCTGGAAAACCGCATGACCGGTTGGGCGCAACGCTCCGGTTTCGCGCAGAATTGAGATCGATCCCCTCTATAGCGTTTTGGAGCGAAGTGGAGACCCGTTCGCGGGAAGCTACCGCGTCACAACGAAATGACAGGGCCCGGCTTGGATTCCATCAAAGCCGAAACGGTTCTCGTCAGGACGCCTGCGCGGTCGCGACCGCGGACCCGGCGTCATCGCCGGTGACGCGCGCGCGCAGCCGCAAGGCCTGCGCCAGCGTATCGGCCAGATGATCGCGATCCGCGGAATCGCTGCCCGGCCGCACATAGATGCCGCAGAAGAAGTCGCGCAGCCGCGGCAGCGGCGGATTCTCCCAGACCGACACGCCGGCGACGTTGGCGCTGTTGCGCGGCAACGCCGTCACGCCGATCCCCGAGGCCACCCCGGCGGACACGCCCGCGATGCTGGAGCCGATCAACACCAGTTCGCTGTCGCGGCCGGCGTTGTTGAGTGCACCGACGAAGCTCGCGGTGAACGGGCACTCGTCGCCATAGGAGACGAGCGGCACCGGCAGCGCCGGATCGAGCTCGAACGACGGCCCGCGGACCCAGACCAGCTCTTCCTTCCAGCAGTGCCGCGCCTCGATCGTCGGACCGCTGGCCGACATCCACACCACGACGTCGAGTTGCCCCTCCCGCAGCTCCCGCAGCAGGTCGTCGAGCATTCCGGAGCCGACGGCGAAGCGCTGCTGCGGCCGGCGCGCGCGAAAGCACGCCAGGCCTTGCGAAATGTTAGCGGCCATGAAGTCGCCGGTCGCGCCGATCCGCAGCGTCTGCTGAACGGCGCGCGGGCTGGCGAGATCGAGGATCTGGTCGTTGATGGAGAGGAGGCGTCGCGCGTAATTCACCACCAGATCGCCGGCGGGAGTCAGCGTGACGCCCGGTGCGCTCTTGTCGAGTAGGTCGCTGCTCAGCAGCATCTGCAGTCGCTTGATCTGCGCGCTGACCGCGGGCTGAGTGACGCCGAGCGAATGCGCCGCCTTGGTGAAGCTGCGCAGGTCCACGACCGTGACCAGCGTTCGCAGCAACTCGGTCGGAATGTTGGTCATCACGCGCCCGATTGAACCCGACTGCGAACGGTCGAAGCAACCGCACGCTCACGAAACCCTCAAGCCCGGGCATTTTATTGCCGGAATCGCCCGCCGCAACCGGAGCGCGCCCCTGCCTGGGACAGTTTCCCACCGTTGCTCGAGGGGTGCGCGCTTGACAGCCGCGGCCGGCGGGGCAAAGCCTGACAGGACTTTCCCGCCGCAACCGTTGACCGCACGGCATCCCAAGCCGGACGCACTCGGCCCTGCGCCGGAACCGGCAGGCCCTTCCGCTGCCGGGGCAAACCCGATTTGATGCCGGCGCCATGAACTTCGTCCGTCTCTATCTCCGCGTTCTCAGTCTGCTGCGCTCGGAAGGCCAACTGGCCTGGCTGCTCGCCATCGCCAACGTGCTGGTTGCAATCGCGAATTTCGCGGAGCCGGTGCTGTTCGGGCGGATCATCGACGCGCTGGCCGCAGCCCAGGCCAAGGGCGTCGCGCCGGCCTGGAGCGACCTGTTTCCCCTGCTCGCGGCCTGGGTCGGCTTCGGTCTCTTCACCATCGTGTGCGGCGCGCTGGTGGCGCTGCACTCCGACAAGCTCTCCCACCGCCAGCGGCATGCGCTGCTGACCCGCTACTTCGAGCACATCCTGCAACTGCCGCTCAGCTTCCACGGCGGCACGCATTCCGGCCGGCTGATGAAGGTGATGATCACCGGAACGGATTCGCTGTGGTGGCTGTGGCTCGGCTTCTTCCGGGACCACCTGGCGGCCTTCGTGTCGCTGGCGGTGCTGCTCCCGCTGTCGCTGTTCCTGAACTGGCGGCTGGCGATCCTGCTCATCATCCTCTGCGTCGTCTTCACGATCCTCACCGCGCTTGTGCTGCGCAAGGCGGAGGCCGGGCAGACCAAGGTCGAAGGTCACTACACCGATCTTGCGGAGCGCACCTCGGACGCGCTCGGCAACGTCGCTCTGGTCCAGAGCTATTCGCGGATCGAGGCGGAGGTGACGGCCCTGCGCGCGGTCGTGTCCAAGCTGCTCGGCGCGCAGATGCCCGTGCTGTCGTGGTGGGCGCTGGCCGCGGTCGCGACCAACGCCTCGACCACGCTGACGCTGCTGTCGATCTTCCTGGTGGGCATCTCGCTCTACATGCAGGGCCTGACGACGATCGGCGAGATCGTGACCTTTACCAGCTTCGCCGGCATGCTGATCGCACGGCTCGAACAACTGGTCTCGTTCGTCAACCGGCTGTTCATGGACGCGCCGCGGCTGCGCGAGTTCTTCGACGTGTTCGATACCGAACCCTCGGTGCACGACCGGCCCGACGCCATCGATCCCGGCCGCGTGCGCGGACTGGTCGAGTTCAAGGACGTGTCGTTCTCCTACGACGGCAAACGCCCGGCGGTGGCCGACCTGAACTTCACCGTTCTGCCCGGCGAGATCATCGCTCTGGTGGGCCCGACCGGAGCCGGAAAGTCGACCGCGCTGGCGTTGCTGCACCGCGTGTTCGATCCGCAATCAGGCAGCATCAAGATCGACGGCATCGACATCCGAAACATCCGCCTCGCCGCGCTCCGGCGCAACATCGGTGTGGTGTTTCAGGAGGTTCTGCTGTTCAACCGCTCTATCAGCGAGAACCTCCTGGTCGGCAAGCCGGACGCGACCGAGGCCGAAATCCGCGAAGCCGCCGAACGCGCGCAGGCGACCGATTTCATTCAACGCAGTCCGGACGGTTTCGAGACCAATGTCGGCGAGCGCGGGCGCATGCTTTCGGGCGGCGAGCGCCAGCGGGTGTCGATCGCGAGGGCGCTGCTGAAAGACCCTCCGATCCTGATCCTCGACGAGGCCACCAGCGCGCTGGACGCCGGCACCGAAGCCAAGGTTCAGGCCGCGCTCGACGCGGTGATGAAGGACCGCACCACGTTCGTCATCGCGCACCGGCTGTCGACCGTGCGCAACGCCACCCGCATCCTGGTGTTCGACCATGCGCGCGTGGTCGAAGCCGGCACCTTCGACGAACTGGTGAAGCTCAACGGCACATTCGCAGGGCTCGCGCGCGCGCAGTTCATGACCGGCGACGCCCATTCGCCGCAACCGAAGCCCGCCGAGCCGGACATCGCACCGAAGACCGAATAGCGACGGACGCGCTTATCGCCGGTTCGTGGAGGCGGCGCGCGAAAGCGTCCTAGCGAATCCGTTCCAGGATACTGACGTAGTTGGCGACCGCAGCGCCGCCCATGTTGAACAGGCCGGCCAGCCGCGCGTTCGGCACCTGCATGTCGCCGGCCTGGTCCATGAGCTGCATCGAACACAGGGCGTGCATCGACACGCCGGTCGCGCCAATCGGATGACCCTTGGACTTGAGCCCGCCGGACGGGTTGACCGGCAGCCGGCCACCCTTCTCGGTCCAGCCCTCTTCGAGCGCACGCGCGCCCTCGCCTTCGGGCGTCAGGCCCATCGCCTCGTATTCGAGCAGTTCGGCGATGGTGAAGCAGTCGTGGGTCTCCACCAGCGAAAGGTCGTCGAGCGCCACGCCGGCGTCCGACAGCGCCCGCCGCCAGGCCAGCGCGCAGCCCTCGAATTTGAGAATGTCGCGGCTGGCCATCGGCAGGAAATCCTGCACATGGGCGGCGGCGCGAAACGCGATCGCCTTGCGAAGCCGCAGCGCCGTCTCGACGTCGGCCAGCACCAGCGCCGCGGCGCCGTCCGACACGAGCGAACAGTCGGTGCGCTTGAGCGGGCCAGCCACGAACGGGTTCTTGTCCGAAACCGTCCGGCAAAAGTCGTAGCCAAGATCCTTGCGCATCTGGGCATAGGGATTGCCGACGCCGTTGCGATGGTTTTTAGCGGCGATCCTCGCCAGCGCATCGGAACGGTCGCCGTATTTCTGGAAGTAGCGGCCGGCGATCACGCCGAAGATTCCGGCAAAACCGCCTTCGATCTCCGCCTCGTCGCGGACGTAGGACGCCTTGAGCAGGTTCCGGCCGATCTCCGGGCCGGGCGTCGTCGTCATCTGCTCGACCCCGACCACGAGAACGATCCGCGCCGAACGGGCCGCGATCGCCTTCAGTCCCTGGTGGACGGCGGCGGAACCGGTCGCGCAGGCGTTCTCGACCCGCAGAGCGCGCTTGAAGCGCAGGTCCGGAGAGGCCTGCAGCACCAGCGAGGCGGTGAAATCCTGGGGAGAAAAGCCCGCGTTGAAATGACCCAGGACGATCTCGTCAACATCGCCCGGCGCGATTCCCGCGTCCGTCAGCGCAGCGCCGGTCGCCCGAACGACGAGACTTTCGACGGATTCGCCGTCCAGCTTGCCGAACGGACTGTGCGACCAGCCGACGATACAGGCTGTCATTGGAACTCCCTGAGAACTCCTGGCCCGCGACCTGAACTGCGGCGCTTCAACCTCGCGGAGACCGCCGAATTTTGGTCGCTTTCCTCTGGAATGGAGCCTACCGCGTTGAGGATAAACCATTAACAGGGCTCGGGCACCTGCGGCTTTGCTTCCCGGTCCCGCCCTCGGCTAAAATGAAACGAAATCGAGGCGGCTTCGGCTACTCCGGACCGCTGCAGCAGACCGGACATCGCCAGTGGCATTAGCGTCGAAGCTCGGAGTGCCGGCCCTCATTGCGGCGTTTGCCGCCGCGAGTCTCAGCTTTTCGACGAGCGAACGTGCGGCTGCCGAAATCGATGATCCTGATCGAGGCCGACAGCGGGCGCGTTCTGCATGCCGAGAACGCGGCCTATCCCTGGTATCCCGCTTCGATCACCAAGGTGATGACGGCCTATGTCGTTCTGCACGCCGTCAAGTCGGACAAGATCAAACTCGACAGCCTGCTGACCGTCTCGACGCGCGCCGCCGCGCAGCAGCCCTCGAAGATGGGCTTCAAGCCGGGCACCCAGGTGACCGTCGACAACGCGCTGAAGATGCTGATGGTCAAATCGGCCAACGACATGGCCGTGGTGCTGGCCGAAGGCGTTTCCGGTTCGGTCGAACGCTTCGCCGCGGACATGAACGATGCGTCGCGGCGGCTCGGCATGACGCAGTCGCACTGGGTCAACCCGAACGGCCTGCCGGAGAGCGAGCAGATCAGCTCGGCGCGCGATCTCGCGATTCTGGCGCGCGCCGTGATCCGCGAGTTTCCGGAGTACGAGAGCTACTGGAAAATCCCGGGGATCAAGTTCGGCAAGACGATGATGCGAAACCACAACTCGCTCATCGGCCGCTATCCGGGCGCGGACGGCATGAAGACCGGCTTCATCTGCTCCTCCGGATTCAATCTCGTCGCCACCGCCACCCGCGGCAACCGGCGCCTGATCGCGGTCGTCCTCGGATCGCCCTCCGCGGCGGTGCGCGGGGCCAAGACCGCCGGCCTGCTGGAGCGCGGCTTCAACACCGGCGGCACGTTGCCGTTCCTGTCGCCGTCGCTCGGAACGGTCGCATCGCTGCAGCCGGTCAATGCAGCGCCGCCCGATCTGCGCGAGGAGATGTGCGGCAAGAACCGCCGTCGGCCGGCGGCCGAGGAGGCCGACGAGGAACCCAACGCGGCAACTATCGCCAACGGCGACTCCGGTTCGCCGCAGGCGTTCATGCTCTCGAGCCTGCCGCCGTCGAGCGGAAAGGTTTCGGAACTGCTCGGCCCGGTCGTGCCGATTTCCAATCCGGTCATCGTGCACGCCGGACCGGCGCGGCGTTCGGCCGATGCGATGGTCGCCTCCACGCGCGCCAAGACGCAGGCGCGCAACGCGCAAAAGCAGGTGGCCTCGGTCGCGCCAGTACAGTCCGAAGCGCCGGGACAGACCGCGCCCTCACCCGGTCAGATCGCGGCCGCGCCGCAAGGCCGTTTCGCACCGCCCGCCGGCCAGTTCACCCGGAGCAATCGCAATGCGATGCCCTCCGTCGGCGAGACGACAAACCCGGCGTGGATGAGCTTCGCGGCGCCGGCCAACGCCGCCGCTCCGCTCACGGCGGTCCCGGCTGCTGCCCCGCAAACCGCGACCATGCCGATGCCGCGCCCCCGGCCGCGCGCCGCCAAGCGGCGCTGACGCCGACGCAACGATCGCCCCGCCCCGATGGTTCGCGAGCCGGCCGGACATCCGGTCGCGCTTGTCCGAATCGATTCGACTCTCCGATGGTAGCCGACGAACCAGCCGGCGCTGCCGCGGGGCAAGGCATGGGATTTCTCGAACAATTGTGTGGCGACGTCGTCTTCCTGCGCGGGGCGCTGCGTGCGCTGCGCGACACGACGCCGATCGCCAGGAACCCGACCCGGATCTTTCCGGTCGTCATCGACGAACTGGCGGACAAGCACGGCGACGCGCCGGCGCTGATCTCCGACCGCGAACGTCTCAGCTATCGCCAGCTGTCCGAGCGCGCCAACCGATACGCCCGGTGGGCGCAGGCGCAGGGTCTCGGCAAGGGCGAGACCGTCTGTCTGCTGATGCCGAACCGTCCCGAATATCTGGCGATCTGGATCGGCATTTCCAGCATGGGCGGCGTGGTGGCGCTGATCAACACCAACCTGCTGGGCCCCTCGCTCGCCCATTGCATCGACATCGTCGCGCCCAAGCACATCATCGTCGCATCCGAACTCGCGGACGGATTCGCCTCGGCCCAACCGCTGCTCCGGTCGAACGCGACGGTCTGGGCACACGGCGACATCGCCGGGCTGCCGCGCATCGACGAGAGCGTCGAGACCCATTCCGGCGCAAGGCTCTCGCTGGAGGAGCGCCCGCCGCTGACGATCGAGGACCACGCGCTTTATATCTATACGTCGGGAACCACCGGCCTGCCGAAGGCCGCCAACATCAACCATTACCGGGTGATGCTCGGCGCCAACGCCTTCGCCGGCGTGATGGACACCAAGCCCTCCGACGTGATGTACGACTGCCTGCCGCTCTATCACACGGCCGGCGGTCTGGTGGCGACCGGCGCGCTCCTGATGCGGGGCGGCTGCGTGGTCATCCGCGAGCGATTTTCGGCGCGCGAGTTCTGGGACGACATCGTGCGCTTCGAGTGCACGATGTTCCAGTATATCGGAGAGTTCTGCCGCTATCTCGTCAACTCGCCGCCCGCGCCCAACGAGCGACGCCACAAGATCCGCATGGTCTGCGGCAACGGCCTGCGTCCGGACATCTGGGAGACGTTCCAGAGCCGCTTCGCGATCCCGCAAATCCTGGAGTTCTACGGCGCCACCGAAGGCAACGTGCATATGTTCAACTTCGAGGGCAAGCCGGGCGCGGTCGGGCGCATCCCGTGGTTCGTCGCGCATCGCTTTCCGACCGAGGTCGTGCGCTTCGACGTCGAGACCCAGCAACCCATGCGCAATGCGGACGGCTTTTGCACCCGCTGCGATCCCGACGAGGCCGGCGAGGTGATCGGCCGGATCGTCAGCGATCCGAACCGGCCGGGCAATCGATTCGAGGGCTACGCCGCGGAGGGCCAGAACGAAAGCAAGATCCTGCGCAACGTGTTCAAGGCCGGCGACGCCTGGTTCCGCACCGGCGACCTGATGCGCCGCGACCGCAACGGCTATTTCTATTTCGTCGACCGGGTCGGCGACACCTTCCGCTGGAAGGGCGAGAACGTGTCGACGCTTGAGGTCGCCGAGGCGATCAACGGGTTTCCGGGCATCGCAGACGTCAACGTCTACGGCGTGCAGGTGCCGGGACGCGACGGCCGCGCCGGAATGGCGGCGGTCGTCAGCAACGGCGGCTGCGACCTGGCCAGGCTTCACGCCCATCTGTGCGCGCATCTGCCGGACTACGCGCGGCCGCTGTTCCTGCGCCTCCAGAGCGAGATCGAAGTCACCGGCACGTTCAAGCAGAAGAAGATCGATCTGGTGAAGCAGGGCTTCGATCCATCGAACACTGCCGATCCGATCTATTTCAACGACATGGCATCGCGATCCTTCATTCGGCTCGACGCCGACATTCATCGGCGGATCGTCGAAGGCGAAGATGAGGCTCTGACAGAATGGCGATCGCAACTCCCGAAACCGTCCTGACGTTCTGGCGTGACGCCGGGCCGGAGCGATGGTTCGCCAAGAGCGACGCCTTCGATGCCGCGATCCGTGAGCGGTTCCTCGAAACCTACGAGGCGGCGGCGGATCGAACACTCGGGCACTGGCAGGACACCGCGGACAGCGCGCTCGCGCTTGTCATCGTGCTCGACCAGTTTCCGCGCAACATGTTCCGCAACAGCGCGCGCGCCTTCGCGGCGGACTCGCTGGCGCGCGAGATCGCCGTCGATGCGCCCGTGCGCGGATACGACTTGCAGGTGCCGGCGCGGGAGCGCGGCTTCTTCTATCTGCCGTTCATGCATTCGGAAGATCTGGCGGACCAGGAGCGGTGCCTCGATCTCTACCGGGCGCTCGGCGATCCACAGGGCGAGAAATACGCCGAGATTCACGCGGACATCGTTCGGCGCTTCGGCCGCTTCCCGCACCGCAACGCGGCGCTGGGCCGCACGACCACCCCGGAGGAGCAGGCGTTTCTCGCCTCCGGCGGATTCGCCGGCTGACCGGACCTTCGTCCACTGGACGACTTCCGGATTTCGGCTCTTAATGGCCGAAACTCCGGGAGGGCTATTCATGTTGCGTCCGATCCTCGCCTTGTTCTGCGCCGCTGCACTGTCCGGCGCCCTGCTCGCGGCCTCGCCCGCGTCAGCCCAGTTGGAGCTGAAGGTGATGGCGCCGGCCGCACCCGGCGGCGGCTGGGATCAGACCGCCCGCTCGATGCAGCAGGCGCTGGTGGCGGCGAAGATCGCCAAGAGCGTGCAGGTCACCAACGTTCCGGGCGCCGGCGGCACCATCGGCATCGCCCAGCTCGTGAACGCCTCCAAGGGCGACGGCAACCAGCTCATGGTCAACGGCTTCGTGATGGTCGGGGCGATCCTGACCAACCGCGCGCCGGTCACACTCGATCAGGTCACGCCGATCGCGCGGCTGACCGAAGAGGTGCAGATCATCGTGGTGCCCGCCAACTCGCCGATCAAGTCGGCGCGGGATCTTGCGGAAGCGGTGAAGAAGGACGTGTCGAAGGTGACGTTCGCGGGCGGCTCGGCCGGCGGCGTCGATCACATCATGGCGGCGCTGTTCGTGGGCGCAGCCGGGGGGCCTGCGGCAAAGGTCAATTATGTGCCGTTTTCCGGCGGCGGCGAATCGCTCGCGGCCATCATGGGCGGCCGCGTCACAGCCGGAATCTCCGGCTACGCCGAGTACGAAGGCCAGATCAAGTCGGGCCGCCTGCGCGCCATCGGCATCACGTCGCCGGAGCGTCGGCCGGGAATCGACGTGCCGACCTTCAAGGAACAGGGCATCGACCTCGTGATCACCAACTGGCGCTCGGTCGTCGCCCCGCCCGGCATCAGCGACGCGCAGCGCAAGACGCTGTCGGACGCGATGGACCGCATGGTGAAGTCCGATGCCTGGAAGGAGATTCTCAAGCAGAAGGGCTGGGACGACGCCTTTCTGTCCGGTCCGGCTTTCGACAAGTTCCTGAAGGACGAGCAGGCGCGCGTGCGCGACGTGCTCAAGTCCGTCGGTCTGGTGAAATAGAGCAGGCGGCCGCGCGGGACCGTCGCCGGGGGCTCGGCACGATGCAACGACGGATCGACCATGCGGGACTGGCGGTGGCGGCGCTGCTCGTGCTGCTCGCGGGCCTCGTCTACCGCGACATGGCCGCGCTCGAACTGTCGCCGGTCTATGGCGTCGGCCCGAAGGCCATGCCGATCGTGGTGGCCACCGGTCTGATGCTGCTTGCTGCGGGCAACACCCTGCTGGCGTGGCGCGGAGGAGAGCCGGAGCGCGAGGCCGCGGACCCGCGCGCGATTGCGACCATCCTCGGCGGGTTCGTGGCGCTGATCGCCATCATCGCGCTCGGCGGCGGCTTCGTTCCGGCGACCGCCGTTCTGTTCGCCGCGACCGCGTCGGCTTTCGGACGCAAGGCGTTCGTCACCGACCTCGCCATCGGCTTCGGTCTCGGCCTTGCCGCCTATCTGATGTTTTCCAAGGTTCTGACCCTGTCGCTGCCGGCCGGGCCGATCGAGCGGCTGTTCTGACATGGACGCGCTCGCCTCGCTCGCCCAGGGTCTCGCGATTGCGGTGCAGCCGACCAACCTGCTGTTCGCGCTGGTCGGCGTGCTGCTCGGCACCGCCGTCGGCGTGCTGCCCGGCATCGGCCCGGCGCTGACGGTCGCGCTGCTCCTGCCGGTCACCTTCAAGCTCGATCCGGCTGGATCGCTGATCATGTTCGCCGGCATCTATTACGGCGGCATGTACGGCGGCTCGACCACCGCGATCCTGATCAACACGCCCGGCGAAAGCGCCTCGCTCGCCACCGCGCTTGAAGGCAACAAGATGGCCAAGGCCGGGCGCGGCGGTCCGGCGCTCGCCACCTCGGCCATCGGGTCGTTCGTTGCGGGCACGATCGCCACGATCGGCATCGTGTTCCTGGCGCCGTGGCTGGTGGAGATCGCCATCAACTTCGGACCGGAGGATTATTTCGCGCTGATGTGCGTGGCCTTTGTCACCGTCTCCGCCACGTTCGGCAATTCGCCGGTGCGCGGACTGACCTCGCTGTTCGTGGGACTTTCGCTCGGCCTTGTCGGCATCGACAAGCTGACCGGGCAGTCGCGCATGACCTTCGGCGTGCCGGAGCTGCTCGACGGCATCGAGATCACGACGCTCGCGGTCGGGCTGTTCGCCGTCGGCGAGGCGCTCTACGTCGCCTCGCGCCGCAACCGCCAGCCCGAGACGCTGGAGCCGGTGCGCGGCTCGCTCTGGATGACGCTGGACGACTGGCGACGCTCGTGGAAACCGTGGCTGCGCGGCGCGGCCTTCGGCTTCCCGATCGGCGCGCTGCCGGCCGGCGGCGCGGAAATTCCGACCTTCCTGTCCTACTCGGCCGAACGAAAGCTCACGAAGCATCCCGAGGAGTTCGGCAAGGGCGCGATCGAGGGCGTCGCCGGCCCCGAGGCGGCCAACAACGCCTCGGCCGCCGGCACGCTGGTGCCGCTGCTCACCCTCGGCCTGCCGACCTCGGCAACCGCCGCCATGATGCTCGCGGGCTTCCAGCAATACGGGCTGAACCCGGGGCCCCTGCTGTTCGCCGAACGGCCGGACCTCGTCTGGGGCCTGATCGCGAGCCTGTTCATCGCCAACGCGATGCTGCTGATTCTGAACCTGCCGCTGATCGGCCTGTGGGTGCGCCTGCTGGCGATTCCGCAGCCGTGGCTCTACGCCGGCATCCTGCTGTTCGCGACGATGGGCACGATCGCCGCCAAGCCCTCGGTCGTCGAGCTGGTCATGCTGGCGGGCTTCGGCGTGCTGGGCTTTCTCATGCGGCGCTACGACTTCCCGATCGCGCCCGTGGTCATCGGCCTGATCCTCGGGCCGATGGCCGAGGCGCAGTTGCGCCGCGCCCTGCAGATCAGCCTCGGCGACCCGCTGGTGCTGGTGCAGAGCCCGATCTCGGGGACGCTGCTGGCAATCGCTGCGCTTGCGCTGATCGCGCCCTTCGCCCTGCGCGGTCTTGAGCGCTTCCGCGCCAGCGCGGACTGATTGCACACCCGAAACCATCCTAAACAACTGACATAACACGGTGATTTTAGCGCGCCGATTCCGGCCGCGCCCAACCGAATGTTAACGATGCCTTGCTAGGTCTGCGGATCGCATGGGGCCGATCCGGCCGCGCAGGGGTTTGCATTGGCGCTCACCGAATCCGACAAGGCGAGCGGTTTGCCGGGCCGGCTGTCTCCTGCCGCCCTGATCGCGCGCGGACGGACCTGGCTGTCCGACGACAGTCATCATTCCATCGCCCAGAAGATGGCGGGCGCAGCCTTCCTGATCCGCGTGCTGAGCGCGGCGTTGATCTACGGCTCGCAGATCCTGCTCGCGCGCTGGATGGGAACCTACGAGTTCGGCATCTACGTCTACGTCTGGACGCTGGTGATCCTGATCGGCGACCTGTCCGATCTCGGACTCGCCTCGGCCGCGCAACGCTTCGTTCCGGAATACAACAAGCGCGGCGCGATGGACCTGCTTCGCGGCTTCGTGCTGTACAGCCGCTGGATGGCGCTCGGCAGCGCCACGGCGATGGCGATGCTGAGCGCGCTCGCGGTCAATGCGCTGGAACCGTGGCTCGCTTCCTATGTGGTGCTGCCGGTGCTGATCGCCTGCGTCACGCTGCCGTTCTACGTTCTCATGCAGGTGCAGGACGGCATCGCGCGCTCCTACAACTGGGTCCAGCTCGCGCTGCTGCCGCTTTACGTCGTGCGCCATATCGTGATGCTGCTGCTGATTCTCGGCCTCCTGGCTGTGGCAGTTTCCCGCCGACGCGGTCACCGCTGTGATCGCGGTCGGAATCGCCATCGCCGTCACCGCGCTGGGCCAGACCGTCGCGCTGAACCGCCGACTGCGGCGCGAGATCGCCGCCGGCCCGAAATCCGCGGACGTGAAGGTCTGGTACGCCACCGCCCTGCCGATCCTGATGGTCGAGGGCCTGTATCTCTGGCTGACCCACACCGACATTCTCGTGCTGCAATACTTCCGCTCGCCGGAGGACGTCGCCGTCTACTTCGCGGCGGCGAAGACGCTGACCTTGGTCTCGTTCGTCTATTTCGCCGTCGCGGGCGCGGTGGCGCATCGCTTCAGCGAGTACCATGTCGGCGGCGACCGGCAGGCGCTCGCGTCGTTCCTGCACAACGCCGTCAATCTCACCTTCTGGCCGTCGCTGGCCGCCGCAATTGTGATCCTGCTGGCCGGCAAGCCCCTGCTGATGCTGTTCGGCGCGAACTTCGTCGACGGCTACCCGCTGATCTTCATCATGACCGCCGGCCTGCTGGCGCGGGCCTCGGTCGGCCCGGCCGAGCGGCTCCTGCTGATGGTGGGGCAGCAGCGCCTGTGCGCGGCGATCTACGGCGCCGCCTTCGTGCTCAATCTCGGGCTCTGCCTGTTCCTCGTGCCGCGCTTCGGCATGCAGGGCGCAGCCGCCTCGGTGGCGACGGCGCTGGTCGTGGAATCGATCCTGCTGTTCGTCATGATCCGCCGCCGGCTCGGGCTGCACGCCTTCGTGCTGGGTCGGCCGAAGCCGGCCTGACGCGGCGGGTCAGCCGCGATCGCGCAGCAGCCGGCGGATCACCTTGCCGGTGGTCGTCATCGGCATTTCGTCGATGAAGGCGACCTCGCGGGGATATTCGTGCGCGGAGAGACGCGTCCTCACGAAATCCTGGATGTCAGCCGCCAGCGCATCGTCCGCGGCGACGCCGGGCTTGAGCACGACGAACGCCTTGACGATCTCGGTGCGCACGGGATCGGGCTTGCCGACGACCGCCGCGAGCGCCACCGCCGGATGCTTGATCAGGCAATCCTCGATCTCGCCGGGGCCGATGCGGTAACCCGACGAGGTGATCACGTCGTCGTCGCGCCCGACGAAGGTGACGTAGCCCTCTTCGTCCACAATGCCCTGATCGCCGGTCGTCATCCAGTCGCCGATGAACTTGTCGCGGGTGGCGTCGGGCCGTCCCCAGTATTCCAGGAACATCACGGGATCGGGCCGCCGCACCGCGATCTGCCCAACCTCGCCCGGAGCTGCGACGCGAGCCGTCCGGACGGATGATCGCAACGACATGGCCCGGCACCGGCTTGCCGATGGCGCCGGCCCTGGACACGCCGATGGCCGCGCAGGAGCCGAGCACGAGGTTGCATTCGGTCTGGCCGTAGAACTCGTTGATCGGAACGCCAAGGGCCTCGCGTCCCCACGCGAAGGTCTCCGCGCCCAGCGACTCGCCGCCGGAGCCGACCGTGCGCAGCCGCAGATCGTGGCGGCCGCGCGGATCGGGCGCGGAGCGCAGCAGGCGCAGTGCGGTCGGCGGGATGAAGGCGTTGCGAACGCCGAACCGGGCCATGACCGCGTAGGCCTCGTCCGGATCGAACCGGTCGAAGCGCCGCGCCACCACCGGCACGCCGAAGTACAGACTCGGCAGCAGACAGTTCAGCAGGCCGCCCGCCCAGGCCCAGTCGGCCGGCGTCCAGAAGCGATCCCCCGGCTGCGGAAAGAAGTCGTGCGGCAGCTCGATGCCGGGCAGATGGCCCAGCAGCACGCGATGGCCGTGCAGCGCGCCCTTGGGCGGCCCGGTGGTGCCCGAGGTGTAGATCATCATTGCCGGATCGTCCGGCGCCGGTGTCCGCGGTGACGAACCCGGACGACGCGCGCGCAAGGGTCTCCGAAAATCCCAGCGCCCCGTCGCCCGGCCCGTCGAGCGAGATGACCAGCTTGAGATCAGGCAGCTCGTCGCGCAGCGGCGCGATCCGCTCGAGGCCCTGTGCGTTGGCAATGAACCGCCTGCGCTCCGGAGTTCTGCAGCCGATAGGCCAGCGCATCGACGCCGAACAGCATCGCCAGCGGAAGCGCGACCGCGCCCAGCCTGTAGATCGCGATGTGGATCGCGGCGACCTCCGCCGACTGCGGCAAGCAGGATCGCGACGCGGTCGCCGCGGCCGACGCCGTGCGCCGCCAGAACGTTGGCGAGCCGGCTCGACGTATCGCTCAGCCACCGGTGGCTCAACTCGCGCACGCGTCCGCCGGTGCCGGCATCCACGATTGCGATCCGGTCCGGATCCGTCGCCGCCCACCGGTCGCAGACCGCCGTCGCGATGTTGAATCGCGCCGGAATGCGCCAGCGAAACTGCTCCACGAGGGCGTCATACGCCCGAACCGGGGGCAACGTGCGGGGGGCCGCCGTCATGCCGCCAGCCCGAAGACGCTGCGATTCCCGAGCCGCCATCGGACTTCGCGCGGATGAGGTCCGCGCAAATGCAGACCATGTCTGCATATCGTCGCGCGCGATCCCGGCGATCGCAGTCGCACTCTGGATTCTCTGCGAATTCGATGCGCTCGACGTCGCGCGGCCGATCGCCATTGTTCTGTTAAGCGGAAGCCGGTAGGCTGACGATGTATCGGGCGACGCGATCCTGGACGCCCGGCGTGTTGCGTTGTCAGGACGCGTTTCGTTGTCAGGACGCGTTGCGTTGTCAGAGTGAGTGCGTGCCGTGATCGATGTCGACGTGGTTCTTGTGAACATGGACGAGCGGACCGCCTATTGTTCGGACGGCGTGACGCGGACCATCTTCGAAATGTACGACGCCGACGCGCAGCCGACCGAAGATCCGGACGAAGCCATCGCCGCTGTCGTCAAGGTCGCCGAAGACCAGTTCATCGTCCTCAACCTGACCGACGACGCCGACGTCGCGGTCCACTGATCGCCCGCGCCGGCGCCGGGCCGGACACAACGGCAATCGACATTCCGAAATGCAAAACGCCCGGCCGCTCGCCGGGCGCTTTGACGCGTGCATTCGAGGAACGCGATCGATCAGACCGCTTCCTTGAGCTCCTTGGCGGCGCGGAACGCCACCTTCTTGCTCGCCTTGATCTGGATCGGCTCGCCGGTCGCCGGGTTGCGGCCCATGCGGGCGGCGCGCTTGCGAACCTGCAGGATGCCGAGGCCGGCGAGGCGAATGCGGTCGCCCTTCTTGAGATGCTTGGTCACGAGCGTCAACCAGGTCGCCCAGGATCGCTTCGGACTGCTTCTTCGGCAATCTCGTGCTCGCCCGCAAGGGTGGCAGCGAGCTGCTTCAGGCTGATGGTGGTCTGCTTGGGCTTGTGAGGCCATGATTGTCGTAACTCCCTGCGAAATCGGTTTGCCCTGAATACACACAAATTCGGCGTTCGCAACGCGCGACAGGGGAAAACGCCCGGACCATCGCACTTTTCGGGGGGAATCCGAGCGCGAACGGCCGATCGACCGCTAACCGGCGACATGCCAAAAACCCTGATATTTCCGCATCATCCGCGGCGGCGCCGGGCGCGGCGAGGATCAGCGACCAGAACACCCGATATTTGGAACCCGGCGCGTAAACCGCGGCAATTCCCATGCGCGTTGCCCCGTTCAGCAGCATGTTGGCGCGGTGCGGCGGCGAATCGCGCCACCCGGAAAACGCCTCCGCCAGCGTGTGATAGCCGGCCGACACGTTCTCCGCGCGCAACCGCGGACTCGTAGCCCGCGCGCTTCGATGCGCTGTGCCAGCGGCCGCGATGCGCTGGTCGACCCGGTCGCGGGCCGCCATCGCTTGCGCCTGAGCCTCGGCGAGTCCGCATCAGCTCCGGATCGACGCGTCACGGCGGCAGGCCGTTATTGGCGCGATAGCCGGAGATCATCGAGGCGGCCGTGGCCGCATCGACGTCGCGCCCGGCCGGGCCATGCTGTCGTAGAACGTCGGCTGCGCCGGCGGCGCTCGCCGGACAGGCCGCCAGGCCAGACCGGCCGCGGTGACTAGCCACGCACGCCGCGAAACGCGGGACAGCCGATGGGGGAACATTCCGAACTCCGGTCGAGGACGATTCGGACTATGGCCGCGCAATCTTGACCGAAGGGTGAACGAGGCATTCGGTTCAACGGCGCCTCACCCGCGCGAGGGTCCGATTCAACAGTGTTGAATCAGACCCGTCTCTTGCCTTCCGTTGAGCATGATCTTTCCCGAAAACCGGTTCCCACTTTCGGGATCATGCTCTACGCAATCGTCATGTTCATGAGCCGCTCGGCGTTGCCGACCATGATCTTGCGGCGCGTGGCGGCGTCGAGATCGAGATCGTCCATCACCTTGATGGTGGTCGGCGATCGGCCCGAGCGGCGCATCGGTCGCGAACACCACGTGGTCGGCGCCGAAGAACTCGATGCCGCAGGGCAGCCCGTTCTTGCCGCCGAACATCGCGGTGTCGGCATAGAACTCGCGGAAATATTCGAGGTGCGGCCGCTTCAGCGAGGACAGCACCTTCGAATAATCCTCGTCGATGGTGCGCGAGCCGAGCACGTCCATGCCGGGGCCGATGCGACCGTCGAAATACGGGATCATGCCGCCGCCGAGATGGTGGGTGACGATCTTCAGCTTGGGATGGCGGTCGAACAGGCCGGCGAACACCAGCCGCGACATGGCGACGGTGGTCTCGTAGGGCCAGCCGAAGCACCACCACATCTCGTAGCGCGACTTCTCCTCGGAGGCGTAATCGGGCATCTGCCGAGGTGCGCGCCGGATGCAGCCAGATCGGCAGATCGTGCGCGGCCATGGCGGCGAAGAACGGCGCGAAGCGCGGCTCGTCGAGCGGATGGCCGGCGATGTTGGTGAAGATCTGCACGCCCTTGGCGCCGAGCGTCTTGATGGCGCGCTCCGCCTCGGCGATGGAGAAATCGACGTCGTGCAGCGACACCGCCGCGGCGAAGGCCGGGAAGCGGTCGGGATGCTTGGCGCACAGCTCCGCCATTGCGTCGTTGCCGACCCGCGCCAGCGTCTCGGGCCAGACTCGCCCTCGGCGATGTCCTCGATCGGCGGATTGGGCAGCGAGATGATCTGCCGATAGTCGCCGATCGTGTCCATCTCGCGAAACCGCTCGTCGAGATCGAACAGCTTGCGGATGCTGCGCAGCCGCTTGCCCATGTTGCCGAGCTTGGGCGAGCCGCGCTCCAGCTCCTGGAAGAACCGGTCCGGGAAAATATGGGTGTAGATGTCGACGATCATGCGGCACCTCCCTGCCCGGCCCCCCCGGATTCAACCGTCTGTTATGTCTGAGCAAAATGCCGGGTTCGGACTGCCTTTCTGCAACATTGCCGGACTCGAAAGCTTCGTGCTAGCAACCCGCGCATGAGCGCCACCGCAGCCCAGCAGGACAAGCGAAGGAAATCGCCTTTTTCGACGGCCACGCCGCGGCCGACGCCTATGACGTCTTCACGCCCGAAACCAACGCGCGGCTGATCGATGCCTTCGTGCGGCTCAGCGGTCTGCCGGCCGGCGCGCGGGTGGCCGATCTCGGCTGCGGCTCCGGCGTGTTCACCGATGTCCTGCGCCAGCGCGGATATCGTCCGCACCGGCTCGATCTCAGCCCGAAGCTGATCGGCATCGCGCGCGGCAATTTCCCGGCGTCGAGTTCCTCGGAGGGCGACGTCGAGCAGCTGCCGTTCGAGACGCGACAGCTTCGACGGCGTGCTGCTGAGCGGCCTCGTGCACCACCTGCCCGACCCGTCGCGCTGCGCCGCGGAGGTCTTCGCGCGTGCTGCGGCCGGGCGGCCGGTTCGTCGCCTTCGATCCCAACCGGATGAACCCGTTCATGTATCTCTACCGGGACCGCTCGTCGCCGTTCTACAGCCCGGTCGGCGTGACCGCCGAACGAGCGGCCGGTGCTCGCGCACGAGATCGCCGCGCGTGTTCCGCGAGGCCGGCTTTCGCGTCGGAGACCGATATATCTTCCAACCTGCGCTACCGCTATCGTCGCATCCGGCCGTGTGCGCTGGCTGCTGCCGGTCTACAATGCGTCGATGCGGCGCTGTTCGCGCCGGGCTTCATGCGCCGGTTCCGCGCGTTCGTGCTGACTTCGGAGAAAAGCCTTGAACATCGCCGACCGCCGCCTGCCCGCACGCGCCAGAACAGCCGATCCGCGCGACCGCCGACCTCACCGTCGTCGGCGGCGCCGGCCACGTCGGCGTGCCGCTGGTGCTGTCGTTCGCCGCCAAGGGCTTCACCGTCAACGTCAACGATCTCAACACGCGAGACGCTCGACACGCTGCGTGCCGGGCAGCTGCCCTTCATCGAATACGGCGCGGCCGATCTGCTCACGCAGGCGCTCGCCGACAAGCGCCTCGCTCTTCACCAGCACCGTCCGAGCGAGATTTCGACCAAGCCGGCCCGGTGATCGTCACCATCGGCACGCCGGTCGACGAATTCCTCAATCCGGTCCGCCGCGTCATCCAGGACTGCATCGACGCGCTTGCTGCCGCACATGCGCGACGGCCAGCTCATCGTGCTGCGCTCGACGCTCTATCCCGGCACCACGGACTGGATCGACGACCATCTCAAGCGGCAGGGCCGCAAGCTCAAGGTCGCGTTCTGCCCGGAGCGCATCGTGCAGGGCCACGGCATCGACGAACTCGGCAGCATGCCGCAGATCGTCAGCGGCACGTCGCCGGAGGCCGAGGACGAGGCCGCCGCGCTGTTCGAGCCGATCGCGCCGGAGCTGGTGCGGGTCAAGCCGATGGAGGCGGAGTTCGCCAAGCTGTTCAACAACGCCTACCGCTACATCGAATTCGCGGTCACCAACCAGTTCTACCTGATCGCGAAGTCCGCGGGCCTCGACTACGACAACATCCTGCAGGCGATGAAGCACAATTACCCGCGCGCGAAGAACATCCCGACGCCGGGCTTCGCCGCGGGCCCCTGCCTGGTCAAGGACACGATGCAGCTTCTCGCCTTTGCGCGCAACGAGTTCGCGCTCGGCAACGCCGCCATCATGGTCAACGAAGGCCTGCCGCTGCACATCGTCGACGACCTGCGCCGGCGCTACGACCTGTCGAAGATGACGATCGGCCTGCTCGGCATGGCGTTCAAGGCGGAGATCGACGACACCCGCGCCTCGCTCAGCTACAAGCTCAAGAACGCGCTGCTCGGCAACTGCAGGGCGGTGCTCACCACCGATCCGTTCGTCACCACCGATCCGGACCTGCTGCCGCTCGACGAGGTGGTCGCGCGCAGCGATCTCCTGATCCTGTGCACGCCGCATCGCCGCTATCAAGACCGCCGACCTGAAGGGCAAGCCGGTGGTCGATGTCTGGGGCGCGCTGGACAAGGCCAATGTCATCGCCTGAGCCGATGACCGCCGACGCTCGACATCGTCATTCCGGTCTACAACGAAGGCGCCAACATTCTCGCTACGTCTGGGCGCGCTCGCCCGCGAGGTGAAGACGCCGGCGCGCGTGCTGATCTGCTACGACCGCGAAGACGACGACACGCTGCCGGCGGTGCGCGACAATCCGCAGGTCTGCGTCCGGTCTTCGCGGTCGAGTTCGTGCGCAATCACAGGACGCGGCGCGCACGGCGCGGTCATGGCCGGCATTGCCGCCAGCACCGCGCCCTATGTCGTGGTCTATCCGGCCGACGACGATTTCAACGCCGGCATCCTCGACCCGCATGGTGGCGCTGGCGCAGCAGGGCTGCGACATCGTCTGCGCCAGCCGGTTCATGCCGGGCGGCACCATGCAGGGCTGCCCGCTGGCTGAAGGCCGCGCTGGTGCGCGGCGCGAGCTTCACGCTGCACCACATCGCCCGGCTGCCGACCCACGACGCCGACCAGCGGCTTCCGGCTGTTCTCGCGCCGCGTCGATCGAACCGATCGCCGGTCGAGTCGACCGAGGGCTTCTGCTACAGCATCGAGCTGCTGGTGAAGGCGCACCGGCTCGGCTGGCGGATCGGCGAGGTGCCGGCGCTCTGGTTCGAGCGCAAGCACGGCGCGAGCCGGTTCCGCGTGCTGAAATGGCTGCCGGCCTATCTGCGCTGGTACCGCTACGCCTTCGCCACGACCTTTCTGCGGCGTCCGCCGGAAACGCGTCGCACTGAAACCGCGAGCCTGACGGACCGTCCATGTCCGACCGCAACGACGAGGGCTGGCCGAAGATCCTGGCGCGCCAGGACCACGACGGTTTCGCCGTGGATGGACGTCATCGCGCGCGAGGTCGAGTTCGACGCCGGCGCAAAGCCGGAGATCTACCACGCCGTCGGCCAGCTCGATTACATCGCCATCGTGGCGCGCACGCCGGACGGGCGCATTCCGCTCGTGCGGCAGTATCGGCCGGCCGTGGAGGCGTTCACCTGGGAGCTGCCCGCGGGTCTGGTCGAGAAGGGCGAGGACCCGGCCGAGGGCTGCCGGCGCGAGCTGCTGGAGGAAACCGGCCTGCCGGCGCGCGAGATCCATCCGCTCGGCGTCACCGCGGCCTGCACCGGCCGGCTCAGCAACCGCATCCATTCGTTCTTCGTCGAGACCGGCGACCGCAGGCCGCGGATTTTCAGGCCAGAGCCCGGCGTGTCGGTGCGGCTTGTGACGCCGGCCGAGCTGGTCGCGATGATCAGGGCTTCGGAGTTCATCCAGCAGATGCATCTCGGGGCGCTGATGCAGGCGGAGCTGGCCGGGCGCCTGTCCCTGCCGCGCTGATCAGGCCCGCTTCTCCGCAAGCCCCGCCCAACGCATCCATCGATCGAGTCCGTCACCGAATCCGACGAAAAGATGGCTCCTTTCGATACGCGAAAACCGCCCCGGCGCGCGCGTCTTCAGCCACGGCAATCCTTCATCCCGCGTCCAGACCGCCGACACGACCAGTGTCATGAACCAGGCGACGTAATAGTAACGCGCGGTCGGAACATGCGTCAGCCCGACCAGATGCTGCGCCAGCGCCGCGCCGGCCATGAGCCGCACCCGAACGTCGAAACGCCGGGCGAGCGCCACACGAACCAGGATCGCGACGCCCGCCGCATTGAGCGGGATGGTCGCGACATGTTCGGCGGGGCCGGACAGCCAGTCCGCGATCTGGCGCAAAACGCGCACGACGCTTTCGCCGGCGATATCGAGCGTGAAGAGATCGCGTGCCGCAGCGAGATACACGGCGGGCGGCGTGACGAACACCTGCGGGTGTCCCGCGTTCGCGCTGAACAGGACGAGCACGCCGCCAAACACCCAGTTGTGCAGCGTCATGGCGAAGGTTGGCAGGAAGCCGAGGCAGAGCCCCACAACCCGCAGGACGTCGCGGCGCCGCAAGGCCATGATCGCAGCGCCGGTCAGCAGCACCGCGACCGCGGGCGCAACGATCGGTCGCATGAACAGCGCGAGCGCGAACATCAGTCCCGCAGCGAGCGCGGGCGCGAAGCGGCGGTCGGTGTCGGCCGGCGAACGTCCGACGAGCAGCACCAGCCCGGCGATAAAGAACGTGTAGGCGGCCGGATCGGCGAAGCCGCGCGCGGTCCACTTCACATATTGAAAGAAGGTGGTTCCGAACAGCCCGCCGACCGGAATCAGCACGAACACCAGCACCAGCGCCAAACGCCGCGCGCGGCGACAGCAACCGCGCGAACAGCGCGTAAACCAGCAGAGGCAGCGTCAGCAGGAGCGTGAGATAGCCGAAATGCGTGTCGCCGAACACGAAACGCTCAATCGCTCGAAAATAGCGCAATCCCGGTCCGCCATAATAAAACACGTCCTCGCCGCCGCGCAGCGCCAGCGCGATCTCACCTCGGGCGAGATGCTGCGCGATCTGGCGGCCGACGCTTTCGTAGAACATTCCGTCGTCGCCGCCGTCGAAGGCGCGGACCCCGCCGAGCATCGTCACGTCGTTGAGCGCGACGATGGCGAGTCCAAGCCCGCCGACGAGGAGCGGCAGCCGCATGGCCTGCGGACGCCATTGCACCAGCAGCAGCACGACCGCCAGTGCGGCGGCGAGGGGCAGCGCGAGGTCGAGCGCCTGCCAGAAGCGCACGCTCCAGACCGGACGACAGGCTCATTGACAGCGGCGCGGCCGGGTCGATCGCCACGCCGAAGATGCGCCGCCCGGCGTCCTGCTCCTGAATCTCGCGGCACCGCTCGGCGCTTGCGGCCGGCAGGTGAAGGAAGGCGCCGCCGGCCTGCTCCCACAGCACGTCGCCGGTCCAGCACAGCCGGCTGCCGGCGATATTCGGCGGGCAGGCGGAACATCACGAAGAACGGCATGTCCAGCCGCCAGGGCTTCAGCACCGGCCAGCCGCGGGACGTCCTCAGCAGCGCTTCGCCCGTCGGCGTACCAGTTGTAGGCCATATCGTTGACCGCGCCGAGGCGCAGCCACGCCGGATCGGAAAACCCGATGCCGCGCACGCGGCGGGAATAGGCCGGCGTGTCGAGCAGCCCGTCGGCCGAGAACGCATAGGCCTCGCGAGGGCCTTCCATCTGCGCCCAGCACTGCGGGAACGGGCGGCAGCGGCGTCTCGGCCGGATAGCGAGCCTCGAAACGCGCGGCCATGAAGCGGTAGACATCCGCGGGAAGCCGCTCCTCCAGAACCTGCCCCGCGGGCGCTCGGCAAGGAAGACGTTGTGCCCCTCCTCGATCCGCGGCGACGGCCACAGCTGCGGCGCGGCCACGGCGAACGTGGCCACGGCCGCTGCGGACAGCCAGGCCGACGGCCTTGGCGTCGGGACGCCGGTGAAGATCACCAGGGCTGCAACCAGCAGGGCGGAATAACGCACGAGATCGTTCAGCGGCAGGCCGAGCGCGGCGACCGCCAGCGCCAATGCGGCGAACCGCAGCCCGAACAGGGCGGTGCCGCTGCGCGCTTCGGACGGGCTCAAGAGACGATTCCCTGCATGGCGCGAGGACCGTATCGCCGCGCCGGCCGGCTTGTCGATCATCCCTTGACCCACGCCCCGGTGGCGACCAGATTGCCGCCGCGCCGGCGGTTCGCGGCCGCGTTATCGGGGAACATGTCTTGATCCGCGTCGGAATCGTCGGGACTGCAATTACGGCCGCCATGTTCTGGTGCCGGCGTTCCGCCTCGATCCGCGCTGCGAGGTCGTGGCGCTCGCCGGCAGCGACGCCGCCCGCACGCAGGCTTCCGCGAACGACGCCGGGATTGCTCGCAGCTTCGGCGACTGGCGAGAGCTGGTGGACAGCGACACGGTCGATCTCGTGGCGATCGCGGTGCCGCCGCGGCTGCAGCCCGAGATCGCGGTGCGGCGCTTCAGCGCGGCAAGCCGGTGTTCGTCGAGAAGCCGATGGCAGGCCGACTGGACGCCGCCGCGTCGATCCTGCAGGCCGCAGGGAACACGCCGGCAATCGATCGACTTCAATTTCACGGAGGTGCCGGCCTGGCAGCAGGCCAAGGCGATGCTCGATGCCGGCGCGATCGGCCGGCTGCGCCATGTCGCCGTGACCTGGCAGGTCGAGAACGTCTCGACCCGGCTGCGATTGAAGAACTGGAAGACGAGCGCCGACGAAGGCGGCGGCGCGCTCGGCAATCTCGCGAGCCATTCGCTGCACTATCTCGAATGGTTTTGCGGGCCGGTGTCGGGGCTCTCGGCGCGACTGTCCGGCCTGCCGGACGATCCCGCCTTCGAGACCGGCGTGACGATGGCGCTCGCCTTCGCCTCCGGCGCGTCGGGCAGCTTACGCCATGAGCTGCGGCGCCTATCTCGGCATCGGGCCACCGGCTGGAGTTCTACGGCGAGGACGGCACGCTGGTGCTGGCCAACCCGACTGCCGACTACATGCGCGGCTTCACCGTGCACCACGCCCGGCGGCCTGGTGAACTGATCAACGAGCCGGTGGAGGACGATCCGCTCGACCGCGATTATCCCCGCGAGGCGCGGATCGCGCCGGTGTCGCGGCTGGTCAACCGTCTCCTCGATGCGATCGAGCGCGGGCAGCCGGTGGAGCCCGGGCTGATCGCCGGCTACCGCGCGCAGGCGCTGATCGACGCGGTGCGGCGCTCGCACGCGGCCGGCCGCTGGCTCAACATCGAATTCGTGAAGGAGCAGACCTCTTGAGCCGCATTCTGGTCACCGGCGGCAGCGGCTTCATCGGCTCGGCGCTGGTGAAGGCGCTGGTGCGGGACGGCCATGCCGTGCGCGTGCTCGACGACAATTCGCGCGGCGCGCCGCGGCGGCTCGTGGATGTCGAAAAGGACATCGAGTTCATCGCAGGCGACGTCCGCGATCGCCGCGGTCGTGCTGGCAGCGACGCGCGGCATGGACGAGGTGCATCACCTCGCCTTCGTCAACGGCACCGAGTTCTTCTACAGCCATCCCGATCTTGTGCTCGATGTCGGCGTGAAGGGCATGGTCAACGTGATCGACGCCTGCCGCGCGGCCGACGTCCGCACGCTCATCCTCGCGTCGAGCTCCGAGGTCTACCAGACGCCGCCGCAAGTCCCGACCGACGAGAGCGCGCCGCTGGTCGTGCCGGACCCGACCAACCCGCGCTATTCCTATGGCGGCGGCAAGATCATCAGCGAGCTGATGGCGATCAACTACGGCCGCAAGTTTTTCGATCGCGTGCTGATCTTCCGTCCCGCACAATGTCTACGGCCCGGACATGGGCTTCGAGCACGTCGTTCCGCAGTTCGCGCTGCGGGTGAAGCGGGCGGCGGCGGCCCATCCGACCGGCAAGGTGCCGTTCGAAATCCAGGGCGACGGCAGCCAGACCCGCAGCTTCTGCCATGTCGACGATCTGGTGCAGGGCGTCCTGGCGATGCGCGCGAAGGGCGAGCACCTCGGCATCTATCACGTCGGCACGCTGGAGGAGGTCACGATCGGCGACGTGGCGCGCCGCATCGCGGCGCATGCCGGGCGCGAGATCGAATTCGTCGTGCAGCCCGCCCCGGCCGGCGGCACCGCAGCGGCGCTGCCCGGACATCGGCAAGCTCGCGAAACTCGGCTACGCGCCGCACGTGCCGCTCGCGCAGGGACTGCCGCCGACCGTCGACTGGTACTGGGCCAACGAGGCCCTTGCGCCGAAGCGCTGAACGCCCGCGCTGAACACCCGCAGAGACCGACCGAGGAGAATCCGCCGTGACCGTCGCCTTTCCGACCAAGATCGCCCGCGGCGCGGGGACCGGCGGCAGCGTCCCGGTCGAATGCTGCCAGGTCTGCGGCAACGAGAAGCTCGAGACCATGCTCTCGCTCGGCTACATGCCGCCGGTGAACCAGATGGTGCCGATCGGCCAGGCGCCGCGCCAGCAGCCCTGGTTTCCGACCGACGGTCCTCTACTGCGACCGCTGCGAACTGGTGCAGCTCGGCCTCGCGGTCGATCCGGTGATCATCTTCCCGCCGGAATATCCCTACACCAGCGGCATGACGAAAATTCTGCGCGACAATTTCGCGGAGCTTTATGCCGAGTCGTCGACGATGCTCGGCCTCACCAAGGACGATCTCTGCATCGACATCGGCTCCAACGACGGCACGCTGATCTCGAACTACCAGAAGGGCGGCCACCGCATCCTCGGCATCGAGCCGACCGACGTGTCGAAGATCGCCAACGAACGCGGCATCCCGACCTTGCAGGCGCTATTTCGGCAAGGACGTCGCGCGCGAGGTCAAGGCGCAGCACGGCGCGGCCAAGGTCGTCACCGCCGCCAACTGCTTTGCGCATATCGAGGACGTGCACGCGATCGTCGAGGGCATCATCGAGATGCTGGCGCCGGACGGCGTGTTCATCTCGGAATCGCACTATCTGATCGGCCTGCTCGACAAGCTGCAGTACGACACGGTCTATCACGAGCACCTGCGCTACTATTCGCTGTCGGCAGCCTCAAGCATCTTCTGGAGATGCACGGGCTCGAAGTGTTCCACGCCCGGCCGATCCCGACCCACGGCGGCTCGATCCGCGTCTATGCGGCGCGCAAGGGCGCGCGGCCGGTGCAGCCGAGCGTGCAGGCAGATGCTCGACGCCGAGCCGAAGGGCGACGCCATGCGCAAGCGTCTCGGACAGTTCCGCAACGACGTGATGCTGTCCAAGCTCCGCCTGCACGCGCTGATCCGCGACGTTAAGGAAAAGGGCGGTCGCATCGTCGGCATCAGCGCGCCGTCGCGCGCCTCGACGCTGGTCAATTATGTCGGCCTCGACGAGGCGATCATCGACTACGTCTGCGAGATCGAGGGCTCGCTGAAGATCGGCAAGTGCATGCCCGGCACGCTGATCCCGGTGGTCGAGGAAAGCCGCATGTTCGAGGACCAGCCCGAATGCGCGATCATCTTCTCCTGGCACATCGCTGACGAGCTTGCGCCGAAGTTGCGGGCCAAGGGCTACAAGGGCATGCTGGTGACGCCGCTGCCGGTGCCGCGCGTTCTCTGACGCGGCGACCGGAGAACCGCCCGCTTCGAGAGGCGGTCACGCGAACCGGGAGGAAAGCCGAAAGATGGCTGAAGTTTTCGTCGCCAAGGTGTCCGATTTTCCCGACGGCGAGCGCCGGATCGTCAACCACGGCGCCCATGACATTGGCGTATTCCACTGGCAGGGCCAGTTCTACGCCTATTCGAACATCTGCCTGCATCAGGGCGGCCCCGCCTGCGAGGGCCTGATCATGCACAGGGTCGAGGACGTGATCGCCGGCGACAAGACCTGGCAGGGACAGAAATTCTCCGACACCGACGTGAACTTCGTCTGCCCCTGGCACGGCTACGAATACGACATCAGGACCGGCGAATGCGCCGCCGACCGCCGGCTGCGTCTGCGCAAATACAACGTGCTGGTGCGCGGCGACGATCTTTACGTCGCCGTCTGACCGCACATCCCCCTACGGCCTTTCGAGGAACACGCGACATGGTCGATCTTCCGCTCAGCCAGGACCGCCGGATGAAGGTCGACGAGTTCGACTCCGGCAAGATGCTCGCGAATGCGGCCAAGCAGGCCAAGCAGCGCGGCTACGACCAGTTTCCGATCGTGGACGTGGACTCGCACCATTACGAGCTCGAGTCGTTCAACGAGATCCTGGAATACATGCCCGACCCGGTGATGAAGCAGCTCGCCCAGATGGCGAACTCGGGCAACTCCAAGGGCGTCGGCGTGATGCCCGGCGGCGTCGGCTACCAGGACATGGGCGGCCGCGTCACGCGCTATCCGCTCCGCCGCATCGAGAAGCCGGAGCCCGGCGTCCACCGCGACATTTCACTGACCCGGCGCTGGATGGACGCGATCGGCGTCGACATCGCCGTGCTCTTCCCCTCGCCCATGCTGCAACTCGGCCTGCACCCGCAGGTCGAGGCCGAGGTCGCGCTGGCCTGGGCCTACAATCGCTGGCTTTGCGAGCGCGTGCTCGCGGAGGAGCCGCGCATCCGCTCGATGCTCTACCTGCCGTTCAACGATCCGGACGAAAGCCTGAAGATGGTCAAGGCCTTCGCGGGCACGAAGGGCGTTTCCGGCTTCATGGTCACGTCGGTGCGCTACAAGCCGGTGCATCACAACAGCTACATGAAGATCTACGCGGCGATCGAGGAGCTGGGCCTGCCACTGGCGTTCCACGCCGGCTACAACTGGAACGAACAGTCGATGACGATGATGAACAAGTTCATCTCCGTCCATGCCATCGGCTTCGTGTTCTACAACATGGTCCACCTGACCAACTGGGTGCTCAACGGCATCCCGGAGCGCTTCCCGAAGCTCAAGGTGATCTGGATCGAATGCGGCCTCGCCTGGCTGCCGTTCATGATCCAGCGGCTCGACAACGAATATCTGATGCGCTCGTCGGAGTGCCCGGCACTCAAGAAGCTGCCGGGCGAATATATCACCGACATGTTCTACACGAGCCAGCCGATGGAAATTCCGCGCGACATGAGCCTGCTGGAGGCCACGTTCAAGTGCATCAAGGCCGACACCCAACTCGTGTATTCGTCGGACTATCCGCATTGGGACTTCGACCTGCCGTCGACGATCTACGACCTGCCGTTCCTGAAGGAAAAGGCCAAGCGCGACATCCTGGGCGGCACCGCGGTGAAGCTGTTCAACCTGGATATCGGCAAGGGCAAGCTGGCGAAGGTGGCGTAGGCCACCTCGCGGGCCGATGCATCCGGAGCCTTACTGGCTCTTCGCCTCGCGCAGAAAGCCGAGCTTGCGCATCACCGGCTCGTCGGTGACGCGGAACAGCACGGCGCCGGAATCACTGCGATGGACGTGCTTGTGCCAGGCCGGCACCACGAGAACGTCGCCGCGCCGCCACGCGAAGGATCGCCCGTCGACCTCGGTCGTGCCCTCGCCCTGCACCACGCCGAACACCTGATTGATCATCACCTGCCGCTCGGGCGTCGCGCGGCCCGCCAAGAGCTTCACCATCGACAGCGCCATCGTATCGAGCGCGGGCTCGCCGAGCGCGATTTCGACCGCCTGAGCGCCCGGCGCGGCCGCCTCGGCCTCCGCCAGCCGCCGCTGCGTCTCGCGCCACGGGAAGTGCATCGGCGAGTCGGTCGCGACCCGGTTCTCTTTCTCGAAATCGTCGGGATGCGGCTCGAAGAACATCGGCTCGAGAAGCTGGACCAGCGGCACGTCGAGCACATCGAGCCAGTAGGCGCAGGCGCGGCTGTCGTTGCCGTGGCCGTGCCAGCACCAGTTCGGGGTCAGGACCACGTCGCCCGGCAGCATCTCCAGCCGTTCGCCGTTGACCACCGTGTAGGCGCCGGGCTCGGCATCGACGATCAGCCGCAGCGCATTCGGCGTGTGGCGATGCGAGCGCGCCTTCTCGCCCGGCATGATCATTTGATAGGCCGCAACGATCGTGCGCGAGGTCGCATAGCCCTCGTTGGGATTCTGCAGGATCAGGTTCCGGCGCTCGGCCAGTTCGGTGTTGATCAGCCGGCCGGCCGCGTCGAGCGCGCCTTTGGCCTGGCCGTAGCTCCAGTGAAACGGCTGGAAGTTCTTCTTCGGCTCGGGCCACAGCGACGGCGTCGGCTTGGCCCAGCCCGGCCCGATCTTCAAAGGCCCGAGCTGCGCATAAAGCTCTTCCAGCGTGCCCGAGCGGGCCAATTGCTGCGGCGTCGGAGCGTCCATGCGTCACCACCCTGATGCGTTGCGCGGTTCGGCGCGCCTTTCCGGATCCTAACCGGAAGCAGGCGGGCTGCCGAGCCGACCGAGGGCAGGGCAAGAGCCCGCCCGTCGCATGACTGCGGCGGGGCGATGTGCGTAGCCTGAGCCCGCCCTGCCAAGATGTCGCAGGGGTGCATCGGCCGGCGCTCTATCCGGGCGGGCGGTGAGCGAAAACACGGCTAGCGAACACAACCGCGCAAAATTTTCCTAACAGCCTGATTTAAAAGAAAATTTTCCGTGGGCGCGGCGGGTGCGGCGCAGCGGGCAATAACCGGCCCTGTCCCGAAACGGACCAGATCCGGCGTTAACCATAACCGAAAAAGCCAAGAACTATCTGGGGGTTAATTGGTTAAAATCGATAGTTAACAATCGGTAAAGATGTGGCTAGAATGTGGTTACCGTGAGGAGGCCAGTGGGGGGCTCAGCCCAGGTTCTGAGCCAACCGTCCGCGCGATGACCGAACGTCAGGTTCGGGCATCGCGCGGGAGGAAGTCGCGTCAATGACATTGGGAGCGAACGATGAAATACATTGCTGCGTTGACGGGAACCCTGCTGGCGCTCGCGCTGGTCGGGAACTCCACTTCCGCAGACGCCGGCGACTACCGGTCGTCCCACCGGAAGAACCCCTGCTACAAGTGCCCTCCTCCGAAGAACTACGACAGCCAGGAAGTCATCAAGAACACGAAGGAAGTGGACCACTCGCGGGTCATCGAGACCCAAAGCGTGGTTCCGTCCCGTCGTCTGATTGAGACCAACCACCTGGTCATCCACGAGAACGAGACCCGGAACGTCGGCGTGGTTCAGCACAACCACACGATCATCGAGAAGGAGCTCGTCCTCACCAAGCGGAACGTCGACCACAAGCGGGTGAACAAGGTCGTCGATCTGGTGGAGCACAAGTACAACACCGAGCGGAAGCGCATCGTCGAAGAGCGTGAGATCCCGGGCCTCGTCCGCGATCTCAAGGACTGCGACTGCCCTCCGGGCGGCCAGCACCGCAAGCCGCTCGGCGTTCACGCCTACGGCCAGGCTCCGAAGTACGTCAGCTCGCGCTACTGAGCCGCGCTTCCCAGCGCGACTTCAGGCCAGGCTGACGGGCTGACGAAAGCCCGCGACGTCGATCGCCCCGCCGCACCACGGCGGGGCGATTTTCTTTCGGAGTGCGACGGACCTCATCGGCTGGCGCGATCGCCATTCGGCCGCGCGCCGAAGCGCAGCCGAGCAAGGTTCGTAACGAACCGGACGCGGGGAATATCGCTTCACGAGGCGCGGGATCGAAGCAAGCCCGCTTGCGCTTGCTACCCGCTTGCGCTTGCTACCCGGTGGCGCTTGGTACAGGCGGGTGGGCTCGAACCACCGACCTCCGGTTCCACAGACCGGCGCTCTAACCAACTGAGCTACGCCTGCACGCTCGCGACCGGGGCCGCGACGCGGCGGAAACTAGGAGCAAAGCCATTCCTTGGCAAGCAGCCAGTGCGGCCGCGAACCGGGCCGAACCTCTTTCATCTCAGAGGCTTCGGGTCGAACGCCGCCCCTGAAACGACGAAGCCCGGGCGAGCGCCCGGGCTTCGGAATCGATCCCGTCGGAGGCGGCGCGATCAGCCGACCTTCTTGAACACGCTGGATATGCCGTTCTTGAGCGGCTCCGCGCTGTCGGCGGTCACCTTCTGGGTCAGAGCGGCCAGCTCCTTGGCCTGCGCCGAATAGGCATCGAACTGCTTGCGCGAATAGGCGGTCGAAAGCTCGACGACCTCCGACAGCGACTTGACGGCCATGAGTTCGCTGGCGAAATCGAAGCTGGCGTTCATGTTGCTGCGGGAAATCTCGATGACCTTCAGGCCGTAATCGGCGGCGCCCTTGCTCGCGGTCGCGTAGCTGTCCTCGAGCATGTCGGTCGCCTCTTCGGTGACCGCCTTCATCTTTTCCCAGTTGTCCTTCGCCTGGGTCACGCCCTTCTCGGCGAATTCGCGGAAGGCGGCAGGCACTTCCATCTTCGGCATTTCGAACTTGGGAAGCTCGAACTTCGGCATCTCGAACTTCATCTCGTCGGCGGACGGGGAAGCTTTGACCTTGGTCTTCACGGTGGCTTCGCTCATTTCCGATCCTCTCACGATCTTGGGGTCAGGCGCCGCAGACGGCGAATTTGCGCAAACGTCCCGGACGGCGATGAAACACAATCTAACACTGGTTTTGCTGCATCGCAATATGCAACTTCGCAATGCGAATAGAAAATTCCTTTCGCCCCTCGTGAGGCGCAACAATCGGTCCAATAATCATGGAAAATCAGCCAATTGGAACGTCAAGGAGACCGCTCCGACGAGCGCCTGACGCCGCAAAAAGCGCACGCGCGCGGCTAATTTTTAACGCATTGCACCCAAGGCCGCCGGATCTACGGTTTCGGGCGCGCTTTTGCCATCGTCTCGGCCGCCGACTGCCCGAGTTCGCGAGTCTGATCGCTGAGCGCCTGCATCTGCTCCTTCACGAATTGCGCATGCAGGCGCATGACCTCGTTCGCGTCCTGCGCCTGCAGCAGGCGCTGCGCGAAATCGAAGGACGACGCGACGTTCTTTTCGGCAAAGCCCACCGCCTTGCGCGCCATGTCCGTGGTCCCGGCCTGGACGGATGAGGATTGGGATTCGAGGCGCGAGACGGTTTCGTGAGTCGCGTTCATGAAGCCGTCGAAGGCCTTGCGGGCCTGGGCGACGCTCTGCTCGGCGAGCGCACGCATCTCCTGGGGAACCTTGAACGGATCGTCGACCATCGGGAGCTCCTGTGGAAGCGCGCCTGCGGGCGCCGAACAAATGCTCGGATTTGTCGCCGGATCGCACAATTAAGGTTAGCGAAGAACCTGTGGTCGTTAAATCCCCCGGACCGTGGACGTTCGCCCCGCCACGACTAAGACTTTATCAACCATTCTCGGCCCGCGGGCGGCCGCGGCGCCGCGGAGGGCGACCGCCGATGCCTGATCTGAGTAACCAGTCTCGACCGGTTGCGCGACCCGCAACTTACGGTCCATGCCGCCAGCGCCGCGCCCGCGTGGCTCTGGAGCGTCGGACGCGGCGCGGTTGCTGTGGGCCAATCCGGCCGGCGCCGACGTCTTCGGTGCGGCCTCGCCCGCCGCCATCGCCGGCTCCACCATCGATCCCAAGGCCAGCGCCGCGCTGCAGATCGCGCGCCTCGCCGGATCGCTGCCGCAGGGCGGCGCGCCGCGGCTGGAGCGGCTGCGCGGCTTCGGCGGCCGGCTCGGCGCGCCGCTGACCTGCGCCTGCTCGCGCATCATCCTCGCCGATGGAACCCCCGCGATCCTGGTCGCGGCCGCGACCGCCGGGCCGGCTTTCGCGTCGCAGACGGGCCCGGCGGCCTGCTCGACGGGATCGAGGCGCCGCGTGGCGCCTGTTCACCTCCGAGGGCACGCTGCTGGCGCCAACCGCCCGCGGCCGCGCCATGCTCGGCGACGCGGCATCGCTGTCGGCGCTCGGCGCCGGGCGCTGGCGCAATGGCTGGCGCCGGCCATGCCGACGGCCCACACCGACGCCGGCGCGCTCCAGTCGACCGCATCGGCGACGGCAGCGAGGCGCTCTCCTGGATTCGCCATGCGACATCCCGAGCATCGCGCCCGACCGGTCCAAGCCAGGATCATCCGCGTGCCACGACGCATCGCCGGCCGCCGCCGCGCCGAATTACAGGTCAGTGCACCCGCCGATGCCCGCCTCGAAGCAGACGCTCCTCCCCACGCGAAGCCGAAGCTGCTCTTTCCATCCCGCAAACCATCCCGCAAACCGAAGACCCTGCACCTGCGGCCTCGACGGCCTGCCGCCCCGGAAAGCCCGACGCCGCGCCGCCGCCGCCGCCTCGACTCGCCGCAACCGGCCCAACCGGAACGCCGCCCACCCAGCCGCTGCGCTTCGTCTGGCAGATCGACGCCGAGCCGCTTCACGCTCACCTCCGACGCCTTCGTCGAGGCGATCGGCCCGACGCACCGCAAGCCTGCTCGGCCGCCCCTGGCACGAGATCGCGCAGACGCTCGGGCTCGATCCTGACGGCCAGGTCGCGCCGCGCCGTCGCCTCGCGCGAGACCTGGAGCGGCATCGTCGTCGCGTTCCCGGCGGACGGCACCGAGGAGCGCCTCGCCGTCGAGATGTCCGGCCTGCCGGTGTTCGACCGCGAACGGAATTTCCGCGGCTACCGCGGCTTCGGCATCTGCCGCGACGCGCGCCGCACGATCGCCGCGCTGCTGGAGCCCGCGCGCGAGCCGCCGCAGCCCGCCGGACCGCCGCCGCAACGGCGCGCCGCGTCCCGGCCGCGAGCCGCAGCGCGCCACCGACGGAGCCGCCCGGCGCTGGCCGTGGTGCCGGCCTCGCCCAATGTCGTGCCGTTCCGCGCGGCGTTCCCGAGGAGCAAGCCGGCCGCCGAGCGCTGACGCCGGTCGAGCACATGGCGTTCGGCGAACTGGCCAACCGGCTGACCGCCCGGCTGCGCGGCGCCGAGAGCCGGCGCCGATGACCCCGCCGGAACGAGATCCCGCAGTCATGCGCCCGCCGCACCCGAGCCTGAGACTGTCGCAACGTCGGACCGCCGGACGATCCGCGCCGGCCCCCGAGCGCGACGACGAGGACTTTCCGGATCGTCCAAGCGACCAGCGCGACATTCTCGACCGCCTGCCGGTCGGCGTCCTGGTCTACCGCCTCGACAAGCTGATCTACGCCAACAAGGCGTTCCTCGACTGGACCGGCTACGGCCGGCTCGACGCGCTGGCGGATGCCGGCGGCCTCGACGCGCTGTTCGTCGATCCGGGCGTCGGCGCGACCGGCACCAACGGCACAAAGACGCTGGCGATCTCGACCCAGTGCGGCATCGCCGTGCCGGTCGACGGCGCGCCTGTTCAGCACGCCGTGGGAGGGCGAGACGGCGCTGGTGCTGATGCTGACCACGCGAGCCCGGCGCCACGCGGTGCAGCGCGCTCGGCGAGCCAGCCGGATCCGCGCAGGCGCGGAGCTGCGCGCGATCCTCGACGTCGCCGCCGACGGCGTGCTGCTGGTCGACCGCGACGGCCGCATCGTCTCGCTCAACCGCCGGGCCCACGCGCTGTTCGGCGCCGGCGACGGCGAATCCGATCGGCCTGCCGTTCGCCAGCCTGTTCGCCCCGGAAAGCCAGCGCACCGCGCTCGACCTGCTGAGCCGCGCCGATGACGCCGACGGCGCGCCGGAAGGCCGCGAGGTGCTGGCGCGCCGGCGCCGACGGCAGCGCGCTGCCGCTGTTCATGACGGTGGGCCGGATCGGCGACGAACCGGCTTCTGCGCGGTGTTCCAGGATATCGCACCCTGGAAACGGGCCGAGGCCGAACTGATGCACGCGCGCGGCAGGCGGAAACAGGCCTCGGACGGCCAAGTCCGATTTCCTCGCCAAGATCAGCCACGAAATCCGCACGCCGCTCAACGCGATCATCGGCTTTTCCGAGGTGATGATGGAGGAGCGCTTCGGCCCGATCGGCAACGACCGCTACGCGCAATATCTCAAGGACATCCACGCTGTCGGCGAGCATGTCATCGCGCTGCTGAATGATCTCCTCGATCTGTCGCAAGATCGAAGCCGGCAAGCTCGAACTCGAATTCACCAGCGTCGACCTCAACGACCTGATCCGCAATGCGTGGCGGTGATGCAGCCGCAGGCCGCCCGCGAGCGCGTCATCATCCGCACCTCGCTGTCGGCCGCGCTGCAGACCGTCACCGCCGACGCACGCTCGCTGCGCCAGATCGTGCTCAACCTCCTGTCCCACTCGATCAAGTTCACCGGGGCCGGCGGCCAGGTGATCGTCTCGACCGCGGTCAACGACGCCGGCGAGGCGGTGCTGCGGGTGCGCGACACCGGCGTCGGCATGAGCGAGAAGGACATCGCCGTCGCGTTGGAACCGTTCCGGCAGCTCGCCACGGCGCCGCGCTCGGATTCGCCCGGAACCGGACTCGGACTGCCGCTGACCAAGGCGCTGGCGGAAGCCAACCGCGCGACGTTCACCATTTCAAGCGGCGTCAATGCCGGCACGCTGGTGGAGGTCTCGTTTCCGGGAACCCGTCTGGCCGCCGAATAGCAGCCCGGCGTTCCGCGATGGGGGTTGCGGGCCCTTCGCCGTTTGGCAGCCGCCCGCCATCGGATAGCATGGTGACGCGATCGCAGGAGACGCGCGCATGCGGACCGCCTGGCGGCTGATTGCATCGTTGTTCCTGATGGCGGCCGGCGTCCTGCCGGGCCGCGCGGCCGAGCCGGTCGATCTGCTTCTGGTGCTGGCCGCCGACGTGTCGCGCAGCGTGAACCACGCCAAGTTCGAATTGCAGCGCAAGGGTTACGCCGAAGCCATCGCGGACCGGCGCGTGCTGGAGGCGATCAGCTCGGGACGCCATCAGCGGATCGCCGTGACCTTCGTGGAGTGGTCGGGCGGCTATTCGCAGCGTGTCGTGATCGACTGGACCGTGATCGACGGGCCTGAATCGGCGCGCAGGTTCGGCGATCAGCTTCTCGAACTGCCGCGCTCCTTCGCCGAGCGCACCGGCATCGGGGCGGCCATCGACTTCTCGGTCGCGCTGATCGAGCGCGCGCCGTTCAAGGCGGCGCGCCGGACCATCGACATCTCCGGGGACGGCACCAACAACTCCGGCCGCGACGCCGCGCAGGCCCGCGACGACGCGGTGGCCAAGGGCATCACGGTCAATGCGCTGGCGATCCTCAGCGACCAGCCGCTGATCTGGAATCCCGAGCACACCAATCCGCCCGGCGGGTTGCCGAATTATTTTCGCGACCAGGTGATCGGCGGTCCGGGCGCATTCGTGATGGTGGCGGAGAATTTCAATTCCTTCGGCCAGGCCATCGTCAGAAAAATGATCGCGGAAATCGCCGAACGCCGTCCGCCCGATGCGTCGCCCGATCCCGACGGCGGCTAGAATCACATGCTGCGGCGCTCTGACGCGCGCAGTGGCGCCGGCTGCCTTTGCATACCGCCGCAAAAATTGACCCTTCGCTCAACGGTTAAGCGACGAATTCGAAATCGTTCCAATCTACAGCAGTCTGGAATCGTTCCAAGATATTGAAATTTCACGTGAAATCCACTTGACCCCTCATGCCCGGGGGCTACCACTGGCGGCGAACGTCCGTCGCAGAGCACGTTCCACCAGAAGGGACACGCCTATGTTCAAACCGTCGCTGCATCTCATGCCGCTGGCGCTGGCGCAGCCGCACTTGCCGCCGGGCCGGCGCTCGCGCAGGGCGAGGTCAACCTCTACAGCTATCGCGAGGCCAAGCTGATCCAGCCGCTGCTGGAGGCCTTCACCAAGGACACCGGCATCAAGGTCAATCTGATCTCGGCGTCGCAGGGCCTCGACCAGCGCATCAAGTCCGAAGGCGCCAAGAGCCCGGCCGACGTGCTGATCACCGTCGACATCGGCCGTCTGCAGGACGCGGTTCGACGCCGGCGTCACCCAGCCGATCAAGTCGGCCGCGCTCGACAAGGTGATCCCGCCGCAATACCGCGGTCGCCGACGGCCACTGGTACGGGTCGCCGCCGCGCGCGCGCGTGATCTACGCCTCCAAGGAGCGCGTGAAGCAGGAGCGCGATCACCTACGAGGAGCTTGCCGACCCGAAGTGGAAGGGCAAGATCTGCATCCGCTCCGGCCAGCACATGTACAACAACGCGCTGTTCGCCCATGTCGTCGCCAAGCTCGGCGAGGCCAAGGCGGAGGAATGGCTGCGCGGGCCTGAAGGCCAATCTGGCGCAGCGGCCCTCCGGCGGCGACCGCGAGACCGCCCGCGACATCGCGGCCGGCAAGTGCGATCTCGGCATCGCCAACACCTATTACTGGGCGCTGATGAACGACAAGGAGGCCGAAGCAGAAGCCTTGGGCCGACGCGACCCGGGTGATCCTGCCGACGTTCGAGGGCGGCGGCACCCATGTGAACATCACCGGCGTCGTCCTGGCCAAGCACGCGCCGAACCAGGCCAATGCGATGAAGTTCATCGAGTGGATGGTCACGCCGAAGGCGCAGGAGATGTACGCCAACTCGACCTACGAATATCCGCTGCGCGCCGGCGTGCCGGTCAACAAGACCATCGCGGGCTACGGCGCGCTGAAGGCGGATTCGCACGCCGATCGCCGACCATCGCCAAGCACAAGAAGACGGCCGCGACGCTGGTCGACAAGGTCGGATTCGACAACTGACGGACCGTTTCGTGCGCAAATCCGGCGAAAACATCGTCCCCGCCATCCGGCGGGGACGATTCGTTCGGCTGTCATGACCGCGGCCGAGCTTCCCACCGTGGCGTCCGCACCGCGCCGTCTTCGGCTGCCGCGGTTCGCGCATCCGCTTGCAGCCCTGTTGCTGGTCGCAGTCGCGCTGCTGGTGCTGGCGCCGCTCGCCAGCCTGTTCCAGCATCGGCGCTGCAGGGCGATGCCGACATCTGGCCGCATCTGGCGGCCTATGTCCTGCCGCAGGCGCAACGTTCAACACGCTGCTGCTGCTGGCGGGCGTCGCGATCATCGCGGCTGGTGGCCGGCGTCGGCACCGCCTGGATCGTGACCGCCTATCAGTTTCCGGGACGCAATCGTGCTGGTCTGGCTGCTGCCGCTGCCGCTGGCGTTCCCGACCTATATCGTCGCCTATGTCTATGTCGACATGCTCGACAGCTTCGGGCCGGTGCAGCGCGCGCTGCGTGCGACCTTCGGCTATGCCTCCGCCGCCGATTACTGGTTTCCGAACATCCGCTCGCTCGGCGGCGCGATCTTCGTCATGGGCATCGTGCTCTACCCTTACGTCTATCTCGCCACCCGCGCGATGTTCCAGACCCAGAGCGGCCACCTGATCGAGATGGCGCGCGTGCTCGGCGCAGCCAACTGGCGGCTCGCGCGCGACATCACGCTGCCGCTGGCGCGGCCGGCGATCGCCGCGGGGCTCGCGCTCGCGCTGCTGGAGGCGCTCAACGACATCGGCGCGAGCGAATATCTCGGCGTGCGCACGCTGACGCTGTCGATCTTCGACACCTGGCTCAACCGGTCGAGCCTGCCGGGGGCGGCGCAGATCGCCTGCTTCATGCTGGTGGCGGTCGCCGGCCTGATCGCGCTGGAGCGTTACGGCCGGCGGCGCCAGCGTTTCACCGGCCACGACCGGCAGCCGGGGCTGGCGCGCCGGATCGTGCTGACGGACGCAAAAGGCTGGCTCGCGCTGGCGCTTTGCCTCGCGCCGGTGGCGCTCGGCTTTCTGATGCCGCTTTCCAGCCTCACGGCCGACGTGGTCATCGCGGCTGCTCTCTGTCGGTTTCGACGCCGAACTGTTCCGCCACACCTGGAACACCGTGTTCATCGCGGCCTTCGCGACCGTGCTGACGCTCGTGCTCGGTTTCGGCGCGGCGCTCGCGGTGCGGCTGATCCGCCGCCCGGCGGCGCGCTGGGGCATGTTCTTCGCCGGCATGGGATATGCGCTGCCGGGCACGGTGCTGGCGCTCGGCCTGCTGGCGCCGCTGGTCGCAGTCGACGGACTGCTGAACCGGATCGTGCTCGCCGTGAGCGGCGTCAACGTCGGCCTGCTGCTGGTCGGCATCGAGCGCGGCCGGTGATGATCGCCTATGCGGTGCGGTTTCATGGCGATCGCCACCGGCTTCGCGCAGGCCGGGCTGGCGCGCATCTCCACCGACCTCGACGACGCCGCCCGCGCGGCCGGCAGCGCGCCCGGCCGGCCTGATCCGGCAGCATCCACCTGCCACTGATGCGGCCGGTGATCTGGGGCGCGGCGCTGCTGATCTTCGTCGATTGCCTGAAGGAGCTGCCGGCGACGCTGCTGCTGCGGCCGATGAACGTCGAGACCCTGTCGACCTACATCTATCAGTTCGCCACCCGCGGCAGCTTCGAGGACGGGGCGCTGGCGGCGCTGCTGATCGTCCTGGTCGGCATTTTTCCGGTGATCCGGATGATGCGCCACGCCGACGACGCCATGCAGGCGCGCTGACCCGGCCGCTCGCTGCCCCTCACCGCTCCGGCCCGCATCGCGGGCCGCTTGATCGGCCGTCGCCACCTCGGCTACAGAACCGGAGGTCCAGAACGTGCATGAATCCAGCCGAAACGGCGGAGGCGGGGAACGCGCATGAAGAAGGTCTATCCGGACGCGCACGGCGGCACTGGCCGGCCTGCTCAAGGACGGCATGCTGATCATGGCCGGCGGCTTCGGTCTGTGCGGCATCCCGGAAACGCTGATCCTGGCGATCCGCGATTCCGGCGTGAAGAACCTGACCATCGTGTCCAACAACGCCGGCGTGGACGGCGCGGGTCTCGGCCTGCTGCTGGAAACCCGGCAGGTCAAGAAGATGATCTCGTCCTACGTCGGCGAGAACAAGCTGTTCGCCCAGCAATATCTCGCCGGCGAGCTGGAGATCGAATTCAACCCGCAGGGCACGCTCGCCGAGCGCATCCGCGCCGGCGGCGCCGGCATCCCGGCCTTCTTCACCCGCACCGGCGCCGGCACCGAGCATCGCCAAGGGCAAGGAGGAGCGCGAGTTCGACGGCGAGCGCTATGTGATGGAGCGCGGCATCGTCGCCGACCTCTCGATCGTGCATGCCTGGAAGGGCGATACCGAAGGCAACCTCGTCTACCGGAAGACCGCGCGCAACTTCAATCCGATGATGGCGACGGCCGGCAAGGTCACGGTCGCCGAGGTCGAACACCTCGTGCAGCCGGGCGAGATCGACCCCGACCACATCATCACGCCGGGCGTCTACGTGAAGCGCATCGTCCACGTCCCGGACGCCGTCAAGCACATCGAGCAGCGCACCGTGCGCAAGCGCGTCATCGCATGATCCCGAAAGGCGAGAGCCGGTTTTCGGATCAGATCGTGCGACAGAGAGATTGAGAGGACCGCAACAATGGCCTGGACCCGCGAGCAGATGGCCGAGCGCGCCGCCAAGGAGTTGCGCGACGGCTTCTACGTCAATCTCGGCATCGGCATCCCGACGCTGGTGTCGAACTACATCCCCGACGGCATGAGCGTGCAGCTCCAGAGCGAGAACGGCATGCTCGGCTTCGGTCCCTTCCCCTACGAGGGCGACGAGGACCCGGACCTGATCAACGCCGGCAAGCAGACCGTCACCGAACTGCCGACCACGAGCTATTTCTCCTCCGCCGAATTCGTTCGCGATGATCCGCGGCGGCCATATCGACCTCGCGCTGCTCGGCGCGATGCAGGTGGCCGAGAACGGCGATCTCGCCAACTGGATGATCCCCGGCAAGATGGTCAAGGGCATGGGCGGCGCCATGGACCTCGTCGCCGGCGTCAAGAAGGTCGTGGTGATCATGGAGCATTCGGCCAAGAACGAGCCCAAGCTGCTCAAGCGCTGCACCCTGCCGCTGACCGGCGCCGGCGTCGTCGACATGGTGATCACCGACCTCGGCGTGTTCGATGATCGACCGCAAGGGCGGCGCCGGAATGACCCTGTCGAGCTTGCGCCCGGACGTGACCCTGGACGAGATCAAGTCCAAGACCGAGGCCGCCTACAAGGTCGCGCGTCCGAACTGAGCGGATTCCGTCGCGGCGCGGCCGATCGTCCGCCGCGGCAACACGTCCCGGCGCCAATCCCGGCCACGAAAGCGACACAGAGGCTTCGCAAGTTGCGCGGCAGCTCGGCGCCGCGCGATAGTTTCAGCTTGGCTTAAGCGCCGGCCCCTACCTGGATCTGTTCCGTGACCGCGGCCACCGCCTTCAAACGCCTGGGCATTCGCCATCGCGGCCGTCCTGTTCGGCAGGCTCGCGGTGATCGGCGTCATCGCCGTCGCCATTCCCGAGCCGAGCGCGTTCGCGACGCCGTGCGCGCCGGAAATCGGCAACGTCACCGGCCTCGATCCCGGCCTGCACGGCACGGTTTC
This sequence comes from uncultured Alphaproteobacteria bacterium, assembly GCA_963758225.1. GTDB lineage: Bacteria > Pseudomonadota > Alphaproteobacteria > Rhizobiales > Xanthobacteraceae > Z2-YC6860. The sequence continues at coordinate 226,840 of CAVWUJ010000002.1, read as the reverse complement.
AGTTTCGCTGTTTCCGACCGGCTCCGTCAGCTTCAGCCATGTCAGCCTGGGCGACGACGGCGTCAGACGTCATCACCGCCGAGCGGCTCAACGCGCGGCTGCGGCTTCTGCCGCTGCTGTCCGGCCAGTTCGAGATCAGCGACGTCAGCCTCGAGCGGCCCTCATATCACCGTGGCGATTCGGCCGCGACGGCCGCTCGAACTGGTCGGGCCTGGTGGACCGGCTGGCGCTGGCTCTCGGCCCGAAGGGCAAGCGCGCCGACGTGGAGGCGCATTCAGCGAAATCCGCATCGCCGACGGCACGGTCGTCGTGCGCGAAGGACGAACCCACGGCCTGTCCGAAACGCTGACAGACGTTGAACTGGCGCTCGCCTGGCCGTCGATTTCCCGCAGCTTTGCCGCGACCGGCCGGATGTCCTGGAACGGCCAGACGATCGACACCGCGCTTCAGCCTGAGCGACTTCGGCTCCGCTCTCGCCGGCGAGCGCTCCGGCATCAAGCTGCGGCATGAACAGCGCACCGTTCAAGCTCGGCTTCGACGGCGCGCTCAGCACGCGGCCCACGCTGAAGGTTGACGGCACACTGGCCGCCGACGCGCCCTCGCTGCGCGACACGTTGCGCTGGGCCGGCCTGCAGCCGCTCACCGGCGGCGGCTTCGGTCGGTTCGCGCTCAAGGCCAAGACCAACATCGCCGCCGGCACTATCGCGCTGTCCGGCGTCAACGTCGAACTCGACGGCAACGCCGCCGAAGGCGCTCTGACCTTCGCCATCGCGCCGGCCGCCGCACGCTTCAGGGCACGCTGGCCGCCGAAGAGGTGGACCTCACGCCCTATGTCGGCGCGGTGCGCTTCCTCACCGCCAACGAACGGGCTGGAGCCAGGGACCGATCTCGCTCGAAGGGCTGAACAGCTTCGACCTCGACCTGCGCCTGTCGTCGCAGCGCGTGACGCTGGCGCGCGCCAAGCTCGGCCGCACCGCCATAGCCGCCAACCTGCGCGGCGGCAAGCATGACGGTCACGGTCGGCGAGGCGCAGGCCTTCGGCGGCATCGTAAAGGGCGCGATCCAGCTGCCGCAGCCGATGCCGGACGTCGGCGCGCCGAGATGAAATCGCAGCTTCATTTCGCCGATGTCGATCTCGCGGCCTGCCTCAACGAACTGTTCAACTTCCGGCGGATCGAAGGCCGCGGCAACCTGACCGTGGCGCTGGAGGCGTCCGGCGGCAGCATGCTGGCGCTCGCCGGCACGCTCAACGGCGACGCCGATCTGGTCGGCCGCCAGGGCGCGCTGCTCGGACTGAATGTCGAGCAGTTGCTGCGCCGCCTGGAGCGCCGCCCGCTATCGGGCGCCGGCGATTTCCGCACCGGCCGCACGCCCTTACGAACAGCTGACGGTGGACCGTCAAGGTCACCCACGGCACCGCGACCGTCGAGGACGTCCGTCTCGAAGGCGCCAAGGTGCGCCTGGGACTGGCCGGCACCGCCTCGATCCCCGCGCGCGACTTCGACCTCAAGGGCGTCGCCGCGCTGGTCCCGGCGTCGCCGAGCGAAAAGCCCTCCGCCGTTCGAACTGCCGTTCGTCGTGCACGGGCCCTGGGACGATCCGATCATGCTGCCGGACACCCAGGCGCTGCTCCAGCGTTCGCCGTGCGGCCTCGCCGCTGCTCGAAGCGGTGCGCAGCCGCACCACCCGCGACACCGTGCGCAGCGCCATCGAGCGCCTGACCGGCGGCGACTCCGACCCCGCCGCCGCCGATCAAGCCGCGCCCCTGAACAGTGCGGCGCGCGGCTCGAAACGGCGCTGCGCGCGGGCTGCGGAGCTTTCGTCTATATTTCCGGCATCGAATTCACTCTGTCGCCCGATCCCGGACGCCGAGCCCCGGATGCCGCACCCGCTGATCCTGACGCTGATCAAGGTCATCGTCGCCTCGCTGATCGTCGGCACCATTCTGACCCATTTCGGCATCACCGCCGACATGCTGGTGCGCGAACTGGGACTGTCCGCCGAACGGGTCGAGGACTGGGCGCGGCGCGGCCTGGACTGGGCGCTGCCGAATGTGGCGGTCGGCGCGATGGTGATCCTGCCGCTCTGGCTTCTGCTCTATCTTCTGCGTCCGCCGCGCGGCAGCGACCGACGGGCGGAGTGATCCGCCGGACCGGTCAGCGGGCACGCTCTGCCTCGCTTATCGCACCGCGCTTGAACAGCAGGGCCAGCGCCGTCAGTCCGACCGCGACCGCCACGATCAGGATCGTGGAGACGGCGTTGATCTCCGGCTTCAGGCCGCGCCGCACCTCCGAATAGATCTGGATCGGCAGCGTGGTGGAGCCGGGGCCGGTGGTGAAGCTGGCGATCACCAGGTCGTCGAGCGACAGCGTGAAGGCCAGCATCCAGCCGGCGGCGACCGCCGGCCAGATCAGCGGCAGCGTCACGGTCAGGAATGCCGTCGCACGGCGGGCAGCCCAGGTCCATCGCCGCCTCTTCCAGGCTGCGGTCGAAGCTCGATCAGCCGCGACTGCACCACCACCGCGACGAAGCACATGGTCAGCGTGGTATGCGCGAGCGTCACGGTCCAGAAGCCGCGGTCGATGCCGATCGCCACGAACAGCAGCAGCAGCGCCAGCCCGGTGATGATCTCCGGCATCACCAGCGGCGCATAGACCATGCCCGGAGAACGGCGCAGCGGCCCGCGGAAGCGGCCCGCGCGCACCAGCGCGACGGCGGCGAGCGTGCCGAGAACGGTGGCCAGCGTCGCCGACACCGCGGCGACGCGCAGACTGATCCAGGCCGCCGCCAGAATCGCGCCGTCCTGAAACAGCGAGACGTACCAGCGCAGCGACCAGCCGCCCCAGACCGTCACCAGCCGCGAGGCGTTGAACGAATAGATGACCAGGATAACGATCGGCAGGTAGAGGAACGCAAAGCCGAGCACCAGCGCCGTGAGATTGAACGGGGACAGGCCGCGGCGCATCAGCGGCCCCCGTCCGTCGGCGCTCGGCGGCAATCGCCCGTCCGCGCCTTCGGCTTCCAGTTCGCGCGCCTGAAGCCGCTGATAGAGCACGATCGGCACCAGCAGGATCAGCAGCATGACGATGGCCAGCGCCGAGGCGACCGGCCAGTCGCGGTTGCCGAAGAACTCGATCCAGACCGTCTGGCCGATCATCAGTCGAATCCGAGCCGCCGAGCAGATCGGGAATGACGAACTCGCCCACGATCGGGATGAAGCACAGCAGGCAGCCGGCGACCACGCCAGGCCAGGACAACGGCACGGTGACGAGCCAGAACGCCTTCCAGCGCGGGCAGCCGAGATCGCTCGCGGCCTCCAGCAGCGTGTCGTCCATCTTCTCCAGGCTGGCGTAGAGCGGCAGCACCATGAACGGCAGGTAGGTGTAGACCATGCCGATATAGATCGGCGGTGTCGGTGGACGAGCCAGACCGGCGGCTCGCGAAACGAGGCCGAGCGCGAGCAGCATGTCGTTCAGCAGGCCCGTCGCGCTGCAGGATGTTCATCCAGGCATAGATGCGGATCAGGAACGCGGTCAGGAACGGCAGGACGATGCCGATCATCAGCACCGGCTGGACGCGGCGCGGCGCGCGCGCGATGCCGTAGGCCAGCGGATAGCCGATCAGCGAGCAGGAGGACGGTCGAGATCGGCGCGATGTCAGGCTGCGCAGATAGGACGCCCAGATAGAGCGTGTCGGAGAGCAATCAGCGCGATAGGCTGTCGAGCGACAGTCCGGCGACGAAGTCCCGCAGGCCCTGCCAGCCCGGCCGCGAGATCGAGCACCGGCACATAGGGCGGCTGCGCGATCGCCGTCTGCGAGAACGACAGCTTCAGGACGATCAGGAACGGCACGGCGAAGAACGCCGTAAGCCAGAGCGCCGGCACGAGCACCACGAGCCAGGCGCCCGCCGAGCGGCGCCTGCGGGCCGGCGCCGCTCATCGCGTCAGGACCATGGCGGCGCTCGGGGAAAGGTCAGCCAGCACCCGGTCGCCGCGCGAAAGATCGGGCCGGCGTGCGCGCGGGCGGTTGGCGGCCGTGGCCCTCATGTCGACGCCGTTGTCGAGCCGCACGCGATAGACCGACACGTCGCCGAGATAGCCGATATCGACCACGGTGCCGGCCGCGGCGTTGTCCGCATCCCCGGCGCCGCATCGCGGGCGATGCCGACCTTCTCCGGCCGGACCGCGAGCCAGACCGTGGCGCCGGTTGCGAATGCCCGCGGCCGGCGCCGCGGCGCAGCGGCCGCCGGCCTCGCCTTTGACTCCGCGAAGTCGGACGCCGTCGGCGGCGACCCGGCCCTCGATCAGATTCACGTCGCCGATGAAATCCGCGACCCAGCGCGTCGCCGGCCGCTCATAGACCTCGGCCGGCGGACCGACCTGGACCAGCCGCCCGCGGTTCATCACGCCGATGCGGCCCGCCATCGACATGGCCTCGTCCTGGTCGTGGGTGACGATGACGAAGGTCAGGCCGAGGCGCGCCTGCAAGCTCCATCAGTTCCGCGCGGGTTTCCTCGCGCAGCTTGCGGTCGAGCGCCGACAGCGGCTCGTCGAGCAGCAGCACGCGCGGCCGCTTGGCCAGCGCGCGCGCCAGCGCGACCCGCTGGCGCTGGCCGCCCGATAATTGATGCGGCTTGCGCGCGCCGAGCCCGTCGAGCCGCACCAGCGCCAGCATCTCGTCGACGCGCGCCGCGATCTCCGCCTTGGGCAGGCCGTCCTGCTTCAGCCCGAAGGCGATGTTGCCGGCCACCGTCAGGTGCGGAAACAGCGCGTAGCTCTGGAACATCATGTTGACCGGCCGCCGGTGCGGCGGCACGCCCGACGATGTCGCGCCCGTCCAGCAGGATGCGCCCGCCGCTCGGCTCCTCGAAGCCGGCCAGCATGCGCAGAAGCGTGGTCTTGCCGCAGCCGGAGGGACCGAGCAGCGCGAACAACTCGCCCTCGCGATGTCGAGCGTCACGCCGTCGACCGCCGACACGTCGCCGAAGCGCTTGGACACGGCGTCGAAGCGCACCAGCGCAGCGGCCGGGAGCGAATCCGAGCGGGAGGATTGAGGCAGACTGGTCATCGCCCGGGCACGCTAGTCGCACCGGCGCAGCGGCTCAACCGGGCCGCACCGACAATCCCCGAGTGCGATGGACGCAGGGTCTGCGGTTGATGCAAGCCGAGCCGCCGGTCGAGCGCGAGACCGGAGCCACGCTCAGTTGAGCAAAACGATGTCGCCCTGCCGGTCGATCTCCGGATCGGAGACGACGACGAGCTTGCGCGGTGCGGGCCCGTAATAGCCCTCGGTCTTCACGATCGGTCTCGGCATCGCCAGCACCGCCACGATGCGATCCATCAGCGCCTTGGTCGAGACCGGCTTGAGCAGATACTCGTGCGCGCCTGCGCGGGCCGCCTCGACCACGCGCCAGCGGTCGCCGTGCCCGGTGAGCATGATGATCGGCACGTCCGGCATCGGGAATGCGCCAGGCTGACGGACTTGGGCGACGAACTGCGGCCCGTCCATGCCGGGCATCTCCCAATCGACGAGAACCACGTCCGGGCTGTTCTGGCGAATCGCTTCGAGCCCGGCCATGCCGTCGCCGGCCTCGTGGATGCGCTTCACGCCGATCGCCATCAGCATCGCGCGGACGACCTTGCGCATGTAATGGTCGTCGTCGACGATCAGAACCGAGATCGTCGCAAACTTCTGTTCCAGATGCCGCGGCACGAGCGATTGCATGGTCGCAATCCGATCCTGCTGTGCGGACGCAGACGGTCCACGGGAATTCTCGATTTCATAAAACCACGTGCGGATTGCCGGGCGGTGAACCGGACCGTTCAAGTTTTACAGACCGGCCCGACATCGACGACGATGCGATCGCGCCCGCAAAGGCGGCCGCGACGATATGACCGTCAGAGCGTTCCTGGCCGCCGCCGACCTGATTCCGCTGACTTATCGGGCGCGGCCCGAATGTTTTCGCCCGGCACGTTCACCTCCGATTAAGGCTGCGGCACGCGCCGCGCCGTGCGGTAACCCGGTTGCAGGCGCATCCATCTAGGACATACCCGCAATCCGAAGGGAGGGGCCGCATGAACACGATTTTCACCGACTGGCAGCCGCGCCACGCCGGCGCTGTTCGGTCGCCATACGCTTGTGCTTTCGCACCGGCTGCACGAATCCGAACTGTTCACGGACGCGGCGCTGGCGAAGCTGATCGAGAGTTATCCCGAGACGCACTACAATCTGCATTCCATGGGCTCGCCGGACGATCCGCGCATGCTCTGGCGGCGCGGGCTTTTCGGGCGATTGCCCAGGCGCCGAGGTGATCGATGGCATCCGCGCCGGACGGCTCTGGCTCAACCTGCGCCGCGTGCACGAGGTTTCCGAGCCCTACGCGCGTTTGCTCGATCAGATCTTCGCGGAGATGGAATGCCACGTCCCCGGCCTCGACACCTTCCGGCACAACTTGGGCATCCTGATCTCATCGCCGCGGGCGCAGGTCTATTACCATGCCGATGTGCCGGGCCAGGCGCTGTGGCAGGTCCGCGGCAGCAAGCGCATCTGGATCTATCCGAACGCTGAGCCGTTCCTGCGCGAATGCGACATGGAGGGCGCGATCCTCGGCACCACCGAGGAAGAAATCCCCTACGAGCCCTGGTTCGACGAGCACGCCGAGGTTTACGACCTCGAACCGGGCCGGATGCTGCACTGGCCGCTGAACGGCCCGCACCGCGTCGTCAACCACGATTGCCTCAATGTGTCGGTCACGACCGAGCACTGGACCGGTGCGATCCGGAAGTCCTATGCGGTGCGCTATGCCAACGGACTGCTGCGCCAGGCCGGGGTGAAGAACCCATCAAGCGGCACGCGCGGCACATCGGTTTACGCCAAGGCAGCACTGACACTGGCGCATCGCGCGCTGCTGCGAAAGACGCCGAAGTCGGCGACGCCGGTTTACGACTTCAAGCTGGACCGCGCCATGCGCGGCCGGCTGGTGGACCTGCCGCCGGCGATCGCGGCCGAATAGACCCGGACGGTGTGCTTCCGATAAAAACGGGGCCGCCCTCGGCGGCCCCGATCGTCGACGGCGCGGTGAGGCGGATCACTTCAGGACGGCGATCCCCGCAGCGTCCAGCGCCGTCGCGTTGGACACGCGCGACTTGTCCAGCGTCTCCTTGAACTCGGCCTGGGTCGTGCCGTACGGGATGATCGCGATCCGGTTCAGCCGCTCGACCACCTTCGGATCCTTGGCGGCCTCGATCACGTACTTCTCGAGCTTATCCAGGATCGGCTGCGGCGTGCCCGCCGGCGCGATGAACCCATTCCACGACGAGGTGTCGAAGCCCGGGAAGGTTTCGTGCACCGTCGGCACGTTGGGGAGCTGCGGCAGCGGCTTCAGCGTCGACACGGCGAGGATCTTGATGCGGTCGTTGTTGACGTGCTGCATCAGCTCGGAGGCGTTTCCGAAATACATTTCGACCTCGCCGGCGGCGAGCCCGGCCATCGCCGGCGCGCCGCTCTTGTAGGGCACCGCCACCATGTCGAGCTTGGCGACCGAAAGGAACAGCGCCGAGTTGAGGTGGACGTTGCCGCCGCGCCCCGCGGTCGCATAGTTCAGCTTGCCGGGGTTGGCGCGCACATAGTCGATGAACTCCTTGAGGTTGTTCACCGGCAGCGACGCCTTGACGCCGAGCAGATAAGGCCCGGCGCCGAAGATGCTGACCGGCGTGAAGTCCTTCACCGGATCGTAGGGCACCTTCTGCATCATCGGGATGTTGATCATCTGCGTCGATGCGCCGAACATGAAGGTGTAGCCGTCCGGCGCGGAGCGCGCGGTCGCAACCGCACCGACCGAGCCGCCGCCACCCGGGCGGTTTTCGACCACGAAGCTCTGGCCGAGCTTGGACGAGAGATATTCAGACGCCAGACGCGCCATCATGTCGGTGTTGCCGCCGGCCGAATACGGCACGATGACGGTCACCGGACGGGTCGGCCAGTCCGTGGCGGCCGCGGGCACGATGGAAAGCAGAGCCGCGGATGCGACGCCGAGACCGAGGCCCAGCAGCGCACGGCGCGACGGAGTGGAGTGGGCGGATGATTTTTTTTGCATGGGAGCCTCGTGACGGTGTCGCGTGAAGTTTCAAATCGGCCAGACGATGCACGTCGAAGCAGCAGGCCGGCATCCCCTGACCCGCCAGGGAACACGAGGGTCTAGCTTTGCAAGAGTTGGGCCTAAAGCAAATACGACCCAATGCACCGGCCGAACCGGCTGCAAGCCGCATGCAAAAAATGCAGGACGGCGCCGCACTGGAAGCGCGACGCCGTCTCGATTTGCAACCGTAAGCCGATCCGGAACGGATCGGTCTATTGCGGCGTGATGCCGGCCGCCTTCACGGTCGCCTGCACGCGGGCGATTTCGCCGTCGAGCGCCTTGCGGAACTCCGCCGGGCCCGCGCCATCGGACTCGATTCCGGCGGCGGTGAAACGCTTGATCACGTCGGGCTCTTTCACGACCACCATCGCCTCATTGGCGATGCGCTGCACGATCGCATCCGGCGTGCCGGCGCGGCCGAAGATCCCGATCATCGGGGCGAAGTTGAAGCCCGGAATGAACTCGGAGATCGCCGGCACGTCCGGCGCCTGCGGCGACCGCTTGGCGCCGTTCGTGGCGAGGATCGTGACCTTGTTGCCGCCGACCGCAGAGGCGAGCGAGGGATAGGCCGAGAACAGGATTTCGACGTGTCCGCCGAGCAGCGCCGGCACCGACTGGCCGGTGCCCTTGAACGGCACATGCGCCATGTCGAGCTTGAGTTGCGCCTTGATCGCCTCCATCGAGAGGTGATGGGTCGAACCGACGCCCGACGATCCGTAGTTGATCTTGCCCGGATTGGCCTTCGCGTAGTCGATGAATTCCTTCATCGTCTTCACCGGCAGCTTGGGATGCGCCGCCAGGAACAGCGGCGCAGTCGCCAGCCGCGCGACCGTGATGAAGTCCTTCGGATTGTAGGTCAGAACTCTTGTACATGAACGGATTGATCGACAGAAACGAGTTGTCGGTCACGATGAACTGATAGCCGTCCGCAGGTGCGCCGACGAGCGTCTGCGCGCCGACCGATCCGCCGCCGCCGGGGCGGTTCTCGACCACCACCGACTGTTTGAGCTTTTCCTGCAGGCTCTGCGCCACGATGCGCGCCACCGTGTCCGGCAGACCGCCGGCGGCGAACGGCACGATGAGGCGGATGGTCTGGTTGGGGTAATTGGCCTGCGCGCGGGCCTCGCCCGACGCAAGCGACCCGAGCGCCAGCGCCGCGACGGCCGCGAGCGTGACCGGTTTCAAGATAGCGCGCAGCGAAGCGCCGCCGATGAACGACATGGACATTCCCTCCGAATGTGCGCGGCCGGAACGGGCCGAGCTTGGCATCGGCGCCGGAGCGCCGAACCGGGGGAACTTAGACGGGCGGGCCCGGGCCCACAAGCGACCGCCGTGCGGCCGCAATGTCGCGGCCTGTTGCAATTGCGGAGGCGCTGCCGCATGGAGGGCGCGGAACAAGGTTCGATCCGAGGAGACATGCATGGCCACGCCGACCGCCGTCAATCCGTCCACGATGGCTCCGCCCGGCGGGCATTACAGCCACGCGGTCTCGGCCGGAGGCATGGTCCATGTGTCGGGCCAGCTCCCGATCGCTCCCGACGGACGCAAGCTGACCGACGAGCCATTCGCCGCGCAGGCGAAGCAGGTGCTCGACAACGTCGCCCATGCGCTGAAGGGCGCGGGCAGCGGCGTCGACAAGCTGGTTCAGGTGCGGGTCTACGTCACCGACATCGGCGACTGGCCGGAGTTCAATACGATCTACGCCGCCTGGACCGGCAGCCACCGCCCGGCGCGCTGCGTGGTTCCGGTTCCGCAGCTTCACTACGGCTTCAAGATCGAAGTCGAGGCGGTTGCGGTGGCCTGATCGTCGCAATCGTCAGAACGGCCGTTCAGGAAAATTGCTTGGCGTTCGGCATCGACGCGAGCGCGGCGGCGGCCACGACCCGGTCCTCCTCGCCGGTGCCGGAGCCGACACCGATCCCGCCGATGACGTGTCCGTCGACCACGATCGGCAGGCCGCCGGGAAGATTGACACGCTTGCCCTGGGTGGCGATCGCGAGCTTGAGGTCGATGCCCGCCGGCAGGTTTCCGGTCGGCTCGCCGTAGGAGGCCGCGGTCATCGCTTTGACCAGCGAAGATTCGATCGAGAGCGTGAACGCGCCATCCATACGCGCGAAGGCGAGAAGCTGGCCACCCGCATCGACGATGGAGATGCACTCCGGCACCTTCATCTCCGCCGCCTTCTTCATCGCGGCGGCAAGAAGCTTCATCGCGCCTTCGACGGTGAGCTTCAGCGCGGGGGCGGTGTCGGCCATCAATTCATCTCCCTTAGTTCGGCGCTCTCTACAAGGCGCGCATCCGGCCCGCAAGCCCGCGTCCGTCAGCCGACCTCAGCCGCCATAAATCGCGACAGCGCCTCGCGCTCGTCCGCCGTCAGCACCAGACCGAGCTTGCTGCGCCGCCACAGCACGTCCTCGGCGGTACGCGCCCATTCGTGGCGCATCAGATGGCGCACCTCGGCGGCGCGCAGCGGACCGAACGCCGGGCCCGCATCGGCGGCGCTTGCAGCTTCGTCGAACACGCGATCGATGCGCGTGCCATAGGCGCGCACCAGCCGCAGCGCCTCCGTTGCATCGAGAAACGGAAGCCGGCTGCGCGTCCGCGCGACGAGGCCATCGATCCCGTCCCACGAGAAATCGCCGCCGGGCAGCGGCACGTCTGCGGTCCAGGCCCCACCCATCCTGAAGAAGTGCGACAGCCGGGCCAGCGCCGCCTCGGCAAGCCGGCGATAGGTGGTGATCTTGCCGCCGTAGATCGTCAGCAGCGGCGCTTCGCGAAACCGCTCGTCGAGCGTGAGGTGATAGTCGCGCGTCACGTCCTCGGGCTTGCCCGCGCCGTCGTCGTGAAGCGACCGCACGCCGGCGAAGGCCCAGACCACGTCCTCCGGCGTCACCGGCTGGCGGAAATATTCGGTGACCGAGCGGCAGAGATAGATCACCTCGTCGGCGTCGGGAGCGAGCGCATCGAGATCGCCCGCAAAGTCCCGGTCGGTGGTGCCGATCAGGGTGAAACGGTCCGCGAACGGCAGCGCGAACACGATCCGTCGGTCCTCGTTCTGGAAGATGTAGCCGCGGTCGTGGTCGAACAGGCGCGGCACGACGATGTGGCTGCCCTTGACCAGGCGCAGCGGCGCACGGCCCGGCTGCCGCAGGATGGTTTCGGCCACGATGCCCGCCCATGGTCCCGCTGCGTTGACCAGCACGCGCGCGGTGGCGACGTCGCGCCGGCCCTGCGCGTTCAGGATCAGCCGCCACTCCTCCTCGCGCTCGACCCGCACGACCTTGGTGCGGGTGCGGATGACCGCGCCGCGCTCTGCGGCATCGACGGCGTTGAGCACCACGAGCCGCGCGTCGTCGACCCAGCAGTCGGAGTATTCGTAGGCCGTGCGGAAGCGCCGCTTCAGCGGATGACCCGTGACGTGATGGGTCAGGTCGATCGTGCGCGTGCCGGGCAGCACGTTGCGGCCGCCCATGCGGTCGTACAGAAACAGGCCGAGGCGCAGCAGCCAGGCCGGCCGCGGGCCGGGATAGACCGGCAGGACGAAGCGCATCGGCCGGACCAGATGCGGCGCGAGCGCGAGCAGCCGCTCCCGCTCGGCCAGCGCCTCGCGCACCAGCTTGAACGCGCGGTGCTCCAGATACCGCAGCCCGCCGTGGATCAGCTTGGTCGAAGCCGACGAGGTGCCAGAGGCAAGGTCGGCCTGCTCGCACAGCAGCACCCGCAGGCCACGGCCGGCGGCATCGCGCGCGATGCCCGCCCCGTTGATGCCGCCGCCGATGATGGCGAGGTCGTAGTCGGCCATGCCGGTCCGGTGATTCGTCCGGCACGACCATGCGCGGGTTGCCAGCCGCGCTCAAGCGCCGCAGGCCCGGCCGGCTTGCGGCGCTGGCAAGGCCGACCGGCGGTCTCGCGGATGGCGGCCGCCGTGCTAACCTTGCCGCAACCGGAGCTTCAATCCGGGCCCTGGGAGGAAACCATGAAGCGAGCATCCGTATCCGTTGCCGTCGCCGCCTGCGCGCTGGCGGCCAGCGCCCTCGCCGGCCTGTCGCCCGCAGCCGGGCAAAGCAACTTCCCGACCCGGCCGATCACGCTGGTCGTTCCGCTGCCGGCCGGCGGCACCGCCGACCTGCTCTGCCGCATCGCCGCCGACCGTGCGAGCGCCAACCTCGGCCAGCAGGTGGTGGTCGAGAACCGGCCGGGCGGTGCAGGCGGCCGCGTCGGCACCGAGCAGGTGATGCGCTCCGCGCCGGACGGCTACACCCTGCTCTGCGGCACCCAGCTCATCTTCAGCATCACCCATGTTCTGTTCCCGAAGGCGAACTTTGACACCCGCTCGATGGAGCCGATCAGTGTGCTCGCGACTTACCCGTTGATCATCATCACCCGCGGGAACTTCCCCGGCGACACGATGCAGGACTTCATCCAGCACGCGAAAGCCGCGAACGGAAAGGTCACCTATGGTCACCAGGGCAAGGGCAACACCGGGCACCTGCTCGGCGAGTTGATGATGCTCAAGGGCGGCTTCAAGATGACCGAGGTGCCATACCGGGGCAGCGCGCCAGCGATCAACGATATGCTGGCCGGCACCATCGACATGGTCCCGGACTATCTGCTGTCCAACAAGCAGAACATCGATGCCGGCAAGCTCAAGCTGCTCGCCACCGCCGGGCACGAACGGCTGAAGGACTATCCGAAGGTGCCGATGCTCTCGGAAATCTGGCCGGGCGTGCATTCGATCACCTGGATGGCAGTCGCAGCCCCCGCCGGCACGCCGAAGGACATTACCCGGAAAATCTCCGATGCGATCGGCAAGGGCTTCCGACAGCCGGACGTGCAGAAGCGCATTTCCGGCCTGCTCGCCACGCCGCTCGGCAGCACGCCGGAGGAGATGCGAAAGCTGACCGAGGAAAGCCTCAAGACCTGGGGTCCGGTGGTGAACGCCGCCAAGATCGAAATCAACTGATCTCCGTCCTCTGGGAAGCGGACGCCGCCGGCGTCCGCTTTCTCTTGAGCGCCGGCTCTGTCAAACTGCCGCCGGTTCAACGCCGACGGAGTAGGCAATCATGGCTCGCATCCGGCACGTCGCTCTCGTGGTGAAAGACCTCGAAGCCACCGCCGATTTCTACCAGAAGGCCTTCGGGCTGAAGCGTTCACCGCTGTCGGAGGGTCCGACCGCGCGCCGCATCTACATGAGCGACGGCCACGTCAACCTCGCGCTGCTGCAATACAAGGGCGAGACCGGCTCCGGGCTGAAGGACGCGAACGGCTTCGTCGGCGTGCATCATTTCGGGTTCCAGGTCGACGACCTCCCGAAGCGGCAGAAGATGATCGAGCAGGCCGGCGGCCGGTTCTTCTTCGATCTAGGCGATCCCGACGACGACGACTTCGAGCGCAAGTTCAAGGATCCGAACGGCATCATCTTCGACATCAACTGGAAGGGCTGGGCCCTCACCGCCTCCAAGGTGAAGGGCAAGAAGGCCGGCAAGAAGGCTGGCAAGAGCGCCAAGGCGCGCAATGCTGCGACCAAGCGCAAGCCGGCGAAGCGGGCCGCCAAATCCAGTGCGCCCAAATCGCGCAAGGCCGTATCCGCTGCGCGAAAGCCGGCTCCGGTCGCCCGGCGCGCCAAGCCCGCCGTCCGAACCGCGTCACGCCGCGCCCGATGAGACGCCTGCTGTCGCTCGCAGCGGCGCTGGCGGTGGCGGGCTGCGCCGCCACGCCGCCGAAGATCGAGGACAACGATCCGCCGGAACCGGGCTACCGCGAGGATCTGCTCAAGCACATCCACGGCCAGCTCGCCGATCCCACCGGCATCCGCGACGCCTTCATCACGGAGCCGGCGTTGCGCCCGGTGCAGGGCGGCACCATGCGGCAGGTGGTCTGCGTGCGGTTCAATCCGCGCGACGAGCGCGGCCGCTATCTCGGCAATGTGGAGATGGCCGCGATCTTCCACAGCCGGGTGATGACGAGCTTCACGCACGCAGCGGACGGACTTTGCACGGGCGCGGCTTATCAGCCCTGGCCGGAGCTAACGAAGCTCTGCCGCGAGATCGTCTGTCCCGGACGACGCTGAGCGCACCGGAAACGAAAAACGCCCCTGGCCGAACGGCCGGGGGCGTCGCTTTTCGCGGGAGGCGACGCGTCGGAGCCGAACGCGTCAGAGCTTCTTGATGCCGGCCTTGTCGATGATGTCCTTGTACATCGGCACCTCCTTCTCGATCCGCGCGCGATGACCCTTGCCGTCGCGCGCCGTGACCTCGAAGCCGGCCTTGGTCAGCCGCTCGCGCATCGCCGGCGTGTTGAGGATTTCCAGCGCCACCTTCTCGAGGTGATTGCGAATGTCCTCTGGCACCTTGGACGGCGCCATCAGCGACGTATAGGTCTCAAACACGAAGTCCTTGTACCCGGCCTCGATCATGGTCGGAATCTCCGGCAGATCGTGCCAGCGTTTCGATCCGGTGACGGCGAGTCCTTTGATCGTGCCCGCCTGGATATGCGGATGCGCGGGCGCGAGCACGCCGGACGACAACTGGACGGTGCCGGCCATCATCGACTTGAGCGCGTCGCCGCCGCCGGCGAACACCACCGTCGCCATCTTCTCCAGACCCTCGCGCTGCTTGAGCACCTCGGCCTGCAGTTGCGGCGCGGTGCCGATCGGCGGCGTGGAGACGTTGAACTTGTCCGGGCTCTTCCTGGCGAGCGCGACGAACTCCTTCATCGTGTTGACGCCGAGCTTCGGCGACACCGCGAACACATGCGGCGAGACCGCAAGCTCGACGATCGGGTTGAAGTCCTTGAACGGATCGTAGGGCAGCGAATTGTAGAGGCCCGGATTGACCGAATAGGCGCTGGTGGCGAGCAGGATCGTGTAGCCGTCCGGGTCCGAACGCGCGACCATGCCCATGCCGATGTTGCCGCCGGCGCCGCCGCGGTTCTCGACGATCACCGATCCGCCCATCTTCTCCTGCATCGCCGCCGCCATGATGCGCGCGATGATGTCGGACGGGCCGCCCGGCGTGTTGGCCACGAGAATCTTGACCGGCCGGTCGGGAAATCCGGCCCAGGACGGGCGGACGCTCACGATGGCGGGGGCGGCAAGGCCGAGGGCCAGAGCGCCCGTGCCTTGAATGAAGCGCCGACGCGACGGCCGGCCGAACGAATTGTTCGATCTGCTCACGATCTCTCTCCCTAGATGGCGCCGGCCTTGTCGACGGCCGCACTTGATTGTTAGCCATGCTAGGAAGTTAACCGGAGGCCCGCAACCGGGCCGCGAGGCGACGCTGTCACACCCCTACGGAGCCGAAGGCCAAAGGCCGCTCCGCGACGCGGCGCCAGCGTCCGGAACAAACCGGACCGCGGCGCCGCGCAAAGGCCGGCCTCAGGCTTCGACCTCGGCCTCCTGGTTGATGCAGACCTGAGCGAGCTTCGTCAGCGAAGCGTCCGTGGTCTTCTCCTCGTCCAGCGTCTCGTTCAGGAGCCGGACCGCATCCCTGTGTCCGAGTTCCTCAGCCCAGGCCTTGAGGGTTCCATAGCGCGAGATTTCATAGTGCTCGACGGCCTGCGCGGCCGCCAGCAGCCCCGCGTCCAGCGCCGGCGAATCCTTGTAGTCCTCGATGATCTCCTTGCCCTCCTCGACGATGCCGAGGATCGCGTCGCAGGTCTTGCCCTGCGGCTTCTTGTCGATCAGCGCAAACACCTGCTCCAGACGTTCGATCTGGCCTTCGGTTTCGTCGTGATGCTTTTCGAATGCGGCTTTCAGATCCTCGTTCTGCGCGGCCTTTGCCATTTTCGGCAGGGCGGCGAGAATCTTCTTTTCCGCAAAGTAGATGTCCTTGAGCGTGTCGTGGAACAGTTCGTCGAGTGTCTTGGATTGCTTCGCAGCCATCTGGGCCTCCATCGGAATGAACTGCCGAGTGAACGTCTGTGTCACCCCACCGTTCCGCCGCGCGGGCCGTCCCATGCGAAATGCTTTGCAAGCATGTCAAATGACACGAGGCCCGCGACATCCGGCGCGCCGGGCCGGCTTCAGGATGCTTCGGTTTCCAGACCGAACTGGGCCACCACGTCCGGCTGGATCGTCCCGGCGTGCAGGGTCAGAAGCACGAGCTTCGCGTCGAGGCTTTCGCCCGACTCCAGCGCGCCCTCGATCCGCCGCTCGACCGCAAGCGTCAGGTCTTCGCCGTTGGCGTTGGCGAAGCCGGCCGGGCCGATCATGCAATAGGCCACGATCTCGGCGGCGGCGCGGTAGGCCTGCGGCGCGGGCTCCGGCCCGATCGCATGGTCCTGAAGCAGACTGACCATCGTCAGCTTGATCGCCTCCGGCACCAGCCGCGGATGCAGGTCGACCGCGCGCAGCGTGCGGTCGATCTCGCGAAGCTCGGGCGAGCGGCCGAGAAACCCGAACAATCCGATCGAGGGGCGGCGGCGAACCATGCGGCGCTCCGGGGACGACGGGCCGGTATAGGACGCGGTCCGGAGCTTGTCGACCGCCGCCGTCCGCGCGCCGGTTGGCTTGCGCAAGCGCCAGGCATTCTCCATAAGCGCCCGGCCTGTCCCGCCGGTTGCCATCATGCCCCTGCCCCGGACCCTCACGGCGATGGTGTTCCCCGGAACCCAGACGCTGCCGCTCTACGCCGCCGAGGCCACCGGCGCGTTCGCGCGTCGCGGCCTCGACGTGACGCTCGTGCCGGCGCCGAATTCGCAGGAGCAGCGCGAGGGGCTCGCCGCCGGCCGCTACCAGATCGCACATGGCGCCGCCGACCAGTCAATCGCGCTGGCAGTCGCAGGCATCGACACCGTGGTGACGATGGGCGGCGACGACGGCTTCAACCGGCTGTTCGTGCAGCCCGATGTCGCGGGCGTCGCGGCCCTGCGCGGCCGCACGCTGGTGGCGGACGTGGCCGACACCGGCTGGTCGTTCGTGCTCTACGAAATCCTTCGGCGGCACGGGATCGCGCGCGAGGAATGCCGCATCCACGAGGCCGGTGCGCCATTCCGTCGCTTTGCGGCGATGCGCGACGACCGCACGATGGCCGCGGCGGTGCTCAATCCGCCGTTCGCGATCCACGCACGGCGCGCGGGCCTGACCGACCTCGGGCCGGTCACGGACACGATCGGCGCATACCAGGGCACGGTGCCCTATGTGCTGCGCGCCTGGGCACAGCAGAACGGCGAGACGCTCACCGCCTACCTGCAAGCCTGTCTCGAAGGGCTGCGCTGGCTGCTCGATCCGCCCAATGGCAAAGCAGCGACCGCGCTCGCGGCCGGGCGGCTGTCGCTGCCGCCGGACATCGCCGCCGAGGTCTGCGCCGCGGCGACCGCGCCGCAGGGCGGGCTCGCGCGGGACGCTGCACTCGACCGGCCGGGTTTCGAGACCATGCTGCGGCTGCGCGCGGCCTTCACCGGAGCAACGCTGAAGCCTGCCGACGCCTATCTCGATCTGTCCTATTATCGGCGCGCGCTGGCGGCGCTCTGAACCGGCCGCGCGCTGCGAACGACGAGGCAGGAATGACGGAATCCGCGGTGGTCTGGGTGGTGATCGGCGTGCTGGCGGGGCTGGCCGGCGCGGTCGTGAGTCGCCGTTACTTCGGTCCGCGCCGCGCGCAGAAGCTGCCGCCGCCGCGCCCGCCGGCGAGCCGCCAGGAGCGCCGCAAGCGCGAACGCGAGTTCGGACAAGCGCGTCCGCTGACGGCCGCGGCCCATTACAACCCCATCGCCTCGTCGAAGGCGCGTTTCACCGCGTCCGGCTGGCCGTAGTGAAACTGGAAGCCGCTGGCGAGGCGCTCCTTCAGGATCGGATAGTTCCGGAATTCGTCGAGCGGGACACCCTCAGTGTTCAGCTCGCGATAGATGTTGGGCAGCATGACACACGCCGCGGCCTCGGGATCGCGGATTGTGCCCTTGGGATCGAGACCCTTCGCCACCGCGTCCATTTCGGCGAAGAAGCGGTTGCGCATCATCGAGATGCCGACGTCGCTCGAACGCAGGTTTTCCCGGGTGCGGTCGGCGATCCGTCCCTGCCCGACCCAGGCGGCGATGTCCTGATTGATGACGTGGCTCGAAATCCAGCGCCCCTCGGAGTCGACGATCGGGCTTGTCCAGGTCGGAACTTCCCGCTGAACGTAAGGCTCGCGGCCCTTCGGCACCCGCACGAAGAACCACGCAATGCTGAGCGTGTTCTCGTCGTCGACCGGCACCCGCCATTCAAAGTGGCTGCCGAGATAGAAGCCGTTGGGCCACAGCGCCAGACGCCCGACGTGCCAGTAGCGGCTGTCCTCGGGCTGTCCCTCGCGCACGCGCTTGTAGATGAAGCCGTGCTCGAACTCCTCGAACTTGAGTTTGAGGTGCCTGGCCGCCGCGTTGATATCGCCGCCGCGCAGCCGGTTGCTCCAGTTGTCGTGCATCCACTCGAAGTGCACCGGATCGCAGGAGTTTTCCTGGCACTGGAACCAGTTGCACGGCACGTCGGCGCGCACGATCTCGCGGAAGCCGTTGCCCCAGGTGAACGGCTCCCAGATCGGAAGTTCCGGCGCGGGTTGCGGACCCATATAGGCAAAGAGCAGGCCCGCGACCTCGCGCACCGGATAGCCAGCGATCCGGCAGCCGGCCTTGGACGGGCGCGGACTCGCGGTGTCCTCGAACGGCTGTTCGATGCACTGTCCGGTCTCGTCCATCAGCCAGCCGTGATACGAGCAGCGGATACCGTTCGGCTCGACCCAGCCATAGCTCATGTCGGCGCGGCGGTGCGGACAGTTGCGTCCGACCAATCCGAAGGTGCCGGACAGATCCTTGTAGAGCACGAGATCCTCGCCGAGCAGCCGCACCGGCCTGATCGACACCCGGTCGAATTCGCTCGCCCCGCCGATCGGCATCCAGTAACGGCGCAGCAGTTTGCCCATGGGCGTGCCGGGACCGACGCGCGTGAGCTGTTCGTTTCGTTCGACCGTGAGCATCGGCGTTTCCTCCGTCACCAGTTTAGGACAGCGGCGGCCGTTCAGTCGCGGACGCCTGCCTGAAAGCTTGCGACGGGGCGTCGCGATGATTGACGAGGCGCGGCTTACGCCAGTTCCTTCCGCACGATGGCCGCACCCTCGGCCAGCGCCTTCAGCTTGCCGAAGGCGACATCGCGCGGGAGATACTTCATGCCGCAATCCGGCGCCGGCACCAGCCGTGTCGCATCGACGTGCTTCAGCGCGTCGCGGATGCGGCCGGCGACGACGTCCGCACTTTCGACCGCGCTGTCGCCGAGGTCGATCACGCCGAGCATGACGGTCTTGCCCGACAGGTCTTTCAGTACGCCGAGATCGAGCCTGGGCTGCGCCGCCTCGATGGAAATCTGGTCGGCCTTGCAGTCGGCGAGTTGCGGCAGGAACGAATAGCCGGCCGGCTTCCGGCCAGGCACCACCGCTGCGTAACCGAAGCACAGATGCACCACGGTGGTGACCTTCAGTCCCTCCAGCGCGCGGTTGAGCGCAGGCACCGCGATACGCTTCGCCGCATCGGGATCGTTGCGCAGCCACGGATCGTCGAGCTGGATCACGTCCGCACCGGCGGCTTCGAGATCGCGGACCTCGGCGTTCACCGCCGCCGCGAAGTCCATCACCATCTCGTCGGCGTCCTTGTAGAACTCGTTCTTGGCCTGCTGCGCCATCGTGAACGGTCCCGGCAGGGTGATCTTGGCGGCGCGCGCCGTGTGCGCGCGAAGAAACCGCATGTCTTCGACCTCGACCGGCGCAGTGCGACGCACCCTCCCGACCACGCGCGGCACCGCCACCGAACGGCCGGCGCGATTGACGATCACCGCCGGATTGTCGTTGTCGATGCCCTCCAGCGCAGTCGCGAAGCGGTTGGAATAGCTCTCGCGGCGCATTTCGCCGTCGGTCACGATGTCGATCCCGGCCCGCTCCATGTCGCGGATCGCGAGCACGGTCGCGTCATCCTGGGCCTGCGCCAGATGCGGCTCCGCGACGCGCCAAAGCTCGCGCTGGCGCACGCGCGGCACGCCGGTCTTGAGCAGATCGCGGTCGACCAGCCAGTCCGGCTGCGGGTAGCTTCCGACCACGGTGGTCGGCAGGATCGGCAAGGTCATCGTCAGGATCTCCCGGCGCCGTCCGCCTCGGCGAAGGCCTCGACGGCAAGGCGGTGCGCCTCGTTGGCCGCCGGGATGCCGCAATAGAGCGCGACCAGCAAGAGGATTTCCTGAATTTCCGCGTCGCTGCAGCCGTTCTTGATCGCGCCCTTGAGATGGACCTTCAATTCGGCCTGCTTGCCGGCGGCCGCCATCATCGCGACCATCGCCAGCGACTTGACCGGAAGCGGCACGGCGTTGCGGCTCCACACGTCGCCATAGGCATAGGCGTTGATGATGTGCTGAAGCGGCTCGCCGAACGCGCCGAACGCCTTCGAGCGCTTGTCCACCGCCTCGCGGCCGAACAGTTCGGTGCGCAGCTTCAGGCCGCGGTCGTGTTGCTCCTGGATATCCGGCATCGCCATCTCCGATTGCTGCCGCCGATGGCGACCTCAGGTTTCGGACGTCATGATACAGAGCCCGCGCGCATCGCGAAGCCATCCGGTCCTTGCGCCATGATCGACTGCGTCATCTTCGGGCCAGGGCGCGGGGGCAAGACGCTCTGGTGGAAACGGCGAACGCCTCGCAACACCCGCATCGGCTGCGCTCTGTCTGTTTGACGGCGCGTTGCCAGCGCAATTCCACCGCGCCGCGGAATTGGAGCACCTCCAAAAGATCTGGGGAAATCGGAATGTCGATCTGGTATTCAGACGGGCCAATCGCCGTCCTGCGTTGAAGCCGTCGCGCGCAGCGGCTCCGCCGTCCCAGCGCAGCCGACTGACGATGCACCCTGCGAGACGGCGATCCCGCCGGACCGCGACTCGCCGCCGCAAGGACCGCAGCCGACCCACCTCAGGCCCCGGCCGACGCGGAACCGGCGCGACCCGCGCCCGACCCCGCCGTCGCCAGCAAAGACCGCCGGAACCGCAATTTTTCAGGGCTGCCAACACATCTTTGCCCAGAAGGGCCGCCAAAACACACTATATATAAACGGTTCGTGCCGATCATGGCTCGCAATGAGCGTCGGTTTGGGACCGAAATTGAAGAATCGCGATGCCACTTCCCCGATTGCTGGTCATTGAAGGCAACACTGCCGAAGGACGCGCCCTGTTCTCCGCCGCACGCGGTCAGGCCCCCAGCGAAGGCTACGCCAAGCTCCTGCGCGAACTGCTCCCGGACGCCATCGTCGACATCTGCTATCCGGCCGACGGCGGCGCCAACCTGCCCGACCGGATGGGTCTGGAGGGCTACGACGGCATCGCCATCACCGGCTCCTCGCTGCAACATCTACAACGGCGGCCCCGAGATCGAGCGGCAGATCGAGCTGGTGCGCACCGGGCTCGATTCCGGCACGCCGATGTTCGGAAGCTGCTGGGGCCTGCAGGTGCTCACCACCGCCGCCGGCGGCGTGGTTCGCAAGAACCCGCAGCGGCCGCGAAATCGGCTTCGGCCGCCGCATCGCGCTGACCGCAGCCGGCCGCGGCCACGACATGTACGACCGCAAGGCCGACGGTCTTCGATGCACTCACCGTGCATCTCGACGAGGTCGAGACGCTGGCGCCCGAACATGCAGGTGCTGGCCGCCAATGCCGTGTCGCAGGTGCAGGCCGCCGAGATCCGCTACAACGGCACCACCGCCTGGGGCGTGCAGTACCATCCGGAATATTCGCTGCACGACATGGCGGCGACGATCCGCCGCTACGGCAAGCGGCATGGTGGACGACGGCTTCTTCTCGCGCGAGAGCGAGCTGATCCAGTACGCCGAAGAGATGGAGATGCTGCACTCCGACCCCAAGAACAAGGCGCTGTCCTGGAAGCACGGGATCGACCAGCGGCGTGCTCGACAAGGGCGTGCGGGTGCGCGAGATCGACAACTGGATCAAGCACCAGGTGCTGCCGACGCGCAGCGAGCGCGGCCGGGGCTGACGCCGGATTTCCCACGGCCGGATCGCGTTGTTGCGGATCGTGCCGTGGCGATGGCGCCGCTCAGACGATCCGGCAGACCTCGTCGAACTCGAAGCGCGGCAGCCGCGGCCCGGGTTCGCCGGGATCGCCGATGGCCGAGGCAGCACAGGAAAGTTCGATCGGATAGCGGCCGTCCGGGAAGAATGCGGCGTCCACCATGTCGTTCTTGAAGCCGGACATCGGGCCGCAGTCGAGACCGAGCGCGCGCGCCGCGAGAATCAGATAGCCCGCCTGCAGCGTGGCGTTGCGGAGCGCGTGGGTGCGGATCGCCTCGGGCGTCGTCTCGTACCAGCTTCGCGCCTGCGGATTGCCGAACAGCCGCGGCAGATGCTCGTAGAACCGCATGTCATAGGCGAGGATCGCCACGACCGGCGCGCTCATCGATTTCTTCACGTTGCCGGACGACAGCGCGGGCCGAAGCTGTGCCTTGGCCTCTTCGCTGCGCACGAACACGATCCGCTGCGGCTGCGAATTCGCAGTCGTCGGGCCCCATTTCACCAGATCGTAGAGCGCGCGCAGGGTCTCGTCGGAGACCGGATCGGGCTCGGTAATGTCGCTGTAGCTGCGCGCGTCGCGAAGCAGGATGTCGAGGGCAGCGTCGGAAACAGGCGGCGGGCTATTGTTCATGCGCCTAGGATGAGGCCGTCGGCGCGCGCTGTGAAGGGCCAATCGCCGGCGCCGCGACAACGCTATCCCGCGGGCACCAGTTCGGTCGCAGGCGCCTTGCGCACCAGCTTCTTCACTGCGTTGGAGGCGACGACCGTGCGGCTTTCGGCGAACGCCTCGTGGTTCTTCTCGATCTCGTCGAGCTCGTAGAGGTAGTTCACCATCAGCCCGTGGGCCTGGCCGATGCCGCGCTCGCTGGCGTCGCCGAGCCAGTTGATCCGCTCGAGCCGGGCGCCGTTGCCGAGATGGAAGCGCGCCACCGAATCGACCGGCAGTCCCGCGGCGGTTCTTCGCGCGCATGAAGTACCAGGCCGCCGCCCGCATCAGCGGCTCCTCGATCGGCTCGCGCAGCTCCGGCGAGCTGCCACCAGCCGGGCTTGTCGAGTCCGGCGAGCGCCTCGCGGTCCTCCGGCGGGATCGCGACGGAGTTTTCGGTCTTGCGCTCGCGGTCGAGCCAGCGCGCGAAATCGGGCACCGGCGACAGCGTCACGAAGGTCGACAGCCTCGGATTCTCGCGGCTAATCTCCTGCGCCACCTGCTTGATGAGGAAGCTGCCGAACGAAACGCCGGCGAGGCCGCGCTGGCAGTTGGAAATCGAGTAGAAGACCGCCGTGGTCGCATCGCGCGGCATCGACCGAGTTCGCGCTGCACCGACAGGATCGGCGCGATCGCGCCGGGAATTTCGCGGGTCAGCGCGACCTCGACGAAGATCAGCGGCTCGTCCACCAGCGCGGGATGGAAGAAGGCGTAGCAGCGGCGGTCCGGCGGATCGATGCGGCGGCGCAGATCGTCCCACGAGCGGATGCGATGCACCGCCTCGTACTTGATGATCTTTTCCAGGATCATCGCGGGCGTCGCCCAATCGATCCGCCGCAGCACCAGAAAGCCGCGATTGAACCAGGACGAGAACAGGTGGACGAAATCGGCGTCGACCGCCTTCAGGTCGTCGCGGCGGCCCATCGCATCGAGAAGCTGCTCGCGCATGCGCACCAGCGCGGCCGTGCCGCCGGGCGCGAGATTGAGCCGGCGCAACAGCTCCTGCCGGCGCGGCTCCGCCGCCTTGTGGACGGCTGCCGCAGTTGAAATCGCTCGGGTCGGCCTGCCAGGCGGCGATCGCGTCGTCGAGCTTCTCCGGCTCGTGACCGAAGCGCGTCGCCAGCGCCTCGAAGAAGGCGATCCGCGGTCCGGTCGTCAGCTCCGCGTAGCGGGCCAGAATATCGGCGGCGAGCGCGACGCCCGAGGCCTCGCCCCGTCCGGACAGGAGTTCCTCGCAAAGCTCTGTGACGCTCTCCGAGCGGTCCGCCGGCGCAGATCGACGGTCCCGCGCGAGATCGATCAGCGCGCGGCCGCGCTCGGAGATCGAGGCCAGCAGTTCGCCGAAGAACGTTGTGTTCATTCCGATCGGGATCCGGAGACGGACGACGAAAGCATTCTAACAGCTTGGACGAGCGGCGACGACGCCTGCATGACATTAGCCCTAAAGCGGCGGTACCGGACGCGCTGTCGCATGCTCGGCAAGCAGCGCTCTTTGCAAGTCGCGCGCCCGCGCCGGCTCTGGACAAAAGAGCCCCGGCGGGTCACAGGTTCCGCGGAAATGCTGCTTTTTTAATCCTTGCAATGGGAGCCGTCATGCCCGGTCCGCTGGCAGGCGTTCGCGTTCTGGAATTGGCCCGCATCCTGGCCGGCCCCTGGGCGGGCCAAATCCTCGCCGACCTCGGCGCCGACGTGATCAAGGTGGAGCGCTCCGGGACCGGAGACGACACCCGCGCCTGGGGGCCGCCCTTCATCGAAGGCGCCGACGGCAAGAATCTCGACGCCGCCTATTTCCACGCGACCAACCGCGGCAAGCGTTCGATCGAGTGTGACTTCGAAAGCGAAGACGGCAAGCGACTCGTCAGAAAGCTCGCGGCGCGCTCCGACATCCTGATCGAGAACTTCAAGGTCGGGGGGCTCGCCAAGTTCGGCCTCGATTACAAGAGCCTCGCCGCCGAATGCCCGCGGCTGATCTACTGTTCGGTCACGGGCTTCGGCCAGGACGGGCCCTACGCCTCGCGCGCCGGCTACGACCTGATGGCGCAGGGCATGGGCGGGTTCATGTCGTCTGACCGGCACCGCCGACGGCGAACCGACCCGCGCCGGCGTGCCGGTGTCCGATCTTTGCACGGGAATCTATTCGGTGGTCGGCATCCTCGCCGCGCTCCAGCAGCGCGAGCGCACCGGCAAGGGCTGCTACGTCGACACCGCGCTGGTCGACACCACCGTGGGTCTGCTCGCCAACCAGGGCCTGAACTTCCTCGCCTCGGGCAAGGTGCCAGGCCGGATCGGCAATGCGCATCCCAACATCGTGCCGTATCAGGTGTTCACCGTCGCGGACGGCTACATCATCATCGCGACCGGCAACGACAGCCAGTATCAGAAGCTGTGCGGCGTTCTGGGCGCACCGGAGCTGGCGAAGGATCCTGCCTACATCGACAACAAGTCGCGGCTGGCCAACCGAGCCGAACTCGTCGGCAAGCTCACCGCCCTGACTGTGAAGTTCAAGATGCAGGATCTCGCCGAAAAGCTGGAAGCCGTGGGCGTGCCCGCCGGGCCGATCAACACGCTGGAGCAGGTGTTCGACGATCCGCACGTGCGGCACCGCGGCATGAAGCTCGAGATCCCGAGCGAGAACGCGAAATCCGGCACCATCCCCGGCATCCGCACGCCCGATCGTGATCGACGGCCGTCCGATGGCATCGGACAATCCGTCGCCACGGCTCGGCCAGCACACCGCGGAAATCCTGAAGGAAATCGGCGAAGGCTGAGCAAACAGCCGGCTTGAACGCAAGGCTGCGCTGGCATATGCTAAAGGCATATGCTACGGAGCAAGATTATGACCGTTCAACGCCATGTGCGGCTTTTCCGGAACGGCCGCAATCAAGCCGTGCGAATCCCCGTTGAGTTCGAGTTGCCGGGCGACGAGGCGATCATGCATCGCGACGGGGACCGTTTGGTGATCGAACCCGTGCGCGAGCGCGGTCTTCTGGCGCTTCTCGAGACGATGGCGCCTCTGCCCGACGATATTCCGGAGATCGGCGATGAACCGATCAAGCCGGAGAAGATCTTTTGAGCCGCTATCTGCTCGACACGAACGTGATTTCGGCCCTGGTCCGAAATCCGGCCGGCCGCGTCGCGGCTCGCATCGCCAAGGCAGGCGAAGGAAACGTGTTCACCAGCATCATCGTTGCAGCCGAACTCAGGTACGGATTGGCGAAGACCGACTCGGTGCGGTTGCGGAAGGCCGTCGAGGACATCCTCTCCGAAATCGAGATTATGTCATTCGAAGCGCCGGCCGATGCCGAGTACGGATCGATCCGGGCCGAACTCGAAGCTTCGGGTCGGCCAATCGGGAGCAACGACTTGCTGATCGCGGCGCAAGCACGGTCGGTCGATGCGACGATGGTTACGGCCAACGTGCAGGAGTTTCGGCGCGTGCGCGGCCTCAAGGTCGAAAACTGGCTCGCCTGACGCCGCTTACAGCCCCTTCCCGACCACCGCCCAGCGCTGGTTCGCCGTGGGGCTCGCCACGATGTCGTCGACGTTGGCGAGCTTGACCCGGTCGCGCACCAGGCCCTTGTAGAACTCGGCCTTCGAGACCGGCGCGACGTCGGCGACGATCGTCCACGTGTCGCCGCCATCGGCGCTTTCGAACACCTGGCCGTCGGTGTCGGCGGCATAAAGGCCGAAGCCGTCGCCGCTGGCTTCGATTGTCAGCGCGCTGAACAGCGCACGCTGGCCGTTCGGCAGTCCGCCGAGCAGGCGCTCCCAGGTGTTGCCGGCGTCGTGGCTCCGGAAAATTTTTCCGCGCGCGCGGCCGAGCTCGTACCAGTGCACCGGCCAGCCGACGCCGGCGGTCATGTAGAGCAGGTCCGGCCTGTCGGGATGAATCACGATCGCGTCGGGATAATTGGCCTCTTGCGGCATGGGAATTTTTCGCCAGGTCGCGCCGCCGTCATGGCTGTCCATCATGCCGACGATGCCGTTGGCGATGACGATCCGGCCGGAGCGCTGCGGATGCACCAGGATGCGGTGGATGTCGCACTCGCGCGGATCGGGATCGACCGGCAGCTCCGTAAAGCTGGCTCCGAAATCGTCGGAATATTGCAGCGAGCCGATCTCGACGCCGACCCAGAGCCGGTCGCCATCGAGCACGATGTCCTTGATGTGGCCGACGCGCGGCGGCGGCGGGAAGGTCCAGCGCGAAACGCTCGGCGCGTCGCGGAACGCCTTCAGCTCGCGCCAGCTCTCGCCCTTGTCCTCGCTGACGTAGAGATGCGCCGGCAGCGCGCCGGCGAACACCACATCGCGGCCCTGCAGCTTGCCGGCACGCGCCGACCAGAACTCGTAGTGCGCGAGCCCGTTGTTGACCCATTTCCAGGTCATGCCGCCATCGTCGCTGCGCGACACGCCGACGCCGCGCGTCGCCGCGAACAGCGTGCCGTCGTCGAGCGCCGTGACCGAACTGACGAAAATTCCCTGCAGCGCCTTGTGGCGCACCGACCAGCCGCGCTCGCCGCGCGCCAGAAGCGCGACGCCGTCGACGGTGCCGACCAGCATGGTGTCGGAGGCCACCGCAGCGGTTTGAATGTTCGTGCCGCCGTTTGAAAGCAGGATCATGAGGGTCTCGCAGGAGGAATTGCCACGCGCCGGATGGCTTCCGCGGGCGGCAGCTTATGCAATAATTCGCATCCGTGGCCAGCCGGGCAGAGCGCGATGCTATTTGGCGCCTGTCAATGCTTCCAGGGGTTTTCGTCGACCCAGTCAGGAACAAGGGCCTGGTCGTGCTGACCTCGTGCAGCCACCGCGGCGTGATCAATGCGATACGCCAGGCGCAGGCGGTATCGGGGGTCGACAAGGTGCATGCGGTGATCGGCGGCTTCCACATCGTTCCGCCGCTCGGCGACGACTACATCCGGAGCACCATCGACGCCTTCCCGAGATCGATCCGGACTGGCTGATTCCGGCGCATTGCACCGGCGACCGGTTCTGCGACCTCGCCCGGCAGGCCATGCCGGAGAAGGTCATCCGCTCGGCCGTCGGAACCCGGTTCGTGTTCGGCGAATGATCGACCCCGAACGGGGGGCTGCGACCATCCGTCCACATTCGTTCTTAAGTGGAGCTTGTCCAAACGATCAGCTATAGATTCAGTAAGAGGGCAAGAAGAACAAGCCCTACAAAAAACGCGGGTTTTGGGTGGAAGCGCAGTCAGAAGTCCTTTCGCGGGCAGCCGAGGCCCCGGAGCCGTTGCTCCAGGTCGAGGATCTTCATGTTCATTTCGAAACGTCGCGCGGCGTCGTGCGCGCGGTGGAGGGCCTCAGCTTCGAGGTCCACCGCGGCGAGGTCGTGGCCATCGTCGGCGAATCCGGGTCCGGCAAATCGGTGTCGGCGCTGTCGATCATGCGGCTCCTGCCGCGGCTGACCGGGCGCACTCGCGGCCGCGTCAGCTTCGACGGAAAGAACCTGCTGGAGCTCGACGACGAGGGGATGCGCGAGATCCGCGGCCGCGACGTTTCGATGATCTTCCAGGAGCCGATGACCTCGCTCAATCCGCTCCTGACGATCGGGCTGCAGATCACCGAGCCGCTGACCATCCACCTCGGGATGAACGCCGAACAGGCGCGCGCGCGGGCGACCGAGCTCCTGTCGCTGGTCGGCATCCCCGATCCGGAGAGCCGGCTCGACCAGTATCCGCATCAGTTCTCCGGGGGCATGCGCCAGCGCGTGATGATCGCGATCGGTCTGGCGTGCAATCCCAAGCTCGTCATCGCCGACGAGCCGACCACCGCGCTCGACGTCACGATCCAGGCCCAGATTCTGGAGTTGATGAAGGATCTGTCGCGCAAGCTGAACATCGCTCTGATCGTCATCACCCACAATCTCGGCGTGGTCGCCCGCTACGCCGACCGCGTGATCGTGATGTACGCCGCAAAGATGGTCGAGCAGGGTTCGTCCGAGGCGGTGTTCCACGAGCCGCGCCATCCCTATTCGATGGGCCTGCTGCGCTCGGTGCCGCGCCTCGACCGGCCGCGCGGCAACCGGCTCGAGACCATCGAGGGCCTGGTGCCGAACCTCGCGAACGCCCCGCCCGGCTGCCGCTTCGCGCCGCGCTGCCCGTTCCGGATCGATATCTGCAACCAGGATCCGCCGCTGGCTGAGGCCGACACCGGCTCGCTGACGCGCTGCCATCGCCATCTGGAGATCGCCGAAGGCAAGATCGTCTGGCCGAAGGTGGATTCCGACCTGACCCAGCCGGTGGCGCAGGGCGACGGCGCGCTGCTGTCGGTCAAGGGACTGACCAAGCATTTCCCGGTGCGGACCACGCTCGGCGACAAGAACGCCGTGGTGCGCGCGGTCGAGGACGTGAGCTTTACGATCAAGCCCGGCGAAACGCTCGGGCTGGTCGGCGAATCCGGCTGCGGCAAGACCACCGTCGGCCGCCTGATCCTGCGGCTGGAGCAGCCGACCCGCGGCGAGATCGCATTTCAGGGCACCAACCTGCTGACCGCCACGCCGGCCGAGCTGAAAACGCTGCGGCGCAAGATCCAGGTGATCTTCCAGGATCCCTATTCGTCGCTCAACCCGCGCATGACGGTCGGCCAGATCATCGGCGAGCCGCTGCACGTCTACAAGCTCGCGGCGAACAGGGAGGCCGCCGACGCGCGCGTGGGCGAGCTTCTGAATCAGGTCGGGCTGCGGCCGGAGCTGGCCGAACGCTATCCGCATCAATTGTCCGGCGGTCAGCGGCAGCGCGTCGGCATCGCGCGCGCGCTGGCGATGGAGCCGTCGTTCATCGTCTGCGACGAGGCGGTGTCGGCGCTCGACGTGTCGATCCAGGGCCAGATCATCAACCTGCTGGAAGACCTGCAGCGCCGGCTCGGCCTCGCCTACCTGTTCATCGCCCACGATCTCGCCGTGGTCCGTCACATCTCGATGCGGGTCGTCGTGATGTATTTCGGCCGGGTGATGGAGGTCGCAGACCGCGATACGATCTATAGCGATGCGCTGCATCCCTATACCAAGGTGCTGCTGGACGCCGCTCCGGTGCCCGACCCGACAGTGGAGAAGGCGCGGGCGCCGCGGCTGATCCAGGGCGAGCTGCCGAGCCATATGGCGCCGCCCACGGGCTGCGTCTTCAACACCCGCTGCCCGATGGCCACGCAGGAATGCCGCGATGTCGTCCCGCCGCTGGTGGAGAAGCGGCCGGGCCATTTCGCAGCCTGCATCAAGGTGTAACGTCCGAACTGAAAACGAAAGACAACACGGGAGGAAGGCCATGAGCATCTCGAGACGCACGGCACTCAAAGGCACCGCAGGTGCGCTTGCCTTGGGCATCGGCGGGCTGAACTTCGACTTCAGCCGGGCCTACGCCCAAACCGGCAAGGTCAAGCGCGGCGGGCATCTGAATTTCGCGATCAGCGCAGAGGCTCCCCACTACGATCCGCACGCCAGCGACACCTACGCGACGCTGCACTTCTCATCGCCGTTCTACTCGACGTTGCTGCGCTACAACCTCGACAAGTTCCCCGCGGTCGAGGGCGATCTCGCCGCCTCCTGGGAGGTGGCGAAGGACCAGATGACCTACACTTTCAAGCTTCACCAGAACGTCAAATTCCACGACGGCACCGCGCTCACCTCCGCCGACGTGCGAGCGACCTACGATCGGCTTCGCAACCCGCCGAAGGGCGTCGTCTCCAACCGCCGGGCGACCTTCTCGGACATCGACACGATCGAGACGCCCGATGCGAACACCGTGGTGTTCAAGATGAAGGCGGCGAACGCCTCCATGCTCGATCACTTCGCGAGCCCGTGGAACGTGATCTACGCGGCCAAGGATCTCGAGGCCGATCCGGCAGGGCCGCGCAGCAAGATCAACGGCACCGGGCCGTTCACCTTCGTCGAGCACGTCAAGGGCAGCCACGTCGCCGGCAAGAAGAACGACAGCTACTTCAAGAAGGGCCTGCCCTATCTCGACTCGTACCGCGGCATCTTCACCCTGCAGGCCGCCGCCATGCTGAACGCCCTGCAGGGTGGGCAGGTGCTCGGCGAATTCCGCGGCGTGTCTCCCGCGGAGCGCGACCGCATGGTCAATGCGATGGGCGACCGGCTGCGGGTCGAGGAATTGAGCTGGACGCTCAACCTGCTGGTGGCCTTCAACGTCGAGAGGCCGCCGTTCGACGACGTTCGCGTCCGCCGGGCGCTGCTGATGGCGATCGACCGCTGGGGCGGCAGCAAGGGCCTGTCGCGCATTTCCACCCTGCGTGCGGTCGGCGGCGTGGTGCGTCCGGGCTCGCCGCTGGCGACGCCGGAGGCCGAGCTAGTCAAGCTTCCCGGCTTCTCGCGCGATATCAAGAAATCCCGTGAGGAGGCGCGCAAGCTGCTCAAGGAGGCGGGACAGGAGAACCTCAAGTTCACCCTCTGGAACCGCAACCTGGCGATGCCCTACACGCCGGCCGGCATCTTCCTGGTCGACCAGTGGCGGCAGATCGGTATCACCGTCGATCACAAGCAGTCGGACACCGCGCCGTATATCGCCGCCATGAACAGCGGCAATTACGAGGTGGCGATCGACTTCTCCAACCTGTTCAACGACGATCCGACTCTCGCGATGACCAAGTTCCTGTCGCGTGACAAGAACCCGCTGAACATGTCGCGCGCCAACGACGCGGAGATCGACAAGCTGTACGAGGCCCAGCTTCGCGAGCGCGATCCGGAGAAGCGCAAGGCGCACATCCAGGCGCTGGAAAAGCGGCTGTTCGAGCAGGCCTACCAGCAGCCGCTGTTCTGGTGGCACCGCATCGTGCTGACCCACCGGACGCTGATGGGCTGGAAGATGTCGCCGAGCCACAATCTCGGCGCCCAGCTCGAAGACGTCTGGCTCAACACCTGATCGCTTGTTGCCCTCTCCCCGCGCATTGCGGGGAGAGGGTCTTTCCGTTGCCCGAAAGACCCACCGATGCTGCGCTACACCATCAACCGCGTCCTGCTGATGATCCCGACCCTGATCGGGGTCGCGATCCTCGTGTTCTTCATGCTCCGCATCGTCCCCGGCGACATCGTGGAGGTGAAGCTGCGCGGCGACGGCGGAAACATCACCCAGGAGGTGGTCGACGCGGAGCGCAAGCGCCTCGGGCTCGACCGGCCGCTGCTGACCCAGTTCGGCGACTGGATGATCGGCATGGCCAAGGGCGACTTCGGCATCTCGATGTGGACCGAGCGACCGGTAATGGAGGAGATCCTGCTGCGGCTGGAGCTGTCGCTTCAGGTCGCGCTGATGGCCACGATCATCGCCGTGCTGCTCGCGGTCCCAATGGGGACGCTCGCCGCGCTGTTTCGAGACACATGGGTGGATTACGTCGTCCGGATCGTGACGATCGGCGGACTGTCGATTCCCTCGTTCTGGTTCGGCATGCTGATCATGCTCAGCCTGCTTGCCTTCTTTAACTGGCTGCCGCCGATCACCTTCACGCCGATCTACGTCGACCCCTGGGCCAATCTGACCCAGTTGATCTGGCCGGCGATGGCGGTGGGTTACCGCTACTGCGCGGTGGTGGCGCGCATGATCCGCTCCTCGCTGCTCGAGGTGCTGAACGAGGACTACATCCGCACCGCGCGCGCCAAGGGCGTTTACGAGAAGCTGGTGATCTCGCGCCACGCACTGCGCAACGCGCTTCTGCCGGCGATCACCGTGATCGGCCTGGAGTTCACCTTCCTGATCGGCGGCCTGGTCGTGACCGAGCAGGTCTTCAACCTGAACGGCATCGGCCAGCTCTTCGTGCAGAGCGTGTCACGCAACGACTTCATGCTGATCCAGGGAATGGTGATGCTGATCGCAACCT
This sequence comes from uncultured Alphaproteobacteria bacterium, assembly GCA_963758225.1. Lineage (GTDB taxonomy): Bacteria > Pseudomonadota > Alphaproteobacteria > Rhizobiales > Xanthobacteraceae > Z2-YC6860. Next base: position 194,133 of record CAVWUJ010000002.1, on the reverse strand, counting down.
TCTACGTCTTCGTCAACCTCATCATCGACCTGCTTTACGCGGTGTTCGATCCTCGCATCCGTTACAACTCATGACGATCGCAGCCCCCCTCCCCGCAGAGACCTCCCGGCGCCAGCCCGGCGTCATGATGGAGTTCGTGCGCCAGCAGCCGCTGGGCGCTGTCAGCTTCCTCATCATCGCCGCGATGATGTTCGCCGGCATCTTCTCGCCGTGGGTCGCGCCCTACGATCCGCTGGAGATCGACTTCGCGGGCATCCTGGCCGCGCCCTCCTGGGAGCACTGGTGCGGCACCGACGCCTTCGGCCGCGACATCTGCTCGCGGCTGATCTACGGCTCGCGCACCGCGCTGGTGATCGGCTTCACATCGTCCTTCATCGGCTCGACCATCGGCGCGATCCTCGGCATCGCCTCGGCCTATTTCGGCGGCAAGATCGACGACTGGATCCAGCGTTTCGTGGATGTGCTGCTGGCGTTTCCGCTGATCGTTCTGGCGCTGGTCGTGGTCGCAGCGTTCCGCAAGTTCGTGGTCGGCGGGGTCGACGTGAACCTGATCGTCGCGATTGCGATCCCGATCATCCCCCGCGTCGCGCGCGTGGTGCGGGCCGCGGCCCTGTCGGTCCGGGTGATGCCCTACGTCGATGCCGCGCGCGCCGCCGGCTATTCGCACAGCCGCATCATCTTCCGGCACATGGCGCCGAACGTGGTCGCCCCCTATCTCATCATGCTGACCGCCTTCATCGCCCAGGCGATCCTGGCCGAAGCCTCGCTCTCGTTCCTCGGCCTCGGCGTCACCGAGCCGACGGCGGCCTGGGGGCTTATGCTTTCGGGCAACGCCGCCGACTTCTACCGCGAAGCGCCGTGGATGATCCTGTTTCCCGGCGCGATGATCAGTCTCGCGGTGTTCGCCTTCAACCTGTTCGGCGACAGCCTGCGCGACTTCCTCGACCCGCGCTTCAAGGTGTGACGTGACCGCGCGGGCGCGAGCGACCAAGGCGGCGCCCGAGGCGGGCGCGCCTCTGGTCATTCGCCGCGTCGACGCGATTCCGGTGGCGCTGCCGCTGAAGACGCCGATGCGCATGGCGGGGATCACCATCGCCAACGCAGAGAACCTTCTGGTTCGGATCGAGGCCGCGGACGGCACCGTCGGCTGGGGCGAAGCGGCCTCCGCGCCGACCATGACCGGCGACACTCAAGGCGGACTCGTCGCCGCCGTGCGCGACCATCTCGCGCCGCCGCTGATCGGGCAGGATGCGCGCGGATGGCCCGAACTTCGCAAGCAGTTGCACCGCGCGCTGATGGGCAACACCGGCGCGCATTCGGCCGTCGAGATGGCGGTGCTCGATCTGCTCGGACGCGCCGACGGCAAACGGCTGATCGATCTGGCCGGACGGGTCCGCCGCAAGGCCGTGCGGCCGATGTGGCTGCTTGGGAACAAGACCGCAGCCGAGGACATCGCCGAGGCGCATGTTCGCGAGCGCGAGGGCTTCCGCTTCTTCAAGCTGAAGATCGAAGTCAAGCCGCTGAAGCAGGAGATCGCGACGACCTTCGCGGTGCGCGAGGCGTTTCCGAATACGCCGTTGTGCGCCGACGCCAATTGCGGGCTCTCGCGCGCCGATGCGAGGCGCTACATCGAAGCCACCCGCAAGGTGAAGCTGATGTTCGTCGAACAGCCGATCGGCCACGACGACGTTGAAGGCGTGCGCATGCTCGCACGCGGCAGGGGCGTGCCGATCGGCATCGACGAGGGCATCCATGCGGTGCGCGACATCGAGACTTTCGCCAAGGCCGGCGCCGGCGGTGTCTCGCTCAAGCTGATCAAGCTCGGCGGCATGGCTGCGGCGCTGGAGGCGGCGGGCCTGTGCCGGCGGCTCGGCCTGTCGGTCAACATCGCCGCCAAGATCGCCGAATCCAGCGTGTCGAGCGCGGCGGCCCTGCATCTCGCCTGCGGCGTGCCCAACGTCGATTGGGGCGTGAGCCTCACGCATTTCTATCTGGCCGAAGACATCGTGAAGCTTCCGCTGCCGATTGCGGACGGCCTGGTCGCGTTGCCGGAGGGAGCCGGTCTCGGCGTCGATGTGGACGAGCGCGCCGTCGAGCGGTTCCGGGTCCGGTAGCTGCTCCGGCGAGCGCTGGTCGGAGCCATCCCGCTCGGCGATGGAAATTTCCCTCCGGTTGACGCATAGAACCCGCATCCAAATGGGGAGACACCATGCCCGGTCCGTTGAGCGGCGTCCGCGTGCTCGAACTGGCGCGCATCCTGGCGGGCCCGTGGTGCGGCCAGACGCTTGCCGATCTCGGAGCCGATGTGATCAAGGTCGAGCGCCCCGGCGCCGGCGACGACACCCGCGGCTGGGGTCCGCCCTTCATGGAGGACAAGGATGGCGGGCGGCTGTCGTCCTCCTACAACCTGTCGTGCAACCGCGGAAAACGCTCGATCGCGGTGGACTTCGAGACGCCGGACGGCCAGCGTATCGTGAAGAAGCTCGCAGCGCGCTCGGACGTGCTGATCGAGAATTTCAAGGTTGGCGGGCTGAAGAAATACGGCCTCGACTACGACGAGCCTCTCCGCCGAGAACCCGCGTCTCGTCTATTGCTCGATCACCGGCTTCGGCCAGGACGGCCCCTACAAGCCACCGCGCCGGCTATGACCTGCTGGTGCAGGGCATGGGCGGCATCATGGACATCACCGGCGCTCCCCAGGGCGAGCCGACGCGGCTCGGCGTCGCCTTCGCCGACGTCTTTACCGGCGTCTATTCGGCGCTGGCGATCTCCGCGGCGCTGAAGGAGCGCGAGCACACCGGCAAGGGCAGCCACATCGACATGGCGCTGATCGACACGATGGTCGGCGTGCTGGCGAACCAAAGCGACGCATTACCTCGTCTCCGGCGCAGCCGCCGAAGCGCATGGGCAACGCCCATGCCAGCATCGTGCCCTACCAGACCTTTCCGACCCAGGATGGCTGGGTGCTGATCGCCTGCGGCAACGACGGCCAGTTCGCCAGGATGATGGCGGTGCTCGGAGCCCCCGACATGGCCAAGGACGAGCGCTACGCCACCAACGCCGCGCGCGTGGTGAACCGCGAGAGGCTGGTGCCGCTACTGTTCGAGCTGACGCAGAAGCTGACGAAGGCCGAGCTGGCGGAGAAATTCGAGGCGGTCGGCGTGCCCGCCGGACCGATCAACAATCTGGCAGAGGTGTTCGCGGACCCGCAGGTGATCGCCCGCGACCTTCGGGTGGATCTGCCGCATCCCGCCGCAAAGGGCGGCTCGATTCCGGGCGTGCGCTCGCCGATGACGATCAACGGCCGCCGGGCCGCCGCCGACCGCGCGCCGCCGCGACTCGGCGAGCACACGCAGGAAGTCCTGCGCGAAATCGGAGAGGCATGATGGCCCGCATCCCCTATGTCGAAGACACGTCCGGTCCCGACCTCGCCCCACTCGCGGACAGATCAAGTCCGGACGGCGCGGCGAGATGATCAACATCTACAAGCTGCTGCTGCATTCGCCGGCGCTGGCCGATTCCTGGTACGAGCACGTCACCGCCACGCGCTGGAAAACCGCGCTGGACGGCCGCCTGCGCGAGCTCGCGATCATCCGCGTGGCGCAGGCCAACGACTACGCCTATGCGCTGCGCCAGCACGTTCCGGGCATCGCGCTGGCCGATGGCGTCTCGCTCGAGGAATGCGAGGCGCTGAAGGACTGGCGCGCATCGGCGTTCTTCGATGCGCGCGAGCGTGCGACGCTGGCCTATGCCGACGCCATGATGGCCGCACCGGACGTTCCGGACGACGTGTTCGACGCGCTGCGCGCTCACTTCGACGAACGTGAAATCGTCGAACTCACGGTGCTGGTTGGCACCTATATCATGCACAACCGGGTCTTTACTGCCCTGCGGGTCGACCTTCAGCCCCCCAAAGGCTAAACAGCGCCGCCAGCGCCCAGACCAAACGAAAAGCGAGTCCCGTGTCCGAACGTCCCTTCATCGTCGTCGAAGACGACCCTTTCACGCGCCTGATCCAGATCGTGCTCGATCCGGACACCAGCGAGGAACGCCGCAGCGGCCTTCGCCGATTTCATGTCGCACGACGAGCCCGACTTCGACGGCTGGATCGAGCGGCTGCGCGCAGCGCGCCGGTGCGCTCTTATCCCGCGACGGTCAAGATCGTCACCTCGGAAGACGAGATGCGCGCGCATCTCGGCAACTGTCCCGGTGCTGGTGGTGGAATCGCTCAACGTCACCGCAACGGACGTCGAGGCCGCGCCGAAGCTCAAGGTCGTGCAGAAGTTCGGCGTGACGCTGCGCAACATCGAGGCTGCGGCCACGCCCGCGACGGCGTGAAGCTTCTGACCCTGCGCCGTCGCGCCAACATCGCCTGCGCGGAAAGCGTCTTCGCCATGATGCTGGCGCTGGCGCGCAAGGTTGCACCGGCTCGCCAACGTGGTCAGCGCCGAGCGGCTGCGGAGGCCGGCTATCCGTTCCGGCCGTTCGACCGCCGGCATACGCCGGGCGGCAATTACGGCCGCGTCGGCGGCCTGCGCATGCTCAACGAATCCACCGTCGGCATCGTCGGCATGGGCGAGATCGGCCGCGAGATCGCGCTGCGCGCCGCGGCCTTCGGCATGACGCGTGCTCTATCACCAGCGCACGCGGCTGCACCCGGTCGAGGAGCGCGAGCTGTCGGTCGCATTACGTGCAGCTTGCCGGCGCTACTCAGGCGAAAGCGACTGGCTCGTGCCGCAGCTTCCGGGCGGCGATGCCACGCGCGGCCTGATCGGCCGCGACCAACTGGCGCAGGTCAAGCCCGGCGCCTGCATCGTCAACGTCTCCAACCCGCGACGTCGTCGACCGCGCGGCGCTGATCGAGGCATTGCACTCCGGGCAAGTCGGCGGCTTCGCGCTCGATCCGCTCTACGAGGAGCCGGCAAGCGACGACGACGAGCTTCTGGACTTCGACAACGTCCTGCTGCTGCCGCATCTGGGCGGATCGCCGCGCAGCAACGGCCTGCAGCGACTTCGAAGATCTCATCACAGGCATCGCCAGGGAGGTTGCGCCATGATACGCTTGTATCTCGGCCTGCTCGCGCTTGCGGTCGCCGGCGCGCGCCCGGGCGCGGCACAGAGCGCCTATCCCGACCGGCCGATCCGTGTCGTCGTGCCCTTCCCGGCCGGCTCCGCTACCGACGTGATCGCACGCCTCGTGGCGCAGCCGCTCGGCGAGAAGCTCGGCCAGCAGGTGGTGGTCGAGAACCGGCCCGGCGCCAGCGGCACTATCGGCGTCGATGTCGTCGCCAAGGCAGCCCCCGACGGCTACACGATCGGGCTGATCACCGGCAGCACCCATGCGGTCTCTCCCGCGCTCGGCGCCAAGCTGCCCTACGACCCGATCAAGGATTTCAAGCCGGTCTCGATGCTCGGCGCCGCGCCCTATGTGCTGGTGGTCTATCCGGGCCTGACGGCGAAGAGCATCAAGGAGCTGATCGAACTCGCCAAGAGCAAGCCCGGCAAGCTCAATTACGGCTCGGCCGGCCTCGCCAGCCTCGCGCATCTCGCCACCGCGCAGTTCGCGACGCAGATCGGCATCGACATCACCCATGTGCCCTACAAGAGCTCGGCGCAGTCGGTGATCGACATCATCACCGGCCGTCTCGACATGCAGATCGCGACCATCGCTCCGGTGCGTCAGAACGTGCGTCGAGGGCAAGCTGCGGGCGCTGGCCACCACCGGCAACAAGCGCGTTTCGGCGCTGGCCGACGTCCCGACGATGATCGAGTCCGGCGTGCCCGATTACGAGGTCACGCTCTGGATGGCCTTCGTCGTGCCGGCCGGCACGCCCGGACGCCATCGTCGAACCGGCTGAACAAGGAGATGACCGCGATCCTGAACATGCCGAAGACGCAGGAGGCCATGCGCAAAGCAGGGCTTCGAGCCGGAGCCCGGCCCCCCGGCCAACGTGACCAAGCGCATCACGTCCGAAATCGAGCCGCTGGCGGTCGCTGGTCGAGAAGACCGGGATCAAGGCCCCGGCATAGCGCGGCAACTCGCACGCCCGCCGGTCGGCTTGCGTTCGCGCTCCCAGGCCCGGCGTCCGCGCCGGGCCTGTCATTTGAGGCTGCGCCACGGGAGGGTGACGGAGACGCGCCCGGCTTGCTAAAGACGGTGCGCACGTCCAAACCGGAAAGGTACAGCGCGATGCCGACCGGCACCATCGACTCCGCGATTTTCAAGGACATTTTCGGCACCGAGGCCATGCGCCAGGTTTGGTCCGACGGCAACCGCATCCAGAAGTACCTCGACTTCGAGGCCGGACTGGCGCGCGCCCAGGCGCGGCTCGGGATCATCCCGCAGGAGGCCTGCGACGAGATCCTCAAGCACGTCACCGTCGACCAGTACGACTTCGAGAAGCTCAAGACACAGACCGAGCGGATCGGCTATCCGGTGCTGCCGGTGGTGGCGCAGCTCGTCGATCTCTGCGAGGGCGACCTCGGCGAATGGTGTCACTGGGGCGCGACCACGCAGGACATCACCGACACCGCCACGATCATGCAGATCCGCGAGTCGCTTCGATCTGATCGAGAAGGATCTCAACGACATTTCCGACGCGCTCGCCGCCGCCGCGAAGAAATATCGCGACACGCCGATGGCCGGCCGCAGCAACCTGCAGCAGGCCGTGCCGATCACCTTCGGCTACAAGTGCGCGACCTACCTCGCCGGCCTTCGAGCGCCACAAGGAGCGGCTGCGGCAGTTTCGCGAGCGCGTCCTGGTGTTCGAGTTCGGCGGCGCCGCCGGCACGCTGGCCTCGCTCGGCAAGGACGGCCTGCGCACCCAGGTCGAACTGGCCAAGGAGCTGGACCTCAAGCAGCCCGAAATCGCCTGGCACACGGTTCACGACCGCATCGCCGAGGTGGGCTGCTTCCTCGGCCTCGTCACCGGCATCTGCGGCAAGATCGCCTACGACGTGAAGCTGATGATGCAGACCGAGGTCGAGGAGGTGTTCGAGCCCTTCCACCAGGGTCGCGGCTCCTCCTCCACCATGCCGCAGAAGCGCAACCCGATCTCCTCGGTCTACATCACCGCGCAGAGCGGCGTGGTGCGCTCGCAGGTCGTGGCGCTGCTCAATGCGATGGAGCAGGACCACGAGCGCGCCACCGGCCAGTGGGAGATCGAGTGGATCGTGCTGCCGGAAATCTTCACGCTCACCGCCGGCTGCCTCGCGCAGACCAAGTTCGTGGTCTCGGGCCTGCAGGTGAACGAGGCGCGCATGCGCGCCAATCTCGACATCACCAAGGGACTGATCGTCTCCGAGGCGGTGATGATGGGGCTCGGCCCCTATCTCGGGCGCCAGTACGCCCACGACCTCGTTTACGACATCTGCCGCGACGTGGTCGCCACCGGCCGCCCGCTGGTGGATCTGCTGGCGGAGAACGCCGAGATCGCCAAGCACCTGTCGCGCGCCGAGCTGGAGAAGCTCTGCGATCCCGCCAATTATCTCGGCCAGGCCGGCGAGATGGTGGACCGGGTTCTGGCGCTGCGCGGCCGGGGCTGATCTCACTGCACTGCAATCGCAGGCGCACCGCCATGCGGCCAAAGCCTTTGACGGCGCGGCTGCGATGCGCTTTTCTCCGCTTCTAAAGTAGGATTTGCGGTCCTTCATGAATGTATCCGGCGAATTCACCGTCAAGGCGCCGCGCGCAGGCCGTGTTCGACACGATCCGCGACCCGAAAACCTTCATCTCCCTGGTCGACGGCGTGCAGGATCTGAAGGAGATCGACCCGACCCACTACGAGGCGGTGTTCGAGACCAAGATCGCCTACCTGAAGTTCCGCTTCAACGTGACCGTCGAGGTCACCAAGCTTGAACGTGGGCGAGATCGGCGCCAAGATCGAGGGCAAGCCGATGGGGATGGTCGGCCGCCTCACCGCCACGTCCAGCACCACGCTGACCGAGGCCGGCGACGAGACCCACGTAGCCTATTCGGTCGACGCGGCGCTCGCCGGCAAGCTCGGCAGCATGGGCCAGCCGGTGCTGCGCTCCAAGGCCAAGGAAATGGAAAAGGTTTTCGTGGCCCGCCTGCGCGAGCGCTTTGCGCAGGCCGAATCGGAGCAGAAGTCATGATACCGTTCGATCTCGCCGAACCGGCGTGCTTCGCCGACGCGATCAAGCTGCTCGACCCGGACGATCCGACGATCCGCCCGGTCGGCGGCGGCACCGCGCTGATGCTGATGATGAAGGCCGGCGTCTTCCAGCCGGCCAAGCTGGTCAGCCTGCGCAAGATCGAGAAGAATTTTCGCAGGCATCGAGGCCAGGGCGGCGACGGCCTGACGATCGGCGCGCTAGCGACGCTCGGCGTCGCTGGAGCGCTCGGCCGAGGTCGCCAAGCACGCTCCGCTGATCACCCGCACCATGCTCACGCTGTCGAACGTGCGCGTGCGCAATGTCGCCACGGTCGGCGGCGCGCTGGCGCATGGCGATCCGCACATGGACCTGCCGCCGGTGCTGATGGCGCTCGGCGCGACGCTGACGGTCGTCGGCCCCAACGGCGAGCGCAAGCTGCCGATGGAAGAGCATGTTTGACCGGCTATTACGAGACCGCGCTCGAGAAGAACGAGCTGATCGCCGTATGTCGACGTGCCCGGCCCAGGGCGCGAAAAAGGCGCATTACGCCAAGGTCACCACCGGCTCGGCCGACGACTGGCCGGCGCTCGGCGTCGCCGTCGTGCTCGAGGCCGAGGGCCAGGCGATCAAGTCCGCCCGCGTCGTGGTCAGCGCCGCGACCGAGAAGGCCGCGCGCATGACCGTCGCCGAGGCCGTGCTCACGGGCAAGACCGCCGACGACAAGACGCTGGCCGCAGGCCGGCGATGCCGCCGCCGAGGAGGCCGACATCCTCGCCGACGTGCGCGGCTCCGCCGCCTACAAGCGCGAACTGATCCGCGTCTATGTGCGGCGCGCGGTGCGCGCGGCGCTGCAAGAAAACGGAGCCCACTGATGGCCACGATCCACCGAACAGCCCGCCGCGCCAAGGTCGGCGCGCAGGTCGGCCGCTCGGTCCATCGACTGGAAGCGCGCGAGAAGGTGACCGGACGCGCCGAATACACCCATGTCATGCGCGTGCCGGGCATGCTCCACGCCAAGCTGTTCCGCAGCACGGTGGCGCACGGCAAGATCAAGAGCGTCGACACGAGCGAGGCCAAGAAGTTCCCGGGCGTGCTGCATGTCGTCACCATCGACGACGTCCGCAAGGTCATCCCCGATCCCTATTACGGCCCCGCCTTCCACGACCAGCCGATCCTGGCCGACGGCAAGGTCCGCTTCGTCGGCGAGCCGGTCGCGGCCGTGATCGCGGCCGATCCGCATGTCGCCGAACAGGCCGCGCAGCTCATCGAGGCCGAATACGAGGAGATGCCGGCGGTGTTCGACGAGATCGAGGCCCAGACCTCCGACGTCTACGTCCACGACGAGCTGCGGCCGGCCGGCACCTTCGCCGACCTCAAGCACCTGAGCGGCCGCAAGAACACCAACACCGCGCTGGATTATCTCGCTGCGCGCAGGCGACGCCGACAAGGCGCTTCGCCGAGGCCGCCCATGTGTTCGAGCACGAGTTCAAGACCCAGAAGGTCCTGCACCTGTCGTTCGAGCCGTTCGCCTCGATCGCCGACTACAAGGACACGGAGCGTCACCATCTGGTCGGCCTCGCAGGGCCCGTCCTTCGTGCGCACGGAGATCGCCCGCCTGCTCGGCTGGCCGGAGAACCGGGTGCGGATCAAGGTGCCCTATCTCGGCTCCGGCTACGGCTCCAAGCTCTACATCAAGCTCGAGGCGCTGGCGCTGGCGCTCTCCATGATCGCGCGCAAGCCGGTGAAGGTCGCGCTGACCATGGAGGAGATGTTCTACCAGATCACCAAGCATCCCTGCACGTTCCGCATCAAGAGCGGCGTCGACAAGGACGGCCGGATGATCGCGCGCAAGTGCGAGGTGTTCTGGAACGGCGGCGCCTATGCCGACATCGGCCCGCGCGTGACGCAGAAGTCCGGCTTCACCGCCGCCGGCCCCTACGAGATCGAGAACGTCGCGATCGACTCCTACGCCAACTACACCAACGTCGTGCCGGCGGGCGCGCTGCGCGGCTTCGGCATCCCGCAGCTCGTGTGGGCCTATGAGAGCCACACCGACATGATCGCGCGCGAGCTGAAGATCGACCCGGTCGAGTTCCGCCGGAAGAACATCCTGCGCAACGGCCGCCCGCACGCCACCGGCACGGTCATCAAGGACGCCGAGATCGAGAAGGTGCTCGACAAGGTGGCCGAGCGCATGAACTGGTCGAAGCCGTTCGACCGCGGCTCCGGGCCCGGTCAAGCGCGGCCGCGGCCTCGGCATCGCCATGAAGGCGGTGATCTCGCCGACCACCTCGGTCGCGATCGTCAACGTCGCGGCCGACGGCTCGTGCATCCTCTATTGCGGCACCGTGGACATGGGCCAGGGCTCCGACACGTCGATGGCGCAGATGGTCGGCGAGGTGCTGAACATCCCGACCGAGCAGATCCAGGTGGTGCAGCGCGACACGGACGTCACGCCCTACGACATGGGCACGCTCGGCTCGCGCTCGCTGTTCCACATGGGCAACGCGGTCAAGCTCGCGGCAGAGGACGCCAAGGCAAAGATCGAGCAGATGCGCCGCGACGTCGGCGAGCCCGAGGGCTCGAACCTTCCCGTCGCCGCGCTGTTCGTGAAGAAGTACGGCATGCAGGCCGGCAACATCATCGGCACCGGCATCTACAAGCCGGACTATGTGCCGCCGGCCCCGGGCACCGGCCTGACGCCGAACGCGACGCCCGTTCTGGATGGTGTCGGGCGCGGGCGCCGAGGTCGAGGTCGACACCGAGACCGGCCACGTGAAGGTGACGAAGCTGATCAACGTGGTGGATTGCGGAACGCCGATCAATCCGCGCATCGTGGAGACGCAGATTTCCGGCGGCGCACTGATGCAGCTCGGCTTCACCATGTTCGAGAAGATGCATCTCGACGGCGGCCAGGTCACCAACGCCTCGCTCGCCGACTACAAGATCCCGGGCTTCCACGACGTCCCGCCGATGGAGAACCTCACGGTCGAGGCCTATCAGAGCGAACGGCCCGTTCGGCGCCAAGGGCGTCGGCGAGGTCTCGACGTTCTGCGTGTCGCCGGCGATCGCCAACGCCATCGACGACGCGGTCGGCGTGCGCGTCACCGAACTGCCGCTCAATCCCGAAACCGTGTTCCGCGCGATCCGCGCCAAGGCCGGCAAGCCGCTGGAGGACGAGTGATGACCGCCGCACGCACCATCCAGCTTCACCCTCAACGGCGCGCCGGTCGAGGCCGACGTGAAGCCGCATCATAATCTGGTCGAGCTGCTGCAGGGCCAGTTCCAGCTCACCGGCGCGCGCGAGACCTGCGGCCAGGGCCTGTGCGGCTGCTGCACCGTCGTCGTCGACGGCAGGCTGTGTCCGGCTGCCTGTATCTCGCCATCGTTCGTCGACGGCGCGGACGTGCGCACGGTCGAAGGACTCGACACGCCGACCACGCTCGATCCGGTGCAGGAGGCGTTCATCGAGACCGCCGCCTTCCAGTGCGGCTATTGCACGCCCGGCTTCATCATGATGGTCGGCAAGCTGCTGGACGAGCATCCCGACCCGGACGAGGACCGGATCAAGCATTACCTCACCGGCAACCTGTGCCGCTGCGCCACCTATCCGCAGGTGATCGAAGCGGTGCGTTTGGCCGCGAAGAAGCGCAAGGCGGCGGCGACCGCCTGACGACGGCGCCGGAACCAGCCGTTCGGCGCGGAGAACGCGAGATGAGCCGTCGAACCCGTCGCGGGTCGAAACCGACGTGCTGGTGATCGGCTCCGGCGGCGCGGGCATGTATGCCGCGATCGAAGCCGCCCGCGCCGGGTGTCGCGTGCTGCTGCTAGACCGCAGCCTGATCGGCCGCGGCGGCGCGACCGTGATGGCGCAGATGACGGTGGCGGTCGCGCTCGACGACCACGCCGAGGACCACTGGACCCATCATCTCGACGACACGCTCGCCGCCGGCCGCGGCCTCTGCGATCCGCGCCTGTCGCGGCTGCTGTGCGAGGACGGCCCCGATTGCATTCGCGAGATGGACGGCTGGGGCGTCGGCTGGGCGCGCAAGGACGGCCAGATCGTCTCGGCCTTCGCGCCAGGTCACGACCGCCCGCGCTGCGTCTATGTGGATTTCCTCAACACCGGCCCCGCCGTTTCCAAGACGCTGCGCAGCCAGGTGCACAAGCACAAGGCCGTCATCCGCGCCGGCGATCTCCTGGTCGTGGACCTGCTCAAGCATGACGGCGAAGTCACCGGCGCGCTTGCCTGGCACATCGGCTCCGGCGCCCCGGTCGCGATCGCGGCCAAGGCCACCATCGTCGCCACCGGCGGGCTGACCCGGCTCTACCGGCGCAACAGCGCCTCGGCGAACATGAGCGGCGACGGCTATGCACTGGCGCTGCGCGCCGGAGCGCTCGCTGATCGACATGGAGTTCGTGCAGTTCTTCCCGATCGGCCATCTCGCGCCGCGCCTGATCGGCATGGACCCGATCATGTGGGATCCGTTCCGCTACAAGCTCGGCGGCCGGCTGCTGAACGCCGATGGCGAGGAGTTCACGCGATCGCTACGGCGCGCCGGATGACGGCCGCTACGTCATCACCCGCGACCTCGGCACCTATGCCATTTTGAAGGAGGTCGGCGGCCGGCCGCGGATCGCCGCACGGTGGCGCCTATCTGAGCTTCCAGCATGTGCCCGAGTCGAAGCTGCGCGAGGCCTTCGGCCCGGTGATCGACCGGCTCGCCGAGAACGGCATCGATCTCACGAAAATGCCGGTCGAGGTCGCACCGATCGCGCATTATCATATGGGCGGCGTCGCCGCGAACCCCGACGATGACGCACCGAAGTGCCCGGCCTTCTGGTGGCGGGAGAAGCGGTCGGCGGCGCGAATGGCGCCAACCGGCTCTCCGGCAACGCGATCACGGAGGCGCTGGTGTTCGGCCGCATGGCCGGGCGGAGCGCGCCGCGGAGCGGGCAAACGCGATGACGAGCGTTCCGACGGCCGACCCCCCTCGCGAGGCACTCGATCCGTTCGCAGCGGGCGCCACCGGCGAGCCCGCGAACACCGCGCGCATGATCGAGCAGCTTCAATGCGGTCATGGCCGATGATGTCGGCCCGCTGCGCACGCAAGACGGCCTCGCGCGCGCGCGACCCACCTCGCTGCGCTGACCGAGGAATTGGGCGCCCGCCCGGCCGGTTCGCGGCGACCCTTACGACATGGCCCGGCTCGACTGGTACGACCTGCGCAACATGCTGACCGTGGCGCAGCGCGGTGACCGAGGCCGCGCTCAACGCACCGAGAGCCGCGGCGCACACCAGCGCGAGGACCATCCCGGAATGCTCGAGGAATGGACCATCAACCAGACGCGTGCGGCTCGACAGCCAGGGTCTGCAGATATCGCAGGCAGCAATCCCCACCGCGGCAGAGACCGCAGCATGAGCCGAATTCGCCACGCTCCGGGTCTGGCGCGGCGCGCATCGCGACGCCGGCCGCTTCGAGACCCACGAGGTGCCGTTCGAGCCCGGCCAGTCGGTTCTGGATGGGCTGCGCTGGATACGCTCGCGCAGGGATCCCACGCTGGCGATCCGGTATTCCTGCATCAACGCCAACGCATGCAAGGAATGCATGTTGGAACTGGACGGTGAAACCGTCTATGCCTGCACCGCCCGGCTGGAGGCGCGGACGATGACGCGTCGCGCCCCTGTCCAACAAGACGCTGGTGCGCGATCTGGTTACCGAGATCGCCCCTCCCGCTGAACGATTCGCAGCGCGCGATTTGAAAAACGACATACCGAAAACCAGCTGACAAAAGACCTGTCGACCAGACCTTCCGAAAAAGGACGCACGATGACCGTTGAACGCAAGCCCGTCGCCTTCGGAGACATGCGGGGCTGGCTCAAGGCCCTGGAAGACGCCGGCGAAGTCCATCACGTCAACGGCGAGGTGGACTGGAACATCGAGCTCGGCACCATCGCGCGGATGATGCAGGGTCCGGCCACCGGCCCATCGGTGATGTTCAACAACATCAAGGACTACAACAAGCCCGACAGCCGCTGCAAAAGGGTGTTCACCGGCGCGCTGTCCTCCTACCGGCGCATCGCGATGATGCTCGGCCTGCCGCCGGACACGCATCCGCGCGAACTGGTCAAGCTCGGCCGCACGATCCTGTCCGGCTCCATTCCGCCGAAGATCGTCGACACCGGGCCGTGCAAGGAAAACATCATCACCGGCGACGCCATCGACCTCTACGACTTCCCGGCGCCGTACTGGAACCGGCTTGATGGCGGCCGCTACATCATGACCTACGGCGGCTGCGTCACGAAGGATCCCGAGAACGGGATCATGAACGTCGGCGTCTATCGCGGCATGATCCACGACAAGACCCACATCCCGATCCTGATGTGGCGCGCCCAGCACATCGGCCATCACGTCACCGCCTGGGAGAACGGCGGCGCGAGCGAGGTGCCGATCGCGGTCGCCATCGGCGTCGAGCCGGCGCTGGAATTCTGCGCCGGCGGGCCGGTGCCGAAGGGCGTCTGCGAATACGACGTCGCCGGCGCGATCCGCGGCGCGCCGATCGAAGCTGGTCAAGTGCGAGACCAACGATCTCTACGTGCCCGCGACCGCCGAGATCATCATCGAGGGCATGCTGCAAATCGACCCGGCGAATTATCTAGCCGGAGGGCCCGTTCGCCGAATTCACCGGCTATATCGCGGGCGATCCGGCGCCGAAGCCGCCGATCCGCGTCACCGCGATCACCCACCGCAACGATCCGATCCTGCGCGGCACGATCGAGGGCGCGATCCCGGGCAGCTATTCGGAGAACACGACCACGTCGTCGATCATGCGCGCATCGACCGCCTGGAACGTGCTCGACCGATCCGGCGTGCCCGGCATCACCGACGTGTGGTGTCCGCCGGTGCAGGCCGGCGTCAATCTGCTGATCCAGATGAAGCAGAGCTACCGCAACCAGGCCAAGCAGGCCGCGCATGCGATCTGGGGCTCGTCGGCGGCGCATGTGCGCTACAAGCACATCACCGACGGTCGACGACGACATCGACATCCACGATTACGCCGCCGTCGACTGGGCCATCGCCTATCGCGTCAACGCCGGCGAGGACGATATCCTGATCCATCCCTCGACCTTCGGCCTCGGGCTCGATCCGTCGGTGCGCAAGCGCGACCGCAATCCGGCCCTGTTCGGCACCGGCAAGTGGAACCGGCTGCTGATCGACGCCACGATGAACCTCGACTACGACCCCGACCCGGATTTCGGCGGCGCACGCTTTCCACCGACCGTGACCCCGCTCAAGGAGGACATCGACGCCGTCAAGGCACGATGGATCGAGCTCGGGCTCGACAAGGCGAAGATCAGATAGACGCCTGATGCGGCCCTCGCGGGCCGCATTTCCTATTGAAAGAAAAGCCGTTTTTGCTCTGACACGGAGGACGAACAGGCTCCGAAGGGTCAACCTGTAAACATTTACAGGCTTCGGACTGCGACATAACATCGCAAATTGAAAACGAAGGCTGACGGAACAAACGCGCCAATCGGGAACCGGTTCCAGCGCTCCCAGCTATTTTTCGGACGGGCGTGTTGCAATGCAGCATATTCCTCTGGCGTCCATTGCCGGCTCCCTGACCCCGAGCCGCGCGATGGCCGCGCTGGCGACCGCAGCTCTGATCGGCGGCGGGGCCTATTGGTTTCTGGGTACTTCCGCACCACCGTCTCGCGGCACGCTCGGAGAAAGCAGGGCCGCCTCACTGGCGGTGTCCTCGAGCAATCGCCAGAACGGCCAGAGTGTCCATCTGACGACCGAACAACGACATATGCTGGCGATCCACCCGGTCGCCATGATTCCGTTCCGCACAGAACACCGAACGGAAGGCAAAATCGCCATCAACGAGGACCGCTCGACCCCGGTGTTCTCGCCCTACGCAGGCCGGGTGACGCGGCTGGCCGCCAAGCCGGGCGACAAGGTCAAGGCCGGCCAACCGTTGTTCTTCATCGAAGCGGCGGACATGGTGCAAACCCAGAACGAACTGTTGGGTGCGCTGTCCAACCTGCAGAAGGCGAATTCGCGCGTTTCTCTGGCAGAGATCGTGGAGCGTCAGAACCGAACCTTGTTCGAGAGCAAGGCCGGCTCCTTGCGTGAAATGCAGACTGCACAGGCCGAGCTTCACCAGGCCAGAAGCGAGCGCCGTTCCGCCGAAGCCGCTCTCGAAGCCGCTCGCAACCGTCTCGCGATCCTCGGCAAGACCCAGGACGAAATCGCCGCGTTCGAGGAGAAAGGCCGTATCAATCCCGAAACACCGATTCTCGCGCCGATCGACGGCACGGTGATCCAGCGCAAGGTCGGTCCGGGACAATACGTCAGTTACACCAGCACGGGATCGCTCGATCCCGTTTTCACCATCGGCGATCTCGATACCGTGTGGGTGGTGGCCTATGTGCGCGAGCGCGAGGCGCCCAGGATTCGCGTGGGTCACCGTCTCGACTTCTCCGTCCTTGCCTACCCGGAGATAAAATTCCAGGGCCGCATCGATTACGTCTCGACGAGTCTCGATCCCGGCACGCGGCGTCTGACGGTGCGCGCCACCGTCGACAACACGGACCTCCGTCTCAAACCGGAAATGTTCGCCTCCGTTCACCTGTTCGGCGACGACGCGCCGCAGACGGCAGCGGTGCCGATCGACGCCGTGATCCTCGAGGCGGAGAGCGCCCGCGTCTGGGTGGAAACCGCGCAGCAGACTTTCGAAAAGCGCAACATCCGGACCGGCATCGTTCAGGACGGAATGGTGCAGGTCATCGACGGACTCAATCCGGACGACCGGGTGGTGACGAAAGGCGGAATCTTCGTCGACCGCGTCGCCACCGGCGGCTGAGATCCAGCAGGCCGTCTCGAACTCCGACCATCCGGACCCATCATGCGGACGCTGATCGCCACCTGTCTCGCGCGACGGGCGCTTGTGCTCATCGGCTTCGTTGTCTTTCTCGGTGTCGGCTACGCCGGGTTTCGCGCCCTCAACATCGAAGCCTATCCTGACCCGGCTCCGCCGATCATCGAGATCATCGCCCAGTATCCGGGCCAGTCGCCGGAAGAGGTCGAGCGCTACGTCACCGTGCCGATCGAGATCGCGGTGGCCAGCACGCCGGGCCTCAAGTTCATTCGCTCGAACTCCGTCTATGCGCTGGGATTTATCCGGCTGCAGTTCGAATACGGGCGCGACTACCACTTCGTCCGCCAGCAGGCGCTTAACCGGCTGAACGAGGCGAACCTGCCGCCGGAGGTCAAGCCGACCATCTCTCCGGCCGGCACGATCAGCGAAATCTACCGCTATCAGCTCAAGGGGCCGCCGAGCATGGACGTCATGCAGCTGCGAACGCTGCAGGACTGGGTGGTGGAGCGCCGCCTGCGCCTGGTCTCAGGCGTGTCCGACGTGCTGGTTCTGGGCGGCAAAACAAAGGAATACCAGGCGGAAATCGACCTCGACCGAATGCGGGTCTACGGCCTCACGCTTCCGCAAATCGTGTCCGCGATTTCCGCCGCCAGCTCAAACGTCGGCGGTCGCACGATCTCGATCGGCGAACAATCCGTCAACGTCCGCGGCATCGGCGTCGTCAACGGCGTGGACGACATCGGCAACATCGTCCTGGCCCAGCAGGCAGGACTGCCCGTCCTCCTGTCGGATGTCGCGAAAGTCCAGATCGGACACCGCCCCCGACTCGGAATTTCCGGCCGCGACGACGTCACCGATGTCGTCAACGGCATGGTGCTGATGCAGAAGTTCGAGCGAACGATGGACGTGGTGACGCGCGTTCGGGAGGCGGTTCACAAGCTCAACACCGATGGCAGCCTGCCGCCGGGCGTTCAGATCGTGCCGTTCTACGACCGCGGCGACCTGGTCGGCGTGACGGTCGCCACCGTCATGCACAACATGGTGTTCGGCGTCATCCTGATCTTCCTGATCCAGTGGATCTTCCTCGGCAACCTGCGCTCTGCCATCATCGTCGCGGCGACCATCCCGGTGGCTTTGTTCCTGGCGGTGATCATCACCGTATTGCGCGGCGAATCCGCCAATCTTCTGTCCATCGGCGCCATCGACCTCGGCATCATCGTCGATGCAACGGTGATCATGGTCGAGAACATCTTCCGGCATCTCGCCCATCACAGCCGGCTGGCGTTCCAGGACAAGGACGCCATGCTTTCGGAGAAGCTGCGTCGCATTCTTCTTGCCGCCACCGAGGTGCATCGCGCGATCTTCTTCTCTGTCATCATCACCATCGCGGCGTTCCTTCCGCTGTTCACGATGCAGGGCGTCGAGGGCCAAATCTTCGGCCCGATGTCGCGAACCTACGCCTACGCGCTGATCGGCGCGGTGATCGCGACGTTCACGATCACCCCGGTCCTGGCGTCCTATCTCCTTCCCGACAAGGTCGCCGAGGTCGAAACCTTCCTCGTGCGCTGGCTACGCATTGTCTACGAGTTCCTGCTGGTGCGCGCCGTGCGGAACGCCCGGATCGCCGCTGCCATCGCGCTCGGATTCCTGCTGGTCGTCGGCGCCATGGGATCGCGTCTGGGCACCGAATTCCTGCCCAAGCTCGAAGAAGGCAACATGTGGATTCGCGCCGTCATGCCGCCGACCATTGCGCTCGAGGCGGGCATGGACACGGTCGCGCGCATTCGAAAGGTGATCGGCAGCTTCGAACCCGTTTTAACCGTTGCGTCGGAACAGGGGCGCGGCGACGAAGGGACCGATCCCGACGGGTCGTTCCTCGCCGAGTTCTTCGTGCCGCTCAAGCCGCGCGAGCAATGGCCGAAAGGGCTGACCAAGGAAGAGCTGATCCGGCAGGTCAGCACGCGCCTGAAGCAGGAATTCGCAGGCATCGACTTCAACTTCTCGCAATACATCCAGGACAACATCGAGGAGGCTGTGTCCGGCGTGAAGGGCGAGAACTCCGTCAAGATCTTCGGTCGCGATCTGGCCGAGCTGGAGCGGCTGTCGCAGGAGGTCAAGACCGAGCTGTCGAAGGTGCCCGGCGTGGTCGATCCGGCTGCGTTCAACCTTCTGGGGCAGCCGAATCTCGTGGTGCGGATCGACCGCGCCAAGGCTGCCCGCTACGGATTTTCCATCGCCGACATCAACACCGTCGTTCAGGCCGCGATCGGCGGACAGGAGGTCATTCGCGTCTACGAAGGCGAAATGAATTTTGCTTTGAGCGTGCGGCTGGCGCCGCAGTATCGGGAGAACGTCGAGGCGATCCGCAGCGTGCCGGTCGCCCTGCCCAACGCCGATAACCGTTCGCAGACGGCCTACATCGCGCTGGGCGATCTGGCGGACGTGCGGCTGGAAAGCGGCGCGGCCTACATCTATCGCGAAAACAGTCAGCGCTTCATCCCGCTGAAATACAGCGTGCGCGGCCGCGATCTCGGCTCGACCGTGGCCGAGGCCCAGGCTCGCGTCACGCAGAACGTCAAGCTTCCGCCGGGATACCATCTCGAATGGGCCGGCGAGTTCGGCGCGATGGAGGAGGCGAAGAAGCGTCTGGCGCTGATCGTTCCGCTCTCGCTCCTGCTGATCATGATGCTGCTTTACAGCCTGTTCAATTCGGTGCGCGACAGCCTGCTCGCCCTCTCCGGCATTCCGTTTGCGGTCTGCGGCGGCATCATCGGACTTTGGATCGCGGGTCTCAACGCGAGCGTCTCGGCGGCCGTGGGCTTCATTTCTCTGTTCGGCGTCTCCGCGATGGACGGCATCCTGCTGATGACTTACATCCGCAAGAACATCGACGACGGAATGGACACGGAGCACGCCATCGTCGACGCGGGAAAAACCCGCATGCGACAGGTGTTCATGACCGGCCTGTCGGCCTGCATCGGCCTCGTGCCTGCGGCCTTCTCCACCGGGATCGGCTCGCAGGTGCAACAGCCGCTCGCCTGCGTCATCGTCGGCGGAATGCTTCTGTCGCCGATCTGCAGCCTGCTCGTGATCCCGACGCTGGCGCGCCTGGCGATGCGACCGCAGCGGGAACCCGCTGCGGTGCCAGCCTGACCGGCGCAGTCGCCGCCCCAACGCCTCCGCACGTCCGTAAGTGCGTCAAGCCTCCAGCGGCGGCAGGCCGAGCGCCCGATCGACCAGCGCGGTCGCGCGTTTGAAGTCGTAGTTTCGGTAGACGTTCTGCTTCACCAGGAACGACGCGCCGCCGTAGAACTTCTCGTATTGTTGATGGCGGCTGCCGAATTCCGAGCCGATGAAGTCCCACAGCAGACGCATGAGCGCGATCTTGCTGCGCGCGTCAGTCGTTCCGGAGGCCATGTAGCGCGCCATGTCGGCCGCCGTGTCAGGGCTTTCCAGATCGGCGAGCGACGACGGCAGTGTGATGAACGCGCCGCCCGCCAGTTCGCGGATGCTTTCCAGCATTCGGCCGTTGAACTCGGACTGGAGTGCCATTGCCGAATAGAGCGTGGTTTTGGACGGCCAAAGCACGCCGTCCTCGATGGTGGCAACGGTCTCCTGCGCGAGCAGCATGGATTCGTAGATCGAAGCGAGCGACGCCAGCTCGCCCATCATGATCTGGACCGGCGGCTGCGCGGCGTTGCCGGTCATCTCGTTCATGCGCTGGGCGAGCCCGGCCATGAAGCGCAGCTTGGTGACGTAACGGGTCTGCGCCTGATGGTTGCCGTAAAGATGCGCCGGCGTCTGCCACCACTGGTCGCGGCAGACCTGGATGTTGCGATAGCAGAAGACGTGCTCCCACGGCACGAACACGTTGTCGAACACCACATAGCTGTCGGTCTCGTCGAACCGGCTGGACAGCGGGCTGTCGAAGGAATTGGCGGCGTTGAGCGCGAACGGCTTGCGCGGATAGAGCCGCACGCCGGGCGCGGCCATCGGCACGACGACGCAATTGGCGTAGTTCTCGTCGCCGGGCTGCAGCGGATGGATGCAGCTCAGATGGATGAAGTCGGAATAGACCCCACCGGTGGCGAGCTGCTGCGCACCGGAAATCACGATGCCGTCGTCGCGCTCCTTGACCACGCCGGCATAGAGCGTGGGATCGCTCTGCTTGTGCGCCGGCTTGGAGCGATCGATCTGCGGCGGGACGATCGCGTAGCTGAGATAGAGATGCTCGTCGCGCATCCGCTCGTAGAAGGCCACGACGTTGTCGGCGAAACTCTGCCCGCCCGCCGCAAATATCTCCGGCTTCGCGGCATAGCCGCAGAAAAACCCCGCGACGTGGTCGGGCGTGCGGCCCATCAGGCCGAAGGTTGCCTCCGCCCAGGTCTCCGAAAACAGCCGGCGAGCGCGCAAATCGTCGTGAGTTTTCGGGATCTGATAGGCGCGCAGCACCGGCCGGCCGGTGCGGGGCGAGGCGAAGGTCATGCGATCGCGGTTCGCGGGCTCTGCCGCGATGTCGAACAGCCGCGCCATCGAGCGAGCCGCCCCGCGGAACGCCGGATGGGCCGCCACGTCCTTGACGCGCTCGCCGCCGACAAAGACCTGGCGTCCGTCGCGCAGGCTTTCGAGATAGGCCGCGCCGCTGCGCAATCCCGTATCCGAGACCGAAGCGGGAGAACCGTGAGAAACGTGAGAACCGTGGGTGTCGGCGATGCTCATGGCGCTGCTCCTGTCCCGGATGTCCGGCGGCCGTCTCGGCCGCTCTCCGCGCGGCCGAAAGGCCCGCGCAGTCGCTCCAGTATTTAGCTACATTATGTAGCTATTGCGCAACCGTCAAATCCGCCGCATCCTTAGTGCCGACCCGTTATTCGCAGAAGCGCGATGCCCGCCTCCCCCGCCCGCAGCCGAACCTCCGCGTCCGCGCCAGCCCCGGCCTTCGCCGTGCCGTTGACGGTGTCGCACGGTGCGCTGCTGCGCGCCGGCACGGACGACGACTTCCGCCAGACGCTTTATCTGATGGTGCTCGCCTTCGGCCGCCTGCAGGATTGCCGCGAGGCGTTCGGGCGGGCGCTCGCCGACGCCGGGTCGCCACTGACCGGTTCGCAGTTTGCTGTCCTGATCGGCACCGCCTACCGGCAGGGCGCGGCTGGCGTCTCGATCCGCGCCCTGGCCGACCACGTCCAGCTTGCGCCGACCCATGTGACCACCGAGGTCGGACGGCTGATCCGCAAGGGCCTGCTGGTGAAGCGCCCGAACACCGCGGACCGCCGCAGCGTGCTGGTTCGCCTATCGCGCAAGGGCGAAACCGCCCTGCTGCGGGTGGTGCCGTTCGTGCGCACCGTCAACGACCTGCTGTTCGACGGCGTTTCGCGGGCGGACTTTGCGGCATTGTCCCGATTCTTGCATGGGTTCGCGCTAAACACCGAGCGAGCCCTGGCGGAAATCCGCCGCACCGAGCGTCAGCGGGCGATGCCGTCGCCGGCGAGACGCAAGGTCTGACTTTTCATCGTCCGTTTCGATTCAACACTGGAGCCGTCATGTCCCGCCCTTCGTCCTTCATAGCCCTCACCGAACGCTTTAGCTCCGGCGAAACCAGCCCGAGCCAGGAGCTTGAGGCGCGCCTGGCCCGCCTCGACGAGGTCGAGCCGACGCTGAAAGCCTTCGTGCATGTCGCACGCGACAGCGCGCGGGCGCAGGCGAAGGCATCGGATGCACGCTGGAAGGAAGGCAAGCCTTTGTCGCCGGTCGACGGCATGGCGATCGGCATCAAGGACATCATCGAGACCGCCGACATGCCGACCGGCCAGGGCTCGCCGATCTGGGAGGGCTCGCAGACCCTGCGCGACGCAGCCTCCGTCTATGCGCTGCGCAAGGCCGGAGCGATCATCGTCGGCAAGACCACGACCACCGAATTCGCGGCCTCGCACACCTTCGCGCCGACCACCAATCCGCACGACGCCGCACGCACGCCCGGAGGCTCGAGCAGCGGCTCGGCCGCCGCCGTCGGCGCCGGCGTTCTGCCCGCCGCGCTCGGCACCCAGGTGATCGGCTCGATTCTGCGGCCGGCGAGCTATTGCGGCGCAGTCGGCTTCAAGCCGACGTTCGGCGCGATCAATCGCGGCGGCTCTTACGACGGCCTCAGCCAGAGTTCGCAGGGCGTGCTCGGCGCAACCCCGGCGGACATCTGGATCGTCGCAGCGGCGATTGCCGCGCGCGTCGGTGGCGACGCCGGATTCGCAGGCCTTCAGGGGCCGGCGCTGCCGCCGGAACCGAAGAGGCCGGCGCGGATCGGCGTGTTACAGACCGCGGGCTGGGCGCGCGCCACCGCCGGCGCACGCGAGGCTTTCGAGACCGCGCGCAAGCGCCTCGCCCAACTTGGCGTCGAACTGGCCGACCGCTCCAGCGATCCGGATATCGAGGCGCTGGAGCTGGCGATCGCTGACGTGCAGCCAATGTCGCTCACCATCAACGCCTGGGAATGCACCTGGACGCTCGGCGGCTCCGCAGCGCGAGATCGAAACGGTCTCAGCAAGGCGGCGCAGGAGCGGCTCGCCGAAGGCAGCGCCATGACGCAGGACGACTATCGCCGCCTGCTCGACCGCCGACAGGCGATCCGCGACCGCTATGCCCATACGGGAACGCGCTTCGACGCCTTCGTGGCGCTGACCGCCACCGGCGCCGCGCCGGTCGGCCTGACCTTCACCGGCGATTCCGGCATGGTGGTGCCGGGTTCGCTGCTGGGCACGCCGGCGATCTCGCTGCCGCTGCTGAAAGACGAAGGACTGCCGCTCGGACTTCAAATTCTCGGATTTCCCAACCGCGATGCCGAACTGGTCGCGCAGGCAGAGTGGATCTGGCGCAACTTCGAGGCCGCATAGCGCGCCCGCACGCCGCGCGGTTGCCCGCCCCGACTGCGCCGCATAGGCTCGCGCGAGCCATGCGAATGCGCGGGGAGACGCCATGATCAAGGTCCGCCGGATCGGACACGCAACATTCGAGACGCCGGACCTCGAGCGGCTTGCGGACTACCATGAGCGCATCACCGGGCTTGCGCCCGTCGCGCGAGAGAAGAATCGCGCGTTCTTCGCGGGCCGAACCGGGCAGCTCGCGATCGAGCTGGTGCGGGCGGACGCGCCGCGCTGCGCCAAGCTGTCGTTCGAGGTCGCGCCGGAAGACGAATTTGCGGATATGACGCGGCGTCTCTCCGAGCACGGCGTCAGGAGCGAGCTTCGCAGCGACGACATACCCGGCACGCCGCAGGTGCTGTCCTTCCAGGATCCGAAGGGCACGACAATCGAGATCTTCAGGGAATGGTCGAGCCTCGGACTCGATCAATCGCCCGGCGGCATCGGCCCGATGAAGCTCGGGCACGTCGCGTTCTTCGTGCCGGACCCGACGTCGATCGCAGAGTTCTACAGTACGGTTCTCGGTTTCAAGATTTCCGACTGGATCGGCGACTTCTTCGTCTTCCTTCGCTGTAACGCCGACCATCATGCGGTGAATTTCATCCGCGGCGACCGCATCGGCATTCATCACATGGCGTTCGAGCTGCGCGACTTCTCGCAGTTGCAGACCGCCTGCGACACGTTCGGGCAGAAGGACATCCCGATCATCTGGGGACCGGTGCGGCTCGGGCCCGGCCACAACGTGGCGACCTTCCATCGCAATCCCGACGAGCAGATCGTCGAGATGTTCGCCGAACTCGACCAGATGAAGGACGAGGGCCTCGGCTATTTCGATCCGCGGCCCTGGCACAAGGACCGGCCACAGCGACCCAAGGTCTGGGAGCGCCACGGCGCGGCGTACATCTGGGGACCGCCACCAACTCCGGATTTCCTGCGAAGCCGGGAGTAGCAGGTCGGTCCCGACGCTTCGACGGCGATCAGCACCGCCGCACCAGCTACAGGCGCTCCTGCAGAAAGCGCAAGAGACGCGGCGCCAGGATGCCGGAATAGCTGCCGGGCTCCTCGATCGGATCGCTGCCCCAGTAATGCGGCGCGCCCGGCACGATCACCGTGCGCACGAAGAAGCCGGCCTGTTTCAGCGCCAGCGTGAACGCGCCGGTGTGCGCATCGCGATCCACCAGATCGTCCTCGGTGCCGACCGACAGATGGATCGCGACCTTGTTGTTATCGATCGTGGCGTGGCTGATCGGCGAGGCGTCGAAGTAGAGCTTGCGATTCTCGGGCAGCGACGCACCGAGGAACAACTCAATGTTGTTCTGTTTCGGACTCTGCACGTTGTAGGTCTGCCACATCTGCGCGAGATCGTAGACGCCATAGACGCCGGCAAAGACCTTCACCGACGTGTCGACCTGGGCGAACGGATCCTCGGGGTAGCCGCCCGCGAACGGCGGCTTGCGGCCGGCCAGCGCCGCCAGCGCGCCAATGTTGCCTCCGGCCGAGTGACCGAAAATACCGATCCGCTCCGGCGCGATGCCGAATTCGGACGCTTTGCCGCGCACGAACTGCACCGCCGCGAGAACGTCCTGCACCGCGTGCGGAAAGGTCTTCTGACCGGGCTTGGCGAGCCGGTAAGTCACGGCGAACAGGGCAATGCCTCGCGACGCAAGATAGGGGCCCCAGTGGCCGAACGCGGAGCGCGCACCCTGCACCCAGCCGCCGCCATGCGCCGCCACCAGCGCGGGAAACGGGCCGGACCCCTTCGGCAGATAGAGATCGCCGGCGAGCGCAACGCCATCGTGGGTGGCGTAGGTCAGCGCCATGCGCGTCTCGCAGCCGCCGCTCATGCCGGAATTCGCATCGGATGCCATCATGTCTCCATTCGCTGCGGATCAGTCATGCCGCAGCGATCTTGATCGACCGGCTTGGCTCGTGCAATGGGAACGGGAGGGGAAACGAGAAGGGATTGTGCCGATGTCAGCCGCGACCGACGCCGACCCCTCGCTCGTCGTCAACGGCACGAAGCTTGAAGCGATCGTGCGCGGCAACGGCCGTCCGATCCTTTTCCTTCATCCCGGAATCGGCATCGAAAGCGACGCGCCGGTCCTTGACTTGCTGGCGCGCGGCGGACGGCTGATCGCGCCCTCCCATCCCGGTTTCGGGAACTCGCCGCTGCCCAAGGGCATCGCAAGCATCGACGAGCTTTCGTATTTCTATCTCGACCTGCTGGAGACGATGGACCTGCGCGACGTGCTGGTCGTCGGCATCGGGATCGGCGGCTGGATCGCCTGCGAAATCGCGGCGAAGAACGCCGACCGGCTGTCCCATCTGGTCCTCGCCAATGCCGTCGGCGTGAAGGTCGGCGACCGCGAGACCCGCGACATCGTCGATATCTGGTCGATCTCGCAGGCCGAGTTCGACGCGCTCGCATGGGCCGATCCGGCAAAAGCGAAGCGCGACTACGCGAGCCTGCCGCAGGAGCGTTCGCTCGCGGCGGCGCGCAATCGCGAGGCGAGCGCGCGCTTCTGCTGGTCGCCCTACATGCACAATCCGCGGCTCAGGCATCGGCTGCACCGCGTCCGGATCCCGACTTTGTTTCTCTGGGGCAAGGCGGATCGCGTGCTGAGCGAAGAATATGGGCGCGGCTTCTGCGCCATGATCCCGGGCGCGACATTCGAAACGATCGAACAGGCGGGCCACTTCCCGCACCTCGAGCAACCCGACGAGTTTGCGCGGCGCGCTCTTCGAATTCGGCGGGCGTTCAAGCTAACGCGCAGCAGGAGGTCTCTTCGATGCGGGTGTATCACTTCACGGAGCAGCCCTATTATCCCGCCTGGGACCAGCACGAGGGGTCGCTGCGCATCAACCTGCCGAACGCCAAGATCGACCCCAGGCTCGCGGGCGACCTGTTGCACCGGTATTACGACGAATTCCTGCTGGCCGACGAACTCGGCTACGACATCATGCTCAACGAGCATCACCAGACCGCGACCTGCATGTCCTCGACGGTGATCGTCGGGCTATCGATCCTGGCGCGACAGACGAAGAATGCGCGGCTGCTCGTGCTTGGCTATCCGATCGGACACCGGCCCGATCCGCTGCGCTGCGCGGAAGAACTCGCAACCATCGACGTGATCTCGCGTGGCCGCCTCGACATGGGCTTCATCAAGGGAGTGCCTTACGAATTTCCGGCCTCGAACCAGAATCCGGTCGGCGTGATGGACCGGTTCTGGGAGTCGCACGACTTCATCCTCAAGGCGATGAGCAGCCACGGTGCGCCGTTCAACTGGGAGGGCGAGCACTTCCACTATCGGCAAGTCAACATCTGGCCGCGGCCGGTGCAGCAGCCGCATCCGCCGGTGTGGAGCACGACCGGCAGCAAGGCGCAGGCAAGGCTGCTCGGCGAGAAGGGCTATGTGATGGCCACGCTCGGCAGCGGCTACGCCACGCGCCCGCTCTACAACGCCTATCGCGAAGGCTATCGCGCCAAATTCGGCAAGACCGCGGGGCCCGACCGCGTCGCTTACCTCGGTCTGGTCGCCACCGCCAACGACGAAGCCGAGGCGCGGCGGCGCGGCGAACTGATTGCCGGCTATCTTCGCACGTCCGCGATCGTGCACGCGCCCTATCGCAATCCGCCCGGTTTCCTGTCGGTCGAAGACAACGCCCGCATGCTGCGTGGCGAGAAGGCGCCGCGCGCCTTCGCCAAGGACGGCCGGCCGATCGACATGCACCACGGCTCTGTTCAAGATCTGATCGATGCCGGCATCCTGTTCTGCGGCACGCCCGACCAGGTCTACGAGCAGCTTCGGGACTTCTGCGACTATTGCGGCGGCATGGGCAATCTGCTGATGATGGGTCACGCTGGCTACCTGACCCACGACGAAACCGTCGACAATCTGACGCTGTTCGCGAGGGAAGTGATGCCGCGCCTCAAGGCCTACAAGCAACGGGTCGCGGAGCCCGAAGCGGCTTAGCCCGCATTCCGCTTAACGACGCTTCGGTCCGGAATGCGGGTTTGGCCCGCACGCCGGATCCAGAGCATCGGCGGAGACTGAATCGATCATCCGCGCGCGTATTTTCCGCGGCCGAAGAAGCGATCCTTGGCGTCGTCGGTGGCGGTTTCGCGGCTCGACTTGATATCGGCCTGCTTGGCGATCATCGTCTTGGTCGCCGGACGCGCCGAGATCGCATCGAACCAGCGCTTCAGGTTGGGCTTCTCGTCGAGCTTGATGCCATGCGCCTGATGCTGGCGCGTCCAGGGAAAGGTCGCGATGTCGGCGATCGTATATTCGTCGCAGCCCAGGTAGGCGCTGTTGCCGAGGCGCTGCTCCAGCAGATCGTAGAGCCGAAGCATCTCGGTGCGGTAGCGGCTCAGCGAGTATTCGTTGCCGGGTTTCGGCGCGAACAGATTGAAGTGCGTGAAGTTGCCGAAGGCCGGACCGATGCCGGTGAGCTGGATCATCAGCCACTGGATGCTGTCGAACCGCTTGACCGTATCCTTGGGGAGCAGCTTGCCGGACTTTTCGGCGAGATAGAGCAGGATCGCGCCCGACTCGAACACCGTGTAGGGCTTGCCGCCCGGTCCGTCGCGATCGACGATCACCGGAATCTTGCGGTTGGGATTGAGCGCCGCGAATTCGGGCGTGTGATTCGCGCCGGCCCAGACGTCGACCGGTTTGAATTCGTAGGCAATCCCTGTCTCTTCCAGCATCAGAAAGATTTTCTGGACGTTCGGGCTGGTCAATCCATAGAAGTCGATCATGGTCGTTTCCACCGAGGGTTACAGTTCGCCGGAATATCCGGAGCTTTCGCCTTGCGTCACCGTGCAGCCGCCGGCCGCATCCGCGTTGCAGGACAAAGCCTAGCGTTTCCGGCGACGTGCGGCCACGCCCCGCGTGCGTCCCGTCCGCCTGTTGACACGAATGGCCATGCCTGAAAACCTCCGCCTGTGAGCCAGTGCAAAACTTGGCCACGCAGGGGATGGGTGCGGGACGTGAAGATGCCGACCGGGTTTTGCGTGAGGCGCGTCACGACTGATTGCGACACCAGGCGGACGGCGATCGGCGGGGGGCTCTGATCATGGAGGCCTTCGCATCGGAAGCCGCCTACATGGCATCGTCGGCCGGAAAGGCCTTCATCGCTTTGATGGAGCCGCATCGCCTGATGTTCCTGGCGAGCGGCGTGATGATGGGGCTGGTGCTGGGCATCATTCCCGGCATTGGCGGCATTGCGGGCATCGCAATGCTCCTGCCCTTCACCTTCGCGATGGACCCCTATTCCGCGTTCGCGCTCCTGCTCGGCCTCGCCGCCGTCACTTCGACCGGCGATCCGATCCCCGCGGTGCTGTTCGGCGTGCCGGGTGGCGCCGGCTCCGCCGCGACCGTGCTCGACGGCTTTCCGATGGCCAAGAAGGGCGAGGCCGGGCGCGCGCTCAGCGCCTGCTACATGGCATCGCTGATCGGCGGCATTTTCGGCGCGTTACTGCTCGCCATATCGATTCCGATCCTGCGTCCGGTGATGCTCTATCTCGGCTCGCCCGAGCTTCTCGCCTTTTCGATCCTCGGCATCTCGCTGGTTGCGGTTCTGTCCGGCAACGCCCCGCTGCGCGGGATCGCTGCCGCCTGTCTCGGGATCATGATCGCAATGATCGGATCCGATCCGCAGACCGGCACGCTGCGCTGGACCTTTGAGACGCTCTACCTGTGGGACGGCCTGCCGCTGACGCCGATCCTGCTCGGCATCTTCGCGCTTCCCGAGCTCTGCGATCTGCTGATCAACCGTGCCACCATCGCCAAGAACGTGGACGCCAAGAATGTCTATCGCGGCCAGTTGCAGGGCGTGAAGGACTGCATCAAGAACTGGTGGCTGATCGTTCGCTGCTCCTGGATCGGCGCCGCGTTCGGCGCGGTGCCTGGCATCGGTGGTTCGGTGATCGATTGGCTGGCCTACGGACACGCGCTCAAGACCGAGAAGAACGCATCGCAGACCTTCGGCAAGGGCGACGTGCGCGGCGTGATCGCGTCCGAAAGCTCCAACAACGCCAAAGAGGGCGGCGCCCTGGTGCCGACGATCGCGTTCGGCGTTCCGGGCTCGGCGAGCATGGCGATCCTGCTCGGCGCGTTCCTGATCCACGGGCTTGTGCCGGGCCCCGACATGCTGACCAAGCATCTCGACATCACCTACACGATGGTGTGGTCGATCGCGGTCGCGAACATTCTCGGCGCCGGCCTGTGCTACGCGTTCAGCCCTCAGTTCGCCAAGCTTGCGACGCTGCGCTACACGCTGATCCTGCCGGCCGTGCTCGGCGTGGTCTACATCGGCGCGTTCGAGGCGTCGCGAAGCTGGGGCGACCTGTTCGCGCTTCTCCTGTTCGGCGTGATCGGCTGGCTGATGAAGCAGCACAAGTGGCCGCGGCCGCCGCTGGTTCTCGGCCTCGTGCTCGGCGACAGCATCGAACGCTACATGTTCATCTCGGTCGAACGCTACGGCTTTGCCTGGCTGTGGCGCCCGGTGGTGATCGTGCTGCTGACCATCGCGCTGATCGGCCTGCTGCGACCGCTGATCCAGGACTATCGCCGGCAGGGCGGCTTCACCAAGATGCTGGGAAACTACGGCGCGCCGCATTTTAACCCGACGCAGATTTTCCCCGCGGTCTTCATCGCAGCGCTGACCATGCTGGTGGTGATTGCGCTGCCGTGGCATCCGAGCGCCAAGCTGGTGCCGCTGGTGGTCGGGACCATCGGCCTGACGGTGGCGGTGCTGAGCCTTCTCAACGAAATCTTCCGCAAACCGGAACCGGCAATGGCCGAACCCGGCACGGGCGCGAGCATGTCCCCCAATCGCATTCACATGGACATCGATTCCGACACCGGACACCTGCCTTGGCAGACCGTGGCGGCGCGCGGCACGTTGTTCTTCGGCTACCTGCTGGGCTTCATGGGCTCGATGGCGGCCATCGGCCTGATCCCGACCGCCGTGCTGTTCGTGATCCTGTTCATGCGTTGGGAGGGTCGCGAACGCTGGTCGCTGGTCCTGCCTTACGCTGCATTCCTGGCATTGTTCATTATCGTGGCCTTCGACTACTTCATGTCGGTGCCGTGGCCGCAAACGCTGCTCGGAACCTGGTTCCCGGCGCTGCGGGTGATCCCGTCGGTTTAGCGACGTTCTGCGCGCCGCTATTCATCCGGCCTGCCAGCTGTCCGACAGGGCATCCCGCCGGGATGTCCTGCGACGAACCGCGCGATGCAAGAATGCCACTGCGCGATCCTATTCACAGACCGGAAACGGACGTCGGGTTTATTCCAGACCGGCAGCCATGTAAGACTGCCGTCTCGATCTCATGGCCTTCTCAGGCGCCGATTACGGTTCGGGAGACGATGAAATGCAGCGGAAGCGCTTCGATTCTTTGCTGGCCAGCGCAGCTTTGGCGGCCATTCTGACGGTCACCGGCGCGGGCGGCGGCGTTTTCGCGCAGTCGAGCCCTTCGATCGAGGCCGGTATCCCGACACCGGACACCTCGCCGGTTGCGCCGCCGACCGCGGCCGAAGTGGCGCCGCCCGCTCCGGTTTCAAGCACTGCCACCCCGTCCGCTCCCGCCCCGACGGCCCCCGTGGCCGCGGCACCCGAGCCCGTTCCGGCCACCGGCGCCAACGCCTCGGCCGTTCCCGATCTGCCGGCGCAGGCCGCTCCGGTCCAGACCGCGACTCCGGTTCCAAACCCGGTCGTCCGTCCGCAAGTCACGACCGAGACCACCGGCGCCGTGGTGCCCGCCTCCGCGCCGGTCGGCGCGGATGCCGCGATCGCGGACCAGCTCCGCGGGCTGAGCGCCGGCAAGTACGACCGCATTCTCGGCGGGCGGCGCGATCGCGCCGGCGTCGAGACCTTCTACACCGGCCGCAACTTCGCGCCGCTCTGGATCGCCGAGGGCGCTCTGAACGAGCGCGCCCGCGCGACGATTGCCTATCTGGCCGGTGTCAGCGCCGACGGCCTCGACCCGGCCGACTACCCTGTGCCCTCGTTGAACGCCGGCAGCGACGCCGAGACGCTGGCCGAAGCCGAAATCCGCCTGACCGACGCGGTGATGACCTACGCCCGCCATGCCCAGATGGGCCGGGTGCATTACACGCGGCTCGCCGCCGACATCGAGTTCGACCTGAAGCGGCCGGACCCGGCCGAGGTGCTTGCCGCGCTCGCCTCTACCGGCAGCGTGGCCGCCGCACTCGACGCCCTGCAGCCGCAGCATCGCGGCTACAAGGCCCTGAAGGCCAAGCTCGCCGAAGCCCGAAAGGCCGGAGGCCAGACCAGCGCGCCGCGGATCGCCACCGGTCCGATGCTGCGCATCACCAAGGACAAGCAGGGCCGCGAGGTGATCCCGAACGATCCGCGCGTGCCGCTGCTGCGCGAGCGGCTCGGCGTGACCGCCAATCCGGCGAGCACCGCCTATGACAAGGACGTCGCCGCGGCCGTTTCCAAGCTGCAGAAGGAGCGCGGCCTGCCCGCCACCGGCCGGCTGACCGACGCGACCGTGGCCGCCATCAACGGTCCGAGCCGTGAGCGCGACGTCGACGTGATCGTCGCCAATCTCGATCGCTGGCGCTGGATGCCGCGCGACCTCGGCAAGATTTATGTGATGGTCAACATTCCCGACTACACCCTTGAGGTCGTTCGCGACGGCAAGCGAGTCTGGAAGACCAATATCGTGGTCGGCAAGCCGAGCCAGGCCACGCCGATCATGACCGGCGAGATGAAGTTCATTACGGTCAACCCGACGTGGAACGTGCCTCCGTCGATCATCCGCAACGAGTACTTGCCCGCGCTGGCCTCCGATCCGAACATTCTGGCGCGCATGGGTCTGAAGATCGCGCACAATGCAGACGGCACCGTGCGCGTCTGGCAGCCGCCGGGCGAAAAGAATGCGCTCGGCCGCATCCGCTTCAACTTCCCGAACAGGTTCCTGGTGTATCAGCACGACACCCCGGACAAGCACCTGTTCAAGCACTCCAAGCGCGCCTACAGCCACGGCTGCATGCGCGTCGAGGATCCGCTGAAATACGGCGAGGTGCTGCTGTCGCTGGTGCGGCCTAATGACAACTACACCGCCGACCGGCTGCGCAAGATGTTCGGCGGCTCCGAGATCAACATCAGCTTTCCGACCACGATCCCCGTGCACCTCACCTATCAGACGGCCTTCGTGGACGACGCCGGCAAGCTGGCGATCCGCGAGGACATCTACGGCCGCGACGCCCGCATGATCGCCCAGCTCAAGGGCGCCGAGCGGCGGCTGGCGGACGTGCCGTTGGACCGGCCGCGCCCGAGCTATGCCGCGCCGGTGCGCGTACCGCCGGGCGGCGTTCCGGGCGTGCGCAGCGCGGGCGGCGGCAACTGGAACGGTGGTGGAACCCACCTGTTCGACCGCCTGTTCGGCGGCGGCTTCGAGGAGCCGGCACAGGCGCCCGCGCAGCGGCAACGCGCCCGCTCGGCGCGCACCGACCAGCATCGGGTGCGTTGATTGCGCCGGCGGCAACGCCCCAGCCGGCAGGCAGGACCATCGCTTCGGAAAGGCCCGCTTCGGCGGGCCTTTTGCTGTCCCCGCACGGTTCGTCTCGCGCATC
Organism: uncultured Alphaproteobacteria bacterium; assembly: GCA_963758225.1. Classification (GTDB taxonomy): domain Bacteria; phylum Pseudomonadota; class Alphaproteobacteria; order Rhizobiales; family Xanthobacteraceae; genus Z2-YC6860. Next base: position 160,616 of record CAVWUJ010000002.1, on the reverse strand, counting down.
CGGCGTTCTGGACAGACCCCCGCCAAGCTTCTATAACCCCCCAGCTTTCCGGCCCGCCCCGCGCGGTGACCGCGGCGCCCAGGTAGCTCAGTTGGTAGAGCATGCGACTGAAAATCGCAGTGTCGGTGGTTCGATTCCGCCCCTGGGCACCACTTGCCGAGCAATCCTGCTGACCTTCGGACATTGAAACGCACGAGCCTCGCGCCTCTCGGCCGGCTCGCGGGCCCGCAACGACGCTTGCTCCGGCGACGGAAAAATGAAGCCGCTCCGTAAGGTCGGCTTTGCGCGACGACCGCTGCCGCGATCGATGCGATTTCTTGACCTTCAACTCGCCCAGCCCTTGGCCCAGAGCGCGACCTCGTCCTTCATGAATTTTTCGAAGTGGTCCACCGAGCGATGCGCGGGGCGCACGACGTCGTCCATTCGATGACCACCGCCTGCATTGGAGACCGCCAGCGTGCCCAGATGCTGGTCATGCCAGTCGCCCGCCTGGCCCCCTGCGCGCTGTACCGGCACATCGGCGACACGACGATGCGGTTGGGGAAGGTCAGATATCGCAGCGTCAGGGGCGAAAAGAGCTGGCTGGTCATGAGCGGTCCGTCGCGTCGGGAGGAGCGCATGTTCCGCAATCCTGGCACCGGCAACAAACAACTTTACCGCTGAGCGATGACGAATCGCATGGACCGGCATGAGAGCGGGCAATCCCGCGATGCTCTGCGCTCATGGGTTGGCGACGATAAATCGTTTGCAGCCTGAGGAAGATATGATGGACTGTCGCCCATGAAAGCCGGCGCGGTGCGGCCTGGCCGCCCCGCCGGTCCGCACGCCTTGGGAGCACAGGAGACCGTCATGGTTTCGCGCATGAGACACATTGCCCTTCTGGTTTCGGACCCGGAGCGGTCGGCTCAGTTCTACGAGAAGACTCTCGGCTTCAAGCGCGCCGGCAAGGCGGGCCGGGGCCTCTACATGAGCGACGGCACGATCAACATGGCGCTGCTTCAGGTGCGCCCGGAAAAGGGCGAGAAGGTCGGGCTGTTCCACTTCGGAATGTGGGTCGACGACCTCGATCAGGCGGGCAACGACGTCACCGAAGGCGGTGGCAGCTATCTGATGGGCCGCGAGGACCGCAACCCCAACACCTTCTACGAGGTGAAGTATCGCGACCCCGACGGCATCGTGTTCGACATCACGCCGACCGGATGGCGCGGCGCGGTGAAGGAAGTCGTGCCCGCCGACGAATCCGGCAAGCAGGCCGCCGAATAGCCAAGCGGCCGGCCAGCCGGCTGTTTCCGGAGATCCCGGCATGAGTGGCGAACCCGGGGTGACCTCCCGCGACATCGTCTATCGCAGCTCCGCCGCAGGCGACCTGCTGGCCCGGCTCTATCGGCCGTCGCCCGGCTCGTGGACGGGTCTCCTGCCAGCCGTGGTCTCGGTTCATGGCGGGCGCTGGGTCTCGCAGTCCCGCACCACGAACGAGGTCATCGACACGGCGCTGGCCCGCGCCGGTGTCGTGGTGATGGCCATCGATTTCCGGATGCCTCCAGCGGCGATGTATCCGGAGCCGGTGGCGGATATCAATTTCGCGATCCGCTGGCTCAAGTCGAAGGCCAAGGAGTTCGGAAGCGCACCCGATCTGGTCGGCGGCATCGGCACCTCCAGCGGCGGGCATCAGCTCATGCTCAATGCGCTTCGCCCGGACGACGGGCGCTACGCCGCCCTCGGACGCACCGACGAGGGGCCCGATGCCAGCCTCGCCTTTGTCGTCGCGGCATGGCCGGTGCTCGATCCGCTCGCTCGCTACCGGATGGCGAAAGAAAAGAACATGGAGCGGCACATCCTCAGCCACGACGCCTACTGGCCGGACGAGGCGGCAATGGCCGAGGGCAATCCGCAGCTCATCCTGGAGCGCGGCGAACGCGTGAAGTTCCCTCCGCTGCTGCTCGTGCAGGGACTGGACGACAAGACCGTGCCGCCCGCGATGGCGCAACGCTTTGCTGAGACCTACCGGGCGGCCGGCGGCTCCGCAGACCTGTCGCTGCATCCCGGCCAGGGCCACACGTTCATCACCAAGAATCCGGACGCCGAAGCGTCGCTACAGGCAATCGGCGTCATCACGGATTTCGTCACCGGACAGGCCGGCAGGACAAGCACCACGCCCGCTAGCCGCACCGCCGTCTACTGAACAGCGGCTGCATCTCGCACGCTCTGGATCAGCGACGCGCGCAGCATGAAGTCGCGTGCCTTCTCGGGCACCGCACGGCAGCGTCGGAGATATCACGGCGTGTTTCTCATCGCCGACTGACGGGCATCAGAACCGTCCGCTGATCCTAACGCTCGACCTCGTCGCCCGGCGCGAGCTTGGGGGCGCCGTCTTCGTCCTCGTCGTCGCGCACCGGAACGGCATAACGTCCGGACAGCCAGCGGTGCAAATCGAGGTCGGCGCAGCGCGCCGAGCAGAAGGGGCGATATTTGCGCTCTACAGGCTTGCCGCACATCGGGCAGGCCGCAGCGCCGGCGGCAAAGGGTTCGGTCATGGCGTACAGTCGGGGCGTTCGGTCGGAGCGATTTCGAGCGAAGGGAGAACCGGTTCGTGTTGGAAAACGCGACCACCCAAAAGGCGAGCGTCCTTTCCCGTTTCCATCAAACGATGGGGGAACTCTAGACACGATCGACGGCCGTTTCATGGCGCACGCCGGGCGTCCGCCGCGCGCAGGTCGGTCTTAAGCACCTTGCCGTAGTTGTTCTTCGGCAGTCTGTCGACGAACACATAGTCCTTGGGGCGCTTGAAGCGCGCGATGGACGACAGACATAGCGCATCGAGTTCGCCCGGTGCAGCCTCGCCCACAACATAGGCCACCACCGCCTCGCCCCATTCGCGGTCCGGCCGGCCGATCACCGACACCTCGCGCACGCCGGGATGGCGCAGAAGCACCTCCTCAACCTCGCGCGGATACACGTTCGAGCCGCCGGAAATAATCAGATCCTTCGAGCGGTCCTTGAGATGGAGATAGCCGTCGGCGTCGAACGCCCCGACATCGCCGGTGTGCAGCCAGCCGCCCTTGAGCGCTGCGGCGCTGGCCGCCTCGTCGCGCCAGTAGCCCGCCATCACCGTGTCGCCGCGACACAGGATTTCGCCCGCCTCGCCTGTCGGAAGCGCGTGTCCCTTTGCATCGGTCACGGCCACGTCGATGCAGCCGAACGGCCGCCCCGCCGACGCCAGCCGCTCCCGCCAGCGCGGATGATCCCGGTCCGCGATCTCGTCGCGGCCGAGAACCGTGATCGTCATCGGGCTTTCGCCCTGCCCGTAGATCTGCGCCAACCGCGGGCCGAACCGGTCGAGGGCGCGCAATGCATCCTCGACATACATCGGCGCGCCGCCCCAGACGATGGTGCGAAGGGCGGTCGGGTCGCAATCGGCCGCGCAATCGGTCAGCCGCTTCACCATCGTCGGCGCTGCGAACATGGAGGTGCGCGGCCAGGCGCGCCACAGATCGAAGATTTCCTCCGGTTCGAAACCGCCGGATTCCGGCACGACGTTGACGGCGCGCCGCATGACATGCGCCATGATGTAGAGACCGGAGCCGTGGCTCATCGGAGCGGCGTGCAGCAGCGCGTCCCCCGGCGCAACATTGTCGACCTCGCTCGCATAGGCGTGGCTCGCCAGCGCCAGAACGCGATGGGTCAGCATCGCGCCCTTGGGTCGGCCCGTCGTGCCCGAGGTGTAGAACAGCCATGCCAGATCGTCGCCCTCGCGCGGCACGATCGAGGATGGATCACACGCCAGCAGGCGCTCGTATTCGGCTCTGCCGATGACGATGGCATGTTCGACGTTCGGAGGAGCGTGCGCCGCCAAGGACGCATCGATCCCGTCCGAGACGAAGACGGCGCGCGTTTCCGCGTGCTCGAGGATATATCCGAGTTCGGCGCCGTGCAGCTTGGCGTTGACGGGCACGGCCACGCAGCCCGCGTGCCAGATCGCATAGAGGATTTCGAGATAGGCGGGACAGTTGACAGCGGCGATCGCAACGCGATCCCCCGGCCGGAGCTTCAGGCGCTGCGAGAGCGCGCCGGCGAGGCGCGCCACCCGCCCGGCGGCTTCACCGTAGGTCCGCAAAATGCGCAGGCCGAAACCCAGCGCAGGACGCTGCGCGTCCGAAAGGCCCGCCCGTTGCATCCAGAGCGCGAGGTTCATGTGGCGATGCCTCCCGCACGCACGGCGATTCCGGGTGGCGTCCGGGTCGCGTCTGCCGGGCGTCCGAAAACGAGCGATCAGATCGCGTTGAGCCAGCCGAAGTGGATCGGATATCCCTCCCCGGCCAGCAGATTCGCGGTTTCGTAAAGTGGCAGCCCGACGACGTTCGTATAGGAACCGACGATCTTCACGATGAAAGAGCCCGCCAGCCCCTGAACGGCATATCCGCCGGCCTTGCCGCGCCATTCACCGGAGGCGAGGTAGGCTTCGATGTCACGGTCCGACAGGCGCTTGAAACGCACGCGGGTTTCCACCAGCCGCTGGCGGAAGGCCTCCTTCGGCGTCACCAGACAGATCCCGGTGTAGACGCGATGGTTGCGGCCGGAGAGAAGCCGCAAGCATTGTGCGGCCTCGTCCAGCAGATCGGCCTTGGGCAGAATTCGCCGTCCGACCGCCACCACGGTGTCGGCTGCCAGAACGTAGGAGCCGGCCAGTTCGTCGTCGATCTTGATCGCCGCCAGCGCCGTCTCGGCCTTGCCCCGCGCAAGCCGGTTGGCGCAGGCGCGCGGCAGTTCGCCCTTCTTGGGCATTTCGTCGATGTCGGCGGGACGCAGCGCGTCCGGCTCGATGCCGATCTGGTTGATCAGACCTAGCCGGCGCGGCGAGCCGGAGGCGAGAACGAGCTTGGGACGGCCAATCATCATGGTGAACAGAGCAATACCCGAGACGGCAGCGGAATGGCCAGTGCGCGCAACGCGCACGGCGGCGATAAGGTGCGACGCTATTTGAAGCGGTAGGTGATCCGGCCCTTGGTCAGGTCGTAGGGCGTCATTTCGACCAGAACCTTGTCGCCGGCGAGGACGCGAATTCGGTTCTTTCGCATTCGGCCTGCGGTGTGGGCAATGATCTCATGCTCGTTTTCGAGCTTCACTCGAAAGGTGGCGTTTGGGAGCAACTCCGTCACGACACCGGGGAACTCCAGCAGCTCTTCCTTCGACATTCGCGTACCGGGCGTGGCGCGTTCAATAGGCCGTGGCCGATCGGCCGCCTCCCGGTATGCCGCTTCCTGAACTCCCGGCGGCCCCCGCAAGCCGGCTTCGCGAGCCGCAAGGCCCGAAAGTGGCGCAAAAACTAGCGGAATCGTGGGCAACCTACAACTGGACACTTTTGCGCGTCGCCCGCGCGCCCGGCGATATGCCTATTCGTTGCCCTTCACCGGAGCGACGAACCGGGCGGCGATTCGCTCCGCCAACTGGTCGCGGACCTCGCGATAGGCGTCGAGACGCTGTTCGCGCGTGCCCTCGACCGCCGTGGGGTCGGATGTCGGCCAGTATTCGACATCAACGGCCATCGTGCGGGTGAGATCGAGCGCCCGGTGATGCGCCTCCGGGGCGAGCGTCACGATCAGATCGAAGTTCAGCCCCTCGAGGTCGTCGAGCTCCTCGATCGTCATCGGCCGGTGCTTGCCGATGTCGATGCCGCGCTCGTCGGCCACCGCCACGGCGAACGGATCGAGTTCGCCTTTGCGAACGCCGGCCGATCCGACATAGGTGCCCGGCCCCGCCATCTGCCGCAGCAGGCCGGCCGCCAGCGGCGACCGGAGCTGGTTAAGCCCGCACACGAACAGCACCGCCTGCGGCCTCGCGCTGCGCGGCGATGTCGGCATGGCGCGGCCTCAGCCCTTCCAGTGCAGCACGCAGATCAGCGTGAACAGCCGCCGGGCGGTGTCGAAATCCACCTCGATCTTGCCCTTGATCCGCTCCTGCAGGATTCGCGAGCCCTCGTCGTGCAGACCGCGGCGACCCATGTCGATCGCCTCGATGCGCGCCGGACTCGCCGTGCGGATGGCCTGGTAGTAGCTGTCGCAGATCAAGAAGTAATCTTTCACGATTGTCTTGAACGGTGTGAGCGACAGCATGTGGGTCATCACCGGCTCGCCGGAGGCATGCCGGACATCGAACACCAGCCGGTTCTCGCGCATGGCGATGTGGAGCGCGAACGGGCCCCCGCCATTGCCCGCGGGCCGGAACGAGTTGTCCTCGATCAGATCGTAGATCGCAGTCGCGCGCTCGTGCTCCACGTCCGGACTGGAGCGGCCGATGGAGGCCTCGTCGAGCGTGACGGCGATGAGGCGATGCGTGACGGCAGAGCTCTTTGGAGTCATCGGGATTCGGCGATCAGCACTGCGATCTTCCGATGCAGGTTTTGCAGCTTTGTCAGCGCAACCTCGATATCGCTTACGGAAGGAACAATGTCTGCGGCAACGTCGGGATATCTGGCACTGAAATACCAGGCCGTGATTTCGCTGACGGATTCAATCAAAAGGCCCAACTCAGGAAACACAGCACGAACCGCACCGCCAAGGGTCTCGATATCGTGGATGTGCGGCGCTTCACGGCCGGACGACACCAGGAGACACTTTGCAAATTTCTCGGCAGCCTGCTGACAATGAAACGAAGCCGGATCGATCAGAGGCGGCCGGAGATCGAGCAAAGCTCGAACGGCCCGCAAATCGACAGCCGCTTTTTCCAGCCAAAGGGCAGCCTCGCGCTGACGCGCGGGATCATCGGCAGGCGCGTTCATAAACGGTTACGCCCTTCGTTCTGGCGATCCAAGGCAGCGAACCGATCACGTTCTCCCGCTCGCGGAATGTCGACGCACGGCAAGGGATCAGATCGATCGGGACATACATGCCCCGTCGCGCTTCATGAATGCCGCGCCAGTCGATCCGCTCCGCGGGAATGTCGTCGTCAACGACCACCAGAAGATCCCAGTCGCTGTCGATATGGGTTCTGCCGCTTGCCTGCGAGCCGAACACGATCACCCGCAAGGGATTCAGATGCGCGACGATCCGCGCCAGAAGCCCGGTGGGCATCCGGTCGGCAAGTTCGGCCGCTCGCATGTCGATCAGGGTCATGACGCCGCTCGACGGTTCCCCGCAAGTCTAGCACAAGGTCGCATTCCGGTCGCGACGGACGGCTCCGCCAGCGCCGCCTTCAGCGGTTCAGCCGGATCCGCACCGATCTTGCATGCGCCTCCAGCCCCTCGGCCTCTCCGAGCGCCACGGCCGCGCCGCCAAGCGCCGCAAGCTGGTCGGGCCCAAGCTTGAGGATCGAGGTCCGCTTCATGAAATCGAGCACGCCTAGGCCGGAAGAAAACCGCGCCGAACGCGCGGTCGGAAGCACATGGTTCGACCCGGCGACGTAGTCGCCGATGGCCTCGGGCGTGTGGGCGCCGAGAAAGATCGCGCCGGCGTTGCGGATCTTGGCCGCCAGCGTCTCGGCGTTCTCACATTCGATCTCAAGATGCTCCGCCGCGATCGCATCAGCGAGAGGAACCGCCTCGTCGAGATCGCGAACCGTAACGATTGCACCGTAATCGCGCCACGACGCGCCGGCCACTTCAGCGCGCGGCAGTGTCCTGAGCTGAGCCTCCACCGCGCGCTCCACCGAATCGGCGAGCGATGCATCGTCCGTGATCAGGATCGATTGCGCGGCGGTGTCGTGCTCGGCCTGCGCCAGAAGATCGGCGGCGATCCAGTCCGGGTTGCCATGCCTGTCGGCGATCACCAGAACCTCGGACGGACCGGCGATCATGTCGATGCCGACCTTGCCGAACACCAGTCGCTTGGCCGCCGCCACATAGGCGTTGCCCGGTCCGACGATCTTCGCGACCGGCTTGATCGTCTCGGTGCCATAGGCCAGGGCTGCGACCGCCTGGGCTCCGCCGATGCGATAGACCTCGTCGACGCCTGCGAGCTTTGCTGCCGCCAGCACCAGCGGCGCGAGCCGTCCGTCCGGCGCAGGCACCACCATGACCACCCGCGGCACGCCCGCGACCTTGGCCGGGACGGCGTTCATGAGTACCGAGGACGGATAGGCTGCCGTACCGCCGGGAACATAGAGGCCGACGGCCTCGATCGCGGTCCAGCGATGGCCGAGCTCGACGCCGAGCGCATCGGTGAACCGGTCGTCCTTCGGCATTTGACGGCGGTGATAGGCCTCGATGCGGTCGCGCGCGAGCTTGAGCGCATCGAGCGCCCGGGGATCGCAGGACGCAGCGGCCGCATCGAGTTCGGGCTGCGTCACGCGCAGTCCGACTTGGACCAGATCGACCCGATCGAAGCGCCGTGTCAGGTCGACCAGCGCCGCGTCGCCCCGCGCGCGCACGTCGGCCACGATCGCGCGCACCGCCTGTTCGACGTCCTCGGCGGTCTCGCGCTTGGTGTCGAGAAACGCGGCGAAGCGCGCGGAAAAGTCGGGCGAACGGCTGTCGAGACGGATCGGCATGGCGGGGTCCGGCCGGGAGCGGGCGCCCCGGAGTCCGGGGTCAATGGCGCGGCGTGGCCGGCGCGTCAACCCCGCTAAGGAGTGGGGGCGGACGGCGCGGCCGTCTCTTCGGTCCCGTGGGCCGGACAGCATTCGATGGTCCAGACCGGGCCGAGATCGGCCAGTTCGACCTCCAGGCATTCGACCGTCAGCCGCAACGCCTTGCCGCCCGAAAAGGTCAAGGTGACGGTGCCGGCCGGCGCATCGGTCTCGGCGAACGAGACGGCCAGCAAATTCATGATCTGGTCGGCATTGCCGTGATCGACGTTGCGGCACTGACAGGCGCGAACCCGGTCGAAGCGCAGCGCCGAACGGCGGCGGCGAAACTCCGGGGACGGGGCCCCGGCCGATTCCCAGTCGAAACGGCTGAGGCCGATCACCACGCGCTGTTCGGCCGGCCGCCAGTGGACGTCGGAGACCTGCACGAGCGCATCCTGAAGATGCGCGGAAACGACTTCGATATCGTCGCCGTCGAGGGCGACCAGCTTGAGACGGTCCATGACCCGCGGCCTTCGTTGACGCCTACTGATTTTGGCTAGTTAGGGAGGCGCCTTGCAAGCCGCAAGTCCACGAAGCGCACCGCACCCCGATGGCCGCTCAAACGCGACGCGCACCTCTTCGCTAACCGCTGACCCGCTCGATCGCCGCGCCGCAGGCGCCAAGCTTTTCCTCCAGCCGCTCGAACCCGCGGTCGAGGTGATAGACGCGGTTCACCATCGTCTCGCCTTCGGCCGCGAGCGCCGCGATCACCAGCGACACCGACGCCCGCAGATCGGTCGCCATCACCGGCGCGCCCTTGAGCCGCTCGACGCCCTTCACCACCGCCGTCTCGCCCTCGAGCTGGATGTTGGCGCCGAGCCGCGCCAGCTCCTGAACATGCATGAAACGATTCTCGAAAATTGTCTCGGTGATGCGCGACGTGCCCTTCGCCTTACACATCAGCGCCATGAACTGGGCCTGCAGGTCGGTCGGAAAGCCGGGGAACGGGTCGGTTGTCACGTCCACCGGCCGGATCGGCCCGCCGTTGCGGCGGATGCGGATGCCTTCGTTGGTCGAGGTGACCTCCGCGCCGCTCTGCGCGATTGCGTCGAGCCCGGCCTGCAACAGCTCCGGACGCGCGCCCTCCAGCAGCACGTCGCCGCCGGTCATCGCCACGGCCATCGCATAGGTGCCGGTCTCGATCCGGTCCGGCAGCACGCTGTGCCGCGCGCCGCCGAGCCGGGTCACGCCCTCGACGATCAACCGCGAGGTGCCGATGCCGGAGATGCGCGCGCCCATCTTGTTGAGGCAATCCGCAACGTCGCCGATCTCCGGCTCCTGCGCGGCGTTCTCGATCAATGTGGTGCCATGGGCCAGCACCGCCGCCATCAGCGCAGTGTGGGTGCCGCTGACCGTGACCTTGGGAAACCTGATCTCGCCGCCCTTGAGGCCGTTGCGCGCCCGGGCGACGACATAACCGCCGTCGATCTCGATCTCGGCGCCGAGCCGCTCCAGCGCCATGATCAGCAGATCGACCGGCCGCGTTCCGATGGCGCAGCCGCCCGGCATCGAGACCCGCGCCTCGCCCATCCGCGCGACGAGTGGCGCGATTACCCAGAAGCTCGCGCGCATCTTGGAGACGAGATCGTAGGGCGCCGTGGTGTCGACGATGCGCGAGGCGACGATGTGCAGCGTGTGGCCGTTCTGCTGCGATTCGCCGGGCCGCTTGCCCGGCACCATCATGTCGACGCCGTGGTTCGACAGGATGCGCTGGAGCAGGTTCACGTCGGCGAGACGCGGGACGTTGTCGAGGATCAGCGTCTGGTCGGTGAGCAGGCTCGCGATCATCAGCGGCAGGGTGGCGTTCTTGGCGCCCGAGATCGGGATCGCACCCTCCAGCCGCCGTCCGCCGACAATCCTGATCCGGTCCATGCCTGCTCCTGCCCTCGACACCGTGCCGGCGCCCCGGACCGGCCGGGGGCTCCTTCAAGAACGGCGGGTGGGTGATCCCGCGGCGGCCTCGAACGGCAGACTTGGTCTAGCGCCTCGGCTTGTCCGGGACAATTCCGGCGGAATCGTGGGTTTCGCCGGCCGCGGAAGGCGCCGGTCCGGAGCGACTGCGGGCCTGCGCCTTGCGGCGCTTCAGGTTTTCGCGCAGCGCCGACCGCAGCCGCGCGGCCCGGCGCTCGGCCTCGCTGTTTCCGGGCGATTTCCCGCTGTTTTCACCGGACATGAGCGCTGGATTAGCGGCTCCGCGCCCCCTCCCGCAAGCCCCGCACCGCAGGCGCGCGGGGGCGCTCGACATCCGGGCTTCGATCAGATATTCGCATCCCCGATTGGCCCGTTTCCGACACGCCGCCTCCCGGCTGCGCCACCGAAACCCCGATTTGCTGCCGTAGCTCAGTGGTAGAGCACTCCATTGGTAATGGAGAGGTCGACAGTTCAATCCTGTCCGGCAGCACCAGCCCGCGTCGACCAAGACGCTCTCGTCCCCAAAGCCACGTCGCAGACACACGACCCGGCCCGGAGCACGCCGCACGGCCCGACCGCACGCGACAGCATCGCCGGCGATTCCATCTCCGAAGCAACCCGAAGAAAATTGCGTCGCCCGAACGACGCCGAGCGCAACATTCGCAGCGGGGCGTCGGTCGCGATGCGAAGGCTGGCATCGTCGCAGACTGAGACAATCCGCCAGTCCCGATTTCGGAACATTGCACCGCCCGACACGTTGGCTCCGCGAGAGCGCCACGATGGCGTTCGCGCAATCCTGATATCCAAGGGAGTTTCAACGATCATGATGACCCGCATGCTGACCGCCGCCTCCGTCACCGCCCTGCTCATGGGCTCGGCTGTGGCGCAGACCGCCTCGCCCTCGCCCGCGCAGCCCGGCAAGCCGCCGATGGCGCAGCCTGCCACCCCGCCGGCCGCGGCGACCTCCGCGACCACCGCGCCGCAGACCTTTCTCAACCAGCAGGCTGCCGGTGAATGGCGCACCACCAACCTCGTCGGCGAAGACGTGACCGGTGCTGACAAGAAGTCGATCGGCAACATCAACGACATTCTGGTCGACAGCAACGGCACAGTGAAGGCCGTGGTGGTGGGCGTCGGCGGCTTCCTCGGGATCGGCGAAAAGAATGTCGCCATTCCGTTCAGCGCGCTGAACATCCAGCGTCAGGCGAACGATCCGGACGACATCGAGCAGATCACCGTGAGCTACACCCGACAGCAGCTCGAGCAGGCTCCGACGTTCAAGTTCGCCGGTGACAGCCGCAATCCGCCGGCGCCGCGCGCCACCACTGGCGGCAATCCGGCAGGAGCGCCCGCGACCCCGCCGGCCACGCCGCCCGCACGCTAAGCGATCCAAAAGACAGCGCATCGCGCTCAATCAAGACAAAGGCCGCCTCCCGCGAGGCGGCCTTTGTCGCGAGAAGCGCCGGATTTGGCCGGATTTGTCCGACTACTGCGTCTGTTGACGCCGGCGCGCGGCGTCGCGCAGCATGACCGCCTGCAACGCCTTGTGCGGATCGACCAGTCCCCAGCCGAAGTTCGGATCCTTGCCCTTCGGGCCCAGATCGCGGGCGGTCGTTTGCAGAATCTGGCGCACGTCGGCGGGCGTCAGCGTCGGGTCTTTCTCCAGCATCAGCGCGACCACGCCACTGACATGCGCCGTGGCGATCGAGGTGCCGGTCGACATCTGGTAGCCGGCCTCCGGCGCGGGGGCGAGAATGTCCACGCCGGGCGCCGCCACCTCGATGTGCGGCCCGCGGTTGGCCATCTTGAACACGCGGTCGCTGGAATCCGTCGCCGTGACGGCGATGACGTTCGGATCGGCCGCCGGGAACAGCGGCGGCGACTTCGGACCGGCGTTGCCGGCGGCCGCGATCAGGATCACGCCCTTCTCCGCCGCGGCCTTGAGCGTGCGATGAAGCGAGGGGTCGGGCGGCCCCGCGAAGCTCATGTTGATGACCTTCGCGCCCTGGTTCACCGCGTGGTCGATGCTTTTGAGAATGCTGAAGGTGGTGCTCTCGGCGGTGTTGTTGGACTCGCTGAAGGCGCGGATCGCCAGGATGCGCGCGCTCGGCGCGACGCCGAGCAGCCGGTCGCGCGAGGCGATGGCGCCCGCCATCGCGGTGCCGTGCGAATGCGGCCGGTCGGCATCGTCGCTGGTCGAAAAGCGCGCCGCGATCGAGTTGCGCAGTTCGCTGTGATCCCTGTCGACCTCCGAATCGATCACCGCCACCAGAATGTTGCGGCCATCGGCGAGCCGGTGCGCTTCGGCGAGATGCAGCTTGCCCATCATGTATTGCGCGGGATCGCCGCGCTGGGTGAGTTCGGGCGTGTCGCTCGGCGCCGACGCCGGCGCGAGGCCCGCCTGACCGAGCCGGAAGCGATAGTTCGGCTGCGCCACCGCGACAATGCTGTTGGCCTCCAGCGCGCGGATCATGTCGCGCACGTTGCGGCCCGACGGCAGGTTGAAGCGGTAAGCGCGACGACCGAGTGCGGCGAGATTCTGCGACGTGATGACCGAAAGGCCGAGCTGCCTGGCGATCTGGGCGATCTGCTCGGGCGAGACGCTCTCAGGCACCTGCACCACGACCTCGTTGTTGAGGAAGCGGGTCTCGCCGATCGGCGGAATGCTGGAGAAGCGCTCGCCGTCCGGACCCGCGATCGGACGCAGCGGCTGCGGCGGCATGCCGGTCGCGGGATTGACCGCGCCGCGCGCGCCGGGCTGGCTGCCGCCCGGACCCGAGCCGCCGGGCTGGTTCGGATCGCCGGAGGGGCCGGTGGCACCGCCCGCTGGCGCGGACGCGATCTCGATCAGCGCCTGCAAAACTTCCTGCTGCCCGACCGGATCGGTGATCCCGGTGAGGTAGACGATGATGGCGGTGGCGAACACGTCGAACGGCAGTTCGTCGAGCGCCGGGTTGGGCGGCGTGGTGAAGCTCGCTGTCTTGAGAATGCTGCAAATGTCTCCGTCGCAATTCGTGATGATCGACGGATAGGCCGGCATCGAGGTGATGCCGTTGGCGCCGACCTGCGGTCCGGTCGACGAGCCGTTGACCAGACCCGATCCGCTGGATGCGTAGATCGTTCCGGTCGGGAACGTCGAACTCGGAATGAGGTTCGGCTGGATGTTTCCAAAGGCGGCATTGGCCCCGACCAGCGCGCCCGCGATGCCGCCGGTGCCCGCAGTCACGTCACCGTCGGCGAAGGTCAGGTCGATCTGTCCGAAATTCGCGCCGACCAGTCCGCCGACCAGACTGTCGCCGCCAGCCGTGACGGAGCCGCCGCTGATCGTGCCCGAAAGCGAAATGCGTCCGAGGTTCAGGCCGGCAAAGCCGCCAACCACGTTGCTGTTGCCGCCCGCCACCGTGCCATCGGCGACCGAGCCGGTGATGAAGCCCGCATTGCCGCCGGCGAAGCCGCCGAGCCAGTTGTTGGCGCCGGTCGCGGTGACGTCGGAGAACGAATAGGAATCGGACACAAGTGCGCCGATCTCGACGATCCCCGCGAACCCGCCGAGGATCGAATTGTTGGTCCCGGAGACATTGCCCGCCGACACGTTTTCATACGAGTGGCCGATCGATCCGGCGAAGCCGCCGGCGACGCTTCCGTGACCGACCGTGACGCTGCCGTACGCCTCCGATTCGGTGATCTCGGCTTCGTTGTTGTAGCCGATGCCGTTGTTACAACCGGTACAGGTCATGCTCCACGGCAGACTTAAGCCGGCGAAACCGCCCGCCTGGCCATACGCTCCTGTCGTGACGTGGCCGTTAGCGACCGACGTGACGATCGTTCCAGAGTTTTGCCCGACGAACCCACCGGCCAGCAGATAGATGCCTGCAGAGCCGACATTGCCGTGCGCTTCGGAGTCCTGGATGTGTCCACGGTTCTCGCCGACGAAACCGCCCAGCAGGGTGACGTGATCGAAGCCGTCGACACCGAGCGAACCGGATCCACCGGTGACATTGCCCCACGCCCCGGCTTGCAGGATGACGCCATCCGACGCACCCACGAGTCCGCCGGCGACGGCGAGCGAGCCGACCGTGACGGCGCCGGTGGAGTATGTGCCGAGTCCATAAATATAGTCAGGCGCGACGGTGCCTTTGATCAGACCCTGATTGTAGCCCACGAGCCCGCCGGCCGTGACGAAATTGCAGGAGAACGTGCTTGCGCAGTTCAGAGCGTTGATGCCCACGTTGCCGGTCGCCGTGACGGCGAGATCCGAGCGAGAGTTGACGATCTCGCCGCTGGCATCCTGAAAGCCGACCAGCCCGCCGATATGCAGCCGCGTGCTGTCGCTGCTGATCGTGCCGCCGGACACCGTGACGTTCTGGATCAGGCCGGAACTGTGTCCGGCCAGAACGCCGGCCTCGGTGGGTGTGCCGCTGAGCGGTATGTTGGCAACGACGTTCGGCGTATTAAGGTTCAGGTCTCGGACTTCGCCCGAACCGCCGATGGTCCCGAACATTCCGACCCGCGTGGTCGTCGAGGCGGTCGGTGTGATGTTAAGATTCGATATCGTGAAATTGTCGCCGTCCAGCACGCCATTGAACGGATTGGCCATCGTGCCGATCGGCTTGAAGCCCTCCCCGCCGTTCCAGCCCGCGGTCGACGCGGCGTTGATCGAAGTGTTGAGCGCGTAGGCGCTAGTCAGCAGCGTCGAACTGCTGCCGATGCCCTGCAACCCGTAAACGTCCGCGATCAGATAGGGGCTGATATTTGTCCCTAGTCCGCCAGCAGCGCGCAAGAAGGAGCCGCCGTCGATCCGGAAATCGTTCATGACGTTGAAGCCGGGAAGCGCACCCACCTGACTCCACGCGCCGCTCTGCAGAGTAAAGCTCTTCACATCGATGCCAGCGGTTGCCGCAACCGCTCCGCCCGCGTGAATTGTCAGGCCGCCGTTGCCCAGATCGATCGCGTCGGCGATCGCGATATTGTTGCCCGCCTGAAGCGTCAGGCCGCCCGACGTGCTGTTGACCGCTGCGGAAATATCGATGTCGTTCGCCGCGCTGAGCGTCAGCAGGGACGCGCTCGCCCAGTTGATCGCCGCCGTGACGAGAATGTTGCCGTCCTGGCCTCCGCCCAATCCGGTCGTGACGATCACGTTGTTATAAGTCAGCGCGGCGACCAGATCGCCGACGTTCAGGACCGAGTCGATCGCGCCCGCCGCAAATCCGCTCATCCCGGAGCTGGGGTCGCTGGAGATCGTCAGATTGTAGGGATCGAGCAGCAGCGTTCCGTAGCGCCCGTTGGTCGCGCTGGTATCCACCAGCCCGTAATACGCCAGCGACATCCGCCCCGACACCTCGACGAACCCGCCGTCGCCGGCGGTCGCCCCGCCCTTCGCCAGGATCGTGCCGCCGTAAGTCGTGGTGCCGTCGGCCCAGACGATGACCTTGCCGCCGTCGCCGGCGAACTTCGCGGAGGCGTCGATCCGCGACCAGACGTCGACCGAAACGGTCGTGGCCGTCGGCACCGGCTCGCTTTCGAGCGCGGCCTTGGCAATCGCGCCGACCGCCCAGTGCGACGCACCGCCGCCGGTGTCGCCGCCGATCAGCACGTTGCCGCCGCCGGCCGGCCCGGTGGCGTCGATCGTGGCGTTCGTCACCTCGATCGCTTCGCCGGTCACGCGGACCGTGCCGCCGCTCTGGCCGCCGCGCCGGCCCGAGACGTCGAGCCTGCCGGAGAGCTTGACGGTCTGCGTCGGCGCGCCGGCCACCTTGGTGGACGCGGTCGGCACGCCCAGCACGATCTTGCCGTTGCGGGTGCCGACCGTGCGGGCCTCGATCACGCCGGTGTTGTTGATCACCGAATCGACCACCGCGCGCGCGGTGACGGCCGAAAGCTGGACCTGCCCGCCGTTGGCGCGCAGCCTGCCCTGGTTCTTCACCAGCGCATCGAGGCGCTCGCCGGTGGCGACGTCGCGAACCTGCGCGGCGATCTGGTCGTTGACCGCGAGCGTGATCAGGCGATCGCCGTAGAAGTCGAGCGAGAAGGCGTTGCCGGAGGCCAGCGCCACCGTGCCGAGCCGTGCGCTGATGGTGCCGGCGTTGCGCACGCCGGGCGCGACCAGCGCGGCGAAGCCGGCGTTGCTCGCCGTGATCGTGCCGAGGTTGACGATCGAGGCGTCGGCGCGGCCGGAGATCGAGAAGTCGAACCGGCCGGCCATGAAGTCGTCGTTCTTGATGTCGTGCGTGGTCGCGAGAAAGCCCGCGGTGTCGACCACTGCGCCGGCGCCGAACAGTATGCCGTCCGGATTGACCAGGAACACGCGGCCGTTGGCGGTCAGCGAGCCTGCGATCACGGACGGGCCGAGCCCGCCGGTGACGCGGTTCAGCGCGATCGACGACGCGCCCGGCTGCACGAACTGCACCCGTTCGCCGCTGCCGATGTCGAACGTGTGCCAGTTGATGATGGCGCGATCGGTGGTCTGCGTGACCGTGACGTTCGCGGTGCCCTGCCCCTGGATCTGCGCGTTGCCGCCGACCACCTGACCGCCCTGCGGATTGGCGAAGGCGGTCGCGAGCCCGAGCGGCACGAGCGCCGTGGTCGCCAGCAGGGCTTTGCGGAACGGGCACCACTGACGCATGTCAGTAGCGCGCCGTCGTAACGAGGAAGAAGCGCCAGTCGTTGCGCGGGCCTTCGACAGCTTTGGTCGCGGACAGGTCGGCATTGAAATAATTCTGCCAGCCCAGCCGGATCCCGCCTCCGGCCGAAGCTCCTGTGACACGGCTCGCTGTCCCCACAGCGGGTGAGATCGTATCCGCCTGGCCCTTGTCGGTGAAGACATAGGCCTGGACGTTCGGCATCAAGGTTACTGCTGATGGAATGTCATAGCGCAATTCGGCGCTCAACTGCCAGCAGCGATCGCCCAGCAGTTCCGACGGATCGAAGGCTCTGCCGAACTGCCTGCCGCCGAAACCGCACTGCTCGGGCGCGAGCAGCGAGGTGAAGGCGTACTGGCCGTAGGCGGCAATCAGGGCGGAAAAACGGCTGCCGAGCGGCTGCAGGCGGCTGGCGTAAAGCTCGACCTTGCTGAAGTCGACGCGGCCGGCGGTGCGCGATGCGTTGATGTGGCCGTTCTCGGTCGAGCCGAGCCCGCTGATGCCCTGGCTGAAGATCAGCGAGGCCTGGTTAATGCCGTTCCAGGTGTCGGCGATGTCGCCTTCCGCCTTCAGCCGAACGCCGCGCAGCCGGTCGATGTTGAACGGGTTGCGCAGGATGTCGCTGTTGTTGTCGCTCATGAACACGAGCGCGGTGAGGTTCAGATTGCGCTCGCGGGTGCGGACCACGGGATTGCTGAGTCCGGTTTCCAGCGTCACGCTGCGGGTCTCGAACTCCAGCGTTTCGAGCGCCACCGTGCCGGGCTTGCCCCAGCTCACGCTGCCGTTGGCGAAGAACGTGAGGCCCTCGCTGTTGACCACCTGACGGTAGCTCGGCGCGATGAGCTGCAGCTCGCGCAGCCGCGGCACGCCGGCATAGGTGACGGTCAGCGACTCGTGCCGGCCCATCAGGTTGTTGAGCGTCGCCTGCGCGAGGAACTGATACGGCCCGCGCGCCGCGGTGCCGCGGTTATCGAGACGCAGCGCGGCGTCGACCGGCTTCTCCTGCACCTCGACCACCAGCACCGACGCGCCGCGACCCCGCGGCGCGGCCTTGAGCGCGGTGGTGAACTTCAGCCCCGGCAGGTCGTTGGCGAGCAGCAGATAGCGCTCCAGCGTCCGCACGTTGATCGGGCGGTCGGCGGTAATTTTTGCGGAATAGTCGGTGAAGAAGTCGCGGTAGCGCGCCAGCTTGTCGCGTGGCCACTGCACCTCGCTGACATAGCCCTCCACCACCTCGATGCGCACCGAAGCGCCGGACGGCTCCAGCTCCTGCACCGGCACGATGGCGCGCGACAGCACATAGCCGTCGCCGCCGTACTTCGCGGTGATTTTCATCGCGAGGTCGTAGACCGCCTTGAGCGGCACGGTGCGGCCGACGATGTCGGCGTAAAGCGGCGCAAGCTCCTCGTTCGAATAGACCGTCGAGCCCGTCACACGAACGCTGCGGATGCGCAGCCGGATGTCGGCCGCGCCCTCCGGCGCCTGCGTGCTCGGCAGGCTGATCGGCGGACCGCCGGGCTGCGCCTGCGGTGCGGGCCGGTCCTGGAAGCGCTGCAGTTCGCGACCGGGCTGCTCGGTCGAGGGGATGACCTGCGCGAAGGCCGGCGCGCCCGTCAGCAGCAACGCCGACCCGAGGGCCGCCGCGCTGGCGCGCCACAGGCGTCGCGGCGCTTTGCGGACCGAACCCCACACAGGCTGGCTACGGGATTTCATGATGATCGACACAACGCCACTGACGAACGGAGGCGGCTTTTACTCCGCGGCAGCGAGCCCTCTCTGTGCGTTGCGCCGGAGACACTCGATCGCGAAGTCGGTCGACATCACGTCGCCGAAGATGAGGTAGAACCCGATCAGCGAAGCATTGTGATCGTCGTCGGTGATGGCCGCATTGCCGTCGGAAATCATTACGGTCTTGAAGTTGCGCATCATCGCGTCGCGGGCCGTCGACTCGCAGCACACGTTGGTGAGCGTGCCGGTGACGATCACCGTGTCGATGCCGCGGCTGCGCAGCACCTGTTCGAGATCGGACGAGCCCTGAATGAACGCGCTGAAGCGGTTCTTCTCGACGTGCAGGTCGCCGGGCTTCACGTCGAGCGTGTCCCACAGCGCGTGCCCCTTGCTGCCGTCGCGCAGCGCCTCGGCGCGGTTGCGGCCGCGCTCGGCGCCGATCATGCCATAGAGAACCGACCAGTCTTCCAGCGAGGCGTCGGTGTAGGTGGTCTTGATCCACACGACCGTGCCGCCGGCCGCGCGGACCGCTTCGGCGAGCCGGTTGATGTTGGGAACGATGTCCTGCGCCGGCAGGCAGGCGGAATGCGCCACCTCGGGCAGCATGAAGGCGTTCTGCATGTCCACCACGACGAGCGCGGTGCGGGACGGATCGAGGTCGGCGTGGACGTGCTCGCGGCCGTGCCGCGCCACAACCCGATCGACCACTGATTGCGGGATATTCAACTTGTGCATGCGCCCCTCCGCCTCCTCGGCCACCCGCTATATTATGCGACCTCTCAGGGGGTTAGGGCAACTGGCCGATTGCTCTCATGGTCACCGATGTGGGCTCGTGGCTGATCTCTCGGCCGTCTGATCGCGATCAAGCAAAGATGCAGTGCAGCATGTTTCTTCGTCGGCTCGACAATTCGCGTGGAAGCCTTCTAAAAAGGCACAGGATTTCGCCTCCCAGAAGGCCGGGAACCGAGTGATGAACTACGACACGTTCTTTGAAGGTGCCCTGGACCGGCTCCGCGCGGAGCGGCGCTACCGGGTGTTCGCCGATCTGGAGCGGATTGCGGGCCGCTTTCCGCATGCCCGCTGGCATGCGCCGAACGGCGCCCGGGACGTCGTGATCTGGTGTTCCAACGACTATCTGGGCATGGGCCAGCACCCGAAGGTCATCGGCGCGATGGTGGAAACCGCGACCCGCATGGGAACCGGCGCCGGTGGAACCCGCAACATCGCCGGCACCAACCATCCGCTGGTGGAACTCGAGAGCGAACTGGCCGACCTGCACGGCAAGGAGGCCGCGCTGGTGTTCACCTCGGGCTATGTGTCCAACGAAACCGGCATCTCGACCATCGCCCGGCTGATCCCGGACTGCGTGATCCTGTCCGACGCCTACAACCACAACTCCATGATCGAGGGCATCCGGCAGGCGCGCTGCGAGCGGCACATCTTCCGTCACAATGACCTCGCTCATCTCGAAGAGCTTCTGATCGCGGCCGGCGACCGGCCCAAGCTGATCGCCTTCGAGTCGATCTATTCGATGGACGGCGACATCGCTCCGATCGCCGCGATCTGCGACCTGGCCGAGCGCCACGGTGCCATGACCTATCTCGACGAGGTCCATGCGGTCGGCATGTACGGTCCGCGCGGCGCCGGCATTGCCGAGCGCGACGGCGCCATGTCGCGCGTCACGGTGATCGAGGGCACGCTCGGCAAGGCGTTCGGAGGGCTCGGCGGCTACATCGCCGCAAGCCAGGCGCTTTGCGACGCCGTCCGCTCCTATGCGCCGGGCTTCATCTTCACCACCGCGCTGCCGCCCGCTGTCTGCGCCGCCGCCGCCGCCGCGATCCGGCACCTGAAGTCGTCGTCCTGGGAGCGCGAGCGCCACCAGGAGCGCGCCGCGCGCGTGAAGGCCGTGCTCACCGCCGCCGGCCTGCCGGTGATGCCGACAGCGACCCATATCGTACCGCTGGCGGTCAACGACGCGGAGAAGTGCAAGGCCGCAAGCGACCTGCTGCTGGCCGAGCACGGCATCTACATCCAGCCGATCAACTATCCGACCGTACCGATGGGCACCGAACGGCTGCGCATCACGCCTTCGCCCTATCACGACGACGCGCTTGTCGATGCGCTCGCCGAGGCGCTGGTCGATGTGTGGGAGCGGCTCGGCCTGCCGCGCAGCAAGCGCCCGCTGGCCGCGGAATAATCAATCCTCGATGGTCGGCCGCTGCGCCGGCTTCACGTCGCCCGCCGATGCAGGCGGCGGCGCAGGATCGAGCCAGCGCGCCAGGATCGGGATCGAGATCGACACCAGCACATAACGCGCGAGGTGATGCGCGCCGACAAAGATCGGATCGAGCGCGAGCGCCAGCGCCAATACCATCATCGTGTCCTGCGCGCCGGGCGCGAAGGCCACCACCGCGTCGGCAATGCGCACGTCGATCAGCAGCGTCAGCAGCAGCACGAAGGCCGAGGCGATGGAGATCGCCACCGCAAAAGAGCCGAGCGCCGCGCCGAGATAGCGCAGGAGCGTGCGCGGGTCGGTGTTGGCGAAGCGCGAGCCGGTGACCGACCCGATGCCCACGACCGCTGCGGCAATGACCCACCACGGCAGGGTGCCTTCGATCCAGCCGAAGCCATGCAGCAGGGCCGATCCCATCATGGATCCGAACATGAGCCCGCCTGGAAAGCCGCAGATCAGGAGCGCGATGCCCGCACCGGTGGAGACGGCGATCAGGATGACGAGTTCGACAACCGTGGGATCGGCCGCCTTGGTGATCGGCAGGAACATGCCGGTCGCGGTGAGGCCGAAGAACGCCAGCCCGGTCGGGATGCCGATGGTCAGCACCACCACGCGCATCACCTGCACGATGGCGATCTTTCGCATATCCGCACCGTATTCCGCGGAGAGCAGCATCACCTGCGCCAGCGCGCCGGGACTTGCGCCCAGCAGGGCCGAACGCGCATCCCAGCCGTGGACGAAGCGCAGATAGGAGGTCGTCGCGAGCGTCATCGACACCACCGCCACCGCCATGATGGCGATGCTGAGCGGAAACGCCGCGAGCCCGCGCAGGGTCTCAGGCGTCACCACGCCGCCGAGCGAAATCCCGACCGCCACCATGATGATCCGCGTCAGCAGCCGCGGCACCTGCACCGGCCGGCCGAGCAGGCCGGCGGCCGCAACCGCCAGCAGCGAGCCGGAAATCAGCCCGGCCGGAAAGCCGGCGAGCGTGAAGACAGCGCCGCCGACGGCTGCGATCGTCAGCGTTTCCGCCGTGCGCAGCGCGGTCTGCCGGAATGGAATCGAAGGGGGAGCCATCGGCTCCGATCAATGCCCGGAACCGGCCCGCAGAGCAATCGCGTCAGAGGTTTCCGTCACTGAGCACGATGCGCATCAGGTCTGCAGCATTGCGGGCGCCGAGCTTGTCCTTGATGCGCGCGCGATGGACCTCGACGGTGCGCGGGCTGATCTGAAGTTCGCGCGCCGCTTCCTTGCTCGATGCGCCGCGCGCGATCAAGGCCAGAACCTCGCGCTCGCGCGGCGTAAGCTGTTCCAAGCCGCGGAACGGCGCGTCACTCTTCTCGATTTGGATGGCTGGCTGCGCCATGCGTCGTACACTCTCGCCGCGTTCGTGCAGTCGAGACGAGAAAATGCGTCGAGCCAGACGAAAGATCAAGACTTAACATGCAAGATCGAGCGCGTAGAAACGCGTACTTGCATTCCGGCGCCGCTCAATTTTTGCGCCGCCGTGATCGCAAAGTTCCGTTTCGGTTCGTTCGGCTATTTCTTCGCCAGCAGATCGCGAATTTCAGTCAGCAGCACCTCCTGCTTCGACGGCGGTGCGGGTTTCGCTTCCTCCTGCTTGCGAATTTTTTGAATCAGATTGACCAGAACGAACAAGGCCGCCGCGACGATGAGAAAGTTGATGAGGATGGTCAGGAAGTTGCCCCAGGCCAGCACCGCGCCCTGCTTCCTGGCCTCGACCAGCGAGTTCGCCGTCACCTTGCCCGACAGCGCCGTGAAGTAATTGGAGAAATCCAGCCCGCCGGTGATCGCGCCAATCACCGGCATGAAGATGTCGCCCACGAGCGATGTGACGATCGCGCCGAAGGCCGCGCCGATCACCACGCCGACGGCAAGGTCGATCACGTTGCCGCGCATGGCGAAATCACGAAACTGCTGCAACATCGTTCGGCTCCCCGACGAATGACGGTCCGGTATTCTAGGCACACCGGCGCGATCCGGGCCTGCGTGCGCTGACGGTTTTCCTCTTGAATCCGATCTCCCGCGCCGCGGACGCCGGCTTGCACCTTGGTATGGTGGACAAGCCTTTGGAAACTATGGTCCTCTTGGTTGTCCCGCCGCGCGGGACATCGCCCGCCTTCGCACCGGTCCGGCCGCCGGAAGGCGCGCGGGCGCGGGGAAACGCATGCTCCAGGGCTGGGTCGTCGTCGCGGTCGCGCTGGCCTACATCGGCCTGCTGTTTGTCGTGGCGAGCTATGGCGACCGCATCCGCCAGCTCGGGCGCGACGGCCGCTCGCGGCTCTTGATCTACCCGCTGTCGCTGGCGATCTACTGCACGTCCTGGACCTTTTTCGGCTCGGTCGGCCTCGCCTCGCGCACCGGCTACGACTTTCTGACGATCTACGTCGGCCCGATCCTGATGATCGGCCTCGGCTTGCCGCTGATCCTGCGGATCGTGCGGCTGGCCAAGGCGCAGAACATCACCTCGATCGCCGACTTCATCGCCGCGCGCTACGGCAAGGGCCAGGCGGTGGCCGCGATCGTCGCGCTGATCGCGATCGTGGGCACCATCCCTTACATCGCCCTGCAACTGAAGGCCGTGTCGGCCTCGCTCGGCACCATCCTCGCGCCCGCCGCCGGCTCGCACTGGGCGCAGCCGGTGTTCGGCGACATCGCGCTGTTCGTCGCGCTGTCGATGGCGGCCTTCGCGGTGCTGTTCGGCACCCGCCACATCGACGCGACCGAGCACCAGGACGGCCTGATGCTCGCCATCGCCGCGGAATCGCTGGTGAAGCTGTTCGCCTTTCTGGCGGTCGGCGTCTTCGTGATGTTCTGGATGTTCGACGGGCCGGGCGACCTCTTCGGCCAGGCGATGCAGCGCCCCGACACCGCGGCCGTGCTCACGAGAGAACCGACGTTCGGCACGCTGATCGCGATGACGCTTCTGTCCACGGTCGCGATCCTGCTGCTGCCGCGGCAGTTTCACGTCACCGTGGTCGAGAACAACAGCGAGTTCGGAAATCCGCCGCGCCGCCTGGCTGTTTCCGCTCTATCTCGTTCTGATCAACCTGTTCGTCGTTCCGATCGCGGTGGCGGGGCTGCTGACGTTTCCCGCGGGCGGCGTCGACAGCGACATGTTCGTGCTCGCGCTGCCGATCAGCGCCAAGTCCGAGGTCTTCACCCTGATCGCCTTCATCGGCGGACTGTCGGCGGCGACCGCGATGGTGATCGTGGAATTGGTCGCGCTCGCCATCATGATCTCCAACGACATCGTGGTGCCCTGGGTGCTCAAGCGCCGCGAGACGCTGCTGACCGGCCGCGGCGACGTCGGTGCGCTGCTGCTCAAGGTCCGCCGCACCGCCATCGTGATCATCCTGCTGATGGCCTACGTCTATTACCGCTCCGCCGGTGAGGCCCAGCTCGCGTCCATCGGGCTGCTCGCATTCGCCGCGCTGGCGCAACTGGCGCCGGCGTTTTTCGGCGGGCTGTTCTGGCGGCGCGCCACCGCCAGCGGCGCGATCGCGGGCATGACCATCGGCATCGTGGCCTGGGGCTACACCCTGCTGCTGCCCTCCATCGCCGACATCGGGATCATCGGCCGGCAGATCCTGACCGAGGGTCCGTGGGACATCGCGTGGCTGCGGCCGCAGGCGCTGTTCGGCCTCGAAATGTCGCCGCTGGTCCATGGCGTGATCTGGTCGCTGAGCCTGAACGTGCTGGCCTACATCGGCTTTTCCTTCATCCGCCAGCCGACCGCGATCGAGCGCATGCAGGCCGACGTGTTCGTGCCGACCAACCTCGCGCCGATGACGCCGAGCTTCCGGCTGTGGCGCTCGTCGGTGACGATCGGCGAGCTGATCGAGACCGTGGCGCGCTATCTCGGCGAGGAGCGCACCCGCACCGCGTTCCAGAGCTTCGCCGACGCGCAGCGCATCGGACTCGATCCGGCGGCCGAGGCCGATTTCCAGCTTCTGCGCTACGCCGAGCATCTGCTCGCCTCCGCCATCGGCGCGGCGTCCTCGCGGCTGGTGCTCTCGCTGCTGCTGCGCAAGCGCACGGTCTCCACCAAGGCCGCGCTCAAGCTGTTCGACGACGCCAACGCCGCGATCCACTACAACCGCGAAATCCTGCAGACCGCGCTCGACCACGTTCAGGAGGGCATCGCGGTCTTCGACAAGGAGCTGCACCTGATCTGCTGGAACCGGCAGTTCGGCGAAATTCTCGAACTGCCGCCGGAAATGACGCGCGTGGGAGTCGATCCTCGGCGAGATCGTGCGCTCCAACGCGGAGCGCGGGGGCTTGCCTCCGGCGGAGGTCGACGCCGTGGTGCACGACCGCGTGCAGCGCTACGCCGAGGGCGGCGAGCCGGTGGTGGTGCGCTTCGCCGAGCGCGGCCTGGTGGTCGAGGTGCGCTCCAACCGGATGCCGGGCGGCGGCATCGTCACCACCGTCACCGACATCACCGGATCGGTCGAGGCGGCCGATGCGCTCGAGCGCGCCAACGCCACGCTGGAAATGCGGGTGCGCGAGCGCACCACCGAGCTGACCCGGCTGAACGCCGAGCTGGTGCGCGCCAAGGCCGAGTTGGAAGAGGCCAACATCTCCAAGACCCGCTTCCTCGCCGCCGCGAGCCACGACATCCTGCAGCCGCTGAACGCCGCGCGGCTCTACGTCACCTCGCTGAGCGAGCGCCGCGGCGCCGGCGAGGACGACCGCCTGATCGACAACGTCGACGCCTCGCTCGAGGCCGTGGAGGAAATCCTCGGCGCACTGCTCGACATCTCGCGGCTCGACACCGGCGCGATGCGCCCGGAGATCTTTGCCTTTCGCGTCGACGAAATGCTGCGCCAGCTCGAGGTCGAGTTTGCGCCGATCGCGCGCGAGAAGGGGCTGACCCTCACCTTCGTTCCCTGCTCGCTCGGCGTGCGCTCCGACCGCCGCCTGCTGCGCCGCCTGCTTCAGAACCTCGTGTCCAATGCGATCAAATACACGCCCAAAGGCCGTGTCCTGATCGGCTGCCGCCGGCGCGGGGATAAGTTGCGGATCGACGTCTATGACACCGGACTCGGCATTCCCCAGGCCAAGCAACGCGCCATCTTCCAGGAGTTCCAGCGGCTGGAGGAGGGCGCGCGGGTGGCGCGCGGGCTCGGCCTCGGCCTGTCGATCGTCGAGCGCATCGCCAAGGTGCTTTCACACCGCATCGAGCTGCGGTCGGCGACCGGTCGCGGATCGCGCTTCTCGATCGAGGTGCCGGTGGCGACCGACGCGATGGCACATCAGTCGCCGCGCGGGTTCGGCGGGGTCGACCGCCGCCAGCTCGCCGGCATGACGGTGCTGTGCATCGACAACGAGCCCACGATTCTCGACGGGATGGAGACGCTGCTCGGCGGCTGGGGCTGTCGCATCGTCAAGGCCGCCGATCTGACGGGCGCGGCCGGGCCGCTTGCAGAGCTCGGCTCGGCGCCGGACGGCCTTCTGGTCGACTACCATCTCGACGGCGGCAACGGCATCGACACCATCGCCGAACTTCGCGCGCGGTTCGGCGCCGCCTTGCCGGCGATCCTGATCACCGCCGACCGCTCGCCGCGCGTGCGCGCTGTGGCGCGCAACCGCGACATCCAGGTGCTCAACAAGCCGATCAAGCCGGCGGCGCTGCGCGCGCTGATGGCGCAGTGGCGGGTGCAGCGCGCCGCCGCGGCGGAGTAGCGACGCCTTCGCCGCTCTCGTATGGCAGACGCATGACAGCGAATGGAGTCGTGCTGCTGCCCCTCCACGACCTGATTCGATTTTCAAACAGCCAAACAGAATTGTCCAAGGGCAGCACATTCTTCGACACGCGCATTTGAACAGCCGTCCGCATTCCCGCGCCATGTTGCGGGTTGCGAGCCGTGCATCCGCGCCCGGTTCGAGGGCGCGCGGGACGCCGGGGTCCGTTTCGGACCCGCGGGCTCCGGCATCTCGCGACGCCGGAGCATGATCGCCACTCGTGAGAGCGGCGATCCTGTCGTGTCTTGCCGCAAGTCCGCCGAACCTTCGGCGCCCCGCGCGCGGTGTTTGAGGCTTGCTCCGTGCGTCCCCCGGACCCCGGTCGTTCCGGAGGGAGCCCGCTGACACCTGCCCGCCAACAATGCGGGGGTACGGCGCCAGTGTTGCAGGCCCCGGGCGCGGCCCCCTTGTGAGGACAGGCGCGGGACCGCACGGCTTGGACCGCCGGCCGAACCCTGCGCGTCTCGCAGAGATCGACCGGCCACCGCATCCCGCCTCGCGTCCGTGACGCTCGCGACACGCCCCTCGAGTGAGGCGGGACACGCGCATGATAAGGCCGCCCGGCCGACCGGGGATAAGCCGATCACAGAATTGTGAATATAATCCTTGAAAGGCCGCAGCCTACCCGCCGGTCATCGGCGGGAAGAAGGCGATTTCCTTCGCGCCTGCGATGGCGCGGTCCGGCTTCACATGGGCGCGGTCGATGGCGGCGCGGATCACCCTGGGATTCTCGAAGGCGTGCGCGTATTCCTCGCCACGGCCGGCGAGCCAGGCGATCAGGTCGGCCACGGTCGCGACCTCCGGCGGCGGCGACACCTCTTCGTCGGCCTTGCCGATGCGCTCACGCACCCATGCGAAATAGATCAGCTTCACGGCTTGCGATATCCAGCCATCATCAGTCGTCGATCACGTGGCGCAACCCGGCACGGAAGTAATCCCAGCCGGTGTAGAGCGTCATCAGCGCCGACAGCCACAGCAGCGCGAGCCCGACCGGCGTGACGAGCGGCACCACGCGGTCGCCGGCCTCGCCCGCGATCAGGAAGCCGACCGCCACGAGCTGCCAGGTGGTCTTCCACTTCGCCAGCCGCGACACCGGAATGCTGACCTGAAGCTCCGCGAGATACTCGCGCAGGCCCGACACCAGGATCTCGCGGCACAGGATGATGACGGCGGCAAGCAGCGTCCAGCCGCGGATCGTCTCCTCGGCGGCGAGCATCAGCAGGCACGACGACACCAGCAGCTTGTCGGCGATCGGATCGAGCATCCGGCCGAGCGAGGACTGCTGGCCCCAGGCGCGCGCCAGATAGCCGTCGACGAAATCGGTGATGGCGGCGGCGACGAACACCGCCAGCGCCAGCCAGCGCACCCACAGCGGCCCGCCGGCGATGCTCTGCCAGTAGAGCAGGCCCACGACCACCGGCACCGCCGCGATCCGCGCGTAGGTGAGGATGTTCGGCAGCGAGAGCGGACGCGCCGGCAGGCTGGTTGGCGAAGCGGATTTCATGAGCCCGGCACCTTATCTGCCTGTCCCGAGTCTGAACAGACGGCGAAGCGCAATCCCGCCGAATTGCCTCGCGTTTCGACACAGACGTTTCACATCACCGTGTTCGGCGAGCCAATCGGCCGCAGGCGGCGGCTTTCGCCGCATTGAGGCCGAATAAGCATATTTCCCTCGGCACGGGGTCGAACGAAGGAACCGAACACAAAAATCGGGGTTGCCGCTTTGCGGCATTCCGGTTCGGCGGCCGCGAGGGGATTGAATGACACGCATCGTCCTGATTTCGGCGGCCGCCGGGCTCGCGCTGGCCGCCGCGGCTGGCTGGTACTGGTCGAGCCGGCCGGACCCCGGCACATCGGCGCGTGCGCAGGCGCCCGCGGGCCAGGCGCGGACCGCGCCGCGCATCCCGGTCGAGACCGTGACCGCGCGCCGCGCCCGGATCACCGCCGACATCCGCGCGGTCGGCGGGCTGCAATCCGACGAAGCCGTCCGGATCGCTCCCGAGATCGCCGGCCGGATCGCCGCCCTGCCGTTCGAGGAGGGCCGCGAGGTCAAGCAGGGCGAGGTCGTCGTGAAGCTCGACGATGCGCTGGCGCGCGCCGAGATCGACCAGGCCACGGCGCGATTCGAACTGGCAAGGCGAATCTCGAGCGCGCCGAGCGCCTGGCCAAGACCGGCGCCGGCACGGCGCAGGGCGCGCGACGAGGCCTATGCCGAGTTCGAGACCGCGCGCGCCGCACTCGAACTCTCGCGCGTGCGGCTCGCCAAGCACAGCATCGCGCGCGCCGTTCTCCGGCGTCATCGGCCTGCGCACCGTGTCGCTGGGCGCCTTCGTCGCGATCGGCGCCGAGCATCGTCAATCTCGAGAAGATCGACTCGCTGAAGGTCGACTTCAAGATTCCCGAGATCTTTCTGGCCGACGTCGCGGTCGGCCAGACCGTCGACGGTGACGGTCGATGCGCTGGCCGGGCGAGACCTTCGAAGGCACGATCTACGCCATCGACCCGATGGTCGACGTCAACGGCCGCGCACTGCGACATCCGCGCGCGGCTGCCGAATCCGGACCGCGACGCTGCGGCCGGGCCTGTTCGCGCGCATCGACGATCCGCGGCCGCACCGAGCAGGAGGTCGTGCTGGTGCCGGAGAGCGCGCTGGTGCCGCGCGGCGGCGAGAACTTCGTGTTCCGGGTCGAGGACGGCAAGGCGGTGGAAACCAAGGTGCAGCTCGGCGAGCGCAGGCCGGCGAGGTCGAGATCCTCGAAGGGCTGCCGGCCGACGCCACGGTCGTCACCGCCGGCCAGCAGCGGCTGCGCGACGGCGCGGCCGTGGAGCGCCGTCGCGTCGACCAACCCGGCCCGGAGCTGAGCGCGCATGGTCCTCTTCGAATTCTGCATCCGCCGGCCGGTCTTCGCGACCGTGCTCAGCCTGATCCTGATCCTGATCGGCGTGGTCTCCTACGACCGCCTGACGGTGCGCGAATATCCGAACATCGACGAGCCGACGGTCTCGGTCTCGACCACCTATCCGGGCGCGTCGGCCGACGATCATCGAAAGCCAGATCACCCAGATGCTGGAAGGCTCGATCGCCGGCATCGAGGGCATCGACGTGCTGGAATCGACCAGCCGCGCCGAGACCAGCCGCATCACGGTGCGCTTCCGCCTCGAACATCGACCCGGACGTGGCGGCCAGCGACGTGCGCGACCGCGTCAGCCGCGTGCGCCAGCGCCTGCCCGACGAGGTCGCAGGAGCCGACCATCGCCAAGGTCGAGGCCGACGCGCAGGCGGTGATGTATCTGGTGTTCCGCAGCGAGCGCATGTCGCCGCTGGAGATCACCGACTACGTCGACCGCTTCGTGGTCGACCGGCTGAAGAACCTCACCGGCGTCGCCGACGTCACGATCTTCGGCGAGCGGCGCTATGCCATGCGCATCTGGATCGACCGCGAGCGCCTCGCCGCCTACGCGCTGACGGTGCAGGACGTCGAGAGCGCGCTGCGCGCGCAGAACGTCGAGCTGCCTTCGGGCCGCATCGAAAGCCGCGACCGCGAGTTCACCGTGCTGTCGCGCACCGGGCTGCAGACGCCGGAGCAGTTCGGCGAGATCGTCGTCAAGCTCGCCGACGGCCACCAGGTCAAGCCTCGGCGAGGTCGCCCGGGTCGAGCTCGGCGCCGCCGACGAGCGGCGCGCCAACACGCTACAACGGCGGGCCCGCGATCGTCGTCGGCATCATCAAGCAGGCCACCGCCAACCCGCTCGACGTGTCGAACGCCGTGCGCACCGTGCTGCCGCGAGATCAACAAATCGCTGCCGGACGGGCTTGAGCGCCGAAATCGGCAACGACAGCGCGGTGTTCATCGATCGCTCGATCAAGGCGGTTCTGCACGACGATCCTCGAAGCCATCGCGCTGGTGGTCCTCGTGATCGTCTTCTTCCTGCGCTCGCTGCGCGCCTCGATCATCCCGATCGTGACCATCCCGATTTCGCTGATCGCCACCTTCGCGCTGATGTACGCTGCTCGGCTTCAGCATCAACACGCTGACGCTGCTGGCCATGGTGCTGGCGATCGGGCTCGTGGTCGACGACGCGATCGTCGTGCTGGAGAACATCTACCGCCACATCGAGGAGGGCATGAAGCCGGTCGCGGCCGCGATCAAGGGCATCGCGCGAGATCGGCTTCGCGGTCATCGCCATGACGCTGACGCTGGCGGCGGTCTATGCGCCGGTCGCGTTCGCGCCCGGACGCACCGGGCGGCTGTTCCTGGAGTTCGCGCTGACGCTGGCCGGCGCGGTCATCGTCTCCGGCTTCGTCGCGCTGACGCTGACGCCGATGATGTGCTCCAAGCTGCTGCGGCACCAGCCGAATCCGGGACGGCTCTCGGCCGCGATGGAGCGCGGCTTCACGCGCCTTCGAAGGCGGCTACCGGCGCTGGCTTGGCGCCGCGCTGCGGGCGCGGCCGCTGGTGCTGATCGCCGGCGCTCGCAGTCGCGGCGCTGAGCGTCGTGCTGTTTCTCAGCGCTGCGCTCGGAGCTTTCGCCGGTCGAGGACCGCGGCGTCATCATGGTGCGCGGCACCGCGCCGGAAGGCGCGACGCTCGCCTACACCAACCGCTACGCCAACCAGGTCGGCGACATGCTCGGCAGCGTCCCCGAGGTGCAGTCGCGGCTCGATCATCGTCGGGCTTCCCCGAGGTGTCGCAGTTCATCGCCATCGGCCGCCTGAGCGACTGGGCGGAGCGCGACCGCAAGCAGCAGACCATGATCGCCGAGCTCGCGCCCGAAGCTGCGCCGCATCCCCGGCGTCACCGCCTTCGCCAACAATCCGCCGTCGCTCGGCGTGCGCGGCTCCTCGCGGCCCGATCGAGTTCGTGATCCAGACCTCGGGCACCTACGAGGAGTTGCAGCAGCACGTCGACAAGGTGCTGGCGCATGTCGAGAACAGCCCGGTGCTGGACGAACATCGACACCGACCTCAAGCTCAACAAGCCGGAGTTCACCGTCGCAGATGGACCGCGCCAAGGTCGCCGACCTCGGCCTCGACGTGTCGGTGGTCGGGCGCACGCTGGAGACCCTGCTCGGCGGCCGGCAGGTGACGCGCTTCGAGATGAACGGCGAGCAGTACGACGTCTTCGTGCAGCTTGCGGCGGAGGATCGCGCCTCGCCCGCGACGCTCTCGACCATCTTCCTGCGCGGCCCGCAGGGCGACATGGTCCAGCTCTCCAACATCGTGCAGGTGCGCGAGATCGGTGGCGCCGCGCGAGCTGAAGCGCTTCAACCAGCTGCGCTCGGTCACGATCTCGGCCAACATCGCGCCGGGCTTCTCGCTCGGCGACGGGCTCGCGGTGCTGGAGAATGCGGCCGCAGCGAGGTGCTGCCCGACAACGTGCAGACCGACGTCAGCGGCCAGAGCCGCGAATTCCGCGCCGCCGGCCAGAGCCTGGTGTTCATCTTCGTGCTGGCGCTCGGCTTCATCTATCTGGTGCTGGCGGCGCAGTTCGAGAGCTTCCGCGATCCGATCATCATCCTGCTGTCGGTGCCGCTCTCGATGAC
Source organism: uncultured Alphaproteobacteria bacterium (assembly GCA_963758225.1). Lineage (GTDB taxonomy): Bacteria > Pseudomonadota > Alphaproteobacteria > Rhizobiales > Xanthobacteraceae > Z2-YC6860. The sequence continues at coordinate 128,234 of CAVWUJ010000002.1, read as the reverse complement.
CGGCGCGCTCGGCGCGCTCTATCTCACCGGCGGCACGCTCAACGTCTATTCGCAGATCGGGCTGGTCACGCTGGTCGGCCTCATCACCAAGCACGGCATCCTGATCGTCGAGTTCGCCAACCAGCAGCAGGAGCGAGGGCATGGACCGGCTCGCGGCGGTGATCGAAGCGGCGACGCTGCGGCTGCGGCCGATCCTGATGACCACCGGCGCGATGGTGCTCGGCGCGGTGCCGCTGGCGCTCGCCACCGGCGCCGGCGCGGAAAGCCGCCAGCAGATCGGCTGGGTGATCGTCGGCGGCATGACGTTCGGCACGCTGCTGACGCTGTTCGTGGTGCCCGCCGTCTACACCCTGATCGGGCAGGTGCATCGCGCCGACCGCGAAGCCGACGAACCGGTTGCGGCCGGCCATCCGCATCCGGCGGAATAGCCGGGCCGCGCTGCGCCGCAACGGCCGATCAGGACGCCCCCGCCGCACTGCCGGCGGCGGCCTGCGGCCATTGCCCGATCTCGATCTTGGCGGCCGCGATCACCGCCTGGGTCCGGCTCTCGACCCCGAGCTTCTGCAGGATCGCCGAGACATGCGCCTTCACGGTCGCCTCGGACACCGACAGCTCGTAGGCGATCTGCTTGTTGAGCAGGCCCTCGGACAGCATCATCAGCACCCGCACCTGCTGCGGCGTCAGCGTCGCGAGCCGCGCCAGGAGCGCCGCCGTGTCGGCGTCCGATCCGGCCGCGAGGTCCACGTCCGGCGGCGTCCAGACCCCGCCGCGCAGCACCGCGAGCACCGCCGCGCGCATCGCCTCGGTGCCGAGCGTCTTCGGAATGAATCCGGACGCGCCGAAGTCCATGCAGCGGCGGATCACCGAGGGGTCGTCGTTCGCCGACACCACCACCACCGGCACGCTGGGGTATTGCGCGCGCAGGTACATCAGCCCGGAAAAGCCGCGCACGCCGGGCATGGTGAGGTCGAGCAGGATCATGTCGACCTCGCCGCCGCGATCCAGCAGGCGCACCACCTCGTCGAAGGCGCCGGCCTCGGCAATGCCCTTGCGGTCGAACACCCCCGCCACCGCCTCGCGCAGCGCGCCGCGGAACAGCGGATGATCGTCGGCAATGACAAGCCGGTTGGTGGTCTCGGTCACGGCAGCCCCTCGTCGCGGACGCCGCGCCCCCGCGTAAGCCCGCAACCTTTCCGATGCTACAGGATTTTGCGCCGGCAGGGCATCTTGCGGTGCGGCAGGCGCGGGCCGCGGCCCGTCCCTCGCGAGCCGGATTTAGCGCCGCCCGCCGATGAACTGAAGCAGCACGTCGCGGCGGTGCGGGCGGGTGCGGTGCTCGACGAGATAGAGCCCCTGCCAGGTGCCGAGCGCGAGCGCGCCGCCCTCCACCGGCACATGCAGCGAGACGCCGGTGAGCATGGCCTTCACATGGGCCGGCATGTCGTCGGGGCCCTCCACATCGTGCACCCATCCGGCGTCGTCGGGCGCAAGCCGGCGCAGCGCGGTGAGGAGATCGGTCTGCACGTCCGGGTCGGCGTTTTCCTGGATGGTCAGCGACGCCGAGGTGTGCCGCAGATAGACCAGCAGCACGCCGTCGCCCGCGCCGCATTCCGTCACGAAGCGCGCCGCCTCGCGGGTAATGTCGGTGAAGCCCTCGCCTCCCGTTTCGACCGCAAGCTCGGCGGACGCGATCAGATCGGGCGCGACGCTGCGGATGGCGGACAGCCGGGCAGACATGAATCGATCCTTTGCAGAACGCTCCATCTGGCAGCGACAGAATCCGAACAGGAATTCGGCAGGCGCAAAGGGCTCACTCGGCCCCGCGGATTTCATCGGTCTTGCGAGAGAAAAATCTCGTCGTCAATTCGCGAGTTCTGTGGTGGCAACCGCTATGACCGATCTTTCTTCGTCCGATAGTCAAGGATTTGTCGGGCTTTTCGGCGACATTGCATGCACGCATGGCGAGTCCTATAATTCAACTTGCACTCTATAATATCTTTGATCGGACTCCTCAAAAGTTGTAAACAAAAACGCTCCTCAGGGGTTGATCCGACAGCCGATCTTAAAGGGATGCGTCATGGCCGATCTCCAGGAAGACATCGCGACATTCGACGCAATGCGCAACGAGCTCGAAACCAAGCACCTGGGCAAATGGGTGCTTATTCACGATAGAAAATTTATCGGCTCGTTTAAAAAGTTTGACGATGCCGCACACGAGGCGGTCCGTCGCTTTGGCCGCGGCCCGTATCTCATTCGTGAAGTCGGCGCCGCATCTATTTCGCTACCTGCTTCGGTCATGTACCGGGTAGAGCATGCCTGAAGCCAAGTGCGGCTTTGACGACGATCATCGAGGAACCGGTTCGGAACTGTTGGTTCAATTAGGGCCGACATTGGTCGTCGATATCGGGTTTGATCCCGACTTCGATCCCGTCATCGGCGGCGCACCATCGGCGCAGCTAAAAGGGAGCCACGCTCTTGTCGACACGGGAGCCACGGAAAGCTGCATCGATGCAGCCGTAGCCGCGGCATTGAATTTACCAATCGTAGATCGAAGAAATATTGCAGGCGTCGGAGGGATTCATGAAGTCAACCTTCACCTTGCGCAGATTTATATACCGGAATTGAATTTCACGATTTATGGCCGATTTGCCGCGGTCAATCTTCAAGCTGGCGGCCAGCCGCATGTGGTCTTGATCGGTCGCACTTTCTTGCGCCACGTTACGCTCACATACGATGGCGCCACCGGTCAGGTGAACATCAGGCGACCGTAATTTTTACAACGCAGGCGGCGAGACCCGCCGCGTCAGTTGGACCGCTGCATGTCCTTCTGCAGGTCGGCGACCATGTCGACCAGCCTGCGCCAGACGTCGGCGACGAACGCCTTGACCTTGGCGACCTCGGATTCGACGCCCGATGGCGGGGCGGGCACCGGATGGGGCGGACGCGGCGCTTCGGCCAGCGGCGGGCCGGACGGCGCGGGATCGGGACGCAGGCCGCCGGGCAGCGGCAGACCGCGCGACAGCAGCTCCTTTTTCAGCGCGGCATTGTCGCGCTGCAGGCGGCCGATCTCGGCCTCCAGCGCCGCGCGCTCTTCCGGGGCGACGATGCAGGTCCAGCCGGCCGGGCCGCGCGTGCAGGTGGCGACCTGTCCGGTCTTCGCGAATCGAGCCGCACGAAGGTGTCGCCGCTGCGGTGATAGCTGAAGCCCCCGGGCGTCCTCGCCGTTCGGTGCGGACGGAGGATCCGACGACTCCTGAGCGTGCGCAGCGGCGAACTGCACGACGCAACCAAGCAGGGCAGCAATGGCGAGTCGTCTCATGGATCCTCCGTCCGCGTCTCATATGGCGCCGCGATCGCGGCGGCGCCATGACCGGAGAACACCGGGAACGGGGTCAGGCCTCCGGCTTGTAGGCCGGGCGGCCGGATTTCAGGGCGTCGTCCAGCAGATCGATCCGGTCCTGGCCCCAGAACACCTCGCCGTCGAGGACATAGGCCGGCGATCCGAAGGCATCGCGGGCGATCGCCTCGCGGTTGTTGGCCTCGTAGACCTCCTTGATCGCGTCGGACTTGGCGGCCTCCAGAAGCTTGTCCGGGTCCGGAATCTTCGCCTCGCGGGCGATGGCGAGAATCGTCGCCTCGTCGGCGAGATTCGCGCCCTTCTCCCAGATGGCGGGAAACGCCAGCGCCAGAAACGGCGCGAGGTCGTGGCCGGCCTGGTCGGCGGCGATGGCGAAACGGTCCGCGAGCGCGGCGTCGAACGGCCAGTGCTGCGGCTTGAGCGGGAAGTTCAGGCCGCGCTTCTCGCGCCAGCGCTGCAACTCCAGCAGCCGGTAGCGCTGGCGCGCCGGCGCGCGCTTGGCCAGCGGCAGGCCGCCGGTTTCGGCAAACACCACCCCGAGCGACATCGGTTTGTAGGCGAGCGTCGCGCCGTGGCGCTTCACGACGTCCATGAACGCGGTCTGGCCGATATAGGCCCAGGGCGAGACGAGCGAAAAGTAATAGTCGATATGACGGGCCACCGGTTCCCTCCCCTGCAATTCGACCACTCCTAAAGCACGTTTCGCGGGGCTCGGGACAGCGCCGTTTGCGATGCGATGCCGCGGCCGCAGGGCGGCCTTGCGTGCGGTGCAGAATCCGGGGATCGGGGCCGCCGCCCCGGCACCGCAACTCTTCATCAAGACATTGAAATTGCTTCTATCTCGACCTGGACCCTGCCTCTGCGAGATTTATTGACTTGCGGTAGGCCAGTCACTATGGTCCGCGCGGCTTTCGGGGCGGCTGGAAACCTCTGGTTTTGCTGGCTTTCCGTGTTGTCGAGACCGGTCGGCCGGCTTGCCGGATCGCCGGTCGCACGAATGGGGCCGAGCATGGCCGACGGCACGCGAGAGACGGACAAGAACAGCATCCGGCCGGCCGAAGACGCCGCTCTCTCCGCGAGGCTCAAGAGTCTCGGCGAACGGCTCGGCCAGATCGGGGCGCGCCGCCCCGTCGAGTCCGACTCCGGTCCGGGCACGAGCAGCAACGCCTCGGGTATCGCCCGCGGCTTCCGGCTCTCCACCGAACTGGTCGCGGGCGTGCTGGTCGGAGCGTTCATCGGCTGGGCGCTCGACAAGTGGCTGGGCATCGCGCCCTGGGGAATGATCGTGTTTCTGATGCTCGGGTTCGCCGCCGGCGTGCTCAACGTGATGCGGGCGGCGGGGGTCTCGAACGGACCGGGCTCCGGGCGGCAATAAGTTAGGACGACAGCGGCGATGGCCGATCCGATTTCGCAGTTCCAGATCAAGAACCTCGTTTCGTTCGGCCAGGCCGGCGGACAGGATCTCGCCTTCACCAACTCGGCGCTGTTCATGGCGATCACCGTGGTCGGCGTCGCGGCGCTGCTGCTCGGCGGCCGCCGCACGCGCGCTGGTGCCCGGCCGGATGCAGTCGATCGCGGAGCTCTCCTACGAGTTCGTGGCGAACACCATCCAGAGCACCGCCGGCAAGGACGGCATGAAGTTCTTCCCGCTGGTGTTTTCGCTGTTCATGTTCATCCTGATCGCGAACATGATCGGGATCATCCCCGGCACCTTCACCGTCACGAGCCACCTGATCGTCACCTTCTCGATGGCGATGCTCGTGTTCCTCACGGTGGTGGTCTACGGCTTCTACAAGAACGGGCTCGGCTTCTTCCGCCTGTTCGCGCCGAGCGGCATTCCGATGTACGTCCTGCCGCTGATCGTGTTCATCGAGGTGCTGTCGTTCCTGTCGCGCCCGATCTCGCATTCGGTGCGCCTGTTCGCCAACATGCTGGCCGGCCACATCACGCTGAAGGTTCTCGCCGGCTTCGTGCCGATGGTCGCCGGCATCGGAATCGTCGGCTGGGCCGGAGCGGTGCTGCCGCTGGGCCTGGTCGTGGCAATCACCGCCCTCGAAGTCCTGGTCGCGTTCCTGCAGGCCTATGTGTTCGCGATCCTGACCTGCATCTATCTCAACGACGCCATCCACCCGGGCCATTAGCGCATGATCCCGAAAAGTGGGAACCGGTTTTCGGACCAGATCATGCGCAAGCCAAATCCCGCCTAACCCAAGAACCTCACCTTCCAAACCTCAAAGGAGTTTCGACATGGATCCTGTGGCCGCGAAGTACATCGGTGCCGGCATCGCTTGCATCGGCATGGCGGGCGCCGGCATCGGCGTGGGCAACATCTTCAGCAACTACCTGGCCGCCGCGCTGCGCAATCCTTCGGCCGCCCAGGGCCAGTTCGCCAACCTGATCTTCGGCTTCGCCGTGACCGAGGCGCTCGGCATCTTCTCGCTGCTGATCGCGCTTCTGCTGCTGTTCGCGGTCTGAGCCGGCCCAGCCCGCTCCCGACCCGCAAACGGCCGGGGCCGCGGACCGCGGCCCCGCTGAGCGCCTCGAAGAAACAGGCATCCCAATGGCGACCAGTGCTTCCACGCAAGTGCCTGCGCAGGCCGGAGGAGCGTTTCCGCCCTTCGCGGCGGAGACGTTCGCATCCCAGATTCTCTGGTTCGCGATCGCCTTCGTGGCGCTCTATCTGATCATCTCGCGGATTGCGATCCCACGCATCGGCGGGACCATCGACGCGCGCTCCGGCCGCATCGCCGACGACCTCGCCGAAGCCGCCCGGCTGAAGGAGCAGTCGGACGCGGCGCTGGCCGCCTACGAGAAGGCGCTGGCCGACGCCCGCGCCGGCGCCCAGTCGATGGCCGCCGAGACCCGCGACCGGCTGCACGCCCAGGGCGAAGAGCGCCGCAAGGCGCTCGAAGCCGAGCTGAACGCCAAGCTCGCCGCGGCCGAGACCACGATTGCTGCGACCAAGACCGCCGCCATGACGAACGTGCGTGGCATCGCGGTCGACACCGCCGGCGCGATCGTGGAGCGGCTGACCGGCGCGACGCCCACGGCCCCGGCCGTGGAGGCCGCCGTCAACGACGCGCTCAAGGGCTAGGATTCTGCGATGATCGCCTTCCTCCAGTCACCGGATGCCTGGGTCGCCGTCGCCTTCGTGCTGTTTCTGGCGATTCTCGGCTATGCCGGCGTGCACCGCACGATCCTGAACGCGCTCGACAACCGCGCTGCGCGCATCAAGGCCGAACTCGACGAGGCCGCCCGCCTGCGCGAGGAGGCCTCGAAGCTGCTCGCCGAGTATCAGCGCAAGCGCCACGACGCCGAGCGCGAGGCCGAGGCGATCGTGACCGAGGCCCGGGCCGACGCCGAGCGCGTCGCCGCCGAGGCCCGGACGCGGATGGAAGAGTTCGTCGCCCGCCGCACCAAGATGGCCGAGGCCAAGATCGCCCAGGCCGAGGCCCAGGCGCTCGCCGAGGTGCGCGCCGCTGCGGCCGACGCCGCGGTCTTGGCCGCCGAGAAGATCCTGGTGCAAACCGCCAAGGGCGACGTCGCCGACCGGCTGCTCACCCAGGGCATCGCCGAGGTGAAGGCCAAGCTGAACTGACGCGCTGAACTGACGCGCTGAACCGACCGGCGGATTCCGCCGCCAACCATCCGCAGGGCCGCGCACGGGCGCGGCCTTTTGTTTGGCCGCAGCCGCCGGCGCGCCCTCCGCATACGGGTCGGCGGATTCACATGCGCCGCACGAAATTGTGGATCGCTGCAGATCATGGGCTTGCCATGGATTCATCGGCGAATCGCGGTCGTCCATAATCCCGCCACGCGAATCACCTGACGGGGGATGCAGGCGATGCGCTCGATTCGGACGGCGGCCGGGCTGCGGGGACGCCCTTGATCATATTCGACTGCAACGGCGTGCTCGTGGACAGCGAGGCGCTCGCGGCCAATGCCGCGGCGCAGGAGCTGACCCGCGCCGGCTTCGCCGTGTCGCCCGAGATCGTCTCGCGGTTCTTCGCCGGGCGGCGTCCGGCCGACATGCTGGCCGACATCGAGGCCGCCACCAAACGCAAGCTGCCGCCGAACTTCGCGCCGATGCTGGCGGCTTCGATCCTGCGCCGGGTGCGCGAGGAGGTCCGGCCGACGCCGCACATGGAATACGCGCTGACCTGGCTGCGCGGTCGCAAGTGCGTCGCCTCCTCCGCCCCGCTCGACCGGATCCGCACCAGCCTCGACGTCACCGGCCTGCTGCGGTTCTTCCAGCCCTATCTGTTCTCGGCGAGCGACATGGCGCGCGGCAAACCCGCGCCGGACCTGTTCCTGCACGCCGCCGAACGAATGGGCGTCCCGCCGGCCGACTGCATCGTGGTGGAGGATTCGCCGGCGGGCGTTGCGGCGGCGCATGCCGCCGGCATGAGTCCGATCGGCTTCATCGGCGGATCGCACGCCGACCCCGGGCTGGGCGCGCTGCTCGCGAAGGCCGGCGCGCGCTCCGTGATCGGCGACATGCGCGCGCTCAAGGAAACCGTGATCGCCCTGCGCGGCTGGTGAGCCGCACGTCCGACGCCCGAGCGCCGGCCGTCAGCTCTGGCGATGCCCGCCACGCTGCGGCGGCGGCCGGCGGTCCTGTCGGCGCGGCGGCGCCTGGCGGGCGGCCAGCGGGTCGAAGCCGATATAGACCACATAGGCGTCGATCTCGCCGCCCGGCGGCATCGGGAAGCTGAGCTGCTCCTCGACGATCGTGAAGGCGACGTTGGTGTTGCCCTGCGGGATCGTGACGGCGACCCGATGCAGCGTGGTGGTGATCGGACGCGGGTTGGCGCCCTCGCGCACCACCGCGAGGCGGATCGGCACGTCGATCTGGCCCGGACCGCCCTGCGGTCCGATCACGACCCGGCCCTGAATGCCGACGCGCATGGTGAGCGTGGTCCCCTCGAGCCGGCACTCGCGCGCGGTCTCGCCGATGCCGACCTGGTAGCGCATCGCCATCGGCGACGGATCGGCGGGGTTGGCGTGGATCTGATAGGTCGAAGCGCCCTGGCGGATCGTAATCGAGGGGCATTCGAAATCGGTCGGCGGCTGCGGCTGGCCCGCTACGCCTGCGGCCGGAGCGGCGGCGGTGGTGTCGGCCCGCGACGAGCCGAACATTCCGGACAGGCTCGACATGCCGGGCACGGCATTCGACGAGCAGCCGGCCAGCAGCGCGCCCATCGCCGCCAGAACGAGGCCCGAAGGCCGGATTCCCGGTCGGAAAACCGTCATGAACACCCCACGCAACGCCCCACGGCCCCCGGAATAGGGACCGGATGCCTAAGACCCGGTAAACGCCGGTCCTTATAGCAACCCGACCGTGGCAGGCCCAAGGCATGCCGGGGCGGGACACACCACCCGGCGCGACTGCGGAACTCCTCAAGCGCCCGGCCGGCACGATGCATCGGATTTGCTTCAAATCCGAAGGCGCCGTTTTATCCCGGCGAAAGAGGACCGTGCGTATCTCTACGGCGATCGGGGAAAGCCCGACAACCCTGGGGGAAATTCCGGGAGGCGATGAGGAAGGCTCTGGCAGGCCGCCCGCCGACGCGAATGTCCCGGACGGTCGCAGCCCTCGAAAGCAGACGATCCATTCGATCGCTTTCGCCGGCCATGCGGGCCAGCAACCCTCCGATCGTCTTTCGCCGCCGTGCAGAACGCACGGCCATGCCTGCGTCCCGTGGCTCGATTGAGAGCGAACGCCTCAAGCCCCCGCCGGGGGCTTCTTTTTTGAAATTTATTCGGGCGAAGAACCACAGGAAAACGCAGCAAAAATTTGCGATGCAGACATTTTGAATCAAACCCGAACGAGTGCGGCAACGGCGCCGCAGGAAATCGACCTTAGGGTCCGGCCCACAGGGAGAAACCCTGATAGCCACGGGAGACTGGTAATGGCCACGCTTGAGCAGATGAAGCGACTTCTGAAGGACGAATCCGGCGCGACCGCGATCGAATACGGTCTGATCGCCGCCGGCATCTCGGTTGCGATTATCGCGGTGGTGCAGGGGCTCGGCACGAAGCTGACCTCGACATTCACCAGCGTCCAGAACGCGCTGAACTGACGACGTGACGAACGCGGCCGGAGCGCGCCCTGTCTCGCCGGCTCAAGCGTCATGAACCACGGATGATGGCCTCCGCCGCGCGGGGGCCATTGTCGTTTAACGCGCCAGCCGGCTATGGGCGCGGGTCGGACTTGAGCTGCGCGTAGAGCAGGTGGTCCTGCCACTGGCCGTCGATGCACAGATAGGCCCGCGCATAGCCCTCGCGGCGGAAGCCGGTGCGCTCCAGCAGCCGCACCGAGGCGACGTTGGTCGGGATGCAGGCCGCCTCCATGCGGTGCAGCCGCAGCACGTCGAAGGCCATCGGCAGCAGCGCGCGCACCGCCGCCGTCATGTAACCCTGCCGCGCGTATGGCTCGCCGACCCAGTAGCCGAGGCTGCCGGCCTGGGCGACGCCGCGGCGGATGTTGGCGATCGCCAGCCCGCCGACGATCTGGCCATCCTGCTTGCGAAAGACGAAGAACGGATAGGCCTGGTCTTGGCGCAGATCCTCGGCGTAGCGCTTCATGCGCTGGCGGAACGCGCCGCGCGTGAGATCGTCCGCCGGCCAGGTCGGCTCCCAGGGCTTGAGAAACGCCCGGCTCTGCTCGCGCAGCGCGGCCCAGGCCGCGTGGTCGGTCATGTGCGGCGTGCGCAGCACGACGCCGTCTCCCATGACCGGCGGGAGCGGCTCCGGCGAACCCAGCGAACGGAACAGCGCCATGAAACGAACCGCGACTGATCAGGCTGCCCGACGCGACAGACTGTCCACCACCTTCGCCGCGCCATCAAGCCCGCGGGCGGGCCCGATGGCCGCGATCGCCGGGCGGGCACGCTCCAGCAGCGTGCGGCCTGCGGCGCGGGTGCTGTCCACCGTCACGCGCTCGATGCGCTGGACGATCTCCTCCAGCGGGATCGGCCGGCCATGCACCAGCATGTGATTGGCGAGCTGCTGGGCGCGGGCGCTGGAGCTCTCCAGCGCCATGAGGAGTCCGGCGCGCATCTGCGCCTTGGCCTTGTCGACCTCGGCCTCGCTGATGGTCTCGGCCGCCGCGGCGATCTCGTCCATCGACACCGAGAGAAGCTCGCCGGCGTCGGCGGCGTCGGTGCCGGAATAGAGAACGAACGTGCCGGTGTCGGCATAGGGCGAATGGTAGGCGTAGATCGAGTAGCAGAGGCCGCGGCTCTCGCGCACCTCCTGGAACAGCCGCGAGGACATGCCGCCGCCCAGCACGCTGGTGAACACCTGCAGGCTGTAGAGATTGGGATCGCGCTGCGGCAGGCCCTCCAGCGCCAGCGCGATGTGCATCTGCTCCAGCTCGCGCGCCTCCATGCGCGATCCGCCGCCGAAGCGCGCGGCCTGCGGATCGGGACCGGCCGGGCCGGCGAAGCTCTCGAACATTCTCGTCGCCTGATCGACGATCCGGGCGTGCTCGACCGCGCCGGTGGCGACGAGCACCATGTCGGGCGCGCGATAGTTGCGCTGGAGATATTCGCGCAGGTCGCTCTGCCTGAACGAGCAGACGCTGTCCGGCGTGCCGAGAATCGAGCGGCCGACCGGCTGGTCGGGATAGGCGAGCGACTGCAGGTGATCGAACACCACGTCGTCCGGCGTGTCCTCGGCCGCGCCGATCTCCTGCAGGATCACGTTCTGCTCGCGCGACAGCTCGGCCGGGTCGAAGGTCGGGTTCGACAGGATGTCGGACAAAACGTCGAGCGCGAGCGGCACGTCGGCCTTCAGCACGCGGGTGTAATAGGCCGTGGTCTCCACGCTGGTGCCGGCGTTGATGTCGCCGCCGACCGCCTCGATCTCCTCGGCGATCTGCCGCGCGTTGCGCCGCTTGGTGCCCTTGAACGCCATGTGCTCGAGCAGATGCGAGATGCCATGCTCCTTCGGCAGTTCGTCGCGGCTGCCGGCCCCGACCCAGACGCCGACCGAGGCGCTTTGCAGGTGCGGCATGGCGTCGGTGACAACAGCGAGACCGGACTCAAGACGGGTGACCTCAACGCTCATGCCGCAGCTCCTTCGCGGGCGGCGCGGCTCGCCGCCAGAATGAAACGCTCGACCGCCGCCTGGTCCGCCGCCATGCGGGTGAACCGCTCGCGCCGCTGCGGCAGGTCCGACAGCCAGTCCGGCAGCGCCGGACGCACGCCGCAGGCGGCCTCCACCGCATCCGGAAACTTGGCGGGATGCGCGGTCGACAGGACGATCATCGGAATCGCCGGATCGCGCGGCTCCTTTTCGGCGACCGCGACAGCGACCGCGGTGTGCGGGTCGATGAAGCGGCCGGTCTCGCGCAGCACGGTGCGCATGGTGGCCGCGACCTCGTCCTCGTCGGCGCGCGCGGCGGAGAACCGCTCGCGGATGGCGCCGAGCACCGGGGTCGGAATCGAGAAGCTTTTCGATTGCGCGAGCGAGGCCATCAGCGCGCGCACGGTCGCGGCGTCGCGGCCCGAGGCCTCGAACAGCAGGCGCTCGAAATTCGACGAGACCTGGATGTCCATCGAGGGCGACGAGGTCGCGATCACCTCGCGGATGTCGTAGCCGCCGGTGGCGAGGGTGCGCGCCAGGATGTCGTTGACGTTGGTGGCGACCACCAGCCGGTCGACGCCGAGGCCCATGCGCTGCGCGACGTGGCCGGCGAAGATGTCGCCGAAGTTTCCGGTCGGCACGGTGAAGGCGACGTTGCGGTGCGGCGCGCCGAGCGTCACCGCCGCCGTGAAGTAATAGACCGCCTGCGCGACGATGCGCGCCCAGTTGATCGAATTGACGCCCGACAGGCGGACGCGGTCGCGGAACGCGTGGTTGTTGAACAGGCCCTTCACGATCGCCTGGCAGTCGTCGAACGTGCCTTCGATCGCGAGCGCGTGGACGTTGCCGGCGTCGGCCGTGGTCATCATCAGGCGCTGCACGTCGGAAACCCGGCCGTGCGGATAGAGCACCACGAGATCGGTGCGCTCGCGCCCGGCGAAGGCCTCGACCGCCGCGCCGCCGGTGTCGCCGGAGGTGGCGACCACGACGGTCGTGCGCTCCGAGCGCTGCGCCAGCGCATGGTCCATCAGCCGTGCGAGGAGCTGCATCGCCACGTCCTTGAACGCCAGCGTCGGGCCGTGGAACAGCTCCAGCAGGAAGGTGTTGGCGGCGATCTGGGTCAGCGGAGCCACCGCCGGATGGCGGAACGTGCCATAGGCCTCGTTCGCCATGCGCGCGAGATCGGCATCCGGGATCGCGCCGCCCACGAACGGCCGGATCGCCTCGACCGCGACCTCGGCATAGGGCCGTCCGGCGAAGCCGGCGATGGCGTCGCGCGATAGCGCCGGCCAGGATTCGGGCACATAGAGTCCGCCGTCGCGGGCGAGGCCTGCGAGGGTGACGTCGACGAAACCGAGCGGCGGGGCTTCGCCGCGGGTGGAGAGATAGCGCACGAGCGATCCTTGGAAAGGCCGGGCGACACTAGTGGAGTGGATTTGACATTCGCTACCAACCTCGCCGCGAATTCAAGAAGCGAATGTCAAATCCGAACTCCACCAGGAATTTAGACTTGGGTGCTGGTCTTTCGGTTCCATCATTCGCGAAGCCACCTGCCGAAGCGGGATGCGAATGTTGGAATCAGACCAATACAGGGGTGGGTGCCACCAGCACAAGGAATAGGTTAAATATATGATTTCATTATGTTAATATCGAATGTCAGCCATACAACAGACGCGGCAGCCAGAGTGCGAGCTGGGGGAACTGGAACAGCAGCAGGACCAGCACCGCCGGGGCGAACAGGAACGGGATCACGCCGCGGTAAATCGCCGAAATCCGCAGATCGGGCGCCTGCGCCTGGATCACGAACAGGTTCATCCCGACCGGCGGGGTGAGCAGGCCGACCTCGATCATGATCACCAGCAGGATGCCGAACCAGATCGGATCGTAGCCGAACTTCATCACCAGCGGCAGGAACACCGGCACCGTAATCAGCACCATGCCGATGCCCTCCAGGAAGCAGCCGAGCACGAGGTAGCAGACGATGATCAGCAGCATCACGGTGAGCGGCGACAGGCCGAGCGAATTGGCGCTGTCGATCAGGAACTCGGGCAGGTGGGTCTGCACGATGAAGAACGAGAACAGGTTGGCGCCCATCACGATGACGAACAGCAGGCCGCTGACGATCACCGAGTTCTCGACCGCGCGCAGGAGCTCGCGGAAGCCCATGCGGCGGCTGAGGAAGCCCAGCACGATGGCGCCGAAGGCACCGATCGCCGCCGCCTCGGTGGGCGAGAACACGCCAGCGTAGATGCCGCCGATCGTCACGATGAACAGGACGATGAACTGCCAGGGCTGGCGCATCGCGGCGAGCCGCTCGCGCAGCGAGAACGGCGGCGCGTCCGGCGCGCGCTCCGGCCGCGCGTAGCCGATCGCCATCGCGACGCCGATGTAAAGCAAGGTCAGCAGGATGCCGGGAATCAGGCCGGCGGCGAACAGGCGCGCGACCGACAGTTCGGAGATCGCGGCGTAGATCACCAGGATGATCGAGGGCGGGATCAGGATGCCGAGGCTGCCGCCGGCGGCGAGCGAGCCGGTCGCCAGTCCCGGATCGTAACCGGCCTTGCGCATCTCCGGCAGCGCGATCCGCGTCATGGTCGCGGCGTTGGCGAGCGAGGAGCCCGAGACCGCGCCGAAGAACGCCGAGGCCGTGATGGTGGCGGTCGCGAGTCCGCTGCGGAAGCCGGAGAGCACGACGCGCGCGGCGCTGAACAGCGCGGCCGAGAGCCGCGATTCGGAGGCCACCTCGCCCATCAGGATGAACAGCGGCACCACCGACAGCGTATAGGAGGTGGCAACGTCGAACGGCGCGGTGCCGGCAAGCGCGAAGGCGCCGGGCCAGCCCAGCGCGACGGCGTTGCCGAAGAAGCCGACCAGCATCAGCGCGATCCAGACCGGCACCCGCAGCAGCAGGATGGCGATCAGGATGAAGACGCCGAGCGCGCCGACGGCCGCGGGCGTCATCGGCCGTGCTCCGGTGCAAGCTGGACCGGCCGCGCGACCAGCGTGGCAATCGCACACAGCAGCGTTCCGAACAGGCCCGCGAGCGCGACGCCCCAGAGCGCGTAGATCGGGAGCTGCAGCTCCAGCTTCACGTCGCCGTATTCGTAGGCCTGCTGCGCCGGCACCAGCATCGCCCAGATCATCAGGCCGAGACACAGCACCGCCAGCACATCCGCGACCCTGATCAGGACGGCGGTGATGCGCGCGCCGAAGGCGACGTCCAGCAGGTCGATCACGACATGGCGGCGGCCGAAGAACGCCGCCGCCATCGCATTGAACACGAACACCAGCAGCAGGCTCTCGACCGAATCGTAGGAGCCGCGGATCGGATTGTTGAACACATAGCGCAGGAACACGTCGCAGACCGTCACCAGCATCATGACGATCAGCGCCAGCGCTGCGATCCAGAGCTGGGCACGCTGCAGGACGTTGGCGGCGGCGATCACGCGGTCGCGCATGATGTGATGGTCCGTTTCTCCGGAAGGGCGGGCGACGCCGCCCCTCCCCGCGCCGCTCCCGCGAGGCGGGAGCGGTTCGCCCCTTGGGGCCCGGCAAGGCTACTTTGTGTAAGCTTCGTAGAACTTGCGCGCGGGCAGGCCCTTCTTCTCAAGGACCGCGATCGCCGACTCGACATGCGGCTGCATCCGCTTGCGCATGGTCTCGACCTCGGTCGCCGGCAGGGTGAGGATTTCCAGGCCGCGTTTGATCAGGATCTCGCGGCCGTGCTTCTCGGCCGCATCCCAGGCCTTGCCGAAGCCCTCGGCGGCGACCACGCCCGAGTGCTTGTCGATCAGCGCCTGCAGGTCCGGCGGCAGCGACTTGTACTTGGCGGGGTTCATCACCATCGCAAAGGTCGCGGTGCTGAGGCCCGGCTCGATCGCGAACTTGGTTACGGAGCCGAGGTCGTAGGCGAGCCCGGCCTCGTGCGGGAACCAGGCCGCATCGACGATGCCGCGCGACAGCGCATCCTGCGCTTCCGGCGGCGGAACCAGCATCGGCACGGCACCGAGCGCATCGAGCAGATGCTTGTTCTGCACGCCGGCATAACGAACCTTGAGTCCCTTGTAGTCGTCGAGCTTGCGCACGGCGACGCGCGAGAACGACACGATCGGGCTGCCGGCGGTCATGAACAGCACGCGCAGGCCCTGGTGCTCGGCGTGCAGAAACTCCGGCCCGAGTTCGGTCATGCGCTTGCCGGTGACGGCAGGGCTCGGTCCGGCCTTCGGCCAGGTGAACGGCAGGTTGGCCAGTTCGGTCATCGCATAGCGGCCGGGCGTGACGCCGTGCAGCGTGAAGGCGATGTCGGTGATGGCGTTGCGCGCGGCGTCGAACTGGCGGTTCGGCGGGCCGACGAGCTGGCCGTTCGGATAGATCGTGAACTTGAGCCGGCCGCCGGATTCCTTCTCCAGCGTCTGCGCCCAGTTGGTCGCCCAGATGTGGAAGGCGTGCTTGGGCGGCACGAAATGCGAGAATTTCAGTTCGAAGGTCTGCGCGGATGCGGCGCCGGAGAGGCCGAACGCGGCGGCGCCGGCCAGCGCAGCAAGCTTCACGAATCGAGCGGCGGACATGCTTCCTCCCCCTGAATGCTTTTCGCAAATTCTATTGCCCGCAATATGCGGGAGGATCGGATGGCTGGCAACGTCGCCCGCATCGCGGGACAGGCTCGTCAGCTTGCAACGGAATCCTTGCGGCGGCGTCCGACCGCCCAGATCCCAAACACGATCACCAGAACGCCGGCGAGCGAGAACCACGTCAGCGCGTATTGCAGATGATTGTTCGGCAGCGCGACGCGCAGCCGCCCCGGCCGCGGCAAGCCACCGGCGGGCGCAGGCTCCTCCTGGTCGACGTAGAACGGCGCGACCGCGCCGAGCCTCTTGGACGCGGCCATCGACAGATGGTCGCGCGCGTACCAGACGTTGCGATCGGGATCGTCGGACGGCGTGAACGCGCCGCGCATCTCGGGCCAGCGGATCGCGCCGACGATGTCGACGGGGCCGCCGGTCTGGCCTTCGGCGCGCGCCGATGCGGCCTCGCGCCCTTGCGGCACGAAGCCGCGGTTCACCATCACGATCTGTCCGCCCGCCAGCCGTGCCGGGGTGAACACCCAATAGCCCGGTCCCTTCACGTCGGGACGCAGCGGCGAGCCGTTGGTGTAGACCAGCGATTCCCGCTCGTGCAGGAATTCGCCGCGCAGCAGCACGCGACGGAATTCCTGGTTGGCGGCATCGAGCAGCGCCCAGCCGTCCGGCGGCGGCAGGTCGACCGGCGCGCCGGACAGCCGCTGCGTGAGCACGTCGATCAGGCCCTCTTTCCAGGTCTTGCGGTCGAGTTGCCAGGAGCCGAGCGCAATCAGGACCGCCAGTCCCAGCAGCGCGAACAGACCCGGCATGACGATGCGCCGGTCGCGCTCGTTCACATCCCATCTCCGTCGTTCTTGCCGAAACGTCCTTCGCGCGCATTGTGACGGAACTGCAGCGCGATCATCAGCCCTTTCATCGGCCGCAACGGTAGCAGGGTTATGGCCAGGATGAGGGGGAGCCATAGCGCCGCATGAACCCACAGCGGCGGCTCGTACTTGTATTCCACGGCCAGCGCGAGGCCGACCGCGATCGCGCCTGCCGCGAACACCACGAACACCGCCGGGCCGTCGCCGGAATCGGCGAAGCTGAAATCCAGCCCGCAGACCTCGCAGCGCGGCTTCAGATCGAGAAAGCCCGGCCACAGCGACCCGAACAGCGCGCCGCGATGGCAGCGCGGACAGCGGCACCGCAGACCCGCGGCGACCGGCGATGACGTGACAGGCTCGCTCATCCAAACCTCCCCGACGGGAAGCGGCCGAAGGCCGCACGCAGCTCTCAAGTCTTTCCGGCTTTGATGGAATCAGGGCCGGGGCCCGGCTTTCGTTCTGACGCGTTTTCCTGACGCGAGCCGGTCTCCACTTCGCTCGAAAACGCCATAACGCAAGACGGGGCGGCTCGCGCCGCCCCGTCTGCGTGTTCAGACCCGCAGGATCAGTGCGGCAGCGGCGTGCCGGCACCCCAGACGTAGATCGCGGCGAACAGGAACAGCCACACCACGTCGACGAAGTGCCAGTACCAGGCTGCGAACTCGAATCCGAGATGCTGCTGGGGCGTGAAGTGTCCGGCATAGGCGCGGATCAGGCACACCACCAGGAAGATGGTTCCGATCAGGACGTGCGCGCCGTGGAAGCCGGTCGCCATGTAGAAGGTCGCGCCGTAGACGTGGCCCGAGAAGGTGAAGCCGGCGTGCATGTATTCGTAGATCTGCACGCAGGTGAACAGGCCGCCGAGGATGACGGTGAGCCACAGGCCGTTGATCAGGCCCTTGCGGTCGCCATGCAGCAAGGCGTGATGCGCCCAGGTCACGGTGGTGCCGGAGGTCAGCAGGATCAGCGTGTTGAGCAGCGGCAGGTGCCACGGGTCGAACGTGCCGCGGAATGCCGTGCCGTCCGGGCTCGGCACCGGCGGCCAGACGCCGCCGATCAATTCGCTGCGCATGACCTGATGGACGTCGTTGGGAAACAGCGCGACGTTGAAATAGGCCCAGAACCAGGCGACGAAGAACATCACCTCGGAGGCGATGAACAGGATCATGCCGTAGCGGTGCGAGATCTGCACCACGCGGGTGTGGAAGCCGCCGTGCTGGGCTTCGTTCACCACGTCCCGCCACCAGCTCAGCATGGTGTAGAGCACGCCGATCGCGCCGGCGCCGAACACCAGCGAGGCGCCCGGATACATGTTGTGCATCCAGGAAACGGCGCCGACCGCCATCACGAAGGCCGAGATCGAGCCGATCAGCGGCCACGGGCTCGGGTCGACGAGATGATAGTCGTGCTGCGGCTTGGCGTGCGTGTCGGCCATCGTGGTCTCCGTTCGTCGGATCGAGGCCCGCTGCGGTCGGGCCGCGAGCCTGTCTCCCTGTCCCCTCGCCTTCGCGCCGGCCGTCGGGCCCGCGCGCCTGCGATCAAATCCGTCCGCCGGCGGCGCCGGCCCTGGTCTCCGACACCTGTCGCGGCGCCTCGCGCTGCGCGAAGAAGCTGTAGGAGAGCGTAATGGTGTCCACGCCGCGGCCGTCGGACGAATTCGCCATCGCCGGATCGACGTAGAACACCACGGTCATGGTGCGCTTCTCGCCCGGGCCGAGCCGTTGGTCGGTGAAGCAGAAGCAGTTGATCTTCTGGAAGTGCGCGCCGACGTTGAGCGGCGTGACGTTGTAGGACGCCATGCCGAAGGTCTCGCGCGCCGCGCGGTTGATCACGGTGTAGTCGACCGTCACCACCTCGCCGTAGCGCACCACCATCGAGTTGCGCTCGGGCGTGAAGCTCCACGGCAGGCCGGGGGCGACGTTGGCGTCGAAGCGCACGGTGATCGTGCGGTCCAGCATCTGCGCAGGCGCGGCGGTCGCGACCTGGGTGGTGCCGCCGAAGCCGGTGGTGCGGCAGAACCAGTCGTAGAGCGGCACCGCGGCATAGGCCATGCCGACCATGAAGGCCGCGAACAGGCCCGCGCTCCCGGCGACGCAGATGTCGCGGCGCGACAGCCTGCGGTTTGCGTCCAAGGCGGGCGGGCGGGCGGTTTCGGAGGACGGGTTCATGGCCTCGCTCCGGTCACAGGGGACGGACGAGCACGGCGGGGCCGAGCTTGACCACGGTGACGACGTAAACCAGCAGAACCAGCGCCGCGAGCGTCAGCGCGATGGCGACCGAGCGCGCACGGCGGCGGCGCGCCTGCTCGTCGGTCAGGACGACGCCCGCTTCGGGCTTGCCGCCGGATTCAGGTTCGGTCATGGCGATGCTCATGCGATCACGCGGCCCCAGAGGCCGGTCAGCGCCGGTTCGACCAGAAGCGCCGCAAACAGAACGAAGAGATAGAGAATCGAGAAGCCGAACAGGCTCATCGCCGCGCGGCGCAGGCCGGGGCCCTCGCCCGTGCGCAGCAGCCGCCACGACAGCGCGATCATCGCCACGCCGCCGAGGACGGCGATCGCGCCGTAGAACGGCCCCGCGAAACCGAGAATCCACGGCAGCGCGCCGACCGGGGCCAGCACCGCCGAATAGATCAGCACCTGCCGCAGCGTCTCGCGAATCCCCGAGACGACCGGCAGCATCGGCACGCCGGCGCGCGCATACTCGTCGGCGCGGATCACCGACAGCGCCCAGAAGTGCGGCGGCGTCCAGAAGAAGATGATCAGGAACAGCACCAGCGGCTCGACCGCCACGCCGCCCGTGACCGCGGCCCAGCCGATCACCGGCGGAAACGCCCCGGCGGCGC
Organism: uncultured Alphaproteobacteria bacterium; assembly: GCA_963758225.1. GTDB lineage: Bacteria > Pseudomonadota > Alphaproteobacteria > Rhizobiales > Xanthobacteraceae > Z2-YC6860. The sequence continues at coordinate 108,494 of CAVWUJ010000002.1, read as the reverse complement.
CGCCGATCACGATGTTCTGCGGCGTCGAGCGCTTCAGCCACATCGTATAGACGACCGCATAGAAGAAGATGGTGAAGGCGAGCAGCGCCGCCGACAGCAGGTTGACCATCAGACCGAGCATGACCACCGCGCCGATGGCGAGCGTCATGCCGAAGCCGAGCGCCTCGCCCGGCGTGACGCGGCCGGCCGCCACCGGGCGGTCGGCGGTGCGGGTCATGATCGCGTCGATGTCGGCGTCGTACCACATGTTCAGCGCGCCGGACGCGCCGGCTCCGACCGCAATGCAGAGCAGCGCGGTGAAGCCGATGACCGGATGCACCGAACCCGGCGCCATCACCATGCCGACCAGCGCCGTGAAGACCACGAGCGACATCACCCGCGGCTTCAGCAGCGCGAGATAGTCGCCGACGCTGGCCATGCTCGGCTCGACGCGCAGGGCGTCGGGCCGTGACCGGGCGAGATCGGCGCTATCGGTGACCAGCGACATGAGACGGGCGCAAGCTCCCTGCGCGGATCACTTGATCCGCGGCAGCACGTTGAACTGATGGAAGGGCGGCGGCGAGGACAGCGTCCACTCCAGCGTGGTCGCGCCCGGCCCCCACGGATTGTCGGCGGCCTTCTCCTTGGTGCGGAAGGCCATCGCCAGACCGATGAAGAAGATCACGAGGCCCAGCGCCGAGAGGTAGGAGCCGATCGACGAAACGTAGTTCCAGCCGGCGTAGGCGTCCGGATAGTCCGCGATGCGGCGCGGCATGCCGGCGAGGCCGAGGAAGTGCTGCGGGAAGAACACGATGTTCACGCCGACGAACGTGACCCAGAAGTGCAGCTTGCCCCAGAACTCCGAGTACATGTAGCCGGTGATCTTCGGGAACCAGTAGTACCAGCCGGCGAACACCGCGAACACCGCGCCGAGCGAGAGCACGTAGTGGAAGTGCGCGACGACGTAATAGGTGTCGTGCATGGCGCGGTCGACGCCGGCGTTCGCCAGCACCACGCCGGTGACGCCGCCGACGGTGAACAGGAAGATCAGGCCGACCGCGAACAGCATGGGCGTGCGGAACTCGATCGAGCCGCCCCACATGGTCGCGATCCACGAGAAGATCTTCACGCCCGTGGGCACCGCGATCACCATCGTGGCCGCCACGAAATAGGCCTGGGCCGCGGTCGACATGCCGACCGTGTACATGTGGTGCGCCCACACGACGAAGCCGATGCCGCCGATCGCGACCATCGCATAGGCCATGCCGAGATAGCCGAACACCGGCTTGCGCGAGAAGGTCGCCACGATCTGGCTGATGATGCCGAAGCCCGGCAGGATCAGGATGTAGACCTCGGGGTGCCCGAAGAACCAGAACAGGTGCTGGAACAGGATCGGGTCGCCGCCGCCCTGCGGATTGAAGAAGGCGGTGCCGAAGTTGCGGTCGGTCAGCAGCATGGTGATCGCGCCCGCGAGCACCGGCAGCGCCAGCAGCAGCAGGAACACGGTCACCAGGATCGACCACACGAACAGCGGCATCTTGTGCAGGGTCATGCCCGGCGCGCGCATGTTGAAGATCGTGGTGATGAAGTTGATCGCGCCGAGGATCGACGACGCGCCCGCGATGTGCAGCGAGAGAATGGCGAAGTCGACCGCCGGTCCCGGATGGCCGGAGGTGGACAGCGGCGCATACATGGTCCAGCCGCCGCCGACGCCGGAGGCGCCCGGCTCGCCTTCCACGAACATGGAGATCAGCAGCAACGCGAAGGCCGCGGGCAGGAGCCAGAACGAGATGTTGTTCATGCGCGGGAACGCCATGTCCGGCGCCCCGATCATCAGCGGCACGATCCAGTTGCCGAAGCCGCCGATCAGCGCGGGCATGACCATGAAGAAGATCATGATCAGGCCGTGCGCCGTGGTGAACACGTTGAACATGTGGGCGTCGCCGAAGATCTGCAGGCCCGGGGCCTGCAGCTCCATGCGCATGGCGATCGACAGCGCGCCGCCGATCACGCCGGCGACCATCGCGAAGATAAGGTACATCGTTCCGATGTCCTTATGGTTCGTCGAGTAGAGCCAGCGGCGCCAGCCGGTCGGGGTGTGGTGATCGTCGTGGCCGTGCGCCGCGTGAGGATCGTGTGCGCCGTGAGCTGTCGTTGCCATCGTCAAACCCTTTGACGTCCCATTCCGTGACGTTGCGTTTCGCCGGACTTCATTTCGTCAGACGTTGCGTCGCCCGCCCGTCTCGCCGCGACCCGCCCGGAGGGGCCGGTCGCATGTTGCTCGTCAGTCGGCCGCCGCGACCTGGGTCGCCGGCCGTTCGTTGTCGTTGATCGCGAACCTCTTCTGCGCATCGGCAACCCAGGCGGCGAACGCCTGCTCGCTGACCACCCGCACCGCGATCGGCATGTAGGCGTGGTCCTTGCCGCACAGCTCGGAGCACTGGCCGTAGTAGACGCCCTCGCGCGTCGCGCGGAACCAGGTCTCGTTCAGACGGCCCGGAACGGCGTCGACCTTGATGCCGAATGACGGCACCGCGAAGGCGTGGATCACGTCGGCGGCGATCACCTGAACGCGCACCACCTTGTTCACCGGCACGACGATCTCGTTGTCCACGGCGAGCAGGCGCGGCTGGTCCGGCTTGCGGTCGCCGTCGCGCAGCATCAGCGAATCGAACTCGAACTTCTGGTCCGGATAGGTGTAGCTCCAGAACCACTGCTTACCGGTCGCCTTGATGGTCAGGTCCGCCGGCGGAATCGTCTGCTGCAGGAACAGCAGCTTGAACGACGGCACCGCGATCGCGACCAGGATGATCACGGGCACGAGCGTCCAGGCGACCTCCAGCATGGTGTGATGGGTGGTCTTGGAGGGCGTCGGGTTCGCCTTGGCATTGAACCGCACGATCACGACGATCAGCAGCACCAGCACGAACAGCGCGATCGCCGTGATCAGCCAAAGAAGGAAGTCGTGGAACCAGATGACGTCGTCCATCACCGGCGAGGCGGACTGCTGGAATCCGAGCTGCCAGGGCGACGGCTGACCGAGACCCGCCAGCGCCGGCCCGCTCGCCAGAAGCGCCGGCATTGTCACCGCAGCCGCCAGGGCCGCCATCCGCTTGCTCAACAGCATCGTCGTCTTCGCTCCTTCGACGAATTCGTCGTGACGCGTCCGTACCGCACCGAGCCAGACTTGCGGGACGAGGGCCGCAGGCGGAGTTCAGGGCCCGCTGGCGGGTCTCGCTCCACGGCAGTCGGTGCGGCGGGAGGGGGCTTTCCCGGGCTTCTCAAACCATAATTCTGGAACGCTCGCAATGTGCCCGGACGGTTGCCCGATGCGACAAGCTGTTTATACCTCCGGATCGGGAAAAGCTGCGGATTTCCGGACACCTGACACCCACCACAGTCCTTGCCGCCGTCCTTGACATGCCGGGGCGGTCATGGTCGTGAGGATTCGTCGCGGCGACACCCGGATCGCAGCGATTCGGCGGGCGGACGACGGATTTTCCAGCCGGTCAGGGGACTGGACGATGGTGGGATTCTGCCGCAGCGGAACGAGCGAGGCCGCGCAACCTGACCGGCGACCGGTGGCCGCTGCGTCGCTTTGCCGATCCCCCGTCACGCGGGCCGCACGGCCCGCGGTTCTGGCGCTGCTGCTATTCGCTGCGGCATGGCTGGCCCCCGCGGGCGACGCCGCCGCGCAGGGCGCGGTGCGCTCGGTTCACGCCGACTGGCAGATTCGCTGCGACACCCCGCCCGGCGCGCAGGGCGAACAATGCGCCCTGATCCAGAGCGTGACCGCCGAGGACCGACCCAATGTCGGCCTCACGGTGATCGTGCTGCGCACCGCCGACAAGAAAACCCGCCTGATGCGCGTGATCGCCCCGCCCGGCGTTCTGTTGCCGTCCGGGCTCGGGCTGAAGGTCGACAACGCCGAGGTCGGCCGTGCCGGCTTCGTGCGCTGCGTGCCGAATGGCTGCGTCGCCGAGGTCATCATGGACGACAAGCTGATCGGCCAGTTGCGCTCCGGCCAGGTCGCGACCTTCATCATCTTCCAGACGCCGGAAGAGGGCATCGGCCTTCCCGTCAGTCTGCGCGGATTCGGCGAAGGCTTCGACAAGCTGCCCTGACCGCGAGACGACACCGGCGCGCTTCGCGGCCCAAGCCGCTGCCGTTCACGCGCGACCGGCGATCTCCACCGCCTTGAGATGCTCGTCGAGGATGGCGGGAAGCTCGGACACCGGCCGGCGGCCGAAGCCGCAATAGGCACCGAGCCCGAAATCCGGACAATATTTCCGCGCGGTGGCGAGGCGCGCCGCGAACCGCTCCATGTTGTGGATCGCGCCGAGATAGACCCGCGCGCCCTGCGGCTTCAGCTCGCGAAGCGGCGCGAAGAAGGCGTCGTCGGAGCGGTCGAGCACCGGAAGGTGAATCCAGTCGACCCTGCGTCCGGACGCCGCAACAAAGGCGTTGGCGAGCTTGACGGCCTGCCCGAGATCGGACGGCTCGAAGCGCGGCCAGCCGCCGAGCGTTCCGAAGCAGAAGTGATAGCCGAGCGCCACCTCCGCCGGGATATGCGGGGACAGGTTGCGGACCTCGGAGAGATTGCGCTCGATCGCGCCCTCGAGCGGAAACCCCGGGATGCTGCCGTAGGAATCCTGGACCTCGGTGGAGCAATCCCACTGGATCGCAAGCTCCGACGCCGGGATCTTATCGACGATCGTGGCAACCTCGGCGCGCGTCGCCGCTTCGTAGCCGGGCCTGATCCTGTCGAGATCCGCCTTGTCCGGAAAGATGCGCGGCGGCAGCACGCTGTTGACCATCGGGATCGACACCTGAAACCGCAGGTGGCCGGGCAGCAGGCCCTTGTCCTTCAGCGTGCGGAAAACGAAGTACGAATTGATGGCGTCGCGCGCGTATCCCAACCGCCAGCCCGGATCGCCGAAGCGGACCTGCTCGACGCCGTCCTTGACCTTGAACCACCAGGCATCGCCGGCGTTGCGCGGAAACTGGCGCTCGACGCCGTTTTCGTCCGGCCCGGGCCGCTGAACCGTCTCCAGCTCCGGATGCGCAGCCAGCACCTGATAGTGCACCCGGCTGATCCAATGCCGCCGCGGGCCGACCTCGCCGTCGGGAATCGCGAACAGATAGCGCCCGATCGCCGCGCCGAAGGTCTCGAACACCTCCTGCGGGGTGTCGAAGGGAATGCTGCCCACCAGGATGAGTTCGCGACCCACGCCGTCCTCCCTTTCTTGCCTCTCTTGTCGTGACGCTCTTCTGCAATACACTCGAATGAGAAAAGGCGCGACGCAAGCGCCGGCTACGGGAGGAACCGCGATGCATCGCTTCGTCGTCTGGCTGCTCTGGTGCAGCCTGCTCGCGCTGGCCACGCCGGCGAGTGCGCAAACCTGGCCGACCCGCCCGATCAAGCTCGTGGTGCCGACCGGCCCCGGCGCCGCCACCGACGTGATGGCGCGCCTGCTCGCCGACGGCGTGTCCCGCTCGCTGGGACAGCCGGTGGTGGTCGAAAACATGCCGGGTGCATCCGGCATCATCGCGCACCAGTCGGTCGCGCGCGCCGCACCCGACGGCTACACGTTCCTGTTCACCAACACCTCGGGCATGGCGATCAACCTGATTTCGTTCAAGCAGCTTTCCTACGACCCGACCCGCGACTTCACGCCGGTCGCGATGGTTTGCAGTCTCGGCCCGCAGATGCTCTCGGTGAACGCCGCCGTTCCGGCGAACTCCCTTGCGGAGTTTCTGGCCCACGCAAAAGCCCAGCGCGGCAAGCTGTCCGTCGGCTTCGACACGACGGCCGGAGCCGCGGCCTTCGCCGCCAAGCTGCTGAATCGTCGCGCCGACCTCGGACTGATCGAGGTGCCCTACCGGTCGGCCGCACAAATGACCCAGGACGTCGCAAGCGGTGTGAACCAGGTGATGATCAGCTCGGTGGCGGCTGCCAACGCCGTCGTGCAGGCCGGCAAGGTTCGCCGCATCGCCATCACCTCGGCCACCCGCTTCCCCGGCCTTCCCGATCTGCCTTCGGTCAGCGAGGCGGTTCCCGGCGTCGTGATGAACGGCTGGTTCGCCGTGGTCGCACCCGCCAACGTGCCGTCCGAGATCGTCGCGCGGTTCAACCGCGAGATCGGCGAATTCCTGAAGGGCGCCGACATCCAGAAGCGCCTGCTCGGATTCGGCCTCGCGACGGAGGGCTCCGGCACGCCGGAAAGCACCGGTCGGTTCATCCGGGAGGAGCAGGCCCACTGGCGCGCGCTGGCGAAGGAGTTGAACGTCGAGCCGCAATAGCGCGCCAGGCGCGCACGACGGCGACGCCGCTGTCGCGAGCGCGCCGGCAACATTAAATCGAAACCGGAGGACATCTCTTGAAAATCGGATTCGTCGGCCTGGGTGCGATGGGCACGCTGATCGTGCCGCGGCTCATGGCGGCCGGGCACAGCGTGACCGGCTGGAACCGCTCGCGCGAAAAAGCGAAGGAGCTGATGGCCGCCGGCATGGCCTTCGCGGACACGCCGCGCGCGGTCGCCACCCAGTCGGAGATCGTGTTCACCTGCGTCACCGACGCCAAGGCGGTGAAGAGCGTCGCGCTCGGCCCCGACGGTATCGTGGCGGGCCTGAAGAAAGGCGACATCTACATCGACATGAGCACGATCGACCCGGACGACAGCCGTTCGGTCGCGGCGGAGTTCGCGAAGGCGGGCTCGATCATGCTCGACGGGCCGATCTCCGGCAGCCCGGTGACGGTGAAGGCCGGGCAGGCCTCGGTGATGATCGGCGGCGACGAGGCGGCGTTCGAGCGTGCGAAGCCCGTGCTGCTTGCGATCGGACCGAAGGTCACGCGGATCGGCGGCAACGGGTTGGCCTGCCAGATGAAGATCGCGGTGAACCTGCTGCTGATGGTCGAGGTGATCTGCTTCGGCGAGGCGGTGGCGCTCGCCGAGAAGGGTGGCGTCGGCCGCGAGTCCGCGGTCGACGCCGATCCTCAAGAGCGTGGCGGCCTCGCCGGTGCTCGGCTATCGCGGGCCGTTCGTGCTGGAGGGCAAGATGCCCGAGGTGCCGCTCGCCGACGTGACGCTGCAACAAAAGGACATGATCCTGGCGCTCGATCTCGGGCGCAAGCTCGGCTCGCCGGTGCCGCTCGCGGCGGCGGCGAACGAAATGATGAACGCCTGCCGCGGTCTCGGCATCGACGCCAACGACTTCGTGGTGGCGCACCAGGTTTACCGGCGATTGGGAGGACAGTCGTGACGGGCAAAGGCGAAAAGATCGGCGCGGCGCTGGCGAAGGCCGTGAAGGGCGCGAAGGCGGCGATGAACGAGCCGGAGACGCCGCCGGCGATGTTCCGAACCAACATCAAGGACGTGCCGAAGGTCGAGGGCCTCAAGCGCGCCGACGGCTGGATCGACATGCAGGTCCAGTTCCTGATCGACAAGAAGACGGCGGGCGCGGACCACGTCGTCGGCTGGACCGTGCTCAAGCCCGGCGCGAGCCACGAGTGTCACCGCCATCGCAACTGCGACGAGTTCTTCATCGTGCTGAAGGGCCAGGGCCACATCATCACCGACAAGGGGCTGGAGCCGTCCGGCCGAGGGCGACGTGGTCTATTCGCCGCGCGGCTGCTGGCACGGCTTCAACAACACGTCGGGCGAGGACGTGGTGCTGGTCTGGGGCTGGATGGGCGCCGGCTCGATCGACGCCTCGGGCTACGAGGTGCCGGAAGGCGGCCATTCGTGAGCACGGGTCTCAACGATCCGCGCATCGCCGCCGGCATGCGCGCGCAGTTCGATCTGCGCCGCACAAGGCGCGGGGCCGGCGCCAAGCAGATCGGCTGGAAGGTCGGCTTCGGCGCGCCCGCCGCAAAAGAAAAGCTGAAGATCGCGATGCCGCTGGTCGGCTTTCTGATGGACGGCGCGCTGATCGCCATCGGGCGGCTCGGTTTCGGTGAAGGGCTGGCAGAAGCCGGTCGCCGAGCCGGAGATCGCCGTCTACATCGGCCACGACCTGCCCGCCAACGCCGACCGCGCCACGGTGCGCTCGGCGATCGCGGGGCTTGGCCCGGCGATCGAACTGGCCGACATCGACGCGCCGCTCGACGACGTGACCGCGATCCTGTCGGGCGACATCTTCCAGCGTCATGTCGTGCTCGGCCCGCGCGACGACGGCCGCGCCGGCGCGAGGCTCGACGGCCTGTCGGGCCGCGTCACGCGCTCCGGGCAGGACGTGCCGGTGCCCGCCGATCTCGAAGCCGGAACCGGCGAGCTGGTCGGCATCGTGCGCCATGTCGCGGATGTCGCAGCGGCGCTCGGCGACGGCCTGCGCGCCGGGCAGTTCGTGATCTGCGGCTCGGTGACGCCGCCGCTGTTCCTCGAAGCCGCCGACACCGCCGTGGAATGGACGCTCGATCCGGTCGGCGCGGTCTCGGTGCGCTTGACCTGACCGGGCGAGTCGGATGCCTGTTCCGCCGGATCGCGCGCTGGCGCGGCCGCGACGGAGGAGCTTGCGATGCTGCCGGACCAGGCGCTGATCCTCACGCAACTCATGACGCTGTGGGCGGTGCTGGACCCGATCAGCCACCTTCCCATGTTCCTGGCGGCAACCGCGGGCCTCGACGCCGCCGAGCGGCGGCGCGCCGCGATCCTCTCGGTGCTGATGGCCTTCGCGGTGCTCGCGGGCTTCGGGCTGGCCGGCCAGTTCCTGCTGCATGCGATGGGCATTTCGCTGCTGTCGTTCCAGATCGCCGGCGGGATCGTGCTGTTCCTGTTCGGCCTGTCGATGGCGATGGGCGACACGAAGCACGCCCGCAGCGAAGCCGCTCCGGCGATCGCCGACGCGGCCGAGCGGCGCGCCACCGTCCTCTCGCTGGCGGTCTATCCGCTGTCGACGCCGATCATCGCGGGGCCGGGCGCGATGCTGAGCATGGTGCTGCTGATGGACAACAACCGCTTCTCGCTCGCCGCGCAGGCGACGACGATCGGCTCGCTCGCGGCTGTGCTCGCGGGCCTGCTCGCGATATTTCTCGCCGGCCCATGGGTCGAGCGCGCCATCGGCCAGGGCGGCATTCAACTGCTGCGCCGGGTGATGGGCCTGCTACTCAGCGCACTGGCGGTGAACCTCGTGCTGAGCGCGGTCGCGACCTGGCTGAAGCTGCCGCCGATCTGAGCGAAGGGCGGCGCGGTCTCGATTTGCACCCGCACAGGGCCTAAAAGAGCCAAATCGGCTCCTTATGTATGAGGCAGCCAAGGAGCCAGCCATGACCTCTCCCACCTCACTCCTCGAACGCGCCGGCCTCGACCGCAACTCCGTCGGCAAGATCGTCTCGCGCGGGCTGGAGGGCGCCGACGACGGCGAGCTGTATCTCGAATACAAGCAGTCCGAGATGCTGGTGTTCGACAACGGCCGGCTCAAGCAGGCGACCTACGACACCAATCAGGGCTTTGGCCTGCGCGCGGTGAAGGACGAGGCGGTCGGCTACGCGCATGCCTCCGACGTGTCCGAGGCCGCGATCGCGCGCGCCGCCGACGCGGTTCGCGCCGTGAAGGGCGGCTACGCCGGCCGCTACGCCGACGCGCCGGCGCGCACCAACGCGAAGCTCTACAGCGACGACAATCCTCTCGCCGCGCCCGGCTTCGACGCCAAGGTGAAGCTGCTGGAGACCATCGACGCCTATGTGCGCGCGCGCGACCCGCGGGTGCGGCAGGTGACGGCAAGCGTCGCGGCGAGCTGGCAGGCGGTCGAGATCCTGCGGCCGGACGGACAGATCTATCGCGACATCCGCCCGCTGGTGCGGGTGCATGTCTCGGTGGTCGCCGGTCAGGGCGACCGGCAGGAATCGGGCTCGCACGGCTACGGCGGCCGCGAGGGCTACGCGCGCTTCATCGAGAGCGGCGCCTGGCAGGACGCCGCCGACGAAGCGGTACGGCAGGCGCTGGTGAATCTGGAATCGGTCCCCGCGCCCGCCGGCGAGATGGACGTGGTGCTCGGCCCCGGCTGGCCCGGCGTGATGCTGCACGAGGCCGTGGGACACGGACTGGAAGGCGACTTCAACCGCAAGAAGACGTCTGCGTTTGCCGGCCTGATGGGCCGGCAGGTCGCGGCGAAGGGCGTCACCGTGGTGGACGACGGCACGATCGCGTCGCGCCGCGGCTCGCTGTCGATCGACGACGAGGGCACGCCGACCGGCCGCACCGTGCTGATCGAGGACGGCATTCTGGTCGGCTACATGCAGGACCGGCAGAACGCGCGTCTGATGGGCATGACACCCACCGGCAACGGACGGCGCGAGAGCCACGCGCACGTTCCGATGCCGCGCATGACCAACACCTACATGCTGGAGGGCGGCCGCGACCCGGCCGAGATCCTCGCCTCGGTGAAGAACGGCGTCTACGCCGTCAACTTCGGCGGTGGCCAGGTCGACATCACCTCCGGCAAGTACGTCTTCCAGATGACCGAGGCCTACCGGATCGAGAACGGCCGGATCGGCGCGCCGCTCAAGGGCGCGATGATGATCGGCAACGGGCCGAGCGACCTGCATCGCGTGACCATGATCGGCAACGACCTCAAGCTCGATCCCGGCATCGGCACCTGCGGCAAGAACGGCCAGGGCGTGCCGGTCGGCGTCGGCCAGCCCACCCTGCGCATGGACCGCATCACGGTCGGCGGGACGGGGTGAGCCGACCCCGATCCTGCCGATGAATGCAGATTGTCGCGGGCTATCGAGGATGAAGCCGCGCGTCGAGTGCGAACGGCTCCTGCGCCTTCATTCGATAATCTCCGTCGACAGCGCCGGAGACAAAGATCAGATTCCAGCTCTTGGTAGAGACCACGCTTGGGATCAGAACAAATTTGTGCCGCGCAAGCAGTGCGTCGCCGAACGCCTGTTGACCGGAACTGGGGATTCCGGGTCTCAGCCAGCGGGGGTCTGGAACGGCCGCCGGCTGAACGACATGAACGATCTTCGGCTGCAAGATTTCGATGGCGGTGAGAACGTGAGGCACCCTATCGAGTGCATTGAAGCCTTTATGCACCGCGACTTCGAGAATGGCCGTCGCGGGATCGATCGAACTATAGACGGCTCGAACGCCGCGGCTGTTCCAGCGCCCACCCACGCGATAGGCGCCTTCGCCGCTATGCCAAGCCGCAGCATATTTCTTGTCGTCGAGACGCCAGGCGATCAGTTCGCGACCGCCAAGTGCGCCGGGCAGCGGCGTCACGCGTAAACGCCATACTCAAGCCGCGTCAGCAATTCCTCGACAAGTTCAATGCCTGCCGGCGTAGCCAACAGATCGATCGGCTTGCGGCGGTCGAGACCGATCGCGGGGCGCTCGAGCCATTGCTCGGCCTCCTCCTGCGAACCGAGCAGCTGCGTCGCCTTTGTCAGAATTTCGGCGAACTTCCACGCCCGCCCGCTCTGCTCCTGACTGAGCAAAGCGGTCGGCGTGTCCTTTCGGCGCTGAAATGTGCGCAAGCTCATCCCGACGGCCTTCTCAAGCGAGTCCGTAGCCTTGAGCACAACGAGCTTGTTCATGAGATGGGTCAACGAGCCGCCGGGCAAACCCCGCAAGATCAATTCGTGCGCATCGAGCTGATCCTGAAGCGGATGCTTCAGGACGCGCGGACCACCCAGAAGGTCCACGACCCGTTGCAACTCCTCGATCCTGGTTCTTCCGGTCTCGGCAAAATCGCCCATGCTGCGCTCCGCCATGTGTCGTTAAATATACGACACTTGGCGCAGACTTCAAGTCGTCTGCTTTGCGACGATCAGCGCACCACGCCCGACATGCAGCACGGCTTGCGCCGCGGCCGGGTCACGCGGTCCTTGAGATAGCAGCGCGCGTTCGACTGGCCGTAGCCGGGGCGCACATAGGTCCAGGCGCGGCAGCGGTTCTCGCCTTCGCAGGCCCTCTTGCAGGCGAGGCCGGTGGGATCGGACGGCAGTTCGAAATGCCGGTAGTCGCCGCCGGTGCGGTCGATCGACACCTCGACCGGGCCGGGCCGCCCCTCCACCAGACCGGCGCCCTTGACGCCGGCGACGCAGCACGGCGCCTCGACCGCGCGGGTGACGCGGCTCTTCAGCCAGCAGGTCGGGCTGGCCGCACCGCCGCTGCCGGCCGTGCCGGGATAGGAGAACGCCCAGGCGCGGCAGCGGCTCTCGCGCTCGCAGCGCGCCGCGCAGACCGCGGGATCGCCCGAGGTAACGGTGAATCGCACATAGTCGCCGCCGGGACGGTCGAAGCCGGTCTGCGCCAACGCCGGCGCGATCGATCCGGCCGCCAGCAGCGCCGCGATCCCTGTCAGCAGAAGCCGTAACAATGCCGTCCGCCTTCCGATCGAAGCGCCCGCTCCCTTAGCGATGTTAAAGCATGAAGTCGCGCCCGGGGAACCGATTTTGCCGGCGGCAAATCGCAGCGAACAATCGCAGCGAAAAATCATGCGCCCGCCGGGGGGCCGGCGGGCGCTGGGGTCTGGATCGCGAGAGGGACGGCGCGTCCAGAACACGGCCGGAGGGGCGTCCGGCCGAGGGGCTTTATCCGATCGGGCGTTCGCAGCCCTTGAAGCCGAGCGGCTGCGTCGGCGCGAGCGGCGGCGCATCGACGGCGGCACGGTGGCTGTCGCGGCGCTCGCGCGCCCGGCGCGCCAGCACATCGGTCGGATCGTGCCAGAGCGGCTCGGCGAAAGCGTCGCGCAGGTCGGCGCGGGTGATGCCGATGTCGGCCAGCATGCGGTCGTCGAGCCGGGCCAGCATGGCCGAGGCGTGACGATTGCGGATCACGCGGATGACATGCCCGATGCGGCGGCCTGCGACCGCAGCCAGCGCCGCCGCGGCGCGCAGCGCGGAACGGCCGGCGAGCAGGGCAAGGCTGAGAGCGGCAGGCATGACAATCTCCTTCGGTTGGCGGTTCCCGAGCCGTCGACAGAACCGCCCGCACGGCCGCCGGGCGATGCCGGCGCCGCTGTTACGGCCTGCACGATGTCTCGAACGGCCGCAGAATTGCAGATTCCGATTGATTAGAAAAACGAATGTTTTAAATTCCAACGATCATCACGAGTGATGATTGTCGGCGGGCGCGAACGCGCGGGCCGGCTCCGGGCCGCCAGCAATCCTGCGGAGACGCCATGACAGCACTGATCGACGTCGACCAGCTCCGCACCTTCATCGCGATCGTGGAGACCGGCTCGTTCACCCGGGCGGCCGACGTGGTGCACAAGACGCAATCCGCGGTCTCGATGCAGATGAAGCGGCTGGAGGAGCGGCTCGACCGGCCGATTTTCGCGCGCGACGGCCGCGCCTCGAAGCTCACCGAGGACGGCGAGCGACTGCTCGACTACGCGCGGCGCATCGTGAAGCTGAACGTCGAGGCTCTCGCCGCATTCAACGACAAGGACATGACCGGCCGCGTGCGTCTCGGCCTTCCCGACGACTACGCCGACCGTTATCTGCCGGAGATCATGGCGCGGTTCTCGCGCGCCTATCCCGGCGTCGAACTGTCTGTGCTGTGCGAGCCCTCGGTGGAGCTGTTCGAGCGCATCGACGGCAACGAGCTCGACCTTGCGATCGTGACCAATTGCGAAAGCAACCGGCCGTCGGAGACGTTCCGGCGCGAGCGGCTGCTGTGGGTCACGTCGGGACGGCATTCGACGCACAGCGAGGAACCCTTGCCGCTCGCGCTCGGCCGCTCGACATGCGGCTGGCGGCGCGCCGCGATCGAGTGCCTCGACACCATCGGACGGCCGTACCGCCTGCTCTATTGCAGCGTGAACGCGGGCGCGGTTGCGGCCGCGGTGCTGGCCGGGCTTGCGGTGTCGGTGCTGCCGGAGTCCGGCCTGCGTCCGGGCATGCGCGTGCTCAATCCGGCCGAAGGCTTTCCGGAGCTGCCCTCGTGCAGCATCGGGCTGATCCGCAACATTCACGAAAGCTCCGCGCTGGCCGACGCGCTCGCCGAGCACATCATCTCGTCGCTGGACAACCTGTCGGAAGCGAGCCGCGCCGCGGAGTGAAGTCGGCTTGCGCGTCCGCGGCACGGAAAACCGTCAGCTCACCAGCTCGGCCACCGTCGCCTGCAGCACCCGCACCAGATCGGCCGGCGCGATCTCGATCTGCAGGCCCCTGCGCCCGCCGTTCGCGATCACGGTCGGGTGCGCCATCGCCGCGCGCTCGACGAACATGCGCGCCCGCTTGCGCTGGCCGAAGGCCGAAATGCCGCCGACGTGATAGCCGGTGAAGCGTTCGGCCTCGGCGGCCGGCAGCATCTCGGCGCTCTTGGCGCCCGCCGCAGCGGCCAGTCTCTTGAGACTGACCTCGCAGTCGCTCGGCACCAGCACGCAGACCACGCCGGCCGGGGTTTTCGCCATCAGGGTCTTGAGCAGACGCGCAGGCGAAACGCCGAGCGCCTCCGCCGCCTGCATGCCGATGCGCGCGGCGTCCGGATCGTAGTCGTACTCGTGCAGACTGAACGCGACGCCGGCCTTCTCAAGCGCGACGGTCGCTGGCGTGCCCCGGGCCATGATCCGCAATCCCTCGCCCGGATGCGTGTCCGGTGGAGATCGCTTTATAGCGTGATTGCTTCAAATTGAATCGCGTAGGCGGTGTTTGCGCTCCCTCCCCCTGAAAGGGGGAGGGTTGGGGTGGGGGTCCGCCATCCGGCAAACTGATCCCCACCCGGCGTCCTTCGGCCGCCGACCTCCCCTTTTCAAGGGGAGGTGACAACCGCAAACGCTTCGATCAAAAGCAACGACGCTTTAGCAACGGCCCCGCGGTGTCAAAAGGTCACAAGCGACCCGCCGGCGAACTTTGGAACCATGCCAAAGACCTCGCGTTGGCGACCGTGATCCGGCGAATTCCTCCTCGTCTTCGGCTGTTTTGTCGAGTTCGCCGGACAGGGAGCGACGGTTGGGCGACAAGATCTCTCGGCGAGCACTGGTTCTCGGCGCGCTGCTCGGCAGCACGGCGCTCGCGTCCGCGGCTTGGGCGCGAACCATCAAGGGTATCCCCTGGACGCCGGGCGCGCCTCAGCTTGCGCCGCGCGGCTTCGACGCCGCACGCTTCTTCACCGACGCGGAGCGGCGCTGCGTCGACGCCATCACCGCGCGGTTGATTCCGTCTGACGAGCGCGGTGCCGGCGCGCGCGAGGCCAATGTCGTGGGCTTCATCGACAACCAGCTCGCGGGCTTCTACGGCCGCGGCCAGCGCTGGTACATGCAGGGCCCGTTCCCCGAAGGCGGCGACACCCAGGACTATCAGTCCGAACACGCGCCAGCGCAGCTCTACCGGCGCGCCCTCGCAGCGCTCGACGAGCACTGCCGCCAGACCGCGAATGGACGCCGCTTCGCCGAGCTGCCGGAGAACGAGCAGGACGATCTGCTCAAGCGCATGGAAGAAGGCGAGCTGAAGCTGCCCGGCGTTCCGGCCAAGACCTTTTTCAAGATCGTGCTGGAGAACACCATCGAAGGGTTCTTCTGCGATCCGCTCTACGGCGGCAACCGCGACATGGTCGGCTGGCGGCTCGTGGGCTTTCCGGGCGCGCGCTACGACTATCGCGATTTCCTCGCCCACGACGGCGCTCCGATCGCCATCGAGCCGATCGGCCTCATGGGCCGACCCGCCTGGAACGCCGGCTGAGCCGGCGTCCGCCCTCCGAGACACGAAAGGCGAACGAATGGCCAAGAAGCTTCCTCCGGTCGATGTCGTGCTGATCGGATTCGGCTGGACCGGCGCGATCATGGCGCAGGAGCTGACCGACGCCGGGCTTGAGGTGCTGGCGCTCGAGCGCGGCGGATGGCGGGACACGCCGACGCACTTCCCGCCGACCTTCGCGCCGGACGAACTGCGCTTCTACTGGCGCCACGAGATGTTTCAGGACACCGCACGCGAGACCCTGACGTTCCGCAACAACGCCAGCCAGACCGCGCTGCCGATGCGCCGCTGGGGCTCGTTCCTGCCGGGCGAAGGCGTCGGCGGCGGCGGCGTGCACTGGAACGGCCAGACCTTCCGCTTCCTGCCGAGCGACTTCGTGGCCGCGAGCCACAACACGAAACGCTACGGCACGCTGCCCGACGGTATGACCGTGCAGGACTACGGCGTCACCTACGACGAGCTGGAACCGCACTTCGACCGCTTCGAGAAGCTTTGCGGCATCTCCGGCAAGGCCGGCAACATCAAGGGAACGATTCAGGACGGCGGCAATCCGTTCGAGGGCTGGCGCAGCGACGAATATCCCAACCCGCCGATGACCATGACCTTCGCGCAGAAGAAATTCGAGCAGGCCGCGCGCGACGGCGGGCTGCGGCCGTTTCCCGCGCCTTCCGCGAACATGAGCCGCGCCTACACCAATCCGCTCGGCGTGCAGCTCGCGCCCTGCACCTATTGCGGCTTCTGCGAGAAATACGGCTGCGGCAATTACTCGAAGGCCGCACCGCAGACGACGATCCTGCCGGTGCTGATGAAGAAGCCGAACTTCACGCTCAAGACCCACAACGAGGTGCTGCGCATCGTCCGCGACAGCACCGGGCGGCGCGCCACCGGCGTGATCCATGTCGATGCGAAGGGCGAGGAGTACGAGCAGCCGGCGGAGATGGTGATCCTGTGCGCCTATGCGCTGCAGAACGTGCGGCTGATGATGCTGTCGGGCATCGGCACGATCTACAACCCCACGACCGGCGAGGGTCTGGTCGGCAAGAACTACTGCTACCAGGTGATGTCGTCGATCGACGTGTTCTACGACAAGCAGTTCACCAACCAGTTCGCGGGCGCGGGCGCGCTCGGCATGGTGGTGGACGAGTTCAACGGCGACAACTTCGACCACAGCGGGCTCGGCTTCATCGGCGGCGGCTACATCGCGTCATGGACCACCAATGCGCGGCCGATCGAGACCCACCGCACGCCGCAGGGCACGCCGGAGTGGGGCGCGAAGTGGAAGGCCGCGGTCGCCGACAACTTCCTCACCTCGACCGGCCTCTCTGTCCACGGCGCATCGATGGCCCATGCCGCCAACCATCTCGACCTCGACCCGACCTACAAGGACGCCTACGGCCGGCCGCTGATGCGCATGACCTACGACTTCACGCCGAACGACCGCGCGATGACGGCCTATCTCACCGATCGCGCCGCGGAGATCGGCAAGCGCATGGGCGGGCGCGAGATCAAGGTCAATTCGCGCAAGGGGTCCTACGATTCGAAGCCGTACCAGACCACGCACAACACCGGCGGCACGATCATGGGCGCCGACCCGAAGACCAGCGTGGTCAACCGCTACCTGCAGAGCTGGGACGTGCCGAACCTGTTCGTCATGGGCGCCAACGTGTTTCCGCAGAACGCCGGCTACAACCCGACCGACACGGTCGCAGCCCTCGCCTACTGGTCGGCCGAGGCCATCACGTCGCGCTACATCCGCAATCCCGGCCCGCTGGTGCAGGCATGAGCCTGCGGCGGCACCTCCTCGCGGGCCTGGCGCTCGCAGCAATCGCGCTCGGCGCGCCTTCGTCGGCGACCGCCCAGCAGACCTCGTTCGCCCAGATCGAGCGCGGCAAATATCTGACCCGTGCGGCCAATTGCGAGGGCTGCCACACCGCACCCTCCGAGGAGCCGTTCGCCGGTTCGCGCGGGCTCGAAACGCCGTTCGGCGTGATCTACACGCCGAACATCACCTTCGAGCCGGAGACCGGTCTCGGCCGCTGGTCGAAGGAGGACTTCCTTCGCGCCATGCACGAGGGCCGCGCGCGCGACGGCTCGCGGCTCTATCCGGCGTTTCCCTATCCGCACTTCACCAAGATGCCGCGCGAGGACGTCGATGCGATCTACGACTATCTCTCGACGCTGCCGCATGTGAAGAAGCGCAAGCCGGACAACAGCCTGCCGTTTCCGCTGAGCTGGCGGCCGATGATGGCGGTGTGGAACACGCTGTTCTTCGAGCGCGGCACGTTCACCGCCAATCCGGACAAGTCGCCGGAGTGGAATCGCGGCGCCTATCTGGTCGAAGGACCGGGCCATTGCGCCGGCTGCCACACCGAGAAGAACGTGTTCGGCGCCGACAAGAGCAGCCGACATCTCAAGGGCGGCCTGCTCGAAAACTGGTTCGCGCCCGACATCCGCGGCGGCCGCAACGGCGGGCTGGAGCGCTGGTCCGAAGAGGACATCGCCGAGTTCCTGCGATCCGGCCGCAACCGCCACACCGCGGCGTTCTCGATCATGTCGGAGGTGATCGAGCTGTCGATGCAGCACATGACCGATGCGGACCTGCGCGCGATCGCGGTCTATCTGAAAGACCTCGACAGCGACGAGCGGCCCGCGCCGTCGCGGCCGGACGCCGCGGTGATGAAGGCCGGCCAGGCGATCTATTTCGACAATTGCAGCGCCTGCCATGCCTCGGACGGCCGCGGCGTGCCGCGGCTGTTCGCGCCGATCGTGGGGTCGGGCAAGGTCAACGCGCCCGACCCGACCACCGTGGTGCGGGTGATCCTCGAAGGCGCCCGCGCGGTGCCGACCAAGGCGCGGCCGACGCCGCTCACCATGCCGCCGTTCGACTGGAAGCTCGACGACGAGCAGGTCGCGGCGGTCGCGACCTATGTGCGGGCCAGCTGGGACAACCGCGGCGCGCCGGTGTCCGCCCGCGAGGTGCGCAACCTGAGAGAGGCGCTGCGCGAACGCCGGCCGTGATCGTGATCGAAGGATCGGCGTCAGTACGATCGCCAGATTCTCCATGAACGGAGATGCGCGCGGCGATGTCCCTATGCCGCACGCGCAGCCAGCGTGGCTTCCTCGACAGAGACCAGGCGCGCCGCGATGTCCCCTCTCCCTGAAAGGGAGAGGGTGCCGAGCGCAGGCGAGGCGGGAGAGGGGCTTGCGGCAAGCACGCAAGCCTTCCGTGACAACGCGGGGCAAAGCGCAAGAGACCAAGCCAGCCGAAGCCCCTCTCCCGGATTCGCGCCTGCGGCGCTCAGCCACCCTCTCCCGTTCCGGGAGAGGGGAAACCGCCCGTGTCGCTGTGATGGCTGCAAGCGCAGCCAGCGCGGCTTCTTCGACAAGGAGACCGGGCGCGCCGCGATGTCCCCCTCTCCCTGAAAGGGAGAGGGTGCCGAGCGCAGGCGAGGCGGGAGAGGGGCTTGCAGCGAGCACATCGCCCGAACGCCGCCAAGACCTTTCGCTTCGAAGCCCCTCTCCCGGCTTCGCGCCTGCGGCGCTCAGCCACCCTCTCCCGTTCCGGGAGAGGGGAAACCGCCCGTGTCGCTGTGATGGCTGCAAGCGCAGCCAGCGCGGCTTCATCGACAAGGAGACCGGGCGCGCCGCGATGTCCCCTCTCCCTGAAAGGGAGAGGGTGCCGAGCGAAGGCGAGGCGGGAGAGGGGCTTGCGGCAAGCACGCAATCCTTCCGTGACAACGCGGGGCAAAGCGCAAGAGACCAAGCCAGCCGAAGCCCCTCTCCCGGCTTCGCGCCTGCGGCGCTCTGCCACCCTCTCCCGTTCCGGGAGAGGGGAAACCGCCCGTGTCGCTGTGATAGCTGCAGGCGCAGCCAGCGCGGCTTCTTCGACAAGGAGACCGGGCGCGCCGCGATGTCCCCTCTCCCTGAAAGGGAGAGGGTGCCGAGCGCAGGCGAGGCGGGAGAGGGGCTTGCGGCAAGCACGCAAGCCTTCCGTGACAACGCGGGGCAAAGCGCAAGAGACCAAGCCAGCCGAAGCCCCTCTCCCGGCTTCGCGCCTGCGGCGCTCAGCCACCCTCTCCCGTTCCGGGAGAGGGGAAACCGCCCGTGTCGCTGTGATGGCTGCAGGCGCAGCCAGCGCGGCTTCTTCGACAAGGAACCCATGCGCGCCGCGATGTCCCCTCTCCCTGAAAGGGAGAGGGTGCCGAGCGCAGGCGAGGCGGGAGAGGGGCTTGCAGCGCGCACATCGTCCGAACGCCACCAAGACCTTTCGCTTCGAAGCCCCTCTCCCGGCTTCGCGCCTGCGGCGCTCAGCCACCCTCTCCCGTTCCGGGAGAGGGGAAACCGCCCGTGTCGCTGTGATGGCTGCAAGCGCAGCCAGCGCGGCTTCTTCGACAAGGAGACCGGGCGCGCCGCGATGTCCCCCTCTCCCTGAAAGGGAGAGGGGAAACCGCCCGTGTCGCCTGTCAGCGTCGCACGAGCAGCCAGGGAAGGCTTCGTTTCGGAAACGGTTTTCCGCGCTGCGCTCAGTAAGCGTACTCGTCGTAGACCGGCGCGACCGAGCCGTTCCACTTGCCGCGGAATTTCTCCAGCAGCTCCTCGGCCGGCGTGATGCCCCGCGCCACGCTCTCGTCGAGCGGGCGCAGATAGCGGGTCTCGTCGCGGCCGTTGCCGTCGAGCCGGCGGCGGCGCGCCAGCCCCTTGTGCGCAAGCGCCAGCGTTTCGCGGGCGAGGCTCAGCAGGCTGCGGCCGCGGATCTCGGCCTGAAAGCCGAGGCGCGGAACGTCGTCGCGCAGCGCCTGCCGCTCTTCCGCGGTCCAGTCCTTCACGATCTCCCAGCAGGCATCGAGATTGGCGTCGTCGTAAAGCAACCCGACCCAGAACGCCGGCAGCGACGGCAGCCTGCGCCACGGCCCGCCGTCGGAGCCGCGCATCTCGATGTATCGCTTGAGCCGGACCTCCGGGAAGATCGTCGAGATGTGGTTGGCCCAGTCCGAAATCGTCGCCCGCTCGCCGGGCTGGGAGGCCAGCCGCCCCGACAGCAGGTCGCGGAACGATTTGCCGGACACGTCGATGTAGCGATCCCCGCGCTTGAGGAAATACATCGGAACGTCGAGCGCGTAATCGACGTAGCGCTCGAATCCGAAACCGCCCTCGAACACGAACGGCAGCATGCCGGCGCGGTCGTTGTCGGTGTCGCGCCAGATCTCCGACCGGAAGGACACGAATCCGTTGGGCTGGCCTTCGGTGAACGGCGAGTTGGCGAACAATGCGGTGCCGACCGGCTGAAGCGCGAGCGATACGCGCATTTTCTTCACCATGTCCGCCTCGCTTGAAAAGTCGAGGTTCGCCTGCACGGTGCAGGTCCGGTACATCATGTCGAGGCCGAGCGTGCCGACCTTCGGCATGTAGTTCGTCATGATCTTGTAGCGGCCCTTGGGCATCGCCGGCATGTCGGCGCGGGTCCAGTCCGGCGTCATGCCGAGACCGAGGAAGCCGATGCCGAGCGGCTTCGCCACCTCGCGCAACTGCGCGAGATGCGCCATCAGCTCGTTGCAGGTCTGGTGGATGCTGTCGAGCGGCGCGCCCGACAGCTCGAACTGGCCGCCGGGCTCCAGCGAGATCGCGCCGCCGCCGGTCACGTCGGCGAGACCGATGATGTTCTCGCCCTCCATGATCGGCTCCCAGCCGAGCAGGTGCTGCATGCCGTCGAGCAGCGCGCGGATGCCGCGCGGGCCGGCGTAAGGCACCGGCCGGTGCCCCTGCACCGTGAAGGCGAACTTCTCGTGCTCGGTGCCGACTTCGAAAACGCTCTTTCGGCTTGTTGCCCGCCTCGAACCACGCGACCAGCTCGTCGCGCGTCTCGATCGGGGTCATATCCACCTGGTCGCGAGCCATTCGGAATTCCGACGCAAAAGGGTCGCGACCTTAATCACGGCCGATGGGAAAGGGCAACGAGGGCGTGCGGGCGGCCGCCGTCCCCAGCGGCCGGCCGGCGAAGACCGGTCAGGCCGCCTTCTTCGCCGGCGGAAAGCGGCGGTAGAACCGGTCGTCGGTCTCCGCCATCTCCAGCAGGAGCTTCGGCGGGGCGAAGCGCGGACCGTGCCTGTTCTCCAGCTTGCGGCAGAGCGCGACGAAGGCCTTCGTGCCCATCGTGTCGATGTAGCTCAGCGTGCCGCCGGAGAACGGCGCGAAGCCGAAGCCCAGGATCGAGCCCACGTCGGCCTCGCGCACGTCGGTGACGACCCCCTCCTCGAAGGTGCGGGCCGCCTCCAGCGCCTGCGTGACCAGAAGGCGATGCTTGATCTCCTCCACGTCGATCGCCTCGACCTCTTCGCGCGTCAGCTTCGGTTGCAGGTCGGCGAGTTCCGGCCACAGGCGCTTCGGCCCGTTCTGCGGATAGTCGTAGAAGCCCTTGCCGTTCTTGCGGCCGAGCCTCTGGTGGGTCTCGACCATCGCGGCGAGCAGCTTTTTCTGCGCCGGATGGATCGCCTGCGGGCCGAGATCGGCCTCGGTCGCCTTCAGGATCTTCCAGCCCAGATCGAGCGCCACCTCGTCGTTCAGCGACAGCGGGCCGACCGGCATGCCGGCCATGCGCGCGACGTTCTCGATCATCGCGGCCGGAACGCCCTCGGTGAGCATGAGATGGCCTTCGAGGATATAGTTCAGCACGCAGCGGTTGGCGTAGAAGCCGCGCGAATCGTTGACCACGATGGGCGTCTTGCGGATCGCACGCACGAAATCGAGCGCGGTGGCGAGCGCCCTTTCGCCGGTCTTTTTCCCCATGATGATCTCGACCAGCATCATGCGCTCGACCGGCGAGAAGAAGTGAATGCCGATGAAATTCGCCGGGTCTTTCGCGGTTTCGGCCAGCGACGAGATCGGCAGCGTCGAGGTGTTGGAGCCGAACACCGCGTCGGGCGCGGCGGCCTGGGCCTTCTGCGTGGCCTCCGCCTTGACCTTGCGATCCTCGAACACCGCCTCGACGACCAGGTCGACGCCCTTGAGCGCGCCGTAGTCCGCGGTCGCCGCGATGCGCCCCAGCACGGCGTCGCGCTGCGCCGCCGCCATGCGGCCCTTGTTGACCTGATCGGTCAGCGACTTCTGCACATGCGCCTTGCCCTTGTCGGCGCTGTCCTGATCGCGGTCGATCAGCGTCACGTCGATGCCGGCCTGCGCCGCGACCGAGGCGATGCCCGCCCCCATGAAGCCCGCGCCGATCACGCCGATCCGCTTCAGCTTCGTCGCCGGAACCGACGCTGGCCGGCGCGCGCCCTTGTTCAGATCCTGCATCGAGACGAACAGCGAGCGGATCATCGCCGCCGCCTCCGGCGAGCGCAGGATTTTCGCGAAGTGCCGCGACTCCACCGTCAGCGCATGATCGAACGGCAGCAGCAGGCCCTCGTACACCACCTGCAGGATTGCGCGCGCCGCCGGATAATTGTCGTAGGTCTCGCGGCGATAGATCGCGTTGGCCGGAGGGAACGTCATCATGCCGGCCTTGGAATAGACCGGCCCGCCGGGCAGCTTGAATCCCTTCTGGTCCCACGGCTGCTCGGCCTTGCCGCCGGCCTTGATCCAGTCCTTCGCCGTCTTCACCAGATCGGCCGCGGGCACGACGGCGTCAACAAGCTTCATCGCCTTGGCGCGATTGAGCCGGAGCTGGTCGCCCTTCAGCAGCATCTGCAAAGCGTCGGCCGGCTGCACCATGCGCGCCACGCGCGTCGTGCCGCCCGCGCCGGGGAACAGGCCGATTTTCACCTCGGGCAGGCCCACGCGGGTCTTGTCGTTCTCGGCCGCGACGCGATGGTGGCAGGCGAGGCACAGCTCGAAGCCGCCGCCCAACGCAGTGCCGCCGATCGCAGCGACCCACGGCTTGCCCGAGGTTTCGAGCCGCCGGTAGAGTTGCGAGAGCTTGCGGCTGTCCTCGAACAGCCGCGCCGCGGCCGCCTCCTCGCCCTGCGTCTTCGCCATCTCGGCGAAGGTCTGGCCGAGGCTTTCCAGCAGAGTCAGGTCGGCGCCGCCGGAGAACGTGTCCTTGCCCGAGACGATCACCGCGCCCTTGATCGCTTCGTCGGACGCGACCTTTTCGACGATCTTCGACAGTTCGACGATGGTCGAGACGTCGATCAGGTTCATCGTCTTGCCGGGCATGTCCCAGGTGACGAGCGCGATGCCGTCGGCGTCCACGTCGAGCTTGAAGTTTGTCATGCCTCGCTCCTGTTCGGAACCCGCCCGCTTTCGTCATGCCCGGCCCTGTGCCGGGCATCCGCGACTTCGCTGAGAGAAAAACGTGGATGGCCGGGCCAAGCCCGGCCATGACGGCCGCATCGGAAAACGAATGTCATCAGTACGGCTCGCCGTTCTTGTGCAGGTAGCGCGGACCCTTTTCGTCGCGCACCATCTGCAGGTCGATGTCGGGATAGGTGACGGTCTCGGCCGCGTGGCGGCTGCCGACCTCGATCAACACGGCGTCCTGCTGCGAGCGATTGACCAGGCAATGGCCATTCGGCACGCCGGCCTTCCAGCCGGCGGCATCGCCGGCGCGCAGCACGGTCTCCCCGCCGTCCTCGACCAGCACGACCTCGCCGGACAGGACGTACACCAGCTCGTCCTCGGTGTGCTGCCAGTGCCGCTGCGACGACGCCGCGCCGGGCTTGAGCGTGCACAGATTGACGCCGAACTGGTCGAGACCCGCGGCATTGCCGAGCCGCTTGCGATGGCGGCCGTGAACCGCGCGATTGAACGGCTCGGGATAGTTGGTGCGGCTGTCGAGCGGGATGGCGTCGATGTCGATCCTGGGCATGCGATGATCCTACCTTTGCGCGTGTCCCGGGCGCGGCGCAGCGTGAAACGATGCGCCGCAGAACCGGGACCGTTACACACACTGTCTTTGCGACGGCCCCGGATCAGCATTGCATCTTTCGCTTGCGCTCACGCTGCAACGCATCAGGGCACAAAACACTACACCCTCTCGATGATCGTCGCCGTGCCCATGCCGACGCCGATGCACAGCGTCACCAGCGCGGTGTTGAGGTCGCGCCGCTCCAGTTCGTCCAGCACGGTGCCGAGGATCATCGCGCCGGTCGCGCCGAGCGGATGGCCCATCGCGATCGCGCCGCCATTCACGTTGATCTGCTCGTGCGGAATGTCGAAGGCCTGCATGTAGCGCAGCACGACCGAGGCGAAGGCCTCGTTCAGCTCCCACAGGTCGATGTCGGCCTTGGTCATGCCGGCCTTGCGCAGCACCTTCTCGGTCACGGGGATCGGCCCGGTCAGCATGATCGCGGGCTCGGAGCCGATGTTCGCGAATGCCCGAATGCGCGCGCGCGGCTTCAGCTTCGCCGCCTCGCCCGCCGCCTTGTTGCCGATCAGCACCGCCGCCGCGCCGTCGACGATGCCGGACGAATTGCCCGGCGTGTGAACGTGGTTGATCGCCTCGATCTCCGGATAACGCTGGACCGCAACCGCGTCGAAGCCGCCCATCTCGCCCATCTGCACGAACGACGGATTGAGCTGTGCCAGCGTCTGCATCGTGGTCCCAGGCCGCATGTGCTCGTCCCTGTCGAGCAGGGTGATGCCGTTGACGTCCTTGACCGGCACGACCGAATTCCTGAACCGGCCCTCCTGCCACGCCTGCGCGGCGCGCTTCTGGCTCTCGACCGCGTAGGCATCAACATCGTCGCGGGAGAAGCCGTATTTCGTGGCGATCAGGTCGGCGGAAATGCCCTGCGGCAGGAAGTAGGTCGGCACCGCGATCGAGGGATCGACCGGCCAGGCGCCGCCGGCCGCGCCGATGCCGACGCGGCTCATGGATTCCGCACCGCCGCCGATGGTCATGTCGTGCTGGCCGGACATCACTTCGGCCGCGGCGAAGTTCACCGCATCGAGGCCCGAGGCGCAAAACCGGTTGATCTGCACGCCCGGCACCTGATCGCCGTAGCCCGCGACCAGCGCGGCCTGGCGCGCGATGTCAGCGGCCGCCTCGCCCACCGGATCAACCACGCCGAGCACCACGTCGTCGACCAGCGCGGGATCAAGATCGTTGCGCGCCTTGATCGCTTTGAGCGGCTCGGCGGCGAGCGCCAGCGCCGTGACCTCGTGCAGCGAACCGTCGGACTTGCCGCGCCCGCGCGGGGTGCGGACGTGATCGTAGATGAAGGCGTCGGTCATCGGTGTCTCCCGGCCTCTGGTTTTCCCGCTCCCCGATTGCGGGGAGAGGGTCAGGGTGAGAGGGAATCTCCAGAAACCCAGTCCAAGGAGAGTCCCCCTCACCCGCCCGCCTTCGCTTCGCTCGGGCGGTCGACCTCTCCCCGCAGGAGGGGAGAGGTGACATCGCTACAAACTCCGCGCGATCAGCAGCTTCATGATCTCGTTCGTCCCCGCGTAAATACGCATCACGCGCGCATCGCGGAAGAGCCGCGAAATCGGATATTCGTCCATGTAGCCGTAGCCGCCGAACAATTGCAGGCAGCGGTCGGCGACGGAACCCAGAAGGTCGGTGGCCTGCGCCTTGGCCATCGAGGCGGTGACGCCGTCGAGCTGGCCTTCGATGTGGCGGCCGATGCAGTGATCGACGAACACGCGCGTCACCGTCGCCTGGGTCTTGCATTCGGCGAGCTCGAACTGCGTGTTCTGGAAGTCGATGATCTTCTGACCGAAGGCGTCGCGCTGCTTGACGTAATCGAGCGTCAGCGCCAGCGCGCGCTCGATCATCGCCGCCGCATGCAGCGCCACGATCAGCCGCTCCTGCGGCAATTCGTTCATGAGCTGCGCGAAGCCCTGTCCCTCCTCCGGGCCGAGCAGCGCCTCGGCCGGCAGCGCGACGTCCTCGAAGAACAGCTCCGAGGTGTCGGCGGAATCCATGCCGAGCTTCTTGAGCTTGCGGCCGCGCCGGAACCCTTTGACTCCATCGGTCTCCACCACCATGAGCGAGATGCCCTTGCCGCGCGCCTTCGGGTCGGTCTTGGCGACGACGACAATAAGGTTGGCGTGCTGGCCGTTGGTGATGAAGGTCTTGGAGCCGTTGAGGACGTAGCCGTTGCCGCTCCTGAGTGCGGTGCTGCGCACCGCCTGCAGATCGGAGCCCGTTCCCGGTTCGCTCATGGCGATGGCGCCGACCAGTTCGCCGGTGGCGAGCCCCGGCAGCCAGCGCCGCTTCTGCTCGTCGGTGCCGTAATGCAGGATGTAGGGCGCGACGATGCCCGAATGCAGCGGCGCGCCGAAGGTGTCGAAACCGCAATAGGAATATTCGCGATTGATCACCGCCTCGTGGGCGAAGGTTCCGCCCGCGCCGCCGTATTCCTCCGGCATCGAAGCGCAGAGCAGGCCGGCCGCGCCGGTCTTCGTCCAGACCTCGCGCGGATAGAGATGGTCGTCGTGCCAGCGGTCGAGATGCGGAACGAACTCCGCCTGCATGAAGCGCCGTGCCTGCTCCTCGAGCAGCACGAGATCCTCGGTCATCCAGGTTGGACGGGGAAGATCAAGAACGTCCATGCGCCGCGCCGGCCTCGGCAAGGGACCGCGAATCGCGGCCGAATCCGGCGGCAGGATAGGCGCTCCGGCGGCGGCGCGCGAGCGTCGATGGGAGGCCCGACGCTCGATTTTCGGGTGGCGGCTAGAGATGGCGCTCGAAATCCATGCTCTGGTGAAGCACACGGATTACGATGATGGTCTTGTCATCGTCTTTGTAGAACAGCATGTGCGACCCCACAGCCCATTTCCTGTAGCCCCGACCGACCGGGTCGCAAGCCCTTCCATGCTGCGGATCGCGCGCCGCGCGTGTGATCGCTTCATCCATGCGCCGCAGATAGGCGTCGGCCCGTTCGGGCCCCCACCGATCAGCGGAATATGTCCAGATGTCCTGAAGGTCGCGCCGCGCGCGCGGAGAAAGCCGGACGGCCCTCATCCCTGCCGAGCACGTTCGGTTTTGACCTCTGAAAGGAAAGACTTGATATCGAACGGCTCCGGCTCACCGCTCTCTTCGCCTTCCTTCAGAGCGGCGCGCAACCTCTCGACCTTCATCTCGCGCTCTTCCAGCAGGCGCAGCCCGGCGCGCAGCACGTCGTCCTCGTTATCGTAGCGACCCTCCTTGACCTGGCGAGCGACGAAATCGGAGAAATGTTCGCCGAGCGCGGTCGATGTGCTTTTGGCCATCGCTTCCGACCCTCCGGGGTCCGATCCGAAAAGCGGATCTGGCATTTCGGAATCATGCTCTTGAAGCCGGCATTGTATCAAGAGCCGGCGCCCGGTCGCAACGATCCGGGCCGCCGCCTCAGAACATCTCCTCCGGCAGTTCCATCGTGCTGGCCGCGCCCGCCGTGATGCGCGCGAGATGCGCGCCGCTTTCCGGCAGCATGCGCTCCATGAAGAAGCGGCCGGTGACGAGCTTGGCGTTCATGCGGTCGGTCGAGCCGTTGGCCCCGGCCTTCAGCTTCGCGCGCGCCGCCGCGGCCATCCGGCACCACATGTAGCCCAGCGCCACGAGACCAAAGAGATGCATGAAATCGGTCGCGCCCGCGCCGGCGTTATCGGGCTTGGCCATCGCATTGGCCATGAACCACATGGTCGCCTGCTGGAGGTGGCCGAGCGCCTTGCCGAGCGGCTCGACGTAGACCTTCATGCCCTCGTCCGCCGCCTGCTCCTTGATGAAGCCCTGCACCTCGGCGAAGAACGCCTGCAGCGCCCGGCCGCCGTCCTTCGGCAGCTTGCGCCCCACGAGATCGAGCGCCTGGATGCCGTTGGCGCCCTCGTAGATCATCGCGATCCGCGCGTCGCGCACGAACTGCTCCATGCCGTGCTCGGCGATGTAGCCGTGGCCGCCGAACATCTGCTGCGCCAACACGGTGTTGGCGAAGCCCATGTCGGTCAGCACGCCCTTCACCACCGGCGTCAGCAGGCCGATGTGATCGTCCGCCGCCTGCCGGGTCTTGTCGTCGTCGGCGCGGTGCGCGAGATCCGACGACAGCGCGGTCCACATCACCAGCGCGCGCGCCGCCTCGTTGAACGCCTTGATCGTCATCAGCGTGCGGCGCACGTCCGGATGCACGATGATCGGGTCGGCCGGCTTGTCCTTGGCCTTGGCGCCGGAGAGCGCGCGGCCCTGCAGCCGCTCCTTCGCGTAGATCACCGCGTTCTGGTAGGCGACCTCGGACTGCGCCAGGCCCTGCACGCCGACCGCCAGCCGCGCCTCGTTCATCATCGTGAACATGGCGTGCAGGCCGCGGTTTTCCTCGCCGACCAGCCAGCCGGTCGCGCCGTCGTAGTTCATCACGCAGGTGGCGTTGCCGTGGATGCCCATCTTCTCCTCGATCGAGCCGCAGGCGACCGCGTTCGCCGCGCCGAGCGAGCCGTCGGCGTTCGGCAGGATCTTGGGCACCACGAACAGCGATATGCCCTTGGTGCCCTCCGGCGCGCCTTCGATGCGCGCCAGCACCAGATGGACGATGTTCTCGGCGAGGTCGTGCTCGCCGGCCGAGATGAAGATCTTGGTGCCGGTGATCTTGTAGGAGCCGTCGGCCTGCTTCGCGGCCCGGGTGCGCAGCAGTCCGAGATCGGTGCCGCAATGCGGTTCGGTCAGGTTCATGGTGCCGGTCCATTCGCCGGCGACCATCTTCGGAACGTACAGCGCCTTCTGCGCGTCGGAGCCATGCACCAGCAGCGCGGCGATCGCGCCCTGAGTGAGGCCCGCATACATGGCGAGCGCCATGTTGGCCGAGCAGAGAAACTCGTTGACCGATTCGGTGAGCGTGACCGGCAGGCCCATGCCGCCGAACTCGGACGGCGCCGACAGGCCGATGTAGCCGCCCTCGCGCAATTGCATGAAGGCGTCGGAAAATCCCTTCGGGGTGGTGACGCGGCCATCGGCGTGGCGGGTGCAGCCCTCGACGTCGCCGGTGCGGTTGAGGGGCGTCAGCACCTCCTCGCAGAATTTCGCGGCCTCTACGAGAATGGCGGAAACCACGTCCGGTGAGGCGTCGGAGAAGCCGGGCATGTTGGAATAACGGTCGACATTGAACACGTCGTTCCAGAGAAACGTGACGTCGTCGACGGGGGCCTTGTAGATCGGCATGGTCGTCCCTTCCCCAAGCTCGCAGGCCGCACCGGCACGGCCGGATGGTGCGGGCAAGCCTGACACGCAGCGATTGAAGCGCCGTTAAGCAGGCGACAATCTCGCCGTTAACGCCCGATTCACGCTGCGGTTCGCCTCTCGGCCGAACGTGGCCCCGCATCCGGGCCAGCGGAAGGCCTCGGGCGATATACAATCATGGATTGTAGACAAATGGCGTCATCACTGTGTTTTCAATGGGTGTCCTTTTAAGACGCAATTAAAAGTTGTGAACTTCAATCGCGACATGAGCGCGACGCTTCACACACTGACTGCCTGGGTTCGTTGCCGCCGCGGGGCCTCCGCGGTCGAGTTCGCGATCGTGTTTCCGCTGTTCCTGTTCGCCCTGTTCGGCATCGTCATGTACGGCGCCTATCTGGCGGTGGTGCATGGCGTGCAGCAGCTCGCCGCCGAGGCTGCGCGCTCGTCGGTCGCAGGTCTGAACGACGCCGAGCGCGTCTCGCTCGCCGAATCCTATGTTCAGGCGAACGCGCCGACCTATCCGCTGATCGCGCCCGCCCGCCTCACGGTGCGCGCCGGCGCCGCACCGGACAATGCCAACGTCTACGTCGTGACCGTCGGCTACGACGCCTCGCACATGTTCATCTATGCGCTGCCCGGCTTCGTGCCGGCGCCCTCGCCCCACATCCTGCGGGCGGCGGCGATCCAGCGCGGCGGATACTAGAGGTCGCCATGTCCCCCATCCGCAGCTTCGTCCGGGACGAGCGTGGCGCGATTGCCGTGCTGAGCGGCATGGTGCTGAGCCTCGTGCTGGGCGTCGGCGCCTTCGGCGTCGACGTCGGGCGCACCTTCGCGGACCGCCGCAAGGCGCAGAGCGTCGCCGATCTGGCGGCCATCGCGGCCGCCACCGACATCGCCAATGCCTCGCGCGCCGCCGGTGCGACGCTCGGCCGCAACCAACTGACAGACGGTTCGCTGCGCGAGGTCGTCACCGGGGTCTACACCGCCGACGCCTCGGTCGCTCCTGCGGAGCGGTTCAGGCCGTCGACCGCATCGGACGCCAACGCCGTGCGCGTCGCGGTGCGCACGACCACACCGCTGTTTCTCGGGCGGCTGCTCACCGGCAGGGACAATTTCGAGATCCGCACCAGCGCGATCGCGACCCAGACCGCCTTCGCCTCCTTCGCCGTCGGCTCGGGGCTTCTGTCGCTGGAAGGCGGCATGCTGAACCAGATGCTCGGCGGCATGCTGGGCACGACGCTCTCGCTGTCGGTGATGGATTACCAGGCGATGCTCAATGCCCATCTCGACATGTTCAAGTTCGCCGACGCCCTCGCGGCGCGCATCGCGGTGACGGGCGGCACCTACAAGTCGCTCGCTGCGACCAACGTGAAGGTCTCCGACGCGATCGCCGCGATGGTCGACACCGGCCGCGCCGCGCATGGCAACAGCAGCGCCGTGCAGGCGCTGAACACCATCGCGCAGGGCGTCAAGAGCTCGTCGGCGCGCATCCCGCTCGGCTCGCTCGCCGGCTTCGGTCCCTACGCCCATCTCGCCGTCGGCCAGAATCCGCAGGCGCACTTCGCAGCCAATGCGCTCGACATGGTATCGGCGATCGCACAGATCGCGAACGGGCAGAACCAGGCCGCCATCGGCCTCGACGTCAAGCTGCCGGGCGTCTCGCAGGCGAGCCTGCGGCTCGCCATCGGCGAACGCCCGCGCGGCACGAGCTGGGCTGCGGTCGGCGGGCCGGGCGCAAGCGCGCACACCGCGCAGACGAGGCTGCTGCTCGACGTGACGCTGCTGGGCGCCGGCAACGTCGCCGCCGTCCGGCTGCCGATCTATCTCGAACTGGCGTCGGCCACGGCCACGCTCGACGCCGTGTCCTGCGGCTTTCCGAGCGTGTCTTCGTCGACCGTCTCGCTCGGCGTCCGGCCTGCCGTTCTCGACGCCCGGATCGGCAACGTGACGCCGGCGATGATGACGAACTTCTCGAGCGCGCCGAATCCCGGCCCCGCCACGCTGGTCGACACCGCGCTGCTCAAGGTGACGGGCCGCGCGCAT
Organism: uncultured Alphaproteobacteria bacterium; assembly: GCA_963758225.1. Classification (GTDB taxonomy): domain Bacteria; phylum Pseudomonadota; class Alphaproteobacteria; order Rhizobiales; family Xanthobacteraceae; genus Z2-YC6860. Next base: position 76,740 of record CAVWUJ010000002.1, on the reverse strand, counting down.
GCGACGGTGAGCAACCTCGCGCCGCAGACCGTCACGTTCAGCTACGGCGACATCGGCCGCCAGACCAAGAAGACGGTGACGACGACCGACCACACGGCGTCGCTCTTGTCGAAGCTGATCGGCGATCTCGATCTCGGCGTCTCGGTGCTGGGTCTCGGCCTCGGCCTGCCCGGCGCGGTTCAGGGCACCGTGGCGGGCATCGTGTCGTCCGCCGCCAAGCCGCTCGATCAATTGCTCTCCGGCGTGCTGGCCGGGCTCGGGGTGCGCCTCGGGCAGGCCCATGTCTGGACAACCGGAATCCGGTGCGACGGTGCAGTTCTGGTGAACTGAAGGCTCCCCGTCGCCCGTGGCGTGCCGGACCCCGCCCACAGGTCCGGCGCAGCGAACGGCCCCGGTCGTCCATCCGGCCGGGGCCGTTTTGCATCCGCACGGCAAAGGTTAACGAAAGGTTAACGGCAATTGAGCGCAAGAACCTCCAGCCACGTCCGCGATCCGCACTTTGAGCAAGATTTCGCGGCTCGAAAATGCGGAATTCCCAGCGGGTTAACGCATTGTTTACCGCAATCCAGAAAAGTCGGCGCAGGACGCAAGACCGCTTCGATAATTCCGCTTTCCGGACTTTCGCCGGGTTTCGGCCCACCCGCGACGGTTGCCCTGCAAAGACTGATCCCCGCGTGCGGCAGAAACGCAGATCGAGCAGAGATCAAGACGGCGATGACGGCGCCTATGGCGACGAGCTCGCGGCCGTCACCGACCGGCTGGACAGCCTGACCCGGCAGCTCGAGCGCGTCACCCGCAGCGCGGGCCGGCGCGACCGCCGCGTCGAGGCGGACGAATCCGACGATTGGGACGACGGCGACGAACGCGACGAGCGTTCCGAACGCTACGGCCGCCGCGAGGCCGACCGCCGCGTGTCCCGACACGAGGAGCAGGACAAGCGCGAGCCAGACCGGGTGGCCGAGGCGATCGCGCGGCTCGACCGCCGCCTCGATCAGGTGATCGCCGAAGGCCGCGCCGCCGCCGCGACCGCTGCGCGCCCGCCGGCCTATCTGCCGCAGGGGCCGATCGCACCGCCGCTGGCGCCGCAATTCCACATGCCGCAGCATGCCGCGATTCATCAGGCGGCGATTCCGCAGGCGCCAATGCCGCCTGCCATGTCGCCTGTCATGCCGCCTGCCATGCCGCCCGCAATGGGCCCGCGGCCCCTGCCGGGGCCGTCTGCGTCGCCGGCCAACGGCGCGACGGCGGTCGGCCCCAACGCCTGGGCGATGGAGATCTCGGCGCGCCAGCGCGCACTCGACGGCGAGGATGCCGCGCCGGCCCTGCGGGAGGCAGCACACCCGGCCCCGCCGCAGCGGCTCGCCGGTCCCGACCTGAGCGGCCTCGAAAGCCATCTGCGCGACATCACCACCCAGATCGCCTCGATGCACCGCCCCTACGAGGAGGCGCTCGCGGCGCTGCGCAGCGATCTTGCCGAGATCGGCCGCGCGCTGACCGAAGCGCTGCCGCGGCGCGCGATCGAGACGCTGGAGCACGAGGTGCGTGCGCTCTCCGAGCGCGTCGATCACATCCGCCAGTCGAGCGGCGGCGGCGAACGCGAGGCCTTTACCGGCCTCGAACACGGTCTGGCCGAGGTGCGGGACGCGCTGCGCGGACTGACCCCGGCCGAGGGGCTGGTGGGCGTCGATGAAGCCGTGCGCGGCCTGTCGCGCAAGATCGACCAGATTTCGTCCTCGCAGCAGGATCCCGGAACGCTGCGGCAGATCGAACACGCGATCACGTCGCTGCGCGGCGCGGTTTCGCATGTGGCGTCGGACGGCGCACTGGCGCAGCTCGCCGCCGAGGTGCGCGGGCTGGCGAGCCGCTTTGAAAGGGTCGCGGTCGACGGCGGCGCCGAGGCGATCGCCCAGCTCGACCAGCGCATCTCCACGCTGATGGAGACCGGACGCAGCGTTCCGCCCGAACTCGAGAACGCGATCCGCACGCTGAGCACGCAGCTCGAACGCGCGCAGCTTACGCAGGGCGATCAGCTCGCGCTGCGCGGCCTGGAAGACCGCATCGTCAAGCTGGTCGAGAAGCTCGACGCCTCCGATGCCCGGCTGTCGAGCCTCGTGGCGATGGAGCGCGGCATCGCCGACCTGCTCGTTGCCGTCGGCGAGCTGCGCCAGCAGCCGCGCGCGCTCCGCAGCGCGCCGGAGCCGGAGCCTGCTCCCGCACCGCAATTGCCGCCCGCAGCCCAGCTTCAGATGGGCCATCCGGCGCCGTCGCCCGCTCCGGTCATGGCGATGCCCGCACCGGCGCCGGCGCCGATGCCGCCGGCTCCCGTTGCGGTCGCCCCCCCGCCGCCGCCGAATGCCCATCGGCAGGATCGCCCCGCGCCGCCGGCGCGCCCGGAGCCGCGCCGGCCGATCGACCCGCATCTGCCGCCCGACACGCCGCTCGAACCCGGCATGGGCGCTCCCAAGATCAAGCCCGGCTCGCCCGCCGCCCGGATCGCCGCCTCCGAAGCCGCTCTCGGCCAGGCGCGCCCGCCGGCCGCCGAGACGGGCGGCAAAGCGGCTGCGATCGCTGCGGCGCGCAACGCCGCCAGGGCGCTGGCCGAAGCGCCGGCCCCGGTCGCGTCATCCCAGCCCGCAAAGCCCAAGGCGAAGATCAAGCCGAAGCCCGCGCCGGAGCCGCAGGAGCCGCTTCTGCTGGGTCCGGAGGATCAGGTCGCGCCGCCGGCCTCGTCGTTCCGCAGCAAGGCGATGAAACACGCCAAGACGTTGGTGATCGCCACCAGCGTGGTGGTGATCGTGCTCGGCGCGCTGCACACCGCGATGGACCTGTTCATGCCGGCCGTGTCGCCGGGCGCCGGATCGCAAACGTCGAACGAGCGGCCGGCCGCGACCGCTCGTCCCGCGGGCGACGCCGCACCGCGACCGGCTGCGCCGGGCCGCGCCATGCCCGCGCCGGAAGGCACGCTGCCGCCGCCCGAACAGGAGACGCCGCCGGCCGAGCAGCCGGACGGCCCTTCGTCGTTCTTCAATCCGAGCACGATCCTGCAGAATCTGCCGCGCGCGCCGGATATCACCGGTTCGATCGGCCCCCGGCCGCGCCCCACCGCTCCGCCGGCGGCCGCCGCCATTACGGCGACCAACGCGACCGCCAACACGGCAGCCGTGCCAAGCAGCGCCAGCCCCGCCCTGCGCGCAGCAGCAGCGGCCGGCAATCCGGCCGCCGAATACGAAATGGGCCTGCGTTACGCGGAAGGCCGCAGCGTCGGTCAAGACTTCGCCGAGGCGATCCGCTGGCTGGAGCGCGCCGCCAGCAGCGGCTTCGCGCCGGCGCAATTCCGTCTCGCCGGCTTGTACGAGAAGGGCGAAGGCGTCCGCAAGGATCTGAACGCGGCCCGCAAGCTCTATCTGAGCGCCGCCGACAAGGGCCACGCCAAGGCGATGCACAACCTGGCGGTGCTGCATGCCGAGGGCATCGACGGCAAGCCGGACTACAAGGTGGCCGCGCAGTGGTTCCGCCGCGCCGCCGGCTACGGCGTGACCGACAGCCAGTACAACCTTGCGATCCTCTACGCCCGCGGCATCGGCGTCTCGCAGAACCTCGCGGAGTCCTACAAGTGGTTCGCGCTGGCTGCGGCCGGCGGCGACGCCGACGCCACCAAGAAGCGCGACGAGGTCGGCGCGCGGCTCGACAAGAACGCGCTGATGTCGGCGCAGCAGGCCGCCCAGACCTTCGTAGCCGAGCGCGAGCCCGACGAGGCGACCAACCTGCGGGTTCCGCCCGGCGGCTGGGACCGCACCGCCACCGCGGCGCAGCCCGCGCGCCCGAAGGCTCGGCCGTCCGCGAACGCCCGTTGATGCGGCACCGGTCGCGTTAAAGTCGCGCAGGCGGCGACATTTGCGTGCCATCTGCTGCGATCGGGCCTATACCGATGCCGACGGACGCCGCAAATCGCGGCGGCCGCCTTACCCGCAAGTCCGAACCGCGGCGATAGCGCGTGCAGATCTACCTTCCGATCGCCGACCTGCCGGTCAACATCTTCCTCGTGCTTGGCATGGGGCTCGCAGTCGGGCTGATCTCCGGCATGTTCGGCATCGGCGGCGGCTTCCTGATGACGCCGCTGCTGATCTTCATCGGCATCCCCTCGGCTGTGGCGGTGGCGAGCGTGGCGAGCCATATCGCGGCGTCCTCGTGCTCGGGCGCGATCTCGTACTGGCGGCGCAAGACGGTCGACGTGCCCCTTGCGCTGATGCTGCTGGCGGGCGGCATCATCGGCACCGCCGGCGGCGTCTGGCTGTTCACCATGCTGCGCGCGCTCGATCAGCTCGATATCACCATCGGCCTGTCCTATGTCGCGCTGCTCGGGATCGTCGGCGGGCTGATGATCAACGAGAGCCTGCGTGCGATCTGGCGCAGCCGCGGCGGCCAGCCGGCGACGCTGCGGCGCGGCGGCGCCCACACCTGGGTGCACGGACTGCCGCTCAAGATGCGCTTCAAGCGCTCCAAGATCTACGTTTCGGCGATCCCGGTCTGGGGCATCGGCTTCATCATCGGATTCATCGGGGCGATTCTCGGCATCGGCGGCGGCTTCATCCTGGTGCCGATGCTGATCTACTTCCTGCGGGTTCCGACCGCGACCGTGATCGGAACCTCGATGGTCCTGACGCTGGTGACGATGGCCGCGGCCACCGTGATGCACGCGGCGACCAACCAGCTCGTCGATGCGGTGCTGGCGCTGATCCTGATGGTCGGCGGCGTGATCGGCGCGCAGTTCGGCGCGCGCGCCGGCCAGAAGATGCGCGGCGAGCGGTTGCGGCTGCTGCTCGGCATTCTGGTGTTCGCCGTCGGCCTGCGGTTCGCGTTCCAGCTCGTGCTGGAGCCCGCCGATTTCTATTCGCTTCGCGTGCTGGGAGGCGAGCCGTGATCGCCCGCCTGCTCGCAGCCCTGATCCTGGTTGCGGCGCTTGCCGCCGGACACCCCGCGCAGGCGGAGCAACTGGTGCTGTCGATCTCGCGGCATCAGGTTCTGGTCAACTCCAGCTTCACCGGCACCTCGATCGTGCTGTTCGGCACCGTCGAGCCGGACAAGCCCGGCGCACGACAGACGCCGCGGCCCTACGACATCGTCGTGACCATCCGCGGTCCGCGCCAGAACGTCGTGACCCGCCACAAGGAGCGCGTGCTCGGCATCTTCACCAACGTCGCGGGCCGCGAGTTCATCGGCGTGCCGAGCTACCTCGCCGCGATGGCGAACCGCCCGTTCGAGGAGATCGCCGACGCCAACAATCTGCGCAGGCTGCAGATCGGCTTCGACAACATCCTCCTGCCGCAGCGCATCGGGCCGGACGTGGCCGACACGGTGCGCACCGACCCGTTCCGCACGAATTTCATCCGGCTCAAGAGCGAACAGGGCCTCTACACCCAGCAGGCCAACGGCGTGACCATGCTGACGCCGACCGTGTTCCGCGCCGGCATCCCGATCCCCGCCATCGCGCCGGTCGGCAGTTACGAGGTGGACGTGAAGCTTCTGTCCGGCGGCGCGCTGCTGGCGCGCCAAACCTCGGCGTTCGAACTGGTGAAGGTCGGCTTCGAGCAGTTCGTCGTCACCGCGGCGAAGCAATACGGTCTGCTCTACGGGATCGCCACCGTGATGATGGCGCTGCTGACCGGCTGGCTCGCGAGCGTGGTGTTCCGGCGCGACTGATGTCGCGTCAGAGTCTGATCCAATTGCGTTGAATCAGATCCGTCGCCTCTCTTTATGTTTGAGCATGATCTGATCCGAAAACCGGTCCCCACTTTTCGGGATCATGCTCTAATCCGGCAGGCAGCGCTTCGCCGCCACCGCATAGACCCGCCGGGCCCCGAGCATGTGGGCGCGGAACGCGAGCGTCTCGAACACTCTGGCAAACGCGCGGTCGCGCACGTTGAGCCCGCCGGCATAGGCGCCGAAGGCCGGCATCACCACGCGCTGGTCGTCCGCGGCGAAGCAGCGGCGGCTGACCGAGCCGCCGCGGCCCGCGAGCCGCGCCACCGGATGCAGGTGCCCGGCGATCTCGCCCGAGGCCCCGGTCGGCTCGTGGCGGAAGACCACAGGACCGACCGACAGCGCGTCGAGGAAGCGGCCGCCGACGTCCTCCGCCGGCTCCGGATCGTGGTTGCCTGCGATCCAGACCCAGTCGCGGCCGCGCTGCATGGCGCGCAGCACGGCGCGGTCGGTGTCGGCGAGCCGCGCCGGACCGCGGCCGTCATGGAAGCTGTCACCGAGCGCAACCACGATCTGCGGCGCGTAGCGCGCGATCAGCGCCCCGAGCCGCGCCAGCGTCGCAGCGGTGTCGTAGGGCGGCAGCAGCACGCCGCGCGCGGCGAAGGCCGAGCCCTTTTCCAGATGCAGGTCGGCCACCGCAAGCAGCCGGCGCTCCGGCCAGTAGAGCGCGCCGGCCGGATCGGCCGCGAAGACCGCGCCGGCCACGGCGAGATCGCCTGCGGTCGCGGTTTCGTCGGGCAGCCGGAGGGCGAGAGCGGGTGACATGCGGGTGCGAATGGCGTCAGGATTTCGTCGGCTTCTTGCCGGCGGATGCGTTCATCAGCAGCCGGCCGGCCTCGCCTTCCAGAATGAGCCGGTTGCCGTCGGCGCGCCAGCGCTGGGTCGAGCGCAACGTGGTGAGGAACGCCTGTTCGGTGGTCATGCGCGCCTTCGCACAGGCCTTGCGGGTGGTGACGATGTCGGTCACGTCGAGCGCGTCACCGTCGCGAAACATGAAGACCGCCGTCCACTGATTGCAGCCGGTGGAGCCGGAGCCGGTCGCCTGTTTCGATTTCGGGTCGCGCCGCACCGTCAGCGTGAGACCGCTGCGCTGCACGTCGAAGCCGGAGATCGAAATCCCGCGAAACTCGCGGTCGAGCGGAAAGGCGGCCGGCACGCTCTGCGCGTGCGCCAGTCCGGCTGCGCACAACAGAAACGACGCAGCAATTGCCATGCGCGTCATCCCATCGCCTCCTTGATCAGTTCGTCGGCCGCTTCGGCCATGACCGCTTCCGCAGCCTCTCCGTAGACCGACTCACGTCCGATTTCCAGCATGACCGGAACGGCCAGCGGCGAGACCCGATCGAGCGATTTATGAACGATTCGTCCCCGGATGCGAGCGAGCATTTCGCCGAGCCGGCGGATGTCGAGCAGGCCGGTGGCCGCATCGTTTCGCGCCGCACGCAATAAAAGATGGTCGGGCTGGTGCCTGCGCAGCACGTCGTAGACCAGATCGGTGGAGATCGTGACCTGCCGCCGCGACTTCTCCTCGCCCGGAAACCGCCGCTCGATCAGGCCGGCGATGATCGCACAATGCCGGAACGTGCGCTTCATCAGGGCGGATTCGGCCAGCCACGCCTCCAGGTCGTCACCCAGCATGTCCTCGTCGAACAGCCGCGAAAGCGACAGGCCGCCGCGCGCGACGCGCATCCCGACGTCGCCCAGACCCCAGACCGCGAGCGCATATTCGTTGGCGACGAAGCCCTGCGGCCGCAGGCCCTCGCGCTCCAGCCGGCGCGTCAGCAGCATCCCGAGCGTCTGGTGCGCGAGCCGGCCCTCGAACGGATAGCAGACGAGATAATGCCGGCCGCCGCGCGGGAAGGTCTCGACCAGCAGGTCGCTCTCGCGCGGCACCATCGAGCGCCATTGCTGCAGGCCGAGCCATTCGCGCACCGGACCGGGCAGCGCCTGCCAGTCCTGCGGCTCCGCCAGCATCCGGCGCACGCGGGCGGCAAGATAGGTCGACAGCGGAAACTTGCCGCCGTCGTAGGACGGCACCTTGGGATCCGTCGCGTTGGAGCGCGAAACATAGACCTCGTCGCGCGCCAGCGCCTCGTATTGCAGGATCTCGCCGGCGAAAACGAACGTGTCGCCGGGCACGAGGGTCTCGACGAAATACTCCTCGACCTCGCCGAGGATGCGTCCGCCGCGCGCCACCGCGTTGGTGCTGGTGCTGCCGCGGCCGCCCGCACGCGAGCGCACCAGCCGGACCTTCAGCATGTCGGCCTCGACGATGGTGCCGAGGTTCATGCGGTAGCGCTGCGCCACCGCCGGATGGCTGACGCGCCAGCGCCCGTCCCTGGTCTGCCGGATCTTTGCAAAACGCTCGTAGGCCTTCAGCGCGTAGCCGCCGGTCGCGACGAAATCGAGCGCGGCGTCGAAATCGGCGCGAGAGAGGTCCGCATAGGGCGCGGCTGCGATCGTCTCGCGATAGAGATCGTCGGCGAAGAACGCCTCGCCGCAGGCGCAGCCGAGGATGTGCTGGGCCAGCACGTCGAGCGCGCCGGTGCGCAGCGGCGGCGTGTCCTGGGCGTTTTCGCCGACCGCATCGATGGCGGCGCGGCACTCCAGCACCTCGAAGCGGTTGGCCGGAACGAGAATGCCGCGCGACGGCTCGTCGAGCCGGTGGTTGGCGCGACCGATGCGCTGGAGCAGGCGCGACGAGCCCTTGGGCGCGCCGACGTTGACGACGAGATCGACGTCGCCCCAGTCGATGCCGAGATCGAGCGACGAGGTGCAGACAACCGCACGCAGGCGGCCGGCCGCCATCGCGTCCTCGACCTTGCGGCGCTGCGCGACGTCGAGCGAACCGTGGTGCAGCGCGATCGGCAGCGCGTCGTCGTTGAGATGCCAGAGCGCGTGGAAGATCATCTCGGCCTGGCTGCGGGTGTTCGTGAACACCAGCGTCATTCTGTGTTGTTTGATCCGCTCGTAGATCTGCGGGAACGCATGCTTGGCCGAGTGGCCCGACCACGGCAGATATTCGCCCGGGGCCATCATGGTGACGTCCGGCGCCGCACCACCGTCGGCGACCACGAGATCGGCGAAGGCTGTGCCGCCTTCGGGCTGCGGCACGAGATAGCGGCAGAGATCGTCCGGGTTGGCGACGGTGGCGGAGAGCCCCACCGTGCGAAGCTCCGGCGCAAGCCGGAACAGCCGCGCGAGCCCGAGCGACAGCAGGTCGCCGCGCTTGCTCGTCACCAGCGCGTGCAGTTCGTCGAGGATCACCCGGCGCAGCGTGCCGAACAGATAGGGCGCGTCGGCGCTGGCGAGCAGCAGCGCGAGCTGCTCCGGCGTCGTCAGCAGGATATCCGGCGGGTCGCGGCGCTGGCGCTGGCGCTTGGACGCCGGCGTGTCGCCGGTGCGGGTCTCGATCCGGATCGGCAGGCGCATCTCGGCGACCGGCGCTTCGAGGTTGCGAGCGATGTCGACGGCGAGGGCCTTCAGAGGGGAGATGTAGAGGGTGTGGAGGCCGGGCCGCCCCTCTCCCCGCTTGCGGGGAGGCGAACCGGGACCGGCGCCGGCATCCTCGCTCAACTCCACCAGGCTCGGCAGAAACCCCGCCAGCGTCTTGCCGCCGCCGGTCGGCGCGATCAGCAGCGACGAGCGGCCGGCCCGCGCGCGCGCCAGAAGTTCGAGCTGATGCGCGCGCGGCGTCCAGCCGCGCTGCGCGAACCAGCGCGCAAACACATCAGGCAACATGGGCAAATTTTCGGATGGCGAACGCGCGCTCACCCTCAAGCCTTCGGCGCGGATCGTGGCGCATCCGGGGCGGCTTGCGCGACCGCCGCGAGACCCGGAACCGGATGACCATTCTCGGTGCGGGTCGAGACCCGTTCGAGGAGGCGGAGCGAAAGCCCGGCCTCCGACAGCGCGCGGCGGAGGTGATCCTCGCCGTGGGCGTAGCGCAGCGTGCCCTGCAGCTTCACGCCGGCGCCGTCGAAGGCCTCGACCGTGAAGGCGAACAGCCCGTCCGGCGCCAGCGCATGCGCCGCGGCGCGCGCGATCGGCGCAAGATCGCTGCAATAGACGAACACGTCTGCAGCGATCACGAGATCGGCGGACGCCTGCGGCTGCGCGAGCAGGAATTCGACGAGATCGCCGGTTGCGAGCGCGTCATAGACGCCCTTCTCCCTCGCCTTCTCCACCATGCCGGGCGAAATGTCCTGCCCGATCAGCCGCTCGCAATGCGGACGCAGCGCGACGCCCGCGAGACCCGTGCCGCAGCCGATGTCGAGCGCCGTGCGAAAGCGCAGCGGCGCGCCGCGCACCTGCGTCAGCGCGTCGAGCAGAACCTCCGGGCCGCGATAGCCGAGCCACTCGACCAGGAACCTGTCGAAGTCCGGCGCATGCTGGTCGAACAGCCGGCGCACATAGGTCGCGGTCATGCCGGGCGTCGCCTCGCCCGCGCCGAGCCGCGCCAGATGCAGCCGCGCACCGTGGTAATCCTGCGGATCGGCGTTGCTGGCGGCGCGAAACGCGGCCACCGCCCCATCGCCGTCGCCGAGCCGTTCGCGCAGCACGGCAAGCGCGAACCAAGCGGTGGCGAAGCCCGGCGCATCCGCCACCACCTGCTCCAGAATGTCGGCCGCCGCCGCGGCATCGCCGCGCTTGGCGTAGTCGAGCGCCCAGCGGTAGCGCCGGTCGGCGACGAGATCGCCGGAGGAGACGAAAAGCGGCTGGGCGGTCATCGCGGTTCCGGGGTCGGCCCTGTTTCCGGGCCCGATATGACATATCTGAAGGCCATGCGTCCCGAAGACCTGCTCGTCCCGACCTCGCAGGGCGTGTGCTGCAAGCCCGGCGGCTTTCATATCGATCCGACGCGGCCGGTCGACAAGGCCGTCATCACGCACGGCCATTCCGACCACGCCCGGCCGGGCCATGGCGCAGTGCTGGCGACGCAGGAAACCCTCGACATGATGCGGCTGCGCTACGGCGACGGCTTCGCCCGCAGCACGCAGGCGGTGCGCTACGCCGAGACGGTCGAGCTCGGCGGCGTGAGGGTGACATTCCACCCGGCGGGCCATGTGCTGGGCTCCGCGCAGGTTTCGGTCGAGCGCGGCGGCCTGCGGATCGTCGCCTCGGGGGACTACAAGGATGTCGGCGATCCGACCTGCGCGCCGTTCGAGCTGGTGCCGTGCGACGTGTTCATCACCGAGGCGACGTTCGGCCTGCCGGTGTTCCGGCACGGCGATCCGGACGGCGAGATCGGCAAGCTGACGAAGTCGGTCGAGCTTTTTCCGGAGCGCGCGCATCTGGTCGGGGCCTATTCGCTCGGCAAGGCGCAGCGCGTGATCGCGCTGCTGCGCCGGGCGGGCTACGATCGGACGATCCATCTGCACGGCGCGATGGAGAAGATCACGTCCTACTACGTCGCACGCGGCATCGACCTCGGTCCGCTGGAACTGGTCAAGAGCGCGACCAAGGCGCAGCTCGCCGGCACCGTGACGCTGTGCCCGCCCTCCGCCGCGCGTGACCTGTGGGCGCGGCGCTTTCCCGATCCGGTGACGGCGTTCGCGTCCGGCTGGATGCGGGTGCGGGCGCGGGCGCGCCAAGGCGGCATCGAACTGCCGCTGGTGATCTCCGACCATGCGGACTGGGACGGGCTTACGGCCACCATCGCCGCCACCGGCGCGGGCGAGATCTGGGTCACGCACGGCCAGGAGGACGCGCTGGTGCATTGGTGCACGCAGCGCGGCCTGAAGGCGCGGCCACTGGCGATCGTCGGCTACGGCGACGAGGACGAAAGCGACGGCGTCGGCCAGGGAGTCGATAGTCCGGACGGGACCGGGCTGCCGGCATGAACCGCTTCGCCGAACTGCTCGACCGTCTGGCCTACGAGCCATCACGCAACGGCAAGCTGCGGCTGATGACGGATTATTTCCGTCGCACGCCCGATCCCGAGCGTGGCGCCGCGCTCGCGGCGCTGACCGGCGCGCTGAGCTTCAGGCACGCCAAGCCGGGCATGATCCGCGCGCTGATCGCGGAGCGCGCCGATCCGGTGCTGTTCGCGCTGTCCTACGACTATGTCGGCGACCTGTCGGAGACGGTCGCGCTGATGTGGCCCGCCGATCCTGCCAGACGCCCCAACGCCATTCCTTCCTTGTCCGAGGTGGTCGAAAGCCTCTCCACCCTCGGCAAGACGGAGCTTCCCGCGCAACTGGCGCGCTGGCTCGACGCGCTCGACGAGACCGGGCGCTGGGCGCTGCTCAAGCTCGTCACCGGCGGGCTTCGCATCGGCGTCTCGGCGCGGCTCGCCAAGACCGCGGCGGCGACGCTCGGCGGCAGAGAGCCCGACGAGATCGAACTGATCTGGCCGGGGCTCGCCCCGCCCTACGAGGAGCTTTTTGCCTGGCTCGAAGGCCGCGGCGAAAAGCCGTCCAGCATCGACCCTGCGCCGTTCCGGCCGGCGATGCTGGCGCATGCCCTCGACGAGGCGGATTTCGCCGCGCTCGATCCTGCCGATTACGTCGCGGAGTGGAAGTGGGACGGCACCCGCATCCAGGCGGTGGCAGGCATCGACGAGACCGGAACGCCCGCAGCGCGGCTTTACTCGCGCACCGGCGAGGACATCTCGAAGAGCTTTCCCGAACTGCTCGACGCGCTGGCGCTGCCGGGCGCGATCGACGGCGAGTTGCTGATCGTGCGCGACGGCCGCGTGCAGCCGTTCAACGTGCTGCAGCAGCGCCTGAACCGGAAGGCCGTCACGGCGAAGCTGATCGCGGAGTTTCCCGCGCATATTCGCGCCTACGACCTGCTGATGGACGACGGCGACGACCTGCGCGAGCGGCCCTTCGCGGAGCGGCGCGCGCGGCTCGAGGCGTTCGTCGCACGGCTTGGCGATCCGCGCATCGACGTCTCGCCGATGGTGCCGTTCGATTCGTGGGAGGCGCTGACCGCGGCGCGCGCCGATCCCGCCGCCGCCGGCGCAGGCCCCGATGCCGGGGCGGTCGAGGGCGTCATGCTCAAGCGCCGCGATTCGGCCTACCTGCCCGGTCGGCCGAAGGGACCGTGGTGGAAGTGGAAGCGCGATCCGATGATCGTGGACGCGGTGCTGATGTACGCGCAGCGCGGCCACGGCAAGCGTTCGTCGTTCTACTCCGACTACACCTTCGGCGTCTGGAAGGCGGGCGAGGCCGGCGACGAGCTGGTGCCGGTCGGCAAGGCCTACTTCGGCTTCACCGACGACGAGTTGAAGGACATCGACCGCTTCGTGCGGCGCAACACCACCGACCGCTTCGGCCCGGTGCGCGAGGTGGCGCACGGGCCCGATCTCGGCCTGGTGTTCGAGGTGGCGTTCGAGGGCCTGCAACGCTCGACCCGGCACCGCTCCGGCCTCGCCATGCGCTTCCCGCGGATCAACCGGCTGCGCTGGGACAAGCCGCCGAAAGAGGCCGACAGGCTGGAGACGCTGGAGCGCATGATGGCGACGGAGCGAACCACGGCTGGCGCACCGTGAGCGAGCCAGCGCATCGCACCGCGCGTGTGGTATAGACGACGGCAGAATCGGAAACGGTGCTTCGCATGGCCAACGGCATTCAACGCTTCCTCGGCGGCTCCCTGCTGTCGGTGGTGTTCAAGCTGATCCTCTTGTCGATCCTGATCGGCGTGCTGCTGTCCGCGCTCGGGCTCGACCCGCGCAACATCCTGTCGAGCGTCGAGAAGCTGATCCGCTCGGTCTGGAGCATGGGCTTCGACGCCTTCGAATGGCTCTGGCACTATTTCCTGCTGGGCGCGGTGATCGTGATCCCGATCTGGCTGATCGTGCGCCTGGTCCAGTCGCCGCGCGGGCGCTGAGTTGGGGCTTGCATCCTTCGACGCGGTCTCCGTTGTCACCTCCCCCTGAAAGGGGGAGGGAGACCCGCCCCGCAGCGCCCGGTGCGATCTCGGCCGCCTCGCTTAATTCGGCCATTCCTCGGCGGTCATCGCGGCGGCGTCCATGCCGACCAGATCGGCGAGCGTGTCGGCCTCGCCGCGGTCGAGCGCATCGACCAGTTCGGCCTTGATGCCGGCGATCAGGCCCAGCCCGTGAAAGACCAGCGCGCTGTAGAGCTGGATCAGGTCCGCGCCGGCGCGGATCTTGGCGAGCGCGGCCTTCCCCGAATCGATTCCGCCGACGCCGATCAGCGGGAACTGGCCTTCGACGCGAACATAGGTCTCCGCCAGCATGCGGGTGGAAAGCCGGAACAGCGGCTTGCCGGACAGCCCGCCGGCCTCGCGCGCGGTGTCGCGGTCCTTCAGCCACGCCGGACGTCCGACGGTGGTGTTGCCGACGATCATGCCATCGACGCCGCGCGAGCGCGCGATGCCGACCGTGTCGTCGAGTTCGGTGAGCGTGAGGTCGGGTGCGATCTTGAGCAGAACCGGCGTGATGCCGGAGCGTTCGGCGGCGCGGTCGCGCGCGGCGACGATGCGCGCCAGGAGGTCGTCGAGTTCGGAGGCGCGCTGCAGGTTGCGCAGGCCCGGGGTGTTCGGCGAGGAGATGTTGACGGTGATGTAGCTCGCCACCGGCGCGAAGGATTCGATCAGCCGCACATAATCGGCACCGCGGTCGGTGGAATCCTTGTTGGCGCCGACGTTGACGCCGAGGATGCCGGGAAACGCCCCGCCCTGCCCCGCCCGCGCGGCGAGCCGCGCCAGCACCACGGCCTCGCCCTCGCTGTTGAAGCCGAACCGGTTGATCACCGCCTGGTCCGGTTCGAGCCGAAACAGACGCGGCCGCGGATTGCCGGCCTGCGGCAGCGGCGTCACGGTGCCGATCTCGACGAAGCCGAAGCCGAGCCGCATCAGCGCGTCCGGCACGTCCGCATGCTTGTCGAAGCCGGGCGCGATGCCGACGGGATTGGGGAAAATCAGCCCGAAGGCGCGCACGCCGAGCCGCGAATCGTTCGACGGCGCGCGGCTGCGCGGCGCCAGCTTGAGCGCGCGGATGGCCAGCGCATGAGCGTCTTCCGGATCGAGGGCGCGCAGAAACGGTCTGGCCAGTCGGTCGAAAAAGCCGATCACGGGGTGCTCCGGGTGGAATTTTCGGACCCTATCGGCGGTCCGAGCGTTCTTCAAGGTAGGACTGGACACGCCCCATTTAAGGCTATAATTCCTATGCCGGGATGAGAGTCTCACGAACGTGAAAGGGTCCGCCGCTATGGCCCATACGATGTTGACGCACGCACAAATCTGGACGGCGCTCGACCGGCTCGCAGCCCGCGCCAAGCTCTCGCCCTCCGGCCTCGCCAAGCGATCCGGACTCGATCCCACCACGTTCAACAAGTCGAAGCGGATCACGCCGGACGGACGCGCGCGCTGGCCCTCCACCGAATCCGTGGCGAAGGCGCTCGACGCCACGGGGGTGAATGTCGAGACTTTCGTCTCGCTGATCACCGACGGCGTAAATCCGGCACAATCGGTGCCGCTGATCGGATTCGCGGAGGCCGGCTCCGGCGGCTATTTCGACGACGGGGGCTTTCCGGTCGGCAAGGGCTGGGACGAGATCGCATTTCCCGCAGTCAACGACGAAAACGCCTATGCGCTGGAGATCTCCGGCGACTCGATGGAGCCGACCTACCGCGACGGCGACGTGATCATCGTCTCGCCCGCCGCACCGGTGCGGCGCGGCGACCGCGTCGTGGTCAAGACCCGCAAGGGCGAGGTCATGGTGAAGGAATTGAAGCGCCAGACCGCCAAGGTTCTGGAGCTGAAATCGCTCAACACCGACCACCCGGAGCGTTCGATCGCCGCCGAGGACGTCGACTGGGTCGCGCGCATCCTCTGGGCCAGTCAGTAGCGTCACGCACCCGGCTGCCTCCAGTCCATTCCGCCCGCCCCGGTCTCCCGCTATAGTCGGACATCCGACTCGGGGGAGCGCCATGGCGCGATCAATCCGTCCGATCACCTGCTCGATATCTTGCGCATGCTGCGCGGATTTGTTCCGCGGTCTCGACCGCCGCCGCTTTCTCGCCGTTGCAGGCGCCAGCGCCGCGCTTGCCGCCGCTCCCGGGCTGGCATTCGGCACCTCGGGACAATACGAGGCGATGGTTCTGTCCTGCATCGACCCGCGCTTCCAGGAGCCGGTGCGCAACGCGATGGTCTCCCGCAAGCTGACGGGTCAATACAGCAAGTTCGTCGTGGCGGGCGCAGGCATCGGCGTGGTCGCGCCGGCGTTCAAGGACTGGCACAAGACGTTCTGGGACAATCTCGGCGCGTCGATGCAGCTTCACGGCATCCGGCGCGTGATCGTCGTCAACCACCGCGACTGCGGAGCCGCGAAGATTGCCTACGGCGACGAGCGCGTGAAAACGCGTGAGGCCGAGACCGCCACACATCGCGACGCGCTTCTGGAATTCCGCAGGCAGTGCAACGAGCGCCATCCGAAGCTCGCGGTCGAACTCGGCCTGATGGCGCTCGACGGCAAACTGGAGCGTTTCGCGTAGGACTCCCGGCTCAGCCCGGCTGGCCGGTCCACAGCATCCAGCTTCCGCGCGCAAGATAAACGATGGCGAGCGTATAGATGATGACGCGCGTCCATTGCCGGAAGCCGTGATCGGTCATGCGCTCCAGCACGAACGGCGCCGCGGCAGCGCCCGCCAGCGCCAGCACGAGCGCCGGCACCCAGACCTCGACCGTCAGATCGCCCCAGCCGGCGAGCGAGCCGAAATAGGCGCCGCGCAGAATGTGGCTGTAGGTCTGGGTGACGGCCTTGGTGGCGTTGGTCGCCTTGCGGTCGAGCGTGCTCTTCTGGAAGAAGATGTCGAGGAACAGCCCGCCGACGCCGGCCATGAACTGGACGATGGTGGTGAAGATGCCGGTGAAGAACGGCACGCCCTTCCATTCGATCGAGGGCCGCGCGCGCTCCGGCAGCGCCAGCACGAAGAACGGCAGCGAGCCCAGCATGATGTAGACCCACGCCTTGTCCGGCACGAAGGCGATATAACGCATCACCGCGAAGGCCAAGAGGCCGCCCGCCGCATAGCCCCAGAACATCCGCCACAGCACATGCCGACGCCAGTGCAGCGTGCGCAGGCCGTTGGTGCCGAGCTGGGTGATCGAGAACAGCACCATCGCGGTGGCGACGTCGAAATAGACCAGCAGTACGCCGAGCAGCACCATGCCGCCCGCCATGCCGAACACGCCCGACACGAAGGAGGAGAACACGATGGTGGAGCCGATGACGGCGATGGCGACGGCGGTCATTGCAGCGCGGATGGACGGGGATGCGAGTCGGCCGCACTATAGAGCCGCGTCTGGAGCGCGGGCACCCGCGCCGCGACGCATCCCGCTCGCGCGGGACGCATGGCTGCGGCCTTCATCCCGCGCGGCGGAGCGCGGCGCCTAAGCTGACCGCGCCAGCGCGCCGTCGATCATGTCCACGGTGTTTTTCACGCCGTACACGGCGGCGAACGAGCCGAAGCGCGGGCCCTTCTCCTGCCCGAGCAGCACCTGATAGAGCATGTTGAACCACTCGAGCGAGACGCCTGGCCGGCCGTCCTTGGCCTTCTTGGCCTCGTCGAGGAACGGCGGACGCCGGCCGATCTCGTAGACCACGTCCTGGATCGCTTCGGCCGAGGCGTCGGCCGGCAGGTTGTCCAGCGCATCGCGCAGATCGAGCAGCGCCTTGCGCTCGGCCTCGCCCGGCTCGCGGAACGATTTCGTCGGCAGGACGAAGTCGCGGTAGTAATTTATCGCGTAGCCGACCATCTGGTTCAGCTTCGGATGGGTCTGCGGCGTCACGCCCGGCCGGTAGCGGCCGATGAAGCCCCACAGCGTCCCGGCGTTCTCGGCGTTGGACGACGACACCAGCGTCAGCAGCATCTGGAACGACACCGGCATGTCGATCTCCGGCGGTTCGCCGGAGTGGATGTGCCAGACCGGATTGCCGAGCCTCTGCTTGGCGTCCTGCCTGCGATAGCCGTCGAGAAACTGCTGGTAGTCGTCGACGTTGCGCGGGATCACGTCGAAGTAGAGCCGCTTCGCCGCCTTGGGCTCGCGGTACATGAACAGCGAGAGGCTCTCCGGCGAGGCGTAGCGCAGCCATTCGTCGATGGTGAGCCCGTTGCCCTTCGACTTGGAAATCTTCTGGCCCTTGTCGTCGAGGAACAATTCGTAATTGAAACCCTCCGGCGGCGCGCCGCCGAGCGCCCGGCAGATCTCGCTCGACAGCTTCACCGAGTCGATCAGATCCTTGCCGGCCATTTCGTAATCGACGCCGAGCGCGGTCCAGCGCATCGCCCAGTCCGCCTTCCACTGGCACTTGACCATGCCGCGCGTGACCGGCGTGGTGACGCGCTCGCCCGTGTCGGGGTCTTCGTAGGTGACCGTGCCGCGCTTCTCGTCGCGCGCCACCATCGGCACCTGCAGAACCTGGCCGCTGCGCGGCGACACCGGCAGGAACGGCGAATAGGTCGCGCGGCGATCGGGACCGAGCGTCGGAAGGATGATCTCCATCACCCGGTCGTAATGCGCCAGCATCTTCAGCAGCGTCTCGTCGAACCGGCCTGACTTGTAATAGTCGGTCGAGCTGGCGAATTCGTAGTCGAAGCCGAAGTGGTCGAGGAAGGCGCGCAGCCGCGCGTTGTTGTGCTCGCCGAACGACGGATGCGTTCCGAACGGATCCGGCACCCGCGTCAACGGCTTGCCGAGATGCTTCTCCAGAAGCTCCTTGTTCGGCACGTTGTCGGGCACCTTGCGCAGCCCGTCCATGTCGTCGGAGAAGGCGATGAGGCGGGTCTTGATCCTGTCGTCGGTCAGCACACGGAAAGCATGGCGAACCATCGAGGTGCGCGCGACCTCGCCGAAGGTGCCGATGTGCGGCAGGCCCGAGGGGCCGTAACCGGTTTCGAAGATCACCTCGTCCTTCGGCTGCCGCTTCAGACGCGAGACGATCTTCTTCGCCTCCTCGAACGGCCAGGCGTTCGAGGTTTCGGCGACGGCGCGCAGCGCGGCGGCGGTTTCGGCAACGGTCATTCGATGTCTCCGGGCGGCCGGACACTATGAATCCGGGCCTTCGGCGTCAAATCTGCGATGAAGGGATCAGTTCGCCGGAACGGACGACGGCGGCGCCTGCATGGCGCGCGGTTTCAGCCGCGAGCCGTAGACGCCGAGAGTGATGGCGCGGGCCATGTATTGCGCGAGGCAGGCGTAGCCGGCCTCGGTCTGCTGGAATTCGTCGGGAAACAGCCCGCCGCCGCTGTTCTGCGCCTGGGTCAAAAGCCGCTGCGCCTCGTAACGGCGCACGATCATCACGTTCTCCTCGGCCGCGACCCGCCGCATCAGCTCGCGCACCGCCCGGTAGTTTTCGTCCTGCGCCATGCGGTCGGTGTATTGCAGTCCGACCAGCACGACGTCGACGTTGCGGGCCTTGAGCCAGCGCACGGTCTCGACCACCGACTCCTCGATCTCGCCACGCGGCACATAGGCCAGCGCGTCGCTGGTCCCGACCTGCCACAGCACCAGATCGGGCGCGTTCAGCGCCACCTCGGTGCGAATCCGCGGACCGGCGCGGTCGGCCAGTTCGCCGGAGACCCCGCGGTTGATCATGACCACGTCGAGACCCTTCACGGCATGCTCGAGGATCGACTTGACCTGATCGGCGTATCCGCCGCGGCCGGCGCGACGTCCGGCCGAGGACGGCGCGCCGATGGTCAGGATCCGGACCTGGCGGCGCTCCTTGAGCGCGGCGGCGACGTTGGGCAGCGGCGAGCCCTTCAGAAGGTCGTCCTGTCCGACCTGGCAGTCGCGCGAGAACGGCGCCGGCGCCACGGCCTCCTGCGGCGCAGCGGTCGCCTCACCGGTCCCCGGGGTCGCCCCCTGCGCAAAAGCCGGCGCCACCGCCGCGAGCGCCGTCAGGACGGCGACGGTGGCTGCGAGGCGCGCGCGCTTCTCAAATTGTCCCGCCATTCCGGTAGCCATGCTGCCAGGGCCATAAGGGCAATGCCGACGATTACCACGATCGTATCGACCACGATATCGCCGCGATACACAAAACGGACGATCTGGCCGGCCAGGCTCAGGATCGATCCGACGCAGAACACATAGAGCGAATTGCGCCCCAGCATCGACAGGAAATCGACCAGCCGGGGCAGTATCCGCTGGATGTAAACATAAGCGACCGACACCACGGCCACCAGAGCCAGGAACTGAACAATCCGGCCGGGGGTGGCGTTGGTCTTGTCCAGCAGAAACAGCAGCCGCGGCTCCGGCACGCGGGTGGGGTCGGGCCACATCCCGAGCACCGCCACGAAGGTGCCCGCGAGCAGGATCGGCAGCGCGACGATCCGGATCACGATGATGTGGCCGCGCACGAAGCCGCCGACGCCCTGCGGCCGCGCCATGACGAACCCGAGCACGAAGGTGAGCTGCCACGCCAGCGGATTGAAGAACCATTGCCCGTCCACCGGCCACGACGGGATGTAAAAACGAAACACCAGAACCACGAGATACAGCGCCAGCGAGACCGGCAGCACCCAGTTCGGCGCGTAGCGGTCGATCAGCGCAAAGCCGGGCGCCATCAGCATCAGGACGACATAAAGCGGCAGGATGTCGAAGTAGCCGAGATGATGGGTGAGCAGGGCCAGGCCGACATGCGTGTGGACCGGATCCTGAAACACCGCCGCGGCGTTGTGCCATTCCAGCAGCAGCGGGTTGTCGAGCAGCAGCGCCGCACCGGCCAACATGGCGATCGCGATCATCGTGATCATGATCTGCGCGGCATAGAGCGTGATGGCGCGGCCGCCGAGCCGCAGAACCAGATACCACGGCTGCTGCGGCCGCTCCGGCGAGCCGACCAGATGGCGCAGCGCCCAGCCCGCCAGAAACACGAACAGGTCGGCGGAATCCGAGAGCGAATAATGCGCGTGGGTGAAGCGCGAGTAATAGATGCCGGGAATGTGGTTGATGAAGATGAAGACCAGCGCCAGTCCGCGCCAGAAATCGACCGCATTCGCCTGCCGGATCATTGCCGCATTCCTGCGTTGCGGCGACAAAGCAGGGCTCTGCGCACAACTGTGCAAGTTAGGGGAACGCTGACTTGGCGCACAAGTGGCCGCGGGGCTAGAATGGAACGACCGGAAAATAGCGCAGCATCAAGTCGTTGTAACGGCCGCGCTCCCAGAGCCGGAACATCACCCAGTTGAAGGCTCGGCGCAGTGTGTCGTTGCCCTTGCGAACGGCGATGCCGACGCCCTCCCCGAAGTAACGGCTTTCGGTGAACGGCCCGCCGGCGAAGGCGCAGCAATCGGCCGACTTGGTTCCGTTGATCCAGAACGCCAGCGAGATGCCGTCGCCGAACATCGTGTCGGTTTCGCCCTTGCTCAAGGCCTGAAGCGCGGCCTTGCGGTCCGCATACGGTTCGATCTCCGACCCGGTGAACAAGAGCTTCAGATAGGCCTCGTGCGCGGTGCCCGCGACGACGGCGATCGAACGCCCTTCCAGCGCCTCCGGCCGCGCGTCGACGATGTTGCGATCGCGCCGGGCGACGAAGCGCGCCGGCGTGCGGTAGTAGGGCTCAGTGAAGTCGGCGCGCTTGCGGTTCTCGTCGTTGATGGTCATCGAGGCGATGACGGCGTCGCCGCGGTTGTCGGCGAGCGAATCCAGCAGCGTGTCGAAGCGGCGCATCTGGATCGTGCAGGCGATCTTCAGCTCCTCGCAGATCATGCGTGCGTAGTCGACGTTGAAGCCGACCGGATTGCCGTCGGGCCCGGCGTGGTTGAACGGCGGATAGTCGTTCTCGGTCATGAACCGGATCAGCGTGATGCGGGAGGTGTCCGGCCGCTCCGGCCGGCGTCGGGGATCCCAGAAGCCGGGCAGCGGAAGGATGCCGGTGGCGTGAAGCTGCGCCGGCGTCGGGCTCTGCACCTTGGACGTCGATGAGTTTGGCGGCGATGGGTTGGGTGGCGTCTGGGCAAAGCCGCCATTCATGCCGGCCAGAAGGACGGCGATCGTGCCGGCGGCCAGCGTCAACCTTGCGCGCAAGGGTCGCATACCGACCAAAACAGAATTTATCGTATATGAACGCAAGGGTTGTATCTGTGGCCTGTATCTATGTAGGGGCCGGACGATGCCGGGCCTGGGGATTTATAGACCAAACCCGCGCACGGGCCATCGGGTTTGCGTTTGAAGCGAGACACTCGAGGCCGGTGGGCGGATGCTTGCGGCCAAGGCGTTGGGACGGCGCGTTTGGGGCTGGATTGCGCAGAGGACAAGAGCGGCTCGTTCCGCGCGCCATCCGTGCAGAACGGACCGCGGCTGTCGGAGTACGACTGGGCGCAACTGTCGGAGGCGTTCGCGGTCGGCGCCTGTCCAGAACTCGGCTGCCTGCGCGGGCGGATGCCGGCCCGTGTGCTCGATGCCGCCGCCCGGCGCGCGCAGGCCATCGGCGCCGATGCCGACCGGGTGCTGTCCGCGGCCGGGCTCCTCGATGAAGAAAGCTACGTCCGCGCTCTGGCGAACGCGCTGGGGCTGCCCTTCGAACGGCTGGACCATCGGCGGCGCAGCGAATGCCCCCTGGCCGACGATCTGCTGATCGACAGCGTGCGGACCGGCGTGCTGCCGATCCGGGCCGCCGACGAGGTTCGGATCGCTATCGCGCCCGGCATCGCCGGAAGCCGCGCTCTCACCGAGGCGGCCGCGTCGAACTCCGAGCTCGGACGCCGTCTGTCGCTGACCACGTCGCAACGGCTCTCCCGTTTCGTGGCAAGCCGCGCCGCAACGCGGATTGGCACGCGCGCCGCCTATGCGCTGCCGCAGATGCGCCCGGACCTCTCGGCCGCACCGCGAACCGGCATGACCGTGCACGCGGCGACCGGCGCTGTCGTCGGCGTGCTGGCGGCGATCGCGGCGCCGAAGCTGATCGTCGGCATCGTCGAGGCTGCGCTCGCCGCCGTGTTTCTGGCCTGGACGGCGCTGCGCGCGGTGAGCCTGTTGAGCCCTGCGCTGCGACCGTCCGTGCAGACCGCCGGGCCGGAGAATTCGCTCCCGGTCTATACCCTGATCGTCGCGCTCTATCGCGAGGCGGCGGCGGTTCCGGGTCTCATGGCGGCGCTCGAACGCCTGAACTATCCGCGCGAGAAGCTCGATCTGAAATTCGCGCTCGAGGCCGACGACGCCGACACCATCGCGGCGCTCGCCGCGTTTCGGGGACGGCTGCCGTTCGAGATCGTAATCGCGCCGCAGGCCGGTCCGCGAACCAAGCCCAAGGCGCTCAACGCCGCGCTGCTGTTCGCGCGCGGCAAGTTCGTCGCGATATACGACGCCGAGGACCGGCCCGAGCCGGACCAGCTTCGGCTTGCGCTCGAAGCCTTCATTCAGGGCGACGAGCGGCTGGCCTGCGTTCAGGCCCGCCTGACCATCGACAACATGCGGGATGGCTGGCTCACCCGCTCGTTCACGGCGGAATATGCCGGCCTGTTCGACGTGCTGCTGCCAGGCATGGCCTCGTGGCGGCTTCCGCTGCCGCTCGGCGGATCGTCCAACCATTTCCGGACGCAGATCCTGCGCGACGTCGGCGGCTGGGACGCTTTCAACGTAACCGAGGATGCGGACCTCGGCATGCGGCTCGCCCGGTTCGGATACGGCGCGACGGTGATCGCTTCGACCACCTACGAGGAGGCCCCGCGCGCGCTGGGTCCCTGGCTGTGCCAGCGCACCCGCTGGTTCAAGGGCTGGATCCAGACCTGGCTGGTGCATATGCGAACGCCACTGCGCCTGCTGTGCGATCTCGGGCCGGCCGGCTTCGTGGCGTTTCAGCTTGTCGTGGGCGGCACCGTGCTCGCCGCGCTGGTGCACGGGCTGTTTGCGCTGTGGTTCGCGGCCGGCCTCGTGTCGGGCCGCAGCGTCGATCTGTTCTCCGTGCATTTCGTGGTGCTGGCCGCCGGCTATGTCGTGTCCGGCCTGCTCGGCCTCGTGGGCCTGATGCGCCGCGGGCTGCTCGGCTCGGCCTGGGTGCTGCTGCTGATTCCGCTTTACTGGGTGCTGCTGTCGGCGGCGGCGTGGCGCGCGCTGTGGCAGGTTCTGTTCGATCCGTATCGCTGGGAGAAAACCGAGCACGGGCTCGCGAAAACCTCGCGGCTGGCCGATGCGCAAATGCGGAGTTCACCCATGCGCGGCGCGCCGGGCCGTGTCATTGCGCCGACATCCGACGCGCATAGATAGAGGTCAATTCATCCAGCCATCGCGGAGGATGCGCACCCGGTCCTCGTTAGGGAGCCGGACGTGTCGTGCCGCGACCAACCCGCCGGAGATCGGATCATGATGCTCGTCCACGCCTTCGCCGCCCTGTCGCGGCTCGCCCGCCTCCTCGCCGCAAGCTTCGGCGAGGCGCTGCGCATGCAGCGGTCGCTGCACCGCCGCTTTCAGATCGAGGAATAACGACGCCAAGGGCGGTTTCCTTCGGGAGCCCGCGCCTCACGCGGGTGTGTCACACGACCTCACCGAAAACGGGAACGAGTCCTGAAGCCTCACGTTGTCCTCTCGCACGGCAAGGGGTCTGATCAAACGTGAAGGATATGAACATGACTCTCAAGATTTCGCTCGGCCCTGCGCTGCTGGCCGCCTCGCTCGCCCTCGGCATGGGTGCGGCTCATGCCCAGACGGCGCCGACCAATCCCAAGACCAGCAACAGCGGCACCGCGACGCCGGACCAGACCGACCTCTCCAAGCAGCAGCAGAATATGGCGCCGCGCGCGGCCGGTCCACAGACGCCCGGCGTGAAGGGCGCGACCAACACCAACAGCGGCACGCAGCGGCCGGACGAGACCGACGCGATGAAGATGCGCGGTCAGGCCAGCCAGCCGGGGCAGCCGACGACCACGTCCGGTCAGGGCGCCACCAACACCAACAGCGGCACGATGCGTCAGGACGAGACGGATTCGCAGGCCAAGCGCAAGCCGTCCGACGCGACGCCGCCGGCGCGCTAAGCCAGACGCACGAAGCGAAAGCCGCCGCCCCACCGGGCGGCGGCTTTGTTATGTTTCCGCGAGAGCTGCAGATACGAGAGCCGCGGATACGAGCTAGAGATACTTGCGGAGATCCGCCGCAGCCTCTTCCGGCTTGCGCTTGACGTTGAACGGCGCAACGAAGCGCCCGTCCCGGTCCATCAGATAGACCAGCGCGGTGTGGTCCATCGTGTAGCCGCCGCCATCGAGCGGCACCTTCTTGGAATAGACCCGATAGGCCTTCTCGACCTGGCGGATCGCCGCAGCATCGCCGGTCGCGGCCTTCATCCGCGGATCGAAGCTCGACAGATAGTCCTTAAGCGCCTGCGGCGTGTCGCGCTCCGGATCGACCGTGACGAACAGCGCGCCGACCCGGTCGCCGTCCTTGCCGAGCGCCCGCATCACCTCGGAGACCTCGAACAGGGTCGCAGGGCATACGTCCGGACAATGGGTGAAGCCGAAGAAGATCAGGTGCGGCTTGCCCTTCAGATCCTCGTCGGTGATCGGCTGGCTGTTGTGATCGACGAGCTTGAACGGCCCGCCGACCGACGACGACAGCGTGGCAACCATCGGGGCGGGGGACCGGCCGGTCACGATGAAGATCACCGCGGCGAACAGGATCAGCCCGGCCGTGAAGGCGCCGAGCATCAGCAGAAGACGAGCCGTGCGATGAGTCATGTCGAAAACCGGTGTCAGCCGAAGCAAGCCACGAAACCGGCACGCATCATCTCGAAGAACACCGTGGTTCCCAGATGCGCCCACAGCGCCGTCGTTCCGGCCAGCAGCAGGCCGACGACGCCCGCAACGACGAACACCGCCGGCGAACGGCGGCCGTCTGGCGAGGCGTGACTGACGTCGGCTTCGGACATTGCGATGGTCCCGTATCGGGCGACGGCAAGGATTCGTTGCAGACTGACCGCGCCGGGCCGGATTTGCCAATCACATAAGGCTGATCGCCACGCGCGGCAACCGCAGCGACAGGCGATTCAACGCCCGCGCTGCAGCCATCGCAGCGCGCCCTCGCCCGCCAGCCGCCCGGTTGCGAGCGTGGCCTGCAGGAGATAGCCGCCCGTCGGCGCCTCCCAGTCGAGCATTTCGCCGGCGGCGAACACGCCGGGCCGGCGACGGAGCATCAGCTCCGCGTCGAGTTCCGGCCACGCAACGCCGCCGGCGGTCGAAATAGCGCTCGCAAGCGGCCCGATCCCGGCGAGCCGCAGCGGCAGCGCGGCGACCAGCGCCGCGATCTCGTCCGGCGTGCGCTCGCCGAGCTTCCGCCCTTGCGACAGGCTCACCTCGTGCAGCAGGCCGATCTCCACCGGCGCGAGCCGGATCGCGCGACGCAACGCATTGGACAGCGACAGCTTGCCTCGCGGCATCGCCAGCCGGCGTTGCAGCGCCTCGGCTGCGAGATCGGGACACAGATTGACCCGCAGCGTGGCCTCGCCGTCGCGCGCGATCGCCTCGCGCAGCGGCGCGGACAACGCATAGACCGCGCCGCCTTCGATCCCGCCGGACGTCACGACCGCCTCGCCGCGCACGGTCTCGTCCGCGAACGTCAGCGCGACGCGCTTCAGCGGCGCGCCTGCAAAGCGTTCGCGAAACGGCGCGCTCCACTCGACCAGAAATCCGCAATTCGACGGCCGCAGCGGCGCGACGGAAAGCCCGGCGTTCTCGAGGACAGGCGCCCATGCGCCGTCGGACCCGAGCCGCGGCCAGCTCGCGCCACCAAGCGCCAGCACGGTGGCGTCCGCGGAGACCGCGACCGGCCCCTGCGGAGAATCAAACGTCAGCGCGTCGTTCGGGCTCCAGCCCGTCCAGCGATGATTGAGACGCAGTTCCACGCCCGTAGCGTCGAGCCGGCGCAACCAAGCGCGCAACAGCGGCGACGCCTTCATCGCCCGCGGAAACACCCGGCCGCTGGTGCCGATAAAGGTCGGCTGGCCCAGCTCTTCGCTCCACGCGCGCAACGCCGCGGGCCCGAACGCATCGAGCGCCGGACCGAGCGCACCGGCCGCCTCGCGGTAGCGCGCGCGAAACCGCGCCGCGTCCTCGCTGTGCGTGAGATTGAGCCCGCCGCGGCCGGCCATCAGCAGCTTGCGGCCGGCGGAGGGCATGCGATCGTAGACCGTCACCGCAACGCCGCCCCCGGAAAGCGCTTCTGCGGCCATCAGGCCGGCGGGGCCGGCGCCGATGACGGCGGCGGTCGGTCGGGAACTGTCGGACATGACGCCGGAATAAGCACCGCCGGCGTCCCGATCAAGCGGCGCAAGCCTCGATTGCGGCCGAACGCCGCCTCGACCGGCCGCCTACCCACTGGATGGGCGGCTCCGGGTGTGCGATTCTGGCGCATCATGCTTTACGTCGAACTGGCGATCGTGGTCGCCCTCGTTCTGCTCAACGGCCTTCTGGCCATGGCAGAACTCGCCGTGGTGTCCTCCCGCCGCGGCCGTCTCCAGGCCCTCGTGGACCGAAACGTGGTCGGATCGCGCCGGGCGATGGCGTTGCACGGCAACCCGGGCAAGTTTCTTTCGAGCGTGCAGATCGGGATCACGCTGGTCGGCGTGCTGTCGGGCGCATTCTCCGGCGCGACGCTCGGCCTGCGGCTCGGCAACTGGCTGAACGGGCTCGGCGTGCCGGCCGGCTATTCGGAGGCCTTCGGCGTCGGCCTAGTGGTGGCGGCGATCACTTATCTGTCGCTGATCGTCGGCGAGCTGGTTCCCAAGCAGATCGCGCTGCGCAACCCCGAGCGGGTCGCCGTGCGGGTCGCCCCGGCGATGACGTTGCTGGCGCGCATCGCGTCTCCACTGGTCTGGTTTCTCGACCTGTCGGGCCGCACGCTGCTGCGCCTGCTCGGCCAGTCCGCACAGGAAGAGGGCAAGGTTACCGACGAGGAAATCCGCGCGCTGGTCGCGGAGGCCGAGACCGCCGGCGTGATCGAGCCCGGCGAGCGCAGCATGATCGCCGGCGTGATGCGGCTCGGCGACCGTCCGGTGCGCGCGATGATGACGCCGCGCCGCGACGTCGACATGATCGACCTGAGCTGGGACGAGGACACCATCCGCCGGACCCTTATCGAATCCGCGCATTCGCGGCTCCCGGTCCACGACGACGAGCCGGACAACATACTGGGCGTGCTGCGCGCCAAGGATCTCCTGACCGCGTGCCTGCAGGGCGCGCCGCTCGACGTGCGCTCGCATCTGGTCGGCGCACCGATCGCGCCGGACACCGCCGACGCCATCTCGCTGATCGATCTGATTCGCAGCACGCCGCTGCACATGGTGCTGGTGCACGACGAGTACGGACACTTCGAGGGTGTGGTCACCAACGCCGACATCCTCGACGCGATCATCGGCGCCGGACCGACCGACGAAGGTCCGCTCGAACCCGACGCGGTGCAGCGGCCGGACGGCTCGTGGCTGATTTCCGGCAGCATGCCGGTGGACGAGTTCGCGGACCGGCTGATGTTCCCGATCCCGCTGGAGCATTCTTACAACACGGTGGCCGGCTTCGTGCTGGAGCAGCTCGGCTACCTGCCGAAGGTCGGTGAGGCGTTCGACGCGCACGGCTGGCGTTTCGAGGTGCTCGACCTCGACGGCCGCCGCATCGACAAGGTGCTGGCGAGCCGGACCAACGCCGTGCGGCGCGTGCAGCACTGACGGGCGCTCATCGGCGGGTCATCGGGACGGCGCGGGGAGCGGCGGATCGAGCCGCTGGAGCGGGCGGCGGGAATCGAACCCGCGACATACAGCTTGGGAAGCTGTCGTTCTACCACTGAACTACGCCCGCGCCGGATTGCAACCGGCGAACGGAAGCGACATTAGCATTGGGTTTCTCCGGCGGAAAGTTCCTGCCGCCATGCCTCGGCGCGCGCCCAAGACAATCAGCCCGCGCAAAACGCAAGCGCCGCGTTCGTCATCCACAGGCAGTGTCGCCGCCGTGCAACGGCCCGCGCGCAAAGTGCATCGTCACACAAGCGTCGCAATTGACGGCCGGCGCAGCCTTCGGCAACTCTGCCCGCGTTGAGGGGAAGTGAAATGTCCGCGTTGGTGAGTCTTCTTGAGGAACAGGCCGAGCATTGCGTGCAGGCGGCGTACCGCACACGCAGCAGCAAGGCGGAGCGGTTTCTTCGTCTGCTGGCGGTCGATCTGATGCTCACCGCCCGGCTGCATCAGCCAGCCGAAGCGACGCCGGCCGCAACGCAAGCCGTCCAACCGCCCGTCCGTCGTCCCGCCTCACTCGGCGACACGTTCGACGAACTGAGCCGGCTCGCCGCTTCGGCCACGCGCACGATGGCTCCCGCGCCGCAGGCCGCCTGATCGCAGACGCCGTCGCCGTCATTCGACGGTGATGGCGATCTCGACGGTCGATGTGCCGTTCTTGATCTTCGCCGTCGATCCGAGGAACACCAGCGACAGCCGGTCCTCGCCCTTGAAACCCGGCTTCGGGCGATAGGTCAGGCCGTAGCCTTGGACCGTCGCCTCGCCGGAATGCGGCTTCACAGCCAGCATCACCCGATCCAGGATCAGGCTCGCGGAGCGCACGCCGTGCAGGCACACGGTGTCAGCCGGCACGGTCAGCATCCAGCTCACGGTGTCATGGGCGAGCAGCGGCCGCGGGCCCTTGAGACGGCAGATCTGCGCGGAGGCGGATGTCGCCGCGAAGGCGCAGATGACGAACGCCAGACCCAGACGCAGCACGGCGAGCCCCCTTAAGAGTCCGCAACGATACGACGGCCGCGTCAGGCGCGGAAGGGTGTCAGGCGCGGAAGTGCTTGGAGAGCTTCAGGCCCTGCGCCTGATAGTTGGAGCCGATGCCCATGCCGTACAGCGTTTCGGGACGCGCCATCATCCGCTCATAGACCAGCCGGCCGACGATCTGGCCGTGTTCGAGGATGAACGGCACCTCGCGCGAGCGCACCTCCAGCACCGCGCGCGCGCCGCGGCCGCCCGCCCCCTCGTAACCGAAGCCGGGATCGAAGAAGCCGGCGTAGTGCACGCGGAATTCGCCGACCAGCGGATCGAACGGCACCATCTCGGCGGCGTAGTCCGGCGGCACCTGCACGGCCTCCTTGGAGGCCAGGATGTAGAATTCGTCCGGGTCGAGGATCAGGCTCCGGTCCTTGCGCGCGTGCATCGGCTCCCAGAAGTCCGCGAGGTCGTAGCCGCCGCGGCGCTCCACATCGATCAGCCCGGTGTGGCGCTTGGCGCGATAGCCGACGAGGCCGTTGTCGAAGCCGGACAGATCGACGCCGACCGCGATGCCCTCGCCCACGTCGGCGTCCACGTCGTCGGTCAGGCGCTCGCGGGTGTGCAGGTCGAGCAGCGCGTCGGGATCGAGCACGGCATTGCCGCGGCGAAACCGGATCTGCGACAGGCGCGAGCCCTCGCGCACCAGCACCGGAAAGGTCTTGGGCGAAATCTCCGCATAGAGCGGTCCGTGATAGCCGGCGCGGATGCGGTCGAAGCCGCGGGTCTTGTCGGCGATGACGCGGGTGAACACGTCGAGCCGGCCGGTCGAGCTCTTCGGATTGGCGGAGGCCGCGATGTCGTCGGGCAGCGCGAGGCTTTCCAGCAGCGGCACGATGTAGACGCAGCCGGTTTCCAGCACCGCGCCCTCGGTCAGCGCGACCTCGTGCAGCTTCAGCTCCTCGATGCGCTCCGCGACCGTGGTGCGCGGCCCCGGCAGGAAGCTCGCGCGCACGCGATAGGCCACCTCGCCGAGCCGAAGATCGAGGCTCGCCGGCTGAATCTGGTCGGGGACGAAGTCGTAGGCGGGCAGGATCGCGCCGTCGGCGCGCAAGTTCGGCGATCATGCGGTCGGGCAGGATGCCCCGGGCGGTGGTGTTGGCGTGCGGCACTGGCCGTCTCCGTGCGGCGGCCATTCGATTAACCGACGCGAGACTTGACGGAAAGGAGCGGGAATCGCATGATCGGGCTTATCCCGTGGTCATTTGAGCCGGCCGGCTTGCAGCCACGTTAAATAAATCGCTAAAAGGCCGGGGACACGTGTGCCCGGCCCGGACCTGTCCCGGCCGGTTTTTTGTTGGCTGAAGGAGGCCGCGATGTCCGCGTCCGAAACAACCGGAAAACAAGCAGCCGGAAAAGCAGTACCGCCCCGAAACCCGCCTGGTGCAGTCCGGCATCCTGCGCTCGCAGTTCGGCGAAACGTCCGAGGCGCTGTTTCTCACGCAGGGCTACGTCTACGACAGCTCCGCGCAGGCGGAGGCGCGCTTCAAGGGCGAGGATCCGGGCTTCCAGTATTCCCGCTTCGCCAATCCGACCGTGGCCATGCTGGAAAGCCGGATGGCGGCGTTCGAGGGCGCGGAGGCGGCGCGCGCCACTGCGACCGGCATGGCGGCGGTGACGCTGGCGCTGGTCGGACAGGTGAAGGCCGGCGATCATGTCGTGGCCTCGCGCGCGCTGTTCGGCTCCTGCCTCTACGTCGTCGAGGACTACCTGCCACGCTTCGGCGTGACCTCGACCATTGTCGACGGCAACGACCTGCAGGCGTGGCGCGACGCCGTGCAGCCCAACACCAAGACGTTCTTCCTCGAAAGCCCGACCAACCCGACGCTCGAGGTGCTCGACATCGCGGAGATCGCGAAGATCGCCCATGCCGCCGGCGCGACGCTCGTGGTCGACAACGTGTTCTCGACGCCGCTGTGGCAGAGCCCGCTCGAACTGGGCGCGGATTGCGTGGTCTATTCGGCGACCAAGCACATCGACGGCCAGGGCCGCTGTCTCGGCGGGCTGATCCTCGGCTCCGAGAAGTTCATCATGGACAACGTCCATGTGCTGCTGCGGCAGACCGGCCCGTCGATGTCGCCGTTCAACGCCTGGGTCATGCTCAAAGGGCTGGAAACGCTGCCGGTGCGCGTGCGTCAGCAGACCGAAAACGCCGGCAGGATCGCCGACGCGCTGGCCGGCCATCCGCAAGGTGTCGCGGCTGATCTATCCGGGCCGCCCCGATCATCCGCAGGCCGCGATCGTCAAGAAGCAGATGCGCGGCGGCTCCAACCTCGTGGCGTTCGAGGTCGTCGGGGGCAAGAAGGGCGCGTTCGCCTTCCAGGACGCGCTGCGGATGGTGCGCATCTCCAACAACCTCGGCGACGCCAAGAGCCTGATCACGCATCCGGCGACGACGACGCACCAGCGCATCACCCAGGCCCAGCGCGACGCGCTCGGCATCAGCGACGGGTTCGTGCGGCTGTCCTGCGGGCTGGAGCACGCCGACGATCTGATCGAGGACGTTATCGACGCGCTGAAGGCGGTTTGACGCCACGCCCCCCCTCGAGGACCGCGCCGGCCCGCGGTTTCGAGCGGGCATGGCGATCTCCGAAATCAGGAGCGTGTGGAAGCCTCTGGCCTGGGGCCGGGCGGCGGCGCGCCGTGCTTGCGCACTGCGTCTCATGCCGGCCGATCGCGTCATGGTGCGCGCGCCCTTCACCAGCATCGAGACGATGGCCGGCGGCGTGTCGGCCCGCACGCACCGGTCCTCAAAGCCGGAGACCATCGGCGGTCTCCTTCGTCGGTCCGGCCGATGCCCCGCAAGGCACAGGCCACGAATGAGGCCTCGCGAAGGTGGGCGCCACAAGAGCGGGCAGACGCTCCGCGCCCGTTGCCGCCGAAGGCGCGCGCCAAGCCGGCGCGCTGGGGCTTATCGCTGCGGCACGGCTCCGGCCGTGAGCGTGCGGCGCGTCGCGGCCTCCGCGATCGCCGAGGCCAGAAGCTTGGCCACGCAGCCGTAGCTCCAGTCGTTCATGTGCAGATCGTCGTCGGAGACGAAGGTCTTGAACGGAATGTTTTCGGTGAGATGCCAATAGCGCATGACCGCGAAGCGCTCGAACAGATCGACGTGCGCCTCTTTCGCGGTCTGCGAGATCAGGTCGACCATGTGTTCTGCGTCGGCCTTGGCGTTCACCTTCGGCGCGTACTGCGGATTCATCAGGATGATGTCCGCGCCGGTGTCCTTCAGGCGTTTCAGGCCCTTCTTGATCAGCAGCCCGGCCGGCTTGATCGGATGGTTGCGCAGGAGCGAGTTGCTGCCGACCTGCCAGATCACGATGTCGGGAGTGGCCGCGATCACGTCGCGATCGAAGCGCGCCAGCATTTCGGTCGCGGTCTCGCCACCGATGCCGCGGTTGTGGATGGTGAAGTTTGCGGTCGGGAAGTGCCGCTTCAGCTCAAGCGCGAGAACGCTCGGATAGGATTTGTCCGGCGTGCTGGCGCCCGCCCCCTGGGTCGAGGACGAGCCGATGGCGACCACGGTGATCGGCTGGCCGGCGGCGAGCCGCGCGCGCGTGCGCGCCAGCGGGTGCTGAAGCCGGCTCAGATCGTCGGGCGCAACGCACGCCGGCTGTCTCGCGCGCGTCTTGAGATCCTGGTCGGGATCGGCCGAGACCGGCGTCACGAGAAACGCCACCGCACAGGCGGCGGACGCCAGCAATGTCGAAACCCGAAAAGGGAAATGCACAGAAGGAAACCGCATCATTGCGTCGCCTTGCCCTCCAGCCCTTCAAGTCGGGCCGCATCGATGATCATGGAAGCGATCGCGCGGCCGATACAATCGTGCACATGCTTGGCGGCAACGGCGTTCTTGAGACCGCCGTAAAGATCGATCGTCCCGGTGTCGTACCAGTAGCGCATGATGGCCAGACGATCGAACAGCGGCACCTCGCGCTCGCGCGCGACCCACCGCATGTAGTCGGCATAGCCGCCGGTGGCGATGATGGTTTCGGTCCGTGGGCTGTACTGCATGTTGACGAGAATGACGTCCGCTCCGCCCGCCTGCAATTTCTCAACACCTTCGGACACGCTTTCCCGGAACGAGCCGGGGTCGATGCCGCGCATGGCATCGAAGGTGCCTGTCTGCCATATTACCAGTTGAGGTTTTTCGTCGGCCAGCAATTTTTCCAGGGTTCGCGTCATTTCCATGACGGTCTGGCGCGGCTTGGCCAGCGACACGACCTCGATGCCGACGCCCGGCAAGCGGCGCTTGAGCGCGGCCTCCAGACGCGCCGGGTAGGAACTCGACCGCCCGTCGTTTCCCGCCAGAAGCGACGAGCCGGTTCCGATCACCGCGATCCGGAGCGCCTTCTTGCTCCTGACGGCCTCCGCGACCCGCGGCAGCGGGCTGTCGGCGAACAGCAGGTAGGCCGGCAGCTCACAATGGTTTTGGGACGGCGCGAGCGGTTGCTTGGCCGCCGGGGAGGCGCTGGCCAGACAGGCGGCGCTGGCCAGACACAAGGTCAGGGTTGCGATCAGAGTCTTCAACCGCCGCCTCCGACGAGTCCGCTGGCCGGCATCGGGGGCCGCCCTCCGCGTCCCTCCAGCGTCTTGTACCATGCGATCAGGGCCGCCGTGGCGACCATTATCAGAATACCAGCCACGCTCACCATGACCTGCATCAGCAGCCCGCCATAGATCTCCACCAGCACGAAATGCCCGGCGAAGGAAAGAAAGACCCCGAGGCAGAAAATTTCAAGGGAATGCTGGCCGCACAGGATCGCCGGATAGAGCCAGCGCGATTTCAGCGCCGGCCAGTCCCGGCCGATGAAATGCACCGTGACGGCCGCCAGCGCCAGGAAGTGCGCGAACCGCAGGACGTCGAGATTGACCTTGTCGATCGGATACATCCACGAGGTCAGCCAGCGCGGCACGAACTGCGCCGCCGGCGGGTAGTACCAGGTTGCCACGATCGCGATCGCGAACACGAGATAGGCGATCGCAACGCCGACGGTGACGGGCGAGCGCAGCACGCCGTCGAGCCGCTCCGCACCGCCGAGCGCGCACCACGCGCCGAACACGAACAGGAGCTGCCAGGCGAACGGATTGAACCACCAGTGGCCGCTCGGATAGGAGGGCAGATTCCACTGAAACTCCCAGGTCAGCGCATAGAGCACGACCGAGATCGCCAGCGCCGCGGTCGGCTGGCGCAGCAGCAGCCAGAGGATCGGCGGGAACAGCACCAGCAGCACGATGTAGAGCGGCAGCACGTCCATGTTGGCCGGCTTGAACTTCAAAAGCAGCGCCTGAATGATCGTCACGTCCGGCTGCTTCAGGAAATCCAGCGCATTCATTTCCTCCGCATAGAGCGGGTTGTCGAAGCTCGCCGACACATAGGCGATCTGCGCGATGTAGATGACGAACAGGAAGATGTGCGCAACGTAGATCTGCCAGACGCGCTTGAGGATGCGGGCCGACGACGACACGAAACCGCGCTCCTGCATCAGCCGGCCGTAGACGAAGGCCGCCGTGAACCCCGAGATGAAGATGAAGATTTCCGTGGCGTCGCTGAAGCCGTAGTTCCGGATCGTGAACCACGACACGAAATTGTTGGGAATGTGATCAACGAAGATCAGCCAGAGCGCGATGCCGCGAAACAGGTCGAGCCGCAGGTCGCGTCCGGCCGGAACGGCGGACGCGCGGAACGGACGCTCCGCCGGCGGCTGTCCCGCCACGATCGAAGATGAACCCGTGGTCGCGTCCAATCGAGTCTCGGTCCTCGTCGCGCCTCGTATGGCTGCGAACTTCGACTGCTCTCGGGTCTATTCTTGGGATGTCGGGGGGAGTTTTTCAATCGGGTTTTTTTCAATCGTTGTCTTGAAACCGCCTGTCGGGCTATGCATGACGCCTTCCGGGACGCCAAATCCGACCGAGGATCGGCAAGGAAATCGCCATGTACCGGGCCGTCACCCGCAACATCGAAGTGGTCGTCACGCCACGCTTCTTGGAGGACCGCTCGTCCCCCGGGGAGAACCATTTCTTCTGGGCCTACGAGATCGGGATCACCAACCGCGGCTCGAAGACCGTGCAGCTCAAGACCCGCCACTGGCGCATCACCGACGCCTTCGGCCGCCTCCAGGAGGTGCGCGGCGCCGGCGTCGTCGGCGAGACGCCGGTGCTGGAGCCCGGCCAGACGTTCGAATACACCAGCGGCGTGCCGCTTCCGACGGCGTCGGGGTTCATGGCCGGAACCTACGGCATGGTGGCGTCGGACGGCGAAGCCTTCGATATCGAGATCCCCGCGTTCTCGCTCGACACCACCGACAAGGTGCGCACGCTGAACTGAACGTCGCGCTTCGGCGTTCGGTTGACGTCGTCAGGAGCGCGATCCCGCCCCCGCCGTCTCCGGCAGACAGCCCGGCAGCCGGTCGAGCGCGACCGACGGCATGATTGCGATCACGGCGCCCGGCTCGACGAACTCCTGCAACGCCTCGACCCGCGACTCCGGCATCGCGACGCATCCCGCGGTCGGCGTCTTCGGATCCCGCCACACATGGATGAAGATGCAGGACCCGGCCTTCGCCCGGGCGTCGCTCGGATAATCCACGGCGATGCCGCGGCGATACATCGGCAGCATCCGGCTCATGTTCTCGACGCTCACTTTGGGTGCAATCCGGTCGCGGGTGGTGATCGTGTTGTAGGCCGGCGAGAGCAAGTCATCGACGCAGACGGTGTCGGCGTTGACCTGCAGATAGCCCGGCCGCGGGAGGGCAGCGTGCCGAAGCTGCGGCCCAGCGGATAGACGCCGGCCGGCGCGCGCTTGTCGCCCTCGACCTTGATTGGCTCGCCGCGGCGCGCCAGCGACGGCGGAAGTGCGACCAGCCCATCCCGGCGCGGCCGATCAGCGCCGGCTCGGGCCGGCTGACCGCGCGCCAGCGATCGGCGGCGAGGGGCGCGCGAACATCTGCACCCGCGCCTGCGGCGTGTTCATGCCGTCGGCGGTGACGAGGACCAGCCGGTTGCGCCGGCCAGCGGCGCCGGACAGGCCTGGCCGGTCCTGCGCGGCCGGCGCCGCCGGCAGCAACGCGTCAAGGCAGCGATGGCGATCCGGCATGCTACGGCTAGCTCGCGTCTCAGCCTTGCGTCCGCGGCACCCCGCACCTCCTCCGGCGCGAAGCGGTAGTTCGCGCTGCAAAACTCGCAGGTGACGGAGATCGCGCCGTCCTCGACCATGTGGTCGCGGTCGTCCTGCGAGAAGCTCTTGAGCATGGCCTCGACGTTCTCGCGGGTGCAAGTGCATGCGCGCCTCGACATCCACAGTGTCGAAGACGCGCACGCCGCGCTCGTGAAACAGCCGGTAGGCCAGCCGCTCGCTCGACAGCGACGGGTCGATCAGCTCCAGGTCCTCGACCGTGCCGATCAGCGAGCGGCCCTCGACCCAGGCGTCGTCCTCGGCGAGCGTCATGAGGCTCGACGCCGTCCGGCGCATCGCCCGGATCGAGATCGGCGGCGCGCGCGCGCTCCGGCGCCTTGCGGCAGGAATTGCAGCAGCACGCCGCCGGCGCGCCAGCGCTGCTGCCGCGCCCGGCCGACATTTCCTCGCCGACCGCGAGCCGCACGCGCGTCGGAATCTGCTCCGAGCGCAGGAAATATTCGTGCGCCGCCTCCTCCAGGCCGCCGCCGTCGAGCGCCACCAGGCCCTGATAGCGGTTCATGTCCGGCGCCCTGGTCGATGGTCATGGCGAGATGGCCCTGGCCGAGCAGCGCGCCGGGCGCGGCGCTTGCCGGCCTGCGACGGCCGCGGCCACCCGCGCCGGCGTCGAAGCGCGCGCAGGCGCGCACCCGCCCGGGCTGGTGTAATCCACCACCAGCATGCGCACCGGACCGTCGGTCTGGCTTTGCAGGATGAAGCGGCCATCGAATTTCAGCGCCGAGCCGAGCATCACGGTCAGCACGATCGGCCTCGCCCAGCAGCCGCGACCGGCGCGCGGATAGTCGTGGCGGGCCAGGATCTCGTCGACCGCGGGGCCGAGCCGGACCACGCGGCCGCGCAGATCGAGCGCGGCGACCTCGAACGGCAGGACGGTGTCGTCGGCCGAGGTCGGCGGCCGGTGCGCGCACGGGAATATCGGGATGAGGCTTGGTCATGGCGCCTATATGGTCGGCCGTCCCGCGTATGCGACCCCGCGCGGCCGGATCGCAGCGATGGCGCGCCGTGTGCGCAACGGCTCATCGGCGCCGCGTTCAGGCACCAGGCGAGGATCCCCTTCTGCGCGTGCAGCCGGTTCTCGGCCTCGTCGAACACCACCGATTGCGGGCCGTCCATCACCTCGTCGGTGACCTCCTCGCCGCGATGGGCGGGCAGGCAGTGCATGAACAGGGCGTCCGGCGTGGCCTTGGCCATCAGCCGGCGTTGACCTGGTAGCGCTTGAGCAGCGCTGCGGCGGCGCGTGGCCTCCTTGTCGCCCATCGACACCCAGGTGTCGGTGACGACGCAATCGGCGCCGGCGACGGCCTTCGACCGGATCGGTGCCGATCTCGATCGCGGCGCCCGACGCCTTCGCCCAGTCGATCAGCCACTTCTTGGGCTTGAACGCGGGCGGCGTCGCGACCCGAAGCGTGAAGCCGAAGCGCTCGGCGGCGTGCATCCACGACGCCAGCACGTTGTTGGCGTCGCCGGTCCAGGCGACAGTGCGGCCCTCGATCGGCCCGCGATGCTCCTCGAAGGTCAGCATGTCGGCCATCACCTGGCAGGGATGCGACAGCCGCGTCAGGCCGTTGATCACCGGCACGGTGGAATGCGCGGCCAGCTCCACGAGCTGCTGGTGGTCGAGCGTGCGGATCATGATCGCATCGACATAGCGCGACAACACGCGCGCGGTGTCGGCGATGGTCTCGCCGCGGCCGAGCTGCATCTCCGCGCCGGTGAGCATGATGCACTCGCCGCCGAGCTGGCGCATGCCGACATCGAACGAGACGCGGGTGCGGGTGGAAGGCTTGTCGAAGATCATCGCCAGCGTGCGTGCCGGCGAGCGGACCCTTGCCGGGCGCGCCCTTCGGCTTCTTCTTCATCGCGCGGCTGGCGCGATGATGCCGCGCAGCTCGTCCGCGGAATGTCGGTCAGGTCGAGAAAGTGACGAACGGCGCCGCTCATGACGCCGCCCCGGACTTCGCAGCGGCGGCCGCCTTCCTCGACCAGCGCCGCGCAGGCGCGATCGAGCCGCGCGACGGCGCCTCGGCGATCTCGTCCTCGGTCACGATCAGCGGCGGCAGAAGCCGCACCACATTGTCGCCGGCGGCAACCGTCAGCAACTCCTCGGCGCGCAGCGCATCGACCAGTTCGCCGTTCGGCACGACAGCGCGCAGGCCGATCAGCAGGCCTTCGCCGCGCACCTCGGCGATGACGGTCGGATGGCGGTCCTTGATCTCGGCCAGCCGCTGACGGAACAGGATCGCGAGACCCTTCACGCGCTCCAGAAAGCCCGTCCGACAGAATGACGTCGAGCACGGCGTTGCCGGCGGCGGCCGCCAGCGGATTGCCGCCGAAGGTCGAGCCATGGGTGCCGGCGGTCATGCCCTTGGCCGCCTCAGCGGTGGCGAGCACCGCGCCGATCGGAAATCCGCCGCCCAGCGCCTTGGCGAGCGCCATCACGTCGGGCGCGACGCCGGCACGCTGTAGGCGAACAGCTCGCCGGTGCGGCCGACGCCGGTCTGCACCTCGTCGAAGGCCAGAAGCAGGCCGCTGGCATCGCAAAGCTCGCGAAGCGCGCGCAGGAACTGCGAGGGCACGGTGCGCACGCCGCCCTCGCCCATCACCGGCTCGATCAGAATGCCGGCGGTGGCGGGACCGATGGCGCGCTTGACGGCCTCGATATCGCCGGCCGGTACCTGGTCGAAGCCGTCGACCACGGGGCCGAAGCCGTCGAGATGCTTCTTCTGGCCGCCGGCCGCCAGCGTTGCCAGCGTTCGGCCGTGGAACGCGCCCTCGAAGGTGATGATGCGATAGCGCTCCGGCTTGCCGTTCGCCGATTGGATACTTACGCACCAGCTTGATCGTGCCCTCCAGCGCCTCGGCGCCGGAATTGGCGAAGAACACCACGTCGGCAAAGCTCGCGTGGCACAGCCGGTCGGCCAGCCGTTCAGCCTCGGGAATGCGGAACAGGTTGGAAACGTGCAGATACTTCGCCGCCTGCTCGCTCGATCGCCGCGACGACGTGCGGATGGGCATGACCGAGCGCGTTGACCGCGACGCCCGAGGTGAAGTCGAGATAGCGGTGGCCGTCGGTCCCGATCAGCCATGCGCCCTCGCCCCGCTCGAATGCGAGATCGACGCGCGCATATGTCGGCATGACATGGGAAGCCACGGGACATGACCTTTTCCAACCCGGAGGGATGCGGAAATGAATCGTGCCGCCCCTCCGGGCGGCACGACACTTATATATTTTAGGTCGGCGTCCCGGGCTGTCAACACAGCCATCCCCCGGCCGCACCGATGCGGCATAGCAGACACGACGAATTGCAACACGGGAAAACGCGAGAAAACGGGCGGAAAATGTGGATGTGAGTTGCGGGGACTCTTGCGCGTGAGTCAAGCCCTATTGTAGCGTCGCTTTCAACGGATACGACATCTCGTATCAAACAGTTCCCAGGGTGCCATTGCGTGGGGTTCTTCCGGTTCGGCGTCGTCGCCGGACTGCGGAGAGGGATTCTGCCGCATCGGCGGGATGCGGCCGGACAGGGAGATTGGCGATGAACTGGACCGACGAGCGGGTCGAACAGCTCAAAAAGCTTTGGGCGGACGGGCTTTCGGCAAGCCAGATCGCCGCCGAGCTGGGCGGCATCA
The DNA here is from genome assembly GCA_963758225.1 of uncultured Alphaproteobacteria bacterium. Taxonomy (GTDB): domain Bacteria; phylum Pseudomonadota; class Alphaproteobacteria; order Rhizobiales; family Xanthobacteraceae; genus Z2-YC6860. Next base: position 36,451 of record CAVWUJ010000002.1, on the reverse strand, counting down.
CTCGCAACGCGGTGATCGGCAAGGTCCATCGGCTGGGGCTGTCGGGCCGCGCCAAGTCGCCGTCGTCGAGCGCGCCGCGGGCTCGCAAGCCGCGCTCGCACATGCTGCGGGTGGCGCGGCCGTCGATGCGCGGCAACACCGCGCTCGCGCTGGCCTACGAAACCGACCTCGAGCCGGAACCCGAGCTGGTCGAGAACATCATTCCGATCGGCCAGCGCCGCACGCTGCTGGAGCTGAGCGAGGACACCTGCCGCTGGCCGATCGGCGATCCGGCGAGCGCCGACTTCTTCTTCTGCGGCGGCAAGCCGGTGACCAGCCTGCCCTATTGCTCCTACCACTCGCGTATCGCCTACCAGCCGCCGTCGGACCGCAGGCGCCCGCCGCGCCCGCCGTTCCGCCAGGGCTCGTAACGCCCCCGGCCTTCACGACCCATAAAAACACCCGGCGGCTGGCCGGGCGTTTTTGTTTTCGGGGTTTGGGTCGAGGCCGCTCCGAAGCCGCGAGCGCCGCCGGTCCGCGACCTGAGGATCAGACCGCCTTGCCGAACCGGTCGTCGAGCGCGTAGCCCGCGCCGCGCACGGTGCGGATCGGATCCGCTTCGCGGCCGCGGTTGAGCGCCTTGCGCAGCCGGCCGACGTGAACGTCGACCGTGCGCTCGTCGATGTAGATCTCCGAGCCCCAGACCCCGTCGAGCATCTGCTCGCGCGAAAACACGCGGCCGGGCCGCTCCATCAGGAATTCCAGCAGCCGGTACTCGGTCGGACCGAGATCGACCTCGCGGCCGGCGCGCGACACGCGCTGCTTCTCGCGGTCCAGCTCGATGTCGCCGATGCTGAGCACGTCGGCGACCCGCTCCGGCGCGGCGCGGCGCAGCAGCGCGCGGACGCGCGCGATCAGCTCCGGAACCGAGAACGGCTTGACGATGTAATCGTCGGCGCCGGTGGAGAGCCCGCGCACGCGCTCGCTCTCCTCGCCGCGCGCCGTCAGCATGATGATCGGCAGCGCCTTGGTCTCCGGCCGCGTTCGCAGCCGCCGGCACAGCTCGATCCCGGACAGCCCGGGCAGCATCCAGTCCAGCACCACCAGATCGGGCGTGCGCTCGCTCAGGCGCGTGTCCGCATCGTCGCCGCGCGCGACGGTCTCGACCTCGTAACCCTCGGCCTCGAGATTGTAGCGCAGCAGCAGAGCCAGCGCCTCCTCGTCCTCGACGATCAGAATGCGTGCGCTCATGCCCGTCGGATCCATCTTCGTTACGACGACAGCGTGACCGCCATCGGCGTCAGAGTCGTCGTGTCGCCCTTCGGCCGCGGCTCCGTGATCGGCGTGCCTTCGATCATGTAATGTACGGTCTCGGCGATGTTGGTGGCGTGGTCGCCCATGCGCTCGATGTTCTTGGCGCAGAACATCAGGTGGATGCAGAACGTGATGTTGCGCGGGTCTTCCATCATGTAGGTGAGAAGCTCGCGGAACAGCGAGGTGCACATCGCGTCGATCTCCTCGTCGCCCCTCCAGACCGCGAGCGCCGCTTCGAGATCGTGGCTGGCATAGGCGTCGAGCACCTGCTTGAGCCGGTCCAGCACCAGCTCTGACATGTGCTCGACGCCGCGGATCAGCCGGGCGGGATGGAAGTCGCCGCTGAGCGCGGTGACGCGCTTGCCGATGTTCTTGGCCAGGTCGCCGATGCGCTCCAGATCGTTCGCCACCCGCAAGCGCGCCGACGATCTCGCGCAGGTCGACCGCCATCGGCTGGCGGCGGGCGATGGTCAGCGTCGCCTTCTCCTCGATCTCGCGCTGCAGCGCGTCGATCGACTGGTCCGACGCGACGACACGCGCCGGCAGCTCGAGGTCGCGGCGCGACCAGCGCGGCCACCGCGTCCGGCGATTTCCTTCTCGGCGAGCCCGCCCATTTCCGCGACCTGCTGGGTCAGCTCCTGCAGGTCGGCGTCGAAGGCCTTGGCGGTGTGTTCGTTCATCATCGTCATGCGTCCTTCCGGTCAGCCGAAGCGGCCGGTGATGTAGTCCTGGGTGCGCTTGTCTTTCGGCGTCGGTGAAGATCGTTTCGGTCGGGCCCTTCCTCGACCAGAACGCCCAGATGGAAGAACGCGGTGCGCTGCGACACGCGTGCCGCCTGCTGCATCGAATGGGTGACGATGATGATCGTGAAATTGGCGCGTCAACTCGTCCATCAGTTCCTCGATCTTGGCGGTGGCGATCGGATCGAGCGCCGAACAGGGCTCGTCCATCAGGATCACCTCCGGGCTGACGGCGATGGCGCGCGCGATGCAAAGCCGCTGCTGCTGGCCGCCGGAAAGGCCGGTGCCGGGCTCGTTCAGCCGGTCCTTGACCTCCTCGAACAGGCCCGCCTTGCTTGCAGGCTGCGCATGCACGATCTCGTCGAGCTCCGCCTTCGTTGCGCTGCAAGGCCGTGGATGCGCGGGCCGTAGGCGACGTTCTCGTAGATCGACTTGGGAAACGGGTTCGGCTTCTGGAACACCATGCCGACGCGGGCGCGCAGCTCCACCACGTCGAGGTCGGGATCGTAGATGTCCTGCCCGTCGAGCGTGATCGTGCCTGCGACGCGGGCGCTCTCGATCGTGTCGTTCATGCGGTTGAAGCAGCGCAGGAAGGTCGACTTGCCGCAGCCCGAAGGGCCGATGAAGGCGGTCACCGAGCGTGCCGGGATGTCGAGCGACACCGAATGCAGGGCCTGCTTGGCGCCGTAGAACACATTCGACGTCACGCGCGACGACCTTGACGTCTCGGCGAACTGGGTTCGTGGCGCTCGCGTGCGCACCGGTGCCATTCGGCGGCTTCGGCGCGGCCTTGTTCAGCTCGGACATCGCGCTCGACCTCCCGGAATCGTGCTTCGGCCCGCAGCGCCCGGCAGCGATATGGGTCATGGTCATGGCCGTTCATTGGCGCCGCCGCTCACCAGCTGCCGTTCGAGACGCTGCCGCAGATAGATGGCGATGGCGTTCATCGTGATCAGGAACATCAGCAGCACGAGGATCGCAGCCGAAGTGCGCGAGACGAAGCCGCGCTCGGGACTGTCGGCCCAGATGTAGATCTGGGTCGGCAGGGTCGTCGACGCCTCCAGCACGCCCGCCGGGGCGGCGGTGATGAAGGCGTTCATGCCGATCAGCAGCAGCGGCGCGGTCTCGCCGAGCGCATGCGCCAGACCGATGATGGTGCCGGTCAGGATGCCCGGCATCGCCAGCGGCAGGACGTGGTGCATGATCACCTCGTGGCGCGAGGCGCCGATGCCCAGCGCAGCCTCGCGGATCGAGGGCGGGACCGCCTTGAGCGCCGCGCGCGTGACGATGATCATCGTCGGCAGCGTCATCAGCGACAGCACCATGCCGCCGACCAGCGGCGCCGAGCGCGGCAGGCCGAAGAACTGCAGGAACACCGCGAGACCCAGCAGGCCGAACACGACCGACGGCACGGCCGCAAGATTGTTGATGTTGACCTCGATGAGATCGGTCCAGCGGTTCTTCGGCGCGAACTCCTCGAGATAGACCGCGGCGGCGACGCCGACCGGAAAGCTGATCACGAAGCAAACGAGCAGCGTATAGAACGAGCCGACGATCGCGCCGGCAAGACCGGCGATTTCCGGGAGCCGGCTGTCGGTGTTGAAGAAGAGTGCCCAGTTGAAGGTGTCGACAACGCGGCCCTCTGCGACCAGCTGGTCGAACCATGCGATCTGGCGATCGTTCACACGGCGCTGGTCTCTCTCGGCACGTTGCGCGGCGATGACGCCCTTGTTGAGCTGGTCGAAGGAGTCGGAGGCCGGAATCGCCATCGGCACCGTGCGACCGATCAGCGACGGATCGGCGCATCACGCGATTCTGGACGAGAAACGCGGCGTTGCTGGTCAAGATCTGGCTGAGTTCTGCGCTCTTCGCGCGCCCGTGACGTCGGGAAACATGCGTGCGCATCGCGTCGCGGATCGATCAGGCGGTAATTGCCGGCTCCACGGATCGTCGCGCTGGACGTATTTGGCTCGCTGATCGGTCACGTCCATGCGTGATCATGGTCTGGGTGAAGGACGCTATCCGGTCAAGATCAGCGAGGCGAGCAGGATCGCCAGGAAGCCCGAGCGCGATGACAATGGCGCCAAGGCCATAGATCTTGCAGCCGCCGTTCCGGCGGCATAGCGCCGCGGCGACGGCGCGCCGAGCCAGTCGTCGGATGACTGCACCAGTCGGCATGGCCTGGGCGGCGAAGTCGGCCGCATGGGCTCCGTCATTCGGTCAGCTTACTAATCGTATTTCTCTCGGTACTTGCGCACGATGCCAGCGCGACGATGTTGAGGCACGAGTGTGACGATGAAAAGCACCAGACCGAGCGCGAAGGCCGCGAGCGTCTTGGGGCTGTCGAACTCAGGTCGCCGATCAGCAGCGTGACGATCTGCACCGTCACGGTGGTCACGCCATCGAACGGATTGAGGTCAGCGTCGCGATCAGGCCCGCCGCCATGACCACGATCATGGTTTCGCCGATGGCGCGGCTCACGCCAGCAGAACGCCGCCCATGATGCCCGGCAGCGCCGCCGGCAGCAGGACACGGGTCATGGTCTCGCCGGCGTCGCGCCCATCGCCAGCGAACCGTCGCGCATCGCGCGCGGCACCGCCTTCAGAGCGTCGTCGGACAGCGACGAGATGAACGGGATGATCATGATGCCCATCACGGCGCCGGCCGCGAGCGCGCTGTTGGGCGAGATGCCGAGCCGACGACAGCGCCGGCCTCCCGGACCGCGGGCGCGACGAACAGCACGGCGAAAAACCCATAGACCACGGTCGGTATGCCGGCGAGGATTTCCAGAAGCGGCTTGACGACGTTTCGAACGCGTCGCTGGCGTATTCGACCAGATACATCGGCGGTCATGACGCCGACCGGCACCGCGACGATCATGGCGATCGAGGCGATCAGCAGCGTGCCCATGAACACCGGCACCGCGCCGAATGCACCTTCGCCTCGCGACCTGATCGGCGCGGATCGCGATCTGCGGCTCCCAGCGCAAGCCCGAACAGGAACTCGGTGACCGGAACCATCGCGAAGAACCGGCTGGCCTCGAAAACCAGCGAAGCCACGATCCCGAGCGTCGTGAGCACGGCGACCACGGAGCAAGCGATCATGACCACCGTGATCAGCAGCTCGAAATTGTTGCGGGCGCGAAAACGCGGCGCGAGCCGGCTGCGGGCGACAAGCAGCGCCACGACCATGAACGAAGCGGCGACGGCGAGCATGGCCCAGCGCGATCAGCGCCTCCCAGCGGGTATAGGCAGCGGCCGCCTCGCGCACCGCGGGACACGGATCGGTAAACATCATTCCCTGCGCCACGTTCTTGATTTCGGCGAGGAACAGGGAAACCTGCGCAGGGCGGCATTCGCGGTCATGTCCGCCGGGAGCGAGGACACCAGCAGCCGGTCGATCAACGGCCCTGCAGGGCGACCCAGATCAGCACCAGGACGAAGGCCGGCACCCCGACCCAGACGGCAGCGAAGGCGCCGTGGTAGACCGGCCGGGAGTGAGCTGCCGCCGGCGACGGCGAAGGGCGCTGCGGTGGCCCGGCCGACAAAGAATGCCACGAGCGACATGAAAAGGATCAGCAGCAGGGCGTAGCCGAACACGGCAACCTCGCGCGTGGAAACTCGGGAAACACGATCGGGCGAATAAACGACGGACGGAACAACAGGCTGGAGAGATAAACCGCGCCGCCGGCATTCCGGCGGCGCGGCACATTCATCGTGTTAGCTGCCGTAGCGGTTCATCTTGGCGCCGCCCTGGCGTTCTTGCGAACCTCGGCGCCCTTGTCGTCGGCCAGCGGGATCAGGCCGCGCTCGGTGAGATAACCGCCGTTGCCCATCGCCTGGGTCGAGACGTATTCGGCGACGAACTCCTGCAGGCCCGGGATCACCTTGCGATGCGCGTTCTTCACATAGAAGAAGATCGGGCGCGAGACCGGATACTTGCCGCTGGCGATGGTCTCGATGTCGGGCGCAACGCCGTTGATCGCGATGCCCTGGAGCTTGTCCATGTTCTCGTGAAGGAACGAGAAGCCGAAGATACCGTAGGCATTTTGTCGGCGCCGAGACGCTGCACGATCAGGTTGTCGTTTTCGCCGGCCTCGATGAACGGGCCGTCCTGCCGCATGCGCGAGCAGACCACGTCCCAGCGCTTGCGGTCGGAGGTGCGCAGCGCCTTGATCGCCGGATAGTCGTTGCACCCGCTGTGCATGACCAGTTCGACCCAGGCGTCGCGGGTGCCCGAGGTCGGGGGCGGACCGAACACGGTGATCGGAATGTTCGGCAGCGCCTTGTCGACTTGGTTCCAGGTCTTGAAGGGGTTGGCGACGATCTTGCCGTCGACCTCGACCTCGGAGGCGAGCGCAGCAAAGAGGTGCGCCGGCGTCAGCTTCAGCGGAGCGGCGGTCTTGGCGGCGGCAAAGGCGATGCCGTCGAAGCCGATCTGAACTTCGGTGATGTCGGTGACGCCGTTTTTAACGCAGTCCTTGAACTCCGACGCGGTCATGGCGCGCGACGCGCCGGTGATGTCGGCGTGCGACGGGCCGATACCGCCGCAGAAGATCTTCATGCCGCCGCCGGTGCCGGTGGACTCGACCACCGGAGCGCGCTTGCCGCTCTTCTTCGCGTATTCCTCCGCGGCCGCCTGCGAGAATGGAAAGACGGTCGAGGAGCCGACGATACGGACCTGATCCCGGGTCTGAGCCTGGGCGCCGGACGCGGCAAGAATGCCGGTCAGCGCAAGCGCCGCGGCGCTCGCGATGGACGTGTGCTTCACGGAACTCTCCTTTTGATCGTTTCGATCATCCGATCGGTGCGGGCCGGCCGACGCCTCGTCGTGTTGGTCTTGGGAGACCGACCCTTGACGAGAGCATCGCTACCCGCCGCTCAAAACGGTTCTATGACGTACGGATGACGCCTTGATGACAGCGCAACCAATTGAAATTAAACGGGATTATTCGCCGCTCAGGCGGCCGCCTGGGGGTCCGCCGGCAGCCGCACCGTGAAGGTCGCGCCGGCGCCAGGCTTGCTCTCGATCGACAGCCGGCCCTGGTGGCGGTTGAGGATGTGCTTGACCAGCGCCAGGCCCAGCCCGGTGCCGCCCTGGGCGCGGCTTTCGCCGACATCGACGCGATAGAATCGCTCGGTGAGCCGCGGCAGATGCTCGGCGGCGATGCCGGGGCCGTAGTCGCGCACCGCGATGCGCGCTTCCGACTTGTCTGCCGGCATAGCGTGCGCCTCGACCGCGACCTCGACGCGCTTGCCGCTCGCGCCGTATTTCAATCCGTTCTCGATCAGGTTCTCGAACACGCGGATCAGTTCGTCGCGGTCGCCGCGCACGATCAGCGGCGCTTGCGGCAACCGCATCTCGATCGTCACGCCGCGATCGCTGGCAAGCGTCTGCAATCCCTCGGCGACCTGACGCACGATCGGCACGAGATCGAGCGGCGTGTCGGGACGCATGTGCGCGCGAAGCTCGATCCGCGACAGCGAGAGCAGATCGTCGATCAGACGCGCCATCCGGCGGGCCTGCGACTTCATGATGTCCAGGAAACGGTCGCGCGCCGCAGGGTCGTCGCGCGCGGGGCCCTGCAGGGTCTCGATGAAGCCGGACACCGCGGCGAGCGGCGTGCGCAGCTCGTGGCTGGCGTTGGCAACGAAGTCGGCGCGCATCTCCTCGACCTGCCGGATCGGCGTCAGATCGTGCAGCGTGATCACGATCAGCCGCGCCCGGCCCGGCAGGTGCAGCGGCAGCGACACCGGCGCCACCACCGCCTCCCACCAGCGGTCCGAAGGGGTGCGCTCGGAAAACTCGACATGCTGGGCGTTGCCGCTCTCGTTGGCGCGGCGGATCGCATCGACCAGTTCGGGCATCCGCAGCGCCAGCGAGACCGGATCGCCGCGGCGCAGCGTCGGGGTGACGCTGGCGGCGCTTCGGTTGAAGGTCAGCACGCGGGCGCCGTGATCGAGAACCACGACCGGGTCGGGCAGTCCCGACACCAGCGCCTCGATCAGCACGTTGCTTTCGGCAAGCCGGATGCCCTCGGCCACGTCCGGCGGCGGCGGGATCGACGGCAGCGGCGCCTGCGAGTCGCCGGCCTGGCGGCTTGCGGGCCACCAGCCCCAGAGACCGGATCGGCGCTTCAGCGGATCCGCCTCATCACGCCCCGACATTGCGCCGTCTCGCCATGCTGAGGACCACTTCCCTGGTTCCGAGAATCAGGAGGGACAGTGCGAATGGCGTCAGATAGTAGAGAATTCTGAAAATCAGAAGACCGGCGAGAAGCTCCTCCTTGTCGTACTGCCAGAGCGCCACCAGCATGGCGGCGTCGAACACGCCGAGACCGCCCGGCGAGTGGCTGGCGAATCCCAGCAGCGTCGCGGAGATGAAGATCACCGCCACCGTGACGAAATCGACGTAGGGCGTTTCCGGCACCAGCATGTACATGGCCAGCGCACAGCAGGTCAGATCGACGATGCCGATCACGATCTGCAGCAGCGTCAGCGGCCCGCCGGGAAGCCGGACCTTCCAGTTGTGGCGGCCGATTTCGCGCGGCGCCACCCAGACCCAGGCGACATAGCCGGCGAGCACGCACAGCGCCGCGATTCCGAGCGCGCGATTGAACCATTCCGGAAGCTGGTCGATCGCCGAGGCCGCCTCCGGATGGAGGACGAAGCCGATCCCGAGCATGGCGACGTTGCCAAGCCAGAAGGTCAGCCCCGCGATGAAGCAGACCTTGGCGACGTCGATCGCGTCGAGCCCCCAGGCGGAATAGACCCGATAGCGCACCGCGCCGCCGGTGAAAGCCGAGGCGCCGACATTGTGGCCGACCGAATAGGACGTAAACCCCGCAAGCGCACAAACCCGATAGGGCACATCGCTCCGTCCGACGGTGCGCACCGCGAACAGGTCGTAGAACGTCAGGGTAAAGTAGGCCGCGGCCACGAACAGGGCCGCAATCCCGATATCGCGCGGGTTGATGGTGGTCAGCGCCTCCATCGAGCTTGGCAGGATCGATGTCGTGCAGCTTGCGGTACAAGACGTAGCAGGCGACCGAAATGATCGCCACGCTGAGCACGACCCCGACCCGATGCCAGCCGATCTTGGTCTCGAAGAACCGGGCGGCCGCGCGCAGAAAATCCAGCATCCTGTTCCTCGAAACGGCACGCCCCCGCGGCCTCCTGCGCTAGTAGCAGAACTCGTCAAGGACAGGTAGGGTCCGCCCCAATGCGACCGGAGGATGACATGGAGATCGCAATCGTCGGCGGCGGCATCTGCGGCCTGTCGCTTGCGCTCAACCTGCACCGCCGCGGCATCGCCTGCCGCGTCTACGAGCGCGCCCCGGAGATCAAGGCGCTCGGCGTCGGCATCACGCTCCTGCCGCACGCCATGCGCGAGTTCACCGCACTGGGCGTCGGCGACGAACTGCTCGCGGCCGGCATCGAGAACGTCGAAAGCTGCTTCTTCAACCGGTTCGGCCAGCTCATCTACAAGGAGCCGCGCGGCAAGCTCGCCGGCTATACCTATCCCGAGGTCGGAATCCACCGCGGCAACCTGCATCTGATCCTGTTGCGCGCGGCCGCGCCGAGCGGCTCGGCAAGGACCGCGATCGTGACCGACCGCGACTGCGTCGCCGTCGAGCAAGACGGCGACGCGGTGACGCTGACGTTCCGCGAACACCAGCACCGGCAAGCGCGCTCCCGCCGGTCGACCGCCGCAGGCGGCGATCGCCTGCGACGGCATCAATTCGGCCATCCGCAAGCAGTTCTATCCGGACGACGATGTGGCCTTCGCCGGCATCAACTCCTGGCGCGGCGTCACCCGGCGCAAGCCGATCCTGACCGGCAAGAGCTACATGCGGGTCGGCTCGATCCTCACCGGCAAGATCGTGATCTATCCGATCGTCGACAACATCGATGGCGAGGGCAACCAGCTCATCAACTGGATGGCCGAAATCAAGCAGGACAGCTACGACAAGAACGACTGGAACAAGCCGGGCGATCTCGCCGACTTCTTCGACATCTACAAGGACTGGCGCTTCGACTGGCTCGACGTCGCGGACCTGATCCGCTCCGCCGACCGATCCTGGAATATCCGATGGTGGACAAGGATCCGATCGATCGCTGGACCTTCGGCCGCGTCACGCTCGCGCGGCGACGCCGCACATCCGATGTATCCGCGCGGCTCCAACGGCGCGGCGCAGGCCGCGATCGACGCGCGCGTGCTCGCCGACCTTCTGGCAAGCGAGGCCGACGTGCCGGCCGCGCTCAAGGCCTACGAGGCGGCGCGCGCCGCGCCGGCCGCCAAAGTGGTGCGCACCAACCGCGAGCAGCCGCCGGACTTCATCAACATCAAGGTCGAGCAGCTCGTCGGCGACCGGCCGTTCGAGAATCTCGACGACCACATCACCCAGGACGAGCTGCGCGAGTTATCCGAGAGCTACAAGCGCATCGCCGGCTTTTCGGTGGCCGACGTCGGCGCCAGCCCGAGCGCTCGACAGGCCATCGCGGCGTCTTCAGGACACCAAGGAGGACCGATGACGATTCCCGTGCAGCTGCCGGTGCCGGCCTACGGCGCCATCCCCGACGCCGCCAAGCCCGGCGAAATCTGGAGCTCCGAATACTGGACGAAGAAGGGCGATGTGAAGCTCTGGCTCTGGCGCAAGCGGCTCACCGCACCCAAGCCCGGCGAGGCGCCGCGGCCGGTGGTGTTCCTCGTGCACGGCTCGTCGAATTCGGCGCGCTCGTCCTACGACCTGCATGTGCCGGGCCGCAAGGAATACTCCTTCATGAACGTGCTGGCGCGCGCCGGCTACGACGTCTGGACCATGGACCACGACGGCTACGGCCATTCCGGCTCGTCGGGCAACAATTCCGACATCCAGAGCGGCGTCGAGGATCTGCGCGCCGGCATCCCGCTGGTGCTGAAGGAGACCGGCGTCGGCAAGATGCACTTCTACGGCACCTCGTCGGGCGCGATCCGCGCCGGCGCCTACATTCAGGAGCATCCGGACCACGCCGACCGCGCGATCCTGTCGGCTTTCACCTACAAGGGCACCGGATCGCCGGAGATGGCGCGACGCCGCGCCCGCGCCGACGAGTTGCGCGCCAACACGCGCCGCAAGCGCGACGCCGACATGATCCGCTCGATCTTCACCCGCGACGGCCATCCGCACCTCTACGACATGGCGGTGCCGGAGGCGATCATCGAAGACGAAATGAAATTCGGCGACACGATCCCGACCGGAACCTACCTCGACATGGCGGTGAATCTGCCGAAGGTCGATCCGAAACGCGTGCCCTGCCCGGTCATGATGATGCGCGGCGAGTACGACGGAAACTCCACCGACGAGGATCTGCTGGACTTCTTCGTGCAGTTGCCGAACTCCGACAAGCAGTTCGTCATCCTGCCCGAGACCGCGCACTCACCGGGTTACGGCTCCAATCGCCACCTGATGTGGTACGCGACCTGCAACTTCTTCGGCGCGCCGGCGACGGTGAAATAGTCCTCGCCCCCGAGCCGTCATGACGGCGCGGGGACGCAGGTTGTCCTCCTACGCGAGATCACCGGGACTCGGCGCTTCGCGCCGACCCGGCGATGACGGCGAGAGCCGATTTAAGATTTGAAGAACTCCCGCAGCGCCGCGTAGGTTTCCTCCGGAGCCTCTTCGGAGAGGTAGTGCCCGCAGGGCAGCGCCTGCGCGCCGCGGATGTCGGTGGCGTAGTCCCTCCACACCTTCGCGGGCTTGTGGTTGCGCCCGACGGCGCCGTTCGCGCCCCACAGGATCAGCGCCGGCGTTTTCATCTTGCGGCCGGCGGCCACATCCGCCTTGTCCATCTCGAAATCGACGCCCCAGGTGGCGCGATAGTCCTCGCACATGGCATGAACGGTTTCCGGATTGCGGAAGCAGCGCCGGTACTCCTCCAACGCCTCCTTGCCGAAGAAGCTTAAGCCCGCCGGCGTCTTGGCCAGCTTGGTGTTGATGAAGAAGTCCGGGTCCGCGCTCATCAGCCGCTCCGGCAGCGGCTCCGGCTGGATCATGAACAGCCAGTGGTACGACGACTTGGCCCATTCGCGGGTCATGTTCGTATAGAGGTGATGCTGCGGGATGATGTCGAGGATCGCCGCCTTCGTCACCCTCTCGGGATGATCGAGACACATGCGGTGCAACACGCGCGCACCGCGGTCGTGGCCCGCCGCCATGAAGCGGTCGAAACCGAGCGCGGCCATCACCTCCACGTTGTCCTGCGCCATCGCCCGGAACGAATAGCCGGAATGGTCGTCGCCGCCCGGCGGCTTCGACGAATTGCCGTAGCCGCGGAGATCGGTCGCGACCACGGTGAACTCCTCGGCGAGCCGCGGCGCGAACTTGTGCCACGACAGATGCGTGAAAGGATTGCCGTGCATCAGCAGGAGCGGCGGCCCCTTGCCGCCGTGCACGGTGACGATGCGCGCGCCCGAGGTCGCGATCTCGGTGCGGGTGAAGCCAGGCATGAGCAGGCTCATTCGGGTTTACTCACTCGGGCATGTTCGAACCCGGCCGCACCGGCGTCTCCGGCAGAAGCCCGCCGCGCTGGCGCAGCTGCGTCTCCCGGCCGGTCTGTTCCCAATCGCCGGCCGCGGTGCGCTGCGCCCACGTTTCCCAGGTGTCGGTCCAGTCACCCAGCGCATAGCCGTGCCAGGGCGACTGCGCGGCGAGCGGCCCGAGGCCCAGTTCGTCCCACAGCTCGCGGGCGCGCTCCATATAGGGCTTCGTCGGCAGTGCGAGCGGCGGCATCGGCCGCTTGCGGGTTGCATCGACCAGCAGCCCGGAGTCCGTCTTGCCCGGCCCGTATTGCGCGCCCTGCACGCCGCCGCGGTTCGGCATGATGTGCATGTCCTCGACCGGATCGGTGCGATAGGCCAGCGACCACAGCACCGCATCCATGCTCGACGGTTCGATGTCCTCGCTCACCGCGATGACGATCTTGCCGCAGTTCGATTGCAGCGTGGCGGCCCCGTGCAGGCCGCGCCAAATCTCGCTCCTCGGCGTACCGTCGGTGAATTGGAGGAAGATGACCGGCCGCAGGTTGGTCAGCCGTTCGTGCATGAACACGCGCCGGATGCCCTTCACCGCCATCTGCGTCTTCAGATGCGCCAGGAACAGCGGCTCGTAGGCGACCTTCTTGATGACGCTCGATTCCGACGGCGTCACCTGGGAGATGATCTGCGCGAACACCGGCTTCGCCTTGTGGGTGATCGCGGTGACGCGCATCGGCATGTTGAAGGCCTCGAGCGCGACGTAGCCGTTGCTCTCGCCGAATGGCGCCTCGGGCTCCAGCACGTCCGGATCGATGAAGCCCTCCACCACGATCTCGGAATCCGCCGGCACCTCGAGGTCGATGGTGCGACAGCGGACCATGCGGATCGGCTCGCCCGCGAGCGCGCCGGCCACCGCCATCTCGTCCATGTCGATGGCGAGCTTCTGAGGCCCGGTGAACATCACAACCGGCGGCGCGCCGACCACGACCGCGATCGGCATCGGCTCGCCGCGCTCGCGGTACTTGAGCCAGTGCAGATAGCCGCCGGCGCCGGTCGCCTCGCGCGCCACCATGCGGATCGCGAGCCGGTCCTGCGCCTTGAGCCCTGCGCGATAGGTGCCCATGTTGCGCACGCCGGTTTCCGGATCGCGCGACACGCACAGCGTGGCGGTGAGATAGGGAGCCGCGTCGAAGCCGGGCGTGGAGACCGGCACCGGCAGGATCTTCAATCCGCCGCCCGGCGCACGCAGCGCCTCGCCCTCGATCACGACCTCCTGGCATGGCGCGTCGTTGGTCGAGACCGGGGGAATCGGATTCTGGATCGCCTGCATCCAGGCTTCGCCGATGTCCTCGACCGGCCGTCCCATGCCCATCGCATAGATTGCGGGCGACGACGCCAGCGCCCCGACCACCACCGGCATGTCATATCGCTCGCCCTTCGAGCCGACGACATGGGTGAACAGGAAGGCGCGGCGCTTTTCTTCCGGCACGCCGCCGACGAACTGCCAGCGCACCAGCGGATTGAGTTCGGTGTCCTTGTTCACCGGATGGTCAATCCGCACCAGCAGGCCCGCCTGCTCCAGATCGGCGAGATGGGCCTGCAAATCCAACCGGGGACGCCCCGTCGTAGATGTCTGGCGAGCGGGCTGTTCGAGCATGCGGTCTCCTTGGTCCGGTCGCGAACGCTACCATGCGGGGCTGTCCGGGCCACCTTTCGCGGGAAAATGCTTGTGACGTCCGCAGCTTAGTGAAATTCGGGCGGGCGCAGACGGATATGCTGCGACGCAGAAACCACGCTCGGAAACGCGGCTGTGGATTGATTGACAGGCCCATACAAAGCGACTATTTCGCAAGAGCGAATGTTCATTCTCATTTGTTGCATCGCGAGAAACGCACCCGATGCCCCTGCCCCACGTGGCCCAGCGCCAGTCCGACCGGCGCACTGAAATTCTCGAAGCCGCCCAACGCTGCTTCGCTCGCAACGGATTCCACTCCACCTCGATGCAGCAGATCTGCGCCGAGGCCGGCATGAGCCCAGGCAATCTCTATCGCTACTTCCCCTCCAAGGAGGCGATCATCGCCGGCATCGCCGAGCGCGACCGCGCCGAGGTGATGCAGGAGTTCGAGAGCGCCGACCTCTCGCAGGGTCTGTTCGCGACGCTGGAAGGCATGGCGCGGCATCACTTTGCGGAGCGACCCGACGAGCAGATCGGGCTCTGCATCGAGATCACCTCAGAAAGCCGCCGCAATGCGGAGGTGGCTCGCATCTACCGGGCATTCGACGCGGACGTGCGCGCGCGGATCGTGGCGATGCTGAGCCACGCGGCGCAGCGCGGCGACATTCGCGGCCGACACCGACTTCGGCAAGGTCACCGAAATGCTGATGGTCATCGCCGATGGCGTCTGGATGCGCCGGGCGATCGACCCGAATTTCGACGCCGTCGCGATGATCCCGATGTTCATGAATGTCACGCGCCATCTGCTGCGCAAGCCCGCCGACGACGGCAACGAGGATCGCAGCATGCAGGACCGCACGCAGGAGAACGCCCGATGAAGGGGGCCCGCATCACCGCCGTGGGGCTCGTCGCCGCGGCCGCGCTCTGGATCGGATCGGGCCACTTCGCGTCCAAGGACGCGGAGACCCAGGCCGCCGTGCTACCCGGCGAAACGCCGGAGAAGCTGTTCCGCGTCGCCGTCCTGCAAACCGCCGAAACCGCGCACAGCCGCAGGCTTTCGCTGTCCGGCCGCACCGAGGCCGACCGCAAGGTGATGGCCGTCGCGCGCACCGGCGGCGTTCTCACCGAATTGCGCGTGCGCCGCGGCACGCAAGTCAAGCAGGGCGACGTGATCGCCATCCTGTCCGACGAGGCGCGCGAAGCGCAGGTGATGCAGGCGCGCGCCCTGGTCGAGCAGCGCAAGATCGAACTCGACGCCAAGCGCCGGCTGGTCGATCTCAACGCCGTGCCCCGGCTCGAACTCGCCAATCTCGAAGCCCAGCACAAGGCCGCGCTCGCCGCGCTGGCCGCCGCCGAGGCCGAACGCGACCGCGGGGTCGTCACCGCGCCGTGGTCCGGCGTCGTCACCGACGTGCCGTCGGAGGTCGGCGCTTCGGCGTTCTCGATGGCGGGCAAGGAGATCGCGCAGATCGTGGCGCTCGATCCGATGCTGGCGGTCGCCGAAGTGTCCGAGCGCCGCGTCGCCGGCATCAAGCAGGGCGGACCGGCAGACGTGCGACTCGTCACGGGTCAGACCGCAAGCGGCACCATCCGGTTCGTCTCCAAATCGGCGAGCCCGACCACGCGCACCTACCGGATCGAGGTCGAACTGAAGAATCCCGACGGCGCGATCCCCGACGGCATCACCGCCGAGGTGACGATCCCGATGGCGCCGCAACCGGCGACGCGGGTGCCGCGTTCGGCGCTGACCTTCTCCTCCAAGGGCGAACTCGGCGTCCGCACCGTCGGCGACGACGGCATCGTGGGCTTCCGCACGATCTCCATCGTCGAGGACGAGCAGTCGTTCATGTGGGTGTCCGGCATTCCCAACGGCTCGCAGGTCGTGATTTCAGGGCCAGGATTTCGTGCGCGAAGGCCAGAAGGTCGACGCGGTGCCGGCGCAAACGGCCGTGGGAGCGGCGAAGTAACTTTCGTATCCACGGTCGAGACACATCGATGTTCAAGCTGATCGACTATGCCATCAGCCATTCGCGGCTGACGATCGCGACGCTGATCTTCCTGCTGCTCGCGGGCTATGTCTCCTATCGGACGATCCCGAAGGAGGCGGAGCCGGACGTCAAGATTCCGATCATCTACGTCCAGCTCACCCAGCGCGGCATCAGCCCGGAGGATTCCGAGCGGCTGCTGCTGCGTCCGGTCGAGACCCAGCTCAAGTCGGTCGGCAACGTCAAGGAAATGCGCTCCACCGCCTACGAGGGCGGCGGCTATGTGCTGCTCGAGTTCGAAGCCGGCTTCGATTCGAAATCGGCGCTCGCCGACGTGCGCGCCAAGGTCGACCAGTCCAAGCGCGACCTGCCGCGCGACGCCGACGAGCCCATCGTCACCGAGGTCAACCTCTCGCTCTATCCGGTGATCGTGGTCGGGCTTTACGGCGACGTCCCGGAACGCTCGATGCTGCAGGTGGCGCGCGCCGCCAAGAACGCGATCGAGCAATTGCCGGGCGTGCTGCAGGCCGAACTGCGCGGCGCGCGCGACGAAGCGGTGGAGATCATCGCGGAGCCGTCGCTGCTGAAGAGCTACGGCGTCTCGCTCGATCAGTTCATCCAGTCGTTCAACTCGCAGAACAGCGTGATCGCCGCCGGCGCGCTCGAAGGCGACGACCGGACGCTTCGCCGTGAAGGTGCCGGGCCTGATCGAGCGGCCGCAGGACGTGCTGCGCGTGCCGGTCGCCGCCTCGGCCGGTGCGGCGGTGACGCTGGGCGACGTGGCGCAGGTGCGCCCGAGCTTCAAGGATGCGACGTCGGTGACGCGCGTCAACGGCCAGCCGGCGATGACCATCGAGGTCTCCAAGCGCACCGGCGCGAACCTGATCGAAACCGTCGACACGGTGAAGAAGACGATCGAAGGCCTTCAGCGAACCTGGCCGGAGGCGGTGAAGGTCACGTTCACGCAGGACAAGTCGAAGGTCATCCGCCAGATGCTGGCGGACCTGGAGAATTCGGTCGCGACCGGCGTGCTGCTGGTCGCGGTGATCATCCTGTTCGCGCTCGGATTCCGCGCCTCGCTGTTCATCGGCATCGCGATCCCGGCTTCGTTCCTGGCCGGCATGCTCGGCCTGCATCTCGCCGGCCTGACGGTGAACATCGTGGTGCTGTTCTCGCTGATCCTCGCGGTCGGCATGCTTGTCGACGACGCGCTGATCGTCTCGGAGTTCGCCGAACGGCGGATGTCGGAGGGCATGCCGCCGCACGAAGCCTATTCGCTGGCCGCCAAGCGCATGTCGGGCCCCGTGATCGCGGCCACCGCGACCCGCGTTGCGGCGTTCTCGCCGCTGCTGTTCTGGCCGGGCATTGTCGGCGAGTTCATGAAATACCTGCCGATCACGCTGATCGCGACGCTGTCGGCATCGCTGGCGGTGGCGCTGTTCTTCACACCGACTCTCGGCGCGCTGCTCGGCAAGGCGGCGCCGGTGCCACACGACGAGCGCATGGCCGACCGCGGCCCCTACATGCGCACCGTGCGATGGGCGCTGGCGCGGCCCGGCGCGACGCTGGCGCTCGCCTGCGCGCTGCTCGTCGCCGTCGTCGGAGCCTACGGAAAGTTCGGCCGCGGCGTCGAGTTCTTTCCGAATGTCGAACCCGACTTCGGCCAGGTCATCATCCACGGCCGCGGCAACATCTCGCTGGAGGAAAAGAACCGCGTCATCGCCGAAGTCGAAAAGCGCGTGCTCGGCACGCAGGGGCTCTCGACGGTCTACACCCGCATCGGCGAGCAGCCGCGCGGCTCCAGCGAAATCACCGAGGATACGATCGGCATCATCCAGTTCGAGTTTTCGGACTGGAAGACCCGCCGGCCCGCCAACGAAATCATGGACGGCATCCGAGCGGCGACTGCGGACATTCCGGGGATCACCGTGGAGGTCACCGCACCGCGCGCCGGCCCGCCGACCGGCAAGCCCGTGCAGGTCCAGCTCGGCGCGCTCGATCCCGACTTGCTGCCGGCTGCCGCCGAGAAGGTCGCAGCGGTCCTTGCGAAGAACCCCTACGTGCGCGATCTCGACAACGGCCTTCCGCTGCCCGGCGTCGACTGGAAGATCGACGTCAACAAGGCCGAGGCCGCAAAATACAACGCCGGCCCGAGCATCGTCGGCACTGCGGTGCAACTCGTCACCAACGGAGTGAAGGTCACGGAGTATCGACCCTCGACCAGCGACAAGTCGGTCGACATCCTCGTGCGATTTCCGGAGGACAAGCGCAGCCTCGACCAGATCGACGAACTGCGGGTGCAGACCCAGTCAGGCTCGGTGCCGATCGGAAATTTCGTCGAGCGGATCGCAACGCCACGGGTCGGCCACATCAACCGCATCGGCGGCAACCGGGTGATTACCGTGTCGTCGAACGTCGCGGCCGGCGTGCAGACCGCGCAGGTGCAGCAGTCGATCGCGGCGGCACTCCATCAGACCGATCTGGGGCCCGGCGTGACCTGGCGCCTCAAGGGCGAAGACGAAGAGCGCGAAAAGGCCGGTGCGTTTCTCACCAAGGCTTTCGGCGTCGCGATCTTCCTGATCTTTGCGATCCTGCTGGCGCAGTTCAACCGGCTCACCTCGGTCGGACTGGTGCTGACCGCCGTGATCCTGTCGACCATCGGCGTGCTGGTCGGCCTCATGATCATGGGACAGCCGTTCGGCGTCGTGATGACCGGCATCGGCGTGATCGCCAATGCCGGCGTGATCGTGAACAACAATATCGTGCTGATCGACACCTATGACCGGCTGCGGGACGAAGGCGTGGAGGCCTACGAGGCGATCCTGCAGACCTGTCGCGAGCGCGCCCGGCCCGTGGTGCTGACTGCCGTGACCGCGATGCTGGGCGTGCTGCCGATCGCCTTCGGCATGAATATCGAGTTCTCACCCGCGAGATCACGGTCGGCGCGCCGGCGACGCAATGGTGGGTCACCCTTTCGACCGCGATCGTGTTCGGCCTCGGCTTTGCGACGGTTCTGACCCTCATCGTCACCCCGGCCGCGCTGATGCTGATCGAACGCGGCCGCCTCGCGCGGCTGCGCTGGATCGCCGTTTCCTCCTGGGCCAGCGCCGCCGCCGACCTCGGCCGCCCGCTCGAGCCAGCCGGAGCGCGCGATTGACGCGGTCCTTTCGACAGCCCGGAAGGCTGGCATGGAAGCCACAACTCATTCGGTCGGTCTCGATAGAATTCGTTCACCGAATGTTGCACATCCAGCAAACCGACCTTCCGTGAGCGGATCATTTTCCTTCTGCGCGGAACGACTTGCCGTCCCTCACGTGCGCAAAAAATGCCGTGCTCCGGAACGACTGGAACATTGACCGCGCATTGGAAGTCTGAACGAGTTTCGCGATCCGCCATGCCACTTCCGACTATCTACGTCGACAAGCCGACAATTGCCTGCGCATCGCTCGCGGCGGTTTCGATCTTGCAACGGCCGAGCGGCTGCGCCATATGGCGGCGGACCTGCGGGCCAAGGCGGACGAACTCGACGACGAGCAGGACCAGCCGCCGACGCATCTGTTGGCGGGCAAGGGGCCCGGCGGGAAGGGACCCAGCGGGCAACCTTCGGCTCCGGCAGCATCGGCGCGGGTGGCAACGGTCGCCGGGCGATTCCTGACCGGCCGTCGCCGCTTTCCTCACTGCCTCCCTTCTTTTGCCGCCCTTCTTTTCCGCTTGGACACCCGGTACCGCAATCAGGGCGGCGCAGTTCGAATCCGTTCTCAGACGCGGCCTGCGCGAGCCATGCCTTGCGCGAAGGGAATGACGCAGACAAAGTGCATTGAATTCGCGCGCGCCGCAGGGAATGGTACGGCGCATGAATACGATGCTGACCCGTCTCTCCAAAGAACTCATCGACGAATACACGCGCCGCCGGCTTCTGGCGCGACGATACGATCTACTCGCTGGTGCGCGGCCATGCGCAGCGTGCGCCCGATTCGTTCGCGCTGCGCGATCGCCATCGGCGCGTCACCTATCGGCAATTGCACGAGGCCGCCGATGCGCTGGCGGCGGATCTTGCGAGCCGTGGCGTGCGCCGCGGCCAGCGGGTCGCGGTCTGGCTGCCCAGCCGGATTGAGAGCGTCGTTGCGCTGCTGGCCTGCTCGCGCAACGGCTATGTCTGCTGCCCGTCGCTGCATCGCGACCACACGGTCGGCGAGGTGATGGAGCTGATGCAGCGCACGCGCTGCGTCGCCTTCATCGTCCAGACGGGCTACGGCGCCGATGCCGACAAGCGCGATCTCGACACGGCGCTGACCGAGGTTGCCGACGCTTCGGCACGTCTATCGTCTTGCGCCGGCCGACGAGAGCGCGCGCGCGCCGTTTCCGGGTCTTGTTTCAGGTCCTGCCGCGGCCGAAGGCACGGGCGAGCCGGTCAAGGCCGATCCGAACCAGGTCGTCTATCTGGCCTTTACCTCGGGCACGACCGGCAAGCCCAAGGGCGTGATGCACTCCGACAACACGCTGCTCGCCAATGCCCGGCAGCTCGCGAAGGACTGGTCGATCGACGCCGGCGTCGGTCGTCTACACGCTGTCGCCGCTCAGCCACAACCTCGGCTTCGGCGCGCAGGTGATGGCGCTGGCGATGGGCGGCGAACTCGTGATCCACGACCTGCCGCGCGGCGCGAGCCTCGCCGACCGCATCGTCGAGACCGACACGAGCTTCCTCGTCGGCGTGCCGCCCAATGCCATCGATCTGCTGGGCGAGATGCAGCGGCGCGACCTGAAAGGGCCTCGGCCGCCTGACCGGCTTCCGCATTTCCGGCTCGGCGGTGCCGAGCGAGGTGGTCGCTGGCCTGATCCAGCCAGGGCATCAGGCCGCAGAGCGGCTACGGCATGACCGAAAACTGCTCGCACCAATACACGCTGCCCGACGACGACGCCGCGCCGCATCATCGAGACCTCGGGCCGGACCTGCCCGGGCTACGAGCTGCGCATCTTCGACGCCGAGAACCCCGACGTGGAGGTGCCGCGCGGCACCGTCGGCCAGATCGGCGGCCGCGGCGCCAGCCTGATGCTCGGCTATTTCGACGACCAGAACGGCGACCGAAGACGCCTTCAACGCCGGCGGCTGGTTCATGACCGGCGACCTCGGCTCGGTCGACGAGCGACGGCTATCTGCGCATCGTCCGGCCGGCAGAAGGACATCATCATCCGCGGCGGCCACAACATCCATCCCGCGCGGATCGAGGAGCTGGCGACGCGGCATCCCGAGGTGCAGCGCGCCGCCGCCGTGCCGGTCAAGGACCATCGGCTCGGCGAGAAGGTCTGCCTGGTCGTCGTGCTGCAAGCCCGGCCAGACCGTCGAGCCCGACGAGCTGCTCGCGCATCTCGACCGACGACGGGCTGTCGAAGTTCGACATGCCAGAATACTGGCTCACCCTCGACGAGATCCCGCTGACGCCGAACGGCAAGATGCTCAAGCGCGCCATCGTCGACTGGATCAGGGAGGGCAAGGTGACGCCCGAGCCGATCCGGTTTCAGGCGAAGAAGGCCGGCTGATACGAACCGCCGGACCGGCGACCGAAAGGAAAATCCATGCGCGCTGTCGTGCTTCGCGAATTCGGACCGATCGAAAAGGCGTCGATCGCCGACATGCCCAAGCCCGAGCCGAAGGACGGCGAGGTTCAGCTCGAGGTTCACGCGGTCGCCGTCAACTTCGTCGATCTCGTCATGATGGCCGGCAAGTACCAGTTCATGCCGGACCTGCCGTTCATCCCCGGCAAGCTGCCGGTCGGCATCGTCAGCGCGGTCGGCAAGGGCGTCGACGAAATTCAAGCCGGGCGACCGCGCGCTGCTGATGGCGGAGAAGGGCAGCTTCGCCGAATACGTCGTGATGCCGGAGAACCAGTGCATTCCGCTTCCGGCGACGCTGCCGTTCGAGGACGCGGCGTCGATGGCGCTGATCTACGACACGGCCTATTTCGCGCTGCGCGACCGCGCCCGGATCCAACCCGGCGAGAGCGTGCTCGTTCTCGGCGCCACGGGCGGCGTCGGTCTCGCCGCCATCCAGCTTGCGAAGGCGATGGGCTGCCGCGTGTTCGCCGCGGTGTCCAGCAAGAGCAAGGAAGACATCGTGCGCGAGGCCGGCGCAGACGAGATCGTCGATCTTTCCACGCCGGACCTGCGCGAGAGCCTGCGGCAGCAGGTGTTCGCCATGACCGACAAGAAGGGCGTCGACGTCGTGCTGGACATGCTGGGCGGCGATCCCTTCGATGCCGCCATCCGCGCGCTGGCGTGGCGCGGCCGGCTCGTGGTCATCGGCTTCGCCTCCGGCCGCATTCCGACGATCAAGGCCAACTACTTCCTGGTGAAGAACATCGAGGTCACCGGCCTGCAGATCAGCGACTACCGCAAGCGCCGGCCCGACGACATGGCCGCCTGCTTCCGGCAGGTCTACGACTGGCACGCGCAGGGCAAGGTCAAGGCGCCGCCGACCAGGGTCTATCCGTTCGAGCAGTTCGCCGATGCGATGCGCGCGATCGACGACCGCAGCGTGCGCGGCCGCGTCGTGCTGAAGGTGAAGTGAACGTTCGTGTCCCGGGCACGGCGCAGCGCGTCACCGGCTCTGGCACACGCATTGCTAAATCCGACGGCACACATGCGAGGACCATCATGACCCGACGAGCCGCCCTTCTGATCGCCGCAGCCTTCGCGGCCGCGGTTGCGCCCCTCTCCGCCCGCGCGCAAAGCGACTGGCCGAACCGGCCGGTGAAGATCATCGTGCCGTTCGGCGCGGGCGGCAGCGCCGACACGCTGGCGCGCGTGGTGGGCGAGCATCTGTCGGCCGCCTTCAAGCAGCAGTTCGTGGTCGAGAACCGCACCGGCGCGGGCGGCGCGATCGGCGCGCAAGCGCTCGCCGCGTCCGATCCCGACGGCTACACCATCGGCATGACCAACCTCTCGACGCTGTCGCTGGTGCCGGTCATCAACAAATCGGTCGCCTACGATCCGATCAAGAGCTTCACCCACATCGCCTATGTCGGCGGCGCGCCGGTGGTGCTGGCGGCCAATCCGAAGACGGGCGTGAAGACGCTGGCGGATTTCGTCGCCCATGCGAAGGGCAAGGCCTTCACCTTCGCCTCCTCCGGGGTCGGCTCCGACGGCCACCTGATGGGCCAGGCGATCGGGATCTCCACCAAGGTCAAGGTCGAGCATGTCCCCTACAAGAGCACGTCGCAGGCGCTGACCGACATCGTCGCGGGCCATGTGCCGTTCTCGACCTTCACGCTGTCCTCGACCGCGCAGTTCCTTCGCTCGGGCCAGCTCAATGGCGTCGCCACCACCACCGCCGACCGGCTGCCGGACTATCCGGATCTGCCGACCTTCAGGGAGTTGGGCCATCCCGAGCTGATCGGCACCACATGGTTCTCGCTCTCGGGTCCGGCCGGCATGCCCGCCGCAATCACGGAGCGGCTCAACAAGGCGGTGCTCGAAGCCGCCGCCAAGCCGGAGGTCGCCGCGCGCTTCCGCCGCGACGGCTTCGTGACCCAGCCGTTCGATCCGGCCGCTTTCGCCAAATTCGTGGCAGAGGAAAACGCCAAATGGCGGCCGCTGATCGAGGCCGCCGGCCTCGCCGGAAAGGGCGGGTGAGATCGGCCGATGACGGCGCGGCCCTCCCTCCCCGGAGCGCGCCGGTTCATGCCCCAAAAAGCAAGCCCCGCGCCGCAGCGCGGGGCTTTCGCATTTTCGTCGGCGGTCGGCGGTTACGGCCAGTAGGGCGCGACGCCGTAATAACCGTAGATGTCGCGGCCGCGCGCGGCGTCCCACTTCCACTCCTCGCCGGTGGCGTAGCGCGGCGCGTTCTCCAGCTCCTTGTCGGAGATGTTGACCTCATAGCCGCCGAGCTTCTCGTTGTAGGTCAGGCGCGCCCACGGGATCGGATAATGATCCTCGCCGATGCCGAGGAAGCCGCCGAAGCTCATCACCGCATAGGCGGCGCGGCCCGAGAGCTTGTCGAGCATCACGCGCTCGATCTCGCCGATCTTCTTGCCGTCGGAGCGATAGACGTTGGTTCCCTCGACACGGTCCGTGCCGATCAGATCGTGGCGGCCGACCGGATCGCCGGCGGCGGCGCCGCGGCCGGCGGCCATGCCGGAATCCATGCTCATGCTCATTTCGGTATCCCTTCCATCGGTTGTCTCTCCCCTCCCGAGACCAACAGGAGAGCGCAACGGATGTTCCGGGACGATGCGCAGCGCGATCGTCGCAGAATGAGAAGCGCGGGACCGAGAACGCAGGAGCGATCACGCCGGGCACGGCGGGGCGGCAACGTGTGTCGCCGCCCCGACGCTCGTCCGGTGACGGGCTACTGCGCCGGCAGTGCGGGGGAGGCCGGCGCAGCAGGCGGCACCGACTGGGAGGACACTTCGTCGGGCGTGCGACTCTGGCCGCCGCCGAGCAGCATGTTCAGGCCCATGCCGCCGACGATGATGCCGACGATGACGACACTGACGATGATCATCATCCGGTTGTCGGACTTCTCCTGCGCGCGGGCGCGGGCGTCTTCGTCCTCGGGGGTCATGGCGTGTTCCTTTCTGTCGAGACGGCCTGCGACAAAATTGCCCAGGCCCGGTTCCGGGACACCTGTCAGAGATACCAGTGGACGGCGTTGCGGCCGGACGCCGGCGTTTCGGACCATGTGTCCCGGACCATGTGTGCCGGGCCATGTGTGCCGGGCCCCGTGTCCCGGGCGCATCGCAGCGCGAAGCGTCAGCGAAGCGGTGCGATGCAGAACCGGGACCGCGCCAATCGCGAGTGCCGGCCGGATCGGTTCACTCCGAATTCCACCGCAGTCCCGGCTCTGCGGAGCACCGCCGCGCCATCGCGCGTGAACGCGCTTATGGCTTGCGCTGCACCGCGTCCGGGACACGGGAGCGGTGTTCGCTGCGCGATCAGATTCGATTTTCAAACAGCGAACAGGAAACACTCTGACTCCGTATCATCCGCGCAGCCGTCCGCATCCCCGCGCAAGGTTTGCGGGTTGGGAGCCTTCCATCCGCGCCCGGTTCGAGGGCGCGCGGGACGCCGGGGCCCGTTTCGGACCCGCGGGCTCCGGCATCTCGCGACGCCGGAGCATGATCGCCGCTCGTGAGAGCAGCGATCCTGTCTTCTCTCTTGCCGCAAGTCCGCCGAACCTTCGGCGTCCCGCGCGCGGTGTTTGAGGCTTGCTCCGTGCGTCCCCCGGACCCCGGTCGTTCCGGAGGGAGCCCGCTGACACCTGCCCGCCAACAGCGCGGGGGTACGGCGCCAGTGTTGCGGGCCCCGGGCGCGGCCCCCTTGTGAGGACAGGCGCAGGACCGCACGGCTTGGACCGCCGGTCCCGATCCGCGCGTCTCGCGAACCGAAGCCGGCCACCGCATCCCGCCCCGCGTCCGTGACGCTCGCGACACGCCCCTCGAGTGGGGCGGGACACGCGCATGATAAGGCCGCCCGGCCGACCGGGGATAAGCCGATCACGGAATTGTGAATTTGATCCTATCGGCGGACGGGCGAAAGCCCCGAACCATCACGGTCCGGGGCTTCGCCGCGAACGCGGCTGCGCGTTATCGCGCCGCGCCCGAGCCCGAGCCCGTGGTCGACGCCCCGCCAGAGCCGGTGGTGGCCGGAGCGGAGATCGGCGCCGGGTTCTTGGAGGTCGCAATGTTGCGGCCGCCGTCGCCATCGCCGTTGAAGTAATAGGCGAGGCCGAAGATCAGCGCGATCACCGCCACGCCGCCGGCAATCATGCCGAAGCTGGTGCCGCCGGACATGCCGGAACCGGCCGGCGCGCTGCGCACCACGTTCGGCTCCAGCGGGCGATGGGGATCGCGATAATCGGGATCCACATGGGGACGGGTTTCCGAGTAGGTCATGGTCGCCTCCTGACATTTTCGTCTGGCGAACCAACCGGGAGACCGGCCGGACCGTTCCGCCCCAGGAATGCGCCGCGCGCGGATCAGGGGTCGATTGCTTGTCGGGCAGCGGGGGAACCAAACGGCGTTTCGCCGCAGCATTGATTATTTCAAGCGCGCGGCAAAGCAGCGTGGCGTGCCGTATCGGCGCATGATCCGCTCGCTGGTGGATGCCTATGCGGAGCGGCAGGCGGAGAAAAGATAGGCTCGCAGGCTGGCCAAAGCCGCGCAGCGGCGTGCCCGCATCTTTTCGCGGTACCGGCTTTCGCTCGCAGTGGGCCCAACGCTGCGCGCCATGGCCCACCCGACCCCCTACACCACACACCCTTCCGGCAGGCCCGCCGCGTGCTCCGCGATCGCGCCCGGCGTCGTCACCCACACCTCGCCGAAGGCGGGATGCTTCGCGATGGTCTCCAGCTCGAGCGCGCACCTGCGCCAGCCGGAACGGCTGGCCGGTGCAGAACGTGTGCATCGAGACGCCGAACGCCAGCGACTGCTTGCCGCGACAGCCGCAGCATCAGCTCGAACTGGTCGAGGTCATGCGATGGAAGTCGGTCGCGGCTGGGCGCGGCTCAGCATGGTCGGGGTGTCGTCGATCTCGATGGGGTAGGGCACCGAGAGGATGCGGCCCGCGCGCGTCTTCATCCAGAACGGCTGATCGTCGGCCGGCCAGTCCATCAGGAAGGTATACCGTTCTCCTGCAGCAGGTCGGCGTCACCGCCGTCTCCGAAATCCACGGACCCATCCAGCCGTAAGGACGCCTCCCGCAAGCTTCGGCCGCCGTCTTCGTCGCATGCGCGATCATGGCGGCGATGATCGCGCATGCGACGAAGACGGTGGCCGAAGTCCGCGGGTGCGTCCCTACGGCTGGATGGTCCGTGGACTTCGGAGACGGCGGTGACGCCCGATCTGCTGCAGGAGAACGGCTACACCTTCCTGATGGACTGGCCGGCCGACGACGAGCCGTTCTGGATGAAGACGCGCGCGGGCCGCATCCTCTCGGTGCCTTACCCCATCGAGATCAACGACACCCCGACCATGCTGAGCCGCGCCCAGCCCGCGACCGACTTCCATCGCATGATCCTCGACCAGTTCGAGGAGATGCTGCGGCTGTCGCGCAAGCAGTCGCTGGTGTTCGGCGTCTCGATGCACACGTTCTGCACCGGCCAGCTGTTCCGGCTGGCGCAGGTGCGCGCCGCGCTGGAGACGATCGCGAAGCATCCCGCCTTCGGCGAGGTGTGGGTGACGACGCCGGGCGCGATCGCGGAGCACGCGGCGGGCCTGCCGGAAGGGTGTGTGGTGTAGGGGGTCGGGTGGGCCATGGCGCGCAGCGTTGGGCCCACTGCGAGCGAAAGCCGGTACCGCGAAAAGATGCGGGCACGCCGCTGCGCGGCTTTGGCCAGCCTGCGAGCCTATCTTTTCTCCGCCTGCCGCTCCGCATAGGCATCCACCAGCGAGCGGATCATGCGCCGATACGGCACGCCACGCTGCTTTGCCGCGCGCTTGAAATAATCAATGCTGCGGCGAAACGCCGTTTGGTTCCCCGCTGCCCGACAAGCAATCGACCCCTGATCCGCGCGCGGCGCATTCCTGGGGCGGAACGGTCCGGCCGGTCTCCCGGTTGGTTCGCCAGACGAAAATGTCAGGAGGCGACCATGACCTACTGGAAACCCGTCCCCATGTGGATCCCGATTATCGCGATCCCCATCGCCCGCTGGAGCCGAACGTGGTGCGCAGCGCGCCGGCCGGTTCCGGCATGTCCGGCGGCACCAGCTTCGGCATGATTGCCGGCGGCGTGGCGGTGATCGCGCTGATCTTCGGCCTCGCCTATTACTTCAACGGCGATGGCGACGGCGGCCGCAACATTGCGACCTCCAAGAACCCGGCGCCGATCTCCGCTCCGGCCACCACCGGCTCTGGCGGGGCGTCGACCACGGGCTCGGGCTCGGGCGCGGCGCGATAACGCGCAGCCGCGTTCGCGGCGAAGCCCCGGACCGTGATGGTTCGGGGCTTTCGCCCGTCCGCCGATAGGATCAAATTCACAATTCCGTGATCGGCTTATCCCCGGTCGGCCGGGCGGCCTTATCATGCGCGTGTCCCGCCCCACTCGAGGGGCGTGTCGCGAGCGTCACGGACGCGGGGCGGGATGCGGTGGCCGGCTTCGGTTCGCGAGACGCGCGGATCGGGACCGGCGGTCCAAGCCGTGCGGTCCTGCGCCTGTCCTCACAAGGGGGCCGCGCCCGGGGCCCGCAACACTGGCGCCGTACCCCGCGCTGTTGGCGGGCAGGTGTCAGCGGGCTCCCTCCGGAACGACCGGGGTCCGGGGGACGCACGGAGCAAGCCTCAAACACCGCGCGCGGGACGCCGAAGGTTCGGCGGACTTGCGGCAAGAGAGAAGACAGGATCGCTGCTCTCACGAGCGGCGATCATGCTCCGGCGTCGCGAGATGCCGGAGCCCGCGGGTCCGAAACGGGCCCCGGCGTCCCGCGCGCCCTCGAACCGGGCGCGGATGGAAGGCTCCCAACCCGCAAACCTTGCGCGGGGATGCGGACGGCTGCGCGGATGATACGGAGTCAGAGTGTTTCCTGTTCGCTGTTTGAAAATCGAATCTGATCGCGCAGCGAACACCGCTCCCGTGTCCCGGACGCGGTGCAGCGCAAGCCATAAGCGCGTTCACGCGCGATGGCGCGGCGGTGCTCCGCAGAGCCGGGACTGCGGTGGAATTCGGAGTGAACCGATCCGGCCGGCACTCGCGATTGGCGCGGTCCCGGTTCTGCATCGCACCGCTTCGCTGACGCTTCGCGCTGCGATGCGCCCGGGACACGGGGCCCGGCACACATGGCCCGGCACACATGGTCCGGGACACATGGTCCGAAACGCCGGCGTCCGGCCGCAACGCCGTCCACTGGTATCTCTGACAGGTGTCCCGGAACCGGGCCTGGGCAATTTTGTCGCAGGCCGTCTCGACAGAAAGGAACACGCCATGACCCCCGAGGACGAAGACGCCCGCGCCCGCGCGCAGGAGAAGTCCGACAACCGGATGATGATCATCGTCAGTGTCGTCATCGTCGGCATCATCGTCGGCGGCATGGGCCTGAACATGCTGCTCGGCGGCGGCCAGAGTCGCACGCCCGACGAAGTGTCCTCCCAGTCGGTGCCGCCTGCTGCGCCGGCCTCCCCCGCACTGCCGGCGCAGTAGCCCGTCACCGGACGAGCGTCGGGGCGGCGACACACGTTGCCGCCCCGCCGTGCCCGGCGTGATCGCTCCTGCGTTCTCGGTCCCGCGCTTCTCATTCTGCGACGATCGCGCTGCGCATCGTCCCGGAACATCCGTTGCGCTCTCCTGTTGGTCTCGGGAGGGGAGAGACAACCGATGGAAGGGATACCGAAATGAGCATGAGCATGGATTCCGGCATGGCCGCCGGCCGCGGCGCCGCCGCCGGCGATCCGGTCGGCCGCCACGATCTGATCGGCACGGACCGTGTCGAGGGAACCAACGTCTATCGCTCCGACGGCAAGAAGATCGGCGAGATCGAGCGCGTGATGCTCGACAAGCTCTCGGGCCGCGCCGCCTATGCGGTGATGAGCTTCGGCGGCTTCCTCGGCATCGGCGAGGATCATTATCCGATCCCGTGGGCGCGCCTGACCTACAACGAGAAGCTCGGCGGCTATGAGGTCAACATCTCCGACAAGGAGCTGGAGAACGCGCCGCGCTACGCCACCGGCGAGGAGTGGAAGTGGGACGCCGCGCGCGGCCGCGACATCTACGGCTATTACGGCGTCGCGCCCTACTGGCCGTAACCGCCGACCGCCGACGAAAATGCGAAAGCCCCGCGCTGCGGCGCGGGGCTTGCTTTTTGGGGCATGAACCGGCGCGCTCCGGGGAGGGAGGGCCGCGCCGTCATCGGCCGATCTCACCCGCCCTTTCCGGCGAGGCCGGCGGCCTCGATCAGCGGCCGCCATTTGGCGTTTTCCTCTGCCACGAATTTGGCGAAAGCGGCCGGATCGAACGGCTGGGTCACGAAGCCGTCGCGGCGGAAGCGCGCGGCGACCTCCGGCTTGGCGGCGGCTTCGAGCACCGCCTTGTTGAGCCGCTCCGTGATTGCGGCGGGCATGCCGGCCGGACCCGAGAGCGAGAACCATGTGGTGCCGATCAGCTCGGGATGGCCCAACTCCCTGAAGGTCGGCAGATCCGGATAGTCCGGCAGCCGGTCGGCGGTGGTGGTGGCGACGCCATTGAGCTGGCCCGAGCGAAGGAACTGCGCGGTCGAGGACAGCGTGAAGGTCGAGAACGGCACATGGCCCGCGACGATGTCGGTCAGCGCCTGCGACGTGCTCTTGTAGGGGACATGCTCGACCTTGACCTTGGTGGAGATCCCGATCGCCTGGCCCATCAGGTGGCCGTCGGAGCCGACCCCGGAGGAGGCGAAGGTGAAGGCCTTGCCCTTCGCATGGGCGACGAAATCCGCCAGCGTCTTCACGCCCGTCTTCGGATTGGCCGCCAGCACCACCGGCGCGCCGCCGACATAGGCGATGTGGGTGAAGCTCTTGATCGGATCGTAGGCGACCGATTTGTTGATGACCGGCACCAGCGACAGCGTCGAGAGGTTGGTCATGCCGATGGTGTAGCCGTCGGGATCGGACGCGGCGAGCGCTTGCGCGCCGATCGCGCCGCCCGCGCCGGTGCGGTTCTCGACCACGAACTGCTGCTTGAAGGCGGCCGACAGATGCTCGCCCACCACGCGCGCCAGCGTGTCGGCGCTGCCGCCCGCGCCGAACGGCACGATGATCTTCACCGGCCGGTTCGGCCAGTCGCTTTGCGCGCGGGCGGAGAGGGGCGCAACCGCGGCCGCGAAGGCTGCGGCGATCAGAAGGGCGGCTCGTCGGGTCATGATGGTCCTCGCATGTGTGCCGTCGGATTTAGCAATGCGTGTGCCAGAGCCGGTGACGCGCTGCGCCGTGCCCGGGACACGAACGTTCACTTCACCTTCAGCACGACGCGGCCGCGCACGCTGCGGTCGTGGATCGCGCGCATCGCATCGGCGAACTGCTCGAACGGATAGACCTTGGTCGGCGGCGCCTTGACCTTGCCCTGCGCGTGCCAGTCGTAGACCTGCCGGAAGCAGGCGGCCATGTCGTCCGGCCGGCGCTTGCGGTAGTCGCTGATCTGCAGGCCGGTGACCTCGATGTTCTTCACCAGGAAGTAATTGGCCTTGATCGTCGGGATGCGGCCGGCGGCGAAGCCGATCACCACCAGCCGGCCGCGCCAGGCCAGCGCGCGGATCGCCGCATCGAAAAGATCGCCGCCCAGCATGTCGAGGACGACGTCGACGCCCTTCTTGTCGGTCATGCGCGAACACCTGCTGCGCGCAGGCTCTCGCGCAGGTCCGGCGCGGACAGATCGACGATCGCGTCGGCGCCGGCCTCGCGCACGATGTCCTCCTTGCCCTTGCTGGACACCGCGGCGAGCACGCGGCAGCCCATCGCCTTGGCGAGCTGGATGGCGGCAAGCCCGACGCCGCCGGTGGCGCCGAGCACCAGCACGCTCTCGCCGGGCTGGATCCGGGCGCGGTCGCGCAGCGCGAAATAGGCGGTGTCGTAGATCAGCGCCATCGACGCCGCTTCGGTCGAACGGCATCGTCGCCGGCAGCGGGATGCACTGGTTCTCCGGCATCGCGACGAATTCGGCGAAGCCGCCCTTCTCCGCCATCAGCAGCGCGCGGTCGCCCGGCTTGAATTCCGTCGACGCCCTCGCCGACCGCGCTGACGATGCCGACCGGCAGCTTGCCGGGAATGAACGGCAGGTCCGGCATGAACTGGTACTTGCCGGCCATCATGACGAGATCGACGAAGTTGACCGCGACCGCGTGAACCTCGAGCTGCACCTCGCCGGCCTTCGGCTCGGGCTTGGGCATGTCGGCGATCGACGCCTTCTCGATCGGGCCGAATTCGCGGAGGACGACGGCGCGCATGGATTTTCCTTTCGGTCGCCGGTCCGGCGGTTCGTATCAGCCGGCCTTCTTCGCCTGAAAGCGGACCGGCTCGGGCGTCACCCTGCCCTCCCTGATCCAGTCGACGATGGCGCGCTTGAGCATCTTGCCGTTCGGCGTCAGCGGAATCTCGTCGAGCGCCAGCCAGTATTCCGGCATGTCGAACTTGGACAGCCCGGCGTCGTCGAGATGCGCGAGCAGGTCGTCGGGCGCGACGGCTGGCCGGGCTTGAACACGACGGCGAGGCAGACCTTCTCGCCGAGCCGATGGTCCTTCACCGGCACGGCGGCGGCGCGCTGAACCGCGGGATGGCGCGTCGCCAGTTCCTCGATCTGCGCCGGATGGATGTTGTGGCCGCCGCGGATGATGATGTCCTTCTGCGCGGCCGGTGATGCGCAGATAGCCGTCGCTCGTCGATCGAGCCGAGGTCGCCGGTCATGAACCAGCCGCCGGCGTTGAAGGCATCCTCGGTCGCCTTCTGGTCGTCGAAATAGCCGAGCATCAGGCTCGCGCCGCGTCCGCCGATCTGGCCGACCGCGCCGCGCGGCGCCTCGACGTCGGGATTCTCGGCGTCGAAGATGCGCAGCTCGTAGCCGGGGCAGGTCCTGCCCGAGGTCTCGATGATGCGTCTTCGCGTCGTCGTCCGGCAGCGTGTACTGGTGCGAGCAGTTCTCGGTCATGCCGTAGCCGCTCTGCGGCCGGATGCCCTGCTGGATCAGGCCCGCGACCACCTCGCTCGGCACCGCCGAGCCGGAAATGCGAAAGCCGGTGAGGCGGCCGAGGCCCTTCAGGTTGCGCCGCTGCATCTCGCCGAGCAGATCGATGGCGTTCGGGGGCACGCCGACGAGAAAGCTGGTGTCGGTTTCCAGGATGCGGTCGGCGAGGCTTGCGCCGCGCGGCAGATCGTGAATGACAGTTCGCCGCCCATCGCAAGCGCCATCACCTGCGCGCCGAAGCCGAGATTGTGGCGAGAGCGGCGACAGCGTGTAGACGACCGACTTGTCGTCGATCGACCAGTCCTTCGCGAGCTGGCGGGCGTTGGCCAGCAGCGTGTTGTCGGAGTGCATCACGCCCTTGGGCTTGCCGGTCGTGCCCGAGGTGAAGGCGAGATAGACCACCTGGTTGGGGTCGCTCTTCACCGGCTCGCCGGGGCCTTCGGCCTTGGCGGATTTCGGCGAACGGCGTCTGGCGCCTCTTCGGTGGGCGGCGCGAGCCGGTAGACGTGGCGCAGCGTCTCAACCTCCTTCAGCGCCGCGTCCAGGTCGCGCTTGTCCGCATCGGCGCCGTAGCCCGGCTGGACGACGGCCGCGACGCAGCGGGTGCGCTGCATCAGCTCGACGACCTCGCCTATCGTGTGGTCGCGATGCAGCGAGGGGCAGCAGACATAGCCGTTGCGCGAGCATGCGAGGAGCGCGATTACGCTCTCGATGCGGCTCGGCAGCCAGACCGCAGACGCGCTGGCCGCTCCGCACGCCGTGCCGCGCCAGATCGGCGGCGAGCGCATCGGCGGCTTCCTGCAATTGCCGGTAGGTCAGGCGGCGATGGCGGTCGCGGACCGCGAAGGAATCGGGGGCGCGCTGCGCATGTCCGCGCGCCAGCGCATAGATCGTGTCGTCGCGCCAGAATCCGGCGCTCGTGTATTCGTCGATCAGCTCTTTGGAGAGGCGCGTCAGCAGCGTGTTCATGGCGGCGTACCATTCACTGCGCCGCCGCCGATTTCAATGCGCTTGGTCTGCGCCATTCCGGGCGCGCAAGGCAGGTGTTCCGGCCGCGTCTTGCGCCGCCATTCCTGACGAAGAGAAAAGGCGGAAGAGTCAGCCGTCGATGACGCGCGCTTCAGCCGCGTTCGAAATCGCCCTGCGATCCGTTCCCCGAGGACGAGCCGTTGCCGTTCATCATGTGCGGGGGAACGGAGCCGTCGCGGTCGTCCTCGGCGTCGATTTCGTCCGCCTTGGCGCGCAATTCCGCGGCCATGTGGCGCAGCCGCTCGGCGGTCGCAAGGTCAAATCCGGCACGCGCGATCCGCATGCAGTTGTCGGCTTGTTGACGTAGGTACTCCGAGGTCCGCATGACCAGGCTCCACACTCGGGCTTTCAATGCCGGAATGTCCACGTCGGTTCCGAACATACGGCCTTTTTTGACGCAGGTGAAGGCTGGCAAGTCGTTCCGCGCAAAGGAAAATGAGTCCGGGTCACGGAAGGTGGTTTCCTACCGCAACCACTCGGATAAAACGAATTCTATCGAGATACCCGAATGAGTTGTGGCTTCCATGCCAGCCTTCCGGGCTGTCGAAAGGCCGGAATCTCGCGTCCGGTTAGCTCGAGCGGGCGGCCGAGGTCTGGCGGCGGCCTGGCCAAGAAGTCCAAAACCGGTCGATCCAGCGGTGGCGGGCGAGGCGGCCGCGTTCGATCGCATCAGCGCGGCCGGGGTGACGATCAGGGTCAGCACCGTCGCAAAGCCCAGGCCGAACACGATGGCGGTCGAAAGGCTGACCCACCACTGGGTCGCCGGCGCGCCGACCGTGATCTCCCGGGGCATGAACTCGACGTTCATGCCGAAGGCGATCGGCAGCACCCCCAGAATTGCGGTCACGGCAGTCAACACCACGGGACGGGCGCGTTCGCGACAGGTCTGCAGGATCGCCTCCTAGGCCTCCATGCCTTCCTCCCGCAGCCGGTCGTAGGTGTCGATCAGCACGATGTTGTTGTTCACGATGACGCCGGCGTTGGCGATCACGCCGATGCCGGTCATTACCACGCCGAACGGCTGTCCCATGATCATGAGGCCGAGCAGCACGCCGATGGTCGACAGCATCACGGCGGTCAGCACCAGTCCGACCGAGGTCAGGCGGTTGAACTGCGCCAGCAGGATCGCAAAGATCAGGAAGATCGCCGCGCCGAACGCCTTGATGCAGAAACGCCGGCCTTTTCGCGCTCTTCGTCCTCGCCCTTGAGGCGCCAGTCACGCCGGGCCCCAGATCGGTCTGATGGAGTTCCGCCGCGATCGCCTGCTGCACCTGCGCGGTCTGCACGCCGGCCGCGACGTTTGCCGAGACGGTCATCACCCGGTTGCCGCCGACGCGGTTGATGTGGCCGACCCGCTGGCGTTGGATCGCGCTCGACGAAATTTCCGATCGGCACCGAGCCGACTGGGTCTGCACCCGCAGTTCGTCGATCTGGTCGAGGCTGCGCCGGTCCTCCGGAAATCGCAGAGGATGTCGACCGCCTTGTCGCTGGTCGAGGGTCGATATTCGGTGACCTTCACGCCGTTGGTGACGAGTTGCACCGCAGTGCCGACGGTGCTCGGGCCGGCGCTGTACTTTGCGGCTTCGGCCTTGTTGACCTCGATCTTCCAGTCGATGCCGGGCAGCGGCAGGCCGTTGTCGAGATCGCGGATGTAGGGGTTCTTCGCAAGGACCGCCGCGACCTTCTCGGCGGCAGCCGGCAGCACGTCGGGATCGAGCGCGCTGAGCTGGACCTGCATGGGCTTGCCGGTCGGCGGGCCGGCGCGCGGCGCGGTCACCTCCACCGTGATCGCCCGGCATGTCCGCGGTCGCCGCTCGGATGCCGTCCATGATTTCGTTGGCGGGCCGGCGCGGTCTTCCAGTCCGAAAACTCGAACTGGATGATGCCGATGGTATCCTCGGAGATTTCGCTGGAGCCGCGCGGCTGCTCGCCGATGCGGGTGTAGACCGTCTTGAGCCCCTGCGTCCGAGCACGCGCTTTTCGACTTCGGGATGACGCGCGACCTTTTCCTCGAGCGAGATGTTGCCGCGGCCGTGAATGATGGCCTGGCCGAAGTCGGGCTCGACATCGGGGAAGAATTCGACGCCGCGGCCGAACTTGCCGTAAGCCCCATGACACCGACGACCTGCGCGCACGGCGAGCGTCAGCGTGAGGCCGGGCCGCGCAGCGCCCAGTTGACGGTGCGCATGTATGGCCCGTTCGACGAGCGCTTGTCGTGGGCAGCGGCGCCGCCTTCCGAACAGCGCGCCGAGCGTCGGCGTAAAGAACAGCGCCACCGCGAGCGACGCCGACAGCGTCGCGATCAGGGTGATCGGCAGATATTTCATGAACTCGCCGACGATGCCGGGCCAGAACAGCAACGGCGAGAAGCCGCGACGCGGGTTGCGGTCGCCGCGATCACCGGGCCGGACATGCGCTTGGCGGCGAGCCAGTAGGCCTCCTTCGGGTCCATGCCCTCCGACATCCGCCGTTCGGCGAACTCGAAGACGATCATCGCGTCGTCGACAAGCATGCCGACCGCGAGGATCAGCGAGAACAGCACCACGATGTTCACCGTCAGGCCGGCGAGATGCAGGCCG
>CAVWUJ010000001.1:182500-792357 GCA_963758225.1 uncultured Alphaproteobacteria bacterium | reverse complement strand
ACCGAACGGACCGCCCAGCAAGAGCTTGTGGCCGATGGCGAGCGTCTCGGGCATGTCGCCGGGCGGGCTCAGATACGCCAGCGCGGGGACCGCAACCCACAGCGCCGCCTGCCCCAGCACGGCCGCGAGCACCAGCGCGCGCGGCGCCGTGCGCACCAGCTCGATCGGCAGCGAGACGAAGGTCAGCATGGCCGCGGGTCCGGATGCACCGTGTCGCTAGCGCTGGGCATGACAATGCCGGAATCCGGGGCCCGCTGGCAAAGCCTGCAAGATCACGCCTCACTCTGACACAGCGCGGCCACCGGCGCGAAGGTGCGCCGGTGGTGCGCCGTCGGGCCGAGCCGGCGCAGCGCGTCGAGATGCGCGGGCACGCCGTAGCCCATGTGCCGCTCGAAGCCGTAGCCGGGATGGCATTGCGCGAGCCGCACCATCAGCCGGTCGCGCGTGACCTTGGCGACGATCGAGGCGGCGGCGATCGAAAGCACCCGTGCATCGCCGCCGATCACGGCCTCGCAATCGCAGCCGGCGTCGATGCGGTCGCGGCCGTCGACCAGCACCAACCGCGGCGCGACCGGCAGCGCGGCCACCGCGCGCGCCAGCGCCCACAGCGAGGCGCGCAGGATGTTGTCGCGGTCGATCCGCCGGGTCGAGCCGAACGCCACCGCGACCTCCGCGCTCGCACAGATTTTCAGTAAAGCGTCTCGCGCTCCTGCGGCGAGCCGCTTGGAATCGTCGAGCCCGCGCGGGATGCGCCTGGGGTCGAGTACGACCGCGGCGGCAACCACCGGTCCGGCCAGCGGGCCGCGCCCGGCCTCGTCGCAACCCGCCACCGGCCACACGCCCTGCGCTCAGCGCCGTGCGCTCGCGCCGGAACGTCGGCCGCGCGACGCGGACGGCGCCCGGTTCGGCCTTGATCCGGCCAGCACCATGATCCGTTCGATTCATGGCGCGATGGTGCGCGGCAGCGCGTCCGTGTCAACGCGGGAGCGCCAGCCGCTGGCGGTGTGGGGCGAATTGGTGGGGACAACGAAGGACCGCAAATCGGGCCGCGGGAAGGCGTGCCAGATCAGGCGCTTCCGGCAGACGTCTCAGCCTCAATCCGGCAGCAGCAGGCGACCGTCCGGTGCGAGCGCGAATTCCCGGCGCATGAACCGCCTCCCAGACGTGGCCGTCCGGATCGACGAAATAGCCGCGATAGCCGCCGTAGTCGGTGGCTCCCGCCTCGCGCAGCGACTTCGCGCCGGCCTCAAGCGCCCTTGCGAGCACCGCATCGACCTCGGCGGGCGTCGCGCAATTCAAGGCCAGCGTCACGCCGCCGAACCGCGTTGCCGCCGCCTCCGGCGGCAGGCCCGCGTCGTCCGCCAGCAGCGCCTCGTCCCACAAGGCCAGCACCACGCCGCCGGCCTCGAAGAACGAAAATCGTCCGGTCGCGCGGACCTTGCGCACGAAACCGAGCGCCCCGTAGAAGCGCGCGCTCGCCGCCATGTCGCGCACCCCGATCGTCACCAGCCGACAGGCGGCGGGCGTGGCGGCGCTCACGATGCGAACAGACTGAGCTGCTTCGACCGCCCAGCGGCGGCCGAAAACGGTCGGTCGACGAGCGGCGTGCTTGTCCCGGTTGAGCCCGAGCTTCTCGCAGGCGGTCTCGAAGCGCCGGCCGATCATCCAGGCGTAGGGTCCGGTGCCCTTCATGCGCGTGCCCCATTGCGCGTCGTAATCCTTGCCGCCGCGCATCTCGCGGATCAGCTTGAACACGCGCTCGGCGCGATCCGGGAAGTTCGCCGTCACCCATTCGCGGAACAGGTCGCGCACCTCCAGCGGCAGGCGCAGCATGACGAAGCCCGCATTGCGCACGCCGGCGAGCGCGGCGGCGTCGAGGATGCGCTCGATCTCCGCGTCATTGATCGCCGGGATCACCGGCGCCACCATCACCGAGGTGGGCACGCCCGCGGCCGACAATTGCCGCAGCGCCTCCAGCCTGCGGCCGGGCGAAGCCGCGCGCGGCTCCATGCTGCGCGCCAGCCCGGCGTTCAGCGTCGTCACCGACAGCGCGACGCTGCACCAGATTGCGCTCGGCCATGCGCGAGAGAATGTCGAGATCGCGCAGCACCAGCGCCGACTTGGTCACGATGCCGACCGGATGGCCGGCCTGCTCCAGCACCTCGAGAAGGCCGCGCATGATGCGGTGGTTGCGCTCGATCGGCTGGTACGGGTCGGTGTTGGTGCCGATGGCGATGGTGCGCGGCTGATAGCCGGGCGCGGACAGTTCGCGCTCCAGCAGCGCCGGCGCATCGGGCTTGGCGAACAGCTTGGATTCGAAATCGAGCCCCGGCGAGAGACCCATATAGGCGTGGGTCGGGCGCGCGAAGCAGTAGACGCAGCCATGCTCGCAGCCCCGATAGGGATTGATCGAGCGGTCGAAGGAAATGTCAGGCGACTCGTTGCGGGTCACGATCTTGCGCGGCGTCTCGACGGTCACGCTGGTCTTGAACGGCGGCAGTTCTTCCAGGCTCTGCCAGCCGTCGTCGAAGGCGATGCGCGCGATCGGCTCGTAGCGGCCGGACGCATTAGACAGCGCCCCGCGACCGCGGCGGCGCTCGTGCGCCACGCCGGTTCCTGACCCGATGGGGGCCGGTGGCAACGAGGCCCCCGCCGGCACGGAGGGCAGCACCGATGCCGGCGGGGATCGAAGGGCTGAAGTGGATCGAGCCATGCCGTAACCCTAAGCGGTGAGTTAGAACAAAACAAGAACAATTTTCAGGTTACGCAGAACTTGTGATCGGAAAACGCCGGTGGCGGCCGCGGGGTTTCGCGGCTAGGACACTGTCCCCGGAAGTTTTTTTCAGGAGTCCGCTCATGCGCGCGACCGCCCTTGCCGCTCTGGTTGGCGCTGCAACCGTGTCCGCCCTGGCCGGCACCGGCTCCGCCGAGGCCCGCTACGAGGGTCCGTGGTGCCTGCATTATTCCATCGGAACGGACGCGATCGTGAGCCGCTGCGACATGCGCTCCTACGAGATGTGCCGTGACGAGATGATGGGCCTGAGCAGCCATTTCTGCGTCCAGAACCCCCATTACGTTCCGCCGGGGAAGACCCGCTCCGAACGCAAGGCCAGGCAGCGCGACCGGCGCTGACGGAAGAGCTCTGTCGGGAATGAGCCGACGACCTCCGGCGTTCGTATCAAGGGGCAGAGCCCTTCGGGCAAAGGAGACGGATCATGAAGGCTTCCGGAATTCTATGCGCAGCCGCGCTTGCCCTTCTGGCGTCGGCCCCGTTCGCATCCGCCCAGACACCGCAATGGGAAGGCCCGTGGTGCGCGGCCGTCACCATCGGCACCGACTCCATGATCGAACGCTGCGACATGCGTTCGTTCGAGATGTGTCTCGAGGAAATCCGCGGCAATCAGGGCTCCTGCGTGCCGAACCCGCGCTACACCGGACGGCAGCCGGACCCGCGGCGGGCGGCGCCGCGGCGCGAACCGGTTCGCTGATTGTCAGCGCGTTGCGCGAACCGGCCCTACGATCTCAGACCGTCGCGCCCTGCGCCTTCGGGCGGCGCAGATGCTCGTCGAGCCGCGGCATGATCTCGACGAAGTTGCAGGGCCGGTAGCGGTAATCGAGCTGGTGGACGAGGATCTCGTCCCAGCCGTCGCGGCATGCGCCGGGCGAACCCGGCAGGCAGAAGATATAGGTCGCGCCGGAGACGCCCGCGGTCGCGCGGGTCTGGATCGCCGACGTGCCGATCTTGGCGTGGCTCACCATCAGGAACAGCGTCGCGAACCCGTCCATCCGCTTTTCGAACAGCGGCTCCAGCGCCTCCGGCGTCACGTCGCGGCCGGTGAAGCCGGTGCCGCCGGTGGTGATCACCGCATCGATGCCGGCGTCCGCGATCCACTGGCGGACCTGATCGCGGATTTTTTCGACATCGTCGATCACGATGGCGCGCGCCGCGAGCCTGTGGCCCGCCTTCTCGATGCGCTCCGCGAGCGTTGCGCCCGACTTGTCGTCGGCGATCTCGCGGGTGTCGGACACGGTCAGCACCGCGATGTTCAACGGCACGAACTGTCGGCTCTCGTCGATCCCAGGCATGGCTTGGTCCTCGCCGGACGAATTTATAGAGCCTCGCGCGCCGCGACAGAAGAGCCGCGCCTTAAATCCGCGCGTCCTGCGAGAAGGTGTTGCAAGCCCCGACCCGGCCCTCCTTCAGACCGATGGTGAACCAGCGCCGGCGCTGCTCGGCCGAACCGTGGGTGAAGGAATCCGGCACCACATGGCCCTGCGACTTTCTCTGGAGCGTGTCGTCGCCGATCGCCGAAGCGGTCTGGAGCGCGGCCTCCACGTCGCCCGGCTGGATCAGGCGATAGCGCTTGTCGGCATGATGCGCCCAAACGCCCGCAAAGCAGTCCGCTTGCAATTCGACCCGCACCTGGATGCGGTTGGACGCGGTGCGGTCGCCGGCGGCGCGCTGCGCCTGCTGCGCCTTCGACAGGATGCCGAGCTGGTTCTGCACATGATGCCCGACCTCGTGCGCGATCACATAGGCCTGCGCGAACCGGCAGGCTTCGCCGCTGCAGCCGCGGAAGCGCCGCTCCAGCTCGGTGAAGAACGAGGTGTCGAGATAGATTTCGTTGCTCGGCGGGCAATAGAACGGACCCATCGCGCTCTGCGCCATGCCGCAGCGGTTCGCGTCGGTGCGTCCGGTGAACATCACCAGCCGCGGTGCACGATACGACTGTCCGGCCTGCTCGAAGATCACCTTCCATTGCTGGTCGGCGCTGCCGAGCACCGCGGCGACGAACTTGCCCATCTCGTCGGTCGGTGTGCCGGTCTTGCGCTGTTGCGCCGAACGGTTGTCCTGGTACGGCATCTGGATCGACGATCCGCCACCGCCCATCAGGATTTCCGCGCCGCCGATCAGCAGCCGCGGATCGATGCCGAGCGCGTAGCCGACGATGCCGAGCACCAGAACGGTCCCGATGCCGAGACCGCCGCGACCGCCAGGAAATCCGCCGCCTCCGCCACCGCCATCTCCGCGGCGGTCGTCGATGTTGTCGCTGCGCGGCAGTTCATCCCAGCGCATCGCTAAAGCTCCCGTCGACCCAACCCGGCAAATGTTGCCGGGCTCCGTTCGCAAAGTCCATTCACGTTCCACCCGGCGACGCATGAACGGCGCCGAACGCGCTTTGTTCCATGCGATTAGCAAACGCTTGCGCACGTCGTGACGATTTTATCATCAACCGAATTTTTACCTTGGGCCGCCATAGTGCAGACCTGTCGGTTGTAGGTCTCGCGTCACCGGCCGCATCGCCTGAGTATCAGAGTTCTGAGTCATGGGTGAGTCGCGTCGCGGGGCGTCCTCAAGGGCGCCCCGCGTCAGTTCAAAAGTCCCGATGTGCGCGCCGCGTTCGAGCGCCCGCATCCTCGTCGGCGATTGCGTTGAGGAGCTGAGCAGGCTTCCCGCAAATTCGGTCGATCTCGTGTTCGCCGATCCGCCGTACAATCTCCAGCTTCAGGGCGACCTCAAGCGCCCCGACGATTCCAAGGTCGACGCCGTAGACGACGCCTGGGACAAGTTCGCAAGCTTCGAGAGCTACGACCGCTTCACGCGCGAATGGCTCGCGGCCTGCAAGCGCGTGCTCAAGCCGTCCGGCACGATCTGGGTGATCGGCTCCTATCACAACATCTTCCGCGTCGGCACCGCGCTGCAGGATCTCGGCTTCTGGATCCTCAACGACGTGGTCTGGCGCAAGTCGAACCCGATGCCGAACTTCCGCGGCCGCCGCTTCACCAACGCGCACGAAACGCTGATCTGGGCGTCGCGCGACCAGGACGCGCGCGGCTATACGTTCAATTACGAGGCGCTGAAGGCCGGCAACGAAGACATCCAGGTCCGTTCCGACTGGACCATTCCTCTGTGCACCGGCGACGAAAGGCTCAAGGGTCCGGACGGCAAGAAGCTGCATCCGACCCAGAAGCCCGAGGCGCTGCTGGCGCGCGTGATCCTGTCGAGCTCGAAGCCGGGCGACACGGTGCTCGATCCGTTCAACGGCACCGGCACCACCGGCGCGGTCGCGCGCCACCTCGGCCGCGACTACATCGGCATCGAGCGCGATCCCGTCTATGCGGAGGCGGCGCG
This sequence comes from uncultured Alphaproteobacteria bacterium, assembly GCA_963758225.1. Lineage (GTDB taxonomy): Bacteria > Pseudomonadota > Alphaproteobacteria > Rhizobiales > Xanthobacteraceae > Z2-YC6860. The sequence continues at coordinate 786,224 of CAVWUJ010000001.1, read as the reverse complement.
CAAGCGCATCGACGCCGTCGAGCCGCTGGAGGCGCCGACGCTTGTGCCATTCATGACCGCGCGCGAAGCGCCGCGCGTGCCATTCTCTGCGTTGCTGGAGCGCGGACTGATTTCCGCCGGCGCCAGGCTGGTCGATTCCCGCAAGCGCCATTGTGCGCTGGTGCGCGCCGACGGCGCGCTCTCGCTCGGCCCGACCGTGGGCTCGATCCACCGCGTCGGCGCGGTGGCGCAGGGCCTCGAGGCCTGCAACGGCTGGACCTTCTGGCACATCGAGACGCCCAAGGGCCTCGTGCCGATCGACGCGCTGCGCGCCGAGGTGCGGGCGGAGATGGCGACGGCCTGATTCCTTTATCTCCTAGAGCATGATCCGGCCCGAAAACCGGTTCCCACTTTTCGGGATCATGCTCTACCGCGCCGCCGTCACCTGGATTTCGATTCCCTTTGCGGCGGATTGCAGCCGCGCCTCGATGCAGGCGCGCGCCGGTCCGCTGCCCGGCACCACCCAGGCGTCCCACACCGTGTTGAACTCGTCGACGGTGCGGATGTCCTGCAGCCAGATCACCGCCTGCAGGAGCTTGGACTTGTCGGTGCCGCCCTGCGCCAGCAGCTTGTCGATGCGCGCGAGGATTTCTTTGGTCTGCTCGGCGACGCTCTGCCCGACGGTCGTCTCCGCGGTCAGGCCGGCGAGATAGACCGTGCCGTTGTGCACGACCACGCGGCTCATGCGCGGTCCATTCTCGAAGCGTTCGATCGTCACGGGCGTCTCCCTTGTTGCCGTTGTCTCGCGAGGATAGGCGGAGGCGCGAGGCTCTGTCAGCCCTTCCCCGCAAGGCCGGCATGCGCCAGCACCTTGCGCATGACATTGGGCAGCGCCTCGCCGGCGATGTCGGGGATCGCGACCCAGCGCATTCCGGCGGGCGCGCGCGTGCGGGCCGGCACCCGCGCGACATAGACCGTCTGCTGCAACGGAAAGTGGGTGAAGCCGTGCTCGACCGTGCCCGGCAACCTGCGCCACGCCGCCTTCAGCGGCGCCTGCGCCAGCGCCGCCGGCTCGTCGAAGACATGCTCCCACGCCGTGCTCGGCACCTCTGTCATGCCGCCGAGCAGGCCCTTGTCGGGACGGCTGCGCACCAGAACGAAGCCGTCGGCGCGGATCGCCACGAACGACGCGCCGTATCGCATCCGGCCCTCGGCCTTCGGCGTCTTGCGCGGAAACGTCTCGGCGTCGGAGCGCCTGCGCGCCGCGCAGGGCTCGAACCACGGACACAGCGCGCAGGCCGGCTTCTTCGGGGTGCAGACGGTCGCGCCGAGGTCCATCATCGCCTGCGTGAAGTCGCCGGGACGGCGGTCGGGAAAGAGCGTGTCCGCACGCTGGCGGATTTCGGACTTGGCGGCCGGCAGCGGCGTCTCGACCGCGAACAGCCGAGACACCACGCGCTCGATGTTGCCGTCGATCGCGACGGCGCGCCGGTCGAAGGCGATCGCCGCGATCGCTGCCGAGGTATAGGCTCCGACGCCGGGCAGCGCTCGCAGCGCCGCCTCGTCGTCCGGAAACGTCCCGCCGTGGCGCTCGATCACGGCCCGCGCGCAGGCGTGCAGGTTGCGCGCCCGAGCGTAATAGCCGAGCCCGGCCCAGGCGCGCAGCACGTCGTCGAGCCTGGCGTCCGCCAGCGCGCGCACGTCCGGCCACAGCGACAGGAATTTCGCGTAATAGGGACCGACCGCCTTCACTGTGGTCTGCTGCAGCATGATCTCCGACAGCCACACGCCGTAAGGATCGGCGCGCTCGCCCGGCGGCGTGCGCCATGGCAGGCGCCGGCGGTGGCGGTCGTACCAGGCGAGCAGCGCGGACGGATCCGGCGGCGCGAACGCGCCCCCAGTCTTCGCCATCGGCTTTTGTCGCCGCGCCGCGCTTGCTACGGTCATGCCGTCGATGTGACAGAGGCCCCGTCCGTGAACAAGCCCCGCTCCGCGCGTCCGCTCGCCGACCTGACCGCCGGGCTGATGGCTGACGCCTTCGCCCGGCAGGGCTTCGCGTCGCGCGAGATCGTGACCCGCTGGGCGGAGATCGCCGGCGCCGACATCGCAGCCCACGCCCAGCCGGTGAAGATCCAGTGGCGCAAGCCCGCCGAGGGCGAGCCGCAGGAGCCCGGCACGCTGGTGCTGCGGGTCGAAGGCCCCGCCGCGATCGAGATCCAGCACCAGTCCGGCGTGATCCTGGAGCGGGTCAACCGGTTCTGCGGCTGGCAGGCGGTCGGACGGCTGGCGCTGCGGCAGGCGCCGCTGCATCGTCCGCGCCCGAAAAACCGACCGAAGCTCGACGCCGCCGCCGCCGCGCGCGAAGCAGAGCGGCTGTCCGACGTGAACGACGACGGCCTGCGGCAGGCGCTCGGCCGCCTCGGCGCGGCGGTCAAGCGAACGTGACTATGGCGCGGCATCCGGTCTTGGCACGCAGGCGCGCGGATGCCACATTCGCGCCCGATACAGGCAGGGGCCGCCACGGCCTCAAGCACGGAGTTTCAAGGTGATTTCACGCAGGGACTTCATCGCCGGAACCAGCTCGCTCGCGCTCGCCGCGGCGCTGGTCAACGTCGGCGGACTGGGCGAGGCGCTGGCGCAGCAGACGGTGTCGGTCGCCGAGCTTCACGCCGCCGGCCCGATCGAGGAGCAGGTGCTCGGCAAGCCCGACGCTCCCGTGACCGTGGTCGAATACGCCTCGATGACCTGCAGCCATTGCGCCAATTTCCACAACCGGACCTATCCGGAATTGAAGAAGCGCTACATCGACACCGGCAAGGTCAAATACATCCTGCGCGAATTCCCGATCGATCCGCTCTCCGCCGGAGCCTTCATGCTGGCGCGCTGCGCCGGCAAGGACCGCTACTTCGCGCTGGTCGAGATCCTGTTCGCCCAGCAGCAGAAGTGGGTGGTGCAGAAGCCGATCGAGCCGCTCATGTCGATCGCCCGCCAGGCCGGCTTCACCCAGCAGACCTTCGACGCCTGCCTGCAGGACCAGAAGATGCTGGAGGGCATCGAGGCGGTGCGCGACCGCGGCGCCAAGCAGTTCGGCGTCAACTCGACGCCGACCTTCTTCATCAACGGCAAGAAGTTCACCGGCGTCATGTCGATCGACGACATGGCCAAGGAAATCGACCCGCTGATCAAGGGCTGATGGCCGTTTCCGACCTGACACCCGGGCGCGCGATGCGCCCAGACGAATCGCCCAAACGAATTGTCGAATCGATTCGATTTCCGGATCACGCCCATCACGCCGTGACAAGCGAGACGCGCCCTTCGGCCGCACAAATCTGTGGGCAATTCACTCGCGCTAGCGCGTTGATCCACCGGGATTTTTGCGCAAGCCCCCGGCGGCCAAACAAGGCGGGATAACCCCCGCCCCACAGTTGCCGCGAAGCCCGCGCCAAGGTCATTCTCGCCGCGCGGTCGCCGGTTGCGGCCCGCCGGCAAGGCCCAAGCCTTGCCGGAACGGCTGCACGCAGCCGCCGGTGCGAACATCGGCCTCTGCGCGCGGCGCTTTAGTGGAACTGACCCCGAATGAAGCTCACGCGTCTGCGCCTGCTCGGTTTCAAGTCCTTCGTCGAGCCGACCGACTTCCTGATCGAGCCCGGCCTCACCGGCGTGGTGGGGCCGAACGGCTGCGGCAAGTCCAACCTGGTCGAGGCGCTGCGCTGGGTCATGGGCGAGACCTCGCACAAGTCCATGCGCGCCGCCGAGATGGACGACGTGATCTTCTCCGGCACCAACAACCGCCCGGCGCGCAACACCGCCGAAGTGGCGATGCAGATCGACAACAGCGCCAAGAATGCGCCGGCCCAGTTCAACGAATACGACATTCTCGACGTCTCGCGCCGGATCGAGCGCGAGAAGGGCTCGGCCTACCGGATCAACGGCCGCGACGTGCGTGCCCGCGACGTGCAGGTGCTGTTCGCCGACGCCTCCACCGGTTCGCGCTCGCCCGCGCTGGTGCATCAGGGCCGCATCGGCGAGATCATCCAGGCCAAGCCCGAGCAGCGCCGCCGGGTGCTGGAGGAGGCCGCGGGCATTTCCGGGCTGCACGCGCGCCGCCACGAGGCGGAGCTGCGCCTGCGCGCGGCGGAGTCGAACCTCCAGCGCGTCGAGGACGTGGTCAAGCAGCTCTCCGGCCAGATCGACGCGCTGAAGCGTCAGGCGCGGCAGGCGGTGCGCTACAAGTCGGTCGCCGCCGACATCCGCAAGGCCGAGGCCACGCTGTTCCACCTGCGCTGGATCAACGCGCAGGCCGAGGTGGTCGAATCCGAGCGCGGCCAGGAGCTGAGCGTGCGCGCGGTCGCCGACGCGACCATCGCCCAGACCGAATCCGGCAAGGTGCGCGACGAGGCCGCGACCCTGGTGCCGCCGCTGCGCGAGGCCGAAGCCCGCGCCGCCGCCGCGCTGCAGCGGCTGGTGATTGCGCGCGACGCCCTCGAAGCCGAAGAGACCCGCGCCAACGAGCGGATCGCCGAGCTCGACCGGCGCCTCGCCCAGCTCGAGGTTGACGTGACGCGCGAGCGCACGCTCGCTGCCGACGCCGAAGCCGCGCTCGCTAGGCTCGCCGAGGAAGAAGAGACGCTTTCACGCGAGATCGAGACCAACGCGGAGCGCCGCGCCGGCGTCGATCGCAACGTCTCCGAAGCCGACGCGGTCGTGACCGCCGCCGAAAAGGAATTCTCAGAGCTGACCGGCGCGCTCGCCGCACTCACCGCCAGCCGCAACCAGCTCACGTCGGCGGTGCGCGAGCAGGCCGAACGCATCGGGCGCGTCGAGGCCGAGCTGACCAACATCGAAGCGGGCCTCGCGGCCGCCGCGTCGAGCCAGCCGGACGTGGCGGGACTCGCCGCCACGATGGAAGCAACGCAGGCCGCCGCCGTCGAGGCCGAGCGGACCGCGCTTGCCGCCGAGGCCGCGCATATCGAGGCGCGCGCGACGCTCGAAGGCGCGCGCGGACCGCTCGCGGAGAGCGAACGCACCGCGCAGCGGCTGGAAACCGAGGCGCGCACGCTGAACAAGCTGCTCGCGGTCGAGACCAAGAACATGTGGCCGCCGGTGATGGACCACGTCACCGTCGAGAAGGGCTACGAGATCGCGCTCGGCTCCGCGCTCGGCGACGACCTCGATGCCCCGGTCGACGCCAGCGCCGCGTTGCGCTGGACCGGCGCGGCAGTCGATCCGTCCGATCCCGCGCTGCCGGACGGCGCGCTGGCGCTGTCGCAGTTCGTGCAGGCCCCGGCGGAGCTGGCGCGCCGGCTCGCCCAGATCGGCGTGGTGCAGAAGGCCGACGGCGCGCGGCTCGCCGCGCAGCTTCGGCCTGGCCAGCGGCTGGTGTCGCGCGAGGGCGACCTGTGGCGCTGGGACGGCTTCGCCGCCGACGCCCATGCGCCGACCGGCGCAGCGCGAAGGCTCGCCGAGCGCGCCCGGCTCGCCGACATCGAGACCGAACTGGTCGCGGTGCGCGCCGAGGTCGAGACCCGCCGCCGGACCGTGGAGGCTGCGCAGGCTGCTCTGTCGCAGGCTGCGAAGACCGAAGGCTCCGCCCGCGAACAATGGCGCGCCGCCCAGCGCGAAGCCGAAACCGCGCGCGGCCTGCATGCCGCGGCCGAACGCGACGTGGCACGCAACGCCGCCCGCGTCTCCGCGCTGACCGAGGCGAAGTCGCGCCTCACCGCTCAGGGCGACGAGGCCCGCGCCGCGAAGGACGAGGCCGAAACCGGACTTGCGGCGCTGCCGGCCTCCGCCGAACTGGAAGACAAGCTCGCCGCCGTGCGCAGCGACATCGAAGGCAAGCGCGCGCGTCTGGCCGAGGTGCGCGGCGAGGCGCAGGCGCTGGCGCGCGAGGCCGACAGCGCCACCCGCCGCCTGCAGGCGATCGGCGGCGAGCGCAAGGCCTGGAGCGAGCGCCGCGACGGCGCCCGGACCCAGATCGGCGCGCTGGAGCAGCGCAGCCGCGAGGCCGCCGAGGAGCGCGCGACGCTCGACAACGCGCCGCAGGTGTTCGCCGATAAGCGCCAGGCCATGATCGGCGAGATCGAGGCCGCCGAGGCCGCCCGCCGCGAGGCGTCGGACCGGCTGGCGCAGGCCGAAACCGTGCTGACCGAATGCGAGCGCACCACCCGCGCCGCCCTCGAAGCCCTCGGCAAGGCGCGCGAGGACGCCGCCCGCGCCGAGGAGCGCGCCGAGGGCGCGCGCCGCAGGCTCACCGACGTGGCGCACGAGATCCGCGAGATGATGGAGGTCGAGCCCGACGCCGTCGCCGCGATGGCGGGGATCGAGCCGGACACGACGCTGCCCGACGTCTCCACCGTCGAGGCCGATCTCGAAAAGCTGCGCCGCGACCGCGAGCGGCTCGGGGCGGTCAACCTGCGCGCCGAGGAGGAGTTGGGCGAAGTCGAGACCCAGCACACCACGCTGACTGCCGAGCGCGACGACCTGATCGAGGCGATCAAGCGGCTGCGCCAGGGCATCCAGAGCCTGAACAAGGAGGCGCGCGAGCGCCTGCTGACCTCGTTCGCCACCGTCAACGGCCACTTCCAGCGGCTGTTCACCGAACTGTTCGGCGGCGGCAGCGCGGAGCTTCAACTGATCGAAAGCGACGATCCGCTCGAAGCCGGCCTCGAAATCCTGGCCAAGCCGCCCGGCAAGAAGCCGGCGACGCTTTCGCTGCTCTCCGGCGGCGAGCAGGCGCTGACCGCGATGGCGCTGATCTTCGCCGTGTTCCTCACCAACCCGGCGCCGATCTGCGTGCTGGACGAAGTCGACGCGCCGCTCGACGACCACAACGTGGAGCGGTTCTGCGACCTGCTGGACGAGATGACCCGCTCGACCGACACCCGTTTCGTGATCATCACCCACAATCCGATCACGATGGCGCGGATGAACCGGCTGTTTGGCGTCACGATGGCCGAGCGCGGTGTGTCGCAACTGGTCTCGGTCGACCTCGAAGCCGCGGTCCGCATCCGCGACGCGGGATAAGCCGGTTCGTCGCCGCCTCGGGAACCGGCCCTACGGCGTCCGGTCGCCGGCGGTCTTTTCAGGCGGCGGCGCGTCCTCGGCGAAAAACGCCTCGGCGACGGTCCAGACATGCTCGCTGCCGCAGGCCGGACAGTGCAGCCGGCATTCAACCGGCGGGAACCGACGCAACTCTTCGGATTCGGTTTCGATGCCCGTGGCGACCGCATGACCGGTCTTCGGGCAGCGGATCAGCACCGCACCCATCGACACCCCCCGCTTCGGCCTTTCCGAACCGTGGGAAAGGCTAGGCGGGCAAGGTGACGCACCTGTGGCCGGAACACGGCGCGGCGGCGGCGCGCCGGATCTGCAGAAAAACGCCGTCTCACAGAAACTTAAAAAATCCTCGCGCAACCGGGAACGCCCGGCGGGTTTCGCCGTTGTCCGCACATACGTCGGGCGGCTCCCCCACACCCCCCCCGAACCGCCGTTCGACGACAAAGCCCCAGGTCCCCCGCCTGGGGCTTTTTTTTGTGGACCTTCGAGCGACGCATCGAACCGATTGCCTTCGGCAACCGACCAAGGGGCTCATTGCAGAGCCGTGTCAGGTTCCGCGATGTGCGCTACGCTGTCCGTTCCCACCCCGAGGAGAGCCGCTTCGCCATGTCCACCACCGTCTGGATCGTCCTGGGAGCCCTCGTCGTCCTGATCCTCTGGGTCATGACGATCTACAACGGGCTGGTCGCCCTGCGGCAGCGGGTCAATCAGGCCTATGCCGACATCGACGTGCAGCTCAAGCAGCGGCACGACCTGATCCCGAATCTGGTCGAAACGGTCAAAGGCTACGCCACCCACGAGCGCGGCACCCTCGAAGAGGTGGTGAAGCTGCGCAACGCCGCGATGGCGGCGCAGGGCCCGGCGCAGCAGGCGCAGGTCGAGAACATGCTGACCGGCGCGCTCGGCAAGCTGTTCGCGCTGGCCGAGGCCTATCCGGATCTCAAGGCCAACACCAACTTCCAGCAGCTCCAGACCGAGCTTGGCGACATCGAGAACAAGCTCGCGGCGGCGCGGCGTTTCTTCAACAACGCCGTGCAGGAATACAACACCGGCATCCAGCAGTTTCCTGCCGCCCTGTTCGCCGCGGCGCTCGGATTCCACGAGCGGCAGTTCTTCGACGTCGGAACCGACCGCCCCGCGCTGGAGCAGGCGCCGCAGGTGAAGTTCTGAGCGGCCCGATCTGCCGTCGCCGCGGGCCCATACGGCCCGCGGCCCACGCCTTCGTTCGCCCGGCCCGTGGGCCGACAGCGGGATAGACGATGGCCGCCTTCGGTCTTTACACCCACATCCAGTCGAACCGGCGCCGCTCGGTCGTCCTGCTCATCGGCCTGTTCTTCCTGGTCTATCTGATGGTGTTCGCCGGCGCGCTGGCGGCCGAGGCGATCTATGCCGACGCGCCGCTCGAATGGCTGCTCCGGCAGGCCTGGTCGAACACGCTCGCCGCCCTGCCCTTCGCCACCCTCGGCACGCTGGTCTGGATGGCGATCGCCTACAAATTCCATCAGCGTCTGATCGACGCCGTCACCGGCGGGCACATCGTCACCCGCGCAGAACAGCCGCGGCTCTACAACCTGCTCGAAAACCTCTGCATCTCGCGCGGCATGCCGATGCCGAAGCTGAAGATCGTCGACGACAGCGCGCTCAACGCCTTCGCCTCGGGGCTCAACGAGAAGCAATATTCCATCAGCGTCACCTCGGGTCTTCTGCAGCGCCTCGACGATTCCGAGATCGAGGCGGTGCTGGCGCACGAACTGACCCACATCCGCAACGGCGACGTGCGCATGCTGGTGATCGCGGTGGTGATCGCGGGCGTGATCGGCTTCTTCGCCGAGATGTTCTTCCGCGTGCTGTTCCGCGGCGGCTTCCGGGTTCGCAGCGGCGACGGCACCAGGCGCAGCGGCAAGGGCGGAGGCGGAGGCGGAGGCGGCGCGTTCCTCGCCATCGTCATTGCCGTGCTGGTCATCGCGGCGGCCTGGTTCCTGTCGCAGATCATCCGGTTTTCGCTGTCGCGGCGGCGCGAGTATCTCGCCGACGCCGGCGCCGTCGAACTGACCAAGAACCCGGACGCCATGATCATGGCGCTGCGCAAGATCGAGAACCGCGGCGAACTGGCGCGCTCGAACTCGGCGATCATGGAGATGTGCGTCGACAATCCGCACTCCGGCATCGCCGACCTGTTCGCGACCCATCCCTCGATCGCGGATCGGGTGGATGCCCTGGTGAAATTCGCCGGCGGCCGCGATCCCGGTCCGGTCGATCTGCCACTGCTCGATGCGCCGGGCGAGAGTTCGGCTGAAGACGCCCCCGCCGACTCGGCGGATCCGCCGCAACCCTCCTCGCCCGCTCCTCTGCCGCCGGCAGGCGCACCGACGCCCGGCCATCCGCCCGCGCCGGCCGGTCCCTGGGGTCCGGCTAGCTGAGGCGATTCGCTGCGACAGGACGCGCGGCGCAGGCGGGAAATGTCCCCGGCTTTCGCCCCCCCGGCGATATGAATCGCCGACCGGTTCTGCCATGTTCCTGACGCATGGGTGGGGCGGTATCGCATTGATTCCGGCACCGAAGGACCACCGAAGGACGTTGAATGGCCAAACCGTCGGTTATCTTGGTGGGGGCGGATAAGGGCGGCGTCGGAAAGACGACGGTTTCGCGCACGCTTCTGGACTATTTCCTGGCGCACAACCTGCCGGTCCGCGCCTTCGACACCGAAGCGCCGCGCGGCACCCTGAAGCGGTTTCACCCGGACGTCACCGAGGTGGTCGACATCACCTCGACCGCCGACCAGATGAAGATTTTCGACACGCTGTCGGTGGTCGAATCCCAGATCACCGTCATCGACATCCGCGCCGGCCTGCTGTCGACCACGCTGCGCTCGCTGAACGACATCGGATTTCTCGACGCCGCGAAGAAGAGCCAGCTCAACTTCGTCGTGTTCCACATTCTCGGCCCCTCGGTCTCGTCGCTGGACGAGATCGCCGAGACCGGCCGCTACATGAACGACGCCAGCTATTTCCTGGTGAAGAACTTCATCAACAACACCACGTTCTTCGAGTGGGATCCCGCGACCTACAATTCCTACTTCAAGAAGCTGAAGGGCGCGCAGGAGATCACGATCCCCAAGCTGAACGAGATGGCGAGCGAGCAGGTCGAACTCGCTGGCGTGCCGTTTGTCTCCTTCGTCGCCAACAAGTCGGCGGCCGGCCAGCCCGCGACCTATTCCTTCGTGCTGCGCGGCTACGTCCGCCACTGGCTCGGCAACGTCTGGGCCGAATACGACCGGGTCAAGCTGCTCGACACCGTCGCGCCGTCGCCGTCAAAGAAAGGCGTGGCGAAGGAATGAGGTGTCCGCCGTCTGTCCCCTCTCTCCCCGAAGGGGAGAGGGTGGCTGAGCGCCGACGGCGCGAAGCCGGGAGAGGTGCTTTGACTCGCGCGAGCGCTTGCGTTTGCCGCAAGCTCCTCTCCCGCCTCCCCTTCGCTCGGCACCCTCTCCCCCTCGGGGAGAGGGGAACTGCGGCCGACAGCGTGTGTGCTATCAGGACCAGCATCAGATCGAATCGAACCCGCCTGCCATGCCCCGCCGAACGCCGGTCTTCATCGTCTGCTCGTCGCGCCCAAGGGTCGGCAAGACCATGCTCGCGCGCCTGCTCGCGGAGTATTTCCATTCCGAGAGCCGGCCGGTCGCGGCGTTCGACGCCAATCCCGACAACTTCACGCTGGTCGATTACCTGCCTGCCTACACCGCGGTCGCGACACTGAACGACGTGCGCGGCGAGGTGGCGCTGTTCGACCAGCTCATCGCCAACGACCGCGTCGCCAAGGTCGTCGATCTGGAGCCTGCGCTGTTCGACCGCTTTTTCGGCGTGATGCAGAACATCGATTTCCTGCGCGAGGCGTCGCGCGCAGGCGTCGCTCCGGTGGCGCTGTTCATGGCGGACGCCGACCGGCGCTCCAGCCACGGCTATGCGGTGCTCCACGAGCGGCTGCCCGAACTCGCGCTGATGCCGGTGTTCAACGAGGCCGTGCCCGGCATGGCGCGCTGCCGGGACGCCTTCCCGCCGACGCGGCGCGGCCAGCTTTCGCTGGCGATGCCGCAGCTCTCCCCGGTGATCCGCACCGTGGTCGAGCGACAGACCTATTCCTTCGCCTCCTACATGCGCAACGCCACCGACCCGACCAGCGAGCTTTACGGCTGGGTCCGGCAGATGTTCGTCCAGTTCCGGGAGATCGAGCTGCGCATGGTGCTGGAGGACATGAAGCCCTCGCTCGAGGAAGAGCTGCGCCGGCTGTCGCGGCGGCGCTGAGCGCCTTCGCCCGTGCCCGCCCGCATCCGAGCGGTCAGTGCCCCTCGAAGCTGACCAGCGTGCGCACCGGCACGTCGAGCGCGCGCAGCTTGGCCGCGCCGCCCAGTTCCGGCAGATCGACGATGAAGCAGGCCGCCAGCACCTCGGCGCCCATCCGGCGGAGCAGCTTCACGGCGCCCTCGGCGGTGCCGCCGGTCGCGATCAGGTCGTCGACCAGCACGACCCGCTCGCCCGGCTTCACCGCGTCCTCGTGCATCTCCATCTCGTCGATGCCGTATTCCAGCGAATAGGCGATCCGCACCGTGGTGTGCGGCAGCTTGCCCTTCTTGCGGATCGGAACGAAGCCGGCCGACACCTGATGCGCCACCGCGCCGCCGAGGATGAAGCCGCGGGCCTCGATGCCCGCGACCTTGTCGATCTTGGAGCCGGCCCAGGGCTGCACCAGCTCGTCGACCGCGCGGCGGAACGCGCGCGCATCGCCCAGCAGCGTGGTGATGTCGCGGAACATGATGCCCGGCTTGGGATAGTCCGGGATCGTGCGGATCGAGGACTTCAGGTCGTTGACGATGACATCGGGGTCCATGACGTGCCTCAGCGCTGGCGCCAGTGCCGGAACATGGCGCCGATCACGTTGGAATAGTCGTCGGTCCAGACCCAGTCGGTTGGATCTGGCTGCTCTTCGGGCCAGTCCTCGGACTGCGCCAGCGATCCCATGTGATCGTGGCTGCGCGCGACCGCCACGACGGTGGAGGCGTATTTGCGCTCCTGGTCGTCGAAGTCGTCGGTGTCGCGGGTGCGCGCCACGAGGCCGTTGGCGTGCGCCACGCCCGCAACCACCGGAGCCAGCGTCATGTGCCGGTTGGTGACGTGCATCAGCACCACGCCGTCGGCCGCGATCTTGCGCAGGTAGATCGCCATCGCCTCGCGGGTGAGAAGATGCGTCGGGATCGCGTCGGAGGAGAAGGCGTCGACCACCAGCACGTCGTAGGCGCCGTCGGCGGCGTCCTCCAGCGTCAGCCGCGCGTCGCCGATCGTCACCGGCACGCCCGGCATGCAGGCGGAGATGTAAGTGAAGCGGTTCGGGTCGCGCGCGATCCGCTCGACCGCAGGATCGATCTCGTAATAGCGCAGCGTGTCGCCGGGCTTGGTCTGGCAGGCCAGGCTGCCGGTGCCGAGACCGACCACGGCGATGCGGATCGGGCCGTTGCGGCGCTCGCGCACCGCGACGATGCCCTCGTTGAGCGGCGACTCGTCGAAATAATAGGTCAGCACCTCGGGCCGCCCGGTCAGCGGCCGGCCCTGCGCGTCGCGGATGCGCTGCGCGCCGTGTTCGATGATGCCGTGCTTGAGCACGCGGAACTGGCCGTCATCGCTGTCCATCACCTTGTGCACGCCGAAGAAGCTGCGCACGAAGTCGCGCGGCCCGCTGTCCGCGCCGTAGAGCGCGGTGAACACCAGCGCGAGCGCGATCAGCGCGGCGAACGGCAGGACGCGCCATTGCAGCAGGAACGCCGCCGCCAGCAGCGACCAGGCGATGGCATCGAACCAGCGCGCCTCCATCTCGTAGCGCCAGCCGTTGGCGCCGGCGAACATGATCGCCGCAGCGACCGCAGCGAGCCCGATCACCGTCCAGTCCAGCGCACCGCGCGGCCGCGTCAGCCCCGGCCGGCAGAGCGCGGCAAAAGCGATCAGCACCGGGAATTCGATCACCCAGTTGAAGATCTGCATCGCCATCATGCCGGTCAGGAAGCCGCCGACCACGCCGCCGAACGACAGCCACAGATAGAACGCCGTCAGGTGCTGGACGGGCGGACGCCGCCGCGCCAGTTCGCCGTGGCAGACCATCGCGATGACGAAGAACGACAGAATGTTGACGACGAGGACGGTGAAAATCTCGCCGCTCGGCTCGATCGCGTACCAGGCGACGATCAGAACGATGGCGGCGGGATGGATCGCGACCATGAAACGATGCGGCAGCACCGGCCGGGTCTGGAACGCGATCACGAAGGTCGCGAGATAGAGCGCGAGCGGCACCACCCAGAGGAACGGCGTCGCCGCCACGTCGGTCGAGATATGCGCGGTGACCGCGATCAGCATGCCCGAGGGCACGGCGGCGAAGCCGATCCAGATCGCCACCTCGCGCCAGGTCGGCGCCGGCGCTTTGCTCTCCTCGACCCGGGCGCCCTGCCCCGGCGAGCGGAGCATCAGAACGCCGCAGACCGCGATCAGCGCGATCAGGACGTAAAACCCCACCGACCAGCCGCCGGTCTGCTGGCCGAGCCGGCTGAACGGCTCGATGACGAACGGATAGGCCAGCAGCGCGAGGAAGCTGCCGACGTTGCTCGCGGCATAGAGGAAGTAAGGATCGCGCGCCGCCGGATGGCTGGAGCGCGCGAACCAGGCCTGCAGCAGCGGCCCGTTGGCCGACAGCGCGAAGAACGGCAGGCCGATCGACACCGCGAACAGCGCGAACAGCCAGAACGCCTGCGCCTCCTCGGGCGGACGGCCGAAGCCGGCGGCGATCGACAGCGGCAGCGAGACCGTCGCGACCGCCATCACCGCGAGATGCACGAAGACGGACGGGCGGCCGGGCAGCAGCCGGGTCAGCGCATGGGCGTAGGCGTAGCCCGCCAGCAGCACGGTCTGGAAGAACACCATCGCCACCGACCAGACCGCAGGCGAGCCGCCGAGCCGAGGCAGCACGATCTTGGCGAACAGCGGCTGCACGGCAAACAGCAGCGCGGCGCTGAGAAAGATCGCGGTGGCGAAGACGGAAAGCAGAAGCCTGGGGGAGAGTGACGACGCCGACACCTCCGGCTCGGACGAACGATCGGCGACGGCCATTATTCTTTGGGCTCACTCATGTTCTGGCCGGCCCCCCGGGGCCCGGCGCACCGGACTTGACCGGGCGGGACATTACAGGAATTCGTCGCCCGGGGCAGTGAAACCGGCACAATCTGACGGATTATTGACCGCCCGGGACGGGCGTCAGAACGCGGCCCGCGACCGCATCGAGCTTCTTCAGGAGATCCGGGTCGCGGGCCTCCGGGGCCGTGATCAGCGCGCTGTCGAGGGCACGATCGGAACCGATCGGGCACGGCTCGTGCTCGCGGGGAAAGTCGCGGGCGAGCCGCGCCACCAGCCGCTTGGCCTTCTCGGCGTTGGCAACCAGAACCTTGATGATGTCCTGCACCTGCACGGCGTCGTGTTCGGGGTGCCAGCAGTCGAAGTCCGTCACCATCGCGACCGTCGCGTAGCAAAGCTCGGCCTCGCGCGCGAGCTTGGCCTCCGGCATGTTGGTCATGCCGATCACCGAATAGCCGAGCTGCTTGTAGGTCAGGCTCTCCGCAAGCGTGGAGAACTGCGGACCCTCCATGCAGACGTAGGTGCCGCCGCGATGCACGGCGATGCCCTCGGCTTCGGCCGCCGCTGCGATGTGGATGCGCAGCCGGGGCGACACCGGATGCGCCATCGAGACATGCGCCACCAGTCCCCTGCCGAAGAACGAACTCTCGCGCCGGAAGGTGCGGTCGACGAACTGGTCGACCAGCACGAACGAGCCCGGCGGCAGCTCTTCCCTGAACGAGCCGCAGGCCGACAGCGAGACCAGGTCGGTCACGCCCGCGCGCTTCAGCACGTCGATGTTGGCGCGGTAGTCGATGTCGGACGGCGACAGCCGGTGACCCTTGTCGTGACGCGGCAGGAACACCACCGGCAGCCCGGCCATGCGGCCGATCCGCAGCGGCGCCGACGGCTCGCCCCACGGGCTCGCAATCCGCTCCTCGCGCACGTCCTCCAGCCCCGGCAGGTCGTAGATGCCGGAGCCGCCGATGATGCCGAGAACCGCTTTCGCCATTCCTTCTCCTCCACGCCATAAGCGCAAAAGCAAAGGGCCCCGTGCGGGGCCCTTCGTCAAGCACGGCCGAAGCGGCGGGCCTAGTGGCCGTCCACCGCCGACCAGACCTTCTTCTTGGTGAAGTAGAGCAGGCCGCCGAGGATGAGCAGGAAGATCATGACCTGCAGGCCGAGACGCTTGCGCGCCTCCATGTGCGGCTCCGCGGCCCACATCATGAACGCGGTGACGTCCTTGGCGTAGTTGGCGACCGTCGCCGGCGTGCCGTCGGTGTAGTCCACCTGGCCGTCCTGCAGCGGGTTCGGCATGCCGATGGCGTGGCCGGGGAAGTAGCGGTTGTAGTGCGTGCCGGGCGGAAGCTGGAAATCCTTGGGCGGCTCCTGATAGCCGGTCATCAGCGCCGCGAGATAGTCAGGCCCCTGCTCCTGGTACTGGGTGAAGATGTCGAAGATGAACCAAGGCAGGCCGCGCTCGTAGGTGCGGGCCTTGGCGACCAGCGACAGGTCCAGCGGATAGGCGCCGCCGTTGGCCGCGCGCGCGGCGTTTTCGTTCGGGAACGGCGACGGGAAGCGGTCGGACGGCCGGCCCGGGCGCTGGAACATCTCGCCGGCGTCGTTCGGCCCGTCGTTGATCTGGTATTCGGCGGCGATCGCGGCGGCCTGCGCCGGCGTGAACTCCGGTCCGCCCTTCTCCGACAGGTTGCGGAACGCCACCCGGTTCAGGCCATGGCAGGCCTGACAGACCTCGCGGTAGACCTTGAGGCCGCGCTGCAACTGGGCGCGGTCGAAGGTGCCGATCGGCCCCGAGAACGACCAGCTCGTGCGCGGCGGCGTGACCTGTTCGGCCGCCTGCGCCGAGGTCGAAAGCCCGGCGCCGCCGAACAGAACGGCCGCGAGCAGCAGCCCCGCCACCGCCTTGCCGGCCTTCCCGGCCAGAACGGCCTCGGAGATCGAGTTCGGCAGCGGCTTGGTCTTTTCGATCAGGCCGAGCAGCGGCAGAATGATCAGGAAGTGGGCGAAATAGTAGATCGTCAGGATGCGCGCGGCGATCACATAGCCGCCCTCCGCGGGCTTGGCGCCGAGCCAGCCGAGCGTGACGCAGACCGCGACGAAGATCCAGAAGAACTGCCGGTACAGCGGACGGTACACCGCCGAGCGGACCTTCGACGTGTCGAGCCACGGCAGGAACGCCAGGATCAGGATCGCGCCGAACATTGCGACGACGCCGCCGAGCTTGTCCGGCACCGCGCGCAGGATCGCGTAGAACGGCAGATAGTACCACTCCGGCACGATGTGCGCGGGCGTCACGCCCGGATTCGCCGGGATGTAGTTGTCGGCGTGGCCGAGGTAGTTCGGCATATAGAATACGAACCAGGCGTAGAAGATGCAGAACATCGCGAGGAAGAAGCCGTCCTTCATCGTCGCATAGGGCGTGAAGGGCACGGTGTCCTTCTCCGACTTCGGCTCGATGCCGGTCGGGTTGTTCTGGCCGACGACATGCAGCGCCCAGACGTGCAGCACGACGACGCCGGCGATGGCGAACGGCAGCAGGTAGTGCAGAGCGAAGAACCGCTGCAGCGTCGGATTGCCGACCGAATAGCCGCCCCACAGCCAGGTCACGATCGGCTCGCCGACCAGCGGGATCGCGGAGAACAGGTTGGTGATGACAACGGCACCCCAGAGGCTCATCTGGCCCCAAGGCAGCACATAGCCCATGAAGCCGGTCGCCATCATCAGCAGGTAGATGATGACGCCGAGGATCCACAGCACCTCGCGCGGCTCCTTGTAGGAACCGTAATACATGCCGCGGAACATGTGGATGTAGACGGCGATGAAGAACATCGAAGCGCCGTTGGAGTGCAGATAGCGGATCAGCCAGCCGTAGTTCACGTCGCGCATGATGTGCTCGACGGAGTTGAACGCCAGGTCCGCGTGCGGCGTGTAGTGCATCACCAGGATGATGCCGGTGATAATCTGCACGCCCAGCATGAAGCTGAGGATGCCGCCGAAGGTCCACCAGTAGTTCAGGTTGCGCGGCGTCGGATAGGAGACGAACGAGGAATGGATCAGCCCCGCGATCGGCAGCCGGCGCTCCATCCACTTCATGAATGCGCTTTGCGGCTGATAGGTCGAATGTCCGCTCATGATCTAAACCTGCAAAGAGATTGAACCGTCAGCCGATCCGGATCTTGCTGTCGGACACGAACTCGTAGGGCGGCAGCGGCAGATTGGTCGGCGCCGGGCCCGAGCGGATGCGGCCGGCGGTGTCGAACACCGAGCCGTGGCAGGGGCAGAACCAGCCTTCGTACTGGCCCTGGTGGCCCAGCGGAATGCAGCCGAGATGGGTGCAGTTGCCGTAGACCACGAGCCACTGGTCGTGGCCCTTCTTGATCCGCGACTTGTCGGAGGCCGGATCGGGCAGGGTCTTCCAGTCGACCGAGCGGGCTGCGTCGATCTCCTTCTTGGTGCGGTTGCGCACGAAGATCGGCTTGCCGCGCCAGAACACGCGGATGATCTGGCCCTCGGCGATAGGGCCGAGATCGACCTCGATCGGCGCACCGGCCGCGACCGTCGCCGCGTCGGGGTTCATCTGGGAGACGAGCGGCACCAGCGCGGCCGCTCCGCCGACGGCGGCGACCGCCCCCGTGGCAATGTAAAGGAAATCGCGGCGTGTCGGCTCGGCCGAAGTGGTTGTCACGGTCTCAAGGCCCTCTCTGTGCCGTGTGACCACCCGCGCTGAAAACCGCAAGTCGTTTGAAAATCCCGCGGCGGCAGGGTGGGCCGGCCGTCTTTGTCCTAGAGTAAGTCCAAAAAACGGCCATCCGGCGGGCGTTTATTGGCACCCTTGCCGGGCCAGTGCAAGCCCGCCCGCAAGGCAATGACCAAGAGTCGCACAAATCCTTTGCAGGTCTGGTTTTTTCGGCTCTCTTGAGGACCCGAAACCGGCCGTGGATCCCGCATGCGCATTGCGCTCTATCAACCGGATATCCCGCAGAACACCGGGACGATTCTGCGCCTCGCCGCCTGCCTTGGCGTCGAGGCCCATATCGTCGAACCCGCCGGATTTCCGGTCTCCGACCGGCATTTCCGCCGCTCGGGCATGGACTACCTCGACCGCGTGAGCATCCACCGGCACTTGTCCTGGAGCGCGTTTGAAACCTGGCGTCGGCAGGCCGGCCTGTCCCTGGTGCTGTTCACCACCGCGGCCGGAACGAGCTATCTGGACCACGCATACCAGCCCCGGGACATTCTCCTGTTCGGCCGCGAGTCCGCCGGCGTGCCGGACGAGGTCCACGGCGCGGCCGACGCGCGCGTGCAGATTCCGATGCAGCCCGGCCTGCGCTCGATGAACGTGGCGATGGCCGCCGCGATGGCGCTCGGAGAGGCGCTGCGGCAGGTCGGACCGCTTCCGGCCGGGAGCGCCGCTCTGCCGCCGCCCGTCCTGCGTTAGCCGCGGCGCGCTTCGAGCACGGTCGACCAGAGCGCCCGGTCCGCGACGTCCTTCAGGGTGACGGTCATCGCCTCGGTGACGCCGTCGATGGCGACGTGACCGAAGAACTGCATGCCCGCTGCGGGTGTCAGTCCGGCGCCCAGTTCGCGGGTCGAGCCCTTCACGAACACCCGCTGCACGCCGAAGGTGTTGTCCATCGCACCGGGAATGCCGGTCCCCGCGTGGATCGGTCCGGAGACGAACTCCCAGAACGGATCGAAGTCCCGGAACACCGCCTTGTCCGGATCGAAGTAATGCGCGGCGGTATAGTGCACGTCGGCGGTGAGCCAGACCGTGTTGAGGATACGGTCGCGCTTGATGAACGAAAGAATGTCCGCGATCTCCAGCTCGCGACCGAGCGGCGGGCCGTCGCCCTGCGCGATCGCCTCGAGTCCGAGCTTGGTCTGGGCGTCGTGGATGCGAACCAGCGCCAGCGGCATGTCCGCGGCGATCACCTTCCACACCGCCTTCGACCGCTTCAGGCCGTGCTTCAGCCAGGCGATCTGGCGCGGACCGAGCAGATGCGACTCCGGCCCGTACTCCGTCGCCGTCCCCGGCGTCTCGTTGGAGCCGCGATAGCTGCGCATGTCGATCAGGAACACGTCCAGCAGGGGACCGTAGGACACCTTGCGATAGATGCGTCCGGGTTCTGACGCGAAGCTGCGCACCGGCATGAATTCGTGGAAGGCGCGCGCGCCGCGCGCGGCGAGCACGAGCGTGTTCTTTTCGACGTACTTGCGGCGCTGATGTTCGGCGCGGGTCAGCGGCTCGCCGGGCCACCAGTTGTTGGTGACCTCGTGGTCGTCCCATTGCGCCAGCGTGGGAATTTCGGCGTTGAACGCCAGCAGGTTCCTGTCGAGCAGGTTGTATTTATAGTTGCCGCGGAACTCGGCGAGCGTCTCCGCCGGCTTCGACTTGTCCTCGGTCACGAGATTGCGCCAGATCTCGCCGTTCGCGAGTTTGCGTTCGGACGCGAGCGGCACGTCGGCGTAGATCGTGTCGCCGGAATGCAGGAAGAAATCCGGCCGGCTCCTCTGCATGGTGGCATAGCCGGTCATGCCTCCGCGGCTTTCGTCGATGCCCCAGCCCTGCCCGCAGGTGTCGCCCGACCAGACGAACGACACCGACCGGCGGTCCGCCGGCGCGGTGCGGAAGCGTCCGGACGCGGGCTCGCTCAGCACGGCCGGATGCGACAGATCCTGAAAGCGCACTCGGTAGAAGATGTCCTGCCCCGGCGGCAGATCCTCGATCAGCGCCTTGGCGGTGAAGTCGCGTTCCGGCAGCGCGTCGACGAACACGCCCTGGCGCACGTCCCTGAACGAGTCGGTGGTGGCGATCTCGATCTGCATGCGGGCCGGACGGTCGGTGCGCGCCCAGACCATGCCGGAATCGATACCGACGTCGCCGGACTGAACGCCGTGGGTGATGCGCGGCCGCTCGGCGGCAAGGCTGAGCGAGGGACGCGCCAGACCGGCGCCGCCAGCGAGGCTGCGGAGCCGAGGACGAAGGCGCGGCGGGACGCAACGATGCGACGCGGCATGGCGGGAGTCTCCGGATGGGCTGTTGGCCAGCCTGGAATTGTTCAAGGCCCGGTGACACGCCGATGACGGCCGGCGACGGCCGCCATCGCTTGAACCCTGTTGTATATCTCCTTAATATACATCCATGATCGACTTCGGCCGGATCGAGGGATTCGACTGGGACGGCGGCAACCACCGCAAAAGCCTGGAGAAGCACGACATCGGTGCGGCCGAGGCGGAGCAGGCGTTCGCAGACCCCGCCATTCTGGTCGTATCCGATCCGGTCCACAGCCTGGCGGAACCGCGCTTTCACGCGCTCGGCCGGACGCTCAGCGGCCGGCTGTTGTTTGTGGCTTTCACATTGCGCGACGAAGGCCGCAAGATCAGGGTGATCTCCGCAAGGCCCGCCAACCGAAAAGAACGAGGCGTCTATGGCCAGGAAACTTAAGCCCATTCCCAAATTCAAATCCGAGGCGGACGAGCGCCGGTTCTGGGAGACGAACGACTCCTTCGACTATGTCGACTGGAGCAAGGCCCGGCGCGCGCGCTTTCCCAACCTGAAGCTGTCGACGACCTCGATCTCGCTGCGGCTGCCGCAGGGTCTGCTCGACCAGATCAAGGTCGCAGCCAACAAGCGCGACGTGCCCTACCAGTCGCTGATCAAGGTGTGGCTGTCCGAGAAGGTCGCGGCCGAGTGAACGCAAAGACCCCGACCACCCTGCCCGATCCCGCGATTCTCGACCGGCGCAAGGAGACCGCGCGCCGCTGGTTCGAAAGCCTGCGCGACGACATCTGCGCGGCGTTCGAGGCGATCGAGAACGTCCTGCCCGCCGCGGCTCCGCTTTCGGACCGCGCACCGGGCCGCTTCGTGCGCACGCCCTGGCAGCGCACCGACCATTCGGGACAGCCCGGCGGCGGCGGCGTGATGTCGATGATGCACGGTCGCGTCTTCGAAAAGGTCGGCGTGCACTGTTCGACCGTGTTCGGCGAATTCGCACCCGAATTCCGCAAGGAGATCCCCGGTGCCGCCGAAGACCCTCGGTTCTGGGCATCCGGCATTTCGCTGATCGCCCATCTGCACAACCCGCATGTGCCGGCCGTGCACATGAACACGCGCTTCGTCGTGACCACCAAGGCGTGGTTCGGCGGCGGCGCCGACCTCACGCCCGTGCTCGACCGCAGACGAACTCAGGCAGACGCCGACACGATCGCGTTCCACGCCGCGCTGCAGGCGGCCTGCGACGCGCACGCCGCCGTCGCGCCCTACCAGAAATACAAGGACTGGTGCGACGAGTATTTCTATCTGAAGCACCGCAAGGAGATGCGCGGCGTCGGCGGCATCTTCTACGACTGGCTCGATTCCGGATCGTGGGACGCCGACTTCGCCTTCACGCAGGATGTCGGGCGCGCGTTCCTACAGATTTATCCCGAACTGGTGCGCCGCAATTTCGCGACGCCCTGGTCGGACGCCGACCGCGACGAGCAGCTCGTGCGCCGCGGCCGCTACGTCGAGTTCAACCTGCTGTACGACCGCGGCACCATCTTCGGGCTTCGCACCGGCGGCAACGTCGATTCGATCCTGTCGTCGATGCCGCCCGTGGTGAAGTGGCCGTGAGCCGCGCCGCGCGCCTCACCGCATCAGCCCGCCGGCGACCATGAACACCCCGCCCGCGACCACGACCGCGTCGAGGATCGCAGTGTGCAGGCGCAGCGGCATGCGCTCGACCAGCGCACGCGCGAAATAGGCGCCCGGCGCCGCAATCGCACCGATCAGAACCGCGAACGCGATCGTGCGCGCATCGATCGCGGCGGCGGCCGCGAACACCGAGACCCGCACGAGCCCGATGATCAGGGAGATCGCGGCGTCGGTTGCGATCACCGCCGCGCCTTGGAGGCCGGCCGCCATCAGCACCGAAATCAGGATTGCGCCGGAGCCGACCGTGCCCCCGACCGCAGCGCCATAGCCCGCCGCGCCCACCAAAAGCCCGCGGTCGCCGATCGCCGTGCGTCTTCGCCGCATCGCATAGCGCAGCGGCACCGTGAGGATCAGCATCGTGCCGATCACCAGCATCGCGCCCTTGGTGGTCAGCATCGTGTAGCCCCAGGCGCTGAGGATGCACGGCGGCACCGCCGCCGCCAGCACCAGCCGGAACCGCCGCCAGTCCACATAAGGTCGAAAGGCTGCGACCCGCGAGCCGTTGGTCAGAAGCGCCGACATCGCGATGATCGGCACCACCGGCTCGGGCCCGATGATCGGCACCAGCACCAGCGGCATCAGCGCGCCGGTGCCGTAGCCCGCCACGCCGCCGATAATCGAGGCGACCAGCGCCACGATCACCACCAGCCCGAGCTGCCAGATCGAAATGTCGGCGAAAACGTCGGTGAACACGCGCCTGTTTATAGCGTTTTCAAGCGAAGGGGATACCGTTTCGCGTGAAGAAAGCGCGTCAAACCCGAAAGCGAGAGGGCCCGGTGCCGCACGCGAGTCCGTGCGCGCGACGCTCAGCGGAACGCCAGATCGGCCGGCGAGATCAGCACGCCGAACTGCTCGCACCAGATCACCACGCTCGGAAACGCCGTCAGGTCGACGCCGTCCGGCACAGCATAACGCTGGCTGCCCTTGAACGACCGCAGGCGGCCAAGATCGACGAACCTGGTCTTGCTGACATGCGCCTCCTCGCGCACGGCCTTCGCCGGCACGAGATAGACGTGGTACTTCGGCCCCGGTCCGACCTCGAAGTCGGGCTCCAGGAACACAGCACGCTCGTAAACGCTGACCTTGCCGCGGCCCCAGTGAATTGGATCGGACGGATTGGCGTGGATGAACGTGCCGTTTGCGATCACGGTACGATCGGCCTCCGCGATCTGCTCGGTCGCAGGCGGCGGCGGAAATACATAGGGGAAGAGGAAGAAGCCGAGCGCCACGCCGAAGCCGGTTCCAAGCACGCCGCCCAGAAGAAAGATCATCACGCCGCGCCAGAACCGCCGCATCAGCCGCCTCCCCTAAACCCGATGCGCAGCCTATCGCCAGGCCGGCCGGGACCAACGTCACGCCTTCGTCAGGGCCGATCACGATTGTTTTGCCCGCGCCGGCCGGCGGATCGGGCGCCTCAATCCGCGGTCGGCAGACGCCGCATGGTGAACTCGATCCGGTCGTCCGGCAGCTCGCGCCAGCTTTCGATCGCGGTCATGTAGGCGGCCTTCGGAAAGCGCGCGAACAATTCGCGCGCCTTGGCGCGGGCAGCCTCGCGCGGCAGAGCGAAGGTTTCGCGGCGAAAGCCGTCGCGTGCGCCGGCCGCGGCCTTGCGGCGGTCGCGTTCGCGCGCCATCCGGCGCGCCAGATCGGCCGGCTTTCGCAGGCTGCTCATGGCTGCAATATAGGTTATCCACAAGCCGGCGGCGAGCCCGTCAAGCCGGCGCAAGCCACTCAGGCCCCGCGCATGGCCGCATTCGCAATCGCTGCGACCGCTGCCGCGTCCGAAGGAAAGTCGGCCGCGATCCAAGCCTCCTCGGCATTTCGCAGCGCCGCGCCGAGTGCCGGCCCCCGCTCGACGCCGCGCGAGAGAAAGTCCTGCGCCTTGAGCTGAAAGACCGGCGGGCTCCAGCGTTGCGGCAGCGTGGCGAGCGCGCGCCATGCGTCCTCACCATCCGCCGCCGATCGTGCCCAGCCCAGCAGCACGCGATCCAGAAAACGCTCCGCGCCCAGACGATAGAGCAAGGCGCGCCCCGCATGCGCATCGTCCGGATCGACCGCGCGCCAGCCTTCGCCCATCGATTCCAGCCGGTCGTGCTCGGCGTTGGCCAGCCGCAGGCGCTCGTGCAGCCGCGCGGCGTCCTCCGGCACCAGCACCGCCAGCGCCGCGAGCCGCCGCACCGGATCGGCCGGCAGGCCGAGCCCGGCTTCGGCGCGCGCCAGCGCCGCAACGCCCGCGACCAGCGGCACGCCGCCCAGCACCGTCACCAGGAATCCGCACCCGGCCATCGCCTCGAGCGCACCGGCCGCGCCGCGCGCCGCCACCAGCTTGAACAGTTCGGCGCGCACGCGTTCGCGGGAAAGCTGCGCAAGCCCGCCGCGGCCGGCGATGCAGGCCGAAAGCGCCGCCGGATCGGGCGCGCCTTCGCCGTAGGCCGCATGAAAGCGGAAGAACCGGAGGATGCGCAGATAATCCTCTTCGATGCGCTGCCGCGCGTCGCCGATGAAGCGCACGCGGCGCGCGGCGAGATCGGCGAGCCCGCCGACATAATCGTACACCGTGCCGTCGCGCGACGCCGACAGCGCATTGAAGGTGAAGTCGCGGCGCTCGGCGTCGGCCTTCCAGTCGCGGCCGAATGACACCGTGGCATGGCGGCCGAAGGTCTCGACGTCGCGGCGCAGCGTCGTCACCTCGAACGGCGCGCCGTCGACCACCACCGTCACGGTGCCGTGTTCGATCCCGGTGGGCACCGCTTTGAAGCCGGCGGCGCGCACCCGGCGCACGACCCCGTCAGGCTCGGCGGTCGTGGCGACATCGATCTCGTGAACAGGCTCGCCGAGCAGCGCGTTGCGCACCGCGCCGCCGACCGCACGCGCCTCCTCCCCGTCGCGATCGAGCACCGCGAGCAGCCGCGGCAGCGCGCCCTCCGTGAGCCACGGCGCGCCGTCGAGACGGGCCGCGGCCGGTTCGCTCACCGCACCTGCCCCGGAACGAACTTGCCGCTCTCGTCGATATGCGCCGGCACATACTGGCCGCCGCGCGGCGTACCGCCGAACTGCGCCAGGATGAAGAAGCTGCCGAGCATCAGCACCAGCGCCGCGATCGCCAGCGTCGCGGTCGTGCGCGCCGGCCATGCCGAACGCTCGAACACCGGCGCCTTGGTCATCCAGAGAAAGAAGGCGTAGGCCGCGAACGGCGTCAGGAACAGCGCAAACTCGATCAGGATGGGTCGGATCATCCCCGGTAGATCCTCTCGTACAGGTTCCGCAGAATGCCCGCGGTCACGCCCCAGATATAGCGCTCGCCGAACGGCATCGCGAAATACCGGCGCTGGAAGCCCTGCCAGTCGCGCTCCAGAAGCTGGTGATTGTCCGGATGCATCAGGAATTCGAGCGGCACCTCGAAGGCGTCGGCCACCTCAGCCGGATTGATCGTCATGCGGTAATCGGGATCGACGCGCGCCACCAGCGGCAGGATGCGAAAGCCGCTGAAGGTCAGATAGAGATCGAGATAGCCGATCGGATCGACGAAGCGCGCATCGAGCCCGATCTCCTCCTTGGCCTCGCGCAGCGCGGCTGCGAGCGGGCTCGGATCGGTCGGATCGATCTTGCCTCCGGGAAAGGCGATCTGCCCGGAATGGCTTTTCAGATCGGGCGTGCGCTGGGTCAAAAGCACCGTCGGCTGCTCGCGCGCCACCACGGGCACCAGCACGGCGGCGGGCTTGGTCGCAGACACGCCGGCCTTCGCCCACAGATCGGGATCGGTGTCGAGATCGCCGCGCGCACCTTCGGCCGCAAGGTCGGTCAGCGCCGGCGGCACGTCGAGAGAGAGCCGCGAGCGGGCGCGCGCCATGAATTCCAGTCCGGGCTCGAGCGCCGCATCGACCGGAATGCCGGGCTGGCGGATTTGTGCCTCGGTCATGTCGCATCCTTGAGGTCGTCGGCGGGCGCCATCGCGAAAAACGCACCGCCCGATTCGACGCCGAACATCGCACGGCCGTCGATCATGCGCTCCTCGCCGCGCTCCACCAGATCGAAGAACAGCGGACGCGACACCTTGGCCCACAGGTCGCGGCGCACCAGCACATAGGGCTTGAGACCGCCGGTATCAGGCTCCGGCTCGAAGCGCAACGGATGCTCGGCGTCGCATGTCACCCAGTCGTCGACGTTGGTGCGAAACGTCAGCGCCGGGCCGTCCGTGCGCGTGTCCACCTTCATCTCCACCGCAGCGAATGGCGCGTCCTCGACCTGAATCCCGATCTTCTCGACCGGCGTGACGAGGAAGTAACGGTCGTCCTCGCGCCTGAGCACGGAGGCGAACAGCTTCACGAGCGCGTGACGGCCGATCGGCGTGCCGAGATAGAACCACGTCCCGTCCGAGGCGATGCGGATGTCGAGATCGCCGCAATAGGGCGGATTCCACAGATGGACCGGCGGCGGGCCCTTCGCGCTCTCGCGCCGCGCCGCCTGCGCCAGTCCGTCGAAACCGCCGGGTTGCCTTTCGTTCGCCATTGTTCGTCCTACGGTACAGGTCGTGTGATCGCGCGGCTCGCGCAATCGTGAACGCGCAACGAACATGCGACCCTGCAACCCAATTCGGCAGGAATTCGGGGGAAAAGCGGCGTCGTGACCGCGGAATCTGCGATACTGCGGGCTGGCATGATTATTGATTGAGCATAGCCGAATACGCGACCATTCGAGGGCGCGGCAACGGGCACCGGTCGGGCCGGCGTCATCATTCCGAAGGAGCAGAGCATGGCAGCGGCCGGTGGCGAAGGGGTCGAGAAGCTCGAAGACATGATCGTTCGCGCCGCCGAATCCACGGCCGAGCACATCGCCGCAGCCAAGGCGTCGATCGGCGGGGTCATCTTCGGGCAGGAGCAGGTGGTCGAGCAGACGCTCATCACGGTCCTGTCCGGCGGCCACGCCATGCTGGTCGGCGTGCCCGGCCTCGCCAAGACCAAGCTCGTCGAGACGCTCGGCACCGTGCTCGGGCTTGACGCCCGCCGCATCCAGTTCACGCCCGACCTGATGCCCTCCGACATTCTCGGCTCCGAGGTGCTGGAGGAAAGCGCCGGCGGCAAGCGCGCCTTCCGGTTCATTCCCGGACCCATCTTCGGACAGCTTCTGATGGCCGACGAGATCAACCGCGCCTCGCCGCGCACCCAGTCCGCGCTCCTTCAGGCGATGCAGGAACAGCATGTGACGGTGGCAGGCGCGCGCCACGACCTGCCCAAGCCGTTCCATGTGCTCGCGACCCAGAACCCGATCGAGCAGGAGGGCACCTATCCGCTGCCCGAAGCCCAGCTCGACCGCTTCCTGATGCAGATCGACGTGCGCTACCCCGAGCGCGATGCCGAACGCCGCATCGTGTTCGAGACCACCGGCATTGAGGAGACCAAGCCGAAGCAGGCCATGACCGCCGACGAGCTGATCGCCGCGCAGCGTCTGGTGCGCCGGCTGCCGGTTGGCGAATCAGTGGTGGAGGCGATCCTGACGCTGGTGCGCTCGGCGCGTCCCGGTCCCGACGCCGGCGACCTGTCCCGCCTGATCGCCTGGGGGCCGAGCCCGCGCGCCTCGCAGGCGCTGATGCTCGGCGCGCGCGCCCGCGCGCTGCTCGAAGGCCGGCTCGCGCCGTCGGTGGACGATGTGCTGGCGATGGCCGAGCCCGTGCTCAAGCACCGCATGGCGCTGACCTTCGCCGCGCGCGCCGACGGCGAAACCATCGAAGGGCTGATCGGCAAGCTCAAGGCCCGGATCGGATAGCATCGGTCAATGGCGCAGACGCAAGGCGATCCGGTCGAGTTCAAGGCCACGCAGCGCGCCACCGGCGAAGCCCGAACGCTGGCGGCCGCGCTGCCCCGGCTCGTCCTGGAATCACGCCGCGTCGCGGCCACCGTGATCCACGGCCTGCACGGCCGCCGCCGCTCCGGCTCGGGCGAGAACTTCTGGCAGTTCCGCCGCTACTCGCCCGGCGAGGAGATCCGCCGGATCGACTGGCGGCGCTCGGCGCGCGACGACCATCTTTATGTGCGCGAGCAGGAGTGGGAGGCCGCACACACGGTCTGGCTCTGGGCCGACCGTTCGCCGTCGATGGCATTCCAGTCGAAGCTCGCGCAGGAGTCCAAGCTCGACCGCGGCCTCACCATCGCCTTTGCACTGGCCGAAATCCTGGTGGACGCCGGCGAGCGGGTCGGCGTGCCCGGCTTGATGCGCCCGACCGGCAGTCGAGCGGTGATCGACCGCATGGCCGACGCGCTGCTGCACGACCGCGAGGCGCGCGCAAGCCTGCCGTCCGGCTTCGCGCCGGCCGCGCTCGCGGAGATCGTGCTGCTGTCCGACTTCTGGAGCCCGATCGAGGACATCCGCGCGACCATCGCCCAGCTTTCCACCACCGGCGCGCAGGGCCATCTGGTGCAGGTCGTCGATCCGGCGGAGGAGACCTTCCCCTATTCCGGCCGCGTCGAGTTCGTCGAGCCCGAGGGCGGCGGCGAGATCGTCGCCGGCCGCGCCGAGAACTGGCGCGCCGACTTCGAGGCGCGCGTCGCGCGCCACCGCGCCGAGATCCGCGCCGAGGCCGATCGGCTCGGCTGGAGCTTCACCGTGCATCGCACCGACCGGCCGGCGAACGAGCTGCTGCTCGCGCTGCATGCGCGGATCGGTGAAGGCAACGCCGCAATCGCGATGGGACGCACGAACGCCGGACGGAGATCGGCATGATCGGCCTGCCGCTCGGCTTCGCCTCGCCGCTGCTGCTGCTCGGGCTTTTGAGCCTGCCCGTGCTCTGGTATCTGCTGCGGCTGGTACCGCCGCGGCCGTTGCGCGTCGCGTTTCCGCCGACCCGGCTGCTGTTCGACATTCAGCCGAAGGAAGACACACCGTCGCGCACGCCGTGGTGGCTGACGCTGCTGCGGCTGCTGCTGGCCGCGCTGGTGATCGTCGCCGCCGCCGGCCCGCTGTGGAATCCGACCGCCGCGACCTCGACCTCCAGCGCGCCGCTGATGCTGATGATCGACGACGGACTCACGTCCGCCGCCACCTGGGAGGAGCGCATTCGCACCGGCGACGACATCGTCGCGCGCGCCGAGGCCGACGGCCGCGGCGTCGCGCTGGTGCCGCTGTCGGAGACCCGCGACGCACAACTCCAGCTTCCGGCGGCCGCGCGGGTGCGGCTGGCGCAGTTGCGGCCGAAGCCGCACGCGATCGAGCGCAGCGATGCGCTGCCGGTCGTGACGCGGCTGCTCGAAGCCAACCCCGGCATGGAAGTGGTGTGGCTGTCGGACGGCGCATCGGTCACGGGCCAGTCCGACTTTATCGCCGGCCTCGCCAGAGCCGCCGAAGGCCGCAACGTCACCGTCATGAGCGGCGGGCTCGCCGGCCCGCGCGCGCTCGCCGCCGCCGACAACGCCGCCGGCGCGCTCACCGTGAAGGTGCTGCGCGCGCTCACCCAGGACGGCCACGAGGGCGCGATCCGCGCTCTCGACCTCAAGGGCCTGCCGCTCGGCGAAGGCCGCTTCGCCTTCAAGCCCGGCGAGCGAGAGGCCGACGCGCGCATCGACCTGCCGGTGGAAATCCGCAACGACATCGCGCGGCTGGAGATCGTCGGCGAACGCTCCGCCGGCGCAGTGCAGTTGCTGGACAAGCGCTGGCGGCGGCGCACCGTCGGCGTGATCTCCGGCGCGACCGCCGACACCGCGCAGCCGCTTCTCGCCTCCACCTTCTACCTCGGCCGCGCGCTCAACCCGTTCGCCGACGTGCGCATGGCCGAGCCCGGCGCGCTGGCCGCCTCGGTGCAGCGCTTCGTCGACCAAAGCGTGCCGATGATGATCCTCGCCGATGTGGGCAACGTCACCGGCGAGGCGCGCGACCGGCTCAACGCCTGGGTCGAGAACGGCGGCCTGCTGCTGCGCTTCGCGGGCCCGCGGCTCGCGGCCTCTTCCGACGACCTGATCCCGGTGAAGCTGCGTCGCGGCGGGCGCGTGCTGGGCGGCAGCCTGAGCTGGGAGCAGCCGCAGGCGCTTGCGGCATTCTCCGCCGACGGCGCGTTCGCCGGGCTGGCGGTACCGGGCGACGTCGCGGTGACGCGGCAGGTGCTGGCCGAGCCCGAGGCCGGGCTGATCGACCGCACCTGGGCGACGCTGGCCGACGGCACGCCGCTGGTCACGGCCGGGCGCCGCGGCAAGGGAATGGTCGTCCTGTTCCACGTCACCGCCGACACCCGCTGGTCGAACCTGCCGCTGTCCGGCGCCTTCGTCGAAATGCTCCGCCGCGTGGTGGCGCTCTCCGGCACCAGCGCGACCACCGAGGCCAACGCCGACGGCCGCGCGCGCGAGACCATCGCGCCGTCGCGGCTCTTGGACGGGTTCGGCGCGTTCGGCCCGCCGACGCCGCAAGCGAAGCCGGTGGCGTCCAATTACACCGGCCGCGCCAGCGCCGACCATCCGCCCGGCTTCTACGGCCCGCCGGACGGGCTGCTCGCGGTCAACGCGCTCGCGCCCGACGATCGTCTCGCGCCGCTCGACTACACGCCGCTGAACGCGCGGGTGCAGGCCTATCAGATCGGCGAGCCGCAGGATCTGCGCGGCCCGGTGCTGCTCGCGGCGCTCGGCCTGCTCGCGCTCGACGCGCTGGTCGTGTTCCTGCTGGCCGGCGGGCTCGCACGCATCCTGCGCCGCAGGCGGCCCGCGGCCGCAGCGCTCGCGATCGCCGTGGCGCTCGCCGCCTTCGCCGCGCCTCTTCCGGTTCAGGCGCAATCGAAACCGCCCCAGTCCAAACCGCCGCAGGTCGCCGCCCTGCCCTCCCAGCAGGAGCTGGAGTTCGCGCTCAAGGCCACCGAGCAGACCCGCCTCGCCTATGTCGTCACCGGCGACGCGGAGATCGACAACGTCACCCGCGCCGGGCTGCAGGGCCTGACCATCTTCATGGCGCAGCGCACCGCGCTCGAGGCCGGCGACCCGGTCGGCCTCGACATCGCGCGCGACGAGCTGGCGTTCTTCCCGATCATCTACTGGGCGATCGCGCCGAACGCGCCGGCACCCTCGCCGGCCGCGCTGGCGCGCATCGACGCCTACATGAAGAACGGCGGCACCGTGCTGTTCGACACCCGCGACGCGATCGAGGCCGCGCCCGGCCCTGGCGGCGCGAACCGCTCGCCCGGCATGGTGGCGCTGCGGCGGATCCTGTCATCGCTCGACATTCCCGAGTTGGAGGCGGTGCCGCGCGAGCACGTCCTCACCAAGACGTTCTTCCTGCTGCGCGACTTCCCGGGCCGCTTCACCGGCGGCCAGCTCTGGATCGAGGCGCTGCCCGCGGCCGAAGACGGCGAGGACGAGCGCGAGCGTCCCGCGCGCGCGGGCGACGGCGTGTCCTCAATCATGATCACTTCGAACGATCTCGCCGGCGCCTGGGCGGTGCGGCCCGACGGCCAGTCGATGCTGCCGATGGTGCCGGGCGAGCCGCGCCAGCGCGAGTTCGCGTTCCGCGCTGGCGTCAACATCGTGATGTACGCGCTGACCGGCAACTACAAGGCCGACCAGGTGCACATTCCGGCGCTTCTCGAACGGCTGGGGCAATAGGACGAACGCAATGGACTTCGGCGTCGCCTTCGCTCCCCTCGTCCCGCCCTATGTGCTGTGGGCGGCGCTCGCCGTCGCAGCGCTGTTCGCGATCCTCGTGATCGCGGCGAAGAGCCGCGGCGCCTTCGCGCGCGCGCTGGCGCTGGCGCTGATGGTGCTCGCGCTCGCCAATCCCTCGTTCACGCGCGAGGACCGCGAGCCGCTGACCTCGGTGGTCACGGTCGTCGTCGACAAGAGCCCGAGCCAGAACTTCGGCGACCGGCTCAAGCAGATGGAGACCGCGCGCGCCGACCTTGCGGAGCGGCTCGGCCGCGTCCCCGGCCTCGAGGTCCGCTTCGTGGAGGCCGGCGAGGCCGACGGCGAGACCGACGGCACCCGCCTGTTCGGCGCGCTCAACGCGGCGCTCGCCGACGTGCCGCCGAACCGCGTCGCCGGCGCGATCCTCCTCACCGACGGCCGCGTGCACGACGTCCCCCCCGACGCGACGTCGCTCGGCTTCAGCGCGCCGGTGCATGCGCTCGTGACGGGCCATGCCAACGAACGCGACCGCCGCGTGGTGCTGGTGACCACGCCGCGCTTCGGCATCGTTGGCCAGAGCCAGACCATCTCCTTCCGCGTCGAGGATCAGGGCGTGCGCGGCGCGCCGGCGGAGGTCACGATCCGCCGCGACGGCGAAATCCTCGAACGCCGCAACGTCGCGCCCGGCAACACCGTCAACACGCAGATCCCGATTCCGCACGCCGGCCCGAACATCGTCGAGATCGAGGCTTCGCCGATCGAGGGCGAACTCACCACGGTGAACAACCGCGCCGTGGTCTCGATCGACGGCGTGCGCGACAAGCTGCGCGTGCTGCTGGTCTCCGGCGAGCCGCACGCCGGCGAGCGCACCTGGCGCAACCTGCTCAAGTCGGACGCCAGCGTCGACCTCGTGCACTTCACCATCCTGCGGCCGCCGGAAAAGCAGGACGGCACGCCAATCAACGAGCTGTCGCTGATCGCGTTTCCGACGCGCGAGCTGTTCCAGCAGAAGATCCACGAGTTTCACCTCATCATCTTCGACCGCTACGCCCGCCAGGGCGTGCTGCCGATGGTCTATTTCGACAACATCGCGCGCTATGTGCGCGGCGGTGGCGCGGTGCTGATCGCGGCCGGGCCCGACTACGCAAGCCCGACCAGCCTGTGGCGCACGCCGCTCGACCAGATCCTGCCGGCCGAGCCCGCCGGCACCACCACCGACATGCCGTTCCACGCCGCGCTGACCGACCTCGGGCGAAGGCATCCGGTCACGCGCGCGCTCGAGGGCTCGGACTCCTCGCCGCCGCGCTGGAGCCGCTGGTTCCGGCTGGTCGACACGCGCACCGCCAACGGCGCGACGGTGATGAACGGCCCCGACAACAAGCCGCTGCTGGTGCTTTCGCGCGAGGGCGAAGGCCGCGTCGGCCTCTTGCTCTCGGATCACATCTGGCTGTGGGCGCGCGGCTACGAGGGCGGCGGCCCGCATCTCGACCTGATGCGCCGGCTTTCGCACTGGCTCATGAAGCAGCCGGACCTCGAGGAGGAGGCGCTTCGCATGAGCGCGCGCGGCCGCGATCTGGTGATCGAGCGCCAGACCATGGCCGAAGAGGTGAGCGAGGTGCGCGTCACGCGGCCCTCCGGCGGGATCGAGACCATCGCCCTGAAAGCCGCCGAGCCCGGCGTGTGGCGCGCGACGCTGCGCACCAGCGAGCTCGGCCTGTGGCGCGCGACCGACGGCAAGCTGAACGCGCTGGTGAACGTCGGGCCCGCCAATCCGCTGGAGTTCGCCGAGGTCACGTCCACCACTCAGGTGCTGGGCGCGCTGGCGCAGGCGACCGGCGGCGACGTGCGCCGGCTCGCGGAAACGCAGAACGCAGCGGTGGAGCTGCCGCGCATCGTCGGGCTTCGCTCCGGCGAGACCTTCCGGGGCTCCGACTGGATCGGCCTGCGGCTGCGCGACGCCAGCGTGGTGCGCGGCATCGGCGTGCTGCCGCTGTTCGCCGGCCTGCTCGGCCTGCTGCTGCTGGTCGGCAGCCTCGCGCTGATGTGGGCGCGCGAAGGTCGGTAGGCATCCGCGATCCGGAGCGGAGGCGTGTCGCGGCGCGGCCGCAGCGCAGCGCCGTCTTCACCCGCCGCCGCCAAACCGAAGATTCGATCGTCTCCCCTCACCGCTCCATGATCGGCTCGGCGGCCGTGATCAGCCCGATCTCCGGATTGCTCGCGCAATACTTGCCGAGCCGTTCGCCCTTGGCCTTGAGCCGGTCGAAGTCGATGATCGCGGGCTCGTCCTCGTCGGCGAAATAGCCGTCGAGCCACATCATGATGTAGCCGATGTTGTCGTTGCCGCTTTCGATGAAGTCCTTGCACTTGATGGTCGACAGATCGATCCTCTGGGCGGACGCGGGCGCAGCCGCGAGCACGGCCGCCGCGAGCGCGAAGGCGCAGATCGCTTTCATGGGACGATGTCCTGTTGAGAGATATTCGGAAGCGGTGCGAATCTAGCCGAGCGCCCGTTTGGCGTCAAAACGACGCACGAGAACCCCACCCGAAACAACGGCGCGTCAGCCGGTTGCAGAATCCCAGTCGGGACCGATGCGGCCGCCGACGCCCTCGAACGCGCCGGGCGCGAGTTCGGCGACCAGCAGCCGCGCGGGATCGACCGGCCCCGGCATCGTGGCCTGCCCCTTGGGGATGCGGCGGAAGCCGGCGCGGCCGTAATAGGGCTCGTCGCCGACCAGCACGACCAGCCGGTGGCCCCGCGCCCGCGCCTCCTCCATCGCGCGCTGCATCAGCGCCTTGCCGATGCCGCGCTCGCGGAACGGCGGCTCGACCGTCAGCGGACCGAGCAGCAGCGCCGGCGTCTCGCCGATGCGGATCGCCGACAGCCGCACCGAGCCGACCAGCAGGGTGCCGATCCGCGCGGTGAACGACAGGTCGAGCCGATGCGGCACGTCCTCGCGCAGGCGATAGGCGGTCTTGGCGATAGCGGCCGGGGCCGAACGTGCGCTCGTGCAGGCGCTCGATCGCAGCGGCATCTTCCGGCGCTTCGGGGAGGATCGTGAGATCGGTCATGACTGAAGGTAGCTGCAGGTTCGCACGGCCTTTGCGATTTCAGCGAAGTGGATACCGGTTCGCGTGAAGAAAACAGGCCGGGACGACAGCCGGGCCCGGACCGATTCGAACCGGGCGGCACGGCTCGCGTCCGTCGGACCGAGGGTCACGGCCGAGCATCGCTGTCCGTGACTGTCCATGCCCGGCGCGGCAACTACATTGGGAACGGACAAGGAGAGACGCAGAATGGGACTTCTGGTCGACGGCGTTTGGCACGACGACAGCCACGATCGTCGGACCGCATCCAGGGCGGCCGCTTCGTGCCGCCGGCCGAGCCCGTGCCGCAGCTTCGTGACGCCCGACGGCAGCCCCGGCCCAGCGGCGAGGGCGGGTTCCCGGCCGAGGCCGGCCGCTATCATCTCTATGTCTCGCTCGGCTGTCCGTGGGCGCACCGCACCGTGATCTACCGGCGGTCAAGCGGCTGGAGAACGTGATCTCGATGTCGCTTGTGTCCTGGCATACCGACGACGACGGCTGGACCTTCGACACCGCAGACCGGCTCGACCGGCGATGCGATCAACGGCACGTCCAAGCTCTACGAGGTCTATCTGCTCGCCGATCCCAAGTTCACCGGCCGCGATCACCGTGCCGGTGCTCTGGGACAAGGAGCGCAAGACCATCGTCAACAACGAGTCGTCCGAGATCATCCGGATGCTCAACTCGGCCTTCGACGCCTTCACCGACGAGCGCACCGACTATTATCCGCGCCGCCTGCGCGGCGAGATCGACGCGCTGAACGACACGGATCTACACGACCGTGAACAACGGCGTTTACCGCGCCGGCTTCGCCACCACGCAGGAGGCCTACGAGGAGGCCGCGCGCGGCATCTTCGAGACGCTCGACGAGCTGGAGCAGCGGCTCGCCGAGCCAGCGCTATCTGTGCGGCCCGCGCATCACCGAGGCGGACTGGCGGCTGTTTCCGACGCTGATCCGCTTCGACACGGTCTATCTACGGCCACTTCAAGTGCAACCTGCGCCGCATCCAGGACTACCCGAACCTTTGGGGCTATCTGCGCGATCTCTATCAGACGCCCGGCGTCGCCGAGACCGTGAGCTTCAGTTCATCAAGCAGAACTATTACGGCAACCAGGTGAAGGTGAACCCGACCGCGCATCGTGCCGATCGGCCCGGTGATCGACTTCAACGCGCCGCACGACCGCGACCGCTTCGTGAGCTAGGATCTCCTACCAGCGGGCGGCGGGCGGCGGCCCTGCAGCACCTCGTCGATCCGCGCGCGGGTGCCGGCGGTGATGGTGGACGGCAAGGCGTCGGGACGAAAGAAGCCATGCTCGGCGATTTCGCGGCCGGGCGCCGGCGCGGCCGGCTGGCGGAAGTCGCGCACCACGTACACCGCCACATGGTCGCGGCGGGAATGCAGCGGATGATAGAACACGCCGTGCAGCACGGGCGCGCCGGCCAGCTCGATGTTGCCCTCCTCGCGCAGTTCGCGCGCCAGCGCGTCAGCAGCGTCTCGCCGGCCTCCACGCCGCCGCCGGGCAGATGCCAGCCGTCGGCGTAGGTGTGCCGGATCAGGAACACCCGTTCCTCGCCGTCGATCACCACGGCGCGCACGCCGAGCGTCAGCCCCCGTGCGAAGCGCCAGTAGACGTGCAGCAGCCGGTTCACGGCGCGCAAGCGGCCCAGGCGCTCAACATGCGGTCACTCCTCGTCGATCGCGGCGCGAACGAATCTGCGCGCTCTTCGTTATACTGCCGGCCATCGCCAGTGGTCCGTTTCCAGCATTCGCATCCCTTTTCAGCAGGCGCCTTTGCGAATGTTGGAATCGAACCACTGGATAAAATTGGATTCGAGTGGAGCTTTGGATTTGACATTCGCTTCGCGAGCCTGCGGCTCGGTGGGTGGCGATTCTCAATTCCCCTCCACCAGGCGAATCGCAGGGCCCGTGAAGGAATCGAATGTTCGTCCTGGCGCATCTCTCCGACATCCACCTGCCGCCATTGCCCACGCCCGCGTCCGCCCGAACTCATCAGCAAGCGCGGCCTCGGCTATCTGAACTGGCTGCGCAAGCGCAGCGCGCGCTGCACCGGCGCGAGATGCTCGACGCGCTGGTTGCCGACCTGAAAGCGCAGGAGCCGACCATATCGCGGTCACGGGCGACCTGGTGAACCTGTCGCTGCAAATCGAATTCGGGCCCGGCCGGGCCTGGCTGGAGGCCTCGGAACGCCCGAGCGCGTGTCGCTTCGTGCCCGGAAATCACGACATCTATGTGCGGTCCGCGGCCGGCGAGAAGACCGGGCACTGGGGCGCTTACATGCGCGGCGACCGGCGGCGAGGACGCTTTCCCTTCGTGCGCCGGCGCGGGCGACGTGGCCATCGTCGGCGTCTCGACCTCGCTGCCGACCTTTCCGCTGGCGGCCACCGGCACGGTCGGCGCGGCGCAGCGCGCCGCGCTCGCGCAGCGCTCGAAGCGCTCGGCCGCGAGGGTGTTCCGGGTCGTGCTGATCCACCATCCGCCGGTGCCCGCGCGACAACTATCTGCGCCGGCTGACCGATGCCGAAGCCGGTGCGCGAGCTGCTGCGGCAGCACGGCGCCGAACTGGTGCTGCACGGCCACCACCACGAAGCTCGCTGGTCTGGCTGTCGGGGCCGCGCTTTGCGATCCCCTGCATCGGCGTGCCGGCCGCCTCCGGCGCGCTCGGCCATCAGCGACGAGCCCGGCGCCTACAATCTCTACGAAATCGACGGCCAGCCCGGCGCCTGGCGCTGCACGATGACCGCGCGCGGATTCAGCAACGAGGCAGGGATCCGGCTGACGGATCGACTGGCCGACTGAACCGGAAACTGAGCTTCGTGCGATTGGGATGTCAGGATCAGCGCGGCAACTGCAGGGCGACCAGCCAGAGCGCGCCGAACAGCGCGATGCAGCCCATCACCAGGCCGAACAGCGAACGCCCGCAGCCAGCGCCAGCGGCGCCGGCGCCAGACGATCCGCACGTCGTGGCGGAACGGCTCGCCGATCGCCTGCGGCTCCTCCGCGAGCGCACGCTCGCGCTCGATCAGGCGGCTGGCGACATAGCGCGTCACGACCTCGACCATGTCGTCGATCTCGCCGGACTCCGCCAGCACCTTGCGGCCGTAGCGGGTGTCCTGGACGAAGCGATAGGCGCGCTTGTCGCGGCCCATGACGACATGGGCGATCACGTCGATCCACAGCCGCGGCGGATCGCCCTGGCTGATGCCGCGGTCGAACAGCTCGACCTCCGGCGGAATTTCCTTGAACAGCGGATCGAGCGCCTCGCTCAGAAGTTCGAGCCGGGCCAGTTCCGCATCGTGCAGGTCGACGACCACGCCCGAACGCTCGGCGGTGTCGATCCGCGTCTGGCGGATCGCCTCCTTCAGCCGTCCCTCGGGAACGGCCGAAATCTCTGGCTTTTCGGCGCTTTCGGTTGCGATCCCCACATGCGCCCCCAAACTAGCAGCCGGCCGCAATGGCCGCAAAGCCGGGACGCAAATGCGGCGATTTCACGGCTGACCGTCACTACGGCGGCACGAGCCGTAAGGCCGCGCCCAGCCAAGCCCGTCCTCGGTGCGGCCGCGCGGCCGATATTCGCAGGCGACGAAGCCGTCCCAGCCGAGCCGGTCGATCGCCTCGAAGATCGCCGGATAGTTGATCTCGCCCTTGTCGGGCTCGTAGCGCTCGGGCACGGCGGCGATCTGGACGTGTCCGACCAGCGGCAGATGCTTCTCGAAGCGGCTGATGAGGTCGCCGCCGACGATCTGCGCGTGATAGAAATCGAACTGGATCTTCACGTTCGGCTTGCCGACCTTGGCGATGATGTCGGCGGCATGCTCGGCGCGGTTGAGGAAATAGCCCGGCCGGTCGCGCGGGTTGATCGGCTCGATCAGCAGCGTGATGTTTTTCTCACTCGCCTTGTCGGCCGCCCGCGCGAGATTGGCGACGAAGGTCCGCTCGGCGTCGGGCCGCGCGTCCTGCGGCACATGGCCCGCGAGGACGTGGATCTGGCGGCCGCCGATCGCGACGATGTAGTCGAGCGCGCTGCGCGAAGACTTCGTCGAATTCGCGCTCGCGGCCCGGCAAAGCCGCAACGCCGAACTCGCCGGCCTCGACGCGCCCGCGCTCGGTGTTGAGACCGAGCACCGTCAGCGCGTGCTTGTCGACCTCGGCCCTGATGGCTGACGGCGCGTGATCGTACGGCAGTTGCAGCTCGATCGCCGTGAAGCCGGCATCGGCGGCGGCCGCGAAGCGCTCGATCAGCGGGCGCTCGGTGAACAGATAGGCGACATTGGCGGCCAGTCGGGGCATGGTCTCGCTCGCTTGTGCGGGCCGGAGGTTCGGGTCATCTTGCGCGGCCTCAAGGACTGGCCCAACGGCGGGCCGGCCGCAACAGGAAACCGGCACAGGGACCGCCATGACCGCCAACGACGCCTTCCACATCGCCGTGCTGCCGGGCGACGGAATCGGCCCGGAGGTGATGGCGCCGACGCTCGAAATTCTCGACCGCGTGTCGCAGACGACGCCGGGGCTGAAATTCCGCTTCAGCGAGGCGCCGGCCGGCGCGGAGCATTATCGCGCGCACGGCGTCTCGATGCCGGAAAGCACCGTGCGGCTTTGCGAGGAGGCCGACGCGATCCTGCTCGGCGCCTGCGGCCTGCCCTCGGTGCGCTATCCCGACAACACCGAGATCATGCCGCAGGTTGAGCTGCGCTTCATCTTCGACCTCTACGCCGGCGTGCGGCCATGCCGGCTGATCCCCGGCGTGCCCTCGCCGATCGTCGGCGCGGCCGAGCGCGGCATCGATCTCGTCGTCATCCGCGAGTTCGACCGAAGGTCTGTTCGCGTCGATGGGCAAGGGCGTGGTCACGCACGACGAGGGCCGCGAGACGCTGGTGATCACCCGCAAGACCTGCGAGCGATTGTTCGACTTCTCATTTCGGCTCGCCCAGCGCCGCAAGGCGCGCGGTGCGGGCAAGGGCAAGCTCGCCTGCGTGGACAAGGCCAACGCCTTCAAGGCCTACGCCTTCTTCCGCTCGATCTTCGACGAGCGCGCCGCGGCGTTCCCGGACGTTCCGAGCGAGCGGCTCTATGTCGACGCCGCCTCCGCCATGCTGGTGCGACGCCCTTGGGATTTCGACGTGATGGTGATGGAGAACATGTTCGGCGACATCCTCTCCGACCTGACCGCCGGGCTGATCGGCGGCATGGGCATGGCGCCCTCCGCCGACATCGGAGACAGCCATGCGGTGTTCCAGCCCTGTCACGGCACCGCGCCCGACATCATGGGCCAGGGCAAGGCCAACCCGACCGCGATGATCCTCTCCGCCGCGCTGATGCTGGACTGGCTGGCCGACAAGCACGGCCACGCGCCGGCGGCCGCGGCCGCGGCCCGCATCGAACGAGCGGTGGACGAGGCCTTCGCGTCCGGAATCCGGCCGATGGAGTTCGGCGGGACGGATGGCACCGGACCGGTGGCGGCCGCCGTGCTCCGCGCGATCGGGTGATAGTTGGTTAATTCCCTGATTTGAAGCGATGATTTAGTGGGCAAGGCCTTGCCCATCGACGTATCCTGCCCACCAGGAGCGTGATTGCCGGTCCTTCAGGCCACCGATTTCTCTATTGTTGGCAAATTACGCGATCAGGCATCCCATTAAATTGCCCACTCTGATCGTGGGCCGTTTTGTGGTTGACCTCGCAGGCCCAAAGCGGTCGGATTTGCGGGTCGGACCGCGATGCGAGACGGCCTCAAGGCCGCCACGCGAAGCCGACGGGGAAACGCGGACGCCGCCCATGAACGCCCAGGAGCTGCTCGCCGAAATTTCCGACTATTGCCGCCAGACCGGCCTTGCCGAATCCACCTTCGGACGCCGCGCCGTCAACGACGGCAAGCTCGCCAGCCGGCTGCGCCACGGCGGCCGCATCACCACCGAGACGCTGGACCGCATCCGCAGCTTCATGGCCGCGAACAAGGAACTGGCCGGGCGGCCCTCGGTCATTGCCGCGCGCCGCCGATGTTCGGCCGGACATGCGTCGGGACGCGCCGTCGCCCGCGCCCTTCGCCGCCATGCCCGCGTTCAGCGCTCCGGCCGCGATCCCGTCCGGCGCCGATTCCGTCCGCGCCCTCGTCCGGCGGCGAAGGCCCCGACCCGCAGCGCAACTTCCGCTTCTTCGACAACCGGCAGAAATACCTGCTGTTCGTCAACACCTGCAGCGAGAAGTGGATGGTCGCCAACCGCGTGTCGCTGGAGCTTGCCAACGTGCATCCGCGCCCGCCGGCGCTGCGCGTGTTCGACGCCGGCGTCGGCGACGGCACCGTGCTCCTGCGCACCATGCGCGCGATGCACGACCGCTTCCCGCACACGCCGTTCTATATCGTCGGCAAGGAGATCAGCCTCGAGGACGTGCGGATCGCGCTCGCAGAAGATGTCGGACCGCTTCTGCGAGCATCCCGCGACCGTGCTGGTGCTCACCAATCTCGCCTATGCCGACGCGCCGCATCTGGCGGTCAAGTCGCTGTCGGCCGCCTCGAGCATGGTCTGGCACGAGGCCCCGCTGGTCGGCAAATCCGCGCATCAGTTCGAGCAGCAGATCACCAACCTGATGCCGTTCTTCGCGGAGAACTGGAAGGCCGGCGTCAGCCCCAAGACCGGCAATCCGGTCTACGAGCGGCCGGTGGTGCTGGTGATCTATCGCGAGGATCACAAATTCCTGCTCGATCCGATCATCCCCAGGCCCGGCGGCACGCAGGCCAATTACGACCTGATCATCGCCTCGCAGCCCTATCGCGCGCGCGCCTCGCTGGACTTCAAGGCCAAGCGCGTGATCGCGCCGCTCGCCAAGGCGCTCGGGCCCGGCGGCCGGCTGATCGGCATCCATTCGCACGGCAACGATCCGGGCATGGAGATCATCCAGAGCGTCTGGCCGGGCGACAATCCGTTCGTGCACGACCGCCACATGATCATGAAGGCGGTGAAGCACGAGCTCGGCCAGGCCGGCCGCGATCTCAACTTCAACGCCTATGCCGACAACCGCTCGATCTTCCGCTACGACATGCACACGCTGCCGAGCGAGATCGAGCAGGCCTCCTCGATCGGCACCTCGACGCTGTTCGCGGCGTGGAACGCGGCGATTTACGTGGCGCAGGTCGAGGACCATCGTGTCGCGGAGGCCGCCACCGACGGCCGCTACCTCGAAGCCACGAGCGAAGTGCTGAAGAAACACGGCGCGCTCTGGTTCTACGACGAATCCTACGTCATTTCCCGGCGAAGGGAGTGACGGCGATGATCCGCGCCACAGCCCTTCGTGCGTTCCCGCCCGTCGCCGGGATCGACGCGCACGCCTCCACGCAACTCGCGCCGGAGGTCGTCCGCATCGCCCGTTTCGCCGGGGACTTCTCGATCGAAGCGACGCAGCCGAACGCGGCCGAAATCGAGGCGCTGCGCGGCGTGCTCGCACCCGGCACGCCGGTCTATCTTTCCGCGCCTGCCGGCCGTCCGATGTCCGGACATTTGCTGCCCGCGATCCGCCTGCGCCGCATGGGGTTCGAGCCGGTGCCGCATCTGGCCGCACGCAGCGTGGAAAGCGCCGCCGCGCTCGACGAAACCGTGGGGGCGCTTTCGCGCGAGGCCGGCGTGCGGCGCGCGTTGGTGCTCGCAGGCGACGCCGCACGCCCGGCCGGGCCTTATGCCTGCGCCCTTGAACTGATCGAAAGCGGCACGCTGCAACGTCACGGCTTCACCCGCGTCGGCGTGGCGGGTTATCCACAAGGACATCCAAAGCTTTCGCAGGACACGCTCGATCTGGCGCTGCGCGCCAAGATCGAGGCGGCGAGAATCCACCGGCCTCGCTGTCGACATCGTGACGCAGTTCGGTTTCGACGCCGAGGCCATGATCCGATGGCTGCATCGCCTGCGCGCGCAGGGCATCGACCATCCCGTGCGGATGGGGCTCGCCGGCCCGGCAGGCCTTACGCACCTGCTTCGCTATGCGAAGCGCTGCGGTGTTGCGGCCTCGGCGCAGGCGCTCGCACGCCACGCCGGACTCGCCAAGCACCTGCTTGGCACCGTCACACCGGACGGCGCGATCCGCGCCCTTGCTGCAGAACCGGTGGCCATCGCACCGGGATCCGTGGCTTTGCACTTCTATTCGTTCGGCGGCGTGGCCGCCACCGCCCGGTGGGCGGCGGCGGTGGGGGGCGCGCGATCGACGCTGGACCGCGCCGACGGCTTTCGGGTCGAGCCGCCCTGACGTCCGCTCGCGCGGCCAACGCGCGTCTCGCCACGCCTCCCGACCTGTGCAATGATCGTGCAAACGGGAGGAAACCTCATGACCATCGCTTTCACGCGACGTCCGTCAACGATTCGCAGTGCCTTGGCCGCAATGGGCGCGCTCGTCCTGACCGCCGGCGCGGCCTCTGCGCAGGCGATCGGCGTTGCGACCATGCAGCCCGGCTCGCTGAACCACACCACCGGCACCGCGATCGCCAAGGTCGCCAAGGACAGGGCCGGCATCAACGCGCTGGTGCAGCCGACTGCCGGCGAATCCGTCATCGTCCCGCTGGTGGCGCGCGGCGAGGCCGAGATCGGCATCGCCAACGCGCTGGAGGTGCTGGTCGCCACCGACGGCGGCAAACTGCAAAACCTGCGCCTGATCGGCGCCATCCATCCGCTGACGAACGCCGTTTTTCGTGCGCAAGGATTCGCCGATGCGCACCGTCGCCGACCTGAAGGGCAAGAAGATCACCGCCGGGCTTCTCGGCGCAGCGCACGCTCGATATCGTCGGCAAGGCCCTGCTCGCCGCCGGTGGGATCGGCGACAAGGACTTCGTGCCGGTTCTGGTGCCGAACGTGGTGCGCGGCGCGGACGATTTCGTCGCGGGCGCCGCCGATATGTTCTTCTTCGCGTTCGGCGCGCCCAAGGTGCGCGAGGTCGACGCCACCGTCGGCGGCATCCGCGTGCTCGAGATCGACGGAAGCCGGCATGGACGCCGCGAGCAAGCTCTTTCCCGAGGGCTATCTGCTGCCGGCGCGCCCGGCCCGTTCTTCGTCGGCGTGGAAAAGCCGCAGGACGTCTACAGCTTCGACAACCTGCTGTTCACCAACGCCAAGGTGAAGGACGATGTCATCTACAAGATCATCGAGGCGATGG
Organism: uncultured Alphaproteobacteria bacterium; assembly: GCA_963758225.1. GTDB lineage: Bacteria > Pseudomonadota > Alphaproteobacteria > Rhizobiales > Xanthobacteraceae > Z2-YC6860. Next base: position 742,507 of record CAVWUJ010000001.1, on the reverse strand, counting down.
CCAAGCACAAGGAGGAACTGATCGTGGTCCAGCCTGCGCTGCGCGAGTTCACGCCCGAGGGCCTCTACAAGACCAGCCGCGTCCCGTATCATCCGGGCGCGCTGAAGTATTTTGCGGACAACAAGATCCCGGCGAAATAGCGCCGGGACGGCAGCGGCTCGAGGGGAGGAAGGCATGACAGCACGCCCGATGCTCTGGCTGCGGAGCGCCGCGGCCGCGCCAGCGATCGCGACAACCGCCCTGGGTCTGGGCGCGGCACAGGCCCAGACCTACGGCTTCGCGACGCTGCCCGGCGGCACGCTCAACCACACCACGGCCGCCGCGATCGCCAAGGTGCTCAAGGAAAAGGCCGGCATGAACGTGCTGGTGCAGCCGACCGCCGGCGACAACGTCATCATTCCGATGGTCGGCCGCGGCGAGGCCGATATCGGCATCGCCAACATCATGGAGGCGCATGGCGGGATCGACCGCGGGCGCAGAAGGATCTGCGGATCGATCGCGGCCGTCTATCCGCTTCGCACGCCGTTCTTCGTGCGCAAGGATTCGCCCATCCACACGATCGCCGACCTCAAGGGCAAGCGCGTCACCATGGGCTTCTCCGCGATGCGCACATCGATCCGGTCGCGCGCGCCATGCTGGCCACCGCCGGCCTGACCGAGAAGGACATCAGGCCCGTGCTGGTGCCGAACGTCGTCCGCAGCGCCGACGACTTCGTCGCCGGCGCCGCCGACATGTTCCTCTTCGCCTTCGGCGCGCCCAAGGTGCGCGAGGTCGACGCCACCGTCGGCGGCATCCGCGTGCTGCGACATCGAGGAAAAGGGCATGCCGCCGCCAAAAAGATCATGCGCTGGGGCTATCTCACCCCGGTCACGCCGGGCCCGGTCTTCATCGGCGTCGAGAAGCCGATGAAGATCTACAGCTTCGACAACGTTCTGCTCACCCACGCCAAGGTCCGGACGAGGTGGTCTACAAGATCCTCGACACGCTGCTGAAGAACAAGGCCGATCTGGTGACGGTGCAGCCGGTGCTGCGCGAGTTCGACCGCGCAGGGCGCCTACAAGCAGTACGGCGTGCCCGTATCATCCCGGCGCGATGCAGATATTTCAAGGAAAAGAACCTGCAGCCGGCGGCGCTCGGCTGACCTTGTGATCGCTGACGTGCCCGAACCCGCCATATCCCGTCCCGCAGATCCAGGGCCCGCCGCGTGAGCCTTATTCACTCCGAAAGGAGCCGGCGGAGGCGCAGCGCCGTCCCGCTTCAACGCGCTCTGCATCGATATCCTCCAGGGCCTGCTGATCGCCTGCGTCGTGGCTCTGGGTGCTCGACCTGCCGCGCCGGCTGTTCGGGCTGGCGTTCTACACCGAGCAGCTTCTGGCGGTGTGCCTTGGCCTCGGCCTCGCGCTGTCCTTCATCGCCGGCCGCAACCGCGAACCGCACTGGTTCGAATGGCTCGGGGCCGCCGTCTCGATCGCGATCTGCGGCTACATCGCCGTCCGCTACGAACCGCTGACCTACGAACTCGCCATGCTGCCGATCGAGGGCGTGATCGGCAGCGCGATCCTCGCTGCTGCTGGTGCTGGAGGCGACGCGGCGCAGCTCCGGCGCGCGTTCTCGTCGTCATCATCCTGGCGCTGTCGCCTATGTCTTCATCGGCCCGCACCTGCCGGGACGACTTCCAGACCCGCCCGCGTCTCGCCGGAGCGGCTGATCGTCTATCTCGGCCTCGACACCAACGGCATGATCGGCCCGCTGCTCGGCGTCGCGGTGCTGATCGTCGTGCCGTTCACGCTGATGGGCCAGGTGCTGTCCCGCACCGGCGGCGCGAACTTTTCGCCGATCTCGCGATGTCCGGCGATGGGCCGCTTCCGCGGCGGCGCGGCCAAGATCGCTGTCGTTCGGATCCGCGCTGTTCGGCATGGTTTCGGGCGCCGCGGTGCAGCAATGTGTCGCGGTCGGCATCGTCACCATTCCGCTGATGCGCCGCTCCGGATTTACGCCGCAGCGCGCCGCCGCCATCGAGGCGGTCGGCTCCACCGGCGGGCAGCTCGTGCCGCCGGTGATGGGCGCCGCCGCCTTCATCATGGCCGAGTTCCTGCAGATCAGCTACGGCGCGTGGTGATCGCCGCGATCATTCCGGCGTTCCTGTTCTATTACGCCGCGCTGTTCATCAGCGTCGACCTGGAGGCCGGCAAGCAGAAGATCGGCGCGGCGCAGGCCGCCGACGCGCCGCCCTTCACTGGCGAGGTCCTGCAGCTCCGGCTGGCACTTCCCGATCCCGATCGCGTTCCTCATCGCGACGCTGATCTAGCCGGAAGTCTTCCAGATCCCGATCGAGCGCGCGGCGAGTCTATTCGACCGTCGATGCTGATGCGTGCTGAGCATGATGTTCAGCTATCGCGGCCGCAGGGTGACGCGTTCCGCGAGATGTTCCGCGCCATTCTGGACACCGGCCGCGCCGCGCTCGACATCGTGCTGATCGGCGCCGCCGCCGGCCTCGTGGTCGGCGTGCTCAACATCTCAGGCATCTGCCTTCGGCCTCACGCTGCAACTCATCGCCATCGCCGGCGAGAACCTGTTCGTGCTGCTCGTGATCATGACCGCGCATGATCATCATCGTGCTCGGCATGGGCATGCCGACGGTCAGCGTCTACGTCCTGACCGCCACGCTGCTTGCGCCATCGCTGGTCAAGCTCGGCGTCACGCCGATGGCCGCGCATATGTACGTGATGTATTTCGGCATGCTGTCGATGATCACCCCGCCGGTCGCGATCGCGTCCTATGCCGCGGCCAATATCGCCCGCACCTCGGGATGGACGACCGGCTGGGTCTCCGTGATGGTGGGCTGGAGCACGTTCTTCATCCCGTTCCTGTTCGTGCTGGAGCCCGCGCTGCTGATGGACGGCAGCTGGGGAAATATCGTCTGGCATCTCGCGCGAAACGTGTTCGGCATCTTCCTCGGAACCGCCGCCATCGTCGGCTTCTGCTTCACCGTGCTGACGAAACCCTACCGGATCGCGCTCGGCGCCGCCGCGCTGGCGATCCTGATGCCGCCCAACGCCTTCGCCGCGGCCGCGACGCTCGACTGGATCGGGCTCGCTGCTGGCGTGCTGCTGGCGGGCTTCGACTTCCTGCGCCGCAGGACCGCGCGGATCGCCGCAGCGGCCGGCTGATCACCGGTCTCGCAGCCCCGGGCGCGGACGGCGGATATCGCCGGCCCCTTCCAGCGCGAACGGAGCCGCAAACGAAAGCCCCGCCTTGCGGGCGGGGCTTGAATTCTTCCGGCGTCGTGCACCGACGGGCGCGGGGCCTAACGCGCCTCGCGCCAGATGCCGAGCAGCTCCTGCGCCGGCCGGTCGGAGATCGAGAACAGCACCGACTGCTCCGGGCAATTGTGCGAATAGCGCTTCCACGGCGGGATCGACGAACACGTCGTTCGGCCCCCACTCCATCACCTCGTCCTCGACCTTGGTCGAGCCGTGGCCCTCGACGCAGACGAAGATCATGCCGTCGGTCGAGCGGTAGTCCTTGCCCTTGAAGCCCTTGGGGAACATGGAAAGCCACGCGCCCATGGTCGGCATCACATGCTCGCCGTTCACAGGGTTGGAGTATCGCACCCGCGCGCCGTGGCTCGGATCGATGTCGCCGGTCTTCATCAGCCGCTCGGCGATCGGCCGGGTGCGGGCGTAGGTGTAGTTGATGACCGGGCTGCGCTTCTGGAACGGCGTCACCGTCTCGCCGTCCGGCAGAACGCCCGAACCCCAGCGCTCGAGCGAGTCGCCGTTCTCGCGATTGATGTTCTGGGCCTTCTCGTCGAAGTGCTCCATGAACGAGGTCTCGAAGTGGTTCACCGTCGGCATGTCGAGCACGTCGAGCCACAGCATGGGCTTTCGGACGGGTTGCCGTGATCGTGCGGCGCCCAGTTCGGCGTCAGGATGAAGTCGCCGCGCGACATGTTGGCCTTCTCGCCCTCGACAGCTGTGTAGGCGCCCTCGCCGTCCAGCACGAAGCGGATTGCCGAGGAGACGTGCTTGTGCGCGTCCGCGACCTCACCCGGCATGATGAGCTGGATGCCGGCGAACAGGGTGTTGGTGACGCGGCTCTGGCCGCGCAGCGACGGGATTCTCCAGGACCAGAACCCGGCGCTCGGCCTCCTCGGGGGTGATCAGTCCGCCGGCCTCGAGGATGTAGCTTCTTGACCTCGTCGTACTTCCAGAGTTTCGGGCTGGCCTTGGACTTGGGCTCCTTGGTCACGACGTTGCGGAGCACCTCCCAGAGCGGGGCCAGATCCTGCTTGCTGATCTTGTCGTAGAAGGCCTGCCGGACGGATTGGACATTGTGTTTCGGGTCCAGATTGGCGGCGGTGGCGGTGGACATGGCATCCTCCTTGCGATGTGCGCGCCCGCGGACAATTTCCACGCCCGCGAGGCGTCGGACGGGCGATTTGTCCGGAACATAGCGATTTTCCGCGCGAAACAACAGGCGTGCGACGGCATGGCTCGGTATGCCGGTTCCGCAGGGCTTTGCGCGGATCGCAAGCCGCATCCCGAACGGCTCACGCCGTGTTGTTGGCCCCGCCGTCCACGGCCAGCACCTGCCCGGTCATGAAGTCGCTGTCCGCCGCGCACAGGTAGATCAGGGTGCCGACCAGATCCTCCGGATACTGATCGCGCTTGAGCGCCCGGCGCGCCACCGCCGCCGCCCGCGACTGCTCGACATGCACGACATTGGCGAGTCCGGTGTCGGACAGCGTGTAGCCCGGCGCCAGCGTGTTGACGCAGATACCGTGCGCGCCCAGCTCCCGCGAGATGCAGCGGGTAAAGGCCGTCACCGCACCCTTGGACGTGACGTAATGCGAGAAGTCCGGGATGCCGCGCGCCACCGTGCCGGACCCGATGTTGACGATCTTGCCGTATTTGCGCGCGATCATGTGCGGAGCCGCGTGCTTCACCATCAGGAACGGCCCGCGGATGTTCACCGCCATCACCTTGTCCCACAGGTCGGCGTCGATCTCCGTGACCTTGAGCGTCGGCAGCGGCGCGTAGAGCGCGGCGTTGTTGACCAGAATGTCGATCTTGCCGAAACGCTCGAGGGTGCGATCCACCAGCGCCTTGCACTGCGCCTCGTCGCTGACGTCGAAGGTCATGGCGTCGGTGGAGTTGCGGCCGGTCGCCGCCGCGATCTCCGCGGCCAGCCCCGATCCGTCCGCGATGTCGGCGATCATCACCTCCGCGCCCTCGGCCGCGAGCGCACGCGAATAATGCACCCCGATCCCCTTGGCCCCGCCGGTGACGATGGCCGTGCGTCCTGCCAGTCTCATTGCGCGTCGTCCCTCCCTGTCATTTCCAAAGACGTTAGTGCAGCATGACGATCCGCGCCACCGGGGGACACGCATGGCCAAAGACAGGGCAGAGAACAGGGCGAAGGACATCGAGGACCGGCTTGCGATCCGCGCCCTGATCGAGAACTGGGTGGTCTATCGCGACAGCCTGATGTGGGGCCGCTTCATGACGGTCTGGCACGACGACGGCGAAATGTGGTCGACCTGGTTCCAGGGGCCCGCGTCGGAGTTTCTCAAGGTCAGCATCAAGGGCTACGAGGCCGGCGTGCGGGTGACGCATTCGCTCGGCGGCATGACCATCGAAATCAGAGGCAAGCGGGCCGTCGCCCAGACCAAGATGAGCATCCTGCAACGCGGCGCGATCGACGGCGTCGTCTGCGACGTCACCTGCCACGGCCGGTTCTACGACCTCATCGAGAAGCGCAAGGGCCGCTGGGGCATCGTGCTGCGCCGCTGCATCTACGAACGCGACCGCATCGACGCGGTGGATCCGACGGCGAAGCTGAAGCTCGACCGCAAGCTGCTGGTGAGCCTCCCGCTCGGCTACCGCCACCTCGCCTATCTTCAGGCCAAAAGCGGTTTCGATGTGAAGGCCGATCTCCCCGGCCTCGACGGACCGGCGGTCGATGCGCTCTATGCCAAAGGCGAGGCGTGGCTGAAGGGCAGAAAGCTGTAGGCCCGTCTATAGCGTGATTGCTTCAAATTGAATCGCGTAGGCGGTGTTTGCACTCCCTCCCCCTGAAAGGGGGAGGGTTGGGGTGGGGTCCGCCATCCGGCAAACCGATCCCCACCCGGCGTCCTTCGGCCGCCGACCTCCCCTTTTCAAGGGGAGGTGACAACTGCAAACGCTTCGATCAAAAGCAACGACGCTATAACCGAGCCCGGTCTCGTGCCGGGCGTCTCGCTCAGGCAAGCATCGTGTAGCCCCAAGCGAAATGGCCGGGACAAGCCCGGCCATCAAGCAGCATCATTTGGGGCAGGTCCGAACTTAATTCTTGCCGGCGAGCTTGCGGGCGAACTTCTCGAAGCCGGCGAGCTGCTGCTTGATCAGGTCGATCGCGCCCTGGTCCTTGAGGTTGCCGCTCTCGTCGAACTTCTGCGCGGCGAAGGTCACGATCACCTCCGGCCGGCCGTAGCAGACCGCATCCTGCGACACCAGGCACTGGCGCAGATGATACTGCATGCGCGAGCCGCCGAGGATTCCGCCGGCCGCCGACTGCAGCAGCACCGGCTTGTCGGTCATCGGCGGCTGCTTCATGCGCGACACCCAGTCGATCGCGTTCTTGAGGCCGCCGGGGATCGACCAGTTGTATTCGGGCGACACGATCAGGATGCCGTCGGCGGCGCGGATCGCGTTGGCCCAGGCTTCGGCAGCAGCCGGAAAGCCGGACGAATTCTGCGCGTCGAAATCGTAGACCGGAATCTCGGCGAAGGACGGCGCCTCGGTGAACTTCATCGTGTCCGGGGCCAGGCCCATCGTGGCCTTCATCAGCATGCGGTTGAACGAGCCCTTGCGAAGGCTGCCGCAGATCGCAATCACATTCAGCGTATCGGCCATATCGGTGGTCCCTCTTCCCTCTCACGAAGCGTGTGTTCGGCGTGGCGGACGGCGCATTGCGACGCCCGCCAAGCCGCGTCGTCCTTAGCATGCCGCCCGCCGCCGTGGCGAGGGCGGCAGGCTCTTGCGCTGGCCGATAACGATGGCGGTTGCGATCGCTACTTGGCTTCCAGACCGGCGTTCTTTGCGACCCTGCGGAACGTCTCGATATCGGACGCAATCGTTTTCCTGAATTCGTCCGGCGTCGAGAGGTTGACGCTCGCGCCGACGCCCTCCAGCCGCTTGCGGACGTCCGGCCGCTCCAGCACCTGCTTCAGCGCGTCGCGCATCTTGTCCACGATCGGTTGCGGGGTGCCGGCCGGAAACGTCAGCCCGTACCAGCCCAGCACGCCGAAGCCGGCATAGCCGCTTTCCGCCACCGTCGGCACGTCCGGGATCGGCGCCCAGCGCGTCGGCGTTGCCGTTGCGACAAGCCGCAGGTCGCCGGAATCCACCTGGCCGCGGATCGCGTGATAAAGCTCGACAGCGAAGGCGGCGTCGTCGCGGCGAAGCGCCGTCACCACCTCGCCGGTCGTGCGATAGGAGACCTGCTGCGCCTTCATGCCGGTTCGCTGCCGCAGGTCTTCGGCGATCAGATGCTGGGTCGAGCCCAGCCCCACCGTCGAATAGTTCAGCTTGCCCGGCTGGCTGTTGACGTGCTCCACCAGCTCCTTGAGGTTCTTGGCGGGCGAGCTCTTCCCGACCGCGACCACGAAGGCGGAGTTGGTGAAGATTCCGACCGGCGCAAAGTCGTTCACCGGGTCGTAGGGCAAGGCCTTGACCATCACCGCCGACACCGGATGACCCATGCTGATCGACAGCAGGGTGTAGCCATCCTTGGCGGAGCGCGCGACCATCCCGCCTGCGATGGTTCCGCCGGCTCCGGGCCGGTTCTCGACGATGAACTGCTGCTTGAGAACTTCCGACAGGCCCTCGGCGACGATGCGGGTGGCAACATCGGTGCCGCCGCCGGCGCCAAAGCCGATCAGGATGCGAACCGGCTTGTTGGGCCAGTCCTTCGCGGCCTCCTGCGCGCCCTGGGCCCAGCCGGGCGCCGCGGGCAGAAGGGCGACGGCAAGCGTCGTCGCCGCAAGCGTGAGCATGCGTGCCATGATAATCCTCCCCTTGCGGACGTCCGGCGCATTGTCGCGCTCTGCCCGCCACCCCACTGTGCCCGGTTCGGGGAACCCGCCGCAACCGCCTTGCTCAACGCAAATCGCCGCGCCCGGAGGGACGCGGCGATCGCTTTCGGAGCGAGCCCGAACGGATCAGCGCTGCGGGATGCCGGCCTTCTCGCGCACGCCGTTCCACTTGGCGATTTCCGTGGCGATGTGCTTCGACAGCTCCTCGGGGGTGGAGGCGCGGGGCTGCGCGCCGGCCTTGAGGATGGCGTTGCGCACCTGCTCGCGGCCGAGCGCCTCGGTCAGCGCCTTGTTGAACTTGTCGACGACGGGACGCGGCGTGCCGGCGGGCAGCGCGATGCCGTACCAGCTCGTCACGTCGTAGTCCTTCAGACCGCCTTCAATGAAGGTCGGGACGTCCGGCACCGACGGATAGCGCTGCGGCGAGGTCACTGCGATGGCCTTCAGCTTTCCGGCCTGAATCTGACCCTGCACGGTCTGGATCAGCTCGAAGGCGTAATTGAGCTCGCCCTGCAGCAGCGCGGTGATCACCTGGGGCGTCGCGCGATAGGGAATGTGCGTGGCCTTGAAGCCGGCCATCTGGCCGAACAGCTCCGCAGCGAAGTGCTGGGTGGTGCCGACGCCAGGCGAGCCGAAGTTGGCCTTGGCGCCGAGCTTGTTGATCTCCGCGATCGCGCCCTTCACGTCCTTCGCCGGGAAGTCCGCCGCCGTGACCATGATCAGGCCGGCGGTGCCGACCATCGACAGCATCTGGAAGTCCTTCACCGGGTCGTAGGGCAGGCTCTTGTTGACCACCGCCGACACCGCATGGGCGTTCGACATCATCAGCGCCGTGTAGCCGTCCTTCTCGGACTTCGCGACGGCGTCGGCCGCGGTCACGCCGCCGGCGCCGGGCCGGTTCTCGACCACGACCGGCTGGCCGAGGATTTCGGAGAGCGGCTGCGCCATGATGCGCGCGGCGATGTCGGTGCCGCCGCCGGCGCCGAAGCCGACCAGAATGCGGATCGGCCGCTGCGGCCATTCCTGTGCGGCGACGGGGGCAGCAAGAAGGCCGGTCGGCCACGAGTGCGGCAACGGCGAGCTTGAACGTGCGTGGCATGATTCCTCCCTCGAACGACGTGCTGTCGACCGGCGAAATCCCGTTTCGCGGCCGGCGATTGCACCTGTCATGTCACTTCGGAACCGGCCGCGCAACGGATTTGTCCCCATTCGGCGAGGTCGAAAGGCCGCGAAGCAAAACGCCGCACCCGTTGGGGTGCGGCGCCGGTTTCGACAGCAGGACGGGCCGGTTTTACTTCTTCGTCCTCGACCGGATTGCGAGAGGATGCCGATGCCCTCGATCTCGATCTCGGCGATGTCGCCGTGGCGCATCCAGGCCGGCGGCTTGCGCGCATGCGCGACGCCGGACGGCGTGCCGGTCAGGATCATGTCGCCGGGCTCCAGCGTCATGCCCTGCGTCGCGTAGACGATGGTCTCGGCCAGCGGGAACATCATGTTCGCCGTGTTGTCGGACTGCATGACCTTGCCGTTGACGCGGCTTTCGATCTTCAGCCCCTTGCCGCCGTGCCGGCAGCTCGTCGGCGGTGACGATCCAGGGCCCGATGCTGCCGGAATTGTCGAAGTTCTTGCCCATGTGCCACTGGGTCGTGTGGCGCTGGAATTCGCGGATCGAGCCTTCGTTGCTGATCGTGTAGCCCATGATGCAGGACAGCGCGTTGTCCATCGTCATGTGGCGCGCGCGCTTGCCGACCACGGCGACCATCTCGGCCTCGTAGTCGAAGGTCTCGGACACCTTCGGCCGGATGATCGGCGCCTTGTGCGGCACCACCGAGTTGAGCCCGCGCATGAACAGCGTCGGAAACTTCGGAATGTTGTCGCGGTTCGGGCCTTCCTTGACGTGGTCGAGGTAGTTCAGGCCCAGGCAGAGGATCTTGCCCGGTCTCGCCACCGGCAGCGCGAACTTGAGGCCCGCCAGCGGACGGCGCGCCGAGGCCGGCGCCTTGGCGGCCAGATCGGCCAGCGGCTTGACGTCGCCGCCGGTCGCGGCGAGCACGTCGGCGAGATTCGACGACAGGTTGGGATCGACCGCCTGCAGGTCGATCACCTGGTCGCCCTCGATGACGCCCAGCCGCGCCTTCCCGTCCGCCTCGAAACCCACGATCTTCATGACGTCCCCTCTCCGAATTGTCGCCAAACGGACCGCGATGCCGGCTCCGCTTCGATGCGCGCGGACTTAGCAAGATGCGGCGAACGGCTCAAGCGCGGGCCACGCGGGGCTTGCAACCGCTGGGCTCACCTGACGGAGGCGCGCGTTGCGCCTATGATCGGCGCTCGCACCGAAGCCGGCCTGATTTCAAGGACTGCAATGCCCGCCCGCAAGACCGCCTCGCCCTCCGACGCCCCTGGGACTTCTGGATCGACCGCGGCGGCACCTTCACCGATATCGTCGGCCGGCGGCCGGACGGCAGCGCTCGTCGCCCACAAGCTCCTGTCGGAGAACCCGGAGGCCTATCGCGACGCCGCGGTCCAGGGCATCCGCGACCTGCTCGGGCTGAAGGCCGGCGAGCCGATCCCGCCGGGCCGGTCGGCGCGGTCAAGATGGGCACGACCGTCGCGACCAATGCGCTGCTCGAGCGCAAGGGCGAGCGCACGCTGCTGCTCATCACCAAGGGCTTCCGCGACGCTTTGCGCATCGGCTACCAGGCGCGGCCCGAAAATCTTCGCCAAGCACATCGTCAAGCCGCAGATGCTCTACGAGCGCGTCGCGGAGGTGGACGAGCGCGTGCGCGCCGACGGCACAGTGGAGCAGCGCGCCCGACCTCGACGCCGTGCGCGCCGATCTGCAACAGCCCAGGCGGACGGCATCCGCGCGATCGCCGATCGTGTTCATGCACGCCTATCGCTATCCGGAGCACGAGCAGCAGGTCGCGGCGCTGGCGCGCGAGATGGGCTTTCCGCAGGTCTCGGTCAGCCACGAGATCTCGCCGCTGATCAAGCTGGTGGGGCGCGGCGACACCACCGTTGTGGACGCCTATCTCTCGCCGATCCTGCGGCGCTATGTGGCGAAGGTGGCGGAGGAGCTGAATGCGGACCAAGCCCCAACGTTCCCTCCCCCATTCAGGAGGAGGGAGCGCAGCAGAGCAAGCGGCAACGGCAAAGCTGACGACATCCGTCTGATGTTCATGATGTCGTCGGGCGGGCTCACCGCCGCCGAACTGTTCCAGGGCAAGGACGCGATCCTGTCCGGCCCCGCCGGCGGCGTCGTGTCGATGGCCGCAGACCGCGCCGCGAGGCCGGCTTCGACCGCGCTCATCGGCTTCGACATGGGCGGCACGTCGACCGACGTCTCGCATTACGACGGCGAATACGAGCGCGCGTTCGAGACCGAGGTCGCGGGCGTGCGCATGCGCGCGCCGATGATGCTGATCCACACGGTCGCGGCCGGCGGCGGCTCGGTCCTGCATTACGACGGCGCGCGCTTCCGCGTCGGCCCCGACTGCGCCGGCGCCAATCCCGGGCCGGCCTGCTACCGCCGCGGCGGCCCCCTCGCCGTCACCGACGCCAATGTGATGGTCGGCAAGCTGATGCCGGACTTCTTCCCGAAGATCTTCGGCCCCGGTCAGGACCAGCCGCTCGACGCCGACGCGGTGAAGGCCGGCCTTCGCAGGATTTGGCGAAGGAGGTCGGCGGCAAAACGCCGGAGGAGATCGCCGACGGCTTCATCAGGATCGCGGTCGAGAACATGGCCAACGCGATCAAGAAGATTTCCGTGCAGCGCGGCTATGACGTGACGCGCTATGCGCTCAATTGCTTCGGCGGCGCCGGCGGCCAGCACGCCTGCCTCGTCGCCGACGCGCTCGGCATGACCAAGGTGCTGATCCATCCGTTCTCGTCGCTGCTCTCGGCTTATGGCATGGGCCTGGCCGACATCCGCGCCACCCGCCAGCAGGCGATCGAGGAGCCGCTTCGGCGCCAAGGCCCTCGCCGTCCTGAAGAGCATCGCCACGCGGCTCGGCCGGGAAACGCAAAGCCGAGGTCGCGGGCCAGGGCGTGCCCGCCGCGCAGATCAAGGTCTTCGTGCGCGCGCATATCCGTTACGCCGGAACCGACACGGCGCTTGTGGATGCGAGAGCCGGCCGCGGCTCGCCGCGAATGAAATCCGCCTTCGAGAAGGCGCACAAGGCGCGCTTCGGATTCATCGACCGCTGCAAGACGCTCGTGGTCGAGGCCGTGTCGGTCGAAGCCATGGGCGGTGGCGCGAAATTCCGCGAAAAGGTGCTGCAGACCTCGCGCGCGAATCTCCCCGCGCCCGCGCGCCGCACGAAATTCTTCTCCGACGGCAAATGGCAGCGCGCCGCCGTCTACACCCGCGACCAACTCAGGCCCGGGCACAAGGTGCAAGGGCCGGCCATCGTGATCGAGCCGCACCAGACCGTGGTGGTCGAGCGCGGCTGGCGCGCCAGCGTGACGGCGAAGGACCATCTCGTTCTCGACCGCAACGTCAAGCTCAAGCGCACCGCCGCGATCGGCACCAAGGCCGACCCCGTGATGCTTGAGGTGTTCAACAACCTGTTCATGTCGATCGCCGAACAGATGGGCGTGTCGCTGCAGAACACCGCCTATTCGGTCAACATCAAGGAGCGGCTCGACTTCTCCTGCGCGGTGTTCGCGCACGACGGCACGCTGGTGGCGAACGCGCCGCACATGCCCGTGCATCTCGGCTCGATGGACCGCGCGGTGGAGACCATCATCCGCGAGAACAAGGGCCGCATCCGGCCCGGCGACGTCTATGTCATCAACGCGCCCTACAACGGCGGCACCCACCTGCCGGACATCACGGTCTGCACGCCGGTCTTCGACGATAGAAAAAAGAGCATCCTGTTCTGGGTCGCCGCGCGCGGCCACCACGCCGACGTCGGCGGCATCTCGCCCGGCTCGATGTCGCCGATGGCGACGACCATCGAAGAGGAAGGCGTGCTGTTCGACAATTTCAAGGTGATCGACCGCGGCCGTTTCCGCGAGAAGGAGCTCGTCGCGGCTCTGACCGGCGCGAAATATCCGGTGCGCAATGTCACCCAGAACGTCAACGACATGAAGGCGCAGATCGCCGCCAACGAGAAGGGCGTGCAGGAGCTTCGCAGGATGGTGGCGCACTTCACCATGCCGGTGGTGAAGGCCTACATGAAGCACGTCCAGGACAACGCCGCCGAAAGCGTGCGGCGCGTGATCGACCGGCTGCACGATTCCGAATTCGCCTACGAGATGGACCAGGGCACGGTCATCAGGGTGCGGATCTCGGTCGACAAGAAGAAGCGCCAGGCCAGCGTCGATTTCACCGGCACCTCGCCGCAGCAGCCGACCAATTTCAACGCACCAGAACCCGTCGCGCGCGCGGCCGTTCTCTACGTCTTCCGCGTCATGGTCGACGACGACATTCCGATGAACGCCGGGTGCCTCCGGCCGATCGACATCGTGATCCCGCCGCGCACCCTGCTCACGCCGGAATACCCCTGCGCGGTCGTCGCCGGCAACGTCGAGACATCGCAGGCCATCACCGACACGCTGTTCGGCGCGCTCGGCGCCATGGCGGGCGCGCAGGGCACCATGAACAATCTCAACTTCGGCAACGCGAAATACCAGTATTACGAGACGATCTGCTCCGGCTCGCCCGCCGGGCCCGGCTTCCCGGGCACCGACGCCGTGCACACCCACATGACCAACACGCGGCTGACCGATCCGGAGATTCTCGAATTCCGCTACCCCGTGGTGCTGGAGGACTTCCACATCCGCAAGGGTTCGGGCGGTCGCGGCAAATGGAACGCCGGCGATGGCGTGCGCCGCACGATCCGTTTTCTCGAAAAAATGGAGTGCACCATCCTCTCGGGCCACCGTCGCATTCCGCCGTTCGGCCTTGCCGGCGGCGGAGACGGAAAGGTCGGCGAGAACTGGGTCCGTCGCAACGACGGCACGATGGAGAGGCTGAAGGGCGCCGACGCCACCATCATCGATGCGAACGAAGCCATCATCATCCAGACCCCGACCGCCGGCGGATACGGAAAACCGTCGTAACGCGCGGGCGGACCTGCAGGCGCTTCCGATGAGGCGTAGGCATTCTTTCTGATCGAAACGCTAACATCATATCGGCTGCGGCGACCCCGCCGCAGCCGATCGCTCGATGTCCGGGAGCAGCCCGTCGCGCGCTGCCACTCTCGCGCTGCTACTCTTTGGGCGTTATGCCGGCCGCTGCCGTCACTTTGCCGTAGAGAACCTTGTCGTTCTTCATGACACGGTCCATCTCGTCCGCCGTGGTCGCGACCGGCGTGATGCCGATCTGCGTCAGGCGATCCACGACAGCTTTGTCCTTGCCGATCTCGATCAGGGCCTCCGAGAGCTTCTGCGTGATCGCCTTCGAAGTGCCGGGCGGCGCAAGATAGCCGTTCCAGCTTTCGAGGTACGCGCCCGGATAGAACTCGGCCAGGATGGGCAGGTCCGGAAGCGACGCGATGCGCGCCTCCGATGAGGACGCAATCACTCGCAGCTTGCCACCCGTCATGTGCGGGGTGGTGTCGGAGACTCCGCCCCAGGTTGCATGGACCTCGCCGGAGAGCACGGCGGCGACCGAAGGCGCCGATCCCTTGTAAGGCACATGCACGACATCGATCCCGGCAAGCTGGGCAAACAAAAGGCTGACGAGATGAGTCGTCGAGCCGATCCCGGCAATCGAAATGTTGATCTTGCCGGGGTTGGCTTTTGCGTAGGCAACGAACTCCGGAATCGTTTTCACCGGCAGACTGGCGTTGACCGACAGCAAAAACGGAATCTTGCCGAAGATGCTCACCCGCTCGTACTTGTCCGGATCGAACGTGACCTTCTGGAAGAAGGGCAGAACGCCGGTCTGCGACACCGAAGCCATGAACAGCGTGTAGCCGTCCGGCTGCGCCTTCATCACGTGGTTCGCCGCGATGGCGCCGCCGGCGCCGGTGCGATTCTCGACCACGAACGGCTGGCCGAAGCGCTCGGAAAGATACTTGGACGTGAGGCGTGCGAGCATGTCGGTGAAGCCACCAGCGGCGAACGGCACAACCACCGTGACGGGCCGTTCGGGCCAGGCTTGCGCCGCAGCGACCGGCACGATGCCCATCAATCCGCCAAGAAGAGTACGCGCCGCGATCGCCACAATGCTGCGGCGAGTCGGGAAAACCGATCCGAACATCGAATTCATCCTCCATTCGCCCGCGTGGTGGCCTGACCACCGAACACGGCGCAGGGTCGCTGGGCTCTGGCAGGGCTTCGCAAGTTTTGGGCCACACACAGCGTTCGGAGATCGCGAGGCTCTCGCCGGCGCGAAGGAGAGAAAAAATATGAAGTTGAAAATACCGGGCCGCGAATGGTTTGCCCGTGAAATCATCGCTGCAACGTCAAATCTGCGGAAGAGTTCGGCGGTGCGGTGACGAGCTTGCACAACATCGCCATGCATTGGCGACATCTTGGGCGTCGCGCATAGGGCGCACCGCATCGTCATGGCTGCATGCGGCGAAAAAATACTTATCCCCGGTCCATGACGTGCGCTTATCTTTGCCGCAGCCCGGCGCGCGACGCATCGTCATGGGATGCGGCGCGAGCGGGGCGCGGGGCCGACAACGTCCCCGCGGTGGAGCGCCGGGAGGCGCCGCGTTCCTGCGGTTCGGTCTCGCAAGCCGGCCGTGCGGAGCGCGCGCGCCGCGGTGCGGGCCTCGCAAGCCCGCTTCCGATCCGGCGCGCGGGCGGGCTGATCGCAAGGTCCGCCTCACGGGGGTCTCGCAAGCCCCCGGGCGCCTCCCGGCGCTCCATCCCGACTTTGGTCGGGGACGGAAAAACGGGACGACGGAGCCGGACGTCTCAAAACAACCGGCGGCGAAGCGTTGGCTTATACTACCGTCGGCATCGACCCGGACGCTGGATCGCCTCCTCGTCGTAGAAAGCTTTGTTGTTTTTCGTGAAGCAGCGAGCCCCCCCGAGAGCGGATCAAGATTCTTTCTTGCAAAATCAATCTTTTTATTCATCAATATTGCGAAACGAATTAGCCGCGAATTGTACCGGGCTTGGTTCAGCCGAAAGTTCAGTTATGATCTGGCTAAAGTCTTATATCGAAAAAATTAGAGATCACCTGGACACAGGTGACGCGCCGTCGCTGACCTATGCCGCCCTAGAAGCTAGACTTGCATTGGAGCGCGTATGCTACGAGCGCCTACGGATAGCGCACAAGTACATTTCCGCTGATGACTTGCGTACATGGAAGCCACAATACGTTGTGCAAACCGTCATGGAAATGGTGAGCCCAAAAATCGTTGATGAATGGACGCTCCAAATTGGCTCCCAGCCCATAAATGATCCGACCGACTACATAACCCTTGGCACGCAGAAGGGATTTGATCCCAAATACATAAATAGTCTTTGGCATGCCATGAGTTCTTTTCTTCACTGCGAACCACCTCGCAACGAAAACGATCCAATTGGACATTATCGGCCAGAAAGTAAAATCAAACAAAAAATTATGGAAGCGCTGAACGAACTAGATCGAATAGCCCAAGGAACGATCATGGGCACAACAATATTTAGTCAAATCACCTTTGATTGCGTATGCGGTCAAAAAAATCAACGCTCAACTGAAGCTCTGCAGAACGACGACATAATAAATTGCATAAGACAGAGCTGTAAAGAACAGTACCGAGTCAAGAAGTCCGGGGAAGAATTCTCTTTCGAGCGTCGAGTTCAACACGTCACCTGCCATGCATGCTCCACTCCAGACAAATTTCCGTATCGGAAGATACATGAAATTAAAAATGATCAACTCGCCTGCTTCATTTGTTCTCGATGCGGAGAAGAAAACACATTTATGTGGCGACTTATGCAAGTCAAAAAACGACAGAATGAAGAGCCCGATTTTTGCTAGAGTGAGAAGCGTCACTCTCGAGTGCGCCAGATCAAATACCCAATCTTGGTCTCAATGACACTTAGCCTTATCAAAGCCTGGTCCGTCACAACCGAGCCCGAGCCCGGCGCGCCTTCTACTGCACCTTGTGGCGGTCGCCGGCCCAGTCGATCTCCGGACGCGGGCCGTCGTCCTCGATCCAGTCGTCATCGTCGTCGGACGGAGCCTGACGCGCAGGGGCGCGTCTCGATCCGATGGAGCCAGTAACGGTGTTGTCGCCGCGCCGGTTGGCCGAAACCGGATCGTTGCGCGTGGCGCCGGGACGCTGCAAGGCCGGCTGCGAGCCGCTCCTTCCGGCATAGACCGGATTGGCGCGCGCGCGCGCAGCGACCAGTTCGCCGTCCTCGGCGTGCGGATTGCAGATGCGCCGGCCGCTGGCGCGCCGCATCAGGTCGAAGTGGAAATGATCGTAGTGGAAGCGGTTGGAGCCGGGCGCGAGAACGGTGGTGAACGTGTCGCAGGCCGCCGCCTGCACGTCGCGCAGGAAGCCCTGCTCCTCCGGCGAGCCGCGCCAGCCGTTCTTGATGGTGATGCGCTTGCCGTCGGCGAGCACGAAGGCGGCGATGTCGAGCGCGTTGCCGAAGGCATGCTCGGAAATGCGCGCGCCCGGCTGGCCGTTCATGCCGCGACACGAGTATGCCGAAATCTGGCGGATTTCGACCACCGGCTGGCCGAACCACTTTTGCGCCGCCGGCTGCACGGCCTGCGCCACCCAGCGGTCCAGCGCCGAGACGATCGGACAGGCGAGCGTCGCCGTGGGCTTGATCTCGACCGGACGGATCGAACCGGTCACGCGCGGCTCGCGCTGCGGCCCCAGCGCGGGGACCGGCTCCGGCGCTGGCGGCGGAGCGGATGCGTTGCGCGGACGGACCTGAAATCCGTCGTCGATGGCCGGACCGGGATCGCCGACGCGACGGGTCGGTACGGTGCGATAGCCTGGCGAAGACTGCGCCGCTGGCGGCGGATAGGGCTCCCGATAAACGTCATTCGATCGCGGCGCGACGGTCTGCGGCGCAGCGATCGCGGCATTCATGCCCGGAGGCGAGAGCGACAGCGGCGCGCCCGGCGGCGTATGTTGCGATGGCGGCGTGGAATAGACCGGCTGAGGCGGCGGTAGCGGTTGTGGCTGCGCGGCGACGGGCCAGCGCGGCGCCGGTACGACCCGGCTTCCGTTCGGGACAGCTCCGGGCGGACGGATCACCTCGCCGGCGAATCCGATCGCGCTCGACACGTCGCCGAGCGTCGCCACCTTCAACGGAAAATCTGCGCCGCAGACTCCGGGGCCCTCGATCGGTTCGATCCGGACCAGACCGGCCTTCTCCCGCACCGCACCCGACTTCAGGCAACTGGCCTCCGCCTCGGCGCGCCATGGCTCGCGGGCGGCATACTGGAGAACGCTGCGGCCGCATCCGGCGAGCGCGACGAGGACGAGGGAGCCGACGAGACACTTACGCACTCCACGCGTCATGGCATGGACAATGCGAGCAATCCGGTTAAGGACTGCTCAACGCTAACGCCTTGTTTATGGTTAAGTGTTCGCCAACGCAGACTTGATCGCGGCATGCGTTCGGGCCACAAGAATCCGGCGCGGGAGAGTGTCGATGCAGGGCAAGGCCAGGTTCATCTTTCCGGTGATCGCCACCGGCATCATCGTGTTCATGGCCGTTGCCGTCGTGACCTACTGGAACATCGGCCTGCGAGCCGATTTCGTCGCGCGCTGGCTCTCGGCTTTCTCGGTCGGTTGGCCGGTGGCCGTCGTGACGGCGTTCGGCGCCATCCCGTTCGCGAGCAGCATGACGCGACGCATCGTGACCGCGATCGAAGGCAAGGCCTGATGCTGTCCGCGCTCGATCTGGCCCGTCGCATCGAGGCCGGCGAGGTCACGCCCGCCTCCGTCATAGAGCGCGCGGCCGAAGCGATCGCGGCGCGCGAGACCGAAGTCGGCGCCTTCGCCGCGCTCGATCTCGATGCGGCGCGCAAGGCCGCCGCAATCGGCGCGCTGAAAGGATCGCCGCTGCGCGGTCTGCCGGCCGGCTTCAAGGACATCTTCGATACGCGGGATTTCCCGACCGCCTACGGCTCGGCGATCTACGAAGGCTATCGCCCAGCAGGCGATGCCGCACTGGTCGCGATGATCCGTCGCGCCGGCGGCGTCGCGCTCGGCAAGACCGTCACCACGGAGTTCGCCCATCTCGATCCCGGCAAGACCCGGAACCCGCACAACCCGGCGCACACGCCGGGCGGATCGTCGTCGGGTTCGGCAGCCGGTGTGGCTGCCGGCTTTCTAGCGCTCGCCACCGGCAGCCAGACCGGCGGCTCTGTGATCCGGCCCGCGAGCTTCTGCGGCGTCGCGGGGTACAAGCCGTCCTTCGCGCTGCTGCCGACCGTGGGAATGAAATGCGTGTCGTGGCACCTCGACACCGCGGGGCTGTTTGCGGCGGGCGTCGAAGACGTGGCCTTCGTGGCCGAAGCGATTTCGGGGCGGCCGCTGCGCGTGGACGAAGGCCACGACGGCGCGCCGCGGATCGCGATCCTGCGCCGCCAGCCCTGGCCCGACGCCAGCGCCGACATGACGGCCGCCGTCGAGACCGCGGCCCGCGCCGCCGAGCGGGCCGGCGCAACGATCTCGGACATCGTGCTGCCGCCGATCTTCGCCGAAGCCTTCGAAGCGCACGGCACGATCCAGGCCTACGAGGCGGCGCGATCGCTGGCATTCGAATACGACCGCCACCGCGACCGCCTGCGGCCGTCGCTGCGTACGCTGGTCGAGGCGGGCGACGCCATTCCGCACGAGGCCTACGACGCGGCGCGGCGCATAGTCGAGCCGGGGACGGAAGGCGGCGCTCGACCTGTTCGACGGCATCGACATGATCATGTCGCCGTCCGCGCCCGGCGCCGCTCCGCACGGACTTTCCTCCACCGGATCGTCCACGTTCAACCGGCTCTGGACGCTGATGGGCACCCCTTGCGTAAACATCCCGGGCTTGCGCGATCCGTCAGGATTGCCACTCGGCGTTCAGGCCATCGGCCGCTTCGGCGCCGACCGCGGGACGCTTGCCGCCGCCCGATTCACCGAGGCCGCCATTGCGACCACGATCGGACGGGAAGCCGGCTCAAACGCCCTCTAAAATTGTAATTGCACAAAATATGCGCCGAAGCGTGTGGCGCATACCTGCCGGGCAAACCCGCAAATCGTCCTGAAAGTGATTTTATATCAGACGTTTGACGAACATCGCGCGCACCCGGAACTATCCTCAGGTGCGGCACGTTTGTGGTTTCAGAGCGTCGCAGGGATTGGTAATCTTAAGGCATGTTCATCGACGGAGGCCGATGGTGGATCTGGCACTGAGACTGAATCTTCTGGCGGTGTGCGCGGCGATCGGATTCGTCGGCGCGGTTCTGCTGGGCGCGTTCTGAGTTCGGTCCAGCGAAAAGCTCCTCCTTTAGACGTCAAACGACACGATGAAGACACACCGGAGGGACATCCCCTCCGGTGTTTGCTTTAGGCCCGTCGAGGATTGGCCGGCGTCTGCAGCCGGAGATCCGATGTCCGGAATCGGGATTCAGGCCGCCGCGTCGCGCGCGCGCGCGTTCGGATCGTAATTGAGAATCGGCGCCAGCCAGCGTTCGGCCTCGGCCACGCTCCAGCCCTTGCGGCGGGCGTAGTCCTCGACCTGGTCGCGTTCGATCTTGCCGACCCCGAAGTAGTGGCTCTCCGGGTGGCCGAAGTAGAGTCCGCTGACCGACGCGCCCGGCCACATGGCATAGCTTTCCGTCAGCGTGATCCCGATCCGCTCGGCCTCCAGCAGGCGGAACAGGGTCGCCTTTTCGGTGTGGTCGGGCTGGGCCGGATAGCCGGGAGCCGGGCGAATCCCGCGATACTTTTCAGCGATCAGATCGGCGTTGGACAGCGCCTCGTCCGCGGCGTAGCCCCACAGCTCCGTGCGGACGCGCTGGTGCAGGCGTTCCGCGAACGCCTCCGCCAGCCGGTCGGCCAGCGCCTTGACCATGATGGCCGAGTAATCGTCGTTGGCGTTCTTGAAGCGGTCGGCGACCGCGTCCTCGCCGAGCCCCGCGGTCACCGCGAACGCACCGATGTAGTCGGCCCGCCCCTGCGGGGCGACGAAGTCGGCGAGCGCCACGTTCGCGCGCCCCTCGCGGCGGGTGAGCTGCTGACGAAGCGTATGCAGCACACCGGCCTCCGCGCTCCGCGCCTCGTCGGCGAACACCCGTATGTCGTCGCCCGCCGCGTTCGCCGGCCAGAAGCCGACGACACCCGACGCCCTGAACCACTTTTCGTCGACGATCTGCTGCAGCATCGTGCGCGCATCGGCGAACAGCGAACGCGCCGCCTCGCCCACCACCTTGTCGTCGAGGATCGCCGGATACTTTCCGGTCAGCTCCCAGGTCTGGAAGAACGGCGACCAGTCGATGGCCTCGACCAGGTCCGCGATCGGATAGTCCTCGAACATGCGGGTGCCGAGGAACGAGGGCGTCTTCGCCTCGTAATTCGTCCAGTCGAGCCGAAGCGCATTGGCGCGGGCGTCGGCCAGCGACAGACGCTTCTTGTCCTCCTGGCCGCGCGCATGCGCGCTGGCAATCCGCGCATATTCCTCCCGCACCTCGGCAACGTAGCCCGCGCGCCGCTCCTGCGAGATCAGCGCCGACGTGACGCCCACGGCGCGGCTCGCATCGGTGACGTAGACGGTCTGGCCGCGCCGATAGTTCGGATGAATCTTGACCGCGGTGTGCACGCGGCTCGTGGTCGCGCCGCCGATCAGGAGCGGCACCTCGAAGTTCTGCCGCTCCATCTCGGCCGCGACGTGGCACATTTCGTCGAGCGATGGCGTGATCAGACCGGACAGGCCGATGATGTCGGCGTTCTCGGCCTTGGCCGTTTCCAGAATCTTCGCCGCCGGCACCATGACGCCGAGATCGACGACCTCGTAATTGTTGCACTGGAGCACGACGCCGACGATGTTCTTGCCGATGTCGTGCACGTCGCCCTTCACGGTCGCCAGCACCACCTTGCCGGCGGAGGTTGAGCGTCCCGCGTTGCCGCTGGCGGCCCTCTCCTCTTCCATGAACGGCATGAGATAGGCGACCGCCTGCTTCATTACGCGCGCGGACTTCACCACCTGCGGCAGGAACATCTTGCCCGAACCGAACAGGTCGCCGACCACGTTCATGCCCGCCATCAGCGGCCCCTCGATCACCGAGAGCGGCCGGTCGGCGGCGAGTCGCGCCTCTTCGACGTCCGGCTCGATGAACTCGGTGATGCCATGCACCAGCGCGTGGCTGAGACGCTTCTCGACCGGCCACGTCCGCCATTCGAGGTCGGCGACCTTGGCCTCCTTGCCCTGCCCCCGATAGCGCTCGGCCAGCGCCAGAAGCCGCTCCGACGCATCGGGCCGGCGGTCGAGGACCACGTCCTCGCAGGCCTCGCGCAGCTCCGCGTCGAGATCGTCATAGACCGCCATCTGGCCGGCGTTGACGATGCCCATGTCCATGCCCGCGGCAATGGCGTGATAGAGAAACACCGAGTGCATCGCCTCGCGCACCGGCTCGTTGCCGCGGAACGAGAACGAGAGATTGGATACGCCCCCGGAGACATGGGCCTGCGGCATCTCCTGCCGGATGGTCCGGGTCGCCTCGATGAAGGCGACGCCATAGCCATTGTGCTCCTCGATGCCGGTCGCGACCGCGAAGATGTTCGGATCGAAAATGATATCTTGCGGCGGAAAGCCGACCTGCTCGGTCAGAATTTTATAGGCGCGCCGGCAGATCTCGACTTTGCGCTGAAGCGTGTCGGCCTGCCCCTGCTCGTCGAACGCCATGACCACGACGGCCGCCCCGTAACGCCGAACCAGCCGCGCGTATTTCAGGAATTCGTCCTCGCCCTCCTTCAGCGAAATCGAATTCACCACCGGCTTGCCCTGAAGGCACTTGAGGCCGGCCTCGATCACCGAGAACTTCGACGAGTTCGACCATCACGGGCACGCGGGCGATATCCGGCTCGGCCGCGACCAGGTTGAGGAACTCGACCATCGCCTTCTCGGAATCGAGCAGGCCCTCGTCCATGTTAATGTCGATGATCTGCGCACCGTTCTCGACCTGATCGCGCGCCACCTGAAGAGCGGCGGCATAATCTCCGGCCGTGATCAGCTTGCGGAATTTCGCGGAGCCGGTGACGTTGGTGCGCTCGCCGATGTTGACGAACGGAATTTCTTTGGTGAGCGTGAACGGCTCGAGTCCGGAAAGACGCAGCAGCGGCTCGGGCTTGGGGATCGCGCGCGGCGCCTTGCCGCGCACGACTTCGGAGATCCGGCGGATATGCTCCGGGGTCGTGCCGCAGCAGCCGCCGACGATGTTGACCAGCCCGGACGCTGCGAAGTCCTCGAGATGGCCGGACATGTCCGCCGGGCTCTCGTTGTATTCGCCGAACTCGTTCGGCAGGCCGGCGTTGGGATAGGCACAGACCAGCGTGCCGGCGACCCGCGACAGTTCGGCGATATGAGCGCGCATTTCCGTGGCGCCGAGCGCGCAGTTGAGGCCGATCGACAGCGGCCTTGCGTGGTTCACCGAATTCCAGAACGCCTCCGGCGTCTGGCCGGCGAGCAGGCGGCCGGACCGGTCGGTGATGGTTCCCGAGATCATGACCGGGAGTTCTCGACCGAGCGCCTCTCCGGCTTCGAGAATGGCGTAGATCGCCGCCTTGGCATTCAGCGTGTCGAAGATGGTTTCGATCAGCATCACGTCGGCGCCGCCGTCGAGCAACGCGCGGATCTGTTCGCCGTAGGCGATCCGCAATTCGTCGAACGTCACCGCGCGATAGCCGGGGTTCGCGACGTCCGGAGAGATCGACGCGGTCCGGTTGGTCGGACCGAGCGCGCCCGCCACGAACCGGCGAACGCCGTCCTCCTGTTCGGCGGCCAGCGCCGCCTCCTTCGCCAGCCGCGCGCCCTCGCGGTTCAACTCGTACACCAGCTCGCCCATGCCGTAGTCGGCCTGAGCGATCGAGGTCGAGGAAAACGTGTTGGTCGAGACGATGTCGGCGCCGGCGCGGAAATAGGCCAGATGAATTTCGCGGATCGCGTCCGCCTGGGTCAGGTTGAGCAGATCGTTGTTGCCGCGCACGTCGCGGTTCCAGGCGTCGAAGCGCGCGCCGCGATAGCCCTGCTCGTCGAGCTTCATCTCCTGAATCATGGTGCCCATTGCGCCGTCGAGCACGAGGATGCGCTCGGCCGCAGCCTTGCGGATCGCCTCGGCCGCGTCGACGGAGGGCGGCGGCGCAGAAGGCAACGAGGCGGGACGCAGCGCGGCGGCGGCCGCTGCCGGCGTTGCTCCGGAGTCGAGCGCCACCGTCTCGGCGCGTTCGCACAGCACCGCGTTCGGCGAACAGCAGGTGCAGGTCGTCAGTCTCACGCAGCCTCCTTCGCCACCGGGCGAAGCCCCAGAAGGTGGCACACCGCGTACACGAGGTCGGCGCGGTTCATGGTGTAGAAATGGAAATCGGTAACGCCGCGGTCGACCAGATCGAGCACCTGCTCGGCCGCGACCGCCGCCGCGATCAGCTTGCGGGTCGCCACGTCGTTTTCGAGCCCGTCGAAGCGTTGCGCCAGCCAGTCCGGCACCGACGCGCCGCAACGCTCGGCGAAGCCGCGGGTCTGCTTGAAGTTCTGCACCGGCAGGATGCCGGGCACCACCGGGATGTCGATGCCGCGAGCACGCACGCGGTCGAGATAGCGGAAGTAGAGGTCGTTCTCGAAGAAGAACTGCGTGATCGCCCGCGTCGCGCCGGCGTCGACCTTGGCCTTGAGCATGTCGATGTCGGCGTCCACCGATGGGCTGTCCGGATGCTTCTCGGGATAGGCCGAGACCGAAACCTCGAAGCCGCCGATCCGTTTGATGCCGGCGACCAGATCGGCCGAGCTTTGATAGCCGCCGGGATTCGGCGCAAAACGCTCACCGATGCCGCCGGTCGGATCGCCGCGCAGCGCGACGATATGACGGACTCCGGCGTCGCGATAACCACGAATGACCTCGTCGACCTCGTCGCATGTCGCCGCCACGCAGGTAAGATGCGCGGCCGGCGTCAGCGCGGTTTCGTTGACGATGCGACGGACGGTCGAATGGGTTCGCTCGCGGGTCGAACCGCCCGCGCCGTAGGTGACCGACACGAAATTCGGGCGCAGCGGCGCGAGCCGGCCGATCGCCTCCCACAGCGCATGCTCCATTTCCTCGGTCTTGGGCGGAAAGAATTCGAAGGAGACGCGGATGCGGCTGGCCTGCACGAGCCGGCTGGTGCGGGTCTGATCGTTCATCGCCATCACGCCACCTCGCGAACGGGAGCGGCCGCGACCGGCCGCGGATCGGTCGCAAGCCAGAGCGACACGGTGATCTTGCTTTCGGTCCCGCGCTCCGGTGCGAGGTTCGTGTGCATGGTGCGATCGAGCCCGGCGGCCTCGATCCACTGCTCCACCGTGTCCTGGGCAAAGCCCAGCCGGCGATGCGCATACTCGTCGCGTAGAAACTCGAGATCGTGCGGAGCGAAATCGATCACCAGCAGACGACCGCCCGGCGCGAGCACGCGCGCGGCCTCGCGGATCGCCCGCGCACCGTCGTCGAGAAAGTGCAGAACCTGATGCACGATTACGACGTCGAAAGCGCCGGCAGGCAGCGCCAGATCGTAGATATCGCCCTGCCGCACGCTGCAATGGCGCAAGCCCGCGCGCTCGATGCGCTCGCGCGCCAGCGCCAGCATGTCGAGCGAAAGATCGATGCCGAGCCCGCGGTCGATCTGCGACCCGAACAGTTCGAGAATGCGGCCGGTGCCGGTGCCGAGATCGAGCAGCGACCGGAACGGCCGGTCGGACAGCGCGCGCACGATCGCGGCTTCGACCGCTTCGTCGGCGGCATGCAGCTTGCGGATGCGGTCCCATTGCGCGGCGTGGCGGCGGAAGTATTCCTGCGCAGCCGCAGCCCGCGAACGTCGAACGGCCTGCAGCCGCTCGCGATCGCGCACGGTGTTCGTGTCCTGCGGATCGAGCCGCGCGACCAGCGTGCGGGCGAGTTCGGCGCTGCCGCCGTTCTCCGCGAGCCGGAAGAAGGCCCAGGAACCCTCGCGAAACCGCTCGACCAGTCCGGCCTCGACCAGCAGCTTGAGATGACGCGAGATTCGTGGCTGCGACTGTCGCAGAATCTGCGTCAGGTCGGACACCGTGAGTTCGGCCTCGGACAGCAGAACGAGCACCCGCAGGCGCGTCGCTTCTCCTGCAGCCTTAAGGGCCGCATTGAGCGCGTCGAAGGACAGGTGGGCGGAAAACTCAGCCATGGGAAGTATCCCAACACATAAAGATATGTTTATGCCGTTAAGCAGATTTTGCAAGTGGAGAAATCAGGCTCCAGAAGTCACACCAGACCACAATCATGGATTGTACATATTTGTAAGCTGGTCCAGGCCTACAAGCACCTGATTTAACAACAGTTTCATCAAGTATCCTTGCGGCTTAAGCTGAACGGACGGAGGTCGTGGACAGATATTCAACTGGAGATAGCGTTCTTCCGCCGGGCAATACCGTCCGGTTTCAACAGTGAGGAACGACTATGAAGTGTCTCGCAATCGTCGCCGTGACTGCGGCGGCCCTGATGGCCACTCCCGCCTTCGCCAGCGGCAAGAACGGCCTCGCCGTCGGCCTCGGGCTCGGCGTGTCGACCGGAAAGGGCGGCCTGGCGGGCTCCCTGCTCGGCGGCTCGAAGGGCAAGTCGAACGGCATCGGCGTCGCCACCAACGTGCAGGTCCAGACCGGCAAGGGCGGCGTCCTCGGCACGCTGCTCGGCAATTCGTCGAGCAAGCACGGCCGTGGCGGCCATCACGGCGGCTGGTAAGGCCCGCGTGACGGCGCAAGGCTCGATAAGGACGTAGACGTCAATGATCGTGGGCTCAATCGAGCGGCGGTGGGCGACGATCCCCGCGCCCACCGCTCTCCGCCGGATCCGACCGCGACCCGCTTGCCGATTGAGAGCATGGCCAGTCCGCCATCGGCGCGCTCCCCGTTCAGCGCGACGGCATTAAGGCGCAACAACTCGGCGCCGATCGTCCAGCCACCTGAGAGCGCGTAGGTTACCAACCCGCCATAGCCGAAGGTCTCGGTTGAGAACGGCGAGTCGAGATAGCGCGTGCGAAGCGAGCGCGCGAGCGCGCCGAAGCTCCAGCGCTCGTCCGGATGAAACGAAAGCCTCGCCAGACGAGAGTCCGTGACGGTGATTGGCGAGATCGGAAAGCTGGTCTCGCCCGCGGTGCGCAATGCTCCGAGTTCGAGGGTCACGGAGCCTGCGCTTCGCGCGAGGCTTACGTCGAACAGCAATTCGTTGACCCGCGAGAAGTCCACGTCGTGCCAGAATCCATAAAGCCTCGACACCGAACCGGACACCGCCAGCCCGGGCTCCTCGTAGCGTGCGAAGGCGAATGGCTGGATGCGTTCGTTCTCGCGGCGATAGCCAAACACGTCGATCGCCTCCGCGTAGCGCGTCGCCGAAAGCGCCACGGAAGCCCCGATCTCCACTCTGCCGAGCGCAAGCGTGACGCCAGGCGTCAGCGTCACACGACCGAAGCGCTGGTCGTCCGGCAAAAAATCGCGAAAGATCGCGTTGGTTTCGTTGAGCGTGTGATAGCCGAACTCGGCCGCCAGGAACGGCCGCCATGCGTCGCCCGTCCACTGCACGCGCAGGCGCTGCACGACATCGAGCGCGCGCAGCGTGGCGCTGCGCTCCGCTTCCATCGCACTGCCGGACCGAAGCGACCAGCTCTCGAACGACGTCGTCTCGGCTTCGAGCGCAAGTCGATAGCGCTCAGACGGATCGATCCGGACAGCGGGATAGTCCGTGCGCTCGACCTCACCGACCAGGCCCGTGCGAAGTCCCTCGTGCTCGCGGCCGATCGCAAAGGCTCCATCGAAGCCGGCTAAGGGCGACGCGCGTCCACGGGGCAGCAGCGTCGGGTTGGCGTCGATGCCGCCGCGCAGCCGTACCGCGCCGACGCCCACCGCCTCATCGGCACGCGAGGTCGGCACGAGGATCAGCGCCAACAGAGCCACGAAGCCGACCGTGTAACCCTCACGCTTTCCAAGCGATCGTTGCATGATCGCATTGGGACAATTTTAAGGTTAGCAATTGACTAATATGCAACCTTAGAGAGCATCGATAGCAGACACATGGATCAAGTCGTTCAGGGCATGGCGGGCGTTGGGGGCTGACTCGCGCGCCGGGATTCAATCGCATCGTCACTTCGTCTAGCCTGAGCTGATGAACCAGCCCTCAAAACCAATGACCGACATCCGGAAGGGCGAGATCGCCGTGCCCCTGCCCGCTTCGCCGGACGCCGGCCTCTATTTCATCGGCCGCATCCGCACGCCCTGGAAGACCCGAAAGGACTGCCCGAAGAACGCCCGCGAGTCCGACGCGGTCTGCACCGTTGAACTCGATCCGCGCTGGGCTGCGGGGCTGAAGCAGATCGAGACCTGCAGCCATCTCGTCCTGCTTTACTGGATGGACAAGGCCCGGCGCGACCTCGTGGTGCAGGTGCCGTCGCATTATCGCGAGGGCCGCGGCACCTTCGCCCTGCGTTCGCCGGTGCGCCCCAATCCGATCGCGATGAGCGTCGTCCGACTGCTCAAGATCGAGGGTGCGACCCTTTCGGTCGTCGGGCTCGATTGCCTCGACGGCACCCCGATTCTCGACATCAAGCCCTATTTCGCGTCCGTCGATGCCGTTCCGGAGGCCCGCGTCGGCTGGCACGCAGGAGAAAAAGACCAGCAGAATGATGAGCTTGTTACCCGTCAAAATTCTTAATATCGGCTGTGAACCTCGGCCTCGCCCCGCCGACCAACAGGCAGACCACAGGGGGTTCGACCATGTTCAAGGCACTCGCCCAGTTCCGCCCCGGCTTTGCCCTTGCCGCCGCCGGCGCCATCCTTTCCGTGCAGACCGCTTCGGCCAATCCGCTCCGGCTGTTCGAGCCGTTCGCGCCGCCGGCCCCGCAGGTCATGTCCTACGCCCCGGTCGCCGCGCCGATCTACGAGCGTACCGTTCCGCCGGCCGCAGCCACCGCCGAGACCCAGGTGCGCTTCCAGCGCCAGGTCGTCGATTACGCGACCCGCGAGGCACCCGGCACGATCGTGATCGACACCCCGAACACCTATCTCTATCTGGTGCTCGGCAACGGCAAGGCCATGCGTTACGGCATCGGCGTGGGCCGCGAGGGCTTCGCCTGGGCCGGCACCAAGCACATCGACAAAAAGGCCGAATGGCCGGACTGGACGCCGCCCGCCGAAATGCTGGAGCGCCAGCCCTATCTGCCGCGCTTCATGGCCGGCGGCCCCGGCAATCCGATGGGCGCACGCGCGATGTATCTCGCCGGCACGGTCTACCGCATCCACGGCACCAACCAACCCGAAACCATCGGCGGTCGCGTGTCCTCCGGCTGCATCCGGATGGTCAACGACGACGTGATCGACCTCTACAACCGCGTGAAGGTCGGCGCGAAGGTGGTGGTGCTCCCGATCCCCGAGCACCGCGTCGTTGCCAGGACCGTTCGCTGAAGGTTGTTGCGCGGCTGATGCGGGATCGTGTGTGAAGGGTGATTTTGTAGCGTTTCGATGCTGTCTTGACCGGCCGGGCAATCGCCCGGTCGGTTTCGCGTTGGCGGTTTGGTTCCTTCCGAAATGCAAAATTTCGGTGCTTGACGGACTGATTGCCGCCGGAACCGATTTCCTGATTGCTCCGTTGTCCGGGCACGCAGCACTCATGTCGGGAGCAGGAGCCATGTTCATATCGTTTCGTTCTCACGCCCCCCTCGCCCGGTCGGTGGGCCGCACCGTGTTGGCAGCCGCTGCCGCAAGTTTCCTCGGCGGCGCGGCCGCCGTCGCCCAGCCGCTGGCGCTGACCTCCACCGAACACCATTCGTCGCGGATCTTCCGCGAGGTGATGCCGTCTGAGCGCGCCATGCCGCACTACGAGCGCAGCGCACCGGCCGACGTGCAGGGCTATGAAATGCCGGCGCACCTCCGCCGGCAGGTCGTGAGCTTCAACGGCCGGCAGGCGCCCGGCACGATCGTGATCGACACCGCGAACACCTACCTCTACCTGGTGCTCGGCAACGGCCAGGCCATGCGTTACGGCATCGGCGTCGGTCGCGAAGGCTTCACCTGGACGGGCACGCAGAACATCGCACGCAAGGCGGAGTGGCCGGACTGGCATCCGCCGGCGGACATGCTGCGCCGCCAGCCTTACTTGCCGCGCTTCATGGCCGGCGGCGAAGGCAACCCGCTCGGCGCACGCGCCATGTACCTCGGCAACTCGCTCTATCGCATCCACGGCACCAACGCGCCGGAGACGATCGGCCAGAAGGTCTCTTCGGGCTGCATCCGGATGCTGAACGCGGATGTGATCGACCTTTACAACCGCGTCAACGTCGGCACACGCGTGGTGGTGCTTCCTGACGGCCCCCGCACCGCCCCGGCCGCGGTCGCCGAGCGCCGGCCTGTGTCGTCCGAAGAATTGTACGACCGTCGCAGCGCCTACAATTCTCGTAGCTCCTACGAGTATCGCGGCTGGCGCACCGGCGGCTGATCGCCCATCGTCCGGAGGACACGCAAACAAGGCCCGCTCGACGCGGGCCTTGCTGCTTACGGACCCGGCGCGTCTGCGGCCGCAGACGCGAAACCTCAGCCTTACTCAGGCCGCCAGCTGTTCGTAGATGGAAACAAGCTTCGCCTGCTCACGCTCCCAGCACAGAATGCGAGAGGCCTCGCGCGCCTGAGCGCGATGGCGCTCGATGTCATCCACAGTCAACCGGTCGAGAAGGCTGGCGAGCGCGCCGGCGGAGACGTCATCGAGAAGCAGGCCGCATCGTTGGCTGCGCAGGATTTCGGACACATCGTCGCCCCCGGAAAAGATCGGCATCAAACCGGCCATCAAATATTCGAACAGCTTGTTGGGCAGCATGTAGCGCATCTGCGCCGTTTCGAGCGGCGGGACAAACAATCCGATGTCGGCCGACGATGCCGCCGCGATCACCCGGTCCGCTGGGACAGCCGGTTCGAACACGACGCGATCGGGACGCGCGGCGGCCCGCGATTTCAGTTTCGCAACATACGTTGCTTTGCCGCCACCGCGCAGCACCAGACGCACCGGACGCTGAAGCCGCATGGCGGCATCGATCAGCGTCTCCAATCCGCGACCCGGCTTCATGAGACCGTGATAGAGCAGTTGCAAAACGTCTCCGGATGTCCGCACAGGCGCGGCCTGGAATTCGGGCACGTTCATGACAACCGAAGGGACTGTCGATAGCCGGTAGGTTTCGGCCAGAAGCCGCGCGATTCCCGGCCCCACCGTTACGATCCGGTCGGCGAACGGGACGGTCGCGCGCTCGGTTGCGCGAACATGAGCGCGGTAGAGCATGCGCCAAAGCCATCTCTCGGCATGCTCCTCGCGCGCGAATTCGTGGGAATCGTAAACGATCCTGACGCCAGTCTGACGCTTGAACTCCGAAGCGACCGCAAGCACCGGCCAGTCGTTGGCATGGATGGCGTCGGGGCGGATCGCATGCAAAAGGGCCAAGGTGCGCCGGTGAAGCGGCCGAAAGGATTCGATGCGTCGCGTCAGCGACGGAGCGAATGCGGCCGGCGCATATCCACCCAGAACCAGGGCCGCATGAGCCAGACGCCGTGGCGGAGAACCGAGCGTTTCGAAGCCAACGCGAACGCCCTGCGGAGCCGTGCCGTATCCGATCAGCGTGACGTCGTGACCGACGGCAGCCAGCCCGCGAGCCGTCCGCAACACGCGGCTATCGCCTGCAACGGCCGTGAAGGCGACGACCGCAATCTTCATCGCCGAACACCGTCGACGGCACTCTGAAGAATGGCCTCGATCTGCCGGACGCGAACGGCCCAGCTGTGTTCGGCGGCAATCTTCGCCGCGATCTCCAGCATGCGCTCGCGCGGCGGAGGCATGGCGTAAAGCGCAGCGATCGCAGCGGCCAACGCGCCGGCATCGTCGGGCGGAACGGTGATGCCGGCCTCCAGCGAACGAACCAGATCGGCCTGACCCGGAAAATCCGTCACCACGACCGGCAGCCCGCATGCCAGCATTTCGTAGAGCTTGAGCGGCGAAAGCCCGAAAGACGCGCGACCTCCGACTGAATTCACCGGCACGATCCCCAGGCATGCTCCCGCGACGAACCCGGCCAGATCGGACTGCGGAAGCGAACGAAAGGCATGAACCCTGGGGATTTTCTCCGACGCGGAGTCGACACGATCGCGCAATTGCCCGTCTCCGACAATCACAAGATCGAGCGTCTGCGGCCAGCGCGGATCCTGAAAGGCGTCGATCATGGTTTCGATGCCGTGCCAGCGGGTCAGACTTCCGAAGAACAGCGCGTAGTCGCAACTCACCGGCCGCGCAAAAGGACGGGTGGGATTGAAGATCTCACAGTTGACGCCGTTCGGGACGGCATGCACGGGAACCCCCGCAGCCTCCTTGCGCACCAGATCGGCGAGCCCCTCCGTGACCGCGACCAGCGCGTTCGCCATTCGATACTGGCTCCCGTACAAAAACCGCAACAGGCCTGTAAACGGCCGGAGCCAGGCGTGCGTGACCGCAATGTCGCGATAGGAGCCGTTGATCTCCTGCACGACGGGCTTGCGAAGAAGCCGCGCCATCAGCACGACAGGGAAATTCACGGGGTGCGCCCGAGCATAGATCGCGTCGGCCCACGGCAGCCGGATCGTTGTCAGAACCCAGAATGCCAGATAGGCCACGAAGCGACGCGGCAGCGACGTGCGCTCGTAGGGCCCCATGACCCTCGATACGCAAAGGGTCATGCTATGCCCGGCCTCCGTGAGCCCCCTGACGATCTCTCGAATGTGGGTTCCACTGGCCTGCATCGGCCGAAGCGGCTCTGCAGACACATAGAGAATTCTCATAGCCGGAAATTAGCACCGCGCCGGGGCCGACAAAGCCGGCAAACGCCGAACCGGCCGGCCGCTTTCGTTGAGAAGCCAGTTTTCCACTGGCATTCTCGGCAATCCCGCCGGGTCGATCGGTTGCGTTGCGTCGTGCACAATGCGATGTCCCGGCTTCCAACGCCGGTTGCTTGGGGGACTAAGCCGTACATGTGCGGAATCTTCGGTTCGATCGGCTTCGATCCTGACCGCAACCGGATCGATATCGTGGCTCACCGCGGTCCGGATGGCGCGGGATGGAGCCTACACGATTCGCCGGCCGGCCCCGTCGCGCTGGGACACCGTCGGCTTGCGATCATCGACACGACGGACGCCGGCCTCCAGCCGATGGCCGATCCGACCGGGCGCTACCGGCTGGTCTACAATGGCGAACTTTACAATTATATCGAACTGCGCGCGGAGCTTGCTGCGCGCGGCGAGACGTTCCGGACCGAAACCGACAGCGAGGTGCTGCTGCGCGCCTATGCGGTCTGGGGCGAAGCGGCGCTCGACCGCTTTCGCGGCATGTTCGCCTTCCTGATCTGGGACGAGCGCGAGAAGCGCCTGTTCGCCGCGCGCGACCGCTTCGGCATCAAACCGCTCTACTGGACGGCCTCCCATGCCGGCGTCGCCTTCGCATCGGAAATCAAGCAGTTCCTGGGCCTGCCATCGGTTCCGGGGCGGATGAATCTGCCACGCATTCACGATTTCCTCGCCAGTGGCATAGCGGATCACACCGCCGAGACCATGTTCGACGGCGTGATGCAGTTGCGCGCCGGCGAATGCGCAACGGTGGAGGCGCGCGGCGGCCCGCCGCGGGTCAAGGTCCGACGCTGGTACCGGATTCCGGCGCACGACACGTCGCGTGGGCTGACCGAACGCGAGGCCGCCGAGCGGTTCAAATCGCTGCTCGCCGAGTCGGTGCGCCTACATCTGCGCTCCGACGTAACGGTTGGCAGTTGCCTGTCGGGCGGGCTCGATTCCAGTTCGATCGTCTGCCTGATGGCTCCCATGCTGGCGGCGCACGGCGATGCGGCGCGGGTCCACACGGTCTCGGCCTGCTACGACGAGAAAAACGTCGACGAGAAACCCTTCATGGACGCCGTCGTGGCGCACACCGGCGTCGCGGCCCGTTTCGTTTTTCCGCGTGCGGAAGACGTATTCACCCGGGCGGAGCAGATCACCTGGCATCAGGACGAGCCGTTCGGTTCGACATCCATCTTCGCGCAATGGTGCGTGTTCGCGGAGGCGAAACGCGCCGGCATCAAGGTGATGCTCGACGGACAGGCCGCCGACGAACAGCTAGCCGGCTACCACAGTAGTTTTCAGTTCTATCTCAGCGATCTGCTCCGGCGCGGTCGCGCGATTGCGCTGATCCAGACGCTGACGCAACGATCACGCATTCACGGCACGTCCGCGGGGCCGGAGCTTCTGAAGGCGCTGCTGCCGCTCCTGCCCGAATGGCTCGTCGGCATCCTGCGACGACAGCATCGTGCGCAGTTGCAGCACGATTGGCTGGCGTCGGATGCGTTCGGTCCGCTGGCGCAGCAGCCCGGCGCATTCCGTCACGCCGGCGACGCGCTCGGCCTGCCGCCCGTGACCGATCTCGCAACGCTCTGCCTGAATCTGGTATTCGCCTCCAACCTGCAGATGCTCCTTCACTGGGAGGATCGCAACAGCATGGCGCATTCGATCGAGGCGCGGGTGCCGTTTGCCGACCATCCGCTGGTCGAGTTCTCGCTGTCCCTCGGCAACGCCCACAAGATCGTTGGCGCGCAGACCAAGCGCGTTCTGCGCCGCGCGATGGACGGAACGATTCCGGATCGTATCCGCGACCGCAACGACAAGCTCGGATTTGCGACGCCCGAACAAGCGTGGTTTCGCGGTCCGCTCAAGTCCGCGGCGCGCGAGGGCGTCGAAGCCACGCTTTCGACCTATCCGGGCCTGCTCAACGCCGCCGGCACGCGCCGTCTTGTGGACGACATGCTGGAAGGACGCCGACCGGTCGACTTCCTCCTGTGGCGTATCATCAATCTCGGCCTGTGGGGACGCCGCTTCGGCGTGAGCCTGTCGTGAGCACGAGCTATCGCGCCTCAGGCGCCGCTCCCGGCATTCGCTCCGGCGCGCGGGCTCGCCAGCGTCACGATGCATTCGACCAACTCCCGCGATTCCGTCTCCCAGTTCAGCGTTCGGGCGGCCTCCCTGGCCCGCGACTGGCAGGCGTGCAGCGTCGCCCGGTCGAAGCCGTTGACGGCCTGCGCAATCGCGTCCGGCGTCACCTCGGCAATCGTTTTACCGAGACCGAATTCGCGCACCGGGCGGGCCATGTCCGGAAGGTCGGTCACGCACAACGCAAGCCCCGCCATCGCATATTCGAAGATTTTGTTGGGCAGGGCGTGGATGTTTTGTCTCGACGTCGGCGGAAGCGCCATGATGCCGATGTCGGCCTCCGAGGCACGCTCCACCAGTTCGGTCACCGCAACCGGCGCCTCGATCACGACCCGGTCTGCAACGCCGGCCCGCAGCGCGGACTGCCGAAGACCGTCGAGATAATCGGTGGATCCCGGCCCCCGCAGCACAAGCCGGAATTCGGCCCGCCACCCGGCAACGCTTTGGACTGTCGCCTCAAGCCCGCGATTGGGGACAAGGAGTCCGTGATAGAGCACGGTGATCCTACCGGTGTCGTTTTTTTTCTCCGGGACGGACCGGTAGGGCGGCATGTTCCTGACGACCAGAGGCGGAGCATCGAGTCCGTAAGCGTCCTGGAGTATCGAGGCGATGCCGGGCGACACCGTGACCACGCGCGCGGCACGGCCGATGAAACGCCGCTCGATCTCCGCTATGTAGGGCCGGTGCAGGATGCGCCACATCGTCAGATGGGCCATTTCGTCGGTCGCGAGTTCATGACTGTCGTACACGACCGCGCCGCCGTGAGCACTGGCGAGACGAACCGCCAGCGGAAGCGTCGGCCAGTCGTTCGCCATATAGACATGAGCGGGCCATTCCTTCGCGACGGCGTGCAACGCCCCGGTGCGCGGAGCATCCCAATAGATTCCGGGCGCGAGCGCCGGGATCGCGCGCACGGCGGACATCCGCGCCAGCCGCCGGATTCGCTTAAGCGACAGCGAAGGCATTTCGGGCGCAGGCCCAAGGAACACCGGCCATTGAACCGGGGGATGCCGATCCTCTCCGAGACCGAAACCGCGCACGTCAAGTCCCGCGCGCGCCAGCGTATCGCCGACTCGCCGGATGCGCGGATCGCCGGCAATCGGTCCCGTCGACAGAAGGGCGACGCGCGGGGCGCCGTGCGCTCCCGCCGTCATGCCACGCCGGTCCCTGGAGGGACGCGCGAAGCGACCATTGCATCCGGCTTTCGCGAGCGCACCTTCAAACCGTTCACCTTGCCCCAGCCCTCGACGACGCGCGATGGTCTGCGATGACCCAATGGCTTGAGCATACCATCGGGCCCATCGACTGGCTTCTGGCCCGCGAGGATGAAGAGGCAAAGGCCGATTTCTTCGAAGGGCCGACCCGGCCGACCCGAACCGCCTGGATCCTGTCCTACACCGGCATATCCGACGAGCCGCGGGTGCTCCGGCAGGCCTGGTCCTTGGTGGGTGCGGGGTGGAACGTCGTGATCGCCGGATATGAGGGCCGCTCGACAAGGCCGCCCGGCTGGTCCTACCTGAATTTGAAGAATCGCGCCCGAAGCAGACGCATCGCCTTTCGGGCGGCGCTGCATGTCCAGCGTCACATCGGTCGTGTTCTTTATATTCATGCGCGCCGATATCCTGCCATCGCACAGGCTGGAGCCCGGCTCCACTATTTTGCGTTGCCGAACTGGCGGCAGGACCACAGCGAGATTCTGCGACACGCAGACTTGCGTCCCCATCTTCGTCCCCATCTCGTGGTCGCGCACGACGTCTATACCGCGCCGCCCGCGGCGCGGCTCGCCGAACGCAGCCATGCGGCCCTCGTCATCGACTGCCACGAGTACGGCCGTGGTCAATACATGGAGAACCCGGCCTGGGTGAACGACGGGCGCCACTTCGCGATCGCCCTTCAGGACGATTATCTGGCCCGGGCCGACGCGGTGACGACCGTATCGGACGGCATCCGCGACCTCCTCAATGCCGAGCAGACGCTCAAGCGGCCAGCCGTCACTGTGCGCAGCATGCCGATGGCGCAGGTTCAACCGTTTCGGCCGACGGGGGACAGGATCGTGGTTCTGTATCATGGCCTTCTCTGTCCGGGCCGCGGTCTTGAGGCCGCGGTCGAGTCGCTTCGATTCTGGCGGCCCGAGCTTTCGTTGGTGCTTCGCGGCGACGGAGAAGCCGAATGGGTCTCGCATCTGCAAACGATCGCATCCAGAAACGGCGTATCGGATCGGCTTCGCATTGAGCCTGCCGTGCCCTTCGACGACATCATACCGGCGGCGAATGCCGCAGATATCGGCTATTTCGCGCAGCCCGATCTGTCGCCGCAAAAGCGTTTCACCTTGCCAAACAAGTTCTTCGAATATGTGATGGGCGGACTGGCGCTCTGCGTCGCCGATCTGCCCGAAATGGCGGCGCTCGTCCGTCGTCACCGACTGGGACGTCTCGTAACAAGCCAGAGGCCGGAAGACATCGCCGCGCTGCTCAACGCCTTCACCCGCGAGGACATCGACGGCTACAAGCGGGCGTCGATCGCGGCGGCACAGGAACTGAACTGGCAGTCCGAGCAGAGGATCATGCTCGACCTTTTCGACCAGATCGCGCCCACAAGATAAGAGAAAGCGGGTTACGGGCGGATTCAGACGCTTGCTTCCGAATCTAGCGGAAGAGCCGCCGCACGATCTTTCGCG
Source organism: uncultured Alphaproteobacteria bacterium (assembly GCA_963758225.1). Taxonomy (GTDB): domain Bacteria; phylum Pseudomonadota; class Alphaproteobacteria; order Rhizobiales; family Xanthobacteraceae; genus Z2-YC6860. Next base: position 704,612 of record CAVWUJ010000001.1, on the reverse strand, counting down.
GCAGAGACGCTGCAAGCCGCATCAGAGCAAGCCCGCCGAGCCCGTACTTGACCTGCAGGCGATTGGTCGGGAACTCGTCGTAATTGCGCGGCTTCTGGTCGATGAAGTCCTGCATCTCTTCCATCGACAGGCCGAGCTTTTTGGCGACGAACGCCATGTCCTCGGCCAGTTCGTTGTCGGTGTAGAGCGGCTTTTCCAGTTCGCGAAGCGCCTCGTCGCGCGTCATCTGCCCGGCCACGATCAGGCTTGAAAAATGCGCCTTGCGTTTGTCGTATCCGAACTTCGCCGGCAGATAATGCGCCTGATAGAAGCGCGTCCAGCGCGACTTGTAGTGCTTTCCACCGTAATAGCGCCAGCCGTAATCGCGCTCCAGGAGACGGATCGCCGCCTCTTTGCTGTAGGGAATGTAATCGAGCGGCGCGACAACGCGCATTCCGCGGATCTTCGGAAAGGAAATGTAGTACTGAAAGAACGAGATGATGGGAAATTTTCGCAGCCGCTTCGTGCCGAAACGGCGATGAATGGCCTTGAGGTGCCGGGCATCCATCGCATCGTAGCCCCAGCCTTGCGGAAGGATGCTTTCGGTCGCGAAGTTTGTGCCACTGATCACGTAGCGGATGTTGGATTTCACCGCATAGCCGTAGAGCGCCGCGAAGAAGGCATGGTCCTGGGGAATATCCTGATTGGCGACGTTGGAGCGGAGGAATGCCAGATGCAATTCGCGCATGTCCTCCCAGTCGACCACATGGGTCACCAGGTCCAGATTGAGCTTCGTGACGATCTGCTCGATGTTGCGCACCGCCAGCTCGGAGTTCCAGCCGGCGTCGACATGCACGACCAGCGGCCGCAGCCCCCACTCGACCACCTTTACGGCAAGATATGACGAGTTGACTCCGCCCGACACGCCGATGATGCAATCGTAGGGCTTGCCGCGACCGTAAGCCTTGATCTCTCCGATGATGCCCTGAAGCTCCTTCCAGCCCGCCGGCGTCGGCTTCCAATAGGGGCGGATGTTGCGGTCAAACCCCGTGCAGTGGTGACAGCGGCCCTGCTCGTCGAACCGGATGTCCGGGTCTGTGGTGTCCATCACGCAGGTCGCGCACATGCGATAGGCGCGGGGCCTGCCGTCGGGCATCCAGGCTTCGCGGATCAGGGCCATCGCGCGTCAGCTCTCGGTTCGGCACGCTCAGGCATAATCGTAGAATGCGCCCTTGCTGAGCCTGACGGCGTGATATCCGACGATAAAGAACCCAAAACTCAGAACCACCATCGGAACGAGAATCTGGGGTTCAGGAATGCGATTGAGAATCACGAGATACTGGATACCGATGACGAAATAAGACAGCGGGTTGACATAGATCAGCGCCTTGAGCGCATCCGGCACCATGGTCGGGGTGTAGGCGATCGGCGTGATCACCGCGAGCATCATGACCGCGTACTGGATCATGTGCTGAATGTCCCGAAACACCAGCGCCGCAAGCGACAGTATCCAGACGACACCGGTGACGAACATGAGCTGAAGCATCATGACGACCGGCACGAGCAGAACGGTCCAGCTCGTCTGGCTGAGGAAATGATCGGCGGAAAGAAGAATCAAGGCGCCTGCCGGCATTGTCACGCTGGCCACCAGCACACTGCGAACGGGAATCAGCTCGGCGGGGAACACGGTGTTCAGCAGCACCGCACGGTTGGACACGAGCGACAGCGCACCGGCCGAGAGGCTGCTGGCAAAGGGCAGGAAGGCAGTGAGGCCGCAGAAGACGTAGAGAATGTATTCGTAAACGGTCATATCTGCCGGACGAATGCGGAAGATCACCACATAGGTGGTGGCGTAGACCGCCAGCACACACAATTGTCCGATCAGCACCCAGGCGCTGCCCAGGATCGATCCGGCGTAGACGTTGCGGACCTCGCTGACCGTCGTCGCGGCGAGGATGGCACGGTGGCGCCAGACAGAGGTGAACGGCGCGAGGCAGAGCTTCAGCATGACGGGCCGGCTCCGGCCCGCACATCGGCGCGCAGAGAACGCAGAAAATCCGCTCCCCGATCAGGCCGAACACGCATCATGGCAGACGTCGCTCCAGTTCATCGCGATCCGGATAGTTGATCAGCACCGCACGGTGGACACCCTTGTAAACGAACATGCTGCCGGCCGCGACCGCACTGGCGCCGCCCTCCTTTACCGCCGCCTCCAGATGATCGAGCGTGGCGGCCCCGCCGCAGGCTATCACCGGCACCGAGCAGTTCGACGACACCGCCTGAACCAGCGCAATATCGTAGCCCTTGCCAGTGCCGTCACGGTCGACATCGTTCACAAAAATCTCTCCCACCCCAAGCCGTTCGAGCGCCTTGACGTGCTCGCTCAACCCGACCGACCGCCGCCTCGCGCCGGAATGGGTGGTCGGCTCGTAGCGCCCGAGCCAGGTCCGGCGCACGTCGATGCAGCCGACGACCGACTGCGAACCGAAGACGCGCGCAGCCTCGCGCACGACCTCCGGGCGATCGAAAGTCGCAGCGTTCATGATCACCTTTTCGAAACCGAGCGACAGCACACGCCCCACCTGCTCCAGCGTGCTGAGCCCGCCGCCATAGGCCATCGGCATGAAGGCTTCGCCCGCGATCTGCTCGATCATGCCGAAGTCCGGACCGCGCCCTTCCGGCGTCGCCGCAATGTCGAGAACCGCCAGTTCGTCGACCTCCTTCTCGTTGAAGATCTTGACGCTGTTGATGGGATCCCCGACGTAGCCGGGATTCTTGAAACGAACGGTCTTGTAGAGACCGCCGCCACGCAGCAGCAGGACGGGAATGACACGGGTCTTCATCGAGGCATTCCGTTCAGTCATTGTCGCCGATTTAACCCGCATGCGCAGTGCAGACTACATCTCCGCAAACGCCTTGAGCACGTTGAGCCCGTGCCGAAGCGATTTCTCCGGATGGAACTGCACACCGTAAATGTTGCCCTTCCGGACCGCGCATGTGTAGGCGAAACCGTGGCTGGCGGTGGCGAGAACGGCATCGTCCGACGCGCATTGCATATAATAGGAGTGCACGAAGTAAAATCGCGACCTCTGATCGAGATGCCTGAACAATGGCGTTTCTGCGCGTGGTTCGATCCGGCCCCACTCCATGCGTGGCACGCGGTGTCCGGGGTTGTCAGGAAACCGGACGCAGTGCATATCCAGCCAGCCCAATCCCGGAATCCCGGGCGCTTCCTCGCTGGAATGGCCGAGCAACTGTCCGCCGACGCAGATTCCCAGAATCGGCTTTCCGACTTCGAGCGCGCATTCTCGCAGCGCATCGAAGATCGGCGCGGCCCGCAGCCGCTGCGCGCAATGGCCGAAGTGACCGACACCCGGCAGAACGATCTTGTCGGCCGCCTCGATCTCCACGGCCCGCGAGGCGAGACGTGCGTCCGCACCCGCCTTCTTCAGCATGCGGATCACCGACTGAAGATTGCCGACGCCGTAATCCGCGACCGCGATCATGTTTCAGATTTCGCGCTCGGCGCCGGAGCGGATTCCTTCAATCGCTTTTCGACACGCAATTTGACCGTATAGGCATCGAAAGCCCAATAGCGCCGAAGGCCGAACTTCAACTGCAAAGGGTTCAGACGCCAGATCCACATATCCGTTTCCGCCGTTTTTCCGACAAACTCGATCAACGGCGGATGGCGCAGCCAGATGTCCTCCTGCGTGAAATAGGGAATATCCGGCCACATCGGCGAGGTGGCGCCGCTTTGCGACTGAACCAGACGCCGCAGGGCGTCGGGGGGATAGGGCCTGACGTTCTCTGGATGACGGAAGAAGCGGTCGAACCAGTTCAGGGTGGTGATGACCACGACTCCGCCGTCCCGAACCACGCGGCACAGCTCGCGAATGCAGGCCACGGCCTGATCCGGGTTAAACACCTGCATCAGATGAGAACAATGCGCTCCATCGAACGAATTGTTCTCGAACGGCAGGTCCAGCGCACTGCCTTCCACGACGTCAAGATTGCGCGCCCGGCAATAAGCGACGTTGTCGGGATTGATGTCGACACCCTTGCTGGTTCCCTTCCAGGCCTCCATGAACGTGCCGGTACCGCAGGCCACGTCGACGATGGAATGACAGCCTTCGAAAAACCGTAGCGCCTGCCTGTATTCATTCAGCCGATCGTCGTAGGGCTGGTGGCCGAAGTACCAGCCCGTCGCACGCGACACGAGCCCCATTTGCCGCTCCTATCAATCCCGACGACGCGACGGCCTCAACCTCCAGCCGCGCGGCCAAGCTCCATTGCAGCCCGGTAGGCATCCAGCATAGGCCGCAATTCAACCTCCCAGCACAAGACCTGCGCAGCCTCCAGAGAACTGCGCTTGAATGCATTGATCTGGTCGCGCGAAAAACTGTTGATAACGTCGGCGATGGCCTGCGGCGCAAGCTCCGGAACCAGGCGGCCGACCTGGTGGTCGCGCACGACACGCGCCATCTCCGGCAGATCAGAAACGCACACCGCAAGCCCTGCCATGATGTATTCGAACAGCTTGTTCGGCAGAGTATGATGCTTGTGCAGCGACACGTCCTCCTGAACGAAAAGGCCGATATCGGCACCGTTCGCCAGTCCGACCATGTCGCGCAACAGCACGCCGGGCTGGATCTCGACCCGATCCCGGACTTCGTTGACTTCGGCCAGCGCAGTCAACGACTCCGCGTAGCCCGGATCGGCAATCCCGCGGATCACCAGCCTGAACTCGGGACGCCACAACCGAACGCTTTCGATCGTGCGCTCCAGCCCCCGCAACGGCGACACGAGCCCATGATAGAGCACCTCGATCCGCTCCCCGGCAGGCCGAAACGGCATCTGCACATAGAGGCTTGCGCTGCGAACCACCAGCGGCCGCGATTGCAGCTTGTGCAATCGCTGCAGCGCATCGGCGATCCCATCGCAAACCGTCGTCACCACCGAGGCCTGCGGAAGAAAATGCGCCTCCAGCGCCCGGATATAGGGCTGCCATGTCCGGCGCCATTCCGGATCGCTGGCATATTGCTCCGTGGCGTACTCGTGAATATCGAGCGCGAACGGCACGTTCCAATGCTGCGCGAGCCGCGCCGCAAGCGGCGCCGTGAAATACTCGTGTCCGACGACGATATCTGGTCGGATCCCTTCGATGAACGCCAACTGCTGAAACATTGCCTCATGGCCGAGGAAGCGCCAGTAGTAGTCCTCCGCATCGCGAGGCGATCTCCCGGAGCGACGAAGTTTTCGCCGAAGCCGCCATTCCTCAAGGAGTCCAAGATCGGGGCTGGAATGTGCGAGTTCGATCACATTCAGCCCGTCGGGCGGCGGCTGATCGCAGGCCAGACCTCCCGCAATCACCCGCCAGCCATCACGCCGCAGAGCGTCGGCCTGACGCAGAAGTCTGGCCTCGCGCGTCACCGGCGTGATCGACAAAAGGCAAGCGACGGGTTCGCTCATTCGGCCATCAATCATATCGTTGAATAGTGGAACGGTCAGGATCAGCTCAATCGATCGGACATCCGGCGAGCGGCCTCGCGAATCCGCTCAAACCGTTCCGGAGAAACCATGCGCAACAAGACCGCGACTCCGAAAGGACGCGCGAAACGGATCGTTGCGGCCGCGGTTCTTTTGGAGATGCGGTAAAGACCCCGCCCGGTTCGGCGTGCAGCGGCTGATGGATCTCGGGTGGCCATCGCCGCAATGTCGGCTCCGACAACGAAGGGACGCGCCAAATTCGCGCCCAGCCTTGATGCGCGCCTCGATACAAATCCGGCTGGATCGCGACCCAATTCCGGTCGGCGCGCCTCATACCGAGACTCAAGCCGGCGCCAGATCGAGACGGCGCGCCAGAACCATCGGTATTTTCGGGTCTGCCCGATGTTCATTTCGTCGGAGGGATAATCCCAGAAGGTCTTGCGCGGCGCGGCCATGATCGCTTCGAACTCGGCTTCGCTCAGTCCGAGTTTCTTGACCACGAAAGTCCGGTCTTCCGCCAGTTGTTCGCCGTTCAGCGCCGGCTTCTGCAATTCCGCCAGCGCCGCGTCGCGGGACATCCGGCTGTCGCGCACCAGACAGGACAGATGCGAGCGCCGCTTATCGAATCCGAACTTCTGCGGAAGGATGTAGCCCTGATAGAAGCGCGTGTAGATCAACTCGTAGTGCTTTCCGCCGTAGGGAACCCACTTGAGCTCGCGCTCAAGAGTCTTCATCGCCTCCAGCTTGTTGAACTCGATGTAGTTGAGGATCGGAAACCGCTCGAGCCTGTGCCACATGCCGTATTTCAACGTGAGATCGTAATAGGTGTAGTGCGGATAGCTCTTGAGCGGCCGGCCGCCGAACGTATCGTTCAGATGCTTGATATAGGTCCAGTCGCCGTGACCGTGGGACCATGTCGCCGGCGACATGATCTCCGTGACCACGTTCGAGCCGTCCATGATCCAGCGCACGCGATTCTTGACGGCCGTCTCATACAGGGTGGAGACGATCGCATGATCGGTCGGGATCTCTGAAATCCGGCGTCGAGGCGCGGAGGAACGCGACCTGAAGACTTCTGAACTCCTCCCAGTCGAGAACCTTGGTGTGAAGATCGAGGCCAAGAATCTGAACGATGTTGTGAATGTTGCGAACGGCGATCTCGCTGTTCCAGCCGTTGTCGAGGTGAACGGCGAGCGGTCGAAGGCCGAACCTCTTGCAGAGGTAGGCCACGTAGGTGGAATCGACGCCTCCAGAAAGGCCCAGGATGCAGTCGTATGGCTTACCCTCGCCCTCCTTCTTGATCTGGGCGACGATGCGCGCCAGCTCCTGCCGTCCGCGCACGCCGGGAATCACCTCGGCCGCAACCCGGCGATCGAAATCGTGACAATGGCTGCAGACGCCGTTTTCATCGAAGGTGATTTCCGGATCGGATAAATCCATGACGCATTGCGTACAGACCCGATACCCGGACCGGGTCGGATCGAAGACATGCGCGCCCTTGCGCTTTTCTGGATCGTAGCTCACCGGCCGCCTCCGAAGACCCGGGCTTCGCTCGCCATGCCCTCCGGCAAAACGGACCGTTGCAAGCTCATACCGAGCGTTCCCGCTTCAGCAGTTCGGCGATCACACGCTCCGCAAGCTCGTCCGCCGTGGCCTCAAGCGTCGACAGCACAAGGTCCGGCCGCTCGGGCGCCTCGTAAGGCGCGCCGATCCCTGTGAAATTGGCAAGCTCGCCGCGCGCAGCCTTGGCGTAAAGCCCTTTGGGATCGCGACGGATGCATTCTTCAAGCGGCGTGTCCACAAACACCTCGATAAACTCGTCCGGCTCAAGCAACTCCCGAACGCCCAGTCGATCCGCGCGATACGGCGAGACGAAGGCGCAGATCGCGATCAGCCCCGCATCGACGAACAGCTTCGCCGTCTCGCCGACGCGGCGTACGTTTTCGGCGCGATCGGCCTCTGTGAATCCGAGATCGCGGTTCAGCCCGTGCCTCAGGTTGTCGCCATCGAGCATGTAGGTGTGACGCTGCATTCGATGGAGTGCCGCCTCCACGCGCTTGGCGATGGTCGATTTTCCAGATGCCGGAAGCCCGGTAAACCAGATCGCGCAGGCCTTCTGGCCTTTCATCGCCGACCGGGCCGCCTTATCCACCGAAAGCGTCTCGCGCCGGATGTTCCCCGCCCGGCGCAGGGGAAACAGGATCGTGCCGGCGGCCACCGTCCTGTTGTCGTCGCGATCGACCAGGATGAACGCACCGGTTTCACGGTTGTCGGCATAGGCGTCGAAAGACACCGGCGACGAGATCGAGAAATGGCATACGCCGATCTCGTTGCAACCCAGCGTGTGCGCGGCGATGGGCTGAAGGTCCTCGATCGAAAGCCGGTGCCGGATCGATGTCACCGACGCCGGAACCCAGCGGGTTCCGATTCGCATGATATAGGAGCGGTGCGGAATGAGCGGCGCCGCTCCGAACCACACGACATGCGCGGCAAACTGGTCTGCGAAATGCGGCGGCGCTGCCGGCGAAGCCAGCATGTCGCCCCGCGCGAGATCGACCGGGTCGGCCAGCACGACCGTTACGGCATCGCCGGCCGCGGCGTCTTCGAGATCGCCGTCCGCGGTGACGATCCTTGCAATGCGCGAGACAACGGTGTGGTCCGCCGCGGAGACGACATCGCCCGGCCGCATGCGTCCGCCGGCCACCGTCCCCGCATAGCCCCGAAAGCTCGCGTCCGGCCGATTGACCCATTGCACGGGAAACCGCATTGGCCGATCGGCCCGGCCGACGTCGGTGGGGACGGTCTCCAGATGCGCCAGAAGCGTGGGTCCGTCGTGCCATGTCATGGCGTCGCCGCGCGCGGTCACGTTGTCGCCGCGACGCGCCGAAAGCGGAATCGGAACCACCGACTCGAACGTCAGCCGTCGCGCAAAGTCGGAATATTCCGTCGCGATGGCGTCGAACCGGGCCCGGTCGTATCCGACCGCATCCATCTTGTTCACCGCAAGCGTCACATGGCGGATGCCGAACATCGAGCAGATCATGCTGTGCCGCCGGGTTTGCGGCAGAATTCCCCGAGACGCATCGACCAGAATGACGGCAAGATCGGCGTTCGACGCACCGGTCGCCATGTTGCGGGTGTATTGTTCGTGACCCGGCGTGTCGGCGACGATGAAGGAGCGGCGCTGCGTCGAGAAGTAGCGATAGGCCACGTCGATGGTGATGCTCTGCTCGCGTTCGGCCTCCAGACCGTCCAGCAGAAGCGCAAAGTCGATCTCGCCGTCGGTCGTTCCGTAACGTGCCGAAGTCCTGCCGCAGCGCGACGAGCTGATCGTCGAACACGCCGCCGCATTCGTAGAGCAGCCGGCCGATCAGCGTCGACTTGCCGTCGTCGACCGATCCGCAGGCGAGAATGCGCAACAGGCTCTTGTCGCTGGCCGGACCGGCCCCGCCGGCGGTCATCAGAAGTAGCCCTCTCGCTTTTTACGCTCCATCGCAGCGGGCTCGTCCGCGTCGATCAGCCGGCCCTGCCGTTCCGAGACGCGCGTCGTCATCATCTCGCGAACAATCTCGTCCGCGGTCGCCGCGTCCAACTCAACGGCTCCTGTCAGGGGATAGCATCCCAGCGTTCTGAAGCGGACGCGCCGCCGCTCCGGCCTCTCGCCGGGAAGCAGCGGCAGGCGGGCGTCATCGACCATGATCCAGGCGCCGGAGCGCTTCACCACCGGTCTTTCCGCAGCGAAGTAGAGCGGCACAACCGGAATTCGCTCCGCGGAAATGTATTGCCAGATGTCCAGCTCGGTCCAGTTCGACAAGGGAAAGATCCGCATCGTTTCGCCGGGGTGGATCCGCGTGTTGAAAAGGCTCCAGAGTTCCGGCCGCTGATTCCTGGGATCCCAGACGTGGCCAGGCCCGCGAAACGAAAAGATCCGCTCCTTGGCGCGGCTTTTCTCCTCGTCGCGGCGCGCGCCGCCCAAAATAGCGTCGAAGCCGTGCGCATCCAGCGCCTGCTTCAAGGCTTCGGTCTTCATCACCCGCGTGTGAATCGCGGAGCCGGACGCGATCGGTCCAATTCCCTGCTGCAAACCCTCGCGATTGACGTGGACGAAAAGCTCAAGGCCGAGCTGCGAAACGATTCGATCGCGAAACGCAATCATCTCCTGAAATTTCCAGGTCGTATCGACGTGAAGCAACGGAAACGGCAGCCGGGCCGGATAAAACGCCTTGCGCGCGATGTGCAGCATCGCGCTGGAGTCCTTGCCGATCGAATAAAGCAGGACCGGATTGCGAAATGCCGCCACAGCCTCCCGGAACACGCCGATGGCCTCGGCTTCGAGCCGTTTCAGGTGCGGCGGAAGCCTGCCTGCGGGATCGGGACTTGTGAATGACGACGTCATGTCGGGCGACGCAAGGGTTCGGCAATCTGCACAGCAAGGCTGGCAAGGATGACACGCTGCTAACTCTCGTAAAGGGAGAAACGCAACACGAATTTCGAATCAACGCGCCGGTTCGAGCTGCGCGCTCATGATCATGTCGCGGGCGGCGTCCGCGCTCATCGGCTCCCCGAAGGCGTAGCCCTGCGCGTATTCGCAACCGATCTGGTAGAGTTCAACCGCGTCGGAGTCGCTTTCTGCGCCTTCCGCCACCACGTCCATGCCGAGGTCGTGGGCCAGCGACACGATCGAGCGCAACAGCACGGGCCGCGTCCCCTTGTTGTTGGCGCGCACGAACGACTGATCGATCTTGATCGTGTCGAAAGGAAAGCGCTGGAGATAGGCCAGCGACGAATGGCCGGTGCCGAAGTCGTCAAGCGCCAGTCCAGCCCCGAGTTCGCGGATGCGTTGCAGAAGCTGCGCCGCATGCTCCGGGTTTTCCATCACCAGCGACTCGGTCAGTTCGAGCTTGAGCGTGCCGCGAGCCACCGGCGATCGCGCCAGCACCGTGCGCAGGTCGTGAATCAGATCGTGGCGCAGAAGCTGACGCGACGACACGTTGACGCTGACGAAGATCGGATCGCGCTGCCGGCTCATGCGCTGCCACGCGCTCAACTGCCGCGCCGAGCGCTCCATCACGAAAAGGCCGAGATCGACGATCAGGCCGATCTCCTCCGCGATGCCGATGAACTCTGACGGCGACATGCGACCCATCTTGGGATGATCCCAGCGCGCCAGGGCCTCGAAACCCGCCACCACGCGGTCCTCCAGCCGCACGATCGGCTGGTAGAGAATGGTGATCTCCTCGCGCTCGATGGCGCGCCGCAACTCCAACTCCAGCGTGAGGCGATCGGTCTTGCGCGCACGCATCGCCGGCTTGAACACCTCGATGCGGTCGCCGCCGATCCGTTTGGCGTGATACATCGCCAGTTCGGCGTCCTTGATCAGCTCTTCGGTCCGGTTGGTCTGACTGTCGGACAGCGCCAGGCCGATCGACGCGGTCAGGAATATCTCGCGGTCGTTGAAGCTGATCGGCGCGCGCAGCGTCTTGCGGATCGTGTCGGCGAACGCGATCAGCGCGGTCGGGTCGCGTTCGGACAAAACGATCATGGCGAACTGGTCGCCGGTCAGCCGCGCCAGCGTATCCTGCGGCTTGAGCAGCCGGCCGAGCCGGCGCGCCAGCGTCAACAGGATCGAATCGCCGACCGCCATGCCGAGCGAGTCGTTGACCTGCTTGAAACGATCTAGATCGATCACCGCCACAGCCGGGCGGATGCCGCTGTCGGAGCGCGCGAAAGCCAGAACCGATTCGAGGCGGTCGATGAAGAGCTGGCGGTTCGGCAGACCGGTCAGGTTGTCATGCACCGCGTCGTGCAGGAGACGCTCTTCCGCAGTCTTGAACTCGGTCACGTCGGTGAGCGTGCCCACGAGCCGCACCACCTCGCCATCGGAGCCGACGACCGGCCGCGCCTTCAGCGACAGCCAGAGGAAGTGGCCGTCCGGCGTGCGCAGGCGGAAGTCCTGGGTGAGCCGCCCGCGACGCTGCTCCAGCACGCTATCGAGCGAGGCGCGGAAACGGTCGCGGTCGAGCGGGTGAAGGACGTCGAGCCATTTCGAGGCCGGTCCCTCGAGATCCCCGCGCTTCAATCCGAGAAGATGTTCGGTCTCCGGACTGGTGTAGACCCGGTCGGACGAAACGTCCCAGTCCCAGATCATGTCGCCTGCGCCGGTCAGCGCCAGCGCGCGGCGCTCGACATCTGAGACGATGTTCTGGGTGATCCCGCCGGCGAAGGCGTGCTGCATCACGGTGAAGCCGATCAGCATGACGATCAGAACGAGACCGCCCAGCAGCGCGGGCCCGATGATGTCGTTGGTCACGGCACCGGTGACCGTGAGCGCCGCCGCCACCGACCACACCACCAGCAGGAACCAGGTCGGGATCAGCAGCACCGCCCGGTCGTAGCCGTGGGTCGAGAGATAGACCACCATGCCGAAGCCGAAGAAGGCGACGCCGGCGAGCGACAGGCGTGCGATGCCGGACGCCGCCGCCGGGTCGTAGAGCGCGAGTGCGACCAGCGCCGCAAGGCCCGCGAGCCAGCCCACGGTGATGTGCATGTAGCGCACATGCCAGCGGCCGAGATTGAGATAGGCGAACAGGAACACCAGCAGGGTCGCAGCCAGGATCGCCTCGCCCGAGGCGCGCCAGATCCGCTCGGAGCCGGCACCCATGTCGAACACCTTGCCCCAGAATCCGAAGTCGATCCCGATGTAGACCAGCACCGCCCAGCCGAGCGCGGCCGCGGCGGGAAACATGATGCTGCCTTTCACCACGAACAGGATGGTGAGGAACAGCGCCAGCAGCCCGGCGATGCCGATCACGATGCCCTGGTAGAGCGTCAGGCTGTTGATCTTGTCCTTGTAGGCGTCGGGCTCCCACAGATAGAGCTGAGGCAGCCGGTCGGTGCGAAGCTCTGCGATGTAGGTGACGACCGTGCCGGGATCGAGCGTGATGCGAAACACGTCGGCGGTGGCGCTCGATTGCCGCTCCGGGCGTTCGCCCGAGCTGGGGGTGATGGCGACGATGCGGGACAGGCCGAGATCAGGCCAGAGAATGCCGGAGCCGACCATCCGGTAGTGCGGCACGACGATCAGCCGGTCGATCTGCTCGTCGCCGGAATTGGCCAGCGCGAACACCGCCCAGTTGGTCGAGCCCTCGCGCGCGGGCTGCTGCATCCGGCGCACGATGCCGTCCGGGCCTGGCGCGGCCGACACCTGAATGCGATCGGTCTCGGTCCTAATGACGTCGGCGGCGGCGGTGAGGTCGATGGCGGTGACGTCGCCGCGCACATTGACCGCTTCGAGCGCATGGGCGCGGGGCGCGCCGAACAGCGCAGCCGCGATCAGCGGAGCCGCGAGCGTTGCCGTGCGCCAAAAGCCCAAGCGACGCCCTCCGCGTCCGTTTCCGAGTCCCGCTGCGTGTGCCGGCATGCTGTGAGTAGAGCCGTCAACAATGCGCCTATTTCGCGGCCCGAATGGCCGCACCCGATCCCCCACCCCGCACGGCGGCCCGGCGACCGCACGCCCCAGAAGTACCCGCAAGGGCCTGCCGGAGCAAGGATTTCGGGCCGGAGCCCGGCCCATTCGGGACCGGCTGCCATCCGGATCGCCACGCCCTATTCCAGCGTCAACACGATCTTTCCGATGTGCTGGCTCAATTCCATCCGGGCATGGGCCTTGGCCGCGTCCTTCAGCGCAAAGGTCGAATCGATCACCGGCTTGATCCGTCCCGCCGTCACCAGCGGCCAGACCTTCTGTTCGATGCCGCGGGCGATCTCCGCCTTTTCGGCCACCGAGCGCGGCCTCAGCGTCGAGCCGGTGTGATGCAGCCGCTTGACCATCAGCCGCGCGAAGTTCGCGGTGGCCTTGGGACTGGAGAGAAACGACACCTGCGCGATCCGGCCGTCCACGGCCGCCGCATCGTAGTTGCGATCGACGTAATCGCCCCCGACGATATCGACGATCACGTTCGCGCCCGCGCCGTCCGTCGCCTTCTTGGTGGCCTCGACGAAGTCCTCGGTCTTGTAGTTCACCGCGACATCGGCGCCGAGCCGGCGCGCGGCGTCGCACTTCTCGGCGCTGCCCGCGGTCGTGATCACCTTCGCGCCGAACGCCTTGGCCAGCATGATCGAGGTCGTGCCGATGCCCGAAGTGCCGCCGTGCACCAGCACCCATTCGCCGCTCTTCAGTTCGGCGCGCATGAACAGGTTCTGCCAGACCGTGAAGAACGTCTCCGGCATCGCGGCCGCCTCGACCATCGACAGCGAGGGCGGCACCGGCAGCGCGTGGCTGTCGTAGGCGAGGCAATATTCGGCGTAGCCGCCGCCGACCACCAGCGCGCAGACCTTGTCCCCGGCTTTCCAGCGCGTGACGCCCTCCCCTATCGCGACCACCTCGCCTGCGATTTCAAGACCCGGGGTGTCCGGCGCGCCCTTCGGCGGCGGATAGGTGCCCTGGCGCTGGCGCACGTCGGGATAGTTCACGCCCGCGGCCGCGACCTTGACGAGGATTTCGCCCTTTCCGGGCTTCGGCACGTCGCGCTCCTGCGGCACCAGCATCTCCGGGCCGCCGGCGGCCTGGATCGCGATCGCGGTCATGCGGGAGGGAACGGTCATCGGAACCTCTCGGACGTTGGACATTGCAGACGAATAGTCGCCTGCCCCTCGTGTGACAACCGAAGGCCTCCTCGTTATCGTCGCGTCAAAACATCCATTCGGAGGCCGCCATGCCCGCGACCGAAGACGACGACCGGCCCAAAAAGAAAATCGTGCACGAGATCGGGCAGGATCTTTCACTCCTGTCGGTCGGCGAACTGACGGAGCGCGTGGCGCTGCTGAAGGAGGAGATCCTCCGTCTGGAGGCGAACATGGCCGGCAAACAGGCGTCGAAGTCGGCAGCCGACCTGTTCTTCAAAAAGTAGACCGGTTCTTCCAAGCAGATGGCGCGCAAACAGGCTCGACGACATCGCTGCGATTGACCGCGATAGGTTCGCCTCATTTATGGTTAATGAATCGCTGCGGCGATGATGGTCCGGCACGTCGCGCAAATTTTGCGGCCGCCGCGCCACCGTTTAACCGGATATTAAGCTTTCTCAGTCATTACTGATTTTCGTCCATCTTCATGGACTTGAGTGGCCTCCTGTCCACTCTGTTTGACGCCTCCCTGTTATCACCTTTGAGCCGCCGGCAACGGCGGCTCCTTTTTTATTCGCGATCGGCATTGGATCGATCGCACGCTGTCCCGTTTCGGGCCAACCGATCACGGTTACCATTTTGTAAACTTTGCGGCGGCCGAACTGGACAGGCTGGAGCGTGGCGGGCAGTCTCCCCCGGATTGTGTGGGGTTGAGGCGTACATCATGAGAGAGCAGTCGGCAGACGAAGCGGCGCCGGTGTCGTTCGGCGAGAAGCTCGCAAGCTCCCAGGCGTTCGGAAATCTGTTTCGCGACGGCATGGCGCTGGTGGAGGAGACGGCAGCCTACCTCGACGGACCGGGTCGGCAGGAATCCAAGAAGCTGGAGCGCAGCGCCGCCCTCTCCTACGCCACCGAAAGCATGCGCCTGACCACGCGCCTGATGCAGCTCGCCTCCTGGCTGCTGCTGCATCGCGCGGTGAAGGAGGGCGAGATGTCGCTCGCCCAGGCCAACAAGGAAAAGAGCAAGGTCAAGCTCTCCGCGGGCGAGCCCGGCGACCCGGATGCGCTGAAGCTGCTGCCGGAGCGATTGCAGGAGCTGATCGTGCGCTCGCGGCGCCTGAACGATCAGGTGCGCAGGCTCGACGCCAACATCTATGCGCCGCCGCTTGCGCCCGACCAGCCGCAGGGTGGAAATCCGGTGGAGCGCCAGCTCGGCTTGCTCAAGGCCGCCTTCGAGGTCGACGGCCGCTGACGCGAACCGCCCGGAGGCGATCCTCCTCCGCCGTGACCGGAAAGCAAAAAGCCCCGCGCGAGCGGGGCTTTGATTTTCTGCAGCGGCCGGAGCGCGGCCGGCTTACTTCTTGTCGAGTCCGAGCCCCGCGAACTTCTTCTGGAAGCGGGACACGCGGCCGCCGCGGTCGAGCAGCTGCTGCTGGCCGCCGGTCCAGGCCGGATGCGACTTCGGATCGATGTCGAGATGCAGCACGTCGCCGGGGTTGCCCCAGGTCGAACGGGTGGTGAACTCACTGCCGTCGGTCATCTTGACGGTGATGGTGTGGTAATCGGGATGGGTGTCGGCCTTCATGGTCGTCTCAAGCCCTGTCGTCTCAAGCCCCGGCGAGCGGCGCGCCGTTGAATTTTCGGGTGGAATTGCGCGGTTCTATACAGGAGCCGACCCGGCCGGACAACCCCTTCGGGGAATTGCCTCGGCAGGCCCGGGAGGGCATGGTCCGGCCGCAAAACGGGACTTCTGACGATGGATCAACGGGCCTCCGGCGGCGGCCGCGGCGTGGAATTGACCGCACGGAGCGAGGCGCTGGCCCAGGCGCCCGGCGGCCGGCGGGTCAAGCTCAAGCCGTTGAAGCTCCTGGTTCCCTTCGTCGGTCGCTACCGCAACCGGGCGCTGGCCGCGGTCGGCGCGCTGCTGGTGGCGGCTCTGGCCACGCTCGCCGTGCCGGTCGCCGTCCGCCGGATGATCGACCACGGATTCGCGCCGGACGGGGCGGATCTGGTCGACAGCTATTTCGCGGTCATGATCGCCGTGGTCGCCGTGCTCGCGGCCGCGAGCGCATTGCGCTACTACCTCGTCACCACGCTCGGCGAACGCATCATTACCGATCTGCGCGACCGCGTTTTCGTGCACCTCACGTCGCTGTCGCCGTCGTTCTTCGATCGCGCCCAGACCGGCGAGATGCTGTCGCGGCTCACCGCCGACACCACCCAGATCAAGGCCGCAGTCGGCACCTCGATCTCGATCGCGCTGCGCAATCTCGTGCTGTTTATCGGTGCGACCGCAATGATGGTCGTGACCAGTCCCAAACTCTCGCTTTACGTGCTTGCGGCGATTCCGTTGATCGTCCTGCCACTGGTCGGCTTCGGTCGCGCCGTGCGCAAGCGCTCGCGCGCGGCGCAGGACACGCTGGCCGAGGCCTCGGCCTTCGCCGCCGAGCAGATCGGCGCGATCCGCACCGTGCAGGCCTTCACCCATGAACGGGCCGCGCAGTTGCGCTTCCGCGACGCGGTCGAGAGCGCTTACCGTGCAGCGGCCGGTTCGACCGGCGCGCGCGCCGTTCTGACAGCGTTCGGCATCTTTCTTGTGTTCTCAAGCGTCGTGGTCGTGCTTTGGGTCGGGGCGCAGGACGTGCTGTCCGGCGAAATGACCGCGGGCCGGCTGTCGCAGTTCGTGCTGTTTGCGGTGTTCGCCGCCGGCAGCCTCGGCGAGCTGTCGCAGGTCTACGGCGAGGTCGCAGCAGCCTCCGGGGCCGCCGAGCGCCTGTTTGAAATTCTCGACGTCGAACCGCAGATCGCTCCGCCGGCGCAGCCTGTTGCTCTGCCGGAGCCGGCGCGCGGCGCGGTCGCGTTTGACAACGTCGTGTTCTTCTATCCGACCCGGCCGGAGACGCCGGCGCTGGCGGGCGTCTCCTTCCGCGTCGAGCCCGGCGAGAAGATTGCAATCGTCGGCCCCTCGGGCGCCGGCAAGAGCACGATCTTCCACCTGATCCTGCGGTTCTACGATCCGACTTCCGGCTCCGTCACGCTGGACGGCGTCGCGGCCAACCGCGCCGTCCCGCATGCGCTGCGCAGCCGGATCGCGCTGGTGCCGCAGGACACGGCGATCTTCGCCGCAAGCGTCGCCGACAACATCCGCTTCGGCCGCCCCGACGCCACGCGCGAGCAGATCGAGCGCGCCGCCGACGACGCCGCCGCGACCGAGTTCATTCGCATGCTGCCGAAAGGCTTCGACACGCCGGTCGGCGAGCGCGGCGTCACGCTGTCCGGCGGTCAGCGCCAGCGCATCGCGATCGCGCGCGCGATCCTGCGGGACGCGCCGTTGCTGCTGCTCGACGAGGCGACGTCTTCACTCGACGCCGAAAACGAAACCCTCGTGCAGACCGCGCTGGAGCGGCTGATGGCCGAGCGCACCACGCTGGTGATCGCGCACCGGCTTGCGACCGTTCTGTCTTGCGACCGCATTCTGGTTCTGGATCAGGGCCGCATCGTCGAGCAGGGCACGCATGCCTCGCTCGTCGCGCAGGACGGGCTCTACGCCCGCCTCGCCCGGCTGCAATTTCAGGCGTCGTGATCCGGCGGCGCCCGGAGCATGATTCCGAAAAGCGGAAACCGGTTTTCGGACAAGATCATGCTCGAACACGAAGACCAGCGAAGGGCCTGATTCAACCGACGTTGAACCAGGCCCAAAGCGTTACCGCCGCCGCATCAGGACCGCGTCCAGCGCGTAACGGCCGGCGCCGGTGACGAACAGCAGGAAGAAGCCGCCGGTCATCGAGATGTTCTTCCAGAAGTGGCTGCTCTGGTTCGCCTGCTGGGCCTCCGGAAAATTCCAGTAGCGGTGCGAGCTGAACGTCGCGAAAAGCAGGAAGACGAACATTATCAACGCGGTATAGCGCGTCGCAAATCCGAGCAGCAGGAACAAGCCGCCGAGGAACTCCACCGGTGGCGCGATGTAGCCGAGAAACTCCGGCAAGTCGCGACGCGGCATGGTTTTCACGAAAGCCGGCACGTCCATCAGCTTGCGCCAGCCGCTCATCAGGAAGATCCAGCCAAGCATCACGCGCCCGACCAGAAGCAGAAAATCCTGCCAGCGCGCGGCAAGCGCATCGGCATGAGTCAGCATTGCGGGCAAACCGCCCTTCGATTCGTTGAACATAATGACCTCCCCGACGAACGTCGTTCCGACGCCGACCCATGTTAACGAACCCTATTATCGCACGGAACCGGCTTCCACCGCCGTGCACAGAAAGCTCCAACAGCGCAAAACAGGGCGACAAGCACTGGTTGCAGACACGCCCAGTCCGCCCGTCAAGCGGAACGCGGGTGAGTTGCGCGACCGGATGGCCGAGCAACCACTCCTTCACCTTCCTCCCGCAATGTGCATCGACGAGGTGTGCTTTCCCGCACCGCAGGGCTTGGGGCCATCAGAATGCGTTTTTTCAAGTCGCGGGACATGCGGGCCAAGCTCGCAGCGATCAGCCGATCGCACACCGTGGTGGAGTTCGCCCTCGACGGCACCGTGCTCGACGCCAACGAGCGGTTCCTGACGCTCATGGGCTTCGCACGCGACGAGATCGTCGGCCATCACCAGTCGAAGTTCGTGTCAGATGCGGAGCGCAACAGCGATGGCTACCGCGCGCTCTGGGCGAAGCTGGCCGCCGGCGAGTTGCATGTCGCCGCCGTTCGCCGCGTCGCGAAGGACGGTCGCGAGATCTGGCTGCGCGCGACTTACGATCCCGTGCTGGACGGCTTCGGCCGACCATCGCGGATCATCGCCGTCGCCGTCGACATCACCGACATCAAGCGCCGATCCTCCGACAACGAGGGCCAGGTCAAAGCGATCAACCGCTCGCAGGCTGTGATCGAATTCGCGACGGACGGCACGATCCTGAGCGCCAATCAGAACTTCCTCGACTTGATGGGGTACGAGCCGTCGGAGCTGCAGGGCCACCATCACGGCCTGTTCGTCGAACGCGACGAGCGCAACAGCGATGGCTATCGGCTGTTCTGGGAGGCGCTCGGCCGTGGCGAACTCAGCAAGGGCGAGTATCGACGCCTCGCCAAGGGCGGCCGCCCGGTCTGGATCAGCGCCACCTACAATCCGATCTTCGACAGCGGTGGCAAGCCGTTCAAGGTGGTGAAGTTCGCCACCGACATCACCCAGGCGATGGAGGACCGGCTGCGCCGAAGTGATGTGCATCGCTCGCTCGACGCCGATCTCGGCAAGATCAACGACGCGATCGTCACCGCCAACATGCAGGCGGCGAACGCGGCGACCGCTTCTGTGCAGGCTGCCGCCAACGTGCAGGCCGCGACGCAGGGCGCCGAAAACCTGGTCGACTCGATCGGTGAAATCGCAGCGCGGGCCGCCGAGGCGTCTCGCATCGCCGCCGCCGCCGTCGAGCAGAGCCGCCGAACCAACGACATCGTCGCCGGACTGACGGCCGCAGCCGACCGGATCGGCGAAGTCGTAAGTCTCATCAACTCGATTGCGGGACAGACCAACCTGCTGGCCTTGAACGCCACGATCGAGGCCGCGCGCGCGGGCGAGGCCGGCCGCGGCTTCGCGGTGGTCGCCGCCGAGGTCAAATCGCTGTCGAACCAGACCACCCGCGCCACCGAGGAGATCGCCGCGCAGATCGCCAACGTGCAGGAGGCAACCGGCACCGCCGTGCAGGCGATTCAGGACATTGCGGTGACGATCGACAAGATCGACGAAATCTCGTCGGTCATCGCCCAGGCGGTGGAAGAGCAGAGCGGCGTCACCGAGGACATGTCGAACAACATCCGTGTCGCCAACGAGGGCGTCGGCTCGATCAGCCGCAGCATGGGCGAGATCGCGGGCGCGACCAAGATCGTCAGCGACGCCGCACGCAAGGTGAAGGACGCCTCGCAGGCGCTGGTGGCTTAAGCCCGACTGCTGCCAGCGTGGCCCGGCTTTCCCGGCCAGCCCTGCGCCCGCCGTGGCCTACTCCGCCGCGGCGCGCGTCCCAGCCGGCGCGAGCAGATCGCCGATCACCTCCTCGGTGGTTCGCACGTCGCCGAAGCTCTGGTAGAACGACGTCAGCCCCGCGAGATGGTCGTCGTCGTAGCGCGCGCCGTTGGCGTCGGAGACCATGACCACCTTGTAATCGCGCATCATCGCGTCGCGCGCGGCCGACTCGCAGCACATGTTGGTGGCCGTTCCGGTCACGACCAGGCTGTCGATGCCGTGGCGTCTCAGGACATCCTCGATGTTCGAGGCGCCGGCAATGAACGGGCTGAAACGGTTCTTGTAGACGATCTCGTCGCCGCCGCGGATGTCGAGATCCTTGTGAAACGCGTGACCGGGGTCGCCCGGCGAAAGCCGGTCGCGATGGTTCGCGCCCTTCTCCGGCGTGAAGAAGTGGTCGTGATAGATGCGCCAGTCGCTTTTGCCGTCGTGCCCCGCGGTCATACCGACCCAGATCACGCAGCCGCCCTTGGCACGCAGGTCGGCCGCGATCCGGTTGATGTTCGGGATAATGCCGACGACGGTAGCGATCTCGCCGACGTAGAAATTCTGCATGTCGATCACCAGCAGAGCGGTGCGCGCGGGATCGAAGCGGTCGAACACCGCGAGCCGACCGCGCTTCTGCATCACACGGTCGATGACGTACTGCGGAAAGCCGTAGGGATTCATCCGCAACTCCGTTTCAGGCGCCAACACCGCGGCTCTTCAGCGCCGCGCCGATCTCGTCGAGCACCGCCGGATCGTCAATGGTCGCGGGCATCGTCCAAGATTCGCCGTCGGCGATCTTCTTGATCGTGCCGCGCAGGATCTTGCCCGAGCGGGTTTTGGGCAGGCGCGGCACCGCGATCGCGAGCTTGAACGCCGCCACGGGACCGATGCGCTCTCGCACCAGCGCGACGCATTCGCGCTCGATCTCTTCCGTCGCGCGGTTGACGCCGCTTTTCAGCACGACGAAGCCACAGGGCACCTCGCCCTTGAGCGCATCGCGAATGCCGAGCACAGCGCATTCGGCCACGTCCTTGTGAGACGCCAGCACCTCCTCCATGCCGCCGGTGGACAGCCGGTGGCCGGCGACGTTGATGATGTCGTCGGTGCGGCCCATCACATAGACATAGCCGTCGTCGTCGATGTAACCGGCGTCGGCCGTCTTGTAGTAGCCCGGAAACTCCGCGAGATAGCTCTCGCGCATGCGCGCATCGTCCTGCCACAGCGTCGGCAGGCAGGACGGCGGCAGCGGCAGCTTCACCACGATCGAACCCATCGTGCCGCGCGGCACCTCCTTGCAGGCCTCGTCCACGACCCGCAGGTCGTAGCCCGGCATGGGCACGGTCGGCGAACCGTATTTCACCGGGAGCTGCCCGAGTCCGATCGGATTTCCCGCGATGGCCCAGCCGGTTTCGGTCTGCCACCAGTGGTCGATCACCGGCTTTTGCAGAAGCCGTTCGGCCCACTGGACGGTGTCCGGATCGGCGCGCTCGCCGGCGAGGAACAGCGTTCGGAATTTGGAGAGATCGTAGCGCGCGAACAGCTTGCCCTCGGGATCCTCCTTCTTGATGGCGCGAAACGCGGTCGGCGCCGTGAAGAACGCCGCGACGCCGTGCTCGGCGATGACGCGCCAGAACGCGCCAGCATCCGGCGTGCCGACCGGCTTGCCCTCGTAGAGAACGCTCGTGCAGCCGTGCAGCAACGGCGCATAGACGATGTAGGAATGCCCGACCACCCAGCCGATGTCGGAGCCGGCCCACCAGACCTCGCCGGGCTCGACACCGTAGAGGTTCTTCATGGTCCACTTGAGCGCGACCATGTGGCCGCCGTTGTCGCGCACCACGCCCTTCGGCCGGCCGGTCGTGCCCGACGTGTAGAGGATGTAGAGCGGATCGGTCGGCGCGACCGGCACGCACTCGAACACCGACTTGGCCCAGATCAGCGAATCGTCCCACGCCGCCTGCCAGTCGTGGTCACGGCCCTCGACAAGCTCGGCGTGGCACTGCGGGCGTTGCAGGATCAGACAGGCCGAAGGCTTGTGCGCCGAGAGATCGATCGCCGCATCGAGCAGCGGCTTGTACGGAATGACCCGGTTGACCTCGATCCCGCAACTCGCAGACAGAATCGCCTTCGGCGTGGCGTCCTCAATGCGGGTGGCGAGCTCCTTCGGCGCGAAGCCGCCGAACACAACCGAATGCACCGCGCCGATGCGCGCGCAGGCGAGCATCGCCACCACCGCCTCCGGCACCATCGGCATGTAGATGAGGACGCGGTCGCCCTTCTCGACACCGAAGCCGCGCAGGATGCCGGCCATGACCTGGGTCTTGGTCTGCAGGTCGACGTAGGAAATCGTCTGCTTGGCGCCGGTGACGGGCGAATCGTAGATCAGCGCCGGCCGCGCGCCGTGACCGGCCAGCACATGTCGATCCACCGCGTTGTAGCAAGTGTTGCACGAGCCGCCGGTGAACCAGCGGCCATAAACGCCCTGGGCCGGATCGAACACCGCCTCCGGCTCTTCAAACCAGTCGATCGCGGCCGCGGCATCGCGCCAGAATCCCTCGGGATCGCGCTTCCAGCTCGCGTAGACCTCTTGATAGCGGCTTGCCCGCGCGTCCATGACGTTCTCCCTCACCGCCGCACATGCGGTGCGCAGTCTGCGACGGGGCGTGACGATTGTGCGGCGCTATGATGTTTTTGCAAGCGGGCACGGCGCAACGCGATGCGACTTTGGATGGATACACCCGGCGATCCGGAGCATGCTGCGGCGCATCCTTCGCCGCGCCGCGCGGCCATCCCTCAGATCGACCGTGCAACATCTGTCCGACCCGCTGTTCCTGACGCTGGCCGTCATTGCCGTCGTCCTTCTCGGCCTTGCCAAGGGCGGCTTCTTCGGCCTCGGCGTGATGGCACTGCCGGTGCTGTCGCTGGCGGTGCATCCGCTGCACGCCGCGGCGATCCTGGTCGTGCCGATGTTCGCGCAGGACGTGCTGACGGTCTGGACCTACCGGCGCGACTGGAGCGCCTGGAACCTCAAGATCATGATTCCGGCGATGATGGCGGGGATCGCGGGCGCGACCTTCGTCGTCGCGCGGCTCGAGCCGCATCACATCCGTCTGGCGGTGGGGCTGATCGCCGCGGCCTTCGTGCTGCGCCACTGGCTCGCCTGGGACCGGCTAACGGTGCGCCCTACGACCGGCACCGGCATTCTGTTCGGTGGGCTCGGCGGCATCACGACCATGCTGGCCAACGCCGGCGGCCCGCTCTGGCAGATCCATCTCTTGCCGCAGAGGATGGCGCAGACCACCTACGTCGGCACGGTGACGATCCTGTTCGCCTTCAGCAACGTGCTGAAAATCCCCTCCTACACGGCGCTCGGCGTGTTCACATTCGACAACGTCCTGATGGGCGCGATGCTGGTGCCGGTCGCCATGCTGGCCAACGGGATCGGCATCTGGCTGGCCCGCCGCACGCCGGTGGAGATGTTCTACCGCATCGCCTATGCGCTGATGGCGCTGATCGCGCTCGAATTGATCCGAAGCTCCGTGGTCACCATGCTGGCCTGACCGTGATCGCCGTCCGGACCGCGGCGGCGCAGCCATGCAGCATAACGGGTGGCGCGCGGCTGGCTTCTCCGCTTTAACTCCCCCGCCGGTTCCCGCTGCGAAGCGCCATGACCATCATCACCGATCCCCTGTTCTACGCCTTTGCGATCCCGGCCGTGATCTGTCTCGGCCTGTCGAAGGGCGGTTTCGCGGGTCTCGGCATGGTCGCGACGCCGCTGCTCGCCATCGTCATTCCGCCGCTGCATGCGGCCGCAATCCTGCTTCCGGTGCTGCTGCTTCAGGACGCGCTGTCGGCCTGGGTCTATCGCAAGCACTGGGACCCCTGGAATCTGAAGGTGCTGATCCCCGGCGCGGTGCTCGGCATGGGCGCCGCCTGGCTGTTCGCCGCGCATGTCACCGACGGGATGATCCGGCTGGTGGTCGGGCTGATCGCGCTTGGATTTTCGCTGAACGCATGGCTCAAGCGCGGCCGGCCGGTTGAGCGCGTCACGAAGCCGAGCGCCGCGATGGGCTCGTTCTGGGGCGCGCTGTCGGCCTTCACCTCAGCGCTGATTCACATCGGCGCACCGCCCTACTTCGCATTCGTGCTGCCGCAGCGGCTGGAAAAGATGGTCTATGTCGCGACCACCTGCTGGTTCTTCGCGATCATCAACTACATGAAGGTGGGGCCCTATTTCGCGCTCGGCATGTTCTCGACCGAAGGGCTCGCGACCTCCGCCGTCCTGATTCCGCTGGCGATCGCCGCCAATTTCCTAGGCATCTGGCTGGTGCGGCTCACGCCGGAGGGCCTGTTCTACAAGATCACCTACGCCCTGGTGTTCCTGCTCGGCGCGGAGCTGACGCGGCAGGGCGTGGTGGACCTGTTCTGGCGCTGACGCATTGCGCTGACTTGCATTGCTTGCCGGCCGCCGGTTTCGCTACCCTCGCGTCGGGGGAACGAACCATGCCGAACGCCTACGACACCGGCCTCGACCGGAATCCGGCGAACTTCCAGCCGCTGACCCCGCTCACGCTGCTGGAGCGCGCCGCATCGGTTCATCCGGACCGGTTGGCAATCGTTCACGGTGTGCTGCGCCGGTCCTACCGGGACTTCTACGCGCGTTCGCGCCGCCTCGCTTCCGCGCTCGCGAAGCGCGGCATCGGCCGCGGCGATACGGTCGCCGCGATCCTGGCCAACACGCCGGCGATGCTCGAAGCGCATTACGGGGTGCCGAAGGCGGGCGCGGTGCTGAACGCGATCAACACCCGGCTCGACGCAGCAGTCATCGCGTTCCAGCTCGATCACGGCGAAGCGAAGGCGCTGATTGTCGACCGCGAGTTTTCGGCCGTGACGAAGGAGGCGCTCGCGCGCTGCAAGGTGAAGCCGCTGGTGATCGGCTACGACGATCCGGAGTTCACGGGCGCGGGCGAGCGGTTTGGCGAGATCGAATACGAGGACTTCATCGCCGCTGGCGATCCGGATTTCGCCTGGCCAATGCCGGCCGACGAATGGGACGCGATCGCGCTCAATTACACCTCAGGAACCACCGGCGATCCCAAGGGCGTCGTCTATCACCACCGCGGCGCGCACCTGCTCGCGGTCAACAACGTCATCACCTGCGGCATGAGTCCGCACCCGGTCTATCTCTGGACACTGCCGATGTTTCACTGCAACGGCTGGTGCTTTCCCTGGACGCTCTCGGTCGTGGCCGGCACCCACGTCTGCCTGCGGCAGGTTCGTGCGCGCGCGATGTACGACGCCATTGCGGAACACAAGGTCACGCACCTGTGCGGCGCGCCGATCGTGATGTCGACGCTGCTCAACGCGCCCGCGAACGAGAAAAGACCGCTGCCGCATGTGGTGCAGTTCGCCACCGCCGCCGCGCCGCCGCCGGAGGCGGTGCTGGCCGCGATGAAGGCCGCAGGCTTCAACGTCACGCATGTTTACGGCCTTACCGAAGTGTACGGCCCGGCCGTGGTCAACGATTGGCACACGGAGTGGGATGCGCTGCCGCCCGGCGAGCAGGCGGCGAAGAAGGCGCGGCAGGGCGTGCGCTACCACATGCTGGAGGCGCTCGACGTGCTCGACCCGGAAACGATGCAGCAGGTCGCCCGCGACGGCCGGACGCTCGGAGAGGTGATGTTCCGCGGCAACGTGGTGATGAAGGGCTACCTGAAAAATCCGAAGTCAACGCAGGCGGCCTTCGCGGGCGGCTGGTTTCACTCCGGCGACCTCGGCGTGATCCATCCGGACGGCTACATCCAGCTCAAGGACCGCTCCAAGGACATCATCATCTCCGGCGGCGAGAACATCTCGTCCATCGAGGTGGAGGACGCGCTCTACAAGCACCCGGCGGTGCAGGCCGCCGCCGTGGTCGCGAAGGCCGACGAGAAATGGGGCGAGACGCCCTGCGCCTTCGTGGAGCTGAAACCGGGACAGAACGCGAGCGAAGACGAGCTGATGGCGTGGTGCCGGCAGAATCTCGCCGGCTACAAATGCCCGCGCCATGTCGTGTTCGTGGAACTGCCGAAGACGAGCACGGGGAAGATTCAGAAGTTTAAGCTGCGGGAGATGGCGAGGGGGGTGTGAAGTCCGGGGTTACACCAAAGCCGGGACGCCGTTCGGGGTATCCCGACAGGTTTACCTGTCGTAGCGGTGCTGCAATCCCGGCGCGCTCAGCATCCGGTCCATGTGGCGGCGGTCTTCCTGGGCGCGGAAGCCGGAGCTGAACGGAGAGCCGAACGCGGAATTCTGCTGCACGCCGAAATGCACGGTGCCCTTGCCCAGCGGGGTTTCGAACTCGCGAATCGCCGTGCCGGGCGTTGCCGCCCCGGCGTTGCCGCTGCGGAACTGGCGGGTGTGCTCCTCGATGTCGAACTTCGGCACGGTGGTCGCCGAATGCCCGGCCGAACCGCCGCTCGACGGCGTACCGTTCGGGTCGACGAAGGTGAAGGCCTGCGCGGCCGGCGCTGCGGCAACGGCGGCCAGCAAACCGGCGATCAGACAGGTCGTGCGAAGCGGCATTGTGCGAAGCTTCATGGCACCCTCAGGCCCTGGCAACGGCAAACCGGAACCCCCTCGGCCCGGCCCGCAGATTTGGCAAGCTACGGCCGGCCGACCGGTGCAGTCAACGCATGAGAGTTTGGCGCAATTCTGGCCGTCCGGCGATCCGTCCCCGCCCGCCCCTGCGGCAAGGCGGACCGGCAGCGCGGTTGCTGGCCGCCGCGGGATGACCTAGCCTTCATCCCAATCAAAAAGCCTGATCCCAGGGAGGTTACGATGACGTCCAAGCCGTTCGGCCTGCGGGCCGCGCCCCTTGCATGGCCTCTGGTTTTCGCCGCCATCGCAGGTTTTCCCGCCACGCCGGTCCTGGCGTCGGACTTCTTCGCCGGCAAATCGATCGAGCTTCTGGTGGGCGCCACGGCCGGCGGCGGTTACGACATCTACGCGCGAACGCTCGGCCGGCATCTCGGCAGGCATATCCCCGGCAACCCGACCGTCGTGGTGAAGAACATGCCGGGGGCAGGAAGCGCCAAGGCCGCGCAGTTCCTGTCAACGATCGCACCGAAGGACGGCACCGCCATTGCCGGCATCATGCCTGGCGCGATCATGGGACCGCTGCTCGACGACAGCAAACCGGCGACGTTCGACCCGACCAAGGTCCAGTATCTCGGCACCGCCAACAGCGGCACCCGGGTCTGCGCCACGATGAAGGGCTCGAAGATCGCCACCTTCGCCGACGCGCTCAAGACCAAGGCCAAGTTCGGCGGCAGCGCGCCCAACGACTTCGACTTACGAATACGGTTTCATGCTCAAGCACACCGCCAACACCGCCTACGACATGGTGGTCGGCTATCGCGGCACCACCGACATGTCGCTTGCGATGGAGCGCGGCGAGATCGACGGCATCTGCGGCTGGGACTGGTCGAGCTTCAAGTCGCAGAAGCCGGACTGGCTGCGCGACGGCAAGGTCAACCTGCTGCTGCAGGCCGGCCTCGAACCGCACCCCGACCTGACCAAGATGGGCGTG
This sequence comes from uncultured Alphaproteobacteria bacterium, assembly GCA_963758225.1. GTDB lineage: Bacteria > Pseudomonadota > Alphaproteobacteria > Rhizobiales > Xanthobacteraceae > Z2-YC6860. The sequence goes on along the minus strand of CAVWUJ010000001.1, from coordinate 676,959 downwards.
CCCTGGGTGTTCGACTTCATCAAGAGCCCCGAGGACCGCAAGGCCGTCGAACTGATCCTGAGCCAGCAGGTGTTCCAGCGGTCCTATATCGCCCCGCCCGACACCACGCCGGCAAACCTCGCGATCCTGCGCGCGGCTTTCGACAAGACCATGGCCGATCCCGCTTTCCTCGAAGACGCAAAGAAAATGCGGGTTGAGATCGAGGCGCTGCCCGGCGCCAAGGTCGAGGAGGTGATCCGCAATCTTTATGCGTCGCCGAAGCCGGTCGTGGAACGCGCACGGCGGGTGATCCGGCAATAGCGGCGGCGAACGCCGATCGCTCCATCCGCTCCTGCGCCGCCGGCGGGAGCGGATGGCCGCGCGTCACTTCATCTGGATGTTCAGCGATTTGATCAGCGGCATCCAGAGCGCGTCTTCCTTCTCGATTTGCGCAGCATATTCGGCGGGCGTCGAAGTCAGAGCCGAACCGGCCTCGCTTGCGATGCGCGTCTTGACGTCGTCGGCGGCCGCAGCAGCCCGCAGCTCCTTGTTCAGCCGCTCGACGATCGGCGCGGGCGTGCCCGCCGGCACCAGAATGCCGTAACGCAGAACCGCCTCGAAACCCGGAATGGTCTCCGCTACGGCCGGCACCTGCGGCAGCAGCGGGATTTTCTCGGATCCGGTCATCGCCAGCACCTTCAGCTTGCCCGCCTTGATCGCGCCGAGCGACGCCGGCAGCACGCTGAACACCGCAGGAATATGTCCGCCGAGCAGGTCGTTGTTGAGCGCGGCCGCGCCCTTGTACGGCACCGTGTTGAAGCGCACGCCCGCCCGCGCCATGAACAGTTCCGATGACAGATGCGAGCCCGAGCCCGGCGGCGAGGTGCCGACGGAGAGCTTTCCGTCCTCCTTCCGGGCGAGCGCGATCAGGCCCTTCACGTCGTCCGCCGGAAACGAGGGATGCGCGATGATGCCGATGCCGGTGACGGCGAACATGCCGACCGGCGCAAAGTCCTTGCGGGTGTCGTAACCGGCGTTCGGATTGAGCGCGAGATTGATCGACGTGGTGCTGGTGTTGGCGAACACCAGCGTGTAGCCGTCCGGCGCGGCGCTGCGTGCGGTGCGCATGGCGATCACGCCGTTGGCGCCGCCGCGGTTGTCGACGATCACCTGCTGGCCGAGGCCGGCCGAAAGCCGCGCCGCGATCAGGCGCGCCATCGTGTCGTTGCCGCCGCCCGGCGGAAACGGCACGATCATCGTGATCGGGCGCGACGGCCAGTCCTGGGCGACCGCCGGCCATGCGAAGGCCAGCACCGCCAGTGTCGCGCCAAGGATGGCCCCCAAGCGTTTCAGCATAATCTGGATTGTCATCACTCTCTCCCCCGGCGACCAAGTCGCGATGATGCTCTTGCCGATGTCATGCCCTGCGAAAGCGGGGCATCCGTCGTCCCTGTCACGGATGTCCGACCTTCGCGGACCAGGACACCGAAGAGACTGCCGCTCAATCCACCTTCAGCTTGAGCGCCCGAATCACCTTCGACCACTTCGCCTCCTCGCGATCGAGATCGACGGTGTGCTCCTCGGGACTCGAGGTGAGCGGATCGCCACCCTCGTTGTTGATCCGCTTCTTCACGTCGTCGGAGGCGACGATGGTGCGGATCTCCTTGTTCAGGCGGTCGATGATCGGCTTGGGCGTTCCGGCGGGGGCGACGATGCCGTATCGCAGCACGGCCTCGAAGCCCGGCAGGCCGGTGGCATCGACGGTCGGCACGTCCGGCAGGCCGGAGAAGCGGGTCTTGCTGGTGACGGCAAGCGCCTTGAGCTTGCCGGCGGAAAGATTGCCGAGCGCTGGCGGCAGCACGCCGAAGGCCACCGGGATGTGGTTGCCGAGCAGGTCGTTCATCAGCGGTCCGGTGCCGCGATAGGGCACGAGCTGGGTCTTCTCGAGACCGGCCATCGACTTGAACAGCTCAGACGAAAGATACGAGCCGGTGCCGATCGCCGAGGTGCCGAGGATGTATTTGCCCGGCTCCTTCTTCATCAGTTCGATCATCTCGCCGACAGTGCTGGCCGGAAACGTCGGATGCGCCAGCAGCGCCACCGGCATGGCCGCAATCAGGCCGACGCCGGTGAAATCCTTGCGGATGTCGTAGCCCGGGCTGGAATAGAGCGACGGGTTGATCGCCATCGTCCCGGTGTGACCGAGCAGCAGCGTGTAACCGTCGGGCGCCGAGCGCGCCACCGAGCGGGTGCCGATGTTGCCGCCGCCGCCGCCGCGATTGTCCACGATCACCTGGGTCTTGAGCGCGACCGCAAGCTTCTCGGCCATCACCCGCGCCAACACGTCGACGCCGCCGCTCGGCGGATAGGGCACGACCAGCGTGACGGTGCGGCTCGGATAATCCTGCGCCGTCGCCGGCGCACCCAACAGCGCGAAGGCTGCGGTCGCCATCAGGGCCAGAATTGCGCGTCGCGTCCGGGTCACGAAATCCTCCCTCGGAATGCCGCCCTTGGCGGGCGGGCTCTTTGCGTGCGGCATTGGTATCGCATCCCGCCAGCATCGCAAACAACACCGCCGGCTCATGCGACGCGAGCCGGCGGGCAGAACGAAACCGTCAATGAGGACGTGCGCTAGTGCAGACGGCCCACCGCGTTGAAGCGAAAGCGATTGATTTCGTCTTTCACCATCAGCTTGCGACGTTTCAACTCGGCGATTTTCAGATCGTCGGTCGAAGGATGGGCGACCGCATCGGAGAGTTCCTGCTCGAGCGCCCTGTGCTTGCGTTCAAGCTCCGCGAGATGGGACTGTATTGTCATTCGGAAGGCTCCTGTTCGTGAACCCAGACAACACCCCTGAGATAGGAAGTCTGCCACGCGAGTCCAGACAAGTCGATTGACGAAGTTTTTGCGACGCAGCAAATCCCCGCTATCATGAATCGATTCCTGCCGACGCTTGAACGCCCCATACGCCGGCGCGATACTTCGTCGTCGAGTTGTCGGGATTCGCCTGCGCTCCCCACGTTCGTCGAAACGATGGATGCGAGGCGGCGCGTCGAAGGCGCCGGGCGTCATGAGTTTGCAGGAATTTGTGATCATTCCCGGATCGGCGCCTGCGGTGGCAAACCCGGCCGGCGCAGGGGCAGGTGAATTCGGTGCGGCGTCGATGACGGATGCGGAGCAGGACGAACTGCGGGCTCAGCTGGAGCGGATGCGGCAGGAGCACCGCGACCTCGATGCCGCGATCGAGGCGCTGCACACCTCGCCGGGGCGCGACCTCCTGCAGGTTCAGCGGCTGAAAAAGCGCAAGCTGATCCTGCGCGACCGCATCAACCAGATCGAAGACCAGCTCACGCCGGACATCATCGCCTGACGCCAGCCGCCGCGACGCCTCGCCCGGCGACGCTCCGGCGGAAATCCCCGTGAAAATCCGGCGCTTCGCTTGCCAGCGGTCGACCTCACCCTATAATCCGCCGCTTCCTTTTGCAGGGGGCTTGCGCCGATGCGCAAAACCAGAGCGCGCAACGCTGGCGCGCGCACCGTCGGACAGCGAAAGCCCGGGACGCGCAAGCCGGCGCCAGGCAAAACCGAGGCAGGCAGGACTGCGGCGCGACCGGCTGCACGCCGAAGCCGGGGTGCGAAGCCCGTCGCCATCATCATGGGCAGCCAGTCCGACTGGAGCACGATGGGCCACGCCGCCGAAACCCTCGACGCGCTCGGCATCGGCCACGAGCCGCTGATCGTTTCCGCCCATCGCACCCCGGACCGGCTTTATCGATTCGCCCGCAGCGCCCGAAAGAAGGGCTTCAAGGTGGTGATCGCCGGCGCCGGCGGCGCCGCCCACCTGCCCGGCATGACGGCCTCCATGACCTCGCTGCCGGTGTTCGGCGTGCCGGTGAACACCCATGCGCTCGAAGGCAAGGATTCGCTGCTGTCGATCGTGCAGATGCCGGCCGGCATTCCGGTCGGCACGCTGGCGATCGGAAAGGCCGGCGCGATCAACGCCGCCCTGCTCGCCGCAGCCGTGCTCGGGCTGAACGACGGCGACATCGCGAAGCGGCTCGATGCCTGGCGCGCCCGTCAGACCCAGGCGGTCGGCAAGCGTCCGGCGTGATCTGACCATGCAGGCGACACGACCATGCTGAAGCCCGGCGCAACAATCGGGATTCTGGGCGGCGGACAGCTCGGCCGGATGCTGGCGCTCGCCGCCGCACGGCTCGGCCTGCGTTGCCATGTCTTTTCGTCGGAGGCCGACGCCTGCTCGTTCCAGGTGGCGCCGCGCACCACACTCGCCGCGTTCGATGACGAGGCGGCGCTCGACGCCTTCGCCGCCGAATGCGACGTCATCACCTACGAGTTCGAGAACGTGCCGGCCGCGGCCGCGGCCTTTCTGGCCGCGCGCAAGCCGGTGCTGCCCGATCCGACCGTGCTGGCGGTCACGCAGGACCGGCTCGAGGAAAAGAGCTTCGTCGCGGGCCTGGGCATCGCGACGGCCCCGTTCGCCGCGATCGACCGCACCGCCGATCTTGCGGATGCGGTCGCGCGCATCGGCCTGCCGGCGGTGATGAAGACCCGGCGCATGGGCTACGACGGCAAGGGCCAGCAGACCCTGCGCAAGCCCGGCGAAGCCGAGGCTGCTTTCCAGGCGATGCATGCGGTGCCCTGCATTCTCGAAGGCTTCGTGCCGTTCGAGCGCGAGGTCTCGGTGGTGGCGGTGCGCGCCGCGGACGGCGCGGTGGCCTGCTACGAGGTCACGGAAAACGAGCACGCCAACCACATCCTGAAGCGCTCGACGGTGCCGGCGCGGGTATCGCCGGCGGTGGCCGGCGAGGCGCGCGCGATCGCGGAGCGGATTGCGACGGCCTTCTGCTACGTCGGCGTAATGGCGGTCGAGATGTTCGTGGTGCCGGACGGCGGCGGGCACCGCGTGCTGGTCAACGAGATCGCTCCCCGAGTCCACAACTCCGGGCACTGGACCCTCGACGGCGCCTCGGTGTCCCAGTTCGAGCAGCACATCCGGGCGGTCGCCGGCTGGCCACTCGGGGCTCCGGTCCGGCACGGCCGGGTCGAAATGGTGAACCTGATCGGCCCCGAGGTGCTGACCTATCCGGACTGGCTCACCGTCCCCGGCGCAACCGTGCAGATTTACGGCAAGGGCGAGCCTCGCCCGGGCCGCAAGATGGGCCACGTCACCCGGGTGTGGCCGGAGGCCTGAGCCGAACCCGGCCCGCTCGGGGCCCAGTGGACAAATTCCCCGTCCCGGCCGGCCGGGCGGCAAAAAGCGCCGCATCAGTGGACTTTTCCGATCGGGGCTGGTATGGGACCGGCCGACTCGGGAAGCGATCTGTCGCCCAGCGCCCAGGCCCTTCCCCGCTCACCCCATTCCAAAGCCTCCGGTCCAAAGCCACCGGGCTTTCAGAAGGAACGATGCGTGCAGGTTCTCGTCCGCGATAACAACGTCGATCAGGCCCTCAAGGCGCTCAAGAAGAAGATGCAGCGCGAGGGCATTTTCCGCGAGATGAAGCTTCGCGGCCATTACGAGAAGCCGTCCGAAAAGAAGGCCCGCGAGAAGGCGGAGGCGGTGCGCCGCGCCCGCAAGCTCGCGCGCAAGCGCGCCCAGCGCGAAGGCCTGATTCCGATGAAGCCGAAGCCCGCTCCGGGTGCCGGTGGACGCGGCGGTCCGGGCCGTGGCGGTCCGGGCGGTGGACGCCCGGCCGGTGCCGGCATGTCGTCCGGCGGGTTCGGCCGCTGATTTCCGGCCCGAATCCTGCTCCGAATCCTGTAATGTGCGACGCGGGCCGGCCATTCCGGCCCGCGTTGTGTTTCCGGCGGTCGTTTGCGGATCGAACGCCAGGCGGCAGACGCCGAATGTTCGCCGCATTCCTCGGGTGAACAACAATCCGGCGCCCGCGGGGCGGCGTCAGTCAGGGCCCGACATGATCGTTGCGAGGATGCTGCGCTCCCCAATGGCGGCTTCGGGCCGCACCGCGGCTCTGATCCGGCTGCCGGCGGCGCTGGCCCTTTCCGCGCTCGCGGCCTGCCAGACCGTCAGCGGCACGCAAACGCCGGAAAGCGAAGACTCGCTGTACGCGGCCTCGCCCGCCAACATCGCCTCCCTTACCAGCGTCGTGCAGCGCAACCCCAGCGACCCGCAGGCCTACAACATGCGCGGCTCGGTTCTGGGCCAGGCCGGCCGGGAGAAGGAGGCGCTGGCCGATTTCAACAAGGCGATCGAGCTCGATCCCAATTACGAGCAGGCTTACGCCAACCGCGGACTGGTCTATCGGCAGAGCGGCAAAAACGATCTGGCGCTCGCGGACTACGATCGCGCGATCCAGCTCGACCCGAACTATTCGGTGGCCTATCTCGGCCGCGGCATCGTGCATCGGCAGCGCGGCCGGGCGATGGAGGCGTTCAACGACTTCAACCGGGCGATCCAGATCCGCCCCGACAACGCGCAGGCCTATTACAACCGCGGCCTGCTCTACCAGAGCCAGCGCCAGCATCAGTACGCCATCGACGACTTCACGACGGCCATCGGCCTGTCGCAGAACGACGCCAACGCGCTGGTGGCGCGCGGCCTGAGCTACATGGCGATCAACGACTTCAAGTCGGCCGCCGGCGACCTCGACGACGCGGTCGCGGCCGAGCCGCAGAATCTGCAGGCCTGGACCAGCCGCGGACTCGCCTACGAGCGGCTCGGCGACAAGGAAAAGTCCGCCGGCTCCTACGCCCGCGCGCTCAACATCCAGAAGGATCACGAGCCCGCCCGACAGGGCTTTGCGCGAGTCGGCGGCTCTCTCGGCCGCAGCTACCAGACCTTCTGATCGCGGGCGGCGACCGCGCAAACGGGGCGGGGCTGGCGCCGCTTCGTCGATGCCTTTCGCCGGGGTCGCGTCGCCGACAGATCGCCCGCGTAACGCCCACGCAACGGGCTTGCAACAGGACGGCGTTCGGGCATCCTGTGTCGGCGGGATGAGCCACGCGCATCGCGCCGGCCGCCCGCAGCGGAACCATGTTCCATGATCCCGGCGCTTTCGACCCTGCTGCGCGGTCCTCTGCGATCCCGGCGACGAATGGCGAGCGGCGCCCGCCTGACCGCCGCCGCGACCTGCACCACGATGCTCTTCGCAGCGCCGGCCGTTTCGGCACAAGAGGTCTCCTATCCGCAGGTCGTGAAGGTCCGATATCAGGCGCTCGATCCGAACGCCGGGGGCCATTTCCTGCTGTGGGTGGAGCGCGAGAAAATCTTTTACGGCCTCGATCCGCGACTCTATCCTGCGGCGCGCTCGGTCGACGTGACGCACATCACCCCGGCCGCAGGCTCCAATCCGATCACCGTCATCGCCGTGACCAGCATCAAATCCGCCGTGCCGGACTACTTTCATCTGTCCGGCAACGTGCGCTTCAAGATCACCGGGATGACGATCGTCACGACCAATGTGCCGGCCGAACCGAAATAGCCTGAAAAGCCGCGCCGTCTTGCGCCATTCCTGCCAACTCCCCGTCCCACTTTCGCGGTCGATGCTTTAATCTCCCCGTGAATCGGAACGGAGCCGGACATGGAGTTTCTGAACGAGGTTCTGGCGCTGCTGACGGCGCGCGCCGCCGTGTTCGGCAGCACGGTCGCAAACCTGCCTGTGGCGCTGATCGCGGCCGCGCTGCTGTTTCCGCTCCTGCTCGCCGCCGTGTCGCGCCAGCCGCTGGCGTTCTTCGCCGTGCTTCTGGTGGTCTGCGGATTGCTGGCGATCGATCCCGCCACCGCATCGGCCGGCGCGCTGACCGCCGCTGGCGCCTATGTCGCAAGCGTGCTGATGGGCGTGATCGCCGTGGTCGCCGCCATCCGCAACCGGCACTTCGCCGCCGAACTGAAGCGGCTTCGGGCCGATGTCGATCGCCTCAACCATGCCGAGGAGCGCCGCCTGCTCGATGCCATCAACACGCGCGCCACGTCCCAAGCGGTGGCGGTCTCTCCGGCGGTCGCCGAGCCGGCCGTGGTCGAGCCCGTCACGGTCGCGCCCGCCGAACCGGTGAAGCCTCTCCCGGCTCCGGAACCGGAATACGCACCTCAAGCGCCCACGCCAGCCCCCGACCCGGCTCCGGCTCCGCGGCTCGAAGGCCCGGAGCCTCCGGCCCAGCCTTCCGCCGGCATCGAGCCGGGCACCGACAACGCCGGCGAGCAACGGCAAACCGTCAGGACTTGACGCCCATCGAGAACGAGCGCGATCACAGAACGGTGAACGAGGCGGAGCGCTCGCGCTTCGACCCTGACGGTGACGCGGACCAGCACGCGGAACCGGCGGCCGTCCCCGCCGTGCCGCCGAACTACCAGAGCGTTCTGAACGGCGTCATCGAGCAGGTCCGCAACGATCCTGCGCGCATGCGCGCGCTTGTCTACGAACTGGCGCGGCTCAATCTGAAGCGCGAAGCCTTCGACAATTTTCCCAAGCTCAAGCGCGCCGAGGCGGAGCGACAGTTCGCAGAGCTGGAGCGCGCGATCCGGCGCATCGAAGCCAACGCCGAGGAGGACGAGAATCGCACCTACGCGCCGCCGGCGGTGATCGAACCGCCGCCCGCAGAGCCGTCGCGTGACGATGCGGTTCTGATCGTGCCGGACCGGCCGCCGCGCTGGCTCGACAGCAGGGTGCGGGTGTCGCTCGGCCCCTCCGACGAGGCCACCCCATTGCGCGAGCGGCCCACGGCCGGTTCGCGCTTCAATGCCGTGCTGCAATTCATCGGCACCGCCGCGATCGGCATTTTCCTGTTTGCGATCCTGACCGGGCAGATCAATTTCGCCCATCTGTTCGGCAACGCCCCGCCGCCGGCCGCTCCGTCGCCATCGGCCGTCGCTGCGGCCCCGCCGCCGCAGCCTGCGGCACAGCCGGCCGCGCCGCCGGAGCCGGCGTTGCCGTTTCCGATGCCGACCGCCTACGGCGTCTACGTGGTCAGCGAGGGGCGGCTTTACGAACTTGAAAGCCTGCCGATCAAGGTGCCGGACCCGCGCATCCAGATGTCGGCAGAGATCGTCGCGCCCAGCGTCACCAGCGTTCCGGGCGAGAACCTGATGTTCGTGATCTACCGGCGCGATCTCGTGACCAGCGCGCCGGCGCGCGTTCCGGTGCGCGTGGTCGCCCAGGTGACGCGCGAAATGACGTTCAAGGGCGGGACGGCCTCGGTTGCCAGGGTGGAAGGCACCTGGCGCATCAGACCCACCGCATTCGAATTCCGGGTGATGCCGGTGCCGAACCGACCGGAGCTGGTGATGGTGCAGCCGGACACAGGCTTCGTCATGCCGCCGGGCCGCTACGTCATGGTGCTGGGCGGCATGGGCTATGACTTCACGGTATCGGGACCGCTGTCGCCGGCGCACTGTCTGGAGCGGTTCGAGACCGCCAGCGGTCCGATGTTCTCCGAATGCAAGACCCCCTGAAAGCCGCCGCCTAATTTCTGGGCAGCTTTCGTTGTCCAGCCCCCGGGCCCCCAGGCCGACATCCATAGGGCTCAGTAATTGTTCTGCTTTTCACCTTGGCACGCCGCTTGATCCTAAGCGGCCGAGCGCATGGATTTTTCGTTTGGACCCTCATTTCAAGATCGTCATCGTCGACCTGAACCCGATTCGGGCGGCCATCCTGGAGGATGGGCTGCGCGAGGCCGGCTATCAGCAGGTCGTTCGCATCGGCGACATGTCGCGGCTGCTCGCGCGCATCTACGGCATCGACCCGGACGTGATCGTGATCGATCTCGAAAACCCGAGTCGCGACGTGCTGGAGCAGATGTTCCAGATGAGCCGCGTGGTGAAGCGGCCGATTGCGATGTTCGTTGACCAGAGCGACGCCGCCTCGATCGAGGCTGCGGTCGACGCCGGCGTGTCGGCCTACATCGTCGGCGGGCTGCACAAGGATCGCATCAAGAGCATCCTCGACCTGTGCATCTCCCGCTTCAACGCCTTCGCGCGCCTGCAGGATGAACTGGACCGCACGCGCTCGCAACTCGACGAACGCAAGATCATCGACCGCGCCAAGGGCATTCTCATGAAGGCCAAGAACCTGTCGGAGCCGGAAGCCTATGCGCTGCTGCGCAAGACCGCGATGAACGAGAACAAGAAGATCGCCGAGGTGGCGCAATCGGTCGTCACCGCATCGGAGCTGTTCAAATGACCGCCGACCGGCTGCGCATCGGATTCATTCCGCTCGCCGACGCGACCGCGCTGATCGTCGCGGTCGACAAGGGATTTGCGGCGGCCGAAGGTCTCGACGTCGAGCTGGTGCGCGAGGTGTCGTGGTCGAACGTGCGCGACAAGCTCAACATCGGCCTGTTCGACGCGGCACACCTGATCGCGCCGGTGGCGATCGCCTCGAGCCTCGGCCTCGGTCACGTCAAGGTGCCGATCGTGACGCCGTTCGGGCTCGGAGTGAACGGCAATGCGATCACGGTGTCGCCGGCGCTCCACGCATCGATTGCCGGGATGGCGGAGGGCGACATCGCCGATCCGATGGTGACGGCGCGGGCGCTCGCGCGCGTCGTCGCCAGGCGCAAATCGAAGGGCGAGCCACCGCTCACCTTCGGCATGACGTTTCCGTTCTCGACCCACAATTATCACCTGCGGTTCTGGATGGCGGCCGGCGGCGTCGATCCCGACGAGGACGTGCGGCTTGTCGTTCTGCCGCCGCCCTACATGGTGGAAAGCCTGGCGAACCGCCATGTCGACGCCTTCTGCGTGGGCGCGCCCTGGAACTCGGTCGCGGTCGACCTCGGCATCGGCACCATCCTGCATTTCGTCTCGGAGATTCTGTCGCGCGCAGCCGAGAAGGTGCTGGCGGTGCGCCAGAGCTGGGCCGACGAGAATCCCGACGTGCTGCGGCGGCTGGTGCGCGCGCATGGCGCGGCCGCGGCCTTCGTGGAGGACCGCACCCATCGTGAGGAGGTGCTGGCGATCCTCGCGGCGCCGAACCGGATCGGCGCATCGGCCGAGGTGATCGGGCGCACCTACGACGGCCGCCTGAAGGTGTCGCCCGACGGCGACGTGCGCGAGAGCGACCGCTATCTCATGGTGGGCCGCAAGGGCGCAGGGCGGCCCGACCCGGTGCAGGCGGCCTGGCTCTACGCGCAGATGGTGCGATGGGGCCAGGCGCCGCTGTCTGCGGACATGCTGGCCGCCGCCAAGGCGGTGTGGCGGCCGGATCTCTACGATGCGGCGCTGCCGGGCGAGGATCGCATGTTCGAGGGCGAGCCGGCGGACGGGATCGGCGCCTTCGCCGGCCCGGCCTTCGACCCCCACGACATTGCCGGGCACCTGAACGCCTGGGACATCAAACGCTGAACGGGCCCGTCTTGACGCGTTTATTTCAGCCGCGGACGCAGAGCGGGCAGCGGCGCACGGTGCGAGTGACCATTACGCCGCCGGGGCCGGCCTCGTTGACCGTCACCATCCGGCAGCGCGGTGCGAACGCGCGCACCTTGTAGCCCCGCGACGCGCGATAGGCCCGTCCGCCGTAATCGCAGATTTCGGTCCAGTGACACTGGCTCGGATCGACGCGCGGATTGAAGCGATACTGAGCGGACGCCGGCTCCGGCGCGCCCGCCACGACGACGAATGCGACGAGGGCCGCACCCCAGATGGTTTTGGTCATCGGACGCTCCTGTGGAGGCCTGTGCCTGTCCCTGAGAACCGGAACCCGCGGGTTCGGTTCCGCGGCAAAAGCCTGACAAACCACCGTTGTCCGATTTTGTGCACTGCACAGTAATCGCGCACGACGCTGTGGCGGTGAGCAGCTTTCGGCCAGGGACAACGGTCGCCCGGATCGGCCCATCCCGCGTCAATCGCTTGATTTGATTGGTCGATCGTCCTGCGCCCGGAACTGGCACGAAGCTTGAAATAAAGAAATTCGAGACGGCCGCGCCGGCAAGGCGAGGCCGGGGTCCAATGAGGGGCCACTCAGCAACGCCGCTGTCCTGGGGAGACGTGACCTCCCTGCGACGCGGCTTTTTTTGTGGGCGAAACGGCAACGGTCGAGCGGGCGACCTGAGCGGGCGATCTGGGCACAACCGAACAGAGGACGAGAACGAGATGAGCAAGACCACGGACGACAAGGGATCGAGAAAGACCGTCAGCCGTCGCACGCTGCTGAAAGGGGCGGCCGGCACCGCCGCGCTGCTCGGCGCGGTTCAATCGCAGTTTCCGTTCGGCGCGAACGTGGCGATGGCCTCCGGGCCGGAGGTGAAGGGCGCCAAGCTCGGCTTCATCGCGCTGACAGATGCCGCGCCGCTGTTCGTCGCCAAGGAGAAGGGCATCTTCGCCAAATACGGCGTGCCGGACACCGAAGTGCTCAAGCAGGCCTCGTGGGGCGCGACCCGCGACAACATCGTGCTCGGTTCGGCCCGCGGCGGCATCGACGGCGCACACATCCTGACGCCGATGCCCTACCTGATCTCGGCCGGCAAGGTGACGCAGAACAACGTGCCGACGCCGATGTACATCCTGGCGCGGCTCAACCTGAACGGCCAGTGCATATCGGTCGGCGGCGAATACGCGGACCTCAAGGTCGGCATCGACACCAAGGAGTTCAAGACCGCGCTGGAGAAGAAGAAGGCCTCCGGCAAGGCGATCAAGGCCGCCAACACCTTCCCCGGCGGCACCCACGACCTCTGGATCCGCTACTGGCTCGCGGCCGGCGGCATCGATCCCGACAAGGACATCGAAACGATCACCGTTCCGCCGCCCCAGATGGTCGCGAACATGAAGGTCGGCACGATGGACTGCTTCTGCGTGTGCGAGCCGTGGAACCTGCAGCTCATCAATCAGAAGATCGGTTACACCGCGATCACGACCGGCGAGCTCTGGAATCTGCATCCGGAGAAATCGCTCGGCATGCGCGCGGACTGGGTCGACAAGAATCCCAATGCCGCCCAGGCCGTCCTGATGGCGGTGATGGAAGCGCAGCAGTGGTGCGAGAACCCCGCCAATTATCAGGAGGTCGCGACCATCTGCTCGCGACGGCAGTGGATCAACTGCCCGGTCAACGACATCACCGACCGCGTGCGTGGGAAGTTCGACTACGGCATTCCCGGCAAGGTCGTCGAGAAGCATCCGCAAATGATGCGCTACTGGAACGACCACGCGTCCTACCCCTTCCAGAGTCACGATCTGTGGTTCATCACGGAGGACGTCCGCTGGGGCAAGTTCGAGGCGAACGTCGATGCACAGGGGCTGATCAAGAAGGTCAACCGCGAGGATCTTTGGCGCCAGGCCGCCAAGACGGCGGGCGTCAAGGCATCCGACATCCCGGCCTCGACCTCGCGCGGCAAGGAAACCTTCTTCGACGGCAAGGTCTTCGATCCGGCCGACCCGACCGCCTACCTCAAGAGCCTCGCCATCAAGCGCGTGGAGATCGGCTGAGCGAACGGGCCGCCCGCAAGGGCGGCCCCCATCCCGTCAACGGAGCCTGAACATGAACATGCCGCTTCGCTCGACCGACACCGCCGTGGTCGCAATCCCCGCCCCTGCAGCGGCGGCGACGGTGCTCGCGATCCCGACCAAGCAGACCACGTTCGGCACGCGGCTTCGCACGCGCGCCAATCTCGTCGCGGTGCGCGTGCTCCCGCCGCTCATCGTGGTCGGCGCCATGCTGATGCTCTGGGAATTACTTTGCAGCCAGCCCGGCGCATCGCTGCCGCCGCCCTCTCGCGTCCTCGACGAGACATGGGAGCTGATCGTCGACCCGTTCTACGACCGCGGCGGCATCGACAAGGGCCTGTTCTGGCACATGTCCGCGAGTTTGCAGCGGGTCGCGCTCGGCTATTCGCTCGCGGCCATCGTCGGCGTCGCGCTCGGCACGCTGGTCGGCCAGTCGACCTGGGCGATGCGCGGCCTCGATCCGATCTTCCAGGTGCTGCGCACCGTGCCGCCGCTCGCATGGCTTCCGCTCGCGCTCGCAGCCTTCCGCAGCGGCCAGCCTTCCGCGATCTTCGTGATCTTCATCACCGCGATCTGGCCGATCATCATCAACACCGCGGTCGGCATCCGCAACATCCCGCAGGACTATCGCAACGTGGCGCAGGTATTGCGACTCAACCAGTTCGAGTTCTTCTTCAAGATCATGGTGCCGGCCGCCGCGCCCTACATCTTTACGGGCCTGCGCATCGGCATCGGTCTTTCATGGCTCGCGATCGTCGCAGCCGAAATGCTGATCGGTGGCGTCGGCATCGGCTTCTTCATCTGGGACGCCTGGAATTCGTCGCGCATCAGCGAAATCATTCTGGCGCTGATCTACGTCGGACTTGTCGGCTTCGTCCTCGACCGGATCGTCGCGGCCGCCGCCACCGTCGTCACCCGCGGCACCGCGGCGAACTGAGGAGAGCGACGATGACTCATCACCCCTATCTGAAGATCGATCACGTCGACAAGTCGTTCACCCGCGGCACGACCGAGACCGAAGTCCTTAAAGACATCGTTCTCGGCATCGAAAAGGGCGAATACGTCTCGATCATCGGCCACTCCGGCTGCGGAAAGTCCACGCTGCTGAACATCGTGGCGGGCCTGCTGCCGGTCACCACCGGCTGCGTGCTGCTGGAAAACAAGGAGGTCAACGACCCGGGCCCCGACCGTGCGGTCGTGTTCCAGAACCATTCGCTGCTGCCCTGGCTCACCGTCTACAACAACGTGCGGCTTGCGGTGGACAAGGTGTTCTCGGGCACCAAATCGCGGCAGGAGCGCCACGACTGGACCATGCACAACCTCGACCTCGTGCAGATGGGCCATGCCAAGGACAAGCGCCCATCGGAAATATCCGGCGGCATGAAGCAGCGTGTCGGCATCGCACGCGCGCTCGCGATGGAGCCGAAGGTTCTGCTGCTCGACGAGCCGTTCGGCGCGCTCGACGCGCTCACCCGCGCGCATCTTCAGGACTCGGTGATGGCGATCCACGCCAAGCTCGGCAACACCGTCATGATGATCACCCACGATGTGGACGAGGCGGTTCTGCTTTCGGACCGGATCGTGATGATGACCAACGGCCCTTCGGCGCGGATCGGCGAGATCCTCGACGTGCCGCTGGCACGGCCGCGCAAGCGGCTGAGCCTGGCGGCCGATCCGGTCTATCTCAAGTGCCGCCAGCGGGTTCTGGAGTTCCTCTACGAACGCCATCGCTTCGTCGAAGCCGCCTGACCATGTCCGGCGACTTCTCGCCCGAACAGAAGCGCTATCTGGAGGGCTTTCTCTCCGGCCTCCAGATCGCGCGCGCCGGTCGCGGCGGCGGCGGCGCCGCCGCCGTGGCAACGCCTTCCGGTCCGGACGCCATCCATGTCGCCGCGCAGGATCGAACGGTCGCGGCCGGCGGCAAGCTTGCCGACCAGGAAAAATTCAAGCGCGACGAGCATCCGTTCGATGCCTATCCACGTCTCGTCGAACAGTCGGAGAAGAACGAGTTTCCCAAGCCGGCGGACAACTTCCGCTGGCGATATTTCGGCCTGTTCTATGTCGCGCCGACGCAGAATTCGTATATGTGCCGGCTGCGCATTCCGAACGGCATCCTTGCGCATTGGCAGTTCGCCGGTCTCGCCGACCTCGCCGACCGCTGCGCCGGTGGTTATTCGCATGTCACCACCCGCGCCAACCTGCAGATTCGCGAGATCGAGGCCAAGAACGCCGTCGAGGTCATCGAGACGATTCAAGAGCTGGGGCTTTGCTCGCGTGGCTCCGGTGCCGACAACATCCGCAACGTGACCGGTACGCCGACCGCGGGCATCGACCCGCAGGAGCTGCTCGACACCCGCCCGCATGCGCGGCGCTGGCATCACCACATTCTCAATGAGCGCGCGCTCACCGGCCTGCCGCGCAAGTTCAACGTCGCCTTCGACGGCGCCGGCCGCATCCCCGTCCTGGAGGACACCAACGACATCGGCTTCCAGGCGGTCGAGGTGACGGACGGCTTCGGCGTCGATCCTGGGGTCTGGTACCGCCTCATCCTCGGCGGCATCACCGGACACAAGGATCTGGCGCGTGACACCGGCGTGATCTGCCGGCCGGAGGAAGCGACCGCGATTTCCGACGCGATCGTGCGGGTGTTCATCGAGCACGGCGACCGAACGAACCGCAACAAGGCGCGGATGAAGTATGTTCTCGATGCCTGGGGATTCGAAAAGTATCTCGCCGCCGTCGAGGAAAAGATCGGCCGCAAGCTCGTGCGCGTGCCGACCGAGGCCATCGCGCCCCGCCCGGCCTACGACCGACAGGCGCACATCGGCGTTCATCCGCAGAAGCAGCCCGGTCTGAACTGGATCGGCGTGGTGCTTCCGGTCGGCAAGCTCACTTCCGATCAGATGCGAGGCCTTGCAAAACTCTCGCATGAGCTGGGCGACGGCAACATCCGCCTGACCGTCTGGCAGAATCTTCTGATCTCCGGCGTGCCGTCGGAATCAGTGCCGCTGGCCGAGGCCGCAATCGAGGCTCTCGGTCTTTCCACCAAGGCCAGTTCGGTGCGCGCGGGTCTGGTCGCCTGCACCGGCGCGACCGGCTGTCGCTTTGCAGCGGCTCACACCAAGGAAACCGCCGAAGCGATCGCGCAATGGTGCGACGGCCGCCTCGAGCTTGACGCGCCCGTCAACATCCACCTCACCGGCTGCCATCACTCCTGCGCACAGCACTACATCGGCGACATCGGCCTGATCGGTGCGCGGGTGGCGGTCAATGAGGACGGCGACACGGTCGACGGCTTTCATGTTCATGTCGGCGGCGGCTTCGGACCGGACGGCGGCATCGGCCGGGAAATCTACCGCGACGTGAAGGCCTGCGACGCGCCCCGCACCGTCGAGCGCATGCTGCGCGGCTATCTCGCGCATCGCAGCGACGGCGAAAGCTTCGTCGCGTTCAGCCGCCGCCACGACATCGAACGGCTCGCCGCGCTCTTCGACGAGGCCACCGAATGAACTCGCCGGTCCGCCCGCCCCTGTCGACCATCGTGCCGGAGAACGCGCCGTTTTCCGTGGAACAGCGGCAATGGCTGAACGGCTTCTTCGCCGGGCTGCTCGACGGGGACGTGGCGGCGCTGTCGCCGCAGGACGCCGCGGCGCTGATGCCCGGCGTGGCCATGCCCGGAGACTCCGACGACGGCGAGGCGCCCTGGCACGATCCGTCCATGCCGCTCGCCGAGCGCATGGCGCTCGCCGAGGGCAAGCCGCTGCGCCGCAAGCTGATGGCGGCGATGGGCCAGCAGGATTGCGGCCAGTGCGGCTACAATTGCGCCGACTATGCCGACGCGATCTTCGGCAAGGCCGAGGAGCGGCTGAACCTGTGCGTGCCCGGCGGCAAGGAGACCGCACGCATGCTCAAGGCGCTGCACGCCGAGATCGGCGCGGCGCCGGCCGCCCCCGCCGCTGCAACGACGAAGCCGTCGCCCGGGGCCGACGATGACGCGCCCTCGCGCGACAATCCGGCGCTCGCGACCTTTCTCTCCCGCAGGCGGCTCAACAAGGCGGGCTCTGAAAAGGAGACCTGGCATGTCGAGTTCGACCTGACCGGAAGCGGGCTGGACTATAACGTCGGCGACTCATTCGGCGTGTTTCCGGTCAACGATCCCGACCTGGTCGAGGCCGTGATCGCCGCGCTCGGCGCGCCCGCGGAAATGCCGGTCGGCGGCCGCACGCTCCGGCAGGTTCTGCGCGAGGACGTCTCGCTCTCTCCCGCTCCGGACGCGCTGTTCCAGCTTTATTCCTACATCACCGGCGGCGAGCGCCGGAAGAAGGCCAAGGCGCTGGCCGCGGGCGACGATCCCGACGGCGATGCCGCCACGCTCGACGTCCTGGCGGCGATGGAAAAGTTCAGCGACGTGCGGCCCGATCCCGAGGCCTTCGTTGAGGCGCTCGATCCGCTGCAGCCGCGGCTCTATTCGATCTCGTCATCGCCGAAGGTCCATCGGGGCCACGTCACGCTGACGGTCGATGCGGTCCGCTACGACGTCGGCCAGCGGCACCGTCTCGGCGTCGCCTCGACCTTTCTCGGATCGCGCATCGAGCCGGGCGCGAAGCTCAAGGCCTATGTCCAGAAGGCGCATGCCTTCGGCCTGCCGGCCGACCCGAGCGTGCCGGTCGTCATGATCGGGCCCGGCACCGGCGTCGCTCCCTTCCGTGCCTTCCTGCAGGAGCGGATGGTCACCGGAGCGCCGGGGCGCAACTGGCTGTTCTTCGGCCATCAGCGCCGTGATTGCGACTTCTTCTACGAGGACGAACTGAACGGCATGAAGGCCGCGGGCGTCCTCACCCGGCTGTCGCTGGCGTGGTCGCGCGATGCCGGCGAGAAATTCTACGTCCAGAACCGCATGGCCGAGGTCGGTCGCGACCTCTGGGCATGGATCGCGGACGGCGCGCACATCTACGTCTGCGGCGACGCGCAGCGCATGGCCAAGGACGTCGAGCGCACGCTGGTCGATATCGTCGCCCAGCACGGCGCGCGTTCGACCAAGGAAGCGGTCGCCTTCGTCGCCGACCTGAAGAAATGCGGGCGCTACCAGACGGACGTCTACTGATGAATGCGCCGCTCGCCGCGCAGCCTTCGGTCCGCACGACCTGCCCCTATTGCGGCGTCGGCTGCGGCGTGCTGGTGCGGCCGGGCGCGGACGGAAAGCCGGTGGTGACGGGCGACCCCGACCATCCGGCGAATTTCGGACGGCTGTGTTCGAAGGGCTTCGCGCTCGGCGAGACGCTCGCGGACGCTTCCCGGCTGCTCGAACCGATGCTGCGCCAGCCGGACGGCGGCTACGCCCGGACCGACTGGAGCGCGGCTCTCGACAAGGTCGCGGACGGGCTGACGCGGATCCTGGAGCGCGACGGCCCCGGCGCGATCGCCTTCTACCTCTCGGGCCAGTTGCTGACCGAGGATTATTACGTCGCCAACAAGCTGGCGAAGGGCTTCCTCGGCACGGCCCATGTCGACACCAACTCGCGGCTCTGCATGGCCTCGACCGTCGCGGGCCAGCGCCGCGCCTTCGGCGGCGATCTCGTGCCGGGCTGCTACGAAGACCTCGATCTGTCGGACCTGATCGTCCTGGTCGGATCGAACGCCGCCTGGTGCCATCCCGTCCTGCATCATCGGATCGTCGCCAATCGAAAGACGCGCGGGGCCACGGTCGTGGCGATCGATCCGCGCCGCACCGTGACCGCGGAAGACGCCGACCTGCATCTGCCGATCCGGCCCGGCACCGACACGGCGCTGTTCTGCGGCCTGCTGGTGCATCTCGCCGAGCGCGATGCTCTGAATCGCGACTTCATCGCCGATCATACGAGCGGTTTCAACGAGGCGCTGGCGCGCGCCCGCGCGATCGCACCCTCGCCGCGCGCGACCGCGGCGGCCACGGGCCTGGCCGAGCATGACGTGGTGCGGTTCTTCAACCTGTTCCTGGAGACGCGCAACGCCGTCACCTGCTTCTCACAGGGCATCAACCAGTCGGCGCAGGGCACCGACAAGGTCAATGCGATCGTCAACTGCCACCTCGCCACCGGACGGATCGGCCGGCCGGGCATGGGTCCGTTCTCTCTGACCGGCCAGCCGAATGCGATGGGCGGCCGCGAGGTCGGCGGGCTCGCCAATCAGCTCGCCGCGCACATGACCTTCGCGCCGGATGACGTGGCGCGGGTCGCGCGGTTCTGGAACGCGCCGCGCATGGCGACGCGCGAGGGCCTGAAGGCCGTGCAGATGTTCGAGGCGATCGGGCGCGGCGAGATCAAGGCGCTGTGGGTGATGGGCACCAATCCGGCGGTCTCGCTGCCGAACGCCGGCGCGGTGCGCGACGCGCTCTCCAGGCTGGAGCTGTTCGTCGTGTCGGAGAACGTGCCGTCGAACGACACGATTTCGGCGCGGCCCCATGTCCTTCTGCCCGCCGCCGCATGGGGCGACAAGAACGGCACCGTGACCAATTCCGAACGATGCATCTCGCGCCAGCGTGCCTTCCGACCGCTTCCCGGTTCGGCGCGGCCGGACTGGCGCATCCTTTGCGACGTGGCGCAGCGGATGGGCTTTCGCGAAGGCTTTTCCTTCCGCTCCGCAGCCGAGGTGTTTCGCGAGCACGCCGCGCTCTCCGCCTTCGAGAACGAGGGCGCGCGCGGCTTCGACATCGGCGGTCTCGCTGACCTGTCGGAGGCCGACTACGACGCGCTCGAGCCCGTGCAATGGCCGGTTCGTCGCAACGCCCCTTCGCAGGAGCGCCTGTTCGCGGACGGCGGATTCGTGACGCCGGACCGCCGGGCGCGTTTCGTCGCGCCCGAGCCGCCGGCGCTGCGCCAGCCGACCGATCCGGCCTATCCGCTGCGCCTCAACACCGGGCGCATCCGCGATCAGTGGCACACCATGACCCGCACCGGCCTGAGCGCGACGCTCGCGGGCCACCGGCCGGAACCCTTCGTGGAGGTTCACCCGGACGACGCCGAGACATTCGGCCTCGCGGACGGCGGCTTCGCAAGGGTCGCAACCCGTTACGGCCGATGCACGCTTCGCGTGGTGACGACCGCGAACCAGCCGCGTGGCTCGATCTTCGTGCCGATTCACTGGAGCGACGCCACTGCATCGTCCGCACGGATCGGCGAGCTTGTCGCCCCCCTCACCGACCCCTTCTCCGGACAGCCCGAGGCCAAGGCGACGCCGGCTGCCATCGAGCCCGCGGCCTTCGCCTATCGCGGTCTCCTGCTGTCGCGCGACCCGATGCAGCTCGACGGCGCGGCCTGGTGGGCGCGCGCGGCCACCTCGGACGCCTGCGGCCTGCTGTTTGCGAGCGACGACGATCCGGTGCGATGGCGCGAACGCGCGCCGGAGCTGTTTGCCGAGGCCGTGCTCGCCGAATTCGCGGACCGCAAGCGCGGGCTCTATCGCATGGCCGCATTCCGGGACGGGCGGCTGGAGGGCGCGCTGTTCGTGGGACCGGCCGCCGGTCCCTCGCCCTGGCAGGACGGCTTGCCGAAGGGCGCGGGACCGGCTGCGGCGCTCGCGGGCCCGGTCGTCTGCGCCTGCTTCGGCGTCGGTCTTAAGGCGATCCGCGAGGCGCTGGCGTCGCGCCACGCCGTCACCGCCGACGAGATCGGCCGCGCGCTGCGCGCCGGAACGAAGTGCGGAAGCTGCCTGCCGGAGCTGCGCAGTCTCGCCGCCAACGCAAAAGCCAACGACAGGGAGCAGTGCCGTGAGCCCGCGCACGCCGGTTGAAACGCGCCCGCCGCGCATGGAGCCGCTGGCGCGGCTTCCGGTGTTCCTCGCCCTGAAAGACCGCCGGGCCGTGGTGGCCGGCGGCTCCCCCGCGGCAGCCTGGAAGGCGGAGCTGCTGTCAGCGGCCGGCGCGCGGGTCGAGGTGTTTGCCGCGGAGGCATCCGCCGAGATGACGACAACGGCGGACGCGAGCGACGGCGCGATCGCGATCGTCGCGCGCGGCTGGCGGGCCGATGACATGCACGGCGCAGCCATCGCAATCGGCGACTTGGAGAGCGATGCGGAGGCCGAGGACTTCGCCGCAGCCGCGCGCGCGGCGGGCGTGCCGGTCAACGCCATCGACAGGCCGGCGCACTGCGACTTCACCTTCGGAGCCATCGTCAACCGCTCGCCGCTGGTGATCGGGATTTCGACGGACGGCGCGGCGCCGGTGTTCGGACAGGCGATCCGCGCGCGCCTCGAAGGACTTCTCCCGCGCGGCTTCGCGCAATGGGCCGAGGCCGCACGACGCTGGCGCGGACGGGTTCAGGCGTCGGGACTGAAGCCGCAGGCGCGCAAGGCATTCTGGCGCGCGTTCACGGCCCGCGCCATCACGGCCCCCGACCGCGCTCCCGAGCCTTGCGACCTCGAAACGCTGCTGCGCGAAGCCGCAGCCGGCGCAGCGGACGCGGAGGCCGGCTCGGTTCTGCTGGTCGGGGCCGGCCCCGGCGACCCCGAGCTTCTGACGCTGCGCGCGATGCGCGCCATGCAGTCGGCCGACATCATTCTCTACGACGACCTGGTTTCGCCGGAGGTTCTGGAGTTCGCCCGCCGCGAGGCGCGGAAGATGCTGGTCGGCAAGACCGGCCACGGTCCCGCCTGCAAGCAGCAGGACATCAATGCGCTGATGGTGTCGCTGGCGAAGTCCGGGCGGCGGGTGTTGCGGCTCAAGGGCGGCGACCCGAACGTGTTCGGCCGCGCCGGCGAAGAGCTCGACGCCTGCCGCGCCGCCGGCGTTGCGGTCGAGGTCGTGCCGGGCATCACCGCGGCGCAGGGCGCGGCCGCCCGCCTCGGCATCTCGCTGACGCAGCGGCGCGACGCGCGGCGGCTGCAATACGTCACCGGACACGGCGCCGACGGCAGGCTGCCCGGCGACATCGACTGGCGCGCGCTGACCGATCCGGCGGCGAGCACCGTCGTCTACATGCCGGTGAAAACGCTGGCGTCGCTGGCGTCGCGCGCGATCGCCGAAGGGCTCGACCCACAAACGCCGGCGGTCGCCGTGTCGCGGGCGACGCGGCCGGACCAGCGCGAGGTCTACGCGACGATTGCCGAGCTTGCCGGGAGGCTGGACAAGGCCAACCTGCCCGGCCCGGTGCTGGTGATGTTCGGCAAGGCCTTCGCGCCGCGCGACGCGCGCGCGACGCTTCACGGCCTCGCGGATCAGGGCGTGGCGACCGGAGCCTCGAGCGAGAGCACCTTCAGGATCTCGTCCTGAATCGGCGTGCGGCCGGTTGCCCGCGTCTCATCGTCGATCCGCGCCTCGTAGGCGATGCGCGCGGGACGGTGAAACACCAGAACCCGGTCGCCCACGTCGATTGCCTCGTTGATGTGGTGCGTGATGAACACCGCGGTCTTGCCGTTCTGGCGCACCAGCCGCAAAAACTCCTGACGCAGGTCGCGCGCGGTCATCTCGTCGAGCGAGGAGAACGGCTCGTCGCACAGCAGGATTTCCGGCTCGACGGCAAACGCCCGCGCGATCGACACGCGCTGGCGCATGCCGCCCGACAGCGCGTGCGGATAATCGTTCTCGTGGCCGGACAGGCCGAGACGGGTGAGCCAGCGGCGCGCGATCTGCTCGGCCTCCTTCTTGTCCTTGTCGAGGATTTCGAGGCCGAGGATCACGTTGTCGAGCGCCGAGCGCCACGGCATGAGCCGGTCGTTCTGAAAGACGATGCCGATCTTGCCGCGGAAGTAATCGAACTCCCGAAACGGATCGTGGCCGTTGACGTCGACCGAACCGCTGGTCGGCTCGATCAGGCCGGCCAGCAGATTGAACATCGTCGACTTGCCACAGCCGGTCTTGCCGAGCACGGCGACGATCTCGCCCTTGTCGATGCCGAAGGACAGCTTGTCGACCGCAGTGAACATTCCCACGCCGTCGGGGCGCAGGAAGTCCTTGGAGACCTCGTTGAACTGGATGAACTTCTGATTGCTCACGGCGTCACGCTGTCCGTTCCGAGACCGGGCGATAGCGCAGCACCCAGCTTTCAATGGTGACGAGGATCTGCTGCACCACCAGGACGAACAGCACCAGTTGCAGCGTCCACGCGATCGCGCCGGTCATGTCGAAGAGCTGCTGCTGGCGCAGAAGCTCGTAGCCGACGCCGCCGGTGGCGCCCACCAGCTCGGCCACCACGACCACGCGCGCGGCGTTGCCGAGGTTGACCTTCCACGCGGTCAGGATGCCCGGCACGATGGTCGGCACGATCAGAACCTTGAACAGCGTCCAGCCGCGCGGCCTAAACGACATGGTCATCTCGAACAGATCCTTCGACATCGAGCGGTAGGCGTCGAGGATCTGGAATGTGAAGGCCGGCAGCGTGGTCAGCACCATGATGAAGAAGATGCGGAACTCGGTGCCGTGAAACCAGATGATCGCGATCACGACCCAGGACAGCGCCGGAATGCCCTGGAGGAACACCAGAAGCGGCGTGACATAGCTCTCGATGCTGGGCGAGCGGCCGATGATGAGCGCGACCACGCAGCCCAGCAGAAACGCGCCGGTCAGCCCGGCGAAAATCCGCGCGGCCGTTTCCAGCACCTGCGACAGCTCCGGCCAGTGGATCAGGATGCGCAAGGTGCGCGCCACGATGTCCTGAACCGGAGGAAACAGGTAGGGCGGGAAGAAGTAGGATGCCGTTTGCCAGGCGGCCAGCAGCACGAACGTGCCGATGGCCGCCTTACGGAATTGGTCGCTGCGAATGTTCATCGAGCGGTCGCGATCACTTCAGCGGCTTGTCGTAGATCGAACCCGCCGACGGCATCCTGGGCAGGTAGTTGGTCTCCATGCCCGCCTTGTAGACCGCCTCGATCTCCTTGCGGATCTCGCCCGCGGCCTTGAAGTTCAGGCCCAGCCGCTCGTTGGAGCGGATCATCTCGGCGACCGCCTTCAACTCGTCCGGCGTCGCGCCCCTGGTCAGCAGCGGCGCGGCCTCGACCGGGTTCTTGGCGACCCACTCGGCGGCTTCCTTGTAGGCCGAATAGAGCTTCTGCACCGTGGCGGGGTTCGCGGCCGCCCAGTCGGCATGCGCGCCGACGCCGAGATAAGGCAGGTTGGTGGTGCCCGCGAACGCCTTCCAGGTCTTGGTGATGTCCAGGTCGAGGGTGCGGATCGAGGGCTTCTTCGCCATCATCAGCGTGTAGGCCGGCTCCCAGACCTGCACGGCGTCGGCGCGGTCGGCCATCGCATATCCGATCAGGCCGGGCGGCGCGGTGTTCACCACCTTGATCTTGGAGACATCGACGCCCTGCTTGCGCGCAAAGAACTCGTACATCTGGTAGTTGGTCGTGGAACGCGCGCCGGCCAGATCCTTGCCTTCCAGATCCTTCAGCGACTTCACGCTGTCGCGCGAGGTCACGACCGTGCCCCAGAAGTCGAAGATGTTGAACAGATACTGCACCTTCACGCCGCGCGTGTCGGCGAGGCCGAGCGTGGTCAGCGAGGCGCTGCCGCCGACCTTGAACTCTCCGGAGTTGAACTGCGCCGCATAGGCGTCGGGCGTGCGCTCCTGAAAGGTGATGTCGAGGCCGTGCTTGTGGTCGAGCTTCTGCGACTTGATGACCGGCGGCAGCATGGCGCCAAGCGACGGCGGTGCGAAGATCACGATGGTGAGCTTCTCAAGCGTCTGCGCGTTCGCGGCCGCGAACGGCGAGACGGCGAGACCCGCTGCCGCGAACGCGGCTGCGGCCCATCGAGCGATCCGTTTGTTTGTCATGTGTTTCCTCCCTGGTCGCGTGTCTATTGAATGCGGAAGAGCTTGGCTGCCAGTCCGCCGTTGATGCTCGCAATCTGCGAGGGATTCAAGCCCGCCTCCGAGACGATCGTCAGCGGCTCCATGTCGCCGATCGGGAACGGCATGTCCGAACCCATCATAAGCCGGTCCGTGCCCATCATTTCCACGACAAATCGCAGCACCCTCGGATCGTGGACCACCGTGTCCGTGTAGATCAGGGGCAGCGCCTCGACCGGGTCCGACGTGCCGGGCGTGATCGACTGCGTCTTTTTGAGGCGGCCGAGCGCAAACGGCAGGCCTGCCCCTCCAATGGGCACGAAGATTTTCGCATTGCGAAAGCGGGTGACGTGCCCGCTCATCAGCAGGCGCGACACCGCCACGATGGCGTCGCTCACCCGCCCGATGCCGTTGGCCAGCCCGTAATCATGCACGCGGCTGTCGCCCGCGTCGAAGCTCGGATGGATATGGATCACCGCGCCGGTCTGGTCGGCGGCCTTCCAGAACGGATCGAGGTCGGGCGCATCCAGCACGCTGCCGATGCCGCGCGGCAGGGTCGCAATCATCGCGCCGGGGAAGCCGGCCGCCATCGCCGCCTTCAGAACCTTCGCGGCCAGCGCACCATCCTGCATCGGCACGGTGGCGAGCGGCACGAGACGCGGCTCGGCACGGGCCGCATCCAGCAGCGTGTCGTTGATGACGCCGCTCCAGATTTCGCCTTCGCCCGGCGGAATCTCGTAGCCGAAGGAGTCGACCCAGCCGCCGCAGACCTGCCTGTCGATGCCGTTCTTGCCCATCCAGGCGAGCCGCGCGGGAATGTCGGTCAGCCCCTTGGCCACCGGCCGGGTCGGCTTGTTGCCAGCGAATGCGAAGGCCAGGCTGCCATCCTGCTCGATCAGGCGGACCGACGGCACCTTCGGAGCGATCTTGCGCATCGCCTCGAGACAGGCGGGCGGCACCAGATGCGCATGGCAATCGACGATCATTCTTTGGGGTCTTTCTCTTTCAAAATTCGTATCTCACCCCTCCCCAACCCTCCCCCTTTCAGGGGGCGGGCGAAGAGAGAGCGTCCCGCGCTTCGGCGATCAGGTCTCCGAGCGCGGTCATTTTCATCGGGAGGCTGTTCACGACCACGCCGAGCGGGCGCAGCGCATCGTTGATCGCGCTTGCGATCGCCGCCGGCGCGCCGAGATAGCCGCTCTCGCCCGAGCCCTTCTGCCCGAAAACGGTGTGCGGCGAGGGTGTCTCGTGATGCACGATCTCGACCTCCGGCACCTCGTGGGCGGACGGCAGCAGGTAGTCCATGAAGGTCTGCGCCACCAGCAGGCCGTCCTCGTTATAGGCGAACTCCTCCATCAGCGCGGCGCCGAGACCGTGGGCGATGCCGCCCATCGTCATGCCGCGCACGATCTTGGGATTGATGACCGTGCCGCAGTCGTGCCCGATGACGTAGCGCTTGATGTGCGGCTTGCCGAGATCGGGGTCGATCGCCATCAGCACCAGATGGAATTCAAAGGAATAGCAGGGGTACATCTGCACCCGGCCGTCCGCGGTCGGAAGCTTTCCGCCCGTGGGAACCTGCATGATGTGCGACACCGACAGGCCGGGCTCGAAGCCGTCCGGCAGCTTGTGGAAGTTGCGGTGCGCGATAGTGACGAGGTCCATCCATGAGCGCCGCCTTTCGGGCGAGGCTTTCGCCACAACGTCGCCGTCGCGGTATTCGACCTGGTCCGCGCTCACGCCGAGGTCGTGCGCGGCGATCGCGACCAGCTTCGCCTTGAGCTTGTTCGCGGCATGGAACGCCGCGCCGCCGAGCATGATCGCCATGCGGCTGCCGACCGGGCTGTTGCTCGGCAGCGAATTGAGCGAATCCGCGCGCACCACGCGCACCCGGTCCGGATCGAGGCCCAGCACCTCCCCGACCACGGTGCCCACCATCGTCTCGTGACCCTGCCCCGCCGAGGTCGTGTGCATCGTGGCGGTGATGGCGCCGCCGAGATCGACGCTGATCCGGCACGAATCCATCCAGGTCGTGGTCTCGTTCTTCGGATTGAGCAGCGGCTCGAACGACGAATTGCCGCCGGACGGCTCGAGGCAGCTCGCGATGCCGATGCCCGCCAGCCAGCCCTCGCGGCGCAGCCGGTCGCGCTCGGCCAGCACCTCCTCATAGGGCGCCTGCGCAAACACCTTGCCGATCACGGCCTCGTAGTTGCCGCTGTCGTAGGTCGACCCGCTGGGGATCGGATACGGAAACTCCTCGTGCCGGATCAGGTTGCGACGCCGGATTTCCAGACGGTCGATGCCGAGCCGGTTCGCAACCTCGTCGACGGTGCGCTCGATGGCGTAATTGGTCGGCGACTGGCCGAAGGCGCGCACCGCCTCCTGCACCGTCTTGTTGGTCGTGACCGCGATCGCCTGATACTGCACGCTCCTGATCTTGTAGGGACCGACGATGGCCCCGACCGGCTTGCCGAGCTGGAACGGAGAACGCCCTGCGTAGGCGCCGATGTTGTCGAGCGCGCGCATCTTCATCGAGCGGATCACGCCGTCGTCGCCATAGGCGACCTCGACGTCGAACAGGCGCTCGGGGCCGTGCATGTCGCCGCCGCGCATGTTCTCCAGCCGGTCCTCGATCAGGCGGACGGGATAGCCGAGGCGCTTCGCGAGATAGCCGACCAGCACGCTGTGCTTGATGCCGCGCTTGACGCCGTAGGAGCCGCCGACGTCCACGTCGAAATGCACCCGCACCGACGACATTGGAATTTTCAGCGCGCCCGCGATCTGGTCGGGATACTTCGGCATCTGGATCGACGCCCAGACGTCCAGGATCTCGCGCCACGGATCCCAGCTTGCCGTGACGACGAAGGTCTCGATCGGGACGGTGGCGCTGCGGCCCCATTTGACGCGATGCTTGAACGTGTGCGGCGCGGCCGCGAAATCCTTTTCGACCTCGCCCCAGACGAAGGTGCGGTCGAGCAGCACGTTGGAGCCGTGCGCCTCGTGAACCAGCGTGCCGCCGGCATAGGCCTCCTCGGCGTCGAGCACGAAGGGCAGGGTCTCGTATTCGATCTCGACCAGCTCGGCGGCATCCTCCGCCAGCGCACGGGTGTCGGCCACCACCGCCGCGACCCATTCGCCGGCATAGCGCGCCTGATCGACGGCCAGCGGCCGGCGCGGCACGCCCGGCGTGTCGAGGCCCGCAGCCAGCATGTTGGTCGCGCCCGCCAGCTCCTGCCCGTCGAGAACGTAATGCACGCCCGGCAGCGCCAGCGCCGCGCTCTTGTCGATGGCGACGATCCGCGCGGCCGGATGCGGGCACGTCACGAGTGCGACGTGCTTGAGCCCATCCGGCACGATGTCGGCGGCGAAGTTGCCCTTGCCGACCACGAAACGCCGGTCCTCCCGCACGCGGCGGTCGGACGAGACGAAACGGAATTTCGATGGAGCGGTCATGGCTGCCCCACGGGCCGGTTGAGCCCGCGCATGCGCTCGGCGGCGAGCGCCACCGCCTCGACGATCTGCGCATAGCCGGTGCAACGGCAGATGTTGGCGGAGATCGCCTCGACGATGTCCTCGCGGCTCGGCTCCGGATTCTTCGTCAGCAGCGCGTGCGCGGTGAGGATCATGGCCGGCGTGCAATAGCCGCACTGCATGCCGTGGGTCTCGCAGAAGGCGTCCTGCACCACCGACAGTTCGCCCGGCCCCGGCGACAATCCCTCGACCGTGGTGATCGCGAGACCGTCGCACTGCACGGCGAAGGTCAGGCACGAGCGCGCCGGCGCGCCGTCGATCAGGATCGTGCAGGCGCCGCAGACGCCGTGCTCGCAGCCGGCGTGCGCGCCGGTCAGCCGCAGCTCGTCGCGCAACGCATCGAGCAGCGTGGTGCGCGGCTCGACGTCGATCCGATGAGACTGCTCGTTGACGGTCAGTTCAACCCGCATGCGCGCTCCCCTTCGCGGCCGCATAGGCCTCCGCGACCGCCCGCATGCCGAGCGCCAGCGCGGCGCGCTTGCGATAGGCGACCGAGGCGTGCGGATCGACGATGACGTCCATCGTCTCGATCGCGGCGCGCAGCGCCTCGCGGACCTTGCCCGCCTCGGCGCGGGTGCCTTTCAGCGCCTCGCCGACCGGATCCAGCCGGACCGGGCATTCGCTGGCAGCGCCGATCCCGACCGCCACGCGGGTGCAGCGGCCCTCCTCGTCGACCGCGATCTGCGCGGCAGCCGCGGCAAAGGCGAAGTCGCTCGAGCGCGCATTGACCTCCTGGAAGCCGGTTCCGACCCGCGACTCCTTCCACACCGGAAAGCGCACGGCGGAGAGGCACGCCACGTCCGGCAGCGCCGTCACCATCGCACTGACGAAAAACTCGCCAGCCGGCCGGGTCACGTTGCGTCCGCCCTCGCGCCAGACCAGGGTGGCGCCGAGCGTCGCAGCCACGAGCGAGATTTCCGCGGCCGGATCGGCGTTGACGAGCGAGCCGCCGACCGTGCCGCGCGACCGCGTCGGCGCATGACCGACGAAACGGATGGCTTTCGCCAGCAAAGGCGCCTTCGCACGCAGCAGCGGATCGGTCTCGATCGCGACCTGCCGCGTGGTCGCGCCGACGACAATCGCGTCGCCCTCGTCGCGGATTCCGGCAAGACCCGGAATGCGCACGACATCGACCAGCAGCGTCGGCCGCGCCAGCCGCATCGCCATCAGCGGCACCAGCGTCTGGCCGCCGGCGATGATGCGCGCACCGTCGTCGGCGGCGAGCAGCGCGCAGGCCTCGTCCACGCTCTCCGGACGCTTGTAATCGAAAGGGGCAGCTTTCATGCCCGTTTGAGTTAGCGGAGATTGCCGGTCAGTGCCAGTACGGCGGATAGTCCGTGGACTTTTCCTCCGCCGCGAGCAGCCGCAGCATCGCCGGCCATTCCAGCACGCCGTAGGGCCGGCGCGTGCCGGGCTGGTAGAGATGGGCGGTGTGGGCCAGCACGTTCTCGCCGGGCATGGTCAGTTCGGTGCGCGCGGCCATCGCGTCGACCTGCGAGCGGCAGGACAGTTCGAGCTGGTACATGGTGTTGAACGCCTGCTGCACGGTCGCTCCGCAGGTCAGCAGCCCGTGGTTTCGCATGACCAGCGCCTCGTGCGGGCCGAGGTCGGCGACGATGCGCTCGCGTTCGGCCAGATCGATCGCCGGCCCCTCGTAGTCGTGGTAGCCGATGTGGCCGACGAAGCGGATCGAGGTCTGCGACAGCGGCAGCAGCCCGCAGGCCATCGCCGCGACCGCCATGCCGGCGCGGGTGTGGGTGTGCAGCACGCAGGCCACGTCCGGCCGCGCCTTGTGGATCGCGCCGTGGATGACGTAGCCGGACTTGTTGATGCCGTAGTCGGTGTCCGGCTTGGCGACGATGTTGCCCTCGACGTCGATCTTCACCAGGCTGGACGCGGTGATCTCCTTGTAGAGCAGTCCGTAGAGATTGATCAGCAGGTGATCGGTGCCGGGAATCCGCGCGGTGATGTGGTTGTAGATCAGGTCCGCCATGCCGTAGCGGTCGACGAGCCGGTAGCAGGCGGCCAGATCGAGCCGCGCCTGCCACTCCTCCGGGGACACCTGATCTTTGACCGACTTGAAGTCCGTCGTGTAGTTCATGACACTGCCTTCGTCTTCGGAGTCCGGGTTGGTCGCCACCATAGCGTCCGCACCGGGATCGCGCCAAGCGCCGGGGGTTCCAAGACGGCAGCTTGGAACGAGGATCTGGGGAGCGTCGCGTGTCGGCCAGCGATGTGTTGCGAAACCCGGTCAAGGACAGGCTCGCCGCCGGCGGCGTGGTTTCGTCGATGACCGTGCGGCTGACCCTCACCCCGGACATCGCCCGCATCGCGAAGACCGCGGGCTTCGACATGCTCTCCATCGACCTGGAGCATTCCGCGCTCACCCTCGACGCGACCGCCCAGATCTGCATGGCGGCGCAGGATCCCGGCGTGATGCCGGCGGTGCGCCTGCCGGCCAACACGCCGGATTCCATCGCCCGCGTCCTCGACACCGCCGCAATGGGCATCATCGCCCCGCATGTGCGCAGCGCGGCCAGCGCGCGCGCCGCGCAAATCCGGGAGTACAGGCCATGATGCACGCCCCGCACGATCTCACCGGCGGCGTCCGGCTCGAAGCCGGCGGTTACGAGATCGACCTGCTGGTCACGGGCTATCCGGGCAAGACCGTGTGCCACGGCGGGCTGGGCTGGAGCACCATCGCGCTGATCCGCGGCCGCGGCCGGGTCGCGCTGGTCGACACCGGCGGGATCAACGTGCGCCGCCACATGATCGCGATGCTGGAGCAGCGCGGCCTCGCGCCCGCCGACGTGACGGACGTGCTGCTGACCCACGCGCACTACGATCACATGATGAACTGGACCACCGTGCAGCACGCCCGCATCGCGATCGGCGCACACGAGCTCGACTGGGCGTCGAAAGAGCCCTGGGGTCAGACCGTCGTTCCGGAACTCTACGTCCGTGAGTTGCAGCACTGGCCGACGCTTCGGACCCTCTCCGAGGGCGACGAGGCGATGCCCGGCATCACCGCTCATCTCGCGCCTGGCCACACCCCAGGCCACCTGATTTACGTCCTTCATGGCCCGGATCGGGACGTGATCTTCACCGGCGACGCCGCCAAGAACCGCGCGGAACTGATATCCGGCCGAACCGACATGACATACGATGCGACGGTCAGTTCGGCCTCGGTTGCGGCAATTTGGTCTTTATGGCGCGCCGGGACGGACAATGTGGTCGTTCCAGGGCATGATATACCGATGGTCCTGAGGAATGGCCGGCCGGCCTATCTCGCGAAGCGGGAAGCCGGAATCAAAGCCTGGTTCGGCGAGGACATCGAAACGATGGCTTCGCTGCAACTGACGGCCGGGTAGAAAGTCGGAGGGAGACGAAAATGCCCAGAATGCACTTCAAATTGCCGCTGGCGGCCGCGATGGCGTGTGCGCTGGCGGCCCTTGCCGGGCCGGCTGCGGCGCAGTCGGATTATCCGAACAAGCCGATCCGGCTGATTATTCCGTTTCCTCCCGGCGGCAGCAACGACGTGGTCGGCCGCATGATCGGCGACCAGCTCGGCAAGCAGCTCGGCCGTCAGGTGGTGATCGACAACCGCGCGGGCGCGGGCGGCGTGGTCGGCACCGAGATCGCCTCCAAGGCTCCGGCGGACGGCTACACGCTGCTGGTGATCTCGCTGGCGCATGCCGTCAACCCGCACCTCTACAAACTGCCCTACGACCCGATCAAGGATTTCGCTCCGATCGGCATCATGGGCAGCGGGCCGAACGTCATCGTGGTGCACCCCGACGTTCCGGCGAAGAACATCAAGGAGCTGGTTGCGCTCGCCAAGGCCAAGCCCGGCACCCTGCAATACGCCTCCGCCGGCATCGGCAGCTTCCAGCATCTCGGCGGCGAGCTGTTCAAGCTCGAGGCCGGCGTCGACATCCTGCATGTCCCGTTCAAGGGCGGCGGACCGTCGATGATCAACGTGATGGGCGGCCACAGCCAGGTGATGTTCTCCTCGCTGGTGCAGACCACGCCTCACATCAAGTCGGGCAAGCTGCGCGCGCTCGGCGTCGGCAGCAAAACCCGCAGCGCCGTGCTTCCGGACGTGCCGAGCGTCGCCGAGGCCGGCGTCCCGACCTACGAGGCGGTCAACTGGTGGGGCATCGTCGCGCCGACCGGCACACCGCAGCCGATCATCGATCGCCTGCACAAGGCGCTGACCGCTTCGCAGGACTCTGCGGAGGTCGGCAAGCAGTTCGCGTCGGAAGGTGCCAGCGTGGTCAAGATGTCCACGCCCGAGTTCGGCAAGTTCATGGTCTCCGAAATGAACAAATGGGAACGGGTGGTCAAACAGGGCGGCATCAAGGCGCAGTAGGCGTCGCGATCCGCAAGTCTGCCTTTCCTGAATGGTGCCCCGCTCGCCCGAGCGGGGTACACGCTTCCCTGGATCTGATCCGATGCAATTCGAAATCGCACGAAACCGGGACTTCTGGTCCGGCGTGATGATGATCGGGACCGGCGCGGTCGCCATCATCATCGCGCGCAACTACGACTTCGGCACCACCCTGCGCATGGGACCGGGTTACTTCCCGACCGTGCTCGGCGCCATGCTGATCGCCTTCGGTCTCTACCTGATCGCGGTGGGTTTGCGCAGCAACGAGAAGATCCAGGGAAGCTGGTCGCTGCGCGCGCTGATCGTGCTGCCGCTGTCTCTGGTTCTCTTCGGTTTTCTGATGGACCGCGCCGGCTTCATCCCGGCTCTCATCGTCCTGATCTTCGGGTCGGCCGCCGCCAGCTCCGAATTCAACTTCGTCGAAATTCTGCTGCTGACGATCTTCCTCGTGATTTTCTCGGTCGTGGTTTTCGTCTGGGGCATCGGCCTGCCCTACCCGCTCCTCGTGGGCCTGTGAGGAGCGGCGGCGATGGAACTTCTCGACAACCTCATCTTCGGCTTCGGCGTCGCGCTCTCGTGGCAGAACCTGCTTTATTGCGCGATCGGCGTGACCGTCGGCACGCTGATCGGCGTGCTGCCCGGCATCGGCCCGCTCGCCACCATTGCGATGCTGCTGCCGCTGACCTTCAACGTGCCGCCGGTGTCGGCCCTGATCATGCTGGCCGGCATCTATTACGGCGCGCAATACGGCGGCTCGACCACCGCGATTCTCGTCAACCTGCCAGGCGAAACCTCGGCCGTGGTGACCTGCATCGACGGCCACCAGATGGCGCGGCAGGGCCGCGCCGGTCCGGCGCTGGCCATTGCCGCCATCGGTTCGTTCATCGCCGGTTCGATCGGCACGCTTCTGATCGCCATCGCCGGCCCTCCGCTGGCCTCGATCGCGCTGAAATTCGGCGCGGCCGAGTATTTCTCGCTGATGCTGATGGGCCTCGTGGCCGCGGCGGTTCTCGCCCAGGGCGACATGATCAAGTCGCTCGCGATGGTCGCGATGGGTCTCCTGCTCGGCATCGTCGGCACCGACGTCAACACCGGCGTGCAGCGGTTCAGCTTCGGCATCACCGAGCTTTCGGACGGCATCGGCTTCATCGTGATCGCGGTCGGCGTGTTCGCCATCGGCGAGATCGCGGCCAACCTCGGCGATCCGGAGGAGCGGCGCTTCTTCACCGACAAGGTCAAGAACCTGTTCCCCACCAAGGAAGACCTCAAGCGCTCGATCGCACCGATCCTGCGCGGCACGGCGCTCGGGTCCTTCTTCGGTGTCCTGCCGGGCACCGGTCCGGCGATCGCGTCGTTCTCCTCCTACATGCTGGAAAAGAAGATTTCCAAGGATCCCTCACGCTTCGGGCATGGTGCGATCGAGGGGGTCGCCGGTCCGGAATCCGCCAACAATGCGGATGCCCAGACCAAGTTCATCCCGATGCTGACGCTCGGACTGCCCGCCTCCGGCGTGATGGCGCTGATGCTCGGGGCGTTGCAGATTCAGGGCATCCAGCCCGGCCCCGAGGTGATGAGCACGCGGCCGGAGCTGTTCTGGGGCCTGATCGCGTCGATGTGGATCGGCAATGCCCTTCTCGTGGTGCTCAACCTTCCGCTCATCGGGCTGTGGGTGCGGCTTCTGAAGGTGCCATATCGCCTGCTCTTCCCCGCGATCATGGTGTTTTCGGCGATCGGCATCTACAGCGTGAACAACTCGCCGTTCGAGATCTACCTGACCGCCGTGTTCGGCATCGTCGGCTTCATGTGGATCAAGCTCGGCTGCAGCCCGGCGCCCATGCTGCTCGGCTTCGTGCTCGGTCCGATGATGGAGGAAAATCTGCGGCGCACGTCGCTGACCTCCAAGGGCGACCTCACGGTGCTGTTCACCCGGCCGATCAGCCTCGCCTTCATTCTCGCGACCATCGCGATCCTTGTCATCATCGTGATGCCGGCGGTGCGAAAGCGCCGGCACGAGATCGCGGGCTGACGGCGCAGGCCGAAACGAAGCAGCGCGGCGATGACGAGCGGCCGTGCGTCAGAAAAAACCGGCGGCGCATGCGCCGCCGGTTTCCGTTTCGGATCGACGCCGCTCAGATCGTCAGCAGGATCTTCCCGAGGTGCTCGTTGCGCGCCATGTAGGCCTGCGCGGCCGGCGCTTCGGACAGCGGGAAGGTCTTGGCGATCGGCAGCGACAGCTTGCCGGAGGCGACCGCGTCCCACAGGTCGGCTCGCATCAGCCGGCTGATCTCGCGCACCTCCTCGATGCTTCGGGTGCGGAAGGTGACGCCGATATAATCGATGCGGCGCATGGCGTGCAGATTGAAGTCGAATTCGGCGCGCTCACCGCCGAGCCGCCCGACGTTGACGATGCGGCCGAGAATCCTGGTGGCCTTCAACGCCGGCGTGACGGTTGCGCCCGACACCATGTCCACGATCAGATCGACGCCCTTGCCGTCGGTCGCTTCGAGAACCCGGTCGGGCCAGGCCGGATCCTTCGTGTCGATCGCGAGGTCCGCACCGAACTCCTTGAGCCGCGCACGGCGCTCGGCGTTGGTCGAGGAGCCGATCACGAGCTTCGCGCCCCTATGCTTGGCGATCTGCAGGCCGAGCAGTCCGACGCCCGAAGTCGCGCCCTGGATCAGCACGCTCTCGCCGGCTTTCAGGCGCCCGGCCGTCACCAGCGCGTTGTGCATGGTGACGAGCGCGATCGGCAGCGTTGCGCCCTGCTCGAAGCTGAGCCCCGGCGGCAGCGGCCAGACCCGGCCGATGTCGGAGACCGCGTACTCGGCATAGCCGCCGCGGCCCGAGCACATCACCCGGTCGCCCGGCTTGAACTCCGTGATGGCGGAGCCGGCCTCGACCACCTCTCCGGTCCATTCCAGACCGATGGGCGCATCGAGCGACGCGCCGTGGCCGCCTTTGGCGGCCTGCAGGTCGGCGCGGTTGAGACAGGCGGCCCTGACCTTGACCAGCACCTCGTGGGGCCCCGGGCTTTTGGGTTGCGGAACGTCGCGCACCGCGAGCCCGTCGGGCGTCGCCACACCTGCCTTCATGTCGTTTCCTCTCTCTGCGCCGGCGCTCAGGGCGCCACGTTCTGCGCCCGCACGCTGTCCCACCACGGGCAGATGCCGGACATCTTTTCGAAATTGCCGTCCATCACCTGCACCGGACGGCGCAGGCCCTTGTCGGCGTTCTTCAGACGAAGCGCACGCGCCTCTGCCTGCTGCTCGGGCGACAGCCAGGAGCGGTCGTGACCCCACAGGCTCGGGCCCTCCTTGCGCTCGTAAGCCTGCCAGTTCTCCACGTCGATCGAGCGCGCGCCCCAGCCGTATTCCACCATGAAGGCCGACGGCGTCCAGGTGTAGAACGAGGTGATGAAATCGCTGGTGTGGCGGCCGAGCGTGGTGGCGACGCGGCCCTCCTCGCCCTGCGCGATGTCGTAGCCCTGCCCCACGTCGTCGAAGCTGAACAGCTCCATCATCAGGTGGTGAACGGCGTTCTTGCCGGTTTCGATGAAGGCGAGGCTGTGATGCCGCGGATTGAGGTGCATGAAGGTCGCCTTGAACGGCGACGCGTAATAGTCGGTGAGCCGGAAACCGAGCAGGTCGCGGTAGAACGCGAGCATCGGTTCGGTGCGTTCGGTGTGCATCACCACATGGCCGAGGCCGAGCGGCCCGGTGCGGAAGCCGGAGATCGAGCGGCCGGGCCGGAACGGCTCGTCGGCAGTCTCGGCGCCGTGGAACAGCTCAAGCCGATTGCCGACCGGATCGCGCGTCACGATCAGGTCCGCGACGCGGCGCTCCTGCGCCAGCGCGCGCGAGCCGCGCTCGACCGCGACGCCCGCCGCCTCGAGCCGCGCCGCAACGGCATCGAGCGCCGCGCCGTCCGCAAACTCCCAGCCAAAAAAGCCGATGCCCTCGCCGCCGTCCGCATCCACGATCAGCCGCTGCTTGCGGTCGTCCATCCGGAAGGCGAGCGACTTGCGGCTGCGATCGACGCGCTGCAGGCCGAGCAGATTGCAGCCATAGGTTCCCCAGTCGCCGAGATCCCTGGCTCGAATGCCGAGATAGCCCAATGCCTGTGCGCTCATGGCCGTTCTCTTGTCCGGTCACGCGCTATGTAGGCGAGACGATTGCACCCCGCAACCGAGACGCGGCGCGCGTTCACGCCCGGGCGCCGGCCGGCGCGCGATCCCGCATCGGACCGGCCGAAGTGTCCGGCGGCACGGTGTCGCGCAGTTCGGCCGTCGTCGCATCGTAGCCATAGACCCAGTCCGGATCGGTCGCATACTGCATCCAGGTGTTCTTGCCGGAATTCTGCTGGATCGCCGTGGCGCGGTCCTTGCGATTCGCTTCGTAAGCGACGGAAGGCGGTCGCGAGGCCCGTCGGCGTTCGACGCCTTCGAGGCAGCGCGACGAGCACCGCGGCATCCTCGAGCGCCATCGCCGCGCCCTGCGCCATGTAGGGCGTCATCGGGTGGCAGGCATCGCCGAGCAGCACCACGCGCCCCTCGCACCAGCGCGGCAGCGGATCGCGCTCCAGCAGCGCCCACTTGTAGACCTCGGGGCACGCGTCGAGAACGTGGCGCACGTCGGGATGAAAATCCGCGAAGGCGCGCGCAACTCGTCGAAGTCGCCCTTCGTCGACCACGATTCCGGCGTCAGCCAGCCGGCCTCCTCCGGCTGGCTGGTGACGAAATAGACCTCGTCGCGATTGGCGGTGATGTAATAGATGACCATGTGCCGGTCGGCCCCCACCATTTGGTGCGCGACGGCCTCGATCTGGCGCTCGCCGAGCAGGCGCCGCCGGAAACGTGGTGCGATAGGCGACGCGGCCGGTGAAGCGCGGCTCCTCCTTGCCGAGCATCGCCTCGCGCACCACCGAATGCACGCCGTCCGCGCCGATCACCGCATCGGCCCGCTCGCGCGTGCCGTCGGCGAAAGTCAGCGTCACCGTGCGCGCGTCCTGCGTCGATGCCGACGAGCTTGCGTCCGAAGCTGATGACGCTCATCGGCGGCACGAGACGCTCGATCGCGGCGTGCAGGTCGGCGCGATGCAGCAGCAGGTAGGGCGCGCCGTAGCGCTCCTCGATCGTGCGCCCAGCCTCAGCAGATTGGTCATCTTGCCGCTGTCCCATTCGCGGCTGCGATTGACCTCGGGCTCGGAAGCGCCATGCGCGCGCAGCGCGTCCTCGACGCCGAGCGCGCGCAGCACCTTCATGGCGATTGGGCGCCATCTGGATGCCCGCGCCGACCCGGGCGAACCGCGCCGCCTGCTCGAACACCTTCACGCGCAGGCCCTGACGTCGGAGGAACGCCGCAGCCGCCAGACCGCCGATTCCGGCGCCCACAATTCCGATCGTGCCCGTGCGACCCGTCATGCGATCCGATCGATCCCGATACAGCGAAGCCGACTAGAGACCAGCTTCGATGCCGCTGACAAGCCGCAATTTCGGACCGTGATCCGCGGTCTTCGGCAGGCGTTCAGCGCGCGGGCTGCGAGCGGTCCACCGGCACGCCGCGCAACACCACCGACGAAATGCGCCGCGTGTTGACGATGTCGTCCAGCGGATTGGCGTCGAGCACGATGAAATCGGCGCTCTTGCCGGCCGCCAGCGTGCCGGCGTCGGAGAGCCGCAGGAATTCCGCGCCGTTGCGCGTCGCAGCCACGATCACCTGCATCGGAGTCATTCCGGCCGCCACCATGTCGGCCATCTCGACGTGCGGAGCCCAGGCCCGGTTGCCATCGGTGCCGAGCGTGATGCGCACCCCCGCCGCATTCAGTCTCGCGAGATTGCGCGCCTGGATCGCGAAGAAGGCCTGCGCCTGCGGCCGGTCCGTGTTGGCCTTTTCCAGCCGCTCGAATTCGGCGGGCGCAAGACTGCTCCTGAGCCAGTTCAAGTCCTCCTTCACGCCACGATCCGGCAGGTTCGGCGTGAGGATCAGGTTCGGCCGCGCCTTGAACATGGCCACCAGTTCGTCGTCGATGTCCTTGTCGCGCACCCCATGCGCGAAAGCATCGAGCCCGGCGCGGATCAGGCCCTTGGCGTCTTCGAGGTCGAAGATATGCGCGGAGACCCGAAGGCTGCGTTTGTGCGCCTCGTCGATGATCGCGCCGTAGATTTCAGGCGTCAGCTTCGGGAATTTTCCGCCGCGCGTGTCGACCCAGATCTTGACGATGTCGACCTTCTGCGCCGCCAGTTCCTCGACCGCCTTGCGGCCCTCCGCCTCGGTCGTGATCCAGTGCGGCACCGTAATGCGGCCCGGCTCCGGCATTGTGATGCCGCGGCCGGCCGAGAGGAAGCGCGCCGAACCGGGCACGACCTCGCCACGCAGCGGCAGAAGCTCGACGTTGTCGGTGCCCATGCTCATCGCGGCGCTGATGCCGAAAAAGGCCCGCTGCCGCAGGTCCGCCAGGAGCCGCTCGCGCATCGGACTGAGGTGAACGTGGGTGTCGATCAGCATCGGCATGATCGTCTTGCCGGCGAGGCTGACGCGCGCGGCGCCGGCCGGCGCCCGGACCTCGGAGGCCGGGCCGACCTGAACGATCCGCGCGCCGTCCACGACCAGCGTGCCGCTGTCCACTACGCCGCCGTCACCGAGGATCAGCCGGGCGCCTTCGTAGGCCGTAACGCCGCTCTGGGCCTGAACGGGGGCCGTCAGGCCGGACAGGACGAAGAGGGTCGCGAGGACCAGAGGATTGAGGACCAGTGGGATTTTGCGGAGCATGGGAACCTCCACGCAGAAAACCCCGGCCGGTCGCCTTTTCTTCCCGGCCCTTGCCTCCCGGAAAAAGGAAACGCGCGCCTCGCGCCGGCCGTCCCGGATGGGACCGTTACCCGGCCCGCGTCCGGCGGCCTTCGGTCAAAACCAGATAGAGCGACGCGCCCACGATCAGCGCCATGCCGGCGAAGCTCCACAGGCCCGGCACCTCGCCGAACACCAGGAAGCCCGCGATCGCCGCATAGAGAATCCGCGAATAGTCGAGCGTCACCAGGGCTGCGGCATCGGCCTGCGTCCACGCCTGGGTGATCATGCCCTGCCCGAGGATGCCAAGAAATCCGACGCCGACGAGCAGCAGCAGTTCGAAGGGCGTGGGCGTGACCCACAACAGGAACGCCGGGACCGCGGACAGCACCGCCGTCCAGAACGCATAGTAGAACATGATCACCCGCGTCGGCTCGGTCTTCGCCAGCCATTTGATGCAAAGCACCACCAGCGCCGCCAGCAAAGCGCCGGCCGCGCCGACGAGCGCACCGGGATCGAAGCCCGCCGTGAAGGGCCGCGAATACAACAGGATGCCGCAGAAGCCGACCACGGCCACCGTCCAGCGCCGCAGTCCCGCGATCTCGCCCAGCACCAGCACCGCCAGTGGAATCATGAACAGCGGCCGCGAGAACTGCAGCGCCATCGCGTTGGCCAGCAGCATGTGGGTGATGGTCCAGAAGAAGCAGACGTTGCCCAGCGTGCCGACCACGCCGCGAACGAGATGCGCGCCGGGCCGCCGGGTGCGAAACGGCTCGAGCGGATTGCGCACGAACAGCGGCAGGACGAACAGAAAGCCGACGAAGGACCGGAAGAACAGGATCTCGATCGCGGGGATGCGGGTGCCGAGCTGCTTGATCAGCAGCGCCATCAGAACCAGCGTGATCGAGCCCCCGGACATCAGAACGGCGCCGCGAGCGGCGCCGTTCATCCCATTCCAGCGTTCGGTCAGGGCAACCGGGACGAGTGACACGTCGATCCTTTGACGATCGGCCCGGCGATGCCAGGCGATCAGTTCGGCAGCTTCAGGCGGCTGAACACCCGGCGGATGTTGCCCTCGAAGATCTTCTTCTTGTCGGCGTCCGACAAGGGCGAAGCGTCGATGTAGCGTTTGGTGTCGTCGAAGCCAAAACCCGTCTTCGGATCGTTGCCCTTCACCGCGCCGACCATCTCCGAGGCGAAGAGGATGTTGTCCACCGGCACCACCTTGGTCAGCAGGTCGATGCCCGGCTGGTGATAGACGCAGGTGTCGAAGAAGATGTTCTCGCCCATGATCTCGGCAAGCTCCGGCTTGCCGTTGTTGAGCGCGATGCCGCGGAACCGGCCCCAGTGGAACGGAACGGCGCCTCCGCCGTGCGGAATGATCAGCTTCAGCTTGGGGAAGTCCTTGAACAGGTCCGACAGGATGAGCTGCATGAACACCATCGTATCGGCGTTCAGATAGTACGAGCCGGTCGTGTGCATCGCCGGATTGCAGCAACCCGAGACGTGGATCATCGCCGGCACGTCGAGCTCGACCATTTTTTCGTAGAACGGATACCAGGACTTGTCGGTCATCGGCGGCGCATTGAAATAGCCGCCCGAGGGGTCCGGATTGAGGTTGCAGCCGACGAAGCCCAGCTCCTTGACGCAACGCTCCAGCTCCGCGATCGAGCCGTCGATCGGCACGCCGGGCGACTGCGGCAGCTGGCAGACGCCGATGAAATTCTTCGGAAACAGCGTCACGCAGCGGTGGATCAGGTCGTTGCAGATCCGGGTCCATTCCAGCGAAACGCTCTCGTCGCCGATGTGATGGCCCATGCCCGAGGCGCGCGGCGAGAAGATCGTCACGTCGGTGCCGCGCTCGCGCTGCAGGCGGATCTGGTTCTGCTCCAGGCTTTCCCGGATTTCGTCATCAGACATCTTCAGGCCCGAGCGCGGCGGCATCGCCGTCTTGTTCTTGACCGCCTCGGTCTGCTCCTTGCGGAAGCGGTGCAGGTCTTTGGGCTCGGTCGTGTAATGGCCGTGGCAGTCGATGATCATGGAAATCCCGGATGTCGGAGGACGAAGTCGGCGGAATTCTACGAATCCAGGCGCGCCATTGTCAAACCGCCCGCCCGATCTGATAAGGTGCCGGCCATTAAAAGGAGACCATCAGAATGGCTGATTTACCGCGTTTGAACGGCGTGATCCGCGCGCTGGAGAAGGGCC
Organism: uncultured Alphaproteobacteria bacterium; assembly: GCA_963758225.1. GTDB lineage: Bacteria > Pseudomonadota > Alphaproteobacteria > Rhizobiales > Xanthobacteraceae > Z2-YC6860. Next base: position 634,896 of record CAVWUJ010000001.1, on the reverse strand, counting down.
AGCATGCGCTGACCGCCTTTTCCCCGGCCGATATCGATTCCGCGCTCGCGATGAGCGTCTCGAATTTCGATGCCTGCGTGTTCGAGATGGAGCACCAGCCCTGGGACGGCAAGGGACTGCGCGATTCCCTGCAATACATGCTCAACCGCGCCCAGATCCTGAAGCAGGGGTCGATGGCGCCAGCGGTCACGCCGATGGTCCGCATTCCGGTCAACGGCGTCGAAAAGGCGCAGTGGCAGGCCAAGCAGGCGCTCGACATCGGCTGCTACGGAATCGTCTGGCCGCACATTTCGACGGTGGAAGAGGCCTACAACGCGGTCGCCGCCTGCCGCTATCCGCGGCTCAAGAGCGCGCCGCTCTACGAGCCGCAGGGCATCCGCGGCGACGGCCCGCACGGCGCCGTGCGCTACTGGGGCCTGAGCCAGCAGGACTATTACAAGAAGGCCGACGTCTGGCCGCTGAACCCGCAGGGCGAGATTTTCGTCATCATCCAGATCGAGGACACCCGCGGCGTCGAGAACCTCGACGACATGCTCAAGAACGTGCCGGGCATCGGTGCCGTCCTGATCGGCGAAGGCGATCTCGGCCAGGAGCTGGGCTATCCGCGGCAGTATGAGCATCCCGAACTGCTGAAATACATGCGCAAGGTCGTCGACACCTGCAAGAAGCACAACGTCGTGGTCGGCCATCCGCACGTCGAGGTCGGCAACGCCCAGCGCATCATCGACGAGGGCTACCGGTTCCTGATGTGCGCACCGACCCGCTCCTACGCGCATCTCGACAAGGCGCGCGAACTGACGGGCCGCAAGTAAGCGAAGGCAAGCAGGGAACGCGATGCAGGTCGGGCTGGTCGGACTGGGCCGGATGGGCCGCGCCATTGCGGCGCGGCTCTCCGACTGCGGATTCGATGTCGTGGCCTTCGATCGCGACGCCCGCGCCATGCAGGCCGCATCGACGGTGCGGCCGGCCGACACGCCCCGCGCCGTGGCCGAATCCGCCGAGGTGGTGATCTCGATCGTCACCGAGGACGACGGCGTCCGCTCCCTGTTCACGGGAGCGGACGGATTTCTGTCGGGCGACGTCGCAGGCAAGCTGTTCATCGAAATGAGCACGCTGCGGCCGATGACGGCGCGCGAGCTTGCGCCGCAGGTCGAGGCCGCCGGCGCCCGGCTGATCGAGTCCCCGGTGCTGGGCTCGGTGCCGACCGCCCGCGAGGGCCAGTTGCTCTCGCTGGCCGGCGGCGCGCCGGAGGACATCGAGCGCGCGCGCCCCGTCCTCGGCAGGCTGACCCGCAAGATCGTCCATATGGGCCCCAATGGCGCGGGCTACGCGATGAAGCTCGCCGCCAACCTCGGGCTCGCGGCCTACATCCAGGGGCTCGCAGAAAGCTTTGCGCTGGGCGAGCGCGAAGGACTGACGATCGAACAGATGATCGGCGTGCTTGCGGAGGCCCCCATCGCCAACGGCTGGTTTGCGATGAAGAAAGACCTGCTGCAGGGCGGACAGGCCGACATCACGCTCGACCTGCGCACGCTGCGCAAGGACATCACCTCGGTGGTCGCCACCGGCGCGACCCGCGGCGCGGGCCTGCCGCTGTCCGCCGCGATGCTGACGTCCCTGTCGGCGGCGGTCGCACAGGGCTGGGGCGAGAAGGACATCGGCGAACTGCCGCGGTTTTTCCGCGAGCACATGCTGCAAGACTTCAAGAATTAAAACGGGAGGATCGGGACTTGGCAGAGATCGTCGGAGCTTTCGGCGTGCCGCACACGCCGGTGTTTCCGTGGTTCGTCAACCGCGACGGCCCGGACTGCGAGATCGCGCGCTATTTCGGTGCGCTCACGATGGAGCTTCGGGCGCTCAGGCCCGACGTGATCGTGATGTTCGACACCGATCATCTCAACACGTTCTTCTTCGACAACCTGCCGGTGTTCGCGGTCGGCGTCGCCGACGAATTCAAGGGGCCGATCGACGAGGTGCGGGACGTGCCGCCCTTCCCGATCAAGTCGGACGCCGACTTCGCCGCGCATCTGCGGCGGGTCGGCATCGAGGCCGGCTTCGATCTCGCGCTGGTGCAGGAGTTCGCGGTCGACCATTCGGTCGCGGTGCCGCTGCACTTCATGACGCCGGACAAGGACATCCCGGTGGTGCCGGTGTTCGTCAACGGTCACATCCCGCCCCTGCCCTCGGCGCAACGCGCCTTCGATCTCGGCCGCGCCGTGAAAAAGGCGGTGGAGACCTATCCGAAGCCGCTGCGCGTGGTGACGATGGGCAGCGGCAGCTTCTCGCTCGACGTGTTCGGCCCGCGGATCGCGCCGGGCCGCACCGACGGCGTGCCCGATCCGGACTGGTTCCAGCGGGTCTGCATGCTCATCGAGCAGGCGGATGTCCAGACGCTGATCCGGGAATCCTCCGAGGCGCAGATGCTCAAGGCCGGAAACGTCGGCGGCGAGGTGTTGAACTGGATCGCCATGCTCGGCACCATCTCCGCGCGCAAGCCGGAGTTCGTGCTGCCGCAGGCGCCGAACGGCCACGCCTACGCCGCCTGGCGCGGAAACTGAGCCGGAGAGCGGAACCATGTCGATCTACACGGTGAACTATCTCTGCCGCGAGTTGCTGCGCGACCACGCTTTCCGCACAGCCATGAAGGCCGATCCGAAGGCCGCCCTGGCCGACAAGAACCTGACCGCCGAGGAGCGCGAGGCTCTGCTCGGCGGCGACGTGGCGAAGCTCTACGGGATGGGTGTGAACGCCTTTCTCATGGGCTATCTGGCGCGTTTCGAGGTGTGCGGCCTGAATATCGAGACCTACAACAACCGCATCCGCACCGCCGCGCCGCAAGCGCACTGACGGGAGCCGCATTCGTGATCAATGCCGCCATCGTCGGGCTGGGCCGCTGGGGCCGCGCGCTGGTCAATTCGGTTCAGGGCAAGAGCGGCGCGATCCGCTTCGTGGCCGGTACGACGCGCACGCCGGCGAGCGCCGCCGACTTCGCCCGCAACAAGGGCTTCGCGCTTCGTTCGGACTACCGCGATATTCTGAACGATCCGAACATCGACGCGGTGGTGATCGCCACGCCGCACAGCCAGCACGCCGAACAGGTCATGCAGGCGATCGCCGCACGCAAGCACGTCCATGTCGAGAAGCCGCTGACGCTGGAGCGGCCCAGCGCCGAACGCGCGGTCGAAGCCGCAAGGCAGGCCGGACTGGTTCTGGCGGTCGGATACTGCCGGCGCTTTCACCCGTCCGTGGGCGAGGTCCGCGCGCGCCTGAAGGACGGCCGGCTGGGCCGGGTCATGAACATGACCGCGCGCCACACCACCAGCACCGGGCAGTTCATTCCCGCCGGCAACTGGCGGGCCGACCCGGTCGAAGCGCCGGCCGGCGGGCTCACCGCCGTGGGCGTTCACGCGCTCGACCACATGATCGAGTTCGCCGGCCCTGTGGTCGACGTGCTCTGCGCCACCAGCCGGGTCATTCCCGGTCCCTCGGACGACACGACGACGATCATGTTGCGCTTCGCCAGCGGCGCGGTCGGCACGATCTTCTGCTCGGTCGCGACCGCCACCGACTTCGGCTTCACGCTCTACGGCAGCCGGGGACTGGCGGAGATCTCGCTGCCCGACATCAGCCGCTTTCGTTACGTTCCGACCTCCGACACGCCGCCCACCGGTGCGGTGGTCGCGCCGCCCGACCAGGTGATCGAGCATCCCGGCTTCGACATGCTGGCCGCGCAACTCGACGCCTTCGCCGGGAGCATCGCGAACGGCACGCCCTACCCGATGCCGATCGGCGACGTGTTGCACGGCATGTCGGTGTTCGACGCGATCGTCCGCTCGGCGAAGTCGGGCCGCATCGAATGCGTCGCCTGACATGAGCGGCAAGCGCGCGCTGGTGATCGGCGGATCGGTCGGCGGGCTGTTCGCCGCCGCCATGCTGCGTCACGTCGGCTGGGACGCGACGGTGTTCGAGCGCAACCCGGAGGAACTCGCCGGACGCGGCGCGGGCATCTCCACCCATCCGCAACTCGGTGACGTGGTCCGGCGGCTCGGCGTCGCCTTCGACGATTCGATGGCGATCCATGTCGACCGCGTGATCTTTCTCGATCGCGCGGGACGCACCTACGACGAGCGCGAGACCACGCGCACCATGAGCTCGTGGGGGCGCATCTACCGCTCGCTGCGCGACCTGATGCCGGAGGGCGCGTACCGGCTGGGCAAGTCGCTGCAGCGCATCGAGCAGGATTTCGATGGAGTCACCGCGGTCTTCGCCGACGGCAGCCGCGAGCGCGGCGACATCCTGGTGGGCGCTGACGGCGGTCGTTCGACCGTGCGCGAGCAGATGCTGCCGGGGCTGGAGCCGTCCTACGCCGGCTATGTCGCGTGGCGCGCGATGCTGCAGGAGCGCGAGTTCCCGCCCGCGCTGCATGCCGCCGTGTTCGAGCGCTACAGCTATTGCCTGCCGCAGGGCGAGCTCTGCCTCGCCTATCCGGTGCCCGGCCTCGACAACGAGACCCAGCCGGGCCATCGCGCCTACAACATCGTCTGGTACCGGCCGACCGCGCCCGACGCCTTGCGCGACCTGTGCACGGACGCGAACGGCGTGTGCCACGGCACGTCGATCCCGCTGCCGCTGATCCGCCCCGCGGTGATCGCCGGGATCCGGCGCACGGCGCGCGAGCTGGTCGCGCCGCAGATCGCAGAAATTCTCGAACGCTGCGCCCAGCCGTTCTTCCAGGCCATCTTCGACCTCACCGCGCCGCGCATCGCCTTCGGACGGGTCGCAGTGCTCGGCGATGCCGCCTTCGTCGCGCGGCCGCATCCCGGAGCCGGCACGACCAAGGCCGCAATGGACGCCGCCGCGCTCGCCGATGCGGTGGCGGCCGAGGGTGCGGTGGCGGGACTGGCGCGCTACGATCGCGAGCAGCGGCCGTTCGGAGCCGGCATCGTTGCACTGGGCCGTCGCGAGGGCAGCTACCTTTCCGCCCAGCTCAAACCCGCCTCCGAACGCACGCCCGCACAACGCCGCCCCTGGGACATCGACGACCTGATGCACTCGCACAATTCACGAAGCGCCGAGGTGCGCCGGGTGCTGGAGGAGGCCCGCCGGGCGGCCCGGCCCGGATCCGGAAACGGTGAACAATAGCGATAGCACTTTTTAGTTGTATATCATTACATATTCTTCTATAGATTGTGTTAGTGCCCTGCGTTCGCGTTCGCCCTTCAGCGGATCCGGACCCGTCCATGACTTCGATCGCCGAGAGCGCGCCGAGCCGGCGCTTGTCCGTCTCCTCCAGCGAGAACGCCGACAGACGCTGTCTGTGCGCCAAGAGCAGCTTCTGCGCGGCCATCCTCAAAGCTGGCCTCGCAGCCGGCGACGAGCCGATGTTGCGTCAGACCTACCGCAGCCAGCGCACCGTCTACACCGCGGGCCAGAAGCTCGACGGCGTTCCGGTGATCCGCGAGGGCTGGGCGGCCCGTTACGTCCAGCTCTCCGACGGCCGCAGACAAATTCTCGCCATTCTGCTTCCGGGCGACACCCTGACGCCCGCGGTGCTGTTCCAGGAGGTCTTCGACTTCTCGGTCCAGGCCCTGACCCAAATCCGGATCGAGCGTTACGACCGCGCCCTGCTGCGCGCTCGTGTCGGCCGCGACCCCAGGCTCGCGGAGACCGTCGCCCACCTGTTCGCTGCCGAATGCGCCCTTGCCGACCGCAGCCTGACCGATCTCGGCCAGCGGCCGGCCGACGAGCGGCTGGCACGCTTCGTCCTTCACCTTCTGCAGCGGTTGCAGATGCGCGGGTTGGTGAAGGAACTGACGTTCGACTGCCCGCTGCGGCAGCGGCAGATCGCCGACGCGATGGGGCTGACACCCGTGCACGTCAACCGCGTGCTCGGACACTTCCGGCGATCCGGAATCATGACGCTGGCGGATGGCGTGCTGTCGATCTCCAGAACTCGCCGACCTGCGCGCGATCGCCAATCTGCGGTAGCGTTCTGCGCGTCGCAGCCGTCGCAGCGGAGGGGCATACGCTGTCATAGCCGTGTCATCGCACGGGCGGATATGGCTCGCATGACAACGACGACAGCCGTGGCGCTGGCCTTCAGCGCCCTCGCTCTTCTCCTTCACATCATCAGCCTGACGACCGTGGCGATCCGGTTTCGGCGCACCGCGCCGCCGTCTCCGCTCGGTCGCGAGCAGCGCGTGACGATCGTTCGTCCGGTGTGCGGCATCGAGAACTTCATCGAGGCGACGCTGGCCTCGACGTTCCGGCTCGATCATCCGAACGTCGAAATCCTGTTCTGCGTGGCCGGCGCGAACGACCCGGCGGTCCCGCTCGTCAATCGCCTGATCGCGGCGCATCCGCATGTCGATGCACGTCTTCTGATCGGCCCGTCGCATTTCAGCGCGAATCCGAAGCTCAACAACATCGCAAAAGGCTGGCAGGCGGCGTCTCACCCGTGGGTGCTGATGGTCGATTCCAACGTTCTGATGCCGCGCGACGCGATCGTCCGGCTGTTCGCAGCCTGGACGCCAGGCACCGGCCTGGTCTCGTCGCCTCCGGTCGGCGTCCTGCCCGACGGGCCCTGGGCCGAAATCGAATGCGCGATTCTCAACGGCCATCAGGCGCGCTGGCAATGCTTCGCCGACTCCGCCGGTTATGGCTTCGCGCAAGGCAAGGCCATGCTCTGGCGGCGCGAGGTTCTGGAGCGCGGCGGCGGGCTCGCCGCGCTGGCCACCGAGCCGGCCGAGGATGCCGCTGCAACCAAGCTTGTCCGCGATTTCGGGTTGCAGGTCCGGCTGGTGGCCCGACCATTTCCGCAGCCGCTCGGCCGGCGCAGCGCCCGCGAAGTCTGGAGACGGCAGGTCCGCTGGGGCCGGCTGCGGCGCGACACCTTTCCGCTGCAGTTCGCACCGGAAATCCTCACGGGCGCGGTTCCGCCGGCGATCGCCTGCGCCGCTGCGGCGGCGGGCCTCGGACTTTCGGTCCCGCTGAGCGTGGGGGCCTTTCTTGCCGCCTGGTATGGCGCGGAGGCCGCCGGCACCCGCCAGGCCGGCTGGTTTCTTCGCCCCCGTTCCATTCTCGCGATGATGGCGCGCGACCTGATGCTGCCCGCGATCTGGGTGGCGAGCTGGGTCGGCGACGAGTTCGAATGGCGGGGCAATGCGATGACCGTCGCCGACGAAGGACGGCCGAGGCCGGTCTCGGGCTGAGACGGACCGAACGGCCGGTCAGTCGACCGACGCGAGGTCGCGCGCGCCCGGCTGCTGCGACGCCCGGTCCATCCGCTCCTCGATCGCGTGGTAAAGCCCGGCGACGGTCGCGGTGCGCCGCGCGATCGGATTGCGCTCGTAGCCGGCCTGCTGAAAGAAATTCGAAGTCGGGATTTTCGGCCGCAACGCCTCCGGCATGGTGACGAGATCGATTCCGTTGCCGTCGCCGGTGAAGTTCATCATCTCGAGTTCGGCGGCGGTGAGCGTGCGCGAAACGCCGCGCGCACGGGCGAAGATCACCGAGTTCAGAAGCTTCTGGGTCTGGAGCAGCGGCCCGATGTCGCGATCGAGCACCGCGGCATGGACACCGATACCGCCGGGCGTTTTCGACAGACGGTCGTGCTCGGCCCAGGCGAACGGCACCGTGCGCGTGAACGCGATCATCCGCACGAGCGTCTCCGCCTTGCGCTCCATACGCTGTCGCGCATCGCCATTCAGCGCCTTGGCCTGCTCGCGCAGATGGCGCACAAAGGCGTCGCCGTGCTCGGCCAGAAGCCCGATGGTGTTGGTGGACAGGAGCTGGTTGTAACCGATCGCAGCCGAGATCGCGCGCGATCCGGGCTTGCGATGGGTCAAACCGGCCTGCACGTCGTAAGTGCCGTTGCCGCCGGTCTCGAAAGCGTAGATGCGCACGATCTGATCGCGGGTCAGCCCCGCCGCCAGAGCCGTGCGGGCATAGGCGCGCTTGAACGCGAGTTCGTTCTCCGGCGCGTCGGGCACGAAACCGAACTGCGACTTGGCCGCCGCGAGAAAGTCGGCCACCTCCGGGATCGGCGGACGCGGACGTTCGGGGTCGCGATCCGCCGGAATCTCGACCGGCGGACGCGGCGGCCCCTTGTAGAGGGGCGGCTGGGTCAGAACGTAGTCGTCAAGACCGACCGGCTGGCCGCTGCGACGCTTGGCGAAGCGCGCACGGCGCTTGTCGGATACCCCGCGCCAATAGGCCGCCGCCTGATCGTTGAATGCGCGGCGCGCCCGCAAATAGCGCTCGAGTGCGGCTTTCGGATCTTCGGCCGCCTGCGGCTTTCCGGAGGACGGAGCGGGCTGCGCATGCAAGGCCTCGCCCCAAAGAACGAATGCACCCGCCAGCAGAAGGCCGGCCATCCACCCCGCCGGAGGCCGTGCTTGTCGGTCCATCGTTGTGCGGTCTCCCTCGACTCGAACGAATCGCCCGGGACTTCGGTTTAGCATCGACAGGCCGCAACGCAACGCACGGGGCCCGGCAAACCCGGCCCGCTCAGGCGGCGCTGGCCGCATTCGCCGCGCCGCCGAAAATCATCGCCTCGATCTCGTGGGCCGGGCGCGGCGGGCTGAACAGGAAGCCCTGATACTCGGTGCATCCCAGACCGCGGACCAGCTCGAGCTGGGCTTCGGTTTCGATGCCCTCCGCCACCGTCGGCACCTTGATGGTCTCGGCGAGCGAGGCCACCGTCTCGATGATCGCCAGCGAAACGTCGTTGCCGTCCGCGATCCCGCTGACGAACGAACGGTCGATCTTGATCTTGTCGAACGTGAACCGATGCAGGTAACTGAGCGACGAATAGCCGGTTCCGAAATCGTCCATCACGATCCGCATGCCGAGCGATCGCAGACCCTGGAGCGTGGCGAGATGCTCCGGGTCGTCGCGCATCACGATCTGCTCGGTGATTTCCAGTTCGATGCGTTCCGGCGCAATCCCCGACGCCGCGAGGGCCGATACGAAGGTCGGGGCCAGCGACTTGCTGCCGAACTGCGCCGGCGAGAGATTGATCGCAATCTTGATGTCCTGCGGCCAGCGCGCCGCATCGGCGCAGGCCCGCCGGATCACCCACTCGCCGAGCGGAACGATGAGGCCGGTTTCTTCGGCGATCGGAATGAACTCCGCGGGTGAAATCATGCCGCGCACCGGATCCCGCCAGCGCAACAACGCCTCAAGGCCGACGATGGCGTCGTCGCGCACCCGCAGGATCGGCTGGTAATGCAACTCCAGTGCATCGGCCGCAAGCGCGGCGCACAGATCGCTTTCCAGAAGCCGGCGAGCCTGAAGGCGCTCGTCCATTTTGGCTTCAAAGAAACGGAACGTGTTGCGGCCCTCCGCCTTGGCGCGATAGAGCGCGATGTCGGCGCGCTTGAGCAGGTCCGCGGCCTCGCCTGCGTCCTGCGGAGCAATGGCAATGCCGATCGAAACGCCGACGTTCGCCCGGCCGCCGTCGACCTCGAAGGGCTCGCCGATGGCGACCTGAATCCGGTCGGCCAGCGATGAGATGTCGGTATCCGACTCGACATGGCGAAGGATCACGGCGAATTCGTCGCCGCCGAGCCGGGCCACGGAATTGCCCTGCCCGAGGCCCACGCAAGCCCGCAGCCGATCGGCTGCGGCGCGCAGCACCTTGTCGCCGACGAAGTGTCCCTGCGTGTCGTTGATTTCCTTGAACCGGTCGAGGTCGACGAACATCACGGCCAGCCGTTCGCCGGGCTTGAGTTCGGCGAGCGCGGCCTCAAGGGTCCGGCCGAAGAGTGTGCGGTTGGCGAGTCCGGTCAATGGGTCGTGGTTCGCCATGAACACGATACGCGCCTCGGCGCGCTCGCGCTCGGTCACGTCCTCGATCACCGAGATGAGATGCTGCGGTTCGCGGTTCTTGTCGCGCACCAGCAGGCGGCGGGTGTTGACGATGCGATCGACGCCGTCCGGCGTGCGCACCGGACTCTTGGCGACCAGCGGCTCGCTGTCGATCCGGCGAAGGATGTCATGATCGCGTCGCGCGATCGCGCGGGCCTGATCGGCCTCCCAGAAGTCCTCCGCGGCCCTTCCAAGAATGTCATGACGCCCGACGCCCAGAAGCTGTTCGGCGGCGCGGTTGACCAGCGTGTAGCGCAGATCGACCGGATCCTTGACGAGGATGGCGACCGGCAGGTTTTCGATCACCGTGTGCAGGAAGCGCTTGGTTCTGTCGAGCTCCCATTCCGCGCGGCTGCGCCGGGTGACGTCTTCGTGGGTCGCGACCCATCCGCCGTCCGCCAGCGGGCAGTTGACCACGACGACGGTGCGGCCGTCCGGCGTGGTGGTCGTCAGCGTCACGCTCGCGCCGGCGGCCAGACGCGCGCGAAGCTCCGCCACATAACTGTCGACGTCGTAAGCGAATGCGCCCTTGGACTGTCGGATCCGGAGCACCTCGTCGAGCAGAAGACCGGGTCGGATCTCCCGCGACGACAGTCCGTAGATCTGCAGATACTGGTTGTTGCAGATCATCAGGCGACCGTCGCGATCGAACATGCTCAGCCCCTGGGACATGTTCTCGAGCGCGGCGTCGCGTTGCCGGTTCTGCTCGCGAATCTTTTCGGTTGCCCGTTCGAGCGCCATGCGGCTGCGGACGCTGTAGCCCGCGAAGCCCAGAATCAGCGCGGTCAGGGCCAAGGCGACGCCGACGCTCCAGCGCGTCATCTCTTCGAGCGGCGCGAACAGCTCCTGCGTCGACTGGCTGATCGCGACGATCAGCGGAAAGCCGTCCAGCGCACGGTAGGCCACCAGGCGCCTGACGCCATCGCCCGGAAGATCGCCGGTATAGAACCAGCCGCTGCCGGCGCGCTTGACGCGCTCGATCAGTTCGGAGCCCGAATGGTCGAGGCCGGAAGGCTCGGCCGCTCCGCCGCCGATGGCACGGGTCGTGCCGTCGTGCCCGAGAAACACGATCCTGCCGTTCTGTCCGAGGTCGACGGAACTGTACACGCGCGCGAAGTATTGCGGATCGATCGACGCGACGATCACGCCGCCGAACGAGCCGTCGGACAGATCGATCCGGCGCGCGAACTGAATCGTTGTACGGCCGGAAACCCGGCCGACGATCGGCTGGCTGATATAGAGCTCGCGGCTGCGATCCTCGGCGAAAATCCGGAAGTGCTCGCGGTCGCTCAGGTCGACCGGCTTCGCGGGCGGGCTGTCCATGCTGGTGGCCGCAAGAAAGCCGTCCGGGCGCAGGATCGAAAGCTGAACGATCTGGTCGTCCGACAGCAGCGTGCCGTGCATCCAGTCATCAAAGTCGAATCCTTCAGGATAGAGCAGGTAATTTCGCAGGATTATTCGCAGAGACCGGTCGAGCTCGGTCAGCGAACGCGACAGATGCGCCTCGAGCATGCGCGCGAGATTGCCGGAGTTGCGGATCGCGGCCTTCTCGGCCGCCTCGCGCTCGGCCTTGATGTAAATGGCGACGGTGGTCCAGATCAGCGCGGCCATCAGCAGGCCGAGCCAGACCGCGCTCTGCCGAAGCGCTCGCGGCCAGGCGGCGCACAGCCGGGCTGTTGCCCCGCGCGGCAGCGTTGCGCTTCTCCAGCGTCGAATCATCCGCCCTTGATAGAGGCAAGTGGTTGTACGGCGGTTACTTTTCCGACTGCGCCGCGGCGAATGGCACGGCGCCCATCCGGGCCCGGCGTTGCGAAAGCCGCGGTATATAGCGGGCCCGCGGTCTCATTCGTTAACGATTGGTCAACATGTCAGGATCGACCCGACGCAATCCGGTCATGATTGGATCACGCTGACGCGCGACTGCCGGCTCCGGCAAACTGAATCCAGCGGCGTTCTTGCCGATCGCTCGGTCCCGCCGCTACGCGGCCCGACGGAACGATCCCACTCCGTCTGGCGTCACTTGCAGCATTGCACCTGTCTTCACCCCGCGCCCGAGCTGGCTCCATCCACAGCAATCCGATCGTCCGAAGCAACGCTTCTATCGATAGAAAAATCTCGTTACACTTCCTGCAGCGAGCGAGATTGTCGAGGCTCGGAGGTTCGTACCTTTACGTCGATTGCGACCGGAGATCATGGAGCCTGCGGATTCCACATCCGACGCGCCAAATGCGGCCGAGGTTCGGGACGCCGTGGAACGCATGGCTGCGAGCGACATCTTCAATCGCTCCCCACAGATCGTCGCCTTCCTGCGCTTCGTGGTCGAATCGGTGCTCGACGGCACCGGCGACAGAATTAAAGCCTATACGATCGGCGTCGAAGTCCTCCGCCGCGACACCAGGTTCGATCCTCAGATCGACCCGATCGTGCGGGTCGAGGGCAGCCGGTTGCGGCGGGCGATCGAGCGCTACCAGTCGGGTCCAGGCGCCGAGGATCCGATCGTCATCGACCTGCCGCGCGGGTCTTATGTGCCGACGTTCCGCCGCCGCATCGGCCCGCCGCCGGCCGACGTGGCTCCGGTCGACGTGGCGCCGCAAGCCGCCCCTTCGATGGCCGGCCGTTTCTTTCAGCCGGTCCGCCGCCATCCCTTGCGCTGGTCCGTTGCGGCGGCCCTGCTGCTGGCTCTCGCGGGCGCCGTCCCATTCGTTCTGGATCGGACGGACCCCGCCCCCGCTCCCACGGCGGTCCAGGTTCCGGATACCGATACCTCGCTATCCACCGCGATGCTGCCGCCCTTTCCGGGCCTGCCGACGCTGGCGGTCATGCCGATCGAGATCGCCGGGCGTGGCCCGACCACCGCGATTTCCGGTCCGACGCTTCAGCAGAAGCTCGCCAGCGCGTTCGCGCGGTTCGACGCCATCAGCGTCGTGATGGAGGCTCCGGACGCGCGCCGCGGGATGCCGGAATACCGGCTGAACGGCACGCTGAACCAGCGGCCCAACGGGCAGACCGTGGTGGGCTTCAGGCTCGCCGACGCCGACGACAAGGTGGTGTGGTCCCGCGTCTTCGACCAGTTGTCGGCGGAAGACGGCCCCGACGAGCGCGAGGACGCCATCGTCGCGGAGCTGGCGACGATCCTGCTGCAGCCCTACGGAGTGATCCGGTCACGCGATCTGGCGCGAATGTTCGGCATCAATCCGGAAAGCTCGCGCTACCGCTGCATCCTGGAGGCGATCGACGCATCGCGCCGGCTGGTGTGGTCGATCGAGCAGCATCGAGCGCAGCTTTGCCTGCAACACTGGATCGCAGCCGACCCCGGCTTCACCGAGGCTTATCCGTATCTCGCCGCCATCTTCAACCAGAACTTCCTGAACGAACTGGTGCCGCCGGCGTTCGAGGCGTCTCCGCTCGACATGGCCCTCGACGCGGCCCAACGCGGAATCGAACTCAACCCGGAGAACGCGCGCGCCTATCATGTTCTGATGGCGACGCGCTTCTATCGCAAGGAGTTCGACGCCGCCTTCTCCGCCGGCGACCGCGCGCTCTCGCTCAATCCCTACGACCGGATCATCCTCGCCGACTATGGCGCCAAGCTGGTTCACTCCGGCCAACTCGATGACGGCGCGCAACTGATTTTGCGCAGCGTATCGGACACCCAGCTCCTGCAGCCGCGCCACGTCTTCAGCCTGTTCATTGCAAACTATCTGGCAGGAAACATGGTGGATGCGACCCATTATGCCAAACGGCTGGACGGAGAGCGCAACCCCTATCGGCTGCTGGCATTCGCGCTCATCCACGCGAACCATCGCGACACCGAGCGCGGCAAGGATGCGTTTCGCCGGCTGTTGCTGATCCAGCCCGGATGGCGCGACATTCGCCGCGAGCTGACCAAGCATTTCGGCCGCGCGTCGCACATCGAGCGGCTGGCCATAGACCTCGCGGCCTTCGAAGACACGAGGTAGGATGAGCGGCGCGGCTCAGCATCCGCGACGGTCACGACTTGCGCCGAGTCGAAGCCGGAGTCTGGGTCAGCTTCAGCCCTAGCCTGCCGTCCACCTTGCCGATGCGGCCACGCGCCACCGTCACCCCGCCGACGCGCACGTCGATGGGCACCGTGGGCCTGATGTCGAGCGGAAGCGTGTCGCCGACTTTCCAGGCATGGACGTTGCGCAGAGAGATTTCGTTCTCGTAGAGAACCGCACGCAACTCGACATTGGCGCGCTTGACCTCGCCGCTGAGATGGCGCTGCCAGACCCGGCTTTGTCCGATCCGTTCACCGAACACGCTCTGCATCAGCAGCGGGCGGATCGGCTCCAGCGTCGCATAGGGCAGCAGGAATTCGAAGATCCCGCCCCGGCTGTCGGTGCTGACCCGCAGCCGGACGAGAATGGCGGCGTCGGTCTCCTGTGCGACAATCACCGAACGCGGATTGGTTTCCAGGCGGTCGATCCGCAGCGCGACCGGAGCGAGCGGCCTGAAGGCCTCTTCGGTCTCGGCCAGGATCAGATGGCTGACGCGCTCGACCAGATCGCGCTCGATCGAGGTGAAAGGCCGCCCCTCGACCGGCGCCGGGCCGATGTTGTTGCGGGCGCCGAGCAGCGTGTCGATCAGCGTGTAGATCAGCCCCGACTCGAAGGTCAGAAGGCAGTAATTGTCCCAGGGATCGGCCTTCACGATGCCCATCAGCGCCGGCAGCGGAATCGAATGCAGGTAGTTGCCGAACCGGATCGAGTCGAATTTTTCGAGGGTGACCTCGACATTGTCCGAGGTGAAGTTTCGCAAGGTGCGCGACAGCGTGCGCACGAGCCGGCCGAACGCCGCCTCCAGCATCGGCATGCGCTCGTAGGACACGAGCGCGGAATCGATGATGGCCCGGATTCCGGTTTTCTGGTTCTCAAAGCCGCCGCCGCCAAGCCCGAGGATGCGGTCGATGTCGGCCTGATCGAACTCGCCGCCGCCGGGCGCGCCCGACGAGCCGGAAAATCCGCCCAGCGGCGCGTCGCTGAACGGCGACTTCACTTCGAGCGGCTCGAACGGTCCGGGGCTGTCCGATCCGGCAGCCGGAACGGACTCGATGTTCTCGGCGATGCTAGAAGACAAAGAAATCACCGTTGTCGGCCTGTGACTTCGGTTCGGCCGGCCGGCCGCCGAACAGAGCGGCCTGGCTTCCCAGCGTCAGCCGTTCCAGCGCGCTGGTGACGTCGACCGCCCAGTGCGACGGCACTGCATCCTGCAAGGTATGGAGAAAACCCGCCAGCCCCTGAAGTCGTTGCACCAGCAGATCGAGATCCTGAATCTTGTTGATGAACAGCGAAAGCTCCTCGCCCTCCAGCCGAGCGGCGAGGCCGCCGACCACGTCCTGAAGGCCGTCGGCGCTGAAGGCGAGTTGCTCGATCTCGGCGCGCAGCCGCTCGAACAGAACGACTGCCGGTACCAGGGAGATGTCAATCGCGGGCGCCGTCATCGCATCCTCTAGAACAGCTCGAGCTTGCCGGCATCGACCACCGCCGGCGGCGTCTCCACGGTCTCGGAGACCTCGGCGCCCTTCTCGAGCAGAAGCTGCCGCACGCGGCCGGTGGACGGCCAGAACTGGATGCGGCGCGCGCGATCGCCGCGCAGGCTGCCGCCGATGTGGTTGATCCCCTCGCGCCTGACGAATTCCTCGGCAAAATCCGCATTGCAGTTGCCCACGTCGGCCAGCCGTTCGGTCATTCTGGCGCCGCCGAACAGCTGCACCGTCAGCCGCTCCCGCCGCCCACCGCGACTTCAGAATGCCGTTGACCAGAAGCTCCATCGCGTGGACGCCGTAGCGCAGCAAATCGCCCTCGCTGTCCTGTGTCCCGGGCAGGAGAAAATGATTCATGCCGCCGATCCCGGCGACCGGATCGCGCATGCACGCAGACACGCATGAGCCCAACAGCGTCGTGAGCATCACGTTCGGTTCGTCCGTCACGTGATACTCGCCCTGCACGATGTGCAGGCGCGGCTCGACGCCGTAGCGGCCCGATATCGGCGAAGGGACGTTCATGGAGATCAGGACAGGCGGCCGAAGACCGACTCGATCCGCTCCTTCAGCGTCGCGACCGTGAACGGCTTCATGACGTAGTTGTTAACGCCGAACTCCTTGGCCTTCTGCAGAAGCTGCACGTCGGCGCGACCGGTCAACATGATGAACGCCGTCTTCGCAGTCGTCGGGTTTCCACGGATCGATTTCAGCAGACCGATGCCGTCGAGCTTGGGCATGTTGAAGTCGGAAATGACCAGATGCGCCGGCCGCGAAGCCAGGTTCTGAAGCGCGTCTTCGCCGTCTCCGCTTTCGCGGATGTCGGAGAATCCGATCTGCTGGAGCCCCTCCTTGATGAGGCAGCGCATCGAAAACTGGTCGTCAACTACCACGACACTAATGGACCGGGCGGCCGGCATGATTTTCCCTCGCGTTGACGTTACACAACTTCACGATCGCCCCGCCGATCTTCTCGAGGGGCAACTGGCGCTCGACCGCACCGATGTCGTAGGCCGCCTTCGGCATGCCGAACACGACGCTGCTGGCCTCGTCCTGCCCGAGCGTCGAAGCCCCGGCCTGGCGCATCGCCAGAAGTCCGCGCGCGCCGTCCTTGCCCATGCCGGTCAGGATGACGCCGACGGACTGGCCGCCGACCGTTTCGACCACGGATTGAAACAGCACGTCCACCGAAGGCCGGTGGCCGTTGACGAGATCGGACGGCCGCAGGCGGCAGCGCAGATGCTTGGAGCCCATCACCTCCAGATGCGCCGCGCCGCCGGGGGCGAGATAGATCTTGCCTTCGGTCAGTGGCGCGTCGTCGTGGGCTTCGGCCACCTCGGCCGCGCAGCAGCGATTGAGACGCTCCGCAAAGCTTTTGGTGAAGGTTGCGGGCATGTGCTGGGTGATCACGGTTGGCGGGCAGTTGGCCGGGAAATTGGCGAGGATCGTAAGCAGGGCTTCGACGCCGCCGGTGGACGAGCCGATGGCGAGCAGACGGCCGTCGGACTGAAAGCCGGCGGCGGGTGCGGCGATCGCCGATCCGTTGCCGCGCGCGCGGATCGAGGCGCGGCTCGCCGCCTTCACCTTTTCGACCAGATCGCCGAATGCGTGCGGGGACATGGCGTCGCGCAATGGCTTGCCGACGCAATCGAACGCGCCGATCTCCAGCGCCTTGATACTGGCCGCCGCTCCGTTCTGCGTGAGGGTCGAGAGCATGATCACAGGCATCGGGTGCAGCCGCATGATTCTGCTCGAGAAACTCGAGCCCGTTCATGTTCGGCATTTCGATGTCGAGGGTGATGACGTCCGGGTTGAGCGTCTTGATCGCCTCGCGCGCCTCCAGCGGATCGCAGGCCGAACCGACGACCTCGATGGCCGGATCGCGACGCAGCACCGCCGTCACCAGCCCGCGCATGGTGGGCGAGTCGTCAACGACGAGAACCCGCGTGTTCTTCATCGGACGGCTCCCCCAAGAAGCCTGTATGTCGTCAGTCCGTCGCTTTCGAAGCTCGATTCGACCGCGGTCAGCCGTTCGGAATGGCCGATGTAGAGCGTGCCGCCCGGCGTCATGATCGACTTGAAGCGCTTCCAGATCTCGGCCTGCGTCGATTCCGTCGAAATAGATCACCACGTTGCGGCAGAAGATCACGTCGAACGCGCCCTTCATCGGCCAGCGGCCGATCAGGTTCAGCTCGTTGAAGGTGATGAGCTCCGCCAGCTCCGGCTTGACCTGCCAGCGCCCGTCCGCTCCCGCCACAAACCACTTGCTGCGAAAGTCCGGCGGGATCGGCGCGACGTGCTCCTCGCTGTAGGCTCCGCGGCGGGCCTCGGCCACGACGTTCGGATCGATGTCGGTCGCAAGGATTCGCACGTCGTGCCGGCCGGCGTTCGGCATCAGCGACAGCAGCGTCAGCGCAATCGAATAAGGCTCCTGCCCCGTGGAGCAGCCCGCAGACCAGATGCGCACGCGGTCGCCCGCAGCCGCGCGTTTCAGAAGGCCCGGCAGAACCCGGTCGCGCAGGTGATCGAAATGGTGCGGCTCGCGAAAGAAGCGGGTCACGTTCGTCGTCAACGACGCGAGCATGCGCTTGCGTTCGTCGCCACCCCGGTCGCTTTCGATCAGCGCGCAATAATCGCGGAAGCTGGCAAGCCCCAGAGCGCGCAGCCGCTTTGCCAGTCGCGAATAGACCAGCGTGGCCTTGGTGTCGGGCAAGGCGATCCCTGCATCCGAATGCAGTGCTTCCGCGATCTGGCGAAAATCCTCGAAAGTGAAAGCGAACTCGCCCTCCACGATCGATTCCGCCGGCGCCCGATGGGCCGCGACTGCGCTCATGCCGCCTCGGCCTCCGTCGGCATCAGGCGGTCGAGCGACAGCAGGCTGATCATGCGCCCGTCCATCGGCAGGAGGCCCTTCACGAACTCCTTGGCCTGGTCGTAGGCGACGTCCGGCGTCGGCTGCAATGCGCCCTCGGTCACGGTGAGGATGTCGCAGACCGCATCGACCAGCAGTCCGACGAGTTGGTCGGCGATCCGTGTGACGATGATGACGTGGCGCGCCGTCGGCTGGTCGAGGAGATGCCGAGCCGGCGGCCGAGGTCGATCACCGGCAGCACCGCGCCGCGCAGGTTGATCACGCCGTGAACGAAGGCCGGCGACTGCGGCAAAGGCGTCGTCGCGGTCCAGCCGCGGATCTCGCGGACGGACATGACGTTGACGCAGAACTCCTGCTTCCCGATCCGGAACGAGATCAGCTCCCGCCGGTCGGCGCCCGAGTGCGTTGCAGCTTCGCTCATGGTTCTACCCTACGGCTTCATGCAGTTCGTTTTTGAAGACATCCAACCGCTGGCTCGACATCAGCGCGTCGATGTCGAGAATGAGGGCCACGCGGCCGTCGCCGAGGATGGTCGCCGCGGCGATGCCATCGACCTTGCGGTAGTTGGCCTCCAGGCTCTTGATCACGACCTGGCGCTGCCCCTGGATGGCGTCGACCAGGAAAGCCACGCGACCGCCGCCCTCGTTCTCGAGCAGGAGAGCGACTCCGGAACTCGGATCGATCGGCTCGTCGCGATAGCCCAGACGCCAGCCGATATCGATCAGCGGAACGTACATGTCGCGAATGAGGATCAGCGGCGCGCTGCCGACCAGCGTGCGCAGTTCGCTCGCCTTCGGCTGCAGGGTCTCGACCACGGCGTTCAGCGGCGCGACCAGCGTCTGGCCGGCGGCGCTGACCACCATTCCGTCGAGCACCGCCAGCGTCAGCGGCAGGCTCAGCGAGAAGGTCGAGCCCAGTCCCGGCCGCGAGGTGATCGAAATCCGTCCACCGAGCGCCTGGATGCTCCGCCGCACCACGTCCATGCCGACGCCGCGGCCGGAGATGTCGGAGACGGTCTCGGCGGTCGAGAAGCCGGGCATGAAGATCAGGTTGTCGATCTCGTCGTCGGTCAGATTGGCGTCGGGCGCGATCAGCCCCTTCTTGGCCGCGATCGCGCGCACGCGCTTGCGGTCGATGCCCGCGCCGTCGTCGGACACCTCGATCACGATCCGGCCCGAGCGATGCAGCGCCGACAGCTTGACGATGCCCTCCGGCGACTTGCCGGCGGCGGCGCGATCCACCGGCTTTTCGAGCCCGTGGTCGATGGCGTTGCGAAGCATGTGCGTGATCGGATCGGAGATGCGCTCGATCACGGTCTTGTCGACCTCGGTGCCCTCGCCCTCCATCACGAGCTTGACCTGCTTGCCGGTGGCGGAGGCGACCTCGCGCACCAGCCGCGTCATCCGCTGGAACACGGACTTCACCGGCTGCGCGCGGATCGACATGACGCATTCCTGGATCTCGCGGGTCAGGCCCTCGAGCTCCTCCAGTCCGATCGCGACGCTGGACGCGCGCGCCAGGCCGGACTCGGTCACGCGCTGCGACAGCATCGCCTGGTTGATCACGAGCTCGCCGACGAGATCGATCAGCCGCTCGACACGGTCGAGATCGACGCGGATGGTGGGCGACGGCGCAGCGACCGCCGCGGGCTTGTCGGCCGCCTTTTCCGGCTTGGCCGCAGCGGCATCCGCCGCAACAGGCTCGGCCGCAAACGCCGCGGCTTGGGGCTCGACGATTTCGGGCGCCAGCGGGGGCGTCGTCACCGCGGGAAGTTCGATCATGGCAACCTCGCCACCGGAGGAAGCGGCGTCCGCCGCAGCACAGGCGATCTCGATGTCGCAGTTTCCTTCGACGAAATCGAAAATCTCGCGGATGTCGCGCTCACCCTGCGTCGTGGTCAGCGTGACGGTCCACGCGAGATAGGCGCCCTCGGGATCGAGATCCTGGAGCAGCGGCAGGTCTTCCGCGTCGATGGCAACGCGGATTGCGCCGAGCCGCTGCAACTCGCGCAACAGCAGGAGCGGCTCGTTGGCGTGGGCGTATAGCTCCGGCTTCGGCCGGAAGCGCACGGTCCACACCGAGGCTGCGGGCTCCGCAGGCGCTGCGCCGAAGTCCGCGATCTCGATCTGGATCGGGGTGAAATCGATTTCGGGCTCCGGCAGGCCGTCATCGGCGTCGTCGCCCAGGCGCTGGCACTGCAACGCCAGCTCCTCGGCGATGGCCTGGCTCGCCGCCTCGTCCACGGCGCCCTCGTTGCGCGAGGCGCGGACGTGGTCGGACAGCATGTCGAACGCCCGCAGCATCAGGTCGAGCAGGTCGGGCCTCGGCTCGAGTCGCCCGGAGCGGACCTCGTCCATCGTCGTCTCGAACACATGCGCGAACTTGACGAGATTCTCGAGGCCGAAGGCGCCGGCGCCGCCCTTGATCGAATGCACGGCCCGGAACACGGCGTTCACTGTTTCGGCGTCGCCGCTGCCATCCTTGAGCGCAAGCAGGCCGGCTTCCAGCTCGGCAAGCTGCTCCTCGCACTCCTGGAAGAAGGTCGCCTTGATGGCTTCGAGCTGGTCCACGGGTCGGTTCCGTCTCTCTTGTCGTTCAGGCCGCCACGCGGCGGATCGCGTCCACCAGCTTGTCGGAGTTGAACGGCTTGACGATCCAGCCGGTGGCGCCGGCCTCGCGCGCCCGCGCCTTCTTGGCGTCGTCCGTCTCGGTGGTCAGGATCAGGATCGGCGTCGCCCGATACTGATCCTGATTGCGCACGCCCTCGATGAAGCCGAAGCCATCGAGGCGCGGCATGTTGATGTCGGTGATGATGACGTCCGGCGTCTCGGACTTGAGAACATCCAGCCCGTGCATGCCGTCGTTGGCCTGCACGACGCGAAATCCGGCGCTCGAAAGCGCCATCATGAGCATGTCCCGCATGGTGCGGGAATCATCAACGGTCAGTACGGTCTTGTTCACGGCTCACTCCCGCGCATTTCCAAGGTGATCGGCGTCGGCGCCGAACAGTTCGAGACTTTCGAGAAAGGCTGCGGACGGATTGGCCACGGAGAACGGCAATCCGTCCGCGTTCCAGGTGTCACGAGCGGACAGCACCACCTGGAGGCAGAGGCCGCCGATGCGCTGAACGCGCGATGCGTCGAGCACGATCGGCTGGCCCCGCCGCTTGATAAGCTGGTCGGCGAGCGGAGCGGCCGCCTTCAGGTCCATCACCTCGGGCAATTGCATCATCGTTGGCGCTCCACCGTCGTCCAGCATTGTTCCGATCAAAACTCTTCCCAGTTCTCTTCTTTGGTCTGTGGCAAATCGAGCGCCGCCACAGCCAGATTGCCCTGCACCGCCGGACGCGCCGCGGCGGCAGGCTTCGGCGACGGCTTCGTGGCCGCGCGCGCCGGCTCGGCGCGCCTGCGGATCGGTTCGACGTTGCTCGCGACCTCGCCCACCTCGAAGCGGGCGATCAGCGTGGCGAGCTGCTGTGCCTCGCCGGCCAGCGAGTGGCTGGCGGCGGTCGACTGCTCGACCATCGCCGCATTCTGCTGGGTGACCTGGTCCATCTGGTTGACCGCGGTGTTGACCTGGGCGAGGCCGGTGGCCTGCTCCTGCGCCGACGCCGCGATCTCGGAGACCACGCCGTTGATTTCGCCGACCTGAGTCATCAGGCGGTCCAGCGCCTTGCCGGTCTGGCCGACCAATTCGACGCCGTTGTCGACCTGTGCGGTCGAGGCCGAGATGAGACCCTTGATCTCCTTCGCGGCATCGGCCGAGCGCTGCGCCAGCGCCCGCACCTCGGACGCCACGACGGCGAAGCCCTTGCCGGCGTCGCCCGCCCGCGCCGCCTCGACGCCGGCGTTGAGCGCCAGCAGGTTGGTCTGAAACGCGATCTCGTCGATCACGCCGATGATCTGCGAAATCTGCTTGGCCGACTGCTCGATCTCGTTCATCGCCGTCACCGCGCCGCGCACCACCTCGCCGCTTTCTTCGGCTCCGGTCTTGGCGGTCATCACCACGGTCTGGGCGTGGCGCGCGCCCTCGGCGGTCTTGCGGACCGTCGCGGTGATCTGGTCGAGCGCCGCGGCGGTCTCCTCGAGGCTCGCCGCCTGCTGCTCGGTGCGCTTGGACAGGTCGTCCGCCGCCTGCGAAATCTCGCCGGTTCCAGACTTGATGCCGTGCGTGGTGCGCACGATCGACGCCATCGCGTCCTGCAGCTTACCCAGCGCCGCGTTGAAATCCTGCTGCAGCTTGACGTATTCGGTCGGGAACGGCTGATCGAGGCGCACCGTCAGATCGCCGTGCGACACCCGGTCGAGACCTCCAGCGAGCGAATCCACCACGAACCCGAGCTGCTTCGCCGCCTCGGCCCTGGCGGCCTCGTTCCTGCGGCGCTCTTCCTCGGCCTGCTTGTGCTGCTCCGCTGTCATGCCTTCCAGCCGAAGCTTCTCGATCGCGGCCTCCTTGAAGGACTGCACCGCCGCCGCCATCATGCCGACCTCGTCCTTGCGACCGACCGCCGGGATTTCGACGGTGTTGTCGCCGGCGGCGAGCTTGTTCATCGCCCCGGTCATCGCGACCACCGGACGCCCGATGCCGCGCACCAGGAGAAGGCCCATCGCCATCGAAATCAGCACCATGAGGATGCAGCTGATCGCGAGAACGACAATCGACATGTCTTGGGTCTGGCGCTGCAGCGCGTCGCGACGAGCCAGATGGCCACGCTGCTCTCTCTCAATTCCATCGGCGGCCTTCTGAAAGGCTGCCACCTTCTGACCGACCAGGCCGGACTTCACCAGTTCGACCGCTTTCGCGTGGGTTTCCGGATTGCCTGCGAAGGCGATTTGCGGCTGCGCGCCGTCGCGATCGAACTCTTCATGGGCCTGACGCATCTGCGCGAGATAAGCGCGCGAACCCGTCGAGCGGATGTTCGCATCGAGAAATTTCATCGCTTCGAGAAACTGTCCGTCGGCGGTTCGGTAGATCTCAAGCTGCTGCTCGGTCGGATGGATTGTGTAACCTCGAAGGCTGCTCAGTTGTCGGTCGAACGCCTGCCGTGCGCGAACGATGGAATCGACCTTCTCGACCGTGTCGGTGGTCTCGACCGCCGTGAATTTCATCTCCAGGACGTTCTTGAGAAGCACGCCGCTCGACACAAGCGATGCGATCACGAGAATCGCGAAGGCCAGAAGAACCTTTCTGGCAACAGTCAGATTTGCAAACATCGATCGTGCCCCACGTCTGGCGCTCGCGCGCCGCCCCTAGAACTCTTCCCAGTTCTCTTCTTTGGTCTGTGGCAAATCGAGCGCCGCCACAGCCAGATTGCCCTGCACCGCCGGACGCGCCGCGGCGGCAGGCTTCGGCGACGGCTTCGTGGCCGCGCGCGCCGGCTCGGCGCGCCTGCGGATCGGCTCGACGTTGCTCGCAACCTCGCCCACCTGGAAGCGGGCGATCAGCGTGGCGAGCTGCTGCGCCTCGCCGGCCAGCGAGTGGCTGGCGGCGGTCGACTGCTCGACCATCGCCGCATTCTGCTGGGTGACCTGGTCCATCTGGTTGACCGCGGTGTTGACCTGGGCGAGGCCGGTGGCCTGCTCCTGCGCCGAAGCCGCGATCTCGGAGACGATCGTGGTGATCTCTCCGACCTGCATGACGATCTTGTCGAGCGACTTTCCGGTCTGGCCGACCAGCTCCACCCCGCTGTCGACCTGCGCGGTCGAGGCCGAGATCAGGCCTTTGATCTCTTTCGCGGCGTCTGCCGAACGCTGCGCCAGCGCGCGAACCTCGGACGCCACGACGGCGAAGCCCTTGCCGGCCTCGCCCGCGCGCGCCGCCTCCACGCCGGCGTTGAGCGCCAGCAGGTTGGTCTGGAACGCGATCTCGTCGATCACGCCGATGATCTGCGAGATTTGCTTGGCCGACTTCTCGATCTCGTTCATCGCCGCGACCGCACCGCGCACCACCTCGCCGCTCTCCTCCGCGGCGCTCTTGGCGTTGACGACCACGGAATTCGCGTGGCGCGCGCCCTCGGCGGTCTTGCGGACCGTCGCGGTGATCTGGTCGAGCGCCGCGGCGGTCTCCTCGAGGCTCGCCGCCTGCTGCTCGGTGCGCTTGGACAGGTCGTCCGCCGCCTGCGAAATCTCGCCGGTTCCGGACTTGATGCCGTGCGTGGTGCGCACGATCGACGCCATCGCGTCCTGCAGCTTCTCCAGCGCCGCGTTGAAATCCTGCTGCAGCTTGACGTATTCGGTCGGGAACGGCTGATCGAGGCGCACCGTCAGATCGCCGTGCGACACCCGGTCGAGACCTCCAGCGAGCGAATCCACCACGAACCCGAGCTGCTTCGCCGCCTCGGCCCTGGCGGCCTCGTTCCTGCGGCGCTCTTCCTCAGCCTGCTTGTGCTGCTCCGCTGTCATGCCTTCCAGCCGAAGCTTCTCGATCGCGGCCTCCTTGAAGGACTGCACCGCCGCCGCCATCATGCCGACCTCGTCCTTGCGGCCGACCGCCGGGATTTCGACGGTGTTGTCGCCGGCGGCGAGCTTGTTCATCGCCCCGGTCATCGCGACCACCGGGCGCCCGATGCCGCGCACCAGAAGCCAGCCCATGAGGAGCGAGATCAGGACCATCAGTCCGCCGCCGGCATAGAGCATCGTTTTGGCAAAGGAGATGGTCGTGGCCTGCAAGGCCATCCGCTCGACCTGGCGCGCGCTCTGCACGGCCTCGAACTTGTTCAAGATCGCCCTGAATTCCGATATCTTGCTGCCGAGATAGCCGGACTTGACCATCGCGATGGCGTGCTCGTGGGTTTCCGGATTGCTCGCCAGGCGGAATTGGGGCGCAGCACCTTCTGAGTCGAACTCTTTGTAAAGCTCCCGGATGCGCCGCAGCGTTTCCTGTGTCGCCGGAGTATTTGCGATGCTTTCGATATCGGCGATGCCTTCGTTCAGCTTGAGCTGATTGACTTTATATTCCTTGTGATAATCCTCGTTAGGATTGATCGTGTAGGCGCGAAGCGCGCTGACCTGCTCGTTGAGCGCGTCACGAATCTTGACGACGTTGTTGAGGATGCGCGTGGTGTGCGCGAGCTGCCGGGCCGTTGTTTCGATCGCACTGAGATTGCTCCAGATGATGGCGCTCGAAACCAGCGACGCCGCGACCAGAACTGAAAAGGCCACGACGACCTTCAGAGAAATCCTGTAATTCGCAAACGAAAATATCGACGCCAGCGCTTTCATCGTCCGATCCCCTGATCGCGAATTACTGGTTGATCTGCACAGCCCGTGCAGCCCGGCGAACGCGCTGAAGCTCAACGGCAAGCGCGTAGCGCAGAACCGCATCGGCGCTGCGGATGTTCGCGAAGGAACGGTAGACGGCAGTGTCTTCGGTGATCGTCAGGTCCGCCTTGCGCGCGGCAGAGCAGCGCGTGCGACCGAGGTGATCGGCGCGCGCAAGATCCCGAAGTCTGATTGCAGTCCAGTTCATTGCCCTCTCCACCACCCTGAATTGTTTAGGCGGGATTTGCTAAGGAGCGTTTAGATTTATTTGTCCAAGCTCCAACATGAGCGACGCAAATTTGGCTCATCGAAAAGAGCTGGCTTGATTCGATTTTGCTCCCCGTTCGATCGGCAGAAAGCAAAACGCCCGGCGGAATGCGCCGGGCGAATCGATGATCATTATGTTTTGAAAATCGTGAGGCTTGGAACGAGTCTTTCGACGACCGCCTGGATCGGCGATCGGGGAATGACCGCTAACGCGGGCGAACGCCGGGCTTGCCGTTCGGAGGGAAGATGAACTCCGCGCCTGCGGTTTCCAAAGTGGCGCGCACCTGCCCGAGCTTGCCCCTCATGGCCGCAAGCGCGCCGTCGAACTCTTCCATCCTCCGGATGGTTGAGATCGAAACGTCGGCGGCCTCGGATAGATCGCGCACGGACCAGTTCAGGATCGCGCGGGCGGCCCTGATCTGCGCGCCCGTCAGCGAATGCGCTTCTGCGGTACCGGCCGTGACGCGGCCTTCGGTGGAGATCACGATGAGCCATTCGCGCAACGCCCCGTTGCGCGACGCGATCGGTTCGCAGCGGGCCAGAACCGCACGGCTTCCGCCTTCGGCGTCGCTCAGCCGGAACGCTGCGGTGAACGGGTTGCGCAGCAGGTTGGCCTGCCGCCAGGCGTCGGAGACCCGCTCGCGGTCGTCGGGATGAACGGAAACGAGCCAGGAGACCGTCCGGGCGGCATCCTGTCCGGTCTGCTGGCGCCATTGCGCGCCCTCGATCACCATGCCGTCGGCGCCGACGACCAGCACGAGATCGTCGATCAGCCGGCGCAGGGCGGTGTAGCGATCCGACATGAATTGCACGGTCCGGAACGCTTCATGACCGGAGGTCACGTCGCGCAGCAAGCCCATCGCCCGCACCGGCCGCCCCCCCGCATCGAAGCGAACCTCGCCCTTCAATTCGAGGGTCCGCAGACATCCGTTGCCCAGGATGACGCGGAAACGGCGATCCACCGGCAAGCCACGCGCAACCACGCTCTCCAGGTCGGCGTTTCGGATCCGGTCGTCGGGATGCATCATCCCGAGAAGGCATTCGAACGACGGTGCCGTGGCGTCGATGCGAAGATCGAGAAGCGCAAAAACGCCGGCCGACCACGTCATAGCGCGCGCCGGCACGCTCCAGTTCCAAAGTCCGATCGACGCGATCCTTTCGACAAACTGCAGGCTCTCCGGCGCCTCAAACGTCGCCGCGCCATCGTCCAGGGTGCGCTCGGAGCTCCCGGCCAGCGGTGTAAAAATGCGATTCTCTGCGGGCATGGCACGCATCATGACTGTCGTCCTTTCGATATCGGGCGCCGTTACGCCACGCCGCCGACCTTCGAGGCGAGAATTGTCTGAACGCGGCGCAGGTCGATCAGCGCCACCTCGATGTTGTCGCGCTGGCCCTGAAGCCGGACGATTTCCTGGGCGCACTTGTCGCGCGCCAGGGCCAGCGCGCGGATCGGCGCCTCGTGCTCGCCGGCGTGGACGAGCTGACCGATCTCGAACAGGGTGGACGCCAGCCGCCGGTCCTTGATCAGGAACGCGATGCGGTTGCAGTCGCCCTCGGTGTAGCTGCGTTCGCGGCCGGTGCGTTGCGGCTGGATCAGCCCCATCGCCTCGTAATGCCGCAAGGCGCGGTGGGAAATGTCGAAACGCTCCGCCACCTCGTCGATGGAGAAGACCCGGGCGTTCACGCCAGGTCGGCACGCCGCTTCGTCGCCGACCCAAACCACATCCTGTTCAAGGAAAAAGTTGGGGGTGGTTTTCGCCTCGCTTCGAGTCAATTCTGCTCACTCCCCACCACCGCACGGCGGAACCCGCTCGGAATAGGGCGATCTTGTGGAGCAGCGAATGGAACCCGGAAAGAAAATTACCGAAAGAAACGTCCGGCTTTCTGTTAAATAAAGACATTTCAATAGGTTAGAATTGGAATAAGAGAACGCAGCTAGCGCGCGAGATGGTGACAGGATACAAGCGCGAGCGAATCTTGCTCATCTTGATCACCCGTTAACCGTAAACACCCCGTCCTCACAGGCGGTGCAGGGCCTCTTTGCGGCTTGATCGGCTGGACTTTGCCGCACCGGAGTGCCTCCAGACCAAAGATCGCGCGGACTTGCGAAACCAGACCCGGGTGACCCAAAAAATTTGCGCGTCGTTTGTTTGGTCAGGGCGCGAGGGGAACGCCGTTCACCGAGCCACAGGCACCACAGTGGCGACGATAAGTGGCCATGTCACGAGGCGATGTCACGCGGTTGTCCGGCCCATCAGCCAGTCGGCCGGTCATCCGTGTCAGCGATGCGATGAAGCCTTGGTGGGCGCACTAGGGCTCGAACCTAGGACCCGCTGATTAAGAGTCAGCTGCTCTACCAACTGAGCTATGCGCCCGGCCACCAAGGCCGCAGGATCCCCGCGGCTGCCGCGTCGTTTATCAAAGCGAGGGGGGCCTGTCCAGCGGCGCAGACCCCGCGAGCCCGCCGGATTTCACTGGATTCTCCGCGGCTTCGTCAATCGCCCGACTTGCCCCCTCACAAGCCCGCCCTTCGCCGGAGTTGGGGGGAGCTTGAGGATGCCGCTTCCTTGCCCAACATCGCCTCGCGTGCACAGCCCGGAGGACACGCCTGCAGCCGCGCAAAAAGACCGCCGGGCGAACCCGGCGGCCTTGGCGGATGCGATCGAGGGGGGCTGGGCGCGATCGCCTCCGCCGTTGGTTTAGCGTCCGCGCGAACCGTCGTGCCCCGGCCCGTAGCCGCGGTCGTGCCGACGCTCGTGTCCCCGATGGAAGCCACGGTCCTGACCGTGCCGCTGCCAGCCGGCCGCCGCAGGCCGCATGCCACCGCGCATCAGCACCGCGAGGCGACGCTTCTGGCCGTCGTCGAGGCTCTTGTAGAGCGGCTCGGCGGCGTCGGCGAGACGCTTCATGGAATCGGCGCGGGTGCTCATCGCATCGGCGCCGCGGCGCAGGCGCTCGATCATGTCGCCGGGCACGGGACGGTCGACCGGCTTGCCGGCCTCACGCGCCTCCCTGCGGGCTTCGCGCATCTCCTGGCGGGTCTCGCGCCGCTCGGCGCGGGTCTTCTGACGCTCCTCGATCCGCTGAAGGCGCTCCTTCTGCATCTCGCGCAGCGCAGCCTCGACCGCCGGCCAGTGCTTCTCCTGTTCGGCGGACAGTCTCAGGCCCGCTCTGAGGCCTGCGATGCGCGCATCGCCGAGCGCCGCACGATCCTCGAGCGACGCACGAGCGCGCGGCTCTTCGCCTCGCGGGCTCTGCTGAGCAAAGGCAAGGCCGGCCACCGCAATGGACGCGGCCGCGGTTCCGGCAAGAACGATGGACTTCAACATGTGCGAACTCCGTGGTGCATGTTCGATGCACGCGAGTAGAAGCCCGCAACACAGAAGCGGCAAGTTAAGGATCGGTCAGATTTCGCAAACGCAATCTTGATGAAGTGCAGTTCATGTCACGCTGTCGATGCATTCAGCATTGCGGCGATTCAGAAGCGAGCCGAAGACGCGACGACAATTCGAGCACGGTTCGGCCACAGAGATTGACGGGTGGATCCTGACCGGGAGCCCGAAACAGAAAAATGCCGCGCCTTTTCAGACGCGGCATTCTCGTTTTCCGAAAGCGAATCGCTCAGCCGGCGTCGGTCGAATGGATGCGCCGCTCGGTCGTCACCGCGCCCTTCTGACGCGGCGGCTCATCAGCTTGTTGAGCGCGCCGAGATAGGCCTTCGCGGACGCGACCAGCGTATCGGGATCGGCGCCCTTCGCGGTCACCGCACGGCCGTCGCTCGACAGCCGCACCGAGACCTCCGCCTGCGCGTCGGTGCCTTCGGTCACGGCATGGACCTGATAGAGCTCCAGCTTGGCCTCGTGCGGCACCAGATCGCGGATCGCGTTGAAGATCGCGTCCACCGGACCGTTGCCGGTCGCCTGCGTGGTGACGTGCTTGCCGTCGATGTCGAGCGACAGCGTCGCCGATTGCGGGCCCATCGTGCCGGCGATCACCGTCAGCGACAGCACCTTGATGCGATCGTGCGCATGCGCGATCTCCTCGTCGACCAGCGCCTCGATGTCCTCGTCGTAGACCTGCTTCTTCTTGTCGGCGAGCGCCTTGAAGCGGACGAAGGCGTCCTCGAGCTGGTTGTCGCCGAGTTGGTAGCCCAGCTCCTCCAGCTTGTGGACGAAGGCGTGGCGACCGGAATGCTTGCCCATCACCAGCGAGGTCTGCTTCACGCCCACGGTCTCGGGCGTCATGATCTCGTAGGTCTGGGTGTTCTTGAGCATGCCGTCCTGGTGGATGCCGCTCTCGTGCGCGAAGGCGTTCCGGCCGACGATCGCCTTGTTGTACTGCACCGGGAACGAAGTCACGGCCGACACCAGCTTCGACGCGCGCGTCAGCATGGTGGCGTCGATGCCGGTCCAGAACGGCAGCACGTCGTTGCGCACCTTCATCGCCATCACGACCTCTTCGAGCGAGGCGTTGCCGGCGCGCTCGCCGATGCCGTTGATGGTGCATTCGATCTGCCGCGCGCCGCCGCGCACGCCGGCGAGCGAATTCGCCACCGCCATGCCGAGATCGTCGTGGCAATGGACCGAGAACACCGCCTTGTCGGAGTTCGGCACGCGCTCGCGCACCATCTTGATCAGGCCGAAATATTCCTCCGGCACGGTGTAGCCGACCGTGTCGGGGATATTGATCGTGGTGGCGCCGGCCTTGATCGCGGCCTCGACGCAGCGGCACAGGAAATCGTGCTCGGTGCGGGTGCCGTCCTCCGCCGACCATTCGACGTCGTCGGTGTGGCTGCGCGCGCGCGTGACCTGCGCGATCACCATCTCGTAGACCTCGTGCGGCTCCTTCTGGAGCTTCCACTTCATGTGGACCGGCGAGGTCGACAGGAAGGTGTGGATGCGCTGGCGCGCGGCGGGCTTGATCGCCTCGGCGCAGCGGTCGATGTCCTTGGGCGCCGCGCGGGACAGCCCGCAAACGACCGCGTTCTTGGTGCGCTTGGCGATCTCGTGCACGGCGGCGAAATCGCCCTCCGAGGCGATCGGAAAACCGGCCTCGATGATGTCGACGCCCATGGTGTCGAGCAGTTCGGCGACCTCGAGCTTCTCCTCGTGGGTCATGGTGGCGCCGGGGCATTGCTCGCCGTCGCGCAGCGTTGTGTCGAAGATGACGACGCGGTCCTTGTCGGACTGTGCGGTCGTGGTCATGAAAAGGATCCTTCTCTCATGCGCCCTGTCGCGGGCGCTCCGGGGTTTCTGGCTCGAACCGTCCCCTGAGTGCCCAGGCGCAAGCGCCCGGCCGGCCCTCAGGGGCTGGTAAGAAGCAGAAGCCCGCCGAGAACGAGGGCGGCAGCCGGCCGGGGCTTGCAAGCCCCCCGGGCGATCGCGCAAATGGTCTGGCGCGTCGGCATTGCCGTCAAAAGCCTCGTTCTAGGCGCTCAGGATCGATGAGGCGGGTTAAGACCCCGTCAACCCTGCCGTTGACAGCGCGTCTTTTACCGGATTCCCGCCCGGAGGGGCAAGCCGGTCGCCCGACTTCAGTCTGCCCGTCAGCTCCATATATGCGTCAGAAACGCGGAGACAAAGTCCGGCATCGAGGTATCGAGATCGGATGGCCGCCGAACAATGCGGATGTCGGAGAGTTCGGGCTGCGTCTCCCGCCGCAGGTGTGCGAGGATTCGCGACCGCAGCGACTCGGCCGTCTCGGGCGTCCTCAAAATCTGGATCAGAGCCAGCCTCCCCTGCGAATCCACCATGTGCCAGCCGGGCTCCACGGTGAAATCGCCGGGCTTAAGGCCGGTCTCTTCTTCGACCTCGCGCAGCACGCTGCCGGCGAGATCGACCCGGCCCGCCGTCACGTCGCCGGGGTCAGGCGTGCCGGACGGAAAGTAGGTGAGGCCGGCGTTGGCGGTGTGCGGTCCCATGACGCCCAGCAGGAAGCCGCCGCAGGAGCCGCGCAGCGCACCCTGGGCGAAACCGTTGCGCACCGAGAGATCCGGCGTGCCCCAGGCCTTCCATGCCAGCATGCTGGCATAGTCGGTCTCGAACCAACGGCCGCGCAGCGTGTCGCAGTCAAGCCCGTGCTCGCCCAGCATCAGGATGCGGCCGTTCCAGAGTGACGGCTTCTCCCGCTTCAGGCGATCAAAGAAGGCGTCGATCTC
Organism: uncultured Alphaproteobacteria bacterium; assembly: GCA_963758225.1. GTDB lineage: Bacteria > Pseudomonadota > Alphaproteobacteria > Rhizobiales > Xanthobacteraceae > Z2-YC6860. The sequence goes on along the minus strand of CAVWUJ010000001.1, from coordinate 602,971 downwards.
GGCGCGACGCTGCGCCGCGAACCGCCATGAAGGCGCCCCGGTCGTCATGTCGAGCCCCGAAAGCCGCACCACCGGAACGGCGTTCATCGCGCGTCGACCGGCTCCGGCCGGAACTTCCGGCCGGGCTGCACCAGTTCGTCCTGCGCATCGACCAGCAGGATTTCGCGCGAGCCGGCCTTCGCTGTCCGATCCAGAATACCGAACACCGACGACGCCGAAAGCGACAGCGCCTCGGCCGCCGAGCCGCTGCGAAGCCAATGCGCATAGAACAGCGCCGCGATCGCGTCGCCCGCCCCGTTCACCGAAATCGGCAGCTTCGGCGTGCGCAGCCGCCACGCGCCCTCGCCGTTGCACGCCAGCAACTCGATCGCATCGGCCGGCGTATCGTCGACATGCAGCGATGTGACGAGAACCGTCTGCGGCCCGAGCGCGCGCAACGCCGCGACCGCGTCCATCACCTGCGCGAGCGTCGCCGTGGTCCGGCCGGTCAGGTGGTCGAGCTCGAAGTGGTTGGGCGTCGCCACGTCACAGGCCGGCACCGCCGCATCCCGCATGAATTCGGCGATGCCCGGCTGCACGAACACCCCGCGGCCAACGTCCCCGATCACCGGGTCGCAGCAATAATGCGACTTGGGATTTGCAGCGCGCACACGCGCGACGGCATCGAGGATCGCGGCCCCGATCGACGCCGACCCCATGTAGCCCGAGAGCACGCCATCGCACGCTCCCAGCACGCCGCGGTCCGAAATTCCCTCGACCAGTTCCTGGATGGCCTCGCCGTCGAAGGCCCGGCCGCGCCAGGCGCCGTAGCCGGTGTGGTTGGAGAACTGCACGGTGTGGATCGGCCAGACCTCGACGCCGATCCGCTGCAGCGCGAACACCGCGGAAGCGTTTCCGACATGGCCGTAGGCCACATGAGACTGGATCGAAAGCAGGTTCACGGCAGCGGCCATCTCCCATGAAAGCCGGCGGAATCATGGTCCCGCCGCGTCCTCCGATCCAGTTCAATCTTTCGATCGAACCATCAGGCGCACCAATGGATCGCGTCCGCCGCTATTTTTTCTGCGCCGCGAGCGCAGCCTCGACGAAGCGGTTGGTGTAGGTCCGCGACAGGTCGATCTTCGCCTTGGCCACGGCGGGCGACGACTGGCTGAACACCGCCAGAACCGCCTCGGCACCTTTCGGATCCATCCGCCCGTCCATCGAAAACATCGGCAGGGTGTTCTTGAGCGCGGCAAGATAGAGCGCCTTGTCGGCGCCGACATACTGCGCCGGGACGCGCGCCATGATCTGTTCCGGCGTGTTGGAGTGAATCCACTTCAGCGTCGCGACGATTGCGCCGGTCATCGCCTGCGCGATCTTCGGATTTGTCTCGATCCAGTCGGCGCGAGTGTAGAGCGCGCCACCCGGGTACTCGCCGCCGAACACCTCCAGCGTGTCCTTCTGGCTGCGCGTGTCGCTCAGGATTCGCAGATCCTTGTGTTTGCCCTGCAGCAGCGTGATCGCCGGATCGAGCATGATTGCGGCATCGACGCTGCCCTGCTCCATCGCCGCCACTGCGGTCGCGCCGAGCCCGATTCCGATGATGCCGACACCATCGGGATTCACGCCGTTCTTGCGCAGCATGAACTTGAGAAAGAAATCGGTCGAGGAACCGGGTGCGCTGACGCCGATCCGTTTGCCGGCCAGATCCTTGATCGACTTGATCGATCCCGACTGCTTGGGCGAGACCACCAGCGCAAAGCCCGGATAGCGGTCGTAGACCACGAAGGCCTGCATGTGCTGGTTCTTCGCGGCGAGATTGACCGTATGGTCGAAATAGCCGGACACCACATCGGCGCTGCCGCCGAGCACCGCCGTCAGCGCCTGCGAGCCGCCCTTGAAATCGACCATATCGACCTGGACGCCGGCGCGCTCGAATTCGCCGAGTTCCTTCGCGAGGACCGTCGGAAGATAGCACAGGCAGCTTGCGCCGCCGATCGCCAGCGTCACCCTGGTCTGCGCCGGCGCAGCCCCCGAGGAGACAGCCAGCGCCGCGACGGCGCCGATCAGGCCTTTGAAGAGTGCGAGCATGACGGCTTCTCCCTTCTTGATGGCGTCGACGGCCCGACGCCCTTCGTCGAAACGATAAAGCAGGCCGCCGGTCCGCGCAAAGCGCGTCAGGTTCGCGTGTCGGCCGTGACCGGCCGCCAGACCAGCAGCCGGCGCTCAACCAGCGTCACGATCCAGTCGATCACGATCACAAAGGCCATCAGGACGAACATGCCCGCGAACACGCCGGCGATGTCGAACGTGCCCTCGGCCTGCAGGATCAGATAACCGAGGCCTGCGGCGGAGCCGAGATACTCGCCCACCACCGCGCCGACCACGGCGAAACCCACCGACGTGTGCAGCGAGGAGAACATCCACGACAGCGCCGACGGCCAGTAGACGTGACGCATGAGCTGGCGCTCGTTCATGCCGAGCATTTTCGCGTTTGCGAGCACCGTTGGGCTCACCTCCTTCACGCCCTGGTAGACGTTGAAGAACACGATGAAGAACACCAGCGTCACGCCGAGCGCAACCTTCGACATGATGCCGAGGCCGAACCACAGCGTGAAGATCGGGGCGAGCACGATGCGCGGCAGCGCGTTGATCATCTTGACGTAGGGATCGAGCACCGCCGCCACCAGCGGCTGGCGCGCGAACCAGAAGCCGACAAGGATGCCCCCGACCGATCCGATGACGAAGGCGAGCGACGCCTCGGTCAGCGTGATCCACAGATGACGCCAGATCGTCCCCTCGGAGAACCACACAAAGACGCGCTCGGCCACGTCGTAGGGCGTCGAGAAGAAGAACGGCGGCATCAGCGGCTTTCCGCCGACCGGAACCGTGGTTGCGAGATGCCACGCCAGCACGAACACCACCGCGACCATAACCTGAAAAAACACGAGCCGGACGCGTTCCATCACCGGCCCTCCGTCTGGGCGTAGCCCTTCAGAACCTCGTCCTTGAGCATCTGCCAGATCTCGCGGTGCAGATCGTGAAAGGCGCGATCGAGCCGGATTTCCGCCGTATCGCGCGGGCGCGCCAGCGGCACCGTCCAGTCTCCGATGATGCGTGCCGCCGGACCGGCGGACATGATCACCACGCGGTCCGACAGCGCGATCGCCTCCTCCAGATCGTGGGTGACGAACATCACCGCCTTGCGATCTGCGCTCCACAGGTCGAGCAGGAGGTTGCCCATGATCTGCCGGGTCTGGGCGTCGAGCGGACCGAAGGGCTCGTCCATAAGGAGGATTTTCGGATCTCGAATCAGAACCTGCGCGAGTCCCACGCGCTTGCGCTGCCCGCCGGAAAGCATGTGCGGATAGCGTTCCGCGAAGGCGCCGAGCCCCACCCGCTTCAGCCATTCGTGGGCGCGTTCGCGCGCCTCCCGCACCGGCGTGCCGGCGCACTCGAGCCCGATGGCGACGTTTTCGAGCGCCGTCTTCCAGGGAAACAGAGCCTCGGACTGAAACAGATAGCCGGACTGCACGTTCAGCCCGGCGAGCGGCGCGCCATAGATATCGACCCGGCCCTCGCTCGGCGGAAACAGCCCGGCCGCGGCGTTGAGCAGCGTCGTCTTGCCGCAACCGGTCGGACCGACGATCGCGACGAACTCGCCGTCCGCCACATCGAGAGCAATGCTTTCGACGGCCCGATACGTTCCGCCGTCCGCCAGCCGGAACGCGATCGCCACATCGCTCAGGGACACGGCCGGCGACGGCTGCCCCGTCGCATCTCTCGCCCGCGACCCGGGTTCGGCCGCGGCGGCCGTCATCTGCTGCATGTCCTCGTCACTCCCTGCGCGGCCTTGTCCCGTGTGGCGGTCCAGAAGTCCCCATCAGTCTGGCTGCGAGTCCATCATGCGGACTTCGGAGCCAAAGCCACACGAGATCATTAAACCCTAGAGACCCTTGATCAACCCGGCATCGATCAGCAGCCGGTTGAACCGCCGGGCCTCCGCGCCGCCGGCACACAAAGCAAACAGCCCCTTGCATCGCTCCATGATGCGTTTCTGCTCGCGAAACGTGGCGTCGAGAGGAAGACCCGCCGCCTCCAGAATGGCGATCGGCAGATAGGGCGCGTCGAGCCCGTCGAGCGCGGAGGAGAGATCGACGGGATCGAAGTTCACGGCGTCGACGGCGTAGTAGGTCGTCAGATAGCGGGGATCGCCCGCCATCACCCGGCGCAGGATCACGGCCTCGTCGACCTGGGGATCGACGATCCGCGCGGCGAGCGGCGGCTGGTGATCGCCGAAGCGCACGATCAGGAACCGCTCCTCGGGATGCTCACGCTTCAGGCGCGCGACGAAGTCGCGATAGTCGCGCGCGCTCATCGCCTGCCGCCGCAGATACTCGTCGATCTCGAAGCCGTTGCCGGGCGCGCGCCAGTCGGGCGTCAACTCCGGCCGGTAAGCGAAGGTCCAGGGAAAGTGGTTCGCCTGGGTGTAGACGAACAGGAACAGCGGATCGCCCGACGCGCGCTCGCGGCCGATCAGCCGCAATGCCTGATCGTAGAAAAAGGAATCCGGCTCGATCGCGCCCTGCTTCATGTCACGGGCATCGAGCACATGACCGACCCCGGTGCCCTGCTGAAAGCGGCGGGCGGACAGGAAAGCATTGTGCGCGGGATAAAGCGAAAAGGTGCGGTAGCCGCAGCGCTGGAGCGCGCGCGGCAGGCCGCGCTCGACCTTGCCCGCGGCGATGCGCGTCACCTGATAGGCGAAGCGTCCGTAGGAGCGCGCCGAAAGGCCCGCGAGGATGTTGTATTCGGTGTACCAGGTCGGACCGCCGGCACCTTCGACCAGCAGTGCGCGCTGCCGGCCGTCGAGCGAGCGAAAATGGTCGCCGTAACCCGGCGGCACCTTGATCCCGGGCGCCATTCGGATGTCGAAGCTCGACTCGTCGAGCACGAGAAGAATGTGCGGCGGACGGACCGCAGGCCGGCAGCCATCGCCGTCCGCCAGGCGCAGCCCGCCGCTTGCGGTCGCGTCCGACTCCAGCCAGCCGCGCGACAGCAGAACCGGAACCGCCGAGACTCCGGAATGGGCGAAGCCCGAAAGGTGGTTGCCTCCGAAAAATGCCTCCGAGGGCTCGCGCGGCCTGGCGAGCCCGAGGGCGACAATGCCGACGAAGCATCCCGCGGCGATAGCCACCGCCGTCAAGCGCCGCACACGAAACGGATCGAGACGCCACAGCAGGAACGCCGCCGGCATCGCGACGAGCACGGCCAGCGCCACCGTCACCTGCAGGCCCGGAACGATGGCCAGCAGAAACCGGAACGTGTCGGGGTCGATCACCAGAACGTCGAAGAAATCGATCGTCATCCAGAGCGTGTCGTACTTGAACTGCGACAGAGCGATGATGACGAAAGTCGCCGCAAGCGACAGCGCGGCGGACAGGGCCGGCCGGGCGAACACCAAAAGCCACAGCGCGTTGAACAGGCCCCACACCAGGACGAACAGCGCCGAATGAAACAGATCGCTTTCGGTGCGCAGCATCGTCAGCAGCGCGGCCGCATGAAGCACCGAGATCGCCGCCAGCGCCGACCAACGGGTTCGCGACCATGTGCCGACTGTGTTGACAGCGAGCGACATGGTCAGAGCCGCTTGACCAGCCCGGCGTCGATCAGCAGCCGGTTGAAGCGGCGCGCCTCCGCCCCTGTTGCGCATCGATAGAACAGCCCGCCGCAGCGTTGAAGAATGCGCTTCTGCTCCGCAAAGGACGCGTCGAGAGGAACGCCGGCTGCCTCCATCACCGCAATCGGCAGGAACGGCGCATCGAGCCGGTCGAGCGCCGACGAAGTTTCGACCGGGCGGAAGTTCACCCCCTCCAAGGTGTAGTAGGTCGTGAGATAGCGCGGGTCGGCCTCCGCCAGCCTCCGGGCCACCACGCCGTCGTCGAACGATGGGTCGATCAGGTGCTTGGCGAAGCTGGGCTGGTGATCGCCGAAGCGCACGATCAGGAATCGCTCGGACGGGAAATCCCGCTCAAGCCGCTCGACGAAGCCGCGATAATCCTTCGCGCTCATCGCCTGACGGCGCAGATATTCGTCGACCTCGAACGAATTGCCGCTCTCGCGCCATTCCGGAATCCGCTCCGGCTTGTAGCGGAAATTCCAGGGAAAGTGGTTGGCCGCGGTGTAGACGAAGATAAACAGCGGTGCAGCACCGCGCTCGCGACCGATCAGGTCTGCGGCAGCATCGTAATAGAAGGAGTCCGGCTGGATCCCGCGCATGCCGAGATCCTTGGCGTCCAGAAAATGCTGAATGCCGAGCGACTGCTGGAATTGCCTGGCCCCGGCGAACGCCCCCCACATCGGATAGAGGCTGTAGGTGCGATAGCCGCAGCGCGCGAGGCTGCGCGGCAGGCCGCGCTCGACACGCCCCGACGCCACGCGGGTGACGAGATCGGCGAAGCGTCCGAACGAGCGCACCGACAGCCCGGCGAGCACGTTGTATTCGGTGTACCAGCTCGGCCCGCCGGCGCCTTCGACCAGCAATCGACGCTGCATACCATCGGACGAACGAAAGTGGTCGCGATAGCCCTCCGGCACCCGCACCGAAGGAATCTGCGTGATGTCGAAGCTGGACTCGTCGAACACCATGACGATATGCGGCGCACCCGACGACAGCCGGCATTCCGGATCGGCAACCAGCCGATCCGCCGCCACGGCGTCGGACTCGAAATAACCACGGGTGTAGAGATCGAGAACGCCGGTGACGCCGGTGCGAGCAAACTTCGACAGATAGCCGGCATCGACGAACTCGTCGTACAGGTCGTGCGGAACGGCGAGCGACACGCCCGACACGCCGGCCAGACAAAGACCTGCGCCGAGCAGCGCGCGCCGCATCCGCAGACGCAGCGGATCGAGCCACCACAGCAGCGCCAGCGTTGCCGCTATCGCGGCTCCGGTCAGAAGCGCCACCCGGGTGAGGTCCGGATAAATCGTCAGCAGGAACGAAATCGTGTCGGGATCGATGATCAGCACGTCGAGAAAATTGACGGTCATCAGCACGACGCCGTGCTTGAACCGCGACAGCAGAATCAGCACCGCCAAAAGCGCAAGCGAGAGCCCGGCCGCGGGGATCGGCCGCCGCAGCACGGCGATCAGACCAAAGTTCAGCAGCCCCCAGGCAAGCAAATACAGCACACGGCCGGTCGCATCGGTCTCCGACCACAGCAGAACGCCGAGAGCCAGACCGTGCAGGAGACCAAGCACGATCCAGGCGGTGCGGCGATCGCCGGCGATGGCAGTCGAAAACGGGGCGGCGAAACGGGCAAGAGCCGGCGGCATGGGTATGGCTGCGCTCCCGGGACGGAGTGCACGGAAACCGGCGCGAAACCGTTGTCATAATTCTGTAACATCCTTGTCATGGCAAGGGCCGCTTCGCGCCGGACGCGCTTCGGACGCGCCACCGGGTGGACCTCGATGCCGGATCGCGCGAAGGTCGGCCCAAAATCTGGAACCCATGACCGAACACACGCCGATCATCGCGCTGCAAAACGCCACGAAACGCTACGCTCCCGAAGGCCGGGCTGCGCTCGACGGGGTGTCGCTCGATGTGAGCCGTGGCGAGTTCCTTGCGATCATCGGCCCGTCCGGATGCGGCAAGACGACGCTTCTGAGCCTCATCAATCGCCTGACGGAACCGACCGAGGGGGAAGTCCGCTTCGACGGCGACGCGGTGCGCGGCCTCGATCCGGTCGGCCTGCGCCGGCGGATCGGATACGTTTTCCAGGACGTCGGCCTGTTCCCGCACATGACGGTGGCGGAGAACGTCGCGATCACGCCGCGTCTGCTCGGCTGGGATCGCGAGCGCATGGCAAGGCGCGTCGACGAGCTGCTCGAACTCGTCCGGCTGTCGCCGGCGCAACACCGTGCGCGCCGACCGGCCGAACTCTCCGGCGGCCAGCGCCAAAGGGTCGGCATCGCGCGCGCGCTGGCCGCCGAGCCGCGCGTCATGCTGATGGACGAGCCGTTCGGCGCGCTCGATCCTTTGACGCGGGAGGGACTGGCGGGCGATTACCGAAGCCTGCACGACAATCTCGGCCTCACCACCATCCTCATCACCCACGACATGATCGAGGCGGTGCTGCTCGCCGACCGCATCGCGGTGCTGCACGAGGGCCGCCTGATCGAAACAGGAACGCCGCACGAACTCCTGACCGCTCCGCAATCCGACGAAGTACGCGCGCTGATGGCGACGCCGGTTCGTCAGGCCGAGCGTTTGAACGCCCTGATCGCGCGCGGCGGGCGGCCTGCCGCATGAACGCGACGCTGTCGGAAGCCTTGGCGCGCCTGCCCGACTACCTCGGCCAGCATGTGCTGGTGAGCGCGACCGCGCTGGCGCTCGGGCTGGCTCTGAGCCTGCCGCTGGCGATCCTGTCGCTTCGCCATCCGCGCTTGCGCACGGTGCTGATGGGGGCGGCGAGCGTGATCCAGACCATTCCCGGCCTCGCCCTGCTCGCGCTGTTTTTTCCGCTGCTGCTCGGCGTCGCCGCGCTGACGTCCAGCCTGTTCGGCTTCGATTTCTCCGCGCTCGGATTCCTGCCGTCGGTTCTGGCGCTGGCGCTCTACAGCGTGCTGCCGATCCTGCGCAACACCGTGGCGGGCGTCGAGGGCATCGACCCTGCGCTGCGGCGGGCCGCGCGCGGCGTCGGCATGTCTCCGAACCAGGCGCTGCGGCTCGTCGAGCTTCCGCTGGCGATGCCGGTGATCATGGCCGGCGTGCGCACGTCGGCGGTCTGGGTGATCGGCACCGCGACCCTGTCGACGCCGGTCGGCCAGACCAGCCTCGGCAACTACATCTTCACCGGACTGCAGACCCAGAACTGGGTGTTCGTGCTGTTCGGCTGCTTTGCCGCAGCCGTCCTCGCGCTCGCGGTCGACGCCATGCTCGGGCAGATCGAACGCGGGCTGACGCTGCGCCGTCGTTGGCGCGTGGCGCTCGGCGCCGCGGGGCTGGCGCTGATCGTGCTGGCGACGCTGGTCCCGGTTCTGGGCGGTGTCCGCGCAACCTACGTGATCGGCGCCAAGCCCTTCGCCGAGCAGTTCATTCTCGCAGCCCTGATCGAGCAGCGGATCGCGGCGACCGGCGCAAGCGCGGAGCGCCGCGAGGGACTCGGCTCGTCGATCGCGTTCAACGCGGTGCGCGCCGGCGAGATCGACCTCTATGTCGAATACACCGGAACGGTCTACGCCAACTTCATGAAGCGCAGCGACCGCAAGCCGCGCGAGGAAATCCTGAAGGAGGTCACCGACTGGCTTCGCGACCGGCATGGCATGGCCGTACTCGGCGGGCTGGGATTCGAGAACGCCTACGCGCTTGCGATGAAGCGCGAGCGGGCCGAGCAGCTCGGCATCCGCAGCATCGACGATCTTGCGCGGCATGCGCCGCAGCTCACCATCGCCGGCGATTACGAATTCTTCGCGCGGCCGGAGTGGATGGCGATCCGCGACGGCTACGGCTTGCGCTTTGCGGGCGAGCGCCAGATGCAATCGGAGTTCATGTATCAGGCGGCAGGACGCGAAGCCGACGTGATCGCGGCCTACACCAGCGACGGCCGCATCTCCCAGTTCGATCTCGTCATACTGGACGACCCGAAGGGCGCGATCCCGCCCTACGACGCGATCGTTGTCGCATCGCCGCGCCGCGCGAACGACCCGGTGCTGCGCGAGGCGGTGCGTCCGCTCCTCGGCGCCATCGACGTCGAGGCGATGCGGGAGGCCAATCTTCAGGCGAACCAGGGTGTGGCGCCGGCCGCGGTCGCGCGCCGGCTTGGGGAGCGGATCGGCGTCGGACAAAAATAAGGAGGCCCGCGATGGCGGGCCTCCTGCATCGTCGTTCGAGAGCTCGACTCAGTTGCGCGCCTTGTCGACCAGCGCACCCTGCTTGATCCACGGCATCATCTCGCGAAGTTTCTCGCCGACCTTCTCGATGTCGTGCTCCGCAAGCCGCGCGCGGGTCGCCTTGAACGAAGCCTGGTTGACCTTGTTCTCCAGCATCCAGTCGCGGGTGAACTTGCCGGTCTGGATGTCGTTCAGCACGCGCTTCATCTCGGCCTTGGTCTCCGCGGTGATGATGCGCGGGCCGGTGACGTATTCGCCGTACTCGGCGGTGTTGGAGATCGAGTAGTTCATGTTGGCGATGCCGCCCTGATAGATCAGGTCGACGATCAGCTTCACCTCGTGCAGGCACTCGAAGTAGGCCATCTCCGGCGCGTAGCCGGCCTCGCACAGCGTCTCGTAGCCGGCCTTGATCAGCTCGACGAGACCGCCGCAGAGCACGGCCTGCTCGCCGAACAGGTCGGTCTCGCACTCTTCCTTGAACGTCGTCTCGATGATGCCGGCGCGGCCGCCGCCGATGGCGGACGCATAAGACAGGCCGAGATCGTGCGCGTTGCCGGAGGCGTCCTTGTGGATCGCGATCAGGCAGGGCACGCCGGCGCCGCGCTGGTATTCGCCGCGAACGGTGTGGCCGGGCCCCTTGGGCGCGACCATAAGCACGTCGAGGTCGGCGCGCGGCTCGATCAGGTTGAAGTGCACGTTGAGGCCGTGGGCGAACATGATCGCCGCGCCGTCCTTCATGTTGGCGGCGAGGTGGTCGCGGTAGATGTCGCCCTGCAGTTCGTCGGGCGTGAGCATCATCACCACGTCCGCCCACTTGGCGGCGTCGGCGACCTCCATCACCTTGAAGCCCTCGCCTTCGGCCTTCTTGGCCGAGGCCGAGCCCTTGCGGAGCGCGATCACGACATCCTTGACGCCGGAATCGCGCATGTTGAGCGCGTGGGCATGGCCCTGGCTGCCATAGCCGACGACGGCCACCTTCTTGCCCTTGATCAGGTTCAGGTCGGCGTCGCGATCGTAGTAAACACGCATGGTCTCACCCCTTATCGGCCGGCGGCCCGGCTTTTCCTTGAATTTTCCCGTGTGCTTCTAGGTGCAATGGCCCGCCGGGACAAGCCCGGAACGCGGTCGTCGAGGGAGGGGTTAAGGTGTCATCGCCTCCGGACCGCGGGCGATCGCCACGATCCCGGTGCGGGACACCTCGACCAGCCCGAGCGGCAGCATCAGATTGATGAAGCTCTCGATCTTGTCGCTGGCCCCGGTGATCTCGAACACGAAGCTCTCGGTCCCGGCGTCGATCACCCGGGCCCGGAAGGCATCCGCCAGACGCAGGGCCTCGACCCGCGGCTCGCCGGTGCCGCGCACCTTCACCAGCGCCAGTTCGCGCTGGATCGAAGGGCCGGACACCGTCATGTCCACCACGCGGTGCACCGGCACCAGGCGGTCGAGCTGGTTGATGATCTGCTCGATCACCATCGGCGTGCCCCGCGTGACGATCGTGATGCGCGACAGATGCTCGTCGTGCTGGGTCTCCGACACGGTCAGCGAGTCGATGTTGTAGCCCCGGCCGGAAAACAGCCCGATCACGCGCGCCAGCACGCCGGGCTCGTTGTCGACAATCACCGACAGGGTGTGGGTTTCGATCCGCTGCGCGGCCGGCGCGGCGGGATAGTGGGAGGTGGTGGGACTCGTGTTCACGCAACGTGCTCCATAACCCTCTCGCCTTGCGGGAGGGGGAGGCCGCCGCAGCAAAGCGGAGGCGGCCGGGTCAAGGGTTCTTGATGACCGGGCGAAGAGCCAAACACCCCTCACCCGGCTCGCCCGTCTTCGCTTCGCTGCGACGGGCGCACCACCTCTCCCGCGAGGGGAGAGGGTTACAACGTCGTGCCTGGCCCTACACCAGCACCTTGCCTTCTTCGCCGATCGCCTCGCCGAGCTTCTCCGCTGCGTCGCCGAGGATCATCTCGTTGTGCGCGCGTCCCGACGGAATCATCGGGAAGCAGTTTTCCGCCGGATCGACCACGCAGTCGAAGATCACCGCATTGGGCGTATCGATCATTTCCTTGATTGCGGCGTCGAGGTCGCCCGGCTTCTCGCAGCGGATGCCGTGCGCGTGGTAGGCCTCCGCGAGCTTCACGAAGTCCGGCAGCGCCTCCGAATAGCTCTCCGCATAGCGGCCGCCGTGCAGCAGCTCCTGCCACTGCCGGACCATGCCCATGTACTGGTTGTTCAGGATGAAGATCTTGATCGGCAGGCGATACTGCGCCGCCGTCGACATCTCCTGCATGGTCATCTGCACCGAAGCCTCGCCGGCGACGTCGATGACGAGCGACTTGGGATGCGCAAGCTGCACGCCGACCGCGGCCGGCAGCCCGTAGCCCATCGTTCCGAGCCCGCCCGATGTCATCCAGCGGTTCGGATCCTGGAAGTGATAGAACTGCGCCGCCCACATCTGGTGCTGGCCGACCTCGGTCGTGATGTAGGTGTCGCGATCCTTGGTCAGCGCGTACAGGCGCTCCAGCGCGTACTGCGGCTTGATGATCGTGTCGGAGTTGCGGAACGCCAGCGACTTGCGCGCACGCCACTGGTCGATCGACCTCCACCAGTCGCCGATCGCCTTCTTGTCCGGCTTGGGCGAAAGCGCGCGCCACTGGCGCAGCATCTCCTCGATCACATGCCCGCAGTCGCCGATGATCGGGATGTCGACCTTGACGTTCTTGTTGATCGACGACGGATCGATATCGACGTGAATCTTGAGCGAATTGGGAGCAAAGGCGTCGAGCCGGCCGGTGATGCGGTCGTCGAAGCGCGCGCCGATGCAGACCATCACGTCGCAATCGTGCATCGCCCAGTTGGCCTCGTAGGTGCCGTGCATGCCGAGCATGCCGAGCCACTGCGGATCGGCGGCGGGGAACGCGCCGAGGCCCATCAGCGTCGAGGTGATCGGAAAGCCGGTCGCTTTCACCAGGTCGCGCAACAGGGCGCTCGCCGCCGGTCCGGAGTTGATGACGCCGCCGCCGGTGTAGAACACCGGGCGCTTGGCGCGCGCCATCATCTCGACCGCCTGACGGATGCGGTTCGGATCGCCGTCGAGCCGCGGCCGATAGCCCTGATGCGCGAAGCTCTGCGGCTTTGAATAGAGCCCCTTGGCGAACTGGATGTCCTTCGGAATGTCGACCACCACCGGACCCGGCCGGCCGCTCGAGGCGATGTGAAACGCCTCGTGCAGGATGCGCGGCAGCTCCTCGATGCTTTTGACGAGGTAATTGTGCTTGGTGCACGGCCGGGTGATGCCGACCGTGTCGCACTCCTGGAAGGCGTCGTTGCCGATCAGGTGGGTCGGCACCTGGCCGGTGATGCAGACGATCGGGATCGAGTCCATCAGCGCGTCGGTGAGGCCGGTGACGGCATTGGTCGCGCCCGGCCCCGACGTCACCAGCACGCAGCCCACCTTGCCGGTCGAGCGCGCGTAGCCTTCCGCGGCATGCACCGCGCCCTGCTCGTGCCGCACCAGGATGTGCCGGACCTGCTCCTGCTGGAACATGGCGTCGTAGATCGGCAGGACCGCGCCGCCGGGATAGCCGAAAATGTGCGCCACGCCCTGATCGGCCAGCGCCCGGATCACCATCTCGGCGCCGGTCATCTCCACCGGGGCCTCCTGCGCTGCCGCAGGCTTCGCCGTCTTTGCCATCGTCCGCTCCTGATCGCTTTTGCCGGTTCGGGTAAAGAAAAAGGGGCCACACAGCCCCTGACGTCGCGCATCGCTGTCGCGGATGGCTTTAGCCACCCCCGGCGATGCGCCGCCTTACCCCTACGGTCTTGCGAGCAATAATATTACTCATCTCGGCACCCTTGCGCCATTTCGTTGCGCTTATATGGCTGCGGCCCCGACGCCGTCAAGGGCTTTCTCCGGGCCCGGAGACGCCAAGATTCGGCAGAAGCCGATGCGTCACGGCACCTCAAGCCAGAAGCCGGTCGATGGCAGCCCGCGCAGCCTGCGGCGAAACCGCGGTCCAGCCGGGCATCTGGTGGCGGAACCAGGTCATCTGCCGTTTGGTGTAGCGGCGGGTGTCCCGTTTGCCGCCCTCGGCCGCCTCCTGCAATGACAGCTCGCCCCGAAGGTGGCAACGCAGCCACGGCACGCCGTGCGCCTTCATGACCGGCAGCAGCGGGTCAAGACCGCGGGCTTCGAGCGCCCGCACCTCGTCCAGCGCGCCGGCCGTCAGCATGGCGTCGAACCGCGCGTCGATGCGACGGTGCAATTCCGCCCGGTCGGGAGCGAGAAACAACCTGGCGGTCCCCTCGGGATCGAGAATCGGGGGCATGCCTTCCCGCTGCCAGTCCGCAAGCGAGCGCCCGGTCGCCTCCAGCACCTCCAGCGCGCGGGCGATGCGGGTCCGGTCGGCCGGCTTGAGACGCTCGGCCATGGCCGGATCGCGACGCGCGAGAACGTCGTGCAGCGCCTGTGGTCCCTCGGCCTCGAGCTGCGCCCGCACCGCCTTGCGCACGGCCGCCGGCACCGGCGGCACTGCGGCGAGCCCCTGCGTCAGCGCCTTGAAATAGAGGCCCGTGCCCCCGACCAGGATCGGCACAAGTCCGGACGCGCGCGCCTCCACGATGGCCGCGCGCGCGTCCTCGCACCAGCGGCCGACCGAATAATTCACCGCGCCATCGACATGACCGTAGAGCCGGTGCGGCGCCCGCGCCTCCTCCTCCGGCGTCGGCCGCGCCGTGATGATGCGCAGGTCGCGATAGACCTGCATCGAATCGGTGTTGATCACCGACCCGCCGATCCGCTCGGCGAGGTCCAGCGCCAGCGCCGACTTGCCGCTGGCGGTCGGCCCTGCAATAAGCACCGGCTTCCGCGTCACCGCACGCCCCGTTCCGCCGTGTCCGCATGAGCCATGTCGCGACCCTGATCTCCAATCCGGCAGCGCCGGCGCTCGACGACGCGGCGCTCGCGCGGGCAACAGCGACATTGCCGCGCGCTGGCCGTCCGAATTGGCTCGCGCCCGGCGTCGCCGCCGACATTCCCTTTACCCCGGACGCGGGCTCGGACCCAAGGCGGACGGCGCAGGCGCTCCGCGACGCGCTTAATCCGGCGCCGCTCGATGTCGTGGTGCAGCCCGAGGCGGGCCGGCGCAAGCGGCTGTTTCTGGCCGACATGGATTCGACCATGATCGGACAGGAGTGCATCGACGAACTCGCCGACTATGCTGGCCTCAAGGAGCATGTCGCCGCGATCACCGAGCGCGCGATGCGCGGCGAGATCGCATTCGAGCCGGCGCTGCGGGAGCGCGTCGCGCTGCTGAAGGGATTGCCGGTCTCGGTCGTCGACGACGTGATTGCAAAGCGCATCACGCTGATGCCGGGCGGCCGCGCGCTGGTCGCGACCATGCGCGCCGCCGGCGCCTACACCTGCCTCGTCTCCGGCGGCTTCACGCTGTTCACCGAACGGATCGCCGGCGCGATCGGATTCGACGAGAACCGCGGCAACACGCTGGTGGTCGAGAGCGACGCCTTCGCCGGCACTGTCGCGGAGCCGATACTCGGCAGCGAAGCCAAGCTCGCGACGCTGAAGGAGCTGCGGATCAGGCTCGGCCTCGCGGAAACGGACACGCTCGCGATTGGCGACGGCGCCAACGACATTCCGATGCTGCAGGCGGCCGGGATGGGTATCGCCTATCGCGCCAAGCCAAAAACCGCCGAAGCCGCCGCCGCGCGCATCGATCACGGCGACCTCACCGCCGTCCTTTATCTTCAGGGATACCGGCAGAGCGAATTCGCGGCTTGAACGCATCGCCCGGATTGAAACGAAAAAGGGCGGCCGCGGGCCGCCCTTTTCGCATCGGAGTGGATCGCGATCAATTCAGGCTCAAGGCCACGAACTGCATGTCGCCTTCGACGCTCGAAACCAGCAGCAAAGCGGTTTTCTTGCCCTGCTTCTTGAGCTGCTCGACCCGACGCTGCAGGTCCGCCGGCTGCGTCACCTGCTCCTGCTCGATGGCGACGATGACGCTGCCCGGGGCGAGCCGCTTCTCGGCCGCGACCGAGCCCGGGTCGACGCCGGTGATCACCACGCCGCGCACCGATTCCCGGATCTTGTAGCGCTTGCGCAATTCGTCGGTCAGGCCGGAGAGCTGCAGGCCGAGCGTCTTCTGCACGGTCGGCCGCGAATCCTCGGTCGGCGCCGTGGTCACGGCCGCGGGCGTCGGCTTGGCCGTGTCTTCGAGCTGGCCGAGAGTGACCTTGCGGTTCTCCTCCTTGCCCTTGCGGATGATGACGACGTCGACCTCCTTGCCGACCGGCGTGTCCGCCACGATCCGCGGCAGATCGCGCATCTCCTTCACATCCTTGCCGTCGAACCGGATCACCACGTCGCCGGCCTCGATGCCCGCGGGCTTCGCCGGGCCCTTGTCGTCGACACCGGCCACCAGCGCGCCGCGCGCCGGCTTGATGCCGAGGCTCTCGGCGATCTCGTCGGTGACCTGCTGGATCTTCACGCCGAGCCAGCCGCGCCGCACCTCCTTGAAGTTGCGGAGCTGGTCGATGACCGACATGGCGGTCTTGGACGGCACCGCAAAGCCGATGCCGATCGAGCCGCCCGACGGGGAAATGATCGCGGTGTTCACGCCGACCACGTCGCCGTCCAGGTTGAACAACGGCCCGCCCGAGTTGCCGCGATTGATCGAGGCGTCGGTCTGAATGTAGTTGTCGTAGGGACCGGAGTTGATGTCGCGGTTTCGCGCCGAGACGATGCCAGCCGTAACCGAGCCGCCGAGGCTGAACGGATTGCCGATTGCGATCACCCACTCGCCGAGCCGGACCTTGTCGGAATCGGCCCATTTCACCGCGACCAGCGGCTTGACCGGCTTGACCTGAAGCACCGCGAGGTCGGTCTTCTGATCGCGTCCGATGACCTCCGCACGAAGCCGCGAGCCGTCGTTGAAGATCACCGTGATCTCGTCGGCGTCGGCGATGACGTGGTTGTTGGTGACGACGATGCCCGAAGGATCGATCACGAAGCCGGAACCGAGCGAATTGGCGCGGCGCGGCGTGCGGTTCTGCGGCTGGTTCTCGCCGCGACGGTTCTTGAAGAACTCCTCGAAGAACTCCTCGAACGGCGATCCGGGCGGAAGCTGCGGCCGCGCGCCCGGTCCCGGCTGTCCCTGCGGGCCTTGCGGTCCCTGCGGACGCCGGGTGTCGGAGCTTTGCGAGGTCGAGATGTTGACCACCGCATCGATGACGCGCTCGGCGACATCGGCAATGCGCTCCGGACCGCGCGCCTGGGCAGTCTCAGCGATCAGCGGGATGGCGAGCGCCGCTGCGAGGGCGAGCCGCGCCGGCAGCGCAACGGGAAACAGGGAGAGAGCGAAGAAACGGGCCATGGCCGTCGATTCTCCTGAAAAAACGGGATCGCCAAGACAGTGACTCCCCCGTCGGAGGGATGCAAGAGATAGTCCGGTCACGAAAGTTTGGGCGGATTGGGGCGGAATTCCGGTCCGGCGGCCGGACATCGAGCTATCCGCGGATCAGCCAGATCACAACCACGCCAATCACCGCCGCCGCGATCCCGACGACGCGCAGCACGTTGTCCGGGGTCTCGAGCACCTGCATCATGGCGCGCTTGGTGACGGCGGGAAACGCCGCAAACACCAGCCCCTCAAACGCAAGGATCAGTCCGATTGCGACCAGAAAATCCGTCATGCCTGCGAACCGCATGGTCGGGCCGTGACGGCCACGACCGCGCCTACCTTGGCGCGGCCGGCTGGTCGGGTGCAACCGGCGGAGCCGCCGGCGCGGCGGGGACCGCCGCCTGACCGGTGGTGGCGGCCGGCCGCTGCGAGCCCGGCGCGACCGCAGAGGCGTCGCGGGTCTTGCCTGTCGGATCGACGAAGAACCGGAAGAACTCGGAATCCGGCCGCAACAGCATCCGGGTGTCGCCCTGCGCGAGGCCGGCCTCGTAGGCCTGCATCGAGCGATAGAAGGCGAAGAAATCCGGATCCTTGCCGAACGCCTCCGCGAAGATGCGGTTGCGTTCGCCGTCGCCCTCGCCGCGGGTCTGCTCGGCCTTGGAGGTGGCCTCGGCGAGCAGCACCGTTACGTCGCGGTCGGCGCGGGAGCGGATTTCCTGCGAACGCTGGCTGCCCTGGGCGCGGAACTCGGCGGCCTCGCGCTGACGCTCGGTCTGCATGCGCTGGTAGACCGCCTGGCTGTTCTGCTCCGGCAGGTCGGCGCGCCGGATGCGGACGTCGACGACATTGATGCCGTAGACCTCGGCCTCCTTGTCGAGCTGCTCGCGCACCCGGTTCATCATCTGGGCGCGCTCGTCGCGCACCACGTTGGTGAGCGTCGCCTCGCCGAGAACGCGGCGCAGCGCCGAGTTCAGCAGGATCGAGAGCTGCGAGTTGGCGCCCTGGATGGTGTTGACGGTCTGATAGAAGCGCAGCGGGTTCTCGATGCGGTAACGCGCGAAGGCGTCGACCACGAGGCGCTTCTGGTCGGAGGCGATCACCTCCTGCGCCGGATTTTCGAGATCGAGGATGCGCTTGTCGATGGTGATGACGTTGTCGATCAACGGCATCTTGAAGTGCAGGCCCGGCTCCGACACCACGCGGACCGGCTGACCGAGCCGGACCACCAGCGCCTGCTGGGTCTGATAGACGGAAAACATGGCGCTGTAGCCCACGATCAGGAGGACCAGCGCGAGAACGGCGGCGACGCCTCCGGCGATACCGAGCTTCACTTGATGCCTCCCGTGGTCGGCGCGCGGCCCGCTGCGGGCGCTTGGGTCGTGGGCGTTCGTCGCATCATGTCCTGAAGCGGCAGGATCGGCAGCACGCCGCCGCCGCCCGGGGCCGAACCCGTATCCATGATGATCTTGTCGGTGCCGCTGAACAGCCGCTCCATCGTCTCAAGATACATGCGCCGTCGCGTGACCTCCGGCGCCTTCGTGTATTCCCCGTAGATGGCGTTGAAGCGCGAAGTCTGGCCGATCGCTTCGGCGACCGTCTGCTCGCGATAGGCTTCGGCATTCTGCAGGATCTGCGCGGCCTTACCGCGGGCTTCCGGCACCACGCGGTTGGCGTAGGTCTGCGCTTCGTTCTGCGCGCGCTCGAGGTCGGCGCGCGCAGCCTGCACGTCGCGGAAGGAGTCGATGACCGCCTGCGGCGGGTCGACCTTCTGCAGCTGCACCTGGGTGATCTGGACGCCAGCGCTGTAGGAATCCAGCGTCTTCTGCATCAGATCCTGCACCGCGATCTCGATGGTCTGGCGCGCGCCGGTGAGGATCGGCTGGATGTTCGAGCGGCCGACCACCTCGCGCATTGCGCTTTCGGCGATCGCCTTCACAGTGCCTTCCGGATTCTGGATGTTGAACAGGAAGTCGCCGACCCGGCCCGGCATCACGCGCCACAGCACCGAGAAGTCGACGTCGACGATGTTCTCGTCGCCCGTGAGCATCAGGCTCTCTTCCGGCACGTCGCGCGTTGTAGCACCGCGCCGCATGTCCTCGACGACGCGCATGCCGATGTCGATCTTGTTGACGCGCAGCGCCTTGGGCGTCAGCGCGCTCTCGATCGGGTACGGCAGATGATAGTTCAGGCCCGGAGGCGCTTCGCGGGTGTACTTGCCGAAGCGCATCACCACGCCGAGTTCGTCGGGCTCGACGCGGAAAAAGCCCGACACGCCCCAGAGCACCAGGGCGCCGAGCGTGATCAGGGCGAAGCCGCGACCGCCCAGATTGCCGCCGGGCAGCACGCTCTTGAGCTTGTCCTGGCTGCGCCGCAGAAGCTCTTCGAGGTCCGGCGGATTGGGCCCGGACGACTGCGGACCGGTGCCCCAGGGCCCCCGCGAACCGCCGCCGCCGCTGCCGCCTCCACCGCCGCCGGCGTTACCCCAAGGGCCACCGCCCTGATTGCTCCACGGCATACATCTCTCCTCGGATGCCGGTCACGCAGCGCCGGCCCGCAATTCGATCCGGTTATAGGGGACGCCCTCGCGCCTTACAACGCAAGGCGATCAGCTCCTGCAACTTTGTGATCCAGCACGGCTTTCCGCATTTCCGGGAGGTCGCGTGCGATGTTGCGCGAGACCGGTTGCGTTCAGGCGCGAAGGTAGGTCGCAAAGCTGTATGGAGCCTCGTCCTGCGGTCCGGCCGGGTGACCGATGCGGGAAACCTCCCGCCACACCCGCCGGTCCAGCGCCGGAAAGACGGCATCCCCCTCCGGTTGCAGGTGGACATGGGTGATCTCCAGACGCTCGGCAAGAGGCAAAGTCTGCGTGAAAATGTCCGTGCCGCCGATCACGGCGATCTCCGGAGCGCCGCGACGCAGCGCGTCGCCAAGCGCGCATTCCAGAGCCCGCTCGAGATCGGGAGCGACCAATGCGCCGGGTGCCGCGAACTGCGGATCGCGGCTCACCACCACCGTGGTGCGTCCCGGCAGCGCCTTGCCGATCGACAGGAAGGTCTTGCGGCCCATCACCATCGGCTTGCCGAGCGTCAGCGCCTTGAAGTGCTTGAGGTCGGAGCTCTGGCGGAACGGCAGTCCGTTGTCGCGCCCGATCACGCCGTTGTCGGCGACCGCGGCGACGATCACGATCGGAATTCGCGGACGCGCCGCACTCACACCGCGACCTCGGCCTTGATGTGCGGATGCGGGTCGTAGCCTTCGAGCACAAAGTCCTCGTACCGGAATGCGAAGATATCCTTCACATCCGGATTGAGCCGCATGCGCGGCAGCGCCCGCGGCGCGCGCGAGAGCTGCAGGCGCGCCTGCTCGACATGGTTCAGGTAGAGATGCGCATCGCCGAACGTGTGGACGAACTCGCCGGGCTTCAGCCCCGCGACCTGCGCCACCATCATCGTCAGCAGCGCGTAGGAGGCGATGTTGAACGGCACGCCGAGGAAGATGTCGGCGGAGCGCTGGTAGAGCTGGCAGGAGAGCCGGCCGCGCGCGACGTAGAACTGAAACAGGCAATGGCACGGCGGCAGCGCCATGCGATCGACCTCGGCCGGATTCCAGGCGGTCACGATCAGCCGGCGCGAATCGGGGTTCCTGTTGATTGCCGAATCAGATTGGCGATCTGGTCGATCGTGCCGCCGTCGGGCGCGGGCCAGGAGCGCCACTGCTTGCCGTAGACCGGGCCGAGATCGCCGTTCTCGTCCGCCCATTCGTCCCAGATGCGAACGCCGTTGTCGTTCAGGTAACGGATGTTGGTGTCGCCGGCGAGGAACCAGAGCAGCTCGTGGACGATCGATTTGACATGCAGCTTCTTGGTGGTGACGAGCGGAAAGCCGTCCGCCAGGTCGAAGCGCATCTGGTGGCCGAACACGGAGAGCGTGCCGGTGCCGGTGCGGTCGCGCTTCTCGGCCCCGTCAACGAGGACGCGCTCCATCAGGTCGAGATATTGGCGCATGGCCTGTCCTAGCGTCCGCGGCAGAGTCGCTCAAGACGCCGCCGGCTGCCCTCCGGCCTCGCCCACAGGTAAGGCTTGCCAGGGAGCGGCCCACCGCGACGCCGGCAAAACCGCCCGTTTGCGAGGCAGAACCCCAGGGCAGGGCCGCTGCGACAATTCAAGCCTTATGTGGCGTTGCGGGATGCGCAGGCTGGGCTATTGTGCCCACGGATCGCGGCCCCGCCGCACCCGACCAAAATCACTCTCCTAGGGGAAATCCCGATGCGAATGCTCGTTGGTGCGCTGTGCTCGGCGCTCGTTCTGGCCGGCGCCACGGCGCAGGCCCAGGCCCAGTCCGACTATCCGAACAAGCCCGTCCGTATTCTGGTGCCGTTCGCGCCGGGCGGCTTCGTCGATGTCGCCGCGCGAATCGTCGGCCAGAAGCTGTCCGAGAAGTGGGGCCAGCAGGTCATCGTCGAGAACCGCCCGGGCGGCAACGGCTTCATCGCCGTGACCGCTGCCGCGAAGTCTCCGGCCGACGGCTACACCCTGCTGATGGCGCACTCCGGCGAGTTCGCGGTGAACCCGGCGGTGTTCGCCTCCTCGATCCCCTACGACCTGGAGCGCGACTTCAGCGCGATCACGCTGGTCAGCCGAGGCCCCGATGGTGGTCGGGCGCCAAGTCCGACGGGCCGTTCAAGTCGCTCGCTGACCTCGATCGCCGCCGCCAAGGCCAAGCCCGGCACCATCGGCATGAGCTCGCCCGGCACCGGCAGCATCAATCATCTGGCCGGCGAGTGGATCGCGCTGTCGCTCGGCGTGAAGTTCCTGCACGTCCCCTACCGCGGCGGCGCCCCGGCCGCGGTCGCCATCGCGACCGGCGAAGTGCCCGTTCGGCATGGCCGCGATCTCCTCGGCAATGCCGCAGATCAAGGCCGGCCGCGTGAAGGTGCTGGCCATCACCACCGCGAGCGAAGACCGACGTGGACAGGTCGTGGCCGACGGCGCAGGAGGGCGGCGCCAAGGACGTCGATCTGTCGATCTGGTCCGGCCTGTTCGCGCCCAAGGGCGTGCCGCAGGCGATCGTCGACAAGATCTACGCCGACCTCGCCGAAATCCTCCAGATGCCGGACGTGAAGGAGAAGTTCGCGGCCGGCGGCGGCGCCGTCGGCGGCATGAAGCCGGCCGAGTTCACCGCGCAGATCAAGCGCGAGGGCGACAAGCTGGCCAGCATCGTGAAGGCCGCCAACATCAAGCCGGAGTAACCCGGAGCCTGTGAACCGGGCCCGTCAATCGGCTAGATTTAGCGAGATCGGCGCCCCGCCTTCGGGCGGGGCGTTTCTTTTCGGGGGTCGGACATCGGGATCCGGCCCTGAAGCTTTGGGGAGCTTCGCCATGCGCATTCGATCGCCAAAGCGATTTCTGGTGCGGGCTGCTGTTCGTCGCGATCGGCATCATGACCATCGTGTCTGGCGCAGGAGTACCGCTTCGGCACCGTCGGCGCGGATGGGACCGGGCTACTTCCCGACCCTGCTCGGCTCGCTGCTCGGGCTGCTCGGCCTGTCGCTCAGCGTTCCGGCGCTCCTGATCGACGGCGAAAAGCTGCCGCAGCTGCAGCTGCGGCCGCTGCTGATGGTGCTGCTCGGCATCGCCGCCTTCGGGATCGCGCTGGAGTATCTCGGCTTCATCGCTGCCATCGTCGCGCTGGTGGTGGTCGCCGGCTTGGCCGATCCGGACCTGAACCATCCGCGCGATCGCAGCCGTGGCCGCTGTTCCTCGTGGTGTTCTCGATCGCTGATCTTCGTCGTTCTGCTCGGCCTGCCGCTGCCGGCTGTGGCCGGACTTCTGAGGCGCGGACGATGGACATCTTCTCCAATCTCGCCTTCGGCTTCGGCGTCGCGGTCACGCTCAAGAGCCTGTTCTACTGCTTCATCGGCGTGTTCCTCGGCACGCTGATCGGCGTGCTGCCGGGCATCGGCCCGGTCGCGACGGTGGCGATGCTGCTGCCGCTGACCTTCAACCTCGATCCCGCGACCTCGATGATCATGCTGGCCGGCATCTACTACGGCGCGCAGTACGGCGGCTCGACCACGGCGATCCTGGTCAACATTCCGGGCGAATCCTCATCGGTCGTCACCACGCTCGACGGCTACCAGATGGCGCGGCAAGGCCGCGCCGGCCCCGCGCTCGGCATCGCGGCCATCGGCTCGTTCGTCGCCGGCACGTTCGCCACGCTGGTGGTGGCGCTGTTCTCGCCGCCGCTCGCCGACCATCGCGCTCAAGTTCCAGCCGGCCGATTATTTCTCGCTGATGGTGTTCGGCCTGATCGGCGCGGTGGTGCTGGCGCGCGGCTCGCTGCGCAAGGCGATCGCGATGGTGGTGCTCGGCCTGCTGCTCGGCCTGGTCGGCACCGACGTCAATTCCGGCGTGATGCGCTTCACCTTCGGCATTCCCGGCGCTCGCCGAAGGCATCAGCTTCGTCGCGCTGGCGATGGGCATGTTCGGCATCGCCGAGGTGATCTACAACCTCGAGCAGCGCGAGCCAGGACCGCGCAGGTCTTCACCTCGAAGCTCGGCCGCGTGCTGCCGAGCCGCGGCCGACCTCAAGCTACAGCAAGCTGGTCGATCGCGCGCGGCACCGCGCTCGGCTCGATCCTCGGCATCCTGCCGGGCGGCGGCGCGCTGCTGGCGTCGTTCGCCGCCTACACGATCGAGAAGAAGATCGCCAAGCCGCCGCGCCGACTTCGGCGACGGCGACATCCGCGGCGTCGCCGCGCCGGAATCCGCCAACAACGCCGGCGCGCAGACCTCGTTCATTCCCGATGCTGACGCTCGGCGTGCCGTCCAACCCGACCATGGCGCTGATGATCGGCGCGCTGATGATCCAGGGCATCCAGCCCGGCCCGCGAGGTGATGACGCAGCGGCCGGAGCTGTTCTGGGGCATCATCGCCAGCGATGTGGATCGGCAACCTGTTCCTGCTGGCGCTCAACCTGCCGATGATCGGGCTCTGGGTGCGGCTGCTGGCGGTGCCCTACCGCCTGCTGTTCCCGGCGATCCTGGTGTTCTGCTGCATCGGCGTCTTCACCATCAACAACAACGTCGTTCGACCTGTTCCAGCTCGTGGTGTTCTCGGCGGTCGGCTACCTGCTGCTCAAGCTCGGCTGCGAGCCGGCGCCGCTGGTGCTCGGCCTCGTGCTCGGGCCGATGATGGAGGAATACCTGCGGCGCGCGCTGCTGATCTCGCTCGGCGATCCGCTGGTCCTGGTCACGAGCCCGATCAGCGCGGCATTCCTGATCGCCGCCGTGGCGCTGCTGGTTTCGATCGCGGTGCCGCGATCCGCTCCAAGCGCGAAGAGGCGATGAAGGAATAACAGCCGGAAGCGTCGACCGAGTGCGCAACAAAAAACGGCGGCCGTCAGGGCCGCCGTTTCACGTTCCGCAGTGAAAGATCAGTTCGCGACGCCGGCCGCCTTGATCACCGGCGTCCAGCGGGCGATCTCGCTCTTCACCAGCGCAGCCAGCGCCTGCGGCCGCCGCGGCGCTCGCCCCGGGAATGTCGCTGCCGAGTTCAAGCAGGCGCTTGCGCGTCGCGGCGTCGTCCAGCGCCTTGGACAGCGCGTCCGACAGCCTGTCCACGACCGGCCTGCGGTGTGCCCTTGGGCGCGAACAGCGCGTTCCAGGCCGAGGCCTGGAACTCCGGCAAGCCCGCCTCCTTGGAGGTCGGAACATCCGGCAGCGCCGGATTGCGCGCGTCGGTGCCGATGGCATAGGCCCGGATCGTGCCGCCCTTGACCTGCGGCACCGCGTTGACGATCTGGTCGCACATGTAGTCGACCTGCCCCGAGACCAGCGCGGTCATCGACGGGCCCGTTCCCTGATAGGGGATCGCGGTCGGCTTCACGCCCAGGATGTAGTTCAGCAGCAGGCAGGTGGTGAACGAGACCGAGCCGACGCCGGCGTGCGCCAGGTTCAGCTTCTGCTCGTTGGCCTTCACATGGGCGACGAAACTCCTTGAGATCCTTCGCCGGGAAATCCTTCTTGGCGAGGATCAGCACCGGCGTGCCGGCCGCGAGGCCGATCGGCTCGAAGTCGGCGGCCGGATCGTACTGCAACTTCGGATAGAGCGCGGGCGCGGCCGCATGGGTGCCCATGTGGCCCATGACGATGGTGTAGCCGTCGGCGGTGGCGCGCCGGGCACGGGTCACACCGGTGGTGCCGCCGGCGCCGACCACGTTCTCGATCACGAAGGTCTGGCCGAGGGTCTTGGACATGCTGTCGCGCGACGATGCGCGCGATCACGTCGGTCGGGCCGCCGGCCGCGAACGGCACGATCACGGTCACCGGGCGGACCGGGATACTCCTGCGCTCGCCGCCGACAGGGCAGTCCGCAGGCCAGCAGCGCAGCAAGGGCGGCGCGGCGGGTGGGCATGGGCATGGACGCTTCTGCAAAGGCCGGACTTCGATGCTTCGATCCGGCTTCGACCCGATCATTTACAGGAGCTCAGCGCAGAAAACAGCGACCAAGCGCAAGAACCGCATTCAACTTTGATGGAACAGCACCCCGCACCGCCGGAGCCCGATAAGCTCGCGTTACGCCAAAGAAAAACCCCGGCCAGCCTCGGGGTTCGCATTCTTGGACAATGTCGACGTCGATCAATCCTCGACGAACACCTCCTCGCGCTTGGACCGGATCATCGGGAGCAGCGCGAGGATCAGCATCAGCAGGCGCGATCGCCAGCAGGCCGGCCGAGATCGGCCGCGTGACGAACACCGTGGCGTCGCCGCGGGCGATCAGCATGGCGCGCCGGAGGTTTTCCTCCATCAGCGGGCCGAGCACGAAGCCCAGGATCATCGGCGCCGGCTCGAAGTCGTGCTTCACCAGCCAGTAGCCGACCACCGCGAACAGTCGCCGTCATCATCACATCCAACGGTGCGTTGTTCACCGAGTAGATGCCGATGCAGCAGAAGATCACGATCATCGGGAACAGGTGGCGGTACGGCACGCGCAGCAGGCGCACCCACACGCCGACCATCGGCAGGTTGATGACGACCAGCATCAGGTTGCCGATCCACATCGAGGCGATCATGCCCCAGAACAGCTCCGGCTGCTTGGTCATGACCTGCGGGCCCGGAACGATGCCGTGAATGGTCATCGCGCCGACCATCAGCGCCATCACCGGGTTCGGCGGGATGCCGAGGGTGAGCAGCGGGATGAACGCCGTCTGGGCGGCCGCGTTGTTGGCCGATTCCGGCGCCGCAACGCCTTCGATCGCACCGCGACCGAACCGCTCCGGATGCTTCGACATCTTCTTCTCGAAGGTGTAGGCGGCAAACGACGCAATAATCGCGCCGCCGCCCGGCAGGATGCCGAGGCAGGAGCCGAGCACCGTGCCGCGGCCGATCGCACCGGCAGAAGCCTTCAGATCGGGAAGCGT
The DNA here is from genome assembly GCA_963758225.1 of uncultured Alphaproteobacteria bacterium. GTDB lineage: Bacteria > Pseudomonadota > Alphaproteobacteria > Rhizobiales > Xanthobacteraceae > Z2-YC6860. The sequence continues at coordinate 576,264 of CAVWUJ010000001.1, read as the reverse complement.
CGGCATCAGGCCGGAGATCTTGCCTTCGACGATCTCGCGGCTGCCCTTGTTCTCCAGGTTGCGGAGAATTTCGCCGAACCCGAACATGCCCATCGCGACGACGACGAAGCCGATGCCGTCCGACAGTTCGGGCACGCCCCAGGTCATGCGCTCGGCGCCGGTCTCGAGATCCGAGCCGATCATCGAGAGCAGCAGGCCGGTGAGGATCATCGTGAGCGCCTTGAGCACGGAGCCCTTGGCGAGCACGACCGCGAAGATCAGGCCCAGCACCATCAGCGAGAAGTATTCGGCGGGACCGAACAGCAGCGCGAGACTGGTGAGAGGGGCACCGAGAGCCGCGACCAGAACGGTCGAGACGCAGCCGGCGAAGAACGAGCCGATGGCAGCGATGGCGAGGGCAGGACCGGCGCGGCCCTGACGGGCCATCTGGTGACCGTCCAGTGTCGTCACAACGGAGGACGATTTACCTGGGATGTTTACCAGGATCGATGTCGTTGAACCGCCGTACTGCGCGCCGTAATAAATACCGGCGAGCATGATGAGAGCGCCCACGGGCGGCAGCCCGAAGGTGATCGGCAACAGCATGGCGATGGTGGCAAGCGATCCGATGCCCGGCAGCACGCCGATGAGCGTGCCGACGATGCAGCCGATCATGCAGAGCATGATGTTCTGCGGGGTCGCGGCGACGCCGAAGCCCAACGCAAGATTGGCAAGAAGGTCGTACATTTCTTATTCCCCCTTCCCCGGATCAATACAGCAGGAAGCGCGGCCACAGCATGAAGGGCAGCGCCAAGCCATAGGGGAACAAAAACGAACAGAAGATCGTGAGGATCACGGCCCAGATCACCGATTTCCTTCCACCTCACCTCATCTGCAGCCGCAGCACAGATCAGCACCGTGACGAAGGTCGCGAACACCAGACCCATCGGCCGGATGGTGGCTGCAAAGGTCAGGATCGCGGCGATAATGAAGAACGTGCCGCGAAGGTTGTAGCGCGAGATCTGCGGTCCCTTGTAAATCAGTCCGCTGATCACAACGAGAATCGAGAGCGCGGCCAGCGTGAACGCAAACAGCCGCGGCGCCGTACCGGGACCGAACGCGAAGCCGCGCATGCCGGGCAGATCGTTGGACGCGACGAACGCGATCAGCGACAAACCGACCAGCGCCATGCCGCCGTAGAAGTCCTGCGGATTGGTCACGCGCAGCAGGTTGAACGCCGCTGCAAGACCGACCGCCGCAAAAACGATGATGCTGGCCTGCACGGCCAGCGGAACGGGCGTTCGCGTCAGGAACGACGTGGCGAACAACACCAAGGCGCACCCCGCAAGGATGAGCCCTCCCACGAGGTCATAGCGTCGCTGCCCTTCGGGCGAACGAGACCACCCCCCCGACGATACGTCTGTCATTATTAGATACTCCCCTCAGACCCGCACTTTCGCATCCCCTGCCTAGCAGACAGCTTTCGGGGATGAAAAGCAACCATGACGTGATTCCCTCACGTTTCAGACCCAGCCGACGATTCCCATCGCGACGGCGATGCCGAACAGCCACAGCGGGTTGATTTTCGTAAAATAAGCGACAGCCGCCGTCACGATCATAATCGCCACCGAGATCCAACTGTTGGCAGCGATGCCGACAAAAACGATACCGCCAGCGGCGACGAGGCCGACCGAAATCGGGACAAGTCCTGCCTGCACGACCTTGCGCCAGTGCTTTTCGCGGAACCCTTCCCAGGCGCGGCCTAAAAATGCAGCAAGAATTGCGGTCGGACCGCACATCGCCAGCGTCGCAACCAGCGCGCCGGAAAATCCTGCAACGTGATAGCCCACAAGCGTGACGAGCATCACGTTCGGCCCCGGCGCGACCTGCGCAATCGCCAGCAGATCGGCGAACTCGCGATCGTTCATCCAGCCGCCGAGCTCGACCGCCTGCCGATGAATTTCCGGCACCACCGCATTGGCGCCGCCGAACGCCAGCAACGACATGATGACGAATTGCAGCGCGAGAACGCCGAGGATGCCGTCGTCCTTCATCGCCGGCTCCACCATGCGAACGCCACGGACAACGGCGCGAGAGCCGCGAGCACCGCGACCAGGGGCCAGCGCATCAGTCCGATGGCTGCGCCGGTCGCGATCACGATCAGCGGCGCAGGCCCCACCGACTTGAACAGCGGAAGCGCCATCTTGATCACGGTGGCGGCGAGCAGTCCGGCTGCGGCGGCGGCCAGTCCACGCAGCGCGCGGCGAAGCGCCTCGACATCGCTGTAGTGCTGATAGACGATGGCCGCCGCCACCATCAGGAAGAACGGGAAGATCAGGAATCCCGACCACGCTGCCAGCGCGCCGGTCCAGCCGCGCATGCGCCAGCCGAACACCGCCGTGAGGTTGACGATGTTCGGGCCCGGAAGAAACTGGCAGAGCGCGTAGGCGTCGTTGAACTCCTCCGCCGTCATCCACTTTTTTTCCTCGACGAACATCCGCCGGGTCCAGGGCAGCGTGCCCCCGAAGCCGGACAGGGTGATCTTGAGGAAGGCGAGAAACAGTTCGGCGTGGGTCGGGATCGCGGCCGGCGCGGCAGCCCCCGGCGGCGAAGGGGCGGGACTTTCGGACATGCCTTTCGCTTTACTCCCGACCCGGCCGGTCCGCCACGGCGTTTGTGCAGGGCAGAACTGATATCCGCGGCGCGAATGGCCCTGCCCGGCCGACCAACGCTCTTTTTTCGTTCACCGTCACCCCCTATATTCGAATCGCCGGGGCAACCCGGCTATGGCGATAAACGGCCGTCGAAATAAACCTTTCGGACCCGGGGGCAGTACCCGGCGCCTCCACCCGAGCCCAGTCTTTAAGCCGCGTTGCGGGATGGCTGGGTTCCGGCGGGGGCGAACCAGGATCGACGAGGGCGTAAAGGACGGACTTTCGCTCGGGATGGCTCCGTCGATATCGGGCCAATTCATAGTTGCCAACGACAACTATGCTCCGGTTGCTCAGGCTGCGTAAGGCAGCCTGAAAGACCGACTTAAAGCCCTGGCGGGTTAAGCTCCGTCAGGCGGGGTTCGGAGGCACCTGGCAACAGAAGCCTCCACTTTCTCCGTGACCTGTGCGTCGACCCGCCCGCACCTGCGATCCGGCGCTTCGGCAGGATGCTGATGGAAACCGCAGTCCGTCCGGCGGCTGCAAGGCGGTAAAGCATGAACAGCTTTGCGTGTTGGACCGGATGAATTTTTCCGGCGGGGCGTTAGATTCACGACAACCGATTTGGAACGATCATGCCCACCGACCACATCCGCTACGACATACTGGCCCAGGAGGCTCTGCGGGGCCTCGTCCGCAGGGTGCTGACCGACGTGGCCAAGAACGGCCTTCCCGGCGAGCATCACTTCTTCATCACGTTCGAGACCGACGCGCCCGGCGTGAAGCTCTCGCCACGGCTGCGCGAGCAATATCCCGAGCAGATGACCGTGGTCATGCAGCACCAGTTCTGGGATCTGAAGGTCGGCGACGAGGTCTTCGAGGTCGGCATGTCGTTCGGCGGCGTGCCCGAGCGGCTGGTCATCCCGTTCGCGGCGATCCGCGCCTTCGCCGATCCGTCGGTGCAGTTCGCGCTGCAGTTCGAGGAACTGGCCGAGACGGACGAGGCCGAGGAGGCTGACGAGACACCGAGCGCCCGCCCGCGCACGCCGGCCGAGCATCCCGCGCGCAAGCCCGTGCTGGCGCCGGTTGCAGCCAATCCCGAAACGGGCTCCGAAGCCGCTGGCGAGACCTCCGACACGCCGGTCGGCGAGAAATCCGGCGCCGAGGTCGTTCGGCTCGACCGGTTCCGCAAGAAATAGCGACGCCGGGCCGTCCCCCGGCTGGAGACATTCCAGCCGGCGAGGGTTGCGAACCCCAGGCCGCTGTGGACGTTTGTCGTCGGACCGGCGGCACCGTCGCTCCGGTCCGTCCCGGAGACGCGATCCGATGACCGAGACCCGCACCGAAACCGACAGCTTCGGCCCGATCGAAGTCCCAGCCGACCGCTACTGGGGCGCGCAGACCCAGCGTTCGATCGGCAACTTCCGGATCGGCACCGAGCGGATGCCGCTGCCGCTGATCCGCGCGCTGGCGACGGTCAAGCAGGCGGCCGCCGAGGTGAACCACGAACTCGGCCTGCTCGATGCGAAGCGCATGCGCGCGATCGTGAAGGCCGCGCGCGAGGTGGCGGACGGCCGGTTCGACGATCACTTTCCGCTCGTCGTCTGGCAGACCGGCTCCGGCACCCAGACCAACATGAACATGAACGAGGTGATCGCCAATCGCGCCAACGAGATTCTCAAATCTCCATTGGGCGCGAAGAAGCCGGTGCATCCGAACGATCACGTCAACATGAGCCAGTCGTCGAACGACTGCTTTCCGACCGCCATGCACATCGCGGCGGCCGACGAAATCGCTCGCCGCCTCGATCCCGCGCTCGCACATCTGCAGGACGAACTGCAGAAGAAAGCCAAATCCTTCGCACGCATCGTCAAGATCGGGCGGACCCACACCCAGGATGCGACGCCGCTGACGCTCGGTCAGGAGTTTTCCGGCTACGCCTCGCAAGTCAGGAGCGGAATCGTTCGCAACCGGCTGGCGCTCAAGCAGCTCTATCCGCTGGCGCAGGGCGGCACAGCCGTCGGCACCGGACTCAACACGCATCCCAGGTTCGCAAATCTGTTTGCAAAGCGCGTCGCCGCGATCACGCGCCTGCCCTTCACCAGCGCGCCGAACAAGTTCGAGGCGCTGGCGTCGCACGGCGCCTATGCCTTCGCGCATGGCGCGCTCAATGCGCTCGCCACCGACCTGTTCAAGATCGCCAACGACATCCGGCTGCTCGGATCGGGGCCGCGCTCGGGACTCGGCGAACTGATCCTGCCGGAAAACGAACCCGGCTCGTCGATCATGCCGGGCAAGGTCAATCCCACGCAGGCGGAAGCGATGACGATGGTCTGCGGTCAGGTGTTCGGCAATCAGACCGCGATCTCGTTCGGCGCAAGCCAGGGTCACTTCGAGCTGAACGTCTACAAGCCGCTGCTCGCGCAAGCGATGCTGCAGTCGATCCGGCTGCTCGCCGATGCCGCGCGCTCGTTCGCCGATCATTGCGTGGCCGGCATCCGCGCCGACGAGAAGCGCATCGACGAACTGATGCAGAATTCGTTGATGCTGGTCACCGCTCTGGCGCCGGCGATCGGCTACGACAAAGCCGCTGAAATCGCCAAGGCCGCGCACAAGCGAGGTACCACGTTGCGCGAGGAGGCGGTGCGGCTTGGCCATGTTTCAGCCGAGGACTTCGACCGGCTGGTGCGTCCCGAGCGGATGACGCGGCCGGGTTGAGGAATCTGGCCGGTGATCCTGCGAGCGACTCGCAGGAACCGCGCAAAATCGTGACCGCAGATGGTTACAAACGGCCAAATTTGTCCGAACCACCGCGAGTTCGACAAATTCTGTGACGCATCGCTATTCACCGAAGCGTGTGTTGCGCCATCCGTGACACTGCCCCACATCATGATGCCACCAGTCGAAGCTCCGCCCAGACTTCTGTGTGATCCGGCGGCGCGGCGGAGACGTAATTCTCGAGTGAAGGGCCCTGTGAACCGCCAGAGCGCGCACGGCGCGCCGAAGCGGTCAGCCTCAGCAAATCGTTCCATCGCCTTCGAGTGCATCAAAGAGCTTGAGTTCCGGAATGTCCGAGGTGGTCAACCTTCGAATGGCGCGCAAGCGCGCCGAGCGCGCCAAGTCCGAGACGGCTGCGGCGCAAAATCGCGCGGTTCACGGCGTGAAACGCCAGGAGCGCGACCGTGCGAAGGCCGAGCGCCAGTTGTCGGACACCGCCCATGAGGGGCATCGGATCGGCACGGAGAAGCCGCGATGAAATCGCCGGTCGTCAAACGTTCGATCGTGATCGCAGGCCACAAGACCAGCGTGAGCCTGGAAGATGCGTTCTGGAAGGGGCTGAAGGACATCGCCGGCGAGCGCGACATGACGCTTTCGGATCTCGTCGCCTCCATCGATTCCGATCGCCGCCACGGCAACCTGTCGTCCGCCATTCGCCTGTTCGTGCTCGATCACTATCGCGGGCTGAACTGCAAGACGGCCACGCCGGACGACGGACAATCGCTGCCGCGCGACATCGGCCACGATACGACCGCGACCTCCTCGCCGTCAGTTCTGCGAACCGAGTAGGTTCAGAGGCAGATTGGTCGCGGCCGGACGCGGACGCGGCGTCGCCGGCACGGTCACCGCCGGCGGCAGCGGCGGGGCCCGATCGCCGGTCGTTGGTGCCGGGTTTCCGTCGCCAGAATCGTTGCCAGGATCGCTGCCAGCATCGCTCTTGCCCGGCGCCGGCACAGGCTGCGACGGCGCAATCAGTTCGCGCAGCCGTTCGGCCTCGCGCTGTCGCTCACCTTCCAGCGCAGCCTCCCGATCCCGCGCCTGCTGGCGTTTGCGCTCGCGTTCGCGCAGCTCTTCGGCTTCGCGCAGCATTTCGGTCTCGCGACGCTTGGCGTCCGCCTGCACGCGTTCGAGTTCCTCGATCCGCTTCGCCTGCTGTTCGACGGCGCGCAGCGCCAGCCAGCCGGTCAGCGCCGCGGCATCGATCGTGCGCGCCGGAGCGTCGGCCGGTCCACGGAGCGCGACGAACACCACCGGCCGCATCGACGTCGACGCCGCCGGTCCGGTGATGCCGACGGTCGCGTCGACCGTCGCATCCGCGAGACTGTAAACGCCGCTCAGCGTCACGTCGGCCCCCGGCGTGCGCAGCCCGACATTCGACAGACGCACCTGTCCTGCCGCGATCGCCAGCTTTGCTTCGGCGCGCTCGACCGGCAGGCTGCCCGTGTCGAGAGCCGACGCCATGAAGTCGCGAACCCGGGTGTTGTCGGTCGCAATTCCGAGATCGACCGCACGTAGCAGCGCCTCGAACGCATGCGGATTGAGCCGCGCGACTCGGCCGCTTCGGATCGCAAGAGACCCCTGCCCCGACAGCGACCCGACGAAGGCCGCCGGGCTGAGGCCGACGCCTTCGACCTCGGCCTCGAGGGTCAACCGGCCCGACAGCGGCGACGGTGAGGACGAACGCCCCAGGATCGCGGCGGCATCCACATCGGAAAGCGCGATGCGACTGCGCGCGGCAAGGCCCTCGGGACCGGCAGTCATTGCGAGCCGAGCCGACCATAGTCCGCCGGCGACACGCGCCTGTACGTCCTCGAACACCAATTGTCCGGGACCGAAACGCGCGACCCCGCGAAGGTCTTGCACAGGAAGACCCGGCATCAGCGTGCCGCTCGGAGCCTTGAATTCAAGGCGACCGCTCAGATCGGACTGGCTGCGGCGGAACGGCTCGCCCGACCAGCCTTTGGCGCCGGTCTTGTCCGCTGTTTTGCCCGCTGGCTTGGTCGCTGGATTGGCTGCGGTCCGCATGCCGGCGAAGGCCGCCACCGCAGCAGGAATATCGACGCGTTCGGTCTCGACCGCCCCGTCGATCCGCACGGGCTCGGAAAACACGATCACGGCGCGGCCCTGCGCCTTTTGCCCGGACAAAGTTCCGGCAATGCGCTCCAGCGTCAGCGACGCCGGCTCCTGGCCGGCCAGACGGCCGACGCCCTTGCCCTCTGCGTCGATCGGACCGACGGACAGCCGGCCCTCGACCTGCAGCGCGCCATTGAGCGGCCCCGACGCGGAAATTCGCATCTGCCCGGTTCCGGTCTGTCCTGCCGGGAAGCGGTCGAGACCGAACACCGTGAGCAGCGCATCGCCGTCCTGTGCATCGATACGGGCCTCGAAGCGCGCCTCGGTCGCCTTCAGCGCGCCGAGATCGCTTACGGAGAACACGTCCGGCTTCCCGGTTGCAGTCCCGGACAGGTCCACGTTCACCGCGCCGATCCGGCCGGCCATCGTCAGCCGTCCGACGGCGCGATCCGCGGCCGCGTGCTCCAGACTCACGGTGCCGCGGAGCTTCGCCGCGCTCTGGCGTCCTGCAAGCGTGCGGATCGGCTCGGCTATGTCCGGCGCAAAACGCTCGGCCAGCGCAATCACGCCCGCCAGGTCGCGGGCGTCGAGATTGAGCGCGATCGCGCCGCCCGGCCGTGCGCCGGTCTCGATGCGTCCGCTGGCGTCGATGCCGGCGTTGCCGAAATCCGCCACCGTGAGCCGTTCGATGGCAATCCTGCCGGACTCGAGCGTGCCTCGCGCGTGCAGCTGGCGTGCATCGAAGCCGGCGACGCGGGCGCGCTCGACGTCGAGCGCCAGCACGATCTCGCGGGGCGGAGCGAAACCGGTGTCCGCCAGCGCGCCGTTCGCGAAGGCCAGCATCGCGTCGAAGTCGATCTCGCCGGCCTTGAGGTCGGCTTCGAGCCGCGCCGGACGGGCGGCGTCCGCCCACCGGTAGGCCAGCCGTCCCTCGATCGTGCCGCGCTCGAAGGTCGTGTGCAGCCGCTCGATCGAAAGCCCCTCTGTGCCGGCCACCACATCGCCGCGGATCTGCCAGGGCTTGATCTGAACGCCGGCCGGTGCGCTGCCGGCGAGCCAGGCGACGAGCGTTCGCGGATCGTTGGACTCGACGCTGGCGGAGCCGGCGAAGCTGAGCGGGCCCTGCGACTCGAGCCGGCCGCTCAGCTTCACCTGGGTGAAGCCGGGCGCGCGAAACTCCATCCTGTCGAGCAGCCAGCCCTCGCCCTCGGATCGCAGATCGGTGCCGAAGGTCTGCAGCGCCGAGCCGCCGACCGTCAGCGCGTCGACTCCGATCGTCAGATTGACCGGTACCGGCAGGCGCAGGGTGCTGCCGAACTGATCGGAAAAGGCCTGCACCGCGGCGAGCGGCGGACGGCGGGGGATGTCCGTGGTCGCAATCAGCCGGTCGAGGTCGATCTGCCGGGCCGACAGGACGCCGTGCATGCGCGGCTTGTCGCCAAGCTTGAGCTCCGCCGCGCCGGTCAAATGAAGTCCGCGCTCTTCCGCGCCGTAATGCACTTCGACGGTGTCGAACAGCACCGCGTCGGACCGCACGCTCACGCGGGCCAACATCCTGAGCGGCTCCGCCATCAGGGCACGGCCGCTCGCGAGCACCGCACCCGCCGGTCGGCTCGCCGTCAGTTGCCCGTCGAATCGCGGCGTGCCGCGCTCGAACGCCAGCAGCCCTTCGGCATCGAGGTTGAACGGCCGCTCGGCGGTGTCGAAGGAGAGACGCAGCCGCAGACCCTCATCGGTCAGCCGGTTGGCGGAAAGCTTGTAGCCGTAGAGCCTCCCGCCCGAGACGAACGCGCCCTCGCCGCGCACCGGGCCGAGCAGCGAGCGCACCTCGCCGGTGAAGCCGATGTTTTCCAGAATGGCCCTCGACTGGCTGCGGGCGTCGGTCAGAACGATCCGGCCGTCCTCCACGGTCAGACGCTCGATCGCGACGGACTTCACCGGCGGGCAGCGTCATCGCCGGCCAGTCGACCTGGCCGAGGCTGTTCAGCCCGATCCCGAACTCGGGGCCCGAGAGCCGCAACTCGGCGGCGCGAATTTCGCCGCGCATCAGCGAGCCAAGCTGCAGTTCGACGCCCAGAGAACGGGCGCGCAGCCGGCTGGCCTCACCGGCCGGCCCGATCTCGATCGCGCCGAGCTTCACCGACGGCGTCGGCAGCAGCCGGACGTCGATCGGCCCGGCGACGCGCACGTCGAGGCCGACCAGCTTGCCGGCCTCGGCCTCAAACTGCGCCCGATAGTCGTTCCAGTTGACGAAGTGCGGCCCCACCAGCGCCGCGACCAGCGCCAGGATCAATGCGACGGCAATCCCCAGAAGCGTGGTTTGCACGCGGGCTCCAACAGGCCTTCCGATACGGCTCCTGGCAACGCTCTGCGCCGTTCGCGAACGACGAATCGCGGCCACCGGCCGAGCCTAAAGCATTGAGACGACGAGACGACCCTTCCCAGCCGCCCGGCTTTGACCAGTTAGGCGCGGCTCGGCGGCATTTCTATGTCCGATCGCGCCAATTCGATGCACCTTAAAGCAATTTCGCTGCCGCTACTGTCCTCGTCTGACGATGTCAGACAATTTTGCCGGGGTTCATGATCCCGGCCGGATCGAGGGCCGCCTTGATGGCGCGCATCGCCGCCAGCGCGGGCTCGCCGTGCTCCGCCAGCAGATACTTCATCTTGCCCTGCCCGACCCCGTGCTCGCCGGTGCAGGTGCCGTCCATCGCCAGCGCGCGCTCGACCAGCCGCCCGCTGAAGGCCCGGGCTCGGGTCACTTCGTCGGCATCCTCCATGTCGACCATCAGCGTCAGGTGAAAGTTGCCGTCCCCGACATGGCCCACGATGGGTGCGACCAGCCGGCTTGCCGCGATGTCGTCCTGGGTCTCCGTGACGCATTCGGCCAGCCGCGAGATCGGCACGCAGACGTCGGTCGCCACCGCCCGTGCGCCAGGCCGCAGGCCGCGCCCCGCCCAGTAGGCGTCGTGCCGGGCCTGCCAGAGCCGCGTGCGATCCTCGGCGCGGGTCGCCCAGTCGAACGCGCCGCCGCCGAACTCGGCTGCGATCTCGCCAAAGCGCTGCGACTGCTCCGCGACGCCCGCGTCGGTGCCGTGAAACTCCAGAAAGAGCATCGGCGTCTCCGGCAGGCTCAGCCGGGAATAGGCGTTGCAGGCCCGGACCTGGAGCGCATCGAGCAGCTCGATGCGTGCCACCGGAATCCCCGACTGGATGGTTGCGATCGTCGCGTTGCAGGCGGCCTCGACCGACGGGAACGGGCAGACGCCAGCCGCGACCGCCTCCGGAATGCCTGCGAGCTTCAGGGTCAGTTCGACGATGATTTCGAGCGTGCCCTCGGCGCCGACGAACAGACGGGTCAGGTCATAGCCCGCGGAGGTCTTCTTCGCGCGCCGCGCCGTCGTCAGGATCTCCCCGCTCGCGGTCACGACCTTCAGCGACAGCACATTGTCTTTCATCGTGCCATAGCGCACGGCGTTGGTCCCCGAGGCGCGGGTCGAGGCCATGCCGCCGAGCGAGGCATCCGCGCCGGGATCGATCGGAAAAAACAGCCCGGCGTCCCGCAGATGCTCATTGAGCCGCTTGCGGGTGACGCCGGGCTCGACCGTACAGTCGAGGTCTTCGGCATGGACCGCCAGAATCCGGTTCATGTCGCGCAGATCGACCGACACGCCGCCGAACGGCGCATTCACCTGCCCCTCCAGCGACGAACCCGTGCCGAAGGCGATGACCGGCACGCGCCGCTGCGCGCAGATGCCGACGATCCGCTGCACGTCCGCCGACGACTGCGGAAACACCACCGCGTCCGGCGGCTGGTTCTCGATCCATGTCGTGGTGTTGGCGTGCTGCTCGCGCACCGCTTGCGACGTCACCAGCCGGTTGCCGAACACCGCTGCCAGCGCCTCAATCGCCGCAATCCTTGATTTATCGGTCGGTCTGCCCATGCCGACAGGCTACCAGAGCGTGCCGCACTGCCGCAAAACGTCGCTCCGTCAAATTTGCCCATCGAAGCCGGATTTTGGCCCATAATTTTGCTGACCGTCGCCGCAACTCCGGTCACAATGGTCGCATGCTCGATCGCGTCGATCTCGAACCGGTCTTCTTCGCCCCCTTCGTTTCCTCGGTGATGAAGGTCGAGCCCGCGTGGATCGACTACAACGGCCACCTGAACATGGCCTACTACAACGTCCTGTTCGACCGCGCGGTGGACGAGGCGTTCGAGCTTCTGGGCTGCGGCGCGGCCTATGTGAAGCGCGGCTATTCGACCTTCACCGCCGAAGTCCATGTGCGCTACCTGCGGGAGCTGCACGAGGGCGATCCGGTGCGCGTGACGTTCCAGCTTCTCAGCTTCGACGACAAGCGGATGCACTACTTCGAGCAGCTCTTCCATGCCGAGGAGGGCTGGGTGTCCGCCACCTCGGAGAACATGACGCTGCATGTCGACATGGCGAAGAAGAAGACCGCGCCCTTCCCGTCCGAAGTCACCCGCGCGCTTGCGCTGATGAAATCGGCGCATGCGCAATTGCCGTTGCCGGAAGCCGTGGGCCGCAAGATCGACATGCCCGGCCGATGAGCGCCGCCGCCTGCGTGTCGGTCAGTAGAAATCCTTCCAGAGACCGGGCGTCGCCAGTTCGAGAAGATGGCCGTCCGGATCGCGGAAGTAGATGCTGCGGCCGCCGCGCGGCCACTCGGTTTCGCCTTCGATGGCCACATCGCGCGCCTGCAGATGCTTCTCCCAGCGCGCGAGCTCGTCCTGCGAGACCGCAAATGCGACGTGCAGCGGTCCGGCGCCGTCGTGCCCGGGTATCGTGCCGCCCGGCATCGCAACGGTCTGCGTCGCGCTGCCCCGCCGGAAGATCAGCAGCACGGAACGCGCCGCGACCCCGTAAGCGGTGAGGCGGCCATCCGAAAACACCGGATCGAGACCGAGCACGTCTTCATAGAACCGGCGCGCCTGCGTCATGTCGTCGGTGTAGAGCGCCGTTTCGAGAACGCCGTCGAGCGTCGGCATGGCCATGTCTCCTTCCGATCCCAACGTCCGCGGGCGCCGTTCGATCCGGCCCCCGCACCCGCTGCGATTGACACGTTTTCACATGCGCCGATAGCATCCGCCGCTTGGCAAGGTTACGCCGGCTGTGCCGGCCGGACGAGGAGAACCAAGGGTGGCAGTCGAGCGCATCACCTACCAGGCGGGCAACATTTCGGCGCGCGGCGCGCTGGTCTACGACGACACGATCAAGAGCAAGCGTCCGCTTCTCCTGATCGCCAGCAACTGGCTGGGCGTCAACGACACGATCATCAAGCGCGCGGAGAAGATGGCCGGAAGCAAGTATGTCGCCTTCGTCCCGGACATGTACGGCGACGGCAAGACCGTCTCCGGCCCGCCGGAATCCGCCGACCTGATGATGTCGGTGCGCGCCGACCGCGTGGAGGGCCGCAAGCGCATCGTGGCCGGGTTCGAGACCATGATCGCCGAGGCCGACAAGCGCGGCATTGCGGATACGTCGAAGCGCGCGGCGGTCGGCTTCTGCTTCGGCGGCGGCAACGTGCTGGAGCTGGCGCGCACCGGCGCCGACCTGCAGGCGGTCGTGTGCCTGCACGGCGACCTCGGCACGTCGATGCCTGCCAAGAAGGGCGACATCAAAGCCGCGATCTTCGTGATGCACGGATCCAAGGATCCGGTCGCCCCGAAAGCGGAGCGCGACGCGATCGAGGCCGAACTCGACGGCGTGGAGGCCAACTGGCAGCTCCTCGATTTCGGCGGCCGGCTGCATTCGTTCGCGGAGCCCGAGACGATGATGAAGGGCGTCGCCGAATACAACGCGCCGGCGGCGCACCAGACCTACCGGATGCTGGACGATTTCATCCAGGACGCCTTCGACGGCAAGCTCTGAACCGCATCCACGAACGGCGGTCGCGCGGCGCGGCCAACTTCACCGAGAGCCATGCTGAACGACCGTCCCCGCTCGCAAAGCTGGCGCGAGCTCAGTCCGGAAGAGATGCGCTGCCAGTTCGACATGCGCGTGGCCGTGCCGGACGGTCCCGCCTTCGTCGAACGCTACGCCGCGCGCAGCGCGGTCGCGCGCACGCGCCTGCAATCCGTGCGCGACGTGCGCTACGGCCCAGGCCCGCGCCAGACGCTCGACATCTTTCCCGCGCTCGCCCGCAATGCACCGGTCGCGATGTTTTGGCACGGCGGCGGCTGGCGGCAGCAGTCCAAGGACGAGTTTTCCTATGTCGCGGAGCCGCTGGTCGCCGCCGGCGTCACCGCGGTCGTCGTCGGTTACGATCTGCACCCTGAGGCGACGCTGCGCCGGATGATGGCCGAAGCCTGCGAGGCCATCGCATGGACCGCACGGAGCATTGCGGAATACGGCGGCGATCCGGCGCGCATCGCGGTCGCCGGGCACTCCGCCGGCGCCCAGCTCGCGGGCATGGCACTGGCTCATGACTTCAGCCGCGAGGGCCTGCCGCGCGCGCCGGTGCGCGGTGCGCTTCTCGTGAGCGGCTCCTTCGATATGGAGCCGCACGCCCGGCACGAGCGCTATCTCGACATGGGGCTCGCGGACGGCGAACTCGTGCACGACGCGAGTCCCGCGTCGAACCCGCCGCTCGATCCCGGCGTCCGGCTGGCGATCGCCGTCGGCGAGCGCGAGACTCCCGGCTATCTCTGGCAGTCGGAAAGCTTCTGCCGCAAATGCGCCGCGCGCGGGCACGAGGCGCGCCTGCTGGTCAGCGCCGGCGACCACCATTTCTCGGTGGTCGAGCGGCTCGCCGAGCCCGATCACGCCATGACCCGGGCGCTGATCTCGCTCGCCCGCGACTGAGCGGCTATTGCGACTTGATGTTGGCCTCGCGCACGACGCGACCCCAGAGCTTCATGTCGCGCTCCTGCGACTCGCGCAGCTCCTGCTGCGTGCCGCTGGCGTTGCTGATGCCCATCTTGGCGAACTGCGCCTGCACCTCCGGATCCTTGAGGATCTGGACGATCTCAGCAGACAGCCGGTCGACGATCGGTTGCGGCAGGTTGGCCGGACCATAAAGACCGATCCAGCTTGTCGCCTGGAAATCCGGCAGGCCGGATTCCGCGACCGTCGGCGTGTTCGGCAGTCGCGGATTGCGCGTGCTGGCGCCCACCGCGATCAGCTTGACCGTGCCCGCCGCCACCGGGCCGACGATCGGCCCGACGGAGTTGAACATCAGCGAGACGTGGCCGCCGATGATGTCGTTGAGCGCCGGACCGCCGCCCTTGTAGGGGACGTGCAGGATCTTGGTCTGGGCCAGGATGTTGAACAGCTCGCCCGCCAGATGCGGCACCGAGCCCACCCCGAACGACGCCATCGTCAGGCTCTTCGGATCCGCCTTGGCCAGCGCGACCAGCTCCGCGACGTTGTTGGCCGGCACCTTCGGATTGAGGATCAGGGGCATCGGATCGATCGTGAGCTTGGCGATCGGCGTGTAGCTCTTCACGGGATCCCAGGGCACGTTGTTGAGCAGCGGCGCGGTGACGATGGTGCTGGCGCTCGCCAGCAGCAGGGTGTGGCCGTCCGGCTGCGCCCGCGCCGCCGCATCGTGGCCGAGCGAGCCCGCCGCGCCGCCGATGTTCTCGACGATCACGTTCTGCTTCAGCGCCGCGCCGAGCTTCGGAGCCAGGATGCGCGCCGAAACGTCGACGCCGCCGCCGGCCGGGAACGGCACGATCAAGCGGATCGGCCGCGAGGGATACTCGCCCTGCGCATGAACCGGCGCCGCAGCGATAAGAAATCCCGCCGCCGCAAGCGCGGATGTCAGACGGGCGAACGGACGGAAGGAGCATGCGGGCTTGAACACAGGCTGGTCCTTTCTGGAATGTCCCAGGACAAGCGATGTCCAGGGACGGACAAAATCCTGCGCGACGATCATGACGCAGCCACCGTGACGAACTTCGGCGCACCCTGCAGATAGTGCGGCTCCATCAGCGGACGGTAGCGTTCCATCATCGCGCGGTTGAGTTCGACCGGGGGCTTCTGGTCCGCCGGCAGCATCGACTTGTATTCGGTGCCCTCGGTTTCCTGGCGGAAGCTGCGCTTGGCTTCCGCCACCGCCTCGGGCGAGGTCAGGAAATCCAGCGCCGAGGCGGCGAGAACCTTGGCACCGGCCACGCCGCCCCGGTGCGCGATCGAGGTGGTGAGCGCGGCGCCGGCCGACCAGTGATGAAACACCCCATGCGGGATGTTGCCGGGAAACCAGACCCGGCCCATCGGCACCACCCACGACACGTCGCCGCAATCGTTCGACGCCATGATCGGCTCGCAGGGGCCGGTCAGCGGATTGGGCTTGGGGCGAAGGCCGACCTGCGGCTTGCCGGCGCCCTTCTGGAGGGCGCGCGCGAAGTCGCTTTCCTCGGCGGTCCACTCCGGCATGCCGACCGCGTCGATGTTGCGCTGGATCGCGCGCGCCACGGTTTCGTTGCCGCGCACCGGCCAGACCGCGGCCATCACGTTGGTCTCGACCTCGCAATTGGCCATCATGGCCGCGCCCTTGGCGATGCGCAGTCCCTGCTCGTAGAGCCCGCGGACGCCCTCGGGGCTCCTGTCGCGGAAGAACCACCAGCAGGTCGTGCGCGCCGGAATGACGTTCGGCTGGGTGCCGCCCTCGGTGAACACCCGGTGTGCCGACATGCCGGGCTTCATGTGCTCCCGGAACTGCGCCATGCCGACGTCCATCAGCACCGCGGCGTCGAGCGCGTCCCGGCCCTCCCACGGCGAGGTGGCGGAATGCGCCGACATGCCCAGGAAGGTGAATTGCACGGACATCATGCCGAGCTGCGCGAGACCGTATTCGGTCTTGAACTCGTCGCGGATGTGGGCATGAAACGCGATGTCCACATCGTCGAAGTGACCGTCGCGCACGAAATAGGGCCGGCTGACGAGCTGCTCCTCGGCCGGCGCCCCGAACACCTTGAGCGTGCCGGGCAGGCCGAGCGCCTGAATCGCCGAGCGGACGGCGAGCGCGGCCGTGATCGTCACCGCCGCGTTGACATTGTGGCCTTCGCAGTGTCCTGGCGCACCCGGCACGATTTCCTTGCGTTCGGCCACGCCGGACACCTGCGAATTACCGGGGTTCGCGTCGAACTCGCAGTGCATCGCGATCACCGGACCGCCAGAGCCGGCAGTGGCCATGAATCCGGTGGGAAAGCCCGACAGGTTGCGCGTGACCTCGAATCCGCCCGCCTCCAGCATGTCGATCAGGAGACCGCTGGTGCGAAACTCCTGCATGCCCAGTTCGCCGTAATAGAAGATCATGTCGCCAAGCCGCGCGAGCGCGGCCGCGTTCTGCTCGACGAAACGCCAGGCATGGTCTTTGGCGGCTTGGTCTTTGGCGGCTTGGTCTTTGGCGGCTTGGTCTTTGGCGGCTTGGTCTTTGGCGGCTTGGTCTTGGGTCATCGGCTCCAGTGTCCGTGGCGGTTAACAGGCACGTTATCGGCCGCCGCTTGCCGGCGGCAAGACGAGCTTCGATCTTGCGACACATGCATGTGTCGCGATTTCGCATGACCGCCCGCAACCAACCTGTGCGTGCGCGCTATCCCCTGCCCCACCGGCAGGCCTCGCAAATCCCGGCCACCGATGCCATTTTCTATCCATGATTCTCATGGACAGGCTGGGCCTTGGCTGATCCCGTCAAGCGCACCGAATTCGAACCGGCCCGGCCGGCGCAACCCGCGCCGGGCGGCATTGCCGCGCGCGCGATGGCCGCACGCGCCGCCAGCGCAGGCTATCTCGCGGGGCTCAACCCCGAGCAGCGCCTGGCGGTCGAGACGCTGGACGGACCGGTGCTGGTGCTGGCGGGCGCGGGAACCGGCAAGACCCGCGTGCTGACCACGCGGATCGCTCACATCCTCGCCACCGGGCGGGCGCACCCTTCGCAGATTCTCGCTGTGACCTTCACCAACAAGGCCGCGCGGGAGATGAAGCACCGCATCGGCGCGATGGTCGGCGAGGCGGTCGAGGGCATGCCGTGGCTCGGCACCTTCCACGCCATCGGCGTCAAGATCCTGCGCCGGAACGCCGAACTGGTCGGGCTCAAGCCCGACTTCACCATTCTCGACACCGACGACCAGATCCGGCTGATCAAGCAGCTTCTGGAGGTCGAGGGCATCGACGAGAAGCGCTGGCCGGCGCGGGTGTTCGCGAGCCTGCTCGACCACTGGAAGAACCGCGGGCTCACGCCCGACCAGGTGCCGGCGGGCGAGGCCGCGACCTTCGCCAACGGCCGCGGCAAGAAGCTCTACATCGCCTTCCAGGAGCGGCTGAAAATTCTCAACGCCGCCGACTTCGGCGATCTGCTGCTCGAAACCATCCGGCTGTTCCGCGAGAACCCGGAGGTGCTGGCGCAGTATCAGCGGCGCTTCCGCTACATCCTCGTCGATGAGTATCAGGACACCAACGTCGCGCAGTATCTCTGGCTGCGGCTGATCGCGCAGAAGCCGGCCGCCACCTCTCCCCGCCTGCGGGGAGAGGTCGGCGAACGAAGCGAGACGGTTGAGGGGGACTCTCCACAAGTCGCTTTCCTGGAAACGGACCCTCTCCCCGCAAGCGGGGAGAGGGAGCGCACCGCTGTTGCAGCGGCGAACGCGCAAGACAACGGCCCCCGCAACATCTGCTGCGTCGGCGACGACGACCAGTCGATCTACGGCTGGCGCGGGGCTGAGGTCGACAACATCCTGCGCTTCGACCACGACTTCCCCGGCGCGACCGTGATCCGGCTGGAGCGCAACTATCGCTCCACCGGTCATATTCTCGCGGTCGCCGCGCAACTGATCGCGCACAACGAAGGCCGGCTCGGCAAGACCCTGCACACCGAGGACGAACTCGGCGAGAAGGTAACGGTCACCGGCGCGTGGGATTCCGAGGAGGAGGCGCGCGCGATCGGCGACGCAATCGAGGCGCTTCAGCGCAAGGGTCACACGCTCGACGAAATCGCGATCCTTGTGCGCGCATCGTTCCAGATGCGCGCGTTCGAAGACCGCTTCGTCACGCTCGGCCTGCCCTATCGCGTGATCGGCGGCCCGCGCTTTTACGAGCGCGCCGAAATCCGCGATGCTCTCGCCTATCTCCGGGTCATCAACTCGCCCTCCGACGATCTTGCGTTCGAGCGCATCGTCAACACGCCCAAACGGGGACTCGGCGACGCGACGATCCAGATCATCCACGATCATGCCCGGCGCCGCCGCGTGCCGATGTTCGAGGCCGCGCGCGCCATTGTCGAGACCGACGAGCTGAAACCCAAGGCGCGGTCGTCGCTGCGGGGGCTCCTGGAGAACTTCGCGCGCTGGCGCGCGCAGAACGAGACGCTGCCGCACAACGAGCTGGCCGAGATCGTGCTCGACGAGAGCGGCTACACCGAGATGTGGCAGAAGGACCGCTCCGCCGACGCCGCCGGCAGGCTGGAGAACCTGAAGGAGCTGGTGCGCTCGATGGAGGGGTTCGAGAATCTCGCCGGCTTCCTCGAGCACATCTCGCTGGTGATGGACACCGAGAGCGGCGAGGCCGAGGACAAGGTCAACATCATGACCCTGCACTCCGCCAAAGGGCTCGAATTCGACACCGTGTTCCTGCCCGGCTGGGAGGAAGGTCTGTTTCCGAGCCAGCGCACGCTCGACGAGCAGGGCCGCGCCGGGCTCGAGGAGGAGCGCCGCCTCGCCCATGTCGGCGTCACGCGCGCCCGCCGCCGCGCCAAGATCTACTTCGCCACCAACCGCCAGATCCGCGGCCTGTGGCAGACCAACATCCCGTCGCGCTTTCTCGACGAACTGCCGGAGGCCCATGTCGAGGTCACGGAGGCGCCGGGCGACTTCGGCGCGCGCTCGGGCTACGGCGCGTCGCGTTTCGACGGCGCGCAGTCGTTCGGATCGAGCTACAGCACGCCGGGCTGGCAACGCGCGCAGCTCAACAAGGGCCGAGGCGGCTTTTCGGAAACCGGCGCGCCGCGCTACGGCCAAGGAGGCCTGGGTGTCGGCGTGGGCGACGATTCTCTCGACTACGCCCACGATATCTACGACGAGGACGCAACGGCTGCGTCCGCCGCAAAGCCGCAACAGATGCGCAAAGCCCCGCGCCGCGCGCCCATGACGATCGAGGGCGAACTGATCGCCAAGTCGACCGGCACGGTCTCGGCCTACGCCGTCGGCGACCGGGTGTTCCACATCAAGTTCGGCAACGGCAACGTCACCGCCGTGGACGGCAACAAGCTGACCGTCGCCTTCGACAAGGCCGGCGAGAAGCGCGTGGTCGATTCCTTCGTCGAGCGGGTGTGATGGCCGGCGACGAGAACGAAGATCTGCGCCGGCGCATCGACGAACTGGAAATGCGCGTGGCGCATCAGGACCGGACCGTCGAAGACCTCAACGCCACGATCACCGCGCAGTGGAAGGAGATCGAGGGCCTGACCCGCCGCCTGCTGCGGCTGGAGGATCAGATTCGCGACATCGGCAGCGCGCCGGCGACGAACCTGCCCGAGCCGCCCCCGCCGCACTATTGAAATCGCCGGGGCCGAACGCCGCTCCGCATCGGACGATTGCGAGCCTTCGCCCGGCGTTGCAGAGTGCGCGCTCCACGTCCCGATCGAGCACCCATTCATGCCCATCTCTCCGAAAATCCGCGAACTGATTGACAACGCCTGGACCGACGGCGCGCCCTGCCTGCTCGCCACCCAGGGACCGAACGGCCCGAACATCTCGCCCAAGGGCAGCATGCTGGTGTTCGACGAAGAGCACCTCGCCTACTGGGAGCGCTCGAAGAAGCAGGCGCTGGACAATCTCGGCCACGACGCGCGGGTTTGCGTGATCTACGCCAACTTCAAAGCGCAGCGCGACGGCGTATTGGAATCCGGCTTCCTGCGCTTCTACGGAACCGCCGAACTGCACGAGAGCGGACCGATCCACGAGGCGATCTTCAAGCGGCTGACGCCGCGGGAACAGACCCACACCGGCGCCGACACCGGCATCGGCGTGCTGGTGAAGATCGAGCGCGCGGCGGACGTGCGCGGCAAGCCGCTGCCCTAGCAGCCGACCGTCAATCAAACAGGGCTGCGACGGCCAGCGCTCGCTGGGGTGAAAGACGGCCGTTCAGCCCGCGGCGCCGGCCTGGCGCTCCATCAGTTCGACCAGCCGGCCGAGCTTCTTGTCGATCTGACCGAGTTGAAACGCGGCGAACTCGGCCGCATAGGCAACGCGGGCTTCCGAGCCCTGCGTCTGGTCATGCCGGATCACGGGCATAAAGTCGCCGCTGAACAAGGCGGCATACTGATTTTGAATTGCGCTCGCGGCCATGCGGCCCTCCGAATTCGAGAGAACGCCAAGCTAGGCCCTGAGGTCTTAACAAACGGGCCGAAGAACGCGGCAGCATCGCCAGACTTGTCCATTCTGACGCATGTATCGCGACCGAATTCCCTCGACTCCCTATCGTTATGCGCCTAGCGTGACTGTCGACCGCATCGCGACGCTCAAGCGATCCGCACCTCAAAGCCAAAATTACCGTGCCGACCGGATCCCGAACGGGATCGCGCGACGATTCGTCCGGAGATCTCCGGACGACGACGAAAGGACACGTCATGAAATTCAATCTTCCTCCGCAGACAGAACCGGCCCTTTGGGGCGCGGCAGGCGGCGCGGCCGTTGTCGCTGCGCTCGGCTTTATGGTCCTGGGCTGGATGACGCCCGGAAAGGCCGCCAGCATCGCACGCGCCGAAGCCGACCGCGCGGTCGCAACGGCGCTGACGCCGATCTGCGTCGACCGGTTTCGCCGGGCCAACGGCTTCGAAGACCATGCCGTGAAACTGGCGGCGATCGACTCCTCGTGGGAACGCTCGACCTACATTGCCAAGGGCGGCTGGGCGACTTTCGATGGAAGCGCCGAGCCGAACAGCACGGTCGCGCAGGCCTGCGCGGATATCGTCGGCGTCAAGAAGTAGCTGGAACGTCGGAGAACAGGATTTCGCGCAGCGCCCCGATCCGAGGGCGGCTCGTCGGTTCGAGCTTTTCCATTCCCGGGAGACAATCTTGCAGGTTTTGGTTCGCGACAACAACGTCGATCAAGCGCTTCGCGTCCTCAAGAAGAAGATGCAGCGGGAAGGCGTCTTTCGCGAAATGAAACAGCGGCGCTTCTACGAAAAGCCCTCGGAACGGACGACTCGTGAAAAGGCCGAAGCGATCCGCCGCATGCGCAAGCTCGCACGCAAAAAAGCCCAGCGCGAAGGCCTGATTGCAGATCCGAAACGCAAAAAGCCCGTCGGGCCCGGCCGTCCGGGACAACGGCCCTCCAGCGGCTTTGCGGCTCCGCGGCCGCCGGGCGCCTTCTGACGCACCCGCAATCCTGCCGGAGCATCCATGCCGACCGATATCAACCGTGCCATGCCATACTTGGTCGCGGCCGTGGTGATCGTCTATTCGATCTATCACATCGTGTTCTGACGAACCGCAGCGCCGGCGACTTCTACTCCGCGAGCCATTCCGCGTAGCGTATTTTCAACGCCTCGGTCTCCGCGCAACCGTCGTGATGCACGGGCTCGGCAAGATCGCGGCCGGCCGCAGCCACCCGATAGCCCATGTAGCGATAGGGCTGCGGAAAGCGCGAAACGTCGGCCTTCGCCATCAGGGTCGCAAAGCGCTCGGAGGGCTCCACCGGATCGAGCCGGTCGAACTCGTAGACGCAGGCGCGCTCCACCATCTTCCAGACACCGTCGCGCTTTTCATGCCGGTCCAGAAACCGGCCGTAGGACGTGAGATCGACCGGCACGTCCTCGATGGTCTGGCGCACCAGGATCGCAACATTGGTCTCGGTGACGGCACGCGCCCCGTGGCCCTGCACGCGCGCCGGCCACAGCAGATGCTTGGCGAACGAGCCCTTGCCCCAGTTGGCGATGCAGCGATCGACAAAAGCTTCGAAAGCCCCCTGAAACCAGGAGACATGGATCGTGCCGCCGGGGTGAAAGGTCGCGCGCAGATCGTCCCAGCGGCCCTGGTCGCGGGCGAAGCCCCAAGCCTGAACGGTTTCCGCGCAGGCGATCTTGTCGGCAAGGTCCATCGGCATTCCCGGATTGCGATCGGTGCGTGTGACGGACGCTGGAAAAAGCGCCCTGCACCTGTTGATAAGCCTGTCGGCAAGTCCGGTATATCCGCTCGACAACAGGGCTGGAAGCAGGCCGCCCGGCGGGGCATAAGGCGCTGTGAACAGCGCGAACAAATCCCCGGCCGCCTCCGTGACCTACGTCGCCCGCCTCGCCGCCCGCGAGCCGGAGGCGCGTCGCATTGCAAGCTTTCTCGCCGAAGCCTTCGATCCCGACGAGGCCGCATGCGGCGCCTTCGAGGCGCCGGACGGAAGCTGGCGGGTCGAGGCGCATTTCGGCACGAAACCCGACCGGGACACGTTACGTGATCTGGTGGCGCTCGCGATTGGGGATAACGACGGGGAAGAACTGGCGCGGACGCTCACGATCGAGACCGTCGCGGCCAAAGATTGGGTGGCTGCGAGCCTCGAAGGGCTCAAGCCGGTGCCCGCCGGCCGCTTCGTCGTGCATGGCGCGCACGACCGAAACGCCGTACCGCCGTCCGGCATTGGCATCGAGATCGAAGCCGCCCTCGCCTTCGGCACCGGCCATCACGGCACGACGCGCGGCTGTCTTCTCATGCTCGATTTGCTGGCCCGAAAGCGCAAGCCGCGCCACATCCTCGACCTCGGCACCGGCACCGGCGTATTGGCGATCGCCGCTGCGCGGCTCTGGAACGTTCCGGTTCTCGCCACCGACATCGATCGCGCCTCCGTCGGCATCGCGCGGGAGAATGCGCGACTCAACCGGGTCGGGCCGCTGGTGACCTGCGTCCATGCCGCGGGGTTCAATGCGCCGGAGATCGTTCGGCGCGTGCCGTTCGACCTGGTGTTCGCCAACATCCTGTTGAAGCCGCTGACACGGCTCGCCGCGCCGATGGCGCGCGCGCTGGCGCCGAACGCCGCCGTGATCCTCTCGGGACTGATGACCGCGCACGCCGACGCGGCGATCTCCGCCTACCGGTCGCAGGGGCTCGTGCTGGAGCGCGCGATCGAACTCGACGGCTGGGTCACGCTGTCGATGTCGGCGCGGGCGCGCTGAGCACGATCGATCACGTCGAGCGAATGCTGCATCAGGCGTTCGGCGAGGTGGTCGATCAGGCGCAACAGCCGGCCGCGCGGGGCCGCCGGCTCCGTGACGTCGCAAGCGAGCACATTCATGATGCCCTCCCTCGACCGAGTCTGAGGGATTAACCTTACACCGGATCGCGCGCGGCGGCGCGGGGTCACGCCTCCGCAGCAAGAAGGCCGCGCCCCGCCCTCCGAAGCTGCATGAGGTGGAACGTCTTGGTCCGCCTGACAAAAACAAGCCGCCCCGCCGGATCGACCGGACGGGGCGGGCATCACACATTCTCGTGACGTCGCGCCGCGCAGCGGCGCAAAGCGTCAGGATTTGCGATCGGCGTTCGCGTTCATCCCGAAGGTCGCGAGGTCGAACTCGCGCGGCAGCAGATGCGCGTGGCGGGCGATCTCGTCGCGGGCCCGGCGCATGCGCGCCTCGATCAGCGCGTCCAGAAGGCGCCTGAAAATCCCTTTGCCCTGGGCGGCAACCGGCGTCGCGGTCACCACCGTTGCGGGGGCGTTTTCATAAGTCACGGTCGACATGGGGATATCTCCTTTCCCTTTTGGAAGGCCTTCGGCGAATCCCCGGACCGTCGATTCCTTCCGCACCGCAACATAAGAAGATGCCGCAATGCAGAAAACAGGGAAAAACGCATGGCACGATAGCTAACTACGCATAATATCAAGATAAATTAGGGGCCATCTTGAAACGAAGCACCGGCTGGATGTTCTTGCGCGAACATTTATTGCGCAACGCAAAATGTCAGGCTGCGAACCGCTTGGCGCCATGCGTCGGTCGCGATTGCCCGCCTTCGGACCGGCCCATAGATTGCCGCTCATGTTCGAGGCCCGATTTCAGACATTCGACGATCCGCCCCCTGCTCCGGCGGCGGTTCGCCTTGCCGCCCTGCGCGCCGAACTGGCGCGGCGCGGGCTGGCGGGGTTCATCCTGCCGCGCGCCGACCGGCACCAGAACGAATATGTCCCGCCCTGCGACGAGCGGCTGGCCTGGCTGACGGGATTCGCCGGCTCGGCCGGCACCGTCATCGTGCTCGAAGAACGGGCTGCGCTGTTCGTCGACGGCCGCTACACGATTCAGGTTCGCGACCAGGTCGACGGCGCGGCGTTCGAGTTCGCCCATGCGACCGAGACGCCGCCGGCCGAGTGGCTGGAGCGTCACCTGCCGGCGGGCGCGAAGCTCGGCTACGATCCCTGGCTTCACACCATCGACCAGGCCGAGCGGCTCGCGAAGGCCTGCGCCAACGCCGGCGGCGAACTCGTGCCGGCCGAGCCGAATCCGGTCGACGCGATCTGGAGCGACCGGCCGCAAGCGCCGTCCGGCCCGATTGTGCTGCACGACCTGCGTTTCGCCGGCGAATACGCCGCCTCCAAGCTCGCTCGCATCCGCAACGAGATGACGAGCCTGCGCGCCGATGCGCTGGTGATCTCCGATCCGCACAACGTCGCCTGGGCGTTCAACGTCCGCGGCTCGGACGTCGCGCACACGCCGCTGCCGCTGGTGTTCGCGATCCTGCCGAAGGACGACCGGCCGATCCTGTTCGCCGATCCGCCCAGGCTGACCAATGCGGTGCGCCACAAGCTGGAAGAGATCGCCGACATCTTCCCGGCGTCGGAGTTCACCCGGCAATTGGCCGCGCTCGGCATATCGAAGAAGGCGATCCGGCTCGACAATGCGACCGCCGCGGACGCGCTGGCCCGGTTGATCCAGTCCGAAGGCGGCCGCGTGCTGCGCGGCGCCGATCCGATCTCGGCGATGAAGGCGGTGAAAAATCCGGTCGAGGTCGAGGGCGCCAAGGCTGCGCACCGCCGCGACGGCGCGGCGATGGCGCGCTTCCTCGCCTGGTTCGACCGGGAGGCTCCCTCAGGCCGGCTCACAGAGATCGAGGCGGTCGAGGCGCTGGAAAGCTTCCGCCGCGACACCGGTGAACTGAAAGACGTTTCGTTTCCGACGATTTCCGGCGCGGGGCCGAACGGCGCCATCGTGCATTACCGCGTGACCCGCGCGACCAACCGACGGATCGAGCCGGGCCAGCTTTTTCTGATCGACTCGGGCGGACAGTACGAGGACGGCACCACCGACATCACCCGCACCGTCGCCGTCGGCGAGCCGACGGCGGAAATGCGCGACCGTTACACCCGCGTGCTCAAGGGTCATATCGCCATCGCGCGCGCGATCTTTCCGGAGGGCACGACCGGCGCGCAGCTCGATCCGTTCGCGCGCCGCGCGCTGTGGGAGGCCGGCCTCGATTACGACCACGGCACCGGCCACGGCGTCGGCAGCTATCTGTCGGTCCATGAAGGGCCGGCGCGCATCTCCAAGCTCGGCAATGTCGCGCTCAAGCGCGGCATGATCCTGTCGAACGAGCCCGGCTACTACAAGACCGGCGCCTACGGCATCCGGATCGAGAATCTCGTTCTCGTCACCGAGGCGCCCGCAGCCGAGGGCGGCGAGAAGCCGCTGAACACCTTCGAGACGCTCACCCTCGCGCCGCTCGACCAGCGCCTGATCGACACCGGCCTGCTGACCGAGAACGAGGTGTCCTGGATCGAAATCTATCACGCCAGGGTCGCCGGGGCCCTGTTTCCGCTGGTCGACGGCGACGCGCGAGCCTGGCTCGATATCGCCACCCGCCCCCTCACCTACGGCTGAACCGGACCGGATTGTTGCAACAGGACGCCGCGACACAACTCCGGGAGCGGGCGCGCGCTACCGATTCCAAGCCCTGGGGCCTCCTGCTCCTGCTGATGGCCGCCACCTCCGTCGGTGCGACCACGCTCAACATCCTGGTGCCCGCGCTGCCGCAGCTTGCGCTGCGGCTGAAGTCCGATCCGGCGACGCTGCAACTCACGGTCTCGCTCTTCCTGGTGGGTCTGGCCGGCGCGCAGCTCGTCATGGGTCCGCTGTCGGACCGCTTCGGCCGCCGGCCCGTGCTGATGGCGGGCATGGGGCTGACCGCGCTGGTCAGCGCGCTGGCCGTCGTGGTCGCGACGGTGGAAAGCCTGATCGCCGCGCGCATCCTGCAGGCGATCGGCGCGTCCACCGGAATTGTGGTCGGCCGCGCCATCATCCGCGACCTGTTCGAGCGCGACCGCGCCGCCTCGACGCTCGGGCTGGTGGCGACGGTGATGGTCGCGGTGCCCACCCTCGGTCCGCTGATCGGCGGCATTCTCGACACCGCCTTCGGCTGGCAGGCGATTTTCCTGTTCACGGCGTTCACCAGCTTCGGCGTGCTGCTCTGGATCGCCGCGACGCTGCCCGAGACCCGCCATCTCAACGCCATCGCAGGCGAGCGGCCGGGCTTTCTGCGCGATCTGAGCCAGCTCATCGGCGAGCGCGTGTTCTGGGGCTATGTGCTGTCGGGTGCGTTCGCCTCCGCAACGTTCTTCGCCTTTCTTGGCGGCGGGCCCCATGTGGTGGTGTCGCTGATGGGGCGAAGCTCCGCGGAATTCGGCGTCTGGTTCGCGCTTTCGTCGGCCGGCTACATGGCCGGCAACTTCGCCGCCTCCCGCCTCGCGGTGCGGCGCGGCGCCAACATGCTGATCTGGTGGGGCATCGGAATCGAGAGCGCGGGCGTGGCGGTGGCCGTGCTGCTGGCCGCGGTCGCACACGATCTCGGGCCGGTGATCGTCTTCGCTCCCCAGGCGCTCATCGCCTTCGGCAACGGCCTGATGCTGCCGGGCGCGATCGCCGGCGCGGTCAGCGTGCGGCCGCATGCGGCCGGCACGGCCGCCGGTATCATGGGTTGCACGCAGATGGCGACCGGAGCGGCCTTCGTGCAGTTCACCGGCATGCTGCTGGCAGGCGCGTCGTCCGCGCTGCCGCTGGCGCTGACGATGGTGTTCATCGTCGCGGCGCTGGTGATGTCGTTCGCGCTGCTGGGGCCGAAGCGGTAGCGCCTATTCGCCGCCGACCAGTGTGAACCACTCGTCCTCGGTCATGACCGCAACGCCGTGCTTCTTCGCATCGGCGAGCTTCGATCCCGCGCCGGGCCCGGCCACCACCAGATCGGTCTTCTTCGACACCGAGCCGGAGACCTTCGCGCCCAGTCGTTCGGCCATCGCCTTGGCCTCGTCGCGGGTCATGCGCTCCAGCGAGCCGGTGAAGACCACGGTCTTGCCGGCGACCGGCGTGTCGCGCTTGACCGTCTCCATCGGCGAGACCTCGATCTCGGCCAGCAGCGCCTCCAGCGCCCTGATGTTGCGCGGCTCCTTGAAGAACTCGACCAGCGCCTGCGCCACCACCTCGCCCACGCCCTCGATGGAATTCAACTCGCGCCACTCGTCGTTGCCCTTGTCGCCCTTCTCGCGCTCGGCCTTTTCCTTCGGCGGCTCCGCCTTGCTTGCGCCGTCGCGCAGCGCTTCGAACGTCCCGTAATGCAGGGCCAGCAGGCGCGCGTTGGTCGCGCCGATGTGGCGGATGCCGAGCGCGTAGATCAGCCGGTTGAGCGGCACGTTGCGCCGCGCATCGATCGCGGCGAACAGGTTGCGCACCGAGGTCTCGCCATAGCCCTCGCGGTCCGCGAGCTTCTTCGCCGCGCGCCGGTCGCGCTCCGCCAGCGTGAAAATGTCGGCGGGCTCCATCACCAGCCCGTCGGCATAGAACGCCTGCACCTGCTTTTCGCCGAAGCCCTCGATGTCGAAGGCGTCGCGCGACACGAAGTGCCGCAGCCGCTCGACCTGCTGGGCCGGACACACCAGCCCGCCGGTGCAGCGGCGCACCGCTTCGCCGTCCTCGCGCACCGCGTGGCTGCCGCAGGCCGGGCACTTGTCGGGAAAGGCGTAGGGCCTCGCGTCCTTCGGCCGCTTCTCCAGCACCACGTCGACGATCTGCGGGATGACGTCGCCGGCGCGCTGGATCGTGACCGTGTCGCCGATCCGGATGTCCGTTCCGCCGCGGATCGGCTGGCCGTCGTTGCCGATGCCCTTGATGTAGTCCTCGTTGTGGAGCGAGGCGTTCTGCACGACGACGCCGCCGACCGTGACCGGCTCGAGCTTGGCGACCGGCGTCAGCGCGCCGGTGCGGCCGACCTGGATATCGATATCGCGCAGAACCGTCGTGGCCTGCTCGGCCGCGAACTTGTGCGCGACCGCCCAGCGCGGGCTGCGGGACACGAAGCCAAGCCGCTCCTGCCAGTCGAGCCGGTCGAGCTTGTAAACGACCCCGTCGATGTCGTAGTCGAGCGCCGCGCGCGCCTCGCCGATCTCGCGGTGGTAAGCGACCATCTCCGCGGTGCTCTCAACCGCGCGCGACAGCGGATTGGTCCGAAACCCGAGGCTCGCAAGCCAGTCCACCATCGCCGACTGGGTCTTCTTCGGCGTCTCGGTGAGATCGCCCCAGCCGTAGGCGAAGAAATGCAGCGGCCGCGACGCCGTCACCGAAGGATCCTTCTGGCGCAGCGAGCCGGCCGCGGAGTTGCGCGGATTGGCGAACACCGGCTGGCCCGCTTCCGCCTGCCGCTTGTTGAGCGCCAGGAAGTCCGACTTGGTCATGTAAACCTCGCCCCGGATCTCGCAGACTGCCGGAACCGTCCGGCCCTTCAGCGTCTGCGGGATTTCCTTGAGCGTGCGGATGTTGGCGGTGACGTCCTCGCCCTCCGCCCCGTCGCCGCGCGTCGCCGCCGTGACGAGCTCGCCGCTCTCGTAGCGCAGCGACATCGACAGGCCGTCGATCTTCGGCTCGCAGGCGAACGCGACCGGCTCCTCGTCCCCGAGATTGAGAAAGCGGCGGATGCGCCCGACGAAATCCGCCACGTCCTCGTCGCTGAAGGCGTTCTGCAGCGACAGCATCGGCACCGCGTGCCGGACCTTGGCGAAGCCGCGAGCGGGCGCAGCCCCGACCTTGCGCGACAGGCTGTCCAGCGTGCGGAGATCGGGAAACCGCTCCTCGATGGCGTCGTAGCGTCGCCGCAGCGCGTCGTAGTCCGCGTCCGAAACCGTCGGCGCGTCCTTCTGATAATAGCTTTCGTCGTGCTGCCTGATTTCGGCTTCAAGCCGCGCGTGCTCGCGCTTCGCCTGGCGCTCGGTCATCTCTTCGACCGGGATCAGGGAATCGCGCGGCGGCCTCGGGGCTTTCGTCATGGCGCCGTCAGCCCGCCGCGGCGCGGATCAGCTTCTCGGCCGCCGCCCGAGCCTCTTCGGTGATCTCGGCGCCGGCGAGCATGCGCGCGATCTCCTCGCGGCGGCGCGGCGGCGCAAGCTCGGTGACGCGGGTGGCGACGCGCTTGCCCTTGTCGAGTGCGTCCTTGGCGATCAGAAAATGCTGCGACGCGCGGGCTGCGACCTGCGGCGCATGGGTGATGGCGATGGTCTGCGCGCGATCGCCGAGCCGCGCCAGCCGCACGCCGATGGCGTCCGCCACCGCGCCGCCGACCCCGGTGTCGATCTCGTCGAACACCAGCGTCGGGGCCGAACCGCGATCCGCCAGCACCACCTTGAGCGCCAGAAGAAAGCGCGCCAGCTCGCCGCCGGACGCGACCTTCATCATCGGCCCGGGCCGCGTGCCGGGGTTGGTCTGGACCCAGAACTCGACGCGGTCGATGCCGTTCGGCCCCGGCGAGGCCGGATCGCTCTCGACGTTGGTGGAAAAGCGGGCGCGCTCCAGCCGCAGCGGCTTCAGCTCGGCGTTGACCGCCTTGTCGAGCTTCTCCGCCGCCTTGATCCGGGCTGCCGACAGCTTCCCTGCCGCCAGCGAGAAGTGCGCCTCGGCTTCGCTGGCGACCTTCTCGAGCGCCGCCAGCCGTTCCGCGCCGGCGTCGATCAGCGCGAGATCGGCGACGTATTTCGCGGCAAGCGCGCTGAGCTGGTCGACCGGCGCGTTATACTTGCGTCCGGCGGCGCGCAGCGCGAACAGCCGCTCCTCGATGCGCTCCAGCTCGCGCGGGTCGTGATCGGCCAGCCGCAGCGCCTGCTCGATCTGGCTGCGCGCCTCCTCGATCGCGCCGAAGGCGGCGTCGAGCGCCTTCACCACCGGCTCGACCAGCGACGGAGCCTGCCCGGCGCGTCGCTCCAGCCTTCGCATCGCGGCGGCGAGCGCCGGACCGGGCGCGGACGACCCCGCGACCGCCTCCAGCGCATCGCCGAGATCGCCGGCGATCTTCTCGGCATGCATCATGGCGGTGCGGCGCTCGGCCAGCGCGGTCTCCTCGCCCGGCTCCGGCGCGAGCTTGCCGAGCTCCTGGACCGCATGGCGCAGCCAGTCCGCCTCGCGCGCCGCGCGTTCGATGTCGGCGCGGTGCGCCTCCACCGCCGTCTGCGCATCCCGGCGCGCCGTCCACAGCCGCTCGACCTCTTCGGCCGCGCCGTCGAGCCGGCCGTAGGCGTCGAGCAGCCTGCGGTGCGTGCCGGCATCGACCAGCGCGCGCGCGTCGTGCTGGCCGTGGATCTCCACCAGCGCCGCGCCGAGCGATTGCAGGGCCTGCACGCCGACCGGCTGGTCGTTGACGAAGGCGCGGGTGCGGCCGTCCGCGAATTGCACGCGGCGCAGGATCAGCGCCTCGTCGCCGGCGATGTCCGCGTCCTTGAGCAGCGCGCGCGCCGGATGCTTCGGCGGCAATTCGAACATGGCCGTGACCTGGCCCTGGTCCGCGCCCTGCCGCACCAGCGTGGCGTCGCCGCGCGCGCCGAGCGCGAGCGCGAAGGCGTCGAGCAGGATCGACTTGCCGGCGCCGGTTTCGCCGGTCAGCACGGACAGGCCTCCGGAGAAATCTATGTCGAGCCTGTCGATCAGGACGATGTCGCGGATCGAGAGCCGGGCCAGCATGGCCTGTCCTTCACACGAGAATGCGGCGCCCGCGAGCGCGCGGCGGCCGGCGGCCTGCCCGGCCGCGCGCCGCCTGCGAATCCGCAAGCGTTCAACCATAATGGATGCGCCGGCATCGCGGCGCATGACAAGAGCGGAGCTTGTGGATGGCGCGCGGGGGTCAGCCCAGCCCGACGCGACGGAACGCGCGGCTGATCCAGGAGCCGCGGTTTTCGGTCGGCTCGAGCCCGCCGGACTTCACGAGGCGATATGCGTCCTGGTACCACCGGCTGTCCGGGAAGTTGTGGCCGAGCACGGCGGCCGCGGTCTGGGCCTCGCCGACCACGCCGAGCGACATATAGGCCTCGGTCAGGCGCGTCAGCGCCTCCTCGACGTGACGCGTGGTTTGATACTGCGTCACGACGATCTTGAAGCGGTTGATCGCCCCGGTGAAATCCTTGCGATCCATGTAGTAGCGGCCGACCACCATCTCCTTGCCGGCGAGCTGGTCGCGGGCCATTTCCATCTTCCGCTTGGCGCTGATCGCATATTCCGTGTTCGGGAACTTGCGCACAACCTCTTCGAGCGCCTGGACCGCGCGCTCGGTGCGCGCCTGGTCGCGTGTCACGTCGATGATCTGGTCGTAATAGGACGAGCCGATCAGGAACTGCGCATAGGCGGCGTCGGAGCTGCCCGGATGCAGGGTGACGTAGCGCTGGGCGGCGGCGATCGACTCGTCGTATTCGCGCGCCTCGTAATGCGCGTAGGCCGACATCAGCAGCGCGCGGCGGGCCCAGTCCGAATAGGGGTGCTGGCGCTCGACCTCCTGAAACTTCTTGGCCGCGTCCTTGTAGGACTGGCGCTGGTTCAGAAGGAAGACGCCCTCGTTGTAAAGCTTGTCGGCGGGCTCGTCGGGGCCCTGCACGTCCTTGTCACCGAACAGGCTGCAGGCGCCGAGCGGAATGGCGAGCAGGCACAGCGCCAGAAAGCGCATGCGGGTGCGACAGGCAGAGGTCGATCCGAAAGAACGCGACAGCATGCGATGCGAACAGCCCCAGCGCGTGAACCGCGCACTATCTAATTGAAAAAGAATGGTTGACCAACCGTTTAAGCGGACAATCGGCCGGGATTATGGCGATTATGACGCGGTCCACACGGCCGTGGGGGCGTCCACAACCGGGCGATTCAGGAGATTTCCGGCCCGAAAGCCGGCGCCACCAGTCCGGTTGCCGCGTCGGCATGGCCCCGGATGCTGCGACGAGGGGCCTCGACCCGGATTTCGGGGCGCAGATCGGTGGCCTCGACGGTGGTCCAGGCCGAACGGTCCGCGATCAGTGCGGACAGGACGGCATGGTTGAGGCGGTGCCCGCCGCGGCGGGAGCGGTAGAGGCCCAGCAGGGGCGCTCCGGCCAGCGCCAGATCTCCGACCGCATCGAGAACCTTGTGACGCACGAACTCGTCCGGGTAGCGCAACCCTTCCGGATTGACGACGCGATCCTCGCTCACCACCAGCGTGTTGTCGAACGATGCGCCGAGCGCATAGCCGGACTTCCAGAGCTTGTCGACGTCGCGCATGAAGCCGAAGGTGCGTGCATCGGCGATTTCGTCGCGGAACGTGTCGGGGTCGAGATCGAAGCCGGCCGTCTGATGGCCGATCACGGGATGATCGAAGTCGATTTCGACTTCCAGACGAAACCCGTGGGCGTGCGGGCGCAACTCGCCGAAGGCGTCGCCCTGCGTGACGTGAACCGGCTTGAGAACCTTGATGAAGCGGCGCGGCGCAGACAGCGCGACCGTGCCGGCCCGGTCGAGCGCCGCAACAAACGGCGCGGCGCTGCCGTCCATGATCGGCACCTCGGGCCCGTCGATCTCAACGATTGCGTTGTCGATGCCGAGACCCGCGAGCGCGGCGAGCACATGCTCCGACGTCGAGCAGAGCGGGCCCATCGCGTCGCCCAGCACGGTTGCGAATTCGGTGGCCGTGACCGCGCGCACGTCAGCGCGGATCTGCCGATCCGGCCGGCCGTCGCGACCGAGCCGCACGAACACGATGCCGGTGTCGGCCTTCGCCGGACGAAGCGTCAGCGTTGCAGGAGTGCCGGAATGCACGCCGATGCCGCTGACGACGGCATGGCTCCGAAGTGTGGTCTGCTTTCCAGCCTTCATACTATTCCCGCAACTCCATCCGGCTTCGATGCACTGCACACACGCATCGTCTTGGCCGGACCGAATGTCCCCTTGGTGTCATCCGCTGCTTTGGGAGTGCTCGAGACGGCCCCCGTGCCGAAACCCGTTGCCCAGCAAAAACCCCTTGAAACGCGAGCACCTTAGACCCCGTTTCAGAGGGAACCAACTCACGCTTTCTTACCGATTGTTACCTAACAACCGCCGCATTGCCGCCCCAGACGCGGCGCCGGCTCACCTTAGCGGCTGCAACAACCCGCCGAAGCCCCCAATCCCGGAGCATCCACAAGGACTTATCGGGTCGCTACACAATCCGGCCCAGGGATGAAAATTTAAGGTAAATCAACGGTTTACCAAAACATTAAAGAGCCGCCCGTCGTCCGTTCCACAACGAAAAACCCCGGCGGAATCCGCCGGGGTTGCGATCGCCGCCGCTGATATCGCGGTCAGTTGGCCTGACGGCGCAGGAACGCCGGGATTTCGAGCTGGTCGTCATCCACAGGCTTGGACATCGGAGCCTGACGGCCGTGGATGTCGAGGCCCTGCGGAGCCGGAGCCGGCCGGCGGGCGTATTCGGACACTGGCTCCTGCCGCTGCTGGACCGGCGGCATGGCCGGTCGCGGCGGGGTCGGCATCGGCATGGACATCGGGGCCGGGGCGCGCTGCTGCGGAGCGACCGGCTCGTGATAGGCCGCCTCGTCCTCCTCGCGGCGGCCGAGGCCGACGGCGGCCAGCCGCTGCAGGAGCGACATGCGGCGCTTCTCCGGATGCTCGTCGGCGACCTCGCCCCGGTTGGCGCGGATCTGGTTCTGCGCCGGCATCGGCAGTTCGTCGACCCGCGGCATGCGCGGTCCGCGGTTCGCCGGGCGCTCCGGCTGCGGCGGAATGAAGGTGCGCGGCTGAGCCTCCTCGGCGACCGGCTCCTGCGAAACCGACTGTTCGAGGAACAGCGACGGCTTCGGCGCGATCGGACGGATGGTGACATCCTCGGCGTGCGTCGCGTGCGGCAGAACCGCAGCGGCGACCGCCGCGGTCGCAGCCTGCTCGATCGCTGCAGCGCGCGGAGCCGGCGCCGGATTGGCGCGCGGTGCGGACTGCTGCTGCGGGGTCTCGATGCGATCGGCGATCCGGCGGCTCTCGGCCTGCAGCTTGCTGGTCAGATCGGCCAGCCGGCTTTCCGGCTCGTGACGCGCCGCCATCGCGATATGGTCGATTCCGGTCGCCACCACCGACACGCGGATGATGCCCTCCAGACCCTCGTCGAAGGTCGCGCCGACGATGATGTTCGCCTCCTGGTCGACCTCCTCGCGGATGCGGGTGGCCGCCTCGTCGACCTCGTACAGCGTCAGGTCGCGGCCGCCGGTGATCGAGATCAGCAGGCCCCGCGCGCCCTTCATCGACACGTCGTCGATCAGCGGATTGGAGATCGCGGCCTCGGCCGAGCGCAGCGCGCGCTTCTCGCCGGAGGCCTCGCCGGTGCCCATCATCGCCTTGCCCATTTCCCTCATCACCGCTCTCACGTCGGCGAAGTCGAGGTTGATGAGCCCTTCCTTGACCATCAGGTCGGTGATGCAGGCAACGCCCGAATAGAGCACCTGGTCGGCCATCGCGAAGGCGTCTGCGAAGGTGGTCTTCTCGTTGGCGACCCGGAACAGGTTCTGGTTCGGGATGATGATCTGGGTGTCGACGCACTTCTGAAGCTCGGCGATGCCGGACTCCGCGAACTTCATGCGGCGCTGGCCCTCGAAGTGGAACGGCTTGGTCACAACGCCGACGGTGAGGATGCCCATCTCCTTGGCCGCGCGCGCGACGACCGGCGCGGCGCCGGTGCCGGTGCCGCCGCCCATGCCGGCGGTGACGAAGACCATATGCGCGCCCTGAAGATGGTCGCGGATCTCGTCGATCACCTCTTCCGCGGCGGCGCGGCCGACGTCCGGCTGCGAGCCCGCGCCCAGCCCCTCGGTGACCTGCACGCCCATCTGGATGATGCGCTCGGCCTTCGACATGGTCAGCGCCTGGGCATCGGTGTTCGCCACCACGAAATCGACGCCCTGGAGTCCGGCCGTGATCATATTGTTGACGGCGTTGCCGCCGGCGCCGCCCACGCCGAACACGGTGATCCGCGGCTTCAGCTCGCGGATGTCGGGGATCGTCAGATTGATGCTCATGGCTGCTGCCTCTTGCTTGGGCTGCGTCGTCCGACGCTGCCGGCTCGGGCCGGTCCGCCGCCGGCCGATCGGTTGAAACGCGAGAAAATCCTGCGGGTCATCAGAAGCTCTCCCTGAGCCATCGCCCGACCCGCGCGATGTATCCGGTCCCTGTCATGAGATGCCGCGTTCGCCGCGGTTCGAAATGTTCGAGGTGCGCCGCCTGCGGATAGACCAGAAGGCCCGCGGCGACCGCGAAAGCCGGCCCCTTGGCGGCATCCGGCAGCCCGGAAATCCCGAGCGGCCGGCCGATCCGGACCGGACGGTTGAGAATGCGGGCGGCGAGATCGCCCATGCCGGTGAGCTGGCTGGCTCCGCCGGTCAGCACGATGCGGGCGCGCGGCTCGGATGCGAACGGCGACTGCCCGAGGCGATCGCGGACCATCTCGAGAATCTCCTCGACTCTCGGCTTGATCATGCGCACAAGGCTCCCGCGCGAAACGAAGTGCGGCGGCTCGCGATCGTCGTCGCTCAAGGCCGGGACCGCGATCATGTCGCGCTCGTCCGTGCCGCCGCCGATCACACTGCCATAGAACGTCTTGATTCGCTCGGCGTCCGCGATCCGCGCGTTCAACCCGCGCGCGAGATCCATCGTGACGTGCTGGCCGCCCAGCGCGAAGCTGTCGGCGTGGATGAATCGTCCGCTGGAGAACACCGCGGTCGTGGTCGTGCCCGCGCCCATGTCGATGACCGCCGCGCCCAGTTCGGCCTCGTCGTCGGCCAGGATGGAAAGACCTGCGATATAGGGCGCCGCCACCATCGTCTCGACCGAGAGATGGCAACGCTCGATCGTGAGCATGATGTTGCGCGCCGCCGCCACGTCGGCCGTGACCATGTGCATGTCGACGCCGAAGCGGCTTGCCAGCATGCCGCGCGGCTCGCCGATGCCGCGCACGTCGTCGAGCGAATAGCCGATCGGCAGCGAATGCAGCACCATGCGGTCGTGCCGCACCGAGTGGCGGCTGCCGGCCTCGAGAACGCGGGCGATGTCGCCGTCGGCGATGGCCGATCCCGCCACGTTGACCGTGGCGTTGTAGAGTTCGCTGCCGAGGCGGCCGGACGACACCGACACGATCACGGATTCCAGTTGAACGCCGGCGTCGCGCTCGGCGCGCTCGACCGCAACCCGCACCGCCTCCTCGGCGTCGGCGAGATTGACCACTGCGCCGCCCTTCATGCCGCGCGCCTCGGTGTGGCCGATGCCCAGCACCTCGATGGCATGGGTCCGCCGGCGCAGCACGTCCTGCGGCGGACGCGGCTTCAGGCGCGCGATCAGGCAGACGATCTTGCTGGTGCCGATGTCGAGCGCCGCGACCGTCGCGGAACGGTGCGGCGAGACCGGCTTCAGCTTCGGCGTATGGCCTTCGTGGAAGCTCATGCGTCGCCTCCGCGGCGCTTGGGCTTCGGCTTGAGAAGCTCCTGGCGGGCGGCGTGGGCCTCGTCGGACAGGCGGACGCTGACCCGGTCGGACAGGCGCAGATCGATCGCGACGATGTCGCGCGACAGCAGCCGCTTGTCGCGATCGAGCGCCACCAGCGTTTCAAGCGCGCGCTCGACCTGCTCCTCGGGCAGCTTCACCTCGACGCCGTTCTTCAGCATCAGGTTCCAACGGCGTTCGGCCACCAGAACCGACGACTGGGTCTGGTCGCGCAGCGCCGGATAGCGGTCGAGCAGCGCGACGAAATCCTTCGCCTTCGCCCCGGCACCGTTGCCGACCACGAACGGCAGCCCGGCGAAACGGCGGGCGACGAAATTCTCGACCACGGTGCCGTCGCGCGCGATCACCGAGACCTTGCCGTCCTTCTGCCAGAGCGCGAAGGCCTCGCGCTCGGTGATGTCGATGCGAAGCTGGCCCGGATAAAGCTTCAGCACGGTCGCCTCGGCGATCCAGGGATTCTGCTTCAGCCGGTCGCGGGCTGCTGCGGCATCGAGAAACAGCAGCGAGGTGCGACCGGTAACGCCTGCCGTGGTGAGTATCTGCTCGCGGGTGACATGCTTGCCGCCGGCCAGCGCCACCGAGGTGATGCGGAACCCGGCCGCATTGGCCGCGGCGTCGCGCCAGTCCGCGAGTTGTTCCATGACGGCCGGCCCGTGATCGCCGCGGACGACGCCGTATCCGGCAAAGATCAGGATGAAGGCAAAAGCCGCGGCGACGCCCGCCCCGCGCGGCGGACGCGCGCGGACGATCGTCAGCACGCTGCGGCGCGCGAGCCGTTGCCACCGGCTCTGCGACGACGCAAACGACCGCAGCGCCGGCGCTGGGCCGGACGCCCGGTGCAGCGGTTCGCCACCGGTCACCGGTTCAGCGAGGCGTCCTCGACCATCCATCGCACCAGCTCGTCGAAAGTCATGCCCGCATGGGCGGCGAGTTCGGGCACGAGCGACGTTTCCGTCATGCCCGGCTGTGTATTGACCTCAAGACAAACCAGCCCTTCCGTCCCCGAACGGCTGTCGTCGTAGCGAAAATCGGCTCGGCTCACGCCCCGGCAGCCCAGGGCGCAATGCGCCGCAAGCGCTAGTCTTCGGGCCTCTTGGTAAACAAAAGGTGAAATTGGCGCGGGAAGAACGTGTTTCGATCCGCCCGGCGCGTATTTCGCCTCATAGTCGTAAAACCTTGAGGCGGCGACGATTTCGATCACGTCGAGGGCCCGGTCGCCCATCACGGCGCAGGTCAGCTCCTTGCCGGGAATAAAGGTTTCGACAAGAACCTTGTCGCCCAGCGCCCAATCCGCCCGAGTGAGCTCCTGCGGCGGATGTTCGTGCTCTTCGGTGACGATGAACACGCCGACGCTCGAGCCTTCGGCAATCGGCTTGACCACATAGGGACGCGGCAGGAGATGCTTGCGCGCCGCCTCCGCGCGATCGGCCACAAGCCCTTCCGGCACCGGAACGCCGGCGGCCTTCATCACCACCTTGGCGACGTCCTTCTGCATGGCGAGCGACGACGCCATCACGCCGGAATGGGTGTAGGGAATGCCGGCGATCTCCAGCACGCCCTGGAGCGTGCCGTCCTCGCCGGGGCGTCCGTGCAGCACGTTGAAGGCCACGTCGGGCTTGAGCGTGCGCAGCACGCTCGCGATGTCGCGGCCGACGTCGACTCGGGTGACACGATAGCCGCAGCGGTCCAGCGCATCGGCGCAAGCCTTGCCCGAGCGCAGCGACACATCGCGCTCCGCCGACCAGCCGCCCATCAGCACCGCAACATGCTTGCTCATGCGACGGCATCCTTGCGATCGGGCAGCGGAAATCCGTCATAGAGCCAGGAGAGACACCGGAAGTGCTCGTCCTCGGTGCGATCCGCCCAGGCCGAGCGCATGACTTCGCGCTCGATGCCGCCGAGGTGATAGAAATTGTCCCACATGTAGCGGGACTCGTATTGCACCCGCGCGGTGCGCAGATAGCGGGCGCGCTCGTAGCGGCGGAACGCCGCCGTGAAGTCGCCGCCGGAAGCGGCCATGAACTCCGCGAGACAGACGGCGTCCTCGATCGCCATGCAGGCGCCCTGCGCCAGCGACTGCAGCGTCGGATGCGCGGCGTCGCCCAGCAGGGTGACGCAGCCGCGACTCCATCGCCGGATCGGATCGCGGTCCGAAATCGCCCAGCGCCGCTCCAGATCCATCATCGTCAGCAGCGCCTTCATTGACGGGTGCGCGTGGCGATAGGTCCGGTCGAGTTCGGCGCGATAGCCTTGGATGTCGCCGCGCTCGGCGTAGGTCGAGGTCTGGAACACCGCGACGATGTTGAACAGCGATCCGCCGCGCAGCGGATAATGCACGATATGGAATCCGTCGCCGGACCAGAGCACGACCTCCTCGCGCGGCACGTCCGCGGTCACGTCGGCCATCGGCACGATGGTCCGGTGCGCGACATAACCGACCATGCGCGGCTCGCCCTCGTCCAGCATCTGCTGGCGGATCGTCGAGCGCAGGCCGTCGGCCCCGATCAGAGCACGCCCGTCGATCGTCCGCCCGTCGCCGAGCGTCAGCCGCACGCCGTCGGCCCGCTCCTCGAACGAATGCGCGGAGGTCAGCGGCATCAGCTCGATGCCCGGCTCGCGAGCGCAGGCGTCCAGCAGCACCCGATGCAGGTCGACGCGATGGATCACGACATAGGGCGCGCCGAAGCGACGCCGGAACGAATCTCCGGTCGGAACCCGCACGATTTCGCCGGCGTCCTCGAAGTCGAGCATCAGCAGCGCCTTCGGCACCAGCGCCTTGGCCATCACCGCGTCGACGACGCCGAGCCGCTCGAACATCGAGAAGACGTTCGGACCGAGCTGAATCCCGTAGCCGATCACGCCGAACTCGGGCGCCTGCTCCAGCACGCGCACGCGGAAGCCGCTGCGCGCAAGCGAAAGCGCCGCCGCAGCTCCCCCGAGCCCGCCGCCCACCACCAGAATCGGATCACCGCCGTCCGCCACCACGCCTCCGCGAATCACAAGGCAAGCTAACCCGTTGGGAGTCAGCCGTGAATCCCGATAGGCACCGGGATGCTCGCGAACCACAACAGGCGTGATTCAAAAGACACAGCTGCGCGAGAGGCACGGCCGGATCGGGACAAAGCAAAGCCCGGCGCAGGGCCGGGCCGAACGCGCCCACCCCCGGAGAGTCAGGCGACGCCGATGCGCTTGATCTCCCACTCCAGTTCGATGCCTGAGGTGTCGAGAACGCGCCGGCGAACGGTTTCGCCGAGCGTTTCGATATCGGCCGCCGTCGCGCCGCCGAGGTTGATCAGGAAATTGCAGTGCATCTCCGAGACCTGCGCCGCTCCGACGATCAGTCCGCGGCAGCCGGCGGCATCGATCAGTTGCCAGGCCTTTCGGCCCGGCGGGTTCTTGAAGGTCGAGCCGCCGGTGCGGCTCTTGATCGGCTGGGTCGCCTCCCGCGAACTCGGTGATCTTTTCCATCTCGGCGGCGATCGCGTCGCGGTCGCCCGGCGCGCCCTGAAACGTCGCCCGGGTGAAGATCAGATCGGCCGGCGCGCCGGAGTGCCGGTAGGTGTAGCGCATGTCGGCGTTGCTCAGGACATGAACGCGCCCTGTGCGATCCACCGCACGCACGGACACCAGCGCATCCTTCGTCTCGCGGCCGTAGGCGCCGCCGTTCATGCGCAGCGCACCGCCGATCGCACCGGGAATGCCGCGGTAGAACGCCAGCCCGGCGAGGCTTGCGTCCTGCGCCGCGCGCGCCACCTTCACGTCCGGCACCGCCGCGCCGGCGTGAACCTGCGTGCCCTCGACGACCACGTCGTTGAAGCCACGCCCCAGCCGCACCACCACCCCCGGAACGCCGCCGTCGCGCACGATCAGATTGGAGCCAAGCCCGACCACGGTAACCGGAACATCGGCCGGGATGCCGGCGAGCGCATAGGCGAGATCGTCCTCGTCCTCCGGCATGAACAGCGCCTGCGCCGGACCGCCGACGCGGAACCAGGTGAGCGGCGCGAGCGGCTCGTTCGGCAGGAGCCGGCCGCGCAGGTCGGGGAGCATAGATTTGAGAGCGGGAACGATATCAGGGCTTGTCATTCGCTAAAGCGACTTTGCCAGCGTTTGGGATTGCGGCGTCCGCGCATACACGCGGCCACCACCACATCGGTGTCCACCACCGTATACATCAGCATGTAAGGAAAGCGTCCAATCAGCACCCGACGAACGCGACCGAACGCAATTTGATATTGAAGAGGATTGTCGACAACGGCATCCATGGATCGATCGACAGCACGCAGAAATTCGACGCAAAGCGCCGGATTATGCTTCGCATACCATTCAGCCGCCTCCGTTATTTCGAAATCGGCTTCAGGCTCGACGAGAAGCCTGAATTTCACTTGAAGCGAGCCCAGAGACGGGCACGAACCTCTTCCCAAGGGATTGCGCGGCTGGGATCGCGCTCATGCTCCGCGATGCGCCGTTCGACCTCGCGCATCTGCTCCTCTGTCGGCGACCAAACATCGTCGGTGACGGCCGGATCGTTGGGATCGACACTTTCCCAAAGTTTCTCGGCGAGATCGAGCCGCTCGGCGGGGCTGAGTTGCATCAATTCTGCCAGCAGGTGCTTGTTCATCGGATCACCATGCCCTGCGAAAAGAATAGTGGCCGCACCCGTTTTTCGCAATGTCAGCGGCCACTCACCCGCTCCCCTTTAACTCGCCCTCCAGCGCGTAGGCCCATTGGGTGATGTTGCCCGCGCCGAGACAGACGACATAGTCGCCGGGCTTTGCGAGCCCCTTCACAATTCCGGCGAGCGCCTGCGGGCCCGAAAGCGGCATGACCTGCCGATGACCGCGCGCGCGGATCGCCTCGACCAGATGATCGCGGTCGACGCCGGGAATCGGCGCTTCGCCGGCGGCATAGACCTCTGCGATCAGGACCGCGTCGGCGTCGTTGAAGCAGGTCGAGAACGGCTCGAACAGCGATTGGAGGCGACTGTAGCGATGCGGCTGCACCACGGCGATCACGTTGCCCCTGGTCGATTCCCGCGCAGCCTTCAGCACCGCCGCGATCTCCACCGGATGAT
The DNA here is from genome assembly GCA_963758225.1 of uncultured Alphaproteobacteria bacterium. Taxonomy (GTDB): domain Bacteria; phylum Pseudomonadota; class Alphaproteobacteria; order Rhizobiales; family Xanthobacteraceae; genus Z2-YC6860. The sequence goes on along the minus strand of CAVWUJ010000001.1, from coordinate 533,976 downwards.
GGCCGTAGTCGTCGATGATGGTGACGCCGTTCCACTCGCCGGCGCGGGTGAAGCGGCGCTTCACGCCGCCGAAGCCGGCCAGCGCCTTGCGGATGCTTTCGTCGGCGATGCCGAGCTCGTGCGCCACCGCGATCGCCGCCGTGGCGTTCAGCGCGTTGTGACGGCCCGGCATCGGCAGCACGAGATCGCCGATCGTGTGAACCGTCTTGCCCGCGCGGTCGCGGAACACGACCGAGAACACCGACTTGCCGCCGGCGTTGTCGAGGCCGACCAGACGCACGTCGGCCTGCGGGTTCTCGCCATAGGTCACGATGCGGCGGTCCTCGATGCGCCCCACGAGACGCTGCACGATCGGGTGGTCGGTGCACATCACCGCGAAGCCGTAGAACGGCACGTTCTCGATGAAGTGCACGAAGGCGTCCTGCACGGCGGCGAAGGTCTTGAAGTGATCGAGATGCTCGGCATCGACGTTGGTGACGATCGCGACGTCGGCCGGCAGCTTGAGGAAGGTGCCGTCGGATTCGTCGGCCTCCACCACCATCCAGTCGCCGGCGCCGAGCCGCGCATTGGTGCCGTACGCGTTGATGATGCCGCCGTTGATCACCGTCGGGTCGAACTGCCCGGCGTCGAGCAGGCAGGCGACCATCGACGTCGTCGTGGTCTTGCCGTGGGTGCCGGCGACCGCGACGCAGCTCTTCAGCCGCATCAGCTCCGCAAGCATTTCGGCGCGACGCACCACCGGCAGGCGCTTCTCGCGCGCCGCCATCAGCTCAGGATTGTCGCGCTTGATCGCGGACGAGACCACCAGAACCTCGGCGCCGTCGACGTGCTTGGCCTCATGACCGACGAAAACCGTCGCACCCTTGTCGCGCAGCCGCTTGACGTTGGCGTTGTCGCTGGCGTCCGACCCCTGCACCGTGTAGCCGAGGTTCATCAGCACCTCGGCGATGCCGCTCATGCCGATACCGCCGATCCCGACGAAGTGGATCGGCCCGATGTTGCGGGGCAGCTTCATGTGCGTTGAACTCCGGTATCAGGCCCGAGCGCCTACCACACCGGCGACCCGCAACACCAGATCGGCGAGCCGTTCGGCCGCGTCCGGAGCGCCGGCGGTGCGCGCCGCGGCCGCCATTCCCGCCAGCCGCCCGTGCTCCGCGGCGAGCGCGGCGATTTCGGACGCCACGCGATCCGGCGTGAACGCGGCCTGATCGATCCGGATCGCGCCGCCGGCGCGCTCCAGAACGCCGGCGTTGGCGCGCTGGTCCTGGTCGAGCGAATGCGGCAGCGGAACCAGCATCGACGGCCGGCCGATGGCCGCCAGTTCCGCCACCGTCGAGGCGCCGGACCGCGAGATCACCAGATGGCTCGCCGCCATCTGCGCGGGCAGATCGGAGAAAAACGGCTCGACCTGCGCCTGCACCCCGAGCCGGGCATAGGTCTGCCGCACGCGGTCGAGATCCTCGTCGCGGGCCTGCTGCACGATGCGCAATCGCATCAGGAGATAGGGCTCGAGCCGCTCGATCGCGGCCGGCACGATGTCGGACATGACCCGCGCGCCCTGGCTGCCGCCGAACACCAGAAGGCGAAGCGGCGTGTCGACGCCGAACGCGGGATACGGCGTCGCGGACGCCTCGATCACCGCCGGCCGGACCGGATTGCCGGTGCGCGTCGCCTTGGCAGCCAGGCTCGGATGACTGTCGAGCACGCCGTCGAAGCTGGTCGCAATCGCGGTGACGCGGCCGGCCAGCATCCGGTTGGCGCGCCCCATGACCGCGTTCTGCTCGTGAACGACTGTCGGAACCCCACGCAGCGTCGCGGCGAGAAGCGGTGGCCAGGTCGGATAGCCGCCGAAGCCGACGACGACCGCGGGCGCGATCGCGGGCATCTGCCGCCATGCTTTCGTGGCGCCGGCGCCGAGCAGAAGAGCCGTGCGGGCCAGCGCGACCGGATTGCGGCCGCGGATCGTCTCGCTCGGAAACACATGCATGGCGCGCGCGGGAAATTTCCCGGCAAAGCGGGCGGCCCGCTGGTCGGTGGCGAGTTCAACCGGGACGTCGCGCCGGTTCAGCGCAACAGCCAGCGCCTCGGCGGGAAACAGATGCCCGCCGGTTCCGCCGGCCGACAGCAGAACCGGTCGGTCGGTCGCGCTCACACTGCGCCCCGCATCGCGAAGGCGTCGCGGCTCGCCAGCATCTCGGCGCGCGGCCGTTCGCGGGTCAGGGCCAGAAGCATGCCCATGCCGTAGGCGAGCGAGATCATCGACGAGCCGCCGTAGGACACGAACGGCAGCGTCATGCCCTTGGCCGGGATGAGATGCAGATTCACGCCCATGTTGATCGCCGACTGCGCGCCGAACAGGATCGCGAGACCGGACACCGCAAAGCGCGTGAAGGGATCCTCGTTCTGCATGGCGTGATGCAGCGCCCGGATGACGATGAAGGCGAACAGGCCGGCGAGAACGAGACAGAGCACCACTCCGAATTCCTCGGCCGCCACCGCATAGACGAAGTCGGTGTGGCTCTCCGGGAGCAGGCGCTTCATCGTGCCCTCGCCCGGACCGCGTCCGAACCAGCCGCCGCGCAGAAAGGATTCGGTGGCGATGTCGATGTTGTAGGTGTCGCCCGAAGACGGATCGATGAACCGCTTGATGCGCCGCGCGACATGCGGAACCGTATAGTAGGCTCCGACAAGGCCGATGGCCGACACGCCCGCCAGCCCGGCCACCCAGATGACGCGCATTCCTGCCATGAAAAACAGCGCGCCCCAGACCATCAGGATGAGGACGGTCTGACCGAAATCGGGCTGCATGACCAGCAGCGCCACCACCACCATCAGCAGGCCGAGCGCCATCGTGTTGGCCGGCATTTCCGGGCGTCGCACCGATTCGCCGAACAGCCACGCGGTCAGCACCACGAAGGCCGGCTTCAGGAACTCGGACGGCTGGATGTTGACCCCAAGGATCACCAGCCAGCGCCGGGCGCCCTTGATCTCGGCGCCGAAAAACGGCGTCAGCGCGACCAGCACGAGACTCGCCGCGAACACCAGCAACGCCAGCTTGCGGATCGAGCGCGGCGACAACAGGGACGTTGCCAGCAAGACGGCGAACGCCGGCGCCAGGAAGAAGACATGCCGGTTCACGAAATGAAACGGATCGAGATTGAGGCGCGCCGCAACCGGCGGGCTTGCTGCCAGCGACAGGACGATCCCCGCCAGCATCAGGAACACCAGCGCGCCGAGGATCAGCCGATCGATGGTCCACCACCAATCGCCGAACGGCGAGCGTTCCGTGCGCGAACCCATGAGATCCCCGAAGCGATGCCCGAAGCAGGCGGTGTCCCGACCGCTACTCCTGCCCCGGGCATGGTTTCCGGGCCGTTAAGATTTCGCCGGAACCAGCCCGGGAAGCGCAAGAACCAGCTCGCGGAAGCGGTCGCCGCGCACCTCGAAGTTCGGATACTGGTCGAACGAGGCGCAGGCCGGCGACAACAGCACCACCGGCTCCGCCGACGACGAGGCCGCGGCGTCGCGCGCCGCCGCCGCGACCGCGCGCTCCAGCGTGCCGACGATCTCGTGCACGACCTTGCCCTTCAGCGTGCCGGCGAATTCGTCCGCCGCCTCGCCGATGAGATAGGCCTTGCGAATCCGCGGAAAGAAACCGGCGAGCGCGCCGATGCCGCCGGTCTTGGGCTTGCCACCTGCGATCCAGAAAATCTCGGGAAAGCAGGCCAGCGCCTGCGCGGCCGAGTCGGTGTTGGTCGCCTTGGAATTGTTGACGAACAGCACCCGGCCGATGCGCCCGACCTGCTCCATGCGATGCGCCAGCCCGGGAAAGGATCGCAGGCCCGCCTGAATCTCTTCGGGCGAAAGCCCGAGCGCCAGCGCGGCGCCGGCGGCGCAGGCCGCATTCTGCGCGTTGTGAACGCCGCGCAGCGAGCCGATGCCGCCGAGCAGAGCCACGGTCGTTCCAGCCCCGCCCTCGGCGCGCACGATCCGGCCGGCCTCGACGTAAAGCCCGTCCGACAGCGGACGGCGGACCGAGACCCGCAGCACCCGCGTGCCGCTGCGCTCGATCCGGTCGGCCGCAGCCTGGCACCAGTTGTCGTCAACACCGACGATCGCGGTGCCGTCCGGCTGCACGCCGGCGACCAGCCGCTCCTTGACCGCCGCGTAGTTCTCCATCGTGCCGTGCCGGTCGAGATGGTCCTCGCTCACGTTCGTCAGGATACCGACGCGCGGATCGAGCGAAGGCGCGAGATCGATCTGGTAGGACGAGCATTCGACGACATGCGCGTGCGACGCATGCGGCGGCTTCAGCGTCATCACCGCGGTGCCGATGTTGCCGCCCAGCTCGGCGGAGCGTCCGGCCGATTGCAGCAGATGCGCGGTCAGCGCGGTGGTGGTCGACTTTCCGTTGGTGCCGGTGATCGCCACGAACGGCGATTTCGGCGCATGCCGTTGCCGCTCCCGGCAATAAAGCTCGATGTCGCCGATCGTCTCGACGCCCGCGGCGCGCGCCAACCCGACGGTCCAGTGCGGCGCGGGATGGGTCAGCGGCACGCCGGGCGCCAGCAGCAGGGCGGCGAACTGCGACCAGTCGGCGGCGCGCAGATTTCCGGTGGCGAAGCCCTCCGCAGCGGCTTTCTCAACGCTCTTCGCGTTGTCGTCCCAGCACAGCACGCGGGCCCCGCCGGCGATCAGCGAGCGGACGCTCGCGAGGCCCGAACCGCCGAGGCCGAACACCGCGACGGTCTTCCCGGAGAAGCTGGTGGCGGGGATCATGGTCCGACCGGCCGCCTACCGCAGCTTCAGCGTCGCGAGGCCGGCGAGCGCCAGCACGATCGCGATGATCCAGAACCGGATCACGATCTGCGACTCGGTCCAGCCGAGCTGTTCGAAATGGTGATGGATCGGCGCCATCCGGAACACGCGCTTGCCGGTCAGCTTGAACGAGACCACCTGCACGATCACCGACACCGCCTCCAGCACGAACAGGCCGCCGATGATCGCCAGCGCGATCTCGTGCTTGGTCGCGACCGCGACCGTGCCGATCAGCCCGCCGAGCGCCAGCGAGCCGGTGTCGCCCATGAAGATCGAGGCCGGCGGCGCGTTGAACCAGAGAAAGCCGAGCCCCGCTCCGATCACCGCGCCGCAGATCACCGCGAGTTCGCCCACCCCCGGCACATAATGGATTTGCAGATAGTCCGCGAACACCGCGTTGCCGGTGAGATAGGCGATGCCGACGAAGCTCGCCGCCGCGATCATGACCGGACCGATCGCCAGACCGTCGAGCCCGTCGGTCAGGTTTACGGCGTTGCCGGCGCCGATGATGATGAACGCGCCGAAGGCCAGGAAGAACCAGCCGAGGTCGAACACCAGCTCCTTGAACAGCGGCAGCGCCAGCGAGGTCGCCATCGGCGGCCGGCCGACGCTGGCGATCGCCCAGCAGGCCAGGATCGCAATCACCGCCTCGATGGCGAGCCGGGTGCGGCCGGCGAAGCCGGCATGGGTCTGCTTCGTCACCTTGAGATAATCGTCGTAGAAACCGATCAACCCGAAGCCGAGCGTCACCGCCAGCACGATCCACACATAGGGATTGCGGGGATTGGCCCACAGCACCGTCGCCACCACGATGCCGAGCAGGATCATCAGTCCGCCCATCGTCGGCGTACCGGCCTTCGCGAAATGACTTTGCGGCCCGTCGGTGCGGATCGGCTGGCCCTTGCCCTGCTTCAGCCGGAGATGGTCGATGATCCAGGGGCCGAACAGAAACACGAACACCAGCGCCGTGATCATCGCCCCGCCGGTGCGCACCGTCAGGTAGCGGAACACGTTGAGCATCGAAAGGGTGCCGGACAGATCGGCCAGCCAATAGAACATCGGTTCAGCCTTGTTTTGCTCGTTGCGGCGTCGCTCAGGCAGGCGTATCGATTCGGGCGCCGCCGGAAGCATATTGGCGCGCTAGCGATTTGACGATGGGCGCCATTTTCGAGCCGAGCGAGCCCTTGACCATGACGGCGTCGCCGGCGCGCACCGCAGCGATCACCTCGGCCTCCAGCGCCGCCGAAGTCTCGGCATAGGCGCCCTTGCGCTGCGCCGGCAGCGCATCCCACAACGCGCGCATCAGCGGTCCGCTGCAGAACACCAGATCGATCGCGCTTTCGGCCACCGCATCGGACAATTGCCGGTGCAGGTCCGGACCGTTCGCACCCAGTTCGAGCATGTCGCCCAGCACCGCGATCCGCCGGCCGCGCGGCCCGACCCCCGCCTGCCCGAGCAGCGCCAGCGCCGCACGCATCGACGCCGGATTGGCGTTGTAGCTTTCGTCGATCAACGTCGCCTCGCCGCCCGGCAGTTCGAGTGTCATGCGCGCGCCGCGGCCGGCCGGCGCCTCCAGGGCGGCCAGCGAGAGCGCGGCCAGCGCCAGATCTCCGCCGGCGAGTTTCACGGCTGCGAGAACAGCCAGAGAGTTCTGGACCAGATGGCGGCCCGGCGCACCGAGCTTGTAGGTCACGTCTTCGCCGAGAATGCGGGCCTGCACCGTCGAACTGTCGGCCTGCAGCGCGCACTTGATCAGACGGGCCTCGGCTTCGGCGTGCTCGCCGAAGCGCACGATGCGCCCGACGCCGGCCCGCTCCGCCGCCGCCCGCAGGCGCGCGTATTGCGGGTTGTCGCGATTGATCACCGCCGCGCCGCCGGGCTCGATGCCCTCGAAAATTTCCGCCTTGGCCTCGGCGATCGCCTCGACCGAGCCGAAGAACTCCAGATGCACGGGCTCGACCGTGGTCACGATCGCCACATGCGGGCGCACCATCCGCGTCAGCGGCGAAATCTCGCCGGCGTGGTTCATGCCCATTTCGAGCACGGCGTATTTCGCGCTCTGCCGGCAGCGCGCGAGCGACAGCGGCACGCCCCAGTGATTGTTGTATGAGGCGGCAGAGGCATGGGTCTCGCCGTCGCGGCCGAGCGCCAGCCGCAACGCCTCCTTGGTGCCGGTCTTGCCGACCGAACCGGTGACGCCAATGAAGCGCGCGCTCGAGCGCGCGCGCGCGGCGCGCGCCAGGTCGCGCAGCGCCTCCAGCACGTCGTCTACGAGCAGCAGCGGCGCGTCGGCCTTGAACCGGCCGGCCTTTGCGCGGGCGACCACGGCCAGCCCGGCGCCCGCTGCAAGCGCAGCCTCGACGAACTCATGGCCGTCGCGGTTGTCGCCCTCGATGGCGAAGAACGCCTCGCCGGCGCCGATGGTGCGGGTGTCGATCGACAGGCCGCCGACGCCGTCCGGCAGCGGTCCGCGCGGATCGGCGCGCATCGCCGCGCTCATGGCGTCGAGGGTCCAGAGCGGCGCGGTCATTCAATTCCCCTTCAACGCCGCCGCGACCGCGTCGTGGTCGCTGAACGGCAGGATGCGGTCGCCGACGATCTGGCCGGTTTCGTGGCCTTTTCCCGCGACCAGCAGGACGTCGCCGGATTTCAGGGAGCCGACCGCGGCGGCGATCGCCTCGGCACGGTCGCCGATTTCGGTCGCGCCCGGTGCAGCGGCCAGGATCGCGGCGCGGATGACCGCGGGATCTTCGCTGCGCGGATTGTCGTCGGTGACGATGACGCGATCGGCGCCGCGCACCGCGATCTCGCCCATGATCGGCCGCTTGCCACGGTCACGGTCGCCGCCGCAGCCGAACACCACGACGAGTTCGCGTTTGGCATAGGGCCGCAGCGCGGCCAGCGCCTTCTCCAGCGCGTCGGGCTTGTGCGCGTAGTCCACGAACACCGGCGCGCCGTTGCGCTCGCCGACCCGATCGAGCCGGCCGGGCGCGCCCTTGAGGGACGCGAGCTGCGCGAACACCCGCTCCGGCGCACCGCCGGTCGCGATGGCAAGCCCGGCGGCCACCAGCGCGTTCTCGATCTGGAAGTCGCCGACCAGCGGCAGCGTGAGCGCATAGGTCTCGCCGGCGTGCTCGACGATCATCGCCTGGGCAAAGCCTTCAATCTTCGACTCGATCAGGCGGATGCCGTCGCCGTCGCGGCCCACCGTCATGACGTTGAGCCCGCGCGCCCTGGCCGTCGCCACCACCGCTGCGGCGTGCTCGTGATCGGCATGGATCACGGCCGTGCCGCCATCCATGAGAAGCGGATCGAACAGCCGGAGCTTGGCTTCGAGATAAGCCTGAACCGTCGGGTGGTAGTCGAGGTGATCGCGCGACAGATTGGTGAAGCCCGCCGCGGCGATGCGGACGCCGTCGAGCCGGTGCTGGTCGAGGCCGTGCGACGAGGCCTCGATCGCGAGATGGGTGATGCCCTCGCCCGCCAGTTCGTCGAGCGTGCGGTGCAGACCGACCGGATCGGGCGTGGTCAGCGAGCCGTAGACCTCGCGGTCGGGCGTCACCACACCGACCGTTCCGACGCTGGCGGCCCGATGCCCGAGGCCCTGCCAGATCTGGCGGACGAAGGCCGCCACCGAGGTCTTGCCGCTGGTGCCGGTCACGGCCGCGACGGTCGCCGGCTGGCGCGGATAAAGCCGCGCGGCCGCGAGCGCCAGCGCCCGCCGCACGTTGTCGACCTTGACGAAGACCGCACCCGCGGGAGGCGGCTGTGGAATCCGCTCCGTCACCACCGCCACCGCGCCGGCGGCGATCGCACCCGGCGCGAACGACAGACCGTCGGCCTTGTTGCCCGGCACCGCGACGAACACGAAGCCCGGCTTCACCGCACGGCTGTCGGCGGCGAGGCCCGCGACCTCGACGGTTCCGGCCCGCGCGTCGAGCGCGACCGAATTGCGAAGGAGGTCGGCGAGGTTCATGGCGATGATCTAGCGCCGCTTTGCACCGTTGTCATCGCCCGCCGGCGGCCGTCAGCGTCAGCGGCCGGCCTTCGCCAGGATGAGCTGCTCCGCCGGCGGCAGATCGAAGCGGGGCGTAATTCCGAGCATCGGCGCGATCCGGTTGATCACCCGGCCGGCGGTCGGCGCGGCGTTCCAGCCCGAGGTCGCGTAGCCGTGGGTTTCCGGCAGGCCCTGCGGCTCGTCCAGCATGATCAGGATTTGGTAGCGCGGCTTGTCGGCCGGCAGGATCGCCGTGAAGCTGGTCAGCAACCGGTTTTTGGCGTAGCGCCCGTTGATCACCTTTTCGGAGGTGCCGGTCTTGCCGCCGACGTAATAGCCGTTGACCTCCGCGCGGCGCGCCGAGCCCTTCTCGGCGTTGAGCCGCATCAGGTAGCGCATCTTCTCGCTGGTGTCGGGCTTGATCACCTGACGCGCCAGCTTCTTCGCCTCCTCCTCACTGCGCTTGAGGAAGGTCGGCGGAATGAGGAGGCCCCCGTTCACCAGCGCATTGATGCCGGCCACCGCCTGCAGCGGCGCGACCGAGAGTCCGTGACCGAAGGCGATGGTCACGGTGTTCAGCTCGCCCCAGCGCTTCGGCACGATCGGCTCGGCGCTTTCCGGCAGCTCGGTGCGCAGCCGGTCGAGCTGGCCGAGCCGGCGCAGAAACGCCCGGTGATGATCGACGCCCAGCGCCAGCGCCATGCGCGCCGTGCCGATGTTGGACGAATAGGTGAAGATCTCGGGGACCGTCAGAACGCGATTCTGACCGCGATAGTCGTTGATGTTGAACCGGCCGTATCGCAGTGAGCCGCGCGCGTCGAAGGATGAGTTCAGATTGAATTGCCCGGAATCGAGCGCCATCGCCACGGTGAGCGCCTTGAAGGTCGAGCCCATCTCGAACACGCCGGTTGTGAGCCGGTTGATGCGAAGCGGATCGTTGGCCTGTTTCGGACTGTTCGGATCGTAGTCCGGCAGCGAAACCATCGCGACGATCTCGCCGGTGCGCACGTCGGACACGAGACCCGCCGCGGCCTTGGCCTTGAACTTCTCCGCCGAAAAGATCAGCTCGTCGCGCAGCGCGTGCTGCACGCGCAGATCGAGCGCAAGCTCGACCGGGCGCTGCAGCCGGTCGGTCGCAAAGCCCGCCATGTGCAGCGCCGCGAGGCCGCTGCCGTCCAGCCATTTCTCGATGCCGGCGATGCCCTGGTTGTCGATGTTGACGTGGCCGATGACGTGCGACACCTCGGCGTGGTTCGGATACGCGCGCTTGTTCTCGGACAGGAAGCCCACGCCCGGCAGTCCGAGCCGGTGGATTTCGACCTGCTGCTTGGGCGTGATCTCGCGCTTCAGCCAGATGAAGCCGCGGCGGGTGCCGAGGCGGTCGCGCACCTCGTTGGAATCCAGCTCCGGCACCACGGCGGTCAGAAGCTCGGTCGCCTCGTCGAGATCGATGATGCGGCGCGGCTCCGCGAACAGCGACGGCGTGCGCACGTCGGTCGCGAGAATCATGCCGTTGCGATCGAGGATGTCAGGCCGCGCAGTCGCGGTGCGCTCCTGCGTGCCGGCGCGGCGCATCGTGCTGGGATCGGGCGACGCGGCGAACAGCACCAGCCGCGTGCCGATTGCGCCGTAGATCAGCCCGAAGACCAGGATCGCGAGGCCGACACGGGCGCGCGCCTTGGTCGCGCGGTTGACGTTGTTGCCGTAGAGCAGCGTTCGCACCAGCCGGCGTCGCCATGGCTCGGGCGGCCGGGCGACCGGCGCCGGATCGGCCGCGGGCGCGGCCGTCGCCGCCATCGCCGGAGCGGGCGGGCCGAGCGGCAGTTCGGGCTGCATGGATGCTTTGCGGCTCATGGCTGGCGGCCCGTCCGGTTCGGGATGCTGCCGGTCGCAAATCCGTCCGGGTTCTCGATCATCGCGGCGACGGGATCGTCGGACGCCGGCGGCACCGGCCGCGGCGGGCGGTCCGGCAGCCTGTCCAGCGAATCGAACTGAACGGCCTCCGTCGGCCGCAACGGCAGATGGCGGCCCACCAGCGCCTGCACGCGGGCGGGATTTTCGAGCTGCGCCCATTCCGCGCGCAATGCGGCGATCGCCTCGCGCTCGCGGCGCACGTCCGCGCGCAGCTTGGCGACGCGCTCGGCGCGCAGGGTCGCCTCGAACTTGACCTCGTAGACATAGGCCGCTGCGAACACCAGAAGCGCCGCGACGCAGAGGTTGAGCAGCCGCATCAGCGCCCCCCCATCACGGCGTCGAGTGACGGCAGCCGCGGCATCGCCGGCTCGTCCCGGTCGGCATGCGCGGGTGCGGCCGTGCGCTCGGCGGCGCGCAGCTTGGCGGAGCGCGCGCGCGGATTGCGCTCGCATTCCTCGTCGTCGGCCACGACCGGCCGGCCGGTGAGGATGCGGAAGCTCGGCTCGGGGCCGCCGGCCTCGGGCTGGTGGCGCGAGACGCCGGCGGTGCGGCCGCGGTCATTAAGGAACGTCTTGACGATGCGGTCTTCCAGCGAATGGAACGAGACCACGACCAGCCGCCCGCCGGGCTTGAGGACGCGCTCGGCAGCGGCGAGCGCGCGCGCCAGTTCGTCAAGCTCTTCGTTCACGAAGATGCGCAGCGCCTGGAAGGTGCGCGTGGCGGGGTGGATCAGGCCCGGCCGCGGATGCACGACACGGGTGATGACGTCGACCAGCGCCCGCGTGGTCGCGATCGGCGCGACCTTGCGGGCGGCAACGATGGCGCGCGCGATGGGGCGCGCGAAGCGTTCCTCGCCGAGCGTCGCGATGATGAAGGCGAGATCGCGCTCCGAGGCCGCCGCGATCAGATCGGCGGCGCTGGGGCCGTCGCCGCCCATCCGCATGTCGAGCGGACCGTCGAAGCGGAAGGAAAATCCGCGCTCTGCGGTGTCGAGCTGCATCGAGGACACGCCGACATCGAGCACGACGCCGTCCACGCCGGACGGCGCGAAGTCCTGCGCGACATCGTCGATCTCGGAGAAGCGCGCCTCGACCAGAGTCAGGCGGCCGGCGGCCTCCTCGACGAGCCCCATCCCGCCCGCGATCGCGTTGCGATCGCGATCGATCCCGATAACGCGCGCCCCCGCGGTGTCGAGGATGGCGCGGCTGTAGCCGCCCGCGCCGAACGTGCCGTCGATGTAAAGCCCGCCGGCGTGCACGTTCAGGTGCTCCAGCGCGGAATGGACGAGCACGGGGATGTGCCGGGCCGGCCCGCCAGCGGCGGCGGCACCGCCGCTGCCCGACATCATTCCCGTGCTCCGAGCGGTTGGTCGGCCGCTCTCCTGGAGCCGGCGTCCGCCCGCATCAGCATGCTGGCCCCCGCCATCTGCGTGCGAAACCATCCGGGCTCCGAGAAGGGTGAGATGCGGCCGGGGACGGCGATAACCGTAGCGGCCGAAAGGACCGCCCGCGTCCGCAAGTGCAAGTAGAGACTGTCTGATCGCTGAGGCATGAGTTCCTGGCGCATGGACGGCACCCCGGAGTTCGCCCGCTACCGGCCCTTCCCCATTACGCCTCAACGACTTGCGAATCATTCTGGGAAGGTCTTGGGGCGTCATTGGACCGAAGTTCACAAAGCGGATGCGGCAGCGCACATGGCGACGCGCAGCCCGCCCGGGGATTAACGGCGCTTAAGCTTAAGGAACCGTTTGCAATCGGCCGGAGGGGCGTCCGGCGCGCAAAAAACCGCGCGGTCAGACCGCGGCGTTCGGTTCCCGGAACGTTGCTCTGTATCGGATGCCGGAATCCGGTCCGCCCGGAGGCGGCGACGGCGGCCAACGCGAAGTTCCGGAACACGAGGTTTCAGTTCGCGCGCGCAGAGATGCCGGCCACGTTTGTCGTATCGAAATCGCAGTTCCTTCACATCGGCGGCAGGAACAAGTCGAAACACCGCGCGTTTGGGTGGTGAGGGGAGTTTGCTTTCCGCTTCATTGCAAGGGAGACTCACACATGTTCAAGACACTCCTGGTCACCACCGCCGTCGGCGGCCTGATGATAGGTGCGGCCGCCGCGCAGAATGCGCCCGCCCCGGCCGACAAGCCCATGACTCCGCCGGCGGCCACCGCTCCGTCGCCGTCGCCGACGGCCGCAGCGCCCGCCGGTCAGACCGGCAGCCCGCAGGTCGTCAATGCCCAGAGGTCCGACCAGTGGCTGGCGTCGAACTTCCGCGGCACCGACGTGCTCGGCTCCGACAACGAAAAGATCGGCGACGTGAGCGATATCCTGTTCGACAAGACCGGCAAGATCGAGGCCTTCGTCGTCAGCATGGGCGGCTTCCTCGGCATGGGCGCCAAGGACGTTGCGATCGCGCCGGCTTCGTTCGAGGTCGTCCCGGGCGACAAGTCGAAGAACGAGGCCGACAAGCTCAAGGTCAGCATGACGAGGGAGCAGCTCAAGCAGGTCGCGACCTTCGAGCCGTACAAGGAGCCGCGCACGACCACCGGCGCGGGCGGCACCTCGCCGCGTCCGGCTCCGGCTCCGGCGCCCGCCCCGGCCGCGCGCTAACGTCCCGGCTTTCGACGTCAAGAAGCCCGGCTCCGCTTCGGCGGGGCCGGGTTGTTCTTGAGCGAGGGCCTTCGTCGGCCAGCCCGAACCTTGATCAATGCCTCGAATTCACCGATGTAGAGATTCGAAACCCACCGCTCACGTGTAAATTCAACCGAATCTCAGATGCCGGAATTCTCTCCCGACTCCAGTCTGGTCGAGCGCGTCGTCGCGTCGCCGAACATCGACGAACGCAAGTTCGGCGAGCCCGACATGATCGTGCTGCACTACACCGGCATGGAGGAGAACGAGGCTGCGCTGCAACGGCTTTGCGATCCCGAAGCGCGCGTCTCGGCGCATTATCTCGTCTACGAGGACGGCCGCATCGTGCAGATGGCGCCGGAGGCGAAGCGCGCCTGGCATGCCGGCGTGTCGTCGTGGGAGGGTCGCGACGACATCAACTCGCGGTCGATCGGCATCGAAATCTGCAATCCCGGCCATGAACACGGCTACCGGTCGTTTCCTCCGCGCCAGATCGCGGCCGTGACGGCGCTGTGCCGCGGCATTCTCACGCGACGCAGCATTCGCCGCGACCGGATCGTGGCGCATTCCGACGTGGCCCCCGGCCGGAAACAGGATCCCGGCGAGAAATTTCCCTGGAGGCTGCTGGCGGATTCCGGCGTGGGCCTTTGGGTGGAGCCGGAGCCGATCACCGACTGGCTGTCGCTGGTGCCGGGCGACGAGGGCGAGATGGTGATCGAGTTGCAGCGCGCGCTCGCGGACTACGGCTATGGCGTGCCGCAGTCCGGGGAATATGACGACATCACCCGCGACGTGGTGAAGGCGTTTCAGCGCCACTTCCGCGCCGCGCAGGTCGACGGCATGGCCGACACCTCGACCCGCGAAACCCTCAAGCGCCTGATCGCCGCCCGCAACGCCCTGATCGCATCGGCCGCGGCCTCTTGACCTTCCCCGCGCCGGACCCCATCCCTACAGCGTCAGTCGGCCGGACGGCCGCTCCGGCAACGGCCGAAAGGCCGCCGGGGAGGAAAGTCCGGGCTCCATGGACAAAGGGTGCCGGATAACGTCCGGCGGGCGCGAGCCCAGGGACAGTGCCACAGAGAACAGACCGCCGCGGCGCGTTGCGTTTTGGCCGCGGCAAGGGTGAAAAGGTGCGGTAAGAGCGCACCGCGCGTCCGGCAACGGAGGCGGCACGGCAAACCCCACCCGGAGCAAAACCGAATAGGAACGGCGCAGGGCGCAAGCCCGAACCTGTCCGGGTTGCCGTTCGGGTAGGTTGCTCGAGGCGCCGCGCAAGCGGCGTCCCAGAGGAATGGCCGTCACGTTCGCGGTGCTTGCGCCGTGTGCCATACAAAACCCGGCTTACAGGCCGGCTGATCTGCTTAACGGGGCCCGGCTGCGAAAGCGGCCGGGCCTCGCCAGTTCTGCGACCGACTTACGGGGGCGCTCAATTTCATCTAGATTTCAATCTAGATTTAAGCCTTGAGATCATCGGAGGCTCTGACAATGAGCGAGGTCGGCTCGTTCGAAGCCAAAAACCGTCTATCGGAGCTTCTCGTTCGCGCCGAGCAGGGCGAAGAAATCATCATCACCAAACACGGTCGTCCCGTCGCGAAACTCGTTGCGGTCGACAATGCGTCGGCGCGTGAAGAGCGGTCGCGGGCAGCCGCCGAGCGCCTGCTGAGTCGCGCCCGCAAACGAAAGGCAAAGTTCGATTGGGCTGAGTGGAAATCCTATCGGGACCAGGGCCGCCCGTGAGCCTTGTCATCGACAGTTCGATGACGCTCGGCTGGGTTTACGCCGACGAAAGAACCTCCGCGTCGACGGAAATCCTCCATCGCGTTCATCGCGAGGGCGCTTGGGTGCCGACCATCTGGCGTTTCGAAATCGCAAACGCGCTTCAATTCGGCGTCAAGAAAAAGCGCATTACGAAATCGGAGCGCACGGATTTGCTCGCCGATCTCCATGCGATGAATATCTCAATCGATCCGCACAGCAACCTTCACGCCTGGGGCGAGACACTCGACCTTACGGACCGGTTTCGGCTGACGACTTACGACGCGAGTTACGTCGAACTCGCGCTCCGACGACATCTTCCGCTCGCGACGCTCGACAGGGACATACAGACGGCCTGCGAAGCCCTGGGTATTCCACTTCTGTAGACCGCGGACCTCCAGGCCCCCGCAACAATCATGACATCGATGAGCGGGATTTCTCCTCGCCCTTGAACCGCAGGGCGTGCACCGAGAAATAGTCGAGATGATCGGTCCAGACCGCGACCGGCGCCCAGCCCGCGCCGCGCGCCAGCGCGCCGAAGGTTTCCAGCGAATATTTGTAGCTGCTCTCGGTGTGAATGGTCTCGCCGGCGCGGAATTCGACGCGCTCGCCGCAGATCGAGGCGCGCTGCCGCTTGCGGCTGGCCAGATGCATCTCGATCCGCGAGCGTTCGCGGTTGAAGAAGGCGTGATGCTCGAACCCGTCCTCGTCGAGGTCTGCGCCGAGCTCGCGGTTGATCCGCGTCAGGACGTTGCGGTTGAAGCGCGCGGTGACGCCCTGCTTGTCGTTGTAGGCGCACTGCAGCACCTTCAGATCCTTCACCAGATCGACGCCCACGACCAGCACCGCCCCCTCGCCGAGAATCGCGCCCGCGTTTCGCAGGAAGGCGGCCGCCTCGTGCGGCTCGAAGTTGCCGATGGTCGAGCCCGGGAAAAATCCGATCCGCGGCATCGCCTGAGCCTGCGGCGGCAGCGCGAAGGCGGTCGTGAAATCCGCCGCCACCGGCAGGATCGCAAGCTTCGGATACTCGCGCCGCAGCACCGCCGCCTGATCCTCGAGAAAGTCGCCCGAAATCTCGACCGGCACATAGGCCGCGAGTTGCGGCGCGGCGTCGAGCACCAGCCGCGTCTTCAGGCTCGAACCGCTGCCGAATTCGATCAGCGCCGCGCCATCCGGAATCAGCCTGGAAATGTCCTTCGCATGGGCGCGCAGGATGCTCAGCTCGCAGCGCGTCGGATAATACTCCGGAAGCTCGGTGATCCGCTCGAACAGCTCCGAGCCGCGGTGGTCGTAAAAATATTTCGGCGACAGCCGCTTCGGCGTCGCGGTCAGGCCGGCGACCACGTCAGCGGCGAAGGTCTCGGTCTCGGGATTGAGTTGCGCGGGCGCCCGCTCGCGCGCCACTGCCGTCGATCTCATGTCTGCCTCGTCGTGTCGCTCGAATTCAGGCGGGGGCGGCCAGTCGCAGTCCGGTGAACTGCCAGCGCGCCGGCGGATAGAAGAAGTTGCGGTAGCTCGGCCGCGTGTGACCGTCCGGCGTCGCAAACGAGGATCCGCGCAGCACCATCTGGTTGATCATGAACTTGCCGTTGTACTCGCCGAGCGCGCCCTCGGCGGCGCGATAGCCGGGATAGGGCGAATAGGCGCTGCGGGTCCATTGCCAGACCACGCCGAACGCATCGTCGAGACGTCCGGCGCGCGCGGCGACCTCCCACTCCGCCTCGCTCGGCAGATCCCTGCCGGACCAGCGCGCGAAGGCGTCGGCCTCGTAGTAGCTGACATGGCAGACCGGCGCGGCCGGGTCGACCGGCTTCAACCCGCCGAGCGTGAACGCGAACCATGCGCCGTCGGCGCGCCGCCAGTAGCCCGGCGAATCCCAGCCTTCAGCCTGCGCCGCAGCCCAGCCGTCCGACAGCCACAGCGATGGAGTGGCGTAACCGCCGTCCTCCATGAATTCGAGCCAATCGGCATTGGTGACGAGACCACGCGCGATCGTGCCGCCGTGCAGCAGCGTATCGTGTGCCGGCTGCTCGTTGTCGAAGCAGAACGACCCGCCCGCATGGCCGATCCGGTGGATGCCTTCGGGCAGCGGAGCGTCGCCCGTCGACGCGGACGATTGCGGCGGCTGCCACGTCAGGTCGTACATCGGACACGTCGGGTTCTGCGCGAAGGCGTGCAGGATGTCGGTGAGGATCAGCTCCTGATGCTGCTGCTCGTGGTTCAGGCCGATCTCCACGATCTTCAGAATGTCCGGCAGCCGGTCGGCATCAGCCTCCTCGATCAGCCGCTCCACGCGCGCATCGACATCCACACGATAGCGGGCGACGGTCTCAAGGTCCGGCCGCGTGACGAGGCCGCGCTGCGGCCGCGCATGCCTCGGCCCCGCTGCGACATAATAGGAGTTGAACAGGAAGGCGAAGCGCTCGTCGAACGGGCGATGGTCGGCGTCGAACGGCTTCAGCAGAAACTGCTCGAAAAACCAGGTGGTGTGCGCGCGATGCCACTTCGCCGGGCTCGCATCCGGCATCGACTGCACGACCTGATCCTCGGCCGAAAGCGGCGCGCAGCGCCGTTCGGTCTCCGCGCGCACTGCGCGAAAGGCGGCGACCCAATGCGAACGGAGATCCTGATCGGAGGAGCGTCTGCGGTCACTCGCAGTGGCGGAAGCGCGAGACATCAGCGGCTCCGATCGGAAGAAATACACATTGCGAAACGGCGGACCTTCGACACAACCATGATCGCAAGTAACGGTCCGTCAGAGGAATTGTTCCACCGATCGGTTCGCGAGGGCAACCGGGCGAGACAAATTTCCCGGGGAATGGACTATGGTACCGGCCGCAACCGAGAGGACCGTGCGTGCGAAACGAACTGAACGTGCTGAGCACCACCGCGATGAAATCGACGATGGATGTCGTCGGCCCGCAATTCGAGGCGGCTCATGGCACGAAACTGTCCATCACCTATGCGCCGTCCGTGCGTCTCGCCGGCCAACTGGCCGAAGGTCTGACCGGCGACGTTGCCGTGATCACGGGCCCGCAGCTCGATGCGCTCGTCGCCCGTGGCCAGATCGCCGCCGGCAGCCGCATCGACATCGCCTGCTCGCGCATCGGACTGGCGGTGCAGTCCGGCGCGCCGCAGCCGGACATCTCGACCGCCGCCGCCTTCCGGCGCAGCATGCTCGCCGCGAAGTCCGTCGGCATGAGCAATCCCGTCGGCGGCGGCCAGAGCGGCGCGTATCTCAAGGAGCTGTTCGAGCGTCTCGGCATTGGCGAAGCGATGCAACCAAAGCTGCTGTTCGGGCCCGGCGGCCCGCAGGGCCTGATCGGCCTGTTTCTCAAGCGCGGCGAGGTCGAGGTCGGGCTCCAGCAGATGCCCGAGCTGATGGCGGTTCCCGGCATCGACATCGTCGGGCCGCTGCCCGACGACATCCAGTCGATCACGGTGTTCTCGGTCGGCACGCTGTCCGGCAGCGCACAGGCGGACGAAGCGCGCCGCTTTGCGGACTTCCTGCGCGCGCCGGCCGCGCAGGCGGTGCTTCGCGACATGGGCATGGAGCCGCCGCCGGCCTGAGCGGCGTCGCGCTCACTTGCCGAGAAAGGCCGGCGTCTTCACCACCTTCGCCCACTTGTCGGTTTCCTTGCGAAGATGCGCGGCGAGCCGCTCCGGCGGCCCGCCGATGAACCGGAAGCCGAGCTGCGTCTCGCGCTGCTTCAGGTCCGGCATCGCGAGAACCGTCTCCATGTCGCGGTTGATCTTGTCGATAATCGCCTTCGGCGTGCCCTTCGGCGCGTAGAGCGCGTACCAGCTCGCCTCGTCGTCGAACGCAATGCCGAGCTCGCGCAGCGTGGGAATGTCCGGCAGCACCTTGGCCCGCGAAGGCCCGGACACCGCGAGCGCGCGCAGCTTACCGGAGGTGACGTTGCCGATGTGGCCGCCCGTGGTCGGGAACTGCATGTCGACGCGGCCGGTCATCACGTCGTTCGACATCTGCGCCGACAGGCTGTACGGCACCATCTGAAGCTTGACGCCGGTGGCGTTGCTGAAGGTCCACATCGCCAGATGCGAGCTCGACGCGATGTTGATCGTCCCGTAGGTCAGCTTGCCGGGGTTGGCCCTGGCGTGGTCGACCAGCTCGGTCACCGACTTGAACGGCGACTGCGGCCCGACCAGCAGGATGTCCTGCGAACTCGCCACCAGCATGATCGGCTCGAAGTCGCGCGACGGATCGAAGTTCGCCACCGGCGACAGCGTGACGTTGACCGCGAGCGACTGCGCGCCGAAGTGCAGCGTGTAGCCGTCCGGCGCCGCCTGCGATGCCGCGACCGCGCCGATGTTGCCGCCGCCCCCGCCGCGGTTCTCCACCACCACCGACTGGCCCCACACCTCCGTCAGCTTGTGCGCCAGCATGCGGCCCAGCACGTCGATCGTGCCGCCGGCGTTGAAGGCGATCACGATGCGGACCGGACGGTCGGGATAGGTCTGCGATTGCGCGGGCAACGGCGCGGCAAACAAGGCGGCAAGCACGGCCGCCGCCAGAAGCGGCCTGGTCGTCATGGCACGTCCTCCCTTCAAGACGGACGCCGCGACCGGCCGCGACGCCGCGATAGGCCTTTTGAGTTCTGGGCTTGTGAGCCCTTGGGCCTTTTAAGTCTTTGAGACTCTGACGGGAAGGATGACGGGGCAGCCCCGCAAAATCAACGGACCGGCTGTGCGCGCACCGGTTGTTGCGGCACGGCGACCGGTTCGGTACGTTTTTCGAACGATACCAAACAACGATCAGATCAAGGGACGGAAATATGGCGGAGTGGTTCGTCGCCAAGGCCTCGGAGATGGCGGACGGAGACCGCCGCATCGTGACGGCCGGCAAGCGCGAAATCGGCGTGTTCTTCAAGGACGGCGACTATTTCGCCTACAGCAACACCTGCCTGCACCAGGGCGGCCCGTCCTGCGAAGGACTGCTGATCAACAACGTGGTCGATATCGTCACGCCCGAGCGGCTCTACATGGGCCAGACCTTCGGCGACGACATGCACTTCGTCTGCCCCTGGCACGGCTGGGAGTACGACCTGAAAACCGGCGCCTGCATCGGCGACCGCAAGCAGAAGCTCCGCAAGTTCGACGTCGTCCGCCGCGGCGACGACATCTACGTCGTCGCCTGAGCCGGCCCGAAGGGAAACAGCGTCATGGACATGCCCCGCAACGAGACCCGCGCCGTGCGGTTCGACGAATTCTCCACACCCAAGCATCTGGCGCACGCCAGCGAGCAGGCGCACGCGCGCAACTACCAGGACTTCCTGATCGTCGACGTCGACTTGCATCACTACGAGAACGAGAACTACGCCGAGGTGTTCGAATACATCGAGAGCCCGGTGTTTCGCCGCGAGGCGATCGAGAGCGGCGGCCGCTCCACCGGCTTCCTCAACAGCCAGGTCGGCATGCAGAACCTGTCGGGCCGCATCACCCGCCAGAAGGGCCGCCGGATCGAGAAGCCGCGCGTCTCCAAGCACCGCGACATCGGCATGACGCTCGACTGGATGGACGCGATGGGCGTGGACTATGCCTGTCTGTTCCCAACGCCGATGCTGTTTCTTTCCGCGCATCCGATTCCCGAAGTCGAGGCCGCAATGGCGCAGGCCTACAACCGCTGGCTCTGCGAGCGCATCCTGGCGCACGAGCCGCGCATCGTGTCGATGCTGTACCTGCCGTTCAACGATCCGGACGCCGCCTACCGCACCGTCAAGGAGTTCGGCGACAAGAAGGGCGTGGTCGGATTCATGGTGACGTCGCCGCGCTACAAGTCGGTGCACGACAACGCCTTCATCAAGACCTACGCGCTGATCGAGGAAATGGGCAAGGTGCTGTCGTTCCACGCCGCCTACAATTGGGACGACCGGGCGCTGGCGATGTGCAACCGCTTCATCGCCGCGCATGCGCTCGGCTTCATGTGGTTCAACATGGTCCACATGACCAACTGGGTGGTGAACGGCCTGCCGGAGCGTTTTCCCAAGCTCAAGGTGATGTGGATCGAGAGCGGCCTGACCTGGGCCTACGCGCTGATGCAGCGCCTCGACCACTCGTTCCTGATGCGCACCTCGGACTGCCCGCAGCTCAAGCGCAAGCCCTCCGAATACATGCGCGAGATGTATTACTCGACCCAGCCGATGGAGATGCCGGAGGACAAGTCGCTGCTGGAGGCGACCTTCAAGCAGATCAAGGCCGACACCCAGCTCCTGTGGTCGTCGGACTATCCGCACTGGGACTTCGACCTGCCGTCGACGATCTACGACCTGCCGTTCCTCGACGAGACCGCCAAGCGCAACATCCTCGGCGGGACCGCGGCCAAGCTGTTCAATCTCGACACCAAGCCGGTGAAGAGGATTCCGTAGACCGGGCCTCGCTCTCTCCACGTCATGGCCGGGCCTGTCCCGGCCATCCCGCCTGGGTGAGGATGGTGCCGGCCCTATCGGGATCACCGGGACTCGGCGCTTCGCGCCGGCCCGGTGATGACGATCGAGAGAGCTACTGGCTGCCCGCGATCCCCGCCTTGGTGATCACCTCGCCCCAGCGCACGATCTCCGAATCGACGAACTTGCGCATCTCCGCCGGCGACGGCGAGACCTGCGGCAGCGCGCCGTCCTTGGCGAGCAGGCCCTGCAGCTCCGGATCGTCCATGATCGTGCGAATCTCGCCGGCGAGCTTGTCGACGATCGCCTGCGGCGTGCCGCCGGTGGTCGTGATCGTGTGCCAGGAGGCCGCGTTGTAGTTCGGCATTCCGACCTCGGCCAGCGGCCGCACGTCGGGGATCGCATCGACGCGGTTCGCCGTGGTCACGCCCAGCGGGCGCACCTTGCCCGACAGCACGAGCGCGCGCGCCGGCGGCACATCCGCGAACATGAAGGACACATGGCCCGCCGCCACGTCCTGCAGGGCCGGCGCCGTGCCCTTGTAGGGGACATGCACCAGGTCGAGACCGAAGGTGCTCTTGAAAATTTCCGCATTGAGATGATGGAACGTGCCCGGTCCGGGCGTCGCGAACGACAGCGTGCCGGGCTGCGCCTTCGCCAGCTTCACCAGATCGTCGACCGTGTTGACCGGCAGCGCCGGGTTCACCACCAGCACGAACGGCACCCGCGCCAGCAGCGCGATCGGGGTGAGATCCTTGCGCGGGTCGTAGGCGAGGTTTTTCCGCACGGTCGCGTTGAACGCCAGGATCGTGCTCGACGCCATCATGATCGTGTAGCCGTCGGGCGCGGCGCGGGCGACCATCGTGGCGGCGGTGACGCCGCCGCCGCCGGGCCGGTGATCCACGATGAACGGCTTGCCAAGCCGCTGCTCGAGTTTCTGGCCAAGCAGACGCGCGAACAGCCCGGTGACGCCGCCGGCCGCGAACGGCACGACGAAGGTGACGGGCCTGTTGGGATAGTCCTGCGCGGCGGACTGCGCCGGCGCGGCGCGCGGCGGCAGCGCCGCCAGCAGGCCGCAAGCCAGGATTGAGGCGAGCGTTGCTCGCCGGCGGGCGCCGTTGGCCATCGTATCCTCCCTGTATCGCCGGCCGCCCGCGCTGCGGACTTGAAGGCGGCGCTGTTCTTATCGGGAGGCATCATCGCCGGCAGGCCGGCACCGTGGCAAGCCGCAGGTATGCGGCACGATAACAGGCGCGCAAGCATGCGCATCGCGGCGAGGCCCCGTATCGAGCCTGCCGCCATGCCGGAACAACCGGATGAAAGGCGTCAGCCGCGCTTGCCGCGCCGCTGCCGCTCCTTGCGCGCGAGGTATCGGGCGTCGCGCTCGGCCTTGCGCTGAAGGTCGAGTTCGCGCTCGCGCTCTTCGGCCTCCTTGGCTTCGATCGCCTTGCGCTCGGCCTCTTCCTTGGCGCGTCTGGCGGCCTCGACGGCCTCGCGGGCGCGCTGTTCGGCCAATTCCTTCTCGCGGCGGATGCGGGCCGCCTCGCGCTCGCGTTCGCGCTCCTGACGCGCCTGGATGACCGCTTCGCGCGCCTTTTTGCGCTCGATCACGGCCGGGTCGTCCGGTCCCGGCTGCGCCTTGAATTTCTCGACGAGAGCCTGTTTGGCCTTGGCCGCGGCGGCCTGCCGCTCAGCGAAGTTCAAGTCCCTAAATGACATTCCTATCCTGCTCGTTCGTTCGGTTGTAACAACGCGACCCTGTACGCTCGTCCCGGCGTCGCATTGCTCCGGCGTCTTCGGTGGTGCCGAGAGCGCCCCAGGAAGTTCGGGGAGCGCCGGGCTTTCTTTGGTAGCGGGGGAGGGATTTGAACCCCCGACCTCCGGATTATGATTCCGCTGCTCTAACCAACTGAGCTACCCCGCCGTCCAAGAGACCCTCTTCTTCGGCTCGCGAGGCGCGGGGCGGCTCGCGGCAACAAGAGGTCGGCTTAAGTCCGGCGGGCTTCATTTAGGGCATCGCTCGCCGGGAGGCAACGCCCTGGGGCGCCCCGGTGACCGCAGCGCACAGCATGGCTCAACTATTTCGGCCGGACCGTCGGGTCGCCCCCCGGCGTTCCCGGCGGGGGAATCACCGGCGTCGTTCCGGTGTCGGGCGCCTTGAGGCGGATGTCCGGTCCCACGTCCGGCGGGCAGATCACACCGTCCGTTCGGGCCAGCTTGTCGCTCAGGCTTTCGCCCGTGGTCTCGCGCGGCGATGTGGTCGTCGCCCCGTCGGAACGCAGCCGGTCGGACGGTGCGCAGGCTTTCGGATCGGCCTGCGGCTTCGGCTGGGCCTGCACCGCGCCGGCGGCAAGCGCGGCCAGTCCCGATGCGACAATGACAAGTGCGGCGGTGCGCATGATGGCTTCCGGTTGTGGTCAGCCTGACAACCGCAAGGGCCCCCGGCCGGTTCCCCGCCCCCGGCGCTTCCGTCGCACGCACGGCTGAAATCAGCCGGATTTTGCAAACCGGATCAGCGAGAAATGCCCGAGCGGCGGCATCGGCGTGCGTTCGGCCACCGTGAATCCCGAACGCGCCGCCCATTCCGACAGCCGCTCCCAGGGAAACTCCGGCCGCCAGCCGAGCCGCCGCGCCAGCGGCGCAAAGCTCTTCTCGAAGGCGAGCCGCAAGCCGCCTTCCGCGCCGATGTGGTTGATCAGCACGATCTCGCCGCCCGGCTTGAGCACGCGATCGAACTCGTCGAGCGTGCCTTCGGGGTCCGGCACCGTGGTGATGACGTATTGCGCGACGATCGCATCGAAGTAACAGTCCGGAAAGCCGAGATGCTTGGCGTCCATCACCGCCACCGCCTCGACATGCGCGAGGTTCTGGGTGATCACCCGCTCCTGCGCCTTGCGCAGCATCGGCTCCGAATAGTCCACCGCCACGATGCGGTTGACCGGAGCGTAATAGGGCAGCGAGATGCCGGTGCCCACGCCGACGTCGAGAATGCGTCCGCCGATCCGCTCGGCCGCGACGACCGACGCCCGCCGTCCCTTCTCGAAGACCCGCCCGAAAACGAAGTCGTAAACCGGCGCCCAGCGCGCATAGGCGCTGGCAACCGTCTTGGTGTCGATATCGGCCATCGTCCGAACGTTCCCAACCCCTGAGACTCACCGAAGGCGCCGCGCGCGTTCAACCGCGCGCCAGCGCCGCCTCGCGGGATTGTAGCCGAGGTTCGATCGCCGCGGCGACGGTGCTTTTGATGAACCCACCGCCCAGAACGCGCGCCTGGCCCTGCGGCGCATCGTAGAACACACAGGCCTGGCCGGGAGACACGCCCTCCTCGCCGTCGACCAGTTCGACGTCGATACCGTCCGCGGTCCGGATCAGCCAGGCCGGCTGCGGCGCGCGGGTCGAACGCACCTTCACGAAAACCTCCAGCCGGCCGGCGTCGAGCGCGCCGTCGATCGGCCCGTCGCCGAGCCAGTTCACCTCGCGCAGCGCGATCCGCCGCGTGGTCAGCGCCTCGCGCGGGCCGACCACGACCCGGCGGGTGTCGGCGTCCAGGCGCACGACATAATAGGGAGCCGCAGCGGCGATCTTCAGGCCGCGCCGCTGCCCCACCGTGAAGTGGATGATGCCGTCGTGACGGCCGAGCACGCGGCCGTCGAGATCGACGATGTCGCCCGGCTCGGCCGAGCCCGGCTTGAGGCGTTCGATCACCTCGGTGTAGCGGCCGGACGGCACGAAGCAGATGTCCTGGCTGTCGTGCTTGTCGGCCACCGGGAGCCCGAACCGCCGCGCCAGATCGCGCGTCTCCGACTTGGTCATGTCGCCGAGCGGAAAGCGCACGAAATCGAGCTGCGCCGCCGTGGTGGCGAACAGGAAATAGCTCTGGTCGCGCTCCTCCTCGCGGGCGCGATAGAGCGCGCGGCCGCCGCCCGGCCGCGCGCGCGAGGCGACGTAGTGGCCGGTCGCGAGCCCCTGCGCGCCGAGGTCGCGCGCGGTTGTCGAGCAGGTCGTGAAACTTCACCGTCATGTTGCAGTTCACGCAGGGCACCGGCGTTTCGCCCGCGACGTAGCTCTCGGCGAAGCGGTCGATCACCGCCTCCTTGAAGCGGCTCTCGTAGTCGAGAACGTAATGCGGAATGCCGATGCGCTCCGCGACCGCGCGGGCGTCATGGATGTCCTGCCCGGCGCAGCAGGCGCCCTTGCGATGGGTCGCCGCGCCGTGGTCGTAGAGCTGCAGCGTCACGCCGACCACGTCGTAGCCCTCGGCCTTCAGCAGCGCCGCCGTCACCGACGAATCAACGCCGCCGGACATGGCGACCACCACGCGGGTCGCCTCCGGCCGGCCGTCGAGATCGAGACTGTTGCGCATGGCCGTCGCGGCTCCTGCCGCGCTCCTGGCGGATAAAGAAAGGGATTGGATGCAGACTTACTATAGGGAGCGAGCCCCCCGGCGCAATGTAAAGGGGCGTGCTCGCCCCTGGAGTCGCTCCAGAATGCCGGCGTCCCGGCAGTTCTTGCCGGGCGGCTGGCAGCCGGTGCCGGGCGCACCGCGCGAGCCGCCGATCAACATATTGAAATCGCTATCATTTCCGAAAGGCTCCCGCTGGCCTGACGCTTGCTAATCCCTTCGGGCTCACTTGGAACGAGGTCGACACGTGCCCAGCGTCCTGCCCGATACCGGGATCGCCAACAGCGCCATCCTTCCGCCCGTCCCCATGCCGCGGGCGACCGCACCGCGCGACGGCGGCGACGCGCCGTTCGCAGCCATGCTCGACAGCCCGGAACCTGCGAAGCCTGCGCCGCGCGAGGCCCGCCCGGCTTCGCGCGACCGCAGCGGCCCTGCGAAACCGGCCGCGGCCCGGCCGCACGAACGGCCCGACGCCGAACCCACGGGCCCGCGCAGCCGGCCCGATACCGCAGCCGCCGACACGCGCGCCAGGGGCGCAACCTCTGAGGCGACAGCGAAGACGCCTGAAGCCGATCGCGAGACGAAGCCGGAGACGCCGGCGGAAATCACCGCGAAACCCGCGGGCGACATCGCCGCCGATGCCGCTCCCGTGGCCCCCGCCGATGTCCCGGCCGAGCCGACGCCGGCTGCCACGCCGGTCCTGGCCGTTGTCGACGGCGAAGCCGAGACGGCCGATGCTCCGAAACAGCCTGCGACAGCCGAACCCGGCGTCACCCCCCTGCCCGCGGCGGAAACGCCGGCGGCAGAAGCGAAGCCCGCAACCGATGCAAAGCCGCAGATCGTCGCCGCGCCGGCCTCCGCCGGCGGCCCGACGCCGGACGCCGAAGCGGCGGCCAAGCCTGCGGTCGCCGACGCCCTCGACAAGCCCGGCCTGATCCCGATCGAGATCAAGGGCGACGCCGAAGAGAGTGCGAAGCCGGAGGCCGAGGCCGTCAAGCAGGCCAGGCCCGCCGCCGAGGAGATCAAGGCGCCGCAGCCGGAGCGCACCGCACGTCCGTTCGAGCCGTTCGCGGCGGTTCGGGCTGCTGCCGAGGCCATGCAGAGCCTCACCGGCACCACCAGCGTGCAGCCGGTCCCCACGACCGGCATTCCGGCGATCCATGCCGCGGCGGCCAGCGCCGCGCCGACCGCGACCGCCGCCGCCAGCCAGCCGCAGCCGGTGCCGATGGCCGGCGTCGCAATCGAGATCGCGACCCAGGCGCTCGCCGGCAAGAACCGCTTCGAGATCCGGCTCGATCCGCCCGAACTGGGCCGCATCGACGTTCGCCTCGATGTCGACAAGGACGGCAACGTCACCTCGAAGCTGATCGTGGAGCGCGCCGAAACGCTCGACCTGCTGCGCCGCGACGCCCAGCAGCTCGAACGCGCGCTGCAGCAGGCCGGGCTGAAGACCTCCGACTCCGCGCTGCAGTTCTCGCTGCGGGATCAGGGCGCCGAACGCGACGGCGAACAGCCGTCGCAGCGCGGCGGCCGCAACGTCGATTCCGACGACGCGCCACCCGCCGTCGAAGCCAACCGCTACCGCGCCACGCTGCGCGCCGGCGGTCTCGACATCAGCATCTGACCGACGAGGCCCAGCATGTCCGTTTCCAGCGCCCTGACCGGCACCACAAGCAACATCACCGCGGCGCTCAACACCGCGAACACGGGCAAGACGGTCTCCGACCGCGAGACGCTGGCGTCGAACTTCACCGCGTTCCTGACGCTGCTCACCACGCAGTTGCGGCACCAGAACCCGCTGGAGCCGATGGACACCAACCAGTTCACCCAGCAGCTCGTGCAGTTCGCGCAGGTCGAGCAGCAGCTCAAGTCGAACGAGACGCTGACGTCGCTGGTCTCCCTTCAAAAGAGCGCCCAGACCACAACCGCGCTGGGCTTCGTCGGCTACACGGTCGCCGTCGACGGCAGCACCGCCAAAATGACCGACGGTGAGGCGCTCTGGCGCATGCAGGTGCCCAAGCCGGTCAACGCCACGGTCAACATCATGAGCTCCACCGGGCAGAACGTGTACAGCGGCACGTTCGCGATGAACGCGGGCACCCAGGACTTCGTGTGGGACGGCAAGGGCGCGAACGGCGTGCAATGGCCGGACGGCGAATACACGATCTCGATCGTGGCGCAGGACGCCGCCGGCCAGACCGTGGCGGTCCCCACCGAGGTCCAGGCCACGGTGGATTCCGTCGATCTGACCGCCGACCCGCCGCTGCTGTCCGTCGCCGGCAAGAACTACACGATCGACAAAGTGAAGCGCATCGTCCGCTGGTATTAAGCAATCGGTAACGCCTCGTTCACGATTGGCGGCCGGGTCTGCGACGACGAATGTTCCACAAAACGACTGTTCTGCCGTGCTGTTTTCTCTCCGGCAGGCCCGACGGCGGCGTTTACCTAATTTCCCCCCGTGTTTAGCCCTTTTTTAAATCGCCACATGTATGGTCCGGCCCACGAGTTAGTCAGTAGTCGTGAGTGAAGCGATGACCGAACCCCACCGCCCGAGGGTCAAGTATGTGATCGGGCCCGACGGCTCTCCGCTGACGATCGCGGATCTGCCCGCGCCGGGAACGAAACGCTGGGTCATCCGCCGCAAGGCGGAGGTCGTGGCGGCCGTGCGCGGCGGCCTGCTGTCACTGGAAGAGGCCTGCTCGCGCTACACGCTGACCGTCGAGGAGTTCCTGTCCTGGCAGGCCTCGATCGACAGCCACGGTCTCGCCGGCCTGCGCACCACGCGCATCCAGCAGTATCGGCAATAGCGATCTGCGCGACGATTTCACAAAGCGCCGGCCACTGAGCCGGCGCTTTCGTTTTGCGCGAGGCCTCGCCCATCGACGGCAATCGAGCGTTCGCATTGACCGGTTGCAAACCGCATTGTCTGCAAGCCGGAACTCATTAACCGCGCGGTAACCATAAACTGGGCAATTCTTGCCGGGTCAGGCGTTCGCGCCGATTCCGAGGGTTGCCGTGCAGGCTTTCGCGACGTTCTTCAGGACCATCGGACCGTCCCGCATCATCGCGATGGGAGCGGTCACCGTCGTTCTGATCGGCTTCTTCGCCTATCTGATCGCGCGCGTCACCGCGCCGCAGATGACGCCGCTGTTCACCGAACTGACGATGGAAGACTCCTCGGCGATCATCAAGGATCTGGAGCGCCAGGGCATTCCGTTCGAGATGCGCAACGACGGCGCGACCCTGCTGGTGCCGAAGGAGCGCGTGGCGCGCCTTCGCATGAAGCTCGCGGAGGGCGGCCTGCCCAAGGGCGGCGGCGTCGGCTACGAGATCTTCGACAAGTCCGATTCGCTGGGCGCCACCAGCTTCGTTCAGAACATCAACCACCTGCGCGCGCTCGAGGGCGAGCTGGCGCGCACCATCCGCGCCATCGACCGGGTGCAGTCGGCGCGCGTGCATCTGGTGCTTCCGGAGCGCGCGCTGTTCGCGCGCGAGCGGGCCGAGCCCTCCGCCTCGATCGTGCTGAAGGTGCGCGGCGCGCTGGAAATGCAGCAGGTGCGCGCCATCCGCCACCTCGTCGCCTCCGCCGTGAACGGATTGAAGCCGCAACGGGTCTCGGTCGTGGACGAGACCGGCCGGCTGCTCGCGGACGGCGCCGCCGACGATCCGGCCGTCACCGGCTCGACCTCCGAGGAGCGCCGGATCGCCTTCGAGAAGCGCCTGCGCGACCAGGTCGAATTGATCGTGACCTCGGTGGTGGGGCCGGGCCGCGCCAGGGTCCAGCTCACCGCCGATTTCGACTTCAACCGCATCACCCAGACCTCCGACCGGTTCGATCCGGAAGGCCGCGTGGTGCGATCGAGCCAGACCCGCGAGGAGCTGACCGCCAACGAGCGCCAGGAGGGCGGCGTGACGGTCGGCAACGAAATCCCGGGCGGCAATCCGCAGCCGAATGCGCAGACCCAGTCGCCGCAGAACCGCAAGTCCGAGGAAATCGTCAACTACGAGATTTCCCGCACCACCAAGACCGAGGTGATCGAGGGCGGCCGCGTCAACCGCATATCGGTCGCGGTCGTGGTCGACGGCACCTACATCCGCAACGACAGGGGCGAGACGGTCTACGAGCCGCGCAGCAAGGAGGAGATCGACCGGATTGCGGCGCTGGTGCGCACCGCGATCGGCTTCGACCAGCGGCGCGGCGACCAGGTCGAGGTCGCCAACCTGCGGCTTGCCGAGCCTCCGGCCGTTCCGGTGTCCGAGCCCGCCGGCTGGATGGGCCTGCTGCAATTCACCAAGGAAGACATGATGCGCGCCATCGAGATGGGCGTGATGGCGCTGCTTGCGCTGATCGTTCTTCTGATCGGCGTGCGACCGCTGGTGCGAAAGGCGGTCGGTCCGAAGCAGGGCGCGATCGCGGGCGCCGCCGGCGCCGCCGGCACCATCGGCGGCATGACCGTGACGCTCGGCAACGTCGGCGCGATCCAGGGTCCGAACGGCGGCAGCTTCAGCACCGCGAACGGCCCGAATGTCGCGATCGTCGGCAGCGACGAGGACGTCGCCATCTCCAACCGCACCTCGACCATGATCGACATCGCCAAGGTCCAGGGCCAGGTCCACGCCGAATCCGTGAAGAAGGTCGGCGAGCTGGCCGAGAAGAATCCGAACGAAACCGTCGCAGTCATTCGCTCATGGCTGCACGAGAACGCTGCCTAGCCTCAAGCCGGTCGCCGACACATCATGCCATCTGCCTACGCCAAGAAAGACGCAGATTCCGACTTCGCCGGAGCGGTCTCCGCGCTGGCCAGCCGTCAGGGCGGCGGGTCCGAAAAGAAGGACTCCAACTTCCGCCAGCTGACCGGACCGGAGCGCGCGGCGGTGCTCATGCTTGCGCTGGGCGACCAGTACGGCTCGAAGATCTGGACGCTGCTCGACGACGACGAGCTGCGCACGCTGTCGATCACCATGTCGACGCTCGGCACTGTCGATTCGTCGCAGGTCGAGGCGCTGCTGCTCGATTTCGTCGGCAAGCTGTCGGCGTCCGGGGCGCTGATGGGCAATTACGACGCCACCGAGCGCCTGCTGCAGCAGTACCTGCCCCCGGAGCGCGTCGGCGGCATCATGGACGAAATCCGCGGCCCCGCCGGCCGCAACATGTGGGAGAAGCTCTCCAACGTCCAGGAGCAGGTGCTCGCCAACTACCTGAAGAACGAATACCCGCAGACCGTCGCGGTCGTGCTGTCGAAGCTGCGCCCCGAGCACGCCGCCAGGGTTCTGGCGATCCTTCCGGAGGAGCTTTCGCTCGACGTCGTCAACCGCATGCTGAAGATGGAGGCGGTGCAGAAGGAGGTGCTGGAGCGCGTCGAGCAGACGCTGCGCACCGAATTCATGTCGTCGATCTCCCAGACCCGCCGCCGCGACGCCCACGAGGTGATGGCGGAAATCTTCAACAATTTCGACCGGCAGACCGAAACCCGGTTCATCACCGCGCTCGAAGAGGACAATCGCGAGAGCGCCGAGCGCATCAAGAACCTGATGTTCACCTTCGACGACCTGGTGAAGCTCGACGCCGGCTCCGCGCAGACCCTGATGCGCCACATCGACAAGGACAAGCTCGCGGTCGCGCTCAAGGGCGCGAACGAGACCGTCCGCCAGTTCTTCATGAGCAACATGTCGAGCCGCGCCGCAAAAATGCTGACCGACGACATGAGCGCGATGGGCCCGGTCCGTCTGCGCGACGTCGACGAGGCGCAGGTGCTGCTGGTCAACCTCGCCAAGGATCTCGCGGCCAAGGGCGAGATCGTCATCTCCAAGCAGCGCGGCGACGAGGAGCTGGTCTATTGATGACGGCCGCAGCGAAATTCCTGTTCGACGTCGACTTCGCCGCGGGTGCTGCGGCCGCGGAGAAGCCGGTCGCGCATGCCGACCATGTGCGCAAGCTGGCCGAGGCCGAGAGCAAGGGCTTCAAGGACGGCTATGCCACCGGCGAACGCGATGCGGTCGCCGAGGCCGAGCGCCGCAAGGCCGCCGCCTACGAGCAGATCGGCGACGCGCTGGGCCGGATGGTGCGCGGACTCGAAGCGGTTGAGAACCGGCTGGAGGCCGAGGCCGTCGAGGTGGCGGTGGCGGTCGGCCGCAAGCTCGCGCCGGAGCTGATCGCAGAGCAGCCGTTCGCCGAGATCGAGGCGCTGGCGGTCGAATGCTTCCGCCAGTTGCACAACGCCCCGCATGTGGTCGTGCGCGTCAATGAGGCCCTGCACGAGACCGCCCGCACCCGACTCGAGGAGATAGCGCGGCTGCGCGGCTTCGAGGGCCGGCTGGTGATTCTCGCCGAACCCCAGATCGCGCTCGGCGACTGCCGGGTCGAATGGGCGGACGGCGGCGTCACCCGCGACCGCGCCGGCACCGACGCCGCGATCGCGGAGGCGACCGCGCGTTACGTCGCCGCCCGCCGCGCCGCGGCCGGGCTCGGCGCTGCACCCGCATCCGAACAACACAAGGGAGGTCCGACATGAGCGACCAGGTTCCGTTTCCGAATCTCGAGAAGGACGCCGCCCCGCCGATGGCGCCCGCGCCCGACGCCAACGCGCTGGTGCCCGATTCCCACGGCGATCTCGACCGCAGCGCCGCCGATCTCGAGGCGGTGTTCGACGTGCCGGTGCAGGTCTCGGCCGTGCTCGGACGCGCCCGCATGGAGGTCGGCGACCTCCTGAAGCTCGGACCGGGCGCGGTGCTCGAACTCGACCGCAAGGTCGGCGAGGCGATCGACATCTATGTCAACAACCGGCTGGTGGCCCGCGGCGAGGTGGTTCTGGTCGAGGACAAGCTCGGCGTGACCATGACGGAAGTCATCAAGGCCGACCGGAACTGAAGACGACCCCGATCGCCAAAGCGAACGATGACACGCGAACGAACAAAAGGTCATAAAAGGACAGAGCCATGCGCCTCCTGATCGTCGGCACCCTGAAGGGGCAGCTCACCACCGCCACCAAGATCGCGATGGACCGCGGCGCGACCGTCACCCACGCGCAGAGCGTGGACCAGGCGATGGCGGTGCTGCGCTCCGGCCGCGGCGCCGACCTGCTGATGGTGGACGTGGCGCTCGACATCGCCGAACTCGTCGGCAAGCTCGACAGCGAACACATCCATGTGCCGATCGTCGGCTGCGGCGTCGAGAACGACGCCCGTGCCGCGGTCGCCGCGATCCACGCCGGCGCGAAGGAGTACATCCCGCTCCCGCCCGATCCGGAGCTGATCGCGGCGGTCCTTGCGGCCGTCACCGACGACAGCCGCGAACTGGTGTGGCGCGACGAGGCGATGGCCCAGGTCATGAAGCTGGCGCAGCAGATCGCCACCTCCGAAGCCTCTGTGCTGATCACCGGCGAATCCGGCACCGGCAAGGAGGTGCTGGCCCGCTTCGTCCACGCCCGCTCCAACCGCGCCAAGAGGCCCTTCATCTCGATCAATTGCGCGGCGATCCCCGAGCACCTGCTCGAATCCGAGCTGTTCGGCCACGAGAAGGGCGCGTTCACCGGCGCGGTGGCGCGCCGCATCGGCAAGTTCGAGGAGGCGAGCGGCGGCACGCTGCTGCTCGACGAAATCTCGGAAATGGACATTCGCCTGCAGGCCAAGCTGCTGCGCGCCATCCAGGAGCGCGTGATCGATCGCGTCGGCGGCACCCGCCCGGTCCCGGTCGACATCCGCATCATCGCCACGTCCAACCGCAATCTCACGGAGGCCGCGCGCGAGGGCACGTTCCGCGAGGATCTGCTGTTCCGGCTCAACGTCGTGAACCTGAAGATCCCGCCGCTGCGCGAGCGACCGGCCGACGTGGTCGAGCTGTCGCAGTTCTTCGCGAAGAAATACGCCGAGGCCAACGGCGTGCCGCTGCGGCCGATCTCGGCGGAGGCGCGCCGCGCGCTGGCCGTGCACCGCTGGCCGGGCAACGTGCGCGAATTGGAAAACACCATCCACCGCGCCGTGCTGCTCGCCACCGGTTCAGAGATCGGCGTCGACGGCATCCTGACGCCGGACGGCACGCGGCTCGATCAGGCGCGCAGCGCGTCGCCCGCAGCCCATGCCGCAATGGCCGCCGAGCAGGTCACGCGCTCGCTGGTCGGGCGCACCGTGGCCGACGTGGAGCGCGACCTGATTCTGGAGACGCTCAAGCACTGCCTGGGCAACCGCACCCACGCCTCCAACATCCTCGGCATCTCGATCCGCACGCTGCGCAACAAGCTCAACGAATACGCCGCCGAGGGCGTGGCGATCCCGGCGCCGAATGGCGGCGAGGTCCGCGGCGCGGCGTGACCGGCGCGATGCCCGCCATCTACAAGATCCTGCCCGCCAGCGAATGGCGCGCCGCCGAGCGCGCCGGTGCGTTCCATGGCTCGGCCGTGGACCTGAAGGACGGCTACATCCACTTCTCGACCGCGGAGCAGGTCCGCGAGACCGCAGCAAAACATTTTGCCGGTCTCGACGACCTGCTGCTGGTCGCGGTCGATGCGCAGGCGCTCGGCGACGCGCTGAAATGGGAGCCGTCGCGCGGCGGCGCGCTGTTTCCGCATCTGTACGGCGAACTGCCCGTGCGCCTTGCGCGGCGCGTCGAGCCGCTGCCGCTCGGCGGCGACGGCACGCACAGATTCCCGCCCCTCGATTGAAAGCGTCTAGGCGGCGCTGCTTTCCTTCCGCCAGAGCGGAAACGGATCGGAAAGCCGGCTCCAGCTTTCGACGTCCATCGTCTCGCGTCCGGCGTCGGGCACGAGGCAGGCGTCGAGTTGCACCGTCAGCCAGGCCTCGTCGAGATCCGCGCCGATGAACACCAGCTCCTGCCGGCGGTCGCCGTAGACCGGGTGCCAGCTCTCCTTCAGCCGGGCGCGCCAGAGCTGGTGCGTCGGCCACATCGCCTTGGGCACCGCCACCCACCAATGGCCCAGCCCCTCGGTGCGCACGATCGAACCGGCCTGGCTCAGCTCGCCGACCCATTGCGGGCGCGTCGCGAGCCAGAAATGCCCCTTGGCGCGGATCACGCCCGGCCACGACGACTGCACGAATCGCTGGAATTTCGCCGGGTCGAACGGACGCCGCGCGCGATAGACGAAGCTCGCGATGCCGTATTCCTCGGTCTCCGGCACATGATCCTTGAAGCCGAACAGCTCCTTGAACCAGACCGGATGCTGCTGGGCCTTCTCGAAGTCGAAACGCCCGGTGTCGAGCACCCGCTCGAACGGCACGCGGGCGAAGTCGGTTTCGATCACGTCCGCCTCGGGATTGAGCGCGCGCACGATCTTGCGGGCGGCGTCGCGCCGCTCCGGCGTCGCGTCGGCCATCTTGTTGAGCACGACGACATCGGCGAATTCGATCTGGTCGACCAGCAGATCCACGATGGTGCGCTGGTCGTCCTCGCCGAGCGATTCGCCGCGATCCCGGAGAAACTCGAACGAGGCATAGTCGTTGAGAAGATTCACCGCATCGACGACCGTCACCATCGTGTCGAGCCGCGCGACGTCCGAAAGGCTTTCGCCCTCCTCGGTGCGGAAATCGAAGGTGGCCGCGACCGGCAGCGGCTCGGAAATGCCGGTGGATTCGATCAGCAGGTAGTCGAAGCGCCCCTCCCCCGCGAGCCGGCGCACCTCCTTGAGCAAGTCGTCGCGCAGCGTGCAGCAGATGCAGCCGTTGGTCATCTCGACAAGCGTCTCATCGGTCCTCGAGAGATTCGCACCGCCATCGCGGATCAGGTCCGCGTCGATGTTGACCTCGCTCATGTCGTTCACAATCACAGCCACCCGCAATCCCCTCCGGTTGTTGAGGATGTGATTCATCAGCGTGGTCTTGCCGGCGCCCAGGAAGCCGGACAGCACCGTCACGGGCAGCTTGTCCATCGTTCGATCCATGCGGTTTCGTTCGGAAGGGAAGGTCCAAGAGCGCCTCGCGGTCGCGCTATTGCGTGCGGCCGGACGGCGCGGCTCCGCCGGCGATCGCCGCGGACATGCATTCGAGGATTTTCGCGGCCGCCAGCGGCCCGTGGCAGTCGACCAGCCGCGGCAGGGTTTCGCTCATCATCGCCATCACCAAAGTCTCGCCGGAGACGCCGGCCTGTTCGGTCTGCACGATCGCCCGGCGCAGCGCCTCGCGCGCCGTTCCGAAGTCCGGCGGCAGCTTGCGCGGGTCGAAATCGTCGGGGACGGCCAGAAGCCGGTCGCGAAGTTCCGTCATGCCGCCTCACCCTGATTGATCGCTCGGATCGCTTGGCTGGGATATGTTATATTATAACATAACGATCATGAGCGTCATTGGCAATGCGGGACGCCGGTTTTCCGCCGATCGTCATGGCCTTCGGAATCGTTAACCCCACGCTAACCATGCACCCGGCAAATTCTGCCGGGGGCGTGTGTTCCAGCCGTCGGCGTCACGCGCCTGCCGTCCCGGGCTTGCTCGCGCCTGGGGCTCTCCGTGTTGCGTCCCGCATCGTCCGACTTCCGCCGACAGGGATTTCCGCCGGCCCATGACCGACGTGACCGCAAACAACGCCTCCCCCGGCATCCCCGGCCCTGGCCCGGGGGCAGGACCGGGCCTCGGCGCGTCGACGGGCGGCATGATGAGCCTGAGCGAGTTCGGCGCGCTCTTGAAGCGCGGCGATCTGGCGCTCGCCATCGGCGTTCTCACGATCCTCGTCGTCCTGATCCTGCCGCTGCCGCCGCTGCTGCTCGACATCGCGCTGGCGATCTCGATCATCCTGTCGGTGCTGATCCTGATGACGGCGCTGTTCATCCACACGCCGCTCGAATTCTCGGCCTTCCCCACCGTGCTGCTGATCTCGACGATGCTGCGGCTGTCGCTCAACCTGGCGTCGACCCGGCTGATTCTCGCGCACGGTCACGAAGGCACCCACGCCGCCGGACACGTCATCGAGGCGTTCGGCAACTTCGTGATGGGCGGCAACTTCGTGATCGGCATCATCGTGTTCGCGATCCTGGTGATCGTGAACTTCGTGGTGATCACCAAGGGCTCCGGCCGCATCGCCGAGGTTGCGGCGCGCTTCAACCTCGACGCCATGCCCGGCAAGCAGATGGCGATCGACGCCGACCTGTCGGCCGGGCTGATCGACGAGAAGCAGGCGCGCGAGCGCCGCAAGACGCTGGAGGACGAGAGCGGCTTCTTCGGCGCGATGGACGGCGCCTCCAAGTTCGTGCGCGGCGACGCCATCGCCGGCCTGCTGGTGGTGGCGATCAACGTGATCGGCGGCATCATCATCGGCATCGTGCAGCAGGGCATGCCGTTCGGCGACGCGGCCCGCACCTACACCCTGCTGACGGTCGGCGACGGCCTCGTCACCCAGATCCCGGCGCTGATCGTCTCGACCGCCGCGGGCCTCCTCGTCACCAAGGCCGGCGTCACCGGAGCCGCCGACAAGGCGCTGATCAAGCAGCTTTCCGGCTATCCCAAGGCGCTCGGCATGTCGGGCGGCGTCATGCTCGTCATGGCGATTTTGCCCGGCATCCCGATGCTGCCGTTCGTGATCCTGGGCGGCGGCGCGCTTGCGCTCGCCTGGATGATGGACAAGCGCCAAAAGCAGGAGGTCCAGGCCGAAGCGGATCAGGCCCTGCAGGAGACCGCCGCGGCCGCGCCCACCGAAGAGCCGATCTCCTCCGCGCTGAAGATCGACGACCTGAAGATCGAGCTGGGCTACGCGCTTCTGCCGCTGGTCAATTCGCCGGACGGCTCGGACCGCCTGACCGAACAGATCAAGGCGTTGCGCCGCTCGCTCGCGATCGAGATGGGCTTCGTCATGCCTGCGGTCCGCATCCTCGACAACGTCCAGCTCGACGCCAACAGCTACCTCATCAAGATCAAGGAGGTGGAGGCCGGCGCCGGCAAGATCTGGCCGGGCCAGTTCATGGTCATGGATCCGATGGGCGGCCAGGTGAACCTGCCGGGCCTGCACACCGTGGAGCCGACCTTCGGTCTGCCCGCGACCTGGGTGGACATCGCCCAGAAGGAAGAGGCCGCGGTGAAGGGCTACACCGTGGTCGACGCCGCAACGGTGCTCTCGACCCATCTCACCGAGCTGCTGAAGGCCAACGTGTCGGAGCTGCTGTCCTACGGCGAGGTCCAGAAGCTGCTCAAGGAGCTGCCGAAGGAGCAGAGCGAACTGCTCAAGGACATCATGCCGGCGCAGATCACGGCGTCGGGCATCCAGCGCGTGCTCCAGCTTCTGCTCACCGAGCGGGTCTCGATCCGCGACCTCTCGACCATCCTCGAAGGCGTCGCCGACGCGATCTCGTTCACGCGCAATCCGGCGATGATCACCGAGCATGTGCGCACCCGGCTGGCGCGGCAGATCTGCGCCCAGCACACCACGCCGCAGGGCTACCTGCCGCTGATCGCGCTGTCGCCGAAGTGGGAGCAGGCCTTCGCCGAATCGATCATCGGCCAGGGCGACGAGCGCGCGCTCGCCATGCAGCCCTCGCGCCTGTCGGAGTTCATCACCGCGGTGCGCGACCGCTTCGAGGAGGCGGCGCGCCAGGGCGAGGCGCCGGTGCTGGTCACCTCGCCCTCGGCCCGGCCGTTCGTGCGCGGCATCGTCGAGCGCTTCCGCGCCCAGACCAGCGTGATGTCCCAGGCCGAGATTCATCCGCGGGCGCGGCTGAAGACGGTCGGAAGCATCTGAGGGCGCGCCGGCGGCGGGCTCCTGCGTCACGCCCTTATCAATGAAACGTGAATCCGCCTTGGAACCGTCGGGCCGGTCCCTACGTTATTGGAGCGTCATGGAAACGGGATCGGCGAACGCCACCCGGCCCAGCAATGGGTCTGGAACCCCTGCGCGCGTCTCCGCCTTCCGTCGCCCATGATGGATAAGTTGTTGAACTTAAGACAGAAATCGGACGCCAGAAAAAGTTAAGACCCGCTTGAACCTCATTCCGGCCGAAACCGACGAATGATCGATACCGGGAGACCCGTCATGAACAATTTCTCGATGCGCACCGCCGACCGGACCACCCACCTCAAGATCGTGGTGGTGTCCTTGATCGCTGGCATCGTCGTCGTCGCAGGCGGCCTCGCCGCCCGCCCGACCCTGCCCGACATGAGCACGCAGCTCGAAGCCCGCGCTCCGGTCCTGAAGGCCGGCCAGCCGGTGCTCTGGTCGAGCTCGGAGACCACGGCGATCCGCTGATCGCCATTCGACTTTCACCTGGAAGTTCCTCCTTCCCAACTTCGCGCGCCCTCACCGGCGCGCGATTTTTTTTGGAAGGAGGCCGGGCGGCTCGTGACGGGCGGCTCGTGAAACGAATCAGGCGGTCAGGCCGCCGCGTGCGCGCATCAGGCCGATGGCGTCGAGTTCGGCCTGCTCGATCGCGGCGCCGGCGGCGCGCTCGCGGGCCTGGTCGCGCTCGTCGAGCAGTTCGACCTTCTTCAGCTCCTCGTAGGCCTCGCCCAGCGTGGCCTTGGCGTTGTCGAGCTGTTCGCGCAGCTCGTCCGCCGAGCGCTTGAGGTTCTCGCGCCGCTGGATCGCGGCCTTGGCATAGGTCGGATACGCGAAATGGCCGGGGTCGTGGATGCCGGCGCGCTCCTGTTCGGTCTTGATCTCGCGCTCCAGATCGACCCCCATCCGGTCGAACTCGGCGATCATCCCTTCGATCTGAGCCACCTTCCTGCGGCGCTCGTCGACCTGGAAGCGTTTCAGACGGATCAGCGTTTCGCGTGACTTCATCGACTCTTACTCCCCGAAGCCGGCGGTTCGTTCGGCCCAACGGGACCGTCCGCGCTCGCACCAGCCGCGCACCGGAGGGCAATCTGGAGCAATAACGTTATTTTTCGGTTTCCGGACCGGAACCGGTTTCGGACAGGATCTGTTCAAGGCGGCGATAGCCTTCCTTCAGGGGCGTGCACTCGTCCTTGGCCTGCGCCAGGAAGGCCTCGAGCGCGGGGTTGAGCCGGATCGCTTCGTCGACCTCCGCGCTCGACCCCGGGCGGTAGGCGCCGAGCCGGATCAGCTCCTCCATGTCGGCGAAGGCCGCCAGCACCCGGCGCGCCCGCACGATCGTGGGCAGGAACTCCGGATCGGCCGATTTCGGCATTGTTCGCGAGATCGACTTCAGCACGTTGATCGCGGGATAGCGGCCGCGCTCGGCGATCGCGCGCTCCATGACGATATGGCCGTCGAGGATCGAGCGCACCGCGTCGGCCACCGGCTCGTTGTGGTCGTCGCCGTCCACCAGCACGGTGAAAATGCCGGTGATCGCCCCCTCGCCGGTGCCGGTGCCGGCCCGCTCCAGCAGCCGCGGCAGTTCGGCGAACACGGTCGGCGTATAGCCCTTGGCGGTCGGCGGCTCGCCGGCCGACAGACCGATCTCGCGCTGCGCGATGGCGAAGCGCGTCACCGAATCCATCATCAGCAGAACCTGCTGGCCCTCGTCGCGGAAGTATTCGGCGATCGACATCGTGAGATAGGCCGCCTGCCGGCGCACCAGCGCCGGCTCGTCGGAGGTCGCCACCACCACGACCGAGCGCGAGAGGCCCTCCTCGCCCAGATCGTCCTGCAGGAACTCCTGCACCTCGCGGCCGCGCTCGCCGATCAGCCCGACCACGGCGACATCGGCGGCGGTGTTGCGCGCCAGCATGGACAGCAGCACCGACTTGCCGACGCCGGAGCCGGCGAAGATGCCCATGCGCTGGCCCCTGCAGCAGGTCAGGAAGGTGTTGAGCGCGCGCACGCCGAGATCGAGCGGCGCGCCGACCCGCTTGCGGGCGTGGGCGGGCGGCGGATCGGCGCGAAACGGATAGGGCGAGGGTCCGGGCGGCAGCGGGCCCTTGCCGTCGATCGGCTCGCCCCTCGCGTTGACCACGCGGCCGAGCCAGCCGGCGGACGGCCGCACCGCGCCCGGCACCGACGACACCACGGCCTTGCAGCCGCGCCGGACGCCGTCGAGCTGGCCGAACGGCATCAGCAGCGCGTTCGGGCCTGCAAAGCCCACGACCTCGCAGGGAATCGCACGACCCGGCGTCTCGATCGTCACGCGGGCGCCGACCGACATGCTCTGCACCGGACCCGCAACCTCGACCATGAGTCCGCGCACGCCCACGACCCGGCCGTAGATCTCGACGCCGTCCAGCTCGTTAATCTGCTCGGCCAGCGCCTTCACCGCTCAACGCCCTTCCCACGCGGTTCGCCTGCGGTTCTTAACCGCCTGTTTACCCGCGTCGTTAATCATTGCGTCACGGTCCTTGGGATTAAGGCATTCCTCATCCGGCCGGTTCGGACGGATGAGTCGCAGGTCTCGGTGAACACCGGTTCTTTGCGTGGGACATGAACGGAAGCGTGGCCAAAAAACCACTCTGAGCAATATCTTACCCCGATTCGGGAATTTCCGGACAGGGGAAG
The DNA here is from genome assembly GCA_963758225.1 of uncultured Alphaproteobacteria bacterium. Classification (GTDB taxonomy): domain Bacteria; phylum Pseudomonadota; class Alphaproteobacteria; order Rhizobiales; family Xanthobacteraceae; genus Z2-YC6860. Next base: position 492,683 of record CAVWUJ010000001.1, on the reverse strand, counting down.
CTTGCGACGCAGAATCACGGTTTGTTAACCATGCCCCGTTAACGTTCCGAATCGGTTTTGTCCCAAGGCGTTTTCATGGACGGCGGCTGCGGCGCGCCGAGCTGACTTAGGCCCGCGTTGCTGCGGAGAAGGGGACTGGCATGCGCGTCTTGCTGATCGAGGACGATAGCGCCACCGCGCAATCGATTGAGCTCATGCTCAAGTCCGAGAGCTTCAACGTCTACACCACCGACCTCGGCGAGGAGGGTGTGGATCTCGGCAAACTCTACGATTACGACCTGATCCTGCTCGACCTGAACCTGCCCGACATGTCGGGATACGAGGTTCTGCGGTCCTTGCGGGTCTCGAAGGTCAAGACCCCGATCCTGATCCTCTCCGGCCTCGCCGGCATCGAGGACAAGGTGAAGGGCCTGGGCTTCGGCGCCGACGACTACATGACCAAGCCGTTCCACAAGGACGAGCTGGTCGCGCGCATCCACGCGATCGTCCGCCGCTCGAAGGGCCACGCCCAATCGGTCATCAACACCGGCGACCTCACCGTGAACCTCGACCAGAAGACGGTCGAGGTCGGCGGCGCCCGCGTCCACCTGACCGGCAAGGAATACCAGATGCTGGAGCTGCTCTCGCTCCGCAAGGGCACGACGCTCACCAAGGAGATGTTCCTCAACCATCTCTACGGCGGCATGGACGAGCCCGAACTCAAGATCATCGACGTGTTCATCTGCAAGCTGCGCAAGAAGCTCGCCAATGCGTCGAACGGCAAGAACTACATCGAGACCGTCTGGGGCCGCGGCTACGTCCTGCGCGAGCCGACCGACGACGAGGCCCGCATCCCCGCCTGATCGCGGTTCAACGGCTTTCAAAAAACCCCGCCGCGAGGCGGGGTTTTTCGTTGCGGGGAAATCCCCGATACACTGGCGCGCGCGGCCGCGACGGAGACAAGGGCACCATGACACGACACGCGCTGCGCGGGGCCGCGCTCAGCTTCGTCGCCGATCCCTTCCTGATCGACGACCCCGAGGCCTCGTTCCGCCATCTCCCCGACGCGCTGGTCGTGATGGCGGACGGCCGGATCGAATCCGTGGACGAATACGATGCGGCGCGTGCCGCCGGCCTTGCGGTGACGCATTACGCGAACGCGCTGATCATGCCGGGCTTTGTGGACACCCACGTCCACTATCCGCAGACCCAGATGATCGGCGCGTTCGGCGAGCAGCTCCTGCAATGGCTGGAGACCTACACCTTCGTCGCCGAGCAGGACTTTGCGGACAAGGACCACGCCGACGCCGTGGCGCGCGTGTTCCTGCGCGAGCTGCTGCGCAACGGCACCACCACGGCCGCGGTCTATTGCACCGTGCATCCGCAGTCGGTCGATGCGTTCTTCGAGGAGTCCGAGCGATTCAACACCCGCATGATCGCCGGCAAGGTGATGATGGACAGGAACGCGCCGGACGCGCTTCTGGACACCGCCGAGACCGGCTATGGCGAGTTGAAGGCGCTGCTCGGCAAATGGCACGGCCGCGGCCGCCAGCTCTATTGCGTGACGCCGCGCTTCGCCGGCTCGTCGAGTCCCGAACAGCTTGCCGCCGCCGCCAGGCTGTGGCGCGAGCATCCGGGCGTCTACATGCAGACCCACCTCGCCGAGAATCGCGAGGAGGTCGCCTGGATCGCCTCGCTGTTTCCGGAGCGCAAAGGCTATCTCGACGTCTACGACAACGCCGGCCTGAGCGGCCGCCGCGCGATCTTCGCCCACGCGATTCACATGAGCGACGACGACCTCGCCTGCTGCCACCGCACCGGCTCGGCTCTGGCGCATTGCCCGACCTCGAACCTGTTTCTCGGCAGCGGCCTGTTCCGCCTCTTCGATGCGAAGCGCCGCGACCGCCCCGTTCACATCGGGATCGGCTCCGACATCGGCGCGGGCACGAGCTTCTCGGCGCTGCAGACCCTGAACGAGGCCTACAAGGTCGCGGCGCTGGGCGGCGCCCGGCTGAACGCCGCGCAGGCGTTCTGGCTCGCGACCCGCGGCGGCGCGGAGGCGCTCGATCTCGCCGGCACGATCGGCTCGCTCGACGCCGGCTGCGAGGCCGACATCGCGGTGCTCGACCTCGGCGCGACGCCGCTGATGGCGTTTCGCATGGAACACTGCCGCGACGTCATGGAAAGGCTGTTCGTGCTGATGACGCTCGGCGACGACCGCGCGGTGCGCGCCACCTATGTGGCGGGCGAGCGGGTCTACGACCGCGAGGCCGGCGAGCCGTTCCGCTATCCGGGCGGCGGATAAGCCTAAAATCCCGGGTGGAAAATGTCGTCGGCGGCGATCGAGTTCGAGGTCTTCGCGCTGCTCGTGCACGATGTCATGCAGCGGGTTGACGCCCGAGGGCTGCGAGGTGTCGGCCGGCCCGCGATAGCCCGGCGGCGGCGTGACGGTCGCGGTGCGCTCCTTGAAGGTGTCGAAGGCTTGCTGGCTTCCGATGAAGGCGCAGCGGCAGTCCTCCGGGTCGGCGTAGATGTAATAGCGCACGCCGCCCTTGCTGCGGGCCACGAACCTGCGCGCCGGCACGGTCTTGAGCCGGGCGAAGTCGCGCGCGGTGTTGGCCGGCTTCATCACGAAGCCGGACGCCACCAGAGTCTGGTCCAGCGTGCGCTGCGCGGGGGTCTGCGCCGCGAGATCCGCACTGGCGGTCATCGCGGCCACGAGGGCCAGAGCTGCGAAACGCACGTTGGACCTCTCCTGCGGCTAAGGCAGCACCACGCCGGCTCCCTTCGCGATCTTCGACACCTGGGCGATCTCCGACGTGATCCGGTCGCGCAGCGCCTGACCCGACACGATGACCACATCGGTGCCGACCGTGGCAAGCCGCTTGAGCAGCGCCGGATCCTTCAGCGCCTCGATCGCGTCGGCCTGGATCTTGGCCACGATGGCGTCGGGCGTGCCCTTGGGCGCCATCAGCGCGGTCCAGATCGCCGCCTGGAAGTCGCCCATCACGCCGGTCTCCTCGACCGTCGGCACGTCCGGCAGCATCCCGCTGCGCTGCTTGGACGTGACCGCGAGAACGGTGGTGCGTCCGCTGTCGCGAACCGGGCCGAGCGAGGACAGCGGCACGAGACCGACCGGCACGTCGCCCGTGATGAGCGCGGTCGCGGCGGGCGCGCCGCCCTTGTAGGGAACGTGAAGCAGCTTCACGCCGGCGGCGGCCGCGAATTGTTCGGTGGCCATGTGCATCGTGCTGCCGACGCCTGCGGTCGGGAACGACAGCGATTTCGGGCTTGGCCTTGGCCTGCGCGACCAGATCCTTCAGCGACTTGATGCCCGCGCCGTTGTTGGCCACCCAGGCGTAGGAGGTGACCGTCGCCATCGTGATCGGGATCAGGTCGACGAGAGGATCGAAGCGCGGCTTGGCCGAGGCCGCAGGGTGAATCACCACCTCGCCGTTCGTGCTCATCAGGATGGTGTAGCCGTCGGGTTCCGACTTGATGGCGGCATCGACGCCCAGGATTTCGCCCGCGCCCGGCCGGTTCTCGATCACCACCGGCTGGCCCCACTTGGTCGAGAGCGACTGTCCGAGCAGCCGCGCGGCGAGGTCGGTCACGCCGCCGGCCGGAAACGGCACGATGAGCCGCACCGGACGCTCCGGATAGGCCGACGCCGTGGCCGCGCCTGCCAAAAGCCAACCCGCCACAGCGAAGACGACGAATGCCCTTTTCATGATTCCACCCAACGGTTGCATTGCATGAGGATGCGAACACCGGCCGTGTGCCAGCACACGCCTTCATCTTGAACAAAGCAAATGCCGCGCCACCCACCTGCGGCGCGCCGAAACGGTTCCGGGCCGGGCGCGTCAGCGCCGGCCGTCGATCGTCGCGCCCGCCTTCACCATCGCCTCGATCTCGTCGCCGGCCAGACCGATCTCCGAAAGGATCGCAATGCTGTCGCCGCCGAGATAGGGCGCGGGCGTCTGGTCCTCGCGCAGGCCGGCGGAGAATTTGTTCGGGTTGTTCAGCTCGATCTTCTCGCCCTCGGCCGGATGATCGATCCGGCGGAAGAAGCCGACGTCGGCGAGATGCTCGTCCTCCAGCAGACTTTCGATGGTGTGCGCCGGACCGGCCGGCACGTCGGCCTTCTCGAGAATCTCCAGCCATTCCGCGGAGGTCTTCTGCTTCAGGCCTTCGGCGCGGATCGCAAAATATTCGCGCACGTTGGCATAGCGCGTTTTGACCGAGTTGAAGCGCGGATCGTCCTTCAGCTCGGGACGGCCGATGGCGGCGAACAGCGCGAAGGCCTGCGCGTCGGTGTTGGCGGAGACGCAGATGTAGCCATCCCTGGTCGCGATCGGCTGCGCCAGCGCATCGAGCACGCGCCGGTCGCCCCAGTCGCCGAGCGGCGGCACGAAGCTCATGTCGCCCAGGTGCTCGACCAGCACGAACGACGCCGCGTTCTCGAACATCGGCACCTCGATCGCCTGGCCCTCGCCGGTCTTCTCGCGATGGAACAGCGCCGCGAGGATGCATTGCGTCGCGATCAGGCCGACGGTGTGGTCCATCATCACCATCGGCACGAACTTCGGCTCGCCGAAGATGCGCGCGTTGCAGGCGGTGATGCCGGACATGCCCTGGATGATGGAATCGTAGGCCGGACGGTCGCGGTAGCGGCCGGCGCGGCCGAAGCCCATCAGGTTGCAGACGATCAGCCGTGGGTAATCCCGGCGCAGCGCGTCCGGCCCGAGCCCGAGCCGCTCCAGCGCCGCCGGCCGGATGTTGGCGACGAACACGTCCGCCGTCTTGAGCAGGCGGTGCAGCGCGTCGAGCGCCGCCTTCTGCTTGAGGTCGAGGGCGATCGAGCGCTTGTTGCGGTTGAAGTGGGTGAATTTGCCGGAGAGCTGGCCGCTTTTGGAGCGCCCGCCGAGCGTGCGCAGCAGGTCGCCGCCGGGCGATTCCACCTTGATGACCTCCGCGCCATAGTCGGCGAGGAACAGCGTCGCCGTCGGTCCGACCACGACGGTGGTGAGATCGACGACGCGTATGCCTTCGAGCGGCCCGCCCGCCATGACGCTTACGCGATCCTGGCGTTGACGCGGTAATGCGTCGTGCCGCTCGGCCCGGTCGCCCAGCATTCGGCGACGTCGCCGGTGATGCGGCCGTTGAGCGTGATGGCGTCGCCGATGAACAGCGGCTGCATGGCGCGCGCGTCGTAGGAAACGATCCGCCCCTTCAGATGCGGCCGCGCGGTCTCCACCAGCATCAGCGCGGTCAGACCGCCGTTGACCACCAGCGCGTGGTAGCCCTCCTTCTCGCGGGCGTAGGCGAGATCGTAGTGGATGCGGTGCGCGTTGAAGGTCAGCGCCGAATAGCGGAACAGCAGCACGGTGTCGGGCGACCAGGGCCTCGACCAGTCGGTCTTGCCGTCGACGACCGCCGGCTTCTCGGCCTTCTTCTCGGCGCCGCCCGCCGCCGACGTCGCCGGATCGGCGACCATCTGCCGGTAGACCACGTCCTGCTCCTCGGTGATCACCAGGCCGGACGGGGTGCTCATCTCGTGCACCAGCGTGACCAGCGTGAACGATCCGCTGCGGCCGGTCTTGGGCTCGACCTTGCGGATGGTCGAGACCTGCTCGACGGAATCGCCGACCCGGATCGGCTTGTGGAAGGTGACGCGGCGGCCGGCGAACATCCGGCGGGTGCCGTGCATCGGCGGCATGAAATCGTCGCCGGTCTTGGGATGGCCATCGACGCCCATGCCGCTCTGCAGCGCCAGCGGCCCGAACAGGATCGTATACCAGCTCTCCGGCACGTCGCTGCCGGCCTTGTAGACCATCGGATCCTGGTCGAGCGTGGCGGCGAGGCGCTGCACCGCGCCCAGCGTCATTTCGTCGGACTGGCGGCGTTGGCGGCCGAGCCAGCTCTGCAGGTCCACGGAATTCAACTCACGGCCCTCGCTTCGCGGCGGGTTGGGCGATGTCTGAAGTGTGCGCCGCTCCTGCCCGGTTGTCGCGGCATTCATGGCATTGTATGGCGGAATTTCAAGCGACAATCCCGCCCCGTTCCGGGCGGCTGCCATGCGTCCTGCTGCCATAAGTCCTCTGCCATACGTCCTGCCACCAAGCGTCCTGCTGCCATTCATCCTGCTGTCATGAGTTACGAAGGAGAGTTTTGCGTGATCCGTTCCCTGCTCTACGTCCCGGCCAGTTCCGACCGCTTCATCGCCAAGGCGCACGAGCGCGGCGCCGACGCCATCATCCTCGATCTGGAGGATGCGGTCGCGCCGAGCGAGAAAGCGGCGGCGCGCGACCGGCTGGGCGAAAGCGTCGCAAGCGTCGCACGCAACGGCGCGAAGGTGTTCGTGCGGATCAACGCGCAGCCGGAGCTGATCCGGCTCGACGCCGAGGCCGCCTGCCGGGCCGGCGCGTTCGGCCTGTTCGTGCCGAAGGTGCAGGAACCGAAGACGCTTCAGGAGCTGGGCGGGCTGCTCGCGGCCGTCGAGCGCGAGATGCCGCGCGACCAGACCTTGTTCGTGCCGATGATCGAGGACGCCGGCGCGGTGCTGGACGCGCGCATCATCGCCAGGGCGACGCCGCGGGTGTACGCGCTGATCACCGGCGGCGAGGACATCGCAACCGCGCTCGGCGCGGAGCCGACCCCCGAGGTGCTGCAGTTTCCCAAGCTGCTCGTGCATCTCGCCGCCAAGGCCGCAGGCGTCCGCTCGTGGGGCCTGCTGCGCACGGTCGCGGACTACAACGACCTGGCGGGCATCGAGCAGTCGGTGCGCCAGGCGCGCGCCTTCGGATTCGAGGGCGCGACCTGCGTGCATCCGGCCGTCGTGCCGCTGCTCAACCAGGGCTTCTCGCCGTCGGAAGAGGACATCGCGCGCGCGCAGCGCATCGTGGAGGCCTACGACAAGGCCAGGAGCGAGGGTCTCGGCGCCATCGAGCTGGACGGCAAGATGATCGACGAGCCGGTGGCGCAGCGCGCCAGGGCTCTGCTGGCACGGGTCTGACCGCTGCGCGGCGCCGGCCCGGCATCCGGGCCGGCTCGACCGCGGCGACCCCGGCCGCTAAAAGGCGGGCCGGACGTCCTTGGGGGAAACGCATGAGCAAGCTGACCGTGCGCGCGGCGCGCTGCGTCGAAATCGAAATGTCGAATCCGGAGCGCGCCGCCGACTTCTACAGCCGGGTCTGGAATCTCACCGAGGTCGAGCGCCGCGACGGCGCCATCTACTTCCGGGGCACCGGCGCGCATCACCACATCCTCGTGGTGCATCCCGCGCCGAACGGCTTTTCGATCCGCCGGATCGTGTTCGACGCGGCCGGCCGCGACATCGTGCATGCGCTGCATGCGAAGATCGCGTCCGCCGGCTGCCCGGTCGAGACGCCGCACGCGCTGACGACGCCCGGCGGCGGCTACGGCTTCGGCTTCGCCGATCCCGAGGGCCGCAACATGGCGATCGTCTGCGACGTGAAGGACCACACCGACACGGCCGACGCGAAGGATCGCGTCCGCAAGCTGTCGCACGTCAACCTCAACGCCGCCGATGTCGAGAAGAGCAACGCCTTCATGATCGACGTGCTGGGCTTCCGGCTGATCGACCACGCCGGCCCGCTGCACTTTCTCCACTGCGACAACGCCGACCATTCCTCGATCGTGATGGGCAAGGCGGGCAAGCCCACGCTCAACCATGTCGCGTTCGAGATGCCCGACCTCGACTCGCTGATGCGCGGCGCGGGCCGCATGCGCGACGCCGGATACCCCATCGAATGGGGAATCGGCCGCCACGGTGCGGGCAACAACGTGTTCGCCTATTTCGCCGGGCCGGAGGAGTTTCCCATCGAATACACCGGCGACGTCCAGCAGATCGACGACACTTACGAATTCCACGGCCCCGATTACTGGAAATGGCCGCCCGGCCGGCTCGACCAGTGGGGCGTGACGCCGCCGCACACCGCGCGCTGGAAGCGCATCCAGGACATGTATCTGTTCGCGCCGGACGCATGGAGGCTGTGAGGCCGCGATGAAGGCGATCCAGATCGCGCGCACCGGCGGCAGCGAGGTTCTCGACCTCGTCGATCGCCCGACGCCGAAGCCGGGACCGGGCGAGGTTCTGGTGAAGGCGGGTTCGATCGGCGTGAACTTCTTCGACACGCTGATCCGCACCGGCAAGTACCGCTGGATGCCGCCGCTGCCGTTCGTCCTCGGCAACGAAATGTCCGGCCGAGTTGAGGCCGTCGGGCCGGGCGTGACGAAGCTCAAGGCCGGCGACCCCGTGTTCGTGGCGGGCTACGAGAACGGCAACAGGGGCGGGCTTTACGCCGAATACGCCGCCGTCGCCGAGGACGCGGCCTGGCCGCTGCCGCCGACCGTCGAGATGGATGCGGCGACCGCGCTGACCAACTACCAGCTCGCCTGGATCCTGCTGCATCACGCCGCCCGCGGCGTCGAGCCGAAGACCGTGGTGGTCTACGGCGCGGCCGGCGGCGTCGGCACGGCGCTGATCGACGTCGCCTCGCTCGCGCGCGCGAAGGTGATCGCGGTGGCGGGCGGTGCGGAGAAATGCGCCTTCGTCACGGCGCGCGGCGCGGCGCATGCCATCGACCATACGCAGGAGAACGTGGTCGAGCGGGTGCGCGAGATCACGGACGGCCACGGCGCCGACATCGTGTTCGACCACCTCGCGGGCCCGGAACTGGTCGAACGCATCAAGATGATCGCGCCGCTCGGCATGCTGGTGTCCTACGCGGTGCTCGGCGGCATTCCGCAATCCGACCTGTTCGCGGCGATGCGCGGCAACATCGAGGCGAGTCCGGCGGTGCGCTGCTTCACCATGCACAGCTACGACCACATGCCGGAGCCGCGGCGCGAGGCCTTCGCCGCGGCGCTGAACCTGCTCGCGTCGGGAAAGGTGCGGCCCGCGATCGCCGCCCGCCTGCCGCTCGCCGAAGCGAGACGGGCGCACGACATGATCGGCAGCCGCAAGGCGATGGGAAAGATCGTGCTGATCCCCTGACCGGCGGATGCGGTCGTCGGGCGTGGACGTCGGGCGTGGTCGGGGTGCGCCGCTACCAGATGCCGAAGAATGGACGCTGCCGGGGCTCGAAGGCGTAGCGGTCGCGCTCGCGCGGCGCCTCCCGCACCGTCCGGGCCGGCTTGGGCCGGGCGGTGTTGCGGACGGGCCGGGCCGCGGGCCGGGCGGGCGCCGCCGACGCATCGGCCTGGAGCGAACGCACGGTGATACCGCCGGTGCGCGCCGGATCGGGTTCCGCAGGCTGTGCAGCCGCGATCGCCGACGCGGGAACCTGCAGCGACTCGCGAACGGTCAGGATTTGCACCGTCTCGATCTTCGCAGGCGTCCGCCGGGCCAGAACCGGGCCATCGCTCGCGTATTTCATCGCACCGGGCGGCCCCATTGTCGCTTCGGCGACATAGAGCATCGCGACCAGAAGTGGTGCGACCAGAGCGAAATAGCCCAGAAGCGGCATTCGGATACGATCGGAAATCATCGACGCGACAACAATCTCGAATGACATGCGTTCCGCCGCGGCGCGGAATTCATCCATGTGTCGCGCGAACGGGACCGGAGGTTCAAACGCATTCGATTTGAATGCGAGCGATCCCGACAAGACCGGATGCCGGACCCGCCGCCGACCGGAATGACGTAGGCCTCGCATGCACGCGCGGCAACGGCGCGGGCATCACGAAGTCGGGACCGTCCGATAGAGGTCGTGATGGGTGGGGAGGACCGTCTCGGCGTGCGGGATGTCGATCCGCGGATGCAACCGGAATCGCACAGCGGTCCGATCGGTCACATTGGTCAGATCGGTCCGCTCGCCGCCTTCACGCGCGGGATCGAACCGGCAAAGCTGATCACGTTGCTTCGGGCCTGCCCCGGGCCCGCCGCATGCCCTGCCGCGCCGCCCGGCGCATAGAGGCCGCGCGCGTCCGCGACCGGGCGGAACGAGTCGGTGAGACCGACCACGGTCTCGGCCGCACCGAGCGCGAGAAAGCCGTCCGGCTCGGTCGTGTCCGCGATGCGATCGAGCACCGCGATCTTGGTCGGCTGGTCGAAGTAGATCAGCACGTTGCGGCAGAACACGATGTCGAACCGTCCGAGATGCGAGAAGTCGTTCAGCAGGTTCAGCGGCATGAAGCGCACCATGTCGCGAATTTCGGGCGCGATCTGCCACTTGTCTCCGGTCTGGCTGAAATACTTGACCAGCAGCGCCACCGGCAGGCCGCGCTGCACCTCGAACTGGCTGTAGATGCCCGCGCGGGCGCGCTCGATCACCTCGGAGGCGAGATCGGTTGCGACGATCTCGAACTTGAAGCCGCGCAATTCGCGTCCCATCTCGCGCAGCGTCATCGCCAGCGAATAGGGCTCCTGCCCGGTCGAGGCCGCCGCACACCAGATGCGGATGCGGCGCTGGGAGGCGCGACGCTCCATCAGCGCCGGCAGCATGATGTTGCGGAAGTTCTCGAACGGCGTCCTGTCGCGGAAGAAAAACGTCTCGTTGGTCGTCATCGCCTCGACGACCTCGCAGACCAGGGCCTCCGCGCCCGGTTCGCGCAGCCGCGCCACGAGGCCGGTGAGATTGGCCAGCCCGGTCCGGCGCGCGATCGGCAGCAGCCGGCTTTCCACGAGGTAGTGCTTGTCGGCCGCGAGCATGAGACCGGAGCGCGCGTGCAGGGTCTTGCAGAGATAATCGTAATCCTGCGGGGTCATGACCGCGCCCCCAGGAACAGCCGCACCACCCGCGGACCGATCTGATCCAGCGGCATGACCGCCGAACAGACTCCGGCCTCGACCGCCGCGCCGGGCATGCCCCAGATCACGCTGGACGCCTCGTCCTGCGCAATCACGCTGCCGCCATGCGCGACGATGTCGGCCGCGCCGGCGGTGCCGTCGTGGCCCATGCCGGTCAGGATGATGCCGAGATTCCACGGCCCCCAGACCTCGGCCGCCGAAGAGAACAGCGGATCGACCGCCGGCCGGCAGTAGTGCACCGGCGGGCCGTCGTCGAGCGCGATCGCCGCCGTGCCGTTGCGTCGCGTGACGCGCATGTGGCGTCCGCCGGGCGCGAGATAGATCGTGCCGGCGAGCACCGGCTCGCCGTCCAGCGCCTCGCGCGTGGGCCGGCCGCTGGCGCGGGCCAGCTGCTCGGCCAGAATGGTCGTGAAGGTCGCGGGCATGTGTTGCGTGATCAGCACCGGCGCGCCGGCGGTGACCGCGTCGAGCTTGCCGACCAGCTTCATCAGCGCCTGCGGCCCGCCGGTCGAGGCGCCGATCAGCAGCACCCGCGGCGTCACCGGGGCGAAGCCGCGCAGGTTGTAGGGCGAAGGCTCGGCGTCGTCCGGCACGCGCCACTTGCCGACCTTGCGGATCGCGCCGGACAGGCGGCGGGTCGCGGGGCCGGCGAACGGACGGCGCGCGAGCGGAGGGGACAGCGGCCGCTTGCGGCGCTCGGCGCCGAGCGCGCGCAGCTTTTCGATCAGTTCGCGCTGGAACTCCGCGGAGGTGATGATGCCGCCTCCGCTCTCGGGCTTCGGCAAATAGTCGGCGGCGCCGAGCGCCAGCGCCTTGAGACTGATCTCGGCGTTGCGCCGCGTCAGCGTCGAGGCCATCACGACCACCAGGTCGCGCTTTTTCTGCAACAGCAGCGGCAGGGTCGCGAGCCCGTCGAGTTCGGGCATGTCGATATCCAGCACGACGACGTCGGGATCCGCCTCCTTCAGGCGTTCGAGCGCCTCGCGGCCGTTGCGCACGGCCGCGACGACCTTGAGGCCCGGCCCCTCGTCGATCCAGCGCGTCAGAAGACTGCGCACGACGATCGCGTCGTCGACCACCATCACGCGGATCGCGTCGGCATCGGACTCCGGCAGCGCCGGTCTGGATTTCGCGATCGGATTCATTAAGACGTGGGACTCTTGCGGAACGCCGGAGACGGCGGGACGGCGAACGGACGGCGGGCCGATCAGATCAGCCCGACCTCCTGAAACTTCGCCTCGACGATCTCCTTGTCGAACGGCTTCATGATGTATTCGTTGGCGCCGGCGTGCAGCGCGCGCGCGATGTGCGCCACGTCGTTCTCGGTGGTGCAGAACACGACCCGCGGCGCGTCGCCGCCCGGCAGCCTGCGAAGCTGCTTCAGGAATTCGTAGCCATCCATTTTCGGCATGTTCCAGTCGAGCAGCACCGCGTCGGGAAGCTGCTCGCGACAATGCGCCAGCGCCTGTTCGCCGTCCTCGGCCTCGACGATCTGGAAGTCCAGGCCTTCGAGGATGCGCCGGGCCACCTTTCGGATCACGCTGGAATCGTCCACCACCAGGCAAATTTTCATCGCTCTCACTCCTCTGTGCGGACAAAGCCCGCCGATTGCATTCGTTCCGGCGCGCCGCGTCAGGCGGCGACCGCACCGGGCTTCATGTCGAGCACGCGATCGACGTCGAGCAGGACCAGAATCTGTCCGTCGAGCCGCACCACCGCCGAGGCGACGCGCGCCAGCCGCGGATCGAGATTGACCGGCTTGGGCTCGCAGGCCTCGTCGGCCAGCCGCAGCACCTCGCCGACGCCATCCACCAGCAGTCCGTAGGATTCGCCACGCGGTCCACGCCGAGCGCCATCACCGGCTGGCCGGCCGGGCGCGGCGGCAAACCGAGGCGGCTGCGCATTTCGATCGCGGTGACGATGCGACCGCGCAGATTGAGGATGCCTGCGACCTCGTCGGGCGCCAGCGGCACCCGCGTCAGACGGTCGGGAATGAACACGTCCTGCACGCGCGCGATCGGCAAGCCGAAGAGCTGGGCTTCGACCGTCACCGTGACGTATTCGGCGCTGCTGCCTTCGGCCGTCGTGCTGGGGTTCATGGCGCTGTGTCCTAGGCCGCCCGCATGTCGGCGGTCTGCTCCTTGACCGCCGCGACAAGACTCTGGCGATCGAATTTGGCGACGTAATCGTGGAAGCCGACCTCGCGGCCGCGCTCGATGCCTCCGGCGATGAGTAGGACGCCAGCGCGATGATCGGCATCTCGGCGCAGCGGGGCTCCGCCCGCAGAGCCGCCGCCAGCGCGACCCGTCCATGCCCGGCATCTCGAGCTCGGTCACCATCGCGTCGAAGCCTCGGCCGCTGCGCAGCAGGTCCAACGCCTCCTGCGGCCGCCGAGCGCAGTCACCTCGTAACCCCGCCACCTTCAGCACCGGAGTCAACATGTTGCGGAAGAACGGCGAATCGTCGACGAGCAGCAGGCGGCGCGCGGACCCGCCCGCCGGATCGTCCTTGCGGCGGATCCAGTCCTCGAAGGCCAGCGGCAGAAAATGGCCACGTCCACGATCTCGGTCGCCCGGCCGCGCACGATTGCCGTGCCCATCATGCCCTGCCGGTCGCCGCCATCCTCGATGTCGAGCCGGTCCTCGACGATGTCGACGATCTCGTCGACGACCAGACCCACCGAGCGTCCGCCGTCGGAGAACACCAGCATCGGATTGCCGCCCTCCTCGCGGATTCGCACCGCATCGCCGGTGCGCAGCAGCGGCATCAGGTCGCCGCGGTACTGCACCATGTGGCCACCGTTCAACAGTTCGATGGTCTTGCCCTTGATCTCCTCCAGCCGCGTCACCAGCGACAGCGGCACCGCCTTGGGCTGGGACCAGCCGGCGCGGAACATCAGCAGCGGGACCGTCTTGCGGGTCTCGGCCGGCGCTTCGGGCTCGGTCGCTGCGCATGCGCCGCCGCCATCGTGCCGCCGGCGGCGCCGATCGCGCCCGCGGGCCGCCGGGGTCGAGGATCATGATCACCGAGCCGTCGCCGAGGATCGTGTTTCCGGAGAACATCGCGATGCGCCGCAGCCTGCTCGACATCGGCTTGAGCACGATTTCCTCGGTGTGGAACACGCTGTCGACCACCACGCCGAAGGTCTGCCGGCCGACCTGCATCACCACGATGAAGCCGCGTTCGGGAACGGCGTCGCCCCCGTCGAGCTTGAGCATCGAGCGAAGCGGGACCAGCGGCAGCAGCCTGTTGCGAAGACCAAGAACCGCCGCGTCGCGGATGCGCTCGATGCGATGCCCCGACCGGGCGTGAACGCGAACCAGTTCGATCACGCCGATCTGCGGAATCGCGAAACGTTCCCCGCCACCTCGACGATCAGCGCCGAGACGATCGCGAGAGTCAGCGGGATCTTGATGGTGAAGCTCGCGCCCTCGCCGCGCACCGACTGCACGTCGATCGAACCGCCGATCTGGTCCAGATTCGAGCGCACCACATCCATGCCGACGCCGCGGCCGGACACGCTCGTGACGGCGGCAGCGGTGGAGAAGCCGGCTCGAAGATGAACTTCTGCACCTGCGCATCGCTCATGCGCTCGAGCTCGGCTTCGGTCGCAACCCCAAGCGCCGCAACCTTGGCGCGGATGCGCACGATATCGAGGCCGCGGCCGTCGTCGGCGACGCAGACCACGATGTGGCCACCCTCGTGATAGGCGCGGAGGCGGATCGTGCCCGCATCCGGCTTGCCGGCGGCGAGGCGCTCCGCGGTCGACTCGATGCCGTGGTCGCAGGAGTTGCGGACCATATGGGTGAGCGGATCGCGGATCTGGTCGAGCATCTGGCGGTCAAGCTCGGTGTCGGCGCCCGGCATCTCCAGCTCTATGAACTTGCCGAGCTCCGCCGCAAGGTCGCGGACGATGCGCGGAAGCCTCGGCCAGACCTAGCCGATCGGCTGCATCCGCGTCCGCATCACGCCCTCCTGCAGATCGGCGGTGACATTGGACAGCCGCTGCAGCGGAACGCGAAATTCGGAATCCTCGTGACGCCGCACGATGTCCAGGAGCTGGTTGCGGGTCAGCACCAGCTCCGACACCATCGTCATCAGGCTTTCCATCGTATCGATGTTGACGCGGATCGAGCGCGCGGCGGCCTTGACCTCGATCCTGTCTTCGTCGTCGCGTTCGGCCGCGGGCTTCTCCGGCGCACTGGGCTTGCGCGGCGCAGGGCCCGGCGTCTCGCGAAACACGCGCTCCAGTTCGTCGAGCGACACCTCGCCCGCCCGCAGCGGCCGCTCCAGCGTCTGCGCCACCAGCATGCCGGCCGTGGCCACGTCCCGGGCGCCGGCGCGGGCTTCCCGGCGGTCGCCGACATCGCCTGCAGCTCGCCGATCAGATCGCCGTCGCTGCCGTCCGGCTCGCGCTGGTGCGTTCTCAGTTCGTCGAGGATCTGCTTGATGCGATCGATCGTGCCCAGGATCAGCGTCACCGCATCCGCCGTCACCGGCATTCCGTCACGGAAACGGCCCATCACCGTTCCGGCGGCATGGGCCAGTGCCTCGAGCCTCGGCAGATCGAGGAAGCCGCAGGTCCCCTTGATGGTATGAACCAGCCGGAAAATGTTGGAGAGAATCTCCTCGTTGTTGGGATCCTGCTCGAACCGCACGAGCTCGACGTCGACGGTGTCGAGACTCTCGCCGGTCTCGGTCAGGAACTCACGCAGCAAATCGTCCATTGACAACGCCTTCCGACCGGCGCGCCGCATCGGGCCGCGAACCTTTCGGAGGCTTCAGTTTGGTGTTCAAGCCTTTAATTTTGGGTGCATGCGCCGGCGGCGCGCGCCCGGCGTTAACGGTGCGTTAACGCGGATCTCCGCTCAGGGTCCGATCGAACCGCGTTAGCCAGCCCCGTCGATTCTTTTTCATGTTCGAGCATGATCCGATCCGAAAGCCGGTTCCCACTTTTCGGGATCATGCTCCATCGACCATGATCTTGTCCGAAAACCGGTTCCCACTTTTCGGGATCATGCTCCATTGAGCATGATCTTGTCCGAAAACCGGCTCCCACTTCGGGATCATGCTCTATAGCGCGGCGACGACGATCGCCTCGCCTTCGGCGGCCACGTTCACCGTGAGGACCGCAGTCGCGGGCCAGCAGGCCGGTATAGAAAGGCTGGATGGCATGGGCGTCGACCGATGGCCCTCGGCCGGCTGGCCGGCGAGCAGGCCGACCGCGGCCTGCGGCACGCGGATGTTCGTTCCCGATGCGGCGATCCGGAAGCCCATGCGCTCGCCCTCCCCGGTCGCCGATACCGCAAGTTCGCCGCCGCGCGGGATCGCCTGCACCGCCACCAGCAACATGTTCAGCAACAGCTTGACCCGGTTTTTGGGCAACAGCACGCGCGGCACGGACCACGCAATCTTCGTCTTTTCGTCCTCCAGCATGCCGCGCGCCACCTTCTCGGCATCGCCCGTGTCGATCTGGGCTCCCACGGAGCCGGCCGCACCGAACGCCAGCCGGCAGAACTGCAGCTTGGCGGAAGCTGTGCGCGAGCTCTTCTTGATGAGGTCCATCGCGAAGGTCTTGGTCTCCTCGTCCTTGGATTCCTCCATGACCTCGAGACCGTTCATGATCGCGCCGACCGGGCTGATCAGGTCGTGACAGACGCGCGAGCACAGCAGCGCGGCGAGATCGAGCGATTCCAGAACGTGCGGAGCGGACATCAGGCGGCCTCCTTGGACGGACGGTCGATGGACCCGAAGCGGGGCCGCAGGCGCGATCCCGGAACGCAGGCCCGAACGTCTAGACGATTTGGGGTTCCAGGGTGAGCGTGATACAGAGCGGGACTGGAAATCGAGGCGACGATGGCGACGCAGGACCGGACGGACGAGACCGGCGGGGAACTTCTGGACGGACTGACCGAGATCGCCTCACAGGCCGCGGCCGCCATCCTCGCCGTGCGCGACCCCGCCGCCTCGCAGCGGCGCAAGCCGGACAATTCGGTGGTGACGGAGGCCGACGAGGCCGCCGAGGCGGCGGTGCTCGACGGCCTCGCGCGGCTGATGCCGGGCGTGCCGATCGTGTCCGAGGAATTGGTGAGCGACGCGCCAAAGGCGCTCGGCCGGCGCTTCCTGATGATCGACCCGCTCGACGGCACCCGCGAGCTGCTCGCCGGCGAGGTGGAATATGCCGTCAACATCGCCGTGGTCGAGGACGGCGCCCCGGTGCTGGGCGTGATCGCCGCGCCGGCGATGGGACTGGTCTGGCGCGGCGCGGCCGGCCGCGGCGCCGAGCGCATGGCGCTCGCGCCCGGCGCGACGCTGCGCGAGGCACGCGACCGCTCGCCGATCCGGGTGCGCGCGCGGCCCGCCGGTCGCGCGGTGGCCGCGGTCAGCCGGTTTCACCGCGACGCGGAGACCGACGCCTTCATCCGCCGCTTCGGCGAGGTCGAATGCGTCACCGTCGGCTCGGCCATCAAGTTCTGCCGGGTCGCCGAAGGCCGGATCGACATCTATGCGCGGCTGTCGCCGATGTCGGAGTGGGACATCGCCGCGGGCCACGCGATCGTGGCCGCCGCCGGCGGCAGCATGACCGGCCCGGACGGCGGGCCCCTGCCCTACGGCCGGCCCGGCTTCCGGGTCCGCGGCTTCGTCGCGCTGGGCGGCGCACCGCAGGTTCGGGCTTAAGGCGACAGCGTTTTCAGGACCGCCGGCCACTGCCGGTCGGCGATATCGATGACGCTGTCGGGATCGACCTCGAACGCCTTGCGCGCCTCCGGTGTGCGAAACAGAAACAGCCGGCCCTTGAGCACCAGGAAAATCTCGGGATGGCCGGGCGCGCTGGCGCCGCGCGCGATCGCCGTCGGGTCGTAGCCGCCGTAGCGCGGCATGTAGAGGCCGGGATCGCGCCGGAAGGCGTCGCGATTGCCCTCGTTGCGAAACCGCCAGATCGCGCCGCCATGCGCCAGCTCGACCTCGGAACGCCCCTCCATCGGCTTGCGCTCGACGAAATAGGCCACCGGGTCGAAGCCCGCCAGCGCGAGCCCGGTCGGGCCATGCACCACAAAGCGCTCGGTGGTGCCGCTTGCGGCCGGAATCGGGGCCGTGGCGGTCAAACCCAAAATCAGCGCCAGCAACCGGACGGCGGCCCGGCCGCGCCGCAGGGCGCACGCCGGCTTTCGTTCTTGCCGCGCTGCGGTCATATTCCCGTCCTGTGGTGCGATTCGAGAGCTGCCGAAGGATTAGGGCAGCCGCGTGAGCAACCGGTTAAGTGGGCCTTTCGCCCGATCCCTCTTGGAGCAACACGCCATGCGCGCCCTTCGCCGCCTGATTCCGACTGCGATTCTGCTCGCCGGCCTCTCGGCGTCGGCCGCCGTCGCCCAGCAGCACCAGCAGCCGCTCCAGCAGCAGCAACCGGCACGGTTTTCGTCCAACGAGCTGATCAACTCCGGCCACCGGTTCTTCGGCACGGTCTCGCGCGGCTTCGCGCAGATCGTCGAGAAGGCGGTCAGCAACTGGGGCCTGCCGAACGGCTACATCCTGGGCGAGGAGGCCGGCGGCGCGTTCATCGCCGGGCTGCGCTACGGCGAAGGCGTGCTCTACACCAAGAACGCCGGCGACCTGCGGGTGTTCTGGCAGGGGCCGTCGATCGGCTTTGACGCCGGCGGCGAAGGCGCCCGCACCATGATCCTGGTCTACAACCTGCCGGCCACCGAGGCGATCTACGAGCGGTTCGGCGGCGTCGACGGCTCCGCCTATTTCATCGGCGGCTTCGGCATGACGGCGCTGACCGCCAACAACGTCGTGCTGGTGCCGATCCGCTCCGGCGTCGGCTTCCGGCTCGGCGCCAGCGTCGGCTACCTCAAGTTCACGCCGAAGGCGACCTGGAACCCGCTCTGAGACGCCGGCCCGTCGTGATCCTCCGGCCGGTGCAGCGCCCCACGCACGCCGGCGCGCCGGTCAATTCAGGTTAACGCTCGCTTGATCTGGCCGCGCTAGCCTCCGCTGTGTCATATGGTGGCCTATCGGCGCCATTTTCGGGTCGGAGGCCCCCCGTCCATGATCGAGCCGATCATGTATTTCGCCATCGGATTCCTGGTCGCGAGCCTGTTCGGACTCGTGCTGATCCCGCTCGTCCACAACCGCGCGGTGCGGCTGACGATGAAGCGCATGGAAGCCGCGACGCCGCTGTCGATGGCCGAGATCCAGGCCGACAAGGACCAGCTCCGCGCCGAATTCGCCATGTCGACCCGGCGGCTGGAGCTGTCGGTCGAGCAGATGAAGGCCAAGACCACGAGCCAGCTCGCGGAGCTCGGCAAGAAGACCGACGCCATCAACAGGCTGAAGGTCGAGCTCGGCGAGAAGACCGCCGCGATCTTCGCGCTCGAAGCGCGCGAGAAGGCGCTGCGCGAACAGCTTCAGACCACGGAGAACGAGCATTCGGTGAAGATCGCCTCGCTGCGCGAGGCCGAGCGCAACCTCTCAGACAAGGAGGCCGAGCTGGCGAAGATCAGCTCCGACCTCGACGAGCGCTCCGTCACCGCCGACAGCCAGCGCATCGAGGTGGTGGCGCTGCGCACCCAGATCGAGGCGCTGAAGGATCGCGTGTCGCAGCGCGAACGCGAGGCCAAGGACGTCGAGGACCGGCTCGACCGCGAGCGCAAGGAGGCTTCGCTCGCCACCCGTGAGCTCGGCGACGAGCGCACCAAGGTCGAGAAGCTGAGCGACCGCGTGTCCCAGCTCGAACGGGCGCTTCTGGCGCAGACCACCGAATCCGAACTGCTCGGCCGCCGCGCCCAGGAGCTGGAGGGCCGTCTGGCCGACCAGATGAAGGTGCTGGCGGAGCGCGAATTCGAGATCGGCCAGTTGCGCGAGCGCATCGCGGCAGCGGAAAAGACCGAGGCCGCCCTGCGCAGCGAGATCGCCAGCACGTCCGAACGCTCCCGCCAGGCCGCCGCAGACCTGCGGTCGGAAAAGTCCACGATCGAGCAGCAGCTTGCCGGCGCCACGGAAGAGCGGCTGCGCCTGCAGAACGAAATCGCCACGATGAAGCGCGAGGCCGAGGAAAGCTGGAAGGCCGAGCGGGTCGAGAACGCGCTCCTGCGCGAGCGCATCAACGACATCGCCGCCGAAATCGCGCGGCTGACCGTGGCGCTGGAGCAGCCATCCTCGCCGATCGAGGCGATTCTGGCCGCCGACATGCTGACCGGCAAGGCCGCGAACGGCGACGCCGCGGGCGGGGGCGGCGACGGCAAGGGCAACCTCGCCGAGCGGATCCGCGCGCTGCAGGCCAAGGCGTCGCGGGTCAACCCGGCGAACTGAGCGATTGCGCCGCCGCCCGCGACCCGCCACGCTGCGGCCACGGTCCGGTTCGACGAATGCAGCGATGACGCCTCAAGCCCGCCCGCGATACGGCTTCGCAGCCCTGTGCGCGCTTGCGCTGTCGCTTTCGCCGGCGCCGGCCGCGCCGGCCGCCAAGGACGATATCGAGCAGCGCCGCGCGGCGCAGCGCACCGCCTTCACCGACGCCGAAATTCTCGAAGGGTTCTTTCGCGTCACGCTCGGGGCGGAATGGGCCGACAGCCGCAGCATCGACCGGCTCCGCAAATTCGACGGGCCGGTGCGCGTGCATGTCAACAACCGCGGCCGGCCCGACCGGCGCGTCGCTCTGTCCGCGATCCTGAAAGACATCGCCGCGCGCATCGAGCATATCGACATTGCGGAAACGCCGACGCGCGCCGAAGCGAATCTGATCGTGACGCTGACCCGCGACCGCGATCTCGATCGCACGATCCGCTCGGTCTACGGCGAGAAGCGCGGCCGCGCGATCCTGCGCGACCTCAATCCGCAATGCCTGTCCGGCTTTCGCAAGGACGACCGCTTCGTGATCCAGCACGCCGAGGCGATCCTGGTGGTGGACGCCGGCGACTTCATCTTCACCGACTGCGCCTACGAAGAGATCCTGCAGTCGCTTGGGCCGATCAACGACGATCCCGGACTGCCGTGGACCCTGTTCAACGACGAGGTCCAGTTCGGTTTCTTCACCGTGTTCGACCAGTATGTGCTGAACCTGCTCTATCACCCGCGGGTGCGGCCGGGCATGACGCGCGCCGAAATCGAGGCGCTGGCGCCGGAGATCCTGCCGGGCATCCGGGCGTTCGTGGCGAAGACCAACGGGCTTTAACGTCCCTGCCGATCGCACAGCCGCCGCGCCCGCGTGATGCCAGCCGCGAGTCCCCCTCCCTTTCAGGGAGAGGGGAACGCACCGCCGATGCCGATCGGTCATCTTGCTACGGAAGCGTCTCCGACGACGACAACGACGACGACGCACCGCGAGTCCCCTCTCCCGGAACGGGAGAGGGTGCCGAGCGAAGGCGAGGCGGGAGAGGGACTTGCGGAAAACGCAGCATCCGAACGCCGCAAAGACTGGCCGCGTCGAAGCCCCTCTCCCGGCTTCGCGCCTGCGGCGCTCCGCCACCCTCTCCCTTTCAGGGAGAGGGGAACGCACCGCCGATGCCGATCTGCATCTTGCTACGGAAGCGTCTCCGACGACGACGACGACGACGCGCCACAAGTCCCCTCTCCCGGAACGGGAGAGGGTGCCGAGCGAAGGCGAGGCGGGAGAGGGGCTTGCGGCAAACGCAGCATCCGAACGCCGCAAAGACTTTTCGCGTCGAAGCCCCTCTCCCGGCTTCGCGCCTGCGGCGCTCAGCCACCCTCTCCCTTTCAGGGAGAGGGGAACGCACCACCGATGCCGATCGGTCATCTTGCTACGGAAGCGTCTCCGACGACGACACCGACGACGACGACGCGCCGCGAGTCCCCTCTCCCTTTCAGGGAGAGGGGAACGCACCGCCGATGCCGAAACAGGATCGGCAAGCCGCGGCAGCAATCGGGAGAAATCGAAGCTTCACAACGATCATCGCCCCGCGAGCGGCGCGATGCCCAGCGTCGCCGCGAGTTCGTCGAGCTGCCTGTTCAGCGGCGGCGACAGCGCGACGCCGTCGCGCAGGCGCGCGGCGCGGCGGCGCACGCGGTCCTCGCCCGGCGTGCGGATGCGCTCGACGCCCGGCAGCCGCTTCGATCCGCGCAGGTCGGCCAGATGACGGTCGACCTCCGCGCCGAAGGTCTCCATCGGCACGAAACGCTTCACGTCGATCGCCGCAACGAACTGCCCGGTGTTGGTCTCCTGCGTGCCGGGCTGCATAAAGTCGACCACGTCGCGCCCGAAGGCCGCGCCGTTCAGCGTGCCCGCCAGCAAACCGATCATCAGCGCAAGCCCGCTGCCCTTGTAGCCGCCGATCGGCAGCAGCACGCCCTCGCCCACCCGCTTCGGATCGACGATCGGCGCGCCGGTCTCGCTGTGCACGGCCCAGCCCTCCGGCATCGGCTCGCCGGTGACCTGATGCACGCGGATGGCGCCGAACGACGACACCGACGTGGCGATGTCGAGCACCACCGGCGCGTCCTGGCCGGCCGGGATCGCGACCGCGATCGGGTTGGTGCCGATCAGCGCCTCGGCGCCGCCCCAGGGCGCCATGTGGTTGGCGGTCGAGACCGCCGCATAGATGCCGACCATGCCGTGCTTCACCGGCATCTCGGCATAGACGCCGGCCGCGCCCGCGTGATTGGAGCGCCGCACACCGACCCAGCCGATGCCGGCGTCGCGCGCCAGCTCGATCGCAAGCTCGGTGGCGCGGGTCATCACCAGATGGCCCATGCCGTTGTCGCCGTCGAGGAGCGCGGTCGCCTGCGCGCGGTTCAGCACCTTGATCGCAGGCTTCGCATTGACCCGGCCCGAGCGCAGCGTCGTGCAGTACGACGCCAGCCGGAAGATGCCGTGGGTCTCGAAGCCGGTGAGGTCGGCCTCGATCAGCCGCTCCGCAACGATCGCGGCGTCGCCCTCGGGAAGGCCGCAGGCCGCGAAGGCGTCGCGCGCGAACGCAAGCAGCGCGTCGGCGGAATGGCGGGCCGCGTCGGCCACGCTCAGGCCGCCTGGGCCTGCGCCTTCACCGGGAAATACTTGTCGAGCCAGTCGTAGATCACGCTGCGGACGCGGGTGTTGCTCTCAGCGAACATGAAGTGATCGGTTTCCGCGAACAGGTGCAGGTCGCAGGGCTGTGCGGCGCGCTTGAACATCTCGATCGACTGTTCGGTCGGCGTCACGGAATCGACCGACGAGTGCAGCAGCAGGATCGGACGGCCGGCGGCGCCGGCGATCACGTCGTCGGCGCGGAAGTCGAACATGCTCTGCGCGGTCTCGGCGGTGAACATCTGGATCGAGTTCTGCGACAGGTGCCCGCGCAGATGCTCCGGGATCGGCACGATGTCGTAGCGCGGCACCATCAGGGACGTCCCGGTCTTTTCGCGGTGGCGCTTGCCCTCCGCCAGCATGTCGGTGAACTTCTTCCACGCCGCCTCGCCCGGATGCTGGCCGCGGAACTTGCGCTCGCCGTCGCCCCAGCCGCCCGACGAGATCGCGGCGGCCACGCGCTTGTCGACGCCGGCGACATAGACCGCCACCGCCGCGCCGAAGCTCGAACCGATCACTCCGATGCGCGCGCCGTCGACGTTCGGGTTCTGCGCCAGCATCGTGAGCCCGTCGCTCGCCGCCTGCACCTGGTCGAGGCAGATCAGGTGGCCGCGCTCGCCCTCGCTGAGGCCGCAGCCCGGCATGTCGAAGCGCAGCGTGACGTAGCCGAGCTTCTCGAACATCGCGCAGGGCTCGGTGACATTGCTGGAGTTCATGTTGGAGCCGAAGCCGTGCATCACGATGAACGCGGGGCGCTTCTCGCCCGGCTGGACGCCGGCCGGAACCCGGACCACGCCCGCCAGCTTGAGGCCCTTGGACATAAAGGTGACGCTGGTCTCGTTCATCGATGGGCTCCTTCCCGTATGCGATTTCGCGCGCGTCGCGCGCCGTTGCCGGGTCCAGCATGTGCCAGATGGCCCGCGGGCTGTCCACGCGCCGAAGGCGCGGGCGCAACCACTGGCGGCATTAACCATGCAAATCGTTTCCCGGCCCATCCGAACCGACAAACCACAAGACGTTGTAGCCCACCCCGCGCTCCCACCAGATACGGATCGGAAGGGGTAACCCTACCGTTGCGTTACCGAAACCGGCGTTGCAGATTTCGCCGCGACGGGGAGGCCACCTCGCAAGACCAGGCGCCGGCATTCGGCGCGCGTGGAGGTGGATGTGTTCAACCTGAGCCTGTCGGCCCTCGAAAACCATGAGTTCGTCGTCGGCATCGCCGTCGCGGCGATCCTGATCAGCGCCCTCGTGGCGTCGTCGATGTTCCGCAATCTGGCGCTGGCGCTGGCCGCCGGCGCGGTCGTGCTGCTCTATGTCCAGGGCGGTGTCGATGCGCTGCTGATCGCCTCCAAGGCGCTCGAAGCCGAAATCCGGCGGCTGCCCGACTTCTCGCACGGGCTGGTGGTGGGGCTGGCGATCTCGGCGGTGCTGCTGGTCGGCCTGCGGCAGCGGTCGGCGTAATCGCACTATCCCGCGAACAGCAGGCTGCGCACCACCTCGTCGAGCGAGCGCACCGCCGCGAGCGCCTCGCCGAGCCGCGCGCGATCGCGCCGCGACAGCCGGCTGACCTCGACCGCGTTGCCGGGTGGCCTGCCCTTCTCGATGTCCTCGATCTGCTGCGCCAGGATCAGGTCGAGGAACGTGCCCTGCGCCGCGACCAGCGCATCGAGATCGCTTTCCGATCCGAGCCCCTTCGCCTTGACGCCTTCGAGCCGCGCCGGCGTCGAACGCTCGACGACGTGGTGGCGGATCGCGAGCGCGCGCGCCGCGCTCACCACGCCGAACAGGCCGGTGCGCTTGAGATCGATACGGCCGTCCTCGGTGCGGATGCCGCCGAGCCAGGTCAGGCCGGACTCCACCGGCCCGGCGGCCTCGACCAGCAGCTTGGCGAAATCCGCGCGGCCCTTCGCCATGTCGAACGCCTCGCGCCGCAGCGTCTCCGAAAGCGCGCTCGCGCCGTGCACGCCGCGCAGGTCGAAGAAGATGTCGACGGCAAGCAGATCCTGCGGATCGGAGCGCGCGAACCACGACGCCATGCGTCGCCGCCAGTCGGCCAGCGAACCGCGCCACGCCGCGTTCTTCGCCATCACGCCGCCCTTGCAATAGGGCACGCCGGCTTCGTGCAGGATGTCCGCCATGCGCGCGCCGAGCGCCGCGAACCAGGCGTCGGCCTCCGGCGGCGCCTCGTCCGCGAAGACCAGCGCGTTGTCCTGGTCCATCGCCAGCAGGCTTTCGCCGCGCCCGGCCGAACCGAGAACCATCACGGAATAATCGCACGGCGGCCCGCCGCGGCCCGCCGCCTGCAGTTCGGCCTCGGCCAGCGTCGCAGCGCGATGCGTCATCTCGCCGAGCCGCTGCGAAATCGCCGCCGCGATCTCGCGCGCCGGCATGCCGTCGCGGATCAGCCCGGCCGCCGTGTGCGGCAGCCTCGCCCAGGAGCGGGCCAGTTCGGCCGCGTCCCGGGCCTCGGACAATTCATCGCCCAGTTCGATCGCGTCCTCGCCGCGCAGCCGCAGCAGGTCGCGCGCCGACAGCGCCCCGGCGAGCCGCCCCTCGCCGTCGGTCACGCCGAGATGGCGGATGCCCAGCCGGTTCATGCGCCCGATCGCGAGATAGGCCAGCGCATCGGCCGGCACCGTCACCAGCGGCCGGCTGGCGAGCCCGCCGGCCGGCTGCGCCAGCGCCGCGGCGCCGTCCTTCGCGATCGCGCGCAGCAGATCGCGCTCCGTCACGATGCCGGCGCTTGACGCCGAAGCATTCTCGATCTCCGCATTCGGCACGACGAACAGCGACGAGATGCGCTCGCGGCTGACGATGTCGAGCGCCGCGCCGAGACTCGTGCCGGCCTCGATCACGCGCGGCGGCGCGCTCATCACCGCGGAGACCCGGGTGCGATAGGCGAAGCCGTCGATCCGCCGGCCGGCCGCGTCATCGAGCGCCGCGGAGGCCGGCGGCGGCTCGCTCCATCCGGCCTGGTGCTGCGCATCCAGCGCCGCGGTCAGTGCGCGGCAGGCGCGCAGCGCCTCGGCCAGCGTGCGGATGTTGCGCTCGCGCAGCCGCGGCACCAGCGCCTCGAAGATGCGGCCGGCGGCGAGCGCGTCGCCCCGCGCGGAGTGCCGGCCGGACACCTCGAGCCCGAGCCAGGCCGCGAGGCTCTCCAGCGAATAGCCGGCGAGCGAGGGCTCCGCGACCTGCGCCAGCAGCCGCGTGTCGAGCGTGACCGGCGCGCGCCACGCGATCCCGGCCCGCTCGCATTCGCGCGCCAGGATCGCCATGTCGAAACCGAGCGTGTGGCCGATCACGACTCGCGCCCCGAGGACATCCGCAAAGCGCGGCCAGGCGTGCGCAAAGTCCGGGGCGTCCTTCAGCGCATCGGCGTCGATGCCGTGAATGGCGGTCGCGGAGGCCGGAATTGGCTCGCCCGGATCGATCCGCTGGGCGAGCGACGCCTCCGGCTCGACCCGCCCGCAGGTCATGCGCACCGCCGCGAGTTCGACGATGCGCGCGGTGCGCGGATCGAGCCCCGTGGTTTCGCTGTCGATGACCGCGGCGTCGAGCGCGTTCAGCAGCGTCGCGTGGCTGACGGCCGCCATCCTGTTCCTCTTGCGCCTCGTCCTGCCGGCTCAGCGGCCGGCCAGCGCCTGCAAGGCCCGCTCGCGCGTCGCGTCGAGATCGCCGGAGGCGTCGACCTCGCTCCAGTCGAGACCGCCGATCTCGTATTGCTCCTGCCGGCGCGCGACCGCCGCATCGGCGTCCGAGGCATCATGCACGCGCGCTCCGATGCGATCCAGCCGGGTGCCGAGACCGGCGACGAGAAACAGGCCGCGGAACGCCGCGCCGTTCGCGCGCGCGGTCGCGGCCGCGGCCTCCCGCTCGTCGGGCTTCGCGAACACCGCATCGACCACCGCCGAATGACCGGCCGCTGCGATCCGGCCGGCGCGCTCCAGCGCCCGCGCATAGACTTCGGCCGTCACCGCCGCAGTGTAGGCGTCGGGCGGCAGCCGCTCGGTGTCAGGAACGCCGAACAGCCGCTTGCGCTCGACATCGGTGCGCACCAGAAGCGCGCCCGGCACGGGCGGCAGATGCGGCGCGATCTCCCGCGCCAGCGTCGACTTGCCCGTGCCGGAGAGGCCGCCGACCGCGACGAGCTGCGGCGCAGGCGGCGCGATCGCGCGAACGGCAAGATCGAAATAGCCGCGCGCGGCCTGCGCAATCCTCTCGCGCTTCGCCGCGTCCGCATCGGCCAGCCGCGCCGCCGTCACCTTGGCGCGGATCGAGGCGCGCAACGCTAGAAACAGCGGCAGCGCCGCCAGCGCATCGTCGTCGGACGCGCGGCGCGCCTGCGCGACGTAACGGTTCAGCACGATGTTCGCCGCGCGATCGAGCCCGCGCTCCAGCAGGTCCATCAGCAGGAACGCCAGATCGTAGAACAGGTCGCCGGACGCCACGGTCTCGTCGAATTCGAGCGCGTCGAACGGCGACGGGCCCTCGTCCAGCAGAACCATGTTGCCGAGATGCAGGTCGCCGTGCCCGCGCCGGATCAGCCCGAGCCGGCCGCGCTCGCGCAGCAGCGGCGTCACGCGATCGAGCGCCGCGCGCGCGGCACGGTCGAGCGCCTGCGCCGCGTCGGGCGGAAACAGGTCGGGCGCCTGCCCGAACGCATCGCGGTTCTGGTCGAGATAATCGCCGAGCGCGGCGATCCAGCGCGCGGCATCGGCCGGTCCGGCCTTTGCGTGCATCGCCGCGACGCGGTCCGCGAGTTGCAGCGCCAGCTTGTCGTCGATGCCGTGCGCGTCCGCCCATCGATCCAGCGTGCGGCCTTCGTCGAAGCGCCTCATCTCGACCGCCCACTCGACCGGCTCGCCTTCGCCCTTGAGCGCCAGCGCGCCGTCCGGTTCGCGCGTCACGGCGACGACGCCGAGATAGAGATCGGGCGCGAACGGCCGGTTGACCTGAAGCTCGGCGCGGCAGGCGGCCTCGCGCCGGTCGAGCGTCGAATAGTCGAGAAACGGAAAGCGCACCGCGCGCTTGACCTTGTAGGCGCGCGCGCCGGCGAGAAACACCGCGGCCGCGTGGGTGTCGATCCGCTTCACCGCCGCGCCGCCGTGGGTCGCGGGATCGGCGAGCAGCGCGAAGACGCGGTCCTGATCAGCGTTCATGGATGCCAACGCACGACATGCGAACGGGGTTCGCCTCGATCGGGCGCATGGTCCGCGCAGGCGCACCGTGGCGCAACCCTCGTCGCCTTGAAAGCGAGGGGCGCCGTCCCTGCTAGACGACGGCCCATTCCCATGCGCGGATGGGATGCGGCATCAGCGGCGCGAGCCGAACCGGTTTGTCTTCCAAGATGCCGCGCATGCAGGAGCCCTATGACTTCGATCTCCGCCAAGGCGCACCGCGACATCCCCTGCGGCTCCGGCGGCGCCTTCCGGGCGATGCGCGAGCACGTCCTGTGACGCAAAAGCCGCACAATAAGACCCTCACACAGTCACGCGATCCGCCGTTTTTTCCACTCATATCAAATGCAAATAGGCGACATACTTCTCCACAGATTGACTCTGCTCCTACCGCAGAAT
Source organism: uncultured Alphaproteobacteria bacterium (assembly GCA_963758225.1). GTDB lineage: Bacteria > Pseudomonadota > Alphaproteobacteria > Rhizobiales > Xanthobacteraceae > Z2-YC6860. Next base: position 464,329 of record CAVWUJ010000001.1, on the reverse strand, counting down.
GTCAAAAATCAAGAGCGAGTTAACCTGATTTATGGGAAGTTGGAACCGAGGAGCGGAGAAAAATGGCCGACATGAGCATCGAATGGACAGACGCAACGTGGAATCCTGTTGCAGGCTGTTCGATCATTTCGGCTGGCCGCATGAACTGCTACGCAATGCGGTTGGCTGCACGCTTAGAAGCGATGGGCGTGGATAAATATTCTGGCCTTACGCGAAAAAGCGGCAATCGCCGTATATGGACGGGAAAGGTCTTTTGTGACGAAATAACGCTCCATGCGTCGAAGGCTTCGAAGAAGCCACGCAAGGTGTTTGTCAATTCGATGTCCGACCTTTTCCACGAAGACGTGCCTGTCGATTTCATCAAGCGCGTATGGTCGGTGATGGCCGACACACCACGGCATACCTATCAAAACTAAGCGGCCGCAGTGGATGCTGAAGGTGCTTTCAGATCGTGAATTCCGCGTTCTGCCTGACGTCTGGCTCGGCACCAGCATAGAGGATCGCAAGGTTATCGGGGCTTGTCGGAAGCATTTGCATAGCAGGTCTAACTGCCGCCGACGCAACTGGGTTTGCTATAACAGCGCCCGCGAATGTCTCTCCAAGCGGGCGGGACGGCGATGAGATTCAGCGACTACGAGCGTGAATTCCATTTGCGCTACGCAGAATTCGCGCAGACAGTAAAACAAATAATTGAAAAAGCCATTGCGGCCGCCGGTGTTCCGCGCCCCCAGTCGATCCAATCTCGGGCAAAGACAGCCGCGAGCCTAAAGGCGCGACTCGAAGAGAACGGCAAGCTCGACTCTGAGACTGTTGAACAAGAGCGCAAAGATTTGGCTGGCGCGCGTCTTATTTTCTACACGAATACGGACGCGGACCGCTTCCTTAGTTCACACCTTTTGTTCGACAACTTCGACGTTGAGCGTGAATTCGACGCGCATTCATCATCCTACGGTCGAGAATGAGAAGCGACGATATCAAGCAATCCATTACACGGTGAAGCTTAAGGCCGACCGTGACGCATTGCCGGAATACTCCATGTTCAAAGGCATGCGCTGCGAAATTCAAATACAAACGATATTGAATCATGCATGGTCTGAAACGTCTCACGATATTGCTTACAAGCATAAGCCAAGCGACGGGTTCGGTACGAAGGCGATGGAGTTGATAACGCAGAGACTCAATCGCATAATGGACAAATACCTACTGCCAGCAGGCTACGAATTCCAGCGCGTACAACATGACTACGAACGTCTGCAACAAGGCACGGCTCTCTTCGATGAGGGCATTCTGCCTTCGCTAGCGGCTGCCGCCGACAACAACGAGCTTTATGAGCGACTCGCATCATTGAAGGATCAAGCTCTTCCGAACTACGACGATATTCCCGCCATCTTCCGGGACTTGATTGAACCTCTAGTAACCGCTGTGGAGCGCGCCCGACAGACACCAAAACAGCCATTGAAAACGACCTTTGGCGACTTGGAGGGCAAAGACGCGGCCGACGTTACCCGACTGGTTGTCGAGATATTCGACATGCTCCGGTACGTGGATGCGAAGCAAACATTTGAGGCGCTGTCTCGTATTTTTCTTGGAGAGAAAGACGAGCGGATTCGTAAGCAGATACTCGACGCTATCTGCCACCTCTCGAAATACGATTTGTCGGTTTGGAATCAAGTCGGGCCAGCACTTCAATCCGTGCTGATCGACGCCGTGGCCGAGCTAACTCCAGAAAGGCGGGCGGAGTTGGAACCGCTAGTGCTTTGCGTCTTGGAAGCGGCGCTTAGCTCAGAAATCAGCGGAACTACGTGGAAGGCGAATTCCGTAACTCTGAGCAGCGGCGCAATCCCGACGACGGCCGAGATAAAAGCCATTCGCGACAAAGCGATTAGGCTACTTTTTGACATGTTCAAGCAATCGGGCTCGGAAGAACAACGACGGCATGTGTTTCATGCGCTGCGCGAAGCTGCGCGATCGTCTTCGCGAGCCGCGCCATCTAACGATCTGTATAAGCAAACGCTGATTGACACCGCACGAATTGCAGATTTTCTCGCGGCAGACGCCGACGCTTTGTCGTTTGAATTGAGGGAGACAATTGAGCACGACTTTCTTTTTGACTATCACCGCGCGCGCGATCTAGCCGAGGCAGACAAGTTTGGCTGCAAAGCCGAGGCCACGAACCTTATGAAGTCAATTCTAGCGTTTCGTGACCGGATAAATGCGAACCGGGACTACGTTCGATACAAGACGTTGGTCGGCTTCGAAACGGTATTGCCCGAACATTGGGACGACGAACACCGAGACTTTGAAAAGGTCGATGAGTTCCGCGTAGCGGAAAGTCAACGATTCATCGACGACATTAATCCAGCGAACGAAGCTGTTTGGTTTTCATTTATCGAGCGCTGCGCAGCAACCAAATCAAATGATTTTGCTACATTTCCGATCTACGAAAAATTTCTGAACCGGCTGGCTGAAAGCAAGCCTAAAGTCGCTAGACGTCTGCTGGATCGCGGGAACGGCGATGTTGCGCAATTCATCGCTGCATTCCTAAATGGCTTTTATGTTTCCGACCGTGCCGCTTGGCGGACCTATATTGATCGCTATGTCGCTGGGGGCATCAATCTCAGCGGCATTATGCAACATTGGCGACTATCAAAACCGAAAGAGCCTGAAGTGGCAGCTTCGGTGCTTAGGAAGGCGATTGAAATTGAGGATGCAAGCGTGGTTGCGCAGTCCGTAGTAGTTGCCATCGAAAATTCAGATAGCGGCGTGGTACCGCCGAAAGACAAGTTCTTCAAGCCAGCTATTGAATATCTCACCGAGAAGCAGGATGCCCGTTGGGCACGCAATGCGTGGTTCGCTGCAAAAGACACTAATTTCTTCGATACGCTTGCTTCGAACGAAGCTGGCCTAATCTTGAAGAACCTTTTGTGCGTACCGAGGATCGAGTATCAGGCGGAACGCATCCTGATTCAGATTGCTCGCAAACATGCAGCAGCGGTTTGGGAGTTCTTCGGCCAGCGGCTGCAAAAGCGCACAAGGCGGGATGACGACGACGATGTACACTATGAGGCAATCCCGTTTAAGTTTCATGGATTGGAGAAGGAACTATCACGGGACCCAAAGGCAGCCGTTGAAATCGTGCGCGGATGGTACGCCGAGAGCAATGTACTATTCCGATTTTTCGGCGGTCGTTTGTTGAGTGCGGCGTTTCCCGCATTCCAAAAAGAAATATCTGACGTGCTTTGCGACCTTATAAAGACCGGCTCAAGCGACGACGCGGACTTTATTCTTGCTGTGATGGAGAACTATCACGGGGAGCCCGCAACTCATGAAGTGCTGAAGTGCATCGTCGATAAATATCCCAATGATAGGTCGAAGCTGTCGAGTGTGCGCGTGAGCTTCGACAGCACAGGCGTGGTGTCGGGCGAGTTTGGCTTTGCCAACGCAATGCGCAACAAAAAATCTGCGATGGAAGCGTGGTTGTCGGATGAGCGCGAGACGGTGCGGACGTTTGCACAATTACATATGCAGGAACTGGACTTAGGTATTGCGGACGAGCAGCGACGCGCAGAAAGCCGAAAAGCATTTCGGGAATTGGATTACGAGCCCGACGAAGATCAAGAGACAAAGGACGACGGCGAGAAATCGGATGACGACGACGAATGACACTTCCCACCACTGAACTTTAGGGAAGTTGCGCGGCTTGCCGTGAATCCTCACAACCGCGACGACTTTTTCGGTGTCCGGCGCAATCGTTCCGCGAATGGAAACATAACCACGGATATTGGACCCGTAATGGACTCCCCAATACCGGCGCGTGAATTATTCTTCTTAAGTCTTTGATAACACTGGCGCTCCCTAGGGGAATCGAACCCCTGTTTCAGCCTTGAGAGGGCCGCGTCCTAACCGCTAGACGAAGGGAGCATCCGGCTCCGGGACATAGCCCCGAACCCGCCCGGGTGCAAGCGCCGCCGGACCGGCATCGAACCCGGCCTCCGGCCGCCTTCAGCGCCGCAGGATGCTGCCGAGCGTGCCGCGCACGATGGCGCGGCCGATCGAGCTGCCCACGGAGCCGCCGAGCGACTTGCCGACATTGGCCGCGATCTGCCCGGCGATCCGGTTGGTCACGGTGCGCGTCACCTCGCGGGCGATCCGCTGCGAGGGCGTCAGCGTCCCGCGCCGCGGCGTGGACGTGCCCAGAAGTCCGCCGAGCCAGGCGCGCAGCCGGTCGAACAAGCCGCCCTGCCCGGCCGGCTGTTCGGCCGCGACGGCGGCGTCCTCCATCCGCTTCTTGAGAATTTCGTAGGCGGATTCCGCGTCCACCGGCGTGTCGTAGCGACCTGCGAGCGGGCTCTTCGCGATCAGCGCCTGGCGCTCCTGCGGCGTCACCGGGCCGATGCGCGCGGTCGGCGGCCGCACCAGGCAGCGCTCCACCATCGAGGGCACGCCGTTGCCTTCGAGGAACGAGACCAGCGCCTCGCCCTTGCCGAGTTCGGTGATGACCTGCGTGGTGTTGAGCGCAGGGTTCGGCCGGAACGTCTCGGCCGCGGCCTTCACCGCGCGCTGGTCGCGCGGCGTGAAGGCGCGCAGCGCGTGCTGCACGCGGTTGCCGAGCTGCGCCAGCACCGTCTCCGGCACGTCGAGCGGATTCTGCGTGACGAAATACACGCCGACGCCCTTGGAGCGGATCAGCCGCACCACCTGCTCGATCTTCTCCATCAGCGGCTTGGGCGCGTCGTTGAACAGCAGATGCGCCTCGTCGAAGAAGAACACCAGCTTCGGCTTGTCGGGATCGCCGACCTCGGGCAATTCCTCGAACAGCTCGGAGAGCATCCACAGCAGGAACGTCGCATAGAGCCGCGGGCTGGCGATCAGCTTGTCGGCGGCCAGGATGTTGACCATGCCGCGGCCGTCGCGGTCCTTGCGCATGAAGTCCTTCAGCTCGAGCGCCGGCTCGCCGAAGAACGAATTCGCGCCCTGGTTCTCCAGCACCAGCAACTGGCGCTGGATCGCGCCGACCGAGGCGGCGGAGACGTTGCCGTAGGTCTTGCGCAGATCGTCGGCGTTTTCCGCCACCAGCGTCAGGATCGAACGCAGGTCTTTCAGGTCGAGAACCGGAAGCCCCTGCTCGTCGGCGATCCGGAACGCGATGTTGAGCACGCCCTCCTGGGTGTCGTTGAGCTGCATCATGCGCGACAGCAGCACCGGCCCCATTTCGGTGACGGTGGCGCGGATCGGATGGCCCTGCTCGCCGAACACGTCCCAGAACACCACGGGATAGTCGTCGGGCTGGAAGCCGAGGCCCATGCCCTGCGCGCGCTTGACGAAGGCCTCGCGCGCCTCGCCGGGCATCGAGATGCCGGACAGGTCGCCCTTGATGTCGGCGGCGAACACCGGGACGCCGGCCTTGGAGAAGCCTTCGGCGAGAATCTGCAGCGTGACGGTCTTGCCGGTGCCGGTGGCGCCGGTGACGAGGCCGTGCCGGTTGGCGAAGGGCAGTTCGAGGATCTCGAACTTGCCGCTCTTGCCGACGATCAGCTTGCCGGTCGCGGGATCGTCCACGACCGCACCCGTCACCGCCATTGCCGCCTCCTCGATGGACCGAACGCGCGGTCAGGATATCATCCGCGCGAAAACCGCAACAAGCGCGCGGGTCTCGCCCGGATCAAGGCTCGTTGGCGAAGCGCAGGCGGCCGGCCGGGCGAAGCGTGCGCAGATCGAAGGTGCGGATCTCCACCGCGCCGCCGGTTTCCACCGTCACCACGATGCGGTCCTCCGACACGGCCGTGCCGATCACCTTGGCGGCCTTGGGCAGCATCGCCACCGCCTCGGCCGGGCCGGGGCTTCCATCGCTGCGGAAAAGGCGGTAGCCGATAACGCCGATCACCACGGCGATGCCCAGAAACGTCGCGATGCCGGACACCGCCATCAGCCGCCGCATGCGGGCGACGATGGCCTGCTGCTCGGCGGTCAGCGGCTTCTCGTCGTCGGAATCGTTAGGGCTCATGGCTGACAGTCATCCAGGCAGGACAGGAGAAGGCGGGACACGCGAAGGCGGCGCAAGAGAAAGCGTCGTCGTCGCGGACGACCAGGCGGGCGATCGGATCGATCGCGTGCTCGCCGCGGGCCTGACGCTTTCGCGCACGCGCCTGAAGGCGCTGATCCTGGGCGGCGCCGTCACGATCGGCCCGCGCACGATCCTTGATCCCGGGCACCGCGTCAACGCCGGCGACGCGATTGCGGTGGACGTGCCGCCGCCGGAGCCGGCCGGGCCGGAGCCGGAAGCGATCCCGCTCTCGGTGCTGTACGAGGACGACCAGATTGTCGTCATCGACAAGCCGCCGGGCCTGGTCGTTCACCCGGCCGGCGGCCATCCCGGCGGCACGCTGGTCAACGCGCTGATCGCCCATTGCGGCGCGAGCCTGTCGGGAATCGGCGGCGTGGCGCGGCCCGGCATCGTGCACCGGCTCGACAAGGACACCTCCGGCGTCATGGTCGTGGCCAAGACCGACCGCGCGCACCGCAGGCTCGCCGCCCAGTTCGAGGATCACGGCCGCACCGGTCCGCTGGAGCGCGCCTATCTCGCCTTCGTCTGGGGCTCGCCCGCCCATGCCAAGGGCACCGTCAACGCGCCGATCGAGCGCCACCCCGGCAACCGGGAGAAGATGGCGGTGCGCAGGGGCGGGCGCGAGGCCATCACCCACTGGCAGGTGCTGGAGCGGTTTGCCGGCGCGGACGGCAAGCCGCTGGCGAGCCTGGTCGAATGCCGGCTGGAAACCGGCCGCACCCACCAGATCCGGGTCCACATGGCCCATATCGGCCATCCGGTGATGGGTGACGCCACCTACGCCACCGGCTTCAAGACCAAGGCGAGCCGCCTCCCCGGCCCCGCCGCGGCCGCCCTGGAGGCCCTTGGCCGGCAGGCCCTCCACGCCTATCTCCTGGTCATCGGGCATCCCGGCTCGGGGGAAAGGCTGGAGTTCCAGGCGGAACTGCCGGCGGACTTGACTCGTTTACACCACACGCTGGCCGGTCGCGCCGGCTGACGCCAAACGTTCGGAAAGTCGATATCTCTCAACAGCTTGAGGGTGCGACGACCGGGCTATCGGGTCACGCGGGTGTGAAAGAGGCCAATCTTCCTTTCGCCCCATTCGGTCCGGTATGCTGCGGCTGCGATCTGATTTTCGCAGTCGCAACAAGATTGGCGTCGCCGGCTCGAAGAGCGGTGGCGGCCATCGCCCGCCGAAAGGGGGCAACAGAAGGAGGGCTTCAACATGGCCCGTGCAGCGGCTCTGCCGGTCGTGACCGCCGAAGGCGGACTGACACGCTATCTCGAAGAAATTCGCCGGTTCCCGATGCTGGAACCGCAAGAGGAATACATGCTGGCCAAGAGCTGGCGCGAGCACGGCGATCGTGACGCCGCGCACAAGCTCGTCACCAGCCATCTCCGGCTCGTTGCCAAGATTGCGATGGGCTATCGCGGCTACGGCCTGCCGATCTCCGAGGTGATCTCGGAGGGCAACGTCGGCCTGATGCAGGCGGTCAAGCGGTTCGAGCCGGACAAGGGCTTCCGGCTCGCAACCTATGCGATGTGGTGGATCAAGGCCTCGATCCAGGAGTACATCCTGCGGTCGTGGTCGCTGGTGAAGATGGGCACCACCGCCAACCAGAAGAAGCTGTTCTTCAACCTGCGCAAGGCCAAGAGCAAGATCTCGGCCCTGCAGGAGGGCGACCTGCATCCCGAACAGGTGAAGCTGATCGCGCAGCGGCTCGGCGTGACCGAGCAGGACGTGATCGACATGAACCGCCGCCTGGGCGGCGACACGTCGCTCAACGCGCCGATCCGCGACGACGGCGATTCCGGCGAGTGGCAGGACTGGCTGGCCGACGACAGCGAGAGCCAGGAAACCATCCTCGCCCAGTCGGAAGAGATGGAAATCCGCCGCAAGGCGCTGTCCTCCGCCCTCGACGTGCTCAACGACCGCGAGCGGCGCATCTTCGAGGCGCGCCGCCTGTCCGACAATCCGGTCACGCTCGAGGAGCTGGCCGAGGAGTTCGGGGTGTCGCGCGAGCGCGTGCGCCAGATCGAGGTGCGCGCCTTCGAGAAAGTGCAAAAGGCGGTGCGCTCCGGTGTCGCGGCGATGGAACAGCCGCGCGCCCGGCCCGAGGCGCTGGCGGCGCACTGACCGCCGCCCCACACGGCCATCCGAGGTCTCATTGACGCCGCCGCAGGGCGGCGTCTTTAATTCGGCACAACATCGGCGCCGGGACACCCGGCTGGAACCCGGGACGCAGCGCAGGCGTTGCAGAGCGGCCCCAATGAACTTAACCGCCAAAGCGCAGCCGGCCGGGTCCGTGTCGTTCCCCGCCTACGGCGGCGAAATGGGAGCGCTGATCCGCGCCCACGACTGGTCGCAAAGCCCGCTCGGCCCGATCGATGGCTGGTCCGACATCCTGCGCGGCGCAGTTTCGGTGATGCTGCCGGCGCAGGCCCAGATCGTGATGTTCTGGGGGCCGGAGTTCGCCGCCCTCTACAACGACGCCTATTCCGCCACCATCGGCCACAAGCATCCGCGCGCGCTCGGCCGCCCGGCGCGGGAATCCTGGACCGAGCTGTGGGACGACCTCGAACCGCTGCTGCTTCGCGCGCAGGCGGGCGAGACCGTGGTGGCGCGCGACCGGCCGTTCCAGATCGACCGCAAGGGCTATCTGGAGACGGTGTATTTCGACATTTCCTATTCGCCCGCGTGCAACGAGCGCGGCGACGTCGAGGGCGTGGTCTGCATCGTCGACGAGACCACGGAGCAGGTGGCCACCGAGCAGCGGCTGCGCGAGGCCAACGAGCGCATGCAGCTCGCGCTGAACTCCGGTGCGGTGATCGGCACCTGGGTCTGGGACGTGCGCTCGAACACGCTCAACGCGGATGCGCTGTTCGCGCGCTCGTTCGGCCTCGACGAGGGCGTCGTGAACGAAGGCGTCCCGTTCGACTCGGCGTTCGCGAGCATCCATCCCGACGACCGCGACAAGGTCCGCTCGCTCAAGTCCGCCGCAATCGCAAGCCGCGAACTCTATCGCGCCGAATATCGCGTGCAGCAGCCCGACGGCGCGTGGCGCTGGGTCGAGGCCAACGGCCGCTGCGAATTCGACGGCGAAGGCCGGCCGACGCGGTTTCCCGGCGTGCTGCTCGACATCCACGAGCGCAAGCTGACCGAGCAGGCGCTGCGCGCCAGCGAGGCGCGCTTTCGCACCATGTCCGACGCCATGCCGGGCTTCGCCTGGACGGCGGATCCCAACGGCATGCTCGACCACACCAGCCAGCAATGGCTCGACTATTCCGGCTCGACGCCCGAGCAGAGCCTGGGCGCCGGCTGGGCGAGCTTCGTGCATCCCGACGACGTCGAGCGTGCGGCGGCGTCCTGGATGCATTCGGTGCAGACCGGCCAGGCCTACGACATCGAATTCCGCCTGCGGCGGCGCGACGGCATCTATCGATGGTTTCTGGCCCGCGCGCTGCCGGTGCGCGACGAGACCGCGACGATCGTGCGCTGGGTCGGCACCTGCAACGACATCGAGGACACGGTCGCGGCCCGCGAGGTGCTGACGCGCTCGCGCGCGGAGCTGGAGCGCCGGGTCGACGAGGCGGTGCGCGAGCGCAACACGATCTGGAACACCACGCCGAACCTGATCTGCGTGGTCGATCGCGCCGGCCGCATCCGCTCCTGCAATCCGGCGTGGCGGGCCGTGCTCGGCTGGAGCGAGGCCGAGCTCCGGGCGATGTCGATCGTCGATCTCGAACATCCGGACGACCGCGCCCGCGCCCGCGAGACCCGCAGCCGGATTTTCGACCGCACCGGCACCGTCACCGCCGAGCTGCGGTTCTGCCACAAGGACGGCGGCCATCGCTGGATCGCCTGGACCGCGACGCACGATGGCGACGCGATCTACGCCATCGGCCGCGACATCACCGCCGAGCGCGAGCAGGCGCAGGCGCTGCGCAACGCCGAGGAGCAGTTGCGCCAGGCGCAGAAGATGGAGGCCGTCGGCCAGCTCACCGGCGGCATCGCCCACGACTTCAACAACCTGCTGACCGGCATCATCGGCAGCCTCGACCTGCTCAAGCGCCGCATCGCCGAGGGCCGCACCGGCGACATCGACCGCTTCATCGAGGCCGCCGTCGGTCTCCGCGAACCGCGCCGCCTCGCTGACGCAGCGGCTGCTGGCGTTCTCGCGGCGCCAGTCGCTCGACATCAAGCCGGTCGACTCAACGCGCTGGTCGTCGTCGATCCAGGATCTGCTGCGGCCGCACGCTGGGCGAACAGGTGACGCTCGTCATGCGGCTCGACGCCGGGTCGGGCACGGTCGAGGGCGACCGGATCCAGATCGAGACCGCGCTGCTCAACCTCGCGATCAATGCGCGCGACGCCATGCCGGACGGCGGCACGCTCACCGTCTCCACCGAGAACATGACGCTCGCGCCCGGCATGCCGGAGGCCGACGGCCTGACCGCCGGCGACTACGTCGTGCTGTCCGTCGCCGACACCGGCACCGGCATGACGCTCAATCGGTGATCGAGCGCGCGTTCGACCCGTTCTTCACCACCAAGCCGATCGGCCAGGGCACCGGGCTGGGGCTTTCGATGGTCTATGGCTTCGCCAAGCAGTCGCGCGGCAACATCCGCATCGAGAGCCGGGTCGGCGAAGGCACGATCGTGCGTCTCTACCTGCCCCTGCCACGCCGGCGTCGCCGACGACGAGACCGCGCCGGCGGCGGCGGCCGCAGCGACCCGCGACGCCGAGGTGGTGCTGGTGGTCGAGGACGATCCCGCGGTGCGGATGACGGTCATCGAGGTGCTGCGCGAACTGGGCTACCGGACGCTCGAGGCGAGCGAAGGCCGCAGCGCGATCCCGATCCTCGAGTCGAAGGCGCCGATCGACCTGCTGGTGACCGACGTGGGCCTGCCCGGGCTGAACGGCCGGCAGGTGGCGGAGATCGCCCGCCAGCACCGGCCCGGACTGAAGGTGCTGTTCATCACCGGCTATGCCGAGAACGCCGCGGTGCGCTCCGGCTTCCTCGATCCCGGCATGGAGCTGATCACCAAGCCGTTCGCGCTCGACGATCTGGCGTCGCGCGTGCGCGCCATGATCGGACGCGCCTGAGCGCACCCGCGCGATCGCTTGCCGCCGCCTAGGGTCTGATCCAACTGCGTTGAATCGAACTCCTCGCCGATCTTCATGTTCGAGCATGATCTTGTCCGAAAACCGGTTCCCACTTTTCGGGATCATGCTCTACTGCTTCCAGGCGGCGAAGGCGGCGTTGAACGCGCGTTCGCCGGGCGTGCCCTTTTCCATCGCGAGGATGGCGCGGCGGTTGTTGTTGTAGACGATCGGGATGTCGAACCACGACCGCTCCTTCAGGAGCGAGACGTTGCGCTGGACGTCGGCCTCGATCGACGACAGGCCGATCAGGAAGAAGCCCGGCGTCACCTTCACCGCAAGGCCCGCGAGCGGCACGCCGCGGGTCTGCTCGGCCTGCTTCATCAGCACGCCGGGCACGTTCTGCACGCCGCCGCCGCCGACGTCCTGCGGCATGTTGAACATGATCTCGATGGTGTGGCTCGCCGGCAGCGCCGGATCGTTGTTGCGGCGGAGCGACCAGGTCATGGTCATCTTGCGCTCGGGAATTTCCACGTCGGCGCGCACCGCCATTTCCGCCGGACGGCCGGGCGAGGCCGGCAGCATCTCGGTGCGCCAGGTCGCGGTGCCGGTGAGCCGGCGGCCCTGCGGATCGTCCGGGTCTTCCTCGTAGAGCACGACGCGCTGCGCCACCGCCGGCGCGTCGGCGGGCTGCTGGCCGGGCTGGCCGAGCCGGTCGGTGATCTTCGGCCGCGTCGGGGCGGTCGCGCCGGGATCGCGCGCCGGCGTGCTCGGGCCCGACACCATCGCGACCAGGCTGCCGACGCCGCTGGCGATGTTGCCGCGCTGCCAGAACAGAAGCCCCGCCACAACGCCGACCGCCGCGGTGATCGCCACCATCCGGATCAGGCCGGCATAGGTGCGCACCGGCCGCCGCGGCGGCGGCTCGACCGGCTGCATCAGAATCTCGGGCTGGTCGTCCGCCGGGCGCGACGGACGCGCCCGGCCGCTCGGCGGCGGCGTCGCGTCGAAGTCCACCGGCTGCGGCTCGGCCTCGTAGCCCTGCGGTGCCTGGTCCTGCGCGCCGCGGCCCGGCGGCATGGTCCATTCCGAGCCGGCCTGCGGCGGATAGCCGGGTTCGGCCTCGCGACCGGAGGCCGGCGCGGGCGGCGGCGCAGCCGGCGGCTGCGGTTGCGGCGTGGTGAACAGCGTGCGCTCGCGCGGACGCGGCTCAGGAGAACGCGGCTCGGCCGGTCGCGAAGTTCGGCACGCGCGGCCGCTCGGAATAACGCGGCGCCGCCGGCGTCGGCGATGCCGGCACTGCGTTCGGATCGGACGCGACCTCGCGGAAGCCCTTCATCGCCTCGTCGCTCAGCGACGAGCCGATCGGCGCGCGCGGCCGGGCCGGCGAAGGCGGAGCAACCGGCCGGGGCGGCGGATCGCGGGGCGGCACGGCATCGCGCGGCGCGGAATCGCGGAGCGATGACGGCTCGCGCGCGCGCGGCGGCTCGGGACGCGACGGCGCCGCCGGACGGGCGGGGGCCGAAGGCGGCGGAGCGGGTCGCGGCGGGGGCGGCGTGCGGGGCTGCTCGCGCGCGGCGCGCACCGCCTCGGCCTCGATCTTGCGGATCGCCTCTTCCAGCGCCAGCCGCTCGCGGGTGATTTCGGATTCGTCCAGCGCCGGCGACACCCCGCGCAACTGCGCGACCAGCGCGGTGCGGGCCCGCTCATAGAGCGTGCGCCGGTTCTCGCCGGTGTTCTTTTCGAGACCGGCAACGGCGCGGGCGATGAGCGGGTAGTAATCGGCCATCTGAGACTCGGTACCTTAAACCCCGAACGATCAGGTTTCGAACGGATTTTGCATCAGGATTGTGTCTTCACGCTCGGGACTCGTCGACAGCAAAGCCACCGGACAACCGATCAGTTCCTCGACCCGCCGCACATACTTGACGGCCTGGGCCGGAAGCTGCGCCCAGGAGCGCGCGTTGACCGTCGGCGCGCCCCAGCCATCGGCGCTCTCGTAGACCGGCTCGACCCGCGCCTGCGCGTGCTCGCTCGCCGGCAGGTAGTCGATCTCCCGGCCGTCCAGCTTGTAGCCGGTGCAGATCTTGATCTCCTCGAAACCGTCGAGCACGTCGAGCTTGGTCAGCGCGATGCCGTGGATGCCCGACGTGCGGACAGTTTGCCGCACCAGCGCGGCGTCGAACCAGCCGCAGCGGCGCTTGCGCCCGGTGACGGTGCCGAACTCGTGGCCGCGGGTGCCGAGCATCTCGCCGACCTCGTTCTTCTGTTCGGTGGGGAACGGCCCCTCGCCCACCCGGGTCGTGTAGGCCTTGCAGATTCCCAGGACGTAGCCTGTGGAACTCGGCCCCATGCCGGAGCCGGTCGCGGCCTGGCCCGCCACGGTGTTCGACGAGGTCACGTAAGGATAAGTGCCGTGATCGACGTCGAGCAGCGCGCCCTGCGCGCCTTCAAACAGAATGCGCTTGCCCTCGCGGCGCTTCTCGTCGAGCAGCCGCCACACCGAATCCATGTAGGGCAAGACCTTCGGCGCGACCTCGGCCAGACCGTCGTAGACGTCCTTCACCCTGATCTCGTCGAGCCCGAGCCCGCGGCGCAGCGCGTTGTGGTGCGCCAGCAGCCGCTCGATCTTGCCGTTCAGCATCCCAAGGTCGGCGAGATCCATCAGCCGGATCGCGCGGCGGCCGACCTTGTCCTCGTAGGCCGGGCCGATGCCGCGCTTGGTGGTGCCGATCTTGGAGGCGCCGGACTCGCGAATCTCGTCGAGCTGCTGGTGCAGCGGCAGGATCAGCGTGACGTTCTCGGCGATCCGCAGGTTGTCCTTGGTGACCGTGACCCCCTGCCCTTCGAGACGCGCGATCTCCTCGATCAGCGCGCGTCGGATCGAGCACCACGCCGTTGCCGATCACCGAGAGCTTGGAGCGCACCACGCCCGAGGGCAGCAGCGATAGCTTGTAGGTCTTGCCGTCGATGACCAGCGTATGCCCGGCGTTGTGCCCGCCCTGGAAGCGAACCACGACGTCCGCCTGCTCCGACAGCCAGTCGACGATCTTGCCCTTGCCCTCGTCGCCCCACTGCGAGCCGACCACCACCACATTCGCCATGAAAATCCCTTCGCCCGGTCCGGCGCAGCCGGTCGCGCGCCGCTCCACTATCCGTTCGGGCTTAATCTCGGATAAAGGATGGCACCGCCGCAGGCAAGGCGAATCCTCCTTCCGCGGCCCGCGATCGATCGAATTCCTTACGTAAAATCAACGGGTTGTTTCAGGCAAATGCGGATGACAGTGCGGTGAACGACGCCCGCCACGCATGGGGCTGGCTGAACCGGCAGCCCTATCTCCTGCTGTCCCTGACCTCGCTGTTCTGGGCCGGCAACATCGTGATCGGCCGATTCGTCGCGGGCCATGTCCCGCCGGTGGCGCTGACCTGGTTTCGCTGGGGCGTCGCCTGCCTGATCGTGCTGCCCTTCGCCTGGCCGCACCTCAAGCGCGACTGGCCCGCGGTGCGCCGCCATGTGCCGATCCTGACCGCGCTGGCGCTGACCGGCTCCGCGCTCTACCACGCCGGCACCTACACCGGCCTGCAATACACCGTCGCGATCAACGTGCTGCTGCTGCAATCGGCGGGGCCGCTCATGGTCGCGGTCTGGACCTGGATGCTGTTCGGCGACCGGCTGACCGCGGCGCAGGCGGCCGGCATCGCGACCTCGCTCGCCGGCGTGCTGGTGATCGTGTCGGGCGGCGACCCCGCCGTGCTGCTCGGCATCGGCTTCAACCGCGGCGACCTCTATGTGCTGGGCGCGCTCGTGCTCTACACGCTCTACACCGCGCTGCTGCGCAAGCGGCCGGCGATTCACCCGCTGTCGTTCCTCGCCGTGACGATGGGCTGGGGCGCGATCCTGCTCACGCCGCTGCTCTTGGCCGAGATGGCCTCCGGCCGCGTCATCGCGTTCGACCGCACCACGCTGCTGACGCTCTCCTACGTCTGCGTCTTCCCCTCGCTGATCGGCTACCTGTTCCTCAACCGCGGCGTCGAGCTGATCGGCGCCAACCGCGCCGCGCCGTTCCTGCATCTGGTGCCGGTGTTCGGCTCGGTGCTCGCCGTCACGCTGCTGGGCGAGCGGTTTCAGCTCTTCCACGCGCTCGGCTACGCGCTGGTGATCGCGGGGGTGGCGGCGGCGGCGAGGAGCGGGGCGAAGGTTTAGACTCTGATCGTTTGATTTGGAATCGCTCTCTATCCACGTCATGCCCGGCCTCGTGCCGGGCATCCCGCTTAGGGAAGCACACTGGTCACCTCAGCGAGATCGCCGGGACCATAGGCGAGCGAAGCGACGCCGTCCTTCGGACGGCTATGGGGCGAGCGAAGCGACGCCGTCCTTCGGACGGCTATGGGGCGAGCGAAGCGACGCCGTCCTTCGGACGGCTATGGGGCGAGCGAAGCGACGCCGTCCTTCGGACGGCTATGGGGCGAGCGAAGCGACGCCGTCCTTCGGACGGCTATGGGGCGAGCGAAGCGACGCCGTCCTTCGGACGGCTATGGGGCGAGCGAAGCGACGCCGTCCTTCGGACGGCTATGGGGCGAGCGAAGCGACGCCGTCCTTCGGACGGCTATGGGGCGAGCGAAGCGACGCCGTCCTTCGGACGGCTATGGGGCGAGCGAAGCGACGCCGTCCTTCGGACGGCTATGGGGCGAGCGAAGCGACGCCGTCCTTCGGACGGCTATGGGGCGAGCGAAGCGACGCCGTCCTTCGGACGGCTATGGGGCGAGCGAAGCGACGCCGTCCTTCGGACGGCTATGGGGCGAGCGAAGCGACGCCGTCCTTCGGACGGCTATGGGGCGAGCGAAGCGACGCCGTCCTTCGGACGGCTATGGGGCGAGCGAAGCGACGCCGTCCTTCGGACGGCTATGGGGCGAGCGAAGCGACGCCGTCCTTCGGACGGCTATGGGGCGAGCGAAGCGACGCCGTCCTTCGGACGGCTATGGGGCGAGCGAAGCGACGCCGTCCTTCGGACGGCTATGGGGCGAGCGAAGCGACGCCGTCCTTCGGACGGCTATGGGGCGAGCGAAGCGACGCCGTCCTTCGGACGGCTATGGGGCGAGCGAAGCGACGCCGTCCTTCGGACGGCTATGGGGCGAGCGAAGCGACGCCGTCCTTCGGACGGCTATGGGGCGAGCGAAGCGACGCCGTCCTTCGGACGGCTATGGGGCGAGCGAAGCGACGCCGTCCTTCGGACGGCTATGGGGCGAGCGAAGCGACGCCGTCCTTCGGACGGCTATGGGGCGAGCGAAGCGACGCCGTCCTTCGGACGGCTATGGGGCGAGCGAAGCGACGCCGTCCTTCGGACGGCTATGGGGCGAGCGAAGCGACGCCGTCCTTCGGACGGCTATGGGGCGAGCGAAGCGACGCCGTCCTTCGGACGGCTATGGGGCGAGCGAAGCGACGCCGTCCTTCGGACGGCTATGGGGCGAGCGAAGCGACGCCGTCCTTCGGACGGCTATGGGGCGAGCGAAGCGACGCCGTCCTTCGGACGGCTATGGGGCGAGCGAAGCGACGCCGTCCTTCGGACGGCTATGGGGCGAGCGAAGCGACGCCGTCCTTCGGACGGCTATGGGGCGAGCGAAGCGACGCCGTCCTTCGGACGGCTATGGGGCGAGCGAAGCGACGCCGTCCTTCGGACGGCTATGGGGCGAGCGAAGCGACGCCGTCCTTCGGACGGCTATGGGGCGAGCGAAGCGACGCCGTCCTTCGGACGGCTATGGGGCGAGCGAAGCGACGCCGTCCTTCGGACGGCTATGGGGCGAGCGAAGCGACGCCGTCCTTCGGACGGCTATGGGGCGAGCGAAGCGACGCCGTCCTTCGGACGGCTATGGGGCGAGCGAAGCGACGCCGTCCTTCGGACGGCTATGGGGCGAGCGAAGCGACGCCGTCCTTCGGACGGCTATGGGGCGAGCGAAGCGACGCCGTCCTTCGGACGGCTATGCCCGGCGATGACAACTGAAACAGCCATGCTCTCGTGGTCCGAGCGCGATGTGATAGGAACACTCCGATGAGACGCCGAACCGTCGCAGCGAAGATCTGTCCGTGATCCCCTGGGTTCTGCTCGACACCGCGCCGGTGCCCGGCGGAGGCGGCGAACTCCGGCTGATGCGGCGCGGCAGCGAACTGTCGATCCGGCTGGGTCACAACGAACTGATGAACAGCCGGCTCAGCGGCTCCGAGGAGGCGCTGGCCGACCTCGCTTGCGAGCGGATACGCGCCCGCAAACGGCCGCATGTCCTGATCGGCGGATTGGGCATGGGCTTCACGCTGCGTGCCGCGCTCACGGCGCTCGGAGCCGAAGCCCGCGTCGTCGTCGCGGAACTCGTGCCGGCGGTCGTGGCATGGGCGCGCGGTCCGATGGCGGAGATCTTCGGCGCAAGCCTGACCGATCCGCGCGTCAGCATCCGCGAAGCCGACGTCGGCCATGCGATCCGAACCGCCACGTCGCGATACGATGCGATCCTGCTCGATGTCGACAACGGCCCCGAGGGGCTGACGCGGCAGGCCAACGACACGCTCTACGACCTGAACGGATTGAGCGCCGCACGCGCCGCGCTCAATCCCGGCGGCGTGCTGGCCGTCTGGTCGTCCGGACCGAATCCGGACTTCACGCGGCGGCTTCGCAAGGCCGGCTTCGGCGTCGATGAACTCCCGGTGCGCGCCAACGGGAAGCGCGGCGGCGCGCGCCACGTCATCTGGATCGCGACCCGCGCGGCGGGCTCGGGATCAAGCCGATAAGCGGCTGCAAGACAAACGGCCTGATTTAGAACGCCTTCGAAAGCCCGGCTTCCTTCAAGATTGCATTTGCCGTGAATTTCGAATGCAGCTTGCGATCGACCGTCACGCGAACGCCAGTGCGAGGGTTCCACCAAATCTCGTGATCCCCGCGGCCCTGTCGCCTGAATTCAAAGCCGTTATCGCGCAGCAGCCGGATCACATCGCGATAGTAGTCGGCCATCGCTATTCCGCCGCGACGAGCCGGTCACTGGCGCGCGCGACAATCTCGATCGAGGCCGGAAGATCGGCGACGCCTTGCTCTTCCAGCAGGTCAAGGATCATGCCGGGCAGCTTGGCGCGCAACGCCTCGACGCTGGCTGCTTCGGTAACAAGGCCGCGCAGGTCCGGGGTTGTCGCCACCCAGACCGATGCCTCGTAGTCCCAGTCGGCATGAATGACGATGGGTCTGGCCATATCGCTGTCCTTCGTCGATGCGTCGCCGCGACCACTATACCGGATCGCGGCGGTTTGCACACCGTACTCTAAAACTTGATAGTCTTAATCTGAACTTTCGTCGGCTGAGCGGGCGCTCACGAAAATCGTCGAAGCAGTATTCAAAATTGTCTCGCCTTCCGACACTGTCCAAATCTTGATGAGTGGTAGATCGACCTCAAGAACTTTGCATCGCCCGCATTCTATGGGCTTTTGATCACGCAAAATGCGTCAGACAATAGTATTTCCCCACTTCAAACATCGCAAACTCCTATCGGGAAGTTTTGTCCACCAATTCGTCTCGCGACTATAGCCGATCCGTAACACCTGCGGCCATTGCTGGCTTAACGCGCAGGGTCTTGCAGCCTGAACAGATTGTAGTGCGCGAAGTGCAGCGCCATTGATTCCTGCAAGTTACGCCAGATTGAAACTAGGACACGTCCTTAAAACCGCAGCACCTTCGCGCTCTGCACCTGCGGCAGCGCGCGCACCCTGGCGAGCACGTCGTCCGGCAGGTCGCCGTCGATCTCGATCAGCGCCACCGCGTTGCCGCCCGGCGCCTCGCGGCCGACGTGGAAGGTCGCGATGTTGATGCCGGCGTCGCCCAGCGTGCCGGAGAACTTGCCGATGAAGCCCGGCTTGTCGAGGTTGGTGATGTAGACCATCGACGGGCCGAACTCCGCGTCCATGCGGATGCCCTTGATGTTGACGATGCGCGGGCGGCCGTCCGCAAACACCGTGCCGGAGACCGCGCGGGTCTGCTTCTCGGTGGTCACGGTCACGGTGATCAGGCTGTCGTAGTCGCCGGCGGCCTCGCGCGTCGTCTCCTCGATCACGATGCCGCGCTCCTTGGCGACGATCGGCGCGGAGACGACGTTGATGTCCTGCAGCATCGGCCGCAGCAGGCCGGCGACCGCCGACGAGGTCAGCGCCTTGGTGTTCATCTGCGCGACCGCGCCCTCGTAGGAGATCTGCACCTTGCTGATGCCGCTTTCGGTGAGCTGGCCCGCGAACGAGCCGAGCTTCTCGGCGAGCGCGATGAACGGCTTCAGCCGCGGCGCCTCCTCGGCGGTGATCGAGGGGAAGTTGACGGCGTTGGAGATCGCGCCGCGCAGCAGGTAGTCCGCCATCTGCTCGGCGACCTGCAGCGCGACGTTCTCCTGCGCCTCGGAGGTCGAGGCGCCGAGATGCGGCGTGCAGACCACGTTCGGCAGGGCGAACAGCGGGTTCGCGGTCGCAGGCTCCTCGACGAAGACGTCGAAGGCCGCGCCCGCGACGTGGCCGCTCTTGAGCGCCTCGACCAGCGCCGCCTCGTCCACCAGCCCGCCGCGCGCGCAGTTGACGATGCGCACGCCCTTCTTCATCGAAGCCAGCGCCCTGGCATCGACGATGTTCTTCGTCTTGTCGGTGAGCGGCGTGTGCAGCGTGATGAAGTCGGCGCGGCGGAACAGCTCGTCCAGCTCGACCTTCTCGACGCCGAGGTCGAGCGCGCGCTCGGGCGACAGGTACGGATCGTAGGCGATCACCTTCATGCGCAGGCCGACGCCGCGGTCGGCGACGATCGAGCCGATGTTGCCGCAGCCGATCACGCCGAGCGTCTTGCCGAAAATCTCGACGCCCATGAACTTGTTCTTCTCCCACTTGCCGGCGCGCGTGGAGGCGTCGGCCTCGGGAATCTGGCGCGCCAGGGCCAGCATCAGCGAGATCGCGTGCTCGGCGGTGGTGATCGAGTTTCCGAACGGCGTGTTCATCACGATGATGCCGCGCGCGGTCGCGGCCGGGATGTCGACGTTGTCGACGCCGATGCCGGCGCGGCCGATCACCTTCAGGTTGGCGGCCTTCTCGAGAATCTTCGGCGTGACCTTGGTGGCCGAGCGGATCGCGAGGCCGTCGTAGTTGCCGACGATCTCGGCGAGCTTGTCCTTGTCCTTGCCGAGATTGGGCTGGAAATCGACCTCGATGCCCCGGTCCTTGAAGATCTGGACGGCGGCGGGCGAGAGGGCGTCGGAGATGAGGACTTTGGGCATGGCTTTGCTTTCTTCACCCTCCCCTGGAGGGGGAGGGTCGGCCCGCAGGGCCGGGGTGGGGTGAATTGCATTGCGAATGGACGGAGCGGCGTCGGCGATAGGAGATCACCCCACCCCGACGCGCGTTGCGCGTCGACCCTCCCCTCCAGGGGAGGGTAAAGGACGTCACGCCGCCTTCGGCAGCGCGGCCCGGGCGTCGGCATAGGCCCAGTCGAGCCATTGCGTCAGCGCCTCGACGTCGTCGCGCTCCACCGTGGCGCCGCACCAGATGCGAAGCCCCGACGGCGCGTCGCGGTAGGCGTCGATGTCGTAGGCGACGCCCTCCTTGTCGAGCGCGGCGGCGATGCCCTTGACGAACTTCGCCTGCGCGTCCGGCGGCAGCGCCGTCACCGCCGGATCGACGATCTTCAGGCAGACGGACGTGTTGGAGCGGATCTTCGGATCGTCGGCGAGGAACGCGACCCACGGCGTGCGCGCGACCCATTGCGCGATCGTCTTCTCGTTGGCGTTGGCGCGCGCCATCAGCGCGTTCAGGCCGCCGATCGACTTCGCCCATTGCAGCGTGTCGAGATAATCCTCGACGCAGAGCATCGACGGCGTGTTGATGGTCGCGCCCTCGAAAATCTCCTCGTTGAGCTTGTCGCCCTTGGTCAGCCGGAAGATCTTCGGCAGCGGCCAGGCCGGCTTGTGGCTTTCCAGCCGCGCCACCGCGCGCGGCGACAAAACGATCATGCCGTGCGCGGCCTCGCCGCCCAGCGCCTTCTGCCAGGAGAAGGTCACGACATCGAGCTTGGCGAAGTCGAGCTTCTGCGCGAAGGCCGCAGAGGTCGCGTCGCAGATCGAAAGCCCCGCGCGGTCGGCGGCGATCCAGCCGGCGTCCGGCACGCGCACGCCGGAGGTGGTGCCGTTCCAGGTGAAGACCACGTCGGTCGTCCAGTCGACCTTGGACAGGTCGGGCAGTTCGCCGTAGCCGGCCTTCAGCGTCTTCGTGTCCTTGAGCTTCAGCTCCTTGACCACGTCGCCGACCCAGCCTTCGCCGAAGGATTCCCAGGCGAGCATGGTGACGGGGCGCGGTCCGAGCAGCGACCACAGCGCCATCTCGACCGCGCCGGTGTCGGAGGCCGGCACGATGCCGATGCGATAATCCGCGGGCACCTCGAGCACCTCGCGGGTCAGGTCGATGGCGCGCTTGAGCTTCGCCTTGCCGATCTTGGACCGGTGCGAGCGTCCGAGGACGGCGTCTGTGAGGGCCTGGAGGCTCCAGCCGGGGCGCTTGGCGCAGGGGCCGGACGAAAAGTGCGGGATGACCGGCCGCACGCCGGGCTTCGCTGTCGTCATAGTCTATCCTTCCAGATAGAAGCCCTTCGTTGGGGAAGGGTGTCCCGCCGCCGCATCTACAGGAGGGCGTGCGGTTTCGCAAGGGGCGAAGAGCCCTGCCAGCGAAGAGCCCGGCCCGCCTCGGCCGCGTTCCCGCGCCGGCGGAAAAGCCGCGAGGCTTACGGCGCGTTCAGAAAATAGAAGCGGACGGCGATCAGCAGCGCGAGCACGACGAAAATCTTCCAGGCCTGCGAGGGCGAGGCCGGATCGTTTCGCCGGAACCGGCGGTAAATCCACGCCACCGGCCCGGCGAACAGCACGCCGGCGGCAATCGCGAGAGCGAGAACGTCGTAGGCCATCGGACCGATTCGCGCCGGACCATCGCACGCGCCGGGCGGCGCGGCTCCGCTCATCTAATCCCTCCGGCGGGACGGACCGATGCGGCGCGACCGCATGGCGGGCATGCGCCTGGGCCTGCCTCAGGCAGGCCGTCACGAACGCCCGCGATCGGCGGGATCAGTAATCGATCATGAAGCGCAGGCCGACGCGGACCTCCTGCGCGGACAAATTCCGGAACTTCGCGACGTTGCCGGCGCTGTCCGGGCCGCTGATGGCGTCGCCCATCTTCAGGTAGCGGTAGCCGACGTCGAGCGCCATGTTCGGCATGAACTGGTAGGAGAAGCCCGCCATCGCCGCCCAGGACATCTGCCAGGTCTGCGCGGTCGGGATCGCGGTCGCCGGCGCGGTCGCGTTGGTCATGTAATCGGTCAGGTTCATCCGCGTCGCGCCGATGCCGGCGCCGACATAGGGCGTGATGCCCTCCCAGGTGCCGAGATCGACATAGCCGTTGAACAGGGCGGTGACCGTGTCGAGCTTGCCGGAATAGAAGGCTGGATTGCCGCCGACGCCGCCGCGGATCGGCGTGCGGATACCGTAGTCGAGCGTCACGTCGGCGCGCAGGAAGCCGTGCTTGTAGCCGAAGCCGCCGCCGAAGGTGACGTTGTTGTCGAGGCTGCGCGCGGTGACGGCCGGCGTCGCGTCGATGCCCGTCATCTTGTTGTAGCGGTAGCCGATGTCGCCGCGCAGATACCAGCCCGAGCGGAATTCGTAGATCGTCTCCGATCCGCCCTTCACCGGCTCCGGCATCGGGAAGCGCGGCATGTCGGCGGCGCGCCCCGCCCCCGCGGCCAGAAGACCCGCGGCGAGCGCCATGCCGGCGATGAACGGAATCAGGCGGACGTTCGGCATTTCCAGTGTCCCGTCAGCCGCGCCGCATCAGCGGCGGCAGCATGATGCTCGGCGTCGCCGGCCTCTGGTCGAACATCCAGCGGATGCCGAACTTGAGATCGTGCGACGTGATGTCCTTGAAGTGCATCGGGTTGTAGACGGCGTTGGTGCCGTCGAACGCCACGATGTCGCCGGTGATGCCGTTGCCGAGATGGACATAGCGATAGGCGAACTCGAAGGTCAGGTTCGGCGAGGCCTTGTAGGCCAGACCCGCATGCAGCGCCCAGGCGAAGTTCCACTTGCCGGCGCTCGGCGCGTAGGCAACGCCTTGGGTAGGCACGTTGGTGTCGGTGAAGTTGCTGATCGTGATGTGCGAACCGCCGACGCCGGCGCCGACGAACGGCGTGACCGAGTGCCAGGTGCCGAGGTCGACATAGGCGTTCGCGAGGAACAGCCATTCCGACTTGATGCCGCGATACTCGTTGGTCTGCGTGCCGCCGACGATGTCGAGGCCGTGGAACGAGGCCTTGCCGCGATATTCGCCGGTCACATCGAAGCGCAGCCAGTCGTTCCACTGATAGCCGATGCCGAGACCGAAGATCGGCGCGCTGTCGAAATCCTTGTGCACGACGTTGACCGCGCTGGTGAACAGCGCGTTGTCGAGACTGCGGACCTTCTGATTGCTCATGCCGATGTCGCCGCGGAGATACCAGCCTCCGGCGAAATCCTCGATGGGCGGCAACTCCACCGGGGGAAGCATCGACGGCATGTCGGCCGCGCTGGCCGCCGTCGAAAACAAAGCCGCAAATCCGGCTATCGCCGCGACCTTCACGCTCACCATGACTGAACCCTCTGCACATCCGGAAACGGCAACGCGATTCCGTGCGGACAAACTCGACTGGAGTGCAGGATGGCGGCGAATGTTTAAGCGAGACTTAACCTTACTTTTTAACCGCGTTTATTAAGATGCAGCCGCGCGCGATCGCAGAGCGGGCGCGGGTTTTCAGGAAATGCGCGACGCAGGAAAACCGGTTAAGGCGCCGTTCACCATTTCGGCAAACCTGCGTTAACGCACGCCGAATGTTTTGTCGCCGACACGCGCGCAAGCGATCGTGCAAATCACGCGGAAAATTTTGCCGGGAGATGCAGCAAGCGATTCGGCAATGACTGCGGCACGGGCGGCGGCGCTGTGAGAGATGCGCCGATGTTGCACAGGAGTCGCGACCTGAATCGCCGCCATGAGCCCGGCGCGCGCCGCGATGTCCCCTCTCCCTGAAAGGGAGAGGGTGCCGAGCGAAGGCGAGGCGGGAGAGGGGCTTGCGACGCAAAGGTGCGCGCGCGTGTCGAGACCTCCCGCGTCGAAGTCCCTCTCCCGGCGTCGCGCATCCGCGCTCCGCCACCCTCTCCCGTTCCGGGAGAGGGGAAACCGCCCGTGTGGTGGGAGATGATCGCCCGCGCGGTGAGAGGAAACCGCTCGTGTGGTGAGGAGATCGCCCGCGCGGTGAGAGATGCGCCGGTGTTGCATAGGAATCGCGATCTGAATGGCCGCCATGAGCCCGGCGCGCGCCGCGATGTCCCCTCTCCCCGAAGGGGAGAGGGTGCCGAGCGCAGGCGAGGCGGGAGAGGGGCTTGCCACGTGCAAAGGTTCTCGCGCGTGTCGAAACCTCCCGCGTCGAAGCCCCTCTCCCGGCGTCGCGCATTCGCGCTCCGCCACCCTCTCCCGTTCCGGGAGAGGGGAAACCGCCCGTGTGGTGAAAGAAGATCGCCCGCGCTGTGAGAGGAGACCGCACGCGCCATGAGAAAAGCGCCGGTGTTGCGCTGGAGTCGCGACCTAAATCGCCGCCATGAGCCCGGCGCGCGCCGCGATGTCCCCTCTCCCTGAAAGGGAGAGGGTGCCGAGCGAAGGCGAGGCGGGAGAGGGGCTTGCGACGCAAAGGCTCGCGCGCGTGTCGAAAACCTCCCGCGTCGAAGTCCCTCTCCCGGCGTCGCGCGTTCGCGCTCCGCCACCCTCTCCCGTTCCGGGAGAGGGGAAACCGCCCGTGTGGAGAGAGAAGATCACCCGCGTGGTGAGTGAAGACCGCCCGGTGGTGGGAGAAGACCGCCCGCACCGCGAGAGCAAGAGCGAGAGCGCAACACGAGAGAGGCGGTTGCGCGAAATCGCCGCGACAAAGCAAATGGCCGGGACGAACCCGGCCATTGCGCATCGCGACAGTCGATGAAGCCGGGCCCGGTCCGGCGGCGCAGCCTCAGTCGCCGTCCTTGCCGAGCTTGCCCATGTGCTTCTGCGAATAAAGCTCGATGCCGACCGTGTTGATCAGGCTGATCTGGGTTTCGAGGAAGTCGATGTGCTCCTCCTCGTCGTGCATCAGCTTCTCGAAGAGTTCGCGCGTGACGTAATCGCGCACGCCGTGGCAGTAGGTCGCCGCCTCCTCGTAGAGCGCGCGCGCGGAGATCTCGGCGGCGAGGTCGCAGTCCATCACCTCCTTGACGTTCTGGCCGATGCGCAGCGGATCGAGCACCTGCATGTTCGGGAAGCCGTCGAGGAACAGGATGCGCTCGACCAGCTTGTCGGCGTGCTCCATCTCCTCGATCGATTCCTTGCGCCAGTATTTCGCCAGGTCGTTGAAGCCCCAGTTCTCCAGCATGCGGAAATGCAGCCAGTACTGGTTGATCGCGGTCATCTCGTGCCGCAGGCCCTTGTTGAGATACTCGACGACCTTGGGATCGCCTTTCATGGCGCGCTCCTGATTTCTTGCAATGCAACAGATACGGCGGTGGGCCGCGACCGGCCCGACCGATCAGCTTAGACC
Organism: uncultured Alphaproteobacteria bacterium; assembly: GCA_963758225.1. Taxonomy (GTDB): domain Bacteria; phylum Pseudomonadota; class Alphaproteobacteria; order Rhizobiales; family Xanthobacteraceae; genus Z2-YC6860. The sequence goes on along the minus strand of CAVWUJ010000001.1, from coordinate 438,549 downwards.
AATTCTAATCTATCGGGTCGGCGGGCGCCAGTGCCGGGGATCGCGATCCGGAGGGAAATAACGAGGGACGACGCGGGAAAACCGGGATTCAGGATTCCGGGCAGCCGCCGCAGCCCTTGGCGGCGCAGCCGGACCCGGTTCCCGCCGCGGCCGCGCCGAGCAGCGCCTCGTCCATGATCTTGCGGATGGTGCGGGCGCAGCGGCCGCACTGGGCGCTGCAGCCGAGACAGCCGTAGACCTGGCCCGGCGAGCGCGGCTTCGAATCCGCCTGGCAGGCGGTCCGAACGTCCTTGTCGCTCAACACGTTGCAGGAACAGACGATCATGGGCAGATGCGGTGTTCTTTGTCCCCTCGGGCAACCGACCGATAGCGCGCGGCGGCCGGTCCGCGCAAAGGAAAAGCACCGAATTTGTACGTTATCTAAACTACGAGCCCTTTGATTTCATGCAACTATTTTGCACTGCACACGAAGGCGGGAAGCCGCACGCGGGCGGCCGCCCCCCTCACGCCGCCACGTCGGTCAGCGCGTCGACGATCCCGTCGACCACGTCCTCGACCAGCACCTTGTCATCGCCCTCGGCCATCACCCGGATCACCGGCTCGGTTCCGGACGGCCGGATCACCAGCCGGCCCTGCCCGTTCAGCCGCTGCTCGGCGGACTTGATCGCGCCCACGACCTTGGCGTTCTCCAGCGGCTTGCCGGTCTTGTAGCGCACGTTGCGCAGCACCTGCGGCAACGGCTCGAAGCGGTGGCAGACCTGCGACACCGGCCCGCCCATCTTCTTCACCACGGCCAGCACCTGCAGCGCCGCCACCAGGCCGTCGCCGGTGGTGGCGTAATCGGACAGGATGATGTGGCCGGACTGTTCGCCGCCGAGGTTGAAGCCGCCCTCGCGCATGCGCTCCAGAACGTAGCGGTCGCCGACCGCGGTGCGCGACAGGGTGAGGCCGAGCGTCTTGAGATAGCGTTCGAGGCCGAGGTTCGACATCACGGTCGCGACCACGCCCGGCTGGGCGAGGCGGCCGTCCTCCTGCCAGCTCGCGGCGATCACCGCCATCAACTGGTCGCCGTCGATCACATGGCCGCGCTCGTCCACCACCGCCAGCCGGTCGGCGTCGCCGTCGAGCGCGATGCCGATGTCGGCGCGCACCTCGCGCACCTTGCGGGCGAGCGCGTCGGGCGCGGTCGAGCCGCACTCCTTGTTGATGTTGAAGCCGTCGGGCTCGACGCCGATCTGGACCACGTCGGCGCCCAGCTCCCACAGCGCCTCGGGCGCCACGCGATAGCCCGCGCCGTTGGCGCAGTCGATCACCACCCGCAGGCCCTCCAGCGTCATGTCGCGCGGCAGCGTGCGCTTGGCGAATTCGATGTAGCGGTCCTGCACGCCGTCGATGCGCTTGGCGCGGCCGAGCGCGGCGGAGGCGGCGAGATCCCGGGACACGTCGCCCTCGATCAGCGCCTCGATCTTCAGCTCGATCTCGTCGGAGAGCTTGTAGCCGTCGGGGCCGAACAGCTTGATGCCGTTGTCGTCGTAGGGGTTGTGCGAGGCCGAGATCATGACGCCGAGGTCGGCGCGCATCGAGCGCGTCAGCATCGCCACCGCCGGCGTCGGCATCGGGCCGGTCAGCAGCACGTCCATGCCGACCGAGGTGAAACCCGCGACCAGCGCGGTCTCGATCATGTAGCCGGACAGCCGCGTGTCCTTGCCGATCAGCACGCGATGGCGATGCTCGCCGTTGCGGAACACGAGGCCCGCCGCCTGGCCGACCTTGAGCGCCAGCTCCGGCGTGATGGTGCCGTTGGCGCGCCCGCGGATGCCGTCGGTGCCGAAAAACTTGCGAACCACGCTCGATACCCCCAACCCGCCACGCGCGGCCGCCCGCAGCCGTCGCCTGTCTTCAGCCGCCTGTATAAAGCGAGCCTACGCCCGATTGCTTCAAGAAATGTGTGCGATTTTTACCGGATCGGTTCCGGAATTGGCTAACCTTATCGACGTGTTAGCGACGCGAAAAGGCCGGCGCAAGCGCCGGCCTTTTTGCGGAGGCGGGCCGCCCGGCCGGCCTGCAAAAGCGGTCTGCGTTCAAGCCCTTGCAGGCAACCCCTTGCAGGGTGAGCGCGCGGACCATTCACCGTCTGCACACCCGGCTATTTGTCGGTCTTGCCCGGTGCGGGCTGGGTGATGCTGACCGGGTCCGAGCCCGCCATGCTTTCCTCCAGGCCCTCTTCGAGCTTGCGCTCCTTCGGATCCTTCGGCTTTTCGCTGCGCGGCTTCTCCGGCACGTCCGGGTCGCCGCCGCGCTTCTTGATGGCCTCTTGCGCCATGACGCTGCTCCTTTGGGAATGAAATCGGGGACCCGGATCAACGCCGGCACCGCCCGCCGGGTTCCATTCCGCGGCGGCGGCCCGGGCTTCATGCTAGAAGCGAGGAAAAGGGGAGGCGTCCGTGAAGACCATGACCTGCATCGAGGATCTGCGCGCGCGCGCGCATCGCAGGGTGCCGAGGGCCTTCATCGATTACGCCGAGGCCGGCTCCTACGCGCAGGAGACGCTGCGCGCCAACCGCGCCGACCTCGAGCGCATCGCGCTGCGCCAGCGCATCCTGGTCGACGTGTCGGCGCGCTCGACCGCGACGGCGATCCTCGGCGAGCCGGTCGCGGCGCCCTTCGCGCTCGCGCCGATCGGGCTCCTCGGCATGCAGCACGGCGACGGCGAGATCCTCGCCTGCCGCGCGGCGCAGGCCGCCGGCATTCCGTTCACGCTCTCCACCATGTCGATCTGTTCGGTCGAGGACGTGGCGGAGGCGGTCGACAGGCCGTTCTGGTTCCAGCTCTACGTCATGCGCGACAAGGGCTTCGTGCGCGAGCTGATCGCGCGCGCCGCCTCAGCGCAATGCAGCGCGCTGGTGCTGACCGTCGATCTCCAGGTGCTCGGCCAGCGCCATTGCGACGTGCGCAACGGCATGACCGTGCCGCCGGAGATCAAGATCAAGAACCTGATCGACATCGCGACCAAGCCGGCCTGGGCGCTGTCGGTCGCGCGCGGCCGGCGCAAGACCTTCGGCAACCTCGCGGGCCATGTGAAGGGCATGGAGAACGTCAACTCGCTGGCGCAATGGATCGCCGGCCAGTTCGATCCCGCGCTGAGCTGGCGGGACGTGGAGTGGGTCAAGAGCCAGTGGCCCGGCAAGCTGATCCTCAAGGGCATCCTCGACACCGACGACGCGCGCACCGCGGTCTCCGCCGGCGCCGACGCCATCGTGGTGTCGAACCACGGCGGCCGCCAGCTCGACGGCGCGCCGTCGTCGATCGCGGCGCTGCCGCGGATCGCCGACGCGGTCGGCGGCGAGACCGAGGTTCTGTTCGACGGCGGCATCCGCACCGGCGCGGACCTGGTGCGGGCCATCGCGCTCGGCGCGCGCGCGTGCCTGGTCGGGCGGTCCTATGTGTACGGCCTCGGCGCGGGCGGACAGGCCGGCGTCGCGCGCGCCATCGAGATCCTGCGCAACGAGTTCGACGTCACCATGTCGCTGTGCGGCGCGCGCAGCGTCGGCGAGATCGGCCGGCAGGTTCTGTTCGAGCCTTCCCTGTTCGATCCCGCGCGCGCGGACCCGGCGCGCAGCCCGCAGGAGCGGCCGACATGAAAACGCCCGGCCCCGACCATCCGATTTCCATCGCGCCGTCGCGCGAGCGCGTGCGCGTCACGCTCGGCGGGCATGTGGTCGCGGACACGACGCGCGCGCTGGTGCTGCGCGAGGCGGCCTATCCGCCGGTCTGTTACATCCCGCGCGCCGACGCCGACATGAGCCTGCTCGCGCGCACGGCGCACGCCACGCATTGCCCCTACAAGGGCGACGCGTCGTACTACACGATCCGCGCCGGCGACCGCGTGTCGGAGAACGCGGCGTGGAGCTATGAGCGGCCGTTTCCCGCGGTCGCGGAGATCGCCGGGCATCTCGCGTTCTATCCGGGCCGCGTCGACGCGATCGAGGTGGGCGAGGTCGCGACGGGCTGAACCGACGCGCGGTTTTTTCTCTCTCCCACACGGGCGGTTTCCTCCTCTCAAGGCCGGCTTCCTCCTCTCCGCACAGGGGCGATCTCCTCTCCACACGGGGGGTCCTCTCCACACGGGCGGTTTCCCCTCTCCCGGAACGGGAGAGGGTGGCGGAGCGCCGTCAAGGCGCGACGCCGGGAGAGGGGCTTCGACGCGGGAGGTCTCGACACGCGCGAGAACCTTTGCACGTGGCAAGCCCCTCTCCCGCCTCGCCTGCGCTCGGCACCCTCTCCCTTTCAGGGAGAGGGGACATCGTGGCGCGCGCCGGGCTCGTGGCGGCCATTCAGGTCGCGCCTCATCGTGCAACATCGGCGCTTTTCTCACAGCACGGATGGTCTTCTCTCACCACACGGGCGGTCTTCACTCACCACGTGTACGGTTTCCTCTCACAGCGCGGGCGATCATCTCCCACCACCCGGGCGGTTTCCCCTCTCCCGGAACGGGAGAGGGTGGCGGAGCGCGAACGCGCGACGCCGGGAGAGGGGCTTTGTCTGGCTCGAACGCCGGCGGTTGCCGCAAGCCCCTCTCCCGCCTCGCCTGCGCTCGGCACCCTCTCCCCTTCGGGGAGAGGGGACATCGCGGCGGGCATCGCCGTTGTGCGGCCGGCCCGAAGCCTTGCTCCGTGCTCCTTTGCTCCCGTGCTCTCTTGCCCCCTGAATGGCGCCGGGGATCAAGGTGCCGCCGGGTTCCGTCGACCCTTTCCGCCCCCCCCCCTCGTCCCTTGCCCCCTGCCCTTGCCCCTTCGGCGTATTAGGACTATATTCTCCTGCATGCGCCCGCCGAACTATTCCTCCACCTCGCTGCTGCGCCTTCGCGTCACGCCCGACGAGCCCGATCCGTTCGAAGGCCCGCGGCCGCGCGGCACGCGGCGCCCGCACGGCAATGCCAAGGTGGCGCAGGTGCGACGCCTGATCGAGCAGAGCACGCTGACCTACGGCGAGATCGCGGCGAAGACCGGCGTCGGCCGCGCCAGCATCTGCCGCTGGACCCGCGACGGCGGCTGGATCCGTCCGCCGTTCGCGCCGCGCGCGACCGACACGGTGCCGCGGCCGCGCACCGGGCAGCGGCTCAAATTGCGACTGCTGGCGGAGCGGCTGCGCGACCTCGCCGAGCGCCATGTGCGCGAACTCGAGGACGCGCCGCGCGTCGATCCCGAACGGCTGATGCAGGCGCTCCAGCTTCTGAAGATGGCGCGGCTCGAGGCGATGGGCCGAAGGCGGCGGCGCGGCGGCCGCGTCGGCCCGCCGCAGACCGGGCGGGAATGGATGACGCGCCAGCAGGCGATCCGCGAAACGCTGCGGGAGCTGCACCGCGGCGACGTCGACGTGGACCGCGCGCCGCAGGAGGCGGTGGCGCTGGTGATCGACGCGAACCTGCCGCCGGACGGGGATCATCCGGCGTTGCGGGGGAGGGGGAGAGGGAGGAAACGGTGAAGGCGGCGTAAATGGTTGAGCAGAGCACACGCACCTAAGGACAGATCGAGGCGAGGACCGGCGTCGGCTCCGAGGCGGACGCTAGCGCTCGCCGAGCGCCACGGCCGCGATCAGACTAACGCGCCTAGGTCGATCCCTCAAAGCCGATATTTCCATCCCTTTCTTCGAAACATGAGCCGTGACGCGCCCGATACGCAGCACGGATCATTTATGGAACGACGCTGCTATGTTCTACCCCGTTCCATGAGTCGAATAATCTATAAAGTGGCTGCGATTCTAGGCTACGCAAAAGGAAAGTCATTGCCTGAGCCGGCATGAACTGTAAAAGCCGCCGACGGTGTTTTTGGCGTCCTGATCTTGTCCTGCTAGGATCGCCCAATGTTAGTCCCAATACGACTAGGGCCCGAACCGCACGATCCCGCTCTTTCAGAGTTGCCCCTCTCCTCAAAGCTAAAAAATAAATTGATCTAACAATTTCATCTGCCAACTTCCCATCCGTTTTTACTTTTCCGAAAGCTCCACGAGCCGCGTCAATTCCGCCCTGTTGATCTACCCAACGAGAGATTTCTTCAATTAATGCCCACCCCTCCTCAGATCTTTCTGCGTTCGAGGCAGGGACCGCGCCTCTCTTTACTTCCATTTCAGAGAGCACCTCATAAATAATCTCGAGCATTATATTAGGGAGCTCTCTTACAACAATACCGCCGTCACCTTGAAAGAACACATCCACGCCGTGACGTTTAAATAGCTCAAGGTAGCTCTGTGAATACGAGAAAACAAATAACCTCGCCTCATCTTTATCCCTCAAGGCCCTTTCAACATTTATATGACGTAGCTCTTGTCGTAGCTCGAAAAAATAATTCCCGTTGCTCCGAGCAATTGCGCAGTTATCCGTTGCAAGAGTAAGACGATAAGGCTGCTGAGAAACACTCCGTGGCCTCTTCGCGATTGCAAATAACGAGAACAAGCGATCTCCAGCATCGCTCGAATTAAGCTTCTCCCTAAGCACCTCGTAAATAGCACCCTTTGCTAAACCCTCACGCTTTCTCGTATATCGAATAAGAGAATTTAACACCGCGATTGCACTAGGATCACTCTTGCCCCCGATTGTAATCAGCGAGGAACAGATCATTTTTACCAAGTTACGATACTTCATTTCAGGTAATAACAAATACTCAAGCGCGCCCGAAACGAATGAAAGAAATGCCAGATCCTGTTTTGGCGTCGCCCTCGACTGTCGAATAATGTCCGATATTGTATCCGCCGCCTGATTCATTTTTCCAGCATCACGAAAAACCGCCGTCTGAAGGGCCAGATGCCCAATTACGTCCCACTCAGACCTAACTATCTTCGGCAACAGTTGAGATTTAATAAGGCCGCTGATACTTTCACTGAATGACAGAAGATGTCGCGCGAAAAAATACTCCAGAAACGTTCTATGGGTGAATTTGAATACGTTCGGCCCAACTTCATACATTACCCAGGCGCGTCCAGTTATGAAATCGACTAATGATCGAGCAGAATGCAGGGCTTTTGCTTTGTCTAAATACCAATCCTCAAAAAACTTTCTGGCCTCATTCAGTAGCCATTCTCTGGAAACTCCGTCTTCTGTTTGCGCGGAGCCAAAAATCTTGCTCGCCAAAAAACTGTAGAGATCCAGAAGATCAAAATCAACTGGAATTTTGAATATAATATCTCGGCGCTGGTCCCATTTTTCGAACATTAATGTTGCACATTCTTTATATATCTCAGGCCTGTTGGATGGAACGTCGCCGCGGTAAATATAGAGATAGACCATCAGGCCCAACATAAGGGGATTTTCCCTAAGATCATTACCTATATTATTAGTTTGCTTCAAAAACTTCTCCGCTCTATCCTTTGCCTCTGAAACCTTGATTCCAGCCACAAACTTTATAAATTTCTGAGCGAAAGCCTCTACTTCGCCATTATTAAAAGTTGCTAAGTGATAAATGGAAAAGTCTTCAGACATCGGCGCATCCCGGTATCCTACGAACCGCGATGTTACGACGGCAGGACACCCGGTATAGAGATTGGAAAAGCGTTCAATCAAAGCAACGATTTCACGCCTGGTCTCCACCTCTAATATCTCGTCGAGGCCATCAAAAATCAAAATTGCATTGCCAAATCCGAGTAGGTGCCTCAGAACCTTTCGACTATACTCGCTATCGTTATCAAATACTTCTCTTATTTGATCTGTTAAATAATCGAAAAAGCCATAGCCGGGGGATGTTTGTCGGAGCTTATCAAAGCTTCGCAGAATGATTCTAAAGGGAACTCGCAATTCTGTAGGGTCAATTTGGGGCTTGCCAGGAAAGCTGGATTCCAGAACGATTGAGTTCGAATTATCAAAGCACAACAGCTGGGTGAGCGTAGACTTACCCCCGCCCGGATCGCCCAAAATGACAGCTCGCCTAAAGGTCGTCTTGAATTGTATGTATCCGGTATGTGCTTCGAGGTTGAGGTTAGCTCTACTTTTTTTGATATCCGGCCCACCAACTATTGTGGCCAACCTCGGCGGCACCACAAGCTGTTTAATTCTACATCGCTTAGCGCCCTGAAGCGTTTCCACCGCCACATATCTGTTTGCAACTTCAATCGATCTAGCTAGTTTTATTCGCGCTTCATTTATATCTTTTGCCGCCAGCGGGCTTTTTACTTTTGCGGCCTCGCCGAGTGAGCGTATCAGCCCGTCCAACTGTTTTGAAAGTTCTTTATTTTGCGCCTGAATGAATTCAAGAAGACCTGGATCTTTCACATTTTCTTCTACACGAAAACGAACGGCCGTATAAAATGCGTCAAAAAATTTGTCAGGGGGGAATTTTAAACCTGAAAACGATTCGTGTATCGATTGGAACGATGAATATATCAACTTTTGATCCGCATTAGCGAGAATGCTTTTAATCAGCGCTTCGGGAATGGCGCTTCGCTCGATTTCTCGCAGAAAGGCAGCAACGGGTTCGGTCAACTCCCCTTTCGCGTTTCCAATCATTATCTGGAGGTCATCAATTGCTTTTTTTAATCGCGGGTCTGGAGCCGGCGGGCTACCGGAAATTGCCTTATCGAGGGCGTGGCGCCGCCGCGCCAACGATGTAACTTCTTGATAGCCACGACGAAGCCCGTCGGCGGCAAAGGTAGCAATCACGTTCGTAATCAAGTCGCCTGCGATGGGCATATATTCCCCATAGCTGTGTGAGCAGTAAGTTAGAGCCACTCTGGCTGGAAGTATTCACGATCTCATATTTTTTTCTAGTAGTGCTCCTGCGGTGGACCAGGAATGTGACCGGATATCCAACGCGTAGAGTTGCTTAGCGGCGAAGGCGTATAATCGAATGACCATGCCTTGCCTTTCGCCTCTCTCCCTGAGATCGAGGAGCGGCTCGATGCGCTCGCCAAGAAGCCCGGGCGCAGCAAGAGCATCCATGCCGCGCGAGGCGATTGTGCGCCAGATTAAGGACATCGAAGACGAGTATCTGGTGCGGCGGCGGCTTGCCCACGCCGGCGCGCGCGTCACGCTGGAAGCATGGTGCGCGACCTGAGCGGCGCGCGAAGGGCTGAATGGTCCGCCACCGCCGCGAGGTGTATCGCTAACGACCGAGCCTGGCTCTCACCACGTCATGCCCGGGCTTGTTCCGGGCATCCCGCTGAGGAGGTGGTGTGCCCGCGGAATCGAGATCGCCGGGACAAGCCCGGCGATGACGTCGGTGTGAGTTACGAGGCCTGCGCGTAAGCCACGAAACGCGCAGCAAGTCCCCCTACCCCTCCTTGTACCCGTACTCCGGCACGTTGCCGCTGTTGCCGTAGTAGCGGTACGGCAGGAACTTGCCGGTCATGGTGAACTTGACGCGGTCGCCCTTCGGGTTGGCGACGCGCTCCATCGCGAAGTCGAAGTCGATCGCCGACATGATGCCGTCGCCGAACTCCTCCTCGATCAGCGCCTTCCACGCCGGGCCGTTGACCATCACCATCTCGTAGAAGCGGTAGATCAGCGGGTCGGTCGGCGGCATCGGCGTGCCGGTGCCGCGCATCGGCACCTCGTTGAGCATCGCCTCCTCGGTCTTGCTGAGCCCGAACAGCTCGGCGGCCTTGGCGGCCTGCGGCTTGGTCAGCTTCATCTGGCCGAGGATCGCGCCGACGATCAGCGTGTCGGAGAAGCCGCCGATCGCGCCGCAGATGTGCTTCCAGCTCCAGCCCTTCTCGCGCTTGATGTCGAGGAGCTTCTCGGTGAGGTCTTCGCGCTTCATGATGTCCGTCTCCCGGTCTTGAATGAAAACTATCCGGCCTGCGCGACGCGCGCGGCGGCGCTCTCCGGCGCGGCCGCCGCCACCGTCGGCTCGAAGCCCGGCCGCACCAGCGGCACGCGGCGCGGGTCGAAGTCCGGCGTCTGGCCGACGAAGGTGCGGCTCCTCGTCACGAGGAAGTCGATGATGTGGTTGCGCACCGGGTAGTAGAGCGGGTGCTTGTGCACCTCGGTGCGCTGGCGGTCCTTCGGCAGCGGGTTCTCGACGATCTCGGCGAGCACCGCGCCGGGGCCGTTGGTCATCAGCACGATCCTGTCGGCGAGGTAGATCGCCTCGTCGACGTCGTGGGTGATCATGAACGTCGTCTGGCCGGTCTCCTGGCAGATGCGCCGCACCTCGTCCTGCAGCGTGCCGCGGGTCAGCGCGTCGAGCGCGGAGAACGGCTCGTCCATCAGCATCATCTTGGGCTGGATGGAGAGCGCGCGCGCGATGCCGACGCGCTGCTTCATGCCGCCGGAGAGCTCGGACGGGCGCTTGTGCTCGGAGCCGGTGAGGCCGACGAGGTCGATGAAGGTCTGCGCGTGGGCGCGCACCTTCTCCGCCGGCCACTTGCGCCATTTCGAGGAGACCGCGTAGGCGACGTTGCCCATGACGGTGCGCCAGGGCAGCAGCGAGTGGCCCTGGAAGATCACGGCGCGGTCGAGGCTCGGGCCGTCGACCGCCTGGTTGTCGACGATCAGCGCGCCCTCGCTCGGCGTGTCGAGGCCGGCGAGGATGTTGAGCACGGTGGTCTTGCCGCAGCCGGAATGGCCGATCACGCAGGCGAACTCGCCGCGGTTCATCGAGAGCCAGAGGTTCTCGAAGATGGTGGTCTGGCCGCCGCCGGGCGCGGGGTAGCGCTTGGCGATGCCCTCGAGCGAGATGAACTTTTCGGTGCCCTTGACTGTCATGGCCATCACTCCGGGAACGTGACCATGCGCCCGAAGCGCGCGAGGATCTGATCGAGCGCCATCCCGACCAGCCCGATCAACAAAATCGCATTGATTACATTTGTAATCGATAAATTATTCCATTCGTTCCAGACGAAGTAACCAATCCCCGTCCCGCCGACGAGCATCTCGGCGGCGACGATCACGAGCCACGCAATACCGATCGAGATGCGCATGCCGGTGACAATGGTCGGCGCGGCGGCGGGCAGGATCACGGTGAAGGCGCGGCGGAATGGGCCGACCTCCAGCGTGCGCGCGACGTTGAGCCATTCCTTGCGGACCTGCGCCACACTGAAGGCGGTGTTGATCAGCATCGGCCACAGCGAGCAGATGAAGATCACGAAGATCGCCGAGAGCCCGGAGTCCTTGATCGTGTAGAGCGCGAGCGGCATCCAGGCGAGCGGCGAGATCGGCTTCAACACCTGGATGAAGGGATCGAGCGCGCGACTCATCAAGGGCGACATGCCGATCAAAAATCCGATCGGGATCGCCACGATCACTGCCAGCAGATAGCCGATGCCGACCCGCGCAACCGAATAGGCGAGCTGGATGCCGACTCCCTTGTCGTTCGGCCCCCTGTCGTAGAATGGGCTCTTGAGATGCTCCCACAGGGTGGCTCCGACATCGAGCGGGCCGGGCATCGCCGATTTGCCCTGGGTCGCGGTCAGGCCCATGAGCTTGGCGTATTCGGGGTCCATCTGTTGGATCGTCCCCGTACCCCGCACGGCGAGATGCCATGCGGAGACGAAGACGAGAAAGAGCAGAACAGAAACAAGTCCCGCGCGCAGCGACAAAGAACTGGACATCAAAGACTCCCGGCTGGTCTTTGGTGGTGACTGGTGAAGGGCGCGGACGCCCTCAGGTTCGCTTGATCTTGAAGCTCGCGATGTACTCCTCAGGCTTGTCGGGATCGAACGTCTTGCCCATCACCGAGAACGACTTGCTGGTCGAGGCCGGCGGCGTGAGCCCGACTTCCTTCATCAGCTTTGTGGTGTCGGTGGCGAGGAACACCTGCTTGGCGACGCCGGCGTAGTCCACATCGCCCTTGATCTGGCCCCAACGCTTCATCTGGGTGAGAATCCAGACTGCAAAGCTCTCCCAGGGGAACGGATCGAAGGCGATGCGATCAGGCACCTTCTGCACCTTGCCGAGCCCGTCGGCGAACGTGCCGGTCAGCACCTGCTCGACGACCGTCACAGGCTGGTTCAAGTAGTTCGCCGACGCGATCGCCGCGGCGATCTCCTTGCGGTTTTCCGCCTTCGTGGCGTAGGCGGTCGCGTCGATGATCGCCTTCAGCAATGCAGCGTAGGTGTTCGGCATCGTTGTGACGAATTCCCGCGACGCCGCGAAGGCGCAGCACGGATGCCCCTCCCACATCTCCTTCGAGAGCATGTGGATGAAGCCCACGCCGTCGTAGACCGCACGCTGGTTCACCGGATCGGGAGCCAGGAAGCCATCGATGTTGTCGGCGCGCAGGTTCGCGACCATCTCCGGGGGAGGAACAGCGCGGATCTGGATGTCAGCGTCCGGGTCAAGACCGTGCTCGGCCACATAATAGCGCAGCAAATAGTTGTGCATCGAATAGTCGAACGGCACTGCGAAACGGAATCCCTTCCAGGACTTCGGATCGCGCCGATCCTTGTGTTTGACGCTGAGCGTGATCGCCTGACCGTTGATGTTCTCCACCGCCGGCATCGTGTAGGGGATCGGCCGAGAGCCTGCTCCGAGCGTGATCGCCAGCGGCATCGGAGATAGCATGTGCGCGGCGTCGTATTCCTTGTTGATCGTCTTGTCGCGGATCACAGCCCAGCCGGCGGTCTTGATCACCTCGACGTCGAGACCGTGCTTCTTATAGAAGCCCATCGGATGCGCCATGATGATTGGCGTGGCGCAGGTGATCGGAATGAAGCCGACCGCGAGCTTGGTCTTCTCCAGCTTGCCGACGCCTTGTGCGAACACCTCCGTCGCTGTCGCGAGCGGGAAGAACTGGGATATAGCAGCGACCGCGGTCGAAGCGCCGACCGACTGCAGGAAGGCGCGTCGCGAGGCATCCTTCGGGAACATCGCTCGCAGCACCGCGGAGGCCACCACGCCCTCGTAACGCTGCTCCTCGCTCCGATTCTCGACCGGCGAGCACTGCAGCGCCGCTTCGCGCTCGTGCTCGGCCTGGCTCACGTGACCCCCGCAGGCGCAACCCGCCCTATGAAGAGCCGACTTCGGATCGAAGGGATTGTCGAAGGTGGACATCGCAGCGTCTCCTGGCCTGGCGAGGGTGACATCTCCAACTCAGCAACTCCCGTGCCAAGGTTTCACGGCGGAACGACGCAGGCTTAATCCTTCAAATTGCGCGCAAAACAAATGGTTTTCCAACTACTGTATTACGAATTTTCGTGATATCTAATTTCTCGTAGCACCAATCACGAAATTTCAGAATACGAAGACTGCATGTCGAATGATCCGATAAAGAGCGACGATCAAAAATTAGGCAAAAGCCTGTTCGGAGTTGCCTTCGATTTTTGCGGCGAGGCGCTGCTGGTGGTCGACCCGCTTACAGACCGCCTGATCGACGCTAATCCCGCCGCCTGCCGGCTGCTCGCCACAGACCGGTCGGTGCTGCGCGGAACGGCGTTCAGCGCGCTGCACGCCGGCCAGCTTCCGGCGCTGATCGTGTTCACACAGGCTGTGATGGCGAAAGGCGCGTCCTGGACTCATTCGCTGACGCCGCGCCACGGCCGGGATCGCGAGCTGCATTTGGAATATTCAGCGACGCTGATCCCCGGCGAGCCCGGCCCCCTTCTTCTGATCGCCATGAGCGACATCGACGAACGCCGACGCCGCACGATCGACACCGACGCCGCCAACTACATGCAAAGCGGCATCGCCGAATGGCAGCGCGTCGAGCGGCTGTTCCGCGACATCGAGCGCGAGAACCAGTTGATTCTGCGCGCTGCCGGCGAAGGCATTTATGGGGTCAATGCCGAAGGCAAGACCACATTCGTAAATCCGGCCGCCGAACGCATGCTCGGCTGGTCCGCCGACGATCTGGTCGGCGAGGACATGCATACGCTGGTGCATCACACCCGGCCGGATGGAACGCACTATCCGCATGAGAAGTGTCCGATCTACGCGGCCTTCCGCGACGGCGCGGTCCACAAGGTCGAGAACGAGGTGTTCTGGCGCAAGGACGGCTCGTCGTTATGGGTTGAATACACATCGACGCCGATCCGCGACCGCAACAGCGTCGTCGGCGCTGTCATCGTATTCCGCGACGTCAGCCAGCGTCGGGAGGCCGACGAACGGTTGCGCGCCGCGCTTGAAGAGGTCGAACGCCTGCGCGAGCGTCTCGAACTCGAGAACGAATACCTGCAGGAGGAAATCCGGCTCGATCACAATCACCGGCGACTGGTCGGCAACAGCGCAGCCATTCAGGCGGTGCGCAGCCAGATCGATCTCGTCGCGCCGACCGACGCCACCGTTCTGATCACGGGCGAGTCCGGTACGGGAAAGGAGCTGATAGCACGCGCCATCCACGATGCGTCGCGGCGCAGCAGCCGCCCTCTGATCCGGGTCAACTGCGCAGCGATCCCGCACGAGCTGTTCGAGAGCGAATTCTTCGGCCATACAACAGGCGCGTTCGCCGGCGCAACGAGCGATCGCGTCGGCCGTTTCGAGCTTGCCGACGGAGGCACGCTGTTTCTCGACGAGGTCGGTGAAATTCCGCTCGAGCTTCAAGGCAAGCTGCTGCGCGTTCTTCAGGAAGGCTCCTTCGAGCGCGTCGGCGACGAGCGGACCCGCAGCGTCGATGTGCGGGTGATCGCCGCCAGCAACCGGGATCTAAAGCGCGAGGTTAAGCTCGGCCGGTTCCGCGAGGATCTCTACTTTCGCATCAACGTGTTTCCGATCGAGCCGCCGCCGCTGCGCGAGCGCCGCGACGACATCGCCCCGCTCGCAGCACACTTCCTGCGAGGCGCTTGCGCAAAGTTGCGCACCGGCGATCTGAAGCTGACCGAGGGCGACGTCCGTCGACTGATGCGTTACGACTGGCCGGGCAATGCACGCGAACTGCAGAATGCGATCGAGCGTGCGGCGATCCTCGCGCAGCGCGGCCGTCTTCGGATCGACATTCCGGATTCGCCTGCGGCGGCACGCGGCCATACGTCGACGTCCATCGCTACGCGCGGCCTGGTCATGACCGATGACGATCGCCGGGCGCGAGACCGCGAGAATATCGTGGCCGCGCTGGAAAGCTGCGGCGGCAAGGTGTTCGGCCGGGGCGGCGCGGCCGAACTTCTCGGCGTGAAGCCGACCACGCTCGCCTCGCGCATTCGGACGCTGGGAATCAAGCCGGCGCGCCTGCCAACCAGGCCATGAATCTGATCGTGCAGGCCGCGGATTCAGGTCGGCCCGTCAGCGCGGTACAACCCCGCCACGCCCGACGTTGATCCGGCTCGCCTGAAGCATTCCGTCTGCGGCCTTGGTCGCACCGACCACGGCGACATGGGCGCCGGGCTTCAGTTCGCTGCGCTCGCCCACCGAATAGGATCGGATCGCAAGATCAGACGGAATGACGATGCGCTGCTCGCCGTCGGGATAGCGAACCGTCACCGTGCGGCCCTCGACGGCCGAGACCGACGTGTTGACCGTCGCATTGGTCATGGTGCTGCCGGGATGCACCCAGGGACGATGCCCCTCTCCGGTGCCGCGCTGGGGCTCCGAGAACACCGTCACCTGCATGGCGCGCTGTGTACCATCAGCCATCGGCATCGCGCCGACCCCGATGAATGCACCGGGCTTCACGTCGGCGATCGTGCCTTCGCTCAAGGCATAGACCGCCGGCTTGTCAGCCAGCCGCAGCTTCACCTCGCCCTGGTCGGTCTGGATGGTGAGGACCGCACCCTCCACCGCCGCGATCTGGCCGACCACCCGCTGTCCCTGAGCGGACTGCGCCTGGAGCGTAACGGGGAATGCCAGAGAGAACGAAAGAGCAAGACAGGCAAGAGAAAATCCGCTTTGTGCCACGCCATCCCGTGCAAAACCGCGCATGCGTGCCTCCTGCGAACGGGCCATTGGAAGGCGGCCTACCCGCCTCGAATAACCCCTGCCGGCCCGCCCTATTCCCTATTTCACCAGATCCACCTCGATGAGCGCGCGCAACTCCGGCGTCACCGCGGGCGTCACGCTGAACCACAGCGAGAAGCCGCGCACCGCTTGGTGCAGCAGCATTCCCAGTCCGTCTGCAGTGGCGAGACCGCGCGCCTCAGCCGCCGCCAGAAGCGGGGTCACGAGTGGCGCGTAGACGATGTCGGCGACCGCGGCGCCGTCGCGCAGCGGCGCGAGGTCGATATTGAGCGGTGGCTGTCCGGTCATTCCGAGGGAGGTGGTGTTGACCAGCAGATCGGCCGACGACAGCAGCGCGGGGATTGAATCCCAGCCGGCCGGCGTCACCGCCGAACCGAACCGTTCCCGCAGCGCAATCGCGCGATCGGCCGTGCGGTTGACCACATCGATCCGCGCAAAACCTCTTTCAATCAGCCCGTAGACGATAGCGCGCGCCGAGCCGCCTGCCCCCAGCACGACAGCGCGCGCGCCATCATGTTCCTCGTCCCAGCCCGGCGCGGAGGAGTCGAGATTGGCGAGAAAGCCCTCGACGTCGGTGTTAGTGGAGCGCAGCACGCCGCGGTCGAGCCACAGCGTATTGGCCGCGCCCACCGCTTCGGCGCGGTCGTCCGGCTGCGAGGCCGCGAGCGCCGCCTCCTTGTGCGGCAGCGTTACGTTGGCGCCAACATAGCCACGCCCCGCCAAGTCGTCGACGAAGGCCGCGAAGGACTCGGGCCTCACCTCCTCACGCCGGTACTCGGCTTGAAGTCCGTGCTGCGCGATCCAGTAATTGTGAATCAGCGGCGAACGCGAATGCTTGACGGGAAAGCCGATGACGCAGGCTGAGTGGGGAGAGATGGTCATCGCATTCGTCCTGTTCGCCATCGTCATGGCAGGGCCTGTCCCCGCCATCTCGCTTAGGCGAGCAGCCTGCCGGCCTAAGCAAGATCACCGGCACACGCGCTATCAGCGCGGCCTGGTGATGTAGACCTTGTGAAGCGACCCGTTCGATCAATAATACGCCGGGCTCGCGCCGCCATCGACCGCGATCGCGGTGCCCTGGATATGCCGCGCAGCCTCCGAGCACAGGAATACGGTCAGAGCTGAAATATCCTCGGGCTGGCCGAGGCGGCGGATGCCGTCCTTCTTGGAGGCCTCCTTCGTCAGCTCCTCGACCGACTTGCCCGAGGCCTTGGAGCGCATCGCGATCAGTTCGTGGAAGCGTTCCGTCTCGGTCGCGCCCGGATGGATCACGTTGACATTCACACCATCCTTCTTGCCGAGCTGGGACAGCGCCTTGGAGAAATTGCCCATCGCCGCATTGACCGAGCCGCCGATGGTGAAATCCGCGCCCGGCGTGCGTGCTCCACCCCCGGAAATGTTCACGACGTGACCCTGCGCCTCTTTCAGGAGCGGCCAGAACAGCCGGCACATGCGCACGCAGCCGAAGAATTTGAGTCCGTAGCCATCCATCCAGGCTTCGTCCGGCAGATCAGTGAAATTGCCGGCGCGGGTGGCGCCCGCCGAGTTCACCAGAATATCGCAGCGTCCGAATTTGGCTTTCACCGCCTCGAATGCCTTTTGGCAACCGTCCAGCGTCTTGAGGTTGGCCACGACGATCATAGGATCGAGCCCGGCCGCAGCCACGGTCTTGCGGGCCGACGCAAGATTGTCCTCCGACGACGAAATCAGGACGGTCTGCGCGCCCTCCTTCGCCAGTGCGGCCGCGATCGCCCGTCCGATACCGCGACTGCCGCCGGTGATGACGGCGATCTTGCCCTTGAACTGGTCAGACATTCCGCTCCCCCTGGGTTGCTATTGCCGTGAATTCTTACCCGGTCATGCCCGGGACAAGTCCGGGCATGACGAAGTTCCCGCGCTTCATGGCCCGTGGCCGAGCCAGCGCCCTATACTTCCTCCGCCACCACGTTCCGGAGCGTGCCGACCTCCGGCACCGTCATTTCGAACACGTCGCCCGGCTTGAGCCACACCCGCCCACCGTCGGTCATGCCGATCTTGGTCGGCGTGCCGGTCGCGACGATGTCGCCAGGCTTGAGCGTCATGAAGGTCGAAACATAGGCCAGCAGGTCGGCAAACTTGAAAATCATGCTGTCGGTGTTGTCGTCCTGCGTCACCGACCCGTTGATCGATACCTTGATGTGCAGCGGCTTGGTCAGGTCGAGACCCGTGGTCATCCAAGGCCCGATGCTGCCAGTCGCGTCCCAGCTTTTGCCCTGGGTGACGTTGAACCGGCCGTGCCGGATCCAGTCGCGGATCGTGCCCTCGTTGCACAGCGTGACGCCGGCGACGTGGTCGAGCGCGCGCTCCTTCGACACCCGCCGCGCGGTCTTGCCGATCACCAGCGCAATCTCGCCCTCGTATTCGAGCTGTTCGGATTCCTTCGGCCGCAGGATCGGCTGGTTGTGCCCGACCAGCGCGTTCGGCGGCTTGAAGAACATGCTGGGATATTTCGCATCGGTGTAGCCGCCGGAGTTGGTCAGCTCGGCGTCGCGGTTGGCATAGTTCACACCGATGCAGAGGATCTTCTCGCCGCCCGGCACGGGATTGTGAAACTCCGCTTCCGCGACCGGGAAATCGGCGCGCACGCCGGCCGCCGCCTGCGCCAGTTCGTCCAGCGCGCCGGCTCGCAGCACGTCCATCACCGACTGGAACCGGGGCGCGAGCCGGGGCCGCATGTCGACGATCCCGTCGCCGACCACGATGCCGAAGCTGGAGCGGCTGCGAATGGTGTAACTAGCAATGTGCACCGACAAGTCTCCCTCACGAATCAGCGCCCCGGCGGGAGGCGCAACAACGCCAGCCCGTGGTACAATAGGCGGCTGGAAACCGCCATGCCCATTCGGAAACCGGTTCTCGACCCGCCCTTCGCCATCGTTCGCGCGAGCCACGCCGAACTGGCGGTGCGCGATCTCGGTCGCACGCGGGCATTTTATGTGGACTGCCTCGGCTATCTGGTGTCGGCGGAATCCCCGGACCTGCTGCACCTGCGCGGCCTCGAGGAGCGCAACCATCACTCCCTCGTGCTGCGGCGGGCGAGCGAACCCTCGGCTCTCGCGCTCGGCTTCAAGGTGGCGAGCGAGGACGATCTCGACCGCGCCGCGTTCTGGTTCGCGCGCAAAGGCCTGCCGACGAACTTCGCCGAGCCGGCTCATCGGGGCCGCACGCTGCGCACCGTCGACCCGTTCGGGATGCCGCTGGAATTCTACGCCCGCATGGAGCCTTCCGAGCGGATGCTGCAGAACTACGCCGCGCATCGCGGCGCGCGCGTCCAGCGCATCGACCATCTCAACTGCTTCACGCCCGACGTGCAGGGGGCTTACGACTTTTACAACGTCCTGGGATTCCGTCTGACGGAATACACCGAGACCGACGATCCCGAGCCGCAGCTCTGGGCGGTCTGGATGCACCGCAAGGGCAACGTGCACGATCTTGCCTTCACCAACGGCCGCGGCCCGCGGCTGCATCATGTCGGCGTCTGGGTGGCCGGCGCGCTCGACATCCTCAACATCTGCGATGTGATGGCGACCTCAGGCTGGCTCGCCAATATGGAGCGCGGGCCCGGACGTCACGGCATCTCCAATGCTTTCTTTCTCTACATTCGCGACCCGGACGGCCACCGCATCGAGCTGTTCACCAGTGATTATCTCACCGTCGATCCCGATCTCGAGCCGCTGCGCTGGTCGCTGTCCGATCCGCAGCGCCAGACGCTGTGGGGACATCCTGCGCCGAAGTCCTGGTTCGAGGAAGGGTCCGCGTTCGGCGGAGTGCCGGTGCACGAGCCCGTTATGGCAGGGAAGCCGGTGGTGGCGCGCTGACTTCCGTTACCGAATGAGCGCGGCACGCCATCCCCAGCGCTTATCCTCCGCATTAGAAATTCACAACGCATGACGCGCAGCTTGACCGGACAGCCGGCGCATCCCAGAACGATGCGCATGCTGGCAGCCCGTAGGGTTCCATGAAAACCATCTTCATCGATTGCAACCAGCAGCTCGGCGCGCTGTGGCCGCGCGTTCACGGCCCCGGCGATCCGGACATCGCCGTCAACACAGCCGCGTTCGAGAAGAGCGACCTGCCGCGGGTCATCGGCGATCACGCCATCGCCATCGACGACCATTCCTATATGCCGACCGATCTGGTGCGACAGTGCCCGAACCTGAAGCACATCGTGTTTCTCGGCACCGGCGCGGCAAGCTACATGAACATCGCCGAGCTGAACGGCATCGGCATTGTCGTCCACACCATCCGCGACTACGGCAGCACCGCGGTCGCCGAGCATACCATCGCGCTGATGTTCGCAGCCTGCCGTGACATCGTACGCATGGACCGCGGCATCCGCGACGGCCGGTGGCAGCCGGTCGAAGGCATCGAGCTTCGGGGAAAGACTCTCGGTATCGTCGGCTTCGGCGGCATCGCCGCTGAGACCGCGCGGATCGCGCAAGGCATCGGGATGAAGGTCGTGGCCTGGAATTGCACGCCGAAGCAGGACGCCGGCGTCACCATGACCGATCTCGACACCGTGCTGGCCACCGCCGACGTGGTGTCACTGCACCTGACGCTCAACGACGAGACCCGCGGCACGATCGACGCCGCGAGAATCGCACGCATGAAACCGGGCGCCGTGCTGGTCAACACCGCCCGCGGCGCGCTGGTCGACGAGACCGCCCTGATCGAGGCGCTGCGCAGCGGCCACATCCGTCACGCCGGGCTGGACGTCTTCCACAGCGAACCCTTGAAGGCCGACAATCCGCTGGCGTCGCTGACGAACGTCACGCTGACCGCCCATGCGGCGTTTCGCACGCCGGAGGCGTCGATGACACTGCTGCGGCGGGCTATCGACATCGTAAAGCGGATCAGCGGCTGACCTGGGCCTGACCGACGGCGCTTTGTCCGAGGCCGCCCTTGCTCTGCAACCAATTCCCGTCCTGCGGGTTGTATCGGGTGCCCGAACGGGAGCCCCTGATGGCCAACACCGACACCCTGCACGCCATTGCCGCGCACGGCGCCTCGCGCCTGCCGTCGGTGGAGCTCGACAGTTACAATCTCGAATTGAAGGATGATGAGGGTTTCCTCGGCGATCGCGCCTGCAAGGGCGCGTTCCGCGACATCATCGAGAACTGGCGTAAGCCGCTGCGCAAGGCCGGCGACGACCCGTTCGGCGACACGCCAAGCGACGAGATTTCCAAGAAGGCGCTCGACGGTCTGCTTGCCAAGGGCGACGCGGAAGCGGCCGGCGTCGTGCAGGGCGCGATAGAGGATTTCTCCCAGGAGCTGGCGCTGGTGATCCGCCGCTTCCTCAAGACCAAGGGATGGAAGGACACCGAGCGGATCGTGGTCGGCGGTGGCTTTCGCGCCAGCCGGGTCGGCGAACTGGTGATCGGACGCACCGCGGTGATCCTGAAGGCGGACAAGGTCGGCGTCGATCTCGTCCCGATCCGGAACGACCCCGACGAGGCTGGACTGATCGGCGCGGCGCATCTCGCGCCGAAGTGGATGTTCAAGGCGCACGACGCGATCATTGGCATCGATATCGGAGGCACCAACATCCGCGCCGGCGTGGTCGAACTCAATCTCAAGAAGAAGGACGATCTCTCAAAGGCCGCCATCTGGAAGTACGAACTCTGGGAGCATGGCAGCGAGAAGAAGGTCAGCCGCGAAGATGCCGTCGACCGGCTGGTGAAGATGCTCGAAAAGCTGATGGGGCAGGCCAAGAAGGAGGGCCTGAACCTCGCACCCTTTATCGGCATCGGCTGCCCGGGCCTGATCGCTGAGGACGGCTCAATCGAGCGTGGCGCGCAGAACCTCCCCGGCAACTGGGAATCCAGCCGCTTCCACCTGCCGAAAAGCCTGCATGAGGCGATCCCCAAGATCGCCGGCGAGGAAACCGCCATCGTCATGCACAACGACGCGGTGGTCCAGGGCCTGAGCGAGGCGCCGTTCATGACCGACGTCGAGCGCTGGGGCGTGCTGACGATCGGCACCGGACTCGGCAACGCGCGGTTCACCAACCGCGAAAATGACTGAACTGGCCGAACCGGGGCCGCTGCTAGACGAGCATCCGCACCGGGCTTTCCAGAAGCACCTTGACCGCCCCGAGCAGCTCAGCGCCGAGCGCACCGTCGACCACGCGATGATCGCAGGACAGCGTCAGCGTCATCGCGCTCACGAACCGCACCGAGCCGTCCGCCGCCTCGACCGGCCGGCGCTGCGCCGCACCGACTGCAAGAATGGTCGCATGCGGCGGGTTCACGATCGCCGCGAACTCGCGCACGCCGTACATGCCGAGGTTGGAGATCGCCGACGCGCCGCCCTGGTACTCGGCGGGTTTGAGCTTCTTGTCGCGGGCGCGCGCCGCGAGATCCTTCATCTCGGCCGAGATCGCCGACAGCGACTTGGCGTCGGCGTTGCGGACCACCGGCGTCAGCAGCCCGCCGTCGATCGCCACCGCCACGCCCACGTCGGACGACTTGAACCGGAGAATGCGGTCGCCCGCCCAAACGGCATTCGCAGCCGCCACACGCTGCAGCGCTAGCGCCAGAGCCTTGATGATGAAATCGTTGACCGAGAGCTTGTAGGCCGCCTCGCTGTCCCGCTTCGGGGCGACCGCGTTGGCCTCCTCGCGCATCTTCATCAGTGCGTCCAACTCGACATCCATCGTCAGGTAGAAATGCGGAACGGTCTGCTTGGACTCAGTCAGCCGCGCCGCGATCGTCTTGCGCATGCCGTCGAGCGGCACCTCCTCGTAGTCGACGCCCTGATAGAGCGCCTTCACGTCCGCCGCCGACGCGCCGGCCGCAAGCGATGCGCGCCCAACACCAGCGGGCGCCGCCGCCTCGACATCGGCCGCCACGATCCGGCCGTGCGGTCCCGAACCGATCACGCGAGAGAGGTCGATGCCGCGCTCGCCCGCCAGCCGCCGCGCCAGCGGAGTGGCATGGCCGCCCCCCGGCTGCTTCGCCGGTCCGTAATTCTTCGACGGCGTACGCACCTCGAAGAACGCGTCCATGTCGGGATAGGCGAAGTTCGCCGGCGCGACTGCCGCAGCTTCGGACCGGCGGCGCGACGATGCAGACATCGCGGGAGAGTGCTTCGCCGGCGCCGGCCTGGCCGCAGAAGTCGCGGGTGCGGAAGCGGCAGCCGGCGCGCTTGCCGTCTGCACCCCGTCCGCGCCCGCCAGCACGGCCACCACAGCCCCGACCGGCGCGACCGCGCCCGCCGGCACGCGGATTTCGCTGAGCGTGCCGGCCGCGATCGCGGGCACCTCCATCGACACCTTGTCGGTCTCGATCTCGAACAGGTTGTCGCCCGGCTTCACGGCGTCGCCGGCCGCCTTGAACCATTTCGTGATCTTGCCTTCGGCGACGGTCTCGCCGAGTTGCGGCATCAGGACGTCCACGTGCTTCCCCTTCACCCAACATCACCGGGCCGGCGCGAAACGCCGTGTCCTGGTGTTCCCGATCAATGTGCCCTACCAGCTCACCGAAATGTATTGCGTTTCGAGGAACTCCATCAGACCCTCGTGCGCGCCCTCGCGGCCGACGCCGGACTGCTTCATGCCGCCGAACGGCGCAGCCGGATCGGACACCAGCCCGCGGTTCAGCCCGATCATGCCGAAGTCGAGCTTCTCCGACACGCGCAGGCCGCGGCCGAGGTCTTTGGTGTAGAGGTAGGCGACGAGACCGTATTCCGTGTCGTTGGCGCGCTTGATGACCTCGTCCTCGGACTTGAAGGTCTGCAGCGACGCCACCGGGCCGAAGATCTCCTCGTTCAGCATCTTGGCGTCGTCCGGCACATTGGTCAGGACCGTGGCCGGGTAGAAGAAGCCCGTTCCCTCCGGCTTCTTGCCGCCGACCAGCACCTTGGCCCCCTTGCCAACCGCGTCTTCGACCAGCTCCACCACCTTGTCGCGGCCTTCGGCGTTGACCAGCGGACCAAGCGTCACGCCGTCGTCGAGACCGTTGCCCATCTTGATCGAGCCCATCTTCTCGGTGAGCTTCTTCGCGAACGCATCGTGCACGTTCTCATGCACATAGAAGCGGTTGGCGGCGGTGCAGGCCTCGCCCATGTTGCGCATCTTGGCGATCATCGCGCCCTCGATCGCCGCATCGATGTCGGCGTCCTCGAACACGATGAAGGGTGCGTTGCCGCCCAGTTCCATCGCGGTGTTGACCACATTGTCCGCCGCGCTGTGCAAGAGCTTGCGGCCGACCTCGGTGGAGCCCGTGAACGACACCACGCGCACGCGCGGATCGTGAAGCATGTGGTCGACGACCTTGCCGGAGCGGCGCGAGGGAATGACGTTCACCACGCCCGCCGGCACGCCGGCCTCCTCGAGAATAGGCATCAGTGCCAGCATGGTGAGCGGCGTTTCGGACGCAGGCTTGAGCACCACCGGGCAGCCGGCGGCGAGCGCCGGGCCGATCTTGCGGGTCGCCATCGCCGCCGGGAAATTCCACGGCGTCACCAGCACGCCGATGCCAGCCGGCTTGTGATGCACGAAGATGCGCGCGCCGGACGACGGCGCACGGCCGACGTCGCCGAGATTGCGCACGCCCTCCTCCGCGTACCAGCGGAAGAACTCGGCCGCGTAGGCGACCTCGCCGCGCGAATCCGTCAACGACTTGCCGTTCTCGATGGTGATCAGCTTCGCCAGCCGCTCGGCGTCGCGCATGATCAGTTCGTAAGCCTTGCGCAGGATTTCGCCGCGCTCGCGCGGCTTCTTCTCGGCCCAGGGGCCGAACGCCTTGTCGGCGGCGTCGAGCGCGGACTTTGCGTCATCCACGCTGGCGCTGGCAACCGAGGCGATCGGCTTCTCGGTCGCCGGATCGATCACGTCGAAGCGCTCGTTGTCGGACGACTTGCGCCACTGGCCGCCGATCCACAGGTCGGTCGGCACGTTGGCGAGAAGGTTGTCGTATGCGGCCATGATTTCACTCCCATCGTTCGTCATGGCCGGACTTGTTCCGGCCATCCCGATCAGGGAGACACAATGCTCGCCTTGTCGGGATCGCCGGGCATAGGCGAGCGAAGCGACGACGTCCTTCGGACGACTATGCCCGGTGATGACAGTTCAGCTTACGCCCCCATCGTCCGCGCGATCCGCTCCACGATCCGGTCCACCGTCGGCAGGATCGCGTCCTCGAGGATGTCGGCCGCCGGCAGCGGGATGTGCGGCGTGGTGATCCGCACCAGCGGCGCGTCCAGTTCGTAGAACGCCTCATCGGCGATAATCGACATGATCTCGGCGCCCCAGCCGCATAGCCGCGGATTTTCCTCGACGGTGAAGCAGCGGTGGGTCTTGGCCACCGACGACAGGATGGTCTGGGTGTCGAGCGGCACCAGCGAGCGCACGTCGATCACCTCGCAGTCGATGCCATGCTCCACCGCGAGCCGCTCCGCTGCTGCGAGCGCACGCGGCACCATCAGTGCCAGCGCAAGAATGGTGGCGTCCCGGCCCGGCCGCAGGATCTTGGCCTTGCCGAGCACGTCGACGATCTCGCCGTCGGGCACCTCGCCCTTGGTCGCGTAGAGCGACTTGTGCTCGAAGAATATCACCGGGTCTGGATCGCGCACGGAGGCAGCAAGGAGGCCGATCACGTCCACCGGGCTCGATGGCGCCACCACCTTGAGCCCCGGAATCATCATGCACCAGTTCTCGACGCTCTGGGAGTGCTGCGCGCCAAAGCGCGAGCCCGCGCCGTTGCCGGTGCGCACCACCAGCGGACACTTGGTCTGCCCGTTGGTCATGTAGCGGCTTTTCGGGAATTCGTTGGCAATGAAATCGAAGCAGACCGCGATGAAATCCGAGAACATGATCTCGGCGATCGGCTTCAGTCCGGTCATCGCGGCGCCCATCGCCGCGCCGAGAATGGCCTGCTCGGAGATCGGCGTGTCGCGCACGCGCAAGGGGCCGAACTGCTCGTAGAGCCCGACCGTGGCCTTGAACACGCCGCCGGCCTTGGCCACGTCCTCGCCCAGGAACACCACGTCCGGATCGCGTGTCATCTCCTGCGCGATGCCGCGGGCGACCGCGTCGCGGTAGGTCAGTTCCGCCATGCAAAGCCCCCGTCGGCGTATACGTCGGTTGTAAGGATATCCATCGGCGGGTTCGGGGCGGCCTTGCAGGCCTCGGTCGCCTCGTTGACAATCTGCATCACCTTGTCGTCGATCCGCTTTACGACCTCGTTCGACACGCCGAACTGGCGCAGCCGCTCGCGGTAGACTTTGATCGGATCGCGCTCCTTCCACTTCTCCAGTTCACCCTCGGGGCGATATTTCGCCGGGTCAGCGCGCGAATGGCCGGAGTGGCGATAGGTCAGGCACTCGATCAGCGACGGTCCCTCGCCCGCCCGCGCCTTCGCGTAGGCCTTCTGCGCGGCCCGATAGACCACGTCGGCGTCGTTGCCGTCGATCAGGATTCGCTCGAGCCCATAGGCCGAGGCGCGGTCGGCCGCCGGTTGCGGCACCGCCGTCACGTCGCCGATCGGCGTGTATTCCATGTAAAGGTTATTCTCGCACACGAACACCACCGGCAGCTTCCAGACCGCAGCGAAATTCAACGCCTCGTGGAACGCACCGATGTTCGTCGTGCCGTCGCCGAAGAAGCAGACCGAGACGTCCTTGTCGCCCTTGTATTGCGCGCGCCACGCCGCGCCGCAGGCGATCGGCAGGTGCGCGCCGATGATCGCGTAGGAGCCCATCACGCCGTGCTCCTCCGACGTCAGATGCATCGAGCCGCCCTTGCCGCGCATCAGGCCGTTGTCGCGCTGCATCAGTTCGCCCAGTACCTTCTCGACCGGCACGCCGCGGGCCAGCGTGTGGGCGTGGCCCCGATAGGTGCAGAACGACAGGTCACCCGGCTCCATCGCAACCGCGAAGCCTGCCGCGATCGCCTCCTGTCCGAGCGACAGATGGCTCGTGCCCTTCACGAGATTCTGCAGGAACAGGTCGAAGGCGCGCTGCTCCGCCTCGCGGATCACCACCTGGGTCTCGTAGAGCTTGAGGCGCGTCGCTTCGCCGATGTCGTCGTTGATGCCGGAATTCGGCACGGAACCGGAATTGTCGGACATGATGACCTTGTCGTTCCTCAATCGTTCCTGCAATCGTTCTGGCGGCCGGTTGCAGCGGCCTCGTGGCGCGCTATCAGCGGTGGCGGGCGCATTTTGTCAACGGGGCTCGCGCGGCGCAACGCGCGGTCCGATTTTGCGCTCCCGGGCCAGTAGATAGAGCCCCGAGCCGATGACGATGGCGGCGCCGATGAGGGTCCATTGCGTCGGCACATGGCCGAACATCAGGTAGCCGAAGGTCGCCGCCCACAGGAGCTGGCTATAGATGAAAGGCGACAGCACCGAGGCTGGCGCTCGCCGGTGCGCCACGATCAGGAGGTAATGCCCGGCCGAGCCGAGTCCGCCGACCGCCAGCAGCGCCGCCACGTCGATCCAGGTCGCAGGCCAGGACCACACGAACGGAAGCACCGGCAGCATAGCCAGCATACCCACCGCATTGGCGTAGAACAGCGTGGTTTCGCTGGCATCGTAGCGCGAGGCCAGCCGCGTCAGAATGCCGTAAGCCGCGTAGAAGATCGCGGCCACCACCGACAGCAGCGCGGCCCATTGCATCCCGCCGCCGAAGCCCGGCCGGATCACCACCAGCACGCCGACGAAGCCGACCACGATCGCGGTCCAGCGCCGCCAGCCAACCCATTCGCCCAGCACCGGGCCGGCCAGAATCGCGACCAGGAACGGCGTCGAGAACATGATCGCCAGCGCCTCGTCGAGCTGCAGATACTTGAATGAGAGAAAGTTGAAGACCGTGGTGCCGAGCATGGTGAGCCCGCGCCCGATCTGAAGCGCGGGGGCGTGAGAACGCAGGATTCCCGGCCGGGTGAACGGGTTGAACACAAGGAACGCCAGCAGGAAACCTGTGATGAAGCGCACTGCGACCACCTGCAGCGTGTCCATCCGCTGGCCGAGATCCTTCGCAAGCGCATCGAGGCCCGCGAACAGCGCCACCGCGCCGCACATCAGCGCAATGCCGGTCAGGCGCAGCCGGCGCTCGTGCGCGAGGTCGATCACAATAGATCCTTGACCGAGAAGTCGTCCGCCACCTTATCCAAACCGCGCGGGGTTTGGCACAGTCAGTGACATCACGGCTGCGTTGCAGGCGAACGCTGGATCGCTGCCATCGCACCTTGAGTCCCCGCCCCGCGCTGCGATATCTTTTCCATACGGGGCCAGCGGCGGTCGCCCCATTCTCCGAGGCTTACGAGCCCAAGCACCGCCTCCTTCGTACGCGGAGGGGGCCATGCTTTCGGACTTTCATATCTCACCCCACGATCTCTGGCGACTGATTGGCAGCAGCCGCGCGCCGCGCCTGATCGACGTGCGCCGGCGCGACATCCGCGACGCTGGCTCAGGCCTGCTCCCGGCCTCGGAATGGCGCGACTTCGCCGCCGTGACACAATGGGCTGCGGAGATCGGCCGCGAACGTCCTCTGGTGCTTGCCTGCAAGCAGGGCAAGGAGCTGAGCCAAGGCCCCGCCGCGTGGCTGCGCAGCGAGGGATTCGACGCCCGCGTCCTGCAAGGCGGTTATGCCGGCTGGACCGAGGCCGGCTTGCCGCTGGTGAACCGGGCCGCGCTCGACCGGCTCCTGCCGCAGCGACCCAGTCTGTGGGTCACGCGGCGAAACCCGAAGATCGACCGCGTGGCCTGTCCATGGCTGATCCGCCGCTTCGCCGACGCGCAAGCGCGCTTTCTCTACGTCGATCCGCCGTTCGTCGAGCGGGTGGCGACCGAAACGGGCGGCGTGCCCTACGACATTGAAGGCGTCGAGATTTCGCACGCCGGACCGGAATGCAGCTTCGACACGCTGCTCAAGCTGCTCGGTCTGCAATCGGAGCCGAGCCTCGCGCGCCTCGCGCTGATCGTGCGCGGCGCCGACACCGCCCGCCACGATCTGACGCCGGAGGCCGCCGGCCTGCATGCGGTCTCCCTCGGTCTGTCGGCGCTATCCGGGGATGATGATCATGTCATGCTGGACCACGGGTTCATGGTCTACGATGCTTTGTTCGCGTGGCTGCGCTTTGCCGCAGGCGAGCGTCACAACTGGCCCGCCCGTGCGGCTTGAGGAATGACACGTCAATGACTGTTGCCAACAACACCGCCGCCGATACTGGCCACGCTCATCCGAGTTTTACCGAAGCCCTCAAGGTCTGGTTCAAGATCGGCTGCCTGTCGTTCGGCGGCCCGGCCGGCCAGATCGCGCTGATGCACCGCATTCTGGTCGACGAAAAGAAATGGATCGACGAGCCGCGATTCCTGCACGCGCTGAATTTCTGCATGCTGCTGCCGGGCCCGGAGGCGCAGCAACTCGCCACCTATCTCGGCTGGCTTATGCACGGCGTGCGCGGCGGGCTGGTCGCCGGCATCCTGTTCGTCCTCCCCGGCACATTCGTGATGCTGTTGCTGAGCATGCTCTATGCCGTCGGCCAGGGCGTGCCGCTGATCGAGGGCGCTCTGTTCGGCATCAAGGCGGCCGTTCTGGTCATTGTGGTCGAGGCGCTCATCCGCATCGGAAAACGCGGCCTCAGAACCCGTCTGCTGATCGGCATCTCCGCGCTCGCTTTCGTCGGCATTTTCTTTCTGGCGCTGCCATTTCCGCTGATCGTGATCGCAGCGGGCCTGACCGGCTTTCTGGTGGCACGCGCCACGCCCGGCGCGCTCGGCCTCGGCGGCGACGAACCGTCGTCGACGCCCCACCCCGGCCGCTGGCGGCAAGCGGCGACCGCGACAGGCATCGGCCTCGTGGCCTGGTGGGCCCCGGTCGCGATCGCCGCGCTCGCTTTCGGGTCGAGCCATGTGCTGGTCGCGGTCGGCACCTTTTTCTCCAAACTCGCCGTGGTGAGCTTCGGCGGTGCCTACGCGCTGCTCGCCTATATGGCTCAGGAGGCGGTCGAGAAGCAGGGCTGGATGGCGGCGCACGAGATGGTGGACGGGCTCGGACTCGCCGAGACCACGCCGGGCCCATTGATCCTGGTGACGCAGTTCGTGGGCTTCCTCGCCGGATTCCGCGAGCCCGCGCCGTTCTCGCCGATGACCGCCGGCGTGTTGGCCGCGATCATGACGACCTGGGTCACGTTCACAGCCTCGATGCTGTGGATCTTCGCCGGCGCGCCGTTCGTCGAGCAGTTGCGCTCCAACCGCCGGCTGTCGGGCGCGCTCGCCGCCATCACTGCCGCGGTGGTGGGCGTGATCCTCAACCTGACGATCTGGTTCGCGCTGCACGTTCTGTTCGGCAACGTGACCGAACAACGCACGGCATGGCTGCGCTGGTACGCTTTCGATCCGATGATGCTCGACCTTCGCGTGGTCGCACTCTCCGCCATCGCTGCGCTACTGGCGTTCCGCTTCCACCGCGGACTGGTCGAGATCGTGGTGGTGATGGCGGTGCTCGGCGCAACAATGCAGATGGCGTTCGGGCCATAGGGCGCATCGCGCGGCGAATTACCCCTCGCCGCGCACCGCACTCTCGTGCCAGCGCCGAAGCAGCCGGTGCTCCACCCACGACAGCGCGAAGAAGATTGCGATGCCGGCGAGCGACAGCAGCAGCAACGCCGCGAACATTCGCGGAATGTTGAGCCGGTAGCCCGATTCAGAGATCCGGTAGGCAAGCCCCGATCCCGCGCCGGCCGAGCCCGCCGCGATCTCGGCGACCACCGCGCCGATCAGCGACAGGCCGCCCGCAATCTTGAGGCCGGCGAGCGTCTGCGGCAGCGCCGCCGGAAGCTTCAGGTTTCGCAGCGTCTGCCAGCGCGACGCGCCGTAAAGCCGGTAAAGGTCCGCGAGATTACGGTCCACCGAATTGAGCCCGAGCGTGGTGTTGGCCAGCACCGGGAAGAACGCCACGATCCATGCGCAGACCAGAACCGCGGCCTGCTGCGGCAGGTAAATCAGCAGCAGAGGCGCGATCGCCACCACCGGCGTGACCTGCAGGATCACCGCATAGGGATAGAACGACAGTTCGATCAGCCGCGACTGGTTGAACAGCACGGCGAGGCCGATGCCGCCGATCGCGGCCAGCGCGAAGCCCAGCGCGGTGGTCGACAGCGTCGAGACCAGCGATTCCGACAGCACGCCCCAGTCCGCCACCAGAGTCGCGAGCACCAGCCCCGGACCGGGCAGGATGTAAGGCGGCAGCGCGTTGATGCGCACCACCCCGTCCCAGACCAGCACGCCGAGCGCCAGCACGGCGAACGGAAGCACGATGCGAAACGCCCGCTCGCGGCTCATCGCGCCTCGCTCCCCGCTTCCATCGCCCGCTCCAGCAGATCGGACGCCTGCCGGCACAGCGCCGAGTAATGCGCCGAAGTGCGAAAGCGCGGGCCCCGCTCCGACGGATCGATCGCAAGCTCCCCGAACACCCGGCCGGGCCGCGGCGTCATCGCCACCACGCGCTGCGCCAGATAGACCGACTCGAACACCGAATGGGTGACGAACACCACCGTCATCTGCAATTCGCGCCACAGCGCGATCAAATCGTCATTGAGCTTGAAGCGGGTGATTTCGTCTAGGGCGGCGAACGGCTCGTCCATCAGCAGCACGCGCGGCCGTGTCACCAGCGCGCGCGCGATAGAGACCCGCATTCGCATGCCGCCCGACAGCTCGCGCGGATAGGCTTGCGCGAAGTCGGCGAGGCCGACCCGCGCCAGCGTCTCGCGAACGCGGCCGGCGGCGCCGGCGCGGTCCGCACCGGACAGCCTGAGCGGCAGGAGCACGTTCTCGAACACCGTCGTCCACGGCATCAGCGTCGGCTCCTGGAACACGAAGCCGATGCCGACACGCTCCGGCGCGCCATCCGGCCAGACCGTTGCGCCCCGCGAGGCCTCGCTGAGCCCTGCGAGAATCCGCAGAGCCGTGGACTTTCCGCAACCCGACGGGCCGAGCAGCGCCACGAACGCACCGGCGACGATCTCGAGGTCGAAGCCATCAAGCGCGACGACGCCGTTGCCGAACGTCTTGCCGACGCTGCGCAGTGAAACGACCGTTGCCCCCAATTCCGCCACGCGAGTCCTGCGTTACTTGGTCAGTCCCATCTCTTTATAGAACGCAACCCAGCGCTTGAACTCCGCCGCATGATGCGCGGTGAAGGCATCCATGTCCTGTCCGGTCGGCTCGAAAGCGATGGCACGCAGCTTGGCGGCGTATTCCGGCTCCTTGACGATCTGCACCGTCGCCTCCGCAAGCCGCTTGCGGATGTCGGCCGGCAGGCCGGGCGGGCCGTAGAGTCCGAGCCAGCCGGTGATCTCCATGCCCTCCACGCCGGCCTCCTTGAAGGTCGGCACGTCCGGCAGGCCCCGCTGACGATACGGGCTCGTCACCGCAAGGCCCTTGAGCTTGCCGGCCTTCACCTGCTCCTGCACCACCGGCGATACCTCGATGATGAGCTGGATCTGCCCTCCGAGCAGATCGTTCATCGCCAGCGTTCCGCCGCGATAGGGAATGTGCACCATCTGCGTGCCGGACTGGCGCATGAAAAGCTGGGTGGCGAGATTGGCGAGCGAACCGACGCCGGTCGAGCCGTAGCTCAGCTTGCCCTGACGCTCCCTGGCGTAGGCGATGAACTCCTTCACGGAATTCACCGGCATCGCGGCATTCACCACCATCGTGGTGGAATATTCCGAGGTGCCGGCGATCGGCACCACGTCCTTCATCGGATCGAAGCCGACCTTGGGATCGAGCGCATAATTGAGGATTACCGACCCGACGTTGCCGACCATGATGGTGTAGCCGTCCGGCTCATTTTTGAGCATCTCGCGCAGGCCGATCACGCCATTGGCGCCGGGTTTGTTCTCGACGATCACCGGCTGGCCGAGCTTGGCGCGCAGGCCCTCGGCGACGATGCGGCCGGACAGGTCGGTGATGCCGCCGGGCGGGAACGGGATGATCAGCTTGATCGGACGGTTGGGGTAGTTCGCCTGCGCGACCGCGCCACCAGCCAATATTGTCGCCAGCGCCGCTCCAAGCACCCAGGTCGCAAGTCTCCGCATCGCACGCTCCTCCGTGTTTCCCGATTCCGATCGCTATTTTCCGGTCTTGATCCGGTCGAGGCCCACGCCCTTGTTGACGAAGCGCGTAGTATAGGCCTGCCGGTAATCCAGCTTGGCCGGCACGACACCCGAACGCACCATCCGGTCGAAGAAGCTCTTGACCCGTGTATCGGTCATCGCGCCGATTCCGAGCTTGTCCGCGTCGCCGGACATGACGATGCCGAACTCTTTCATCTTCTCGATCGAATAGGCGATGGCCGCATCGGTCATTTCCGGGTTGTGGCGCTTGATCATTGCATTGGCGGCGGCGTTGTTGCCGTAGAGATAATTCGCCCAGCCGACGATCGAAGCGTCGACGAAGCGCTGCACCAGATCGGGATTTTTCTCGACGAGATCGTGGCGGGTCTCGATCAGCGTCGAGTAAGTGTCGAAGCCCTCGTCGGCCAGCAGGAACAGCTTCGGCTTGAAGCCACCCTGGGTCTCGATCGCATAGGGCTCCGATGTGACGTAGCCCTGCATCGCCGATCGCTTGTCGGCAAGAAACGGCTGCGGGTTGAAGGTGTAGGGCCGCACCTGCTTCTCGCTGAAGCCGAGATCCTGGCGCATCCATTGGAAATAGGACGCCAGCCCCTCCTTGGAAATGAACAGCGTCAGCTTCTTCAGGTGGTCGAAGCGCTCGATCCCCTGGTCGGGATGGGCGATCAGCACCTGCGGATCCTTCTGGAAGATCGCAGCCACCGCGACCGTCGGCACCTTCTGCTGGACCGCGTCGAAGCCCTGCAGAGTGTTGGCGCTCATGTAGAATTCGATGCGGCCGGTGGCGAGCAGCAGGCGGTGATTGAGATTGGGGCCGCCCGGCATGATCGAAACGTCGAGGCCGTACTTCTTGTAGGTGCCGTCCGCATAGGCCTGGTAGAAGCCGCCGTGCTCGGCCTGGGCCACCCAGTTGGTGGCAAACGTCACCCGGTCCGGGGCGCGCTGGGCATGCCCCGAAGCCGACGCGGCCGCAAGGACCGCCAGCGCGGCGACCGTCCGCAGTGTGATCCGCATTTCGCCTCCCTCGGGGCTTCCCGCTACGGCCGCCCGCCGGTGGCCGACTATAGCGGAAATCGCTGCATCGTCAGGCCCTTCGGCTGCACGTTCCGGTTGGGGAATGGGCGCCAGCCGATCGTCCAAAAAATTGCGGACCGGCTTGAACCCCGCGCGGGGCGGCTGCGACCAACTCTATGAAGGCGATGTTCCTCCAGATCAACGCCCCAAACTTTCCGGCCGGTGCGACCCGCCCCCTTACCCCCCACGCACCGGTCAGAACGGCCCGGCTCGCACCCCCATGCGGCCGGGCCATTTTTTGTCCAGCCGACTTCCCTGTTGACTTGGACGGCCCGAACCGGGGCAATGGCGCCAAACGTCCTGTGGGGAAAATGCCAAATGAAAAAGGGTTTGCGGTCGCGTCTCGCCAAGTACGGCGACGAGGAGTTCGCGCTGTTCCTTCGGCGAGGCTTCCTCAAGGGCGCGGGCTTCACCGACGAGGCGCTCGACAAGCCGATCGTCGGCATCCTCTCCACCGCATCGGACTTCAACCCGTGTCACAAGACCGCGCCGCAGGTGGCCGAGGCCGTCTCGCGTGGCGTACGCAACGCCGGCGCGCTGCCGTTCGTGTTTCCCACCGTCTCGCTGCACGAGGCCTTTTCATTCCCGACCTCGATGCTGCTGCGCAACCTGATGGCGATGGACGTCGAGGAAATGCTCGGCGCGCTACCGCTTGACGCCGTGGTTCTGATCGGCGGCTGCGACAAGACGATCCCCGCCGAACTGATGGGCGCTGTTTCCGCCGACATGCCCGCGATCGTCATCAATGTCGGCTCGATGCTGGCCGGCAAGCACGAGGGCGCGCGACTCGGCGCCTGCACCGACTGCCGCAGGCTGTGGGCGGCCTATCGTGCCGGCACGCTCGACGGCCCCGATCTCAACCGCGCCCACGACCAGCTCATGCCGACATCGGGCACCTGCATGGTGATGGGCACCGCCTCGACCATGGCCTGCATCGCCGAGACTCTCGGCTTCACCCTACCCGGCTCCGCCACCGCGCCGGCGGTGTCGTCGGACCGCTGGCGCTTCGCCGAGGCCACCGGCAAGCGCGCGGCCGAGATGGCGGCGTCGGGCGGGCCGCGCCCGAGCGAACTGATGACCCGCGCGGCGCTCCGCAACGCCTCCGTGGTGCTGCAGGCGATTTCCGGATCGACCAACGCGATCGTCCATCTCGCCGCCATCGCCGGCCGCGCCGGCATCGCCTACGACCTCGACGAGCTCGATCGCGTCGGCCGCGACGTGCCGGTGCTGCTCGACCTCAAGCCGGCCGGACAGAACTTCATGGAGGACTTCCACGCCGGCGGCGGCCTGCCGGCGCTGTGGCGGCGGCTGAAGGACCATCTGGACCTTTCGGCGAAGACCGTCACCGGCGAGACGCTGGGCGACGTGGTCGAGCGCTGGCCGGCCTATGTCGATGACAACGTGATTCGGCCGCTCGACAATCCGCTGACGCCGCGCGAGGCCATCGCCGTGCTCAAGGGCAACCTCGCCCCCGACGGGGCTGCGATCAAGCTCGCGGCCGCGACGCCCGCACTGTTCCAGCACGAGGGCCCGGCGCTGGTGTTCGATTCTCTGGACGATCTGGAGAAGCGGATCGACGATCCGGACCTGAACGTCACGCCGCAGACCGTGATGGTGCTGCGCAATGCAGGCCCGATCGGCGCGCCCGGCATGCCGGAGGCCGGCGCGCTGCCGATCCCCAAGAAGCTCGGCTCCAAGGGTGTCACCGACATGGTACGGATTTCCGACGCGCGCATGAGCGGCACGGCGTTCGGAACCGTGGTGCTGCACGTCAGCCCCGAGGCCTCAGCCGGAGGACCACTCGCCCTTGTGCGCGACGGCGACATCATTGTGCTCGACTGCAAGAACCGGCGTATCGAGATGAAGGTGTCCGAGGCGGAACTGGCGAAGCGCCGCAGCGAATGGAAGGCGCCGGAGAAGCCGGCGCGCGGCTACGCACGGCTCTATGCCGATACGGTGAATCAGGCCGACAAGGGCTGCGACTTCGAATTCCTGGTGGGCGGACAGTAGCGCCGCCCAACGTCCCGGATGCCGTGCAGCGTGATGCGGTGCACGGCCGATCCGGGAGAGCCGCTACCCCTGCAACTCCTTCCGCACGATCTTCGCGCCCTCGACCATGGCGCGCATCTTGCCGAAGGCCACGTCGCGCGGCAGGTACTTCAGCCCGCAGTCCGGCGCGACCACGATGCGTTCGGCCGGAACGTGGGGCAGCGCGCGGCGGATCCGCGCGGCCACCGTCTCCGGCGTCTCCACGTTCATGTCGGAAAGATCGAGCACGCCGAGGATGATGGTCTTGTCCGGCAACGTCTCAAGAACCTTGCAGTCGAGCCCCGACTGCGCGGTCTCCACCGAGACCTGTCGCACCGGCGAGTTGGCGAACTCCGGCAGAAACGAATAGCCCTCAGGCCGGACGTGGATGACGGCCGCATAGCCGAAGCAGATGTGCACGGCGGTTGTGCCCTTTACCCCGTCGAGCGCGGCGTTGAGCGCCTGCAAGCCGTACTGCCGCGCCTTCTCCGGCCGTGCCTGCATGTAGGGTTCGTCGATCTGTACGATGTCCGCGCCCGCCGCGAACAGATCCTTGATCTCGGCGTTGACGGCGGCGGCGTAGTCGAGCGCCATTTCCGCCTCGTCCTTGTAGAAGTCGTTCTGCGCCTGCTGCGACATGGTGAAGGGACCGGGCACCGTGATCTTGATGGTGCGGTCGGTGTTGGCGCGCAGGAACTTCACGTCGTCGACCTCAACCGGATGCTTGCGGCGCACCTTGCCGGCAATGCGCGGCACGGGATTCGGATGGCCGGAGCGGTCGAGCGCCGTGCCGGGGTTGTCGAGATCCACGCCCTCGAGCGCGGTCGCGAAGCGGTTGGAGTAGCTTTCGCGCCGCATCTCCCCATCGGTGACGATGTCGAGGCCGGCGCGCTCCTGATCGTGGATGGCGAGCAGCGTGGCGTCATCCTGCGCTTGCGCCAGCCATTCCGGTGCAGGCCGCCACAGCTCCTTCGCGCGCACCCGCGGCGGAAAACGCCCGGCGAGGTTCTTGCGATCGATCAGCCAGTCCGGCTGGGCATAGGAGCCAACGAGTGACGTGGGCAGCAGCGGCAGCGGCATTCGAATTCCTCCCGATTTTGGGGAGGAGTGTAGCAGGCCCGCCGCGTCCCGCATCCGCGTTGTTTGGCCGGTGCGGGTTTCAGCCCTTGCGGGCCGGCGCGGCGCCGAAGTCCTCGCGCAGCTTGAAATAGAGGATGGCAAACAGGAAGCAGAGGCTGACGCCGTTGGCCAGCATCACCACCACGTCGCTCTGGAGAACGCCATAGACCACCCAGAGCGCGATCCCGGTCGTCAGGATCAGGAACATCCGCAGCGACAGATCGCCGGCCGATCCGGTCTCCCAGCACTTCTTGATCTGGGGAACATACGAAACGGTCGTGCAAAACGCCGCGGCGAGGCCAATGAAGGTCGTGAGACTGAACACGCGGCATCAACGCGGCTAGGGATGGCGGGGTTCCGCATTCAAGCCCGCCCGCAGGCTCCTTTCCAGCACCCGCGCCACATGCACCGCCTCGCGCCCGGTGCCGTCCCTGATCTGATGGCGGCAGGAGGTGCCGTCGGCGACCACCAGTGTGTCGCCGTCCGCCTTGCGCACCGCCGGCAGAAGCGACAATTCCGCCATCGCCAGCGACACATCGAGCGTGTCGGCCTTGTAGCCGAACGAACCCGCCATTCCGCAACAGCTCGATTCCACCGTCTCGACGGAAAGCCCCGGCACGAGCTTCAACGCAGCCTCGACCGGCCCCATCGCGTCGAACGACTTCTGGTGACAATGGCCGTGCAGCAGCGCCTTCGCCGCGAGCGGCCTGAGCGGCAGATCGAGCCGCCCCGCCGCCTGCTCGCGCGCGACGAACTCCTCGAACAGCATGGCCTGGCCGGCCACCGCGTCGGCCGCCGCGCCCTTGATCATCGAAGGCACCTCGTCGCGGAACGAGAACAGGCAGCTCGGCTCCAGCCCCACGATCGGCACGCCGCGCTCCGCATGTGGAGCCAGCGCCGCAAGCGAACGTCCGGCCTCCTCCCGCGCATGCGCGACCTGGCCGACCGACAGGAACGTGCGTCCGCAGCACAACGGTCGTGACGAGCCGTCGGACGGCGTCGCCACCGTCACGCGGTAGCCGCCGGCAGTAAGCACCGCCAGCGCAGCGTCCGCGTTCTCGCGCTCGAAGTAGCGGCTGAAAGTGTCGACGAAGAGCACGACCTCGCCTTTTCCGGAACGCTCGTCGCGGCTGCGGCGCCTGTTCTCTCCGCCGTCATGCCCGGGCGTGCCGCGGGCATCCGTACCTTCCCATGACGCATGGGAAGACGCCTCGAACACATCCGAACGCCACTTCGGCAGCGAACGCCGCGCACTGAAGCCTGCGACCCATTCGGACACCTGCGCCGCGCCGGGCAGCGCATCGCGAAGGTTCAACAGCCACGGCAGCTTCGACGCATAGGGCGCGTAACGCGGCAACCAACCGACCAGCCGGTCATGCAGAGACAGCCCATGCTTCGCCGCCCGCGCGGCCTGCACCTCGATCTTCATGCGCGCCATATCGACGCCGGTCGGGCATTCGCGCCGGCACGCCTTGCACGACACGCAAAGGCTCAGGCTCGCGGCCATGTCGTCGGAGGTCAGCGCATCCGGCCCGAGCTGGCCGGTGATTGCGAGCCGCAGCGCGTTGGCGCGCCCGCGCGTCACGTCGCGCTCATCGCGCGTCACGCGATAGCTCGGGCACATGACGCCGCCGGCCAGTGCGCGGCAGGCGCCGTTGTTGTTGCACATCTCCACCGCGCCCTGGAATCCGCCGCCTTCGCCGGGATAGGCGGACCAGTCGAGCTGCGCCTTGATCGGCTGCGCGGCGTAGTTCGGTCCGTAGCGGAAGTTGCTTCGATCGTCGAATTTCGGCGCGCGCACGATTTTGCCGGGGTTGTAGAGTCCGTGAGGGTCGAAGCGGTCCTTTACCGCCTCGAATGCGCGCACGAGGCGTTCTCCAAACATGAATTCGTGAAACTCGGAGCGCACGATGCCGTCGCCGTGCTCGCCGGAGTGCGAACCCTTGTATTCGCGCACGAAGGCGAACGCCTCCTCGGCGATGGCGCGCATCGCCTTCACGTCCCTCTCCAGCCGCAGGTTCAGGATCGGCCGCACATGCAGACATCCCACCGAGGCGTGCGCATACCAGGTACCGGTCGTACCGTGCCGGTGGAACACCTCGGTCAGCCGCGCGGTGTAGTCCGCCAGATGTTCGAGCGGCACCGCGCAATCCTCGACGAAGGAAATCGGCTTTCCCTGATCCTTCATCGACATCATGATGTTGAGGCCGGCGGTGCGAAGCTCGGTGATCGCGCCCTGCAGCTTGGCGTCGTGCACGTCGACCACCCCGCCCCATTTCGCGCCTTCGTTGCGCCAGTCGAATCCCAGATCGCCCATCAGCTCGTGAAGCCGCTTCAGCCGGCGCTCGTTTTCGGCCGGCTCCTCGGCGAACTCCACCAGCAGCAGCGCCTGCGGCGCGCCCTTCACGAACGCCTCCAGCGTCGGCCGGAACATGGCGATCTCGCGCGCCAGCCCAATCATGGTCGCGTCCACCAGCTCGACCGCGATCGGCGCAAGCCGCACGATGTGCTGCGCCGCCGCCATCGCAGCGTGGAAGCTGCCGAAATGGCAGGCACCGACCGCGCGCTTGCCCAGCACCGGCGAGAGCCTGATCTCGATCGCGGTCGAGAAGCCCAGCGTACCCTCAGAGCCCACAAGGATGTGCGCGAGGTTCGCGTCGTTGCGTCCGGGCACAAGCGCGTCGATGTTGTAGCCGCCGACGCGGCGCTGCACTTTGGGAAACCGCGCGTCAATTTCCTCTGCTTCGCGGCTCCCCAGCGCGAACAGGTCGCTCGCCAGCGGCGCGAGCGGTGAGCCCGCCGGCAGGTCGGAGAGGTCCGCAGACACCGGACCGAAATGTGCCTTCGAGCCATCCGCGAGCAGTGCGTCGATCGACAGCACGTTCTCGCGGGTGTTGCCGTAGCGCAGCGAACGGCCACCGCAGGAGTTGTTCGCGGTCATGCCGCCGATGGTGGCGCGCGACGCCGTGGAAACGTCGACCGGAAACCACAGACCGTGCGGCTTGAGCTGCCGGTTGAGATCGTCGAGCACGATGCCGGGCTGCACCCGTGCGCGCCGGCCTGCCACATCGAGGTCGAGGATCCGGTTGAGATGCTTCGAGCAGTCGACGATCACCGATTCGTTGACGGTCTGGCCGGCCTGCGACGAGCCTCCGCCCCGTGGCGTCACCGGCACGCCCTCTTGCCTGCAAATTCCTATCGCCCGTTCGGCGTCTTCTATCGTGCGCGGCGCGATTACCCCGAGCGGGACGATCTGGTAATGCGAGGCGTCGGTGGCATAGCGCCCGCGGGTGAAGCGGTCGAACCGCACATCGCCGGCGATTTCGGCCTTCAGCCGCCGCTCCAGTCCAGGCAAAAGCCGTTCGGCCAACCCGACCTCCCTTGTCCGCGGACGCCGCCCACTGTCACCGCCGGCTGACAGCCCGCACTCCTTGGATGCCCCGCCGCCGGAGGCCTGACAAGTGGGAGGGTGACAACCGGCGCGATGCGGCGAATGTGACTTGACCGCAGCCGCGCATCCGGTGTTTCTCCCGGCCAGATTTCCCCAGCCCCAGCCGGAGCCTTTCGAGCATGGCCCAGAACTCGTCGCGCCAGGTCGGACGCCATTTCCTGCAGATTCCGGGCCCGTCGCCGGTGCCGGACCGCATCCTGCGGGCGATGGACACGCCGATCATCGATCACCGCGGTCCGGAGTTCGCGAAGCTCGCGCGCCGCGCGCTCGACGGCATCAAGACCATCTTCAAGACCACCAACCCGGTGGTGATCTACACCGCGACCGGAACCGGCGCCTGGGAGGCGGCACTCGCCAACACGCTGTCGCCCGGCGACCGCGTGCTGATGGTGGAGACCGGCCAGTTCGCCACGCTCTGGAAGAAGATGGCGGAGCGGCTCGGCCTGAAGCCGGAGTTCATCGCCAGCGACTGGCGCCAGGGCCTCGATCCCAAGGCGGTCGAGGCGCATCTGCGCGAGGACAAGGCCAAGGAGATCAAGGCGGTCTGCATTCTGCACAACGAGACCTCGACCGGCGCGCTCACGCCGGTCGCGGAGGTGCGTAAGGCGATCGACGCCGCCGGCCATCCGGCGCTGCTGATGGTCGACACCATCTCCTCGCTCGCCTCGGCCGATTACCGCCACGACGAATGGGGCGTGGACGTCTCGGTCGGCGGCGCGCAGAAGGGCCTCATGCTGCCGCCCGGCATGTCGTTCAACGCCATCAGCGACAAGGCGATCAAGGCCAGCCAGTCGTCCAAAATGCCGAAGTCGTTCTTCGCATGGGACGACATGCTCGGCATGAACAAGGTCGGCTTCTTCCCCTACACGCCGGCGACCCAGATGCTGCACGGCCTCGTGGTCGGCGTGGAGATGCTGCACGAGGAAGGGCTCGACAACGTGTTCGCGCGCCACGACCGGCTCGCGGAGGCCACGCGCCGCGCGGTGGCGGCCTGGGGCCTCGAGAACCTCAACAAGAACGCCAAGCAGGCCTCGCCGACCATCACCGCGATCCTGCTGCCGGAGGGCCACGACGCCGACAAGTTCCGCGCGCTGGCGCTGGAGACCTTCAACATCGCCTACGGCGCGAGCTTCGGCGCCTACGCCGGCAAGTATTTCCGCATTGGCCACCTTGGCGACATCAACGACGGCACGCTGATCGGCGCGCTCTCGATCACC
Organism: uncultured Alphaproteobacteria bacterium; assembly: GCA_963758225.1. Classification (GTDB taxonomy): domain Bacteria; phylum Pseudomonadota; class Alphaproteobacteria; order Rhizobiales; family Xanthobacteraceae; genus Z2-YC6860. The sequence goes on along the minus strand of CAVWUJ010000001.1, from coordinate 396,733 downwards.
GAGATGGCGCTGTCGCTCGCCGGCATACCGCACAAGAAGGGCGGCGTGCAGGCCGCGATGGATTACATCGTCGCGTCCCGCAAGGGCGAAGCGAAGTAGGTCGCGAAGGAAAACCTCGCCCAAGGCGGCCGGTTCGCCACATTCATTCGCGGGATCGAAAGACAGGACGGCCGGGCTCTGCCCGGCCGTTCGGCTTTGTAAAGAACGTCCGCCGCTTGTCGCAAACGGCCTACTGCCGCGGGATCTTCGCCGAATTCGCCAGCGCCACGGTGCTGTTGACGTCGTCGCGGAAGAATTTGACGAATTCAGCCTGCGAGCCGGGCATCGGCTCGACGCCGAGCTGCTTGAATCGCGCCTGCACGTTCGGCGTCTGCAGCGCCTTCTGCACCTCGGCATAGAGCCGGTCGACGATCTCCTTCGGAGTTTTCGACGGCACGAACACGCCCGAATAGAACGGATAGATCGAGTCGTCCTTGAGACCGGCCTCAAGCGTTGTCGGCACGTTCGGCATGTTGGCGGTGCGCTTGTGCGCGGAGACCGCGAGCGCGACCAGCTTGCCGTCGTTGATCAGCGGCAGCGAGGTCGCCGGAAGCTGCACGCTGAAATCGGAACGTCCGGCGACCACGTCGGTCACGGCCTCGGCCGCGCCCTTGTAGGGAATATGCTGGGCCTGGAAGCCCGCGCTGAACCGCAGCCGCTCCGCACCGAAGTGCGAGGCCGAGCCGACGCCGGCCGACGAATAGTTCATCGAGCCGGGCTTGGCCTTGGCGGCGGCGATCATGTCGCCGAGCGTCTTGTAGCCCTTGTCCGGCGACGAGATCACCACGAGCGGCTGCTGGCCGAGCGAACTGACCGGCGTGAAATCGGCAAAGGTGTCGTAGGGCAGCTTGCTGTAGAGCGCATGCGCGGTGTTCAACGCGCCGTAGACCAAAACCGTGTAGCCGTCAGGCGTCGACTTGGCGACCTGGTTGGCGCCGATTGTGCCGCCTGCCCCCGGCCGGTTCTCGACAACCACCGGCTGGCCGAGCTGTCGGCCGACCTGCTCCATCACCACGCGCGCGATCAGATCGCTGGCGCTGCCGGCGCCGAGCGGAACAATGACGGTGATCGGACGGGAGGGCCAGCTCTGGGCCTGAAGCGGCGTGGCGGCCGCGACGGCCAGTCCGCCGGCGGCGAGCAGCACCGCCATGACGCAACGGCGCGAGGTGATCGGGCGCATCGGATTTCCTCCCTGGACATGATGTCCGCTCCGGCGTTGATCGCCGGCTGCGTGACCGATCAAGGTTTTTCCCGAGCCCGGGACGGAAAGCAAGGGTGATCGCGCGCCCGTCTAAAGGCTAGGCGGCGATCTTCACATACTCGAATTCGCCTGGCCGGTTGTCGATGCCAACCTTGGGCGGCGAAATCCACGAGGCAAACCGGCCGGGTTCGGTCACCGGTTTCATCAGCGAAGCGATGAATTCGCCGTCGGCCGCCGAAGGCAGATAATCGTCGCGCTGCTTTGCCCAGATCGCGTCGTCGATCAGAACGCCGGACGGCGTCGCCTGAATGTTCTTGAACTCGCCGATCTGGCGATGGAACGCGACATGCGGCAGCGCCAACCGGAAGCCGACGCCGGTGCGCTCGATGATCTTGTTGAAGCGCTCGACGCCCTTGGCGCAATCGCGGGTGTAGTCGTCGCGCAGCCGCATGTTGAGTGCGGTCAGCGCCGGCTCGTCGACCAGCCGGATCGCGCCGCCTACCATCTTCAACACCGGATAGGTCGAGCTCTCCAGGCGATGATCGTCGTCGATCGAGGTCTCGCGGAAACGGCCTTTAAGCCCGGAATTGAAGGCGTTGGCGGCGTTGGTCGAGACCTCCGATCCGAACAGGTCGAGAGACAGCGAATAGTGCAGGTTCATCTTCTTCTGGATGGTCGGCAGGTCTATGACGCCGAGCGCGCGGACCCGGGCGATGTCGTTTGGATCCTCGATCCCGGCCTTCACCATCGCCTCGCAGGTGCGCTGGATGGTGCGGCCGATGCCGGTCTCGCCCACGAACATGTGGTGCGCCTCCTCCGTCAGCATGAACCGGCAGGTGCGCGACAGCGGATCGAACCCGGACTGCGCCAGCGACTCGAGCTGCATCTTGCCGTCGCGGTCGGTGAAGAAGGTGAACATGAAAAACGACAGCCAGTCCGGCGTCGCCTCGTTGAACGCGCCGAGCATGCGCGGCGCGTCCTCGGAGCCGGAGCGGCGGCGGAGCAATTCGTCGGCCTCCTCACGACCGTCGCGGCCGAAGTATTTGTGCAGGATGTAGACCATCGCCCAGAGGTGACGGCCCTCCTCGACGTTGACCTGAAAGAGGTTGCGCATGTCGTAGAGCGACGGCGCGGTCTTGCCGAGATGGCGCTGCTGCTCCACGGATGCAGGCTCGGTATCGCCCTGGATCACCACAAGCCGCCGCAGCATGGCGCGGTATTCGCCCGGCACCTCCTGCCACGCCGGCTCGCCGAGATGCTGACCGAACGGCACGGTGCGTCCCTCCTCCTGCGGCGCGAGCAGAATGCCCCAGCGATACTCGGGCATCTTCACATAGTCGAACTTGGCCCAGCCCTTCGGATCGACCGACACCGCCGTGCGCAGATAGACCAGCGATTCCTGAAAGCCCTCCGGCCCCATGTCCTTCCACCAGTCGATGTAGCCCGGATGCCAGCCCTCCAGCGCGCGCAGCACGCGGCGGTCCTCGGTGAGGTTGACGTTGTTCGGGATTTTCTCCCGGTAATCGACGTTGATGAGGTCCATGACGCTTCTCCCTGGGTCGTCATGGCCGGGCATAGCCCGTCGAAGACGGGCGTAAACGCCCTGATGTCCCGGCCATTCGGGATCACCGGGGCTCGACTTTTCACGCCGGCCCGGTGATGACAATTGATGCTGTTAGAACTCTCTTCCAGTCGAAGGCGGCCTTCTGTCCGGTTCCGTAGCGCTTCAGCGCGCCCTCCTCGCCGACCGCGTTCGGGCGTTGGAAAATCCAGTTCTGCCACGCCGTCAGCCGAGAGAAGATTTTCGTCTCCATCGTCTCCGGTCCGCCGAAGCGAAGGTTCGCTTCGAGCCCGGTCAAACCGTCCGGCGAGAAGCTGGCGCGTTCCTCCAGCAAAACGCGGATTTCGTCGTCCCAGTCAATGTCGTCGAGCGCCGCGGTGACGAGCCCCAGTTCCTCGGCCTGCTCGGCGTCGAGGGGTGTGCCAATCGCGGCGCGCGCCTTTTCCAGCGCCGCATCGTCGCCGAGGAACCGCGTGGCAAGCCGCGACAGGCCGTTCGACATGAGCAGCGCATCGGAGGGGTTCACCGAGCCCAGGATCACCGACGCTGCGGGCCGGTTGTCGCCATCCGCCTGCCCGATCAGCATGTAGGCGCGGTCGGCCGCTAAGATCAGCTCGGCGAGCGTGCCGGCGAAACAGGAGCCCGGCTCGACCAGAGTCACCAGCGAGCGCGAGGTCAGGTCCACGCGCTTGAGCACCCGCTTCCACTTCAGTCGCACCTCGCGCGCGAACCAGTGCTGCGCCTCGCGATCGAGCAGCGCGTCGTAGCCGAGAACCGCCTGCGGATCGCCCTCCGACCGAAACACGACGGTCGCTACCTCCAGTTCGTTCAGCCGGATGTCGAGGATCGCATCGTCGAGCTCGCGCGCGATCAGGAGCGGCCAGAAGTCCGCGCCCTGCGCCAGCATCGCCGCGGCGTCCGCTGGCGCGGGTGCGTCGGGGCCGCGCAGCGTCACGGTCGCGATCCGGTCGGTGATCTCCACGCTGACGAATTTGTAGTCGCGCCGGCCCGCGCTTTCCTTCACTTCGACCGGCGAAAGCGCCATGCCCGTCGCCCCGGCCGGGCGTTCGGACCGCGCGGCAAACTCCTTCGCCCGCGCCGCCACGACCTCATCGAGCTTCGAGGCCGGCGCGACCTCGTCCACCAGCTTCCATTCGACCGCGCGGCGGCCCTTCACGCCCTCCTCGGTGGTGCAGAACACGTCGGCGCGGTCGCGGCGCACCTTGCGCTTGTCGGTCAGCCGCGGGTCAGTCCGCCGGTGCCGGGCAGCACCGCAAGCAGCGGCAGCTCGGGCAGCGACACGGTCGACGAGCCGTCGTCCACCAGCACGATGTGATCGGCCGCCAGCGCCAGTTCGTATCCGCCGCCGGCGCAGGAGCCCGCGACGACGCAGATCGTGCGCACGCCGGAATGCTCGCTCATATCCTCGATCGAATTGCGGGTCTCGTTGGTGAACTTGCAGAAGTTAACCTTGTGCGCATGCGTCGCGCCCGCCAGCATGCGGATGTTGGCGCCGGCGCAGAACACCCGCGGCTTGCCCGAGCGCAGCAGCATCACCCGCACCTGCGGATGCTCGAAGCGCACGCGCTCCAGTGCGTCGGCCAGCTCGATGTCGACGCCGAGGTCGTAGGAGTTCAGCTTGAGCTGATAGCCGGGGAACAGCGGCGCGTTCTCGTCCACATCCATCGTGAGCGTCGCGACCTCGCCCTCGACCGCGAGCTTCCAGTGGCGATAGCGCGAGGGATCGGTCCGGAAATCGATCCGCATCCCGCCGTCGTCGAGCTTGCGCGCTGCATCCGCCATCGTCGCACCCGTCACGCCTTGAGCCAGGGCGCCACCAGCGCCTCGAGCCTTGTGAGACTGTACTCGACCGTCGCACCCGAGGTGTCGAGTGTGGTTTCCGCGCGCGCGTAATCGGCGCGGCGCGACTCCAGAATCGCCAGCAGGTCCGCCATGGCCTCGCGGTTGTGCGCCATCGGCCGGAAGTCGCCCTGCCGCATCACGCGGCTCATGTGCTCGTCCGGCCGCGCGCTGACCCAGACCGTATGCGCGCGCCGCAGCAGCAGCGCATAGGTCTCCGGATTGGAGACGATGCCGCCCGCGGTCGCGATCACCGCGTGCTCGTGCTCGGCCAGCGCGCGCTCCAGGCAGGCCCGCTCGTATCGGCGGAAGGTCGAGATGCCGGACATCTCGATCAGGAGCGGCATGCTCGCGCCGTACTCCTGCTCGACCAGCCGGTTGAGTTCGATGAACGGACAGCCGAGCCGCTCCGCCAGACCCTTGCCGAGCGTCGACTTGCCCGCGCCGCGCAACCCGACCAGCGCGATGCGCCGGCCGCGGTCCGCGACCGCGCCGCGGTCGAGCTTGCGCGCGATGGTCTCGGCGACGGCGGGCAATTCGGCCTGCGGAACCCGGCCGAGCAGGTCGAGCGCGCGCGCATAGGCCGGCGGTCGCGCCGCATTCGGCGGCAGGAGATCGGTCATCGGCAGTTCGAGCGCATCGGCGATCGAGCGCATGACGATCACGGAAGGATTGCCCGCGCCGCCCTCGATCTGCGCGAGATAGCGTTCGGAGGTCTGAGACTCCTGCGCGAGCTGGCGCCGGGTCATGCCGCGCCGCGCGCGGCCGAGCCGCACCAGCCGGCCGATCTCGGTGGCGAAGGCCGCGTCGTCGCGCGCAGCAACGGCCGGCCGGTCTGCTTTTCCTGCCGGGGCTTTGGACGCCTGCTGCCTTGATGCCGAACTCTTCGGGGCCATGTCCGCAGCGATCCTCCTGACCTGCACTATAATGCAGGCCACCAGGATGCCGCAACCCGATGGTTCAGCAAGGCTGTGGCAAGGCCGCGGCCGTGCGCTGCGCCGCCAGCGCCCGCGCAACGAAGTCCGCCACCGCTGAGAGCGTCTCGTCCGGAGCCTCGCGGTGCGGCACATGCCGGATGCCGGGCAGCAACAGCACCTCGACCGGGCAGTAGCATTCCTCCTGCGCGATCTCGACCTGGCGCGCGGTGCCGTACTGGTCGTCCTCGCCCTGCACGATCAGCACCGGCAAGCGGATGTAGGCGAGATCCTCCGTAATGTCCCAGGAACGAAAATCGTTCAGCAGCCAGACATCGCTCCAGCCTTTCGCGGTCGCGTCCACGTCGGCGTGGTGGCGCGCGAGCCGTGCGCGCAGGTCCGTCGTCTCGTAGGCTGTGCGGAAATCGCGGATGGAGGCCGCCGTTACGTCCTCGACGATGAAGTGCGGCGCCATCAACACCAGCCCCGCCATCCGCGCGTCCTGCACGCTGCCCCCGTAAATCGCAGCGATCGAGGCTCCGTCGGAATGTCCGACCAGAAGCCCGCGCCTGAACCCGATGGCGTCGAGCACCCGCGGCAGCGTCTCGCGCGCCTCCGCGTGCATGAAATCGAGCGTACGCGGCAGCTTTGCGGGCGACGAGCGACCGTAGCCCTGGCGCGAATAGACGAACACGCCGCAGCCGGTCGCGGCCGCCAGCCGGTCGGGAAAATCGCCCCACATCGAGACGCTGCCCAGCCCCTCGTGCAGCAGCACCAGCGTCGGCGCGGCCTCGGGGCGTGGCCCGAGGAAACGGTACTCCAGACGCTGGTCGCCGAGGTCGAGAAAGCCTGAATCGGACAATGCTGTCATGACCGTCATTTTGCCGGGCCGTCCGCAGCGTGCAAGTGCGACGCCTTACACCCGCCCATGCCGGCGCAGGAACGCCAGCCCCGCTTCAGTGGCCGCGATCGTCGCGCCGCGCCCCGGGGCGCAGCGCCGCGCGACATAGCCGCGGTCCATTGCGTCCTCGAACACCGTCAGCCGCGGGCACGACGTCCGCCAGGCGTCCATCGCCTCGCCGTAGGGTCGCGGCGTCTTCGCCACCCATTCGACGAAATCGAGAATCAGCGGATCAAGCGGCTGGACGGCAAACGGCTTCACAACGGAAGGCACGTCCACCATCCGGAGCGAGTTCGCAGCGGGGTGTCGAGTCATGACTCGCTCCATCTTGACCCCGCCAGCATAGCACAACGGTTCGGCCGGTCCGCCGGTGTCCGGCGCTCGCGTCAAATCCCGAGATAGCGGTGCTGCACGTCGGGCGCCGCCGCCAGTTCGGCGGACGTGCCGGTCCAGACCACGCGGCCGCGCTCGATCAGGTGTGGCGGTCGGCGATCCGGGTCAGCGCCTCGACGTTCTTGTCGATCACCAGGATCGACTGGCCGGCCTGCTTGCAGCCGCGTCAGGCACGTCCCAGATTTCCGCGCGGATCAGCGGCGCGAGCCCTTCGGTCGCCTCGTCGAGAATCAGCAGCCGCGGATTGGTCATCAGCGCGCGGCCGATCGCCAGCATCTGCTGCTCGCCGCCGGAGAGCTGGTTGCCCATGCTGGTCAGCCGCTCGCCCAGCCGCGGGAACAGGTCGCACACCCGCTCCAGCGTCCACGGGTCGGACGCGCCGGTCCGGTTGAGCCGCCGTCGCCACGAGATTTTCTCGCGCGGACAGGTTGGGGAACACCTGCCGGCCCTCCGGCACGAGCCCGATGCCGAGCTGGGCGATCCGAAACGACGGCAGCCCGCGGATGTCGCGGCCGTCGAAGCGGATCGTGCCGGCGCGCGCCGGCGTCAAGCCCATGATCGAGCGCACGGTCGTGGTCTTGCCCATGCCATTGCGGCCCATCAGCGTGACCATCTCGCCCGGCGCGATCGGCAGCGAGACGCCGAACAGCACCTGGCTCAGGCCGTAGCAGCATCTCGACGCCGTCGAGTTCGAGCAGCGCGTCAGCCATGCGCCGTCTCCACGCGCGTCGCCACCTCCTGCTCGCCGAGATAGGCCTCGCGAACCTCGGGATTGGCGCGGATCGCGTCCGGCAGGCCGGATGCGATCACCCGGCCATAGACCAGAACCGAGATTCGATCGGCGAGCGCGAACACCGCCTCCATGTCGTGTTCGATCAGCAGGATCGTAAGCTCGCTCTTGAGCTCGCGCAGCATCGCGACCATGCGCGCGGATTCCTCCGGGCCGAGCCCCGCCATCGGCTCGTCGAGCAGCAGCATGCGCGGCCTGCAGGCCAGCGCCATCGCCAGTTCGAGCTGGCGCTGCTCGCCGTGGCTCATGCTGGCGACCAGCTCGTCGGCACGCGCGCCGAGCCCGACCCGCTCCAGCGCCGGCCCGCGCCGGATCGCGCAGCGCGACTTCCGTCCGGGCCGGCCGCCAGAAGCGAAACGAATGTCCGGCGTGGGCCTGGACCGCGAGCGCGACGTTGTCGAGCGCGGTGAAATCCAGGAACAGCGAGGTGATCTGGAACGAGCGCGCGAGCCCCAGCCGGCTGCGCTCGTAGACCGGAAGCGCCGTGATGTCCCGACCGTCGAACAGGATGCGGCCGGCATCGGGCACGGATCTCGCCGGTGAGCTGGCCGATCAGCGTGGTCTTGCCGGCCCCGTTCGGACCGATGATGGCATGCAGCTCGCCGGTCGCCACGTCGAGCGATCACGCCGTCGGAGGCGACCACGCCGCCGAAGCGCTTGGTCAGGCCGCTCGACCTTGACAGGAGCGGTTCAGCCACGGCGATGCCCCATCAGAATGCCGTCGATGCCGCCGCGCGCATAGAGCACGATCAGCAGCAGCATCGGCCCCAGAATCAGCCGCCAGTATTCGCGCGCCGCCGCCACGTCCTCGCCCGGTGACAAGGCTGGCTTCACCGCCCCGATCAGCCAGGGCAGCGCCTCCTCCATCGACCAGCAGCACCACGGCGCCGATCACCGGACCGAGCACCGGTGCCCATGCCGCCGAGCACCGCCATCACGATCAGCTCGCCCGACACCATCCAGTGCATCATCGCGGGACTGACGAAGTCGGTGTGGCTGGCGAGCAGCGCGCCGGCGAGCCCGCAGATCATGCCGGCGATGACGAAGCAGACCAGCCGGTAGCGAAAGGTCGGAAAGCCGATGGCGTTCATGCGCCGGTCGTTGGAGCGCGCGCCCTGGATCACCATGCCGAACCGCGAATGGACGATGCGCCAGACCAGGTAGCAGCTCGCGAACAGCACGGCGAAGCAGAGGTAGTAGAACGCCGTGCGGTTCGACAGGTCGATCAGCCCGCCGAATTCGCTGCGCTGGTTGATGGTCAGCCCGTCGTCGCCGCCGTAGCGGTCGAGGCTGACCGCGACGTAATAGACCATCTGCGCGAAGGCGAGCGTGATCATGATGAAATAGACGCCCTTGGTGCGCAGGCTCAGCGCGCCGATGACCAGCGCCAGCAAGCCCGAACGCAAGGATCGCGACCGGCCATTGCATGAAGCCGGAGACGACGCCCTCGCTGCGCGAGGATGCCGACCGCATAGCCGCCGATGCCCGAGATAGACGGCATGGCCGAAGCTGACCATGCCGCCGAAGCCCATGATCAGGTTCAGGCTCACCGCCGCGATCGCGAAGATGACGATGCGGGTGAACAGCGTGGTCATGAACACGTCGCCGGTCAGGTGCGAATAGACCGGCACCAGCGCCAGCACCACGCAGCAGCGCCGCCGACCACGAACGTTGCGAAGCGTTCAGATGGCCATCATCGGGCATTCGCCGGAAACAGGCCCTCGGGGCGCACGATCGAGCACCACGGCCATGGCCAGATAGATCAGCATCGACGACAGCGCGGGCGCCGCGGTGGTGCGCGCAGCGGGCGACAGGAACAGCGACAGCATATCGGGCAGGAAGGCCCGGCCGACGGTGTCGATCAGGCCGACGAAGATCGCGGCGAGGAAGGCGCCGCGGATCGAGCCGATGCCGCCGATGATGATCACGACGAAGGCCAGGATCAGGATGTTCTCGCCCATGCCGATCTGCGCGGTCAGGATCGCCGCCTGCATCAGGCCGGCAAGACCGGCCAGCGCGGCGCCGACGCCGAACACGAAGGTGAACAGGACCCGGATGTTGATGCCGAGCGCGCCGACCATCTCGCGGTTGGAGGCGCCGGCGCGGATCAGCATGCCGACCCGCGTGCGCATGATGACGACGTAGAGCAGGCCGCGCCACCGCCAGCGCCACGAGGATGATCGAGAGCCGGTACATCGAATAATAGACGCCGGGCAGGATCTCGACCGACGTGTTCGAGCCACGACGGCAGCGGTCAGGTTCATGCCCGCCGGCCCCCAGACCAGCCGCACCAGCTCGTTGAAGAACAGGATCAGGCCGAAGGTGCCGAGCACATGGTCGAGATGGTCGCGGCCGTAGAGCCGGCGGATCGCGACCACCTCCAGCACCATGCCGACCAGCGAGCGTGGCGATCAGCGCCAGCACGACGCCGCCGATGAAATGCTGCCGGTCATCGCCGTGAAGGTCGCCGCGAAATAGGCGCCCAGCATGTAGAACGAGCCATGCGCCAGGTTCACCATGTCCATGATGCCGAACACGAGCGTCAGCCCGGCGGCCAGCAGGAACAGCAGCAGTCCCAGTTGCAGCCCGTTCAGGAACTGCTCGATGAACAAGCAACATGTCGCGTCAACAGCCGCACCGGCGCGGGACACGGCGAGCGAAATCGGTCCCGCGATCCGCTGCGCCCGCCGGCCGGCCGTTTCCCCGCTCATGGTCAATGGGCCGCGGATCACCACTTCATCGGGCATTTGGCGGCGAAGTCGTCCTGATCGTTCTCGACGATGGTCGCCACCGTCTTCAACGTCAGCATGCCGTTGCCGTCCTTGACCACCTCCTGCAGGTAGAAATTCTGGATCGGGATAGTGGTTGTTGCCGTAACGTAAGGGCCGCGCACGGATTCGAAGTCCGCCTTGCGCATCTGCGCGCGCATGTCGTCCTTGCGGGTGACGTCGCCCTTCACCGCCGACACCGCGCTGTCGATCAGCTTGATCGCGTCATAGGACTGCGCGCCGTAGATACGACGGGTAGTTCTTGTGCTTGGCGAGGAAGTCCGACACGTAGCGCTTGTTGGCCTTGTTCGGCAGGTCGTTGACCCATTGCTGGGCGCCTGCCACGCCGATCGCCAGTTCCTTCTGGCAGCGGCAGGTGATGCGCATCGACGTGAACGCCTGATACAGCGGGATCGTGTCCTTCAGGCCCGACTGCGCATATTGATTGAGGAACTGCACGCCGGCCGCGCCCGGGAAGAACACGAACACGGCGTCCGGCTTGGCGGCGCGCACCTTCGACAGTTCGGCCGAGAAGTCGAGCTGGTCCGGCCAGCGGGTCAGGTCCTGCCGACCACCTTGCCCTTGATAGGTCGAGCGCAGGCCGTTGAGCATGTCGCGGCCGGCGGCATAGTTCGGGCCGATCAGATAGACCGACTTGACGCCCTTCTGGTTCATGTGCAGGCCCGACGGCCTGCGGCGTCTGGTCGTTCTGCCAGGACGTGGAGAACAAGAATGGCGAGCACTGCTCGCCGGCGATCTGGTGCGGCCCGGCGTTGGCGCCGATCAGGAAGGTCTCGGAATCCATCACCGGCTTGAACGACGCCAGGAGCACGTTCGACCAGATGTATCCGGCGATGAAATCCACCCGGTCGGACTGGATCAGCTTTTCGGTCTTCTGCCGGCCGATGTCCGGCTTCTGCATGTCGTCTTCGTAGATCACCTCGACCGGACGGCCGCCCATCTGGCCGCCCGAGATGTTCGAGCGCCAGTTCGACGGAGTTGCGCATGTCCTTGCCGATGACCGCGGTCGGACCGCTGAAGGTCGAGACGAAACCGATCTTGATCGGGTCCTTCTGCGCCATGGCCGGCTGGATGATCGCCGGCACGGCCGCGAGCGCCATCGCCGCACCGGCGGCGAGCAAAATCCTGTTCTTCATGTCCCAGTCCCCTCCTCGAGAAATGTTGACGCCATGCTAGAGCAATTCCCGGACAAGTGCGAAGCGGTTTTCTGCCAGGAATTGCGACAAAACAAAGAGATAGAGCTTTTGGCCGCCGCTTCACAACAATGTGCCGCGCTATCGTTCGGGAGCCTCCGCACGCAATTTGAACCGCTGAATCTTGCCTGTCGCCGTCTTCGGCAGTTCGTCCGCGGAATTCGATCCAGCGCGGATATTTGTAGGGCGCCAGCGCTGCTTGACGTGGTCTTGCAAGGTCCGCGCCATGGCCTCGGTGGCTCGAGCGCCTTCGGCCTTGGCGCCTTGGGCCTCGGCCTCTTGGCTTCCGCCCTTGAGCACGACGAACGCCTTCGGCTTGATCAGCCCGTCGGCATCCGGCCAGGCCACGACCGCCGCCTCCAGCACGTCGGCATGGGTCAGGAGCGCCGCCTCCACTTCGAACGGCGCGACGTAAAGGCCCGACACCTTGAGCATGTCGTCGCGCCGGCCGCAGTAGACGAAATAGCCGTTCTCGTCCTCGATGTACTTGTCGCCGGAGCGCGTCCATTCGCCGACGAATGTCGCGCGCGACTGGTCGCGGTTGTTCCAGTACATCAGCGCGCTGGTCGGCCCGCTGACGAGCAATTCGCCCATCTCGCCGCGCTTGACCGGCGCGCCGTCCTCGTCCACCAGCTTCATCCGGTAGCCGGGCACCGGCTTGCCGCTGGTGCCGTATTTCACGTCGCCGGGATGGTTCGACAGGAAGATGTGCAGCATCTCGGTCGAGCCGAGCCCGTCCAGGATGTCGCAGCCGGTGCGCTCGTGCCAGCGCCGGCCGACATCCGCCGGCAGCGCCTCGCCGGCGGACACGCAGCGGCGCAGCGGCACTTCGCCCCGCGCCGGAATGCCGGGGCTCGCGAGAAATGCCGCATAGAATGTGGGCACGGCATAGAACACGCTCACTCTGTGCTCGCGCAAAAGCGCCGCCACGCCATCCGGCGTCGGCCGGTCCGGCAGCAGCACCGTCGTCGCGCCCGCCGACATGGGAAAGGTCAGGCATTGCCCAGACCATAGGCGAAGAACAGCTTGGCCACCGAATAGCAGACGTCGGCCTCGGTCAGGCCGAGATAGGGCCCGCCGTAGAGATCGTCGGTCAGCTTCAAATCGGCATGGCACATGGACCGCGCCCTTCGGCTTGCCCGTCGAACCCGACGTATAGAGCCAGAAGGCGATGTCGTCGCAGCTGGTCGGCGCCGCGGCAAATCGCCGTCCGCGGCGGTCTGCGCCATCAGGTCGTCGAAGCGCGTTGACCCCTGGCCGTCGTCGCCCGCGACGATGACGTGCTCGAGGTCCGGCATCCGCCGGAACAAGACCCGCGAAACGCGGCCACAGCGCCTGCGACACGACCAGCACGCGGGCGCGGCTGTCCGCCAGCATGAAGCGGTAATCGTCCTCGCTCATCAGCGTGTTGACCGGCACCGCCACCACCCCGGCCTTCAGCGCGCCCAGAAACGCCGTCGGCCAGTCGATCGGTGTCGAGCAGGCACATCAGCATGCGCTCTTCGCGGCGCACGCCCGAGCGCCACGCAGCGCATTGGCGAAACGGTCGCTCCGCTCCGCCAGCTGGCCGTAGGTCCAGCGCGCCGCGCGGGTCGATGAAGGCCGGCTTGCCGGCGCGGCCAGCCTTGAGGTTGCGGCTCGAGGATGTCGGCCGCGAAATTGTACTGGCGCGGGACACGGCCAACAGCATCGCGGACGACGCAGCATGATCTTGCGCTCGGCCGGCGCAGGGCCATGCCGCCCCGGCCATTCCGAAATTTCCTGGATCGTTGGCCGATCTCTTGGCCGTTCTTCGTTTCGCGCCCCGAAGATGCACTATTATGCAGGTGACCGCGCGCAGCCGCAATGCGTTTCGCCGCAGGCCGGACAGGAAAATCCACATCCGGCCTCCTGTCGCGGTATGACAAGGCAGCAAGACCACTGGGAGGATACGCCATGCTTCTGAGCCGCGACCGCATCCTGACCACGCATGTCGGCAGCCTGCCGCGCAACGAAGCGCTGTCCGAACTGCTGATGGCGCGGGAGGCCGGACAAGCCCTACGACAAGGCGCTGTTCGAGCAGCGAGATGGACAAGGCCGATCCGCCATGTCGTGGACAAGCAGCGCGAGGCCGGCATCGACATCGGCAACGACGGCGAGCAGCAGCGCGTCGGCTTCCAGACCTATGTGCCGCAACGCATGTCCGGCTTCGGCGGCGTGTCGCAAGCGCCGCCGCGGCCGCGAGTTCGAGGAATTTCCCGACCTGCTCGCCTACATGATGAACCGCTTCCCGCACGCAGACCAAGGGCCAGCACGGGCGCGCCGCAGGCGCAGGCCGAACTGAAGTACCTCGACATCAAGCCGATCGAGCAGGAGCTGGCGCGCTTCAAGGCGATCGCCGGGTCGGCAGCTTCACCGAGGCTTCATGACCGCGGCCTCGCCCGGCATCATCTCCTCGACGATGCTCAACGCCTATTACGACTTCGCACGAGGCCTATCTCGATGCGATCGCGCGCGAGATGAGGAACGAATACCAGGCGATCCACAAGGCCGGGCTGATCCTGCAGATCGACGCGCCGGACCTCGCGATGGACCGCACCATGCTGTTCCGCGACCTGACCGACTACGAATTCGTGAAGATGTGCGAGCTGCATGTCGCGGCGATCAACAAGGGCATCGAGGGCATCCCGCGCGACCGCGTGCGCCTGCACATCTGCTACGGCAACTGGGAAGGCCCGCACATCCACGACATTCCGCTGGCGACGATCCTGCCGGCGCTCTACCAGGCCAATGTCGGCGCGCTCACCATCGAGTTTTCCAATCCGCGCCACGCCCACGAATACGCGGCGATCAAGAAGCATCCGCTGCCCTCGCACATGGCGCTGATCCCGGGCGTGGTGGAGACGACCTCGAACTTCGTCGAGCATCCGGAGGTGGTGGCCCGCCGCATCGAGGAGGCGGTGTCGGTCGTCGGCGACCGCGAGCGCGTGATCGCCTCCACCGACTGCGGCTTCGGCACCTTCACCAACCGCGAATGGGTGATGGAGCCGGTGGTCTGGCTGAAGCTCAAGTCGATCCGCGAGGGCGCCGACATCGCCTCGCAGCGGCTGTGGGGCCGCAAGGTCGCGTAGCTCGCGGCCGTCAACCGGGATTGCAAGCGGGCCCATCGCAAGGATGTGGCCCGACGGTCAATGACCGCCGGGCCGGCCGATCGGCCAGCCTTGTGCAAGGACAAGCGCAAATCCGGCGACCACCAGAAGCACCAGAATCGACCTTGCGGAATGCAGCGTCATCCAGCTTTCCATACAGCTTGAAGCCGATCCACAAGCCGGCCAGCATGGCAGGAAGGCCGAGAACGTAGAGCCTGACGATGTCGGCTGTGATGACGCTGGTGAAGCTCAGCGCGATGCCGGTCGCGACGCTGGCTGCGAGCATCACCGGCTGAAACACCGCGCGTTGCACGTCTTTCGTCCAGCCGCGCAATTGGCACCAAACCGTGATGATGAAGCCCGGAAGTCCGGTCATCCCGCAAAGAATTCCGTTCAGAAATCCAACGGCGCCATCGGCCGCAAGGCCCACACGGAACGGCTTCAACCTTGGCTGCGCCAGTCCATATGCGCCGTAAACGACCAACAGAATTCCCACCCCGCTACGCATATAGGAAGGGTCGACATATGTGAGCAGCAGCGTTCCGATCGGAACGCCGGCTGTGCCACCAACGATGAACGGCAATACGTTTCGCCAAGCCAGCGAATGGCGCAGCTTCCAGACGCCATACCCTTGCGTCCAAAGACTGTACCCGACAATGAGGGCCGTCGTTTGAGCCGGCGTGATCAGGTGCAGCCAGATCGCGGAGACGATGAAACCCATCGCAAAGCCGGCCAGCCCCGATGCGAAGCCGCCCATAAACGCCGCGAGAAGAAAAAGTCCGAGCACAATGCCATCCATCGCTCGCTCCTGAGATTCGAGGCGAGCAGCGCTTGGATGGTGTTGGCCATCTTAAGGGGAGGCCGCGAAAACCCCTGAGCAGCAATCTATTCCGACAAAAAATTAGCGCCCCGCACGCATGTGTCCCCTCCTTGCGAGGAGACGGTGCTTGGGCCGCTTTGCCTGCAGCGGGGCGACCGTCGATAGGCCCCGTTCGCTTCTTATAATAAGTTTTGCTTTTAGAAGCAAATGCAAGGACCGGCTTGAAAGCGAACGCTTTGCGCATATGCTATCGATGTCGGGGTATCGCAGGCCCCCGGCATTTCCAAGACGGCTCGTCGTCCAAGCCCTGCTCCGTCCTCGCTCTTGATGCGCGGACCGAGCACGCTTGAGAGGGAGCCGCTGCCATGTCCGCCCCCACGACAAGTCCCGGCCGCGTCGCTCTTCTGTGGCGAGGCGATGAAGCGGAGCGCAGCACGGCTGCGCCGGAGACCAGCCGGTTCAAAGCCATCTTTGCGGCGCTCGACGCACTCGGCATCGATGCCAAGCCGGTGGTTTACGAGGACGATATTGCCGAAGCGGCAGGCGAACAACTCGCCGCGTGTGACGGCGTTCTGGTCTGGGTCAATCCGATTCATGAGGGACGCAACCGCGACAATCTCAATGCGCTGCTGCGCAAGGTTGCGGCGCGCGGTATATGGGTGAGCGCGCATCCTGACGTGATCCTCAAGATGGGCACCAAGGAGGTGCTCCATCGAACGCGCGCGATGAGCTGGGGTTGCGACACGGCCCTGTATCGAACACCCGAAGCGATGCGGGCCGAATTGCCAGCGCGCCTTATCGGTGGCCCACGGGTCATCAAGCGCAATCGTGGAAACGGCGGTCAGGGAGTCTGGAAAGTCGAGGCGCTGGCCAGTGCGGGCCCTCGAACGTCGGTCCGCGTTCTAGATGCCACCGAGGAAGCTTCGGAGGAGATGGCGCTGGAAGCGTTTTTCGATCGGTGCGCCGAATATTTTGACGACGGCTGCGTGATCGAACAGCCGTTCCAGGCCCGGTTATGCGAAGGCGTGATCCGCTGCTATATGGCGGCGACAGCTGCGCGGGCTTCGGGCACCAAAAGGTCAAGGCACTGGTCGACACGCCGGCCGCGCGCGCCGAGGCCGGACCGAGGCTCTACACCTCCAACGCCGATCCGCGGTTTCAGCGCCTGCGTCGATTGATGGAGGAGGAGTGGACTTCGCAACTGACCTCGTTGCTGGACATTCCCCGGCAAGACCTGCCGATGATCTGGGACGCCGACTTCATGCTCGGCCCCAAAGGGGCGGATCAAGCCGACAGCTATGTATTGGGAGAGATCAACGTCAGTTCGGTCTTCCCGATCCCCGAGGAGGCTCCACCGGAAATCGCACGCCGGGTTGCCGCTCGCTTGCGATCGAAGTCCTGAAGGGTGGCGCGGAGCCTCAGCCGGCGCCGGCACGAACCGTCGCCGCCGCGAGATTGCGCTGCTTCTTGGCGTCCTCGAAGCCGTCCATGCCGATGAACCACTGGATCGCGACCACCGCGCCCTTCACCGGCTGCAGCAGCGCGAAGGTGAGGCCCGCGGTCAGCGCCGGCCACAGCGCGAGGTGCACCCAGTAGGAGGGCGCGTACGCGGTCTCGACCCCGAGCACCAGCGGCACCACGATGTGTCCGACGATCACGATGACGATATAGGCCGGAAAGTCGTCGGCGCGGTGGTGGTGCAGCTCCTCGCCGCAGGCCGGGCATTCGTCCGCGACCTTGAGATAGGCCCGGAACATCCGTCCCTCGCCGCAGGCCGGGCAGCGGCCGCGAAAGCCGCGCATCATCGCCGGCTGCGCCCCCTGCGGCGGACCGGCGTTCGCGCGGGCGGGATCGGCTACGGCGGACTCTGGCATGATCGAGAAAGCCTTTCGCTGGAGGTCGCGAGGGCGGCTGGAACGTCCGCGACCCGGCGCGGTTGAGATAGGATGCGGGCGACCGGAAATCCACCCCGCCGCAGCATGGCAGGCGCGCGGCGGTCGCGTGCCCGGAATTGCAGGCGGGACTGGCAAAATTGAGAAAATCCGGGGCTCCCGGCGTGCTTAACGAAGGCTAAAGGCTTGTCCGGGACACTTTTATCGCACGAGCGCGTTTGCATCGGCCGGCCCCGCCCCCGCCAACCCTCTGGCACGCTTCTTGATTTGTCGGAGAGCGCAGGAGGGCGGCGCGACGGAGACGGTTCGCGACACGCCGCTTGCCAGAGGAGGTTCGCATGACGAAAGCGCTGCGAGTCCTTGCGTTGAGCCTGTTCGCCGCGGCCACACCGGCCGCCGCGCAGCAAGCCCCCGGTCAGACGCCCGACAGGCAGGTCGAGTACGGCGCCACGGTGATCTGCGACACCCAGGCCCAGATGGAACGGTTCGTCGCCCTGTTCGACGGCGACGCCACGCTGGCGATGGACAAGGTCAACGCCGAGGAAAGCAATCCGACCGCCTGCATCGGCGCGACGATGGCCTTCATGCGCGGCGGCGAGCTGTCCAAGGCCAGCAACGCCCAGGGCACCTACAGGATCATCCAGGTGCTGGTGTTCGGCATCGACACGCCGCAGGGCTTCCAGGCGGTGCAGCCCATCGCGTTCTTCTCGATCGAGAAGACCGAAGAGGTTTCGATCTAGCGTCCGGTTGCAGGCCGGCGAAGCAACGCCCAGGACGGTTGCACTTCTCTCTCCCCGTCATGCGCGGGCTTGACCGCGCATTCACGACTTGGCGGCACGGCAGGAAGCAAGACGTGGATCGCCGGGACAAGCCCGGCGATGACGGTGGAGAATGTGGCGGCCTCCATCGCTCTCGTGTCCCGGGCGCATCGCAGCGCGAAGCGTCAGCGCAGCGGTGCGATGCAGAACCGGGACCGCGCCACATGCGAACGCCGGCGTCATCGGCCGCTTGCGATGCCGACCGCGCGGAATTCCACCGCGGTCCCGGCTCTGCGGAGCACCGCCGCGCCTTCGCGCGTGGACGCGTTTATGGCTTGCGCTGCACCGCGTCCGGGACACGGGAGCGGTGTTCGTTGCGCGATCAGATTCGATTTTCAAACAGCGAAGTTTCAGTCAGCGAACTTTCAAACAAGCAGCCGCTCGCGATCCCGCGCAGCCGTCCGCGTTCCCGCGCCCTGTGCGCGGGTTGCGAGCCGTGCATCCGCGCCCGGTTCGAGGGCGCGCGGGACGCCGGGGTCCGTTTCGGACCCGCGGGCTCCGGAATCTCGCGATCCCGGAGCGGGAACGGCGTCTCTGTCGAAACGCCGTCCATGTCTTCTCTTGCCGCAAGTCCGCCGAACCTTCGGCGCCCCGCGCGCGGTGTTTGAGGCTTGCTCCGTGCGTCCCCCGGACCCCGGTCGTTCCGGAGAGGGCCCGCTGACACCTGCCCGCCAACAGCGCGGGGGTACGGCGCCAGTGTTGCGGGCCCCGGGCGCGGCCCCCTTGTGAGGACAGGCGCGGGACCGCACGGCTTGGACCGCCGGATGCGATCCGCGCGTCTCGCGAACCGAAGCCGGCCACCGCATCCCGCCCCGCGTGTCGTGACGCTCGCGAACGCCCCTCGATTGGGGCGGGATGTTGTGACTATAGTCATAATAGGAATTAAGTCAAGATAATTCCGCCCGGATTTCCGCTCCCGTGTCCCGGGCGCGTCGCGGCATGAATGCAGAACCGGGACCGCACCAGGCTCCAAAGCAAGCCAAACGCCGGCGTCGGGTGATTGCGAAGCGGACCGGGACCGAATCCGTCGCGGTCCCGTGTCTGCATCGCAACGCTGCGCCATAGCGCATCGAAGACGCGCGTGAACGCGCTTATGGCGCGACGCGCCCGGGACACAAAGTGGAGGTTGGCGCTGCGCCGCGTCCGGAAGAAGAAACACACGCGCGCGCGCGCGAGAGAGAGAGAGAGAAGTGAGAGACGCCGGGCCGCAAGCCGCCGGCTAGACGGCGGTCCAGCCGAGCCGGATCAGCCGCCCTTGAGCATGCTGCTCATCTGGTCGGTGTAACCCTTGAGGTAGCGCATCGACCGGGCATCGTCGAGCAGGGTTAGCGCCCGGTGACCGTCGGCCGCCGCCTGGTTCACTTCGCGGTGCAAGCCCTGCAGCGGCGCATCGAGAAAGCCCGGGCGCAGATCATCCATCGCGGGATGTCCGTACCCGTAAAGCAGGCCTGCTGCGATCAGACTGCGCCACATCGCGTTTCGCGATCCTCAAAGCCGCTGCGAATGGGGAGCCTGACGGCAGACCCGGTTCGCATCGATCCCCACCGTAACGGGGAACAATCTTTTGTTGCCTAAACCGACTCCTCAAATTTTAGTCGACTTCATCCGGCGGCGGGCGGCAAAACCGGAACGCCGTTAACGCGCACCGCGCCCGGCGCGCCGCACCGAAACAGGACATGAACTACAGGCACGCCTTCCACGCCGGAAACTTCGCGGATGTGTTCAAGCACGCGATCTTCTGCCGCGTGCTGACTCATCTGGCCGAGAAGCCCGCGGCTTACCGGGTCGTCGACACCCATGCCGGCGCCGGCCTCTACGATCTCGACGGGCCCGAAGCCGAACGGACCGGCGAGTGGCGCGAGGGCATCGGACGGCTGCGCGAGGCGACCCTCGAGCCTGCGGTGCGCGATTTGCTGGCGCCCTATCTCGACGCCGTCGCGGCGTTCAACCCCAACGGCACGCTCGCGACCTATCCCGGCTCGCCCGCGCTCGCGCTGCACCTCATGCGTCCGCAGGACCGGCTGATCGCCAGCGAGGCCGAGCCCGGAGCCTCGGCCGCGCTCGCCCGCGTCCTGCGACGCGACGATCGCGCCAAGGCGCTCGCACTCGACGGCTGGACCGCGCTCAACGCCAACATTCCTCCGAAGGAGCGGCGCGGAATCGTGCTGGTCGATCCGCCGTTCGAGCAGCCGGACGAGCGCGAGCGTTTGATCGAATTCGCTCGCAAGCGCCCATCGCAAATGGCCGACCGGCATTTATCTGCTCTGGTACCCGGTCAAAGCCGCGTCCGAGGCCTCATCCTTTAGTCGCAAGCTTTCCGGGCTCGGCATTCCCAAGACGTTGCGTGTGGAATTGATCGTACCAAATGCAACGGACTCCGAAGGCCTGCGCGGCACCGGAATTATCGCAGTGAATCCGCCCTGGCGACTGCACGACGAATTGCAACGTCTGCTCCCGATGCTGGCCCGCGGCTCTCGCGCGGCGGAAAAACCGAAGCGCGCCTCGAATGGATCGTCAGGGAAAGCCCGCGCTAAGGCCCTTCGCCCCTTCCCACTGGCTCGGCGTTGAGTTTACGCTGTTGCGTTGGCTTGGACGTTCCGCCCCCTGGGGGGCCGGCGGAGTGACTGAGGCCCGATCGGCTTCGAGCCTTTTCCCGCTTTGTGAATGTTGAGCCGAGCCGTCTCGCCGTGGGGGCTGGCGGTGAAGCAATTTCGGGGAAGAGGAGTTTTCCCGATGGCAATGAGCGGTACGGTCAAGTTCTTCAATGGGGAGCGCGGCTACGGATTTATCAAGCCCGACGATGGCGGGCGCGACGTGTTCGTGCACATCACCGCGGTCGAACAGGCTGGCCTGAAATCGCTGAACGAGGGACAGCGCATTCAGTTCGAAGTCGAGCCCGACAAGAAGGGCAAGGGTCCGAAGGCCGTCAATCTGGTGGTCACCGGCTAGCGTGGGTGCGGAGCGGAGCGGGCGCCAAGTCCGCCTGCTCCTGCGCATTCAAGTCCGAGGGAGGACAACGCGGCAGCGGCTGCGGCTGGGTGTTATGCACCGAGTTGCGGGCGTGGTCGCCGAGCCTTGGTCGCTGAATCTTGGTCTCGGGCTTCAGGTCTCGGGATCTTGGTCGCCGGGCACGGCCTGTGCCAGTGTCGGCCGCATGATGATTTTCCGCAATTCGCCCGCCTCTCCGTTCGGACGCAAGGTCGCGATCGCCGCGTCGGTGCTCGGCCTTTCGGACACGATACGCATCGAGGCCGCCGACGCGGTCGATCCCGCCGACACGCTGCGACAGCAGAATCCCGTCGGCAAAATTCCGACGCTGCTGCTCGACGACGGCACGACCTTGTTCGACTCGCGCGTGATCCTCGAATATCTCGATCACCGGGCGGGCGGCGATCGCATCCTGCCGCGCGCGCCGGACGCCCGCTTTGCGGCGCTGCGTCTGCAGGCGCTCGCCGACGGCGTCACCGATGCGGCGCTGCTCGTGATCTACGAGGCGCGCTTTCGCCCCGCCGAGCATCGCGTGCAATCCTGGGTCGATCATCAGAACGGCAAGATGGCGCGCGGGCTCGCCGCCCTCGAAGCGTCGCCGCCGGCCACCGTCGGAACGCCGACGGTCGGCGACATCGCGCTCGCCTGCGCGCTCGGCTATCAGGATCTGCGCTTCGAAGGCCGCTGGCGGGCGGGCCATCCGAAGCTGGTCGCCTGGCTCGATCGCTTCGCAGCCGGCGTGCCGGCGTTCGAGGACACCCGGTTCAAGGGCTGAGCGCCGCGCGGGCGGGCAGCGGCCCGGGCGTTTCATCAAGGACTGTCATCACCCGCATCAACAATTTGCGGGTCCGGCCGCTCGCGTTCCCGCCGGCGCTGGCCGATAGTGCGTGACGATGTATCGGCCCCCTCGGCCGTCGCAAGCACGAAAGTCCGCCGAGCATGGCCTTGCGCGACGCCCTCTTCGGCCCGTGGCGGGCCGTCACGGTTCTCGGCGTGACGCAGATCGTGGCGTGGGGGGCGATCTATTACTCGCCCGTCCTGCTGGTCCCGCTGATCGCGGCGGAGCGCGGCTGGTCGCTGTCGTTTGCGATGGCCGGCTTCTCTCTGGCGCTGCTGGTGGCGGGCGTGGTGTCGCCGCGCATCGGCGCGGCGATCGACAGGCACGGCGGCCATGCCGTCATGACCGCCGGCTCTCTGGTCGGTGCCTGCGGGCTTCTCGGCCTCGCCGTTGCGGAGCATCCCCTCGCCTATCTCGCCGCCTGGACGGTGATCGGCCTTGGCCTCGCCGGCTCGCTCTACGACGCCGCCTTCGCGACGCTCGGACGGATCTTCGGCGCCGACGCCCGCCGGCCGATCACGATCCTGACGCTGGCCGGCGGCTTCGCATCGACCGTCGGCTGGCCGGTCACCCATCTCCTGATCGGGGCCGTGGGATGGCGCGGCGCCTATGTGGCGCTCGCCGCGGCGCTGGCGCTGGTCTGCGCCCCGCTGCATGCGCTGGCGCTGCCGCGCGAGCGCGCGACGGACCGCACCGCCGACGCGGGCGCATCGCCGGCCGCGCGGCCGGCGGTGCTTCCGTCCACGGGTCTCGCCTTCCTTCTGACCGCCGCGGCCTTCGCCGCCTACGGGTTCATTCCCTCGGCGCTGTCGGCGCATCTGCTCGCGATCTTCGGGCGCAGCGGGATCGATGCGGCGACCGCCGTCGCGATCGGCGCGCTGTTCGGCCCGGCGCAGGTCGCAGCGCGCGTGCTGGAGCTCGGCTTCGGCCGCAACCTGCATCCGCTCTGGCTGGCGCGCCTTGCGGTGTCGCTGCTGCTGTCGGCGTTCGCGATGCTCGCCCTGTTCGGCATATCGCCGGCGAGCGCCGCGCTCTTTGCCGTCATGTTCGGTGCGGGCAACGGCCTGATCACGATCGCGCGCGGCGCGGTGCCGCTGTCGCTGTTCGGACCGGTCGGTTACGGCGCGGTCATCGGACGGATGGCGGGCCCGTGGCTTGCGATGCAGGCCGCCGCACCGCTGGTGCTGGCCTTCGCCATCGAGCGCGCGTCCGATCCGGTCGCGCTCGCACTGGCCGCCGCCTTCGGAGCGATCAGTCTGGTGTGTTTCGCGACCGTGCGCCGGCCGCGCTGATCCGATCAGGAATCGAAAATCCGGTCGACGTCGCTCTGGCCGAGGCGATCCGCATCGCCCGGCAGGCCGGGGCCGTTGAGCAGCCGATCCTTTGCGGCAATGCGCGCATGGCCATCCTGGGCAACCTGGCCATCCTGGGCAACCTGGGCAACCTGGGCAACCTGGTCACTCTCGGCATTCTGGGCATCGCGGTCGAGCGTCGCCCAGGCGGCGCGCAGGCGATCGGCATGAGCCTCGATCCCGGACAGCGTCCGCTTGACCTTGTCGATGCGCTGCCCGGCAAGGTCTTGAAAATTGCAGGCCTCGAAGATGCGCGCCACCTGCTCGCGGATGTCGGCGGCCAGCGCCTGATCGTGATCGCTCTTCAGCGCGGCGACCAGCATCCCGACGGCGCGGTCGATGGCCTCGGCCGACTTCAGCACCGCCACGGTCGCCGCTTCGGTCGACGCCGCCACCGCGTCCAGCTCCTCGCCCAGCCGGACGTCGTCCGCCGTTGCGAGATCGCTGCGCGCCCCGCGCATGAGCGGGCGGGCGGGCGCAACCGCAGCGCGGATCGCATGAAGCTCGCGTTCGATCGAGACGGCGGCCGCGGCGCCGGGACGGGATGGGGACGAGCCGGCCCGCGTTGCGATCAGCGCACGCAGCTCGCGCAACTCGCGGGCGAGCTGCTGCGGCGAAGAACTCTCCTGCTCGCGCGCACTCCTGCCCATCGGCGCGCCGGTGCGCGCGCGCTCCTCGATGCGAAAAACCTGGCGCCGAACCGGCACGATGGCCCCCATTGCCCTCAGTGTCGGTAGCACTGCGCCGCTTAAGATCGCGTTTCGTCCGCGCGACGGCGCCGCGCGAAACCTGCGGTTAACCATGACGCTCCGCCGTTGACGCAAAAGTAACGCTGACTCGACGAACCGCGCCCTAAAGACGGGAGCATGGTCGCATCGGCCCCCCGCCTTTACCGATCAGTGCATTTTTCACCATGTATTGATGCCGCACTGCCTCTTCACGACGATGTTGTTCGAGAGTCCGTCGATGAAACACGTTCTGATCCCGGCGCTCTTGGCGAGCGTCGCATTCTTCGCGCCCGCGCAAGCCCAGCCGATGTCGCTCTATCCCGATGCGCAGCGTGCGCATCCGCACGAACGGACGGTGCGCCATGCTCCACAGCACCGTTCCGGAGCGCCCGCCTATATCGCGCCGCAGCACGCGCACGACCGCATGACGCGCGCCCGCGCACCGTCGCAGGAGCGCGACGTCGATCTCGGCGGCGGCTTCATCGAATTCCTGTTCGGCGGCGCACGGCCGGCGCCACCGCCCCGTCAGGCGGCGCTGACAGCGCCCGCGCCGCAACCGATCCATCCCGAGGTCGATCCGCGCTTCCTGCCGCAGGTCGTGCCCTATCACGGCCCAGAAAAGCCCGGCACGATCGTGATCGACACGCCGCGGCGCTACCTCCTGCTGGTGCAGGACGGCGGCACGGCCATGCGCTACGGCATCGGCGTCGGGCGGCCGGGCTTCACCTGGGCCGGCGTGAAATCGGTGACCGCCAAAAAGGAATGGCCCGACTGGGTGCCGCCGCCGGAAATGCTGAAGCGGCAACCGGAGCTGCCGACCTTCATGGCGGGCGGACCGAACAATCCGCTCGGCGCGCGTGCGCTCTATCTCGGTTCGTCGCTCTATCGCATTCACGGGTCGAACGAGCCGTGGACCATCGGCCAGGCCGTGTCGTCCGGCTGCATCCGCATGCGCAACGAGGACGTGATC
The DNA here is from genome assembly GCA_963758225.1 of uncultured Alphaproteobacteria bacterium. Classification (GTDB taxonomy): domain Bacteria; phylum Pseudomonadota; class Alphaproteobacteria; order Rhizobiales; family Xanthobacteraceae; genus Z2-YC6860. The sequence goes on along the minus strand of CAVWUJ010000001.1, from coordinate 371,558 downwards.
GATCTCTACGGCCGGGTCCGGATCGGCACCAAGGTCGTGGTCATCTGACGCAACCGCATCGAACGCGAAAAAGGCCGCCATCGCCGGCGGCCTTTTTATTCATGGGCGTGCAAGCCTGCGATCAAACGAAGTCGCTGTCGATACCGAAATCGTCGCCGCCGTGGTCGTAGTCCTCGTCCTGGGCTTCGTAGGACGCCGTGTCGAACAGGCCCTGACGCTCGCCGCCGCCATCCTCATAGGCCGCGCGGCGTTCGCCGCTGCCGCCGATGTCGTTGAGACCGGCCTCGCGCGACAGGTCGCCGCCGCCCTTGTTGTCCCATGGCGACGTCGAGCCGCCGCCGGGCTGATCCAGCGCGGTCTGCGCCTTGGCCTGCCCGCCGCCGAACAGACCGCCGAGGCTGTTCATCAGCAACGCGCCGCCGAGCACGCCCGCCGCGGTGGCGGCCGCCGTGCCGAGAAACGAGCCGCCGCCCGAAGCCGCAGCGGGCTGCTGCGCTGTCGGCGCGTCCGGCTGCGGACGTCCCGAAAGACCGGGCGGCAATCCCATCGGGCGACGAGCCGCCGGCATGTCCTGCGGCGCCGACCAGGCGGAGTCCTCGCGCCGGACGTTCGGAACGGAGCCTTGCGGCACGGAGCCTTGCGTTGAGCGACGCCCGAAAAGCGAGTCGCGCATGCTGTCGAGAAAACCGCCCTGCCCTTCAGGCTCCGCCACGCCACGCTCCGATTCCAGGGCGCGGATGCGTTCGTCGGCGCGCTTGAGCGCCTCCTCCTGCAGCAGGACGGTCTGGACCAGCGGATAAAGCGCGTTGGGCGCGTGCTCGAGTCCACGGTTGATCGAGGCAACCGCATCGGGATCGCGCGGCGCGCTTTCGAGCGTCGCGAGCCTCTCAAACAACCGGTCGACGAGCCTGCGTTCCTCTGGCGTCATGGCGGGCCTCCTTGCCCGGATGGGTCGCCAGACAATGTAGGAACGTTCACGCGCTTTGGCATGAGGCTCGAAAAAAAATTCGGCGCGATCGAGCCGCCTTAATCAGGCCGGAATCGCTGCGAGCTCGACGCCGTGCCGACGCAGCAGCGCGGGAAAGTCCGGGCTTGCGAGGAAGGCATACTCGCGCTCGCGCTGGTCGGTCAGCGGATCGAGCCGTCGCAACGTCTCGTCGACGAAACCCGGATGGCACATGATCAGGCCGCCGGATGGCAGCCCCTCCAGAAACGACGGAAACAGGGAGGCGAAATCCGGCAGCGGTTCGGCCTGGAAATCGTAGGTGCCGGCAAAGGCGGGATTGGTCGCAATGCCGCGCGCGGCGGCCTTGCGCCGGAACGCGGCGGCCAGAGCGCCCAGCACCAGCGCCTTGCGATCGCGCAACCTGACGGCGAGCGGCGCGGTGCTGCCGCACTGGCGCACCCAGGCGTCCGGCGCATGCGCCGTCATCGCCGCAAGTACCGCGTCGCGCACCTGGGGGACGTGATGAACATGCTGATGGCCGTCGACGAAATCCGGCGGCCGGCCGAAGGCGGCGCGAAAGGCCTCGAATTGCGCCGTCACCTCGCGAAGGAGTGACGCAGGATCGAGCCGGCGCAGCAGTCCGCGAACCAGCATCGATCCGATCGGGGGAAACGCGCCGTTCTGTAACGGGCGGAAGCCGTCCGTTGCGGGTCTGAAGGGCGATGTCAGCGTCACATGCAGGCCGATCGCGGCCTGCGTGCGTTCAGCGCATCGAGCGCCGCGGCTGCGCCGGCGTCGAAGCCGGGCGCGCGACACCATCACCGACGTGGCGTTGAGGCGACCGGCCGCGATCAGTCGCCGGATCGCGTCGCCGACGCCCGGCGACAGTCCGTAATCGTCGGCACACAGCCAGATCCGCCGCAGCGGCTGTGTCATTCCGCGGCCTGCGAAGACGAAGCGGACGCACGATCCTGCGCGGTCTTCAGCTCGTGCTCCGCCACGAAATAGACCGGACGCGCCTTGATCTCGGACAAGATCTTGCCGATGTACTCGCCCATCACGCCGATCATCATCAGCTGCACGCCGCCGATCACCATCAGTGCCGACGATCAGCGACGGATAGCCGGCCACGCTCTTTCCGTAGAACACGCGTCTCGAACAGGATCACGCAGCCGAACACGAGCGCGCCGACGGCCAGCAGCAGACCGAACACGCTGGCGAGCCGCAGCGGCGCAACCGAGAACGATGTCAGGCCCTCGATCGACAGCGCCGATCAGGCTGAAGCTGCTCCAGCTCGTGGCGCCGTGCGCGCGCTCCGCCGGCTCGTAGTCGACGCGGATCTGGCGGAAGCCGATCCAGCTCGCCAGTCCCTTGAAGAAGCGGTTGCGCTCCGGCATCTGCCGCAAGGCGGCGGCGGCGCGCGGCGACAGCAGGCGGAAGTCGCCGGCGTCCTCCGGAATTTTCTGGCGCGCGCCCCAATTGATCAGCGAATAGAACAGCTGCACGCCCACGCGGCGCAGCCGCGGTTCGCCCTCGCGGTTGGCCTTGGCGGTGTAGACGACGTCATAGCCATCATCGAGCCAGTGCCGCGACCAGCGTCTCGACCAGATCCGGCGGGTGCTGGCCGTCGCCGTCCATGAACAGCACCGCGCCGAGCCGCGCATGGTCGAGGCCCGCCATCAGGGCGGCCTCCTTGCCGAAATTGCGCGAGAGCGAGACCACCTGGACGTCGAGCGCCTCGGCGGACAGCGACTTCGCGCCACCGCAAGGCTGTCGTCGCGGCTGCCGTCATCGACATAGACGACCTCGCATGCGAGGCCGCGCTCGCGCCGCAGCCGGCGGGCGAGGTCGGCGATCCGGTCGTGCAACGCGGCGAGACCCGCGCCCTCGTTGTAGACCGGCACGACGATCGAGAGACCGGCGCGCGCGTCCTGAGGGGCGCGACCGGCACGGTCGGTGGTGTTCACGGCTTCTCGGTTCCGCTCAAATCCGGCGTCATCTATAGCTGAACGCAACGCCCTTGTCGCGGTTCGGCGGGAAGCGTTATACGCACGATTTCAAGGGCTTCGCCGGCCGGTTTACGGGACGGGGAAAACGGGCTAGGCGGTGGCCGAAATGGCCCTCTTCAGAACCTCGCCGAACGCCTCCGCCGCGCCTGGCAGGAGCGCGCCGTGCCGATGAAGGCCCTGAGCTTCGGGCTGGTCGGGGTGGTGAACGCAGCGGTCGACTACGCCGTGTTCTTTATCGCCCTTGGCGCGCTCGGCGCCTCGGTCTGGGCGACCCAGACCGCCGCGTCGGTGACGCGCCGCGTGCAACTGTCTCAACGCCAAAACCTTTCTGATCATCCCGGCCAACATCGCCGCCTGGCTCGTGGCCGTGTCCGGCTCCTATGTCATGAACTCCAAGACGACGTTCGCGCGCGAGTCGGGCGGCCGCCTGCGGCTGGCGCGCCTACCTGACGTTCCTGGCGTCGGGCGTGGCGGGCGTGATCGCCAACACCACGACGGTGATCGTGGCGGTGCAGTTCATGCCGGTCTGGGCGGCCAAGCTGATCGCGATCTTCGTCGGATTCGTCGTCAACTTCTCGCTGTCGCACTTCGTGGTGTTCCGCAGGCGCCCGGCGGATTCGGCCTGAACCGCCGCGAGCCGTCAGGCGTCGAGGCCGGCCACCAGCGCGTTGAACAGCGGATTGTCCGGCGAGAACACATAGTCGAGCGCCACGACCGAGACGGTGTCGGCGCCCTTCTCCCGCAGGAAGCTCGCGAGATCGTAGATGCGGTCCGGCGGGCCGTGCAGCGTCAGCATCCCCGACGAGGTGGGTCCGCCGAACGGCGCGACCACGCCGAAGCGTTCGGTGGCTTCCGCGAGCAGCGCATCGTTGCAGCCGGGGAAGCGGGTGCGGACCTCGCGATAGGCGCGTGCGCGCTTCTGCGCCGCGATGCGATCGAGAATCCGGCGCGCGGTTTCGCGCTCGTCGGCGCCCCAGGGCGCGGCGCGCGAGGCGACCAGATTGGCCTGCGAGCGCAGCATGGTGCCGTCCTCGACGATCTTCAGGCCGTTGGCGGCGAGCGTCGCGCCGGTGGTGGTGATGTCGACGATGAGTTCGGCCGAACCCGCCGCCGGCGCGCCTTCGGTCGCGCCCGCGCTCTCGACGATGCGATAATCGACGATGCCGTGGCTCGCGAAGAAGGTGCGGGTCAGGTTGATGTATTTGGTCGCGACCCGCATCTTGCGGTCGTGACGCATGCGAAACGCGGTGGCGACGTCGTCGAGATCCGCCATGCTGCGCACGTCGATCCAGGCCTGCGGGACCGCCACGACCACGTTGGCCTGGCCGAAGCCCAGCGGCTCCACCATGACGACACGACGCTCCGGATCGGGGATCATCTCGCGAACCAGATCCTCGCCGGTGATGCCGAGATGCACGGCGCCCTGCGCCAGCGCACCGGTGATTTCGGACGCCGAGAGATAGGCGACCTCGACGCCGGCCAGCCCGTTCATGGTGCCGCGATAGTCGCGGGCGCCGCGCGGCTTGACGAGATCGAGCCCGGCGCGCGCGAAGAACGCATGCGCATTCTCCTGCAGGCGGCCCTTGGCGGGGACGGCGACGACGACCGGCGCGCTCATTTCGCGCCTCCGTTGGCGACCCGTTCGATCCAGACGGCAAAGCCCACGGCTGGAATGCTCTGTTTCGATCCCAGCCGGGTCAGCAGGCCGTCGTAGCGGCCGCCGGCGACCAGCGGACCGCCGGCCTGCGCGGCCGGATCGTGAAGCTCGAACACGAAGCCGGTGTAATAGTCGAGGCCGCGGCCGAACGCGGTCGAGAACCGGATGCGGGCGACATCGACGCCGCGCGCCGCCAGAAACCCGGTGCGGCTTTCGAACATGTCGAGCGCCGCACCGAGATCGATGCGGGCGTCGGCGGCGATCTGGCGAAGCTCCGCTGCCGCGGCGTCAGGATCGCCCGCCACCGCGAGAAAGCGCTCGATCAGCGCGCGGGTTTCCTGCGGCACGCCGCGGGCGCTGCCCAGCGCCGCCTGTTCGAGAAAGCGTTCGGCGATTTCGCCGACCGAACGTCCGCCGACCGCGCTGATGCCGGCGATCGACAGCAGGTCGGTGACGAGCGCGCGCGCCGCCTTCGGGTCCGATCCCGCGAGCGCCGCCAGCACGCCCTGATACTCCGGCCGCTCCTTCGCGGCCGCCAGCGCCAGCGTGTCGAGGTCGTGCGCCAGCGAGCTTTTGCGGTTGAAATCCTTGATCAGCCGGCGCTTCCACGCCGGCGCGAGATCGAGCGCGGCGACCAGCGCGGCGAACAGGCCGACGTCGCCGACGCGGACGTCCGGCGCTTCGACGCCATAGTGCGCGGTGGCTTCAAGCCCGAGCGCCAGCATTTCGGCGTCGGCGGCCGCCTTGTCCTCGCGACCGAAGGACTCGATGCCGGCCTGCAGAAACTCCGGCGGCGCGCTCGTGCGGTTGCGGAACACCGGGCCGAGATAGCAGAAGCCCTGCGGCGTGCCGGCGTCGGCGGAGGCGAGATAGTCGCACGACACCGGGATTGTCAGGTCCGGCCGCAGGCACAGCTCGCGGCCCTCGATGTCGGTGGTCAGATACATGCGCCGGCGGATGTCCTCGCCCGACAGGTCGAGAAACGGCTCAGCCGGCTGCAGGATCGCCGGCTCGACGCGGCGATAGCCGGCGCGCTCATAGGCGGCGACCAGCGATTGCGCGCGCTCGGGGGGCGCTGAGGGGGAGAGTGGATTCATCCGTCCGGTGGTCTGCCTGAAGCCCGCGCCTGTCACGCCGACGTTTTTGTTCGATTGGCCCGCGCTGTAGCACGGCTGTCTTAAGGTTTCGACGCCAACCCGCCCGCGGGCTTAACGGCCCGGGCCGGCTGCCGACCTGGTAACGCGCCCCTGTGTCGGGATGGTTACGGCCCGGTTATCCCCCGCCACCGGCACCGGACGCCCTAGCGATTTGACTCTATGATGTAACTTTATAACATAACGATCATAACTGTCTCATGGGGTTAGGGTCATGTCGGGGTTGAAGTCGGGTACGTGGGCGTCCGCGCTGGCGGCGGGAATTTCAGCGGCGGCGCTGTCGGCGGCACAGGGCCAGACGCTGGAATTGCCGCAGATCACGGTCGAGGCGCCCAGCCCGATCCTGCGACAGACGCCGGCCCCGCTCGCCCCTGGCAGCCTGATCGTGGTGCCGGACGCCTTCGCGCCGGTCACCGTGGTGACCGAGGAGGACATCGCCCGCAGCCCCGGCCAGACTCTCGGCGACCTGCTGGGCTCGCGGCCCGGCATTTCGTCGTCGTCCTTCGCGCCCGGCTCCGCGAGCCGGCCGGTCATCCGCGGCCTCGACAACTACCGGGTTCGCATCCAGGAAAACGGCCTCGGCGCGCACGGTGTTTCCGAGATCGGCGAGGACCATGCGGTGCCGGTCGATCCGCTGGCGGCGCAGCGCATCGAGGTGATCCGCGGTCCCGCGACGTTGCGTTACGGCTCACCCGCGATCGGCGGCGTGGTCAGCGTCACCAACAACCGGATCCCGGACCGCATGCCGCAGCGTCCGCTGTCGTTCGAGGCGCGCGGCGGCGTGTCGTCGGTCGACCGCGGCGTCGACGGCGCGGCGCTCCTCGACATCGGCAGCGGCCGCTTCGCGATCCATGCCGACATGTTCGGGCGCGGCGCGTCCGACTACCGGATCCCGACCTATCCCTACCTGTTCCCCGAGGATCCGCCGCCGGTCATCACCGACGGCCGCCAGCCGAATTCGTCGCTGCGCGCCAGCGGCCAGTCGATGGGCGGCTCCTACTTCTTTGACGGCGGCTTCGTCGGCCTCGCCGTGACCAATTATTCGAGTTTCTACCGCACCCCCGGCGAGGAGCCGACCGAGCACAACACCCGGCTCGACGTGAAGCAGACCAAGGTGCAGTCGAAGGGCGAATTCCGTCCGCAATCCTCCGCGGTCGACGTGGTGCGGTTCTGGTTCGGCGCGTCGAACTACCGGCATTACGAGCGCGCCGACGAGGGCGGATTCGACGGCATCCAGCAGACCTTCACCAACCGCGAGCAGGAGGGCCGGGTCGAGGTCCAGCTCACCCCGTTCGCCACGCGCTTCGGCACGCTCACCACGGCCATCGGCGCACAGGGCGGGCACCAGCGGCTGACCGCGCCGGGCGCGGAGGGCGGCCTGTTCGATCCGAACCGCACCCGCACCATCGCCGGCTTCGTGTTCAACGAGTTCGACTTCGGGCAGGGCACGCGCGCGCAGCTCGCCGGCCGCATCGAGCACGTCAACATCACCGGCTCGGTGCCGGACCTGTTCGTGGACCCGGACGCGGCCATCGCACGCAACCTCGGCTACACGCCGAAGAGCGTATCCGCCGGCCTGCTCCAGAACCTGCCGATGGGCCTCGTCGCGAGCGTCACCGGCCAGTACGTCGAGCGCGCCCCGCGCGCGCCGGAGCTGCTCTCGCGCGGCATTCACGAGGCCACCGAGACCTTCGACATCGGCAACCCGAATCTCGGGATCGAACGGGCGCAGACGATCGAATTCGGATTGAAGCGCGCGCAGGGCGCGTTCCGCTTCGACGCCGCGGTCTATCACACCCGCTTCCGCGGCTTCATCTATCGCCGGCTGACCGGCGAGACCTGCGACGAGGACTTCGCGTCCTGCTCGTCGGTCGGCGGACCGGGCGGCGAACTGAACGAGGCGATCTACGACCAGCGCAACGCCAACTTCACCGGCGCGGAAATCGCCGCCCAGCTCGACGTCGCTCCGATCGGAAACGGCATGTTCGGCGTGGACGGCCAGTACGACATCGTGCGCGCGCGCTTCGACGACGGCAGCAGCGTGCCGCGGCTGCCGCCGCAGCGGTTCGGCGGCGGGTTGTGGTGGCGCAGCGCGGAATGGTTCGCCCGCGTCGGCGCGCTGCACGGGCTGGCGCAGACGCGGATCGGCGAGAACGAAACGCCGACCGCGAGCTTCACCCTGCTCAAGGCCGAGCTGAGCCACACCCGTAAGTTCGGGAACAGCCGGGCGTTCGGCACGCCGCAGGAGATGACGGTCGGAATCGTCGGCGACAATCTGCTGGACGAGGACGTGCGCAACCACGTCTCGTTCCGGAAGGACCAGGTTCTGCTGCCCGGCCGGAACATACGCGCCTTCGCCAAGGTCAAGTTCTGAGGCGCGGTTTCGGGAGCGCGAAGCTCTGAAGCGCAGTCACGCGCGGGGCGGCCTCAACGGCCGCCCTTTCAGTTGAGGGTCAGTTCTGAAGCCGGTCCGCCGCAGTCACGGCGGGCGTCTCTGCCTCCTCGCCGGCCGAGCCGGAGACCGACTCGGGTTGGAGGACCGCCTCCTGCACGGCGGCCGCCTTGACGGCGAGCCTTCGCACGACGGCACGGTTGCGACCGCCATGCTGCTGCATGGCCTGCGGAATGGCCGGTTCCCACGGAAAACTCACGGCAGCCTCCTTCGTTAGCGCCCTTTGTTCTCCCGCCCGTTTTATTGAACGGTCACGGTCTAGGAGGAGTTTGTGGCGTGTTGATGGAGGAATGCGCTGGGCGACGAAAAACCGCCGCACGAATGCCCCCGGCACGATCCAAAGACGCGCGAGGAGAAAAAAGGTTCGCCCCGAAACCGCTCAGCGGGAAAAAATTCGCCGCATTGCGTCAGCGGCGCTGACCTCAAGGGCGACGGGTGTCGGGAGGTCGACTCGCAGCGGCTGAGAGATCCGTCCGGAGAGTCAGAACCACATTCGTCAGGTCCAAAAAAAGCTTCAACACCTTCAAGACAGCTTCAAGACAGCTTGTGGCGGTTCAGCACCGCGCGCACGGCGTCGAGCAATTCGTCCTCGCTCACGGTACGCTGCGCCTCGGACTGCTGCCGCAGATAAGCCTCGCGGTCGGACTGCTCCAGCTTTGCCATTTCCGCGCCGGCGATCAGGTCGCGAACCAGAAGCTTGCCGGTCGCCTTCTCAGTGCCGCCCTGAATGACCGCGCAGGGCGAGCCGCGCCGGTCGGCGTATCGCAACTGCTGGCCGAGGTTGTGGTTGACGCTGCCAAGATAAAGCTCCGCGCGAATGCCGGCTTTTCGCAACGTCGTGACCAGCGTCTGATAATGCGCCATCTCCACGTCGCGGAACACCGTGACCAGCACCGGGCCGGGCTTCGGCGTCGTGTCGAGCTTGCCGATCAGGCTCAGCGCGGCCTGCAGGCGCGACACGCCGATGGAGAAGCCGGTCGCGGGCACCGGCTGACCGCGGAAGCGCGACACGAGTCCGTCGTAGCGCCCGCCGCCGCCGACCGAGCCGAAGCGGACCGGGCGGCCCTTCTCGTCCTTGGTGTCGAGCAGGAGTTCAACCTCGTAGACCGGGCCGGTGTAGTATTCGAGGCCGCGGACGACGGAGGGGTCGATAAATATGCGATCCTGATAGCCAGCGCTTTCGATCAACTTGTTAAACTCAAGCAGTTGATCCAGTCCTTCGCGAATCGTTTCTTGCTTCGGAAGATTTTCGCGGATGTTCTGTACAGTATTGTTGTTATCTGGCAGTCGGAGTTCGGTAGTGCCGTCAGGCATCAAAACCACAGTTCTTGCGACGATTGTTTCCGTTCCGTCTGGCGCATTTTTTCGGACAGCCTGAACCGGTCGGTAGGTCAGGAATATTGTGAAGGGTTCAATCTGCGAACGTGTAAGATTTGCACCTTTGGTGAAATCGCCGCTTTCATCCTTACGACCTTCGCCGAGCAATTTGAGAATTTCGTCCGTCGGAAATTTGTCCAACTTGTCGATCGCGCGCAGCACCGTCAGACGCTTGCCCGCATTCTCCTCACCACCAAGCCCAATGGCCTCCATCACGCCGTCGAGCACCTTGCGATTGTTCACCTTCACGACGTACTGGCCGCGCGGGATGCCGAGCGCCTCCATCGTGTCGGCGGCCATCATGCAGATCTCCGCGTCCGCAGCCGGTGATGCCGAGCCCACCGTGTCGGCGTCGAACTGCATGAACTGGCGGAAGCGCCCCGGCCCCGGCTTCTCATTGCGGAACACCCAGCCGAAGCGATAGGAGCGATAGGGCTTGGGCAGCGCGTCGAAATTCTCGGCGACGTAGCGCGCCAGCGGCGCGGTCAGGTCGTAGCGCAGCGACATCCACTGCTCGTCGTCGTCCTGGAACGAGAACACGCCCTCGTTCGGCCGGTCCTGATCGGGGAGGAACTTGCCGAGCGCGTCGGTGTATTCGATCGCCGGCGTCTCCACCGGCTCGAAGCCGTACAGCTCGTAGACCGCGCGGATCGCGTCGGTCATCCGGCGCGTCGCCTCGATCTCGGCCGGGCCGCGATCCTCGAGGCCGCGCGGCTTGCGCGCCTTCAGCTTGTTCGGTTTGTCGGCCATGTTCGCGATATGTTTATTGTCTGCATGCGCGTTGACTGTCTGCGTGGTATCAGCGCGCCCCTCTTTTGTCATTAAGCCCGAAAGCGGCTAATCCAGAACCCGCAGTGGATGCCCGCCGGCGCGGGCGCAGCGACCCAAGTCAGCGAGCCCCACCATGTCCCAGGCGCAGAGATCCCAGGCCTCGGCTGCAGTCCCCAACGACCTCGAAGCGTTCTGGATGCCGTTCACCGCGAACCGCGCCTTCAAGGCCCGGCCGCGGCTGATCGCCCGGGCGAAAGACATGCACTATTACGCGCCGGACGGCCGGGCGATCCTCGACGCCGCCGCCGGCCTGTGGTGCACCAACGCCGGCCACAACCGCGCGCCGATCGTCGAGGCGATCCAGAAGCAGGCGGCGGAGCTGGACTTCGCGCCGACCTTCCAGTTCGGGCACCCGCGCGCCTTCGAACTGGCGAGCCGGATCGCGGCGCTCGCGCCCGGCGACCTCGACAGCGTGTTCTTCTGCAACTCCGGCTCCGAGGCCGCCGACACCGCGATGAAGATCGCGCTCGCCTACTGGAACGCGCGCGGGCAGGCGCAGCGCACGCGCTTCGTCGGCCGCGAGCGCGGCTATCACGGCGTCGGCTTCGGCGGCATGTCGGTCGGCGGGCTCGCCAACAACCGCAAGGCGTTCGGCGTCATGCTGCCGGGCGTCGACCATCTCGCCTCGACCTACAACCGCGAGCAGCAGGCGTTCTCGAAGGGCGAGCCGGACTGGGGCGCGCATCTGGCCGACGAGCTGGAGCGGATCGTCGCGCTGCATTCCGAGGCGACCATCGCCGCCGTGATCGTCGAGCCGATGGCCGGCTCGACCGCGGTGCTGCCCGCGCCCAAGGGCTATCTCGAACGGCTGCGCGCGATCTGCGACAAGTACGGCATCCTGCTGATCTTCGACGAGGTCATCACCGGCTTCGGCCGGCTCGGCCACGCCTTCGCCGCGGAACGCTATGGCGTGATCCCCGACATGATTACCTTTGCGAAAGGGGTCACGTCGGGCTCCGTTCCGATGGGCGGGGTGATCGTGCGGCAGGGCATCCACGACGCCTTCATGAAGGGGCCGGAGCATGTCGTGGAGTTCTTCCACGGCTACACCTACTCCGCGCATCCGCTCGCCTGCGCCGCCGGTCTCGCGGCGCTCGACCTCTATCGCAACGAAGACCTGTTCGCGCGCACAAAGGCGATCGAGCCGAAATGGTATGACGCCGCGATGACCCTCAAGGGCCTGCCCGGCGTGCTCGACATCCGCTGCGTCGGGCTCACCGCCGGCATCGACCTCGCGGCGCGGCCCGACGCGGTCGGCAAGCGCGGCTTCGAGGCGATGGAGCGCGGCTTCCACGACGAGGACATCATGTTCCGCATCGTCGGGGATTCGATCGCGGTGACGCCGCCGCTGATCGTCAGCGAAAGCCAGATCGGCGAGATTTTCGAGAAGGTCGGGCGGGTGATCAGGGCCGTGGGATAAGGCCATGCTGACCGGCAGCCGGGACATCAAACGGAGGCTGGAACAGGAGGGCTGGATTCTGGAGCGCGTGACCGGATCGCATCACGTCTTCAAGCATCCCACGACGCGCACCATCGTGGTGCTTCCGCACCCCAAAAAGGACTTGGGCCGCGGGCTGGTCCGCGCCATATACAAGCAAGCCGGATGGCAGCCGGACTAACAGGGTCGTCGCCATGCCCCACTACGTCGCCATCGTCGAAAAGTCCGGTCCGAATGAGGCCATCGGTCTCTGGTTTCCGGACCTGCCCGGCTGTTTCTCGGCCGGCGACACGGTCGACGAGGCGCTGTTGAACGCCGGCGAAGCTCTCTCGCTTTACGCCGAATCCCTGGCGAAAGAGGGCCGCAGCCTCCCGGCCCCGCGCCCGGTGTCGGATTTGCGGAACGATCCCGGCGTGGCTTCGGAGATGCGCGATCATGTCGTCGCGCTGGTCTCTTATGACGAGAGCGCCGCTCACGCCGCGGAGTAGCTATCGGCCCGCCACCACCGGCCGCGGCCGCAGCACCGCCCAGCCCACCGTGACCGAGCCCGGGCCGCGGCGGTAGGGCAGCGTGAACGGCTCCTGCACCTCCGCGTCCACCGCGACCGCCCGGAACGCCGGCGGCAGTACGCGCGGGTCGCTGTCGGTCCAGACCACCGCCGCGCCCTTCGCGGACAGATCGCCGAGATCGATCCACGGCGCGCGCGCGGGGCGCCCGTCGATCAGGACGCGCGGACGCTCCGGCGCGTAATGCGAGACGTTGCCGCCGGTCCACATCGTTCCGATCACATAGGCCAGCGGCCGGCCGGTCATGGCGCGGTAGCGCGCCGACATTTCCGCGCCCAGCCGGTCGCCCGGAAAGAACACCGCGCGATAGCGGCCGTCGAACGCCGGCAGGATCGCATAGGCGACCACGAAGGCCACGGCAAAGCCGCCGAACACGCAAGCCCAGAGCGTCACGACGCGCTGCAGGCGCAGGCGGTCGAGCGCGGGACCGGCGGTCATCACAAGCCAGAGCCCGAGGAACATCCACAGCGGATAGCCCCACATCGCCACCGTCGCGCGTCCGGAGACCAGCGCCATCGCGACCACCGTCGCCGCCGGTCCGAAGGCGAGCCAGGCCACGATCCGCCGGTCGAATGCACCGCCTGCCGCCGCCACGGGCTTTCCGGTTCGCGGCACGAACAGCGGGATCGCCAGCGCGAACACCGGCAGGATGAAGCCGATCTGGCTCAGGGCGAACTGCGCCGGCCGCAGGATGTGATCCGCAAGCCCGCGTGGCGCGGCGACGCGGGCATCGACATAGAAGCGAAACGGCAGAAAGTCGTTCTGCACCAGCCAATAGAGATGCGGAAACGCGACCAGAAACGCGACCATCGCCGCCACATAGGGGCCCGGCGTCGCGAGCGCCTTGCGGGCGTCGCGGTCGATCAGCAGGAAAAGGCCGATCGGCAGCGCCAGCACGGCGACGAAATACTTCGCCCAAAGCGCCAGTCCGATCCCAGCGCCAAGCAAGACCCAGTGAATCATGCGCCCGGTTTTCAGCGCGGCCCACAACGACACGCCGGCCAGCGCCCAGAACGGCAGCTGGATCACGTCGTGATTGAACTTCGCCGCGGTGAAGTGAACGTAGTGCAGTCCGTCCAGCAGCAGGACCGACACCAGCGCGCCGGCCGCGCCGACCAGCACCCGCGCCATCCGCCAGACCAGCGCGAACGCCATCAGGACCGCGACCTGCGCCAGCGCATAGTAGAAAAAGTCCACGCCGAACGCGCGGTGCACGATCTCGACCAGCCACCACGGCAGCGGCGGCAGCTTGTCGTAGCCGAGCTGCCATTCGCGGCCGTAGACGTGCGCCTCGATCAGGTCGAGCGGCAGGTTGGGATAGAGCGCCGCCGGCAGCGCCGACCAGACCGCGAAATGCAGCGCGGCGAACAGCGCGAAGACCCGCGCCGGATGACGTTCGATGGCGTCGAGAAGCGCGGTCACACCGGGGTCGCCGCAACCTGCGCGCCGTAACCGGCGGCCTCGATGGCCCGGACCAGCGTATCGGCCGGCAGCGCGGAGCTCACCTCGGCCCGCCCGCTCGCGGCATCGACCGCGACGCCGGCCCGCGGATCGGCGTTGCGGATCACACGCTCCACCGCCCTGGCGCAGCCGCCGCAGGTCATGCCGGTGATGTTCAGGATGAGCATGATACAGGCCGTCCGTTCGGCGCGATATGAGCCGCCGCCCGCCGCCCGGTCAAGGCGACCGCCCCATGCCTTTGGACCGCAACTCGGATGCGGCCGGAGTTCTCTTGCACCGGGTTCGGGCCTCGTGGACATTGGGCCGGTCCGGCGAATCACGGGGGCCGGCCGATCCGGAGCGGGAATGCTGCGCCTGGGCGCCATATTCGTCGCGGTCTGCATGGTGCTGATCGCCGGCTCGCTCGGCGCGGTGCTTTATCTTGCGGCCGGCATGACCGGGCTGGAGTCGACGCTCGCCGCGCTGACCGCGCTCACCGGCATGGCGCTCTACAACACCGTCACCACCCGCCTGCGCGACCGCACCGACCTCGGCGCGCAGATTGCCGACCTGTCCCGCGGCACGTCCGATCTCGCCCGCCAAGTCGCCGAAATCGGACGCCGGCTTGCCGCGATCGAAAGCCAGGGCGACGTCGCCGCCGACCGGGCCCGCGCGGCGACCGAGCCGCTGGCGGCGGAGATCGGCGAACTCGGCACGCTGGTGAAGCAGATCGCGGATTCGGTCGCCTCGCACGACGCCAAGCTGGTGGAGATGGTGGGGCGCACCGCCACACCGGCCACGGTCGCCGAGGCGGCCGGCGCGGCCGGGCTCGGCGACCCCGACGGCAAGAACGGGGGGGCGAGCGGCGAGGCGATCGGCCGGCTCGCCGCGGCCGGACAGGATGCGGCCTTGACCGCCATCCGCGCCGCCGTCGAAGCCAACCGCATCGACCTTTACCTGCAGCCGATCGTGACGCTGCCGCAGCGCAAGGTCCGCTACTACGAGGCGCTGACCCGGCTGCGCACCGAAGACGGCCAGACGCTGACGCCGTCGGAGTTCCTCGCACCGGCGGAATCCGCCGGCCTGCTGCCGCAGATCGACAACACGCTGCTGTTCCGCAGCGTGCAGGTGGTGCGGCGCCTGCTGCTGAAGAATCGCGACATCGGACTGTTCTGCAACATCGCGCTGTCCACGCTGAACGATCCCAAGCTGTTCGCCCAGATGTCGGAGTTCATGAACGCCAACCGCGCGCTCGCGCCCTCGCTGGTGCTCGAGTTCAGACAGGATATCTGGCGCGCGATGGGGCCGCTGGAGCTGGAAAGCCTCTCGGCGCTTCGCGACCTCGGCTTCCGGTTCTGCATGGACCGGGTGTCGGACCTGCGCATCGAACCGCGCGATCTCGCCGAGCGCGGCATCCGCTTCGTCAAGGTGCCGGCGGCGGTCCTGCTCTCGAACATCCAGGCGCCGAGTTCGGACATTCATCCCTCCGACCTGTCGGACCTGCTGGCGCGCTACGGCATCAGCCTGATCGCCGACCGGATCGAGGCCGAGTCGCAGGTGGTGGACCTGCTCGATTACGAGTTGAAGTTCGGACAGGGCTTCCTGTTCTCACCGCCGCGGCCAGTGCGGGCCGAGGCGCTGCAGAGCGCCGACACGGACGCAGCCGTCGGCGGCGCATCGCGGGACGCCAGGACGGCCGCCGCCGGCGCCTGATTTCAAGACGGCGTGAAGGCCATTCCGATTTGCGGAGCGATGGATTAGGGTCCGCGCCGCATGTCGCCGCCCTCTCCCCTGATCGACCGTTTTTCCGAACTCGCGCCGCACTACGACGCCGTGCTGAGCGACGTGTGGGGCGTCGTGCACAACGGAATCGCGGCGACGAAAGAGGCCTGCGATGCGCTGATCCGGTTTCGCAAGCAGGGCGGCACGGTGATCCTGATCACCAACGCGCCGCGGCCCGGCGAATTCGTCACCCGCTTCACCGACAAGGTCGGCGTGCCGCGCGAGGCCTATGACGGGATCGTGTCGTCGGGCGACGTCACGCGCGCCGCCATGATGGCGCGCCCGGGCAAGCGTGTGCTGCACATCGGGCCCGAACGCGACCTGCCGATTTTCGACGGGCTCGGGCTTACGTTCGTCCCGCTCGACGAAGCCGACTATGCGGTCTGCACCGGGTTGCGCGACGACGAGACCGAAACGGCGGAAAGCTACAGAACCGAGCTTGAGGCGATGCGCGCGCGGGGCCTGTTCATGCTGTGCGGCAATCCCGACCTCGTGGTCGAGCGCGGCGACCGGCTGCTCGCCTGCGCCGGCGCGATCGCCGATCTTTACGCCGAACTCGGCGGCACGGTGCTCTACGCCGGCAAGCCGCACGGCCCGATCTACGAGAAGGCGCTCGAAAAGGTCGCGGCGATGCGCGGCAGCGCCCCGGACCGCGCGCGCGTGCTCGCGATCGGCGATTCCGTGCGCACCGACGTGACCGGCGCGGCGCGCGCAGGCCTCGATTGCCTGTTCGTGACCGCGGGCATCCATGCCGAAGAGCTAGGCCACCGCGACGCGCCGAACCTCGGCTCGCTGCGGAAAATCTTCGCGGAGGCGGGGGTGGCGCCGAAGGCGGTCATGCGCCGCCTGGCGTGGTGAGCGCGAACGCTGAAAACGAAAGCGCCTTCAGGCCGCCTCGGCGAACACCATGTCGATCTTGGTCTTCAGCGTCTCGGCGTTGAACGGCTTGACGATGTAGTTGTTCACGCCGGCCTGCTTGGCGGCCATGACGTTTTCGGTCTTCGAACTCGGCGGTGACCATGATGAAGGGCGTCGCATGAAGCTCTGGATCGGAGCGCACCTGCTTGAGCAGCTCGAAGCCGGTCATCGGCTCCATGTTCCAGTCGGAGATCACCAGGCCGTACTTGCGGTCGCGCATCTTGGCGAGCGCCGAGGAGCCATCCGCCGCGTCATCAATGTTCTCGAAGCCAAGCTGCCGAAGGAGGTTGCGGATGATCCGGATCATCGTGTTGTAGTCATCCACTACGAGAATCGGCATGGTCGGATCGACGGTCATCGGTCTCCCCTTCAACGGTGCGTCGTTGCACCAGCGCATCCGCGCCACGCTCAAACGGCTGTCGCCCGGCTTCGGCCCGGGCGGCAACCGTCTGGACGCTAGCAAGAGGCGCCTGAAAATCCGGTTAAACCCGCCAAAGCGCCGGAGCCGATAGGTTAAGGCTTCTTAACGCCGATCGCCCACAATCCCGCCGACCATGACCGAATTCGCCCCCGCCCCGACCTTCACCACCGTCCGCGACCGCGGCCCAGGACTCGCAAAGGGACTCGCAAAGGGACTCGACCGCCTGCAGGGCGGCTTCGTCGCCATCGGCAACTTCGACGGCGTGCATCTCGGCCACCGGGCGGTGATCGGCGCGGCGATTGCGCGCGCCCGCGCGGCCGGCCGGCCGGCGGCGGCGCTGACCTTCGAGCCGCATCCGCGCAACTTCTTCCAGCCCGACGCGCCGTCATTCCGGCTGACCCCCGAGGCGGCCAAGCTGCGGCTGCTGGCCGCCACCGGCCTCGACGGCGCGGTGCTGCTGACCTTCGACGCCGCGCTGGCCGGACTGACGGCGCGCGAGTTCGTCGACCAGATCCTGGTCCAGCGCCTGGGCGTGGCCGGGGTGGCGGTCGGCTTCAATTTCCATTTCGGCAGGCAGCGCCAGGGCTCGCCCGACTTCCTCAAGGCCGAGGGCGGCCAGCGCAACTTTACGGTCGACGTGGTCGAGCCGTTCAGGCTGGACGACGTGAGGGTGTCGTCCGGCGCGGTGCGCGATGCGCTGTCGGCCGGCGACGTGGAGACCGCGACCCGGCTGCTCGGCCAGCCGTGGTTCGTCACCGCCCAGGTGGTGCATGGCGACAAGCGCGGCCGCGAGCTCGGCTTTCCCACGGCAAACCTGCGGCTCGGGGCGGACTGCGGCCTGCGGCCGGGGATCTACGCCGTCCGGGTCGATGTCGGCGGCGAACGCTACGACGCGGTGGCGAGCTTCGGCCGCCGCCCGATGTTCGACAACGGCGCGCTGCTGCTGGAGGTGTTTCTGTTCGGCTTCAAGGGCGACCTTTACGGCTCGGTCCTCGACGTCGCCTTCATCGACTGGATCCGGCCGGAAATGAAGTTCGACAGCGTCGAAGACCTGATCCGCCGGATGGACGACGACAGCCGCCGCGCCCGGAGCGTGCTCGCGCGCCATCCCGACGCCTTCCCGGTGCTGGGAAATCCGGCCGTTTAAGCGTCTTTTCCCCACTCCCCCTGCCTGCTAGAAGCCCCGCCATGTCCGACAAATCCCCGAAGCCCGACGGCGGCGAGCGCGACTACAGCGAAACGCTGTTCCTGCCCAAGACCGAATTCCCGATGCGCGCCGGCCTGCCCCAGCGCGAGCCGCAGCTTCTGGAGCGGTGGGCGAAGATGCGGCTCTACGAGCGGCTGCGCGAGGCCGGCAAGGACCGGCCCAAGTTCACGCTGCACGACGGCCCGCCCTACGCCAACGGCAACATCCACATCGGCCACGCGCTCAACAAGATCCTCAAGGACGTGGTGACGCGCAGCCAGCAGATGCTCGGCCACGATTCCAATTACGTCCCCGGCTGGGACTGCCACGGCCTGCCGATCGAATGGAAGATCGAGGAGGAGAACTACCGCTCGAAGAACAAGAAGAAGCCGGACCTCTCCGATCCCGCCGCGATGATCGCGTTCCGCAAGGAGTGCCGCGCCTATGCCGAGCACTGGCTCAACGTGCAGCGCGAGGAGTTCAAGCGGCTCGGCGTCGAGGGCGACTGGGACAAACCCTATACGACCATGAGCTTTGCCGCCGAGGCGCAGATCGCGCGCGAGCTGATGAAGTTCGCAGCGAACGGGACGCTGTATCGCGGATCGAAGCCGGTGATGTGGAGCGTGGTGGAGAAGACCGCGCTCGCGGAGGCCGAGGTCGAGTACGAGGATTACACCAGCGATACGGTGTGGGTGAAGTTTCCTTTCAAAAAATTTGACTCAAGCATCTTGCATAGTCAGGGCAGGACTGATTTTCGAGACGCCAGCGATCCCGTACTCGATGCTGAATGGCGAGAAAAACTAAAGAAGACGAACATTGTAATCTGGACAACCACGCCCTGGACGTTGCCCGGAAATCGTGCGGTTTCGTATTCTGATCGAGTGCAGTACGGCCTCTATCGGGTAACTGGCGCACCAGAAGGAAATTGGGCGCAGGAAGGAGATGAATTCATTCTTGCGGATAAGTTGGCCGCAGATGTGTTCAAAGCGGCAAAAGTCACCGACGCGGTGCGCGTTGATGACATTCCATCGCTGGTTCTTGGAAGTGTACTTTGTTCGCATCCTTTGGCCGGCAAAGGATATGACTTCGACGTCCCCCTCCTCGCCGGCGACCACGTCACCGACGACACCGGCACCGGCTTCGTGCACACCGCGCCGGGCCACGGCCGCGAGGACTTCGACATCTGGACCGCGAATGCGCGCGCGCTCGAATCGCGCGGCATCAATCCCGCCATTCCCTACACCGTCGACGAGAACGGCGCCTTCACCGCGCAGGCGCCGGGCTTCGAGGGCAAGCGCGTCATCACCGACAAGGGCGAGAAGGGCGACGCCAACGAGGCCGTGATCAAGGCGCTGGCCGAGGCCGGCAACATCATCGCGCGCGGCCGGCTGAAGCATCAGTATCCGCACTCGTGGCGCTCCAAGAAGCCGGTGATCTTCCGCAACACGCCGCAATGGTTCATCGCGATGGACAAGACCATCGCCGGTCGCGACGAGACGCTGCGCCAGACCGCCCTGCGCGAGATCAAGACCACCCGCTGGGTGCCGGCCGCCGGGGAGAACCGCATCACCGGCATGATCGAGGGCCGGCCGGACTGGGTGATCTCGCGCCAGCGCGCCTGGGGCGTGCCGATCGCCGTCTTCGTGCGCGAGACCGGCGACGGCTCCGCCGAAATCCTGCGCGACGACGCCGTCAACAAGCGCATCGCCGACGCCTTCGAGAGCGAGGGCGCGGACGCTTGGTACGCCGAAGGCGCGCGCGAGCGCTTCCTTGGCAGCCGCGCGAACGAAGACTGGAAGAAGGTCGACGACATCCTCGACGTCTGGTTCGATTCCGGCTCGACCCACGCCTTCGTGCTGGAGGATGCCGAACGCTTCCCCTCGCTCGCCGGCATCAAGCGCCGGCCCGAGGGAACCGACCGGGTGATGTATCTGGAGGGCTCGGACCAGCATCGCGGCTGGTTCCACTCCTCGCTGCTGGAGAGCTGCGGCACCCGCGGCCGCGCGCCGTTCGACGTGGTGCTGACGCACGGCTTCGTGCTCGACGAGCAGGGCCGCAAGATGTCGAAGTCGCTCGGCAACGTCACCGCGCCGCAGGACGTGATGAAGAACGCCGGCGCGGACATCCTGCGCATGTGGGTCTGCGCGTCGGACTATTCCGACGACCTGCGCATCGGCCCGGAAATCCTCAAGGGCACGGTCGAGACCTATCGCAAGCTGCGCAACACGATCCGCTGGATGCTCGGCTCGCTCGGGCACTTCCGCGAGGAGGACCGGATCGCGCCGGAGACCATGCCGGAGCTGGAGCGGCTGATGCTGCACCGGCTGTCGGAACTCGACGATCTGGTGCGCAAGGCCTACGCCGACTTCGACTACAAGCGCATCTTCGCGGCGCTGAGCCATTTCATGACGACGGACCTGTCGGCGTTCTATTTCGACATCCGCAAGGACACGCTCTACTGCGATCCGGTCTCCTCGCGCACCCGCAAGGCGGCGCTCACGACCATCGACCACCTGTTCCGCTGCACCGTGACGTGGCTCGCGCCGATGCTCTGCTTCACCGCCGAGGAGGCGTGGATCGAGCGTATGGGAGAGGACTCGTCGGTGCATCTGGAGACCTTCCCGGTCGTGCCCGCGTCCTGGCGCAACGAGGCCCTGGCCGAGAAGTGGCGCAAGGTGCGGCAGGTGCGGCGCGTCGTGACCGGCGCGCTGGAGATCGAGCGCGCCGCCAAGCGGATCGGCTCCTCGCTGGAGGCCGCGCCGCGCGTCCATGTGGCGAACCCGGAACTTTACGCCGCCGTGGTCGACGTCGACCTCGCGGAGATCTGCATCACCTCGGCGGCGACGCTGGTCGAGATCGCCGGCGAGAGCCTGCCGGACGGCTTCACGCTGCCGGAGGTGGCGGGCGTCGCGGTCACGGTGCCCAGGGCCGAAGGCCGCAAATGCGCGCGGTCGTGGAAGGTTTCGACCGCGGTCGGCAGCGATCCGCAATATCCCGACGTCACGCCCCGCGACGCGCAGGCGCTGCGGGAATGGGACGCGATCCGCAAGGCCGCCGAATGAGCGCGCCGCCATCCTCGCCGCAACCCTGGCTCTGGGGCCCTTTGTCGCGCGGCGGATCGGTCGTGGCGGCGGTGATCGCCGTTCTCGATCAGGCCAGCAAGCTCTGGGTGCTGTTCGTGTTCGACCTGCCGTCCAAGGGCCGGGTCGAGGTGATGCCGTTCGTCGAGCTGGCCATGACCTGGAACCGGGGCATCAGCTACGGCTGGTTCCAGCAGGAGGGCGCGCTGGGGCAGGCCGCGCTGGTCGCGGTCATGGCGATTGCGGTGGTTCTGCTCTGGATCTGGCTCGCGCGGGCCGAATCCCGGCTGGCGGCCGTGGCGCTCGGGCTGGTGATCGGCGGGGCCATCGGCAACGCCATCGACCGGATTCTGTACGGGGCGGTGGCCGATTTCGTGCTGCTTTACGCGGAAACCGCCACCCGGCGGTTCGATTGGTACGTCTTTAACCTGGCCGATGTAGCCATTGTTGCCGGTGTCGCGGGTCTTTTGTATGAATCCCTGATCGGGAGCCGCGCCGCAAAAGCGCCCTGATCGGCCCCCTTACTCCGGCCGGTTCATTGGGGCCGACGAGCCGCCACCGCCGCATGTCGAACGGCGAGATACGGGAAGACGGCATGATGGAAATTCGCACGAAGCGCCGACTGGCGGGCTGGCCGCTCGCAGCGTTGCTGGCTTTCGGCATGGTGTTCGCCGGCGCCGGCCAGAACGCCTCCGCCAACGACGAAGACGAGGCGTTCGACACCAAGATCATCCGCGGCTTCCTGCGCAGCCTCGGCCTGCGCAACGGCAACGAAGCCGGCATCGAGTATCGCGAGCGTTCGCCGCTGGTGGTGCCGCCGAGCCGCACGCTGCCCTCTCCGGAAACCACGCCCGCGACCGCCGCCAACCCGGCCTGGCCGCTGGACGTCGACATCAAGCGCGAGCGCGAACGGCGCACCGCTCGCCGCAACACCAAGACCATCGAAGAGGAATCGCTGCCGGAGCTGCCGTCCGAACTGAACCGCGTCGGGCGCGCGACCCGCACCCCGGCCGGTCAGGCGCCGACCGGCGGCCCGGCCGACGATCCGCTGCGCCCCAGCACGCCCAACGAGCTGGGCTCCAAGAGCCTGTTCAGTTGGGGCAGCCTCTGGGGCCAGCCGAAGGAAGAATACGCGACCTTCACGCGCGAGCCGGCCCGCGAGGCGCTGACCCAGCCGCCCGCCGGATATCGCACCCCCTCGCCGGCCCAGCCCTACGGCGTCGGCAAGGAGAAGTTCGATCCGAAGGCGATCAATCCGATGGACACGCCCGCGATGCGGGGCGAGTGAGCCTCCCGAAGAGTTGAATGCCCCGGCCCGCCGATCCCGGCTAGACCGGCTGGCGGATCGCAAGAACGGATCGCATTTCCAGACTGCGCGTGCCGCGCCGGATCGGCTTCGCCGTCCGGAGCGGATCGATCGTGCCGGCCGTGCCGCGGCCTTCCATCCGCCCGCGGCTGACAGAAACCGAGCGAGAGCCCCTACGTGTCCTTATCCCCTGCTCTGACCGCCGCCGCCCTCGCCCTCACCCTGCTCGTCACCGGAACGCCGCAACGGCCCGCGATCGCCGCTCCCGAGGTCAGCCATTTCACGCTGGAGAACGGACTGGAGGTCGTGGTGATCCCGGATCGCCGCACGCCGGTCGTCACCCACATGCTCTGGTACAAGGTCGGCGCCGCCGACGAACCGCCGGGCAAGTCGGGCATCGCGCATTTCCTCGAACACCTGCTGTTCAAGGGCACCGAGAAGAACCCGGCCGGCAAGTTCTCGCAGACCGTTGCCGCCATCGGCGGGCAGGAGAACGCCTTCACCTCGTCGGACTACACCGGCTACTTCCAGCGCACCTCGCGCGAGCATCTCAGGACGCTGATGGAGTTCGAGGCCGATCGCATGACCGGCCTGATCCTCACCGACGACGTGGTGAAGCCCGAGCTCAACGTCGTGCTCGAGGAGTGGAACCAGCGCGTCGGCAACAATCCGGGCGCGCAGCTCGGCGAGCAGATCGAGGCCGCGCTCTACCTCAATCATCCCTACGGCCGGCCGGTGATCGGCTGGCGTCACGAAATCGAGACGCTGACCCGCGAGGATGCGCTGGCGTTCTATCGCGAGCACTACACGCCCAACAACGCCGTGCTGGTGGTGGCCGGCGACGTGTCCGCCGACGAGGTCAAGTCGCTGGCGGAGGCGACCTACGGCAAGGTGCGGCCGACCCGCGAGATCGGCCCGCGCAAGCGCCCGCAGGAGCCGGCGCCGCGCGCCGAGCGGCAGGTCACGCTGGCCGACCCGCGCGTGCAGCAGCCGAGCCTGCAGCGCGGCTATCTCGTGCCTTCCGCGGCGACCGCTTCGCCCGGCGAAGCCGAGGCGCTGGAGGTGCTGGCGCATGTCCTGGGCTCCGGCACGACCAGCCGCCTCTACAACACGCTGGTGGTCGAGCGCGGCGTCGCCGTCAGCGCCGGCGGCTGGTACTCCGGCTCGGCGCTCGACCACACCCGCTTCAGCGTCTACGGCTCGCCGCGGCCCGGCGTCACGCTGAGCCAGCTCGAAGCCGCAATCGACGCCGTGATCGACGATGTGATCACCAAGGGGGTGACCGCGCAGGAGGTCGAGCGCAGCAAGAACCGGCTCTTGGCCGATGCGATCTTCGCGCAGGACAACCAGTCGACGATGGCGCGCTGGTACGGCGTGGCGCTCACCACGGGATCGACCGTCGAACAGGTGAAGTCCTGGCCCGACCGCATCCGCAAGGTGACGGCCGAGCAGGTTCAGGCCGCCGCCCGCGCCTGGCTCGACAAGCGTCGCTCCGTCACCGGCCATCTGATCAAGACCGAAGCCTCGCGCGAGGAGAAGCGCTCGTGAACATCCGCACCCTCACGCTCTCCGGTTTCGCAGCGGCGCTGGCGACCGCGCTGGTCGCGCTCGCGACCCCCGCGCAGGCCACCAAGATCGAACGGGTGATCTCGCCCGGCGGCATCGAAGCCTGGCTGGTGCGCGAGGCCGCGGTGCCCGTGGTCGCGATGCACTTCGCGTTCAGGGGCGGCGCCAATCAGGATCCGGCGGTCAAGCCCGGCGTGAGCCACATGGTCGCGGCGCTGCTCGACGACGGTGCGGGCGACCTGGAGTCCCGCGCGTTCCAGCAGCGCGTCGTCGACAGCGCGCTGGAGCTGCGATTTTCGAGCAGCCGGGACACGTTCAACGGCTCGATCCGGATGATCAAGGATCGCCAGGCCGAGGGCTTCGAGCTGCTGCGGATGGCGCTGACGGCCCCGCGCTTCGACGCCTCCGCCATCGAGCGCGCACGCGAGCAGATGCTGGCCGGCCTTCGCCGCGAGACCACCAATCCCACCAGCGTCGCCAACAAGGTCTGGTGGCAGACCGCGTTTCCGAACCATCCCTACGGCCGCCCGACCAACGGCACGCTGGAATCGGTCCCGCTGCTCACCGCCGAAGACCTCAAGACCTACCATCGCAAGACGCTCGCCCGCGACACGCTGAAGGTCGCCGTGGTCGGCGACATCGAGCCGGCCGCGCTCGGCAAGGTGCTGGATCGCGTGTTCGGCGGCCTGCCGGCCAGGTCCGATCTCGCGCCCGTGCCGGACGTGAAGATGGACGCGCTCGGCCGGCGCGTCGTCGTCGACCTGAACGTGCCTCAGTCGGTGCTGATGCTCGGCGGCGTCGGCCTGCCGCGCAAGGATCCGGATTTCATCCCGGCCTTTGTGGTCAACCACATTCTCGGCGGCGGCTCGTTCTCCTCGCGCCTCTATCGCGAGATTCGCGAGCTTCGCGGACTCGCCTACGGCGTCTATTCGTATCTCTACCGCTCGATCATTCGGCCCTGTTCATGGTGTCGACACAGACCCAGAACGACCGCGCCGGCGAAGCGCTCGGCCTGATCGAATCCGAAATCCGCCGAATCGCGTCGGAGGGACCGGGCGACGAAGAGCTGCGCAAGGCGAAGGACTACCTCAAGGGCTCCTACGCGCTGGCGTTCGACACCTCGTCCAAGATCGCGGGCCAGCTTCTGGCGATCCAGATTCAAGAGCTCGGGATCGATTACATCGAGAAGCGCAACAGTCTGATCGACGCCGTCACCGCCGACGACGTGCGGCGCGCGGTGAAGCGGCTGGCGCCGGACGGCTGGCTGATCACTGCCGTCGGCCGGCCGAAGGGCGTCGAAGCCAAGCCGGTTGCGAATTGACGGAACCGACACGGCCTGCAACCGTTGCCCTCGCCGTAAGCCTTCTCGAGCAAGACCGCCGTTTCATGCCGCTGACGCAATCGATCGACCGTGCCCGCCCGGCCCACTTCGAAGCCATGCTGGCGCGCACCGAAGGCGCGCTCGACACGCTGCGGGCGCGCCATGCCGACGGCTCGCTGCCGCTGCTGCGCCTGCCGGACAAGCGCGACGATCTCGCGCCGATCCTCGGTTTCGCGCGGCTGCTGCGCGAAGACACCACCGACGTGGTGTTCCTCGGCACCGGCGGGTCGAGCCTCGGCGGCCAGACGCTGGCGCAGCTTGCCGGCCACATGATTCCCGGCCTCGGCCTGCTGCGCGAACCGCGCCTTCATTTCATGGACAACCTCGATCCGGTGACGTTCGGGACGCTGCTCGAACGGCTGCCGCTGCGCTCGACGCGCTTCGTCGCGATCTCGAAATCCGGCGGCACCGGCGAGACCCTGATGCAAACTGCGGCGGTCCTCGCCGCCCTCAAGTCCGCCGGCCTCGACCCGCACAGCCATCTGGTCGGCGTGTCCGAGCCGGCAAGGCCCGGCAAGCGCAACGGCCTGCGCGAGACGCTCAACGGGTTCGACGTCCCGATGCTCGACCACGATCCGGACGTCGGCGGTCGCTTCTCCGTGCTGACCAACGTCGGCCTGCTGCCGGCCGCGGTGTGCGGCCTCGACATCGGCGCGATCCGCGCCGGCGCAGCGCGCGCGCTGGAGCCGGTGCTCGGCGGCAAGCCGCCTGCCGAGGTGCCAGCCGCCGTCGGCGCGGCGCTGGCGATCGCGCTCGCCGATCACAAGCCGATCTCCGCGGTCATGGCCTATGCCGACCGGCTTGAGCGCTTCACGCGCTGGTACGTCCAGCTCTGGGCGGAAAGCCTCGGCAAGAACGGCAAGGGCACCACGCCGCTTGCGGCCATCGGCCCGGTCGATCAGCACAGCCAGTTGCAGCTCTTCATCGCCGGGCCGCGCGACAAGCTGTTCACGGTGATCACGGTCGACGCCGCGGGCCTCGGACCGCGCATCGACCCGGAGCTGGCGCGCATGACCGGCGAGCCGGACTTTGGCGGCAGGTCGATCGGCGATCTGGTGGCCGCGCAAGGCCGCGCCACCGCCGAGACGCTGGCGAAGAACGGCTGCCCGGTCCGCACCATCCACCTGCCGGTGGTGGACGAAGCGCATCTCGGCGAACTCCTGATGCACTTCATGCTGGAGACCATCCTTGCTGCCCATCTGCTCGGCGTCGATCCGTTCGACCAGCCGGCGGTGGAAGAGGGCAAGGTGCTGGCGAAGCGCTATCTCGCCGGCGGCGGCTGAGCCGCAACGGACTTGTCCCCGACGGCCGGCGGCCTATTGTCGGACCGGGCGGCGCGCGGCCGGCCCCGCGACCGGCCATGATCCGCATCACCGACACGATCAGCATCGACGAGTCCGAGATCGAGGAGAGCTTCGTGCGCTCCTCCGGCCCCGGCGGGCAGAACGTCAACAAGCTCTCGACCGCGGTTCAGTTGCGCTTCGACGTGCGCCGATCGCCGTCGCTGCCGAACGACGTGGCGATCCGGCTGATGGCCCTCGCGGGCAGCCGGATGACCAAGGACGGCGTGCTGGTCCTGGTCGCGCAGAACCAGCGCACCCAGGAGCGCAACCGCGCCGAGGCGCTGGAGCGGCTGGCCGACCTGATCCGGCAGGCCGCGGTCCGGCCGAAGCCCCGCCGGGCGACGAAGCCCACCAAGGCCTCCAAGGAAAAGCGCATCCAGAGCAAGAAGCGCCGCTCCGACATCAAATCCATCCGCCGCGACCGCCCCGGCGCCGACTGAGCGGACGGGATAGCGGGCAAAGCACCGGCCCCGGCCTCGCCCAGGCCGCAGCCGGCGAATAAGGTCGCGCTGCGCTCGAATCGGGCCTCCGGCTTTGATCGAATCAAAGCCGAGGCTCTATTTTGTTTTGACGCGATTTCTTGGCGCGAACCGGTTCCCGTTTCGCTCGAAAATCGCCACAGGCCTGCCGATGCCCGTCCGCCAGCTTTCCGAGAACACGGTCAACCGCATCGCCGCCGGCGAGGTGGTCGAGCGGCCCGCGAGTGCGGCGAAGGAGCTGGTGGAGAACGCGCTCGACGCCGGCGCAAGCCGGATCGAAATCGTCACCGACGGCGGCGGGCGGCGGCTGATCCGCGTCACCGACGACGGCGCCGGCATGACGCGCGCCGATCTCGAACTCGCGGTCGATCGCCACGCCACCTCCAAGCTCGACGACGAGAACCTGCTCGACATCGCCACGCTGGGCTTTCGCGGCGAGGCGCTGCCCTCGATCGGCGCGGTGTCGAAGCTCACGATCGCGACCCGTCACCGCGACGAGCCGCACGGCTGGACGATCACGGTCGATGCCGGCGACAAGTCCGCCGCGAAGCCCGCGGCGCTGACCCAGGGCACCCGCGTCGAGGTGCAGGATCTGTTCTATGCGACGCCGGCGCGGCTGAAGTTTCTCAAGACCGACCGCACCGAAGCCGAAGCGGTGCGCGAAGTCGTGCGGCGGCTGGCGATGAGCCGGCCGGACGTGGCCTTCACGCTCGCGGGCGAGGACCGCCTGCCGGTGACATGGTCCGCCGCGCTGCCGGACGAGACCGGCCGGCTCGCGCGGCTGGCCGACGTGCTGGGCGCGGATTTCCGCGCCAACGCCTTTCCCGTCCGGGCGGAGCGCGACGGCGTGACGGTCGACGGCTTCGCCGCGCTTCCCACGCTGTCGCGCGCCAATTCGCTCGGCCAGTATCTGTTCGTGAACGGCCGCCCGGTGCGCGACCGGCTTCTTCTCGGCGTCGTGCGCGCGGCCTATTCGGATTATCTCGCCCGCGACCGGCATCCGATGTTGGCGCTGTTCGTGACCCTGCCCGCGCGCGAGGTCGA
The DNA here is from genome assembly GCA_963758225.1 of uncultured Alphaproteobacteria bacterium. Classification (GTDB taxonomy): domain Bacteria; phylum Pseudomonadota; class Alphaproteobacteria; order Rhizobiales; family Xanthobacteraceae; genus Z2-YC6860. The sequence goes on along the minus strand of CAVWUJ010000001.1, from coordinate 343,182 downwards.
CGTGAACGTGCATCCGGCGAAGACCGAGGTGCGATTCCGCGACAACGGACTCGTGCGTTCGCTTGTCATGCACGCGCTGAAAGAGGGACTGGCGCGGGAGGCCGGACGCGCCGCCACCACCGGCGGCATCGCAACGCTCTCGGCCTTCCGGCCGGACGCGCTGCCGCGCCGGGGCGGCTACGACTGGAGGGCCTCGCCATCGCGGCCCGCATCCTTCACCACGCGCGAGCCGGTCGCCACGTGGAGCGCGGCGCCCGGCTTTGCCGAGGCGGCGCAGGCCGCGTTCGACGTGGGCACGGCCGCGGCAACGGCGCGCATGGAAAGCGCCGCGCCCGCCCCCGACACGCTTGATCGCCCGCTCGGCGCGGCGCGCGCGCAGGTGCACGACACCTACATCGTGGCGCAGACCCGCGACGGGCTGGTGGTCGTGGACCAGCACGCGGCGCACGAGCGCCTCGTGTACGAGCGTCTCAAGGCCGGGCTGGAGAAGACCGGCATCGCCCGGCAGATGCTGCTGATCCCGGAGGTCGTGGAACTCGACCCGGCCGACGTCGACCGCCTGACCGAACGCGCCGACGAACTGGCACGCTTCGGTCTTGCGATCGAGGCGTTCGGTCCCGGCGCGGTGGCGGTGCGGGAGACCCCGGCCCTGCTGGGCGCGATCGACGCCGGCGCGCTGTTGCGCGACCTGGCGGAGCATCTCGCCGAATGGGACGAGGCGCTGCCGATCGAGCGGCGCCTGATGCATGTGGCCGCCACGATGGCCTGCCACGGCTCGGTCCGCGCCGGCCGCCGGCTGAAGCCGGAGGAAATGAACGCGCTGCTGCGCGAAATGGAGGCAACGCCCAACTCCGGGCAGTGCAACCACGGCCGGCCGACCTATGTAGAGTTGAAGCTGACCGACATCGAACGATTGTTCGGCCGCCGATAAGCGGGCACACTCCGGCCCGTCGTTGAGTTTGGCGGACGGAATCCGCGCTTGCGGGGTTTTGCTTCCAGACGCGACATCAAGGCCGTTGATCGGAATCCGCATGCGCGGGAGCCTGATCGAGCGTCAAAAAAAACGGCGTCGCAAAGACGACGCACGACATAACGTCATGGGAGCGAAACATGTCCAAGGCCTTCATGGGGATTCTGGCCCTCGCCGCGGCGACGACGCTGGCAAGCCCCGCCGCCGCCCAGCAGACCTCGCAGCATGCCTCTCATCAAGCCTGGCCGCAGCGCGCGATCACGGCGATCGTGCCTTTTGCCGCGGGTGGCCCTGTCGATACGATCGGCCGGGTGATGGCGGCGCGGCTCGCCGAGCTGCTCGGCCAGCAGATCATCGTCGAGAACGCCGGCGGCTCCGGCGGCATGACCGGCACCAACCGCGTGGTGCGCTCCGCGCCGGACGGCTACACGCTGCTGGTCGGAAGCTCCGCGGTGCTCGCGGTCAACCAGACGCTCTACAAGCGGCCGCTCTACAATCCTGAAACCGACCTGGAGCCGGTCGCTCTGTTCTCGGATTCGGCGCGCGTCCTGATCGTCAACAAGGAGCGGCCCGTGAACAACTTCAAGGAGTTCATCGCCTACGCGAAAGCGAACCAGGGCAAGATGCAGTACGGCTCCGCAGGCGTCGGCTCCGGCACCCACACCTGCGCGGTGCTGCTCGATCTCGCGATGGGCACCAAGATCACCCATGTGCCCTATCGCGGCGCGGGACCGGCGGTGCAGGATCTGCTGGGCGGCCGCATCGACTTCATCGCCGAGCAGATTTCGACCGCGACGCCGTTGATCAAAAGCGGACAGGTGAAGGGGCTCGTCACCTTCGGGCTGGCGCGCGCGCCGGGTCTCGAAGACATCCCCACCGCCAAGGAGCTCGGGATCGACGGCCTCGACTGCGGCTCCTGGGGCGCCTTCGCATTCCCCAAGGGCACCCCGCGCGAGATCGTCGACCGCATGGCGAAGGCTTCGAGCGACGCCATCGACACGCCGGCGGTGCGCGAGCGGTTCCGCGGCATGGGCGTGGTGATCCCGCCGCCGGAGCAGCGCTCGCCCGAGTATCTCGCCAAGTTCATGCGCAGCGAGATCGAACGCTGGGCCGTGCCGATCCGGGCGAGCGGCGTGAGCGTCGAATAACGGACCCCATCGAACGGGTCATCGGGGAGACAGCGTCATGACAAGAACCGTCGCGGCCGTGCTGGCCGCGCTCCTGACCGGCATCGCACCGGCCGCTGCGCAGGACTTTCCGTCCCGGCCCGTCACCGTGGTCGCACCGTTCGCGGCGGGCGGCGGCAACGACGTTCTGGCGCGCCTGCTCGCGCCGGCCCTGTCCGAGGCGCTCAAGCAGACGGTGCTGATCGAGAACGTGGCCGGCGCCGGCGGCATGACGGGCTCCGCCCGCGTCGCACGCGCCACCCCGGACGGCTACACCGTGGGGCTCGGTTCGGTCGGCAGCCATGCCTTCAGCCAGACGCTTTACAAGCGCCCGCTCTACAACGCCGCGACGGACTTTTCGCCGGTGGCGATGATCGCGGACCAGCCGCTGCTGCTGGTGACGCGCCCCGACCTGCCGGCCAAGACCCTGCAGGAGTTCATCGCCTATGCGAAGGCGAACCAGGGCAAGATGCAGTACGGCTCGCCCGGAGTCGGCTCGGCGACGCATCTGGGCTGCGTGCTGTTCAACGCCGCGATCGGCGTCGACATCACGCATGTGCCGTACAAGGGCGGCGGCCAGGTCATGACCGACCTGATCGCCGGCCGCATCGACTACTGGTGCCCGTTCAGCACCACCGCCATGCCGCTGGTCCACAGCGGCAAGATCAAGGCGCTGGCGCTGCTGGCGCGCGAACGTCTCGACGTTCTGCCCGACCTGCCGACCGCGCACGAGCAGGGGCTTGCGAACTTCGAGGCGTCGACCTGGAACGCGATGTTCGCGCCGAAGGGCACGCCGGCGCCGGTGGTGAACCGGCTCAACGAGGCCGTCATGAAGGCGCTGGGCACCGATCCGGTGCCGGCGCGGCTGCGCGAGCTCGGCATGTCGCCCGCCGCGCCCGCGCGGCGCTCGCCGGAATGGCTCGGAAAATTCGTGCAGAGCGAAATCGAGAAATGGGCCGGGCCGATCAAGGCCTCCGGCCTGAGCATCGACTGACGATCGACGACTTACCATGAGGGAGAACGACATGAGATCGAGAAACGTGCTGGCCGGCGCGGTGGCGGCCCTGGCGATGGCGGGCGCGATCGGCGTCGCGCAGGCGCAATCGGATTGGCCGAACCGGACCATCACGCTGATCGTGCCGTTCGCGGCGGGCGGCGGCGTCGACGCCAGCGCCCGCTTTCAGGCGGCGATCCTGGGCGAAATCCTCGGCCAGACGATCGTGATCGAAAACATCGGCGGGGCCGCCGGAACGACCGGCAGCGCCCGCACCGCCAAGGCTGCGCCGGACGGCTACACCATGCTGATCGGCAACAGCGGCACGCATGTCTACAGCCAGTCGCTCTACAAGAAGGCGCCCTACGATTCCTCGACGGATTTCGAGCCGGTCGGCCTGATCACGGAGTCGCCGCGCATTCTGGTGGCGCGCAAGGATCTGCCGATCAACGGCCTGCAGGATCTGATCGCCTACATGAGGAAGAACCAGGAGAAGATGCAGTACAGCTCGGCCGGCGTCGGCTCGGGCACGCATCTGCCCTGCGCGCTGCTCAATCACACGCTCGGCGTCAACATCACGATGGTGCCTTATCGCGGCGAAGGCCCGGCGCTCCAGGATGTCATCGCGGGCCGGATGGATTACATGTGCGCCACCATCCAGAGCGGCGCGTCGCAGGCGAAACAGGGCGCGGTCAAGGGCGTGGCGGTGATGGCGCCGCGCCGCGCCGCCATCATCCCCGACCTCGCCACCACCGGCGAGCAGGGCCTCAAGGACGCGGAGGCCACGGTCTGGAACGGCTTGTTCTTCCCGAAGGGCACGCCCAAGCCGATCATCGACAAGATGCACCAGGCGGTCGAGAAGATGCTGGCGCGCGCCGACGTGCGCGCCAAGCTTGAAAGCCTCGGGCTGGAGATCGTGCCGCAGGAGCAGCGGACCCCGGCCTATCTGGCGAAGTTCCTCAAGGAGGACGTCGACCGCTGGAGCAAGGTCATCAAGGCCGCCGGCATCACTGTGAACTGACCGGCCCGAACGCAGAAACGGCATGCGACGGCCGGGGTCATGCCCCGGCCGTTTCATCTGGAGCATCAAGACAGCGACGGCTCCGATTTCAACGCAGTTGGATCAGAGCCCAGCGAGCGGCAAGGCGCGCAGGAAGACGAATTCGGTGTCGTCGTAGGCGCGCCGGTCGAGCGTTTCGAAACCGTCCGGCGGCGCGAACGCCGCATCCGTCGCCTCCTCGACGACCGCCAGCGCGCCGTCCGTCAGCCAGCCGCCGGCGCGCGCGGACGAAAGCGCCGGCACGGCCAGTCCCTTGCCGTAGGGCGGATCGAGAAAGGCGAGCGAAAACGGCTCGAGCGGCGCGACCGGACCGAGCCGCGTCGCATCGCGACGGTAGACCTTGGTCGCGCCGCCGAGCCCCAGCGTTTCGACATTGTCGCGCAGCAGCGCGCGCGCCTCCGCACCCTCGTCGACGAACAGCACGAAGGCCGCGCCGCGCGACAGCGCCTCGATGCCGAGCGCACCGGTGCCGGCAAACAGGTCGAGCACGCGCGCACCTTCGAGCGGATCGCCGTAACCATGCGCGAGAATATTGAACAGCGACTCGCGCAATCGGTCCGCCGTCGGCCGGATCGCATTCGACCTGGGCGCGCGCAGGTTGCGGCCGCGCAACCGCCCGCCGACCACGCGCACCTAGCGCCCCTTCGGCCGCGCCGGCCGCGGTCCGGTGTGCTTGCCGCGATGCGGTCGATGGCGGCGGTGCTGCGGGCTGTCGCCGGCGCGAGGCCGGGGCGAAGCCTCCTCGCGCGGGCTGCGAGGCTTTCCCGGCGCGCCGGCCTTTGGCGCGCGTGGTTTCTCCGCTTCGGGCTTCGCAAGGCTCTGCTCCCTGCGCCCGCCCTGATCCGCGGATCGGCGTTGTTGGCGGACCGCTCCGTCCGGGAGCGACGGGCGCTCTCCGTTGCGAGCAGCGCGACCGGGGGGAGTCGAACGCGAAACCGGCCGCACCGAAGGCGCCTCGCGCTCTGTGAGCGGACCGGAGAAGTCGGCGCCCGCGAGCGCCGCCAGCCGTTCGCCAAGCTGGTCGCGCAGCGTGCGGGTTCGCACCTCCTCGACCGCACCGGCCGGCAGGTCGGCAAGCTGAAACGGTCCGTAGGACACCCGGATCAGCCGGTTCACATGCAGGCCGAGCGCCCGCATCACGTTGCGGATCTCGCGGTTCTTGCCCTCTCTCATGGCGAAGGTCAGCCAGACGTTGTCGCCCTGCACGCGCTCGAGCGCGGCCTCGATCGAGCCGTACTCGATGCCGTCGACGACGATGCCCTTGCGCAGGGCGTCCAGCCGCGACTGGTCGATCTCGCCGAACGCCCGCACGCGATAGCGCCGCAGCCAGCCGGTCGCGGGCAGTTCGAGCGCGCGCGCCAGCCCGCCGTCGTTGGTCAGCAGCAGCAGGCCTTCGGTGTTCAGATCGAGTCGCCCGACACTGACCAGCCGCGGCAGGTCGCCCGGCAGCGCCCCGAAGATCGTCGGGCGTCCCTGCGGATCGGCGCTGGTGGTCACGAGGCCGCGCGGCTTGTGAAACAGAAACAGCCGGGTGCGCTCCTTGCGCGGCATCGGCTTGCCGTCGATGGCGACGCGGTCTTTCGCGGTGACGTTCAGCGCCGGCGACGAAATCACCGCGCCGTTGACCGAAACACGCCCGGCCGCGATCCAGGCTTCGGCCTCGCGCCGCGACGCCACGCCCGCGCGCGCCATCACCTTGGCGATGCGCTCGGCGTCCTTCGAAGCGGGCACGGGTGCGTCCGCCGCAGCGCGCGGCTTCGGCAGCGCGGTCTTGAGCCGTTTCGGGCGGAAGGGTCTGCGCCCGGCTGGCCGGTCGGTCATGTTGGTCATCCAGGCGGTCGCCGATATGGTGCGCCTGATAGCAGAGTTCGAGCGACCGGACGAGCGGTGACACGATTGGCGACGCGATTCATGGATCTGGCCCTGGACGAGGCCCGCGCCGCCGCCGCGCGCGGCGAAGTGCCGGTCGGCTGCGCGATCGTGCAGGACGGCCGCGTGCTCGCCGCCGCCGGAAACCGCACCCTGGCGGACCGCGACCCGACCGCCCATGCCGAAATGCTCGCGATCCGTGCCGCCGCGGCCGCGCTGGGCTCGGAGCGCCTCACCGGCTGCGACCTCTATGTGACGCTGGAGCCCTGCGCGATGTGCGCCGGCGCGATCTCGTTCGCCCGCATCCGCCGGCTCTATTACGGCGCGTCCGATCCCAAGGGTGGAGCGGTCGAGCACGGCCCACGGTTCTTTTCGTTGCCGACCTGCCACCACCGCCCCGAAATCTATGGCGGGATCGGTGAGGACGGCGCTGCCACCCTGCTGCGGGATTTCTTCAAAGAACGGCGCTGAGGCGCTCCCGGACCTCGGCCTTGATCGGCTCCGCGGCGCGCAGGATCGCGCTGGCGCGGAAGAAATCGAACAGCCGGAAGGGGCCGGTGTTCGGCCGCAGGACGATGTCCGGTCCGCCGCGCTCCAGCTTGCGCGTCACGATGCCGTGGCCGATCACCTGCATGGTGGCGAACAGCGCCTCCCACGGATCCGGCACGCCGCGCGCCTCGCCGGGCAGCGCGGAGGCATCCACCGCGATGACGATATCGGCCTTGTCGCGCAGATGATCGAACGGCAGCGGATTGACCGCCGCGCCGTCAACCAGGATGCGCCCCTCGCGTTCGACCGGACGCATCAGGCCCGGGATGGCGATCGAGGCCGCGATCGCGGATTGCAGCGGACCCTGCGTGAGGACGGCCTCGCTGCGGCCATAGAGGTCGGTGGCCAGCACCGTCAGCGGCGTCGTCAGCCCGGCGAAATCGTCCGGGATTTCGGGCGGCAGAAACCCGGCGCAGAATTTCTCCGCGTCGATCAGAAGCGGATTGCCCCACGGGCTCGCGAACCATTCCGACAGGCCCGCGGCGCGCGCGGCGAGCAGCCGGCCGTAGACCAGCGCGCGATCGTGCGACATCGCAATCGCGGCGCGGCGGATCGCACGGCCCGGCATCCCCGCCGCATGGGCCGCCCCGATCACCGCGCCGAACGAGGCGCCCGCCAGCGCCACCGGCTTCACGACCATCTCGTCGAGCGCCTCCAGAACTGGAATCTGCGCGAGCGCCCGCGCCCCGCCGCCCGACAGGGCCACCGCAACCGTCTTCATGCGCCGGCCTCCCGTGCGAAGCGCCACGCGGTTTGCGCCAGCGGACGCACCATCTCGCCCTTGGCGGCGGCGTGCTCGGAGGTGGCGGTGCCGTCGCGCACGCGCCCGGCGATGCCCTGCAGGATCGCGGCGAGGCGAAAGAAATTGTAGGCGAGATAGACGTCGAGATGCGGACGCGGATCGAGGCCGGTGCGCGCGACGTAGGCGTCCGTGTAGGCGGCCGGCGACGGAATGCCGAGCTTATCGAGATCGAAGCCGAGCAGCGAGCCGGTCCCGGCGCCGGTGTCCTCCTGCGGCATGTGCCAGGTCATCAGGTGATAGGTGAAGTCGGCGAGCGGATCGCCGAGCGTTGACAATTCCCAGTCGAGCACGGCGCGCACCTCGGGCCGGTCCGGCGCCAGAATCATGTTGTCGAGACGAAAGTCGCCGTGAACGAGCCGCACGGGGCCGGGCGGCGGCAAATGCGCCGGCAGCCATGCGATCAGCCGCTCCATCTCGGGAATGTCCTGCGTCTGCGACGCGCGATATTGCTTCGACCAGCGTTCGACCTGACGGGCGACGTAGCTCTCGCCGCGCCCGAAATCCGCAAGGCCGAGTTCGGCCGGATCGAACGCATGGAGCCGCGCCAGCGTCGCGTTCATCGCATCGTAGACCGCCGTGCGTTCGGCGGGCGCGCTGTCCGGCATGTGCGGGGCCCAGAGCACCCGGCCCTCGACGAACTCCATCACATAGAACGGCGTGCCGACGACGCTTTCGTCGTCGCAAAAGGCCAGCGGTCGCGGCACCGGATATCCGCGCGCCCAGAGCGCTGCAATCACCCGGTATTCGCGATCGACCGCATGGGCCGACGGCAGCAGCCGGCCCGGCGGCTTGCGTCGCAGGACATAACGCCGCAACGGCGTGTCGAGGCGGTAGGTCGGGTTCGACTGGCCGCCCCGGAACTGGCGAATGTCGAGCGGGCCGCCAAACCCAGGCACCGCGTCCGCAAGAAACGCCGCGAGCCGCGCTCCGTCGATCTGCAACGCGCCGGTCGCTTCCCTGGTCCCGCCGAATGCGGCCTGCCGGTCGATTCCGCTCATGGCAGCGAACGTAGCATCGCAGGCGCGCGCGCGTTAGGCTTCGCGCCGAAGGAACAACGACATGAGGCAGGGATGAAACGTCTGGCGGTTGCGCAGGAGGACCGGCGCTCGATCACCGAATGGTTCGAAATCTGGGGCCGGCGGGTCGGCGACGTGAACTTCCGCGCGGTGCGCGAGATGTTCACGGAGGACGCGATCGCCTTCGGCTCCAAGGTCGAGATGGTGACCTCGCGCGAGGCGCTGGAGCGCGACCAGTGGCGCGCCATCTGGCCGACGATCGAGAATTACGCTTACGATCTCGGCACGCTGGAGATCGTGGTCTCGCCCGACCGGCTGATGGCGATGGGGGCTTCGATCTTCCACTCGACCGGCATCCACAAGGACGGCACCCGCTTCAAGCGCACCGGCCGCGCCACCGTGACCCTGCAACGCGAATTGCTCGCCGCGCCGTGGTTCTGCAACCACTCGCACGTCTCGCTGACGCCGGGCACGCCGACGCCGTCCTATGGAAAGCGGGTGGAGACGGTTTAGCCCTTCGGCGCCTCGATTGGCCGGTCGGCGAAGATCTTGTATTGCTGCGAGCGCGGCTTGCCCTTGTCCTCCTCGTTGACGAGGGCGATCGATGTCTTTCCGCCGAGAAGCGCGCGCGGCAGGATCATCACGCGGATGAAGCGGCTCGGCCGGTCGGCGGCCGCCTGCGCGAACACCGGGATCGGGCCGGCCTCGTACCAGGCGCAGCCGGGGCCGTAGGACGTCGAGTGGCCGTGGGTGTCGATGCGGATGCCGCCCTCGATCAGGCAGCGGATGCCCGGCCCCTGATGGGTGTGCAGGAAGGCGCAGCCGCCCGGCGGAAACGCCACGCTGTCGCCGCGCAGCAGCAGTTCGCCCTGCGGGATGGTTTCGAGCGGAGCCGACAGCTTTTCGAGCGAGCGCACGCTCTGCCCCGCCGCCGCTCCGCCTTTCGATCCGGGCGCCGCCAGTTCGTAGCGCCAGAGCGTCACGCCGTCCTTGCCGGGCTTGAGCGTCACCGCCCCCGTGCCGTCCCAGGTCTCGTTGTCGGACACGGTCTTGCCCTCGACCGTCACCGCGCCGTGCACCACGAAGATCATCCGCGGCAGTGCGGGCAGCGACACATCCGGCGCGCCGCCGGCGATGGTGTCCTCGAACAGGCGCAGGATGGGAAACATGAAGCCTCCGGACATCGGACATGAGCTGACGGTCGTTCGCCGCTTCTTCGAGCAGATTGCGACGTCAGTCAATCCAGCGCAGCGCCGCGACGATCCGATCCGATCCGACTGCGTCGAATCGGAGCCGTCGCCGACCTTTATGTTTGAGCGCGATCTGAGCCGAAAACCGGTTTCCACTTTTCGGGATCGTGCTCTAACCCCGCTCGCGCTTCACCGCCTGCCAGCCGATGTCGCTGCGGCAGAAGCCCTCCGGCCAGTCGATCGCCCGGACCGCCGTATAGGCGCGCGCCTGCGCCTCGGTCACGGACCGGCCGCGCGCGCAAACGTTGAGCACGCGGCCGCCGTTGGCAAGCACGCGGTCGCCCTCGGCTTTGGTGCCCGCGTGGAAAATCTCGACGCCCTCGACCGCCGCCGCGGCTTCGAGCCCGCGGATCTCGGTGCCACGCGCGTATTCGCCCGGATAGCCCTTCGCGGCCATCACCACCGTGAGCGCCGCGTCCGGGTACCAGCGCAGGTCGAAGCTGCCGAGCTGGCCGTCGCGGGCGGCCATCAGCGCCGGCACCAGATCCGACATCAGCCGCAGCATCAGAACCTGCGTCTCCGGATCGCCGAACCGCACGTTGTATTCGATCAGCTTCGGACCCTGCGCCGTAATCATCAGCCCGGCGAACAGCACACCCTTGTAGGGCGCGCCCATCGCCTTCATGGCCCGCACGGTCGGCAGCACGATCTCCTCCATCGTGCGCCGCTGCATCTCGACGGTCATGACCGGCGCTGGCGAGTAGGCGCCCATGCCGCCGGTGTTGGGGCCGGTGTCGCCGTCGCCGACCCGCTTGTGATCCTGCGCCGAAGCGAGCGGGATCGCGGTCTCGCCGTCGCAGAGCGCGAAGAACGACGCCTCCTCGCCGACCAGAAACTCTTCGACCACGACCTCTGCGCCGGCCGCGCCAAGCCCGCCCGAAAACATCATGTCGACGGCATCGAGCGCCTCATCGAGCGTTTCCGCCACCACCACGCCCTTGCCGGCGGCGAGCCCGTCGGCCTTGACCACGATCGGCGCGCCGGTCCGTCGCACATAATCCCTGGCCGCGGCCGCGTCGGTGAAGCGCTCATAGGCCGCGGTCGGGATGTTTTGGGCGCGGCACAGATCCTTGGTGAAGCCCTTCGAGCCCTCCAGCCGGGCCGCCGCGCGGCTCGGCCCGAACGCCCTGATCCCTGCGGCCTCCAGGTCATCGACGATGCCGGAGCACAGCGGCGCCTCCGGGCCCACCACCACGAGGTCGATCGCCTGCGCCTTGCAGAACGCGATCACCGCCGCATGGTCGGCCACATCAATCGCGACGCATTCCGCCTCGCGAGCGATCCCGGCATTGCCCGGCGCGCAATAAAGCCGGTCCGCCAGCGGGCTCGCGGCGAGCTTCCAGGCCAGCGCATGTTCGCGGCCGCCCGAGCCGAGAAGAAGGATGTTCATCGCCGGGAACCCCTAACACGCCCCGGCGTTCGGAACAGGCCGGCAGGCGCGGGCGTCCACAGCCGCGCTCGACGCCGTCACCCGCGCATGGTTTGCTCCGCCGATGCCCATCCTCGCCCTGCTCGCCGCGATTCTGTTCGCCCTGCCTGCCCCCGCGCTGGCGGGCGGCGCTCCGTTCGGCGGCGGCGACTACCGGATGGAGCACCGTCCTGACCTCAAGTTCCCCGGCGGAAAGGTGCATCGCAGCCCCTATCCCATGAGCCAGCGCTCAGCCTCGGTCTGGCTGTCCGACGCCTGCTTCCGGACCTGCACCGGCAAGGCCGGCTGGCGGTTCGAGGCCTGCCGGCCGGCGGGCGGACCGGAGGCCTGCCGCGCCAGCCTCGACGCCGAGGATCGCGCCTGCCTGCGCGCCTGCCGGACCCGCGGCGGACCGCTTCTCAACATCGCCGACTGACCGCCAGCCGGGCGTCGTTGCGCGGCCGTCCGGTGTGCCATGCGACGCGGGCCCTGTGGCGCAGTTTGCGGCTGCGCTAGTGTCCGCCTCCGATGCTCCGGAAGCTCTTCCATCGTCTTCGCAAAAGCGACATCGACATGGCGCTGCTGATCCCGCTTCTGGTCAGCACGGCGCTGGTGCAGGTCATCGTCGCGGTGGTGCGGATCACCACGTCGTACCGCGTGGTCGAACTCGAACTGTCGATCGTCTGGCTCGGCGCCATCGCCGCGGCCTTTGCGCTGCTGCCGATCGGCCTCGCGGTCTGGGTCGGCCGCTTCATCGACCGGGGCCACGATGCGCTGACGCTCTGGATCGGCTCGGCAATCGTCGCCTTCTCCTGCGGAATTTTCGTCCTGCGTTCGACACCCGAGGTGCTGATCGCCGCGACCGCCCTGATGGGGGTCGGCCATCTCATGCTGATGGCGAGCCAGCAACTGCTCTGCGTGCGGGCCGCCGGCACGCGAAGCCTCGAATCGGTGTTCGGCAACTACATGGTGGCCGGCGCAGTCGGACAGGGACTCGGCCCCTATGTCGTAGGCTGGATGGGCGGCGCCGCCACCGTCCCGCCGACCCAGCTTCTGTTCGTCACCGGCTTCGCCATCGCAGTAACCTCGCTCATCGTCGCCGTGGCCGTGCGACCCGCCAGGAACCGCCCGCCGCCGGTCGCCGACGCGGAGGTCGTGCCGGTGCGCAGGCTGCTCAGCGTGCCCGGCCTCGTCACGGTGATCGTGGCCGGCGTGATCATGGTGTCGTCGTCCGACGTGATCCTGATCTACGTCCCGCTGCTCGGCGCTGAGCGCAACATCGACGTGCGCGACATCGGCATGCTGCTGACCGTGCGCGCCGCGGCCTCGATGGTCGCGCGCCTGTTCTATGCGCGCATGGTCGCCGCCGCCGGGCGCTGGCCGCTGATGATCGCGAGCACCTTCGCCTGCGCGCTGTCCTATGCCGCGCTGGCGGCGCCGCTGCCGCTGTCGATGATGTATCTCGTCATGATCGTGATGGGCGGAACCTTCGGCATCGCGGCCACGCTGAGCATCACCATCGTGGTCGACATGACCGCGGCGAACGCGCGCGGCACCGGCAATTCGCTGCGCATCATGGCCAACCGGATCGGCCAGTTCGCCCTGCCCTTCGCCGCCGGCATCGTGGCGGCCGCCGCCGGGCTCGGCGGCCTGTTCCTGATCCTCGCCGCCAGCATCGGGGCGTCGGGGCTGGCGATGCACCTCAAGCGGCCGAAGGCCAGGACCGAGTGATTCGGAGCCAGGAACGGCGCACCCATGATAGCGTGCCGCCCATGAACGAATCGCGCGCCAATGTCGCCGAGCTGAGCGTTTCGGAGCTGTCCGCGGCGCTGAAGCGCACGGTCGAGGACGCTTTCGGCTATGTGCGCGTGCGCGGCGAGATTTCCGGCTATCGCGGCCCGCATTCCTCCGGCCACTGCTATTTCGCGCTGAAGGACCAGAGCGCCAAGATCGACGCCGTGATCTGGAAGGGCGTGTTCGGCCGGATGCGGTTCAAGCCCGAGGAGGGCATGGAGGTCGTCGCCACCGGGAAGCTGACGACCTATCCCAACCGCTCGTCAGTACCAGATCGTCATCGACACGCTCGAGCCCGCGGGCGCTCGGCGCGCTGATGGCGCTGCTGGAGGAGCGCAGCAAGAAGCTCGCCGCCGAAGGCCTGTTCGACGAGGCGCGCAAGCAGCTTCTGCCGTTCCTGCCGGAGGTGATCGGCGTCGTGACCTCGCCGACCGGCGCGGTCATCCGCGACATCCTGCACCGGCTCTCCGACCGCTTTCCGCGCCATGTGCTGGTCTGGCCGGTGCGCGTGCAGGGCGAAGGCGCGGCCGAGGAGATCGCGGCCGCCATCCGACGGCTTCAACGCGCTGCCGCGAGGGCGGCCGCGATCCCGCGGCCCGACCTGCTCATCGTCGCGCGCGGCGGCGGCTCGATCGAGGACCTGTGGGCGTTCAACGAGGAAATCGTGGTGCGCGCCGCGGCCGACAGCATGATCCCGCTGATCTCCGCGGTCGGCCACGAGACCGACGTCACGCTGATCGACTACGCCGCCGACCGGCGCGCGCCGACGCCGACCGCGGCGGCCGAAATGGCGGTGCCGGTGCGCGCGGAACTGATCGCCGAACTGATGGCAAGGCGCGCCGCGCGCTCGCCTGCTGGCAGCGCGCGCAGGACGCATCGCCGCACCGAGCTGCGCGCGCATCGCGCGCGCTGCCGACCGCGGAGGAGCTGCTGGCGATCCCGCGCCAGCGGCTCGATCAGGCGGCCGACCGCCTGCCGCGGGCGCTGCGCGCCAACGCGCAGATTCACCACACCCAGTTCTCGCGCGTCGCCGGCCGGCTGTCGCCGCAGCTTCTGCGCAGCCAGGTCGAGCGCCGGCGCGAGCGTTACGACGCGCTCAACCTGCGGCTCAAGGCCGGCCTCGCCGCCAACACCCAGGCGCTTCAAATGCGCATCGCCCGCCAGCAGGAGCGCGTCGCGTCGTTCGGCGAACGCTCCGCGCCGCGCGGTGCGCAACCTGATCGCCAACCGCACCGCCCGCGCCGAGCGCGCGGGGCAGCTGCTCACGGCCTTCTCCTATCGCGGCGTGCTGTCGCGCGGTTTCGCGCTCGTTCGCGATGCGGACGAGTCGGCCGCTGCGCGCGGCCGCCGCGGTTGCCTCCGGCCAGCGACTCGACATCGAGTTCGCCGACGGCCGCGTTTTCGCCACCGCGGACGGCGAAGGTGCGACGCCCGCGGCTCCCGCTTCTGCTCCCGCAAAGCCGCGCAAGCCGGCCGGCGGCTCCGGTCAGGGCAATCTGTTCGGCTGACGCGATATCCCGCCGACAGACGGGATCAGAGCTTGCCCTCACGACGCTTGGCGCGCCGCACGAGATAATCGAAGTTGACCACGAACTGGTCGGCGCGGCTGATGTCGTGCTTGAGCTTCTCGATGTCGGCGCGCGGAAACTCCGGCGCGGCGTCGCCGGCGGCCTCGGCGATCATCTAAATCTGCGCGCCGTTCTCCAGCATGATGACGCCGATCACCGTCTCCTCAATGGTCGCCCCGGCCACCACCACGCCGTGGTTCTTGAGCAGAACCGCGCGTGTGCGGCCCGAGCGCCCTGGCGACGCCCGCGCCCATCTCCTGCGTGCGGATCAGATTGATCGTGTCGGTATAGACGCCGAGCGCCTCGTAGAACAGCGCGCCCGGCTGGCTCAGGCATTGCAGCGGGCGGCCGGTCGCCGACAGCGCGACGAATAGGGCGGATGGCGTGTGGAGCACGCAATTCACATCGGGCCGCGCCCTGAAGATCTCCGAATGGATGTAGACCTCGCTGTGCCGGCGCGCGGCGCCGGCGACCACGTTGCCCTCGAGGTCGATGGTGAGAATGTTCTCCATCGTGATCTCGTCGAGGCCGACGCTGTGGGACTTCATGAAGAACAGCGAGGGATTGTCAGGCAGCCGGAAGGAGATGTGACCGCGGGTGAAATCGTCCTGCCCCTCGTCGACCAGAACTTTGCCGGCCCAGATCATTTTTTCCTTGATAGCGTTGTGGTCCATGTCGCGCGTTTCCCCTCCGGTCGGATTTGCGAGCCGACATTATCGCATCCCGGCCGCGAGGCGATACGCATCCGGCGAAATCCGTCCCACGCCGGCGCATGGCCGCGCGGCGCGCAGAATGGCCATGCCGGCAAACGATTTTGATCTGCGCCGCCGAGTCACTATGTTGCGGGACGGCGACGAAATCGTCTGCCGCGAACGGAGCCCCGATGTGCTGAACCGCTACGACCGCCGCCGCCGTCGGCCGGAGAGGCCGAGATCAAATATCTCGACGGCGACTTCCGGGTCGTGCGGCCCGGCGCGTTCGTGCGTTGCGCGGTCACCGGCGTTCCGATCCCGCTGGAAGAGCTGAAATACTGGAGTGTCGATCGCCAGGAGGCCTATGCCACGCCCGAGGCCGTGCTGCAGCGCCTGTTCCGGCGCGTCCAGTAGGTTCAGCCGCACACGCCGCCAGCACCAGATCGCCGGAACGCGGCCGCATCGTCGGTGTTCCGTTCGCCACCGGAAACGGCTTCGCCACGGCGGCGAGCGCGTCGAGATCGGGCTCGCCGCGCAGCCGCGCCATGATCCTTCTCGGTCGTGACCGAGCGATCGAGCCCTCTCGCGCCTGCCGCGAGCAGGTCGAGCGCCTCGTCGCGGCGATAGCGGTGATGGTCGGGAAACGCGCGGCGTTCGCGCACCGCAATCCCGGCGTCCGCCAGCGTGCGAAAAACTTGTCCGGATCGCCGATCCCCGCAAAGGCCAGCACCGGCCGGTCCCGCAGCGCCGCGACCGCCGCCGGATCGGGCGCCAGCCGGCCGCGCAGGACCGGAATGCCGGTCGCACGGGCGGCCTCGATCAGGCCATCGGCGTGCGGCGCCCTGTGCCGATCGCCAGGACCGCGTGCGCGTGTTCGAGCTGGGCGTCGAGCGGCGCGCGCAGCGGCCCGGCCGGAAACACCCGGCCGTTGCCGATGCCCCGGCCGGCGTCGACCACCACAATCGACAGGTCTTGTCGAGCGCCGGATTCTGAAATCCGTCGTCCATGACGATGACGTCGGCGCCGCGAGCCTCGATGCAGCGTGCGCCCGCGACCCGGTCGCGCGCCACCACTGCGTCGGCCGACGCGCGCCAGCAGCAGCGGCTCGTCGCCGACGTCCGACGCGCGATGCGCTGCCGGATCGACCGCACGGGCCCCGCGAGCCGCCCGCCGTAGCCGCGGGTGAGAAAGGCCGGGCGGCAGCCGGCGGCCTTCAGGATCGGCAGCAATCGCCATCGCGGTCGGCGTCTTGCCTGCGCCGCCGACCGTGAGATTGCCGACGCAGACCACCGGCACGCCCGCGCGCGCGCCCGGCCGCGCCATGCGCGCGCCGGCGATCGCCCCGTAGACCGCGGCCGCCGGCGCCAGCAGCGCGGCCGCAGACCCGCCTTCGCCACCAGAAGCGCCGGCTCACGCATCGGCGGCGCGCCCTTCCAGCCGGAACTGCATCAGATAGGGATCGAGCGCCGCGACCGTGCGGTCGAGTGCGCCGACCAGCGTGTCGAGCGCCCGCATCGATGCTCTGGCCACCGCCCGGCGTGCGCGCTCGTCGGTCAGCCAGGCGCCGACGCGCACCGCGAGCTTGCTCGGATCGGCCACCATCTCGGCGCCGCCGCCGGCGTCCAGCGCTGCATAGACCTGGCGAAATTCGAACACATGCGGTCCGTGCAGGATCGCCGCGCCGAGCTTCGCCGCCTCGATCGGATTCTGCCCACCGTGGTTCACCAGCGATCCGCCCATGAACACGATCGGCGCGATGCGATAGACGAGCCCGAGTTCGCCGAGCGTGTCGGCGACGTATACCTCGGTCAACGGGCCGGGCAATTCGCCGCGCGAGCGCAACGCCGACGTCAGACCCGCGACCCTGGCGATCTCGGCGATGCCGGCGCCGCGGTCCGGATGCCGCGGCGCCATAATCGTCAGCAGACCGGGAAACGAATGCGTGGAGACGGCGATGGGCGTCGAGCACCATCGCCTCTTCGCCCGGATGCGTGGAGGCCGCGGCGATCACCGGCCGCCCGCCGATGCAGCATGACAGTTCGTGCAGCCTGATCGGGTCGGCGGGCGGCGGCGGCGCGTCGAGCTTCAGATTGCCGGTGGTGCTGATGCGCGGCGCGCCGAGATCGGCAGTAGCGCGCCGCGTCGTCGGTCGATTGCGCCAGGCACAGATCGAAGCGGCGCAGCAGCGCGCCGATGGTGCGCGGCGCGAACTGCCAGCGATCGAACGAACGCTCCGACAGCCGGCCGTTGAGCAGGATCAGCGGAATGCGGCGGGCCGCGCTCGCGAGGATCAGGTTGGGCCACAGATCGGAATTCGACGAACAGCCCGAGATCCGGCCGCCAGTGATCGAGGAAGCGCGCCGACGAACTGCGGCACGTCGAGCGGCACGAACTGATGGATCACCTCCGGCGGCAGCCGCCGCTCGGCGATCCCGGCCGACGTCACCGTGCCCGATGTGACCAGGACAGTGAAATCGCGCGAGCGAATGCGCTCGATCAGCGGCAGGATCGCGAGCAGTTCGCCGACGCTCGCACCATGCATCCAGACCAGCGGGCCCGCGGGTCGCCCGACGCTCGCACCGCCGCGCCGCTCCGCAACCCGCACCGGGTCTTCTTTGCCCCGCCTGAGACGATACGAAAGCAAAAGTGACGCAAGCGGCGCCGAGGCCCGCGTGACCGCGCGGTATGTCTTCAGCGTGGCCGGGATGCGCTCAGCCACCGTCGGGCTCTCGGCGGGTCCGGTCGGCGAGCGCGTAGGCGGTTTGCGTCGCCTCGTTCAGCGCCTCCTGGGTTTCGAGCCGCGCCGCTTCCAGCACCGTGTCGTCGGCGCCGGCGGGGACATAGATCGGAGGCATCGCGACCACGGCGCGGCGACCGAACGGCAGGTTGATCGCGGTTCGGTCCCAGTTGTCGAGTTCGATACGGCGGCTGGTGGCGCAGGCGACCGGCACGATCGGGCGGCCGGACAATTGCGCGAGCTTGACGATGCCGAGCCCCGCCACGCGCGAGACCTTCGGCACGTCCGCCGTCATGGCCACGTTCCAGCCCTCGGACAGCGCATCGAGCATTCCGGAGAATGCCGCCGCACCGCCCTTGCGCATGAATTCGCCGCCGAACGCACCGGAGCCGCGGATCACCCCGACCCCGAGCTTCTCCGCCACGATCGCGTTCAACTCGCCGTCACGATGCCACGACACCATCACCTTGGCCCGATCCTGGGGACGACGGACGAAGGGTATCAGGAAGTGCTGGCCATGCCACATCGCCAATATCACAGGCAGATGCGGGTCAATGCGCTCGTAAACATCGGCGGGTTCGACCACCAGCGAACTGGTGCCGACGACCAGCTTCAGGTAGCGGGCGGCCAGCGTCCCCAGCACGACCTGCGCCCAACGCTGACGTCCGACACGCTTCCACAGCATCTGCGTGCGCCCGCGGCCTAAAGCGGAAACGGCCTGACATTCGTCAGGTCGTCCGCCTCGCCGGAGTTTCGGAGCGCGATCCGGTCAACGGATGCCTGGCTGCGGGGCGTCATGCCTCAGCGTCCTGCCGTGGGGCCGGTCGAATCCGGATCGAGCAGGCGGTGCAGATGAACAATGAAGTAGCGCATCTGCGCATTGTCCACGGTCTGCTGCGCCTTGGCCTTCCAGGCCGAATAGGCGGTCGCGTAGTTGGGATAGAGTCCGACGATATCGACCTTGCTCAGATCCTTGAACTCCGTCGAATCGAGCGCCACCAGTTCGCCGCCGACCACGAGATGGAGCAATTGCTTCTGGGGGGTTGCGGACATCGCCACGTCCTTCGCCTTGCTTTGCTTGAGATTTGCGCCGTGCCCGCGTTAAGCCGGCTCGTCCGCCTGCGCCCGCACCCGATCGACCAGCGCCGCATGTCGCTCCCGCCCCGCCACCACCAGAACGGAATGGGTCAGTTCAGGCCGGTTGTAGGTCGGCGGGCGGCCGTCCAGCGCGGTCATCGATCCGCCGGCTTCGTGCACCAAAAGATCGGCAGCCGCAAGATCCCAGTCGTATCCCGCGCCCCCTGCAACCGCGCCGTCGAGTTCGCCGGTGGCCACCCGGATCAGCCGCAGCGCCAGCGAATGGATGCGCGGCACCACGATCATGCCCGGTTCCGTCCGCGCGATCCGCTCCAGCATCCGCTTCGGGCCGGCCAGCCGCGCTCCGGCCAGTCCCGCGCCGCCGCTCGCCGAAATGACCGCGCCGTTGCGGGTCGCGCCCCGGCCGGTTTCGGCGATGAACAGCTCGTCGGTGACGGGCGCATAGACGCCGGCCAGAACCGGGCGGCCGCGCTCCACCAGCGCCACGGCGATGCACCAGTCCTCGCGCCCTGCGATATAGGAGCGCGTGCCGTCGATCGGATCGACGATCCAGACCCGCGCGGCGGACAGCCGCGCCGCATTGTGCTCGCTCTCTTCCGAGAGCCAGCCGTCGCCGTCGAGCGGCAGCCGTTCGTTCAAAAGATCGTTGACCGCGATATCGGCCTCGCTCACCGGCGAGTCATGGCCCTTGGTCCAGCTCCTGAACGCGCCGCGAAAGAACTTGAGCGCGATCGCGCCGCCGTCGCGCAGCGCCGCCGCGAGGCGTTCGCGATCCCGCTCGGTGACGGCCTCAGACGCCGGCAACGGTCAGGCCCTCCACGCGCACGGTCGGCGCGTTGGTGCCCATCCGGAATTCGAGATCGTCGGCGGGCGCGAGCGTGCGGAAGATGTCGAACAGGTGTCCCGCGATCGTTACCTCGCTCACCGGATAGGCGACCTCGCCGTTCTGGATCCAGAAGCCCGAGGCGCCGCGGCTGTAGTCGCCGGTCACGCCGTTGACGCCGGACCCGATCAGGTCGGTGACGAGAAAGCCCTCTTCGATCTCGCCGATCATCGCCTCGCGGGACTGGGAGCCCGGCTCCAGATGCAGGTTGGTCGGTCCGGGCGACGGCGTGGAAGACGCGCTGCGATGCGCATGGCCGGTGCTCGCAAGACCGAGTTCGCGCGCCGTCGCGCTGTCGAGAAACCAGGATGTCAGGATCCCATCGTCGATCATGTTGCGGCGCTCGCCGGCGACGCCCTCGGCGTCGAACGGCTGCGAACGGAGCCCGCGCTTGCGCAGCGGGTCGTCCACGATGCGAACTCCGGGCGCGAACAGGCGCTCGCCCATCTTGTCCTTGAGGAAGCTGGTCTTGCGCGCGACCGACGCGCCGTTGATCGCGCCCGACAGGTGGCCCACGAGCGAGCCCGCAACCCGGCGGTCGAAGACGACGGGCACCTTCCTGGTCGCGACCTTGCGCGGATTGAGCCGCGCCACCGCACGCTCGGCGGCGGTGCGGCCGATCTTCTCGGGCGCATCGAGATCGCCGCCGTGCAGGCTCGACGAATAGTCGTAGTCCCGCTCCATGCCGGTGCCCTCGCCCGCGATCGCGGTCATGGATATGCCGTGACGCGAGCCGAGCCACGCGCCGGAGAAGCCGTGGCTCGTCAGCAGAACCATGCCGCCAATGCCGGCGGAGGCCGACGCGCCGCCGGATTTCGCAACGCCCCTGATGCGGAGCGCGGCCGCCTCCGCTGCCTGCGCCATGCGTTCGAGCGCGGAGACCTCGGGCATCGCGCGATCCACCAGATCGAGGTCCGGGATGCTGCGCGCCAGGAGCTTCGGATCGGCGAGACCCGCATACTTGTCTTCCGGCGCGACCCGCGCCATCGCCACGGCCCGCTCGGCCAGCGCCTCGATCCCGTCGCCCTTCATGTCGTTGGTGGAGACCACCGCCTGCCGTCGGCCGACCAGAACCCGCAGGCCCATGTCGTTGCCTTCGGCGCGCTCGGATTCCTCCACCGCGCCATCGCGCACCTCGACCGAGAGCGAAACCGAACGCATGGCGACCGCATCGGCCTCGTCGGCCCCGGCCTTGCGCGCAGCGGCGACCAGCCGCTCGGCCAGCGTCATCAGTTTCGATTGGTCGAAGAGAGAGTCCATCGGATGGTTTCCGGTTTATGAGGCGGCGGGCGGCAAGACAATTACAAGACAAGCACAAGACAAGCATCAGATAGGCGCGAACCGCAGCGAATTCGAGCCCTTTTCAGACAATCGCCCGCAGGCCGGAAACCGCTCGTCAATCATGATCCCGAACGCCGCGGATGTTAGCGGCGATTAACCAGACCCCTTAAGCGAAATCCGACGTTTGCGGCGCATGATCCTCGTGCGACCGGGCACAAAAGTCCGGCGTGGGATGGTCGAGTTTCGAGGCGTCAAATCATGGGTGTTGTCGGGGCCCCGATGGGGTCGGGCCGCGCGCTGCGGCTCGACCCCTTCGCCCTGCCCCTGCGCTATGCGGCGCAGGACGGCAGCGCAGACGGAAAAATCCGCCAGGTCGAACTGGACCGCGAGCGCGTCGTGCTGCGGCGCGCGGTGCGCGGCATTCCGATGAAGCTCGGGGTGCGGATCGCGGAGTTTCGTGGCGTCAGCATGCGGCTGCTGCCGCCAGAGGGCGAGGAGCCCGCGGCCACGGCTGTGACGCTGGAGCATCGCGACGCCGGGCTGTCGGTGCCGCTGTTCGTGTCGGCGGAGGGCGACGATGCGCTCGCCGCCTGGAAGACCTGGGCGCGCGTGCTCGGTCTGCCGCTGCTGGTGATCGAGGCCGACGGGACGTTCCGCGAGCCGTTCGAGCGGCTCGGGCGCCTCTCGGTCGGACGGCCGATGGCCCGCCGCCGGCGTCGCGGCAGCGTCCGGCTGCGCCGGCCGTCGATCCTGATGCGCCGCAAGCCCGGCCGGCCGAATCCCGCACCACAGATTCACTTGGGCGAGCGCGAGATCATCGCGCGGAACTGATCGGCACGCGCTTGCCTCGTCCGCAGCCGGCGCGTAGCGTCCTGCGTTCGGAGCAAGGGCCGCAGGCCGTGACCGACCGATGGAACATCGCAGGCGCGATTCGCGTCCTGCTCGCCGTGCTGGCGCTGGCGCTGCTGCCGGCGCTGCCGGGTGCGGCCATGTCCACGCAGGCGGCTGCGATCGCCTGGACCGTGGACGATGCACCGTCCGGCGAACCCGATCCGGCCTCCGACGACGGAGCCGAGCCGCTGCCCCCGTCGCAGCGGCCGGCGGGCGCGTCCACCGATCCGCAGGCCCGTCTGCCGTTTTTCATCGCGACGACGTCGTTCAGATCGCATCCGTCCTGCGCCTGCCCCGCGACCGGACCGCCGCGCCTGTCCTGATCGCCCGACGGCGCCTCGCAGGCGCCGGAGCCCGGCCGGGCCCGGCCGCGACGCCATCATCCCTCGAAACAGAACAGCCCGACACGGGAGCGCGCCGCCTGACGGCGCGCCGACCCGGCCTCGGGCACACGAATTCCGGAAAGACACACCATGACGTTCGACGATCCTCTCTTCTGGCTGGCTGCGCTTCAAATCATCTGGATCAACATCCTGCTCTCCGGTGACAACGCGGTCGTGATCGCGCTCGCCTGCCGGATGCTGCCGCCGGTGCAGCGGCGGTGGGGCATGGCGCTCGGCGCCGGCGCGGCCGTGCTGCTGCGCATCCTGTTCACGGCGCTCCTGACGCGCTTCCTGTCGATCCCCTTCGTCAAGCTCGGCGGCGGGCTGGCGCTGCTGTGGATCGCGTTCAGCCTGCTCAATCCGGGCGGCGAGAGCGAGGCTCACGATTCCGCCGACGCGCCGGCCACGCTGTGGCGCGCGGTGTGGATGGTGGTCGTCGCCGACATCGTGATGAGCCTCGACAACGTCATCGCGATCGCCGCGGCCGCCAAGGGCAGCATCGTGCTGATCGTGTTCGGGCTCGCGATCAGCGTGCCGCTGGTGATCGCCGGCAGCGCCGCGATCATGGCGCTGCTCGACCGCTATTCGTGGCTGGTCTGGGCCGGCGCGGCGCTGCTCGGCTGGGTCGCCGGCGGAATCATCGCGGAGGACACCGGCCTGCGGTCGTGGCTCGGTTTCGCCCACGGCCAAACCTTCGAGTTTTCGCTGGCCGCGGCGGGCGTCGCCATCGTGCTGGCCGCCGGCTGGCTGGTGCAGCGCCAGCGAACGGCCGCCGACCACCCGTGAAACCGGAATGAAAAAAAGAAGTCCCGGCTTTTGATTCCATCAGAGCCGGGGCTCCACGCGTGCCGCCCCAGGTGCGTCAGATCATCCGGCGCAACGCCGCGTCGAGCACGAGGCCGGCGAACAGGATCAGGCCTGCGTCGCGGTTCGACTTGAACAGCCGCAGGCACAGCGCCGGATCGGCGATGTCGATGACGCGAATCTGCCACGCCAGATGCGCGGCAAAGGCGGCGAGGCCGATGGCGAACACGACACCGGCGCCCGCCGTCCAGCCCGCCAGCGCGATCAGCACGACCGCCGCCGCCGAGAACAGCGCCAGCATCGGGCGCGTGCGCGGGCCGAACAGCAAGGCGGTGGACTTGAGCCCGACTAGCGCGTCGTCCTCGCGATCCTGATGCGCATAGATCGTGTCGTAGTGGATCACCCACGCAATGGAGCCGAGATAAAGCAGGACCGCCGGCGGATCGAGCCGGCCGAACACGCCGGCCCAGCCCATCAGCGCGCCCCACGAGAACGCGAGCCCGAGAAAGATCTGCGGCCAGTAAGTGAACCGCTTCATGAACGGATAGATCGCCACCACGCCGAGCGACGCGATGCCGACGCCGATGGCGAAGCCGTTGAACTGCAGCAGCACCAGAAGACCGACCAGCGCCTGCACGATCAGGAACACGAACGCGGCGCGGGCGGTGATCTGGCCCGACGGAATCGGCCGCGAGCGCGTGCGCTCGACCTGGCCGTCGATGTCGCGGTCGACCAGATCGTTCCAGGTGCAGCCGGCGCCGCGCATGACGATCGCGCCGATCAGGAACAGCAGCAGATGCCACGGATCGGGGCCCCACCAGCCGGCGGGAATCGCGGCGAGCGCCGCCGACCACCAGCACGGCAGCAGAAGCAGCCACCAGCCGATCGGACGGTCGAGACGGGTCAGCCTCAGATACGGCCGCATCCACGCCGGCGCGCCGGTGTCGACCCAGTTGCCGATCGAATCGGCGACGCGCCCCGACGTGTCGCTCATCGCAGAATACCGTTCATCGCAACCGCCTCGGCGGAAGGGCCGGGCCGGCCCCATGTCGCTCGAAAGCGCTTTAACGGCCGAGCGCGTTGCCGGTCAACGTGTCGAACGTGCCGTGGCCGCGCTTGGGCTCCTCCGGCAGCGGCGCGGAGCCGAAGGCGTCGCTGAGCTGCGGCGCGCGCGGGCCGGGCGCGGGACCGGCGCTGCAGACCTGGGTGCGGATCTTCAGGGTCTGGGCGTGCTGGGCCTTGGCCTGCTTCACGGCGTCGGCCGGGACGTTGCAGGTTTTCTGGTTGGCCTCCAGAAATCTCACCATCTTCGCCTCCGAGGCCGCGAAGGTCCGGAACAGGCCGCAGACCTGCTCGCGGGCGGCCTTGCGCTCGCCGGCGGAGCGGATCGCGGCCGCGCCCTTCTCGGCCTCGGCGCGAATCGGCAGGAAGGCCTCGCACGGGTTCTGGCCCTGCGGCGCCATTGCGCCCGGAGCCGGAAACGGGCTCCCGCCCGACGGCGCGGCGGAGCGGGCCGGGCCGGGCTGTCCGCCGACCGGGGGAAACGGATCGGCGCTGGTCGCCTGCGGGGCCGGTGCGGCGCCGGATCCGGGCGGCGGCGGAAACGGGTTGGCCGACCCCTGCTGGCCCGGCGGCGGCGGAAACGGATTGGCGGTCGCCGCGCCGCCCGGTCCGGGCGGCGGCGGGAACTGGGCGGCGACAGGGCCGACGCCCAGCAGGATCAGCACGGACGCGCCGCCGACGAACCGGCCCAAGGCGTCCCAATGCGGGATCATCGTTTCAAACTCCCAAACGAGCGGCCGGTCCGGACCGGCGCATCGATGTTTACCGCCTCGTCCCCGTAACCCCAACCCCTTAACAACCTGCCGAATCCGGCAGCACGGCGGCAAGAGCAGCCCCAGAGCCGCCCCCGCGACTCGCGGCCGCTCCCCGTGCGACCCCCGCCGGCACTGGCGTCAAACCGCTGCGACCGCTATTCCGGCGGACATGGCGCGATACGACTTCCGCACCCCACGGCTTTACGTCGAACCCGACCTGAAGGACGGCGCGAGCGTGCCGCTCGCGGCAGCGCAGGCCCATTACCTCTTTAACGTGCTGCGGCTCAAGCCCGAGGACGCCGTGCTGGCGTTCAACGGCCGGCACGGCGAATGGCAGGCGCGCCTCGCCGGCAGCGCGAAGCGGAATCCGGCGCTCGTCGTCGGCGAACAAAGCCGGGAGCAGACGGCGCCGAACGATCTGCACTACCTGTTCGCGCCGCTGAAGCACGAGCGGCTCGATTACATGGTGCAGAAGGCGGTGGAACTCGGCGTGTCGCGGTTGCAGCCGGTGATGACGCGCCGCACCCAGGCCAGCCGCGTCAACGTGGAGCGCATGCGCGCCAATGCCATCGAGGCCGCCGAGCAATGCGGCGTGCTCGCGGTGCCCGAGATCGGCGACCCGCTGCCGCTGGAGCGCGCGCTGGCGTCGCGCAAGACGGAGCGGCTGCTGGTGTTCTGCGACGAGGACGCCGAAACCGGCGACGCCGTCGCGGCGCTGGCGGAACATCGCGTCGAGGCTGCGCCCAGCGCGCTGGTGCCGATCGGCGCGGGCGAAGGCCAGCCCATGATGCTGGCGGTTCTGGTCGGACCGGAGGGCGGATTTTCCGACGACGAACGCGCCGCATTGCTCAAGGACGTAAATGTGCTGCGTCTGTCGCTCGGGCCGCGCATCCTGCGCGCCGACACCGCCGCCGTCGCCGCGCTGACGCTGGTTCAGGCGGTCCTCGGCGACTGGCGCTCGTCGTAACCGGCTGGCTACGGCCGGATCACGTCGACCACGCGCATCTTGGTCGGGTCGACCACCACCACGTCGTTTTGCACCAGCGTGTAGCGGAACAGCTTGGCGTTGGGCACTTCGGCGGTCACCCGGTCGGGCAGGTGATAAAGCTCGATCGTGGGCGGCACGTCGGCACCCACCGAAGGATTCACCTCCGCCTGCGGCGGCTTGACCTTGGCCTTGTCCTTCATCGCGCTCTGCGCGAGCAGCCGGCGCTGCTCCTCCGTCATGCGCAGGCCCGCTCGCGGGTCGATCGTCGGCGTCGCCGAGCGGCCGGTGTCGAGCCCGGTCGGCGGCGCGACCGAAGGCGCGGGCACCGGAGCGACAGGCGGCGGCGCAGGCTGGGCGCTGGCGGCTGCCGTCAAACCCACCGTCACGATCATGATTGCGGCGTGACGAAAATACGAAGGCATCACGGGCCTCCTCCATTCCTGACCTGAGAAAACGGACAAGGACGACCAATCGTTCCGAAATTTTCGAACCGCCGCGATCAGCAGTCGGTTACCGCGCATGGTCCGGCAAGGCCGGACGCAGGGCGAGGGCGAGCGGAACCGCGAGCAGACACAATCCCGCGACCGCAACGAGCGCGGCCGGCATGTCGACCGCATCGCCGAGCAGGCCGTACAGCGCCGGCGCGATCGCACCCGAACCGATCGTCCCGGTGTAGAACACGCCGAAGGCGCGGCTGCGCCGGGCCGGCTCGACCAGAAACGGCACCGAGCCGTAGAGCACGGACGAGGTTCCGTTCAGCGCCACGCCGACCACGGGAAGCAGCAGCAGCGACGCCTCCAGCGACAACGGCAGGAGCAGCAGCACGCTGATCGTGGTCAGCGCCTCCGTGAGACACACCGTGGCGATCACGCCGATCCGCGCGCCGACATAGGCGCAGACCAGCTTGCCGGCGGCACCGCCCGCAAACACCAGCGTGAGCGCAAGCCCGACGGTCGGCAGCGTGGCGCCCTTAGCCAGCAGCACAAACGGCAGAAAGGTCAGAAACGCCATCCGCGTCGCGCTGTCGATCACGCCGATGGCGAGCAGAATCGGGAAGCCGAAGCGAGACGATCGCGCGACGGGAGCGGGCGGCCGATCCGGCTCCGCCTTCGCCACAGGCTGCGGCGCGGCCTCGTCCGCAATCCGCGGCGTGCACAGATAGATCGCCAGGGCCGCCAGCAGCCCAACGCCGCCGAGGATCGCCAGCGTCGGCTGCCAGGGCATCACCACCAGCATGATCGATGCGAGCGCCGGCACCGTCATCTTGCCGATGTCGCCGGCGAAGTTGTAGGCGCCGAGCGCCTTCAGCGAACGCGGCCCCGCATAGGCGCGCGCCACCAGCGCCGACGCCAGCGGATGCTGGACCGCCGATCCCGCGCCGCCGATCAGCAGCGCAACCACCAGCGTGAAGAAGCCTGTGCTCGTGCCGGCGAAGACGAAGGCCGCACCGGTCAGCGCGGTTCCGGCCGCGAGCAGGAGCGGCACGCCCGTGCGCTCCGACAGAATGCCGGCGGGAATCTGCAGCGCCGCCATCGCACCGACGAAGCACGAACGCAGCACGCCGAGCGCGGCATAGCCCAGGCCGAACTCGGCCTGCCAGATCGGCAGCATCACATAGATCAGATCGGTGTAGCCGTCGTGCAGCGCATGCGCGCCCGACGCGCTGCCCAACGCACGGCGCTCCTGCGCGCGGATGGCGGCCGGCGGGACCATGTCATCAGGTTCCTCGGCCGCGACGCTCATCGGTTAGTTCCGCACTAGCCTGGTTTGATGCAAACGCTAGCTCCCGCGCCGCTCGACGAAAGCGGTGCTGTCGAAGGACAGCACCGTGTCGCCGTTCTGGTTGACGCCGGTGTTGCGCACTGTAAGGAGTCCCCAGCCCGGACGGGTCGCCGACGCGCGCTTGTCGACCGGCTCGCTGAAATAGGCGATCGTGTCGCCCGCATAGACCGGCTTCAGCCATCGCAGATTGCGAAAACCCGGCGACGGACCGAGCTTTGCGACCGGCTCGCCGCGCTTACGCCGCGCCTCGTCCTCGCGGCGGTGATGCTCGACCATCAGCCGCATCCAGACCGACGCCGTATGCCAGCCCGACGCGCACAGGCCGCCGAAATGCGACGCCTTGGCGGCCGCCTCGTCCATGTGAAACGCCTGCGGGTCGAAACGGCTGGCGAAGTATTTGATCTCGCCTGCGTCGAAGGTGTGACGGCCGAGTTCGACGCGCTTGTCGAGTTCGATGTCCTCGAGGAAATTCATGACGCTGGCCGCCGTCCCATCATCAGCGTGGTGCGAAGCGTCATCGCGATCTCGCCGGAGGCCTTGCGCATCTCCATCGAAAGCGTCACCAGCCCCATGTCCGGCCGGCTGTTCGAGGCGCGCGTCTCGACCACCGTTGTGCGCAGCGTGAGGTCGTCGCCCGGCCGCACCGGCACGCGCCAGCGCACCTCCTCGACGCCCGGCGCGCCCATCGAGCTGGAATCGAGCACGAAGGATTCGGTCGCCATCTTCATCAGCAGGCTGCAGACGTGCCAGCCCGACGCCGCGAGACCGCCCAGCATGCTGGCTTGCGCCGCTGCATCGTCGAGATGCATCGGCTGCGGATCGAATTCGGTCGCGAACGCCACGATCTCGTCGCGCGTCACGCGCCGCGGGCCGTGCTCGAACACGGCGCCCGGGACGAAATCTTCCCAGAACAGCTTCGGCAAGGGATTATGGGCCTCGGTCAGACTCTCGTCATAAAGCCGCCCGAACGTCCCGCGTCAACGGCCTGGGTCAATGGCCCAAATCAAAGGCCCGGCGGCGGTTGACCCGGCAAGGCCCCCGATGCAGTGTCCGCGCCCGCGCGGACATTTACGGCCGCCACGCTAGGCGATTCGTTCCAGAACGAACGGCCGCCACGCCGGCGCGTTCAGGCTGACAGGAGGTTCCCATGTTCAGTTTCGGCGACCTTTTCCAGTGGGAGCGGTTCATCACGCCGTCGATCATCAAGGTGTTTTACTGGCTTGCGGTCGCCATCGCGATCCTGTTCGGCCTGTCCGGCATCGGTTCCTCGCTGGCGCTCATGACCGCGAGCCCGTTTCTCGGCTTCGTCGCGGTGATCGCCAGCCTGATCGGCATCGTCGTGGGCGTGGTGTTCGCGCGCATCGTCGCCGAGTTCGTGCTGATCGTCTTCCGCATCAACGAACACCTGGGCGCGATCCGCAACCGCGACGAAGCTTCGATGTAGCGCGGCCGGTTTCGGCCGGCCGCCGCTCAGGTCGCAAACCGGTAGTGCATCACGTCGCCGTCGGCGACGACATACTCCTTGCCCTCGAGCCTGAGCTTGCCGGCGTCGCGCGCGCCGGCCTCGCCGCCGTAACGCACGAAGTCGTCGTAGGCGATGGTCTCGGCGCGGATGAAGCCGCGCTCGAAATCGGTGTGGATCACGCCGGCCGCCTGCGGAGCGCGGCTGCCGCGCGTCACGGTCCAGGCGCGCGCCTCCTTCGGCCCGACGGTGAAATAGGTCACGAGATCGAGCAGCGCATAGCCGGCGCGGATCAGCCGGTCGAGGCCGGCCTCCTGCAGGCCCATCGCATCGAGATAATCCTTGCGCTCCTCGGGGCCGAGCACCGCGATCTCCGATTCGATCTTGGCGGAGATCACGACGGCGACCGAACCCTCGGCCTTTGCCCTGGCCTCGACGCGGCGCGAGTTTTCGTTGCCTTCGGCGGCCGATCCCTCGTCGACGTTGCAGACGTAGAGCACCGGCTTCGACGTGAGCAGGCCGAGCATGCGGAAAGCACGCTCCTCCTCGGGCTTGCGCTCCATCAGCCGCGCCGGCTTGCCCTCGCGCAGCAGCGCCAGCGCGCGGTTGACGATGTCGAGCGTCTCCTTCGATTCCTTGTCGCCGCCCTTGGCCTTCTTGCCGAGCGCGTCGACGCGCTTCTCCAGGCTGTCGAGATCGGCCAGCATCAGCTCGGTTTCGATGGTCTCGATGTCCGCGACCGGATCGATGCGACCCTCGACATGGGTGACGTCATCGTCGGCGAAGCAGCGCACCACATGGGCGATCGCGTCGGTCTCGCGGATGTTGGCGAGAAACTGGTTGCCAAGCCCCTCGCCCTTCGATGCGCCGCGCACCAGGCCCGCGATGTCCACGAAGGTCAGCCGCGTCGGCACGATCTGTGCCGACTTGCCGATTTTGGCGAGCGCGTCGAGCCGCGGATCGGGCACGGCGATTTCGCCGACGTTGGGCTCGATGGTGCAGAACGGATAGTTCGCCGCCTGCGCCGCCGCGGTCTGCGTCAGCGCGTTGAAGAGCGTCGACTTGCCCACGTTGGGAAGGCCGACGATGCCGCATTTGAAGCCCATAATGTCATCGATCCTGAAAGAACGCGTTCTGGTCGAGCTTGAAGGGATCGAGCACCGTCAATCCTGCGATTGACTGGCCGTGCCCCAGATCCTCGCTCATGAAGAACTCGCACCCTGCGAGCGAGGCGGAAGCCAGTAGCATCGAATCCCACCAGCCGAAATTGGTTCTGTCGTGAATTTCCCAGGCCCGTTGCGTCACGTCGAAGTCGTAGGGAGCCGTGCAGAACCTGTTCCATGCCCAGACGACGGTCTGTGCATCATGTCTTGCCATCAGGCCGCGCTTTTCGGTCAGAACGCGGTACAGTTCGTTCAGGCTTTGCGGGCTGAGCACCGGCGTCCCGAAATCGATCATCCGGTTCAGAAAGTCCCTCGCCTGCAACCGCTTTTGCTTTTCCGCCGGATCCATCGTGTAGACGATGAGATTCGTATCGACGAAGCAGCTCGTCTTCCCGTTCGGCATAAAGCGCCTCTCGCCCCCGCCAGACCTTGCTGATGCCCGGATAGCCGGGGCCCTCCATGAACTCGCGAAGCACCGCAAGCCTCTCATCGCGCCCGTCGCCCTGCCGGCAACGCTCTGCCAGAACATCGGCGACGAACCGCGACAGGCTCTTGTCCTGTTTCGCGGCCTCGACGCGGGCGCGCCGGGCGAGATCGTCGGGCAACGTGATGGTCACGTTTTTCATGGCACGGATATCGTGTTTTCGTGTTTTCGTGTCAAGCGGGCATGCCTGTGCTGGAAGGGTCCGAGGGGGTGAAGCGCCGGCAGGCGCCGGTGCGGATCGCCGCACCGCTCTGCCCGCCTCGCGGACGGGCCTGTCTCTTCTCTTAGGAAGAGACGCCGATCCTTGACGCGGATCGGCGCGCCTTCCGGCGCTTCACCGCGGCGTTTTTCGGCTCTCCGGGGCCGCGCTTTTCGTCGGTGGCTCGGTTCGGTGCCGCCGGGCGAAGTGCCCCGGCATCGAGCGCCGCCGCCGTCCGTCAGCGAACCTGTCGCAGGAGGTCCTGGTGCCTCCGGGCGACCCCGGCGCCGCCCGGGAGTTCCGGCTGACGAGGCCGGACGCGCGGGCGCCGCACCCGCTCCGTCAAACGGCGTCACCGGTTGACGCCCCCGGATGAGCGGGTTGATAGGACTTAGATCATAGGAAATAAGTCTTGTCAAGCAGCAAGCCCGTCGCGGTGGCGCTGCTCCGCTCACTCCGCCTTCCCGACCGGCTTGCGCTCGCCGAAGCCCTTCGCCTCCAGCGCCAGATGGATCTTGTTCTGGAAGCTGGAATCCTGGCCCTTCGCCAGCAGGCCGGCGTTGTCGGCCACCGCGTCGCACAGCGTCTCGACCCAGTCGCGCTCGCTCCTGGCGAAGTCGTTCAGCACATAGGCGTGCACCATCGCCTTGTCGCCGGGATGGCCGATGCCGATGCGCACCCGCCGGTAGTCGTTGCCGACATGCGCGGAGATCGAGCGCAGGCCGTTGTGGCCCGCGATGCCGCCGCCCGCCTTCACGCGCAGCTTGGCCGGCGGCAGGTCGAGCTCGTCGTGAAACACCGCCACGTCGGACAGCGGGATTTTGTAGAAATGCATCGCCTCGGCGACCGCGCGGCCGGACTCGTTCATGAAGGTGCCCGGCATCAGCAGCAGCACGCGCTCGCCGGCGATCGCGCCCTCGGTCGTCACGCCCTGAAAACGCCTGCGCCACGGCGGCAGGCCGTGGCGCTTCGCGATGGCCTCGACGGCCATGAACCCGACGTTGTGACGATTGGCGGAGTATTTCGCGCCGGGATTGCCGAGGCCGACGAACAGACGCATGCGCCGCCGGCCTCGCCGTCCTTACTTCTTGGCCGGAGCCGCACCCGCAGCCGGAGCCGCTGCACCCGCAGCAGGCGCCGCGCCCGCAGCCGGAGCCGCACCGGCGGCCGGAGCCGCGCCAGCAGCCGGAGCGGCGGCAGCCGCCGCAGCCTGGCGCATTTCTTCGGCGTAGCCCGACGGCGGCACGATGGTGACCAGCGTGAGGTCGGTGCGCACCGGCTTCACGCCCTCGGGCAGCTTCACGTCGTCGAGATGCTTCGAATAGCTGATCTCGAGATCGCCGACGTCCACCTCGATGAACGGCGGGATCTGCTCCGGCTTCACCACCACGTCGATGGTGTGGGTGACGAGGTTGACGGTGCCGCCGCGCTTCACGCCCGGCGACTTGTCGGCGTTGACGACATGGACCGGGATCGCGACGCGGATGGTGGCGTCCTTGCCGAGCCGCATGAAGTCGACATGCAGGGGCGTGTCGCGCACCGGATCGAGCTGGAAGTCGCGCGGGATCACGCGATGCGTGGTGCCGTCGACCTCGAGATTGTAGATCGTGGTGAGGAAGTGACCCGCGTAGATCTTCTGCTTCAGCTCCGCGAAGTCGACGGAGATCGGCAGCGGCTCCTTGCTGTCGCCGTAGATGACGCCGGGCACCCGGCCGTTGCGACGCTCTGCCCGGGCGGCCCCCTTGCCAGCCTTCGGACGCGCCACGGCCTTCAGTTCAACAACGTTTGCCATGACAGATAACCTTTTGTGTCAGCTTGGATTTTCGGAAAACAGGTCCGTGGCAGCCTCCAGGGGTGCTGGGGCCGCGGACCGGGGCGGCTTATAGCCGCCGGCCGACACAAACACAAGAAAAGCCGGAAAAATCAGCCTAACTGGTTGCCGGACTGGCTGCTGAACGGAGGCTGGTAGTTCGGAACCTGGTCCTGCTGGGGCGGGCTGGCCGGCTGGGACGCCTGTGCGGGCGAGGCCGCAAGCGTCTCGATCCGGGCCTCCAGCGCGGCGATGCGCGCCTTCAGCGCCTCGTTCTCCTCGCGGGCCAGCCGGGCCATGTCCTTGGCCGCCTCGAACTCCTCGCGCTTGACCACGTCGAGATCGCCGAGAATGCGCTCGGCCTGGGTGCGGAACAGGGTGTCGAACTCGCGGCGGACGCCGGTGGCGACGCCGGCGGCGTCGTTCATCAGCCGCGCCACCTCGTCGAAGAACCGGTTGCTGGTCTGGGTCATGGTCGTCTCCGGCGCTGGCCGCATCGCCCGTCTTGCTTCCATTCTATGGCGATCCCGGGGCGCGGTCGCAAGGGCGTTGGACCATCGGCGCGAAGGACTCCCGCAACGTGCCGCGACCGCGTCACGATCCTGAGGCAGCGTGGCGCTTGACTGACGGCCGCTCCGCCCGCATCACGGCCGCATCCCCCTGCCGCGGATCTCGAATGCCACTCTTCGCCATACCCTTTCCTGCATTCGATCCCGTGCTCGTGTCCGTGGGACCGTTCGCGATCCGCTGGTACGCGCTCGCTTACGTCTTCGGCATCCTGCTCGGCTGGTGGTACGCGCGCACAATCATCCGCAACGAGCAGCTCTGGGGCGGAAAACCGCCGCTCACCGTCATCGACTTCGACGACTTCGTTCTGTGGATCACCGCCGGCATCATTCTCGGCGGACGCCTCGGCTATGTGCTGTTCTACAACCCGGCGCATTTCGCCGCGAACCCCGCCGAAATCATCCAGGTGTGGAAGGGCGGGATGTCGTTTCACGGCGGCTTCGCCGGCTGCGTGATCGCGGTGGTGCTGTTCGCCCGCAAGCGCAACATTCCGATGCTCACGCTCGGCGACATCACCTGCGCGGTCGGGCCGATTGGCCTGTTCCTCGGCCGCATCGCCAACTTCATCAACGCCGAGCTGTGGGGCCGCACCACCGACGTGCCCTGGGCGATGGTGTTTCCCGGCGCGGGCCCGCTGCCGCGCCATCCGAGCCAGATCTACGAGGCGGTGCTGGAAGGCCTCGTTCTGCTCGTCGTGCTGGCGATCATGGTCCGGCGCGGCGCGCTGCTGCGGCCCGGCCTGATCATCGGCGCGTTCGCCGTGGGCTACAGCCTCGCACGCATCGCCTGCGAATTCTTCCGCGAGCCCGATCCGCAGCTCGGCTTCCTGTGGGGCGGGCTGACGATGGGCATGCTGCTGTCGCTGCCGTTGCTGGCGGCGGGGATTGCCTTCATCATTCACGCGCGATCCCGCCCGCCGGTGCGCCCGGCGTCTTCCGTCCCGTGACACCGGCCGTCCCCGCCGTGGAAGCAAGTCCGCTCGAAGCCGAAATCCGCAAGCGCATTGCGATCGCCGGCCCGATGCCGGTGCGGCAATACATGACGCTGTGCCTCGGCCATCCCGAGCACGGCTATTACATGAGCCGCGATCCGTTCGGCCGCGCCGGCGACTTCATCACCGCGCCGGAAATCACCCAGATATTCGGCGAGCTGATCGGCCTGTGGGCGGCCTCGGTGTGGCGGCTGATGGGGTCGCCCGACAACGTGCGGCTGGTCGAGCTTGGCCCCGGCCGCGGCACGCTGATGCACGACGCGCTGCGCGCCGCGCGCGCGCTGCCGGCGTTTCGCGCGGCCATCGTCGCGCATCTGGTCGAGATCAGCCCGGTGCTGCGCGAACGCCAGCAGGCGACGCTCGCGGACGTCGACGTGCCGATGCACTGGCACGATAGCTTTTCTGAGGTGCCGGACGGCCCGCTGATCGTGATCGCCAACGAGTTCTTCGACGCCCTGCCGGTGAGCCAGACGATCAGGACGTTCAACGGCTGGTACGAGCGCACGGTCGAGATCGACCGTCACGGCCATCTCGTCTTCGGCGTGGCCGACGAGCCGCTGCCGCTGTTCGAGAACCTGCTTCCGCCCGACATCCGCCATGCGCCGCTCGGCACGATCTACGAATGGCGATCCGACTCGCTTGCGCTGGAGATCGCGCGGCGGATCGTCAGCCAGGGCGGCGCCGGCCTCGTCGTCGATTACGGCTACACCGAGCCCGGCATCGGCGAGACCCTGCAGGCGGTGCAGAGCCACGACTTCGTGTCGCCGCTCGCCACGCCCGGCCGCGCCGACATCACCGCGCATGTCGATTTCTGGACGCTCGGCCGTGCCATCGAAAGCATGGGCGCGCACCTGCACGGTCCGGTGACGCAGGCGGAGTTTCTCGGCTCGCTCGGGATCGCACGGCGGGCGGCGGCGCTGCGCGCGAACGCCACGCCCGGCAAGGCCTATGAGATCGACGAGGCGGTCGCGCGGCTGGTGCGCGGCGGCCGCACCGGCATGGGAACGCTGTTCAAGGTGCTGGGCTTCGGCGACGCCGGGCTCGGCGCGCTGCCGGGCTTCGAGAGCGCAGCATCCGCGGAAGACGATCCGGACGCTTCTGCCGAATATACCGGCGACGCATTCGACGATGCCCAGCCAGGCGAGGCGCCGCCGGATGCGGAGCGACCCCCCGGATAGAAAATGGGCGGACGCGATGCGCCCGCCCGATTCAGGTTCAGCTTGGCTGCGATCCGCGCCCGCTTACGGGCAGGGATGCCGCAGACCGTCGTAGCCGAGATAGGTCATCGACACCGGATCGTAGGACCGGAAGCGCTGCATGCAATATTCGATCGCCGGATCGCCGGGCGGCGGGCCGTAGTAGGCGCGCGGTGGCGGCCCGTAATAATACGCCGGCGGCGGCGCCGCCTGCGAGGCAATGATGCCGCCGAGCAGCGCACCGGCCGCGATGCCGGCCGCGATGCCCGCGCCACCGCCGCCACGGCGATAACCGCCGCGACCGCGGCGCTGCACCTCGATCAGCGGCGACGCTTCGTGAAGCGCCGCGCTCACCGCACCGCCCGCAGCCGGGCTGAGCGGCATGGCCGAGACCGGAGCGGTCGGGGCCAGCAGCATCGCCGCGCCGACCACGGCGCTCGCCGCCGTCATCTTCAGGACGCGCATTGGATCAATCTCCCTGTCTTGTGCATTTTCGCCATCCCTGCCGATATTTCCTGCAAACATTGCGGCCGATGTAAGTCGATTCCCGCCGGACGCAGGCCCTGCGACGCCATTGCCGGTCCGGATTGCCTCAATCGCAAGGACAGGCTGGAATTCGGGTCGCGACTCGTTGATCCAGGATGG
This sequence comes from uncultured Alphaproteobacteria bacterium, assembly GCA_963758225.1. Classification (GTDB taxonomy): domain Bacteria; phylum Pseudomonadota; class Alphaproteobacteria; order Rhizobiales; family Xanthobacteraceae; genus Z2-YC6860. The sequence continues at coordinate 306,863 of CAVWUJ010000001.1, read as the reverse complement.
CCGGCCCGGCGCCGGTTCCTTGTCGGAGCGACCATGCTGCAATCCTCCCTGCTCGCGACCCTGCCCGGCGTCCGTCACGCCTTCTTCACCCGTGAGGGCGGCGTCTCGGAGGGGCTGTACGAAAGCCTCAACGGCGGAGTCGGTTCGAACGACCGGCCGGAGCACGTCGGCGAAAACCGCGCGCGGATGGCGCGCGCGCTCGAGGTGGAGCCGCAGCGCCTGCTCAGCGCCTATCAGATCCACTCGCCCGACGTGGTCGTGGCCGATGCGCCGTGGCCGCAGGCCGGGCGCCCGCGCGCCGACGCAATCGTGACGCGCACGCCGGCGCTCGCGCTCGGCATCTCGACCGCCGACTGCGGGCCGGTTCTGTTCGCCGATCCGAAGGCGCGGGTGATCGGCGCGGCTCACGCCGGCTGGCGCGGGGCGCTCGGCGGCGTGATCGAGGCCACGGTCGCGGCGATGGAGCGGCTCGGCGCGTCGCGGCGAACCATCATTGCGGCGGCGGGCCCGATGATCAGCCAGCGCAACTACGAGGTCGGAACCGAGCTGGTCGATCGTTTCGTGGCGGACGATCCGGACAACCGGCGGTTCTTCGCCCCCGGCGTCCGTCCGGATCGTGCGATGTTCGACCTGCCGGGCTATGTCGTGTCGCGCCTGGAGCGGGCCGGCGTCGGCGCGATCGACAACCTCGCGCTTTGCACCTATGCCGATCCGGCCCGGTTCTACTCCTACCGGCGCGCCACGCACCGGGCCGAGCCCGACTACGGCCGCCACATCAACGCCATCGCCCTCAGCGCCTGAGCCGGGACCGCGCAATAGCGCCGGGAAAACCTTCGGGACAACAAATCCGCCCGTATTGCCAGCCTGCGCGGCTCCTTGTTACAAGCCGCGGTCCGCGGCGTCCGCGCGGTGCGCAGGAGGGGTTTCATGGCGAAGAACGGAGCGATCAAGCTCGTCGCCGGAAACTCGAATCCGAAACTCGCGACCGCCATCGCCGCCCACCTGGCCCTTCCGCTGACCCAGGCGGTGGTCCGCCGGTTCGCGGACATGGAGGTCTTCGTCGAGATCCAGGAGAACGTCCGCGGCGCGGACGTCTTCATCATCCAGTCGACCTCCTACCCGGCCAACGACCACCTGATGGAGCTGCTGATCATCACCGACGCGCTGCGGCGCTCGTCGGCGCGGCGGATCACGGCGGTGGTGCCCTACTTCGGCTACGCCCGGCAGGATCGCAAACCCGGTCCGCGCACGCCGATCTCGGCGAAGCTGGTCGCCAACCTGATCACCCACGCCGGCGCCGACCGGGTGATGACGCTCGACCTGCACGCCGGCCAGATCCAGGGCTTCTTCGACATCCCGACCGACAACCTGTTCGCCTCGCCGGTGATGGTGCGCGACATCAAGGAGCGGTTCGACCTCGGCAACCTGATGGTGGTGTCGCCCGACGTCGGCGGCGTGGTGCGCGCGCGCGGCCTCGCCAAGCGCATCAACGCGCCGCTGGCGATCATCGACAAGCGCCGCGAACGCGCCGGCGAATCCGAGGTGATGAACGTGATCGGCGAGGTGCAGGGCCACACCTGCATCCTGATCGACGACATCGTGGACTCCGGCGGCACGCTGGTGAACGCCGCCGACGCCCTGCTCGCGCAAGGCGCCAAGGACGTCTACGCCTACATCAGCCACGGCGTGCTCTCGGGCGGCGCGGTGGCGCGCATCACCGCCTCCAAGCTCAAGGAGCTGGTGATCACCGACTCGATCCAGCCGACGGAAGCCGTGCGCGTCGCGCGCAACATCCGCGTTCTTTCGATCGCCACGCTGATCGGCGACGCCATCGGCCGCACGGCGGCGGAAGAATCCGTGTCGAGCCTGTTCGACTGACGAACGCACCCGCGCGGCCTATCGCCCGCCCCCCCGCGAAACGCCCTTCTCGCCTGCCATTCCGTGAGTCGCGGACTCTTTCTGTGGACGGAGTCAACGCAATGCCGCAATTGGTTGTGGACGGGACGCTTCCCGGCGTTGCTCGAATCAGCGTAAATCTTCAAAGATTTGGCCCTGTGAGCGGGCGTTGCGGACGGAATTTGTGCGGATATAGTCGAATTCGCGGCGTGATTCGGTTCGTTCTGCGTAACGGCCGACCTGCGTGACACAAGCCCAGCGTTCTAGTTCCGGTAAATGAGCGGCGTGCCACGTTGTGACGTGCGCGTGCGGCGGCGTGCGCACCAATTTCATCCGACGGGCGTCTGGAGACGGCATGGCCTTTACCGGTCTAACCGACGATTCGCGACTCAACCCGCTCGATGTGGTCGAGCGGATGGCGTCAATCAACGACTGGTCGTTCGAGCGCGCGGGCGACGACGAGATTACGATTCTCGTGGCCGGCCGCTGGAGCGACTACCAGATCTCGTTCACATGGATGAACGACATCGAGGCGCTGCATCTGGCCTGCGCCTTCGACCTCAAGGTGCCGGAGCGCCGCCGGCTGGAGGTCCAGCAGCTCATCTCGATGATCAACGAGCAGCTCTGGGTCGGTCACTTCGATCTGTGGTCGCAGGACGGCATGGTGATGTTCCGCCATGCGCTGGTGCTGGCGGGCGGGCTGACTGCGTCGGGCCCGCAGTGCCAGTCGCTGCTCAACACCTCGCTGGAGGCCTGCGAGGGCTATTTCCCGGCGTTCCAGTTCGTGGTCTGGGCCGGCAAGGGCGCGCGCGAGGCGCTCGACGCCGCCATGTTCGAGACCTCCGGAGAGGCTTAACCCTTCCTCCTGTTGCGTGGTCTCTCGGCCGGGTTCGTCCCGGCCTTTTCTTTTCCTGATACAAGCGATGCGACACCGCACACGGGGGAGCACATGGCCAAGGCCCGACCACGCAAGACCAAGGGCGCGAAACCGGCGCATCCGCTGGCCGGACTGAAGGGTCCGCTCGTGCTGGTCGGCGCCGGCAAGATGGGCGGCGCGATGCTGGAGGGCTGGCTCGTCCGCAAGCTGCCGCCGCGCAAGGTGACGATCTTCGACCCGCAGCCGTCGAAAGCGATCAGGGCGCTGGCGAAGAAAGGCGTGCGCATCAATCCGAAACCCCGCGCGCGGCGCGATGAGGGACCTGGCGACGAACCCGCCGCCGTGCTGGTCATCGCGGTCAAGCCGCAGGTCGCGGCCGACATTCTGCCGACGCTGGCGCCGCTGATCGGTCCCAAGACGCTGGTCCTCTCGATCATGGCCGGCAAGCCGATCGCCTTCCTCGAAGCCGCGCTGCCGCCCTGCCCGGCCGTTCGCGCCATGCCGAACACGCCGGCCGCGATCGGCCGCGGCATCACCGCCGCGGTCGGCAATCCGCGCGTGTCGCGCACGGCGAAGCGGCTGGCGCATGAGCTTCTCTCCGCCACCGGCCCGGTCGAATGGCTCGACGACGAGGCGCTGATGGACGCGGTGACGGCGGTGTCCGGGTCCGGTCCGGCCTATGTGTTCCTGCTGGCCGAGACGCTGGCGCGCGCCGGCGTTGCCGCAGGCCTGCCGCCCAACCTCGCGGACGTTCTGGCGCGGGCAACCGTCGCGGGCGCCGGCGAGCTGCTGCACCGCTCCGATCTCGACGCCGCCACGCTGCGCCAGAACGTGACCTCGCCCGGCGGCACCACCGCCGCCGCCCTGTCGGTGCTGATGGCCGACGACGGGCTTGCGCCGCTGATGACGAAGGCGGTCGCCGCGGCCACGAAGCGTGGACGAGAACTGGCCGGCTGAGCGCTGCCCTGAATAGAATGGCGCGGCAAGCCGCGCAGCCCTGAAAGAATGCCGCGGCAAGCCGCGCCTTGGAACCGCCCGCTTGCGGGCCTAGTTTAGGATCAGCCGTTTCATTCAAGGAGGCGCGTCATGGCCCGCAAGCCGTCCCGTCCCACATCCGACGAAGCCACCCCGAAGAACATCTCCGCGTCGGGCAAGCCCGCGCGCGAGCGGATCGTCGACGCCTTTCTCGCCATTCTCGCCGACAAGCCGTTCGAGCAGATCGCGCTGCCGGAGGTCGCGTCCACCGCCGGCGTCACGCTGGCCGAGATGCGCGCGGAGTTCGGCTCGACCTTCGCGATCCTCGGCGCGCACATCAAGGAGATCGACCGCCAGGTGCTGGCGGGCGGCGACGCCGACATGGAGGAGGAGCTGGCGCGCGAGCGGCTGTTCGACGTGCTGATGCGCCGGCTGGAGCTGCTGAACGAGCATCGCGAGGCGATCCGCTCGCTGATGCGTTCGGTGCGCCGCAATCCGCCGCTGGCGCTCGCGCTCAACGGCCTCGCGGTGCAGTCGCAGCAGTGGATGCTGGCGGCCGCCGGCATCGGCTCGAACGGACCCAAGGGCGTGATCCGTGCGCAGGGCCTCGCCGTGCTGTTCGCCAACGTGCTGCGCACCTGGGTGGACGACGACGATCCCGGACTGGCGCGCACGATGGCCGCGCTCGACCGCGAACTGGCGCGCGGCCAGCGGATGGCCGGCCTGCTCGACGGACTGTGCGCGATCCCCGAGGGCGCCTGCCGGATCATGAACCGACCGCGCCGCCGCGCGCGCCCCGATCCGCTGGACGAAACCTACGCGGCCTGACGGCCCGATCAACGGCGTTGATCAGGCTCGTCGCCTGTCTTCGTATCCGAGCATGATCCGATCCGAAAACCGGTTCCCACTTTTCGGGATCATGCTCTAAACCGGCACGCGCACGGTCGCGCGCAGACCGCCGAGCGGGCTGTCGCCGAGGGTGATCTCGCCGCCGTGCGAACGCGCGATGTCGCGCGCGATGGCGAGGCCCAGCCCGGTGCCGCCTTCGTCCTGGTTGCGAGCGTCGTCCAGCCGCAGGAACGGCTTGAACACCTCCTCGCGCATCGCGGGCGGAATGCCGGGCCCGTCGTCGTCGACCGTGAGCGTGAGCCAGCGGTGGTCGCGATGGCCGGTGATCGAAATGCCGGAGGCGAAGCGCGCGGCGTTCGACACCAGGTTGCCGATGCAGCGCTTGAACGCCGCCGGCTTCACCGTGACGATCGGATAGCCGTGGAAGACCACCTCGGTGCGATGGCCGTGGCGCTCGGCGTCGGCCTTCAGCTCGTCGAGGAAAGCCGCCATGTCGGTCGGCTCGGCGTTCTCGCCGGTGTCGCCGCGCGCGAAGGCGAGATAGGCCTCGAGCATCCGGCCCATCTCGTCGACGTCCTTCTTCATCGCCTCGATCTCGGGGCTGTCGCCGAGCAGCGCCAGCTCCAGCTTGAAGCGGGTGAGCACGGTGCGCAGGTCGTGCGAGACGCCGGCCAGCATCGCGGTGCGCTGCTCCATCGCGCGCTCGATGCGGATCTTCATCTCGATGAAATTCTGCGCCGCCCGCCGCACCTCGCGCGCGCCGCGCGGCCGGTAGTTCGGCAGCTCCCGGCCCTTGCCGAACGCCTCCGCGGCGTCGGCGAGCCGCAGAATCGGCCGGATCTGGTTGCGCAGGAACAGCACCGCGACAAATATCAGCACGAGCGAGGTGCCGACCATCCAGAGCAGGAAGATTTCCGAGTTCGAGGCATAGGCCGCGCTGCGCCGCGCGAACACGCGCATGATCGCATTGTCGAGCCGGATGCGAATCTCGACCAGGTTCGATCGCCCGACCGTGTCGATCCAGAACGGCCGGCCGACCTGCTTGCGCAGCTCGACCGACAGCGCCTGATCGAGCAGCGAGAAGAACGGCTTCGGCCCCGGCGGCGGCATCTCGGTGAGCGGCAGGAAGTCGACGGTGAGGCCGAGCTTCTGCGTCGCGATCCGGCGCAGCAGCGCCTGCTCGGTATCCTGCGGGTTGGCGCGGTGGATCTCGATCAGCGCCGCGATGTCCTGCACCACGGCCGCCGACAGGTTGCGCGTGACGTGGCTCCAGTGCCGCTCCATGAACACGAAGGCCACGACCGATTGCAGGATCACCATCGGCGCGATGATGATCAGCAGCGACCGCGCCCACAGGCCCTTGGGCATGATGCTCTTGAAGCGCCGGTCGAAGCGCCGCCAGCCGTCCGACATCCAGAGCGCCGCGGTGCGCAGCCGTGCGATGCCGACGTCGAGGCTGGTCACGACGCCACCATGAGCCGGTAGCCAATTCCGCGCACGGTCTGAAGGTGGATCGGGTTGGCCGGATCGCTCTCGATCTTCCGGCGCAGCCGGTTGACCTGCACGTCGACCGCACGCTCGTTGACCGAGCCACCGGGGCCGGCCAGCGCCATGCGCGGCACGGTCTCGCCCGGCCGGCCCGCCAGCACGCCGAGCATCTCGCGCTCGCGGTCGGTGAGGCGGACGATCGCCTCGCCGCGGCGCAGCTCGCCGCGGCCGATGTGAAACACGAATTCCCCGAATTGCACCTCCGCGGCGGGCGCGATCCGCGGCTGGACGCGCTTGAGGATGTTGGCGATGCGCAGCGAAAGCTCGCGCGGCTCGAACGGCTTGGCGACGTAATCGTCGGCGCCGAGCTCGAGCCCCTCGATCCGGCTGTCCTTCTCGCCGAGCGCGGTCAGCATCAGGATCGGAACCGGCGATTTGGGACGCAGCGAGGCCGCAAACTGGAAGCCGCTTTCGCCGGGCATCATGACGTCGAGGATCATCAGGTCGAAGCTCAGGCCCTCGAGCTTGCCGCGGGCGTCGGCCGCGCTTTCCGCGGTGGTAATCCGATAGCCCTCGCCCGTGAGAAAGCGCGACAGCAGGTCGCGGATCCGGCGGTCGTCGTCGACCACCAGCAGGTGCGGCGCATCGTCGGCGGGGGAAGTCGCAATCTTGCCGGAGACCGCAGCCATCGGCGTCACCCGGCGCGCGTCAGGGCTTGGGCCGGCGCGCACGGTCGGCGCGCGCGATCAGCTTGAGCACGTCGTCCCGGCTCTCGGCGTCGATCATCGCGGTCAGGAAGCGGCGGGCCGATTCGTGAGCCCCGCTTCCCAAGCCGCCGAGCGCGCGTCCGATCCGTTCGGTCTGCAGTCCGGCGAGTTGCATCGCCAGAGCCTCGCCCTTCGGCGTGACATAAAGAAGGCGCTGGCGGCGGTCGTTGGCGCCGGCCTTCTGCACCACATAGCCCTGATCGACGAGCTGCTTCAGCACGCGGCCGAGCGACTGCTTGGTGATCTTGAGCACGTCCAGCAGATCGGCGACCTTCATGCCGGGATGGCGGTTCACGAAGTGCAGCACCCGGTGATGGGCGCGACCGAACCCGAAGGTGTCGAGCACGTCATCGGCGTCGCCGACGAAGTCGCGATAGGCGAAAAACAGCAGCTCGATCAGATCCCAGGTCGGCTCGGCAACCGGTGCGCTCCGGTCGGCGGACGCCGCTTCGGCCGGTGGGGCCCGCTCCGGGACGGCAGAAACAGTTACGTCAGCCATATTGACATATTTCGGTTGGATTGTTACCCAAAGAAGCGCCTTCACGAAAGGATCGTACCTGCGGGCCAGCCGCATGGGGCGATGTTGAACCGGCCCAGGAAGCGCGCTCTCATGGTCCGGCTCGGAACATAACGGGACTTGGGTCTCGACGCAAAAGACTCAAGTCGTCAAGCGTAGTGGACGGCCGCGCGCCGTCGTAAGGGCCCCGATGGCGGGCTCGGTTCCCAGGAGGGAATGCCATGTCCGTGGCTTTCGACCAACGCTCCGACCTCATCTGGTTCGACGGCCGGCTGGTGCCCACCTCCGACTGCAAGATCAGCGTGCTGACCCACGGCCTGCATTATGCGAGCTGCGTGTTCGAGGGCGAGCGCGCCTACAGCGGCGCGATCTTCAAGGGCACCGAGCATTCCGAGCGCCTGAAGCGCTCCGCCAACATCCTCGACTTTGAAATCCCCTACTCGGTCGGCGAGATCGACGCCGCCAAGGCGCTGGTGCTGGAGAAGAACAACCAGAAAAACGCCTATGTGCGCGCGATCGCCTGGCGCGGCTCCGACCAGCTCGGCGTGTCGGCGCAGCAGAACAAGATCCACCTCGCGATCGCGACCTGGGAATGGCCGAGCTACTTCGACCCGGCGCAGCGGTTGAAAGGCATCCGCCTCGACATGGCGGAGTATCGCCGGCCCGATCCGAAGACCGCGCCGTGCATGGCGAAGGCCGCCGGCCTCTACATGATCTGCACGATCTCCAAGCACCAGGCCGAGCGCAAGGGCTACGCCGACGCGCTGATGCTGGACTGGCAGGGCCGCGTCGCCGAATGCACCGGCGCCAACGCCTTCTTCATCCAGGACGGCAAGATCCACACGCCGATCGCCGACTGCTTCCTGTCGGGCATCACGCGCGCCACCGCCATCGACCTCGCGAAGCGGCGCGGCGTCGAGGTGATCGAGCGGCGCATCATGCCGGACGAGCTTTCGACCTTCTCGGAGTGCTTCATCACCGGCACCGCCGCGGAGATCACCGCGGTCGCCGAGATCGGGCCCTATCGCTTCACGCCCGGCAACCTGACCCGCCAGCTCATGGACGACTACACCGCCGAGGTGCAGCCGAAGGGCAAGGCTGCGGCGGCCTGAGCGGCCCCTGGATTTGATACTGCACGGCCGGGCTCGTCCCGGCCGTTTCGTTTCGAGCATCGCCTCTCAGGGCAGCGATGCGCCGTCGAGCCAGAAGGTCTCGGCGGTGCTGTCCTCGGTGTCGAGCCAGAGAAACGGCATGCGCGGCCAGGCGCGCTCGAGCGCAGGCCGGCAGCGGCCCACCTCGCACAGAAGACCGCCGCCGTCGTTCAGATGCCGCGAGGCGCCGTCGACGATTTGGCGCACCAGCGCAATGCCGTCATCGCCGCCGTCGAACGCCATCGCCGGTTCGTGGCGGCACTCCGGCGGCAGGCCGGCCATGCCCTCGGCGTCCACATAGGGCGGATTGCTCAGGATCAGGTCGTAGCGCTCGCCCGCGACGGGGCCGTAAAGATCGCCGTGCAGCAGCCGGATGCGCCGACCGAGCCGGTGCAGCGCGACGTTCTGCTTCGCGAGTTCGAGCGCATCGGCCGAAAGATCGACGGCATCCACTTTGGCCTTCGGAAACCGCATGGCAGCGAGCACGGCGAGACAGCCGGACCCGGTGCACAGGTCGAGCACGCGGCGGACCTTCGACGGATCCGGGAGCAGCGTGTCGAGAATATCGTCCGCGAGAACCTCTCCGAGATACGAACGCGGCACGATGGCGCGCTCGTCGACGACGAACGGCACGCCGAGCATGTAGATGCGTCCGACCAGATAGGCCGCGGGCTTGCGGGTTTCGATCCGACGCGCGACCAGATCGTCGATCGCCCGGCGCTGCGCGAGCGTCACCCGCGCGCGCGGCCGCGATGCGACCTCGTCCGGTGCAAGGCCGAGGGTCTCGCCCACGAGAAACGCCGCCTCAGCCACGGGGTTGGTGGTGCCGTGCGCGAAAGCGAGTTTCGCGCGACGCAGCCGCACGGCCACGCGGCGCACTTCGGATTCGACGGTGGCCGGCGGACGGGACGCTTTCAACCGCGGCCCGCCGTGGCTGTGGGCTCGGACGGGCGCAGCAGCGCGACATGCTGCACGCGGTTGGCCGCGAGGAAAAGCTCCATCCGCTCGTCGAGTATGCGGCCCTTGCTCTGCGATGCGTGACGCAGGAGCCATTCGCCGTTGCGGCCGAAGGCGACGAAACCGGTGTGATAGAAATCGAGCTGCGGACGCCTCGACACGAAGCCGACGATATCGCCGGCCTCAAGCTTCTCCCTGTTCCCGACGAAGGCCCGACGCGACAGCGCGCCGATCGAAATGCGCCGCTCGCCGAAGTCACGGAAGTTCACCGTCTTCTCGATCACGGCGTCGGGCTCGATTTCGACCGGCCGGCAGATGCCCTTCTCGATCGCGCGCCGCCGCCATTCCGCGAAATAGTGGTTGCGTTCGTCGAAGCGAACCTTGTCGTGCTCGTAGCGGATGCGCATCAGCGCCGCCTCGAACTCCGCAAAGGTCCGCGCATTCGCCGCGGCCAGCACCACCTCGCAGAAGGTCACGCAGTCGAAGGCGTCGTCGCGCACCACGAAACGCTCGGTGACGGTCGGGCCGCCGATCAGGGTGTTGGCGCGATAGGGGCGGCCTTTCAGCGCGTGGGAAATGAAGTCGACGCGCTCGGAGATGTGCGGATGCACGCGCGAGCGCTCGATCAGGCGGCCGATCATGGGCGCGCGCGACGCCGTGGCGCTTCCGCCGAGCGCCGCGACAAGCGGCAGACCGGCGGCGAGCCGCAGGAACATCCGGCGTGTGCTCTTCGGGTTCATCGCGTCAACATGCGGGTGCGGCCTGCGCCGTCCCGACCGGTCCATCCTACCATTGCGCGCCGCACGGGGGCGCCCGCGCCGGCGATTGTCGTTAATGCGCGCCGCGCCTCATTCGGCCGCATCGGCCCGGGCCGGGCGGGACCAGCGATCGGCGGCCGCGTCGTCGTGCGCCGCGGCCTCGACCCAGGACGCGCCGTCGGCGCTCTCCACCTGCTTCCAGAATGGCGCACGGGTCTTGAGATAGTCCATCAGGAACTCGGCCGCCTCGAAGGCCGCGCGGCGGTGCGAGGAGGCCGTGGCGACGAACACGATGTTCTCGCCCGGGGCCATGCGGCCGTAACGGTGGATCACGGTCACGCCGAGAAGCGGCCAGCGCGACTTCGCCTCCTCGACATGGCGGGCGATCTCCTCCTCCGCCATGCCGGGATAATGCTCCAGCGTCAGCGCGGCGATCGGCGCACCCGACTCCGCTCCGCGGCAGATTCCGGTGAAGGTCACGACGGCGCCGACGTCGCTGCGCCCACGCGTCAGCGACGCAGCCTCGGCCGCGGGATCGAAGTCCTCGCGCTGCAGCCGGACGATGGTGGGAACCGGATTCATGGCGGCAAGCCTATCATAAATGCGGCACGGGCGAAGAGACGCGCGTTCGGCCGCATCCGGGGTCTACCGCTTCTGGAAGAAGTCGTAGATGCGCCGCGCGATGTCGGCGTTGACGCCGGCAACCTGCGAGAGATCGGCGACCGAGGCGCGTTCGATCGCCTTCAGCGTCCCGAAGTGATGCAGCAGCGCGCGCTTGCGCGCAGGGCCGATGCCCGGGATTTCCTGCAGGCCGGACTCGCGGATGTCCTTCTTGCGGCGTGTGCGGTGCGAGCCGATGGCGAAGCGGTGCGCCTCGTCGCGCATGCGCTGCACGAAATAAAGCACCGGGTCGCGCGGCGGCAGCTTGATCGCGGAACGATCCGGAAAATAGAAGGTCTCGTTGCCGGCGTCGCGATCCGGCCCCTTGGCGACGCCGACCAGCGCGACGCCGGTCGCGCCGACCGCCGCCAGCGCATCGCGCGCGGCATTGACCTGTCCCTGCCCGCCGTCGATCAACAGCAGGTCGGGCCAGCTTGCGTCAACGGCCTCGCCATCTGTTTCAGCATCGATGGCTGCTTCAATACCTGCGTCCCCTCCTCCCTTGCGGGGGAGGGACAGGGAGGGGAGTGGCTGACCATCCACCGACATCGTCGCCGCACCCCCCTCCCGATCCGGCTTCGCCGGATCGGCCTCCCCCTCAAGGGGGGAGGTAAAAGGAGTTTTCGGCGGCGCCTCCGCCAGCAGTTTCCTGAATCTCCGCTCCAGCATCTCGCGCATCATGCCGAAGTCGTCGCCCGGCGACAGCCCCGCCGAACGGATGTTGAACTTGCGATACTGATTCTTGCGAAAGCCCTCCGGCCCCACGACGATCATGGCTCCGACCGCGTTCGAACCCTGGATGTGGCTGTTGTCGTAGACCTCGATGCGGCGCGGCGGACGCGGCAGTCCAAAAGCCTGCGCGAGACCCGCCATCAGCCTCTGCTGCGACGAGGTGTCGGCAAGCTTGCGGCCGAGCGCCTCGCGCGCGTTGGTGAGCGCGTGCGCGACCAGCTCCTTCTTCTCCCCGCGCATCGGCACAGACACCTCGACGCGCCGTCCGGATTTGGCCGTGAGCGCGTCCGACAGCAGCGCGCGCTCCGGAATCTCGTGCGACAGCAGGATGGCCGAGGGCGCGGGCTTGTCGTCGTAGAACTGCGCGAGGAACGCGCCCAGAACCTCGCCCGGCGGCAGCGCACGGTCGGCCTTCGGAAAATAGGCGCGGTTGCCCCAGTTCTGCCCGGTGCGGAAGAAGAACACCTCGATACAGGAGAAGCCGCCGTCCTGATGGATGGCGAACACGTCGGCCTCCTCGACGCTTCGCGGGTTGATGCCCTGCGTGGACTGCACCGCCGACAGCGCCGCGAGGCGGTCGCGGTAGATCGCCGCGCGCTCGAAGTCGAGTTCGTTCGACGCCTTCTCCATCTCGCCGGCGAGTTCCCGCTTCACCGTCTGGCTTTTGCCGGAGAGAAACCCGGTCGCCTCGCGCACCAGTTCGGAATAGCCGCCGAAGTCGATCTCGCGCGTGCAGGGCGCCGAGCAGCGCTTGATCTGGTGCAGCAGGCACGGCCGCGTGCGGCTCTCGAAGAAGCCGTCAGAACAAGAGCGCAGCAGGAACGCGCGCTGCAGCGCCGTGATGGTGCGGTTGACCGCCCACACCGAGGCGAACGGCCCGAAATAGCGGCCCGGCCGCGCGCGCGCGCCGCGATGCTTGAGGATCTGCGGGGCCCAATGGTCGCCGGTGATGAGAATGTAGGGAAACGACTTGTCGTCGCGCAGCAGCACGTTGAAGCGCGGGCGCAGCCGCTTGATCAAATTGGCTTCAAGCAGCAGCGCCTCGGTCTCGGTCGCGGTCGAGACGAACTCGACCGACGCGGTGTTCGCGATGACGCGCTCGATCCGCGTGTCGTGGCCGGACGGCCGCGTGTAGGACAGGAAGCGCTTGCGGATGCTCTTCGCCTTGCCGACGTAGAGCACCTCCCCCGCGGCATCCATCATCCGGTAAACGCCGGGACCGGAGGGCGCGAGCTTCGCGTAGCGCGCCAGCGTCTCGCGGCCGGCCGCGAGCGGCGCGGACGCGATCTCGAGGTCGAGCGCCGCCTCTTCGTTCTCCGGGAGAGTCGATTCTCCGCCCTGCTCCTCGTCGTCGACGAGCAGGCTGACGGGATCGACGTCTTTTCCGGGGCGTGCGTTCATCGCGTTCGGAGCCGGCATGAGCCGGAATTCATCGCATCGCCGCTGCGAAAGCCGCGCGGCGCATCATGGTAAATAGGATGTCTTCGCCGGCTTCCCAAGTTGACGGTTCCTTAGGATTAACGGACCGGACCGCGGACCGATTCATTCCTGCTTAAGATAAACGACGCGATAACTCACTCACGAAAATTGAAAGCATTCGGCGCGTTCGCGGGCACTCCGCGATGGCCCGGCAGACGGACGAAAGCGCCGCTGCGCCGATGCCGATCGAGGCAGCCGCCGCAGGCGGGGGCTGCGAGAGTTGAGTGGAGGTTTGCGTATGTTCAAGCGTGTCGCCGCGGCTCTCGCCGCCCTTTCGATCGTCGCAGGCGCGGCCCAGTCCGCCGATCTGATGCCGACCGCCCGCGGCCCCGCCTCGCTCGGAGGCTATTCGTGGACCGGTCCCTACGTCGGCGCCAATCTCGGCTATCAGTGGGCCGACGTCACCTCCAACCCGACCAATCCGTCCGGCTTCGCCGCCGGTCTGCAGGCCGGCTACAACTGGCAGATGATGAACCAGTTCGTGTTCGGCGTCGAAACCGATCTCCAGCTTTCGGCCGCCGACGACGTGTTCGCGCCCTGGAAGTTCTCGAATCCCTGGTTCGGCACGCTGCGCGGCCGTGCCGGCTACGCGATGGGCAACGTGCTGTTCTACGGCACCGTCGGCCTGGCCTACGGCGGCGTGCATGCGCAGAGCACCATCACCGGCGTCAGCGAGTCGCGCACCCACATGGGCTGGGCCGCCGGCGCCGGCGTCGAGGTCGCGCTCGCGGGCCGCTGGACCGCCAAAGCCGAGTATCTCTACATGGACCTCGGCAGCCGCAGCTTCGGGCTGACCGGCACGAGCAACGGGCTCGACTCCAGCCTGCTGCGCCTCGGTGTGAATTACCGCTTCTGAGCACAGCTTCTAAGCGGAAACGTCGTTTAGCGTCGCCGTCCTCCAGAACAGGCGTTGCTACCACCTGACCCCCGGCTTTGCCGGGGGTCATTTTTTTGCGCATCCGGTTCCCGCCCTAACCGTTCCCCACCCGGGCGCGATGCGCGCGCAACACATCGACGACGCCACAGGATGACCGCGGCGACGTCACGACTCGGTCGCAACGCAGGCCAGATCAGCCGTCAGTCGTGTCTGCCGTCGGTTCCATTTTCTGGAATCGCGCCGTGCGCTTTCGTCGCCGGCTATGCAGGAACCATCGTGCGCGGACCGCGTTGGCCGCTCAGTCGGATGCATTTTGGAGGTGGGTATGCGTCGCGTTCTCTTTTCTTCGATCAGTGTTCTCTCGCTCGCGCTGGCCGGCGGGATTGCGCAGGCCGCGGATATTCCGCGCGCTGCGCCGATGCCGTATCAGGCGCCGGCGGCCGTGGCGCCGGCGTTCAACTGGACCGGACTTTATCTCGGCATCAACGGCGGCTACGGCTGGGGCCGGTCGGACTGGAGCGGCATCGGCCGCGCCGATCCGGACGGCGGCCTGTTCGGCCTGACCGCCGGCTACAACATGCAGGGCACCGGCAGCCCGTGGGTGCTCGGCCTCGAAGGCGACATCGCCTGGAGCGGCATGCGCGGCAGCTTCACCAACGCGGCCTGCCCGACCGGCTGCGAAACCCGCAACACCTGGCTCGGCACCGTGCGCGGCCGCGTCGGCTACTCGATCGACCGCATCATGCCCTACGTCACCGGCGGCGTGGCCTTCGGCAACGTTCGCGCGGAGCGCCCGGGCGTCGCGTCCACGTCAGACACCAAGGCAGGCTGGACGCTGGGCGGCGGCATCGAAGCCGCGATCGCACCGGGCTGGAGCACCAAGCTCGAATATCTCTACGTCGATCTCGGCTCGGTCGGAAATCTCGGCACGTCGGTCGACTACAACGCCCATGTGCTGCGGGCCGGCCTGAACTTCCGGTTCTGATTTTCGCGAGAGCGTAATCGAGAGAAATCGAAAGGCCCGGCGCAAGCCGGGCCTTTTGCTTGTGCGAGTCCCGGCGCGTCAGTCTGCGGGGCACGAGCCGGGCCGGACAGCACCCATCGCTCGATGAGTATTCGTTGATGATTTCTTCACCATAGATATGGTAAATATCAAGTAAATAAAATACAGACTCTTTGTTTTCAATGATTTAGCTCGCATCAAGCTCAAGGTTTCCTAAGTCGAAATCCGGTGTGTCTTTGCTGCACTAGTCGCCGGAACCGGGACGATTACTGTGACCTCCATGTCAATTGGAGGTTTGGTTATGAAGCGTTTCGTTCTTGCGGGCCTCGGCCTGGTCGCCCTGTTCGCCGTTCCGGCGGCGGCGGCTGACCTTCCGCGTCAGGCCCCGGCCTACAAGGCCCCGGCCTATGTGGCCTCGTTCAACTGGACCGGCTTCTATCTCGGTCTGCACGGCGGCTACTCCTGGGGCGGCAGCCGCGACATCGAGCTGCGCGGCGGCTTCATCGGCGGCCAGCTCGGCTACAACTGGCAGGGTGCCGGCAGCCCGTGGGTGCTCGGCGTCGAAGTCGACAGCGCCTGGGCCGATCTCGGCCGCACCAGCTCCGTCTCCTCGGGCGGCGTGCTCGTGACCGCCACGACCGACGCAAACTACCAGGGCTCGCTGCGCGCGCGGCTCGGCTACGCCTTCGCGCCCCGCACGATGGCTTACGTCACCGGCGGTCTCGCCTGGGTTCGCAACGAAGTGACCGTGACGGTCGCCGGCGGCGGCATCGTGGCCGGCTCGAGCGATCGCCACACCCACTGGGGCGCGGCGATCGGCGCGGGCGTCGAGCACGCCTTCGCTCCGCAGCTCACCGGCCGCATCGAGTATCTCTACTCGGGCTACGGCTCGAAGGACTACTTCGTGCCGGGCTTCGGCCTCAATGCGGACTCGCATGCTCTGCGCGTCGGCGTGAACTACCTGTTCCGCTGATCGCAGCCGTCTCGTGAAATCAAAGAGCCCCGGGCCGACGCCCGGGGCTTTTTCTTTTCGATCTTCGCCGCGTCCGACCGACAGCGACGTGACGGTGGTGGGAGCGCGCGGCTACGCACGCGGCGCGCAGCGCACATAGACCATGTTGCCGTAGCGCTTGCCGGCGTCGGGATCGACAAAGCGCGTGATCATGACCCGGCCGTCGAATGAGATGATTTCGCGGTCCATCGCGCTGCCGCCGGGCTCGTTCGGCAGGCCGATGTAGTTGCGGCCGTCCTGACTCCCCTTCAGACGCAATTCCACGGCCTGGCTCTGGTCGGCCAGATGCATCATCACGCCGCCGCCCGGCCCCTTGGCGATGATGTAGGGCTGGCGGCACTGCGCGCGCGCCGCGGTCTCGGTGCGGGCCCGGTCGGCCTCGTTGTGATACGACGTGAAGCCCCAGCGGCCGACGATCTCCTCGGCGGTGTATTTG
Organism: uncultured Alphaproteobacteria bacterium; assembly: GCA_963758225.1. Taxonomy (GTDB): domain Bacteria; phylum Pseudomonadota; class Alphaproteobacteria; order Rhizobiales; family Xanthobacteraceae; genus Z2-YC6860. The sequence goes on along the minus strand of CAVWUJ010000001.1, from coordinate 290,429 downwards.
GACGGCATGACGGTGGTCGCCGGCGGCGGCGGCTCCGACGCCGGGCCCATCGAGGTTCCGCAGCCGGCCAGCGCCAGCGCGGCGACCAGACCGAACGGGACCGGCGCGACGCGCCGCTTCAGTGCATTCATCGGATCCTCCCGGCAGCGCCCCAACCCGGCCAATGTACGAACAAGCGCCTGTCCGGCGCAATGACCGGGGGCTTCGACGGATGGCCGCGGGCCTGCCGTCGCGCACGATTCATCCTGACGAATTGCGGCCGGGCGAAGGCTGGGCTAGGGAACCGCCTTCGCATCCGCCGCACGCGGCCGCCGAACCACCATCCTTCATGCCCACGGACATCTGGTTCTATCTGATCGGCCTGCCGGCGGTGTTCGTCATCGGACTCGGCAAGGGCGCGTTCGGCGGCGGGCTTGCGATCATCGGCATTCCGGTGCTGGCGCTCGTCACCGACCCGGTCGACGCCGCGATCATGGTCGCGGTCGTGGCGATCGCCACCGACGTGTTCGCGCTGCAGGCGTTTCCGGCGCGCACCTGGTCGTGGCCGGACATCGTCTGGCTCGCACCCGGCATGGTGTTCGGCATTCTCGCTGGCGCGCTTTTCTTCGTGCTGGTCGATCCGCGCGTGCTGGTGCTCGGCATCGCGCTCGTGACGCTTCTGTTCACCGCGCGCTGGTTCCTGCGCGAGCGGTTGCGCAAGGGCGCCGTGGGTGCGCCGGTGTCGCCGGGCAAGGCGCTGATCTTCGGCTGGCTCGGCGGCTTCTCGACATTCATTTCGCACGCCGCCGCGCCGCCCTTGTCCGTGTACCTGCTGCCGCGCGCGCTCAACAAGACGGTCTATGCGGGCACGATGGTCGCGCTGCTCACCTTAAGCAACGTCATCAAGATCGTGCCCTATGCCTGGTTCGGCCTGCAGCGGCCGGAGGCGCTGTGGCAGGTGCTGCCGCTGCTGCCGATGGTCCCGCTCGGGGTCTGGCTCGGCAAGATGATGCACGACCGGCTCGACGAGCAGCGGCTGTATTTCTGGTGCTATCTGCTGGTCGGCGCGGCCGGCCTGAAGCTTCTGTTCGACAGCACACGGCAGCTTCTGGCCTGAGCGGTCGCAACGACAGCCGCCGGAGCGGCCGAATCCGCCGTCCGCGCCGCAGCCGGTCAGCTTGACTCCCCGCGGCCGACCGCCTATCTCCCGGGCTTGACGCTTGGCACTCGTTAATCATGAGTGCTAAGAAGTTGAAAAACATAATATTTCGAATTCAACAGCGCCCGCATCCACGAGGGAAACATGGCCAAGACGAAGTTTCGCCCGCTGCACGACCGCGTCGTCGTCAAGCGTCTGAGCGCCGAGGAAAAGACCGCCGGCGGCATCATCATTCCGGACACCGCCCAGGAGAAGCCCTCGCAGGGTCAGATCGTGGCAGTCGGCCCGGGCGGCCGCGACGAGGCCGGCAAGCTGATCCCGATCGACCTCAAGGTCGGCGACAAGGTGCTGTTCGGCAAGTGGTCGGGCACCGAGGTCAAGCTCGACGGCGAAGAGCTCCTGATCATGAAGGAGTCCGACATCATGGGCGTGCTGAGCTGAACGGGCGCACCGGGCTGACGCGCTGATTTCACGCGCCGCTCCAACCACCGTCATGCCCGCGAAGGCGGGCATCCCTGACTTCGCCTGCTCGTGACAAGGCGTGGAGGCCGGGACAAGCCCGGCCCTGACGATACGAGCGGCGACCGCCAACACCATCCAAGGAGTTTTCAAATGGCTGCCAAAGAGGTTCGCTTTTCCAGCGACGCGCGCGAGAAGATGCTGCGCGGCGTCGACACCCTCGCCAACGCCGTCAAGGTCACGCTCGGTCCGAAGGGCCGCAACGTCGTGATCGAGAAGTCGTTCGGCGCGCCGCGCATCACCAAGGACGGCGTCACCGTCGCCAAGGAGATCGAACTCGAGGACAAGTTCGAGAACATGGGCGCGCAGATGGTGCGCGAGGTCGCGTCCAAGACCAACGACATGGCCGGCGACGGCACCACCACCGCCACCGTGCTCGCCCAGGCGATCGTGAAGGAAGGCGCCAAGTCGGTCGCCGCCGGCATGAACCCGATGGACTTGAAGCGCGGCATCGATCTCGCCGTCACCGCCGTCCTGAAGGACGTCGAGAAGCGCGCCAAGAAGGTCTCGTCCTCCGCCGAAGTGGCGCAGGTCGGCACCATCTCCGCCAACGGCGACAAGGCGATCGGCAAGATGATCGCCGACGCGATGCAGAAGGTCGGCAACGAGGGCGTGATCACGGTCGAGGAGGCCAAGAGCCTGGAGACCGACGTCGAGATCGTCGAGGGCATGCAGTTCGACCGCGGCTACATCTCGCCTTACTTCGTGACCAACGCCGAGAAGATGGTCGCCGAGCTGGACGACGCCTACATCCTGCTGCACGAGAAGAAGCTGTCGGGCCTGCAGTCGATGCTGCCGGTGCTGGAAGCCGTGGTGCAATCCGGCAAGCCGCTGGTGATCGTGGCCGAGGACGTCGAGGGCGAGGCCATCGCCACCCTCGTGGTCAACAAGCTGCGCGGCGGACTCAAGGTCGCGGCCGTGAAGGCTCCGGGCTTCGGCGACCGCCGCAAGGCCATGCTGGAGGACATCGCGATCCTGACCGGCGGCCAGCTCATCTCGGAAGACCTCGGCATCAAGCTTGAGAACGTCACGCTGCAGATGCTCGGCCGCGCCAAGAAGGTCATCATCGAGAAGGAGAAGACCACGATCGTCGATGGCGCCGGCAAGAAGAAGGACATCGAAGGCCGCGTCGAGCAGATCAAGGCGCAGATCGAGGAGACCACCTCGGACTACGACAAGGAGAAGCTGCAGGAGCGTCTCGCCAAGCTCGCGGGCGGCGTCGCGGTGATCCGCGTCGGCGGCGCGAGCGAGATCGAGGTCAAGGAGAAGAAGGACCGCGTCGACGACGCGCTCAACGCCACCCGCGCTGCGGTGGAAGAGGGCATCGTCCCCGGCGGCGGCACCGCGCTGCTGCGCGCCAAGAAAGCGGTCGGCAAGCTCACCAACGCCAATGCCGACGTGCAGGCCGGCATCAACATCGTGCTGAAGGCGCTCGAGGCCCCGGTGCGCCAGATCGCCGAGAACGCCGGCGTCGAGGGCTCGATCGTAGTCGGCAAGATCATGGAATCGAAGTCCGAGACCTTCGGCTTCGACGCCCAGAACGAAGAGTACGTCGATCTGATCGAGAAGGGCATCGTTGACCCGGCCAAGGTGGTGCGCCGTGCGCTCACCGACGCGGCCTCGGTCGCGGGCCTGCTCGTGACCACCGAGGCGATGGTGGCCGAGACGCCGAAGGAGGCCTCCGCGCCGGCGATGCCGGGCGGCGGCATGGGCGGCATGGGCGGGATGATGTAAGCCCGCAGCTCTGCTGAAGGAACGAGAAAGGCCCGGCTTGAAGCCGGGCCTTTTGCTTTGACCCCTCTCCTGCCGCCATGGCTGGCCTTCACGATGCGGTTATGGCGACGATGCGGGGCGCGACGGTGGTCGCCTCCCTCTCCTCGCGTGCGGCGAGAGGTCAACCGCGCCTGGCCGATCAATTCACCCACCGCGCGCGCGGCGGGTGAAGGTCCTGGCGTCAGCCAGCCATCGCAAAGTTCCCGCCGCCGGCATCGCCCATGCGGGCGGGACGCTACCAGCCGATCGCCTTGGGCAGCCAGGTGGCCAGGCCCGGAAAGAAGAACACCAGCGCCAGCCCGATCGCCTGCAGGCCGATGAACGGAATCACGCCCCGGTAGATGGCCCCGGTCGAGACCTCGGGCGGCGCGACGCCGCGCAGGAAGAACAAGGCCCAGCCGAACGGCGGCGTCAGGAAGGAGGTCTGCAGGTTCACGCAGATCAGGATCGCAAGCCACACCATGTCGACCTGCGAGGCGATGAAGACCGGCAGGAACAGCGGCACCGCGATGTAGGAAATCTCGATCCACTCGATGAAGAACCCGAGCACGAAGATGATCAGCATCAGGAACCAGATGTCGGCCCAGACCCCGCCGGGAAGCAGCGCGAAGAAGTCCTTCACGAGCTGCTCGCCGTGGAGGCCGCGGAAGGCGAGGGCAAAGACCTGGGCGCAGATCAGGATGAACATCATCATCGCCGTGGTCTTGGTGGTGGCCTGAACCGTCTCGCGCAGCACCCGCCAGTTCAGGCGACCCATCGCCGCAGTGATGACGATGGCGCCGAGCGCGCCCATCGATGCGGCTTCGGACGGCGCCGCAACGCCACCGATGATCGAGCCGAGCACCGCTCCGACCAGACCGATCGGCGGCAGGACCACGCGGAACAGCTTGCGCATCAGCTCGCCGCGCGAGATCAGCGCCCGCTCCTCCTTCGGGATTGCCGGCACCATGTCGGGCCGGACCATGCCGAGCACCAGGATGTAGACGACGTAGATGCCGGCGAGCATCAGGCCGGGGATCATGGCTGCGGCGAACAGCGTGCCGACCGACTCGTTCATGATGTCGGCCAGCAGGATCAGCACGAGGCTCGGAGGAATGATCTGGCCGAGCGTGCCGGAGGCGCAGATCACGCCGCAGGCGAGCCCCTTGTTGTAGCCGCGTCGGATCATGCCGGGCAGCGTCAGCAGCCCGAGCATCACGACGGTCGCACCGACGATGCCGGTGGTCGCGCCCATCAGCACGCCGACGATCACGATGCCGATGCCGAGCCCGCCGCGCAGGTTGCCCGCGAGATGCCCGATCACGTCCATCAGGTCTTCGGCGAGCCGGGATCGCTCCAGCATCATGCCCATGAAGACGAACAGCGGGATCGCGATGAGCGTGGTGTTGGTGACGACGCCGAAGATGCGGTGCGGCAGCAGGTTGAACAGCAGCGAGCCGAAGCCCAGATAGCCGAACACGAAGCCCACGGTCGCCAGCGTCAGCGCCACCGGAATGCCGGCCAGCAGCAGAACGAAGAACGACGCCAGCATCAGGACGGCGAGAATTTCCATGGTCAGCATCGCGCGCTCCGGGTCCGGCTGCGGCTTGAAGGTCGGGCCGCGCGCGCGGCCGCAGGATGGAATTGCGGCGCGATCATGAGCGGAGCGCCGCGACGCTCTTGATCGCCTCCGACAGCGACTGCAGGAAGTAGAGCGCGAAGCCGATCGGGATCAGCGACTTGACGACATAGCGCCAGTCGAGCCCGCCGGGGTTGGCCGAGCCCTCGCCGATCGACCACGACTGCATGACGTAGGGCACCGAGAGCCGGATCACGATCAGCGCCAGCAGCATGCCGATGATGGCTGCGGCGATGTCTACGACCACCTTGTTGCGCGGGCTGAGATACTGGAACAGCACGTCGACCCGCACATGCTCCTTGTGCAGGAGCGCATAGGACATGCCGAACAGGCAGATCGGCACCATCAGGTGCCATTCCAGCTCCTGGGTCCAGATCCAGCCGAGGGAGAAGCCGTAGCGCAGCAGCACGTTGGCGCCCATCACCAGCGCGAGGATCAGTGCGATCCAGGCGGTGGCGCGGCCGACGATGTCGATGAACCGGTCGATGGCCCCGGCCAGGCGCGTCGCGCCGCTCATGCGCCGCGTCCAGGCATGATGGCGGCGGGCCGCGCATCGTCCGGATGCCCGGCGCAAGGCCGGGCATCGCACGGCGGAACATCAGCCTGCATCGGAGTCGCCTCAGCCCTTGCGGATCTTGTTGTGGTAGACGGTCTCGCTCAGGTCGGCCCAGGCGTCGTACTTGGTCTTGTAGGCCATGTAGGAGTCGTGAACCTTCTTGGTGACGGGATCCTTGGCCACGGCTTCGGCGAGAATCCGGTTGGTCGCCTCGCGCAGCGCCTTCACCACGTCGTCGGGCAGCGGTTGTGCGTTCACGCCGTGGTTCTTGACCAGGTCTTCAAGCGCCTCGGCGTTGTTCTTCTGGCACCAGGCCTCGCTGATCGCATTGCAGGCGGCGCAGGCGTTTTCGACGATGGCCTGCAGATCCTTCGGCAGGCTGGCCCACTTCGCCTTGTTGATGATGACCTCGGAGGCGGTCGCCATCTCGTGCCAGCCGGTGGTGTAGTAGAACTTCGCGACGCGATGCAGGCCGAGCTGGCGATCGAGATAGGGGCCGACGAATTCGGCGGCGTCGATCACGCCGCGTTCGAGGTTCGGGAAGATTTCGCCCGGCGCGATCAGGCGGGCATCGACGCCCAGCTCGCGATAGACCCGCGCGGCGAGGCCGGGGATGCGCATCTTCACGCCCTTGAAGTCCTCGACGGTCTTGATCTCCTTGCGGAACCAGCCGGTCATCTGGACGCCGGTGTTGCCGGCGAGGATCGGCACGAGATTGAAGCGGTCGTAGACCTCGCGCCACAGCTCCCGGCCGCCGCCGTCGTAGTACCAGCCGTTGAAGCCCTGGAAGTTGAGGCCGAACGGCACTGCGGTGAAGTATTGCGCGGCGAAGCTCTTGCCGGTCCAGAAGTAGGAGTTGGCGTAGTTCATCTCGACGGTGCCGGACGAGACGGCGTCGAAGCCCTCGGCGGCGGGAATGAGTTCGCCCGCACCGAAGAACTGGATCTTCAGCCGGCCGTTCGACATCGCCTCGATGCGGCTGCAGAGATCCTTCGCGCTGCCCGGACCGGTCGAATAGAACGCGGCGTTCGGGCCGTAGAAGCTGGTCATCTTCCAGTTGAAGGTCTGCGCCCGCGCCACGGCGGGGGCCGCCACGGTGCCGGCCGCGCCTGCGGCTCCGGCCAAAGCCAGTTTGGTGAAATCGCGACGTCGCATGTCCGCCTCCCGTTGATTCGACTGGCGCGCAAAAAGCAAACGGCGGGCCAACACCGGTCAGGAAAAGGGCAGCAATCCGCCACACTCTGGACGGAATTCGCCCTCGGAAAAAGCAGGGGAATGCATCATTGCCTACAAAAGCTGCGCGATCACCGGATCGTGATCAGTTCGTTGGCACCCGGAAACGCAGCGTCTGCGCACCCGTCAACGTCAGCGAAGGGCCCTCGCGCCGCCATCCGGTGACCTGCTGCAGCGCCGCCATCAGATCGGCGTCGGCCTTCTGCTGCGCCGGCGAGCAGGCGCGCTCGGTGGTGGGCCCGGTCAGCACCGTCAGGGTGTCGCCCGCCACCACGACCTGGGCCCGCAGCCGGTTGCACCACATCTCCATGTCGACCGCACCGCGGGCGTCGATCTCCATGTTCGGAACGCGCCGGGAGCCGCGGATCGGATCGGCGTCCATGATCAGCTCGCGACCGAACGGAAACGGCTCCTGTGCCACAGCGCCCACCGGCGCGAAGGCCACGCACAAAGCCATCACAAGCCACGTTCCCGTCGACATTCCGGTCCCGTCCCGCGTTACAGGGTCGGCAGGACTGGCACAGCCGGTGGAGGCGGCCAAGCCCCCGTAGCAAATGCCGCGGACTCGCGGCTGGAATACCCGCCGCGCGGCCGGGTTATTATGCTCCATGACCCCAGGGAGGATGCCATGAACCGGCCGATCGACCAGACAATCATTGACCTCTACGACCACTTCACCCACGGCGGCATGACCCGCCGCTCGTTTCTCGACCGGCTGACCGCGCTGGCCGGCTCGACCGCGGCCGCGACCGCGCTTCTGCCGCTCCTGCAGAACGACTACGCGCAGGCCGCGATCGTGCCGGAGAGCGACCCGCGGCTGGTGACAGAACGGATCACCTTCGAGTCGGACAAGGGCCAGATCGGCGGCTATCTCGCGCGGCCGAAGTCCAAGGGCAAGCGTCCGGTGGTTCTGGTGATCCACGAGAACCGCGGTCTCAATCCGCACCTCGAGGACGTGGCGCGCCGCTTCGCGCTCGAAGGCTTCCTCGGCTATGCCGTCGACCTGCTGTCGCTGCTCGGCGGCACGCCGAAGGACGAAGACGCCGCCCGCGACCTGCATCCCAAGTTGAACCAGAACGACGCGGTTGCGGTTCTGGTCTCCGCGGTGTCGTTCCTGAAGAAGCATCCGGAATCGACCGGCAAGGTCGGCGCGGTCGGCTTCTGCTTCGGCGGCCTCATGGTCAACCGGCTCGCGGCGTCGAGCCCGGAGCTGGACGCCGGCGTCGCCTATTACGGCCGCCAGGTGCCGGCGGCGCAGGTGCCGAACATCCGCGCCCCGCTCATGCTGCACTACGCGGAGAAGGACGACGGCGTGAACGCCGGCATCGCCGCCTACGAGGCCGCGCTCAAGGAGAACAAAAAGCACTACGTCATCCACCATTATCCGGGCACGCAGCACGCCTTCAGCAACGATCTCGGCGCGGCCCGCTACAACAAGGCCGCAGCCGATCTGGCGTGGCAGCGCAGCGTCGCTTTCTTCAAGGAGCATCTCGGCGCGCCGCCGAACGCGGCCTGAGCGACGCAGAACGCAACGACGCCCAAACGAAACTGGAAACGTCAAACGCCGCCTCTCGGGGCGGCGTTTTCTTGTCTACGGCGCCGCGCTTCGCGCTCAGCCGTAAAGATTGATCAAAGACGAGAGGACCATCGTGAAGCCGAGCGCGAGCCCGGCACAAATCGACACCGCGATATAAGGCTCCCATTCCGTGTCCACCCAGCGATGCCGCTGCCCGTCGCGCGGCCGCAGGAACAGGAACACCCCGATGGTGGCTGCGAACACGATCAAACCGGCGATCAGCGTGTACATCGCAATCCCCTGCCGCTACCGATAAATCACTTCAGGCAGCCACAGCCCGATCTGCGGGAACGTGTAGAGCATGACCATGCAGATGATGACGATGAACAGGAACGGCAGAACGCCGCGGAAGATGTCGTTGATGCTGACCCATTTCGGCGCGACGCCCTTCAGATAGAACGGAGCCATCGCCACCGGCGGCGACAGGAACGAGGTCTGGATGTTCAGCGCCACCAGCAAGCCGAAGAACAGCGGGTCGACGTTGAAGGTCTTCAGGAGCGGCAGGAAGATCGGCATGAAGATCACGATGATCTCGGTCCACTCCAGCGGCCACCCCAGGATGAAGATGATGATCTGCGCGAGGATCATGAATCCGATCGTGTCGAGATTCATCGCCAGCACGAATTTTTCAATCGGTTCGTGCCCGCCGAGGTAGGCGAAGATCGCGGAGAAGGCGAACGATCCGATGAACAGCCAGCAGACCATCGCCGTGGTGCGCGCGGTCAGGAACACCGCCTCCTTGAGCTGGCCGAGGGCAAAGCGCGTCCCCGGCAGCAGCGCCAGGGTGGCCAGGAAGGTCACGATCACCACCGAGAGCAGCGCGTAACGGTGAACGGTAATGGCCGTGAATGCGGAGAAGATCAGGTAGATGAACATCGCCGCCATGAACAGGCCATAGGCCTGCACGACGCGCACGTTTCTCGGCTTGTCGTAGTCCGCTCCGTAGGCCACCGCGAGCAGCAGCGCGCCGAGCGCGCCCATCGCAGCCGCCTCCGACGGAGTCGCCAGGCCGAAGATGATCGAGCCGAGAGCAGCGGCGATCAGGGCGCCGAGCGGCAGGAACGACGTGACCAGCGACACGATCACCTCGCGCGGCGACGCGTTGCGCTGCTCCGGCGGCAGTTGCGGCGCCAGCTTCGGATTGAGCAGCGTCATGACCACGACGTAGAGCATGTAGAGCCCGGCCAGCATCAGGCCGGGGAAGAACGCGCCGGCGTAGAGCTTGACCACCGAGACGCCGGCGGTGGCGCCGTAGAGGATCAGCATGACGCTCGGCGGGATCAGGATGCCGAGGCAGCCGCCGGCGCAGATCACGCCCGCCGAGAGCTTGTGATCGTAGCCCGCTCGCAGCATCGCCGGGTAGGCCAGAAGCCCCATCAGCGTCACCACCGCCCCGACGATGCCGGTGGCGGTTGCGAAGATTGCGCAGGTGGCGAGCGTGGCGATCGCGAGCGATCCCGGCATCGGACCGGCGGCAAGCTGCAGCGAGCGGAACAGCCGGTCGAGGATGTTGGCGCGCTCGATCAGGTATCCCATGAACACGAACAGCGGGATCGAGATCAGCACGTCGTTGGTCATCACCGAATAAGTGCGCTGGACAAGCAGGTTGAACACCAGATCGCCCATCGCGAAATAGCCGAAGAACACCGACAACGCCATCAGCGTGAAGGCGATCGGAAATCCGAACATGATGAAGACAACGAACAGGACGAGCATCAGCACGCCCAGCTCGGGATTCCCCATGCCGAACATCAGACGGCCCCCTTGCGCTGGCCGATCTCTTCCATCTCGGTCACGACCGCCAGTTCGCCATGCTCGGCCTTGTCGAGAATGATCTTCTCCAGCTCCTCGACGTCGTGCAGGCGCGCCGGCCATTCGCCGGTCCGGATGCAGCGCACGCAGCGCACCACCTCGACGATGCCTTGCGCCACCATCATGATTCCGGTGATCGGGATCAGGGTCTTGAAGGGATAGACCGGCGGCCCGAACGGACTCGCGGCCGAGCGCTCCTTCATCATCCAGGACAGCTCGGCGTATTTGTATCCGGCGTAAACCAGCGCGAGCATGCCGGGGAAGTAGAACAGGATGTAGAGTACGAGATCCCACTTGGCCTGCCGCACCGGCGTCCAGGTGCGATAGATGAAGTCGCCGCGCACATGGCCGTTGCGCGAGAGCGTATAGGCGCCGGCCAGCATGAACAGCGTGCCGTAGAGCATGTAACTCGCGTCGAAGGCCCATTCCGTCGGCGCGAGGAACAGGTAGCGCATGAACACTTCGTAGCTCGTGGAGAAGGTCAGGATTAGGATGCACCAGGCCGCGGTCTTGCCGATCCAGGCGTTGGTGCTCTCGATGCCGTTCAGAACGCGATCCATCGCTCCCCCAAGAGCGGCTCCGAAGGAGCCTTAAGCAACCCGCGGCTCCGAAGGAGCCTTAAGCAACCCGCGGCTCCGAAGGAGCCCGGAAACGATGCGAGAGGCCAAAGCCTCCGAACGGACGGGACACGCATGCCGGCAGGGCGCGCGGCCCGCAGACTTGAAGCCCGCGCGTATCGCGACGCGCGGGCTTCGTTCGGCGAACCGGTCGATCAGCCGAAGAAGGTCTTGTAGGCCGCCGCGATGCCCGCCGAGTCCAGATTGTTGATCTGGGTGTAGGCGACGGTGCGCTTGCACCATTCCATCTGCGAGTCGATCACCTTCTTGAAGAACGGCTCCTTGCTCTGGTCGGCCAGCACCTTCTTCCACGACTTCGAGCTGCGCGTTCAGCACGCTGTCGGGCGTGCGGACGACGTTGACGCCGCGCTTCTTGATGGCATCGAGATCCTTCGAGTAGCGGTCGTAGGCCATGCCGAGCTGATCGGCGGTGGCGGCGAAGGCCGCGTAGCGCAGGATCGACTGGACCTCCTTCGGGAGCTTCTCGTAACGCGCCTTGTTGAAGATGATCTCGAAGGATTCGGCCTGCTGGTGATGGCTCTGCATCACGAAGTTCTTCGCGACGTCGGGGAAGCCCAGCAGGATGTCGGACGACGGGTTGTTGAATTCCGCCGCGTCGAGCAGGCCGCGATCGAGCGCGGGCACGATTTCGCCGCCCGGCAGGATCGTCACCGCGGCGCCCATGTCGCGGAACAGGTCCGCGGAGAGGCCGACGGTGCGGTACTTCATGCCCTTGAAGTCGCCCGGTCCGCTGATCGGCTTGCGGAACCAGCCGAGCGGCTGGGTCGGCATCGGGAAGTACAGGAAGCCGACGACGTTGAGCTTGAGAACGCTGTTGACCAGTTCGTTGTAAAGCGCCTCGCCGCCGCCGTGGTAGTACCAGCCCAGGAAGCCGTGGGCGTCCCAGCCGAACGACGGCGGGGTGCCGAACAGCGAGAACGCCTTGTGCTTGCCGTACCAGTAGGCGCAGACGCCGTGACCGGCGTCGAGAATGCCGGAATGCACCGCGTCCTGCATCTGGAACGCCGGCACCACCGAGCCCGCCGCGAGCACCTCGAGGCGCAGGCGGCCGCCGGTCATGTCGTTGACCTTCTTGGCGTAGTCCGCGGCCATCTCGTGGAAGATGTCCTTGGTCGGCCAGGTCGACTGGTACTTCCAGTTGACGGTCTGCGCGCGCGAGACCTGCGGCATGGCGACGGTCGCGGCCGCAGTCGCGCCGGCCGCCATGACGAACTTGCGTCGGCTGGGCGCAGTTTTGGTGTCAGATGACTGGGTCATGGTCGTGTCCTCCCGATGATGCGTTATTCGGCGGCGTTTCAGTTGCCGCTCATTTCAAATAACCCCGGCGGCGTCTGTGTCTTCCACCGAACTTAGGCTCAGTTTGACCGCCTTCCCGCCCGCATACAAGCCCAGGTAGCGCCCCGGACGCAGCCGCGGTGATCCTTCTTTGGTCGGACACATGCGGTGTCGATTTCGCTGGATTTCCAAACAAAAGCATCCCACCACCCCAACGATGCGGCGGACCGCCGCATCGTTGAAACCGGCCGACAGGAGCGTCCCCTTGACAGGCATCGGCTCGACCCTCGCAACCGTCTGGCGGCTGGCTGCCCCTTACTTTCGCTCCGAGGACCGTTGGGCCGGGCGCGGCCTGCTCGCCGCCGTGATCGCCTGCGAACTGTCGATCGTCGCGATCACCGTGCTCCTCAACCACTGGAACAACCGGTTCTACAACGCCCTGCAGGAGCGCAACTGGGACGCCTTCGTCAGCGAGCTGACCTATTTCTGCCTGCTGGCCGCGGCCTTCATCCTGCTCGCGGTCTATCAGCTCTACCTGAACCAGTGGCTGCAAATCCGCTGGCGGCGCTGGATGACCCGCTCCTATCTCGGCGAATGGCTTGAGAGCGCCAACCACTACCGCATGCAGCTTCAGGGCGACGCCGCCGACAACCCCGACCAGCGCATCGCCGAAGACATCCAGATGTTCGTGGAGAAGACCCTGTCGATCGGCATCGGCCTGCTCGGCGCGGTGGTCACGCTCGGCTCGTTCGTCGCCATCCTGTGGGCGCTGTCGGCGGCGGCGCCGCTGCGTCTGTTCGGCAGCGAATGGAGCATTCCCGGCTATCTGGTGTGGGCCGCCCTCGCCTATGCCGTGGTCGGAACGCTGCTCACGCACCTGATCGGACGACCGCTGATCGGCCTCAACTTCAACCAGCAGCGCTACGAGGCCGACTTCCGCTTCAACCTGGTGCGGGTCCGCGAAAACGCCGAACAGATTGCCCTGCTGGACGGCGAGAAGGCCGAGCGCGAACGCCTGCTCGACCGCTTCGGCCGCGTGGTCGACAACTTCATGCGGATCATGACCCGGACCAAGAAGCTGACGTTCTTCACCGCGGGCTATCAGCAGATTTCGACGGTGTTTCCGTTCGTGGTGGTCAGCCCGGCCTATTTCGCCGGCGCCATGCAGCTCGGCGGCCTGATGCAGACCGCCTCCGCCTTCGGCAGCGTGCAGACCTCTTTGTCGTTCTTCGTCACGGCCTACCGCCAGCTCGCGGAGTGGCGCGCTGTGGTGCAGCGTCTCGACGGCTTCGATCTCGCGGTCGCCGCCGGCCGGGCCACCGCGGTCACGCCACCGGTGGTGGATGTCGCATACGCGGACGCGAATACGGCGGTCGCGGTCGACGATCTCGCGGTCCGGCTGCCGGGCGGAGCGCCGCTCGTTGCGGCCGACGGTCTCTCGATCGCGGCCGGCGACCGCGTGCTGGTCAACGGACCGTCGGGCTCCGGCAAATCGACGCTGTTCCGGGCGATCGCGGGCATCTGGCCGTTCGGCTCCGGCCGGGTGTCGGTGCCGCGCGGCGCGCACATGATGATGCTGCCGCAGCGGCCGTACTTCCCCACCGGCACGCTGGCCGCCGCCATCGCCTATCCGGCCGGGCCGGAGGCGTTCGCGCCGGAGCGGATCGCGGAGGCGATTTCAGCGGTCGGGCTTGCGCACATGGCTCCGCGGCTCGACGAGGAGGGACACTGGAACCGCACCCTGTCGCTCGGCGAGCAGCAGCGGCTCGGGATCGCGCGCGCGCTCCTGCAACAGCCCGACTGGCTGTTCCTGGACGAGGCCACGGCCTCGCTCGACGAAGGCTCCGAGGCCGCGCTGTACCGGCTGATGCGCGAGCGCCTGCCGGGCGTCACCATCGTCTCGATCGGTCACCGCTCGACGCTGGATGCGTTCCATGATCGGCGGTTCGTTCTGGAGCGGGAGGGCGACCGGCATCGCATGACGGACGCCGGGCGCATCGCCACGGCCAAGGCCTGACCGCGCACGGACGCAGCCTCACCACCAGCGCGCCGGCCAGGCGCGCTGCGGCTTCGACGAGGCCGACGCCGCCGCGTTGCGCGTGACGACGTTGTGCCAGACGAAAGCGAAGGCCGCGAGCAGCAGCGCGCCGATCGCGACCGGCGCCAGCAGAAAGCTCCAGGGCATGCTGTTGATCACGACGACCAGCGGATCGATCCCGGCCGGCGGGTGAAACGTCCGGGTCAGGTGCATCGCCACCATCGCGAGTCCGACCGCGACCGCCGCTGTGGGAAGCTCGGGCCCCGCGAGGTTCAGCGCGAGAAGTCCGACGACGGTGGAGATCAGATGGCCGCCGACCAGCGCGCGCGGCTGCGCCGGCTCGGCTTCGGGCGAGCCCATCACCAGCACGATGGAGGTGGCGAACGGAATTGCCATCAGCGGAAACGCCGTGCCGACGGACAGCCAGCCCATGATTCCGATGGCGGCGGCGCCGCCGGCGGAGCCGGCCAGCACGACGAGAGCTTGCTTGCGGTCGATCATCGCCGGCCACAATGCAACCGCCAAGCCAGCGCGCAACCCGCCGGATTGCACGGCCGCCCTGCGCCGACGGACCCGCGTGTCCGCAACGAAAAGGGCGGCAGCGTTTCCGCTGCCGCCCTGACGGCCGGACCGCCGGTCCGGACCGAAGCTTACCGGAGGCTCGACAGGGTGGTGTCGAACTTCAGGCCGGCGATGAACGTGTTGCCGCACCACTTGTTGGACGGATGCGGGTTGCCGACCAGCAGGAACGAACCGCAATCGCGATCGCTCAGGTCGTTGCCGTGGTAGCGCAGGTCGACGGTGAACGCCTTGTAGGTGAATGCGAGACCGGCGTTGAAGTAGGTGTAGCTCGGGTTGCCGAAGCCAGACGCGATAAAGCCGGTGTCGCGAATCCACCAGTGACCAAGCTCGCCGGACACAAACGAGCCGAGATCGCCGTACTTGAACGGCAGAACCCACTTGGCGGTCAACGAGCCGTAGGTCGCGGCGGCCTTGGCCGAGATGCCGCCGGTGCGGAAGGTCTCGCTGTAGTTCAGCAGATCCGGCGTGTAGAAGACGTTGGCGCCGATGGTGAAGTCCGGCGTGATCGCCGCCGAGAACTTCGCATAGATTTCCCAGAAGTCGCTGTCGCCGGTGAAGCCGTTAAACTGCTCGCGCGGGTAGTGGTAGTAGATGCCGCCGAGGTCCACCGACAGAATTCCGAAGGTGTTGCGCCAGCCGCCGTAGTAGTTCACTTCGGCCGACGGATCGGTGAAGCCGAAGGCGGGGGAGCTGGGCCAGTTGATGCCCCAGGCCGCGAGACCGACGTAAAGCGTGCCGAACGGCAGCGTCAGCTGGGGCTCGAAATAAGCACCGCCAGAAATGCCGCGGTTCGACTGCGAAATGCCGCGGAAATTGTAGTCCGACTGGACGATGCCGCCGAAGGCGATATCGAAGATCGAAGCCGGGGCCGCCGCCGGAGCCGGCCGCGCCTTGGTCACCAGATCCGCGGAGAGCGCCGGCCCTGCCGAGGTCGCAAGAGCGGCAACGGCCGCCAGAAGCATCTTTCTCATCGCTAAGCCCCTTCCCGATTGTGGCGGGTGGGGAACCGAGGGTGGCGCGTCGGAATGTCGACAGGACACAACCAAAAACGCGAACCGTTCCGGTTCCTCTCCGCTTGTTATGGGGAAAATGAACCATCCGTGACGAGAAAGCGGCAAGGTGAAAGCACCGGCAGTTGCTGCCTTTTTAGGCGAAACGGCCTTGAATTGGGAAAAACTCACAGCTTCACTTCAAGGTGTGGCGGCAATGTCACAATTTTGTGGGTTTGCGCGCATCGGGTGACGGTTGTTGCTGTGGACAACCAACCTGTTCGCGCCGCCGGACGGCACGAACGCCGGGGCGGCTCCATGGAGAAAGAGCGCGACTTGCCTTCACGAGTTGCGCTCCCGAACGATCGGCGGGCCGAAGCGCGCCGGGCGAATGGACGAAGGATCAGGCCGCCTTTTTGCGGTTCTGCTCCAGCCGCTCGTCCACAAGCGCCACCTGGGCGTCGATCGCCGGATGGCTCAGGCCCTTCTGCCTGGCGATGAGCTGCACCAGCTTGTCGGCGCGCTCGATGTTCGTCGCGCCGTTCTGCAATGCGCGCGCGGCCGAAGCGGGCCGGGTGAGCGACTGCGCGGCGGCAGCGTATTTCTCGAACGGCACGAGGTCGGACGGCGAGGCGCCGAGCTTCACGCAAAGATCGAACACGAAGTTGTAGACCGAGCGCGAGGTCTCGATGTCGGAGTGAACCGCCTCCTGCGCGGTGCGCATGCCGTCCTTGGTCACGCAGCGGTAATTGCCGGCGAGCAGCATCGACCACTTGGCCAGCGGCACGAAGATCGAGTCGTGCACGCGCAGCTTCACCGGCAGTTCGATCTTCTCGCCGCCGACATCGTAGCGCACCGAGTCGATGTCCTTCTCCAGGTCGCGCAGGATTTGCGTGCTCTTGTCGCTGTCGAACTTCGCGACCTTGAAGTTGGTCGGCAGCGTGACCTGCAGCACGTTGACCTTCTCCTCCGGCGGCCGGATCGCCTGCGGGTCGGGACTGCACAGCGTGAGACAGCCGGGATCGAAGTTGTCCCACACGGTCGGGTCGGTGTAGGCCGGCTTCAGAGCGTCGTGGTCGAGGCCCGGGATGCGCCGCACATAGGGCAGCGGCGGCATGTTCATGATCGACATGCAGGGCACGCGCGATTTCGCCACCGCGTCGAGCAGCTCGCGCACGCCCGCCGAACGGTACTGCGGCTCCTGCATCGCAAGCCCGACGAGATCGTAGTCGGCCGGGTTGACGCCGGCCGCGCCGCCGGCGGTCACCTTGCCGGGCAGCTTGCGCGAGTTCGAGCTCGACCGGATCCTTGCGGCCCTTGACCGGCAGGCGCACGCGGAACCCTTCGGCGTTGATCAGATCGGCCTCGGCGGGCAGGCAGATCAGATGGACGGAATGGCCCCCGAACAGGATTTTCGAGGCCAGCAGCGACCCGTAGGACGCGCCCATGATCATAATCTTGTAGGGGCCCGGCATGGCGTTTTCGCTCCGCTTAGATTGGATGGCAGGACGATGCTCCGGCCGGCGGCCGGGCTGTCGTTGCGGAGATGCTATTGGCCCCGCCGCGGCGGCGCAATGTGCGGTGCGACGAACGCGAAAGCGCCGCGCTCTCGTGCGGCGCTCGCTCGACGCAGCCGGCCGACGCCGGCGGACGCTCCGGATGGAGCCTAACTCCTGCCCGTCCCTGCATCGCCCTCCGATCCCGGGGAGGGAAACGGCGTCGGGCGCGATGCGATCGGCGCGGCCTGGGGCATGGTGGGCGGCGCGAGCGGCGCAGGTTTCGCCACGGCGGCCTTTTGGGCGGGTGGCTTTCTGGCCGGCAAAGCACGGACGGACGCTTTGGCCTTCTTGGCCGACTTCGCCGACGTCACCGCCTTGGCTTTCGTCGCTTTGGCCTTTGCCGTCTTAGGCTTGGCGGATCGCTTCGCCGAGCTTTTGGCGGATTTTCCGGCAGACCTCTTGGTGGAGCTGGCTGCCTTCTTCATCGATTTCGATTTTGTCTTGGACTTCGACTTGGACTTCGACTTGGCCTTCGCCTTGGATTTCGCTTTCGATTTCTTCGCCATGTTCGATTCTCCGAGAATTTGAGAGCTTCCGAACGCAGACACCAGGCCCTGACGGCGATTCCCACTCTCGACCGGACTTACGGCGCACGCGCCTGAAGCCCTTTCGGCTCCGGCCCGCCGGTCGCCCAGTCGATCAGTTCGACAGTATGGACCACCGGCACGGCTGCGCCAGTGGCGAGCTGCGTCATACACCCGATATTTCCGGTGGCGATCACGTCCGGCTCGGTGCGGGCGAGATGGGCGAGCTTGCGGTCGCGCAGCCGGCCGGCGATCTCCGGCTGGAGGATGTTGTAGGTGCCGGCCGAGCCGCAGCACAGGTGGCCCTCGGCCGGTTCGCGCACCTCGAATCCCATGTCGGCCAGGAGGCGCTTCGGCTCGGCGCGCACCTTCTGGCCGTGCTGGAGCGAGCAGGCCGCGTGATAGGCCACCGTCAGCGGCGCGCCGGACACCCGCTTCAGCGGCAGGGTTGCGAGATACTCCGACACGTCGCGCGTCAGCGCCGACACCGCCGCCGCCTTCCCGGCATAGGCCGGGTCGGTGCGCAGCATGAATCCGTAGTCCTTGATCGTGGTGCCGCAGCCCGACAGCGTCACCAGGATCGCATCGATCCCCTCACCCTCGATCTCGGCGGTCCATGCGTCGACATTGGCGCGGGCGCGTTCCAGCGCCTCCTCTTCGTGGCCCATGTGATGCACCAGCGAGCCGCAGCAGCCCTCGGCCTGCGGAATCGTCACCTCGATGCCGTGGCGGTTGAGCAGACGGATCGTGGCCTGGGTGATCTGCGGCGCCAGCGCCTCGTTGGCGCAGCCGGACAGAAGCGCGACCCGGCCCTTGCGGTCGCCGGACGCCGGATAGACCCGCTTCGCGGTGCGCGGTCCCGGCAGCCGCGGCGGCGCCAGCCGGATCGCGGCCGCGAGCGGCTTCAGCCCGATCCATTCGAGCAGCGGCGCGAGCGGCTTGGCGAGCAGCGACGCCTGCAGCGCCAGCCGCAGCCGGCCGGGATGCGGCATCACGAAGCGCAGGAAGCCGCGGATCGCACGATCCAGCGGCGGGCGCTCGTAAGTCTCCTCCACATGGGCGCGGGCGTGATCGACCAGGTGCATGTAGTGGACGCCGGACGGACAGGTGGTCATGCAGGCGAGGCACGAGAGGCAGCGGTCGATGTGCTTGACCACGTCGGCGGTCGCGGGCCGGCCGCTCTCCAGCATGTCCTTGATGAGATAGATGCGCCCGCGCGGCGAATCGAGTTCGTCGCCGAGCAGGACGTAGGTCGGGCAGGTCGCGGTGCAGAAGCCGCAATGCACGCAGGCGCGCAGAATTGTTTCGGATTCCGCGGTGGCGGGATCGGCGAGCTGCGCGAGGGAGAACGAGGTTTGCATGGTTTCTTGCTTCTTATCCTGCCTCAAACATCGCCGTCGTCACGTCTTTACTCCGCTGTCATCGCCGGGCTTGTCCCGGCGATCCCGTTGAGGAAAGCATAATGCTCACCTTATCGGGATCACCGGGTCTCGCCCCTTCGGCGCGGCCCGGTGATGACCGTGGAGGTTGCTGCCGCGCTGATTCCTACACCCCCGCCCACATGCGGCCGGGATTCAGCACGCGCTTCGGATCGAAGCTCTCCTTCACCCGCTTCTCCAGCGCGGCGACGCCCGCCTCCTGCGGCTGGAACACGTCGGTTGCGGCGCGCACCGCATCCGGCGCGCGCACCAGCGTGGCGTGACCGCCGAAGGCGGCGACCGCATCGCGGATCGACTTGACCGCCACCGCGTCGGTCGGCAGCGTCGCGATCCAGACCAGCCCGCCGGCCCAGTCGTGGAACATCTGCGCGCCGGGCGAGATCGCGGCGGCGAATTCATGGGCGCGCGAAGGCGCGGTCGAGACCCGCCAGACGTGACGGTCGCCGGACGGCCCGTCCGCCGCAAACGGCCGCACGTCGCGAATGCCGGTCCAGAGCACGCGCGAAACCTCGTCCGCGAGGATGTCCACGGCGCCGAACGGCTTCAGCAGCGCGGCGAGCCCATCGCGCCGGTGCGCGACCGAAGGCGGCACGCCCTCCAGCCGGAACACGGTCGCCGCGGCCTTGGCATCGAGCCCGTCGAAGCGGTGCGCCACATGGGCCGGCAGATGCGCCGCGCCCGACACATCGCAGGACGAGCCCATCGCCGCGGTCATCGCGCGCACCGCCGACGCGTCGTCGAGGCCGGACAGCAGCAGCGTGCATTGCACCTCCGCCTTCGGCAGCACCTTGATCGTCACGTCGGTCATGACCGCGAGCGTGCCGAACGAGCCGGCCATCAGCTTGCACAGGTCGTAGCCGGTGACGTTCTTCACCACCCGGCCGCCGGACTTGAAGCCCTCGCCGCGCCCGGACACCGCCGACACGCCGAGAAAATGGTCGCGCGCCGCGCCGGACTTGATCCGTCGCGGACCGGACAGGTTGCAGGCCAGCGCGCCGCCGAGCGAACCGGAACCCGGATCGCTTCCGAAAAGAGGTCCGTAGTCCATCGGTTCGAACGCCAGCTCCTGGCCCTTCGCTTCGACCAGCGCCTCGATCTCCGCGATCGGCGTGCCGGCGCGGGCCGACAGCACCAGCTCCTCGGGCTCGTAGAGCGTCACGCCGCTGAGCTGCGAGACATCGAGCGTCAGGTCGGTCTGGGCGGGCCGGCCGAGGCCGCGCTTGGTTCCACGGCCCACGACCTCCAGCGCCTTGCCCTCCGCCAGCGCCCAGCGCACGGATTCTTCCACATCTTTCGTATCGCGGGCTTTCAGGAGATCGGACATGCTACGGTGAGCGGCTCAAAGGGAATGAACGATCTGACTTATGCAACGAATGGACGAACGCTCGCTAGTCGCCGCGACCAAGCCCGAACTGATCGTGCTCGACACGCCGGAACTGAACGCCGAGACCCCTGCCCACCTGCTGGACGACGATACCACGCCCACGCACCGGATGTTCATCCGCAGCACCGGTGCGGTGCCCCGGATTTCGGCTGAGGACATCGCCGGCTGGACGCTGTCGGTCGATGGCTTCGTCGAGCGCCCGCGGCGATGGACGCTCGAGGCGCTGCGCGGCGAATTCGAGACGGTGACGCAAGCGGCCGTCATGGAATGCGCCGGCAACGGCCGGGCGTTTTTCAGGGAGCCGACCGGCACGGTGCTTTGGAAGCGCGGCGCGGTCGGCTGTCCGCGCTGGACCGGCGTGCGGCTCGCGGACGTGCTGAACGCCTGCGGCGTGCGGCCCGAGGCGGTCTACACCGCCCATCACAGCCCGGACCGTGCGCTTGAAGGCGGCGGTCCCGCGCTGTCGCGTGGCATCCCGCTCGCCAAGGCGCTGTCGCCGGAGACGCTGATCGCATTCGCGATCAACGGCGAGCCGCTGCCGCTGCTGCACGGCGGGCCGCTGCGGATCGTTGCGCCGGGCTATCCCGGCGCGGCCTGGCAGAAATGGTTGCAACGGCTGGAGTTGCGCGATCGCGAGCACGACGGGCCGAAGATGACCGGGTTGTGGTACCGCATGCCGCGCGCGCCGCTGCGCCCCGGCGAGCCGGTCGACGAGAGCGTCATGGAGGTGCTTACCGACATGCCGGTGAAGTCGCTGGTGACGTTTCCCGCGGAGGGATTCGTCATGCCCGCGGGCGCGGCTCTGGCCGTGCGCGGCCAGGCCTGGAGCGGCCACGTTCCGCTGGCGCGCGTTGAGGTGTCGTTCGACGGCGGGGCGACCTGGCGCGCGGCGTCGCTCGCACCGCAGACGGCGGAACGCTTCGCCTGGCGGCGGTTTACCGCGACGCTCGATGCGCCGCCGCCCGGCGCCATCGAGATCGTGGCGCGCGCATTCGATGCGAAGGACAACGCCCAGCCGCTCGACAGCGCACCGTGGAATCCGCGCGGCTATTGCAACAACATGGTGCATCGGGTGCGGGGAACGGTCGGCTGAGCGGCGCGCACCAACGACAGGCTTTCTGCTCTCGAAGCATTGTCTCTACAGTGCGGCCAAAGCCTCGACAGCGCGGGCGGTGCTCCCCTCTCCCGGAACGGGAGAGGGTGGCTGAGCGTCGAAGACGCGAAGCCGGAGAGGGGCTTCGACTGGCGCGAACATCGACGCGGGGCAAGCCCCTCTCCCGCCTCGCATACGCTCGGCACCCTCTCCCCTTGCGGGGAGAGGGGACAGATCGCAGGCACTGCGAATGCCCGAACCACACAGCGTCGGCGTCTCGGACGAAGCCGAACCACACAACACGGGCGCGTGGGCACCTCAGGCGAACGCGGACCAGTCCACCGGCCCCGATCCGGTGACGTAGCCGTAGCGCAGGTTGGAGCGCGCCGGTCCGGTCTTCTCGTACTCGTCCTTCATCAGTGCGAAGCGGTCCTTGTTCGGGCCGATGTCGGTGCGCTTGCGGATGTCGTAGTCATACAGCTTCGCGTTGGTGCCGCCGAAGATCATGGTCTTGATCGGCCCGTCGGCCGGACCGAGCGGCTTGAAGCCGTATTTCTTCTGCATGTCCTCGGGGATTTCGAGACGGCGCAGCGCCTCGATCTGCCATTGCGGCGAGCCGGTCCACACCGCGTCGGTGCCCCACACCACGCGATCGTAGCCCAGTCCCTTGCCCATGATGCCCATGAGCGCGGCGCCAAGCTGCGGAACAGCCACCACGCTCTGCGCGAAAAGCTGGCCGACGTCGGCGTAGACGTTGTTGACGCCGTACTTCTCCGGAATCTCCGCGAGTTCGGAGACCCACGACACCCGGCCGGTCTTCTCGAATTCGTTCCAGCCGTCCTCGGCGCGGCCGCCGGCGGCGTGGCGATAGCCCCCGTGATAGATGACGAAGTTGAGCTGCGGCCAGTCCTTCGCGGCCTTGCCCACGTCGTCGACCATCGCGTACTTCAGCAGATGCGGCCATCTCTCGGCGGTGGCGCGCGGGAACAGGCCCTTGTGCACGCAGACGTTCTTGATGCCGTGCTTCACGCACAGCTCGTAGGCCTTGTAGGTGACCTTCTCGTCGTCCATCAGCCAGGGGTGCTTGGCGGCGTCCTTGTTGGTGTTGTCGCCAACGGTATAACCCTTGATCAACTCGGGCTTGTCCTGCAGCGCCGCCTCAAGCTGGTCGAGCCAGCCGTCCCAGCCCGGCGTGAAGATCGCATGCGCAAACATGCGGCGCGCACCGGCCTCCTTGTTCACCTTGTCGCGCGCCTCGATCATCATCTTGTTGGTGAGGAACCAGTCGCGCTCGATCTCCGACGGCGACGACGAGATCAGGGCGATCTTGGTGTCGCTGTCGAGATAGATTTCCTTGAAGTAGTTGTTGAACTTGAGGTCGTCGAGCGTCTGCGGCCTGCCGACCAGCGCGGGATTCCACCCGGCCTTGCCGACCGCCTCGCGGGCGCGCACGAAGTTCGTGAGCCGCGTGTCGTCGCGCAGGAAGTGGGTGTGCATGTCCATGATGAACTGGTCCTTGAGCGCGTTGGCGCGCTCCTGGGCCATGGCCGGGGTCGCTGCCTCCGCGCGCGGCGCATCGAACACCGTGCCGAACGTGTCGTTCAGCGCAACGAAGCCCGCGGCCATGCCGGCAGCGGTCTGGAAGAAGCGGCGGCGGTCGAGGCCCTGCTTCGCGCCGAAGTCGTCGGCCAACGCCAAGAGGCGCGCCTCGACCTCCTTCTGCTTCTCGCTTTGCGGCGGCGGCGTGAACTCGTCGCTGGAGACGATCTGGGTCGGAATCGGCGTCGCGTGCGGCAGAACCTCGGACGGCGTCAGTTCCGCGACTTCCTTGTCGGTCAGGAACCCCATGGCAATCCTCCTGTGCGATGACGGCCGCGATTATCGCCCGGCCTTGCGGCAACTTTACAACTGTTGCTGGCGCAAGGCAGCCGCCCTCGCCCAATATTTCGTGATTGACGCTACGGCCGCAGGATGCGGAACCAGCGCGCGACGTCGAGCAGCGTCGCCAGCGCCGCGGCGACATAGGTATAGGCGGCCGCCCGCAGCACGCTGCGCGCCGCCGGCAGGTCGCGCTCGTCGAGATAGCGCCGGCCTTCGAGAACCGGCAGCGCCTTGCCGAAGCTGGCGTCGAATTCGACCGGCAGGGTGACGAGATGAACCACCACCCGGATCGCCAGCAGCGCGACGCCGGCCACGATCTGCAGGACCACCAGCGCCGGCGACTTGAACAGGATCAGCGCCACCGGCGCGAGAAACAGAACGCCGGTCGCGAGCCGGTCCACCCAGGACAGCCGGCTCACCAGATCCATGCGACGCTGGAACGCGCGCTCGCCGCGGGCGTGCTGGATGGCGTGCGAGACCTCGTGCGCAGCAACCGCCACCGCCGCGACCGAACGGCCGTCGTGGTGCTGCGGCAGCAGGCGCACGGTTCGCGCGTCGGGATCGTAATGGTCGCCGTCGCCGGTGAGTTCGACCTTGACGTCGCGCAGCTTCGCCTCGTCGAGCAGGTGACGCGCGAACTCTCCGCCGGTGCCGGGCAGGTCCGGCCGCTCGACGCCGTGGCGCGCCATGACGCGCCGGATCCACCAGCCCGGACCGAAGATCAGCGCAAGCAGCAGCAGAAGCGCAAGGGCGGCGAGGATCACCATGCCGGCAATGTAGGGAGAAGGCCGGCGCGGTTCACCTCCCCTTGCACGAAAAGCCGCAGACGCCGAAAGTCCTTCCCGCCACACCCTGCTCGCGGTGCACGGACCGCGTTCCGTAACGCGCGTGCAGGCCGCCGGATAGAGAACCGACCGAGAGAAAGACCGAAGGACACGTCATGGGTGAGTTTGCGATCGGCCAGCCGGTGCCGCGTTTCGAGGATCCGCGGCTCCTGCGCGGCGGAGGCCGCTACATCGACGACATGGCGTTTCCGAACATGGCCTACGGTCATGTCCTTCGCTCGACGCACGCCCACGCCCGGATCACGCGAATCGACACGGCGGCGGCGAAGGCCGCGCCCGGCGTGCTGTGCGTGCTGACCGGCGCGGACTGGGCCGCCTCCGGGTTCGGCGACCTGCCGGTGCCCGGCGGCCACAAGCGCCGCGACGGCCAGCCGAACTACCGGCCGCGCTATCCGGCGCTGGTGCAGGACCGCGTGCGCTTCATCGGCGACTATGTCGCTTTCGTGGTCGCGGAAACCCGCGCGCAGGCGATGGACGCGGCCGAACTGATCGCGGTGGACTACGAGCCGCTGCCCGCCATCGTCGCCACCGCCGACGCGGCCAGGCCCGGCGCGCCGCGGGTCTGGGACGACTGTCCGGACAACATCTGCTTCGTGCAGGTGCACGGCGACAAGGCCGCGACCGACGCCGCCTTCGCCAGGGCGAAGCACGTCGTCAAGCATTCCTTCACGATCAACCGCGTGACCACCGCCTCGATGGAGCCGCGCGGCTCCATCGGAATCCACGACCGCACCACCGGCCACTACACGATCTACACCACGCTGCAGCGCGCGCATCCGTTCCGCACCGACCTCGCCAGGACCGTTCTCAAGGTTCCGGAGAGCAAGGTGCGCGTGGTGGCCGGCGACATCGGCGGATCGTTCGGCATGAAGTCCGCGGTCTACAACGAGGTCGCGCTGGTGCTGCTGGCATCCAAGCTGACCGGCCGGCCGGTGAAATGGACCAGCACGCGCTCGGAGGCGTTCCTGTCGGACGCGCAGGCGCGCGACAACGTCACCGACGCCGAGCTTGCGCTCGACGCGGACGGCACCTTCCTCGGCATGCGGGTGCGCTCCTTCGTCAACGCCGGCGCGTATCTGCAGGCCGGCTTCCCGGCCTACACCGGCAACCTCGGCACGCTGGCCGGCGTCTATCGCACGCCGGCGATGGACGTGGAATCGACCGCGGTGTTCACCCACACCCACCCTTGCCGGCCCTATCGCGGCAACGGGCGCCCCGAGGCCGCCTACATCATCGAGCGCATGGTCGACGTGGCGGCCGCCGAACTCGGCATCGAGCCCGCGGAGCTGCGGCGGCGCAACTACATCCCGCCCGAGGCGATGCCCTACAAGACCGGACTGACCTTCACCTACGATTCCGGCGCGTTCGAGCAGGGCATGGACCTCGCGCTCAAGCTCGCCGACGCCGACGGCTTCGGAAAGCGCAAGGCGGAATCGAGGAAGAACGGCAAGCTGCGCGGCATCGGCCTGTCCAACACCATCGAGCGCGCAGCGGCGCCGAGCTTCGAGGGCGCGGAAATCCGCTTCGACCGCAGCGGCACGGTCTCGATCCTGTCCGGCGCGATCAACCAGGGCCAGGGCCACGAAACCGTGCTCAAGCAGATCGTCTGCGACCGGCTCGGCCTCAGGCCCGACGACGTGACCTACCTCCAGGGCGACACGGACGCGGTGTTCTTCGGCGAAGGCACCGGGGGCTCGCGCTCGGCCACCATGTCGGGCTCGGCCTTCGCCAAGGCCTCCGAGAAGATCGTGCAGAAGGGCACGCAGATCGCCGCCCACATGCTGAAGGTCGACGCCGCCTCGGTGAGCTTCGCCGACGGAATTTTCGCAAGCAACGCCACCAACCGCACCATCACGATCCAGGAGCTGGCGCAGGCCGCGCTGGAGCCGAAGAACCTGCCCGCCGGCATGGAGCCCGGCCTGATCGCGACCGCGATCCATCAGGCCGACGCGGAGAACTTCCCGAACGGCTGCCACGTCTGCGAGGTCGAGATCGACGAGGACACCGGCCATGTGCAGATCGTCAGATACAGCGTGGTGGACGACGTCGGCACCGTGCTCAACCCGCTGCTGCTCAAGGGCCAGATCGTCGGCGGCGTCGCGCAGGGCGTGGGGCAGATCCTGAAGGAGGACATCCGCTTCGACGCCGAGGGCCAGCTCGTCACGGGTTCGTTCATGGACTACGCCATGCCGCGCGCGCGCGATCTTTCGTTCGTCGAGGTCAAGAGCAACGCGGTGCCGACCGCGACCAACCCGCTCGGCGTCAAGGGCGCGGGCGAGGCCGGCTGCGTCGGCGCGATGCCGGCGGTCGCGAACGCGATCGTGGATGCGCTCAGGGAGTTCGGGGTGAAGCACATCGAGATGCCGGCGACGTCGGAGCGGGTGTGGCGCGCGATGCGGGGCGGGTGAGACCGGCAGACCGCATTTCGGGTCCGCCCTCGTCGTTCGAAGTCCTCGACCTCAGACCCGGACCGGGGCGGTCAGACAGCAACGCAGCCCCGAAGGCTCGAACGACAGCTCGACCGAGCCTCCGAAATCGTCGGCCAGCAGCCGTCCGATCACGCGCGTCCCGAAGCCCTTCCGTTCCGGCTCGCGGACCGGCGGACCGCCGCGCTCCTGCCAGACGAAGCGGAACAGCGGCGCGGTGCCGGCCGCCGCCTCCCGGGACCAGACGATTTCCACCGATCCGGCCGGCGCGGACAGCGCGCCGTATTTCAGCGCGTTGGTGGCCAGCTCGTTGACGGCGAGAGCCATCGCCAGCGCCTCCTTCGGGGCCAGGTCGATATCCCTTCCTGAAAGAGAAAAACGATGGTCGTCGATGCGATAGGGCGCCAGCGCATCCTCGACCACGCGGCGAACCGGCGTGTCGCCCCACCGCCCCTCCGTCAGCGCGTCGTGCACGCGGTTGAGCGTCGTCACGCGGGTGCTGAACGTCTGCAGTGAATCGCGATGCGCAACGTCGCGAAAGGTCTGGTTGGCGATCGCCATCACCGTGGTCAGCGTGTTCTTGACGCGGTGTTGCAGTTCGTCGGTGAGAAACTGCAGCCGCTCGGCCGCCTGCCATTCCTCGGTGATGTCGCGCGAGATCGACAGCAGGTGGGACGGCCGGTTCTCGTCATCGAGGATCGGCGAAACCTGGACGTCCCAGTATTTCGGCGTGCCCTTGGCGGTGTTGGCCGGGCCGCGAAATCGGCCGACGCCTCCGGCCTTGGCGGTTTCGACGGCCGCCAGCGCCTGCGCACGCCCGTCGCCGTCCCAGAACGACGGCCAGATGCAGCCCTTGAGGGAGGAAAAGTCCTCCACCTCCATCACGCGCTTGCCGCCCTCGCTCATGAATTGCAGGCGGCCGTCCAGATCGAGGATTTTGATGCAGTCGCCGCAGCCCGAGAGAATGCCGCGCAACAGGTCGGAATTTTCCATCAGACCGACGCCGGTGGCGTCGAGCTCGGACTTCAGGAATTCAAGCGGAGAACGGACGCCCATTGATCTGTCTTGTCTCCGACATTGCCACGCGACCGCGCATCCGACCGGCCGCATTGCAATACGGCCCGCGCACAACGGTTCCACCGCCGCGCCAAAGAGGCGCAGCGGAAAGGCGACAAGGTGTGGGCCCCAAGATGAATTGGGCGTGAATGGATGGCAGGTGACGTGCGACGGATCGTTGCGCCGGCGCGGCCTTACTTCGTCACCTTGATTCCCGCGCGCTCGGCGACCTCGCCCCAGCGCTTGTATTCGACCTCGATGCGCCTGGTGAGGGCCTCCGGCGGGCCCGGCTCCGGCGTGAGGCCGAGCCCCTCCAGCGCCTTCTTGCCGTCGTCGGAGTTGAGCACCGCATTGAGTTCGCGGTTCAGCCGCTGCGCCACCGCGTCGGGCGCATTCGCCGGCAGGGCGAAGGCGAACCAGAGCTGCGCGTCGTAGCCCGGCACGCCGGCCTCCGCCACCGTGGGCACGTCCGGCACCAGCGCGAGCCGCTGGCTTCCCGTCACGGCCAGCGCACGCAACGCACCGGAGCGCACCGACGGCAGCGCCACCGCGACGGTCGCGAACTGCGATTCCAGCCGTCCGCTGATCATGTCGGGCACGGTTTGCGCCGCCGCCTTGTAGGGAACGTGCGTCATCTGGATGCCGGTCGTGGATTCGAAATAGTAGGTGGCCAGGAACGCGAGGCTCGCCACGCCGGCCGAGCCGTAATTGATCTTGCCGGGGTTGGCCTTGGCGTAGGCGATGAAGTCCTTCAGCGTCTTCACCGGCATGCCGGGATAGACCACGACGATGTAGGGCGCGCCGCCGATCATGCCGACCGGCTTGATGTCCTTGCGCGGATCGTAGGGAAGGTTCTTCGACAGGTGCGGCGCGACGGTGGCGGTGCTGGTCGAGAACAGGCCGAAGGTGTAGCCGTCCGGCTCCGCCTTCACCAGCGCGTCGGCGCCGATGTTGCCGCTCGCGCCGGGCCGGTTCTCGATCACCACCGGCTGGCCGAGCCGCGGCCCGAGCCGGTCGGCGATGGCGCGCGCCACCGCATCGGACGAGGAGCCTCCGGGGAACGGCACGATCAGGCGAACCGGCCGGTTCGGCCAGTCGCCCGAGGATTGCGCGAAGGCCGATGGCGCGAAGGCCGATGGCGCGAAAACCGGTGTCGCGGCGACCAGCGCGGCGGCGAGCGTTGCGATCTTGAACATGGGGTTCGTCTCTCCCTCGGGTGCCGTTTCTGCGCTTGCGGATCGAGCGCGCCAGCCTTTCGGGCAGTATGCGAGAGCGCGCGCGGAACGGCCAGCGCCAAATCGCCGCCGCAATGTCACACGCGCGTCGCGAGGGCCGGATCGGATCGGCGCGGTTGGTCGGCTTCGCATGGGTTGACTTGACGGACCGCGCGGCGCAATCAGACCCGGACAGCATGGAGAGCGTCCTATGGCATTCGGCCCGCGCGGACCGGCATTGAGCAAGGCCGAACTGAGAGCCCAGGCCGAGGCGGCGATGAAGGCCGCGACCAAGCCCGTCACCAAGCTGCCGACCAAGGTGACGCGGCAGTGCGGCCGCTGCGGCGAACCGAGCCATGTGATGGTGGAGCCCGGCGACGAAATCCCGCCGTTCAAGTGCAAGAGCTGCGACAAGTAAAAAATTTTCGACAAGGAGTAGCTTTTCGGCAGCGGAACCGGCGTACTCCGCCCGCAGCACCTCCCCCGGTCATTTCACCGGGTCGAACGCCAGACCGTCTCCCACCTCATCGAGCGAAAGCAGCGGCCGCTTCGGCAGCGTGGACCACGCCGTCTTCGTCCTGTCGTGCTCGATGCTTCCGACGGTGCGGCTCATCCGGCCGGTCGAATAGTTGACGCTGATTTTCACGGTCTCGCCGGTGTTGCGCTGCGTGTCGTCGCGGTCGTAGCCGATCAGCTCGAAGCGCTCGTTCTGGAAGCGGAAGGTGAAGCTGCTCAGCGACATGCCCCAGCCGCCCGCGCTCATGAAGAGATGCAGCGTCACGCGCAGCGTGCCGCGCGCGACCGACACTCCGCCGTTCTCGGAGAGCACGTCGTCCTGCGCTGGATTGTCGGGGCGCGGGATCAGCGTGTGGTTGGCGGTCGCGAGGACGTAGCCCCCGGACGGGCTCGCGAACGCGACGGCGAGCATCCGCGGGTTGGTGTCCATCGGATGGCGGCCGAGCCCGCCCTTGTTCGGCAGCACGTTCTTCGGATCGCTCTGGCGCAGCACCAGGACGAGGTCCGGCACGCCGTCGCCGTTGAGGTCGCCGGTTTCGCGCTTCTCCAGACGCCAGCCCACCGGCACGAAGCCTTCGGCCGACGCCGCCTGCCTCGGCAGCGCCGGATAACTCACCGGCGGCATTTTGTCGGGATCGAACAGGGCCGGCGACGCTTGGCCGGAGGCCAGCAGCGCGGCAGCCGTCAGCGCCGCGAACAGAACCGGCGCACGCATCCCGTCACTCCCCCACCAGCAGGGTCCAGTATTTGCGGCCGGACTTGGAGACCGCGGACCCGAGGCCGTATTTCGTCACGTCGGCGCGCAGCATGTTGGCGCGATGGCCCGACGACTTGATCCACTGCCGGATGGTGCAGGGCGAATCCGCGCAGCCGTAGGCGACGTTCTCCGCGCGCGCGCCGCGCGGGCCGCGCGTCTCCATGAAGCCACCGTGGTCGAGCGTCTCGCGCCGCGCCATGTCGGCGGAATGCGTTGCGGCCATTGCGGTGAGGCCGGCGTCCTGCTGCAGCGGCTTGAGCCCGTTCGCGCTCCGGAATTCGTTCAGCGTCGCGGCGTTCTCGCCCGCCCCGGTGAGGAGGCCGAGCGAGCCGCAGCCGGCCAGAAGAAAGACGGACAGAAGCGTCGGGATCAGACGAAGGCGCATCGAGGAGCGATCCTTTCCGGCGCGCCAATGTCGTGCGGCTCGTGGCAATTTCAAGGAGACGCCGCTATTCGGCGGCCTTGAGCATCGCCGGCGCGGCGGCGCGGAAGCGCTCCAGCAGCGCGGCCTCGTCGGCCTTGGCGGCGGCGAGCGAGCGGGCCTTCACATGGCCGAACCCGCGGATTTTCTCCGGGATCGCCGCAAGCCCGACGGCGACCGCGTGATTGTCCGGGTTGAGGCCCGCGAGGATTTCGTCGATCAGCGTCTCGTATTCGCCGATCAGCCGGCGCTCGGTGCGGCGCTCGTGCGAATAGCCGAACGGATCGAAGGCCGTGCCGCGCAGGCCCTTGAGTTTCGCGAGCCACCGGAAGCCGGTCATCATCCAAGGGCCGAAGCTGATCTTGCGCGGCACGCCGGTCGCGGGATCGCGGCGCGCGAACAGCGGCGGGGCGAGATGGAACTCCAGCCGCAGGCTCTCGCCGCCGACTTCGTTCTTCAACTGCCTGAGGAACGCGCCGTCGGACCACAGCCGCGCCACCTCATACTCGTCCTTATAGGCCATCAGCTTGAACAGGGAGCGCGCCACGGCATCGGCCAGGCCGCGGCTGCCGGGAGCCTTGGCCGCCTCGGCGTTCTTCACCCGCTCGACCAGCGTGCGGTAACGCTGGGCGTAGGCGTCGTCCTGATAGTCCTTGAGAAACGCCACGCGGCGCGCCACCGCCTCGTCCGGGCTCTGCGACAGGCGGCGGTTGCGGTCCTCGGCCTCCGGCGCGGGCTTCGCCAGCGCCTCGACCGCGGCGAGATCGAGCGCGGCGCGGCGGCCCCAGGCGAAGGCCGCCTTGTTCATCGCCACCGCCTCGCCGTTCAGCTCGATCGCCTGCTCGATCGAGGCGGCCGAGAGCGGGATCGCGCCCTTCTGCCAGGCGAAGCCGACCATGAAGATGTTCTGGCCGAGCGAGGAGCCGAGCAGCGCGGTCGCCAGCCGCGAGGCATCGACGAAATGCGTGCGCTCGCGCCCCGCGGCGGTTTCGATGGCGCGGCGCAGCCGGCCGGTCGGCAGCGAGAAATCGGCGTTGCGGGTGAAGTCGCCGGGGAGGAATTCGGATGTGTTGACCAGCATCGCGGTGTGGCCGGGCTTCACCGCCGCCAGCACCTTCTTGTTGCCGGCCACCACGATGTCGCCGCCCAGCACGAGATCGGCGCCGCGCGCGGCGATGCGGATGGCGTGGATGTCCTCGGGGCGCTCGGCGATCCGCATGTGGCTGTAGACCGCGCCGCCCTTCTGCGCGAGGCCGGCCATGTCGATGACGCCGACGCCCTTGCCCTCCAGATGCGCGGCCATGCCGAGGATGCCGCCGACGGTGACGATGCCGGTGCCGCCGACGCCGGTGACGATGATGCCGTAGGTCTGGTCGATCTTCGGCAGCACGGGCTCGGGCAATCGCATCGCGGCGTCCAGCGCCACGCCCGCGCCGCGCTTGAGCGTCGCGCCGTGCACGGTGACGAACGACGGGCAGAAGCCCTTGAGGCAGGAGAAGTCCTTGTTGCAGGACGACTGGTCGATGGTGCGCTTGCGGCCGAACTCGGTCTCGAGCGGCTGCACCGACACGCAGTTCGACTGCACGCCGCAGTCGCCGCAGCCCTCGCACACCCGCTCGTTGATGACGACGCGCTTCTCGGGATCGGGATAGGCGCCGCGCTTGCGGCGGCGGCGCTTCTCGGCGGCGCAGGTCTGGTCGTAGATCAGCACCGTGCAGCCCGGCACCTCCGACAGCTCCTTCTGCACCGCCTGCAGGTCGTCGCGATGGTGGAACGAGATGCCGTCCGGCCATTTCGTGCCGGAGGGGTATTTCTTCGGCTCGTCGCTGACGACGACGACACGCTTTGCGCCTTCGGCCGCGACCTGCATGGCGATCTGCGGCACCGTCAGCCCGCCGTCGTTCGACTGGCCGCCGGTCATGGCGACGGCATCGTTGTAAAGCACCTTGTAGGTGATGTTCACGCCGGCCGCGATCGCGGCGCGGATCGCCATGATGCCGGAATGGTTGTAGGTGCCGTCGCCGATGTTCTGGAAGACGTGCGGCCGCTTCGAGAACGGCGCCTCGCCGATCCAGTTCGCCCCCTCCGCGCCCATCTGGGTGTAGCCCAGCGTGTCGCGGTCCATCCACTGCACCATGTAATGGCAGCCGATGCCGGCGTAGGCCCGCGAGCCTTCGGGGATGACGGTCGAAGAATTGTGCGGGCAGCCGGAGCAGAAATACGGCACGCGCACCGCGACGTCCTGGGTCTCCGCCAGAACCCGCTGCGCGTCCTTCAGGCGCGCCACGCGGTCGCGCAGCGTACCGTCTGAGACGTATTTCAGCAGGCGCTCGCCGATGCAGATCGCGACCTCGTTGGGGTCGAGCGCGCCCTTGACCGGAAACAGCCAGCGGCCGTCCTCGTCCTTCTTGCCGATGCAGACCGGCTGGTTGGCGGTGCCGTACAGCTCCTCGCGGACCTGCACCTCGATCAGCGAGCGCTTCTCCTCGACCACGATGATGAGATCGAGGCCGCGGGCGAACTCGATCAACTCCTCGCGCGGGATCGGCCACGGACAGGCCAGCTTGTGCAGCCGCAGGCCCAGCCGGTTGCAGGCGACCTCGTCGATGCCGAGTTCGTCGAGCGCCTGCCGCACGTCGAGATAGGCCTTGCCGGTGGTGATGACGCCGATCCGGGCGTTCGGCCCGCCGGACGCGATCTGCTTGTTGAGCCGGTTGACGCGCACGAAGGCGAGCATCGCGTCGCGCTTGTGGTCGTGCAGCCGGGCCTCCTGCCCGAGCACCGTGTCCTGCAGACGAATGTTCAAGCCGCCCGGCGGCATGGCGAAGTCGGCGGGGCCGGGCATGCGGATGTCGAGCCGGTCGAGACTACCGTCGACCACCGCGGTCGCCTCGACGGTCTCGTGCATGCACTTCAGCCCGACCCAGGTGCCGGTGTAGCGCGACATGGCGATGCCGTAGAGACCGTAGTCGATGATCTCCTGCACGCCGGCCGGGTTCAGGATCGGGATCATCACGTCGACGAAATTGAACTCGGACTGGTGCGCGGTCGTCGAGGATTTCGCGGTGTGGTCGTCGCCCATCAGCGCCAGCACGCCGCCGTGCTTCGAGGTGCCGGCGAAATTGGCGTGCCGGAAGGCGTCGCCGGAGCGGTCGACGCCCGGCCCCTTGCCGTACCAGATGCCGAACACGCCGTCGTACCGGCCCTCGCCGCGCAGCTCCGCCTGCTGCGAGCCCCACAGTGCGGTGGCGGCCAGATCCTCGTTCAGGCCCGGCTGAAACAGGATGTTGCGCGGCCCAAGCACCTTCGCAGCGCGCTGAAACTGGTAATCGAGTCCGCCGAGCGGCGAGCCGCGATAGCCGGTCACGAAGCCTGCGGTGTTCAGACCGGCGCGGCGATCGCGTTCGTGCTGCATCAGCGACAGGCGCACGAGCGCCTGATAGCCGGTGGCGAAGACGCGGCTTTTCGTCAGGTCATACTTGTCATCGAGCGTGACGTGGTTGATCGCCATCTCGCGCCGCCTCCAGGCGGCAGTTTGCCCCGGCCCCGGCGATCCCGCCAAGAGCGGCGGGCGCCTCCCAGACATATCGCCGGAGTCCCCCGCCAGCAATGACAAGCTGTTGAAGAAAAAGCCCTTTCGTTTCGGAACCGGTCATTTGGACGGCGGTTTTCGGCGATTTTCCACCGCTTCCGCCGCATGCAGGGCTGCACTGCGGTCGGATCGCGATACCCGCCGGCCGCGCGCAAACCGCAGTTCGCAGCCGGATCGCGTATCGAAGACACGCGCCGCACATGACCGGGGAAAGCGACAATGGAACCGCAAGCCGCGTGCCCACTGCCGCAAACCATCTGTTATTTTCGCCGCGATGACAGAAGACCGTACGCTGGCCGCGATGCCGGCACATCGTAGCAACGGCATGCGCGGCTGGAGCATCCGCCTGCACCTGACCCTTCTTGCGCTCGGGGTCACCCTGCCCTTTCTGCTGCTTTCGGCCGGGATCGCCTGGCAACTGACCCACCTGGAGCGCGAGACGCGGCGCGACGCAATCATGCTGTCGGCCCGCGCGCTGATGAATTCGGTCGATGCCTTCCTGCGCAAACAGATCGCCATCGCCGAAACGCTGGCGACCTCGCCTTCGCTGATGGCGGACGATCTCTCGGCGTTTCGGCTGGAGGCCGAGCGGGCGCGCAACGGACTGTCCGGCGGCTGGATCGTGGTGTCCGACGCCAGCGGCCAGCAGCTCGTCAATCTGGCGCGGCCGCCGCTTTCGGAGCTTCCGATGCGGAATTCGCGCAGCATCGCCCTGCAGGTGCGCGCGATCGAAACCCGAAGCGTGCAGATTTCCGATGTCGGCGTCGGCCGCTTTCTGCAGCGGCCGGTGGTGACCGTCGAGGTGCCGGTGTTCCGCCCGAGCCGGCCTCCCGTGGTGATCTCGGTGATCATGGACCCGGCGATGTTTCTCCCGCTGTTCGAGCAGCAGCGGCTGCCCGAGGGCTGGCTCGCCGGACTGATCGACCGCAACGGCAATTTCGTCGCGCGCTCGCTCGATCATCAGCGCACGGTCGGCAAACCGGCCTCCGACGGCTTCCGGGCGGCTGCGAAAGAGAGTCGCGAGGGCTGGCGCGAGATGGCGACGGTGGAAGGCCAGCCGGTCTCCAACGGACATGTCACGTCGGCCCTGAGCGGATGGGTGCTGGGACTGGCCGCCGAAAAGGCGGTGTTCGAGGCGCCGATCCGGCGCACGATGTGGATCGCGACGCTGGCCGGCGCGATCGCCACCCTGCTCAGTGTCGTGCTGGCGCTCTGGCTCGCGCGCCGGATCGTCGGCCCGATCGAGCGGATCGAGGACGGCGCGCATGCGCTGCTCGAGCGCAAGCCGATTGCCTTCGACCGAACCGGCGTCGCCGAGATCGACCGCGCGCTCACCGCCTTCACCTCGACTGCGGAGGCGCTCGAGGAGCACGAGGAGGAGCGCGACGCGCGCGAGGCCCACGTCCACCTCCTGATGCGGGAGCTGTCGCATCGCTCCAAGAATCTGCTCGCGATCGTGCTGGCCATCGCTCGCCAGACCTCGAAGCAGACCTCCTCGTTCGAGGATTTCGAGATCCGCTTCAACGCGCGCATCCAGGCGCTGGCCGACGCGCACGATCTGCTGGTCGAACGGCAATGGCTCGGCGCCGCACTCGACGATCTGATCCGGGCGCAGCTTGCCGCCTTCGGCCTGGAGCGGGTCGTCTTGAGAGGCGAGCCGGCGTTGCTGAAATCGGAGGCCGTGCAGAACGTGGGGCTGGCGCTGCACGAACTCGCCACCAACGCCGCCAAATACGGCGCCCTGTCGGTGTCCGAAGGCCGGGTGACGATCGAGTGGGACCGCACCGCGGACGGCGGGCTGCGCCTGACGTGGCGCGAAAGCGGCGGTCCGCCGGTGTCCGAGCCCACCCGACGCGGGTTCGGCCGCTTCGTGCTGGAGCGCGTGACGGTCGAGGCGCTCGGCCGCGGGTCGCTCGGCTTCCCGCCGGAGGGACTGGTCTGGACCTGCGAGATCGATCCGCAGCATCTGGTGGATGCCGTCACCCAGCCGGCAGCGCCGCAGCGCCGGGCCGGCGATGCCGGGCGGCCCGCGTGATCGCGCGCTATTCGATGCCGGCGGACACGAACGCCCGCTTCGCCTCGGGCGTGGCGAGGAATTTCAGGAAGACGTGCGCCGCCGCCGGCTGGGGCGCCGACGTCATCAGCGTCGCGGCGTAGCTCGTATAGTTCTGCACTTCGGCGGGCAGCGGGCCGACGTATTTCAGCTCGCCCTTCGCCTCGTACATTCTGATCTCGGTGATGGCGCCGAAGCCGATCTCCACGCCCTTGCCCTTGATGACGTGCTCCATCACCGCATCGCCGTTCGGGTGGCGCGTGGTCTTCGCCTTGATCTGCGCGCCCACGCCGATCCGGTCGAACATCCGCTCCAGGTAAAGCCCGGTGGAGGCGGTGTTGTAGACCAGCGAGTCCGCCTTCAGCACCGCCGCCTTCAAGGCATCGACCGTGCTCACGTCCGGAACCGGTGCGCCGTTTCGCACCGTGAGGCCGGCGCCGACGCGGCCGATCGGAACGCGGAAGTCGCCCGCGACCTTTCCGTCTTTGGCATAGCCATCGAGCGCGCCGGGCGGCGCGATCAGCACGTCTGCGACGTAATTGCCGGCAAGCCGCTTGGCGATCTGGGGGGCGGTGTTGAACTGGATCGTCACATCGTAGCCGCTGCTCTTCTCGAACAACGCGACCGCCGCGTGCAGACCGGGCTCGACCGCCCCGGCGGAGAGAATCTTCAGCTCGGTCGCCTTCGCCGCCGTCACGAGGCCCGCTCCGTTCATCAGCAATGCCGCCGCAACGGCGATCCGGGCCAGAGACGTCATGTCGATTGTCCTTTTCGTTTGCCGGAGTGCCAACACCGCCACGCTCCGGCTATTCCCCGCCGGCCGCTCCCCAGCGCCAGAAGTCCCGGCCCTCGCTGCGCATGAATTTCGCCAGCACCATCTTGTGGACCTCGTCGGCGCCGTCCACGAGCCGCGCCGAGCGGGCGTAGCGGTAGATCCATTCGGCGACCGTGTCCCTGGAATAGCCGCGCGCGCCGTTGAGCTGGATCGCCACGTCCGCCGCCTGGTGCAGCGTGTTCGCGACATGCAGCTTGGCCATCGAGACCTCCTTGCGCGCCCGGCTGCCGCGATCCAGCGCCCAGGCGGCGTGCATGGTGAGCAGGCGGCCGATCTGGATGTTGTGCGCGACCTCGCCGAGCTTGATCTGCACGCTTTCGCGGTCGGCGAGCTTCACGCCGAAGCCCTCGCGACGCTCGACGTATTCCTGTGCAATCTCCATGCAGCGCTTCGCCCAGCCGAGCCAGCGCATGCAATGCGTCAGGCGCGCCGGGCCGAGCCGGACCTGCACCACCTTGAGCCCGTTGCCGACGCCGCCGAGCACGTTCTCGCCGGCGACCTCGAGGCCGTCGAACTCCAGCTCGCAATGGCCGCCGTGCTCCTCCGGCCCCATGATCGGAATGCGGCGCACGATCCGCCAGCCGGGCTGGTCCCTGTGGAACAGGAACGTGGTGATGCCCTTGCGCGGGTCGTCGGAGGTGCGCGCGGCGAGGATGAAATGCGCCGCCCCGTCGGCGCCGGTGATGAACCACTTGCGGCCATGAATGCGCCAGCGGTCGCCGTGCCTCTCGGCTCGGGTTCTGATCATGCCCGGATCGGAGCCGCCGCCGGGCGCAGGCTCGGTCATGGCGAAGGCGGAGCGCACGCGGCCCTCGACGATGGGCCTGAGCCATTGTTCCTTCTGCGCGGGCGTGCCGAGGATCTTCAGCACGTTCATGTTGCCGTCGTCCGGGGCCATGCAGTTGAGCGCGAGCGGACCGAAAAGCGAGCGCGCCGCCTCCTCGTAGATCGCGGCCCAGGCGACCACCGGCAGGTCCATGCCGCCATAGTCCTTCGGCGACTGCGGCGCCCACAGGCCCAGGGCCTTCGCCTTCGCGCGGACCGTCTCCAGCCGGTCGGGCGGGATGTTCTCGTGATCGGAGAAGTTCTGCGGATCGGTTTCCAGCGGCAGAACGTGTTCGTCCACGAAGGCACGCACGCGCAGGCGCAGCTCTTCGATATCGGGCGGCAGCGAGAAGTCCATGAGGCGTTTCCACGTTATGTCGACACTGTAGACACGGAACCAGGCAAGCTGAAGTCGGCAGACGCGGAGCCACGCAGGCTGAAGACAGCGTCGGGTGATGGCGGCAACGGCGGTGCGCTCCCTCTCCCCGCTTCAGCGGGGAGAGGGTTGGGGTGAGGGGCATCTTGCGGCGGCCTGAACTCGTCGCGACTCCCCCTCACCCGTCCGCCTTCGCTCCGCTCCGGCCGGCCGACCTCTCCCCGCAAGCGGGGAGAGGTGAGCCGGAGGCTGCCGCGACGTCACCGTGCTAAGGTGATGCCAATCCATGCCGGCAGACAAACCATGCCAGCAGACAATGTCGAGGTTCGCCCATGTCTCCCGCCTTCTCGCCCCTCGCCGCGCTGGCCGGCGGCGCGCTGATCGGCCTGGCCGCCGCACTCATGATGATCCTCGGCGGCCGCATCGCCGGCGTCAGCGGCATTCTCGGCGGCGCCTTTGAAGCGCGCGCGGGCGACCGCGGCTGGCGCATCGCTTTCATCGGCGGAATCGTCGTGGCGCCGCTCGTCGCGCTTGCGGCGGGCTTCGGCCTGCCGGACGTGACGCTGCCGGTCTGGCCCGTGGTGATCGCCGCCGGCCTGCTCACCGGCTTCGGCACCCGCATGGGCAACGGCTGCACCTCCGGCCACGGGGTGTGCGGCATCGCGCGGCTGTCGCCGCGATCGATCGCCGCAACCGGTATCTTCATGCTCGCCGCGGTCGCGACCGTGTTCGTCACGCGCCACGTCGTCGGAGGCTGACATGAACATGACGCTCGCCGCCGGCGTCTGCGGCCTGATCTTCGGCCTCGGCCTCCTGATCTCCGGGATGGCGCAGCCTTCGAAGGTGCTGGGCTTTCTCGACCTCTATGCCATCCGCACCGGCGGCTGGGATCCGAGCCTCGCGCTGGTGATGGCCGCGGCGCTCGCGGTGTCGACGCTCGGATATGCCTATGCCCGGAAGCGCGGCGCGCCTCTGCTCGCGCCCGCACATCTGTGGCCGTCGCGCAACGACATCGACGGGAGGCTGGTCGCGGGCGCGATCCTGTTCGGCGTCGGCTGGGGACTGGTCGGGCTGTGCCCGGGGCCGGCGCTGGTCGATCTGGCGACGCTGCTGCCGGGCGTGCTTGTGTTCGTCGGCGCAATGATCGCAGGCATGCTGCTGCACGACTTGGTGTGGGCGAAGCGGGACAGCCGGCCGGAAGCGGCGGCCGTCGTGGACGGATAGCTAGCCCCGCAGCGCCACGCTCTGGCCGCCGTCGACCACGACCGTCGTGCCCGTCATGAACGCACCGGCGTCCGAGACCAGCAGCAGCAGCGCGCCGTCGAGGTCGCCGTCGCGGCCGAAGCGGCCCACGGGAATGTCGCGCACGATTCCCGCGCCCGGCCCTTGCAGAAATTCACGGTTGATGTCGGTGACGAACCAGCCGGGCGCGATCGCGTTCATCCGCACGCCCTTGAACGCCAGTTCGTTGCCGAGCGCCTTCGTCAAATGAATGACGCCGGCCTTGGCCGTGGCATAGGCGCTGGTGCCCTTGGAGACGCCGAGCCCCAGCACCGAGGCGATGTTGACGATCGCACCGGGTTTGCCGTGCGCGATCATGCGGCGCGCGGCCTCCTGCGCCCAGAAGAACACCGCGTCGAGATTGGTCGAGAGAATCCGCCGCCATTCCTCTTCGGAGAGATCGAGCGCGCGGGTGGAATGGGCCACCCCGGCGTTGTTGACCAGAATATCGACCGGGCCGAAGGCTGTTTCCGCCGCGTCGAAGGCGCGGGTCATCGCGTTACGGTCCAGCACGTCGGCCTCGACCGCCAGCGCCTTGCCGCCGTCGGCTACGATGTCCGCCTTCGCCTGTGCAAGCCGCTCGGCCCGCCTTGCCACCAGCACCACGCGCGCGCCGTTGGCGGCGAGCACCTTGGCGAAGCGCAGGCCGAGGCCGGACGACGCCCCGGTGACGAGCGCGACGCGACCGGCAAGATCGAACAGTTCGGCTGCTTTCATCTCGGTCCACCTCATCCGCCATACAACATCCGCGGCAAGGCCGTGGCCAGTGACGGCACATACCAGAGCACGACAAGCGCCAGCAACTGGATGACCACGAACGGCACGATGCCGATGTAGATGTGCCGCGTCGTGATCTCGGGCGGCGCGACGCCGCGCAGGTAGAACAGCGTCGGGCCGAGCGGCGGATGCATGTAGGAGGTCTGCAGGTTCATCGCGATCAGGACGCCGAGCCAGACCGGATCGACGCCTGGCATCGCCAGCAGCGCCGGGCCGACGATCGGCACCACCACGAAGATGATCTCGAAGGCGTCCATCACGAAGCCGAGCAGGAAGATCGCCAGCATCGTGACGAGGATCGCGCCGGCGACGCCGCCCGGCAGGTCGGACAGCGCGCGGTGCACCATGTCGTCGCCACCGAGTCCACGAAACACCAGGCTGAACAGCGTCGCGCCGATCAGGATCAGAAAGATCATGCAGGAAATCTGCGCCGTGGAGCGCACCGCGGGCGCAAGCGCCGCGCCGAGCCGGCCGCGCAGCGCGGCCAGGACGCAGGCCCCGACCGCGCCGACCGACGCCGCCTCCGTCGGCGTGGCGATGCCGCCGAGGATCGAGCCCAGCACCGCGACCACCAGCAGCGACGGCGCGATCAGAACTTCGACCGCACGCCGCACGGCGGCGGCGCCGTGCGGCGCATCGGGATCGGGCGCGATCGCCGGCGACAGACGCGGAAACACGATCGCGACGGCAGCGAGATAAATCAGATAGAGGACGACCAGCATCAGCCCGGGCACGAGTGCGCCGGCGAACAGGTCGCTGACCGTGACGGTGGCGGGCGCGAAGACGCCCTGCTTCAGTTGCGCGGCCTGATAGGCGGTTCCGAGCTGGTCGCCGAGAAGGACGAGCACGGTCGAGGGCGGAACGATCTGAGCCAGTGTCGCCGCGGCCGCCACCGTTCCGGCCGCGAGCGACGGGGCATAGCCGTGGCGGATCATGGCCGGCAGGACGATCAGACCCATCGTCACGGCTGTCGCGCCGACGATGCCGGTGGAGGCGGCGAGCAGCGCGCCGACCGCGACCGTTGCAGATGCCCAGCCCGCCGCGCAGGCGGCCGAACAGCCGCCCCATCGTCTCCAGCAGCTCCTCGGCGATGCGCGAGCGCTCCAGCATCACGCCCATGAACACGAACATCGGGATCGCCAGCAGCACGTCGCTGGTGACGACCCCGAAGATGCGTCCGGGCAGCGCCCCGAGAAATCCGAACGGCATGACGCCGAACAGGTGACCGAGCGCGGCGAAGGCGAACGACACGCCGCCAAGCGTCAGCGCCACGGGATAGCCTACGAACAGCGCGACGCAGACCGCCGCGACCATCAGCACGGCGAGGGTTTCAGCGAGCGGCATAGACACTCCGCTGGCGCCGCGAACCCCGCCCGGCTCCCTCTCCCCGCAAGCGGGGAAAGGTGACAAAAGGCACGCGGCCGTTGGCGCGGGGCATCACCGGGCTTCCGCCTGCGATCGCCCCAGCGCCTCCGCCGCCCTGATCGCCTGCGCCACGCCCTGCAGCGCCATCATTGCTGCGAACAGCGGGATCAGCGTCTTGAGCAGGAACACCGCGGGGATGCCCGAGGTTTCGCGCGAGCGCTCGAAGATCGCCCAGGACCGCGCCGAATAGGGCCAGGCAAACCACAACACCAGCAGCATGAACGGCAGCAGCAGCAGAATCGCGCCGCCGAGATCGATCCATGCTCTGGTGCGCGGCGAGGCGCCGGCATAGAAAATATCGACGCGAACGTGGCCGCCCTCGCGCAAAGTCCAGGCGGCGGCCAGCATGAGAAGCGCCGCATGGCCGTAAACCACGCTTTCGGTCAGCCAGATCGAGCCGATTCCGAACACATAGCGCAGCACCACGACCAGGAACTGCACGACCACCACGAACAGCACCGCCCATGCCAGCGCGCGGCCGACCGCACCGTTGAGGCGGTCGATCCATGTCGCCAGCCGCAGGAGGTTGGATGTCGGAGCCATGCGCGATAGTATTGCGAAAATTCGTGGAGGTGCGAATCCATGTCAGGAAAAGATCACGATCATCAGGGCC
Organism: uncultured Alphaproteobacteria bacterium; assembly: GCA_963758225.1. Classification (GTDB taxonomy): domain Bacteria; phylum Pseudomonadota; class Alphaproteobacteria; order Rhizobiales; family Xanthobacteraceae; genus Z2-YC6860. Next base: position 247,790 of record CAVWUJ010000001.1, on the reverse strand, counting down.
ACGGCCACGACGGCCACAGCCATTCCGATCACAACCACCATCATGACCACGGGCACGATCACGACCACGGATCGGAGCTGTCGGAGATGCAGCTCCGCGTCCGCGCCCTGGAAACGATCCTGAGCGAAAAGGGCTACGTCGAGCCGGCCGCGCTCGACGCCATCGTCGAGGCCTACGAAACCAGGATCGGGCCTCATATCGGCGCGCGCATCGTGGCCAAGGCCTGGACCGATCCGCAGTTCAGGACGGCGCTGCTGGCGGACGCCTCGAAGGCGGTCGCCGCGCTCGGCCACCACAGCAAGGTCGGCGACCATCTGGTCGCGATCGAGAACACGCCGAAGACCCACAACATGGTCGTGTGCACGCTGTGCTCCTGCTACCCGTGGGAAATGCTCGGCCTGCCGCCGGTCTGGTACAAGGCCTCGCCCTATCGCGCGCGCGCGGTGAAGGATCCGCGCGGCGTGCTTTCGGACTTCGGCGTGACGCTGCCGAAGGACACCGAAATCCGGGTGTGGGACTCCACCGCCGAAACGCGCTTCCTGGTGCTGCCGATGCGGCCCGAAGGCACCGAGGGCTGGAGCGAGGAGCAGCTTGCGGAGATCGTCACCCGCGACGCGATGATCGGCACAGGCTTGCCGCAAGCGGGGAAACCGTCATGAGCGGCATTCACGACATTGGAACTGGGTCATGAAAGGCGTTCATGACATGGGAGCTGGATCATGAACGGCGTTCATGACATGGGCGGCATGGACGGCTTCGGCAAGGTCGAGCCGGAGCCGAACGAACCGGTGTTTCACGCCCCGTGGGAGGGCCGCGTGATGGCGATGAACCGCGCGCTCGGCGCGACCGGCGCCTGGAACATCGACATGTCGCGGCACTCCCGCGAGGTGCTGCCGCCGCACGTCTATCTGTCGGCGAGCTATTACCAGAAATGGTTTCTCGGCCTGCGGCAGATGCTGCTCGACCGCGGGCTGATCGACGCCGACGAGGTCGCGGCGGGCCATGCGCTGCGGCCCGGCAAACCGCTCAAGCGCGGACCGTTCGAGATGAAGGACGTGCCGCGCGTGATGAGCCGCGGCTCGTTCGCGCGGCCGACGAACACCGCGGCCGTCTTCAAGATCGGCGATCGCGTCCGCTGCAAGAACATCCATCCGGCCGGACACACGCGGCTGCCGCGCTATGTGCGCGGCCACACCGGCACGGTGGAGATGATCCACGGCACCCATGTCTATCCGGACACGGTGGCCGCGGACGGCACGGAAAATCCGCAGTGGCTCTACACGGTGGTGTTCGATTCGCGGGAGCTGTGGGGGCCGGACGCCGATCCGACCGTAAGGATCTCGATTGATGCCTTCGAGCCCTATCTTGAACCGGCCTAGCGTCATGCCTCCTGTCGACCCCGCACTCGCGAAACAGGCCGCCGCGGCGGTGCCCTCGATCCCGTGCGACGCCGAGGGGCCGGTGTTCCGCGAGCCGTGGGAGGCGCAGGCCTTCGCGATGACGCTGGCGCTGCACGAGCGCAGGCTGTTCACCTGGCCGGAATGGGCCGAGACGCTCGGCGACGAGATCCGGCGCGCGCAGGCCGCCGGCGATCCCGACACCGGCGAGACCTATTACCGGCACTGGCTGAACGCGCTGGAGCGGCTGGTGCGCGAGAAGGGCATCGCCGATGCCGCGACGCTCGCGCGCTATCACGACGCCTGGGACCGCGCCGCCGACCGCACGCCGCACGGCCAGCCGATCGAGCTTCAGCCGCAGGACTTCAGGACGTAGAGTTCCGATCTGTCGGGGCCGTCTGCGGCGCGCGCTCGCGCGTCCCGATGTGCTCCGGCAGCACGCCCATCCCGACGAGCCGCGCCGGAATGCGCTGCAGCCACGGAAACCGCGCCAGCATCCGCACCGGAAACGGCGGCTCCAGCGCGCCGCGCGAGCGCAGGACGTTGCCGATCACGCGGTTCTGCACGACAAGCTGAAGGCGCTGGGTGACGCGCGTCGGCCATTCGCGGCGCTCCTGCACCTGCCGCAGCAGCGGATCGGGATCCTCGCCGCGCCACAGCGGCATCGCCAGCGCATTGGCGGCCGCCACCGCGTCCTGCACCGCGAGGTTCACGCCGACGCCCCCGACCGGCGACATGGCGTGCGCCGCGTCGCCAATGCACAGGAATCCCGGCCGATGCCATTTGCGCACCCGGTTCACCGCAACCGTCAGCAGATGAACCTTGTCCCAGGCGTCGAGTTCGCCGACGCGGTCGGCCAGCATCGGCTCGACCCGCGCGATTTCGTTGCGGAACGCCTCGATGCCCTGCGCCCGCGTCTCGTCCATCGAGCCCTTTGGAATCACAAACGCGCATTGCCAGTAATGTCCGCGATCGATCAGGACGAAGATGCGGCCGGCGGCGAACACGCCCATCGTTTCGGCTGCGTCGGACGGCTTCCGGCTCAGCGCGAACCAGAGCACGTCCATCGGCGCGCCGAGTTCGTCGATGTCGAGCGCCGCCTTCTCGCGCAATATGGAGTTGCGGCCGTCGCACGCGACGGTGAGGCGCGCGCGCGTCTCCATCGGGCCGTCGGGCGTCCGCGCCGTCACGCCCGCGATGCGGTCGCCGTCCCAGATCAGGCCGGTGGCCTCGGCGTTCATGACCAGCCGGAAATGCGGGTAGCGCCTCCCCCGCTCCGCGAGAAAATTCAGGAAGTCCCATTGCGGCATGAAGGCGATGTATTTCGCCACGGTCGGCAGATGGCTGAAATCGGCGAAGGTGAAATCGAGGTCGCCGAAGCGCGCCCCGATCTTCGGCGCCTTCTGGTGCGGCAGCTTCAGGAATTCGTCGAGCACGCCCAGCTCGTGCATGAGCTGCAGCGTCGAGGGATGGATGGTGTCGCCGCGGAAGTCGCGGAAGAAGTCGGCGTGCTTTTCCAGCACCGTCACGTCAACGCCCGCACGCGCCAGCAGATAGCCGAGCATGACGCCGGCCGGCCCGCCGCCGGCGATGCAGACTGTGGTGCCCGGATTCGTCATTCCGCCATCCCCCCGGATGAAGCGTCAGCGCGACCGCCCGCAAAACGGGCTCAGAGGCACGCCCCGCGCTCCGCCGCCATATAGCCCATCAGCAGCAGGGCGCCGAAGGCCAGAACCAGGAACGCAGCCGCGACCTCGATGCCGCGCAGCGTCAGCATGCCGTAGCCGGAAGGCGAGGAGGCGAAACGCCGCGCCAGCGACTTGGCGCCGACCGCCAGCGTCGCGATCGCCGCGACGGTGATGGCCGTGCCCAGCCCCATGATGAAGGTCGCGGCGACGCCCGCCCAGAACAGACCCTGGGCCAGCGCGAACACCAGCACCAGGATCGCGCCCGAGCACGGCCGCAGGCCGACCGCGACGATCGCGGCCAGCCCGCGCTTCCAGCCGCCCGGTCCCGCCAGTTCGTGCGGCTCCGGCCCGTGGGCGTGGCCCCAGGCCGAGGCGTGATGCTCGTGATGGTGATGATCGTGGCCGTGGCCGTGATGGTGATCGCCATGATCGTGCGCGTGCGAATGGTGCGCGTGCGCGGGGTCATGCGAATGATCGTGGCCACGGTCGTGTGAATGTCCGTGCGTGTGGCCGTGATCGTGCCGGTGTTCCGGCGGCGTCGCCGCGGCACCGACACCGCGCGCGGACGTCAGAAACGCCTTGCCCTTGACCCAGACCAGCCGCGCGCCGAGCGCCGCGATCAGCGCATAGCTGACGATCTCGATCACCCGCTCGGCGTCGCACATCTGGCGCGCCGTCGCGTTGAGCAGAACCGCGGCGATGCCGACGATCGTCACCGCGACCACCGCCTGCAGCATCGCGGAGGCAAACGACAGAACGACGCCGCGCTTCCAGGTCTCCTCGTTGGCCAGCATGTAGGAGGAGATCACCGCCTTGCCGTGGCCCGGGCCTGCCGCGTGAAACACGCCGTAGAGGAACGCCACGCCGAACAGCGCCCACAGCGCGCTGCCGTCGGTGCGCGCGGCGCGGATCGTGCCGGACATGGCGCGATAGAACTCGGCCTGCTTGGCCATGATCCAGCCGGCGATGCCGTCCGGCGGCGGGGCCGGAGGCGCCGAAGCCGGCGGACGCGGCACGCCGAAGGGCCCTGCCGCCTGCGCGAGCGCATCGCCTGCGCCGACAAAGGCCGCAATCGCCGCCGCCGAACCGAGAATGAGGGCGAGCGCAACCGCGGCGCGCCTGCGCGCAAGCGGCGATATCAGCATTTCACGGAGATCTTGTTGGCGAACTGAGCGCCCCAATTGTCGGGCAGCGCCAGCTCCAGCTTGGGATCGCCGAGCCGCATCGGCGGCGGAACCGGCGCGCCCTTCGGCTTGGACAGCGACGCCTTGCATTGCGCCGGCGCATTCTGCAGCACCACCACGTCCTTCGCCTTGTCATCGAACGCGAAGTCGACGAAGTACGACGGGTCGTAGACCTCGAGATCGACGGTGCGCGCCTTCATCGGGGCCTTCAGCGGCAGCGTGAAGTGCAGCACCAGCAGCGCGTCCTTGTGCTCGAGGAAATAGTCCTTCGGGTCCAGAAACGCCGCCTTCTTGCCGTCGATGCGGGCGTGGTTGAAGTAATCGTATTCCTTCAGCGAGGTCACGTTGACCTCGGCCAGCGGCTGCAGCTCCTCGCGGGTGAACACGCCCTTCTTCTTGCTCTCCAGACCCTGCACCGCAAAGGTCGAGAACATGTCGTCGAAGGTCCAGGCGTGGCGCACCGCGACGATCGAGCCCTCCGCGTCGTAGATCAGTTGCGACTTCACGGTGACCCAGACGTGCGGATGCGCCGCCGCGGGCTGCGTCGCGAACGGAACGGTCGCCAAAGCCGCAAGCAGGGCCCAGACAAATCGCAACCGGACATGTCGCGACAGAGCATGGGGGCTCGGAGCTGGCCTGAGAACGGACCGGGTCATGGGCGGGATCACGCGATTCATGGGATGCGCCACCTTATCACGGACTGGGGCGGAATGGAGGCTGTCCGGCGGCTGTGGCCTCAAGGGACGGAATGCGTTACCGGATGACGAGGGTGCGCGGCCTCCGGCCGCCGCGCCGAAATCGAGCGAAAGGGACGGACCTCATGGAGATTTTCCCCGCGGGATCGCGTGCGTCGCGCCGGGCGCCGGCGAACTACTTCACCGGCACGGTCTGGCAGGATTCGATCGTCGAGGCGCCGGAGCCCGCCACCGTTCGCGCCCTGAACGTCACCTTCGAGCCGGGCGCCCGCACCGCCTGGCACACCCATCCGCTCGGCCAGACGCTTTACGTCGTCTCCGGCGCGGGGCGCTGCCAATCCGAGGGCGGTCCGGTGCGCGAGATCCGCGCCGGCGACACGGTCTGGTTCGCGCCGAACGAACGGCACTGGCACGGCGCCTCTCCCACCGCCGGCATGGTGCATATCGCGATCCAGGAGAGCGTGAACGGCGTCAACGTCGACTGGCAGGAGGCCGTCACCGACGCGCAATACAACGGCGGCTGACCGGTCTCCCACCCCGTCGGAACGCGGCCGGCCTATTTGATCGTCAGCTTGTTGGTGCGGATCACCTCGCCCCACTCCTGCCATTCCTTCGCAAGCAGCGTCGCGAACTCCTGCGACGTGCCGGTCGCGACGTAGCGCGCCACCGATTCGGCCTGTGCCTTCGCCTCCGGCGTGTTCATCGCCGCGACGATCTCGCGATTGAGCCGCGCCACGATCTCCGGCGGCGTACCGGCCGGTGCGGCCACGCCCAGCCAGAAGTCGGAGGTGAGCGCGGGCGCGACGGTCTCGGACACCAGCGGCGTGTCGGGATAAAGATGCGACCGCTTGCCGCCCATCTGGCCGATCAGGCGCGCCTTGCCGGCCTCGATCTGCGGCCGCGCATTGACCACGTCGAGCAGCGCGAGATGGATGCTTCCGGTGAGGAAGCCGTTCATCAGCGGTCCGCCGCCGTTGTAGGGAATCGCCACCATCTGCGTGCCGGTGATGTTCTGGAAGCGCGTCATCGCGAGGTCGCTGTACGAGCCGGTGCCGTGGTTGCCGACGTTGAGCTTGCCGGGATTGGCCTTGGCATAGGCCACGAGATCGGCGGCGTTGTGGATCGGCAGCTCCGGCCGCACCACCAGCACCGAGGGTCCGCTGACGGTGAAGGTGACCGGCGCGAAGTCCTTCGGCGCGTTGTAGGGCGGCGGATCGCGCAACTGCGGCGAGACCGCGAACGAGCTGAGATTGCCGTACAGCAGCGTGTAGCCGTCCGGCGCGGCCTTCGCGACCAGCGCCGCGCCGACGGTCTGGCCGCCACCCACGCGGTTCTCGACGATCACCGCCCGGCCCATCCGCTCGCTCAGCCGCTGCGCCAGAGATCGCGCGAACACGTCGGCCTGGCTGCCGGCCTGCACCGTGACGATCATCGTGATCGTGCGTTCGGGATAGTTGCCCTGCGCGACGGCCGGCGAGACGGTTGCCACGGCCAGCAGAACGGACGTCCACGCCAGCCGCGTTGCGCGGCCGGTCATGCCTTGCCTCATGCGATCCTCCCCAGGCCGGCGCCTCATCGTGCGCCGCCGGGAACGATCCTACACGCCCGCCACGCCGGAATCAGCCCGCGGATCGTGGCCGCCCTCCAGCCTGCCATCGGGATGGATCACGACCGCGCCGGCATGGCCCATCGTGTCCGAGTAAGCCTCGTCGATCACTTCGACGTCGTGGCCGGCGGACATCAGGCGGTCGACGACATGACCGTCGAACCGGGATTCCATTCGAAGATTGGTGTGCGTGGAGCCCCAGGTGCGGCCGAGCAGCCAGCGCGGCGCGTCGAGCGCCTTCTCCAGCGGCTGGCGATGCAGCACATGGCGCGCGAACAGCATCGCCTGGGTCTGCGGCTGGCCGTCGCCGCCCATCGTGCCGTAGGCCATGACCCGGCCGTCTTCGAGAACGGCGAGCGCCGGGTTGAGCGTGTGAAACGGCAGGCGGCCGGGCTCCAGCGGATTCACCGCCTTCGGATCGAGCGAGAAGCTCGCGCCGCGGTTCTGCATCAGCACGCCGGTCTTCGGCAGCACGCAACCCGAGCCGAACTCCCAGTAGATCGACTGGATGTACGACACGGCGAGGCCGGAGGAATCGGCCGCGCCCATCCAGATCGTGTCGCCCTTGCCGGCCGGCGCGGGCCAGGGCGCCGCCCGGCGACGGTCGATCCGCTCGGCCTCGGCGGCAATGAACCTGTCTTCGAGGAAACGGTCCGGCGCATGATCGAGCCGGTTCGGATCGGTGATGACGCGGTCGCGCACCCGGAACGCGCGCTTGGTCGCCTCCACCAGCCCGTGCACGAAGTCGAAGCCCTCCGGCTCCGCGACGCTTCAAGCGCTCGTACAGCGCCAGAATGATGAGCGAGGCGAGACCCTGCGTCGGCGGCGGCGTGTTGTAGAGCGTCCCGGCCCCCATCCGCACCGAGAGCGGATCCGCTGATCGCGGCACGGTAACGCACCAGGTCTTCGCGCGTCAGCGGACTGCCGATGCGCTCCAGATCGGCGGCGATCTCGCGGCCGACATCGCCGCGGTAGAAGTCGTCGAGCCCCTCAAGGGCGAGATGGTCGAGCGTGGCGGCGAGCGCCGTCTGCTTCAGCGTCACGCCCTCCTCCGGCGGCTTGCCGTCCACGAGAAACGCCGGCGCGAAGCCCGGAACGCCCTTCAGCTCGTCGAGCTTCTCGCGCGACAGCCGCGCCTGGCTGCGCGTCACTTTGTAGCCCTCGCGGGCGTGGCGGATGGCGTCGTGGAGGAGGACGTGCGAGCGGCAGGCCCTTGCCGCCGACATCGCGCGCCGCCTCGACCGCCAGCATCCAGCCGCCGATTGCGCCCGGCACGGTCAGCGCCGCCAGCGGGCCGCGCGACGGGATCGCCTCGTGCTCGCGATAGAGATCGCGGTTCGCCCGCGATGCCCGCCGGCCCCGGCGCCATGATCGCGCGCACGCGCCTGTTCGGCTCGCGCACCAGCCAGAAGCCGTCGCCGCCGATGTGGTTCATATGCGGATAGACCGAGGCGATGGTCGCGGCCATCGCGACCATCGCCTCGAGCGCGTTGCCGCCCTCCTCGATCACCGCGCGCCCCGCCTCGGCGGCGGCGCGATGGGGGGCGGCTGCGATGCCGCGACGATGTCCGGCGGAGTGGAGAGTCTGAGGTCATGGCGTTTACGCCGCGTCCGCGAAGCCGCGCTTCTTGAGCAGCGCCGAAGCGTCCGGCAGGCGGCCGCGGAAGGCGACGTAAAGCTCCGCCGGATCGCGCGAGCCGCCGGTGGAGAGCACATTGTCGCGCAGCTTCTTCGCCGTGGCCTGATCGAAGATGTCGCCGGCCTCCTCGAACGCCTCGAAGGCGTCGCAGTCGAGAACCTCCGACCACATGTAGCTGTAATAGCCCGCGGCATAGTAGCTGCCGGAGAACACATGCCCGAAGTGCGGCACGCGGTGGCGCATCGCGATCTCGTCGGGCATTCCCATCCGCTCCAGCGTCTGCGTCTCGAACGCCGCGACGTCGAGACCCTCGGCGGATTCCAGCTCGTGCAGCTCGAGATCGACCAGCGCCGACGAGATATATTCCAGCGTCTCGCAGCCCTTGTCGAAGGTGCGCGCCGCCATCAGCTTTTCGATCAGCGCCTCCGGGATCGGCTCGCCGGTCTCGACATGCTTCGCAAATTTGCGCAGCAGATCCGGCTGCTCGAACCAGTGCTCGTAGAGCTGCGAGGGCAGCTCGACCCAGTCGGTGAGCGTGTTGGTGCCCTGCACCGAGGGATAGGTCACGTCCGACAGCAGGCCGTGCAGCGCGTGTCCCATCTCGTGGAACAGCGTTCGCGCGTCGTCGAAGGACAGCAGCGTGGGCTCGCCCTTGTTGAAATTGGACACATTGACCACCAGCGGCCGGATGTCGCCCGCGAGCCTCTCCTGGTCGCGGATCGTGCTCATCCAGGCGCCGCTGCGCTTGGACGGCCGCGCATAATAGTCGCCGAAGAACACGCCGACGTGCTTGCCGGCCGCATCCGTCACCTCCCAGGCGCGCACGTCGGGATGCCAGACCGGCACGTCGATGCGATTGAAAGACAGGCCGAACAGCCGATGGGCGGTGTGGAAGGCGGCATCGATCACGCTGTTGAGCTGAAAGTACGGCTTCACCTGCGCCTCGTCGATGTCGCAGCGCGCCTTGCGCAGCTTTTCGGCGTAGTAGCGCCAGTCCCACGGCGCGAGCCGGAAGTTGCCGCCCTCCGCGCGGGCCAGATCCTGCAAGGCGTCGCGATCGGCGAGTGCGGCCGCGCGCGCCGGCTTCCAGACCTTTTCGAGAAGCGCGCGGACCGCCTGCGGCGTCTTCGCCATCTGATCGTCGAGCCGGTAGTCCGCGAAGCTTCTGTAGCCGAGCAGCTTCGCGCGCTCGGCGCGCAACGCCACGGTCTCCGCGACGATCGCCTTGTTGTCGGTCGCCCCGCCGTTGTCGCCGCGGGCGAGCCAGGCCCGCCAGGCCCTCTCGCGCAGGTCGCGGCGCGCGGAGAATTGCAGGAACGGCTCGACGCTGGAGCGCGCGGTGGTGACGACGTGCTTGCCCGGCTTGCCGCGCTCCGCGCCGCAGGCGAGTGACGCGGCACGCACGAAGTCCGGCAGGCCGGCGAGATCGTCCTCGCCGTCGAGCACCATCTCGAAGCCCTGCTCGTCGGCCAGCACGTTCTGGCTGAACGCGGTGCCGAGCACCGCGAGCCGTTCGACGATCGCCGCGAAGCGCGTACGCTTGTCGGCGGGAAGCGCCGCGCCGCTGCGCTGGTAGCGCGTGTGATACCGCTCCAGAACGCGCGTCTGCTCGGGCGAAAGCCCGAGCGTCTCGCGAACCTTGTGCAAGGCGTCGATGCGGGCGAACAGCGCCTCGTTCATCTCGATCTTGCTCCAGTGCGCGGCCTCCTTCGGAGCCAGATCGCGCTCCAGCGCCAGCAGCGCCTCGTTGCTGTCGGTGCCCACGAGCTGGCCGAAAACCGCGTCGACCCGGTCGAGCAGTCTCCCGGCGTTCTCCAGCGCGGCGATGGTGTTCTCGAAGGTCGGCGGCGCGGGATCGCCCGCGATCGCCGCGATCTCGGCGTCGTGCTCGGCGAAGGCGCGCTCGTAGGCCGGCATGAAATGCTCCGGCCGGATGCGCTCGAAGGGCGGGATGCCGAAGGGCCCGCTCCAGGATTGCAGCAGCGGGTTCTCGTCGCTCGCCGGGGAGGCGGTCGAAGCGGCGGACGGATCGGGCGATGAATCGGGCGATGAATGGGTCATGGGCGCAATATGGGCCCGGAACGGTCCGCCGTCAGCCCTCCCGATGATCCTTCCGCGCTCCGGGTCTCCCAAATAAAAACCGGCTGCGCGCGGTCCCGCCCGCACGCAGCCGGCCGAACGGCGCCTCCCCCCAGGTCGGCGCCGGAACGTCGTGCTATCGGGCGTATTGCGGCAGATACTTCTCGGTCACCCGCACGGCGACCGGCCAGGCGATGTAGAGCACGCCGAAGAACAGCCCCATGTAGATGATCATGCTCCAGCCGTCGGAGACGATCGGGTCGATCGCGGCGCCGGCGAAGAAGGCGAGAACCTCGCCGAACATGGCGATCAGGATGTAAACCAGCATCACTGCCATTGTCGTAACCTCGAATGCGGCCATTGCGTAGGAACGCGGCCTGAACCTTGAAATTTGAGCGAACGCCGCGCGCGCCGGCGGAGCGCCCAGGGCGCACCGGAACGGCCACGCTGACGGAAATCGGTTCAGGCTCGAGGGGGGCCGGTGGCCAGACCGTCACGCGGGGAATGCGAGGGGCCGACGCCGCGGCGGCGGCCCAGATCGGACATCAGTGCATCGCGCGGCACGACCGACGGGGCTGCGGATGCGACCTGTGCGGCCAGACCGTCGTGATCGCTCCCGTTGTCGAGCGGCCGGCAGGCGGCTGCAGCCGGGAACGGATTTTCCTCCGGCTCCTTGTCGTTCAGGCCCGGACGAAGGCTGCCACCGAGGAAGGCTTCGATCCGGTCGTGGGACACCGCCTGCTGCGGCGCGTGAGCGGGAACCGAACCGAACGCGGCCACGGCCAGCGGAGCGGCCACGACCGCGCCGCACAGCCAGAGCGTCAAACGCCGAATTTCCCAAGCACCGAACAAGCGACGAACCCGTCTCACACCGGCTCTAATCGCGTATCCGCTCCCACGGCCGAACGCAAGCCGCCGATGGGCATCGCAAAGAGCCCAAACAAAAACTCTCGCCGAACAGGCGAGAGCGAACAGGCGCGACAGTTGAGGGCAACGATGAGAGCCGGTCGCTCCCTGGCCTGCAGTGCCGCACTTTCCAGTACATCCGTGGTAAAGGAGCGCCTGCAGGCCGGGGCCCGCAGCGCGAACGCTGCGGAGGACCGCTGCCGACCAGATAAGCAACGCGGCCGGCGATTCAAGATCGAGAACGCCGAACACGGCCCGGGGTTCCGCCGCCAACCGCCTCGCATGGGGGTTGCAAGCCCGGACGCGGTGTCGCACCCGTCTCTTGCGCGGGTGGAACCGATGCTATCAAGTGGCGATAACGCTAACCAATCACGTTGAATTCCGGGGAGGAACACGATGCGATCCGCATGGACGACCTTTTGCAGCGCCGCTGTCGCGGCGCTCGCCCTTCCGATCGCGACGCCCGTTCAGGCGCAGGACTGGCCGACGCGGCCGGTGACGCTGGTGGTGCCGTTCGCAGCCGGTGGCCCGGTCGACGTGCTGGCGCGCTCGCTGCAACCCTTTCTCAATGAGACCCTCGGCCAGACCGTGATCATCGAGAACGTCGGCGGCGGCGGCGGCACGACCGGATCGCTGCGCGTCGCGAACGCTGCACCCGACAGCCACATGTTCACCATCGGCTCGATCGGTACCCACGCGATCGGCCAGTCGATGCACGCCAAGCCGCCCTATGACGCGGTCAACGACTTCACGCCGGTTATGCTGGTGGCCGACGCGCCGCAGGTGCTGCTGGCGCGCGCCGACCTGCCCGCCAACAGCCTCAAGGAGTTCGTGGCCTACGCCAAGGCCAACGCCGACAAGATGCAGCATGGCTCCGGCGGCGCCGGCACCTCGTCGCACATCGGCTGCGTGATGGTGAACGAGATCATCGGCGTGAAGATCACCCACGTTCCCTATCGCGGCGGCGGACCGGCGATGCAGGATCTGATGGCGGGCCGGCTCGACTACATCTGCAATTACGTCTCGACGGCGATCACGGCGGTGAACGCCAACAAGGCCAAGGTGATCGTCACGCTCTCGTCCAAGCGCGTGCCGTCGTTTCCGAACGTGCCGACCGCCCAGGAACAGGGCATGAAGGATCTGGATATCTCGGCGTGGAACGCGGCCTTCATGCCGAAGAACACGCCGCCGCACATGGTGGCGAAGCTGAACGCGGCAATCTCCAAGGCGCTGGACAATCCCGCCCTGCAGAAGCGGCTCGCCGACCTCGGTCTGGAGGCGCCGGAGCCCGCGCGGCGCACGCCGGAGTACCTCAAGCAATACGTCTCGGATGAGATCAAGCGCTGGCGCGGCCCGGTGATGGCGAGCGGCGTCCAGCACAAGTGAGCGGCGAGGCCTCCGAGCGCGCGCGGCGCCACGCGCCGCGCCGCGTTCGGGACGCCGTAGCTCTCACCCAACCTCGAAGCCCGCCTTCTCCCACACGTCCCTTGCCGTCTCCGCCGTCAGCGCGGCGATGAAGGCACGCGCGGCGTCGGGCGCGGCGCTGCCCGACCAGACGCCAGCACAATAGGTGGTCTCGTTGCCGAGCGGCGGCGGCAACGGCCCCGCGATCACGACGCCCGGCACGCCGGCGATTTCGCCTGACAGCGTCAGCCCCAGCGCCGCCTCGTCCTCGGCCACCCTGCGCGCCACCTCCGCGCCGGTCTTCTGCGGCCGACCCTTCTCCTTCATCGTCGCGGCGAGCCCCATGCGCTCGAACAATTTCTCCAGATAGATGCCGGCGGAGCCGCCGACGCCCGGATCGCTGACCGCCACCACCGGCGCGGCGCGCAGCGCCGCCTCGAACGCCGCAGGAGTGGCGATGTCCGGCGCGACAGCGCCCTCGCGCACGCAGACGGCGATATAGGTGCGCGCGACGTTGCGGCGGCTGCCGGGCACAATCGCTCCGGCCTGCTCCAACCTGTCGATCATCGGCGCCGACAGGATCAGCACGTCGGCGGTCTCGCCGCGGTCGAGCTTCTCCTGAAGCCCGCCGACGGTGCCGAAATCGAGCAGCGGCTCATGCCCGCTCTCGCGTGCGAAGGCCGTGGCAAGTCCGCCTACCGCAACGTGCATGGAGCGCGCACACATGACTTTGAGTTTGGGCACCCGATCCTCCGCTTCCGCTCCCGTCATCGCCGGGCTTGTCCCGGCGATCCCGATAAGTCAAGCACGGTGCTCATCGTGTCGGGATGCCCGGCACACGCTCGCTCGGGCCGGCCGCAGGCCGGACCCGGGTGGCCGGGCATGACGAATGCAATTCGGGGAGACAGCCTTGCCAACCTTCAAGCAGCTCATTTCAGGCGACGAACTGATCGTCGCGCCGGTCGCGCTCAACGCCATCATGGCGCGGCTGGCGATGGAGTCCGGATTCAAGGCGGTCTATCTGTCCGGCGGCTCGCTCGGCTGGGCGAAGTGTGTGACCGAGGCCAACCTGTCGCTGACCGAACTGGTGGACGTGGCGCTGGAGATGAGCGCCGCCTGTCCGCTTCCCGTGGTGCTGGACGCCGGCGCGGGCTGGGGCGACCCGGTCCACATGCACCGCACGATGGCGCTGACCGAGGCCGCCGGCATCGCGGCGATCGAGATCGAGGACCAGCTCCTGCCGCGGCGGGTCGAACACCACGTCGGCGTCGACCATCTGGTTCCGACCGAGCTGGTGGTGGATCGCATCCGGGAGGCGGTCGCCGCCCGCAGGAACCCCGACACGGTGATCATCGGCCGCACCAACGCCCGGCGGGTCTACGACCTCGACGAGGCGATCCGGCGCGGCGAGGCGCTGCGCAAGGCCGGCGCCGACATGATCTTCATCCACACCCGCGACCCGCAGGAGCTGAAGACCGTCGCCGAACGGCTCGGCGGGCCGCTGATGAGCTTCGCGCCGCCCGACGGCTTCTCGACCTTCAAGTACAAGCAGGCCGACCTGGCGAAGATGGGCTACCGGCTGATGGCCTCCTCCGGCACCGCCTTCGCGGCGATGTACGCCGCCGTCCGGCAGTCCTACCAGTGCCTGGCGGGCGACACGGTCGATCCGTTCCTGGGTCCGGGCGGCGCGGAGCGCATGATGAAGGAGGCGCACAAGACCTCCGAACTGCCGAAGCTGCTGGAGATCGAGCGGCGGACCATGAAGCCGAAGTGAGGCGCGATCGCACCACGAATGCGGACCCCCTCCCCCTCCAGGGGAGGACAGGGTGCGATCGGGCCCGGCCTTGATCCTGCCGCCGGGATCGACCACATTCCGCCCGTCAACAGGATCGACCCGATGTCCGACGCCACCAAGCCGCCTGCACCGGTCTCGACGGCAGCGCCCTCGCCTGCCGCGACGCCCCGCAAGGGCCGGCAAATCATCTGGGTCAACGTGCTCACCGTGGTGAGCGCCGCCATCCTGATCGCCGCCGAGGTGTTCGGCGCCGCCTTCGCCGCCGGCTGGGCCCTCGCGATGCTGTTCGGCCTGGGCGAGTACGGACCTGTTGTGCTGCAGACGGTCTTCTTCGTCATCGGCATCTACGTCATGGTCCGCTTCCTGCGGAATGCGCAGACGATCGAGCCCTTCGTCTCGCGCGAGTGAGCGCGGCGCGACAGCGCCGCGTGCCGCGGTTGGCGACACGCTGTTGACAGCGCGCCGCTGCACACAGCGAAATTTACGACGTTAACGATTCATTGGTTGACTCTGCGCCGAAAAGGACTATTTCGGCTCTTGCCCATTTTCGCACGTGCCTGTGGTCGCGTGTCGGTCGGTAGGTAGCGGGACAAGAGGCCCGCCAGCCGCCTGGAGAGCCTCCCGAGAGTCCCTCCAAGAAATCTGACCGGCAGCCGGAAGCGAAACCGGTGAACTCCGCTCTCCGCGGGGGACGCGACTTAAAGCAACGACGAACGGGCTTCTTGGTCTCTGCCGGCTCTCCACCCGCCGGCGCCGAAACTTAGAGGCTTGTTTTTCATTGCCGGCCGTGCGGTGCGGGGACTCCCCAATCCAAGCCAAGGCAGCTTCAAGCGGTTCTTTCCGCTCGTGACGGCCAGCGCGTCCCCACAGCGCGCCCCGCCGAGCCGAAAATCCGCATCACTTCGGACGGCTTGCCGTCCCGCCAGGCTTCAAGGGGAGAGCGCCATGACCGCGCGCATCCGCGAATATCTCCGCACCCGCCGCGAAGGCGGCCTCGACACCGAGCCGGTGCTCGTCGTCGACCTCGACGTCGTGCGCGACAACTATCAGGCGTTCGCGAAGTCGCTTCCGGACACAAGGGTGTTCTACGCCGTGAAGGCGAACCCGGCGCCGGAGGTGCTGTCGCTGCTCGCCTCGCTCGGCTCGTGCTTCGACACCGCCTCGGTCCCCGAGATCGAGATGGCGCTCGCGGCCGGCGCGACGCCCGACCGCATCTCCTTCGGCAACACGATCAAGAAGGAGCGCGACGTCGCGCGCGCCTACGCGCTCGGCATCCGCCTGTTCGCGGTCGACTGCAAGCCGGAGGTCGAGAAGATTGCGCGCTCGGCGCCGGGCTCCAAGGTGTTCTGTCGCATCCTGTGCGACGGCGCGGGCGCGGAATGGCCGCTGTCGCGCAAGTTCGGCTGCGAGCCGGCGATGGCCGTGGACGTGCTGGAGCATGCGCACCGGCTCGGCCTGGAGCCGCACGGCGTGTCGTTCCATGTGGGCTCCCAGCAGCGCAACACCGGCGCGTGGGACCGGGCGCTGGCGCAGGCCGCGGCCGTGTTCCGCGAGTGCGGCGAGCGCGGCATCAACCTGGCGATGGTCAACCTGGGCGGCGGCTTCCCGACCAAGTACCTGAAGAACGTCCCGGCCGTGAAGTCTTACGGCTCGGCGATCTTCAAGGCGCTGCGCCGGCACTTCGGCAACCGCATTCCGGAAACCATCATCGAGCCGGGCCGCGGCATGGTCGGCAACGCCGGCATGATCGAGTCCGAGGTCGTGCTGATCTCGAAGAAGAGCGAGGACGACGACGTGCGCTGGGTCTACCTCGACATCGGCAAGTTCGGCGGTCTCGCCGAGACGATGGACGAGTCGATCCGCTACCCGATCCGCACCCCGCGGGACGGTGGCGACGTCGGCCCCTGCGTGCTCGCCGGCCCGACCTGCGACTCGGCGGACGTGCTGTACGAAAAGCAGCCCTACGCCCTGCCGGTGAGCCTGGAGATCGGCGACAAGGTGCTGATCGAGGGCGCAGGCGCCTACACGGCGACCTACTCGGCCGTCGCTTTCAACGGCTTCTCGCCGCTGAAGGCCATCCACATCTAGCTCCAACCCCGTGTCCCGGGCGCAGCGCAGCACGCGAGTGATGCGCTGCAGACCCGGGACCGGAACGGTTCCGGATGCGATGCGCGCCTCGGCGTCTTCGCATCCGGGATGCTGGCCGGCGCAGGGGAGACTGCGATGATCCAGATCCGCCAGGAAAGGCGCGCCGACGTTCCCGCCCGCGAGGCTCTTCTCGACGCGGCGATGGGGCCGGCGCGCGTCACGAAGTGCTCCGAACGGCTGCGCGAGGACCGCGTTCCGGCCGAAGGCCTGTCCTTTGTCGCGCACGAGGACGGCCGGCTTCTTGGCAGCGTCCGCCTCTGGCACGTCACCGCCGGGCCAGGCCGGCCGGCGCTGCTGCTCGGCCCGCTCGCGGTCGCGCCCGACGCGCAGGGCCGCGGCATCGGCACGGCGCTGATGGCGCATGCGCTGCAGGCCGCACGCCGCTCCCGCGCGGGCGCGGGCGCGATCCTGCTGGTCGGCGACGCGCCCTACTACGGCCGCTTCGGTTTCTCCGCGGAGAAGACCGGCGGGCTGTGGATGCCGGGCCCGTATGAGCAGCACCGGCTGCTGGCGCTGGAGCTCAAGCCGGGCGCTCTCGACGGCGCCTGCGGGCTGGTCAGCGCCAGTGGCAGGCCCAAGTGTGGCCCGAGCCTTGCGGACCTGGTCGCCGGCCTGCGCCCGGCGCGGCCAAGGACGGCGCGCACCCTCTCGCAGGCCGCGTGACCGACGCTGTCACGTGATCGTGGACGCCGCGTGCGACACACGCGGCGTTCTTCCTCTTCCGTTGCCGCCATCCGGCAGATATCACCGCCCTTTCCGGAGTAACCCCCATGTCCGTCTGGCCCGTCCACGCCCGCTTCGATGGCCCCATCGTGATGATCGGCTTCGGCTCGATCGGCCGGGGCTTCCTGCCCCTCCTCGAGCGGCACATCGCATTCGACGCTTCGAAGTTCACCGTGATCGACCCGGTGGACGCCGACCGCGCGCTGCTGGACGAGCGCAAGCTGCGCTTCCTGCAGACCGCGATCACCAAGGAAAACTACAAGGAGGTTCTGACGCCGCTGCTGAAGGCGGGGCCGGGCCGCGGCTTGGTGGTCAACCTTTCCGTCGACACCGGCTCGGCCGACCTGATCGACTTCTGCAAGGACGTCGACGCATTCTACATCGACACGGTCTGCGAGCCGTGGCCGGGTCTCTATTCCAACAAGAGCGCCACCATCTCGCAGCGCTCGAACTACGCGCTGCGCGAAAGCGTGCTCGACGTGCGCCGCCGCCGGCCCGGCGGAATCACTGCGGTGAGCTGCTGCGGCGCGAATCCCGGCATGGTGTCGTGGTTCGTCAAGCAGGCCCTGCTCAACGTGGCCGCCGACACCGGCGTCAAGGTCGACGAGCCGAAGTCGCGCGAGGACTGGGCGCGGCTGATGCAGACCGTCGGCGTGAAGGGCATCCACATCGCCGAGCGGGACACCCAGCGCGCACGCAACCCGAAGCCGCGCGGCGTGTTCGTCAACACCTGGTCGGTCGAGGGCTTCTGCTCCGAAGGACTGCAGCCGTCGGAGCTGGGCTGGGGCACGCACGAGAAGTCCATGCCGGCGAACGGCCATCGCCACGACTTCGGCTGCGACGCCGCGATCTACCTGACCCAGCCGGGCGCGGGCACCCGCGTGCGCTCCTGGACGCCGACCGCGCAGGCGCAGCACGGCTTCCTCGTGACGCACAACGAGGCGATCTCGATCGCCGACTATTTCACCGTGCGCGAGGGCGGCAAGGCCGTGTACCGGCCGACCTGCCACTACGCCTATCACCCGTGCGACGACGCCGTGCTGTCGCTGCACGAGATGGCGGGCGCGGCGTGGCAGCGGCAGCCGGAGTGGACGATTCTCGACGAGCACGAGATCGTCGACGGCATCGACGAGCTGGGCGTGCTGCTCTACGGCCACGCGAAGAACGCCTACTGGTACGGCTCGCAGCTTTCGATCGAGGAGACCCGCAAGCTCGCGCCCTACCAGAACGCCACCGGCCTGCAGGTCAGCTCGGCGGTGCTCGCGGGGGTGATCTGGATGCTGGAGAATCCGGATCGCGGCCTCGTGGAGGCCGACGAGGTCGATTTCCGGCGCTGCCTGGAGGTGCAGACGCCGTATCTCGGCCCGGTGATCGGCCGCTACACCGACTGGACGCCGCTCGCGAACCGTCCGGGCCTCTTTCCGGAGGACATCGACACGAGCGACCCCTGGCAGTTCAAGAACGTGTTGGTGGGATAGCGTCCGACGCCGACCGGACGGAATTCGAGACCGACCCCGGAGCCTCCGCTCCGGGGTCTTTCACTATGGCGTCGTGCCAGCACGACGATGAAGGGACGGCCCGGCGGCGCTTGCCGACGCCGAACAGGGTGATGTATATCATTGGTATATATCAAATGGGAGCGACCCCATGACGAAAGCCAAGCTGTTCATGACCGGCCGCAGCCAGGCGGTTCGCCTGCCCAAGGAGTTCCGCTTCGAGGGCAACGAGGTGAGCATTCGCCGGGTCGGCCGCGGCGTGCTGCTGGAGCCGGTCGCGTTCGACGGCGACTCATGGCTGGCCCGTTTGCAAGCCAGTCGCGGCGACCCGATCCTGCCGGACGGCCGTCAGCAACCGCCCGCGCAAAAGCGCGACTTCGGTTTCGAATGAGCATTCTGCTCGATACCAGCGCCTGCATCGCCGTCATGAACGGTCAGCCTCCGATTGTGGCGAGGCGTCTTGCGCAATCGCTGGAGCAAGGAACTGATGTCGCTGTGCCGAGCATCGCGCTGTTCGAGCTTTGGCACGGAGTTGCAAAAAGCGCGTGCGTGGAGCGCAACGTGGCAACGCTGCAGATCTTTCTTACACCGCTGACGATTCTTTATTTCGATGCTGACGACGCGCGTCTGGCTGGAGAAATGAAGGCGTCTCTGGAGCGCGAGGCCATCAGCCTGGGCTCCTACGACATTCTGATCGCGGCTCAAGCCCTCCGTCACGGTCTGACGCTGATCACCGCAGACAGCGACTTCGCCCGCGCGCCCGACCTGCGCTGGGAGAATTGGGCGGCTTAGACCTACCCCAGGTCCACCACACCGGCCTCGCCGTCCTCGGTGCCCCAGGCCAGCAGCGAACCGGCCGCGTCCCACGCGATCGCCGTGACCTCGCCGCTGTCGGGATGCTTGGCGATCACCTCCGCTCCATCCGACAGCCGAACAAGAAGTATCGTGCCGTCGGCATAGCCCACCGCGACGACCTCCTGCCGCGGATGCGGCACAGCCACCGTCGCGCGCACGGCAAAGGCCGCGAACATCTCCGGCGTCTTGCCCATCGGCCCGTCCTTCGACTGGAACGGCCACATCACAAGCTGCTCGGAGCCGGCGGTGGCGAGCCACTTGCCGCCCGCGGTCCAGCCGAACGAGCGCACCCGCGCCGAATAGCCGCTCATGCGCATGTGCTTGCCGTCGGCGATCCGCCAGCCGTGCAGCGTGGGCTCCTGCATCGACGTGACGAGAAACTTTCCGTCGGGACTGAACGCAACCTCGTGATGCGAGCCCTTCCACTCCAGCGTCTCCGGGCGCGCCCTGCACGTTGGGAAACCAGAGCGTGACGCCGTTGTAGTGCGTCACGGCCAGCCGCAATCCCTTCGGTGCGAAGGCAAGCCCGCCCACGGTCGAGGCGACATCGAGCGTGCGCGGCTCGCCCTTCGCGGTCTGGACGAAGGCGGTCTTGCCGGCCGACCACGCAAACGCGCCATCGGGGCCCGCACGCCACGTTGTCGATCCAGCGGCGCTTCGCGTCGGTCGCGACCCGGCGCATGTCGCCCTTCGCATCCGTGATCGCCACCGTGCCGTCGTCGCCGCCCGTGACGATGCGGGCCTCGTCGGCGGCCGAGGCCAGAATGCCGCCGCCGTGCGCCGCGACGCGCGATCGGCTCGGCCTTCTCGGGAACGATCAGCACAGCCTCTTCGCCCAGCACGAAAGCAGCCGTGCGGCCCATCACATGCACGCCGACGACCGGCGCGCCGGGCGACAGCGGCCGGGTGCGACCGACCACGGAGGGCGTATCGGGGGATTTGTCAGCCATCGGATGCTCGGCTCGCAGAAGTCACGGAGCGCCGGTCCCGGCCTGAAAGCCGGCGATCGGCGGTGACGGTCGGCAGGGTATTTCAAGGGATGGCCGGCCGGGTCAAGCCCGGCGGTGATAACAGCCCGGCTAGGCCACGCAGCTCTCGAAGCCCTGCCGGATCTTCTCCTCAGGCAGGTTGCGGCCGATGAACACGATCCGGCTGTCGCGGGTCTCGCCGTCCTTCCACTTCCGCTGGTGGTCGCCGTCGAGGATCATGTGCACGCCCTGAAACACGAAGCGCTCCTCGTCGTCCTTGAACGACAGGATGCCCTTGCAACGCAGGATGCTCGGGCCTTCCTTGGCGACCAGATCCTGAATCCAAGGAAAGAACTTGTCCGGCGACAGCGGCTTGTCGGTCTTCAGCGAGAACGACTGCATGTCCTCGTCGTGATAGTGCTTCAGCCCGCCGTGGTGATGGTGGTGGTGCCCGTCGCCGTGATCGTGATGATGGTCGTGATCTTGGCCGTCGCCGTTCAGGAATTCCGGTTCGATGTCGAGAATGCGGTCGAGATCGAAGGCGTTGCGGCCCAGCACCTTGTCGAGTTCGATCTGCGAGCGCTGGGTGCGGTGCAGCTTGGCGTAAGGGTTGATGCCGCGGATGCGGGCCTCGACCTCGCGCAGCTCCGGCTCGGCCACCAGATCGGTCTTGTTGAGCAGGATCACGTCGGCGAAGGCGATCTGGTTCTTGGCCTCCGGCGCGTCCTTCAGCCGGTCCTTCAGCCATTTGGCGTCGGCGACCGTCACGACCGCGTCAAGCCGCGCCCTCTTGCCGATGTTCTCGTCGACGAAGAAGGTCTGCGCCACAGGCGCAGGATCGGCGAGGCCCGTGGTCTCCACGATGATCGCGTCGAACTTGCCCTTGCGCCGCATCAGCCCTTCGATGATCCGGATCAGGTCGCCGCGCACCGTGCAGCAGACGCAGCCGTTGTTCATCTCGAACACTTCCTCGTCCGCACCGACGACCAGCTCGTTGTCGATGCCGATCTCGCCGAACTCGTTGACGATCACGGCGTACTTCTTGCCGTGCGGCTCGGAGAGGATGCGATTGAGCAGCGTCGTCTTGCCAGCGCCGAGATAGCCGGTCAGCACGGTGACGGGGATTTTGTCGGCGGTCGGCGCGTATCGGACATGGCGAGGAACTCCTATCGACATTGCAACGCGACGGGCGAAGCCCCGCCCGCCTCATGCCCGGGCATGCCCCGAACATCCCGCGCGGTGGCAGATGCCCGCCCGATCGGGATGGCCTGGCTACAAGCGGCCATGATTGTGAAATCTCGGCAGCCCCTCAACCCGTCAGGGCGCCCGTCAGCGTCCTGATATTGTGCCGGATGAGGTCGATGTAGGTCGGGGCCGGACCGTTCGGTCGGTCAGCGCATCCGAGTAGAGCGTTCCGCCGATCCTGGCGCCGGTTTCCTTGGCGATCCGCCCGATCAGCCGCGGATCGGTGATGTTTTCCAGAAACACCGCGGGGATCTTCTGCTTCTTGATCTGGCGCGATGATCCGGGCCACGTCCTTGGCCGAAGGCTGCGCGTCGGTCGAGACGCCATGGGTGGCGATGAAACTGCAGCCCGTAGGCGGCGGCGAAATAGCCGAAAGCGTCGTGGTTGGTGATGACCCGCCGGGCGTCGCTTCGGCACCTGCGCGACCGCCGTCGCGCACCTCGCTTGATCGAGTGCATCGAGCTTGTCGAGATAGGCTCTCCGTGTTCGCCTATACACCGCCCTGCCCGCCAGGATCCGCCTTGACCAGCGCGTCGCGGATATTGGCCGCATAGATCTTTGCGTTCGGCACCGACTGCCAGGCGTGCGGATCGTTCGTCCATGGGTATGGCCGTGGCCGTGCGAGTGGCCGTGCGCATGGCCATGGCCGCCGCGGCCTTCATCGGCTTGATGCCGCGGGTCGCGACCACCACCGGGGCCTTGCTGCCGGAGGCCTTCACCAGCCGGTCCAGCCAGCCCTCGAAGCCGAGCCCGTTGACCACGACGACCTGCGCGGCCGCGACCGCGTCTTCGCGTCGGCCGGCGACGGCGAATAGACATGCGCGTCCGCATTCGGCCCGACCAACGCGGTCACCTGAACGCGGTCGCCGCCGACGTTGCGCACGATGTCGGCGAGAATCGAGAAGGTCGCGAGCACGCGAACGGCTCGGCCGGCTTGTCCTGCGCAACGGCGGGCGCGCGAGCGAGGCGAGCGCGACGAAGGCCGCAACGGCGATCCGGGTCAGCATGGCTTCCTCCTTGGTCTTCGACACATGTCAGGCTTCGAGATGGCGGCCCGGGAAACAGATTCCAGACCAGCCCTCCGACGCGGCCGAACAGTCAGCGAGACGGCATAGATCGCACCGGCGACGAGAATCACCGCCGGACCCGAGGGCGCGCTGGTGTGGTACGACACCAGCAGTCCGACGAGCGCCCGAAACCGCGCCGATCGCTGCCGCGATCGCGATCATCGCCGTGATGTCGCGCGCCCAGAACCGCGCGGCGAACGCCGGCAGGATCATGATGCCGACCGCGAGCAGCGTGCCGAGCGCGTGAAAGCCGCTCACCAGATTGAGCACCACCAGAGCCATGAAAGCGATATGCGCGAAGCCGCCGCGCCGCTCACCGAGCGCAGAAAGCCTGGATCGACGCATTCCAGCACCAGCGGCCGGTAGATCAGCGCCAGACCGAACAGCGTCACCGTCGCGTTGATCGCGATCAGAAGCAGCGTCTCGTTGTCGAGCGCGAGCACCGTCCCGAACAGGATGTGCAGCAGATCGATGTTGGTGCCGGCGACAGAAATGATGGTGACGCCGACCGCCAGCGAAATAATGAAGAAAGCAGCCAGCGAGGCATCCTCCTTCAGTTCGGTCGAGCGCGCGACGAGGCCCGCCGTGAGCGCCACCGCGAAGCCGGCGACCAGACCGCCGCCCGCCATCGCGAACAGGTTGAGGCCCGACAGCAGGAAGCCGATCGCCGCACCGGGCAGGATCGCATGCGCCATCGCGTCGCCGACCAGGCTCATGCGGCGCAGCATCAGGAACACGCCGATCGGCCCCGCGCCGATGGCGAGCGCCAGCACGCCGACCAGCGCGCGGCGCATGAACTCGAACTCGGCGAAGGGGGCGATCAGGAGGTCGTACATGGCCCGGATGTTTCAGCGCGCTTTCGCTTTCGGAAAAGAATGTGCTTCGGCGCAACGGAAAGAGTCATGCCGCCGCCACGCAGGCTTCGGCGTGCTCGTCGAATGCCTCGCACATGCGGCGCGCTTTCAGAATATTCTCGGCGGTGAGCACCTCCGCGGTCGCGCCCCAGGCCACCGGCTCGCGCGCCAGCAGCAGCGTGTGCGGAAAATGCGCCTTCACCAGATCGAGATCGTGCAGCGCCGCCAGCACCGTCCGGCTCTCGGCTGTGCCATTGCCGGACCAGCCCCAGCAGGTCGGCGGAGGTCTTGGCGTCGATGGCGTTGAACGGCTCGTCCAGCACGATCACGCGGGCGTCCTGCAGCAGCAGACGCGCGAACAGCATGCGCTGCATCTGCCCGCCGGACAGCGTGCCGATGGCGCGGCTGCTCGAATCCGGTGAGACCGACCGCAGCCAGCGCCCGCTCGACCGCCTCGCGGTCGCCGCGGCCGATGCCGCCGAACAGGCCCTTTCGTCGCCACAGTCCCATCGCGACCATGTCGTAGACGCTGATCGGAAAGCTGCGGTCGATGTCGGCGATCTGCGGCAGGTAGGCGATCTCCTGCGGCTTGCAGCCTTGCGATCGATGCGGCCCGCGAGCGGCTTGATCGCGCCGACCACGCCCTTGAACAGCGTCGATTTCCCGGCGCCGTTGGGTCCGACCACCGCGGTCAGCGAACCGGCCTCGACCGCGCCGTCGAGATGATGCACGGCCGGGTGCCGGTCGTAGCCGAGCGTGAGATTGCGAAAGCGCAGCGGCGCGGTCATCGGCTCAACCCATCGCCCAGAACACGAGCGCCCAGAGCAGCGCCACGATGCCGGCGGCCGCCGCGAGCCGTTCGGCCGCCGACAGCCGAAGGATCGAGATGCTCACCGTCGCCGGCGGATGGGCGTGGCCGGCGTGATGGTGGTGATGATCGTCGTGCCGGTGCGTGTGGTCGCTCATGGCAGTGTTATAGTATAACGTCTCAGTTCGCGCCAGACCGATCATCCCATTGATCAGACAGAGGAATTGTCCGTGCCGGATGGCTGCGCCGCAAATCCGGGCCGCCAGCGCTTCAGCAACAGGGAATTCGCGACGACCGCGACCGACGAGGCCGCCATCGCCGCGCCGGCAAACGCCGGGGTCAGCACGCCGAGCGCCGCCAGCGGAATCCCCGTCACGTTGAAGACGAAGGCCCAGAACAGGTTCTGGCGGATCTTGGAGACCGTCCGCCGTGAAATTTCCAGCGCCGCCGGAACGAGGCGCGGATCGGAGCGCATCAGCGTCAGGCCCGCGGCCTCGACCGCCACATCGGTGCCGCTGCCGAAGGCGATGCCGACATCGGCGGAGGCGAGGGCCGGCGCGTCGTTGATGCCGTCGCCCACCATCGCCACCTTGCGGCCCTGCGCCGCGAGCGCGGTGACCGCCTGCGCCTTCTCGCCCGGCTTGACCTCGGCCCGCACCTCGTCGATCCCGACCTCGCCCGCGATCCGCCGTGCCACCGCCTCGGTGTCGCCGGTGAGAATCACCGCGCGGATGCCTTGCGCGCGAAGCAGCGCCACCGCCTCCGCCGCGCCCGATCGCAGCATGTCGGCGATGCCGGCCACGCCCGCCGCGCGTCCATCAAGCGCAACGATCACAGGGGTCAGCGCCTGCGACTCCATCCGCGCCAGCGCGGCCGCGATGCCGGCCACGTCGACGCCGAGTTCGTCCATCAGCGCACGATTGCCGAGCGCGACGCGATGGCCCTCGACCTCGCCGACGATCCCGCGTCCGACCCGCGCGCGCACGCCGGACGCCTGGGCCGGCGTGGTGCCGACCGGCACGGCGGCGGCAAACGCCTTCGCCAGCGGATGCTCGCTGCCGGCCTGCACCGCGGACGCCAGCGACAGCAGCCGATCCTTTTGAAAGCCCTCCGCCGTCTCGAACGCCACCAGCGCCGGCCGGCCCTCGGTCAGCGTGCCGGTCTTGTCGAAGGCGACCGTATCCACGGTCGCGGCGCGCTCCAGCGTCTCGATGTCCTTGACCAGAATGCCGGCGCGCGCCGCAGCGCCGGTGCCGGTCACGAGCGCGGCCGGCGTCGCCAGTCCGAGCGCGCAGGGGCACGCGATCACCAGCACCGACACCGCCGCAAGCAGACCGTATTCGAAGCCCGCGCCGGCCCACCAGCCGAGCAGCGCGCCGAGCGCAATCGCCATCACCGCCGGCACGAACACCGCCGACACCCGGTCGACCAGCCGCTGCACGGGAGCCTTGCCGGATTGCGCGTTCTCGACCATCCGGACGATGCGCGCGAGCGTGGTGTCTTCTGCGACCGCCGTGGCTTCGATGACAACCCGCCCCGCGCCGTTGAGCGCGCCGGCCATCACGCGGTCGCCGACATGCTTGGCCACCGGCAGGCTTTCACCGGTCACAAGCGACTCGTCGGCCTCGGTTTCTCCTTCGGCAATCGTGCCGTCGACCGGAAACCGCTCGCCCGGGCGCACCACCACGCGCTCGCCGATCGCCACCTCGTCGACGCCGACCGATACCTCGCGGCCGTGGCGCAGAACCTGGGCGCGCTCCGGGCGCAATCGCATCAGCGCACGGATCGCCGCCGCTGCACCGCGCTTGCCACGGGTCTCCAGCCACTTGCCGAGCATCACGAAGGTGATGACCGCGGCCGCGCCCTCGAAGTAGAGATGGCCGGCCGCCTCGCTGCCGCGCGTAAGCACCATCACGGCGCTGAACAGGTAGGCCGCGCTGGTGCCGAGCGCGACCAGCACGTCCATGTTGGCCGCACCGGCGCGCAAAGCTTTCCATGCGCCGCGATAGAAGCGCGCGCCCACCACGAACTGCACCGGCGTCGCCAGCGCCAGTTCGAGCCACGGGTCGATCCGAAGATGCATGCCGAACGGCATGCCGAGCATCGGCACCAGAAGCGGCACGGTCAGTGCGACCGACAGGGCCAGCAGCATCAGGTCGCGGCGTTCGGCGGCGGCGTCCCGGCGCTCGCGCTCGGCCTCCGCGATCCGGCGCTCCCCGGCGGTCGCCGCGCGCGGATGCGCGGCGTAGCCTGCGGCCTCGACCGCCGAAACCAGCGCGGCCGGATCGACATCGCCCGCCACATCGGCGCGCTCCAGCGCAAGGTTGACCGCCGCGCGCTCCACCCCGACCACGCGGCCGAGTGCGGTCTCGACCCGGCCGGCGCAGGCCGCGCAGGTCATGCCCTCGATATCGAGCACCACGCGATGGGGAGCCTTTGCAGTCGGGGCCGAGGCCGGACGGTCCAGGGATACGGTCATGACGGGTTCTTCATCGGTGCTGGGAACATGGGGGTTCCCCGCGGCAGCGGCAACCGCGAAGGCGATTGCGCAGGCAGTGGAATTGCCATCGGGGGCGCGTCGCGCCATTGTGCCGGAGGCGCATCCCGCCATCGTGCGCGCAAGCCAAGCGGCGCGGTACGATCTGAATCAAAAGCCGGCCCCGGACGCCGAGTTGTCCGCCGGTCCGGCGCCATCGGCATGTTCGACCGGATCATGGATCAGAAACCACGCATGAACGAATCCAGGCAGGGCCGGGTGGTCTGCGTCGGCGAGGTGATGGTCGAGATGACCCGCGCGAGCGACGGACGCTTCGCGATGGGCTGCGGCGGCGATACGTTCAACACCGCCGTCTATCTCGCGCGCGCCGGCATCGAGGTCGCCTATGCGACCGCGCTCGGCGATGATCCCTATTCGCATGGCATCCTGTCGCTCGCCGCGGCCGAAGCCGTGCAGACCGATCTCGTGCTGCGGGTGCCGAACCGCCAGCCCGGCCTCTATCTGATCGAGACCGATCCGAAGGGCGAGCGCCGGTTTTACTACTGGCGGGAGAGTTCGCCGGCACGCGATCTGTTCGAACTGCCGGACTGGGGCCGCGTGGCCGAAAGCATCCTCGGCGCGCGGCTGGTCTATTTCAGCGGCGTGACGCTGTCGCTTTATTCCAACGTGGCTCTCGGGCGCTTTCTCGCCGTGCTGGAGCTGGCGCGACAGCAGGGCACCAGGGTGGTATTCGACGGCAACTTCCGCCCGCATCTGTGGAAGGGCGACCTGCCGCGCACCCGCACCGTGTTCATGGAGGCGCTCAAGCGGGTCGACGTGGCGCTGCCGACCTTCGACGACGAGGCGGTGCTGTGGGGCGATCCGAGCCCGGAGGCCACGGTGCAGCGCCTGCAGGCGTTCGGCATCTCCGAGATCGCCGTCAAGAACGGACCGAACAGCGCGCTGGTCGCGGCCGGCGGCCGGCAGGAGTTCGTTCCGGTGCTGGAGGTGGTCGAGCCGATCGACACCACGGCCGCCGGCGACAGCTTCAATGCAGGCTACATGGCGGCCCGCCTGCTCGGCGAAAATCCGGCGGCGGCCGCCGCCGCGGGCCACCGGCTCGCCAGCGAGAAGATCCGCCACCGCGGCGCAATCATGCCGCGCTCCGCGACGGTGATCCATTGAACCGGATCGCACGATTGTGGCGGGGAGAGCTGCCACTGGTCAGCGCGTTCTGGGACTGGGCGGTGATCGGCGGCATCGTCGTCAACGGCGCCACCAGCGTTCTGTTTTTCGTGCTGCTGATGAACGACTATCCGCTGACGGCGCTGATCGTCGGCTACGCCTGCTCGGTCCCCTACAACGCGCTCGTCACCGTGGGAGTGTGGCGTTCGGCCGACCGGCATCCGGACCGCAAGACCGCCAATCTCGCCAAGATCGTGACCACGGTCGGCATGACGCTGCTCAGCATCACATAGATTTTACGGCTTGGATTTCACGGCTTGGATTCACGGCTTGCCGATCAGCATCGCGGCCAGCGCGGCGAGAAACGGCACCGGCAGCGACGCCGCCAGCCGCAGCCACACCAGCCGGTCCGGCATCACGCCCAGCTCCCAGATGAACAGCCGCTGCATGGCGAACAGCGCCCATGCGGTGACGTAGCAGATCACCTGCGGCGTGCCTGCCCCGCCCTTCAGCGCGGCCGCGCCGATGGAGAAGCCGATCACCGGCCCGCCGGGGGTGAGAAATCCGCCGAGCGTCGCGATCATCAGGCCCGTGACGCCGGAATCCGCGCCGAGCCAGCGCGCCACGACCTCCTGCGGCAGCAGCGCGGCGATGAAGCCCGCCCCGATCACGCCGAGCGCAATGCGCGGCATCAGCTTGACGAAGTCGACCGTGCCCTCGCGGCCGTATTGCCTGAACAGCGCGGGGCTGCGCCGCCAGACCATCGTGCCCAGCACGATGGCGATCGTCCACAGCAGGAGGTCGACGAACAGGATCATGCTCCGCCCCGCGCGCCGAGCCCGAACCAGCCCGCCATCCAGCGCGCCAGCAGCCCGGCGGCGATCGGCAGCGGCAGCGCGACCAGCGTGCGCCACAGCACGAACTCGTAACCGAAGAACGGCAGCTCCCAGACCAGAATCCGGCCGTAGCCGAGCAGCGTCCAGCTCGTCACGAAGGCGATGGTCGCGCCGACATCCGCGCCGATGGCGACGAACGCCGCCGCGATCGGAAACACCGTGATCGGCCCGCCCGGCACGACGATGCCTGCCAGCGTTGCGATCAGCAGCCCGGTCATCCCGGATTCCTTGCCCACCCAGCGCATCACCGCGTCGCGCGGCATCAGCACGGCGACGAAGGCCGCGACCAGGCAGGCCGGCAGCACCTTGGGAATGATCTCAAGAAACAGCCAAAAGTCGTGCAGCAGGATCTCGACGAACCGGGACTGACCGTCGCGCCAGTAGACCGTGACGGCCGCCGCCGTCACGACGACCGCGATGAAGGCGGTCGACCAGTCGAAGGATTTGCGCGGTCGGCGCTGAAGGGGCTGCTCGGAGGACAAGACCTTGCCGCGGTTCGGGTGCACCGCATCCAAAGCACTTGCGGGCGGGCCATGCAACCGGCCCAGGGACGACCCCGGAGAGACGACCCCGGCGGGCCGAGTTCAGCAAACGCGCAAGCGCGCGGCGTCCCGGGCAAGCCCCGTGATTCGCGCAAAGTCGCCGGCACGAATGGCGTCGGCCGGCACCATCCAGGAGCCGCCGATGGCGACGACGTTCGACAGCGCCAGATAGTCCGGCGCGTTCGCCGGCCCGATCCCGCCGGTCGGGCAGAAGCGCAGATGCGGCAGCGGACCCGCCACCGCCTTCAGCCAGCGCGCGCCACCGGACGGCTCCGCGGGAAAAAACTTCAGCACGCGAAAGCCGCGCGCGGCGAGCGCCATCGCCTCCGAGACCGTGGCGCATCCCGGCAGCGCCGGCACCGGCGCATCCGCCAGCGCATCGGCCAGCGCCGGCGGCGTGCCCGGGCTGACCAGAAACGCGGCGCCGGCCGCGACGGCGGCGTCCACCTCGGATGCACCGGTCACGGTCCCCGCCCCGATCGCGAGATCGGGCAAGGCCTCGCGCATCGCCCGCAGGGCCTGCAAGGCAACGGGCGTTCGCAGCGTGACCTCGATGGCGGTGAGTCCCCCGTCCGCCAGCGCACGCGCCAGCGGCACGGCGTCGTCGACGCGCTCGAGCGTCAGAACGGGAACGACAGGACAGGCGAACAGCGGCGCGGGATCGGCAAGCGACATGGGCCGTATGTGGGTAACAACGCGCGTGGATCGCAAGGGCAAAGGGTGCGATTCACAGTCCGCTCCCGAACGGAACCGGCATTCCGGTGTCGCAGCAAATGTGCACAATGAACTGCGGCACAACGGCCGCGACCCTCTCCGCGTCCGGTCCACAACGAGACAGCAAATGCCCTACCTGATCGTCTTTCTCGGCGGCGGCCTCGGCGCCGTGCTGCGCTACGGCGTCGGCGTGGCCAGCCTGCGCCTGCTCGGCCCGGCGTTTCCCTTCGGAACCCTGTTCGTCAACGTCACCGGTTCGCTGGCGATGGGGCTGATCGCGGGATGGTTCGCGTTCAAGGGCGACGCAGCGCAGGGCTGGCGGCTGTTCCTGACCACCGGCGTGCTGGGCGGCTACACCACCTTCTCGGCGTTCTCGCTCGACGTGGCGCTGCTCACCGAACGCGGCGAGATGGCGCTCGCCGCGCTTTACGTCATCGCGTCCGTGGCGCTTTCGGTCGCGGGGCTTTTCGCCGGGCTTTGGCTGGTTCGTCATTTTGCCTGAGCGTGCCCCGGCTCGCCCGGGCGATCGCCTCCATCACCAGCCGTTCGGCGGCGGCGACGTCCAGCCACTTGACGATCGTGACCCACTTGCCCTTTTCCAGATCCTTGTAGTGCTGGAAGAAGTGCGCGATCTGCTCGCACATGATCGGCGGCAGGTCGCGGTAGCTGCGCACGTTGGAATAGAACGGCGCCAGTTCGTCGACCGGCACGGCGATGATCTTCTCGTCGCCACCCGCCTCGTCCTTCATCAGCAGCGCGCCGACCGGGCGGCAGCGCACCACCGCGCCCGGCACCACCGGCACCTGGCTCACCACCAGCACGTCGCACGGGTCGCCGTCGTCCGACAGGGTCTGCGGAATGAAGCCGTAGTTGCCGGGATAGAACATCGCGGTGTGCAGAAAGCGGTCCACCGCAAGCGCGCCGGAATCCTTGTCGAGTTCGTACTTCACCGGCGCGCCGCCCAGCGGGATTTCAATCAGGACATGAATGTCCTTGGGCGGGTTGCGGCCGGCGGAGATCGATCGGATGTCCATGCGCGACGGCCTCAGATGCCGGCCGGCGTCATGCCGAGCTTCGCGAGCAACTGCATGTCGCGATCGGCGGACGGATTGGGCGTGGTCAGAAGCTTCGGTCCGTAGAAGATCGAATTGGCGCCTGCCAGGAAGCACAGCGCCTGGGTTTCCTCGCTCATGTCCTCGCGGCCGGCGGACAGCCGCACCATCGACTTCGGCATCGCGATGCGCGCGACGGCGATCGTGCGAACGAACTCAAGCGCGTCGAGCGGGGGCGCCTCGGCCGCGCCGCCGGACAGCGGAGTGCCCTCGACCTGCACCAGCATGTTGATCGGCACGCTTTCCGGATGCACCGGCAGGCTCGCCAGCGCGGCGATCATGCCGGCGCGGTCGTCCGGCCCCTCGCCCATGCCGACGATGCCGCCACAGCACACGTTGATGCCGGCGGCGCGCACCTGGTCGAGCGTGTCGAGCCGGTCCCGATAGGTCCGGGTCGTGATGATGCGGCCGTAATACTCCGGCGAGGTGTCGAGGTTGTGGTTGTAGTAATCGAGTCCCGCGCGCTTGAGCCGCCCGGCCTGATCGCCGGTCAGCATCCCGAGCGTGACGCAGGTCTCCATCCCGAGCGCCTTCACGCCCTCGACCATCGCGCAGACCTTGTCCATGTCGCGGTCCTTGGGCGAGCGCCAGGCCGCGCCCATGCAGAACCGGGTCGCTCCGGCGGCCTTCGCACGCTGCGCCTCGGCCAGCACGGCGTCGAGCGCCATCAGCTTTTCGGCCTTCACGCCGGTGTCGAAATGCGCGCTCTGCGGGCAATAGGCGCAATCTTCCGGACAGCCGCCGGTCTTGATCGAAAGCAGCGTCGAAATCTGCACCTCGGCCGGATCGAAGTGCAGCCGGTGAATGCGCTGGGCCTCGAACATCAGCTCCGGAAACGGCAGCGCAAACAGCGCGCGGATCTCGTCG
This sequence comes from uncultured Alphaproteobacteria bacterium, assembly GCA_963758225.1. GTDB lineage: Bacteria > Pseudomonadota > Alphaproteobacteria > Rhizobiales > Xanthobacteraceae > Z2-YC6860. The sequence goes on along the minus strand of CAVWUJ010000001.1, from coordinate 215,441 downwards.
CGGGTCCAGTCGTGACGCACGCCGCCGGCGATCGGCAGCGAATCCAGGGGCGTTTCGGCAAGCGACATCCGGTCCTCAAGGCTTGGCCCGACACGGCGCGGGCGCGCCGGTTCTAGCACAACCCCTCCCAAAACGAGACCTCCGCCGATCACAGGTTTCAGGATAAACCGGCGCCGGCCGGGGTTAATATCGGCGACCGCGCATCCGAAATCCGGGAGATTCCATGCTGTCCCGCCGCTCCTTCGTCGCAGCCCTCGGCGCGAGCGCCGCCGCGCCCGCCCTCGCCCAGCAGCAGCACCACCATCACCACGACGACCACCTGTATTCGCATTTGAGCGATCCCAAGGTGAAGGCTGCGCCGGCGGACACGATGAAGCAGCAGCACGTCTTCGATTCGCCGGCCCCCAAGGCGGCGCAGCAGGGCCGCTGGACGGCGCGGGCGCCGCTGCCGATTCCGCGCAGCGAGATGGCCTGGGCGACGGTGAAAGACGGGCGCATGCACGTTCTGGGCGGCTACGGCGAGCAGCGCGTCGACCGCGCCTATCACCACGTCTACGATCCGCAGGCCAACCGCTGGATCGACGCCCCGCCGCTGCCGCGCGGCGCCAACCACGTCGGCGTCGCCGTGCTGGACGGCACGCTGTTCGCGATCGGCGGCCATCTGGAACAGAACCGCCGTCCGGACCCGCGCTCCTTCGCGCTCGAGGGCGACACGTGGCGCGAGATCGCGCCGCTGCCGCGCCGATGCGGCGCGGTCGCGCTGGTGGCGCTGGACGGTAAGATTCATTCGGTCGGCGGCGCGATCGGCGACACCTCGCCGTCGAAGAAGTCCGTCGACTGGCACCTGGTCTACGACCCGAAGGACGACAAATGGTCGGAGCGCGCGCCGCTGCCGACCGGCCGCGACCACACCGGCACGCTCGTCGTGAACGGGCTGATCCATGTCATCGGCGGCCGCGTCGATAACTTCCACACCAATTCCAACCTGCATCACACCTACGACCCCAAGACCGACCGCTGGACCTTCCGCAATCCGATGCCGACGGCCCGCTCCGGCCACGGCGCGGTGCTCTACCGCGGCAAGATCTTCGTGATGGGCGGCGAAGGCACCAACCGGGTGTTCGGGCAGAACGAGGCCTTCGATCCGAAGAGCGACCGCTGGGAATCTTACGCGCCGATGCTCACCCCGCGTCACGGCATGGGCGCGGTCGCGATCGGCGACTGGATCTACGTCGCCGGCGGCGGCCCGATCATGGGCGGCTCGATCCAGAGCGCGCTGAACGAGGGCTTCACGCTGGGTTAATTGCCGGATCGGACAAGCCAGAACCGGCGTCGGCGGAAGACGCCCTGAACACGAGAAGCCTTGCCCCGGTGGATTCTAACTCAACAACCCGGTCGAAGGTGATCCTGCTGCCGTTTTGCGATAGGCTGGGATTTGTTTCGAGGCTCGCGTCGGCAGGAGAAGAGCGATGAACGAGAAGGCGAAAGTTCTCGGCCAGCGGGCGCGTGAACTCAGCCCGCAGGATCGGATTGCGCTCGTCGAAGACGTTCTCGACAGTCTGGACCAGACGGACGCCGGCATCGACCGTCTGTGGGCTTCGGAGGCCCGGGATCGGCTCGAAGCCTATCGCCGCGGAGAACTTGCCGCCCGTGACTTGACCGAGATCGTCGCCAAGTATCGGCCGTGAAGGTCCGCTTTCTCGATCCGGCCGAAGCGGAGCTGGATGCGGCCGTTCAATGGTATGCCGCCGCCGCTCCGGGACTTGGAAACGCCTTTCTCATTGAAGTCCTGTCCGCAGCGGAGCGCGTGTCGCATTATCCTGACGCCTGGCAGTCGATCGGCGACGGCGTGCGCCGCTGTCGCCTGAACCGCTTTCCTTACGGCCTGATTTACTCGACAGACAAGGAGTGCGTCGTCGTCCTCGCGGTGAGCCATTTGCATCGCAAACCGGACCATTGGCGCGACCGGCTGAATCGCTGAATTGCTAAGATGACTGCATCGCCGACGACGGTTCGGCCACCGGCGCATACACCTGCAACGCGCCCGGCCGGGTCCGATAGCGCAATGGCGTGCGCAGCGTCTCGATCTCGCCGTCGCGTGCGACCAGCAGGCGCCGGCGTCGCCGCGTGAGCACCTCGATCTCCGGCAATTTGTGCATGACGAGGTCGCGCGCCGGATCGACCCGGCCGAACACGAGGCGCAGCGCGAAGCCGACCAGCGCTGCGCGCGTCTGCTGGTCGGCAATGTAGAGCGACAGCAAACCGTCCTTCAGTCCACGGCGGGTGCCGAGCTCGCGGCCGGCGAGAGTGTACTCGTTGTTGCCGACGAAGACGCAGGGGCTGCGATAGGGGCGCGTGCGCCCTTCGGCCGAAACCGACAAGCGCCGCAGCGGGAAGTGCCGCAGCACGCGCAGCGACGCCCAGATCATGGCGAGCCATTTCGGCAGGCGCGTGCGCCGCCTTGTGCGCTCGCGCTCAAGCACCATATAGGGATAGAGACCGATCGATGAATTGTTGAGGAACATCCGGCCGTTGACCTCGCCGGTGTCGACAGTGTGAAGACGACCTTCGGCGATCACAGAGATCGCACCGGCCAGATCGGCAGGAATCCCCAGGTCGCGGCAGAAATGATTGAGGGTTCCGAGCGGCAGCACGCCGAACGGGATCTGCGTGCCGACGAGGCGGCCTGCGACAGCGTTGAGGCTGCCGTCACCACCGCCTGCGATCACCGCGTCATACCGCCCGGACCGGATCTCCTCCACGGCGCGCGTGGCCTCGCGCTCGAGGTCGCCCCCGGCGACGAGACGAAGTTCGACGGCGACTCCAGCCGCGGCAAAGGCCGTTTCCACTTCGGCCCGAAGGTCCGCAACGCCGCGATCGGCGGCGGTTCCAGCGGCCGCGTTGATCAGCACCACAGCCCGTCGCGGCTTCATGCGGAACTCCCGAATTCGACCGCCGTCAGCGCAACAGTCGAGGCCAATAACGCAATCGGGCTCCTGCGGTTGCGACGATAGGACGCCCGACATCGCAGATATTCGTGCGCCAATGTGCCGTAACTTGCTCCAAATTCCGCATCTGGGGCAATTCCCGGTCGCCACTGTGGCGCATCGATTTAGGTTCGCCCCCGGCAATCCCCTCGCGCCAGAGCCGAGAAAGGATTTTACCCACCCACTCACAAGGAGTTTTGCATTGAACAAAAGCTTTTCGTTGATCAACGAAGCCAAAGCCAATTTTGACGACATCTACTCGATGGAGGATCCGCGCGCCTATTTCTCGGTTCTCGGTTCGCTCGATTACATGATCCCGGATGTTGCGGAGCCCGCGCTGCGCCAGATTCTGTCCGCGCGCGCGCAGATCGCGGGCGACGAGCCGGTGGTGCTGGACGTGGGATGTTCTTACGGAATCAACGCCGCGGTGCATCGCTTCCCCGTGAACTTCGACACCCTGCGGCGACGCTATGCCCGTCGGGAGATCGCAGCGCTCGGTTCCGAGGAGGTGATGCGCCTCGACCGCAACTTCTTCGCCTCCTGGCCCGACACCGGACTGGGCCGTTTTATCGGCCTCGACGTATCCGAGCCGGCGGTGCGCTACGCCACCTCGGTCGGCCTGCTCGACGACGGCATCGCCGCCAATCTCGAAACCGACTTCCTGACGCCGAAGCAGGCTGAAATCGTCGGCCGCGCCAACGTCATTCTCGCCACCGGCAGCGTCGGCTACATCACCGAGAAGACCTATCGCAAGCTGCTCGGCGCGATGGATCGCGCACCCTGGATCGTCTCCTTCGTGCTGCGGATGTTTCCGTACGACAAGCTTGCGGGCGCGTTCGCGGAGCGTGGGCTCGTCACCGAGAGGCTCGCCGGAGCGAGCTTCGTGCAGCGCCGCTTCCGCGACGCCAAGGAGTTCGAGCGCACGCTGATGACTCTGAAGGAGCGCGGGCTGGACACCGAGGGACTGGAATCGGAAGGCCTGTTCCAGGCCGAGCTTTACGTCTCGCGGCCCAAGGCCGACGCGGAGGCCATGCCGCTCGAGAACGTCGTGACGGTGGCCAGCGGCCGCAACAAGACGCTGGGGCCGCGCTTCGTGCAGATCGAGACCGACGAAGGCCTGCTCGTCACGCTGGAACCCTGACCCATATCCGGTCAGCCTCTTCAAAATCGTCGCATCCGTTCCCAACTGAGTGACGCCGAGCGTCCGGTTCCGATCTTTTCGGGAACGGAGCCCGACGAATGGCGTTCTCAGACGAGTGGGCTTGGGGCCCCAAAAACAAGGAGACTGGGATGCGTAAAACTGCTCTTGCCCTGGCGGCTGCTGCCGCCACTGCGCTCGCCTCGCCGGCGTTGGCGCAATACGAACGTTCGCACGCGCGCGCCGCGGCGCCGGTGGCCGGCGCTGTCGTCGGCACCGCCGTGGGCGTCGGACTGCATAACCACTGGTATGCCTCGAACGGCACGTTCTGGGGCACCCAATGGCCGACCAGCATCGCGGGCGCCGCAACCACCGGCTTCGTGGCCGGCGTCGGCACCGCCGCACTGATTCATGCGGCCACGACGCCGTGTCAGGGCTTTCACATGATGTTCGGCGGCTTCCTCACCTCGTCCGAAGGCTGCGTGAACGGCCAGTGGGTGGGCCATCAGCCGCGTCGCGCCGTGCGATATCGCTAAACTCGGCGGACCGCGACGCCCCAGGCGTTGCGGTTAAGATCCAAAAAGGCCCCTCGCTCCGGCGCGGGGCCTTTTCGTCATCAGCCATTCCACATTCGCACCGCTTCCTGACGGTGGAGAAACGCCGCCGCCTCGCGGCCGGCGATGCGCCCGAACACGAAGGCGCGAAGCACCGACACCGCGTTCGGCGCGGTTCCGTAGAAATGTCCCGTGATCTCGCCGGCCGCGTAGAGACCCGGAATCGGCCGCCCGGCCCGCAACACACGCGCGCGATCGTCGGTCGCGATCCCGCCGAACGTATAGGCCACTGCGCCGATCAGCGGATAGCCGACGAACGGCGGTTCGACGATCGCGCGCGCCCAGTTCGACTTCGGCGGATCGAGCGATGCCGACGCCTTGAGCCCGTCGCAGTGCGTGGGATCGAAGCGCGCCGGATCGCCGGTGCAGGCGGCGTTGTAGGCGGCCACGGTGCGCGCGAGCTGGCCGGCGTCGATGCCGAGTTTGTCCGCCAGCGCGTCGAGCGTCGCAGCCTCGACCGGAGCGACTTCTGAGCGCACCGCGCGCGTCCAGTCGGCGATCGCATAGAGCCGGCTGTCGAGGATCGCATAGACCTCCCGGCCGGGCGCATTGAAGTGGATGTCGCGCGAAAACGATTCCCAGGTCTCGTGCACCAGACCCGCCCCCTCGTCGAAGAAGCGGCGGCCGTTGCGATCGACGACGATTCCGTAAGGATAGACCAGCACCACCGGCGCCTGGTTCCTGCTGCGCGGATCGACCGGCTCGATGTGCATGCCGCTCCACTCGCCGGTCATGTCGGCCTGTACGGATGCGGCCAAGCGGATGCCGTCGCCGGTGTTGAAGCGCGCGCGCGGCGCCAGCAGCGGCACGCATTCGCCGCCCGGACCGAAATGCTCGCGCATCATCTCGGGATCGCCCTGAAAGCCGCCGCAGGCAAGCACCACCGCATCGGCTGGCACAACCGCCTCGTCGGACAGCCGCAGTCCGGTCAACGTGCCGCTTTCGTGGATCAGCGCATCGGCCGCCGCTCCGTAGCGGAACGCGACGCCCGCAGCCTCGGCCGCCCGGCGCAATTCGCGATGCACGCTCTCGCCGCCGCCGACCGGCTGGATGCGCGGCGGCCCCTTGGCGAGATAGTAGACCGGCTTGTGAAACGCCACGCCCTGCGCCGCGATCCATTGCACGGTCGCGGGCGCCTCGCGCGCGAGCGTCGCGAAATAGGTCTCGTCGCCGCGAAAGCCGGTGGCCTCCAGCATGTCATGGACGAACGACGGCTCGACCCGGTCGACCGCCGCCATGCGCATGTAAGCCGGGGTGAAGCGGGTGTTGCCGCCGGCTTCCGCCTCCGTCGCCTTGTCGACGAGCGTAACAGATAGCGGCGCGGAGGCGCCGCGCGCAGCTTCCGCGGCGGCGAGCGCAGCGGACAGGCCGGCGGCACCCTGCCCGACGACGACAAGATTGCGCGCATTCGACGGCACCGGACGCCCTCCCGTCATCGCCGGACTTGACCCGGCGCTCCATCTGTAGCGAAGACAGGACTAGCCAAGACATCGACGCCCGGGTCAAGCCGGCCCGGCCGTCCCGCGCGACCGCATGAGCCACGAGATGACCGACAAGCCGACCGAACCGCTGCCCGACCGGCTCTCCACCGATCCCGAGAGCCCGCACTACAACGAGGCGCTCCTCCAGCGCGACATCGGCATCCGCTTCAAGGGCGTCGAGAAGTCGAACGTCGAAGAATATTGCGTGAGCGAGGGCTGGATCCGCGTCTCGGCCGGCAACGCCAAGGACCGCAAGGGCAATCCGCTCACGATCAAGCTCAAGGGCACGGTGGAGCCCTATTTCCGCGACGCGACGTAAGGAGCACGTCGCCGCGCATGTCCCGCCACGCCTTGACCGTCCGCACCGGCCCGCCATGATGCGGGGCATCCGCTCCGATCGTCCCTCCCCATAGGCCCCCGCAATGGACTGGACCCACTCGGCCGACGTGGTTGTGGTCGGCGCCGGCGCAGCGGGACTCGCGGCCGCGGTGGCGGCCTGCGATCGCGGCGCATCGGTGATCGTGGTCGAGGAAAACCACGACATCGGCGGCCACGCCATGCTGAGCGGCGGGAGGGTGCAGCTCGGCGGCGGCAATGCGCTGCAAAAGAAGCACGGCATCGACGACAGCCCGGACCGCGTGTTCGCCGACTGGACCCGCCACGAGCGCGGCGACGCGCGTTACAACGACCGCGACCTGGTGCGCCGCTTCGCCGAAGAATGCGTGCCGACGTTTCAGTTCCTGCTCGACAACGGCGTGACCTTCATCGACAAGCCGATCGTCACACCCGACGCTTCGACCGTGCCGCGCGTCTTCGTCACGCACGAGTGGCACGTTCCGTCCGAGATCGTCGCGCCGCGGCGCAACCGCAACGGCTCCGGCCTCGTCCGCCGCCTCGCCGCGGGCGCGCGGACCAAGGGCGCAACGTTTCTCCTCAGCCACGAGATGACGCGGATCGTGCGCGAGGGACGCCAGGGGCGCGTAAAGGGCATCGTCGTTCAGCACGAGAAGCGGGAGATCGCGATCGCGGCGCGCAAGGGCGTCGTCCTCGCCACTGGGGGTCACACCGGCAATGTCGATTTCCGCCGGATGTTCGATCCGCGTCTCACCGAGGAGTACCAGCAGGCCGGCATGCCCTGGTCGTTCCAGGGCGCGGACGGCGAGATCGCGGCGATGGAGATCGGCGCGGCGCTCTGGGCCGCCGGCAACCAGACCGCCGAGGTCGGCCCTGCGATCACCAAGACGCGCCATGTCGGCTGCCGCTGGGGCTATCTCAGCCTCTATTACGAAACCGACAGCCCGATCTTCGCTCTCTGCAAGGCCACCGGGCTCACGGTGACGGACTGGCATGAAGCGATCCTCGTTAACCCGTACGGTCGCCGGTTCTGGAACGAACTGGACAACTCCTACGACTTCATCAACGCCGCGCTCGGCCACCACGGCGATCCGGACAAGCTGAACGGCGGCGGTCCGGTCTGGGCGATCTTCGATTCCCAAGCGGTGGCGCGGCAGGGCTGGAATCCGCACCCGCCGAACGTCGATCCGGACGGATACTTCTTCACCGCCGACACGATCCACGAGCTGGCGGGCCGGATCGCCAATCCGCACCAGAAGCGGCCGATGCAGGGCGCGGCGCTTCAGGACACCGTGAGCCGCTACAATTCGTTCGTCGCGTCGGGCGTCGATGCCGATTTCGGCAAGCCGGTGCCGCTGCACCCGATCGCGAAGCCGCCGTTTCACGCCGCCTGGGCGACGCCGATCCTGCACGACTCGCTGACCGGGCTTCGCACCGACACGGATGCGCAGGTGATCGACATGCGCGGCGAGGTCATCCCGGGACTCTATTGCGCGGGCGAATCGCAGGGCGGCTTCGCGCAGCATGGGCTCGGCCGTTGCCTGGTGTTCGGCCGCATCGCGGGTCGGCATGCGGCGCAGAGAAATTCATGAGACAGCGAATCTCCGGCATGCCCGAGTTTCAATCCGCTCGCACTCCAGCGAAGGCGGTGCCTCCCCTCTCCCGGAATGGGAGAGAGGACAGATCGCTGGCGCCTGCACACGTTGCTGACGGAATTTCACGGTGACAAGCAAAGACACCATTTCGCTCGCCGTCTGGGACGTGCCGCAGCCCGCTGTCCTCGGCGAGACTTATGCGATCAAGGTCGGCGCGAGCTGCTCGTCGGGGCGCGCGCCGGCGGGCCTTCGCGTCGAAGTCTGCGATCTCGCCGGCGCGATCCTGGCGTCGAGCGCGCTCGGCGCGACGCCGCATGAGGGCAGCGCGGCGCTGCTATGGACCCGTCTGGACATGCCCGCGCCGGTGGCGACCGGCATCACCGAATTCGTCGTGCGGATGGCCGGCGCGGAAAACGAGGAATTGCGCGCGCCGCCCCTGCGCTTCTGCGTCGCCGCCGCGGAGAAGCCCGCGCACAGCCTGAGCGTGATCGTGACGGAGCGCGACAGCGGCGCGGCGCTGTCCGGTGTGGAAATCCGGCTCGGACCGTTCCGCGCCCGAACCGGCAAGGACGGCTGCGCCGTGCTGCGCGCCGGCCACGGCGAACACCGGCTGCACCTGTGGCGCACCGCGCATATCGCCGAGCCGCAAACGGTGGCGGTGCAAGGAGACGCGGAGCTGCGCCTCACCATGCTGCACGTTCCGGAGGAGCATCCGGACGCGCGCTGGGTGCGGTGAGGCGCCCCTACTCGGCCGCGACCATCGACGGCGGGTTCACCGCCTCGACCTTCGCCGCGCAGAACTTGAACTCCGGAATCTTGCCGAACGGATCGAGCTTCGGATTGGTCAGCAGGTTCGCCGCCGCCTCGACATAGGCGAAGGGGATGAACACAACGCCGTCCGGCACGGCGTCGTCCTGCCGCGCGGAGAGTTCGACCGTGCCGCGGCGGGTCGAGACCCGCACCGGATCGCCGGGGCGGATGCCGAGCTTGGCGATCGTGCCACGCGAAAGCTGCGCGATCGGGCCCGGCTCCAGCGCGTCGAGAACCGTCGACCGCCGCGTCATCGAGCCGGTGTGCCAGTGCTCGAGCTGCCGCCCGGTGGACAGAATGAACGGATACTCCGCGTCCGGCACCTCGTCGGGCGCGGTGTAGCGCGCGGCCACCAGCTTCGCGAGGCCGCCCGGCCGCGGGAAGCCGTCCTCGAACACCACGTCGCGGCCCGGCACGTCGGGCCCGTCGACCGGGTAGGTGACGTGGTCCTCGCGCGCGACGCGCTCCCAGGTGATGTTGGCGAGCGCCGGCATCAGGTTCGCCATCTCGGTGAACACCTCGCCGACATGCTTGTAATTCCAGTTCAGCCCGATGCGCTGCGCCAGATCCTGGATGATCCAGAGATCCTGCCGCGCTTCGCCCGGCAGCGGCACCGCCGCACGGCCCATCTGGACCTGCCGGTTGGTGTTGGTCACGGTGCCGTCCTTCTCCGGCCAGGCCGAGGCCGGCAGGATCACATCGGCATAGGAGCAGGTCTCTGTCAGGAAGATGTCCTGCACCACGAGATGTTCGAGATGCGCCAGCGCGCCGCGCGCGTGGTTGAGGTCGGGATCGGACATCGCGGGATTCTCGCCCATGATGTACATGCCCTTGATCTCGTCGTTGTGGACCGCGTCCATGATCTCCACGACGGTCTTGCCGCGCTTGGGATCGAGCGCGACGCCCCAGGCGGCCTCGTATTTGGCGCGGATTTCCGCGTTTTCGACCGACTTGTAGTCGGGGAAGAACATCGGGATCAGGCCTGCGTCGGATGCGCCCTGCACGTTGTTCTGGCCGCGCAGCGGATGCAGCCCGGTGCCGGGCCGGCCGACCTGGCCGCAGATCAGCGACAGCGCGATCAGGCAGCGCGCGTTGTCGGTGCCGTGGGTGTGCTGCGACACGCCCATGCCCCAGAAGATGATCGCGCTTTCCGCGCGGGCGAAGGTGCGCGCCACCTCGCGCAGCACGTCCGGCTCGATGCCGCAGATCGGCGACATTTCCTCGGGCGTGAACGGCTTCACCGTCTCGGCGAGCTTGGCGAAGTCCTCGGTGTAGGTCTGGACGTATTGCCGGTCGTAAAGCTCTTCCGCGATGATCACGTTGAGCATCGCGTTGAGCATCGCGACGTCGGTGCCGTTCTTGAACTGCATCATCTGCCAGGCATGACGCTTCAGCGCCGTGCCGCGCGGGTCCATCACGATCAGCTTCGCGCCGCGCTTGGCCGCCTGCTTGAAGAAGGTCGCCGCGACCGGATGGTTTTCGGTCGGATTGGCGCCGATGACCACGATCACGTCGGAGTTCTTGCACTCGTTGAAGGTGGCCGTCACCGCCGCCGAGCCGACGCCCTCCAGAAGGGCTGCGACCGACGAGGCGTGGCACAGCCGCGTGCAGTGATCGACGTTGTTGGAGCCGAAGCCGGTGCGCACCAGCTTCTGGAACAGATAGGCCTCCTCGTTGGAGCCCTTGGCCGAGCCGAAGCCGGCCAGCGCGCGCGGTCCGTCGCGGTCGCGGATCTTCACAAGACCACGGGCGGCGCGCTCCATCGCCTCCTCCCAGGTCGCCTCACGGAAATGCGTCAGCGGATTGGCGGGATCGACCAGATCCTCGGCGCGCTTGGCGACGCCATCCTTGCGAATGAGCGGCTTGGTCAGGCGCTGCGGATTGGTCACATAGTCGAAGCCGAAGCGGCCCTTCACGCAGAGCCGGTTCTGGTTCGCCGGGCCGTTCCGGCCGGAGACCGAAATGATCGTGTCGTTCTTGATCTCGTACGTGAGCTGGCAGCCGACGCCGCAATAGGGGCACACGCTGTCGACCTTGCGGTCGGGAAATTCGGTGCGCACCTGGTTGGCGTCGAGCAGCGTCGACGGCATCAGCGCGCCGGTCGGACAGGCCTGTACGCACTCGCCGCAGGCCACGCAGGTCGACGCGCCCATCGGGTCGTCGAAATCGAACACGATCTTCTCGTTGTGGCCGCGGAAGGCCATGCCGATCACGTCGTTGACCTGCACCTCGCGGCAGGCGCGGACGCACAGGTTGCACTGGATGCAGGCGTCGAGATTGACCGCCATCGCGGGGTGGCTGACGTCCGGCGCGTGGGCCTCGCGCTTCGGAAACCGGCCCTCCTCGATGTCCTGGCGGGCGTAGGTCTTCCAGAACTCCGAACTCCGGGTCGTGCGCGACCTCGCGGGCGGGCTGGTCGGTGCCGAGCAGCTCCAGCACCATCTTGCGCGCCGTCTTCGCGCGGTCGGTCTGGGTCTTGACCTTCATGCCGGGCGCCGGCGTGCGGATGCAGCTTGCCGCCAGAACGCGCTCGCCCTCGACCTCGACCATGCAGACGCGGCAATTGCCGTCCGGCCGGTATCCCGGCTTGGGCGTGTAGCACAGGTGCGGAAGCTTCACGCCGACCCGGCGCGCGGCGCGGAAAATCGTCTCGCCTTCGCGCAGATCGACCTCGTGGTCGTCGATGAAGAAGGTCTTGCCCGCCGGCGTCTTGCCTTCGTCGCCCGATTTGTCAGGCGGGTTGGTGTGCGCGACATGCACGCGGCCGTCGTTCTTGGTCTGGCCGCCGGCCACACCCTTTGCGTCATGGCCGTAGCCGAGGGGCTTGTTCGTGTCGTTCATAGAAGGTCCTCGCCACTTGCGCCGCTGCGCTCCCCTCCCCCTTGTGGGGAGGGGCTGGGGGTGGGGTTCTTGATCGCTGCCAGAATGGCTTCGCCTACGCTGCGCGGCGATTTCAGCACATCGTTGTTCCAGAACCGCAGAACCCGATAACCCTGCGACTCCAGCCAAGCAGTCCGCTTTGCGTCATAAATCTTCTGCGTTTCTGCATGCTGCGAGCCATCGAGTTCAACGATGACTTTGCCTGCCAGCCACGCAAAATCGGCGATGTAGATTCCAATCGGGGCCTGACGGCGGAAGTGCATGCCGAGTGGCTTCAGCGAGCGCAGCAGTATCCAGAGCGTTCGCTCGGCGTCGGTCGAAGATCGACGCAGGACTCGCGCGCGGCCTCTTGTCTTCCGCGTGATCGCGCTGTGCGGCATCGCATTCCACCTCGCGAAAACCCCACCCCGGCTCGCTGCGCTCGCCACCCCTCCCCACAAGGGGGAGGGGTTGAACCGCGTTCGTTGCGCCAAAGTCCTCACCACCGCATCACCAACGCCCCATCGGCTTGGTCAGCTCCTCGGGGAAATACTTCAGCACGCACAGCAGCGGATTCGGCGCGGCCTGCCCCAGTCCGCAGATCGAGGCGTCGCGCATCAGCGTCGACAGCTCGGTGAGCAGCGCCTCGTTCCACGGCCCGGTCTGCATCAGTGCGACCGCCTTTTCGGTGCCGACGCGGCAGGGCGTGCACTGACCGCAGCTCTCGTCCTCGAAAAACTTTAGCAGATTGAGCGCCACCGCCTTCATGTCGTCGGTCTCGGAGAGGATCACCACCGCGTGCGAGCCGACGAAGCAGCCGTATTTTTCCAGCGTGCCGAAATCGAGCGGAATGTCCGCCATCGACGCCGGCAGGATGCCGCCCGACGCGCCGCCCGGCAGATAGGCCTTGAAGGTCTCGCCCTCGGCCATGCCCCCGCAATATTCGTCGATCAGCTCGCGCGCGGTGATGCCGGCGGGCGCGAGCTTCACGCCGGGATTCTTCACCCGGCCCGAGACCGAGAAACTGCGGAAGCCCTTGCGCTCGTGGCGGCCCTGCGAGGTGACCCATTCCGCGCCGCGCTCGACGATGTCACGGATCCAGTAGAGCGTCTCGACGTTCTGCTCGAGCGTCGGCCGGCCGAACAGGCCGACCTGCGCGACATAGGGCGGGCGATGGCGGGGCAGGCCGCGCTTGCCCTCGATCGATTCGATCATCGCGGATTCTTCACCGCAGATGTAGGCGCCCGCGCCGCGGCGCAGGTGAATTTCGGTGAAGCGCGCGAGACCGGCCTGCTGCAGCTTCGGAATTTCCTGTTCCAGCAGCATGCGCACTTCCGGATATTCGTCGCGCAGGTAGATGTAGACCGCCTGCGCCTCGACAACCCAGGCCGCGATCAGCATGCCTTCGAGGAAGCGGTGCGGATCGCGTTCGAGATAGTGGCGGTCCTTGAACGTGCCGGGCTCGCCCTCGTCGCCGTTCACCGCCATCAGGCGCGGCGCGGGCTCGGCGCGCACCAGCGACCACTTGCGGCCGGTGGGAAACCCGGCGCCGCCGAGACCGCGCAGGCCGGAATCGCTCACCGCCTTGATGAAATCCTCGCGCGTGCGCTTTCCGCTCAGAGCCTCGCCGAGCAGGCGATAGCCGCCCGCAGCCATGTAGTGCTCGAAATCGACGGCGTCTTTCGGCGCATGCGGATGCGGCGGAATCGTTGCCGCCTTCGTGACCGAGTCCGCGTTCGCACGCTTGACCTGAACATGACCCACCGCACACACCGGAGCGCAGTCGCACGCGCCCATGCACGGCGCACGCACCACCCGTACATTCGGTCCGAGCTTGGCCGGCAAATCCGAGAGCAGCCCTTCAGCGCCCGCCATCGCGCAGGACAGCGAGTCGCAAACCCGCACGGTGACGGGCGGCGGCGGCGTCTCGCCCTCCTTCACCACGTCGAAATGCGCGTAGAAGGTCGCGACCTCGTAGACTTCGGTGAGCGACAGCTTCATCTCCGCCGCGAGCGCCGCGAGATGCGCGGCGGCGAGATGGCCGTAGCGATCCTGAATCAGATGAAGGTGCTCGATCAGGAGGTCGCGCCGGCGTGAGCGATCGCCCAGAATGGCGCGCACCTCGTCGAGCGCCTGAAGCTCGACCTGCCGGCCCTTGGGCGTGCGGCGCGGCTTATTTCCGCGGGGGCCGGCGCCGTTTCCTCCGGAGCGCGGCGGGTTGTGCATGTTCATGTCGCTGTCTCCCGGCCGCAGGATTGAACGGTTCCAGACAGGCGAACAATCCCCTGCTCCTTATGGCTTGATAGGCATTTCCTATTATAAAATCGCCGACGCTATGAATAATTGCATCAAACCCTTGTATCAGCTATAAGGTATTGTAAATTCAGGACTTCTCCCATGATCGACAAGCTCGATTTCATCCTCGCGCTGGCCCGCGAGCGGCATTTCGGCCGCGCCGCCGAGGCCTGCGGCGTGACCCAGCCGACGCTCTCGGCCGGCGTGAAGCAGCTCGAGGAGCAGATGGGCGTGCTGCTGGTGAACCGCGGCTCGCGCTTCCAGGGCTTCACGCCGGAGGGCGAGCGCGTGCTGGAATGGGCGCGCCGCATCGTCGGCGACACCCGCGCCATGCGCGACGAGATCGAGACCCTGCGGCTCGGCCTGAACGGGCGGCTGCGGATCGCCGCGATCCCGACCACGCTCGCGATGGTCGCGGCGCTGACCACGCCCTATCGCGAAAAGCATCCGAACGTGCAGTTCACGATCTGGTCGCGCACCTCGATCGAAATTCTGGAGCTGCTGGAGAATCTCGAAATCGACGCCGGCATCACCTATCTCGACAACGAGCCGCTCGGCCGCGTGCAGACGGTGCCGCTCTACGAGGAGAAGTACCGGCTGCTGACATCCGCCGACGCGCCGCTCGGCAACCGCGAGAGCGTGACGTGGCGCGAGGTCGCCGAGGTGCCGCTCTGCCTGCTGACGCCCGACATGCAGAACCGGCGCATCATCGACGGGCTGCTGCGCGGCGCGGGCGGCGAGTCGCGGCCCACGCTCGAATCGGATTCGATGATCCTGCTGTTCTCGCATGTGCGCACCGGCCGCTGGGCCAGCGTGATGCCGGCCAAGCTCGCCGAGACGCTGGGCCTCACCGACACGATCCAGGCCATCCCGATCGTGGAGCCCGAAGCGGTGCACACCATCGGGCTCGTGGTGCCGGCCCGCGAGCCGCAGACGCCGCTCAACGCCGCGCTGATCGCTGAGGCGAAGCGGCTGGCGACCACGATGGAATAGCGGTTGCGGGGCATTTTCTGCAGGCATAGCCCCCGCATGGAGACGCCGATGAACTATCCGGACGTCATCACGATCGAACCGGGGAAGCGCGGCGGCCGCCCTGTCATCCGGAACATGCGGATTTCGGTTTCCGACGTGCTCGGCTGGCTCGCTGCGGGCATGAGCCATGAGCAGAATTCTGGGCGACCATCCCGAGCTGACGGAGAACGACCTCCGCGCATGTCTGGCCTATGCCGCCGGGGTGTCGACGGGCAAACGATCTTCAGTAAAGCGTCGCAAAAAAGGGCGGCCGAAGCCGCCCTTTTCCGGTTTCGCGTTCGACGTTCTCAGAACAGACCGACGATCCTGCCGTCCGCGCTGACGTCGATCGTGTCCGCCGACGGCACCTTGGGCAGGCCCGGCATCGTCATGATCTCGCCGCAGATCGCCACGATGAACTCGGCGCCGGCGGAGAGGCGCACCTCGCGCACCGGGATGGTGAAGCCGGTCGGCGCGCCCTTGGCGTCGGGGTTGGTCGAGAACGAATACTGGGTCTTGGCGATACACACCGGCAGCTTGCCGAAGCCCATCTCCTCCCACTGCTTGAGCTGGTCCTTGACCGACTTGTCCGCCAGCGCATCGTCGGCGCGGTAGATCTCCTTGCAGATCGTGCGGATCTTCTCGAACAGCGGCATGTCGTCGGGATAGAGCAGCTTGAGATCGGCCTTGCCCTCGTCGCAGATCTTGGCGACGGCTCGCGCGACGTCGGCTGCTCCCTCGCCGCCCATCGCCCAGTGGTCCGCCATCATGGCCTCGACGCCGAGCGCCTTGCACTTGTCCTTGACCAGCGCGATTTCCGCGTCGGTGTCGGCCGAGAAGCGGTTGATCGAAACCACCGCCGGCAGCCCGAATTTCTTGAGGTTCTCGAGATGGCGCTGGAGGTTGGCCATGCCGGATTCGAGCGCCTTGAGATCCTCCTTCTTGAGATCCTCCTTCTTGACGCCGCCGTGCATCTTGAGCGCGCGGATGGTCGCGACGACCACGACGCAGTCCGGCTTCAGTCCGGCCTTGCGGCACTTGATGTCGAGGAACTTTTCCGCGCCGAGATCGGCGCCGAAGCCGGCCTCGGTCACCACGTAGTCGGCGAGCTTGAGCGCCGCCGTGGTGGCCGACACCGAGTTGCAGCCGTGCGCGATGTTGGCGAACGGACCGCCGTGGATGAAGGCCGGCGTGCCTTCGAGGGTCTGCACCATGTTGGGCGCGATCGCATCCTTGAGCAGCGCGGCCATCGCGCCGTGCGCGTTCAGCTCCTTCGCGCGCACTGGCTTCCGCTCGCGCGTGTAGCCGACGATGATGTTGCCGAGACGGGTCTTGAGATCCTCGAGATCCTTGGCCAGACAGAAGATGGCCATGACCTCCGACGCCACGGTAATGTCGAAGCCGGCCTCGCGCGGATAGCCGTTCGCGACGCCGCCCAGCGAGCACACGATCTCGCGCAGCGCGCGGTCGTTCATGTCGAGCACGCGACGCCACGCCACGCGGCGCGAGTTGATCCCGAGCGAATTGCCCCAGTAGATGTGGTTGTCGATCAGCGCCGAAAGCAGGTTGTGCGCCGAGGTGATGGCGTGGAAGTCGCCTGTGAAGTGGAGGTTGATGTCCTCCATCGGGATCACCTGGGCGTAGCCGCCGCCGGCCGCCCCGCCCTTCACGCCGAAGCACGGGCCGAGCGAGGGCTCGCGCAGCGCGCACATCGCCTTCTTGCCGATGTGGTTGAGCGCGTCGGTCAGGCCCACAGTGGTGGTGGTCTTGCCCTCGCCCGCCGGCGTCGGGTTGATCGCGGTGACGAGAACCAGCTTGCCGTCCTTCTTGCCGGCGAGCGACTTGATGTAGTCCATCGAGACCTTGGCCTTGTAGTGGCCGTAGGGCTCGAGATTTTCGATGGCGATGCCGAGCTTCTCCTTGGCCACGTCCGCGATGCGGCGCGGCTTGGCGGCCTGGGCGATCTCGATGTCGGAAAGCGGCTTCTGGTGCTGCGAGGCGGGCATGGTGTGCGGTCCGGATTAAGGTTGGAAAGGATTGATGCGAAAATGAAAATGATGAGGCGTTGCTGACCCCCACCCCGACCCTCCCCCTTTCAGGGGGAGGGAGAATTCGCGGCGTACATCCCGATCCATCACAATCAGACGGGCTGGTGCCGCACGGTCGTCCTCCCCCTGAAAGGGGGAGGAATGAGGAGGGGGTCCGCTTTTGAGGGCCATGCTGATCACAATCAGGAGAACCGCGCCTTGACTGCGAGATTCGCGCCCTTCGCCCACTCGCCGGCCTCGATTTTCTTGCCGTCGGAGGGCTGCACGCGCGTCACCTTGAACCGGCCGTCGGCGCAAACGACGGTGATGCCGTCGTCCTCGATGGCTACGATCTCGCCGAGCTTGCCGCCGATCCCCTTGGGATCGCGCGCCGGCATCGGCTTGGCATCGAAGATCTTGAGCGTCTGGCCATCGAGCGTGGTCCACGCGCCGGGCGCCGGATTGCATCCGCGGATCAGCCGGTCGATCTGCTCCCAGGGCTTGCCCCAGTCGATCCTGGCGTTGTCCGCGCGGCACAGGCCTTCGTAGGTGGCCTTGCTTTCGTCCTGCTTGATGCGCGGCGCCTTGCCGGCCTTCACCAGGTCGACGGATTCCATCATCGCCTCGACGCCCATCGGGAACAGGCGGTCGAAATAGACGGTGCCGAGCGTGTCGGTGTCGGAGATCGGCGTCTTTTTCTGCAGAAGCACGTCGCCGGTGTCGAGGCCGTTGTCCGGCCAGAAGATCGACAGGCCGGTCTCCTTCTCGCCCTTGATGATCGGCCAGTTGATCGCGCTCGCGCCGCGATAGGCCGGCAGCAGCGACGGGTGATACTGGATCGAACCGTGGGTCGGAATGTTGAGGAATTCCTCCGGCACGAACAGCGTGACGAAGGCCATCACCTGCAGGTCGGGCTTGAGCGCCTTGAACGCCTCCCAGACCTTCGGATCCTTGTAGGAGTCCGGCTGGTGGACCGGAAGGCCCGCGGCAAGCGCGGCCTCTTTCAGCGGATCGGCCTTGGCGCCGGGCTTTTCCGGCGCGACATAGACGGCGATGACGTTCTCGCCGCGCTTGAGCAGCGCCTCCAGAACGGCCTTTCCGAACGCCTGCTGGCCGTGAACGACGATACGCATCCGAAAATCCCTCCTAGAACTCGGTCTGTTCCCCTCCCCCTTGTGGGGAGGGGTTAGGGGTGGGGCCGCGTGATAAAATGTAAACCCCACCCCGCTCGCCTTCGGCGAGCGATCCTCCCCACAAGGGGGAGGGTAAGAAAGCTACGCCGCTGCCGCCTTGGCCGGCTTCTCCGGCGCGGTGATCGCGCCCGAGCCCCTGATCTCCTCCACCTCCTTGGCGGAATAGCCGAGAACCTTCGTCAGAATTTCGTCGGTGTGCTCGCCGAGCAGCGGCGAACGCTTCACCTTGGTGATCGAGTCGGAGAACTTCACCGGATTGCCGACGGTGAGGTACTTGCCGCGCACCGGATGGTCGACCTCGACCACGGTGCCGGTGTCGCGCAGCGACTGCTCCTCGGCGATCTCCTTCATCGATAGGATCGGCCCGACCGGAATGTCGACGGCGTTGCACTTTTCCATGACCTCGAACTTGGTCATGGTCATCGTCCATTCCTCGATCGTGTTGAAGATCGCCTTGAGCCGCGGCAGCCGTGCGGTCGGCGTGGCGTAGTCCGGATCGGTCTTCCACTGCGGCTTGCCGATCAGATCGCAGATCTCCCCCCAGACCGGCGCCTGGGTGATGAAGTAGATGTAGGCGTCGGGATCGGTCTCCCAGCCCTTGCACTTGAGAATCCAGCCGGGCTGGCCGCCGCCCGAGTCGTTGCCGGCGCGCGGCGTCGCCTTGCCGAACGGCACGCCCTCGCCGTACTGGCTGTATTCGGTGAGCGGACCGTGCGCGAGCCGCTGCTGGTCGCGCAGCTTGACGCGCGCGAGGTTGAGCACGCCGTCCTGCATCGACGCCAGAACCTTCTGGCCGCGGCCGGTGCGGGTGCGCTGGTAGAGCGCGCAGACGATGCCCCACGCCAGATGCAGGCCGGTGCCCGAATCGCCGATCTGCGCGCCGGTGACGAGCGGCGGCCCATCGCGGAAGCCGGTGGTTGACGCCGAGCCGCCGGCGCACTGCGCGATGTTCTCGTAGACCTTGCAGTCCTCGTAGGGGCCGGGGCCGAAGCCCTTGACCGACGCCACGATCATGCGCGGGTTGGTCTTGTGGATGTAGTCCCAGGTCAGCCCCATGCGGTCGAGCGCGCCGGGCGCGAAGTTCTCGACCAGCACGTCGCAGTGCTTGATCAGGCGCTCGAGGATCTCCTTGCCCTTGGCGTTCTTGCTGTCGATCGTGATCGACCGCTTGTTCGCATTGAGCATCGTGAAGTAGAGCGAGTCCGCGCCCTTCACGTCGCGCAACTGGGTGCGGGTGATGTCGCCGACGCCGGGCCGCTCGACCTTGATCACGTCGGCGCCCATGTAGGCCAGAAGCTGCGTGCAGGTCGGGCCGGACTGGACGTGGGTGAAATCGAGGATCTTCACGCCGTCGAGCGCCTGGCCGGCCTGGCCGAACGGCTTGTTCGAGGGCCGCGGAAAACTGGCGGCGGCGGCCTGGAGCTTGCCGTTGCCCGGCATCCGGCCGGCGCGCTTGGCCTGCTTGCGGGCGGTCTTCTTTGCAGCGCGCGTCTTGCGAAGCTCGGCCGCAGCCATGCTGCGCTTGGTGGCCAGCGCCTTCTTCGGCCCACGCACCGCCTTGGCCGCAGGCTTGGCGGACCGGCCGGGCGTGCGCGACGCGGCGTGAGAGGCGGCGCGGCGCGCGGCCGTCGCCTTCTTCTTGACGCGGACCGCAGCGCGGCGGGACTTGGTTTTCTTTGCCATGAGGTGCTCCTTATTTCTTCTTCAGCGCGCTTTGCGGATTCAGGTTGCCGATGCGGCCGCTTTCGCTGCCGGCGGCGGGATCGATCACCGCGTTGATCAGGGTCGGCTTGCCGGAATCCATCGCCTCGTTGACCGCGCGCTTCAGTTCGTCGGGCGACGTCGCGTTGACGCCGACGCCGCCGAACGCCTCCATCATCTTGTCGTAGCGCGCGCCCTTGACGAACACGGTCGTGGCCGGGTCGTCGCCCGCGCTGTTGACGTCGGTGCCGCGGTAGATGCCGTCGTTGTTGAAGATCACGATGCAGACCGGCAGCTTGTAGCGGCAGATGGTTTCGACCTCCATGCCGGAGAAGCCGAAGGCCGAATTCGCCCTCGATCGCCAGCACCGGCTTGCCGGTCTCGACCGCCGCGGCAATGGCGTATCCCATGCCGATGCCCATCACGCCCCAGGTGCCGACGTCGATGCGCTTGCGCGGCTGGTACATGTCGATGATGCCGCGCGCGAGATCCAGCGTGTTGGCGCCCTCGTTGACCAGGATCGCGTCCGGCCGCTCCTTGACGATGGTGCGCAGCACGCCGAGCGCGCCGTGATAGTCCATCGGCACGTTGTTGTTCATCAGGCGCGGCGCCATCTTGGCGACGTTCTCGTCGCGCTTGGAGGTGACGGTTTTGATCCAGTCGGCCACCTTCAACGGATAGGTGTTGGCGTCGCCCATCGCCTTGAGCAGCGCCGCGACGCACGAGCCGATATCGCCGACCACCGGCGCAGCGATCTCGACGTTGGAGTCCATCTCGCGGGGCTCGATGTCGATCTGGATGAATTTCTTCGGCTGCGTGCCCCAGGCCTTGCCCTTGCCGTGCGACAGCAGCCAGTTGAGCCGCGCGCCGATCAGCATGACCACGTCGGACTGCGCCAGCACGGTCGAGCGCGCCGCGCCCGCGCATTGCGGGTGGGTGTCGGGCAGCAGGCCCTTGCCCATGCTCATCGGCAGGAACGGCACGCCGCTCTTTTCCACGAAGGCGCGGATGTCGTCGTCGGCCTGCGCATAGGCCGCACCCTTGCCGAGGATGATCAGCGGCCGCTTCGCCGACGCCAGAACGTCGAGCGCGCGCTTGATCGAGTTGGGGGCGGGAATCTGCGCCGGCGCGGGATCGATCACCTTGACCAGCGACTTGCGGCCCGCTTCGGCGTCCATCACCTGGCCGAACAGCTTGGCCGGCAGGTCGAGATAGACGCCGCCGGGGCGTCCCGAGACCGCCGAGCGGATCGCGCGGGCGATGCCGATGCCGATGTCCTGCGCATGCAGCACGCGATAGGCCGCCTTGCACAGCGGCTTGGCGACCGCGAGCTGGTCCATTTCCTCGTAGTCGCCCTGCTGCAGGTCGACGATCTCGCGCTCCGACGATCCGGAGATCAGGATCATCGGGAAGCAGTTGGTGGTGGCGTGCGCCAGCGCGGTCAGGCCGTTGAGGAAGCCCGGCGCGGAGACCGTGAGGCAGACGCCCGGCTTCTTGGTGAGAAAGCCCGCGATCGAGGCGGCGTAGCCGGCGTTCTGCTCGTGGCGGAACGAGAGCACGCGGATGCCCGCGGCCTGCGCCATGCGGCCGAAGTCGGTGATCGGGATGCCCGGCACGCCGTAGATCGTGTCGAGTCCGTTGAGCTTCAGCGCGTCGATGATCAGGTTGAAGCCGTCGGTCAGCTCGCGCTCTTCACCCGGCGCCGCACTCTGCCCTGCCTGGGCTGCCGCTTCGGCCATTTGTTCCTCCCTAGCCCTTCGACTTCAGTCGAGATAATCGGCGTATTTCGCAACGTGCTCGGCAAGGCCGAGCGCGTGATTTCGGACCAGCTCCTCGGCGCGGGCGGTGTCGCGCGCTTCGAGCGCCTCGATGATGTGCATATGGTCGCGGATCGACCGGTCGACGCGATCCTGCTCGCCGATGGTCTTGCGGCGGATCATGCGCATGTGGGTGAACAGGTTTTCCGCCAGGTCGAGCAGCACCGCGTTGCCGCTCATGCGGATGATGCTCTGGTGAAACTCGATGTTCACCTCGGAATATTCGTCGAGATGCGCGCGAAGCTCGCCGTCCTCGAAGGTCGCGAACATCTTGCGCAGCGAGGAAATCTCGTCCTGCGAGGCGTTCTGGGTGATCAGCCGCGCCGCCATGCTTTCCAGCGCCGCCCAGGCGGTGATCATCTCGATCACCTCGTCGCGGGTCTTTCGCACCACATAGACGCCGCGGCGCGGCACCGAGCGCACGAAGCCCTCGCGCTCCAGTTGCGCCATCGCCTCGCGCACCGGCGTGCGGCTGATGCCGAAATCCTGCGCGAGCTGCCGCTCGTCCAGCCGGATGTCCTGCCGGCTGCGGTAGATGTCCATCGACACGATGACGTTCTTCAGGGCCGCATAGGCCTTGTTCTTGAAGCTGAACGAAGTGTCGATCGGATCGATGGCGATCCGCGGCGCCGTCTCGCTCGGAGAAACGGACGCAGGCGTTCCGCCGCGCCGGATGGTGGGTTCGCTGCTCATTGGTGGCATACAATATTCCACGGACCGGTGAGGCGCAACGCCCACCGGCCCGCGATCACCGCAATTACACCGCCAGACGTGGCCGGAGCCGGGACCAGCCGTTCTGGATCACCGTCCAGAACAGCGCGATCAGGCCCAGGACCATGATGCTGGAGACCAGAGCGTTCGAGAAGAAAATGCCGAGGCTGCCCTGCGAGCCGAGCAGCGCCTGGCGGAAGGATTCCTCCGCCTTGTCGCCCAGCACCAGAGCCAGCACCAGCGGCGCGAGCGGGTAGTCGCATTTCTTCATCACATAGCCGACCACGCCGAACACCAGCATCATCACGACGTCGAACGGGTTGTTCTTCACCGTGTAGGCGCCGATCGCGCACAGCACGAGGATGATCGGCGCGATGATCGAGAACGGGATCCGCAGGATCGCCGCCAGGATCGGCACGCAGGTCAGCACGATCAGCAGGCCGACGATGTTGCCGAGATACATCGAGGCGATCAGGCCCCAGACGAATTCCTTCTGCTCGACGAACAGCAGCGGACCGGGCTGAAGGCCCCAGATCAGCAGGCCGCCGAGCAGCACCGCGGCGGTCGGCGAGCCCGGCACGCCGAGCGAAAGCATCGGCAGCAGCGCCGCCTTGCCGGCCGCGTGCGCGGCGGCCTCCGGCGCGACCACGCCCTCGATCTCACCCGTTCCGAAATGCCGCCCCCGCCGCGAGAGCCGCTTGGCGATGCCGTAGCTCATGAACGAGGCCGGCGTCGCGCCCGCGGGCGTGATGCCCATCCAGCAGCCGATAATGCAGGAGCGGATGTAGGTCGCCCAGAACTTCGGCAGCTCCTTCCAGGTCTGGAGCACGACGCGCGGGTTGATGGTGGCCGAGCGGCCCTTGAAGCGCAGCCCCTCCTCCATCGTCAGCAGAATCTCGCCGATGCCGAACAGGCCGATGACGGCGATCAGGAAGTCGAAACCGGAGAGCAGCTCGGTGTAACCGAAGGTCAGGCGGAGCTGGCCGGTCATGTGATCGAGCCCGACCGCGGCAAGCGCGAAGCCGAGCATCATCGAAACGATGGTCTTGAACGCCGGCTCCTTCGACAGGCCCACGAACGAGCAGAACGCGAGGAAGTAGACGGCGAACTTCTCAGCCGCGCCGAACTGCAAGGCGAAGCGCGCAACCAGCGGGGCGGTCAGCGTGATGACGACGACAGAGAAGAACGCGCCGACGAAGGACGAGGTGAACGCGGCGGTCAGCGCCTCGCCCGCCTTGCCCTGCTGCGCCATCGGATGGCCGTCGAAGGTGGTGGCCACCGACCACGGCTCGCCGGGAATGTTGAACAGAACCGACGTGATGGCTCCGCCGAACAGCGCGCCCCAGTAGATGCAGGAGAGCATGATGATGGCCGAAGTCGGCGACATGCTGAAGGTCAGCGGCAGAAGGATCGCGACGCCGTTGGCGCCGCCGAGGCCGGGCAAAACGCCGATCACGAGACCGAGCAGAATGCCGATCACCATGACCATGACGTTGTACGGCTGAAGAACCGTCGCGAAGCCCTGAAACAGATTGGCAATCTCTTCCATCGCAGATCAGGCCCCCAAGCCCGTACAAGCCGGTATGAATTCCTCGCCGCGCGGCGTCGAACCGCGCCGCAGCGCGTTCGTCAAAGCCCCAGCCAGTATTCGATCGGCCCCTTCGGCAGCGGAATCATGAACCAGCGCTCGAACACCATGTAGGCGAGCGCGGGCACCCCGAAGGCGATCGGAAGCGTCATCTTCCAGTCGTAGCGGCCCAGCCAGAGCATGAAGACGCCGATCAGCAGCATCGAAGAAACGTACATTCCGAGATTGGGCACGAGAAAAACGTAGGCGGTCGTCGGAATGACGACCGACATGACGCGGCGCAGCTCCTCCCAGGTCGCAAACGGCTTCGAGCCGAAGGACTCGATCTTGGCCACCTGAACGAGATTGACCACGCTGGCGCCGATGATGAACAGCGAGATGTAGAACGGGAAGAAGCCGGCCTCAGGCCCCTCGAAGCTCCAGCCGAAGCCGACCTGAAGGCTGCCGAGCAGGATGATCACGCCGGCTATGAAGGTTGCGACCGCGACGCCGATCTCGACGGCGCGATGGCCCGGACCCTTTCCTGCGGCTTCGTGCGTTTGGTCGGACATGCGGCTCCCCAGGGCGCGTGCGCCGTAACGGCGGCGGACGACGGATCAGGCGATTGCGGAGGAAAAAGCCGCCGGCGGAGGGCTCCGCCGGCGGCTTGGAAACGGCTTACTTCTTGGCGAGGAAGCCGGCTTCTTTCATCAGGTCGTGATGGCGCCTCTCTTCGTTGGCGACCCACTTCACATACTCGTCGCCGGTCATGAAGGTCTGGTTGAATGCGCCGTCGCTCATCAGCTTCTGCCACTCCGGCGTCTTGCGTACCTTCTCGAACAGGTCGATGTAGAATGCGACCTGCTCCTTGGTGGCGCCGGGCGTCATGAAGATGCCGCGGAGCATCAGATACTCCATATCCAGGCCCTGCGACTTGCAGGTCGGAATGTCGCTCCAGCCCATGTTGTCGGCGATCTTGTCGTTGTAGGGCATCGCCTTGCCGTCGAACACGCAGAGCGGACGCACCTTGCCGCCGCGCCACTGCGCCACCGCTTCGTTCGGGTTGTTGACGGTGGAGTTAACGTGATTGCCGACGAGCTGCACTGCGACCTCGCCGCCGCCGCGGAACGGAATGTAGGTGAACTTCACGCCCGCCGACTTCTCGATCGCGACCGTGATGATCTGGTCTTCCTGGCGCGAACCGGTGCCGCCCATCTTGTACTGGCCGGCCGGCGCCTTCTTCACCGCGTCGATGTAATCCTTGACGTTCTTATACGGCGTCTCGGCATTGACCCAGAGCACGAACTCGTCGAGCGCCAGCATCGCGACCGGCGTCAGATCCTTCCAGTTGAACGGGATGCCGGTGGCCAGCGGCGTCGTGAACAGATTGGACAGCGTGATGACGATCTTGTGCGGGTTGTTGCGCGACGACTTGACGTCGAGGAATCCTTCGCCGCCCGCGCCGCCGGCCTTGTTGATCACCACCAGCGGCTGCTTCATCAGATTGTGCTTGCTGACGATGCCCTGAATCGTGCGCGCCATGATGTCGGCGCCGCCGCCCGGGCCGGCCGGAATAATGAATTCCACGGGCCGTTGCGGCTCCCACTGCGCATGCGCGACGGATAGATGTCCGGCGCAGAGAATCGTGCCCGCAGCCAAAGCCAAAGATTTGAGTGACGTATGCATCGATAGTCCCTCCCTTTTGTTTCCACCGCAGTCAGCGTAGCCGTTATTCCGGCATTTTCGCTGCGGCGTTTTTGCCCCCATGAATGGGGCGCGTTTCGTGTCTCGTAATTCATAATACAGAATATCGGTTGAGGCGAAACCGTCTCATCAAAAAATTTTGGAGTGCGGCGCATCGCAACTTGTGCAGTGCGATCATCGCAACGCAGCAATCGCGTGACGCCGCTTCGCGCCACGCTGTCAGCGGATCGTTTGCTCGTGCAGCACGCCGGAATCGATCCGGTCGAGCGTGGCGCATCCGGTCAACGCCATCGCAATCTCAAGCTCGGCTCGCAGAATTCGCACCAAATGCGCGACGCCGATCGCACCGGCGGCGGCGAGTCCGTAGACGTAAGGGCGACCGATCATCACCGCGCGAGCGCCGAGCGCGAGTGCCTTGAGCACATCGGAGCCGCGGCGCACGCCGCCGTCCAGAAGAACCGGAATTCGTCCTTCGAGTGCGGCGATGACAGCGGGCAGGAGATCGAGGCTCGCCGGCTGCGTGTCGAGCGTGCGTCCGCCGTGGTTGGAAACCACAAGCCCGTCGATCCCCTCACCCAGAGCGCGGCGCGCGTCTTCGGGATCGCTCACGCCCTTCAGCAGCAACGGCCGTGTCGTCAGCGATCGCAGCCATTCGAGATCGCGCCAGGTGGGCGCGGCCGCCATCATGTCGCTGCCGAACAGGCCGTCGCCGCGGCTCTCCCGAAGCGAAGGACCAGGCATGCCGCGCAGATTGACCGCCTCGACGCCGGGCGGCAGCGCAAAGCCCGCGCGCTGCTCACGGTTACGGCGTCCCGCAACGGGTGCGTCCACGGTCACGACGATCGCGCCGTAGCCCGCCGCCGCGGCGCGCTGTACGAGTTCGCGGGTGAAGCCGCGGTCCGGCTGCACATAGAGCTGAAACCACAGCGGCGCCTGCGACACCCCGGCGATCTCCTCCAGAGTCGCATTCGCCTGGGTGCTGACCACCATGCCGCTTTCGCTCGCCGCCGCCCCGAGCGCGCTGGCGCATTCGCCGTCCGGATGAAACAGGCGCTGATGCGCGACCGGCGCCAGCAGGATGGGGTGCGCGAAGCTCTGGCCGAACAGGTCGAGCCGCGTGTTGCCGCCGGCGAGATCGCACAGCACGCGGGCGCGCAAGGCGCGCGTGCGAAACGCCGCGACATTGGCGGCCAGCGTCGCTTCGTCCTCGGCCCCGCCCGCAACATAGGAAAAGACCGCGGCGCCGAGGCGCTCCCGCGCCAGCCTCTCGTAGTCGGCTGCCGAGGCGACGGTGGCGGGTATCCGCGACAGCCGTTCAAGCGGGGCAGTCATGGATCGGCTCCGGTGTTGTTCGCGTCGGCGCTCAGGTGTCCGCCCATTCGCGCAGTAGGTTGTGATAGAGCCCGGTGAGGCGCTCCGGCGCGGGATCGTGCGGCGCGCGCGCCGCCAGCGCCTGGATCGTGTCGTCCAGCTCCAGCAGCATCGTGCGGCGGTGGTCGTGCCGCACGAGGCTCTGCACCCAGAAGAAGGAGGCGAGCCGCGCGCCACGCGTCACCGGCGTGACCTGATGGAAGGCTCCGGACGGATAGAGGATCATGTGCCCGGCCGGAAGCTTGACCCCGTGGCGCGCGAACGCGCCCTGGATGATCAGTTCGCCGCCGTCATATTCATCAGGATCGCTCAGGAACAGCGTGGCCGAGAGGTCGGCGCGGATTCGAACCGGCGTGCCGGGGACGGCGAAGATCGCGTTGTCGATATGGTCGCCATAGGAGCCGTCGCCCGTGTAGCGGTTGAAGCGCGGCGGCAGCACCTTCGACGGCAACGCCGCGGCGAGGAAGCGACTCGCCGCCGCCAGGCGCTCGAGAATGAGCGAGCCGACCTGCGCGCCGGCCGGATCGCCGTCCGCGAGCTGCTCGTTCGCCTTCACGCGCGCTGCAAAATGGCCGGCGGTCGCGCGTCCGTCGCGCCAGTCCGCCTTGTCCAGAATTCCGCGACAGCGACGCACATCCTCCGGCGATAGCACACAAGGGATTTCGACCATCATCGCGAAACATCCATCACGCCGACCAATCCCACACAGAACGAACGCCCCGGCAGCACGCACGGCCGGGGCGAAACGCTTCGCCGCGCTTCGAGCGGGTCAGAACTTGAAGTTCGTGCTGATCCGGTAGGTGCGCGGCGCCCCGAGTTGCACGCGCTGGGCAGGCCAGTTGGTCGAGACGGCGTAGAGCTTGTCCGTCACGTTATCGACGTTGAAGCGAAGCTCGACATCCTTGCGCAGCTCGTAGGACGCCATCATGTGAAGCAGGGTGTAGCCCGGCAGCTTGCCGAACACGCCGTTCGGAATGACGCGCGCGGCATCGTCCGGACGTCCGATCCAGGACGAGCCGACATGCTGCAGACCAGCCCCGATGGTGAGCGGAATCGTCGGCAGGCGATAGGTCGTCCACAGGTTGGCCGAGAAATTCGGCGTGAACGCCAGTTCGTTGCCATCGACCGTCGAGTAGACCCGTCCGTCCAGACCGACAAAGTCGCCGGGCGACGCGGCGATCAGCGCGGCGTTCAGATCGGCGCCCACCTCGCGCTGGCTGTCGATCAGGAGCACGCCGCCAAACACCTTCCATCGCTCGGTGATGTTGCCGGCAACGCCCAGTTCAAGACCCTGCACGATCTCGTTGCTGTAGTAGATGTTGCCGCCCGGATTGAGCGGCACCCGCTGCTCGGAGCGGAACAGCGCCGCAGTCGTGGACAGGCGGCCGTTGAAGAAGTCCCACTT
This sequence comes from uncultured Alphaproteobacteria bacterium, assembly GCA_963758225.1. GTDB lineage: Bacteria > Pseudomonadota > Alphaproteobacteria > Rhizobiales > Xanthobacteraceae > Z2-YC6860. The sequence continues at coordinate 186,801 of CAVWUJ010000001.1, read as the reverse complement.
GGTGCCGATCTCGTAGTTGATCGAGCGGATCGGATCCGCGCCGCGGATCAGGCCCGGGAAGGCGTTGTTGCCGGTGCGGGAAATGTCCGGCGTGGACAGGTACGAGGCCGGCGGCCGGTGCGACAGGCCGACCGAAGCGTAGAAGCTGCCGTGGTCGACGGGCTTGTAAACGACACCGATCTTGCCTCCGAGCGTGGTTTCGGTGGCGGTGAAGTTGTTCGCGCCCCCGGGGATGTCGGTCAGATCGACGTTGTAGTGTTCGACTCGCACACCGCCGGTGATCTGCCACTGTCGGTTCAGGTGCATGGTGTCGTACAGATAGGCCGCCACGGTGTTGACCTTGACGGCGGCGGAGCCGGCCAGAGACGCCGAACCCTGCGCGCGATTCGGATCCGGATTGAAGACGTTCGTGTTGGTGTTGGCGCCGGTGTTAAAGCGATTGGCGTCCGACGTCTCGCGCGACAGCTCGACGCCCATCGACAGGTTGTGCTTGAACGGGCCCGTGTGGACCTCGGCCGACAGATTGGTGAGGTTGGTCAAGGTCGTGTTGACGCGCTCGTAGACCTGATTTTGCGTCGTCACCATTTGGGTTGCGGGCGTATAGGCCGTGACCTGCGTGAAGCGTGAGTTGCGCTCGACCCGCGACCAGCGGGTCTGGTTGCTGACGGTGACCGCCTTCGAAAGATCGTACTCGAAGCGCGCCAAAGCCACGTCGCTGGTCACGTCGTCGAAGTCGGACCGAAGGCCGTAAAACGTGTCCCGGCTGACGCCCGCGACCGAAGGAGTGTAACGCGCCATTCCCGGGATGACATGGGCGGGAATGCCCCAGTCGGGCAGATCCTTGCGGGTCAGATGCTCATAGGAAAACGTTGCGCGCTTGTCGGTGCCAAGGCCGAAGGTGACGGATGGCGCGACGCCCCACGCTTTCGCCTCGGCGATGTCGCGTCCCGCAACGCCGCCGTCCTCCCACATGGCGTTGAACCGGACCGCGGTGTTCGGTGCGACAACGCGATTGACGTCTGCGGTGGCGCGCTTTCGCGCATCGGACTTGTATCCGTCGAACCCGACGCCGACCTCGCCGGTGAAGAAGTTTTTCAGCGTGGGCGTCTTGGTCACCAGATTGATGTAGCCGCCGGCGCCGCCGCGGCCGTTGTCGGCGGCCGGTCCCTTGAAAATTTCGACGCGCTCGACGTTGAAGACGTCGCGGGCATAGGTTCCGTTGTCGCGCGAGCCGTCGATGAACACGCTGCCGCTGGTGTCGAAACCGCGCAGCTTGAAGTTGGTCATCGAGGTGCCGAAGCCGTTTTCGCCACCGTCGAACGTGATGCCCGGCGTGTTGCGCAGCACCTCCGTCAACGTGGTCGCGTTGCGCTCGCGGATGATCGCCTGCGGCACCACGGTGACCGTCTGCGGCGTGTCGAGCAGCGGCGCGGTCTGCTTGGGCGAGGACGCGGTCGGGACACTGTACGTCCCGTCGGTCGTCTGCTGGCCGGTGACGTCGATCGTATCGAGCGTGACGTTGGACTGGGCCTGCGCCGCGTCCGACAATGCCGCCCATGAGAAGGCCACACCGGCCGACAAGGCCGCGTGCGAGATCGCCGATCGCAGGACCGGCTCCGAGTTCGTCTGCATTTCAAATGCCCCCGCGTCACTGTCCGCGCCGTTTCATCGGCGTCGGTTTGATGCTTTCGTTTAAGCGCGGGGGAAGCTGAGCGTGCAATTGCTATCTTGTGGAATCGATCTAAGACTGGGTGCATCAGAGGATGCGATTGCGCGCGAAGATTAGAATTCCGACAAACACGATCCGGAATCTCCTGCAATCACAACGAAGCGATATCACGTTGACGAACACGTCGAACGCACACACCAGCGCAACGCTTCGACGCTTCAATTCGTCGCAGAATTGTGCGTTGTCGATTCGCGTTGGGATCGCTTCGACGGAAGCGTGAGCGAAGCATTCGAGATTTCAAATTGGAAAAATTAAAAGAAGAGATCGAGCGGCGATCAATGACGACCTCCACCGAAGCGGCGAAGCAAATGCCGCATCGATCCGGAATTCTGTCGTCGCTGCTGCGCAGGCTCGGCCTTCGCAAGCGGCGCCGGCGCGACCGGAGCGCGGCGGCGGCGATCGAGGCGCCGGACTACGCGGCGCTCAAGGCGCTCGGCGCGGACGAGTGGCGCGCGATCATCGCGTCCGAGCCCGTGAAGGCCGCGCACTGGCTTCGCGCAGCCGCGGTCTACGGGGACATCGACGCCCAGATGCTGTGGGCGCAGCTCCAGCTCGACGGCCGCGGCACGCCACGCGATCCCGAAAGCGCGCGTCGCTGGTTCGCGATCGCCGCCGAGAGCGGGCGCGCGGATGCGCTCAACATGCTGGGACGATGCCACGAGTTGGGATGGGGCGGCGAAGCCGACCCGGCCGAAGCCGCGCGATGCTATCGCGAGGCCGCGGACCGCAACCACGACTGGGGCCGGTTCAACCTGGCAAGCCTGATGCTCGAAGGCCGCGGCGTGCCGCGCGACCCGCAGGCGGCCTTCGCCCTGTTCGCGAAAGCCGCCGCGCAAGGCCACGCCAAGGCCGCAACGGCGCTCGGCCGGATTTACGAGCTGGGGCTCGGGCGCGCGCCGGACGAGGCGACCGCCGAAGGATGGTACCGCCGCGGCGCCGAGGGCGGCGACTGCCGCGGCCGCTATCATCTCGGTGCGCTGCTTCTTGCGCGCGGCGAGACCCGCGACGCCCTGCACTGGCTGCGCCTTGCCATCGCGGACGACGCGCCGACCGCCTTTTGCGCGGCAATCGCGCCCGAACTCCTCACGCACCCGGATCCGCGGGTGCGCGAGATCGGCCAGGCGGCGCTCGCGCAGAGCGCCGTTTCGCGTTAACGGCGCCCGGCCCGGCAAAGCCGCGCCAAAAAACGAAAGGCCCGGCAAACCGGGCGTGAGAGCCTGATTGACCGGGCCTGATTTGGTTGCGGGGACAGGATTTGAACCTGTGACCTTCAGGTTATGAGCCTGACGAGCTACCGGGCTGCTCCACCCCGCGCCAATTCGATGACGTCGTTGCCCGTCTATGTAACAGGCATCGCGCCCGACGCAAGCGCTTCCGTCACATCCCTGAAAACATTGTCCCAATCGCCCGGAACAGGCTGCCGGAACAGGCGCGCGGCCGGATACCAGGGGCTCGTGGCGCCGAGCGTCCAGCGCCAGTCCGGCTGAAACGGCAGCAGCAGCCAGAGCGGGCGGCCGAGCGCGCCGGCGAGATGCGCCACGGCGGTGTCGACGCTGACGACGAGGTCGCAGAGTGAAAGCACCGCGGCGGTGTCGGCAAAATCGGCAAGCTCCTCGCCCAGATGCAGGACCGAAGGCGTGGCCGCGAGCCGCCCGGCGTCGGCTGGCCGCAGCTCGCGCTGCACGCTCACGAACGACAGGCCCGGCCGGTCGAGCAGCGGCGCAAACCGCTCGAAGGCGATCGAACGGTTGCGGTCGTTGACGTGGGCGGCGCGTCCGGACCAGGCCAGCGCCACCCGGCGGCCGGGCAGCGCCGCAAGCCGCGGTCGCCAGGATTCCAGCCTGGCGGACGACGGTTCAAGATAGGGGATCGCGGCCGGCACCGATCCGACCTCGGTTTTGAAGGCCAGCGGCAGGCTCGCCAGCGGACAATGACAATCGTAGGCCGGAAGGGGCTCGCCGCGCGCGACCACCGTGGTTGCGCCATCGAAGCCCTCGAACAGCGCCTTCAGCTCCGGCTGAACCTCGAGCACGACGCGCGCGCCCTTGCCCGCCACCAGCGGCGCATAGCGCGCGAACTGGATCGTGTCGCCGAGCCCCTGCTCGGCATGCAGCAGGATCGTGCGGCCTTCGAGCGGGGCGTCGCCGGTCCATTGCCGCTCGCGGAATCGCGGCTTCGCCGTCATGCCGCTGCGGGTCCACCGCGCTTCATAGGCCGCAAAGCCCGCGGAATAGTCGCCCAGCGTCAGAAGCGACGCCGCCTCGGCATAGGTCGCATCGGCCAGATCCGGCTGCGCCGCGCGCGCCATGCGAAAGCTCGCGACCGCGTCGGCGTGGCGATTGAGCGCCTGCAGCGCCAGCCCGCGGTTGTACGCGGCCGCGGCGTAGCGCGGCACGAGCTGCAGCGCGCGATCGAAGGCGGCAACCGCGTCGGCGTGGCGGCCGAGCGCATGCAGCGCCGCGCCGCGGTTGTAATGCGCGCCGGGATGGCCGTCGTGCAGCGACAGCGCGGCGTCGAACTCGCCGACCGCGCGCGCGTGGTCGCCGAGCTGCGCGAAGGCGATGCCGCGGTT
>CAVWUJ010000001.1:0-175000 GCA_963758225.1 uncultured Alphaproteobacteria bacterium | reverse complement strand
ATCCAGCCAGGCCGCGCAACGTCCATTCGTCGCGACTTGAATCGGAGCCGATCGACCTCGGCCACGAGCCTCCGCTATCCGTGGACGGCGGCAACGGCGGTCTGATCGATCGCCGCCGCGTGTCCGCGCAATGGTTTTCCGGAACGATCCTGACCGGGGTGTGCGGCGCGGCTCTCATGGGCGGCGCCGTTTTCGCTTCGCTCGACGGCGAGACCAATTTCGCAACGGTGCCCGAGCGCGTCGGGGCTGCGCTCCGCGGCACCATCGGCGTCGCCGACCGTTCGGTGACGCGCAAGGGCGACCGGCTTCCGGCCGCCGGCGAATCCACGTCGGCGCGCCAGGTCATCCGCGTCACCGCGACGGCGCGGATCGGCGACCGCGAGATCGTGCGCGTGCAGCCGCATGTGCGCGTCTCCGCGAACCTGACGCTTTCCCCGACCGAACTGGCCGGCAGCGTGCCGCCGTTCAACGCGCAGAAGCTGCTCGCCGCAGCCGGCGAAGACGGCACGCCGCCCGACGAGCGGCCGAGCGTGGAGTCCGACGCCGAAGTCTCCTTCGTCACCCGCGACCTCGCGTCGATGTTGCCGAAGGCCAAGATCGTCCGCACCGTCGCCGTCGACGACGTTCTCACCCGCGTGCGCGACACCGCGAACTGGACCGGCAGCACGCAACCCGCGCGCTACCAGGTCGCTGCGATCCAGCCGACCGCCCGCATGTCCTACGCGCCGGCCGACAGCAATCCCGATCCCTACGCGGGCTTCGAGGCCCGCATCGTTCCGGAAAACATCACGCTGCTGCCCAAGACCGGTCCGCACGCCAACGGCGGCAACGACTGGAGCGAGCGCGCCGTCACGGTGAAGAAGGGCGAGGGCATCGCCGCCATCCTCAAGGAGATCGGGGCGACGCCGGACGAGACCCGTGCGATCGCCGCTGCGCTCGGCCCGCGCGGCCGCGACGGCGGGCTGAAGGAAGGCCAGAAGCTGCGCATCCTGGTCGGCAACGCCGAGCCGAACGGCCGGATCCAGCCGATGCGGGTCATCGTGATGGGCGACAGCGCGGTCGAGGCCGTCGTCGCTTTGTCCGACCGCGGCCGCTATGTGCCGGTCGACGTGTCGATCATGAACACCGAAGTCGCCGAGGTGAGCGAGGACGAGGACGACGGCAAGGGCATCCGGCTCTACCAGAGCATCTACGAGACCGCGCTGCGCCAGCAGATTCCGCGGCCGGTGATCGACAGCCTGCTGCGTATCTACTCCTACGACGTCGACTTCCAGTATCGCACCCAGCCGGGCGACTCGTTCGACGTTCTCTACACCGGCGAAGAGGACAGCGACGGCGGCCGCGCCGACGTGCTGTTCGCCTCGCTGACGGTCGGCGGCGAGGTCAAGAAATTCTACCGCTTCCAGACCACCGACGACGGTCTGGTCGACTACTATGACGAGACCGGCAAGAGCGCGAAGAAGTTCCTGGTCCGCAAGCCGGTGGCCTCCGGCATCATGCGCTCGGGCTTCGGCTCGCGCCGCCATCCGCTGCTTGGCTACACCAAGATGCACACCGGCGTAGACTGGGCCGCGCCGCTCGGCACCCCGATCTACGCCGCCGGCAACGGCGTGGTAGATCGCGTCGGCTGGGAGAGCGGTTACGGCAAGTACGTCCGCATCAAGCACGCCAACGGCTACGAGACCGCCTACGCCCACATGACCGCCTTCGCCCGCACCATCCAGGCCGGCGCGCGCGTGCGTCAGGGCCAGGTGATCGGCTACGTCGGCTCCACCGGCCTCTCCACCGGCCCGCACCTGCACTACGAGATCATGGTCAACGGCCGCTTCGTCGATCCGCTGCGTCTGCGCCTGCCGCGCGGCCGTGCGCTCGAAGGCACGATGCTCGCCAAGTTCGAGGCCGAGCGCGAGCGGATCGAGGGCATGCTCCACCGCTCCGGCCAGCGCATGGCGCAGAACGTCACGACCGGCGTGCGCTGATCGGCCGATCCGGATCGGTCCTGCTCCTGAAGAACGCGAACGCCCGGGCCTGTCCCGGGCGTTCGTGCATGGGTGGGGTGAGCCGCGGCCGGGGCCCCGGCCACGCTGCGCAAGGCGACAGCGCGTTACGCCGCCTCGGCGACCTGGCCGTTGAAGGCCAGGCCCTGCTTACCGGCGGAGATCGCGACTCGCTCGCCATCCTTGATCCGGCCCGACAGGATCAGCTCCGCGAGCGGATCCTGCACCGATTTCTGGATCGCGCGCTTGAGCGGACGCGCGCCATAGGCGGGGTCGTAGCCCTTGTCGGACAGCCACTCGCGCGCCGTCGGATCGAGCTCGATCTCGATCTTGCGATCCTCCAGGAGCTTCGCAAGCCGCGTCATCTGGATGTCGACGATGCGGCCCATGTGCTCGCGCCGCAGCCGGTGGAACAGGATGATCTCGTCCACGCGGTTGAGGAATTCGGGCCGGAAGCTCGCCCGCACCACCGCCATGACCTGATCCTTCACCGCGTCGGTGTCCTGGCCCTCCGGCTGGTTCACCAGATAATCGGCGCCGAGGTTCGAGGTCATCACGATCAGCGTGTTCCGGAAGTCGACGGTGTGGCCCTGCCCGTCCGTGAGCCGGCCGTCGTCGAGCACCTGCAGCAGCACGTTGAACACGTCCGGATGCGCCTTCTCGATCTCGTCGAACAGGATCACCTGGTAGGGCCGCCGCCGCACCGCTTCGGTCAGCGCGCCGCCCTCGTCGTAGCCGACGTAGCCCGGCGGCGCGCCGATCAGGCGGGCGACCGAGTGCTTCTCCATGTATTCGGACATGTCGATGCGGATCAGCGCCTGCTCGTCGTCGAACAGATAGCCGGCGAGCGCCTTGGTCAGTTCGGTCTTGCCGACGCCGGTCGGGCCCAGGAACATGAACGAGCCGATCGGCCGGTTCGGATCCTGCAGGCCCGCACGCGCGCGCCGCACCGCGGTCGAGACCGCCTTGACGGCCTCGGCCTGCCCGACCACGCGCCCCGCCAGCTCGTCCTCCATGCGCAGCAGCTTGTCCTTCTCGCCCTCGAGCATGCGGTCGACCGGCACGCCGGTCCAGCGCGACACCACCTGCGCGACGTGATCGGAGGTCACCGCCTCCTCGACGACCGCGCCGCCGCTCTTGCCCTCGATCTCGGCGAGCTTCTTCTCCAGCTCGGGGATGCGGCCGTAAGCCAGCTCGCCGGCCTTCTGGTACTCGCCGCGGCGCTGCGCATTGGCGAGCTCGATCCGCAACCCGTCCAGCTCGGTCTTGAGCCTCTGCGCATTCGAGAGCTTGTCCTTCTCGGACTTCCAGCGCGCGGTGAGATCGGCCGACTGCTTTTCGAGCGACGCCAGTTCGCCCTCCAGCCGCTTCAGGCGATCCTTGGAGCCGGCATCGCTTTCCTTCTTCAGCGCCTCCTGCTCGATCTTCAGCCGCACGATCTCGCGGTCGATCGAATCGAGTTCGTCCGGCTTGGAATCGACCTGCATCTTCAGCCGCGCCGCGGCCTCGTCCACCAGGTCGATGGCCTTGTCCGGCAGGAAGCGGTCGGAGATGTAGCGGTTCGACAGCGTCGCCGCCGACACCAGCGCGGCGTCGGTGATGCGCACGCCGTGATGCTGCTCGTACTTGTCCTTGAGCCCGCGCAGGATCGAGATCGTGTCCTCGACCGTGGGCTCGCTGACGAACACCGGCTGGAAGCGCCGCGCCAGCGCCGCATCCTTCTCGACGTGCTTCTTGTATTCGTCGAGCGTGGTCGCGCCCACGCAATGCAATTCGCCGCGCGCGAGCGCGGGCTTGAGCAGATTGGACGCATCCATCGCGCCGTCGGCCTTGCCGGCGCCGACCAGCGTGTGCATCTCGTCGATGAACAGGATGATCTGACCGTCCGAGGACGTGACCTCGTTCAGCACCGCCTTCAGCCGCTCCTCGAACTCGCCGCGGTATTTCGCGCCGGCGATCAGCGCGCCCATATCGAGCGCGAGCAGCTTCTTGTCGTCGAGGCTGTCGGGGACGTCGCCGTTGACGATGCGCTGGGCAAGGCCCTCGACGATCGCGGTCTTGCCGACGCCGGGCTCGCCGATCAGCACGGGGTTGTTCTTGGTGCGCCGCGACAGCACCTGGATGGTGCGGCGGATTTCCTCGTCGCGGCCGATCACCGGATCGATCTTGCCGTCGCGCGCCGCCTGGGTGAGATCGCGCGCGTATTTCTTCAGCGCGTCGTAGGCGCCCTCCGCGCCGGTGGAATCGGCGGTGCGGCCCTTGCGCAGTGCGTTGATCGCCGCGTTCAGGTTCTGCGCCGTGACGCCGGCGTTGGCGAGAATGCGCCCGGCCTCGCTGTCCTTCTCCAGCGCGAGCGCCAGCAGCAGCCGCTCGACCGTGACGTAGGAATCACCGGATTTCTCAGCGACCTTCTCGGCCTGGTCGAACACGCGGGCGGTCGCGGGCGACAGGTAAAGCTGGCCGGAGCCCCCGCCCGACACCTTCGGCATCTTGGCGAGCGCGGCCTCGACCGCCTGCAAGGCCTGCCGGGACTGGCCGCCGGCGCGGTCGATCAGGCCCGCGGCGAGCCCTTCCGGGTCGTCGAGCAGAACCTTGAGCACATGCTCGGGCGTGAATTGCTGGTGTCCCTCACGCAGCGCCAGGGACTGGGCGGATTGCACAAAACCGCGGGCGCGGTCGGTGTATTTTTCCACGTTCATCGTTCGCTCCCATCGGGCCCATGACGGCGCCCGGACAGCGGACCCCTGTGGGCATCCGCCTTGCCAGATTTAAGAACCGGGCCTCGCCCCGAAAAGGGGCAGCCCCGGCAATTTCCAGCCTGCCGCCGGACTGTTAAGAACCGGCTTCCGGTCGAGCCCGGTCCCTACATTCGCACCAACAGCCAAGTCGTGACGTGAGCCAGATCAAGGCGAGCCAGATCAAGGCAATCCATCGCTACCCGGTGAAGGGCCTGTCGCCCGAGCCGATGGCGCGCGTCGCGCTCTCGCCGGGCGCGACCCTGCCCTGCGACCGGCTGTACGCCATCGAGAACGGGCCCTCCGGCTTCGATCCCGCGGAACCGAAATACTTTCCCAAGATGCGGTTCCTGATGCTGATGCGCAACGCCCGGCTGGCCGCGCTGAAGACGCACTTCGATGAAACCGGCCACACGCTCGTCATCGAGCACGAGGGCCGCGAGGCGGCGCGCGGAGACCTTCGCACCGCGGCGGGCCGCGCCGCGATCGAGGCGTTCTTCGCGGACTTCAGCACGGACGAGTTGCGCGGCCCGCCGCGGGTGCTGAACGCGCCCGGCCACAGCTTCTCCGACGTGGCGAAGAAGGTCGTGTCGATCATCAACCTCGCCTCGGTTCAGGCACTGGAGGACGCGATCGGTGCGCCGGTCGATCCGCTGCGCTTTCGCGGCAACCTGCAGGTCGAAGGCTGGCCGGCCTGGAGCGAGTTCGAGCTGCTCGGCCGCACGCTGGCGGCGGGGCCGGTGCGGCTCAAGGTGATCAAGCGGATCGTGCGCTGCGCGGCGACCGAGGTCGATCCGGCGACCGGGTTCCGCGATCTGGACATTCCGCGCACGCTGATGAAACGCTTCGGCCATGCCGATTGCGGCGTCTATGCCGAAGTGGTCGCAGGCGGCACGCTGGCTGTCGGCGACAGTCTCGAACCTTTGCACGGGGAGTGACGACGATGGCCACCTGCCGCAACTGCGGAGCGAATGTGCCGGCGCTGGCGTCGGTCTGCGCCCAATGCGGCGTGCACCGGTCAATCTGGCCGTCGGTGCTGGGTTTTCTCGCGGCCGGCGTGTTCCTGCTCGGTGCGGCGGGAATCGCGGCCTATGTCGCCACCCGGCCCGAGCCGCTGATCGCGCCTCCCCGCGAGGCCGAGGCGCCTGCAGCGCCGCCGTCTCCGGCTGCGGGCGCACCCACGGCGAAGAAGGCCAATCCGGCCGCCGATGCCGCCGCGCTCGCCGAGGCGATGAAATCTTGCGACGCGCTGGCCGCCAAGGAAAAGGGCTCCGTACACTTCCTCGTCACGCCGCTCGAAACCGACCCCGCGCATCGCGAGGACTGGAAGGCGCTGGCCCTCAACCGCATTGGCAACGCCATCGCGCTCTCCGGCGACGACACGCTCGGCGGGCTCAAAAGCGGCACGCTGCGCATCGGCACCGCCCCCTTCGTGTTCAGCGTGCGCGACGAGGAGAACGGCCAGATCGTGCAATGGGAGCCGGCCACCGGCATCAAATGGGCCTCGACGCCGGACAACGGCGGCTTCGCGGCGTTCCGCATGCGGTTCAAGCCGCAGGACCGCGGCCGCGACGACGACTGGGGCAATCCGATCGACCGGCAGGCCGGCGACTGCCACTGGATCAACGCGCTGGTCGATCCGTAGAGCATGATCCCGAAAGTGGGCATCGGTTATCGGATCAGATCATGCTCAACATGGAGCATGATCCCGAAAAGTGGGCACCGGTTTTCGGATCAGATCATGCTCAACATGGAGCATGATCCCGAAAAGTGGACACCGGTTTTCGGATCAGATCATGCTCAACGTGGAGACAGGCCGCGGGTCCGATTCAGCGCCGTCGAATCAGATCCGCGTCACGCCCGGGGCCTGCTCGTCGACGAAGGCGAGCGGCCGCGCCACCTGCTCCAGCGGACGGCGCTCCGCCCGCACCGCAAACAGCGCCGCCACGATCCCGGCCGCGATCATGAGTCCGGCGCCGAGCAGGTAGCCGCCGAACACGCTCGTGCGCGAGCCGGTGTCGATCAGATAGCCGAACAGCCACGGCCCGACGATGCCGCCGACGCCGGTGCCGATCGCGTAGAAGATCGCGATCGCCAGCGCCCGGATCTCCAGCGGGAAGGTCTCGCTCACGGTGAGATAGGCCGAGCTCGCCGCCGCCGATGCGAAGAAGAAGATCACCGACCACGCCAGCGTCTGCTGCGTCGCGTCGAACACGCCCTGCGCGAACAGCCAGCCGCTCGAGCGCCAGCAGGACGCCGGAGACGATGTAGGTGAAGGCGATCATCGGTCGTCGCCCGACCGTGTCGAACAGCCGCCCGAGGATGAGCGGCCCGAGGAAATTGCCGGCGGCGAACGGCAGGATGTACCAGCCGACGTTCTCGGCGCGGATGCCGTAGAAGTCCGTCAGGATCAGCGCGTAGGTGAAGAAGATCGCGTTGTAGAAGAACGCCTGCGACGCCATCAGCGTCAGCCCGACCAGCGGCGCGGCCGCGATGACGCCGCACCAGGGTGTCGAACACCTCGCGAAGCGGCGTGTGGCTGCGCGCCACGCAGCCGCACCTTCGGCAGTTCGACTGTCGGAATCACGCCGCCCTGCGCCGCGATCCGTGCGCTCGATGTCGGCGACGATGCGCTCGGCCTCGTCGGCGCGGCCGTGAGTCATCAGCCAGCGCGGGCTTTCCGGCAGCCACATCCGCATGAAGAAGATCACGACGGCGAGCAGCGAGCCGATCAGGAACGCCAGCCGCCAGCCGATCTCGGGATCGAGCACCTTCGGATCGAGCAGCACCACCGCGCCGAGCGCGCCGAGCGCGGCGCCGAGCCAGAAGCTGCCGTTGATCACGAGATCGGTCCAGCCGCGCACCCGCGCCGGGATCAGCTCCTGGATGGTCGAATTGATCGCGGCATATTCGCCGCCGATGCCCGCGCCGGTGAGAAATCGAAACAGCGCGAAACTCCAGAGATTCCAGGAGAACGCGGTCGCGGCGGTGGCGACGAGATAGACCGAGAGCGTGATGAAGAACAGCTTCTTGCGCCCGAGGCGGTCGGTCAGCCAGCCGAAGAACAGCGCGCCGAGCACCGCGCCGGCGAGATAGGCGCTGGCGGCGATGCCGACGTCGACGATTGGAGAACTGGAGAACCGGGCTGGCCTTGAGCGCGCCCGCGACGGTGCCAGCAAGCGTGACCTCGAGCCCGTCGAGAATCCAGGTGATGCCGAGCGTCGCCACCACCAGCGTGTGGAAGCGACTCCAGGGCAGCCGGTCGAGCCGCGCGGGAATGTCGGTCTCGACGACGGCGGGTGCGGGCCTGTCGGACGGGGCGCTCATCCGAACCGGAACGCCGGCGAAGCCGGTCCGTTCCCGATGTGACGAAAAACGCCGGAGGCGATCGTGCCGCCTCCGGCGCTTAATGCGGGCGCGAGGGTCGCGCCGTTACAACGCCGTCGTTACGGCATCACATAGGCGAAGATGCGTCCGCGCGGATAGACCGCCTCGGCGACGCGGCGGCCGTGGTTGCCGGAGATGACGATCGGATTGCCCGACGCGTCGATCCCGCTGACCACGCCGACGTGGCCGCCGCGGCGGCCGCGCGACATCACCGCGATCGCGCCGACCTGCGGGCCGGAGACGCGGGTGCCGTAGGAGGCGAACGAGCGCGCGAGATTCGAGCCGGTGCCGCCGTGGCCGGTGCGCTCCAGAACCATGTTCATGAAGGTCGCGCACCACAGGCTCGAACGGCCGGTCGGGTTGGTGCCGAGATGGCGCCGCGCCTCGGCGACGACGTTGCCGCCACCGAGGCCCGCGAACGAGGCCTGCGGCTGCGTTGCAGCCCCACGGTGGCTGCGGCGCTGCTGGCGCTGGACGGGCGGCACGGCGGCATAGGCAGCACGGCCCGTTTGCGAAGCGGCGGGAGCCGTCCCGCTGGCGACGGCGTGGATGTCCACGACCGGATTGACGATAGGCCGCACGGCGGCGGTGCGCGCGAGGTTGCGGCGATGCGCCGCCCGCGGCTTCACAGAGCGATGCTGGCGCACGCGCTTGCGGCGCTGCGCGCTGACCTCGACCGCAGCCACGGCAAGCGCGCCGGCCTCGGATTGGACCGCAGGCGCCGCCTTGCGGCTTGCGGGCTCCGAGGAGGCGACGGCGGTGGTGGCAAAAAGAACGGCCGAGCAGGCAAGCACGACGTTTCTTGTTCTTGCGAGCGTCATTCTGGAAATGTTCCCTTGTTGTTGATCCCCGATGCCGCCGGAGCGGCACCCCGCGCACGGACGGGCGTGATGTGGCGATTTCTGGGAGGGGCCGACGGGGTTCCGAAAATAATTCGGTTGCAGTCGAAACGTAAAATGGGAGAATTCGCTGAAATCGTTGTGAATAAAGGCTTTATAGGCGACATTAGACGCAATGCATGGACACGTCCCGCTCAGCGCATAGCGGGTTAATGGCTCAATCTATTTGGCGCTGGCGTGAGCAAAACTTGCCCAAGACGAATCAATACAGGCAATACTTTGTCGTTGGCGGGGCGATGCCGCCGCTGCCGACGCCCTGTCAGCCGCGGCGGCTCAGCAGGAACACGGCCTGCTCGCCGAACAGGTTCCAGAACCACCACGGCGCGTGAAAGCGCAGCGGCTTGCCCCAGGCGTTCAGCGCGACCGCGCGCTCCATCTCCGCATTGCAGACCAGGCAGAGATCGCGGAAGTCCTTGATCGTGCAGAAGTGGATGTTCGGCGATTCCCACCACGCATAGGGCAGGTTGTCGGTGCGCGGCATGTGGCCGCCGAGCGCGACCTGCAGCCGGATGCGCCAGTGGCCGAAATTCGGAAACGACACGATGGCGTGGCGGCCGATCCGCAGCATGTTCTCCAGCACCACGCGCGGCTGCCGCGTGGCCTGCAGGGTCTGCGACAGCACGACATAGTCGAAGGCGTCGTCGGGATAGTCGGACAGGTCGGTGTCGGCGTCGCCCTGGATGACGGCGAGGCCCTTGGCGACGCATTCGTTCACGCCCTCGCGCGACAGTTCGATGCCGCGACCGTCGACGCCGCGCGTCTCGCCCAAGAGTCGCAGCAGTTCGCCGTCGCCACAGCCGACGTCGAGCACGCGCGCGCCGGGCGCGACCATGTCCGCGATCAGCAGCAGGTCGACGCGCGAGCCGCCCGGCCCGCGGGCGGCATCAGCCATCGTGAGGTCGCGCTTGAGCCGCATCAGCATCACGACAGTCCCCGCGCCTTGCCGGCGCCGTCGAGGAAGCCGCGCACGATCGCGAACAGCTCCGGCTCGTCGAGCAGGAAGGCGTCGTGACCCTTGTCGGTCACGATCTCCGCAAACGACACGCGCGCGCCGGAGGCGTTGAGCGCATGGACGATGGCGCGCGATTCCGAGGTCGGGAACAGCCAGTCCGAGGTGAACGACATGACGCAGAACCGCGTGCCGGTGCCCTTGAACGCGCCCGCGACCGAGCCGTTGTAGTCGCCTGCGAGATCGAAGTAATCCATCGCGCGCGTCAGGTAGAGATAGGAATTGGCGTCGAAACGCTCGACGAACGACGAGCCCTGATGGCGCAGATAGGACTCGACCTCGAAATCGGCGTCGAACGAGAATGTCGGATTCTCGCGGTCCTGAAACTTGCGGCCGAACTTGCGGTGCAGCGCCGCGTCCGAGAGATAGGTGATGTGCGCGCCCATGCGCGCGACCGCGAGGCCGCGGTGCGGCTTCGAGCCCTCGACCAGGTAGCGGCCGTGCCGCCAGTCCGGATCGGCCATCACCGCCTGCCGGCCGACCTCGTGGAAGGCGATGTTCTGGGCCGAGTGGCGCGTGGCGGCGGCGAGCGGCAGCGCGGCGAACACGCGCTCGGGATAGCTCGCGGCCCATTGCAGCACCTGCATGCCGCCCATCGAGCCGCCGGCGACCGCGAACAGCGTGTCGATCTTCAGCTCGTCGATCAGCATCGCCTGCGCGCGCACCATGTCGCGGATGGTGATGACCGGGAATTCGAGACCGAACGGCTGCCCGGTGCGCGGATCGGTCGAGGCCGGACCGGTGGTGCCCATGCAGGCGCCGACCACGTTGGAGCAGATGACGAAGTATCTTTCGGTGTCGATCGGCTTTCCCGGCCCGACCATCGTCTCCCACCAGCCCGGCTTGCCGGTCACCGGATTGGGGCTTGCGACATGATGGTCGCCGGTGAGCGCGTGGCAGATCAGAACGGCGTTGCTGCGGTCGGCGTTCAGCGTGCCGTAGGTCTGGTAGGCGATCTGGAACGGCGAGAGCTCGACGCCCGCGTCGAGCTTGAGCGGCCGGTCGGGACCGAAATGCGCCACCAGCGAATTGCGCGGATGGTCCGCTTCGCGCGCAGGCGTCGCCACGGGATCGGGGCTCAGATCGACCATTGCTTTCCCGGCGGCCGGAACAGGCCGGTTCTTCAAGTCGGTGCGCATCTTATCCGAAAACCGGCTGCCACTTTCCGGGATCGTGCGCTCGGCCGGCTAGGTAGGGATCGCAAGCCACAAATGTCAATGTTTTCTTTGATTTAGGGCCGTATCCCACCTATCAATGGCGGCGCCGGTCGCCGCCTTCCCCGCCGGGAGGCCAGGGCGCGGCACGAACCGGAAGCTGCCATGTCCAAGCCCGCGCCTCCTGCCGACGCCGTTTCGCTGACCGATCTTCGCAAGGAAATCGACCGGATCGACGAGACCATGCACCGGCTGCTGATGGAGCGCGGGGAGATCATCGGCACCCTGATCAAGGTCAAGAACACGTCCGACACCGGCTCGGCGTTCCGGCCCGCCCGCGAGGCCGACATGATGCGCCGGCTGGTGCAGCGCCATCACGGCATCCTGCCGCTCGACACCGCGGAAAGCATCTGGCGGGTGATCATCGCGACCTTCACGCACGTCCAGGCGCCGTTCTGCGTCCATGCCGATCTCTCGGCGGGCGACGCCGCGATACGCGACAGCGCGCGCTTCCATTTCGGCTTCACCGTGCCGTTCATCGCGTCATATGGGCGCGGCCGGCGTGGTGGCCGCCGTGTCGGAATCGCAAGGGCGATCTCGGGCTGGTGCCGGCCTTCGCCGCGCCGCATCCGGCGCCTGGTGGACCGCGCTGGAGTTCGACAGCGCGCCGCAAGATCATCGCACGCCTGCCCTTCATCGACCGCGACGACCATCCGGCCGCGCTGCCGGTGTTCGTGGTCTCGCGCGCGGCCGCCGACGCCATGGTGACCGAGGTCGAGCTCTGGAGCCTGCGGGTGACCGGCTGGAGCGCCGATGCCGGCGCGAGGCCGCGGCCGCTCGCCGAGGTGATCGCGGTGCCCGACAGCGCCTACGAAGGCGCGGCGCTGCTGGCCTCGCTGCCCGCGGGCCGCGAGCTGGACGAGCTGACCGCGGCCCTGGCCAGGGCCGGCGCCAGGTCCGCTCCTCGGCCCTCGTCGGCAGCCACGCGACCCGCTATACGGTGCCGGCCGCGAAGACCTGAGATCGTCGCTGACCCGCTCCGGTCCTACTCAGGGGAGCGATCTGCGGCAGCGTTCTCCCGTCCCTGAGGGGAGTCGGTTGGCGGTCGGCTTTCCGGATTGCGCTTGCCATGACCGCCACCCGTCCCCAGCCGCGCCCCGGCGTGCTCGAAATCGAGGCCTATGTGCCCGGCAAGAGCAGCGCGCCCGGCGTCGCGCAAGGTCTTCAAGCTGTCCTCCAACGAGACGCCGCTCGGGCCGAGCCCGAAGGCCGTCGCCGCCTATCGCGGCGGCCGGCCGGCATCTGGAGGACTATCCGGACGGCGCGGCGACCGCGCTGCGCGAGGCGATCGGCCGCGCCTTCGGACTCGACCCGGCGCGCATCGTCTGCGGCGCGGGCTCCGACGACCTGCTCAACCTGCTCGCGCGCGCCTATCTCGCCGACGGCGACGAGGCGATCCACACCGACGCACGGCTTTCTGGTCTATCCGATCGCCACGCTCGGCGCCGGCGCGAAGCCCGTGGTCGCGGCCGGAGAAGAACCACACCGCCGACGTCGACGCGATCCTCGCCGCGGTGACGCCGCGCACGCAAGGTCGTGTTCCTCGCCAACCCGAACAATCCGACCGGCACCTATCTGCCGTTCGACGAGGTCAAGCGCCTGCACGCGCGGCCTGCCGCCGCATGTGCTGCTGGTGCTCGACGCCGCCTATGCCGAATACGTCCAGCGCAACGATTACGAGGCCGGCTCGAGCTGGTCGCGACCAGCGACAACGTCGTGATGACGCCGCACCTTCTCCAAGATCCACGGCCTCGCGGCGCTGCGGCTCGGCTGGATGGTACGGGCCCGCGCATGTCGTCGATGCGATCAACCGCATCCGCGGACCGTTCAACGTCAACGCGCCGGCGATCGCGCGCCGGCATCGCGGCGATCGAGGACACCGCGCATCTGGAAAAGGCGCGCGCGCACAACGCGCAATGGCTCGCCTGGCTCACCGAGGAGATCGGCAGGCTCGGGCTCGAGGTCACGCCGAGCGTGGCGAACTTCATCCTGATCCATTTCCCGCAGGACCAAGGGCCGCAGCGCCGGCGAGGCCAACGCCTTCCTGATGCAGCGCGGGACTCGTCGTGCGGCAGGTCGGCGCCTACAAGCTGCCGAACGCGCTGCGCATGACCGTCGGCACCGAAGAGGCCAACCGGCTGTTCGTGAAGACGCTGGCGGAGTTCTTGGGGAAAGCGAAGTGACCCGCCTCGACGCCCCCCTCTTCAACCGCCTTGCGCTGATCGGCACCGGCCTGATCGGCGGCTCGATCGCGCGCGCCGCCCGTGCGCAGAACGCCGCGGGCTCGATCGTGGCGACCGCGCGCTCGGCCGAGACGCGCCGCCGCGTCGCCGAACTCGGCTTCGCCGACCAGGTGGTCGAGACCGCCGCCGACGCCGTGGCCGGCGCCGATCTCGTGATCGTCTGCGTGCCGGTCGGCGCCTGCGGCGCGGTCGCGCAGGAGATCGGCCCGCATCTGGCAAAGGGCGCGACGGTGTCCGACGTCGGGTCGGTGAAGGCGCAGGTGGTGCGCGACATGGCCCCGCACCTGCCGACCGCATGTACATTTCGTGCCCGGCGCATCCGGTGGCGGGCACCGAGAACTCCGGGCCGGACTCCGGCTTCGCCGAACTGTTCGTCAACCGCTGGTGCATCCTGACGCCGCCGGACGGCGCCGAGGCGGCCGCGACCGAGCGGCTGGCGCGGTTCTGGACCGCGATCGGCGCCAATGTCGAGACGCATGACCGCGGAGCACCACGATCTCGTGCTCGGCATCACCAGCCACCTGCCGCACCTGATCGCCTACACCATCGTCGGCACCGCCGACGATCTGGCGAACGTGACGCGCTCCGAGGTGCTGAAATTCTCCGCCGGCGGCTTCCGCGACTTCACCCGCATCGCCGCGTCCGACCCGACGATGTGGCGCGACATCTTCCTCTACAACAAGGAGGCGGTGCTGGAGATGCTCGGCCGCTTCAACGAGGATCTGTCGCTGCTCACGCGCGCGATCCGCACCGGCAACGGCGACGCGCTGTTCGACCACTTCACGCGCACCCGCGCGATCCGCCGCGGCATCGTCGAGATCGGCCAGGATTCGCCCGCGCCCGATTTCGGCCGTCCGCATCCGGCGCTGCCGGAGACGCCGCTGCCGCGGCCCTACGCGGCGGACAACGAGATCAAGCTCAATAAAGCGGCGGCACCGCACCGAGCTGCGATCGGCCCGAGCGACGCCATGCCGTCGCTGAAGCGCAGCGGCATCGCCACCGCGCGCTTGCCCTCCAGCTCCGTCGGCCGGCCGAGGAAGGCCAGGCCGACGGCGAGCGCCGGCCCGGCGTTCTGGCGCGCGATGTTGCCGAGCCCCGGCGCCAGCCGGTCGAGCGCGCCGAAGGCGGAGTTCATCGGCTTGTTCGCGGTCGGCGGCAGCGCCTTGTCGAGACCGAGCGCAGGCAGAAGCTTTTCGAGATCGGCGACCGTGAGCTGCAGCTGGCCGTCGAGCCGGCCGCGCCGGCGAAAGCCCGAGCTCGCCGCTGCGCCACCGCGATCGAGTCGCCCTGCTGCAGCGCGCGCGCTTGACGATCTGGATGCGGCCGCCGGCGGCCTGCAACTCGCGAAAGCGCACCGACCAGGGCTTCGGCGTAGAAGTCCTTCAGCCCGCGCAGCACGATCGACGCTGTCGGCATCGACCGGCATGCGCCGCCGCCGGATGCACGCGCCGGCGCGGAGGCGCCGATCAGCGTGAGCGCGATCTGGATCACCGGATTGGCCGAAGGCGGTGCCCTCGACCATCGTGCCGCGCAGGTCGACGCGGCGCGCCTGGAACAGACGCTGCGCCTGCGTGCCGGTCGCGCGATCGAGGTCGGCTCCTCAAGAGCGATATCGAGCCGCTCCGGCGTCGCCGGCAGGCCGTGCACCGTCGCCTGCGCGCTGCTCCAGTGCGCGATCGACGCCGTCGGGTGCGCCGGGATCGCGGATCGCCAGCGGCGCCGGCAATGTCGGCGGTCAGCACCGTCGGCTGCCAGAGCTGCGCGGCGACCGTGAGATCGCGCGCCTGCAGCGACAGCGGCGGCTGCAGCGCCTTGAACTGCGCGCCGGCCTCGGCGCAGCGGACCTCGGATGCGCGAACGGAAAACCGCCGACGCTCCTGCGAGGCGCAGTTATAGACGCGGCCGGCGCGCGCCTCGCGCACCTTCCAGCGCCTCAACCGTCTGCTCCACCATGCGACCCGCGGCGTAATGCCAGCCCACCGCCCAGAGTCCGCCGATCAGCACCAGCAGAACGGTCAGCACGATCGGCCAGCGGCGACGGCGGCGGGGCAGGTCGTAGGCGTCGGTCATCGCGTGCTGTCTCGAGATTTCGGGGGCCGCTGCGGGCGGAAGCGGCCGCTCGACCGGTTTCTATGCCGGCGTCCGGGCCGCCGACCTAGAGCGCCGCGAATGCGGCGTTTCGAAGATGCCGAGTGTTCCGGCACCGCCGCGAAAAAGTCCAGCGCCGCGAGCCGGTTGCGGCAACGATACGCGCCTGTTACGCGAAGGGCCTTCCGGGCCTCCTGCGCGTTGTCCTCACCATGAGCACCGACGACTTCGACCATCGCCGCCGAGGATCTCTGGGTTTTCGGCTACGGCTCGCTGATCTGGCGGCCGGGCTTCGAATATGCCGAGCGCGTGCCGGCGCGCATGGTCGGCCTGCACCGCTCGCTCTGCGTCTATTCCTTCATTCATCGCGGCACGCCGGAGCGGCCCGGTCTCGTGCTCGGGCTCGACCGCGGCGGCGCCTGCCGCGGCATCGCCTATCGCGTTCCGGCGAAGCGGCGCGCCGACACCCTCGCCTATCTGCGCGGCCGCGAGCAGGTGACGAAGGTCTATCTCGAAGCGGTGCGCACCGCCTGGCTCGCCGGCAAGCCGGAGCGCCGCGTCGATGCGGTGTGTCTATCTCGTCGACCGCGGCCACCCGCAATACGCCGGACGGCTCTCGCTCGACGAGCAGTTCCATCTGGTGCGTCAGGGACACGGCCAGTCCGGTGCGAACCGCGACTATGTGCTGGAGACCGTTAAGTCGCTCGAGGCGCTGGGCTGCCGCGACCCGGACCTGCACCGGCTCGCCGAGCGGCTGAAGGCCGGGCACGAGCCGCCGCCGGCCGGCGAATAATCTACACCCGCTCGCTGGCCGCCGGCGCAGCCGCCGGCCTGCGCGAGCGCCGGTTCGGCCTCTGCGATCAGCCGCGCGGTCGCGGTCTCGATCTCGGTCTGCATGCGCTCGAAGAACACCTCCTTGTCGAGGCCGGGCGCGATCGGATCGAGAAACTCCACGACGATTGTTCCGGGATAGCGGAGGAACGAGCGCCGCGGCCAGAACAGTCCGGAGTTGAGCGCCACCGGCAGGCAGGGCACGCCGATCTCGGCATAGAGATGCGCCACGCCGAACTTGTAGCGCGGCTCGGCGCCCGGCGCGCGGCGCGTGCCCTCCGGAAAGATGAAGAGCTGGCGGCCGCCGCGAATTTCCTCTCGCGCGCGCCGCGTCATGGCGGTGAGCGCCTGCGACCCGGCGCCGCGATCCACCGGCACCATCCGCGCCTTGGCCGCGAACCAGCCGAACAGCGGAAGCCACATCAATTCGCGCTTGAGGATGAAGGTCGGATCGTCGAACAGCGGCAGCAGCGCGAAGGTCTCCCATGCCGACTGGTGCTTGGCCGCTACGATCAGCGGACCGGAGGGAATTTTCTCGACACCGCGAAATTCGACCCGCGTGCCGCAGACGACCCGCAGCAGCCACACGCTGCTGCGGCCCCACAGCTTGGCCATCTCCAGGATCGCGCGGCGCGGCAGGAGCAGCGTCGGCAGCGCGACGATCATGAGAACGATCAGGTTCAGATAGAACAGGACGTTGAAAACGACCGAGCGAACGACGATCACGATGCAATCCGGTTGTAACGGCGGTGACGCCGGTCGCCAGGCGACGCGCCGCCGGTCGATCCGCGAGGACGGCGGACGTCAGGCCAGTGCGTTCGCGACGCGGGTGCGAACCACCGCAAGGATATACTTCAGATATTCCGAAAAGAGGAGCCGCGTCGAGGCCGGGCTGGTCCACCAGTCCTCCACCCGCACCCGATCCGAGACCACCGCATGGGGCACCAGCGTCACGCCGGGCATCTGGTGGCGCAGCTCCGCCATCGAGCGCGGCATGTGGAAGTTGGAGGTGACGACGATCAGCGAGCCGAACCTGCGCTCGTCGACCCAGCGCCGCGTCTCGATCGCGTTGCCGACGGTGTTGAGCGCGGAGCGGTCGAGATCGACGCAGCAGTCGAACCAGCGCGCGTGCTCCGGCGTCAGCTCGCGCGATCTCCTTCTGCCGGGTCTGCGGGTTGACGCCGGAGATCAGCAGCCGCTGGCCATAGCCCGACGCCAGCAGCGACAGCGCGTCGTTGATGCGCGCCGCAGCCCCGGTCAGCACAACGATTCCGTCGGCGCGCCGGCTCGGCGACGCCTCGGCCACCGGCAGGGTGCGCACGAACCACGAGAAAGCCGGCTCCGACGAGAATCGCGACCAGGGCGACGAACGACATGAGCATGCGCAGCGGGCGCCGCCGGCGGCGCGGCGCGGCGGTCTGCCGCACCGGTCCGGTCCCGTCCGAACGATCGTGATCTGCCGTCAACGTCGGTTTCACTCCGCGAAAATTGAGCCCGGAATCCGGCGCCCCGATGGCCGTCCTACTCCACGCTTGCGAGCGTCCGGTTAACGGTTCGGCGCGAGGTCAGGGCCGTCACCCCCGCGATCAGGACGATCTGCGCCAGCACCGCGACATAGCCCCAGATGCCGATCGAGAACGTGCCGAACAGCGCCGCGAACTGATCGCCGCCCGCGGTGCCGCGGCTCCAGCCCCCGAGCACCCCGGCGAAGGCGAAGATGAGGATCGCCGCCGCCCCGCCGATCAGCCCGCCCTCCAGCCCCAGCACCAGGAAGTGCCGCTGGAACTGTCCGGCGATGAACGAATCCTTCGCGCCCACGAAATGCAGCACCTCGACGATCGGCCGGTTCGCCGCCATCGCGCCGCGGGTGGCGAAGGCGACCGACAGCATGGTGGCGGCGAGCATCAGCAGCAGCACGACAATGCCACCGACCGAGGCGGTGCGCGACATCGCGCGCATGCGGTCGATCCAGGCGCGATGGTCGTCCAGCGACGCGCCCGGAACCTGCTTTGCGAGCGTCGCGCGCAGCGCATCGAGATCGGCGCTCTGGCCCGGCGCGATCCGCACCACGATCACCCGCGGCACCGGCAGCTCCTCGAGCGACAGCCCGAGCCCGAGCCACGGCTCGAGCAGCCGAACCGATTCCTCGCGCGTGTAGGGCCGGGCCTCGCCGATGCCGGGGAAGCCGCGCGCGACTTCGGCGGCGCGCCGGGTGTCGGCCTCGATGTCGCGGCCGGAGGCGGGCCGCACCTGGATCGTGACCTCGCGCGACACGTCGGCCTGCCACTCGCTGCGCGGCGCCGCGCACCAGCATCACCGCGCCGGTGGTGAGCGAAGCGAGAAACGTCATGATCGCGACGACCGCGACCAGCGCGCGCCCCGAGATCGAATTCTTCGGCACGATCGGCGTGTCCTGCTTCGGCAGGATGTCGACCATGCGCGCGCCCACCGGCCGGCCGGGATCGATCCGCAGGTCGCTCATGCGCACGCCTCATTCGTAGACATGCAGCCGGCCCTCGTGCAGCACGAGACGGCGCGCGTCGTACTGGTCCATCAGGGCGATATCGTGGGTCGCGATCAGGACCGTGGTGCCGGACTTGTTGAGCTCGACGAACAGCCGCAGCAGCCGCTGCGCCAGCGATCGGATCGACGTTGCCGGTCGGCTCGTCGGCGAGCAGCAGTTGCGGCCGCGCGATCACCGCGCGCGCGATCGCGGCGCGCTGCTTCTCGCCGCCCGACAGCACCGGCGGCAGCGCGTCCATGCGCTCGCCGAGCCCGACCCAGCTGCAGCAGCTCGACCACCTCGTTGCGGTAGCTCGCTCTCGTCCTTGCCCATGACGCGGAACGGCAGCGCGACGTTCTCGTAGGTCGTCATGTGGTCGAGCAGCCGGAAGTCCTGGAACACGATGCCGATGCGCCGCCGCAGCACCGCCAGCGAATCCTTGTCGAGAGACAGCACGTCGTGACCGAACAGCGTGATGAGGCCGCGGGTCGGCCGCAGCGACAGAAACAGCAGCCGCAGCAGCGAGGTCTTGCCAGCCCCGGACGGGCCGGTGAGGAACTGGAAGGAGTTGCGGCTCGATGTAGAAATTAAGGTCGCGCAGCACCTCCGGGCCGATCCCGTAGCGCAGACCCACGTTTTCGAATCGGACCACGCCCGCCTCCACTCTTTTCGGTCCGCTCGCGATTCGCCCTGCGCCAGAATAGCGGAACGGACGCACCGTGCGGTGTCTCCGGCCGGTCCGAGGCGGGACAACGCATGACGAACCCTGCGTTTGCATGGTTTCCGATCCGTTAAGGGACGGCTGCTAGGGTCGGTCCGGTCCAGAGTGGGTCATGGCCCGGCGATGCTGCTGATCTGTCCGAAATGCGCGACCTCCTATCAGGTCGATTCCGCTGCCGTCGGCGCAGCCGGACGGTCCGTGCGCTGCACCCGCTGCCAGACCCAATGGTTCGCCGCCCCGCCCACCCCGCCTCAATCGGTTGCGGAACCGGCGATGGCCGGCGCACAGGACGGCGACCGGACGGTGGCGGCCTTCCGCGAGGCGCTGGCCAACGACGGCGCCGCCCCGCCCGAACAGGCGCCGCCTCCTGAATCCGAGATCGCTCCGCAGGAGTCCGCGCCGGCGCTCCAGCCCGATTTGCCGGACGCCGAGGCGCCCGCTGCCACCGACACCAACCCGCAGTCCGGGCCCTCGCTCGAAGAGCTGATCGGTGCGCCCCCTGCGTTCGAGAACCAGCCGGCTCCGGCGCAGGGCGAGGCGCAGGCCCCGGACGGCCAGGCGTTGCCGATGGCGGATGCGCCCCCGCTTGCGCCCGGCGACATCGACCAGATCGCACCCGCCAGGCCGGACGGCGAGGCCAACAAGGACATCGAGGCCTTCGCGCGCCGCCGCACCGCGCGCGGCGCCCGTCGCCGCCGTTCCGGCGCCTCGCGCTGGCCGGTGATCGTGGTGCTGCTCGGTGCGATTCTGGCTGGGCTGCTGATCTGGCGCGGCAAGGTGGTGCAGCACGCCCCGCAGATGGCCTCGCTCTATGCGGCCATCGGCCTGCCGGTGAACCTGCGCGGCCTGACCTTCTCGGACGTGAAGACCTCGCACGAGACCCACGACGGGGTGCCGGTGCTCGCGGTGCAGGGCGCCATCACCAACACCTCCTCGGCCGCGATCGAGGTGCCGCGCCTGCGCTTCGCGGTCCAGAACGCTTCGGGCAGCGAGATCTACGCCTGGACCGCGCAGCCCGCGCAGGCGGTGCTGGCGGCCGGCGCAACGTTGCCGTTTCGCAGCCGCCTCGCCTCGCCCCCTCCGGACAGCCAGTCGGTCGTGGTACGGTTCTTCAACCGGCGCGACGCCCTCGCCGGGACGCGCTGATCCGGTTCCGTGGCACACATTCTGATCGCCGAAGACGAAGACTCCGTGCGCGAGCTGATCCTGCGCGCGCTCGCGGCCGACGGTCATCGCGTCGCCGGCTGCGCCGACGGCGCGGCTGCGCTCGACATTCTCGCGGCGGCGCAGGAGCCGTTCGACCTGCTGCTGACCGACATCAAGATGCCGGTGATGGACGGCATCGCGCTGGCGCTCGCGGCGGCGCGCGACTGGCCGACGATGCCGGTCCTGCTGATGACCGGCTATGCCGACCAGCGCGAACGCGCCACGGGCCTCGAGGCGATCGTGCGCAGCGTGCTGGCGAAGCCGTTCACGCTCGCCGAACTGCGCTTCGCAGTGGCCGCGGCGCTGGCTGCGGGGAAGAATTAGCCCTGTCGCGGCGAACGGTTCAGAAACGCTTCGCTCAGAAATCCTTCAGAAGCCGCTCGATGTAATCGAGCTCGAGCTGCGGCCGGAAGCCCTCGCCGAAGCGGCGGCGCAGCTCTTCGAGAATCCGGCGGGCGCGCTGAACGTCGATCTCGCCCGGCACCCGTACCGTGGTGTCGTCGCCGTAGTCGCGGCCGCGCAGCGGCCGGCCGAGCGGATCGGTGTCCTGATTGGCGCGCTGCTGGCCGCGGCCGGGCTGGCCGCCCGGGCCGTCGCCGGGCCCCTGACCCATCTGCTGCTGCATCTGCTGCGCAAGCCCCTGCGCGCCGCGCCGCAGCGCGTCGAGCGCGCGGCCCTGCGAGTCGACCGCGCCGTCGGCGTTGCCATCGCCGAGACGGCCCTGTGCCTCGCCCATTGCGTCGCCGGCCTGGCCGAATTGATCGCCGGGCTGCTGGCCCGCCCCCGGCTGGTCGCCCGGCTGCGGCATGCCGCGCTGCTTGAGCTGCTCCATCAGCTTGTTGAGCTGGTCGCGCAGCGTCTGCTGGTCCTGCTGGAGCTGGCCCATCTGGTTGCGATCGGACGGCTGGCCGCGCTGGCGCTGCCGGCGCTGGTCCTGTCCCTCGCGGAAGGTGCGGTCGCGCAACTGCTGCTGACGGCGGATCATGTCGCCCAGTTCGTCGAGCGCCGACTGCATGTCGTCGCCGTCCTGGTCGCCCGGCTGACCGGGGCGCGCCATCTGCAGATTCTCCAGCATCTGCTGGAGCTCGTCGAGCATCTTGCGCGCCGCGTCGCGCGCGCCGGAGCGCGCCAGCCGCTCCATGCGGTCGATCATGCTCTTGAGATCCTGCGAGCGCATGGCGCGCTGGCTGTTCGGATCGAGCGGCCGCGCCATCTGCGGATTGCGACGCAGCTCCTCGGCGAGCGCCTGCATGAACTTGTCGAGCGCCGCGCGAAGCTGATCCATCAGCTTCTTGATTTCCTCGTCGGTCGCGCCGCGCTCCAGCGCCTGGCGCAGCGCCT
Source organism: uncultured Alphaproteobacteria bacterium (assembly GCA_963758225.1). Lineage (GTDB taxonomy): Bacteria > Pseudomonadota > Alphaproteobacteria > Rhizobiales > Xanthobacteraceae > Z2-YC6860. The sequence goes on along the minus strand of CAVWUJ010000001.1, from coordinate 152,826 downwards.
CCTGCGCCGCGCGCAACTGCTGCTCGGCCTCCGAGACGTTGCCGTCCTCGATCTGCACCGCCATCGACCACAGCCGCGCCACCACATCGCGCAGCCCGTCGTCGGTGCGCGCGTTGGCGAGCTGCCAGTAGATCGAGCGCAGCCCGAGATAGACCGGCGTCTCCGGCGTGAACCGCTCCGGCGCGATCGCCAGCGCGTCGAGCGCGATCGCGACGCGCTCCTTGGCGTTGGCGTCGAGCGCAAGTTCGCGCCGCTGCTCGATCAGCGCGCGCGCCAGCGGCTTGATAAACGGCCGCTCCGGCAGCCGCAGCTCCTGCGGCTGGGAATGCCCCTCGTTGCCGGCCTCGTCGCGCGCGACCAGGGTCATGATCACGTCGACGCCGGCAAACGGATGTTCGGTCAGATCCTTGGTGGTCTGGCCGGCGCCGCTGCGGGTGCGCGACTGCGGCAGCGTCAGCGGGAAGCTGGGCGTCTCGAACAGCGGGCGTGCCTCGCGCTGAGCGTCGGCAGCGACGGAAGGCTTGGCGACAGACGGCTTGGCGACGGAAGGCTTGGCGGCGAAGGTCGCCTGCGCGTCCACCACGCCGTAATCGTCCTCGACCTTATAGGCCAATTGCAGCGCGCCGCGCGCCTGCCCCTCCGGCTCCTTGGCGAGCGCGATGCTCGGCGGCCGGTCCGGAATCGCGGTGAAGCTCCAGCGCAGATCCTGGCCGCCGCCGCGCACGGTGGCGAAGCCCGCGTCCTTGATGACGTATCGCCGCTCCTCGGTGCCGGCCGGCGCCTGCGGCCGGTCGTCCGCGGCGGGCTCGGCGAGACCGCCCGACACCGACAGGCGCAGCTCGGTGCTGCCGGTGGCGCGCACCACGAGCACCGAGCCCGAAGGCACCGCCAGCGGCTCGGACGCCGTTCGCACCGGCTCTCCAGGACGCAGGCCCGGGAGGATCACCGGCGGCCGGCCGGTGTAGATAGGCGGCGTCACCCAGGCGTCGATGCGGAAGTTGGCCGGCTCCACCACGCCCTGCCAGTCGAACGCAGCGGCGATCCGCTTGGTGCGCTCGCCCGACGCCGAGAAGAATGTGGCGACCACGGCGATCAGCACCAGCGCACGCAGCGCGTAGGGATCGCGCATCGCCAGCCGCGGCACCGGAACGCCGGCGCGCAGCGAGCGCGCCGCACGCAGTGCGCGCTCGACATGCGCGCGCCAGAGCGCGACGGCCACCGGGTCGCCGGCCTCCGGCGCCATCGCGTCGACCATCGCGGTCGCCGGCCGGTGCGGAAGCCGGCTGTGGCGGTCGAGCCGGGCGAGCCCCTCGTTGCGACTCGGAACCCGCACGAAGAACAGCGGGACGATGGAAGCGACGGCGACGGCGAAAAACAGGAACAGGCCCACGGCGCGGCCGAGAGGCGGCAACGCCGTCCATAGCCCGAGCCAGGACACCACGAGGAACAGGCCGGTCGCGGTCGCGACCGAGGCCAAGGCCGGCCACAGCCGCTCCCAGAAGATCGACCAGCGTGCGCGCCCGAGCGCCCGCGCCAACAGGCCCGCGCCGCGATCAGCGGACGAGGCCGGCGCGCCGGGGCGCTCTGCGGGGGGTGGGGTCAACGCGGTCTCCGCAATTCGATGGAATCCTAGCACAAGGCCAAAGACCCGCCATACCAAGCAAGACACGAGCCAGGGTTTTCGGGCCGCTTTCGTTCAAACCCGCGTGTTCAAAGCCACGCCGGCAGCCGATCGAGCCCGATCAATGCGTCGGCTTCGAGGCGCGGGCGCACCACCGCCCACTCCGCGCCCCGGACCAGAACCTCGGGAACCAGCGGCCGCGTGTTGTAGGTGCCGGCCTGCACCGCGCCGTAAGCGCCGGCCGTCATCACCGCCAGAAGATCGCCGGGCGCGGGCTCCGGCAGGTCGCGGTCGAGCGCCAGGAAGTCGCCGGATTCGCAGACCGGCCCGACCACGTCGGCGCGGATGCGCGGCGCGCCGGGCGCGGGCTCCGCGACCATCTTGATGTCGTGATGCGCCTCGTAGAGCGTCGGGCGGATCAGGTCGTTCATCGCGGCGTCCACGATCACGAAGGTCTTGGCCTCGCCGCGCTTGTTGTAGATCACGCGCGTCACCAGGATGCCGGCGTTGCCGACCAGAAGCCGGCCCGGCTCGAAGATCAGCTTGCAGCCGAGGCCGGCCGTGGCGCGCTTGACCACCGCGGCGTAGGCGGCCGGATCGGGCGGCGGCTCGTCGCCCTCTCGATAGGGAATGCCGAGCCCGCCGCCGAGATCGACATGCGAGATCGTGTGGCCATCGCCGCGCAATTCGCGCACGAACCCGGAGAGCAGCACGAAGGCGTTGTCGAACGGCGTCAGTTCGGTGATCTGACTGCCGATGTGCATGTCGACGCCGGTGACGCGGATGCCGGGAAGCCGCGCGGCATGGGCGTAGATGTCGCGCGCCCGCGAGATCGGAATGCCGAACTTGTTCTCGGACTTTCCCGTCGCGATCTTGGCGTGGGTCTTGGCATCGACGTCGGGGTTGACGCGGATCGACACGTTAACGGTCCGGTCCTTCGACGCCGCGATTTGCGACAGCAGATCGAGCTCCGGCTCGGACTCCACGTTGACGCAAAGAATGCCCTCGTCGATCGCCATCGCGAGTTCGGCCGCGGTCTTGCCGATGCCGGAGAACATGATCTTCTCCGCCGGCACGCCGGCCGCCCGCGCGCGCTTCAATTCGCCGGCGGACACCACATCCGCGCCGGCGCCGAGACGGGCCAGCGTCGCGATCACCGCCTGATTGGAATTCGCCTTCACCGCATAGCAGACCAGCGACGGCACGTCGGCGAAGGCGCCGGCGAACACGTTGTAGTGCCGCTCCAGCGTCGCCGTGGAATAGCAATAGAACGGCGTGCCCACGCTCTCGGCGAGCGCGGCGAGACTCACCGCCTCGGCGTGGAGGACGCCGTCGCGATAGGCGAAATGGTGCATCCCGGCCTCAGTTGAGCAGAGCGTCGGCGGGAATCCGGCGGTTCGGGCCGGCGGGCGCGAGCGGCCGGCCTTCGGCGTCGTAAGCCGGCTGGCTCGCCGGCGCCGCGGCCGGCTGGTTTGCGCCCTGATGCGGCGTCTCGCCCGGCTGCGTGACCCAGGCCCCCGGCGGCGGGTCGAGCGGGCCCTTGCGGCCGCAGCCGGCGAGCGCCAGCGCGGTGACGAGGCCGATCGCAGCCAGACGGAGGATGGGCAACCGATTCACGAAAAGCTCCCGATTTGCGGCGGACCATAGCGCATGATCCGGAAAAGTGGGACCGGATTGTGCCGCTCCCCCTACTCCCGCTCCTTGTCCAGCCGCCTGATCCAGCGCCTGGCCTGCGCGGTGACGTTCTTCGGTGCGGTGCCGCCGTAGCTGGTGCGGCTTTTCACCGACCGCTCGACCGACAGCACGTCGAAGATGCCCTTGCCGATCCTGGGCTCGACCGTCTGCATCTCGGCGAGCGGCACCTCGTGCAGCGCGACGCCCCTGGCTTCGGCGAGGCCGACGATCCGGCCGGTGACGTGGTGCGCGTCCCGGAACGGCATCTTGAGTTCGCGCACCAGCCAGTCGGCGAGATCGGTCGCGGTCGAGTAGCCCGAGCCCGCGAGCGCGGCCATCCGCGTCCGATCCGGCGTCATGTCGCGCACCATGCCGGTCATGGCGTCGATGCACACCGCGAGCGTGGAGAGCGCGTCGATCGCACCCTCCTTGTCCTCCTGCATGTCGCGGCCGTAGGCCAGCGGCAGGCCCTTCATCACCGTCAGGATGCCGTTGAGCGCACCGACCACGCGGCCGGTCTTGCCCTTCACCAGCTCGGCGGCGTCCGGATTGCGCTTCTGCGGCATCATCGAGGAGCCGGTGGTGAAACGGTCCGACAGCTTGACGAACCCCGCCATCGGCGAGGTCCACAGAATGAACTCCTCGGCCAGCCGCGACAGGTGCACCATCGCGATCGAGGCCGCCGCCAGCGTCTCCATCACGAAGTCGCGATCCGAGACCGCATCGAGAGAGTTGGCGGTCGGCCGGTCGAACTCCAGCGCCTCCGCGGTCATGTCTCGGTCGATCGGAAACGACGTGCCGGCGAGCGCGCCGGAGCCGAGCGGCATCTCGTTCAGCCGCGCCTGCGCATCCTGGAAGCGGCCGCGGTCGCGCGAGGCCATCTCGACATAGGCGAGCAGGTGATGGCCGAACGTGACCGGCTGCGCGCTCTGCAGATGGGTGAAGCCGGGCATCACCGTGCCGGCATGCTCCAGCGCCCGTTCGGCCAGCGCGCGCTGGAAGTCGGCGAGCAGGCCGTCGATGTCGTCGATGCGATCCCGGATCCAGAGCCGGAAGTCGGTCGCGACCTGGTCGTTGCGCGAGCGCGCGGTGTGAAGCCGGCCGGCGGCGGGTCCGATCAGCTCCGCAAGCCGGCTCTCGATGTTCATATGAATGTCTTCGAGCGCGCGCTTGAACTTGAACTTGCCCTCGCCGATCTCTGACAGGATCGTGTCTAGACCGTGAGCGATCTTCTCCGCATCCTTCGCCGCGATGATGCCTTGTTTGGCCAGCATGCGGGCATGGGCCTTGCTCGCGGCGATGTCCTGCCGGTACAGGTGCCAGTCGAAATCGATCGAGGCCCCGATCGTCTCCATGATGGCGTCGGGGCCGGACGCAAACCGCCCGCCCCACATCTTGTTGCTCATGTCTTTGTCTTTCGCCGTCAGGTTCTTCGCCGCCCAATGTCCCGCCACGGGGATTCGCCGATCATGACCGAGCCGCAGCGGGATCCGAAAGCCCCCGTCCGGCGCGCCCCGCGCAGCCGCCTCAGCGTGCTGCTGCTGGTCGGGCTGGTCGCCGGCGTCTCCGCCGGGCTTGCCGGGGTATACGGGATCGGCGGGCTTTCGCGCAACGCGGGCGACCCCGACTGCGCGCCGGCGCTCGCGACCGCGCGCACCATCGCGCCGCTGGTCAGGGGCGAGGTCGCGGCCCTTTCGGTGGCGACCACCGGCCAGAAGTTTCCCAATCTCGCGTTCCACGACGCCGCGGGCGCGCCGAAAACCCTGGCGGACTGGCGCGGCCGCACCGTGCTGTTCAACCTGTGGGCCACCTGGTGCGTGCCCTGCCGCAAGGAGATGCCGGCGCTGGCCGAATTGCAGGAGAAGGCGGGCGGGCCCGCCTTCGAGGTGGTCGCGGTCAACATCGATACCCGCGACGTCGAAAAGCCCAAGGCCTGGCTCAAGGAGGTCGGCATCGGCTTCGACCGGCTGGCCTATTTCGCCGATCCGACCGCGAAGGTGTTCCAGGAGCTGCGCGCGGCCGGCAAGGCGTTCGGCATGCCCACGACCCTGCTGGTCGATCCGCAGGGCTGCGAGATCGCGACGCTGGCCGGTCCGGCCGAATGGGCGAGCGAGGACGCCCTGCGGCTGATCCGGGCCGCGGTGGAGAAGCGAACCGCGTCACGGTAGCGCCGGCCACGCGAACGCGGCCCTCGCACCGGCAACCGCTCGCTACACGGAAATATCCAGATTCTGCCCGACGCCCGCCGCCACGTTGGCGAGACTCTTCATGTTGTCCTGCGCGGCTTCGAGCACCTGCACGATGCCCGAGGCGGCATCGGCGTTCATCTTCATCATCGAGGCCGCGGCCGCGGTCTGGACCTGGCTGGCTTGCGCCGCGATGAAGGCCGAGGCGATGGAGGCGACGTTCATGATCGGATGCGTCTCGCTCAGGCCTTGACGTCGATGACCTTAAGACCTGTCGACAGATCGATCCGCGAGCCGTCCGCCAGCGTCAGGTAATTGTCGGCCTTCATGCCGGTGCTCGCGTTGATGCGGGTTCCGTCGCTCATCGTGACGACGCCGGACTTCAGATCGATGGTGGTGTCGCCGGCCTTGATGGTGGTCTGGCTCGGCTTATCGTTTTTCCAGATCATGGCGCGCGTCGCCTCGTCCTCCGCCTTGCGCTGGTTCTCCAGCGTCTTCGCTTTCGCCGCCTCGTCGAGACGCTTCAGCGCCGCTCTTGCGGCAAGGTCGCCCGCTCCGGTGAACTGATCGAGCGCGGAGGTCTGCAGAATGTTGTTCAACGCGACCTGCTGCTGCTCGAACTTCTTGCGATAGGCCGCAGACTTTTCACGCCGCGCCTGCATTTCCTGCCAGGCCGTCGCCTTCTGATGCCAGCCGAGTGTGCGCTTCTCGATTCGCATGTCCGCTCCGCCTCCGACGATAGCCGCGACCGGTTAACGGGCCTTAACCGAGACCGGCCGCAACCGCCGGGGCGACCTTGGGTCGCAACGCGCGCGGCGCCCGGGTTGACAGCGGCGCCCGGCGCCCTATACTTAACTTAATGGTTAAGTATAGAGCCCCCGACCGCGAGCGCACGCTGGACCGCACCTTCGCGGCGCTGTCCGACCCGACCCGGCGGGCGATGCTGATCCGCCTGAGCGAATCCGAAGGCCTGTCGGTGAGCGAACTCGCGCAGCCGTTCCGCATGTCGCTTCCGGCGGTGATGAAGCATCTCGACGTGCTGGGCGACGCCGGGCTCGTCACCCGCACCAAGTCGGGGCGCACCGTGAGCTGCCGGCTCGAGGCCGCGCCGATGGAAGACGCCATGCACTGGCTCTACCGCTACCAGCGCTTCTGGACCGACCAGCTCGATCGTCTCGCCGCTTTCGTGGAGAACCAGGAATGTCCGCCACCGCCCAGCCCGCAGCAGCCAAGCCCAGCCTCACCCTCAAACGTCGTCTCAATGCGCGGCCGGAAAGGGTCTACGCCGCGTGGACGGACCCCGCGCAAATCGTGAAATGGTTCGGGCCGGATTCCGGCGCCGTCACCAAGGCCGATGTCGATCTGCGCGTCGGCGGGCGCTACGCCATCCAGTTCTTCACCGAGGACGGCGAGGAGCACAACGTCAGCGGTCTCTACCGCGAGGTGGTGCCGAACGAGCGGCTGCAGTTCACCTGGGCCTGGCGCTCGACCCCCGAACGCGAGTCGCTCGTGATCGTCACCGTCAAGCCGGACGGCGAGGGCTGCATCCTCACCCTGCTGCATGAGCAGTTCTTCGACGCCGAGGCCCGCGACCGCCACGAATACGGCTGGACCGGCACGCTCGACAAGCTCGAACGCCTGTTCGCCTGACGAGGACACCATCATGCAGCCCGGAAAAATCGTGTCGCACGACGAATGGCTGAAGGCGCGCAAGGCGCACCTGAAGAACGAGAAGGCGCTCACGCGCATGCAGGATCTCGTCGCGGCGGAGCGCCGCGCCCTGCCCTGGGTCAAGGTCGACAAGACCTATGTGTTCGACACGCCTGACGGCGAGAAGAGCCTGTCCGAGCTGTTCGGAGGCAACGACCAGCTCGTGGTCTATCACTTCATGTGGCTGTGGAAGGACGGCGTCGGCTGCAAGAGCTGCTCGCTGAACGCCGACCACGCCGACAGGCCGAACCGTCACATCTGGTCAATCACGGCGTCAGCTACGTCCGCGTCACCCGCGGACCGGCCGGCGAATTCGACGCCTACAACAGGCGCATGGGCTGGACCACGCCCTGGGCCTCGTCCCATCGCAACGATTTCAACTTCGACTACGGCGTCTCTTTCACCGAGGCGCAGCTCGAAGGCAAGGTCGACTACAACTACGCCACGATCGACGGCAAGGACGCCTTCACCGAACTGCCGGGCTTCAGCGTGTTCGCGAAGAACGACGCCGGGGAGGTGTTCCACACCTATTCCAGCTACGCGCGCGGCACCGAAGGCGCGATCGACATCTTCTTCTATCTCGACATCACCCCGAAGGGCCGCAACGAGACCCGGATCATGGACTGGGTGAAGCGTCACGACGAATACGACCTGCAGCCGGGCGGGAAGACCGCCGCCTGCTGCGCGCACGGGCCCGCTGTGTGAGCGCTCCGTTCGGTGGGTCGCCCAGGTTCTTCACCCTGCCTGACGTCCCCTGCGTAAAGGAATTCCTCCGATGCCCATCGCCAAGCAGAAAATCACGCCGTGCCTGTGGTTCGATTTGGAGGCCGAAGAAGCCGCTAAGCTCTACGTCTCGATGTTCGGCAATTCGAAAATCGGCCGAATCAGCCGCTACGGCAACGAAGGCCAGGACGTTCACGGCCGCCCCGCCGGCTCGGTGATGACCGTGGAGTTCGAGCTGGAGGGCCAGACCTTCACCGCGCTGAACGGCGGGCCGGTGTTCAAGTTCAACGAGGCCATCTCGCTGCAGATCGCCTGCGAGTCCCAGCAGGAGATCGACCGCCTCTGGGACAAGCTCACCGCGGACGGCGGCTCGGAAGGCCCGTGCGGATGGCTGAAGGACCGGTTCGGCCTGTCGTGGCAGGTCACGCCGACGGTGCTGCCGCAGATGCTGATGGACCCCGACCCCGCGAAGGCGGGCCGGGTGACGAAGGCGTTCCTTCAGATGAAGAAGTTCGACATCGCCGCGCTCCAGCGCGCCTACGACGGCAAGGCCGCCTAGGGTTCATAAGACTGCGTTGAACGAGACCGGTCGCGCAACCCTGACCGAAGAAACAGGAGAGAACCATGCCCTACGTCGACGGCTTTATCGTGCCGGTGCCGATGAAGAACCTGAAAGACTATTTCAAGCTCGCCAAGCTGGCGGGCAAGGTCTGGAAGGAGCACGGCGCGCTCGAGTACCATGAGTGCGAGGCCGACGACGTGAAGGTCGGCAAATGGACGTCGTTTCCGCGCGCGGTGAAGCTCAAGCGCGGCGAGACGGTGGTGTTCTCCTGGATCGTCTACAAGTCGCGCGCGCATCGCGACAAGGTCAACGCCAAGGTGATGAAGGATCCGCGGCTCGCCTCTCTCATGAGCGGACAGGCGATGCCGTTCGACGGCAAGCGCATGATCTACGGCGGCTTCAAGGTCGCGCTCACGGTCTAAACCTTCAGGCCATCACCGAAGGTCATCGCTCGAAAGCGCCCGGCCGGGCGCTTTTCTTTTTGCCGGCCGCAGTGCAGCCTGCGCGCTTCGCGGCGACGGCAGGAGCGCGGATGGACGAACGGCCCCGAGCATCGGGCTTTACCAGGACCGCGGCCTGCGCCTGCGGCGCATTAAGCGTGACGGCGACGGCGGAGCCCGCGACCGTGCATGCCTGCACCTGCCTCGACTGCCAGCGCATGTCGGGCAGCGCGCTGTCCTACACCGCGTTCTTCGCCGAGACGGCGACCACGGTCGCAGGCGAGTTCCGCGCCTGGCGGCGCATCGCCAGCTCCGGCCGCTGGAACGACTCGCACTTCTGCCCGGTGTGCGGCAGCCGGGTGTTCACGCGGATGGAGGCGCTGCCGGGGCTGATCGGGATCGCGGCCGGCTGCTTTGCCGATCCGGACTTCGCAAAGCCGGGGACGCTGTTCTGGTCGTCGCGGCGGCACCGCTGGCTGCCGGCGCCGGACGGCGTCGAGCCGATCGAGACGCAATGACGGAAGCGGGATGACGGCAGCGGATCAGCGCGTCGGCACCGGCTTGGGCCCGCGGTAGTCGTAGAAGCCGCGCTGGGTCTTCTTGCCGAGCCAGCCGGCCTCGACATACTTCACCAGCAGCGGACAGGGCCGGTACTTGGAATCCGCCAGCCCCTCGTGCAGCACCTGCATGACCGAGAGGCAGGTGTCGAGACCGATGAAATCCGCCAGCTCCAGCGGCCCCATCGGATGATGCGCGCCGAGCTTCATCGCCGTGTCGATCGCCTCGACATTGCCGACGCCCTCGTACAGCGTGTAGATCGCCTCGTTGATCATCGGCAGTAGGATGCGGTTGACGATGAAGGCCGGGAAGTCCTCCGACACCGCGATGGTCTTGCCGAGCTTCGACACGAAGGTCTTGGCCGCGTCGAAGGTGGCGTCCCCGGTGGCGATGCCCCGGATCAGCTCGACCAGCTCCATCCGCGGCACCGGATTCATGAAGTGGATGCCGATGAACTTCTCCGGACGGTCGGTCGCCGACGCGAGCCGCGTGATCGAGATCGACGACGTGTTGGTGGCGACCAGCGCCTCCGGCTTCAGCGCCGGGCACAGCTCCGCGAAAATCCGGCGCTTGATCTCTTCCTTTTCGGTCGCCGCCTCGATCACCAGATCGCAGTCGGCCAGGCCGTCGTAGGAATCGGCGGTCGAGATGCGCTTGAGCGCCGCCTGCCGGTCTTCGTCCTTGAGCCGGTTGCGCGAGACCTCGCGCGCCATGTTGCCGTTGATGGTGGCGAGCGCCTCCTTCAGCCGGTCCGGCGAAATGTCGTTGAGAATCACCGGAAAGCCGGCCAGCGAACAGACATGGGCGATGCCATTGCCCATCTGCCCCGCCCCGACGACGCCGATACTGCGAATTCCTTGCGCCATGATGTCCTGACCGCGTGAATTCCCGCCTCGTCCGGCCTTGCGGCTCAACCCTTGAGCTTGGCCAGTTCGGCGTCGAGTTCCGGCAGCGCCTGATAGAGATCCGCCACCAGGCCGTAATCGGCGACCTGGAAGATCGGCGCTTCCTCATCCTTGTTGATGGCGACGATCACCTTGGAGTCCTTCATGCCCGCAAGGTGCTGGATCGCGCCGGAAATTCCGACTGCGACATAAAGCTCCGGGGCCACCACCTTGCCGGTCTGGCCGACCTGCCAGTCGTTCGGCGCGTAGCCCGCATCGACCGCGGCGCGCGAGGCGCCGACCGCGGCGCCGAGCTTGTCGGCCACCGGCTCGATGTATTTGGTGAAGTTCTCGCGGCTCTGCATGGCGCGGCCGCCGGAGATGATGATCTTGGCCGAGGTCAGTTCGGGCCGGTCGGACTTCGACAGCTCCTCGCCGACGAAGCTGGAAATGCCGGGATCGTCGGCAGCCGGCACGGTCTCGACCGCGGCCGAGCCGCCCTCGCCCGCCGCCGGAAACGTCGAGGTGCGGATGGTCAGAACCCTCTTGGCGTCCTTCGCCTTCACGGTCTGAACCGCGTTGCCGGCGTAGATCGTGCGCTCGAACGTGTCGGGCGCGATCACCTTCGTCACCTCCGACACCTGCATCACGTCGAGCAGCGCGGCGACCCGCGGCATCACGTTCTTGCCGGACGAGGTGGCGGGCGCGACCAGCGCGTCGTAGGAGCCGGCGAGCGAGACGATCAGCGCGGCGAGCGGCTCGGCCAGCGCGTGCTCGTAGGACGGCGCATCGGCGAGCAGCACCTTGGCGACGCCGTCGAGCTTCGCGGCGGCGTCGGCCACCGCCTTGCAGTTCGCGCCGGCGACCAGCACATGCACGTCGCCGCCGAGATCCTTCGCGGCGCTCAACGCCTTGTGGGTCGCGTCCTTGAGCGCCTTGTTGTCGTGTTCGGCGAGGAGAAGAGTGCTCACGATACGATCCCCGCTTCCTTCAGCTTGCCGACCAGTTCGGCGACCGATCCGACCTTGGCGCCCGCCTTGCGGCTCGGCGGCTCCGTCGTCTTCAGCACCTCGAGCCGCGGCGCGACGTCGACGCCGAGATCGGCCGGCGCCTTCTCGTCGATCGGCTTCTTCTTGGCCTTCATGATGTTGGGCAGGCTGGCATAGCGCGGCTCGTTCAGCCGCAGATCGGTGGTTACGATCGCCGGGCCCTTGAGCTTGACGGTCTGCAGTCCGCCGTCGACCTCGCGCGTCACCGACACCGCGTCGCCGTCGAGCGCCACCTTCGATGCGAAGGTGCCCTGCGGCCAGCCGGTCAGCGCGGCCAGCATCTGGCCGGTCTGGTTCGAATCGTCGTCGATCGCCTGCTTGCCGAGAATGACCAGACCCGGCTGCTCGGCGTCGATCACCGCCTTGAGCAGCTTGGCCACCGCCAGCGGCTCCACCGGTCCGTCGGTCTTCACCAGGATGCCGCGATCGGCGCCCATCGCGAGCGCGGTGCGGATGGTTTCGGCCGCCTGCTGCGGACCGATCGAGACCGCGACGATCTCGGTGGCCTTGCCGGCCTCCTTGAGCCGGATCGCTTCTTCGACGGCAATTTCGCAGAACGGGTTCATCGACATCTTGACGTTCGCAAGCTCGACGCCGGAGCCGTCGGCCTTCACGCGGATCTTGATGTCCTTGTCGACAACCCGCTTCACGGGCACGAGAATCTTCATGTTTTTGTTTCGCTCCCCGGACAGGCGTCAGGCCCGGACTATGGTGCGGCGCACCCTAGTCGCGGTGCGAAGAGGGGTCAACGGCGGCACCGTCATAGCATGCGGCGACCGCCTGCACGCAGGGCGCGCGGCGCTCAGCGGTTCTGGCCCGGCGCCCAGAGCACGTCGGCGCGGCCCTTGTCGTTGGCGTAGCGGCCGGCGACGAACAGGTAGTCCGAGAGCCGGTTGACGTATTTCAGCGACGGCGCGGTCACATGCTCCCCCGGCTGGTCCATCAGCGCCACCATGATGCGCTCGGCGCGCCGGCAGACGGTGCGCGCGAGATGAAGACAGGCCGCCGCCGGCGTGCCGCCGGGCAGGATGAACGAGCGCAACGGCTCGAGTTCCGCATTGAGCCGGTCGATCTCGCCTTCAAGCCAGTCCACCTGCGCGTCGGTCACGGTCAGCCGCGCGCCGCCGGGCCCCTTCTCCGACAGGCACAGGTCGGCCTCCACGTCGAACAGGTCGTTCTGGATGCGCCCCAGCGCGGGATCGAGCAACGCGTCGGATGCGGTGTGCAGCCGCACCAGCCCGATCGTGGCGTTGACCTCGTCGAGCGTGCCGTAGGCGTCGACCCGCAGGTCGTACTTCTTGCGGCGCTCGCCGGAGCCGAGCGCGGTCGTGCCGTCGTCGCCGGTGCGGGTGTAGATGCGGTTCAGGACGACCATGCCGGCCTCGCGTCGGGACGGGTGGATTGCGGGATCGCCGTCAGTCTATACCATCCGCGTCCGAAGCCCGCGACGGAGATCGCCAAACGGAGACTGCCATGCGTCCGACCCTCGTTCTTGCCGCCCTCGCCCTGCTGGCGCTGCCGCTCGCGACGCCCGCCGGCGCCCACCATTCCAACAAGTCGGATCACGCCCGCGAGCTTCTCAACCTGTCGTCGTCGAAGAAGGCGCATCCGACCAAGTCGCGGCCGGGGAAGGCCAAGCACGGCAAGACCCGCAAGCCGCAATATCTGCGGGCGGTGCCGGCGCGGTAGAGCATGATCCCGAAAAGTGGGAACCGGTTGTCGGATCAAGAGCGTGCTCAAAAGAGAAGCGACGGGTCGGGTTCAGCGCCGCTGGATCGGATCGGGACTGACCGGAAACGTCGACCCGGTCAGCCGCGCATGAAATAGATCGTCGCCATGATGACGACGATGGCCACGAACTGCAGGATCACCCGCCAGCGCATCAGCGTCTGGGAGGTGTTGGGCGAGCCGCCCCGCAGCATGTTGGCGAGGCCGAGGATCAGCACCACGGCAACCGCGCCGATGGCGATCGGCACGAGATAATAAGACATGAAACCGGACATGCGGCGACCCTCTTTCCGATGACGTAAACGCCGCTCCCGCCGATTACAATGGCCGCAACCGATCCGGTCGCGCCGCGCCGGAACCAAAGACCGCCACCCGAGACCGCCATGAACGACCCGAACCGTCCAGACCCCGAGCCGAAGCCCGCGACCCGCGCGGCGCAGGCGCTGGGCCGCGCCGGATTCGATCCCGCAGACGCGGTGGCAAAGGCCGTGGTGCCGCCGCTGCACGTCGCCACGACCTACATTCGCGACCCCGACAACCGCTACCGCTCCGGCTATTCCTACGGCCGGCCGGACAACGCCACGGTGCATCACGCGGAGGGCGTGATCGCGGCACTGGAGGGCGCGGACGACGCCATGCTGTTCGGCTCCGGCATGGCGGCGGCCACCGCTGCGATCCTCGCGCTCGAACCCGGATCGCATGTGGTCGCGCCGCAGGTGATGTACTGGGCGTTCAAGCGCTGGCTCGTGGAAGCGGCCCCGCGCTACGGGATCGAGACGACGCTGGCCGACATGAGCGACTCCGCGGCGGTGCGCGCCGCGATCCGGCCCGGCCGGACCCGGCTTGTGTGGATCGAGACGCCCGGCAATCCGCTGTGGACGATCACCGACATCGCTGCGGTCGCAGCGGTCGCGCGCGACGCCGGCGCGCGGGTCGCCGTCGATTCGACGGTGGCGACGCCGATCCTGTCGCAGCCGCTGGCTTTTGGTGCCGACCTCGTCATGCACTCGGCGTCGAAATACCTCAACGGCCATTCCGACGTGATCGCCGGCGCGCTGGCGAGCGCGAGGCGCGACGACTTCTGGACCCGCATCGGGCAGGTCCGCTCCCAGCACGGCGCGATCCTGGGGCCGTTCGAGGCGTGGCTGCTGCTGCGCGGCCTGCGCACGCTCGACGTGCGGGTGAAGGCGCACAGCGTCAACGCCATGACCCTGGCCGGGCGGCTCGCCGGCCATCCGGCGGTGTCCGAAGTGCTCTATCCCGGCCTCGCCGCCCATCCCGGGCACGCCGTCGCGGCGCGCCAGATGACGGGCGGATTCGGCGGCATGGTCTCGATCCGCGTGAGGGCCGGCGAGGCGGCGGCGATCGCCGCCGCGGCCCACGTGCGGCTGTGGAAGCGCGCCACCTCGCTCGGCGGGGTCGAGAGCCTGATCGAGCATCGCGCCTCGGTCGAAGGCCCCGGATCGCCCTGCCCGCCCGACCTGCTGCGGCTCTCGGTCGGGCTGGAAGACGCCGGTGACCTTTACGACGATCTGGTTCAGGCCTTAGACAGCGCCGGATGAAGGGTCGCATTCTCATTCTGGGCGCCGGCGGGCGCCTGGGCTTCGCCGCCGCCATTGCGTTCCGCGATGCCGGCTGGGCCGTCACCAGCCTGGTTCGTCCGGGCAAGATCCGCTTTGCCGCACGCGGCACCGAGATCGTGCAGGCGGTCACCCGCGACGAGGCGATCAAGGCCGGCGAAGGCTGCACGCTGGTGCTCAACGCGCTCAACCCGCACATCGCGGAGTGGGACAAGAACGCGCTCGCGCACGGCTACGCCGGCATCGCCGTGGCCGAGGCCAACGGCGCGACGCTGCTCTATCCGGGAAACATGTACGTTTACGGGCGCGACATGCCGTCCGTCGTCGACGAAACCACGCCGATGAATCCGTGCACCCGCAAGGGCGCGATGCGGCTGGAGATCGAGCGCCGCATCGAGGAGGCCTGCGAGCGCGGCATGCGCGCCATCGTGCTGCGCTCCGGCGACTTCTACGGCTCCGGCACCGGATCGTGGTTCGACCTGGTGATGGTGCGCGAACTCGCCAAGCAGCGCATCACCTATCCGGGACCGCGCCATGTCCGGCACGAGTGGGCCTACCTCCCCGACCTGGTCGCGACCTGGGTGAAGCTCGTCGAACATCGCGAGCGTTTTGCGCCGTTCGAGACGTTCGGATTTCCCGGCCATTCGGTGACCGGAGCGGAGATGATCGACGCCGTGGAGAAGGCCACCGGCGCAGTGTTCTCGATCCGCACCATGAGCTGGTGGATGCTCAAGACCTTCGGCCGGATGCTCAAGCTCGGTCGCGAACTGGCCGAGCTCGAGTATCTGTGGCGGACGCCGCACGCGATCAATGGCGACAAGCTGCGCGGCGCGATCGGCGAGGTGCCGCACACGCCCCTGCATCGCGCGGTCGGCAATTCGCTGCGTGAGCTCGGCTTCAAGCTGTAAGGATCTCCGCCCGTCAGGCGGCGAGATGCTTCTCGATCTCCGGGATCGGCAATTTCACCAGATCCTTGTCGATCTCGACCCGGATCGCGCTTTGCACGCCGGCCGAAAACGCGCCCCGCAGAACGCCCAGCGCCCGCGGCGGCGCGACAACCACCAGCGATGTCATCTCGCCGCCCGAGACAGCCTGATCGATCCGCAGCGCGACCTCCGCCAGAAAACGCTGCTCGGCCAGATCGTGATAATCCGTCTCTTCGACGGCGCTGCGACGCCCGTCTGCCGACTGGAACACGCGCCCCGGCCGGTCGTCGCTTAGGGCGCGATCGGGCGCAGTCGGCCGCTCGCGAACCTCCAGCTTGGTTAGCTTCGGCCGAACCATCGTCCCGGTGTTCTCCAGAACCAGCGCCTTCGCGCCGTCACAGACCAGCACCCATTCTTTTCGGCCGTTTGCATTCGCCATCTTGTCTCCTCCGATGCCACGCGAGCCTGCCCGGTTGCCGGCCCGCGCTCCTTGACGATGGTCAAATGCAAAACCAGCGAGATTGTTCGGTCAGGCGGAGGAAAACCGGCGGTCGGCCGGGGAATTTCTGCGTGCGTTCAGTTCGACCCGTCGAGCAGGCGGCGCGCGATCACCTGCGCCTGGATTTCCGCCGCGCCCTCGAAGATCGAAAGGATCCGCGCATCGCACAGGATGCGCGACGCCGGAAACTCCACGGCGAAGCCGTTGCCGCCGTGAATCTGCACGGCGTTGTCGGCGCAGGCCCATGCGATGCGCGCGGCGAGCAGCTTGGCCATACCGGCCTCGAGATCGCAGCGACGGCCGGAATCCTTTTCGCGCGCCGCAAAGTAGGTGAGCTGGCGCGCGATCGCGATCTCGACCGCCATCATGGCGATCTTGTCAGACACCCGGGGAAACTCGACGATCGGCTTGCCGAACTGCTGGCGGCTCTGCGCGTATCGGAACGCCTCCTCCATCGCCGCCTGGGCGACGCCCACCGCGCGCGCCGCGGTCTGGATGCGCGCGGACTCGAAGGTCTGCATGAGCTGCTTGAAGCCGAGCCCCTCGACCCCGCCCAGAAGATTCTCCGTCTTCACCTCGAAGCCGTCGAAGGCGATCTCGAATTCCTTCATTCCGCGATAGCCGATCACCTCGATTTCGGTGCCGGTAATGCCATCCGCCGGAAACGGATCGGCGTCGGTGCCGCGCGGCTTCTCGGCCAGCAGCATCGACAGGCCGCGATGGCCCGGCTCCTTCGGATTGGTGCGCACCAGGAGCGTCATCAGGTCGGCGCGCACCGGATGGGTGATCCAGGTCTTGTTGCCGTGCACGCGATAGACCGCGCCGTCGCGCACCGCGCGGGTTCGGAGCGAGGCCAGGTCGGAGCCGGTGTTGGGTTCGGTGAACACCGCGGTCGGCAGCACCGCGCCGGAGGCGATCTTCGGCAGCCATTGCCGCTTCTGCTCGTCGGTGCCGCCGCCGAGGATCAGCTCGGCGGCGATTTCTGAGCGGGTGCCGAGTGAACCGATGCCGATGTAGCCGCGCGACAGCTCCTCGGAGACGACGCACATCGACTCCTTGCCGAGCCCCATGCCACCGAACTCTTCGGGAATCGTCAGTCCGAACACGCCGAGCTCGGCCATCTGGCCGATCACGTCGAGCGGGATATAGGCGTTGTCGTTGTGCCAGCGCTGCGCTTCGCCGGCCACCTCGCTGTCGGCGAACTTGCGCATCTCCTCGCGGATCGATTCCAGCGTTTCGTCGAGGCCGCTCTCGCCGACCATCGGCTCCTGCCGCGCGCGCATCAGCTCGACCAGGCGCTGGCGGCGGCCCGCCGTGTTGCCGCTCTCGATCAGCGCCTCGACTTCGGGCGTGATCCGCGCGGCCACCTTCGCCGCGCCGAGACCGAGATCGGAGGGCCGCACGATCTCGCCCTGGCTCATCGGAATGCCGCCGAGCATCTGCGCGAGATACTCGCCCGTGCCGATCCGCACGATCAGCTCCTCGACCTCGCCGAGCCGGCCGCTCGTCTGGAGCCGCTCCGCATAGGCCGCGAGCTGGCGCAGCGCCTCGACGTAGGTCGCGAACCACGCCAGGCCGTGCGCGGCGCGCTGCTCGCGATCGAACAGGGCGCCGACCACCCGGCCCTCGATCGCGACGCGCGCGCCGACCGTTGCCGTCGCGTCCGCGAGCAGCGCCTCCATCGCCTGCACCGCGGCGCGCGTCATCAGGACGAGATCCTGGCGGGTCGGAATCGCGGAGGCGGAGGCCTGCGTCATGACGGATCCCCGAAAGCGAGAATGCAAAGTGTGCAGCGCACCATCGCAGCCGACAATGAACAATTCGGACGATCGCGTCGTCACGCATCGCTTCGGCACGACACCTCACAAATTTTGCTTACATGGGCAGCAGATTTTCAGCGATTTGCAGCTTTATTAACCATTTTCGGGCTTTATCACCGACCGGAATGCGATGTCGAACGCCGCACGGCGGCTGGCGGTGCTCCGAGATGATCCGGTCCGTACCCCGTCTGGTCTCGCGACTGTCGGTCCGCACCCGGATCGCCGCGCTGGCTTTGATTCCAGTCGCAGGTTTTCTCGCCAACGGCGTGACCTTCACCACCGGCGAGGCTGAGGTCGAGCGCACGCTGCAAAGCTTCCGGGTCGGTTCGGGGCTGGCCGAGGCCAGCCACGAGTTCAAGAACGCGCTGGCTGCCATGCGCATCCACGCCCGCGATTTCGGCTCGCGACCGAGCAAGGGGCTGATCGAGGCGTTCGAGCGCGCCCACGAGCGCGCAACCGGCAGCCTCAACGCCATCGAAACCGACACCGCTCCCGACGCCCGCCCGACCCTGATCACGCTGCGCTCGCGGCTGGCCGAGGTCGCCGCCAATTTCGCCGATCTCACGCACAACCAGGAGCAGCTGGGCTTCACCGACGCGATCGGCGCACGCCGCCAGATGAGCATCGCGGCGATGGCGGTGGAGCGCCTGATCCACGAGGACTTCTCCTGGATGCGCGACGTCGATGCGCAGCGCCTGCTGCTGTCGCTGTCAACCATGCGCCGCTACGAAACCGAGTACCGGCTCAGCCCCACGCATCTGCTGCAGACCGCCTTCTTCGACGAGCACGCAGGTTTCGCACGCATGCTCGACGGCATCATCGGTCCCGAGGTGCTCAAGGACCAGCTCGCAGAGAAGGTGAAGTTCTACGCAGACACGTTTCGCATCTGGATCGACGGCATCGGCCGGGTCGGCCCGCTCATCGTGCTGATCGACCACGACACCCAGAGCATGCTGCCCTCCGCCGACCGCATCATCGCGTCGTCGCGCGAGCGCGTCGCCGAGGCGGCCGCCGTTCTGACCGCGTCGCAGTCGCGCACCCAGGGCCTGATCGTGGGCGTCGGCGTGGCCGCGATCCTGATCGGGCTCGGCTTCAGCTGGCTGATCGGCCGCAGCATCACCGCGCCGCTGAACGCACTCGCGGCCACGATGAAAAGTCTCGCAGCCGGCGACATGCAGGTTCGCATTCCCGCGACCCGCGCGCGACACGAGATCGGCGACATGGCGCGCGCCGTGCTGGTGTTCCGGGATTCGATGATCGAGCGCGAGCGGCTCGCCCGCGCGCAGGCGGAGACCGGCCGGCTGTCCGAGCTGCGCGGCAACACCATCGCCGAAACCATTGCCGCATTCCGCCATTCGGTGGAGCGGGCGCTCGGCAAGGTGCGCGCCGCCGCGGCGCGCCTCGAAGGCACTTCGGTCGAGCTGGTGGGCGCGGCCGATGCGGTCTCGGCCGAGGCCCGGACCGCTGAGGACCGCATGGGCACCGCGGCCGACAACGTGACCGCGGCTGCCGGCTCGGTCGAGCGGCTGGCCAACTCGATCGGCGCCATCGCCTCCCATGCCGCGACCTCGACGCAGGTCGCCGGTCGCGCCGTCGACGAGGCGCAGAGCACCGCGCGCACCATGAAGGAGCTCGGCCACGCCGCCGACCGCATCGGCGAGGTGATCGGCCTGATTCAGGCGATCGCCGCGCAGACCAACCTGCTGGCGCTCAACGCGGCGATCGAGGCCGCACGCGCCGGAGAGGCCGGACGCGGCTTCGCGGTGGTCGCCGCCGAGGTGAAGTCGCTGGCGGGCCAGACCGCCCGCGCGACCGAGGACATCGCAAGCCAGATCGGCGCGATCCAGACCGCCGCGGCCGGCGCCGCGATCGCCATCGAACAGGTCAACGCCATCATCGCGGACATGTCCGGGATCGCCGCCACCGTGGCGGAGACGGTCGAACAGCAGAACGGCGCGGTCGCCGCGATCGCCGGCGGCGTCAGCCGCGCCTCGCACGAGGCCCGCGGCGGCGCGGAGGCGATGAGCCGCGTCGCGGGAACCAGCGCGCGGGCGCGCGCCGCCTCCACCGACGTCAAGACGCTCGCCGACGCCCTGGCCGGCGAGGCCGAGGCGCTGGAGAGCGAGGTTCGCCGCTTCCTGACCGACGTCCAGGCCGCCTGACGCGCGAAACATCGCGCCGCGCCGCGACACCGCCTTGAAAGTCTGGCAAGTTCGCATCGCGACTTCAGGGGACGTGCGTGCGGCTGCTTCGACGGTTTCTCAAGGTCTGCTACGAGGCGCTCAACCGCTTCAACGCCGACGACGGCTGGGCGATCGCCAGCCATATCGCGCTGTCGGCGCTGATGTCGCTGTTTCCCTTCCTCATCCTGGTGACGGCGCTCGCCGGCCTGTTCTTCGGCACCCGCGAACTCGCCGACGAGGCGGCGCGCATCCTTCTGGAAATCTGGCCGACCGAGGTGGCGGCGCCGATCGCCGCCGAAATCCGCAGCGTGCTGACCACATGGCGCGGCGACGTGCTGACCGTCGGCGTCGCGCTCGCGCTCTATTTCGCCTCCAGCGGCTTCGAGAGCCTGCGCATCGGACTGAACCGCGCCTACGGCGTGGCCGACGAGCGAAGCTGGTGGCTGCTGCGGCTGGAGGCAATCGCCTTCGTGCTGGTCGGCGCGGTCGGCCTGCTGGCGCTGGCGTTCCTGATCGTGCTGGCGCCGCTGATCTTCGCCACGACGCTGCGCTATGTGCCGCAGCTCGAACCGCTGTGGTTCATGTTCAACTTCCTGCGGCTTGCGGTCGCCTCCGTCGTGCTGGTGGTGGCGCTGGTGATCGTGCACAAGTGGCTGCCCGCCGGCCGGCGCACCATGCGCGAGATCCTGCCGGGGATCGTCGCGACGCTGGTGCTCTGGCTGGTCGCGGGCGAGGTGTTCGGCAGCTATCTGGCGCGGTTCGCGTCGACCTACGTCACCTATTATGCTGGCCTCGCGTCCGCGATGATCGCGCTGGTGTTCCTCTACGTCACCGCCTCGATCTTCGTTTACGGCGGCGAGCTGAATGCGGCCTTCGAGGCGGAGCGCAAGCGCGCCGAAGCCGGCGATACTCCGGCCGCCACCTGATGCGCTCTATTCCGCCGCCTCATTCCGCAGCCTCGATCGTATCGTCGAGGTTCTTCAAACCCGGCACCGGCGCGTTGACCAGCACCGCCATGTTGCCGGGCTTGTGCTGGTTCTTCCACATCAGCGTGTGCGCGCGCGGGATCTCGGCCCACGGCAGCACCTCGCTCATGCAGGGATAGATCCGCCGGTCCATGACGAACTGGTTGGCGGCCGAGGCCTGTTTCAGGTGGGCGAAGTGCGAGCCCTGGATGCGCTTCTGCCGCATCCAGACGTAGCGCGCATCGAAGGTGATGTTGTAGCCAGAGGTGCCGGCGCAGAACACGACCATGCCGCCGCGCTTCACCACCAGGCACGACACCGGAAACGTCGCCTCGCCGGGATGCTCGAACACGATGTCGGGATCGCGCTTGCCGGTGATGTCCCAGATCGCCTTGCCGAATTTGCGCGCCTCCTTCACCCAGGCCGCATACTCCGGCGTGTTCACGATGGGCATCTGGCCCCAGCACTGGAAGTCCTTGCGATTGACGACGCCGTAGGCGCCAAGGTCCATGACATAATCGCGCTTGCTCTCGTCGGAGATCACGCCGATCGCCTTGGCGCCCGAGGCCGCCGCAAGCTGCACGCCGAACACGCCGAGCCCGCCCGACGCGCCCCACACCAGCACATAATCGCCGGGCTTCATGGTGTGCGGAGGATGGCCGAACAGCATCCGGTAGGCGGTGGCGAGCGTCAGCGTGTAGCAGGCCGCCTCCTCCCACGGCAGATGCGCGGGCTTGGGCATGAGCTGACGCGACTGCACGCGGCAGAACTGCGCGAACGAGCCGTCCGGCGTCTCGTAGCCCCAGATCCGCTGCGAGGGCGACAGCATCGGGTCGCCGCCGTTGCAGTCCTCGTCGTCGCCGTCGTCCTGATTGCAATGGACGATCACCTCGTCGCCAACCTTCCAGCGCCGCACCTTCGCGCCGGTCGCCCAGACCACGCCGGCGGCGTCCGAACCTGCGATGTGAAACGGCTGCTTGTGTCCGTCGAGCGGCGAGATCGGCACGCCGAGCCCGGCCCAGACTCCGTTGTAATTGACGCCCGCGGCCATGACGTAGACCAGCACCTCGTCTTCGCCGATCGGCCAGGTCGGCACCACCTCAAGCTGGAACGAGGTTTCGGGAGGACCGTGCCGCTCCTTGCGGATCGCCCAGGCGTGCATCCTCTCGGGGACATGGCCGAGGGGCGGAATTTCGCCGATGGCGTAGAGGTCCTTACCCGGCACGCCGGCCGGGGCGGCGGCTGACGCCGAAGACGCCCCCAACGTCTTGGCGAGGAATGGCGTCACGGTGGACATGGCTGCGCTCCGGGTTGACCGATCGAGCACGTCTGACCTGTCCAGCAAGTCTGCGCCGCTTCATGTTGCATGGCAATATGACTTTCGCCGCAGCTTGCAATAATCCGCTTTCCTCGGGCTGTTTTGGGACTATCCTGCTGTTTGCAATGCAAAACGTCCGGCCGCCGGCCGGACCACCGCATGCGGAGCGGGCGCAATGCCTGAGCAACGGCGCGATCCGGCCGGACCGGACGAGGCGAGGCGCGACCCGCCGCAACGCGACAACACCGTTGGCGACAGAACCGTTCGCGACAAACCCTGGATCTTCCGCACCTACGCCGGCCATTCGACCGCGCGCGACTCCAATGCGCTCTACCGCAAGAACCTCACGAAGGGACAGACCGGCCTCTCGGTCGCCTTCGATCTGCCGACCCAGACCGGCTACGATTCCGATCACGTTCTGGCGCGCGGCGAAGTCGGCAAGGTCGGCGTGCCGGTCTGCCATCTCGGCGACATGCGCGCGCTGTTCGACGAAATTCCGCTCGGCGCGATGAACACGTCGATGACCATCAACGCCACCGCGGCGTGGCTGATGGCGCTCTACATCGCGGTCGCGGATGAGCAGGGCGCGCCGCGCACGGCGCTGACCGGCACGATCCAGAACGACATCATCAAGGAGTATCTGTCGCGCGGCACCTACGTCTTTCCGCCTGCGCCCTCCATGCGGCTGATCAAGGACGTGGCGATCTTCACCACGACCGAACTGCCGAAATGGAATCCGATGAACGTCTGCTCCTACCATCTGCAGGAGGCGGGGGCCACGCCGGTGCAGGAGCTGGCTTTCGCGCTCGCCACCGCGATCGCGGTGCTCGACACCGTGAAGGCGTCCGGCGAGGTGACGCCGGAGAAATTCGGCGAGGTGGTCGGGCGCATCTCGTTCTTCGTCAACGCCGGGATGCGCTTCGTCACCGAAATCTGCAAGATGCGCGCCTTCGTCGAATTGTGGGACGAGATCACGCGCGAGCGTTACGGCATCGTCGATCCGAAGCAGCGGCTGTTCCGCTATGGCGTGCAGGTCAACTCGCTGGGGCTCACCGAGTCCCAGCCGGAGAACAACGTCGCGCGGATCCTGATCGAGATGCTCGCGGTGACGCTGTCGAAGAACGCCCGCGCCCGCGCGGTGCAACTGCCGGCCTGGAACGAGGCGCTCGGCCTGCCGCGGCCGTGGGACCAGCAATGGTCGCTGCGCATGCAGCAGATCCTCGCCTACGAGACCGACCTGCTGGAATACGGCGACATCTTCGATGGCTCCGCAGAAATCGAGCGCAGGGTCGATGCGCTCAAGCGCGAGGCGAAGGACGAACTGCGGCGGATCGAGGAGATGGGCGGCGCGGTCACCGCGGTCGAAAGCGGCTACATGAAGCGCCAGCTCGTGGAATCCAACACGGCGCGGCTCGAGGCGATCGAGCGCGGCGAGCAGGTCGTGGTCGGCGTGAACCGCTATCTCGAAAGCGAGCCCTCGCCGCTCGCCGGCGGCGTCGAGACGATCATGACCGTGTCCGACGAGGCCGAAGCCGACCAGATCCAGCGGCTCGATGCCTGGCGCGCCGCGCGCGACGCCGACGCGGTCGCGGCCGCGCTGCGCGAACTGCGGCGCGCGGCCGTCTCCGGCGAGAACATCATGCCGCCGTCCATCCGGTGCGCGAAGGCCGGCGTCACCACCGGCGAATGGGGCTGGACGTTGCGCGAGGCGTTCGGCGAGTACCGCGCGCCGACCGGCGTCGGCGAGTCGATCCGCAACGACGTGTCGGGTCTCGACGATCTGCGCGCCGACGTCGATCGCCTGTCGCGCAAACTCGGCCGCCGCCTCACCCTCCTGGTCGGCAAGCCCGGACTCGACGGCCATTCCAACGGCGCCGAGCAGATCGCGGTGCGGGCCCGCGACGCCGGCATGCAGGTGGTCTATGAGGGCATCCGGCTGACGCCGGAGGAGATCGTCACCGCCGCGCGCGAGCGGAAGGCCCATGTCGTCGGCCTGTCGATCCTCTCGGGCAGCCACCTGCCGCTGGTGAAGGACGTGGTCGCGCGCCTGAAGGACGCCCGCCTCGGCGGCGTGCCGGTGGTGGTCGGAGGCATCATTCCGCCGGAGGACGCCCGCACGCTGGAGCAGGCCGGCGTCGCCGCCGTCTACACGCCGAAGGACTTCGAGCTGAACCGCATCATGTCCGACCTCGTGCGGATCGTCGAACGCCGGAGCGAAGCCGACGCATGATCGCGAGGAATTGTCGCGGTCGCGGCGAATCCCACTGACAGGGTTCCCGAAGCCGGCTAGCCTTCGCCCTGCGGATCGAATGGCCGCAGGGGGAGCCGGGCGCTTCCCGACAACGAGGAGGCGACATCCATGACAGTGACGGCCCTGCTCATCATTCTTCTCATCGGCGCAATCGCCGGCTGGCTCGCCGGCCAGATCGTGCGCGGCGGCGGCTTCGGACTGATCGGCAACATCGCGATCGGCATTGTCGGCGCCTTCGTCGCCTCGCTGGTGCTTCCGGCGATCGGGATCTCGATCGGCGGCGGGATCGTCGCCTCGATCATTCACGCCACGATCGGCGCGGTGATCGTTCTGGTGATCATCGGCCTGATCAAACGCGCGTAGCGCGCGGGCCACCCCGGCTCAGGACGCGAGCTTTCGCGCCGCCGTGACGCGCGTCAAGGCGGCGTGAAGTTCGGCGGGGCCTGCCGGCTTCGCAAGATAGGCGTCCATTCCTGCGGCGCGCGCATTCTCCGCGTCGGTCGACTCGCTGCGACCGGATAGTCCTATCACCGGAATCGATCCCGTCGGTTGCGGCAGACGTCGGATGCGCCGCGTCGCCTCCAGCCCGTCGATATCCGGAAGCGTCACGTCCATCACCACGGCATCGTAGCCGCCGCGCCGGACCGCGGAGACCGCCGCTGCGCCAGTGCCTGCGAATTCCACGCGGTGGCCGAGTTCGGTCAGGATCACGTTCAGCACGACGCGGCCGAACGGATTGTCCTCGACGCAGAGAAGACGAAGCGAACGGGAGGCGCGGCCCGCCTTCCGCATTTGTCCCCGCGCGGGCGCCGTCTGCGCCGGCTCGACCGTGACGGTGAGACGAAAGCGGCTGCCCCGGCCCGGCAGGCTTTCCACGTCGAGCCCCCCGCCCATCGCACCGGCAATGCGCTTGACGAAGGCGAGCCCGAGTCCGGCGCCGCCGTATCGGCGCGACACCTCGGCGCTGGCCTGCGCGAACGGCTTGAACAGCCGTTTCAGGTCGGCCTCGGTGATGCCGATGCCGCTGTCCTTGACGGCGAAGGTGAGCGCAATCCGACCGCGCGGGCCCGGCGCGGCGGACACCCGCAGTCCGATCCGGCCGCGCTCGGTGAACTTCACCGCGTTGTCGATCAGGTTTTCCAGCGCGCTGCGCAGCCGCACCGCGTCGCCGATCACCACGCCGGGCAGCGTCTTCGGGATCGAAACGTCGACGCCGAGCCCCTTGACTTCGGCCCGCGCCGTCAGCAATTCCGCCACGGCGGCCACCAGATCGCGCAGCACGAACGGCTCGCGCCGCAGCACCAGTCCGGATGAGCCGGCCTTGGCGGCATCGACCACCACCGTGGTGAGCTGCGCCAGATGCTCGGCGGCGCCCTTGATGGTCGCGGCCCAGCGCCGCTCGCGGTCCGGCAGTTCGGACGCCTGCAACAGTTCCGCCAGCGACAGGATGCCGGTGAGCGGCGTTCGGATGTCGTGGGCCAGGCCGGCGAGCGCCACTTCGATCGCCGCAGTGGACTCGGAGGCGCGCGCCTTGCGCGGACGCGCGACGGCTGCGGCGCGCGACGCAGGCCGCTTGCGGACCGCGCCGCTCGCGGTGCGGCCGGACCGTTTGCGCTTCGATTTCGGCACGAGACCCCCCGGCCACCGGCGAAAGAGGGATGGCACACGACGCCCGCTCCGCCAATCCTCAAACGCCCAGCCGCGCCCGGATATCGGCCGCGGTCAGGCCTTTTGCCCGCAATTCACGCAGCGAAACGGCGTCGGTCGACTTGGACAGCTTGCGGCCGATGTCGTCGAGCACCAGCCGGTGATGAACGTAGCGCGGCGCAGGCAGACCGAGCAGCGTCTGCAGGACGCGGTGCACGCTGGTCGACCAGAACAGGTCCGTGCCGCGCACCACGTCGGTCACCCCTTGCAGCGCATCGTCGACCACGACCGACAGGTGATAGCTCGTCGGCGTCTCCATGCGCGCCACGATCACATCGCCCCAGGCCTCCGGATCGGCCCGCACCGTGCCGGTCTCCCCGTGCGGCCCGGTCCCCGCCTCGTGCCAGTCGAGCGGACCGGTCCATTCGACCGCGCGCTGCATGTCGAGCCGGATCGCATAGGGCTCGCCCTCGGCGATCCGGCGGGCGCGCTCCTGCGGCAGCATCATCCGCGCTGCGCCGGGATAGACCGGCACGCCGTCCGGATCGCGCGGCCAGCGCTCGCGCACCTCGCGGTCGGCCAGCATGCGCGCGATCTCCGCCCGGCTCTCGAACGCCGGGAACGTCAGCCGGCGCTCCTCGAGCTGCGCCAGCGCCCTGCGGTATTCGGCCATGTGCTCGGACTGCCGGCGCACCGGCGTCTCCCAGGCGAGCCCGAGCCATTCCAGGTCTTCGCAGATCGCCCGTTCGAATTCGGGTCGACAGCGGGTCGTGTCGATGTCCTCGATGCGCAGCAGGAAGCGGCCGCCGGCCGCGCGCGCCATGTCGTGATTGAGAATCGCGGACAGCGCGTGGCCGAGATGCAGATAACCGTTCGGGCTAGGCGCAAAGCGAAAGACGGGAGGGCTCATGAGACGGAAAACATCGCTGCGACGCGATCGCCAGGATGCGATAGAGTTCGCGCCGACCAGACAACATCATCGTCCCGTGCGCCACCGAAAGTTTCAGTCGCCGCCGTTCATGCCCCCGGCCACGCCCTCGTTCCTGCACACCGACGCCGATCTCGCCACCGGCCTCGCGACTCTGATCGCGCAGGACGCGCGGCTTGCCGCGGTGGCCGGCAAGGCCGGCGCATTCGCTTTGAGGAGACGCGCGCCCGGCTTCGAGGGCCTGTGCCGGATCGTCTGCGGACAGCAATTGTCGACCGCGAGCGCGGCTGCGATCTGGGGGCGGCTCGCCGATGCCTACGATCCGTTTCACCACGACGCGCTGCGCCGCGCCCGCCCCGACCGGCTCGCGCGACTGGGTCTCTCGCAACCCAAGATCCGAACCATGAAGGCGATCGCCGCGGCGGTCGCGAAGGGCGAGATCGACCTCGACGCGGTGGCGCGGATGCCGGCCGACGAGGCGCACGCGGCGCTCGTCGCGCTGCACGGCATCGGACCGTGGACCGCCGACATCTATCTCCTGTTTTGCCTGGGCAACGCCGACGCCTTTCCGTCCGGCGATCTCGCGCTGCAGGAGGCCGCGCGCATCGCCTTCGGCCTTCGCAAGCGTCCCGACGCGAAGGCGCTCGCAAAGCTCGCCGAAGCCTGGCGGCCGTGGCGCGGGGTGGCGGCGCATCTGCTGTGGGCCTACTATCACGTCGTGAAGGCGCGCAGCGGCGCGCCGGTGGCGAACGGAGCAAAGCGTGGCGGGTGAACTCGACGGACCGCGTCTGGAGCCGCGCGGCGGACAGGCGAAGCGCCTGGTGGTTTTCCTGCACGGCTACGGCGCGGACGGCAACGACCTGATCGATATCGGCCGCGCCTGGCAGGAACTGCTCCCCGACACCGCCTTCGCATCGCCGCACGCGCCGCGTCCGTGCGGGCAGTCGCCGATGGGGCGCGAGTGGTTTCCGCTCACCTTCCGCAATCCCGACGAACGATGGACCGGCGTGAACGCAGCGATGCCTGCACTCGACAAGTTTCTCGACACCGAATTGGCGCGCCGAAACCTGCCGCCGCAGGCCCTGGCTCTGGTCGGCTTCAGCCAGGGCACGATGATGGCGCTGCACACCGGGCTGCGCCGTGCGGTCCCGCCGGCGGCGATCGTCGGCTATTCCGGCCTGTTCGTGCTGGCGGACGGCGCGGAGCCGGACTCCGTGGCCGGCGAGATCAGGTCGAAGCCGCCGGTGCTGCTGGTGCACGGCGACCAGGACGACCTGATCCCCGCGCAGGCGCTGTTTCAGTCGGCGCAGGATCTCGCCGCGCTCGAGGTGCCCGTGGAGTGGCACCTCTCTCCGGGCGTCGGCCACGGCATCGACCAGGAGGGGCTGCGCCACGGCGGCGAATTCCTGGCACGGCGGCTGAAGGGCGTGCGCTGAGCGCCCGCCGCCGACCGCTTCACAATTCCGTCACGGCCGCTGTAGACTATGCCGTGCCGCGCCCAAGTCGCGGCAGGATGGGGTGGCGAATGTCAATCCGCTCCCCCCGCAGTGTCGGAGGATGATCGCGTGTCGATGCACGTGGCTTCCGGGCACGTGGCGCCCGGCGGCTTCCCGGCCTTGGTCCTGAACGCGGACTTCCGTCCGCTGAGTTATTATCCGCTCTCGCTGTGGTCCTGGCAGGACGCAATCAAGGCGGTCTTCCTCGAACGCGTGAACATCGTCGCGCAATACGACCAGGCGGTGCACAGCCCCTCGCTCGAAATGAAGCTGCCGAGCGTGGTTTCGCTCAAGACCTTCGTGAAGCCCTCGACCCACCCGGCCTTCACGCGGTTCAACGTGTTCCTGCGCGACCGCTTCGCCTGCCAGTATTGCGGCTCGCGCGAAGACCTGACCTTCGATCACCTGATCCCGCGCTCGCGCGGCGGCACCACCAACTGGAACAACGTCGTCGCCGCCTGCTCGCCGTGCAATCTGCGCAAGGCGAATCTCACGCCGGCGGAGGCGGGCATGTATCCGTCGCAGCTCCCGATGCAGCCGAGCGTGCAGCACCTGCACCGCAACGGCCGGCTGTTCCCGCCGAACTATCTGCACGAAAGCTGGCTCGACTATCTCTACTGGGACAGCGAGCTGGAGCCCTGACCTATTCGGCCTCGGCCTCGGCCTCCGCGGCCGCGATGCGCCTGTGGTCGTGCCACGCATGGCGCGCGCCCCATCCGGCGGCCGCCGCCAGCGCCAGCGAGATCAGCGCGTTGTAGCCGGCGAGCGACAGGCCGAGAAACCGCCACGCCGCCTCGTCGCAGCGCACCACCCGCTCCTCCTGCATCCGCTGCAGGAGGCTCCCCGCCGTGCCGAGGCTGTTGACCTGGCCCGAGCAGTCCTGCGGGCCGTCCCACCACTTCCACTCGATGCCGGAGTGATAGACGCCGAGGCCTGCGTTCCACAGCATGGCCGCAACGATCGCGAGAAAGGCCAGCACGAACACCTTGCGCGACGAGTTCACCGACAGGCCGAGCATCACCATCGCCGCCAGCGGCACCGAGACGTAATAGGCGTAGCGCTGCTCCAGGCACAGCGGGCACGGCGGCAGGCCAAGGCCGTACTGGAAGACCCACGCGCCGATCAGGGTGAGCGCGCCGACCGCGGCGACGATGGCGGCGGCGGCGGCGACCGGCGTGTCGCGGAGCTGGGTGAGGCAGGCGGTGTTCATGGTGGACGATTGGTGCCCCTGGCCGGTTTCGAACCAGCACGATGTTGCCATCACCAGATTTTGAGTCTGGCGCGTCTACCAGTTCCGCCACAGGGGCTGCGGCGCGGATATTAGCCACGCAGCCCCGGCGGTCAACTTCGGCGGACCGCCGGTTCCGTAGCAGCAAACGCAGCGCGCGCGGCCTCACAAGTCTGCGATCCGGCTCTGCGATCCCGTGCGAGGCTGCGCGGGCCGAAACAACGCCCCTGACGCGATCCGCGCCGCGCGGCCTGCGACACCCCGCACGCGCGCGGCGCGCCCGCCCGCCTTGTGGCCGGCGATCGCCCCGCACTATGCTTCGCGACACGCCGGAGGCGCGCGACGCTTTCGGAATCCGGGAGGAAACGGCCGCACATGACCGATGTGCCCGCCCACACGGCCCCCGTGCTGCTGCACGATGTCGTGCCCGCGCGCGAATCCCGCTGGTGGGTCGCCGCGCGCACCGCGTTTCCCTTTCTGGTCCTGGCGCTGGCCTGGGAGACCGTGGCGCAGCTCGGCCTGTTTCCGCCCAAGCTGTTTCCCTCGCTCGCCGTGGTCGGCGAGGCGCTGTGGCGGCTCACGCTCAACGGCATCCTGCTGCAGCACGCCTTCGACACCATCCTGCGGCTGCTCGGCGGCTTCGCGATGGCCGCCGTCGCGGGCGTCGGCATCGGCATCCTGATGGGCCGCTCCAAGCGGTTCGAGGACATCCTGCTGCCGCTGGTGAGCATCCTCGCGCCGATCCCCGGCATCGCCTGGGCGCCGCTGTTCCTGCTGTGGTTCGGGCTCGGCAGCACGCCGGCGATGCTGCTGGTGGCCTTCGTCTCGCTGTTCCCGATCATCTTCAACACCTGGACCGGCGTGAAGGCGGTGAAGGAAATCTGGGTGCGCGCGGCGCAGGCGATGGGCGCGGACGACCGCCGCCTGTTCATCAACGTGATCGTGCCGGGCGCGCTGCCCTACATCCTCACCGGGCTGCGGCTCGGGCTGGCGCAGGCGTGGCGCACGCTGGTCGGCGTGGAGATGCTCGCGGCGGTGCCGTGGGGTCTCGGCTGGATGATCTTCGGCGCGCGCGAATTCCTCAACACCGAGGTGATGCTGGCCGGCGTGTTCGTGATCGGCGCGCTCGGCCTCGCGCTGGAGAAGGGCGTGTTCCAGCGGCTGGAGCGGTTCACCGTCATGCGCTGGGGGATGATGACATGACGGCGGCGACCGCGACCGGCGGCGCGCCCGCCTACGAACTCACCCCCGAGCGGAAGCGAGCGCAGGAGCGCCGGCGCTCGCAGATCCGCGCGGCCGCGACCATCGTGGTGGCGGCGCTGGTCTACGAGGCGGTGGCGCGCTCGGGCTATTTCCCGCCGGTGCTAATGCCGCCGCTGTCTCAGATCGGAACGACGCTGTGGGCCGGGCTGCTTGACGGAACGCTGATCACGCACGCGGCGATGACGATGTACCGGGTGTTCGCCGGCATGGCGATCGCCATCGCGGTCGGCCTGCCGCTCGGCATCCTGATGGCCCGCTACAAGCCGGCGGAGCATTTCCTGCTGCCGCTCGTCAGCGCCTTCATGCCGATCCCCTCGCTCGCCTGGGTGCCCCTGTTCATCTTGTGGTTCGGGCTCGGCAACACGGTCGCGATCCTGATCGTGTTCTACGCCGCGCTGTTTCCGATGCTGCTGAACGTGTGGTCCGGCGTGCGCGCGGTCAATCCGCTGTGGCTGCGCGCGGCCGGCGCGATGGGCGCGAACGAGCGCGCGCTGTTCTGGAAGGTGATCGTGCCGGGCGCCTCGCCCTTCATCATCACCGGGCTGCGGCAGGCGTTCCTGCGCGCCTGGATCGCGGTGATCGGCGCGGAGTTTCTCGCCGCCTCCGACTTCGGTCTCGGCTGGGTGATCTTCGACGCCAAGGAGTTCCTCAACGCCGACCTGATGATCGCCTCGCTTGTGGTGATCGGCGCGATCGGCTTTATCTTCGAGCGGCTGGTGTTCGGCACGCTGGAGCGCGTCACCGTGCAGCGCTGGGGCATGGTGCGGGCGGGGAAGAGCAACTAGGACATGCGAACGTGAAATTCCGCGTCGAACTCGTATGGAAGGGCGACGGCTCCGGCGACGACGCCGCGTCGATCTACCTCACCGCCGACGGAAGGGTGATCCTGCAGGGCCGCGCGGTTTCGGCGGAGGAGCGCAAGACCCTGATGCTGCCGGAGGACGGCGACATGATCAGTCTCGACAAGTCCGCGATCCGCGCGATCAAGGAGATGCTTTAGTCCCGCCCCTCGTCGTCCGGCGCGAACGGCGCGAGGTTGCCGCACACGCGCTTGACGAGCCGGCGGAACAGCTCGGCCTCGTCCTCGGTCAGCCCCGCAAGCGTCTCCTGCTCGACTGCGAGGGCGTGCGGCGTCACCCGCTCGACCACGTCGAGGCCGGTTTGCGTCGGCGCGATCAGCACGCCGCGCGCATCCACGTCCGACAGGGTCTTGATGACGAATCCCTTGTCGGCGAGCGCGCCGACCAGCCGCGTCAGCGTCGGCGGCTCGATCAGCGTCTGCCGCGCCAGCACACCGAAGCGCGTCGGACCGCGCCGGTGCAGCACCGCCAGCACGCGCCACATCGGCAGCGTGATGCCGTGCGGCTCAAGCCCCTCGGTAAAGCGCGCGATCAGCGTGTCGGCAATCCGCCGCAGCAGATAGGGCACGTAGCCCTGATGATCGAAGCGAGGCTTTGCCTGCGGACGAAGGGCGCTTTTTTGTTTCATATGGAATAATATCGGGCGACACGGCACCCGAAATCAAGCCGATATTGCTTGCAAAATTCCGTTATCCTGCGCTTGCACGTTTGTTCCCAATGGAATTATAATCCGCTCAAACAACGACCCAACGGCCGGCTTGAGCCGGCCCCGGCGAGGGGAGAACGCCCATGTTCCTGCGCAATCACTGGTATGTCGCGGCCTCGTCCGACGAAATCGGCCGCAAGCCCCTCGCCCGCATGCTGCTTGGCGAGCCGATCGTGTTCTTCCGCACCGAGGACGGCACGCCGGTGGCGTTCGAGGATCGCTGCGCGCACCGCCACCTGCCGCTCTCGATGGGCAAGCTGGTCGGCGACCGCCTGCAGTGCCACTACCACGGCCTGCAATTCGACCGGACCGGCGCCTGCGTGCGCATTCCGGGTCAGGACCAGATCCCGCCGACCGCCCGGGTGCGAAGCTATCCCGTCGTCGAGCGCTACACCTGGCTGTGGATCTGGATGGGCGATCCGGCGCTGGCGGACCCCGACGCGATCACCGATTTCCACTGGCTCGACGATCCGCAGTGGGGCGCCAAGACCTCCTACCTGCATGTGAAGGCGAACTGGCAGCTCGTGGTCGACAACCTGCTCGACCTCACCCACCTCGCCTTCGTTCACGAAAGCACCATCGGCAACGCCGCGCTCGCCGAGCACGCGGTGGTGAAGGTGACGCGCGCGCCGAACAATGTCGTCGTCACCCGCTGGATCATCGACCAGGAGCCGCCGCCCACCTTCAAGAAGGTCGGCGGCTTCAAGGGCCATGTCGACCGCTGGCAGATCATCGACTTCCAGCCGCCCGCCTTCCTGCGGCTCGACGTCGGCGCAACCCCGACCGGCACCGGCGCGCCGGAGGGACGGCGCGTCAACGGCATCAACATGCGCAACCTCAACGCCATCACGCCGGAGACCGAGACCACCTCGCATTACTTCTGGGGCCAGGCCCACGACTTCGAGCCGCAGAACGGGGAGCTGACCCAGAAGATCTTCGAGCAGATCCAGACCGCGTTCCTGGAGGACGTCGAGGTGTTCTCGGCGCAGCAGCGCAATCTCGACCTGATGCCGAACCCGCCGCAGCTCGACATCAACGCCGACACCGGCGTGATCCAGGCCCGCCGCATCCTGGCGCGCCTGCACGACGAGGAGCAGGCCGCGCTGCACGTCACCGCCGCCGAATAGCGCCGTGACCGACACGACCACCGACGGCTGGCAGCGCATCGCCACGCTGGCGCAGCTTCGCGACGGCGAACCCTGGCCGGCGAAAATCGGCGAGACTCCGATCGCGCTCTACCGGATCGAGGGCAAGGTCCATGCGCTCGACGACGTGTGCACCCACGCGTTTGCCTTGCTCTCGCAGGGCTTCGTCGAGGGTTGCGCGGTCGAGTGCCCGCTGCACCAGGCGATGTTCGACATTCCCACCGGCAAGTGCCTGTCCGGCCCCGCCACCACCGATCTGCGCCGCCATGCGGTGAAGATCGAGAACGATGCCATCTATGTGAGGCTTGCCCCATGAACGCTCGATTGAAGGACAAGGTCGCCATCGTCACGGGCGGCGGCCGCGGTATCGGCGCGGCGTTCTGCGAGGCACTGGCGGAGGCCGGCGCCAAGGTGGTCGTCGCCGACGTGCTCGACGGCAGCACGACCGTGGGGAGGATCGCGGAGCGGCAGGGCCGCGCGATCTGGCGGCGCACCGACATCACCGACGACGGTTCGATCGCGGCCATGCTGGCGGACGCGGAGGCCGAATTCGGCCCGGCCGACATTCTCGTGAACAATGCCGGCCTGTTCGCCGATCTCGCGAAGAAGCCGTTCACCGAGATCGACAACGCGGAGTGGGACCGTGTGATGGCGGTCAACGTGCGTGGCTCGTTCGCCTGCGCGAAGGCGGTCGCCCCCGGCATGATCGCGCGCCGGCGCGGCAAGATCGTCAACATCGCGTCCGGCACGGTCTTCAAGGGCTTCGTCAACATGATGCACTACGTCACCTCCAAGGGCGCGGTGGTGGCGATGACGCGGTGCCTGGCGCGCGAACTCGGCCCGCACGGCATCTGCGTGAACGCGATCGCGCCGGGACTGACCATGAGCGAGGCGGTCGCGGTCAATCCGGAATGGTCGGGCCAGGCGAACACCGGCACGATCGCGAGCCGCGCGATCCAGCGCGAGCAGGCGCCGGCCGACCTCGTCGGCACGCTGGTCTACCTGTGCTCCGACGACAGCAACTTCGTCACCGGCCAGACCATCGCGGTCGATGGCGGATCGGTGATGCGGTAATCGCGCAGCCGCTGCCGGGCCGTCAAAACCCGTAAAGCTGCGCCGGATTGTCCGACAGGATCGTGTCCGCAGAAACGCCGGACGGCAGCGCGGCGACGAAGGCCCCGAACATCGCCGGATAGGACAGCGCGCGGTACGGCGCGGGCACGTCCGGCCCCTTCACCCAGGCATGCGGCGGTGCCCAGGGCCAGTCGCTGCCCCACACGCTGCGATCGGGCGCAGCCTCGACGATTGCGGCGAGCCATTCGCGGTCCGGCTCGATCGCGAGCGGATCGTCGCCGGTGCGGTAGGGCCCGGACAGCTTGATCCAGATGTGGGGATGCCGCAGCAGCGCCAGCAGACGACGGCCCTCCGGGTCGCCCGGCCGCACGCGGCCCGGAAGCGCGTAGTGATCGAGCACCAGTGGCACGTCCGCCGTGGCGAGCGTGGCCTCGTTGTCGAGGATCAGCGGAAGGTTGGCGATCAGCTCGACATGCCAGCCTTTGGCGCGCGCCGGGTCCGCATGGGCGGCAAGCGCCGCGGACAGCCGCGGCGCGACGCCCACGCCGCTGTAGAGGTTGATGCGCAGGCCGCGCACCCCGCGCCGATGCAGATCGTCGAGCGATTCCGGGCTCGCCGCGTTCGGATCGATCACCGCCACCGCCCGGCCGCCGTCGCCGAGCGCCGCCACCGACTCCAGAGTGACCGTGTTGTCGGTGCCGTAGAAGCTCGGCTGCACAACCACGAAACGCCCGATGCCGTGCGCGGCGCCGTTTCGCTGCAATGCGTCAAGCGGAGCCTCGCCCGCCAGATAGCCCCGCTCCGGAACCTGGGCGGCCTTGTCCGCCCGGGCGACGATATGGACGTGAGAGTCGCAGCGCATCGGTCTTTCACCCGCCGTTGGGAGCGTCTAGCATTCCGGGAACAAGGCCACAGGAAAACAAGGCCACAGGGAGGATCGTGGTGCCCCACATCGAGGTCCGCGACGTATCGCTGGTGTACGACACACCGGCCGGCCGGGTTGTCGGCGTCCAGAGTGCAAGTTTCGACATCGAGCAATCCGAGTTCATCTGCATCGTCGGTCCGTCGGGCTGCGGCAAGTCCACCCTTCTGAACATCATCGCGGGCTTCATCCCGCCGACCGGCGGCGAGATCACGCATCGGCGGCCAGCCGGTGAACGGCCACGGAATGGATCGCGGCGTGGTGTTCCAGGACTTCGCGCAGCTCTTTCCGTGGCGCACCGCGCTCGGCAACGTCGCCTTCGGCCTGGAGATGAAGGGCGTCCCGAAAGCCGAGCGCGAGGAGATGGCG
This sequence comes from uncultured Alphaproteobacteria bacterium, assembly GCA_963758225.1. Lineage (GTDB taxonomy): Bacteria > Pseudomonadota > Alphaproteobacteria > Rhizobiales > Xanthobacteraceae > Z2-YC6860. The sequence goes on along the minus strand of CAVWUJ010000001.1, from coordinate 116,511 downwards.
CGCAAGCAGCTTCAGCTCGTCAAGCTGGAGAAGTTCGTCAATTCCTACCCGCACCATCTATCCGGCGGCATGCAGCAGCGCGTCGCGATCGCCCGCGCGCTGGCCTACAATCCCGCCGTGCTGCTGATGGACGAGCCGTTCGCGGCGCTCGACGCGCTGACCCGCGACGACATGCAGCGGCTGCTCGCCGACGTCTGGCGCGAGACCCGCAAGACCGTGATCTACGTCACCCACAACGTCGCCGAGGCGGTCTATCCTCGCCGACCGCGTGATCGTGATGAACCCGCATCCCGGCACGCGTGAAGACCGAGGTCCCGATCGACCTGCCGCGGCCGCGCGATCCGCTCAGCGTCGAATTTCTCGATTACCAGAAGCTGCTGCTGCGCGAACTCGGACAGGAGACGCCGCCCGACAGCGGGAACGGAGCCGACGAATGACGACAGACCAAACCGCAACAGGTCGAGGAATCAACAATGACAATCGACGGAGGACGCCATGACCATCCGCAATGACTGCCGCCGCGACGCTCGGCGCCGGCGCCGGCGCTCGCCGCGGGGCTCGGCCGCTCGGACCGACCGCGCCTTTGCGCAGGCGGTCACGATCCGCCAGGGCTACCAGACCAACATCTGGGGCATGCCGACCTACTACCTGATGAAGTCGGGCCTGCTGGAGAAGCGCGGCATCAAGTTCCAGGAGTTCGCCGTGCCGTCCGGCAACCTCACCATGCAGCAGATGGTGGCGCGCCAGGTCGACCTCGGCACCTATGCCGGCCCCTCCTTCATCATCGGCCACGACAGGGGCGGCCTGGTCGCCATCGCCCAGATCGAGCACGTCGGCCGCACCGCCGCGCGTGATGGCGCGCAAGGATCTCGGCATCACCAAGATCGAGCAGCTGAAGGGCAAGAAGATCGCCAACCAGACCGGCTCCTCGATCGGCAACATCTTCGTCGACCAGATCGGCCCGGCGAACGGCCTCAAGAAGGGCGACTTCCAGGAAGTCCGCATGAACGTCAACGACATGATCGCGGCGCTCGCGGCCAAGACCGTCGACGCCATGGTCAACGTCGAGCCCTACAACGCCATCGCGGAGGCCGACGGGCTCGGCATGACGATCATGGACCTGTCGAAATGTCGACACGCTGCCGGTGTTCATGGCCGCGACGCCCGACTTCGTCGAGAAGAACCCCGACACGATCGTCGCCTATCTGCAAGGCCTGGCTCGAGGTCGCCAAGCGACTTCAAGGAAAACCCGAAGAAGGTCGCGGACGTGATCTACGCGCTTCTTCACCTCGAAGGGCTACAAGATGTCGCCCGACACGTTCTCCGAAGGCGCTGGCCAGCGTCGACGTCGACCCGGGCTTCCCGTCCGATCTCGAGCCCTACATGCAGCAGCACGCCGAGGTTCTGCTGCGCGAGAAGAAGATCTCCGCGATCCCGGACTGGAAGAAGGCGCTGCGGCCGGACTTCCTGGAAAGCGCCCGCGCGGCCTCCTGAGCTGCAGCCGCGGCGAATGACGAACGGGCCGGCGTGCGCGCCGGCCCGCCGATTTGGGCCTCCCTCGCCCGCAGCAAAACGCGCTAAACAATGCGCGCTCATTTTTGAGGCCGCGGATCGTGCGTCGGGCGGACCCTTTATTTCAGGCAACGGAGCGGACAATGAAGCGTGGGAAGACCAAGGTGCGAGCGGCCAAGAAGAAGCCTGCGGCCGGAAGGCAGCGAAGAAGGTCGCCAAGCCCGCCGCACGGAAGGCCGCCGGAAAATCGGCGAAGCCCGCGAAGACGAAAACCGCCAAGAAACCCGCCGCCGAAGAAACCCGCCGGGGCGAAGCGCCGCAAGAAGCCCGCGGTGCGCCGCGCCTCCGGCGACGGCACCGTGACCCGCAACTTCAAGCTGCTGGCGCACCACACGCTGCAGGGCTTCGGCGGCATGGGCGAGGGCATGTCGATCCAGATCGCGCCGGACGGCCGCCGCATCCTCTGGCTGGCGCACGAGAGCGCGCCGAAGAACTTCACCGCGGTCGACGTCTCCGACCCGCGCAAGCCGAAGGTGATCTGCCAGACCGACCTGCCGCAGAGCCACATGCGCTCCAATTCGCTGGAGACCTGCGGGAACATCATGGCGGTCGCCTACCAGACCCAGAAGAAGAACCTGCAGCCGGCCGGCATGGAGCTGTTCGACATCTCGAATCCGGAGAACCCGCGTTCGATCTCGTTCTTCGACTGCTCGGGCGAGCATTCGCGCGGCGTGCATCAGCTCTGGTTCTGCGACGGCGAATACGTCCACATGGCCTCGGGCGCGCCGGACTTCACGCCGACGCATCCGCTCCGACGACCAGTTCTACCGCATCATCGACGTGCGCAACCCGTCGAAGCCCGACCGAGGTCGGCCGCTGGCACATGCCCGGCACCAAGCAGGGCGACAACGTGATGCCGCCGCCGCGCCACGCCCTCGACAAGGGCTACCGCGCGCACAACTGCAACGTCTATCCGCAGCGGCCGGACCGCTGCTACCTCGCCTACATCGACGGCGGCATGTTCGTCCTCGACATCTCCGACAAGGCGAACCCGAAGAAGATCTCGCACTGGACCAACTCGCCGCCCTACACCGGCTTCATGCACACGATCGTTCCGCTGTTCGATCGCAACCTGCTGCTGGTGACCGACGAGTTGACCGAGGACAACGCCCGCGACTGGCCGAAGCTGGTGTGGATTCTCGACGCGCGCCACGAGGAAAACCTGGTGCCGATCGCGACCTGCCCGCTGCCGGACTATCAGGCCTATGCGGCGCGCGGCCGCTTCGGCGCGCACAACATCCACGAGAACGTTCCGCTGCCGACCTCCTGGCAGAACGACCAGATCGTGCTCGGCACCTTCTTCAACGGCGGCTTGCGCGCGTTCGACATCGCCAACCCGTTCCAGCCGAAGGAGATCGCGACCTTCGTGCCGCCGGCGCCGGTCGGCGCGCCGACCGGAACGATCCAGCTCAACGACGTGTTCGTCGACGAGCGCGAGATCGTCTACACGGTCGACCGCCACATCGGCGGGCTCTACATCCTGGAGATGGATTTCTGATCGCCACGAGTCCGGCCACCCTCCCCTGCAGGGGGAGGGTCGGTCGGCGAAGCCGGCCGGGGTGGGGTGATGTCGCCGATTTCGCAGTCGTCGATGTCGAAATTCAGACGCGCTACGGCCCGGCGTCTCCGCGCCCGTCAGACGGGCGCGGAGATTGTTCTTTGGCGGGCGTTGAGAAAGCTCGAAACCAAAGGCACTCACTTCCGTCGTCAGGCTCCGATCGGCGCCTATGTCGCCGATTTCGCCTGCATGGCTTCACGGCAGATCGTCGAAGTCGACGGATCGCATCACGCAGACGCAGCCAACAGATCTCGCGACACAGAGCGCACACGGTGGCTGGAATCGGAAGGCTATCGGGTTCTGCGCTTCTGGAACAACGATCTCAGCGAGAACCCGGCCGGTGTCCTTGAATCCACTTATTCGGCTCTCTATGGCTCGCGGGAGGCCGACGCCGCTCCCATCAGGCACACACGGCGTTTGAAGAACCACCCCACCCCGGCGCGCTCCGCGCGCCGACCCTCCCCCTGCAGGGGAGGGTGAAGAACGGAGCAAGCGGCTCCAGCGGTGCGCATGACCGACATCCAGTCTCTCTTCCCCTCCGCTTCCGCCGGCGCGTTCGGCCGGCGGCAGAAGCGCGCGCGCGGCGCCCGGCTGCCGGTCACGATCGTCACCGGCTTCCTCGGCGCGGGAAAGACCACGCTGGTGCGCCGCTTCCTCGATTCGCCGGAGGGCCGCGGCACCGCGCTGATCGTCAACGAGTTCGGCTCGGTCGGCATCGACGACGCGCTGCTGCGCTCGTCGGAGGACGAGGTGACGCTGCTCGGCAACGGCTGCCTGTGCTGCAACACCCGTTCGGATCTGCAGATCGCGCTGCGCAAGCTCGTCGCCGACCGCGACCGCGGCAAGATCCCGCACTTCGGCCGCGTGCTGATCGAGACCAGCGGGCTCGCCGACATCAGCCCGATCCTGCAGACCTTCTCGACCGACCGCGCGCTCGGCGGCGAGTTCGCGGTCGAGGTGGTGCTCACCATCGTCGACGCCGTGAGCGGCGCGAAAAATCTCGACAGGGCCCCGGAGGCGCGCAAGCAGGCGATCCTCGCCGACCGTCTGGTGATCTCCAAGACCGACCTCGCCGAGCCGAAGGCCGTGACGGCGCTGACCGCGAAGCTCAAGTCGCTCAATCCGCACGCGCAGGTTCATATCGCGGTCTCGGGCGACCTCGATCCGAACTGCCTGATCGAATTCCGGGCGCGACCCGCTCGCAGTGCGTCACGACGGATTCGTCGCCGAGGCGTCGCACTCGGACGGCATTTCGAGCTTCGTGCTGCGCGAGGAGACGCCGGTGGACTGGCCGGTGTTCCGCCGCGCTTTGGAAACGCTGATCAGCCTGCGCGGCCCCGACGTGCTGCGGGTCAAGGGGCTTCTGAACCTGAAGGGCAGCAAGGGCCCGGTGGTGTTCCAGGCGGTGCAGCATCTCGTGCATCCGCCGGTGGAGCTTTCCGCATGGCCCGATGCGGACCACGCCACGCGGCTGGTCTTCATCACCCGCGGCGTCCCGGAGCAGCAGGTGCGCGACCTGTTCGCGGCGTGTCGGGCGCTGGGATATTCGGCGGAGGATTAAACCTTGCCGCGACGGTGGTTTGCCCTCTCCCGCTTGCGGGAGAGGGCGGCGGAGCGCCGTCAAGGCGCGAGGGGTTCCATTTGCTCAGGCGCTTGCGGTTGTCGCACCTCCCCCTGAAAGGGGGAGGTCGGCGCGCACAGCACGCCGGGTGGGGGTCCATCACGCGCGAACCTAAGCCTCGACCCCCTCCCCATCCCTCCCCCTTTCAGGGGGAGGGAGACCAACCTGCAACATCTCGTTTCAATCTCAAACGATGACGCGCCGCCTGAGCCCGGCCGCATCACGGATCACCTCGGCGATCGCCGCCTCGTTGCCCGGCGCCATGATATGCGCGCCGGCGACGCCGGGAATCGCCGCAAGCTCTTCGAGCAGTTCGACACAGGCCCTGCGCCCCTCCGCCGCCGGATCGGCGGCTGCCTCCAGCCGCGCCACCATTGCATCCGGGATGATCGTTCCGAACAGCTTCTCGCGCATCCAGCGCGCCGACTTCGCCGAGCGCAGCGGCGCGACGCCGATCAGCATCGGCAGACGGACGCCCTGCTCCGCAAGCCGCGCCGTGTAGCGCCGCACCACGCCGGCATCCATGCAGAACTGGGTCTGCGCGAAGGCCGCGCCGGCCGCGACCTTGGCCGCGAGCCCCTTGGGCTCCCAGCCCGGCGGCGGATCGATCGGCATGTCGGCCGCGCCGATGAAGAAGTCCGCGCGGCCCGTCACCTTGCGCCCGTGCGGCAGCTCGCTCCTGTCGCGCAGCGACACCGCGGTCTGCATCAGCGCCACGGTGTTGAGATCGAACACCGGCTTGGCGTCGGGCTGGTCGCCCTGCTTCGGATCGTCGCCGGTCAGGATCAGCAGGTTGCGCACGCCGAGCGCCGCCGCCGCCATCAGGTCGCTCTGCAGCGCGATGCGGTTGCGGTCGCGGCAGGTGAGCTGAAGGATCGGCTCGATGCCGTTCTGCAGGAGCAGTCCCGCCGCCGTGACCGCACCGAGATGCGCGCGCGCCCCGGCGCCATCTGTGACGTTGACCGCATCGGCGAGGCCCTTGAGCGGCGCGGCCTTGGCGATCATTTCGCCCGCGTCGCATGTGACCGGCGGCGCGATCTCCGCCGTGATGACGAAGCGCCCGGCTTCGATCTTGTCCTTGAATGTCATGTCGCTGGATGTCGCCACGCCCGAACGCTCCGCTGCGGAAAGTCCCGGCACCCATCCAGAATTCCTGCCCCGTTTCAACCCTTCGCAGGGTGGGACGCCGCGCGGCCCCGGCCCACTTGGCGCTCGGTCCAGTCACACCTAGACTTGCCGCGATGCCGGCGATCTCCCCTTCGCTCGAAGACGCCCTGTCGGCCGTGACCGACGGCTGCACGCTCGCGGTGCCGCGCGAAAGCTCGGGCGTGGCGATGGCGGCGACCCGCGCCCTGATCCGCCGCGGCGCGCGCGATCTCACCCTGATCGCGCTGCCGACCTCCAGCCTTCAGGCCGACATGCTGATCGGCGCCGGCTGCGTCGCGACGCTGGAAACCTCCGCGGTGAGCCTCGGCGAATTCGGGCCGGCGCCGCGCTTCACCGCGTCCGTGGTCGCGCGCACCATCCGCATGAAGGACGCGACCTGCCCGGCGCTGCATGCCGCGTTTCAGGCGTCGGAAAAGGGCGTGCCGTTCATGCCGCTGCGCGGTCTGATCGGCTCCGACGTTCTCAAACACCGCCCGGACTGGACCGTGATCGGCAATCCGTTCGCGGAGGGCGGAAGCGATCCGATCGTGCTGCTGCCCGCCATCAAGCCGGACGTGGCGCTGTTCCACGCGCCGATGGCGGACCGCTTCGGCAACGTCTGGATCGGGCGTCAGCGCGAGCTGGTCACGATGGCGCATGCCTCGGAGAAAACCGTCGCGACCGTCGAGGAGATTTACGACGGCAACCTGTTGGACGATCCGACGCTCGCGGCCGGCACGCTGCCGGGCTTCTACGTCGAGCGCATCGCCGTTGCGCGCAACGGCGCGTGGCCGCTGCCGCTGCCCGACCGCTATCCGTGGGACGCCGCGCACCTGAAGGAATACGCAAGGCTCGCGGCGACGGAAGACGGATTCAGAGAATATCTTGAGAAGCATGTGCATGCGCGCGCCCTGGTCTCGTAATGTGTGCACGCGCTCTCCGTTCCCTCCCCCCTTGTGGGTGAGGGTCAGGGAGGGGGGTGTACGGCACGCCTGTCACCTATGGCTCGCCCCCCTCCCGACTCGCTACGCTCGCCGACCTCCCCCACAACGGGAGAGTTGACTCGTGGCCATCGCCGAACGCGACAATGCTCATTTCCATCCCGAAGAGCTTCTCGCCTCCGTCATCGCCGACCTGATCGGTGACGTTCGCCATGTCGCGGTCGGCAACGCCTCGCCGATCCCCGCGACCGCTGCGCTGCTGGCGCGCGAGCGCGGCCGGCTGAACGATTCGGGGCGGCCCTATGTGTCGCTGCTCGGCAGCCCGCAGCATACGTTCTTCACCGACGGCGGCCGCGAGCTGTTCGACTGCGCCGGCCAGGGCCGCATCGACGTGTTCTTTCTCTCGGGCGGCGAGATCGACGGCGAAGGCAACGTCAATCTCGTCAGCACCGGAGACTACGACAGCCCGCGAGCGCGGTTTCCCGGCTCGTTCGGCTCGGCCTATCTCTATTATGTCGTGCCGAAGGTGATCCTGTTCCGCACCGAACATTCGCGGCGCACGCTGGTGCCGCGCGTCGCCTTCGTCAGCGCGCCGGGCCACAGCCCGGACGGCGTTCACCGCACCGGCGGTCCGGTCGCGCTCGTCACCAACCGCTGCGTTTTCGCCTTCGACCGCGCGCGCCGTCGCTTCCGGCTGGCCAGCGTGCATCCGGGCCATACGCTCGACGAGGTGATCGAGCACACCGGCTTCGAATTCGACCGGCCGGACGCGGTTCCCGAGACGCCGGCGCCCTCCTCCGATACGCTGCGGCTGATGCGCGAGGCGGTGGCGCCGGAGCTTGCGGCCGTCTACCCTCAGTTCGCGGCGCGCGTGTTCGGCGCCGTCCGGTCCCCGTAAAAGCCGGGGCGGAACTCAGAAGAAAGTTCAGGGAGGCAACGGCGTGAAGACAGTGGAAGTGGGCGCGATCGGCGTCGGCTGGGTCGGGGGGACGCGGGTCGAGACGCTGTCGCGCACGGCGCTGGTGGACAAGCTGCACATCTGCGACATCAAGCCGGAAAGGCTGGCCGAGCTGAAGGCGCGCTACAAGCCCGCGACCGCCACGCTCGACTACCGGGACATCATCGACAACGACAACATCTCGGTGGTCTATATTTCGACCACGCCGGAATCGAACCATTATCCGATCGCCCGCGACTGCCTGCGCGCCGGCAAGCATGTGATGCTGGAAAAGCCGATCGCGCTGGAGCTTTGGGAGGCCGACGAGCTGATCATGCTCGCCAGGCGCAACAACCTGAAATTCACCATCGGCTATTCGCAGCGCTTCAACACCAAGATCGCCTACGCCAAGAAGAAGATCACCGACGGCACGCTCGGGAAGGTCGTCTCCGTGCTGGTCAGCCGTCACCTCTCGCGCGCGCTCGGCAAGAAGATCGCGAGCCGCGTCCGGCTCTCGCCGGTGGTGATGGAATCGACCCACGACCTCGACTTCGTCATGTGGCTGCTGGAGCCGGCCAAGCCGGTGCGGGTCTATTCGCAGGGCGCCTACGGCTACATGGAGCCGATCAACGGCTCGCACGACGTCATGTTCACCACGGTGACGATGGACAACGGCGTGGTGGTGATGATCGGCGGCGGCTGGAATTTCCCTGAGAGCTATCCGAACTATTGCGCGACCTGGATCGAGATCACCGGCACCGACGGCGCGCTGGTGCTCGACGACACCCAGCGCGACAACTGGCTCAACACCGAGGCAACCGGCCAGGTGTTCCCGATGTCGACCATGCCGGGCGAGCAGGTCGATCATGTGTTCGCCGGCGGCATGGGGCCGGAGACCATCCACTTCCTCGAATCCTGCATCCAGAACAAGCCGGTGATGGTCGCGCCCGAGCACGCGCGCATGGTGATGGAGACCTACACCGCCGCCGACCTCTCCGCCGACCGCAACGCGCCGGTCGACCTGCCGCTGACCAACGAGACCATCGCCGCCGTGGCCGACTTCAAGGCCAAGTTCCGCGCGGGCGACAATCCGGCGATGAAGTCATGAGAACCCAGGCCGCGGAACTCGGCCTTGCGATCATCGGCGGCGGGCGCGTCGGCCTGTTTCGCGGCGAGGTCGCCAACCGCCACCCCGCGGTGAAATGGATCGGGCTGGCCGAAAAGAACCCGAACCGCGCCGGAGAGGTCGCGCCGCGCATCGGCGCGGATTTCGTCACGCAGAGCCACGTCGAGCTTCTCAAGCGCCCCGAGGTGACGTGCGCGATCATCGCCACCGACGAGCATCTGCACGTCGAGCCGATCCTCGCTGCCGTCGAGCGCGGCATTCCGCTGCTGATCGAGAAGCCGCTCGCCACAGATCTCGCGCAATCCGCCCGCGTGCTGAAGGCGATCCGGGACGCCAAGGTCGACGCCGTCGTCGGCTACACCCAGCGGTTCCGCCGCAAATGGCTCGCCGGCAAGGAGAAGGTGCGCTCCGGCGCGCTCGGCGACGTGACGCTCGTGACCTCGCGCGCCTTCATGAACCGCCTCGTCGCGATCGACAACTACAAGCGCACCGACGATCCCTCGACGATCTCGCCGATGGTGATCTCCGGCACCCACGCGCTCGACATGTGCATGTGGTATCTCGAAGCCAAGACCCCGGTGGAGTGCTACGCGCGCTCGGTCGACAAGGTGCTCGGCCCGCTCTACCAGGGCATCGACGCCACCGCCGGCATGATCATGATGTCGGACGGCAGCCTCTACCATCTCAACATCTCCTGGGCGCTGCCGGTGACGTGGCCCGGCGCGGTCTATTCGCTCGAGGTCGGCATCACCGGCACCGACGGCGTGCTGACCATCGACGACACCCATCGCGACATGGTGCTGGCGGTGTCGAAGCCACAAGGCGAGGGCTACGCGCCGGACCAGACCCGGCTCGTCGACTTCCTCGGCTCCTACCCGCCCGGCGACATGGCGCTCGGCGAATTGCGCGGGCCGATGGCGGAGGAAACCGTGTCGTGGCTCAACCGCGTGGCGCTCGGCCTGCCGACGCCCGCCGCGACCGTGGAAGAGGCGCACAAGAACCTGATGCTCACCAAGGCGCTCGACCTGTCGGCCCGGCGCAAGCAGGCGGTCAGGCTGCCGCTCGAACCCGGGGAGGAGCTCGCCACCTGAACACGCCGCTCTGAAATCGCTCGCGCGAAACCGCCTGCCCCGCGTCCGCGGGTTCTGCAAGCGCCTTGTGAAGTGCCTTCGACCAACGTGCCTTCAACGACGACGCCGGAACGCCGGCGCAATCCGCCCGGCCGCTGCCGCGGCCGCACGAACGCACCAGGGAGGACTTGAAATGAACAGGCTGCTGCTTGGACTTTGCGCCCTGCTCGCGACCGGCGTCACGGCCGGCGCGCAGGAAGACCCCGCGACCTTCTACAAGGGCAAGACCATCCGCCTGATCGTCGGCGTCGGCGTCGGATCGGGCTACGACATCAACGCCCGCGCGGTCGCCCGCCATCTCGGCAAATACATTCCCGGCAATCCGACGGTCATCGTGCAGAACCAGCCGGGCGCCGGCAGTCTCACCATGACCAACCAGCTCGTGGCCGCCGGCCCGTTCGACGGCACCGCGATCGGCGTCACCTTCAACGGCCTGCCGACCGCGCCGCTGCTGCAGCCGGCCGGCGCGCGCTTCGACGCCACCAAGCTGCACTGGGTCGGCAGCACCAACCGCGAAGCACAGGTGATGTACGTCTTCCACACCGCGCCGATCAAGACGATGACCGACATCCAGACCACCGAATTCATCGTCGGCGCGCAGGCGCCGGGCTCCACGCAATACGACTATCCGATGCTGGCGCGCGAGCTGTTCGGCTGGAAGGTCAAGGTCATCACCGGCTATGGCGCGACGCCCAAGATCAATCTCGCGATGGAGCGCGGCGAGGTCCACGGAACCTGGGCGAACTGGTCCACTCTCAAGGCGATCAGCGCAAACTGGATTCAGGACAAGCAGGTGCGCATGGTCGCGCAATGGGCGCTCAAGGCCCATGCGGAGCTGCCCGACGTGCCGCTGATCACGACGCTGGCCAAGACCGACGAGCAGAAGCAGGCGCTCGACCTCGCGCTGGCGCGGCTGGAGTTCGGGCGACCGTTCTTCCTGCCGCCGGGCGTGCCGTCGGACCGCGTCGAGGCGATCCGGCGCGCCTTCGACGCCACCATGAAGGACAAGGAGTTCCTCGCGGAGGCCGAGAAGCTCAAGATCGAGGTCAACGCGCTCACCGGCGAGGAGGTCGGCGCGCTGATCGCGAAGCTGCACAAGACGCCGCCGGAGGTGGTGGCGCGGGTGCGGTCCTCGATGGAGGTGAAGAAGTAGCGAAGCGCGACCGGGTTCGGTCTCTCGAACTGCACCTCGTCCGGGGCACGAAAAGACGAGCGGCATCGGCGGTGCGTCCCCTCTCCCGGAACGGGAGAGGGTGGCTGAGCGCGAAACGCGCGAAGCCGGGAGAGGGGCTTCGACTGGCTCGAACGCTTGAGTCTGCCGCAAGCCCCTCTCCCGCCTCGCATGCGCTCGGCACCCTCTCCCGTTCCGGGAGAGGGGAAACCGCCCGTGCTGGCCGAGCGATGACAGACTGACCTCTGAGCGGCTATTTCACGCTACACCCGCGCCAGCAGCCGCCTCACGCCCAGCTCGTCCGCGAGCGCGTCGAGCTGCGCAATCACCTCCGGCGCCAGCGGCACGCCGTCGCGCGCACGCTCGCGGCGACGCGCGATGCGCTGCTCGCCCGGCAGGCGGATCGCATCGACGCCCGGCAGGCGTCGGGAATCGCGCAGGTCGCGCAGATGGCGATCCACCTCGGCCTTGAACTGCGCCACCGGCGCGAAGCGCGCCACGTCGAGCACGATCAGCGCGTGGCCGGTGTCGCAGGCGGTCTCGTCGTCGGCGTTGAAATCGACCACGTCGCGCCCGAACGCCGCGCCGTTCAGCGTGCCGGCCAGCAGCCCCAGCACCAGCGCCAGCCCCGCGCCCTTGTAGCCGCCGATCGGCAGCAGCAGGCCCGCGGCGCTCTTGGCCGGATCGGTGAGCGGCGCGCCGCTCGCCGCGTCGATCATCCAGCCCTCCGGCATCGCCCGGCCCTGCAGCCTGTAATTCTTCACCGTGCCGTAGGACACCACCGTGGTGGCAATGTCGAGCACCACCGGCGGCTCCTCGCCCGCCGGGATCGCGACCGCCAGCGGGTTGGTGCCGAGCAGGTTTTCCGCGCCGCCCCAGGCCGGCATGTGGTTGGCGTTCGCGACCACCGTGTAGAGCGCGATCATGTCGTGCGGCAGCGCCATCGCGGCATAGACGCCGGCCGCGCCGGCGTGGTTGCTGCGGCGAGCGCCGACCCAGGCGACGCCACTTTCGCGGGCGATTTCGACCGCCGTGTCCGCCACCCGCGCCATCACCAGATGGCCCATGCCGTTGTCGCCGTCGATCATGGCCGTGGCGGCCGCCGTGCGCTCCACCGCGATGCGCGGCGCGGGATTGACCGCGCCGGCCTTCATGCGGCGGATGTATTGCGGCAGCCGGAACACGCCGTGCGCGTCCGCGCCGGTCAGGTCCGCCTCGACCATCAGCGCCGCGATCTTCTTGGCGTCGCCCGCCGGTACGCCGAGCGTGCCGAAGGAATCCTCGATCAATGCCGCGATCGCCGCCGCCGGAACGCGCCCGCTCATGTCCTATCCTTCACGTCCGATGCTTCACGCCCGACGCCTCATGACCGGGATTCGTTCGGCAGCAGCCGCTGCACCAGCCCGCTCAGGATCGTCGCCTTGTCGGCATCGGACACCGACAGCGCCTTGACCTGCCGGGCGCAGTCGAACGTGCCCATGTCGTAGGGGTAGTCGCTGCCGAGCATGACATGCGACGCGCCGAACTCGGCGACCAGGAATTCCAGCGCCGGCCTGCCGTGCAGGATCGTGTCCCAATAGAAGGTGCGGATCGCCTCCGCCGGCGGCCTTTTCAGATGCAGCTTCGGCTCCGCCCGCACATGCCAGCCGTGCTCCCACCGGCCGGCCTGATACGGCGCGAAACCGCCGCCGTGCACCATGAAAAACTTGATCTTCGGAAACCGCTCGATCACGCCGCCGAACACCAGACAGGCCGCCGCGATCGTGGTGTCGAGCGGATTGCCGATCAGGTTGGCGAGATAATAGCTCTTGAGCCGGTCGGCGCCCGCGACGTTGTTGGGATGGATCATGAAGAAGGCTTCCAGCTCGTTCGCCACCGTCCACACCGGCTCGAACGACGGATCGTCGAGGTTCTTCCCCATGATGTTGGAGGCGATCTGCGCGCCCTGCATTCCGAGCCTGGTCATGGCGCGGCGCAGTTCGTCGGCCGCCGCCTGCGGCGCCTGCATCGGCAGCGTCGCGAGCCCGTAGAAGCGGCCGGGATGCGCGCGGGTCAACGCAGCGATCTGGTCGTTCTGGAGGACAGAGGTCGCGATCCCAAGCGCGGCCTCCTGGTTGTAGAGAAAGGTCTGCGGCGTGATCGACAAAACCTGCCTGTCGACCTCCGACGCAGCCATGTCCTTGAGTCGCTGTTCGAGGTCGAACCCGCCCTTCGGAAACGGCCGGTACGACGTGTCCGCCACCGTCAGGTCGTACATGTCGTCGCCGAGCGGCGCGAGCTTCAGCCCGATCGACGGCGCTTCCTTTTGCAGCAGCGCGATCGTGTCCTCCGCCAGAATGTGCGCGTGCGCGTCGATCGCGAGCGGTCCGGACATTCCGTCCCCCAAAAATCAAGGCCGGGCTGGTCCCGGCCGTCTGCGTTCTTGTCGGGGCATTAAAGCAATCCGTGGATGCCCGGCACAAGGCCGGCATGACGGAACGACCCGATTGCGACCTGACGACCCGCTTGCGATCCGACGATCGGAGGGCGTTCGCGCTGCCCTCTCCGCGTCATGGCCGGGCTTGACCCGGCCATCCATGTTTCCCTTTGGACGCCCCGATCAAATCCGGGATGCCCCGCCGTCGCCGGGCATGACAGAAAATATCAAAGCAAAAAGCTCACCGAGCCCATCGCGCCCAGTTCCTCGGCGTCGAGGATCGCGCGGCGCTCGGCGATCTTCAGTCCCTCATTGGTGCGGCGCAGCTTGTAGCGATAGCGGCCGACGAACTGGCGCGGCGGCTCGTGCCGGCGGTGCCGGAAGATCGCGAAATTGGCCGACACCGACACCGTGTCACCTTCGGAGGCAGTGATCCGCACGTTGGTGATCATCCGCCGGGTGTGCGAAGGCGGATATTCGGCGTGGCAGTTCGGGTCTTTCAGACGGATCACGCGCTCGCGCAGCCGCACGATGTCGTCGGCGATGGTGAACAGCGTGAAGCGATGGTCGCCGTCCGGCTTGTCGTTGGGCGGGACGAAATAGCTGCAGTCGTCGGACAGAAGCGCCATCCAGTCGTCGAGCTTCCAGGCGTCGAGCAGCTCGGCCTCCAGATAGAGCAGGTCTTCGACCTCGGCGCGGGTGACGGTGGCGGAGGGATCGAGCGGCCTGTTCATGCCCGCTCCTCCACCAGCTCGCTCCACTTGCGCCAGAACACGCGGATGTGGCCCTCGTCGGTGGCGAGCTGCTCCTGGCTCGATCCCATGCCGCGTGAGAGATCGGACCACGGCACCTCGCGCCACGCCGCAAAGCCCTGCTGGGCGAGCTCGAGCGCGGTCACGTCGTCGGGCGTCGCGAAGCCGCCGGGGCCGTAGAAGGTGAGGAAGGCGTGCAGCCGGCGCGCGCGCTGCGCCTCGGTCTCCTCGACCGGGCCGAGCGCCCAGGCGGTGACCCGCATCAGGTCGGGCGCGACCGGGGTGAAGTTGCGCACCGTGACCGACGAGCCGTCGTTGATCACGAGGTTCGGGAAGATGCACAGGTTGCGATTGGTGTCGGCGACACGCGCCGCCCGCGCCTCGCCCAGCCGCGCGACCAGCTCCTTGCGGATCGCGTCGATGTCAGCCTTGGCCTCCTCGCCGTAAACCGAAATCCAGCGCGCCACCGGCCGTCCGCGATAATTCGGATTGTCGGTGGTGAGATGGCCGTTGCCGAGATCCTTGCCGAAGCCCTTCGTCGGCAGCATGTGGCCCTTCGCCGGCGTGATGTTGACGCCGGAGTTGCGCATGTAGTTGAGCCAGGTCGAATGCGTCGTGATCAGGTGATAGTCGTCGACGCTGTTCTCGACGAGAAGCTTCCAGTTCGCCTTGATGTCGTACTCCTGCACGCCGGAGATGATCTCCATGCGGCCGGACGGCGACTGGTCGACGATCAGGTCGATATAATCCTTGGCGCCTGCGAGATAGGTGTGAAGGTCAACCGCGTCGCGATCGAAGCTGAGGAAGTAGAAGTCCTTGTAGTGCTCGAGCCGCGGCACCGGCACGAGACCCTTGCCGGCCTTGTCCCAGCCCGGCGGATAGGCGTCCTCGCCGGGGATGCCCTTGATCGAGCCGTCAGTGTTGTAGGTCCAGCCGTGATAGATGCAGAAGAACTGCCGCGTGTTGCCCTCGCGCTCGCGGCAGACGATCGCGCCGCGATGCCGGCACGCATTGAGCAGCGCGCGAACCTCGCCCTTGCGGTCGCGGCAGAAGATCACCGGACGCCCCGCCACCGGGCGGGTGCGGAAGTCGCCGGGATTTTTGATCTCGGAGGCATGCCCGACATAGATCCAGCACTTGTCGAAGATCGCGCGATGCTCGGCTTCGAGCACGTCGGGCGACACGAACACCTTGCGATGGATCGAGAAGGTCAGGTTCTCGCGGTCCTCGACCACGAGGCGGCCGTCGCCACCGTTCGCATGGCCGTTTCCGCTCCCGTTGGGACGATCGAGCATTGTCGGGCTCCGCCGGATTGGACGCGCACGCCGCGCCGGATTGCCGTTTTGAATGATCTATCCTGAAACGTCACCGGCCGCCACCTGGTGTTGCAGCGCGATTTCATGTCCCTCCCGCGCGGAACGCAGGATGGCCAGCGCGACCTCGACCGTGGCCTTGCCCCAGCGGCCGTCGTGCAACGGCCGCCGGCCCTCGCGGATCGCCGCGCGCAGGTCGTCGAGCACCTCGCGGCGGCCCGACATGCCGGGCTCCTGCGGAATCGCAATCTCGCGCAGGCCGTCGCGGCCGTAAACCAGCACGCCGTCGCGCGAGGCGCGCAGGTCGCCCTGCGCGCAGGTCGCGATGGTGACGCCGAAATGCGGCTGGTGCGGCGGCAGGCCGCTCCTGACGTTGCCGTAGGCGAAGGTCTCGGTGCGCGCGCGGCTCTCGTCCTGCGCCCGCTCCAGCGCGCGCCGGGCCGCGCCATGCGCGATCTCCTTGGGCGCGCCGCGCTCGCTCAGGCCGAAGTGCCATTCGTCGGAGTCGAAATGGTCGTAGCCGCTGTAGACCAGCGAGGCGACGGCTCCGTCCTCGAAGTAGAGATGCGCCGCGCAGCTTCCCTCGGTCGGGCGCGACGGATCGAGCACGCTGGCCGCCGCGCGCACGCTCTTCACGCGAGCGCCCGCCAGCCGCCGCACCGTGTCGATCTGGTGCGGCACCTGGTTGAACAGGATGCCGCCGCCCTTGGCGGTGTCCAGTTCCTCCGGCCGGCGCGGCCGGTACAGAAAGTTGGTGTAGTTGAAGGAGTGGATCATCCCGAGCCGGCCGAGCTCGCCGCTGGCGATGATCTGCCGCATCAGCCGCACCGCCGGATCGAAGGCGTGGGTGTGGCCCACGACCAGAAACACCCCGGCCCGCTCCGCCGCCGCAATGATCGCGTCGCAATCTTCGAGCGTCAGCGCCATCGGCTTTTCGAGGATGACGTGCTTGCCGTGCTCCGCCGCCATCACCGCGTGTGCCCGGTGGAACTGGTGCGGCGTGGCGACATAGACCGCCTCCACCGCCGGATCGGCGCAGAGCTGCGCCACGTCCGCATGGGCCGCCGCGTTGAAATCGCGGGCGAAGGCCGCCCGCGGCCCGGGATGCGGGTCGGCCGCCGCGGTCAGCCGGAACCCGGCATGAGCCGCGGCGGCCTGGACCATGACCGCACCCGCCATGCCCAGGCCTGCGATGCCGAGCCGCACCGGCTCACCGGCCGAGCTGCCCGATTGTGCAGGATTTTCATCGATTTTTGCCGTATCGGGAGTCATTGCAGGATCGGGTTCCGGCCGGTATTTCTAAGTTTCTCCCTCAGCTTAACCGCCTTCCTGGGAAAGCCCTAGACGACATGGACACGACCACCGAAACCCGCCCGAAGCGCACCATCCGCCTGGAGGACGACAAGCTCCTGCGCGGGCTTGGCCGCTATATGTCCGACGCCCCGGTGCCGGGTCAGGCCCATGCCGTGTTCGTGCGCTCGCCCCACGCCGCCGCCGACATCAAGGGCATCGACGCCGAAGAGGCGAAGCAGGTGAAGGGCGTGCTCGCGGTCGTCACCGGCGCCGACATCAAGGCCGCCGGCGTCGGCAGCCTGTCGCAGCATCCGCCGCTGGCGGGCCGCAACGGCGGCAAGCTTGCGATGCCGCACCGCCCGGCGCTCGCGCTCGATGCGGTGCGACACAACGGCGAGCCGGTCGCGCTGGTGATCGCCGAAACGCTCGCGGCCGCGCAGGACGCCGCCGAGCTGGTCAGCGTCGATTACGAGGTGAAGGACGCCGCCGTCGATCTGCGCGAGGCCGTCAAGCCCGGCGCGCCGCTGGTGTGGCCGGACGTGCCCGGCAACATTGCCTGCGACTGGGCCGGCGCCGCGCCCGACCCGGAGGCGAACGAGAAGAAGGTCGACGAGATCTTCAAGTCGGCCAAGCATGTCGCCAAGGTCTCGCTGGTGCATCAGCGGCTGGTGGTGGCGTCGATGGAACCGCGCGGCGCGACCGCGACCTACGACGCGGCGAACGATTCCTACCTGCTGCGCTGCTGCTCGCAGGGCGCGCGCGCGCTGCGCGACGGGCTGGCGCAGATCATGGGCGTGCCGAACGCCAAGCTGCGCGTGACCACCGAAGAGGTCGGCGGCGCCTTCGGCCTCAAGACCGGGCCGTATCCGGAATACATCGCCATCCTGGTCGGATCAAAGATCGTCGGCCGTCCGGTCTACTGGATGTCGGGCCGCTCCGAAGCCTTCCTCTCCGACAACCAGGCGCGCGACGCCTATTCGGACGTGGAGCTGGCGCTCGACGAGCGCGGCAAGTTCCTGGCGCTGCGCATCCGCCATCTCGGCGCGCTCGGCGCCTATGTCGGCGCGGTCGGCGCCAACATCGTCACCTTCAACATGGTCCGCTGCCTGCCGGGCATGTACGACATCAAGCACATCGACGCGCAGGCCAAGTGCGTGTTCACCAACACCACGCCGACCGCGCCCTACCGCGGCGCCGGCCGCCCCGAGGCGAGCTACTGCCTGGAGCGCGTGGTCGAGGAGGCCGCGCGCATCACCGGCATCGACCCGATCAAGCTGCGCCGCCGCAACCTGATCACGCCGAAGCAGATGCCGTACAAGACCGCCGTCGGCACCGTCTACGATTCCGGCGACTTCGAAGCCGTTATCGACAAGGCGCTCAAGATCGCCGACTTCGACGGCTTCAAGCAGCGCCGCAAGGAGGCGAAGGCCAGAGGCAAGGTGCGCGGCATCGGCGTGTGCTTCGTGCTGGAGCACGCCGGCGGCTCGCCGGTCGAAGGCAGCGAGATGAAGTTCCCCGGCGGGGAGACGATGCAGCTCAACATCAACGTCCAGTCCACCGGACAGTCGCACGCCACGATCTTCCCGCGCATCGCCGCCGAACAGCTCGGCATCAAGCCCGAGCAGGTGGTCCATGCGCACGGCGATTCCGCGATGGAGATCGCGGGTTACGCCTCGGTCGGCTCGCGCTCG
The DNA here is from genome assembly GCA_963758225.1 of uncultured Alphaproteobacteria bacterium. Taxonomy (GTDB): domain Bacteria; phylum Pseudomonadota; class Alphaproteobacteria; order Rhizobiales; family Xanthobacteraceae; genus Z2-YC6860. The sequence goes on along the minus strand of CAVWUJ010000001.1, from coordinate 97,844 downwards.
GCGATGACCGTGGGCCACGCGATGGTGAAGACCGCCGAGGCCGTCGTCTCCAAAGGCAAGAAGGTCGCCGCGATCGCGCTCGAGGCCGCCGACGAGGACATCGCCTACAGGAACGGCCGCTTCGAGGTGGTCGGCACCGACCGCAGCCTGTCGCTGTTCGAGGTCGCCGAGAAGGCGAAGGAGCTGAAGCAGAAGGGCGAGATCGAGGAGACGCTCGACAGCAAGGTCAACTCCGAGACCCCGCTCACCTTCCCGAACGGCTGCCACATCGCCGAGGTCGAGATCGACCCGCAGACCGGCAAGCTCGCGATCGCGAGCTACACGGCGGTCGACGATTGCGGAAAGGTGCTCGACCACACCGTCGTCGAGGGCCAGACCCACGGCGCGGTCACGATGGGGCTGGGCCAGGCGATTATGGAGCACACGGTCTACGACTTCGGCGGCCAGCTCGTCTCGGGCTCGTTCATGGACTACGCCATGCCGCGCGCCCACGACCTGCCGTTCTTCAAGGAGGGCTTCCACGAGGTGCCGGCGACCACCAACCCGCTGGGCGTCAAGGGCGCGGGCGAGGCCGGCACCACCGCCGCGATCGCCGCGGTGATGAACGCGATCGCCAACGCGTTGCCGAAGAGCAGGACCGCCGCCACGATGGACATGCCGGCCACCGGCGAGAAGCTGTGGCGCGCCTGTCAGGAGGACATGGCGTCGTAACATCTCGCTGCAACTGATTGTGCTCGTGATGCCCGGCCTTGTGCCGGGCATCTTGCTTTAGGCTGGCACCGTGCCTCCATAAGCGGGATGGCCGGGACGTAGGCGAGCGAAGCGACGCCGTCCTTCGGACGGCTGCGCCCGGCCGTGACAGCTGCAGTGTGATTGCAGTTCCAGAAGAACGCTACGCACCCGCCGTCTTGTCCAGATCGGCCCAGACCTGCCCGTCGCGCACCTCGACCTTGTAGGTGCGCAGCGGAATCGAGCACGGCGCCGACACGACCGCGCCTGTCTTCACGTCGAAGGCGCCGAAGTGCAGCGTGCACTCGATCACGTCGCCGTCCAGCAGGCCATCGGACAGGCTCGCGGCGCCGTGGGTGCATTCGTCGTCGGTCGCATAGAATTGCCCGCCGATGTTGTAGACCGCGAGCGTCTTGCCGCCGGCCTCGACGCGCCTGACGGAGTGTTCTGGCAGTTCGCTTACGGGGCACAGCGCGACGACGGCATCGGACATCGGACTTCGCTCCAGGCTGACAAGGATGCGGCGCGGCCTTACGAGACCGCGCCGGATTGAACGGGCTGCGCGGCTACTTCTTGCCGAGGCCCGACATCGGCGTCTTGCCGCCGAACGGCTGGCTTTTCTTCTTCTGGTTCTTGTCTGCCTTCGGCTTCTTCTTTTCCCGGCCCTTCTGATCGCCCTTCGCCATGACAGCCTCCTGATGACGGCGCGCCCATGCATGCCGCCTGAATCGTTCTATAGCGTTTTCGAGCGACGTGGATACCGGTTCGCGTGAAGAAAACGCGTCAAACCAAAAAAGACAGAGCCCGGCTTTGCTTCCATCTCAGCCGGAAGGCTCTGGTCCTGCGGGCCGAGTCGGTCCGTCCAGCCGCAGCCGTTGAGGGTGGCAGCGTGCGTCTGGCCGGGCTCGTGACCCGGGCGCATTGCAGCGCGAGCGGTGCGATGCAGATCCTGGACCCCGGTCCTTGCCTTTATCCCCACTCGAGAAGCGTCCCGCTCTGCCCCCTCCCGGATCAGTGGCCCACCGCATCCGGGACACGAGAGTGGAGCAAGAAGCGAACGCTTTCCCGCCCGGTCGGCTTCTCCCGTCAAAGCGGCCTGCCACGGCAAAATTGTTCTTCAGAACCATACTTGACTTAATTCCTATTATGACTATAGTCATAACGTCCCGCCCCACTCGAGGGGCGTTCGCGAGCGTCACGACACGCGGGGCGGGATGCGGTGGCCGGCTTCGGTTCGCGAGACGCGCGGATCGCATCCGGCGGTCCAAGCCGTGCGGTCCTGCGCCTGTCCTCACAAGGGGGCCGCGCCCGGGGCCTGCAACACTGGCGCCGTACCCCCGCGCTGTTGGCGGGCAGGTGTCAGCGGGCTCCCTCCGGAACGACCGGGGTCCGGGGGACGCACGGAGCAAGCCTCAAACACCGCGCGCGGGGCGCCGAGGGTTCGGCGGACTTGCGGAAGACACGACAGGATCGCTGCTTTACGGCGGCGATCATGCTCCGGCGTCGCGAGATGCCGGAGCCCGCGGGTCCGAGTGGACGTTTGCGCAGACTGCGTAAACTTGTCTGCGCCTGGACCCCGGCGTCCCGCGCGCCCTCGAACCGGGCGCGGATGCACGGCTCGCAACCCGCGCACAGGGCGCGGGAATGCGGACGGCTGCGCGGACGAATGCGTTGTCTGACAATTCGATGCTTAAACGTCGCTGTTTGAAAATCGAATCTGGATCGCGCACCGAGCGCCGCTGCCGTGTCCCGGGCGCATCGCAGCGCGCAGCGGTGCGATGCAGACCCGGGACACGAGAGCGGTACATGGACCGCGCTGCGCAGCGACGCGGGAACGAGGCCGCATGAGTGCGGAGCTTCGCCCCTTACCCCTGCGAGATGAACTTGGTGTTGAGATAGGCGCCGAGCCCTTCGGTGCCGCCCTCGCTGCCGTGGCCCGACTCCTTGACGCCGCCGAACGGCGTTTCGGGCGTCGAGATCGCGATCGAGTTCACGCCCACCATGCCGGACTCCAGCGCGTCGCCGATCGCCGCGGCGGTCGCGTTCGACGACGTGAAGGCATAGGCCGCGAGCCCGAACTCCAGCGAATTGGCGCGCTCCACCACCTCGTCGAAGCTCTTGAACGTGACGATCGGCGCCAGCGGCCCGAACGGCTCCTGCGTCATGATCTTCGAATCGTCCGGCACGTCGGTGATCACCGTGGGGTCGAAGTAGTAGCCCTGATTGCCGCGGCGCTTGCCTCCGGTAACGATCTTGCCGCCGCGATCCCTGGCGTCCGCGACGAAGGAATCCATCGCGTCGAGCCGGCGCGCGTTGGCGAGCGGGCCCATCGCAATGCCCTTCTCCATCCCGTCGCCGACCTTCACGTTGCTGGCGTATTCGGTGAAGCGCGTCAGGAACTTCTTGTAGACGTCCTCCTGGACGTAGAAGCGCGTCGGCGAGATGCAGACCTGACCGGCGTTGCGGTACTTGAACGCGGCGATCGTGTCGGCCGCCTTTTCGGGATCGGCATCGTTGAACACCACCACCGGCGAATGGCCGCCCAGCTCCATCGTGGTGCGCTTCATGCCCTTGGCGGCGAGTTGCGCGAGATGCTTGCCGACCGGAATCGAGCCGGTGAACGACATCTTGCGAACCGCGGGCTTCGACAGGAGATACTCGGACACCTCGGACGGCACGCCGAACACGAGGTTGAGCACGCCGGCCGGCAGTCCCGCGTCCGCGAAGCAGCGCACCATCTCGATGCAGGAGCCCGGTGTCTCTTCCGACGCCTTCAGGATCAGCGAGCAGCCGGCGGCCAGCGCGCCGCCGATCTTACGGGCGGGCGTGAGCACCGGGAAATTCCACGGCGTGAAGGCGACCACGACGCCGACCGGCTCCTGCATCACGAGCTGGCGCGTGCCCTTGGCGCGGCCCGGCACGATGCGGCCGTAGGTGCGGCGGCCCTCCTCGGCGTACCAGTCGATGATGTCGGCGGAGACCAGCACCTCGGCGCGCGCCTCAGCGTAGGGCTTGCCCTGCTCCAGCACCATGATCTTCGCGATCGTCTCGTGGCGCTCGCGCATCAGGTCGGTCGCCTTGCGCATGATCCTGGCGCGATCGTAGGCGGAGGTCGCCTTCCACAGCGCGAAACCGTTCATGGCGGAGACCAGCGCGGCGTCGAGATCGGCCGTGTTCGCATGCGGCAGATGGGCGAGCGGCTTCTCGGTCGCGGGATTGACCACGTCCTCGCCCTTGCCGCCGCCGGTCGTCTTCCACGCGCCGTCGATATAAAGGCCGAGCTCTGCGTACATGGGCGTCCTCGCTTTCGGAGATTTCGTGCAGGGGATTGCAGCGTGATTAGCATTTCCGCGCCGCTGCGGCCACCCGTTGCCGGATGCGACGCGGGCAGCAGGCAGCCGGCGCTAGTGGTCCGATTCTAACATTCGCATCCCTTCTCGGCAGACGCTTTTGCGCGTGTTGAATCAAAGGACCACTAGCAAGAATTGGATTCTAGTGGAGCTTTGGATTTGACATTCGCTTTTCGCATCTGTGCCGTTGGGTGGGTTAGCGAATGTCAAATCCGCTCCACTAGCTCAGATAGGCGCCGCCGTTGAGCTGATAATTCTGCCCGGTGATGTAGGCGGCCCTGGGGCCGGCGAGAAACCGCACCACTTCGGCGATGTCCTCCGGCAGCCCGCGCCGCCCGACCAGCGGCTTGGAAAAGGAGTGATGCTGCGGCTCCGGCTGGCCCGCGGGCCGCGGGGCCTGCATGATCCCCGGCGTCACGGTGTTGGCGCGGACCTGCCCGGCGAGTTCGTGCGCGAGCGCGCGGGTGAAGCCGACGAGGCCGGCCTTGGCGGTCACGACATGGGCGCGGTGCGCCGCGCCGGTGTGCGCCGACAGCCCGCCGACGTTGACGATGGATGCGCCGTCGCTCTTCTTCAGATGCGGCAGGCAAGCCTGCGTGCAGAGAAACGCGCCGTCGAGCGTCACCGCGATGACCCGCCGCCAGGTCTCCAGCGCCATGCCTTCGAGCGGATCCTCGGCGCGCAGCGCGGCGTTGTTGACGAGAATGTCGATCCGGCCGAAGCCCGCGACGGCGTCGCCCACCATGCGCGCCACCGCCGCGGGATCGGCCACGTCGCCGATTGCGGCCAGCGCCCGGCCGCCCGCGGCCTCGATCTCGCGCACCACTGCGTCCGCCTCCGCGCGGTTGCTGCGCACGTTGACCACCACCGCCGCCCCGGCTTCGGACAGGCTTAAGGCGATGCTGCGCCCGATGTTGCGGCCGGCTCCGGTGACGACCGCCACCCGGCCCTCGAGTTCGCGTTCTGCGGTCATGCGATTCGATGTCCCCTAGGATTTCGCTGCGACCGGTACGGCGGAGGCTTTGCGGCCGTCGTAACCGATGAACAGCACCATGATGGCGGCGAGGAAACACAGAAGCCCCGCCAGAACGAACGCCTGCAGGTACGAACCGAAATCCACCCGCAGCACGCCGCCAAAGTAGGCCGCGAGCGCACCGCCGAGCTGATGCGCAGCGAGGATCCAGCCATACATCGTTCCCGTCAGCTCCTTGCCGAAGGCGTTCTGCGTGAGCTTCACGGTCGGCGCGACGGTCGCGAGCCAGTCCAGGCCATAAAAGGCGGTGAACAGAGCCAGCCCGTAGAAGGTGTCGAACGAGAACGGCAGGATCAGCAGGGAAATGCCGCGCAGCGTGTAGTAGATGCACAGGAGCGCGCGGGCGTCGAAGCGGTCGCTGAGCCAGCCGGAACCGGCCGTGCCGATGAAGTTGAAGATCGCCATCGAGGCCAGCATGCTGGCGGCGGCGACCTCGGCGATGCCGTGGTCGATGCAGGCGGCAATGAGGTGCGTGCCGATCAGCCCGTTGGTGGAAGCGCCGCAGATGAAGAAGGTGCCGGCGAGCAGCCAGAAGTCGCGGCGGCGCAGTCCCATGGCCAGCGCGCGCAACGACGTGCTGACCGGATTGCCGGCGGGCGCGCGCGGCGCGGCGGCGAGCGCGGTCTCGCCATAGGCGGTCAGGCCTTTTTCCTCGGGCCGGTCCCGCATCAGCAAAGCGACAATCGGCGCCAGCACCAGCGCCACCACGGCGACGATCAGCGCCATCGGCCGCCAGCCCCAGGTCGCCGTGACATAGGCCAGCGGCGGCAGGAACAGGAACTGCCCGGCGGCGGCTGCGGATGTGAGAACGCCGAGCACGAGGCCGCGGCGCGCGACGAACCAGCGCGAGGCGATGATCGCGGCCAGCACGTTGGCGACAAAGCCGATACCGCTGCCGACCAGCAGGCCCCACAGCAGGACGAACTGCCATGGCGCGGTCATCAGAGGCATCAAGACCACGCCAAGCCCGATGCAGGCCAGCGCGAGCAGCATGAGCCGGCGAACGCCAAAGCGTTCCATGGTGGCGGCGACGAACGGCGCCATCAGGCCGTAGACGCAGATGTTGACGCCGACCGCGAACGAGATCGTGGCGCGCGACCATTGCAGGTCGTTCTCCAGCGGCACGACCAGCAGGCCGGGGATCGCGCGGATGCCCGCCCCGACCAGCAGCACCAGGAAGGTGACGGCCGCGACGATCCAGGCGTAGTGCAGCGTGCTTGCGCGGGCCGATGTCACCAGTTCACTCCGCCCGCCTTGTGGAGCGGATTTGACAGCCGCGACCCACCCGGTCGCGGGCTCGCGAAACGAATGTCAAACCCAAGCTCCACCAACATCCAATATTTGCCAGTGGCCCTTGTGCGCGGCGGTCGTAAAGTCCGCCATGGCGCGCGTTCAGGAGGAACTTGGCTTCGATGTCGCCGCGCGTCAACGGCGCGCCCGACCACGGTCCCCTCGCGCAGCCTCGCGAAGGGCGGCATCGAGGGAATCGACCGCGTCCGCAACACGTTCCACGACCGATACGGCGGGAGGGCCGGTTTCACGACTCGATCCGGTTCGCAGACCGTCAGGTGTTTCGCAATCGCGTTCCGCCGAACCCGGGAATGCGATTGACGAGGATCACGACCGCGAAGGTCAGGATCAGCATCGACAGGCCGAGCACCGAGATCGCGCCGAGATCGCCGCTTTCCTTCAGGTCGAAGATCAGCACCGAAACCACCTTGGTTTCCGACGTGAACAGCATGATCGCTGCCGAGAGCTCGCGGATCGTCGAGACGAAGATGAAGCACCAGGTCGCAAGCACGTTGGTGCGCAGCAGAGGTGCGGTCACGTCGCGCAGCGCGCGCAGCCGCGTGGCGCCGAGAATGCGGCTCGCATCCTCCAGCTCCGTATGCACCGAGCGGAAGGCCGACTGAAGCTGCTGGTAGGCCGCCGGCAGTTCGATCGTGATGTAGGCAATGAGCAGCACCCACAGCGTGCCGTAGAGCACCAGCGGCGGCCGGGTGTAGCTCAGGAACAGGCCGACGCCGAGCACGATGCCGGGAATCGCGATCGGCGCGGTCGCGAGAAATCCGAGAAAGCGATGGCCGGTGACCGCCTGTCGCGCGGTCGCGTAGCTGATGATCAGGGCCAGCAGCGTGCCGAAGGTCGCCGACGCCGCACCGAGAATGAAGGTGTTCTTGAGCGCGAGCTGCGTCGAAGACAGTTCGAAGAAGGTGAAATAGACGTTGTGCAGCGTAAACGTCGACGGCGTGAGCAGTGTGGTGGCGATCTGCGAGAACGCCGAGTTGAACAGCGCGAGATAGGGCAGGAACACCGGCATGCACAGGACGACGAACACGAAGGCCATCGCCGGAACGACCATCCAGCCGAGCTTGATCAGGCGCGGGTCCGCGCCCTTGCCGCCGATGGTCGAATAGCCCTTGCGGCCGAGGATCATCTGCTGGGTTCGCAGCAGCATAACGGTTACGACCAGCAGCGGCAGAGACGCGGCGGCCGCCAGCTCCGGCTTGGGCGGATACTGAAACAGGCTCCAGATCTTGGTTGTCATGGTGTGGAAACCCGCCGGCAGCGCGAGGATCGCCGGCGAGCCGAACAGGATCATCGCCTGCAGGAAGGCGATCAGCACGCCGGCGAGCAGGGCCGGCAGCGCCAGCGGAATCGTCACCTTGCGGGCGGTCGTCCAGGTGCTGGCACCGAGCATGGCGGAGGCATCTTCGAGATCGCCGGGAATGCGGTCGAGCGCGTTGGCGATCAGCACGAACACATAGGGAAAGGTGTAGCAGGAAATCACGAAGATCAGCCCGGGCATCGAATAGATGTTGAACAGGTACTCGCCCATCTCAGCGCCGCTGACGTAGCGGTAGAACTGGTTGAGCAGGCCGCTGTTCGGCGCGGCGAGAATTTCCCAGGCGATGGCCCCGAGGAACGGCGGCGTCACGAACGAGGCCGTCACCAGCGCGCGGATCACGCCGGTGAACGGCATGTCGGTGCGCGCGACGAGCCAGCCCATCGGCGCCGCGATCACGCAGCACAGCGCGCTCGAACAGACCGCGACCGTGATCGTGGTGATCAGCGGATCGACGAAATCCGGATCGGTGAACAGCGTGTGGAAGTTCGCCAGCGTGAAGGCGCGGGCCTTGGTGTCCGGATCCACGATGGTGATGCTGTAGAACACCAGCCACGCGATCGGCAGGATCACCAGAACGCACAGGAACGCCGCGAAAAGCACCATCACCGGGACGGACAGGTCGAACTTGAAAACGCGCCGGTCCTCGGCCTGGGCGGGCAGTGCGATGGTCACGAGGCGGTCTTTCCTGGTTCGCACGGCGCGCTGTCGGAGCGGCCGAATTGCAATCGGGAGGAAGCGATCGGGAGAAGCGGCCGCCACGGGCTTCGGATCGCTCCGAGGCCCGTGGCGGACCGAAGACGGCGGCTCTCGCTCAGACCTTGAAGATCTGCGCGTACCGCTTCTTGACCGCGTCTGCGCTCTTCTCGAGCGCGACCGGGTCTTCCTTCATCAGCTTGATGTCCTTGAGCGGACGCACGCCGGGCTTTTCGACCGTCTGGCTGTGCGGCGAATACTGGCGGGCCCAGTCGACCAGGAACTGCTGCGCCTCGCGTGAATGCATCCAGTTCTGGAACAGACGGGCGGCGTTCGGATTCGGCGCGGCCTTGAAGATCGCGCTCGGTCCGGTGGCAAGCGGGGTGCCCTCCTCCGGATAGATGATATCGACCGGCTGACCTTCTTCCTTGTAGCGGATCACCAGATAGCCGGCGCCGTCGATCATGACCGCGCGCTCGCCGAGCGAGATCTTCTTCGGTGTGTCGGTGGCGGATTGAACCTGCATGACCTTCTGGCGGGAGAGCTTTTCGAGATAGTCCCAGCCGAGGTCGCGGGCGATCTGGAACGTCGCGTTCATGATCGTGCCGCTGTAGGCCGGATGCGCCTTGACCATCTTGCCGGCCCATTTCGGATCGAGCAGATCCTTGAAGCTCTTCGGCGCCTCGTCTTTCTTCACGAGGTTGGTGTTGTAGGCGAGCGGCGACACCAGGATGCGCGTGGTGACGTGAAGGCCGTTCGGCTCGTAATACGCCTTGTCGAAATGCTGCGCGACGTCTTCGGGCAGGTAGGGCGCGAGCCAGCCGTTGCGCATCCAGACGATGCAATGGGCCTGATCGGCGGTGTTGACCACGTCCACCGCGTGGATGTTGGCGGTGTATTCCTGGCCGATGCGGGTGAAGATGCGCTCCGCGCCCGAACGCTCGACGCGCACGGCGATGCCGTACTTGCCCTCGAACGCCTTGCCGAGCCGCTGCGCGAAGGCGAGGTCCATCGCGGTGTAGAAGGCGACGCGGCCCTCCTTCTTGGCGGCCTCGATCAGCGCCGGCGTGATCGCGGACGCGGCCGGCGCCTGGGCGCGCAGCGGCTCCGCGAACAATGTGCCGAACGTCGCACCAGCCGCAACCGCGGTGGTGCCCTTGAGAACATCGCGACGCGAGAACTGTCCCTTTTTCATGGAAGCCTCCTCAAACCTTGAAGTACTGGGTGTAGCGCTTCTTGATCGCGTCGCTTTCCTTCTCGACAGCGACCGCGTCGTCCTTCATCAGCTTGATCTTGGACAGTGGCGTGCGGCCCTCCTTTTCCTTGACCTGGGCGTGGGCGGATCGCATGCCGCCGAAGTCGACGACGAGTTGCTGGCATTCGGGCGTGAACATCCAGCTTTGCAGCAGCTTCGCGGCGTTCGGATTGGGCGCCGCCTTGAAGATCGCGTTCGGGCCGACGATCAGCGGAGTCCCCTCGGAGGGATAGATCAGATCGATCGGCGAGCCCTTCTCCTTGAGCTGGAACACCAGATATTCGACGCCGTCGACCATGATCGCACGCTCGCCGGTCGCGACCTTGCGCGGCGGCTCGGTGGCGGACTGCACCTGCATGATCTTCTGGCCGGCGAGCTTTTCGAAATAGTCCCAGCCGAGATCGCGCGAGACCTGGAAGGTCGAGGTGAGGATCGTGCCGCTGTAGGACGGGTGCGCCTTCACCATCTTGCCCGCCCACTTCGGATCGAGCAGCTCCTTGAAGGACTTCGGCACTTCGCCGGCTGGAACCAGCTTGGGATTATAGGCCAGCGGCGACAGCGTGATGCGGAAGGTCGCGAAGGTGCCGTCCGGGTCGCGGTGTTCGGCAGACAAATGCTTGGCCACGTCCTCGGGAACGTAAGCCTCCAGCAGGCCCTCGCGCTTCCACACGATGAGGTGAGCGGCGTCCGACGAGTTGACGAGATCGACGTTGCGGATGTTGCTGCCGTACTCCTGCCGGATGCGCGTGAAAACGCGCTCGGCGCCCGAGCGTTCGACGCGGACGGCGACGCCGGGATAGCGCTTCTCGAAGGTGCGCGCGATCCGCTCAGCAAGCGGCAGGTCCACCGACGTGTACCAGGTTGCGCGGCCCTCCTTGCGGGCCGCCTCGATCAGTTGCGGCGTGACCGAAGCCGCCGCCGGGGCCTGCGCCCGCAGCGGCTCGGCAAAGACGCTGCCGACGGCGGCGCCGGCCGCGAGCGCGGTGCCACCCTTGAGAATTCCGCGCCGCGTGATGTCGATGGTCTTCATGGGATTCCCTCGCTTCGACTGGATGGTGTTTTCAGTTTTTGTGTTAAACAGCGCACGGCTCACGCCGCCTTTGCGGCTGCGGACGGTCCGCGGCCGTTCGGTCGTTGCAATCGCCTGAGAACGCATGCGCCATCGCGCTTGCCCTCTCCCGTTTCCTCCGTTGCGCGGTCGCCGGTCTGTGCCAGCTGTTTTCCGCTTCCGCCGATCCTCTTCTCAGCGGCGCAATGCCTGGCATCGGTCCGGCGGCAGATGCAGCCACACCGCCGAGCCCGGCGACACGCTGTCGGCCGCGCCGGTCACCACGCGAAGCTGCGTGCCGTCGGCGACCTCGACCATGTAGTCGCGACTCGATCCCAGAAAGACCTGCCGCACCACCGTCGCCGGCACCACGTTGTCCTTGGACGGCGGCTCGTCGGCCAGAAGCCGGATGTTGTGCTGCCGGATCGACACCGCGGTGTCGCCACCGGTCTTCAGCGCGTCGCCGGTCACACGCAGCGGCACGCCGGAAAAGTCGACACGGTCGGCGTCGAGCGTCCGGCCCTTGATGACGTTGCTCATGCCGATGAAGCGCGCGACGAACTCCGACTGCGGCTTGTCGTAAATGTCCTCGGGCGACCCGGCCTGCTCGATCTTGCCGGCGTTCATCACGCAGATCACGTCCGAGGTCGTCATCGCCTCGGACTGGTCGTGCGTGACATAGACCGTGGTGTAGCGATACTCGTCATGAAGACGGCGGATCTCGAAGCGCATCTCCTCGCGCAGGTTGGCGTCGAGGTTGGACAGCGGCTCGTCGAGCAACAGCGTCTCCGGCTCCACGATCAGCGCGCGCGCCAGCGCGACACGCTGCTGCTGGCCGCCTGACAGCTCGCCGGGATAGCGCGCCGCCAGCGGCTCCAGTCGCGCGGTTGCAAGGAGCGCGGCGAGCTTCTTACGGATGGTTTCGTTGTCGATTTTGCGAAGACGCAATCCGTAGGTGATGTTCTCCGCAACTGTCATATGCGGCCAAAGCGCGTAGCTCTGGAAGATCATCGACATGTTGCGGCGTTCGGGCGGCAGAGAGCGCTGCGGCGTGGAGACGGTGCGGTCGCCCACGCGAATTTCGCCCTCGGTCGGCTCGACGAAGCCGGCGATCAGCCGCAACGTCGTGGTCTTGCCGCAGCCGGACGGGCCGAGCAGACAGACCAGACTGCCGTGCTCGATGGTCAGCGACACGTCGTCAACCACCGCAAGCGGTCCGTATTTCTTAGTCAGATTGCGCAGTTCGACCGACGCCACGATCCCCCCTTAATCGCTTCGAAAGGCGCGTTTTCGCGCTCGTTCGTAAACACCAGTGTCCGACGGATGCGTCCCTCGGACAATGGCCAAGTTTTCGGCCGGCTTCTTGATCCGGTTTCCTGAACCAGAGTTTGGCCGGCCTTTGTTTGCCGCGCCGCCCGGTTCCTTCGCCGGCGGCGCGGCCGGAACGGCGGCTCAGGATCCGGTGAACACCGGTTTGCGCTTTTCCATGAACGCCTTGCGGCCTTCGATGTAGTCCTTGCTCTTGAAACAAGCGTCGACCAGCGCCGCCGGCCGCGCCAGATCTCGTCTGGAATCCTCTTTCATGATCTCCGCGACCGTCACCTTGGCCGCCCGGATCGTCAGCGGCGCGTTGCCGGCGATCATGTCGGCATAGTCCTTGACGTATTTTTCGAGTTCGCCCTCGGCGTCCGGCAAGATCCGGTTGAGAAGACCCATATCCTTGGCCTCGGCTGCGGTGAATTGCCGCGCCGTGTAGAAAATCTCCATCGCGAACGAGGGACCGACAATGTCGACCAGGCGCTTCAGCCCGGGATAAGCGTAGCCCAGCCCGAGCTTCGCGGCGGGAACCGCGAACTTGGACCCCTCCGTCGCGATCCGGACGTCGCAGCAGGTCGCCAGCCCCATGCCGCCGCCGATGCAATAACCGCGGATCATCGCGATGGTGGGCTTCGGGAACTCGTGGAAGGCGGCGTAACTGCGTTCGACCACGGCGTTGTAATGGGCAACCGCCTCTTCGCTCGAACGCTCCTTGTCGAACTTTGAAATGTCCGCGCCCGACACGAACGCCTTTCCGCCGGCGCCGGTCACGACCACGACGGTGATGTTGGGATCGTTGGCGAAGTCCTCGAGCATCGCGCCGGCGGCCTGCCACATGTCGAGCGAGACCGCGTTGTGGCGCTCCGGGTTGTTGAAGATCACGTAGCCCACGCGCCCTTCCTTGCGCGAAAGCATCTTGTCGGTCTGGCTCATCACACTGGTCCTTGTTCGGGTGTCGTCGCGACCCGGCCTCGATCGGCCGACTTCGAAACACATAGACGGGCTTGATCGGACGTTCGGACCGGCCGGCTTGCGCCCGTCGCGCGCCCGGCCGAACGGTCCTCGCTCATACGACCTTGGCCTCGCGCAGCGCCGCGATCTCTGCGGCGCTGAAGCCGAATTCGGCGAGCACCTCTTCGGTGTGCTCGCCCTGCTCCGGCGGACGGCGCGCGATCGCGCTCGGCGTGCGCGACAGCGTCACCGGCTGGCCGATCACGTTGAGCGGCGAGCCGTCCTTCTTCGGCACGCTCTGCTCGATGCCCAGATGCCTGACCTGGGGGTCGGCGAACACCTGGTCGATCGCATAGATCGGACCGCACGGCACGCCGGCCTTGTTGAAAATCTCGATCCACTCCGCGCTCGGTTTCTTCTCGGTAAAGGAGTTGATCGCGGCATTCAGCGCCTTGCGATTCTGCGAGCGGAGCTTTGCGGTTTTGTAGTCCGGGTTGCTCAGGAGATCGTCGGCCTCGAGCGCCCGGCAGCACCGCTCCCAGATCGCATTGCCGGTGGTGGCGATATTGATGTGGCCGTCTGCGGTCTTGAACACGCCGGTCGGGATCGAGGTCGGGTGGTCGTTGCCGGCCTGCTTCGGCACGTCCTTGCCGATGGTCCAGCGCGCCGCCTGGAAGTCGAGCATGAAGATCTGCGACTGCAGCAGCGAGGTGGTCACCCACTGGCCTTCGCCGGACTCCTCGCGCTCCAGCAGCGCCACCATGACGCCGAGCGCCGCGAACAGTCCGGCCGTGAGATCGGCGACCGGAATGCCGACGCGCACCGGCCCCTGACCGGGCAGGCCGGTGATCGACATCAGGCCGCCCATGCCCTGCGCGATCTGGTCGAAGCCCGGCCGGTCGCGATACGGCCCGTCCTGGCCGAATCCGGAAATCGACGCATAGACGATCCGCCTGTTCACCGCCTTCAGCGATTCGTAGTCGATTCCGAGCCGGCCCTTCACGTCCGGGCGGAAATTCTCGACCACGACGTCGGCCTTCTGGACCAGCCGCAGGAACGCCTCGCGCCCCTTCGGCTCCTTCATGTTGAGGGTGATGGAGCGCTTGTTGCGGTGCAGGTTCTGGAAGTCGGGGCCGTCGCGCGGACCGCCGGGTTCGTCGCCCGCGCCGCTCGGCGGCATCTCCACCTTGATGACGTTGGCACCCCAATCGGCCAATTGTCGCACGCAAGTGGGGCCGGACCGAACCCGTGTCAGATCGAGCACGGTAAAGCGCTTAAGTGCCTGCGACGACATAGGAAAAGACATGCTTTCGGCAGCGGAGACATGCAATGAAGCCTGACCTTCTCGCATATCCGCTGCGTTGTCTACGGGTTGCCGCAGCGGTGTTCCCGTGTTGCTTGTGTTGCGCCGTGGGATCGATTGCTTAGACTTTTCACAACGACAATGAATTTGAAGATGGGAGGTTGAATTGAAACGGCTCTGTCTTGCGCTCGCCGCAGCCAGCGTTCTGACGGCCGGTCCGGCCGTTGCATCCGACGACTGGCCCAACCGGCCGGTGCGCGTGATTTCCACTTTCGCAGCCGGCGGCACCGCGGATATTCTCGCCCGCATCGTCGCCGAGCATCTGTCCACGGCCTTCAAGCAGCAGTTTTTCGTCGAGGTTCGCGCCGGCGCCGGCGGCCAGATCGGCGTGCGCCAGGTGATGGAATCGCCGCCGGACGGCTACAACCTCGCGGTCACCAACGTCTCGCACCTCGTCCTGCATCCGATGACGCGGTCGGACGTCACTTACAATCCGCAGACCGATCTCACCAACATCGCCTTCGTGGGCGGCTCGCCAGTGGTGCTTTCCACCAACGTCAAACGCGGGTTCAAGTCGCTGCAGGACTTCATCGAGACCGGCAAAAAGGAGCGTCTGCCCTATTCCTCGTCCGGACTGGGCAGCATGGGGCACCTCGTCGCGGTGAACCTGATCAACCTCACCGGCATTCAGGCCGAGCATGTTCCATACAAGGGCGCATCGCAGGCGCTCGCCGACCTGGTCGGCAGCCACATCGTCTGGTCGTCGCAGACCGTCTCCTCGACCGCATCTTATCTTCGGTCGGGCACATTGAAGGGTGTCGCTGTCTCGACCGCGCAACGGCTGCCGGACTGGCCGGACCTGCCGACCTTCAAGGAGCAGGGCGTCGACCTCGAAGCCTCGATCTGGTTCACCCTCTCCGGCCCGCCGAAGCTGCCGGCCACAATCGTCAAGAAGCTCAACGACGAAGTGGCGCGCGCACTCAAGGATCCGAAGATCGTCGAGCGATTCAAGCAGGACGGGCTGATCGCGCAGCCGATGACGCCCGAACAACTCGCGAAGTTCGTGGATTCCGAAACCAGGATCTGGGGACCGGTCGTCAAGGCCGCAGGTCTCGAAGCCAAGAAGAAATAAGACCGCACATTCAGAACGCCATGCTATTCTCCCGAACGGACTGACGGCCAAAAGAGCCGCAACCGATCGGGAGGAAGCATGAGGCCAGCCGGCTGTCGCCGCGCGCGCGCTTTGTTCTGCGCGCTGACCGTTTTCGCCTTATCGCTGTCGTCGCTGTCGGGCGCCTCCGCACAGGACTGGCCGAACCGGCCGGTGCGGATCGTCAGTGCCTTCGCGGCGGGCGGCGCCGCCGACATCGTCGCACGGCTGGTCGCCGATCACATGTCGGCCGCCTTCAATCAGCAGTTTTTCGTCGAGACCCGCGCCGGCGCGAGCGGCACGATCGCGGTGCGCTCGGTCGTCGACGCACCGCCCGACGGCTACAACCTCGTGGTCACGACCTCGACTCTGCTGGTGCTGCTGCCGGCCTCCAATCCGAAGCTCGGCTACGATCCAGTCAAAAGCCTGACCAACATCGGCTACATCGCCGGCACGCCGATCGTCTTGTCGGTCAACGGCAAGAGCGAGGTCAAGACGCTCAAGGACTTCGTCGCACGGGCCAAGGCAAACCCCAAGCCCCTGGCCTATTCGTCGTCGGGCCTTGGAAGCTCCGGCCATCTTGTCGCCGAGGTCTTTGCGAAGCAGGCCGGCATCCGGATCGACCATGTGCCCTACAAGGGCGGCTCGCAGGGACTCACCGACCTGATCGGAGGGCACATCGATTTCGCCTCGCAAACGCTGCCGTCGACCGCAGCCTACATGCGCGGCGGGGCGCTGACGCCGATCGCGCTTTCGGCGCGCGAGCGCGTCGCCGACTTCCCGGACGTGCCGACGCTCAGGGAGCTCGGCTACGATGTGGTCTCCACCACCTGGTACTCGCTCTCGGGGCCTGCCGGACTGCCCGACGACATCGTGCATAAGCTCAACCACGAGCTGGTGCGCGGCATGGCGACCCCGCAATCGCAAGCCCGCCTCAGGCAGAACGGACTGATCGACGATCCGATGGACGTGCCGACATTCCGGAAATTCGTGGATGCAGAGACCGCGCGCTGGGCGCCGGTCGTGCAGGCCGCCGGACTGGGAGCCAAGAAATGAGTGCCGACTGACACCACGTCCCGCCGAGGGTGGGCACTCGTTCGCACCCTGCGGGCCAGGACTGAAGGGGAGCGACAATGTCTTCGACGATCGGCAGACGTGAATTCCTCTACGGCGCAGGCGCGGCGGCCTTCGGTGCGACGCTGGCCGGACGGCCGGCGTTCGCACAGAAGTTTCCGGCGCGCGGCGTGCTCATCATCGTGCCTTACGGACCCGGCGGCGGCAGCGACATCACCGCGCGGCTGCTCGCACGCGACCTCGAACAGGTCATGGGTCAGGCGGTGACGGTCGAGAACCGCGCCGGCGGCGGCGGCTGGATCGGCTGGGGTTCTCTCGCCCAGTCCAAGCCCGATGGCTACACGATGGGCTACGTCAATGCGCCCAGCATGTACGCCGGCTATCTCGACAAGAAGGCCGGCGGCGGCCGCAAGGAAAGCCTCGAAAGTTTCACGCCGCTCATCAATCACGTCATCGACTACAACACCTGGGCGGTCCGCAAGGACAGCAAGTACCAGACGATCAAGGACGTGATCGAGGACGGCAAGAAGCGGCCCGGCGCGGTCACGCTGAACGGCGGCGGCTACGGCAGCGACGATCACATCGCGATGCTGGCGGTCGAAGCCGCCACCGGCGCCAAGTTCACCATGCCGCACTTCAAGAGCACCGCCGAAGGCAAGACCCAAGTGCTCGGCGGGCACATCGACGTTCTCGCCGCCAACATCAGCGAGATCGCCGAGGACGTGAAGCAGGGCCAGGTGCGCATGCTCGGCGTGATGTCGCCCGAACGCTCCAAGTTCATGCCGCAGGCGCCGACCTTCCGGGAACAAGGCTTCGACCAGGTGTGGGCCGTGTCGCGCGGCATCGCGGGGCCGGCCGGTCTGCCCAAGGACGTCGAAGTCGCCCTGATCGGCTTCCTCGAGAAGACGGTGACGGCGAAAGACCACCAGGCCAAGGCCGAGGCGCTGAGCCTCGAGCCGCGGGTGATCAAGGGCGACGCCTATCGCAAGTTCCTCAAGGATAACGAACAGGCCACGAAGAAACTGATGGGCTGGTAGCCGGCGATTCTCCTCTCTCTGCACGCGGAGAGAGGAGGCTCCGGCCTTCGGTCCTTTCAGCTCTTCACGATCCGGAATGTCAGAACCCGGCCCTTCTTGCCGCTGGCGTCGAGGCGGTCGCCGGTCTCGCGCAACAGGTTCGGAATATCGATTCCGGCAAGCGGATCGGTGCATTCGATCGTCAGCACGTCGCCCGAAGCCATCCGGGACAAGAGCTTGCGCGTCTTGAGCGCAGGCAGCGGGCACTTCAGCCCGCGCAGGCTCACGGTCGATTCCGCCATCGTGCATCCGTTCGTCAGGTCGCGGCGACTGGACAACCCGGAAGCGCCCGCGTCAAGCTGGCCGCATGAACGAGACGGACGAACCGCAACGCATCGTAAAGCTGACGCCGCTGCCCGAGGTGCTGGAGAGCTTTGCCCTGACTGTCGATCCGGTCGCCGTTCGCACTGCAAAGCTGCAGGATGCGATCGGCCGCACGCTCGCGTCCGACGTTGCGCTCGACGCTGCCAGGCCTGCGACCGCGCTCGCTCTCCGCGACGGTTATGCCGTGCAGGCGGAGCTTACCCTCGACGCCAGCGACTATGCGCCCGTTCCGCTGTCGCCCCCGCCGCCTGCGGTCGAGACCGGAGATGCGATCCCTGAGGCGGCCGATGCGGTCGCACCGCCGGAAACCATTCAGTCACTCGGAGGCATGACGACGATCTCCGCGCCTCTGGCAGCGGGCGATGGAGTTCTGCCGGCCGGCGGCGATGCGCCCGCCGGCGTGCTGCGGCTCGCGGGCGCGCGGCTGCGGCGGATCGACATTGCGCTGCTTTCATCGCTGGAAATCGAACAGGTCGAGATCCGTGTGCCGCAGCTCAAAATCGTCTGCGCTGCGCCCGGCGCATCGGTGCAGGCCGCCGCTGCCTGGCTCGCGAGCGCGGTAGAGGCCGATGGCGGCGATGCAAAGGTCGCGGCCGAGCCGCTGGCGTCGGCGTTCACCGGCGGCGGATTCGACGCGATCATCGCGGTTGGCGGAACCGGCATCGGAAAACGCGACACCAGCGTTCGCACGCTGGCCCGGCACGGCCGCGTCGCATTCCACGGCATCGCCATTCAACCCGGCGAGACCAGCGCGTTCGGCTTTACCGAATCGCGGCCGGTGCTGCTGCTGCCCGGTCGGCTGGACGCTGTGCTCGCGGGATGGCTCACAATCGGACGTCGCCTGCTGGCGCGGATGGCCTTTCGGCTGATCGAAGATCAGCCCTTCCCGCTCGAACTGTCCCGCAAGGTGTCGTCGCCGCTCGGTTTGACGGAAATCGTTCCCGTGCGCCGTCGCGCTTCGACCGTCGAGCCCATAGCCCAGGGCTATATTCCGCCGAAGGCTCTCGCGCGCGCGGACGGCTGGATTCTCGTCCCCGCCGACAGCGAAGGTTATGCGGCCGGAACGAAGGTTATGGTAAGACCCTGGCCATGATCACGACGACGGGTGCGGGATCGCGCACCTCCGACATCGCGAGCCAGGACCGCAAGCCCGCCGCATCTCTGCTGGACGAGGTTCGCAAGGCCGCACGTCAGGAACAGTTTCTGGAGGTCGTTTCCGCCGAAGAGGCCAGGCGCCGCTTCGAACAAGCTCTCGATCTCTCGCCCCTTCCCGCCGAAACCGTTTTGCTCGAGCAGGCCCTCGGTCGCGTTCTCGCGCGCGATGTGGTTTCGAACATCGACGTGCCGCCGTTCGACCGCGCCAACGTCGACGGCTTTGCGCTGCGCGCCGCCGACACCGCGGGCGCCGCCGACAGCGCGCCCAAACGGCTTGCCCTCAATGCCGAGGTGATCGCCTGCGGCCATGCGCCGGCCCTTGAGGTGGCGGCCGGAACCGCCACCGCCATCGCCACCGGAGGCATGCTGCCGCGCGGCGCCGACGCCGTGGTGATGATCGAGAGCACTGAATTGATCGACCGGGGGCCTGCAATCGAATTGCGCCGCGCGTCCGCGCCGGGGCAATTCGTGTCCTACGCCGGCTCCGATATCGCGCGCGGCGAAACCGTGCTGCGCCGCGGCCGCAGGATTTCCGCCCGCGAGATCGGCATGCTCGCGGCCTGCGGCATTGCCGACGTTCCGGTGGTGCGCCGGCCCCGCGTCGCAGTGCTTTCGACCGGCGACGAACTGGTGCCGGTCGGCGCGCCGCTCAGTCCCGCGGGAGTTTACGATTCCAACGGCCCGATCGTGACCGCTGCCGTCGTCGAAGCCGGCGGCGAGCCGATTGCGTTCGGAGCCTTCCCGGACGACGAAGCCGCGCTCGGAGAAGCCGCGCACCGCGCGCTCGTCAATTGCGACATGGTGATCCTGTCCGGCGGCACATCGAAAGGAGCCGGCGATCTCTCGCACCGCATCGTCACGACGCTCGGTCGGCCCGGCGTGGTCGTGCACGGCGTCGCGCTCAAGCCCGGCAAGCCGCTGTGTCTCGCCGTCGCCGACGGCAAGCCGGTAATCGTGCTGCCGGGCTTTCCGACCTCCGCCATTTTCACGTTTCACGCCTTCGTCGCGCCGGCGATCCGCGCGCTCGCCGGGCTGCCGCAGCAGGCCGCCGAAACTGTCGACGCCCATGTGCCGGTGCGCGTGCCGTCCGAAATGGGACGCAAGGAGTTTCTGCTGGTGTCGCTGGTCGACGGCACGGACGGTCCCGTGGCCTTTCCGACCGCGAAAGGATCCGGCGCAGTCACCAGCTTTTCGACCGCCGACGGCTTCATCGAGATCGACGCGCTCGCAACCCAGATCGACGCCGGCACGCAAGCCCGCGTCACGCTGATCGGCCATGCCACCGAGGCGCCCGATCTGATCGTGACCGGAAGCCACGACGTGGCGCTCGATGCGGTGGCCAGCGCGCTGTCGGCGAAAGGCTTCGAGGCGCGCATCATCGCGGTCGGCAGCCAGGGTGGCGTCGCCGCCGCGCTGCGCGGCGAATGCGATCTCGCGCCGGTGCATCTCGTCGATCCGGCCAGCGGCGAATACAACAGACATCTGCTCGCGCCGGGGCTGTCTCTGGTCAAGGGCTGGCGTCGCATGCAGGGCGTGGTGTTCCGGATCGGCGACGCGCGGTTCGAGGGCAAGAGCGAAGCCGAAGCGGTTGCGGCCGCGCTCGCCGATCCGCGCTGCCTGATGGTCAACCGCAATGCGGGCGCGGGCACCCGCGTGCTGATCGACCGGCTGCTCGTGGGCGCAAGGCCGCCCGGCTACGCCAACCAGCCGAAATCGCACAACGCCGTAGCCGCCGCCGTGGCGCAGGGCCGCGCCGACTGGGGCGTGGCGATCGAGCCGGTGGCGGCTCTCTACGGGCTGGGCTTTCTGCCGCTGTCGGCGGAGGACTACGATTTCATTCTGGTGGAGGCGCGACGCGAACGTCCCGCCGTCCGGGCCTTTCTCGCAGCGCTGCGGGACGAGGTCGTGCGCGAACGGATTCGGGCGCTCGGCATGCGCCCTGCCGATGCCTGAATTCTCGCCGAGAAGGAAAGGATGATGCTCCGCTTTCTCGTCCTGGTCGTGCTGTCCGGCATCGGAATGGATGTCGCGCAGGCCCAGCTCCGCGGACACGGCGGACCCGTTCGCACGCTCGCGATCGCGCCGGACGGACTGAGCGCGGTTTCCGGCAGCTTCGACACGTCGGCGATTCGCTGGAATCTGCAACGGAACGCCGCCGAGCAGGTGCTCCGCTTTCATGAGAGCGCGGTGAATGCCGTCACCCATCTGCCCGACGGGCGGATCGCCACCGGCGGAGAGGACGGCAAGATCGCGATCTGGCAACCGGGCGCCGCGACGCCGCAAACCATCCTGGAAGGCCACACTGCACCGATCGTTTCGCTCGCAGCCTCGCCCGATGGCCGATCCCTCGCCTCGGCGTCCTGGGATCGCACGGTGCGGCTTTGGCCCGTGTCGGGCGGCGCGCCTCGCGTGCTTGAAGGCCACCAGCAGAACGTCAACGGCGTGGCGTTCCTCCCGGACGGCAAGGCGGTGGTGAGCGTCAGCCACGATCCCGAGGTCCGCATCTGGCCGCTCGACGGTGGCGCGACCATCGCCGTGACGCTTGCCTCGCCACTCAACACGGTGGCGGTCGCCCGCGACGGCGAGATCGTCGCAGGCGGCGGCGACGGTCGCCTGTTCTTTCTCGCACCGGACGGCGCATTGCGTGGCGAGCTGGCCGCCCTGGAAACGCCGGTCATCTCGCTTTCGGTATCACCGGACGGCTCGCGCATCGCCGCCGCCGGCATTCGCGGATCGGTCGCAATCGTCGACCGAAGGACGCGCGCGGTCGAGCGCACGCTGGTCGGCCCCGGCCTTCCGGTCTGGTCGGCCGCGTTCCTGCCCGACGGCACGACGCTGATGACCGGCGGCGCCGACCGCATGGTGCGACGCTGGAACGCCGTGACAGGCGATCATATCGGCGCGGTCGCGATGGCGGAAAACGAGGATCCGCTCGCGCCCTACGCCGGCGACCGCGGCGCGGAGATTTATCGCGCCTGCATCGCGTGCCACACGCTCAAGCCCGACGAGGGCAATCGCGCCGGGCCGACCTTGCACGGTATTTTCGGCCGCAGGATCGCGTCGTTGCCCGGCTACAATTTTTCCGATGCGCTCAAGGGCATGGACATCGTCTGGACCCCGGAAACCGTGTCGAAACTGTTCGAGGTGGGGCCGATGCACTACACGCCCGGCACCAAGATGCCGGAGCAGAAGATCGGCTCGGCCGAAGATCGTGCCGCCCTGATGGAATTTCTGAAAAAAGCGACGCGCTGAAACACGCTCAGGCGGATGCGCGGCGCGTGCCCGTCGCGATCCGGTAGGCGATCGGGATCGAAAGCCCGCTCGCGTTGGCGTGCTTTGCGAGCGCCGCCTCGACGTCTGTTCGGATTCGCGCCTTCATCGCCTCGTCCTGCGCATCGTAGAGCTTTGCGATCCGGCCGAACGATCCCATCGCGAGTTGCCAGTACGATTCCGCGTCAGGAAGACGGTGCTCGAACGAGAAATCCCGGATCTCGATCCTGTCGCACCCCGCCGTCTTGAGCAGCCCTGCGAGCCGCTCGGCGTTGCCGTACCTGTCCGGTGGCGGCTCGGTCACGCCCAGTTCGACCAGTACCTGATAGAACAGGCCGTTGATGCGGTTTCGATCGTAGCCCTGCCACCAGGTCAGCGCAGCATGACCGCCAGGCTTCAGCACGCGCGCGCATTCGGCGGCGAACGCCTCGGCGTCGGAAAACTGGCCGACACCGAAGCTGCACACCAGCGCATCGAACGACGCATCGTCGAACGGCAGCGCATCAGCGCCGGCGGCGCGAAAATCCGCAACAGGAAACTCCCGTGCCGCCACCGAGACCATGCCGGGCGCCAAATCGACACCCGTTGCCTTTGCGCCGCGGGCCGCCGCCGCGCCGGCAAGGTCGCCAGGGCCGCAGGCCACATCGAGCAGACGCACGCCGGGGCCGGCCTTCACACCATCGAGCAGCGCCGGAATCGCATGGTTCGTCACCAGCGCGAAGCCGGTGCGATAGGTTTCGGCAAGCCTGTCGTGGGGAGACTGTTCGCTCTTTGCGGGCGAAGGCACCGCCGTCATGTCGTTCATTCAGCTTTCGCCCTTGCGCTCCGTGTCGTCGCGCTCGCGCAGATAATCTTCCGTGGTCCGCGGATTGGGCCGCGGCGCGCCATACGGGTCGAAATCCTCTCGCGTGACCGCGCCGACCCGGCAATCCTCGCACATCTTAAGGATCTGCAGCCGGCTTGCCGAGCCCTTGAACATCCAGTGCTTGCTCTCGAGCTTGGCGGTCACCCGCTCGATGGTGCTCTTCACGCCGAACGCCTTGCCGCATTCGATGCAGTGGAACGGCTCCTCCTGCTTGATCGTGCGCGCAACGGACGTCGCCGCACGGAAGTCGATCTGCGGCCGAAGCGAAATCACCTTCTCCGGACAGGTCGCCTTGCACAGGCCGCACTGCACGCAGGCGTCCTCCGCGAACCGCAGCGTCGGCCGCTCGGGATCGTCCTTAAGCGCGCCGGTCGGGCAAGCCGACACGCAGGACAGGCAAAGCGTACAGCCCTCGACATCGACCTCGACGGCGCCGAAGGGCGCCCCGGCCGGCAGCGCCACGATGTCCACGGGCTCGGGCGCGGCCCGGTGCAGTTCGCGAAGCGCGAGACGAAGCACGTCGCGCTTTCCACCCGCCGGCACGAAGGCGGCGGGCCGGGGCGCAGGCGGTCGCGGTTCAATGGCGCGCAGCGCCGCTCCCAGCGCGTCGGGATCGTCGGTTTCGATGGTGACGGCACGACCGGGCCCGAAGCCCAGTCCCATGAGGATCGGCTCCGCCAGAGCGAGCGTGCCCCGCAGACCGGTCACGTCATGCAGCGGACGCGCGCGCAGCAGAATGCGCAGAGCGCTCGCGCCATAGGCAAAGGCTGCAGCGACCGTTTCAAGCCCGATCTGCGTGACCTCGTTGACCGCAAGCGGAATGGCGTTGGCGGGCAGGCCGTCACCGTGACGCGCCAGCATGTCGATCATCGGCCCGCCATGCGCCTCGTCATGCAACAGGATCACGGGATCGCTGCCACCTGCGTCGCGATAGGCCGAGAGCATAGCCCGCAGCTTTCGGATCACGGCGTCGGCGGGCGGCAAGGCATAGGCCGCCGCACCGGTCGGACAGGCCGCGGCGCATTGGCCGCAGCCGGCACAGATCGCCGCGTCAATCGCGACATGATCGCCGGCCGGCGCAATCGCCCCGGTCGGGCAGAGATCGAGGCAGCGCCGGCAGCCGACAATGCGCGAGCGCGAATGCGCGCACAGCTCTTCGGTGAACGAGACATAACGGGGCTTGTCGAAGGTTCCCGTGAGATCGCGCGCCTTGAGCATCGCGCGCAACACCGCGGCCGGATCGCCGGGATCGGCCCTCAGATAGCCGTCGCGCAGGTCGGATGCCGGAAACAACGCCGGCGCGCCGGACAGATCGATCACCACATCGCAGCGCGAGATCGCGCCATCGCGCGTCGATCCGAACTCGAGCGCGCCGCGCGACGAGGGCAGCGGCTGCGCGAAATCGTCGACCGTGAGCTCAAACGCACCAAGATGGCCTTTCGCCGAGCGAATCGTCCCCTTCACCACCGGGAAGTCAGTGACGCGTGGCGGCGAGACGTCCTTTGGCCGCGACAGCAGAACGGTGACGTCGAGATGGTCCGCGACCAGTCGGGCGGCCTCGATCGCGCGCTCGTCGCGACCATAGATCAGTGCGACGCCCTCGCTGTTCAGGCTGACGAATGGCACCGGCGGCAGCGGTTCGGCGGCAGCCGCCAGCAGCGCCGCCATTTTCGGCCCTGCACGCTTTGCGTCTGCGGACCAGCCGGCGCTTTCGCGAATATTGACGAAGGTCAGATCGGCGTCGGGCGCCAGTTCCGAGAACAGCGGCGCCTCCTGGGTGCAGGCCACGGTCAGCGGCGCACCGGACTGCGACAGAGTCCGGAAACGGTCGGTCTCGGCGCGGCACAGATGACGTGCGGTCTCGACCGCCGCGCCGCGGCAACCGCGGCCGATCGCGCCCGTGTCGAGCGGCATGGTGTCTTCGCAGGAACACACCAGAACGGTGCGCTGATCCGCCATCGTTTCCCCGGCTTGCGGCACGGCAACCATCCTCCCCTCGGACGTCGCCACTGGCCGTAGCATTGGCTACGTTATAGTTATCCCAAATCGAAAGTGCGAATCCGGGATCGCATGACGACAGAAACCCGCCTGAACACGCCGTTTGGCCCGAAACTCGATCTGCCGCCGGGCCTCCGCGCGGTCATGCTGCGCGAAATGGGCGACGCCTTCGCGCATGCCCGATCCCATGCCATCGAACTTGGGGCTGGTACGCTGGTTTTCGTCGGGCGTTTCGACCTCGCGGAGTTCGCGATGGTGCTGGAGCCGGACGAGCCGCTTCGCACCGCACGGCGCGCATTCTATGCCGGCATGAACGCGCTGGCCGACGCGCTGGCCACGCACGCGCCTCCGGAAAAGCCGATCGCGATCCAGTGGCCGGCCACCATCCACATCGACAACGGACTGGTCGGCGGGGCCCGGCTGGCCTGGGCCGCCGGGCCCGAGGACGAGCCGCCGGCGTGGCTGGTGTTCGGCGCGACCATCCGCACGGTCGCGATGGGCGAACACGAGCCCGGCCTGCGTCCGTTGTCGGCGGCACTGGACGAAGAGGGATTTGACGGTCTCGAATTGGGGCGGCTTGCGGAGAGCTTCGCGCGTCACCTCATGACGGTCGTCGACATCTGGCAGGAGAAGGGCTTTGCGCCGGTCGCGCGCGACTACCTCGCGCGGCTTGCGCCGGAATCCGGAATCCGGCGCGAGATCGCCGACAACGGCGATCTTCTGGTGCGCCGCATGGGCAAGACCGACGTGCAGCGCCATGCACTGCTGCAGGCGCTGAGCGCCGCACCGGCGTGGCTCAATCCCGAGACCGGAGAGCCGCGATGAAGCTCCTTCGCACCATCCGCCTCGACCCCTCCGATACGTTCGTGTTCGAGAGGGCGGCGGAGCCGGGCGAATGGGCCGTGACCGGGGGATTCATGTTCATGTCCGAGGACCCCGAAACGCTGCAGGGCAAGGCCCGCGCGGCGTTCCGCGCCGGCTTCGTCGGCGTCGATTCGCTCGGCTTCTCCACGCTGGTGCAGATCGTCGAGGCGACGGAGACCGACCGCCGCGCCGCCGTGGATGCGCTGGCGCAGCGCCTGGTGGAGCATTTCGGCGCGCCCGACCTCGCAACCGCGCGCCCCGCCGCCGAGGAGGAGATCGCCTTCGCCGAGTCGCTGTGCTCCCAGCCCGCCGACACGCTGATCGCCATGCACCGGACCCACGAGAACGGCGAGACCCGCGAGATCTTCCGGACCCTGCGACCGAAGGACGGACCGAAGCCGCTGCGCGCCTTCGCGTTCCTCGAGGTCGAAGGCGAGGAGGAGCCGCAGGAGCGCGTCGATCTCGCAACGCTCGGTCGGGAGAACGGCGCATGAGGGACTTCTGGCTATCCTGCGGCCACCATCTGCTCGACCGCGACGAGGGCGGCGGCCTGCTGCTGACCGACGACTTCCTCAAGGTCTATCTCGCGCGGCCCGAGCTTGCGCCGCCGCCGGACGCCTGTCCCGCCGAACGCGCCCTGCACGGCGCGCTGCTGGCCGAGCCCCGACGCACAGTGTCCGCCGCCGAGCTGTCCGCCCTCGCCGACCCCGACGCGCGCGAGAACTGGCAGGTGATGCTGGCGTTCCGCGACAAGCTGATCGCGCATCGCACGCTGGAGGCCGCCTACCTCGACCTGATGCGCCGCGGCGACAAGATCCCGCACATTTTCCTGAACCAGCTCGTGCATGTGATCCTGCGCAACGCGCTCGACGGCTGCGACGATCCGTTCGTGCTGCGCGCCGCCGAGCTGTTTTTCCGCCCGCAGCGCATGACGTTGCACGAGGGCTCGCTGATCGCCGCCGACGAGGAAACCGTCGCGGGCCGCAGCGACCGCCCGGTGTCGCCGCTGGTCTCGATGCTCGGCCTGCCCGCCGAGGCGGACATCGACGTGATCAACGACGACAACGCCGACTTCTATTTCGAGCACAGCGACCAGTTTCACATGGCGATCGACCTCACCGCCGGCCGGCGGGGCCTTCAGTCGCTGGGCGAGGCGATCACGCGCTGGATCGATCACCTGCTCGGAATCGCGGTCGCAATCGAGCCGCTGACCGCCGTGCAGGACGTGACACTGACCTGGTATGTCGGGCTCGACGCCGACGGCACCCGGATCGGCGACGCGCTCTGGACCGGCGACGAACTCGACGACGCCCGGCGCAACAGTCTGGTCGGGCTCTACCGCCTGACGTTCCCCGACGATGCGCCGGTCGATGCGCGCGTGCAGGGCGAGCCGGTCTATCTCATCCTGGCGATGGGCGCCAACAAGGTGCTGCGCATGAAGCCGCAGAATCTCGTCACCGGCCTGCCGCTCCGTCAACGGGAGACCGCCGGATGAGCGCGCTGGTCAGCATCCCGGTCGGAATCGTGGTGGAGCGCCGGACGGCGACGAGTCCCTGGATCGACTTCATCTGGCGGCCGCTGACCGCGATGGTCGGCGAGCCGGCGGCCGCACCATGGACGCTGCTGGCGGAAGACGCTGAGGCTGCGACCTTTTTTGCAGGCTCCGCCGACGTGACCTTCCACACCACGGAAACGTCGAATTATCGGGACAATCTGGCGGCCGAACATCCTTCGCTGTGGGTCGTGCTGCGGCCGACAGGCTCTGAGCCGCCCTACGATCTGGTGCGCGTCACCGCCGATCCCGACGAGGGCGAAGGCTTCACGACGGCGGGCGACGATCTGGTCGAAACCGTGCCGATGCCCGACGCGATCCGCGACGCGCTGGAGGCGTTCGTTGCAGAGCATCACGTCGAGCGGCCGTTCTACAAGCGCAAGCGCGACCGCGCCGACCCGGAGGCGCTGGCGCGCCGCGGGCCGAAACGCGAGGACGACGCATGAGCGCGAACCGCAAGGGCAGCGGGCCGATGACCGATGAGGAGGGCTTCCTGACGCGCTGGTCGCGGCGCAAGCGCGAAAGCGATCACGAGAGCCCCGAGCCGAAAGCGGCCGATCGCGGCGACGTTGCGCTGCGCCAGGACGGCGCGGACGTCGACAGCACGGCAGCGAAAGCGGCGCCGTCTCCCGCGGGCGCCCGTGACGCGGACGAAGAAACCCGGATCGCAGAACCTGAGGTCGATCTGGCGAGCCTGCCACCGGTCGAATCGATCGACGCCAGAAGCGACATCACAGCCTTCCTGAAATCCGGCGTGCCGGCCGAACTCACCCGTGCGGCACTGCGCCGCGTCTGGACCAGCGACCCGGCGATTCGCGATTTTATCGAGGTCGCGGAGAACCAATGGGACTTCGCCACCGGCGTTGGCATCCCGGGCTTCGGCCCGATCGAGGCGTCCGAGGAACTGACCCGGATCGCATCCCGCATTGCAGAAGCCGGCCGACCGGATTTTCCGGATCCGGGGTTCGGTCGCCCTCCCGACGAGGCCGGTCAACAGCCTGAGATTCCTCCGGCATCCGACGAGTCCACAACCGTTGCGCGGGGTCCGGAGGCGGCCGAAGAACGCACCGAACGACACAAAGACGAGGCCCCATTACCCCACCAGGACACCGCCCAAAATTCAGGCAACTCTCCCGAGACCGTCCATGTTGCGATGCAGCAATCGCATCCTCCGGAGCGGCCCACAGCCGAGAATCCCGTGGCGCCTTTCCGACGCCCACATGGCCGTGCCCTGCCTCAATAATTCGTCGCATATAGCCGCACGCTATTGACCCTTTGCGGAGCACGGGGATACGCTTTCGAACTGTTCTTAAGTGCGTTCGAAAGAACGTGTCGATGCCGACTTTTTTGGCAGGCGGCTGAAATGAGGGATCAGGGACTCCAGGAGGCGATCGACGCCGTCGGCGGCGTGAGCGAGCTCGCTCGGCGCATCGGCATCTCGCAACCGTCGGTTTCAAACTGGGACCGCGTGCCGGCCGAGCGCGTGCTGAGCGTCGAGACCGCAACCGGAATCGACCGCGCCATTCTTCGTCCCGATCTTTACATGGCGGCAGCCGGCGGCGACATCGACGAGACCGATGCGGCCCGCGCACAGGAATACGCGCTGCTGTCGGCCCTGCTCGTGCGCGCGCCCGACGCGGCCTTCCTCAAGAGGCTCTCGCAATTGCGCGGCGACGCGACGCCGCTCGGCATAGCACACGCCGCGCTGGCGGAGGCGGCGGGGAGCGCCCGCGTCGAAGACGTCGAGCGCGAGTATTTCGATCTCTTCATCGGCCTCGGGCGCGGCGAGCTGATGCCTTACGGCTCCTACTATCTCACCGGCTTCCTGCACGAGCGTCCGCTGGCGCGGCTGCGCGAAGACCTGCAGGCGCTCGGCATCGAACGCACCGAAGGACAGGTCGAGCCGGAGGATCATGCCGGGATCCTGTGCGAGATCATGTCCGGCCTGGCGTCGCGCCGCTTCGGCGCGCCCGCCGGCGCGGACGAGGATATGTTCGACAAGCATGTGGCGCCCTGGATGGGCCGCCTGTTCGCCGATATCGAACGCGCCCAAGCGGCGAACTTCTATCGCCATGTCGGCGCGCTCGGACGATTGTTCATCGACATCGAGACCGAAGCCTTCGCCCTGCCCTCGTAAGGCAGACGTCGGCTGCGGCTCGCATGATCATCAGGAGGGAACGGCCATGAAAACGGAAGACAAGACGACTGTGGGTCGTCGCGATTTCCTTCGCGTCCTTGGCGTTGGCGCCGGCGCTGCGGCGACGGCCGCCCCGCTCGCGACGGTCGCGAAGGCCGACAGCGAAACCAACGATGAAAAGCGCAAGGCCCGGTACAAGGAGACGGATCACGTCAAGACCTTCTACCGCGTAAACCGGTATCCGGGCTGAGGAGGGAGCAACCATGCTGATCAAGCGACAAGACCGACAGGCTCGCCGCGGCACGCTCGCCGCCTCGCTCGCCTCCCAGGCCGGCGGCACTCTCGACCGCCGCGCCTTCCTGCGCCGCTCCGGCCTCGCGGTCGGCGGCCTCGCGGTCGTCGGCGCGCTGCCGATGACCGGCGTCCGCAAGGCGGAAGCCGGCCCGCCGCCCGCCCAGGGCGCCGCGGTCACGATCCGCAAGAACATCTGCACCCATTGCTCGGTCGGCTGCACCGTCATCGCCGAAGTGCAGAACGGCGTGTGGATCGGCCAGGAGCCGGGCTGGGATATCGCCGATCAACCGCGGCATCGCATTGCGCCAAGGGCGCTTCGGTGCGCGAGCTGGTGCATGGCGACCGCCGGCTTCGTACCCGATGAAGCTGGTCAACGGCGAGTGGACCCGCGTCTCCTGGGACTCAGGCGATCAACGAGATCGGCGACAAGATGATCGAGATCCGCCAGAAGTCCGGACCGGACTGGGTCTTCTGGCTGGGCTCCGCCAAGTTCTCCAACGAAGGCGCCTACCTGTTCCGCAAGTTCGCGGCCTTCTGGGGCACCAACAACGTCGACCACCAGGCGCGCATCTGCCACTCGACCACGGTCGCGGGCGTCGCCAACACCTGGGGCTACGGCGCGCAGACCAACAGCTACAACGACATCCGCAACTCCAAGACCATGATCATCATGGGCGGCAACCCGGCCGAGGCGCATCCGGTGTCGCTGCAGCACGTGCTGGACGGCAAGGAGATGCAGCGCGCCAACGTGATCGTCATCGATCCGCGCTTCACCCGCACCGCGGCGCACGCCACCGAGTACGTCCGCATCCGCCCCGGCACCGACATTCCGGTGATCTGGGGCATGCTCTGGCACATCTTCGAGAACGGCTGGGAGGACAAGGAGTTCATCCGCCAGCGCGTCTACGGCATGGACGACGCGCGCAAGGAAGTCGACAAGTGGACGCCGGAAGAGGTCGAGCGCGTCACCGGCGTTCCGGGCGCGCAGCTTCGCAACGCGTCGCCGAGATGTTCGCGAAGGAGAAGCCGGCCACGCTGATCTGGTGCATGGGCGCGACCCAGCACACGGTCGGCACCGCCAATGTCCGGGCCTTCTGCATCTCGCTGCTGGCCACCGGCAACGTCGGCGGCGACCGGCGTCGGCGCCAACATCTTCCGCGGCCACTGCAACGTGCAGGGCGCCACCGACCTGGGCCTCGATGTCGGCACGCTGCCGCTCTACTACGGCCTGGCCGAGGGTGCGTGGCGGCACTGGGCGCGGGTCTGGGAGGTCGACTACGACTGGGTGCAGACGCGCTTCGCCGATCCAGAAGATGATGGAGACGCCGGGCATCCCGTCGACCCGCTGGTTCGACGCCACCCTGCTGCCGCAAGATCAGGTTTCGCAGCGCGACAACATCAAGGCGATGATCGTGTTCGGCCACGGCGGCAACACCGTGACCCGGATGCCGGAGGCGGCCAAGGGCATCGAGGCGCTCGACCTGCTGGTCGTCGCCGACCCGCACCCGACCACCTTGGCCGCGCTCTCCGAGCGCAAGAACGGCACCTACCTGCTGCCGATCTGCACCCAGTTCGAGTGCTCGGGCTCGCGCACCGCGTCCAACCGCTCGATCCAGTGGGGCGAGCAGGTCGTCGAGCCGATCTTCGAATCGAAGAACGACTACGATGTCATGTTCATGCTGGCCCGCAAGCTCGGCTTCGCGGAGCAGATGTTCAAGAACATCAAGGTCGACAACGGCGCCGCCGGTCGCCGAGGACATCCTGCGCGAGATCAACCGCGGTGGCTGGTCGACCGGCTATTCCGGCCAGTCGCCGGAGCGGCTCAAGCTGCACATGGCGAACCAGAAGGACTTCGACCTGGTTTCGCTGCGCGCCAAGGACGGCCCGGCCAAGGGCGACTACTACGGCCTGCCCTGGCCGTGCTGGGGCACGCCGGAGATGAAGCACCCCGGCACGCACATGCTCTACAACACCCACCTGCATGTGAAGGACGGCGGCGGCACGTTCCGCGCCCGCTTCGGCGTCCAGCGCGTGGTCAAGGAAAAGGTGATGGAGGACGGCAAGGAGGTCGAGAAGGAGGTCCGGCACAATCTGCTGGCCGAGGGCTCCTACTCGGTCGGCTCGGAGATCCAGGACGGCTATCCGGAGTTCACCATGGCCGTGCTCAAGAAGCTGGGCTGGGACAAGGATCTGACGGCGACCGAGCTGGCGTCGATCGAGAAGGTCGGCGGCAACAACATCGACGCGGTGTCGTGGGCGACCGACCTGTCCGGCGGCATCCAGCGCGTCTGCCTGGAGCACGGCGTGATCCACTACGGCAACGGCAAGGCGCGGGCCATTGCGTTGGCCTGCCCGACCCGGTGCCGGTGCACCGCGAGCCGATCTACACGCCGCGGATGGATCTGGTCGCGAAGTATCCGACGCTGCCTGACCGCCGCGACTTCCGGCTGCCGAACCAGGGCTTCACGATCCAGAAGCAGAACGTGGAGAAGGGGATCGGCAAGCAATTCCCGATCATCCTGACCTCGGGCCGGCTCGTGGAATACGAGGGCGGCGGCGAGGAAACCCGGTCCAACAAATGGCTCGCCGAGCTGCAGCAGGACCTGTTCGTCGAGATCAATCCTGCTGACGCCGCGGCGCGCAACATCCGGGACGGCCAATGGGTCTGGGTCCACGGCCCGGACGGCGCCCGCGGCCGCGTGAAGGCGCTCGTCACCGAGCGCGTCGGCCGCGGCGTGGCGTTGATGCCGTTCCACTTCGCCGGCTGGTTCCAGGGCGTCGATCAGCGCTCGAAGTATCCGCAGCGGCACCGACCCGATCGTGCTGGGCGAGAGCGTCAACACCATGACGACCTACGGCTACGACCCGGTGACCGGCATGCAGGAACCCAAAGCCACGCTTTGCCAGATCTCGGCGGCATAAGGAGCGACGATCATGGCAAGAATGAAATTCCTCTGCGACGCCGATCGTTGCATTGAGTGCAACGCCTGCGTCACCGCCTGCAAGAACGAGCACGAGGTGCCGTGGGGCATCAACCGCCGGCGTGTCGTCACGATCAACGACGGCAAGCCGGGCGAGCGATCGATCTCGATGGCCTGCATGCATTGCACCGACGCGCCCTGCGCGTCGGTCTGCCCGGTGAACTGCTTCTACACCACCGCCGACGCCGTGGTCCTGCACTCCAAGGATCTGTGCATCGGCTGCGGCTACTGCTTCTACGCCTGCCCGTTCGGCGCCCCGCAATATCCGCGGGTCGGCAACTTCGGCTCGCGCGGCAAGATGGACAAGTGCACCTATTGCGCCGGCGGACCGGAGACCGACGTCACCAAGGTGGAGTACGAAAAGTACGGCTCCAACCGCCTCGCGGAGGGCAAGCTGCCGCTCTGCGCGGAGATGTGCTCGACCAAGTCGCTCTTGGCCGGCGACGGCGAGATCATCGCGCAGATCTACAAGGAGCGGGTCGCCAAGCGCGGCTACGGCTCCGGCGCGTGGGGCTGGCGCACCGCCTACAAGGAAACCATCGCCTCGTGACGGCGATCTACCGGGCGCACGGCCGACGCCGCGCGCCCGGTTCTGCACTCGGGGATCAGAACACTCAGGGAGGCGCGGCATGACTCGCTGGAGCACGGCCGGCAGGTTCGCACAGGCTCGGTATCTTCTCGGCGCGATCGCGCTGGTTCTCGCGGTGGCCTTCGCGGCGCCCGCCACGGCGCAGCAGCAGCCCACGTCCGTCAATCCGACGGCAGCGGCGGTGCAGGAGGAGCAGCTCCTGCGCGAGATGCGCATCATCAGCGGCCGCGGCACCATACCGGACGCGACCTCCTACAATCTGGAGCAGCCGGCGGGTCGCGAGTGGCAGCACTTCCACCAGGTCACCCTGCCGTGGATCGGCGCCATCGCGATCCTCGGCATGCTGGTTCTGCTGATCGGGTTCTATCTCTGGCGCGGCATGGTCAAGATCGAGAACGGCCGCTCCGGCCGCACGATCGTGCGTTTCAACGCATTCGAGCGTTTCGTGCATTGGATGACCGCCACCTGCTTCATCATTCTCGCGATCTCCGGGCTCAACATCACCTTCGGCAAGTCGCTTCTGCTGCCGTTGATCGGGCCGGAGGCCTTCACCGGCTTCTCGCAATGGGCCAAGTACGCCCACAACTACCTGAGCTTCCCGTTCACCCTCGGCGTGGTGCTGATCTTCCTGATGTGGATCACCGGCAACATTCCGAACAGGACCGACGTGGAGTGGATCAAGCGCGGCGGAGGCATGGTCGGAAACGAGCATCCGCCGGCCTATCGCTTCAACGCCGGCCAGAAGATGATCTACTGGATCGTCATCATCGGCGGCACCGCGGTCGCGGTCACCGGCTACATGCTGATGTTCCCGTTCTACGGAACGACCATCGCCGGCATGCAGCTCGCCCAGACGATCCACGGCATCGTAAGCCTGCTCTACGTCGCCGCCATGCTCGCCCACATCTACATCGGCACGATCGGGATGGAGGGCGCTTTCGAGGCGATGGGCACCGGCACTGTCGACGAGAACTGGGCCAAGCAGCACCACGCCCTCTGGCTGGAAGAAGAAAAGAACAAGCTGGAAGCCGGCGCCCGCCCGCACGCCACACCGGCCGAATAAGCCACAGGAAGCGATTGAGGAAACAGCGCCCGGCGGAAACGCCGGGCGCTTTGCTTTCAGCTTGGCGCGGCGCGCACGCGGCGATCCCGGCAAGAGCCTCACCGGTTTGACATCGACCGCCCGCCGCCGGGGTCGCTGAAAGGTCAGCAAGCCTGCTATACAGGGCCATGCGCATAATCGGGCTCGCAGGCTGGAGCGGATCCGGCAAGACCACGCTGATCACCCGGGTTCTGCCGCGGCTGGCCGCGTGCGGGCTGCGCGTGTCGACGCTCAAGCACGCCCATCACGGCTTCGATCTCGACCAGCCGGGCAAGGATTCGTTCGTGCACCGCGCCGCCGGCGCGACCGAAGTGGCGATCTCCTCGGCGCGCCGCTTCGCGATCCTGCACGAGCTGCGCGACGAACCGGAATGGAATCTGCCGGATCTGCTGGCGCGCCTGGCCCCGGTCGATCTCGTGCTGGTCGAGGGCTTCAAGCGCGACGCCTTCCCCAAGCTCGAAGTCCATCGCATCGCGAACGGCAAGCCGCTGTTACATCCGGACGATCCGCACATCGTCGCGGTCGCGGCCGACGCGCCGCTGCCGGGCGTTGCCCTGCCGGTCGTTTCGCTCGACGACATCGAGGCGATCGCCGACCTTCTCACGGCGCGTGCGATCCCGCTCGAGGCAGCCGTCGCCGCCATGCGGGGGGCTTGATGGCGCAGCTCACCGATGACTGCTTTGCGTTTTCCGGGCCGCTGATGCCGCTCGCCGACATGGAGCGGCTGATCGCCGGGCGCATCGTTCCCGTGGGCGAGACCGAGTCCGTCCTGCTGGCGCAGGCGCAGGGCCGCGTGCTGGCGGGCGACGTCGCTTCCCCGATCGACCTGCCGCCCTTCGACAACTCCGCAGTCGATGGCTACGCGGTGCGCCACGCCGATCTCGCGAAGGATGGCGAGACCCGGCTCGCGGTCGCCGGACGGCTCACCGCCGGAACCACGGCGAAGTCTGCAATCGCGCCGGGCCAGGCGATCCGCATCTTCACCGGCGCGCCGATGCCGCCCGGCGCCGACACCGTTTTCATGCAGGAGGACACACGCGAGGAGAACGGCCTCGTCGTCATGCCGGCGGGTCTCAGGCGCGGCGCCAACCGCAGGCTCGCGGGCGAGGACATCCGCACCGGCGCCATCGCGCTCGCCGCCGGACGCAGGCTTTCGGTGCCGGACGTCGCGCTCGCCGCCGGATTGGGCCTTACGCACCTGACGGTGCGGCGGCGCGTTCGGGTCGCGCTGTTCTCGACCGGCAACGAGATCGTCGAGCCCGGCGGCGCGCGGCCCGCCGCCGCGCTCTACGACGCCAACCGCACCCTGCTCGCAGGGCTGTTCGAGCGGCTCGGTGCTTCGGTCACCGACCTCGGAATCCTGAAGGACCAGCCGGCGACGCTGGCGCAGGCGCTGGCCGCGGCGGCGCAGGACCACGATCTGGTGCTCACGTCCGGCGGGGTCTCCACCGGCGAGGCGGACCACGTGCGCGATGCGGTCGAACGCATCGGCAAGCTCGTGTTCTGGCGGATCGCGATCAAGCCGGGCCGGCCGGTGGCGATGGGTGTGCTGCCCGGACGCGCGGCCGGGCACGGCGCGGCGTTCGTGGGACTGCCCGGAAACCCGGTCGCCGCCTTCGTCACCTTCGCCCGCGTGGTGCGGCCGCTGCTGTTGCGGCTCGCCGGCGCGCAGCCAGAAACGCTCGTCGCGCTGCCGGTGCGTCTGTCGTTTCCATACAAAAAGAAGAGCGGCCGCCGCGAGTACGTCCGCGTCGCGCTCAGGACCGCCGACGATGGCGTTGTCGAGGCGGTCAAGCATCCGCAGGACGGAGCAGGCGTCATCACGTCGTTGACCCGCACCGACGGTCTGGCCGAACTGTCGGAAGACCTGACGATGGTCGAGGCCGGCTCAACCGTCGGGTTTCTCTCCTACGCCGTCCTGATGGGCTGAGGCAGCCTCTTCAGATCCGGACGCTGGTCGGCGATGAGAATGCGGTCTCGACCGACTTGTTGTAGGAATTGAGAATGACGGCCGCGCCGATCGCAATCACCAGAAGCGCGACGCACGCCGCGATAAAGCTGCGCATGGAAATCCCTCCGACACCAGCACCCGCTGCTACGGGTTTGGAATCATTATGATCTGAGCCGGTCGCTTGGCAAGCCGTCATGCCCCCGGATGGGCTGCGGCAAGTCGCTCGGCCGCCCCGGCATCGTCCGGTGTGTTGACGTTGAAGAAGGGGTCAACCGGCTCGACCGGCCAGTCCGCAAGGGCCACCCCATGCCGCGCGGTCCAGACCTCGATCTTGCGGAGGTCTTCCACCGTAAGCGCGCGGCGCAGATCCTCGCGGAGCGCCACCGGCCAGAGCGCGACCACCGGATGGCGCCATTCGCCGGATCGCGCGCAGGCCAACGGCGTCCCCTCCTGCCGGCGGGCGGCCTCGAGCCGGGACACCAGATCGCGGGGGAGAAACGGACAGTCGCCCGGCACGCTGACCACCGTGTCGGTCTCCGGCGCATGCGCCGCCGCCCAGTCGAGCCCGGCGAGAACGCCGGCGAGCGGCCCGGCGAAGTCCGGCACCGAATCCGCCACCACCGGAAGCCCGGTGGCCGCAAAGCGCGCCGGATCGCCGTTGGCGTTGAGAACCAGCCCGGCGCATTGCGGCCGGATCCGGTCCAGCACACGATCGAGAATGCTGCGTCCGCCGATTGCGGTCAGCGACTTATCGCCACCACCCATGCGGCGCGCGAGGCCCCCGGCCAGCACGAGGCCGAGCGGCATTCGTCCGTCACTCATCGTGCACGGCCGCCTTGCGCCGGTGCTTCGCGCTTTCCTCCTCGACGAAGCGCAGATCCTGGTCGAACACGATGCGCTCCTGCCCGGCGAGCGCGACGAAGCGCTTGCCGCGCGCCCGGCCGATCAGCGTCAGGTTCGCCTTGCGCGCCAGCTCCACGCCCCAGGCGGTGAAGCCGGAGCGCGACACCAGGATCGGGATGCCCATGCGCACGGTCTTGATCACCATTTCCGATGTCAGTCGGCCGGTGGTGTAGAACATCTTGTCGTCGGGCCTCACCCGATGCCGGAACATCCAGCCGGCAATCTTGTCGACCGCGTTGTGGCGTCCGACGTCCTCCATATAGACCAGCGGCCGGTCGCCCGCGGCCAGCACGCAGCCGTGGATCGCTCCGGCCTCGAGATAAAGCGACGGCGTGGTGTTGATCGCCTGCGTCAGCGCGTAAAGCCAGGACGTGCGCAGCTCGGCCTCCGGCAGCTTGACCGTCTCCAGCGCCTCCATCAGATCGCCGAACACGGTGCCCTGCGCACAGCCGGAGGTCTGCACCCTCTTCTTCAGCTTGGCCTCGTAATTGGTGCGCCGCTTCGTGCGCACCACCACGACCGCGAGATCCTCGTCGTAATCGACCGCGGTTACGGTGTCGTCGGGCCGCAGCATGTTCTGGTTCAGGAGATAGCCGATCGCGAGATACTCGGGGTAATCCCCGATGGTCATCGCGGTCACGATCTCCTGCGCGTTGAGATAGATCGTCAGCGCGCGCTCGACCGTGACCGAGGTCTCGATCGGCTGGCCGGTCTGGTCGATTCCGGTGACGCGCTCGGTAAGCCGCGGATCGTGCGGGTCGGGCTGGATCAGAAAGCCGGCCTTTCGCGGCAGCGGCTTGTAGCGCGGACGCGGCACGGACCGGGCGGACGCCGGTTTCGGCGCGGCGGCCGCAGACTTGCGAGAGGCTTTGCGCATGCCACCAATATAACGACGGCGTGCGGTCCCTCCAACCGGGCGGCGCCTCTTTAGCTCGAATGCTCCCAGGGCTTGGGATCGCGCTGGATCATCAGACGGATGAACGGGTCGGGATCGCGCGCGAGGATCGTGCTGCCGTCGATGTCGTAGACGGCCGCGGGATCCTTGACGGCGACCGGCGGACGCGGCTTCTGCGCGGCTTTGCCTTTTCTGGCGGCAGCCTCGGCGGCCGGCGCGGCAACAATAGCGATGGCAGACGCCAGCGCGACACTCAACGCCCAACCCTTCATGGAAACCTCCCGTTCAAAAACGACACCTGCCGTCTTGCCGGGATGAACCCGCCGCAGAACCCGAAAGTCCCGGGCGTTCGATCACTTATCCGGGAAGAAAGGCCACCGCTCCGGCGGCGTCGCGGCCGGTCAGCTTGGCCTGAACCGCGCCGCCGCCGGTCGCCTCATAAGCCTTGCTCTCCCGCCAGCGCAGAAGCCGCGCACGCATCACGCCCCCGGCACGGTGGCGTTGGCGAAGAACAACGGCTGGCCGTTGATCTTGTAGTCGTTGATCGACTTCTGTCCTTCGGCGGAGACGATCCAGTCGATGAAGGCCTGACCCATGTCCTTCTTGACGTGCTTGTGCTTCTCCGGGTTCACCAGAATGATGCCGTACTGGTTGAACATCCGGTTGTCGCCTTCGACCACGATGGCGAGATTGCCGCGATTCTTGAACGAGATCCAGGTGCCGCGATCGGCGAGCACATAAGCGTTGGATGCCGATGCGGTGTTGAGCGCGGCGCCCATGCCCTGACCGATCGAGCGGTACCAGCCGCCCTTGTCCTGGCCGGCGACGTCGATGCCGGCCACCTTCCAGAGCGCCAGTTCCGCGGAGTGCGTCCCGGAGCGGTCACCGCGCGAGATGAACGGCTGGCCCTTGGCCTGAATCGCCTTGAGGCCTGCAACGATGTCCTTGCCCTTCGCACCGGCCGGATCGTTCTTCGGACCGATCAGGACGAAGTCGTTGTACATCACCGGATTGCGCTTCACGCCGAGGCCATCGGCGACGAATTTCTCTTCCTGACCCTTGGCATGGACGAACACCACGTCGGCATCGCCGCGCCGGCCGGTGTCGAGGGCCTGGCCGGTGCCCTGCGAGACAACCTTCACCTCGATTCCGGTCTTCGCCTTGAACAGCGGCAGAATGTGACCGAATAGGCCGGAGTCCTGCGTCGAGGTGGTGGACGACATCACGATGAACTTCTCCTGTGCGAGCGCCGCACCGGGCGCCAGAAGAAGCCCTGCGAGGGCGAGCGTTGCAATCCTGCGGTTCAGATGCATCGGATTTGTTTGCTTGTTTGCCGGGTTAAACGAGAAGTTCGCCGGCCAGGAAACGGCGGGCGTGGTCGGTTGTCGGATTCGAAAAGAAACCGGCGGCATCGCCGGTCTCCAGAATGCATCCGCGGTGCATCAGCACGACATCGCCCGCGAGCCGCTTCGCGCCGCCGAGGTCGTGGGTCGACATCACCACCTTGATGCCGCGCGCGACGACGGCGCGCACCACGTCCTCCAGCGCCTTGGTGGCTGCCGGATCGAGCGAGGCCGTCGGCTCGTCGAGAAACAGAACCTCCGGCTCGCGGGCGAGCGCGCGCGCCAGCGCAAGCCGCTGCTGCTCGCCACCCGACAGGCGGCGGGCGGGCCGTTCGCCGACGCCGGAGAGCCCCACCAGCGCCAGAAGCTCGGCGATCCGCCCTCCCCGCTCGGCGCGCGGCACGCCGACGCTCGCCAGCGCGTAATCGACGTTGGCCGCCGCACTGCGCCGGAGCATTGAGGGACGCTGGAACACGATGGCGCGCCGGACCGGCGGAGCGCGCTCGCGTCCGCCCCACGCGATGCGGCCATCGCTCGGCGCCGTCAGGCCCATGAGCACGCGGATCAGCGTGGTCTTGCCGGAGCCGTTCGGACCGATCAGCACCGTCGGCGCACCGGCGCGGATCGTCAGCGAAATGCCATTGAGGATGGTCACGCCCGGCACGCAGACGACGAGGCCTTGCACGTCGATCGGCAGGTCTGAGAGCGGCGCGTGCATCGCCATCACCCCGCATACCGTTCGCCGAGCCGGCGCGCGGCCCAGGCCAGCGCGTTGACCGCAATCACGATGGCGAGCAGCACCATGCCGAGCCCGATCGCCAGCGGCAGTTCGCCCTTCGAGGTTTCGAGCGCAATCGCCGTCGTCATGGTGCGGGTGTGACCGTCGATGTTGCCGCCGACGATGATGACAGCCCCGACCTCGGCCGAGGCACGGCCGAAGCCCGCCAGCATCGTCGTCGTCAGGCTGTACCGCGCGTCCCAGAGCAGCGTCGCGACCCGGCCGAGCGGGCCGACATTCATCGCCGCGAGTTCGTCGCGGTACTCGACCCAGAGGTCTTCGATCGTCTGGCGCGCCAGCGCCGCGATGATCGGCGTCACGAGGATGGCTTGCGCGATCACCATCGCGCGCGGCGTGAACAGGATGCCCCAGGAGCCGAGCGGCCCGGAGCGCGACAGCATCAGGTAGACGGCCAGTCCGACGACAACCGGCGGCAGGCCCATCAGGGCGTTGAGAACGACGATACAGGCGTCACGGCCCGGAAAGCGCAGCAGCGCCAGCGCCGCCCCCAGCGGCAGGCCGACACAGGCCGCGCAGATCACCGCCGCAAAGCTGACGGCGAGCGACAGCCCGACGATCCCCATCAGGGTCGGATCGCCGCTCAGCACCAGTTGAATCGCGGAGACATCTCCCGGCATGAGGCTTCTTTCTTACTAACCCTTCTTGCATTTCATCTCCAAATTGGTCAATTTTCGGAATATCTGCAATCTTATGCATCTCAGTTCATGAAAGAGCTTCTCACCACCGACGAAGCGGCCTCTTACCTGAGGCTTTCCGAGCGCAAGCTCTATGAGCTGGTTGCGCAAGGCGCGGTGCCCTGCAGCAAGGCGACCGGCCGCTGGCTGTTTCCGAAAGCTTCTCTCGATCAATGGGTTAAAGCTGGCCTCGGGCCGGCCGCGATGCCCCAGCCGGCGCCGCCGATCGTGGGCGGCAGCCACGATCCGCTGCTGGAATGGGCGCTGCGCGAGAGCGGCTGCGGCCT
This sequence comes from uncultured Alphaproteobacteria bacterium, assembly GCA_963758225.1. Taxonomy (GTDB): domain Bacteria; phylum Pseudomonadota; class Alphaproteobacteria; order Rhizobiales; family Xanthobacteraceae; genus Z2-YC6860. The sequence goes on along the minus strand of CAVWUJ010000001.1, from coordinate 56,253 downwards.
CGCATCCCTGCCGGAAGGCAGCGAATCCGGCCTGCGCCGTTTGTCGCGCGGCGAGGTGATCGCCGCTGCGATCCATCTGCACCGGCTCGACGGCGAGGACGAGCGCGCCAACCCGGATGCGGTTGCGAAGGGCGCCGGACTCAATGACGCCGTCCTGATCGCCTTCGCGCGGCGCGAGCAGGGGCTGCTGGTCGCGCCCGGCAACCCGCTGGAGATCTCCGATCTGGCCTCCGCCGCGAAAGCCGGCGCCCGGATCGCGCAGCGCCCGGACGGCGCAGGCGCTCAGCTCCTGCTGCTCGCCCTGATGGCCAAGACGGGCCTGACGGCCGAAACGCTCGCCCTGACCAGACCGCCCTGCCCCACCGGCCCCGACGTGGCGCAGGCGGTGCGGTCGGGCCGCGCCGACGTCGGCATTGCGACGCGTTCGGTCGCGCGGGCCACAGGACTCGATTTCGTGACGCTGAGCTGGGAGCGGTTCGATCTCGCGATCCGGCAGCGCGACTATTTCCGGCCCGAGCCGCAGGCCCTGTTCGGCTTCCTGCGCAGCCGCGCCTTCGCCGACCGCGCCGCCGAGCTGGGCGGCTACGACCTCGCCGAATGCGGCGCAGTGCGCCAGCTCAACTGACCAAAACCCCGCCTTCCCATAGCTTTACACGCTCTTGGGTTTACACGCCGGGGGCCGTGGCTATAGTGCGCCCGCCGCGACCAGGCGTTCGCGGAGGGATGGCCGAGTGGCTGAAGGCGCTCGCTTGGAAAGCGTGTATACGGGAAACCGTATCGTGGGTTCGAATCCCACTCCCTCCGCCATTTGCCTAACTCCCTGTTTGATCCCATCCAAGATGTTGAACGGCAAAGACAGTTTGGGGTTCGAAAACCCCTTTTCGGCGCAGTAGGGCAGATGCCCGGCAAACGCGAGTCTCAGCACCATCTGCTTGTGTGCGAACTGGTCCGAACGCCAGACATTTGAAGGGTTTGCGAGAAACCCGAAGGCGAGTTCGAACATTTCGCCGAAGGCATGCCGGCTTGTGCCGACATTGTCCCGCCGTTCCTTTGCAATCAGCTTTTGCCGTTCCAGTTCGGCAATGCGCTTCTCATAAGTCGCGATGACGACATCCGATGTCGTCTGCACCAGCCGGTCGAGCAGAGCAGCGATGCTGCGATCGACTTTTTCGAGGTCACGGGTACATGCCTCGCGCAGCGCTTTCGCCTGCGCCGCGCGCTGATTCCAGGCGTCTTCCAGCATCGCCCGCGTCAGCTGAAACAGATTGGCGCTGGGCGTCAGGGATTCGAGCAGCCGTTCGAAATCCCCTTCAATGCGCTCCTTACGGATCGACTTGCGCGAGCGCGCGCAGCCTTTGGTGAAGCACTGGTAATAGGCGTGCTTCTTTCCCGTCTTGCTGGTGGACCAGCAGGCGGTCAGCGGACGCGCGCAGCAGGCGCAGGCGACCGCGCCCCGCAGGGGGAAATCGTGGGAGATGTCCGGACGCGCCGGAACATAAGACTCTTCCTTCAGGCGGCGCTCAATCGCTTCGAACTGCGCCAGCGTAATCAGCGCCGGGTGGCGTCCCGGCTGCAGCGAGATATTCCAGTCAGGCTTGACCACATGTCCCGTGTAGAGGCTGTTGGTGAGAATGCGCCACGCGTTCGTGATTGAAACTGCGCCGCCGCGGTCTTTCGGGAATTCAGGAAACGACGTGAAGAAGCGCGCCACTTCGGCCTGCGTGCGGAACCGGCCGGTCGCGAAGCCTTCAAGGCCCTCCTTCACGATGGAAGCCAGTGGCTCATTCGGCACCAGCACCTTGCCCTCGCCCGGCCGGTGAACGTGCCGGTAGCCGATGCAGGCCTTGAACGGCCAGTAGCCGTTCATGACGCGGGCGCGCATGCGCTCCTTGGTCTGAAGCGCGTTCGAACTCGCGACCAAACTGCGCGGCGCTTGCAAGCACGTTCTCCAGAAACTTCGAATGCGGATCGTCACCGAACTGGAGCGAGGGGCTTTCGAGAATGCCCCCTGCCTCTTTCACCTGATCCCTCAATTGCCAGTGCGTGACCACGCCACGCGCGAAGCGCGTGATGTCGTCGATGATGACGATGCGACCTTCCTTGCGATGCTTGCGCAGATGTCTGACCAGTTCGTTCATGGCGTGGCGATCTGCCACGCCGCCAGTCTCGTTGTCCTTGAAGACGGCCTCCACTTCGAGGCCACGCTGTTGCGCATAAACGCGGCAACGCGTTTCCTGCGAGTTCAGGCCGTCGCCTTTCGCAACCTGGTTCGGGCTCGATACGCGGCAGTAGATGACGGCCTTCAGGATGCGGGGGCCCTCGATCAATTGTGCATGTTTCATGAATCCTCCTCTTCGCCGCGGCTTGCGCCTGTGGGCGCAGCGTGAGCGTTGCATTCGTTGTTTTGATTTCGAGATTGCGAAGAGGATAGCATTGGCAAACTCGGCACATCCAGCTTCAATTGCACCTGGGCATCGACCTGCTGAATCGGATGAACGCCCCAGCCGTAATCGGCGAAGCTGGACGCGACGAGCCACACCGCCTGCATCTGGGCCTGTTTCTGTTCTTCGCTGATGTCATAATCCTCGAAGAAGGATTCGAACTTCGCCGGATCGAAGCGTAGCGGGCGATAGAAGGCGTCGGCGCCTGCCGGGGTGTTCCTGTTGTTGTCGTCTTCGGCCACGGCCCTGCTTCTCCTTTCCTTGCGCCGTCTCTCCGAACGACTGGATTGGAGAGTATAGGACGATAGTCCTAACGAATGCAACTTTTGCAGTGGCGCGTGGCCTTTTCATTAGGCATTTCCGGCTGCATCTGTTTCGTAAAATAATCGCAGAACCTGCAAGCAGAGCGGTTCAAGCCCTTGAGCTTTGACTGGCATACGGCCACCAACGCGGAGCGGCAGGCTCTCTACGAGCCGTGCCGCCAGCTTGTCGCGAACACGCGGCTAAGCTGGCGCGCCCTGTTCAAGGAGGCGGCGGGGCTCACGCTTGCCCATGAAGCGCCTTACGTCCGCAGCTTCAGCGCCGGCCGGAATTCCCGCAAACATTGCGCGCTCATTCATGCCTGGCTAGTCCAGCAGCATCCGCAATTGGCGGCGGATGTCGATGCCCGGCTCGCGGCATTACGCGCGCACTCGCCGAAGGCCGCGTGGGACTCGTTCGTTGAACGTCATGCGGCACCGGACGGGCTCGCTATCGTGCCTGCGCCACGACAGAAGCTCAGCATCGTTGCTCTTGCAGCGCGCGAGCCAATGCATGACAAGCCCATCCAGCGGGGCGAACACTTCTGCTTTCGTCTGACCGTCGCCGCGGCCGGAACCGCCGCCGCGCTGCAATGGACAAAGGGCTTGTGGCACGTCCTGCCGCTTGCAGCCGAAGACGCGCAGACCGCTGTAGTGCCGGGTCCGCAATTGCTGCCCAGGAATCCCGAGACCGGCGCGGTCCTGCCGCTGCACGAGCTGACGGATATGGGCCTGCACCGCTTTGTCTTCGTCGTGCACCACGACGACCAAGGAATCAGGGATGCGCTGGAGGGGCTGGAGCGGACCGCGCCGCTCGCGCCGGCCACACTGAAGCGGCTCTCAGACGCCTTGCTCGCGGCTGCGCCGCAACGCTGGCGGCTCTATCGCGTGGCCGCGACGTTCACCGACTAGGCTCGAAACGCAGCGCAGCCAGTTCCAATTCCAGTAAATCTCTCTCGCTGGCGGATGGGCCCGCGTTCGCGACGGGCACAGCTTCAAGGCGGTGAATGGCGGGGATGGTCTGCTTCAGCGCCCGGAAGGACAGGCCGACACGATCGCTTGCAGCCCGCAACGCCAGAGAACGATGCTGGCGTTCGAATGCCGTGATGGTCTGGCCGATGCTCAGGAGACGCTGAAAGGGATCCGGATGGGTTTCGCCGCGGAAAGCCCTGCTGAAGTTGCGATACTCTTCGAACAGCCACGTCATGGCGTGGGCAGCGAAGAGCGTCAGCTCAATCCGGGTATCGAGATTGAGCGCGGCGATGCCGCCGATGTTCTCCTGGCCGTCGAACTGGATACGCAGACATGCGCGCAGGGCGGATTCGTCGGCGTCGAACTCCAGAAGCCGCAGCAGGCGGCCGGTCCGGCGTGAGACTTCCGGATTTGCAGCGAAGGTAACGGGCAAAGCCGGTTCAACTTCGTGCAGGCGCGGGGCAATGCCGTGGTCCTGGACGAGAACGACGTGACCATTCACGCAATGCGCCAGTTCGTGGAACCATACGAACCGCGCCATCAGCAGCGCGAGATAGACCGCAGCCACATGGCGATCCGCGTCGCGCGGGACGCGGACGGCGTCGGTTGATGCCCCAACCGCCTGTCCGCGCAGCGTCCGCTCCAGAAGGAGCAGGCCGGGCGCGTGGTCGCCTGCATAGCCCGGGGAGATTTCTCCCTTCGCGTTCCCGATTCCGGGAAAGCAATCACGTTGCGTGAATACGAAGAGCGCGAACTCGACCACCGTCACCAGCAGCGCCTGATTGAAAGCCAGGAAATGGACGCCCTCGCTTCGATCAGCGATGGCGTTCGGGTCCATACGGTCGAGAAAGCCCGGTATGACCTGCAGCACCTGCCCTTGCGGATTGCGCGCGCCCTGCGCGAAACCGACAAGCGCCCGCGTGCTCTGGAGCGAGGCGTGGAAGATTCGATCTTCCTCCCTATCCGCATGAGGGACGAAGACTGCCCCACCCAGGCGATCGCCGGTGAAGCGGGCGAACAGCGCTGCGTCAGATGCGGCGTCTGATAACCGCATCACCCCCCTCCGTTTCCCCAACCGATCTGTTTTACAGCCGGGGACCAGCACGTCTCAACTTATGAAAATTGTGCCGGTGGTCAGGTTACTGAAAGGGCGCTTCGCGCGGTATGCAAGATGTGTGCGGTCATACCGCACCATCTTGGCAAGGGGGCCGCTGCGCACCCCCGTTGCATCCCCCGGGCATGACGCGCATCCGGCATCGAGCCGTCTCGCATCAGAGACCGTATCGTCGGTCAATCACTCGCAGGACTTGGAGCCTTCCCGCTCCACCTGCACCGAACCATGGAGGACCGTTATGGCCGGTCCAGCGCCACTCGGCGGGAGCCTCCATGCTCCCCCAAGACCCCCATGGTCATGCGTCTTGCCGCTGAACCACGCGCCGGGAGATTTCGCTCTCCCAGCACCCATCGACGGTGGGGCTTTCGCGCCCCACGGCTGACCACCCGCCAAAATTGGGAAAACGCCACCAAAAGCCCGACATGTTAAGCCCGCGCGAATTTCCTATACATGGCTCACATGACATGTTAAATAATAGAAGAATTTTTAACACGTCTAAGGCCTCATGTTAAAGCCAAGCTACCCCATCCCCGAGCTGCCGCCACAGGCCGACCTAGAAACGGTCCCCGTACTGAAGGCGCTTGCCAAAGCCAATCGCGCCTTGGCTGAGCTGAAAGGGCGTGCGGCAACGATTCCCAACCAGGGCATACTCATCGACACGCTCGCGCTTCAGGAGGCAAAGGCCAGCTCGGAAATCGAGAACATTGTCACGACGCAGGACGAGCTGTTCCAGACAGAGCTTCAGCTCGAAGGTCCAGACTCTCCCGCCGCGAAAGAAGTTGCGCTTTATCGTGATGCGCTAAAGCTCGGCTACCGCGAGCTTCGGCAGTCAGACGGCCTCATCACCAATCGTACGATCATCGAGATGTTCCGTCTCCTGAAGCGGCGCACCGATGGATTTCGTTCGACGCCTGGCACGGCGCTGAAGAATGACGCCACCGGCGAGACCGTTTATGTGCCGCCGCAAGATGCGCGTGCGATCGAGGCTGGCATGTCCGGACTTGAGCGATTCATCAATGACGACGAACGCTCCGATCTCGACCCGCTCATCAAGATGGCGCTCATCCATCATCAGTTCGAAAGCATCCACCCATTCCCCGATGGCAACGGCCGTATCGGACGCATTCTCAACGTCCTGTATCTTACCCGCACTGGCCTTCTTGAGATCCCCATTCTCTATCTGTCGCGCCACATTACGCGGACCAAGGGCGACTATTATCGCCTGCTTCAGGCTGTGCGGACGGACGGGGAATGGGAAGCCTGGGTCCTCTACATGCTGGAGGCGGTCGCCGAGACGGCGCTGACCACGCTTGCGCTGGTTGAGGGCATACGTAGCCAGATGGCGGGCGTGAAAAGACGCCTGCGTAATGAGCTGCCCAATCTCTATTCTCAGGATCTACTCAACAACCTGTTCCGGCATCCCTATACGCGCATCGAGTACGTCGTTCAGGACCTACATGTTTCCCGTCAGACGGCGGCAAAGTATCTCGACTTGCTGGCAGAAAAAGGCTTTGTTCAAAAACATAGGGCGGGAAGAAGTAATTATTATGTAAATATAGACCTTTTGCGCCTCTTCCTTGAAGTGTCTGGGGGGCGCTGATTGTGACTGAAGCCGATACCTGCCGAAAATATGTTGTGCCCCAGCTCCAGTCTGCTGGCTGGGACGACGAACCCCATTCCATCGCCGAACAGCGTACGATCACGGACGGACGCGTCATTCCGGTTGGAAAGGGGTTCGTGCGCAAGCCGCCCAAGCGCGTTGATTACCTCCTGCGCTACACGCGCGACTTCCCGCTCGCGGTCGTCGAGGCCAAGCCAAGTTACAAGTCAGCGACCGACGCGGTTCAGCAGGCGCGTGACTACGCGGAAATCCTCGGGCTTAAGTTCGCCTACGCTACCAACGGCGCCGACATCATCGAGATCGATTACTTTAAAGGGACCGAGACGCACGTTGCGGGCTTTCCCGCGCCCGACGCGCTCTGGGAGCGTTATCAGAAGGGCAGCGGCATCGACACGCGCGAGCGCGCGGATCATCTCATCGCGCCGTACAACACTGTCGGTGGGAAGCCGCCTCGTTACTATCAGCAAATCGCCATCAACCGGACGGTCGAAGCAATCCTGTCGGGCAAGAAGCGCCTGCTCCTCACAATGGCGACAGGGACCGGCAAGACCATTGTGGCCTTCCAGATTTGTTGGAAACTCTGGTCTTCGCGGTGGAACGCCAAAGGCGAGTATCGCAAACCGCGCATCCTGTTTCTCGCCGATCGCAACATTCTCATCGACGACCCCAAGGACAAGACCTTCACGCCCTTCGGCGATGCACGCCATAAGATCGAGTCCGGCGAAATCGTCCAGAGCCGCGAGATGTACTTCGCGATTTATCAGGCGCTGGCAGAGGATGAGCGCCGCGCCGGGCTTTTCCGTGATTATCCGAGTGACTTCTTCGACCTCATCATCGTTGATGAATGCCACCGAGGAAGCGCGCGCGAAGACAGCTCCTGGCGCGTGATCCTTGAGCACTTCAAGCCCGCCTATCAGCTCGGCATGACGGCAATACGCGCCGCGAAGAGCATCGATGACGCGCGCGAGCGTCGTCTTGGCGTCGCCTTCGGCCAGGGCCTGCGCGATAATCAGCGGCCGCAGCGCCTGCTCGACCTGCATCAAGCGCTGCGCTTGCTCGGACGAGATCGTGCCGGCCGCCACCGCATCGTTGAGCCGGCGCTGCGCGGCGGCCTCGGCGGTAAGGTCCGTCGCAGACTTCGCCGACTGCGCGGCCTGCTCGGCGATCTGCTCGCGCAGGAGTTCACGCGCCCGGGTCTCGACATCGACGCCGTTCTGCACGGCCTCGGTCAGGGCCTTGCGGCGGACCTCGGCCTGCTGGGCGGCAACGGCTCCTTTCAGCCAGGCATCGGCCAGGCCAAGCGTCGCCCTCGTATTGACCTCGACGACGCGCGATTGGTCGATGTGCGCCTGCGTCGCCTCGGCGCGCGCCTTGGTGCCGGCCCGCGTGATGTCGGCTTCGGCAATGGCGACCGGAATGGCTTGGCCGGCGAGTTCAAGCCGCCGCCGCTCTTCGGCAATGGCCGCCTTCTGGGCCGGGGTCTTGGCTTGCAGGGCCTGGATTTCGAGTTCGTCGAGGCGGCGGGCCTTCTCGGCCGGGTCGAGCCAGGTGCGGATCGCGCGCGTGACCGCATCGTACGCCGTCTCGACCTGCTTGAGGTCTGCGACCTTCTGCCGAACCAACGGGTCGTCGAGCGCCGAGCGAAGCTGCGCCTGCCGCGCCCGCACGCCGGACTCGACTCGCCAGTTGGGATCGTACTCAACACCATAGGGCGGATCGGTCACCATCAGGTGCGGGCGCGAACGATCGAGCAGTTGCTCGATAGGCGTGCATCACGAATTCCGGCAGCGCGACCGGGAACACCGCCGGATGCTCGGTCTCGATGCCGCGCGCCTTGTGGCGCGTGATGCGGATGACGTTGTCGGGGATCCGCGTCTCCTGGACGCCTTGGCCGGCGTGGGTCCATTCGCCGACGTGACCATCCTTGTGCCGGATGCCGCCGTGCGTGTCGTTGACGTGGCCGGCCCACTTGCACGGCACGATCTTGTTCGGCTTGCGCGCCTTCCGATTGAAGTGGAAGACGAGCTCGAAGGCCGGCGCCAAGCGACCGTTCCAGTCACCCGGCAAGCCCGGCCCTTGGTCCCAGACGTAGAGGCCGAACCGGCGCCAACCCTGCTGGCGCATCCAGTCGAGCCAGGCTTGCCAGTAGGGCAGCCATTCGTTGTCGCGGTGGACCAGCCCGAGATTGACCAGGACTTGGGCCGTGTCCGCAACCGGAAACGCCGCGAACACGCCGCGCATCAGCGCGTCCCAATCGCCGACGCCACCAGTGGTGTAATCGCGCTGGTTTCCGTAGGGCGGCGACGTGAAGACGAGCGCCGCGCGCTCTTCGTCCATGACGCGCGTGATCGCAGCGGAATCAGTGCTGTCGCCGCACAGGAGTTGATGATTCCCGATCAGCCAGAGGTCACCCAAGCGAGAGACCGGCTCGCGAGGCGGAGCCGGCATGTCGTCGGCTGCGTCCTCGCCGTCACCGTCGGGGCTCTCGGCATCATCACCGAGCGGCGCCATGAGCGCGTCGAGCTCGGCGTCGGAGAAGCCGGTGAGCCCGAGATCAAATCCCTCGCCGTTTAGCGCATGCAGTTCGGCCGCGAGCAGCTCCTCATTCCAGCCGGCGTTGAGCGCGAGCTTGTTGTCGGCGATGACGTAAGCGCGTCGCTGGGCCGGTGTCAGGTGATCGAGAACGACGACCGGAACCGTGTCGAGCCCGAGCTTGCGCGCCGCCAGCAACCGGCCGTGACCCGCGACGATGCCGCCCTCGGCGTCGACCAGGATCGGATTGGTCCAGCCGAACTCGACGATCGAGGCAGAAATCTGCGCGATCTGGCCGTCGTCGTGCGTGCGGGCATTGCGCGCGTACGGGATCAGCCGGTCGAGCGGCCAGTGCTCGACCGCATCGGGCAGTCGCGGGGTCATGTGGTTCGTGTCGGGGCGGTACCGCGACGGGTGGTAACCGCTGGGGCAGGTTACCGGTGGCGGTTACCAGGCCGGCAGAGTCGAAAAGGCGCGCCGTTGCGCGTTCTTAGGCCAACCAGGCGCCAACGTCGGGTGGTAACTGGTAACTCAGATTTTGCGGCTGTCAGTGGCGAAATTTCGGGCCATTGCCCCCCGCATACCATTTCCGCCAGGGAGGACCCGTGATTTCGTTCGCGCGCGCCTCTCGCGATCATGCCGTCGAAGCTATCGAATTCGCGTGTTTATGGAAGTGAGAAAAGTGTCAGGCGGACACTTTTCTATTCTGTTCTCAAGCAACCGCCGCACGCGCACGCTCCACTACGAACTGCCGCGAACGCTTGCTCGGGATTCTCCGTCCATTAAGCCGAAGCGAGATCACGCAGAGCGCGTAGAGCCAATGCTGGTGTGCCGTTTGACGTGCCAGCCCAACCGTCCAGCACACCGTCTTCCACCGCTCACCGGTCGCGCGCAGCCACACGATCTTTGCATCGATCGGCTCAAGCCACAGCAGCCACCCGAGCGTCTCCTCCATTCGGCTGATCGCGTCAGGAGAAGGGCGCGGACGGCGCATCGGCACGGCCTCTTGCCCGACAAGATCGGCGAACTCGCGCAGCACCTTTGGCCAGGTATTGAAATAGCTCGGCACGCGAACGTCGGGCAGACGCTTCATCACGTCGGCTGCTTCGATGAAGCGTTCCTCGATCAGCGACGGGGTCCAGTTGAGGTCAGGCATGACATGCTTCCTTTGCGTCCCGCTTGCCATAGAGCTTCTCGCCGATCTGACGGATCAGCTCGCGCTCCGGCCAGGTGAGCCGATGATCGTCCGGGCTGACGACAAGGACGTTCTGGTCGTGCCAGCCATCTCGCTTGAGGTGCTCAGGCGAGCGACGCTCGCCGCCATAGCCCCTCGGAAACCATCTCATCGCGTGACCTCCCGCAGCATGGCCGCGTAGCCGGCGACGTCGAGAGCAGAATCGAGATGTGTCGGGTCGTGTGCCAAGCGCGCGACCTTGAGATCAATCAAGCACAGTGCGACCTGGGCCGGGGTGATGGGATGGTCGAGCGTAAGCGACCAGCGTGCTGCGACGATCGCCATGGAGCTGACCGGATCCCCGTAGGTCGTGCGCCGATGAGTTACCAATTCGGCAGCGCGCTTGAGCATCCTCTCGCCGGTCATTGCTGCGTCTCCTCAGTGTGCTGCGATGTCTGGACTGCCGCGGCGGCCGCGAAATCGATAACGGCACCGATGATGGAAGCCGGTTCGGAATTGCCGATCCGTGATACTTCGGCGCGGCTAATAGCATCGAGCTCGGCGAATTCGACAGGCCACTCCCAGCGGCGCACGCCGTCGGCGGACAGAGCGGCCCAGGTCGGAATCCTGAAGATCGCCTGTGCCGAGAGGGCTGTCTCGATCCCTTCGGCAACGCCGAGACGACCGTCCTCGGGGAACGGCGCAAGCCGGACCGAGCCGCCGGCGACCGGATCAAGCATCTTCTTGCCAGCCGGTGCTTTGCCCGATCCATCGTCGAGCAGAAACGTGCGGTGGATGCCGCCAGTAGGCGCACCCCTGCTGTCGCGGACCATCGCCACTAGGCCGGGCCAGCCGCGTTTTGCTTCGTAGTCGGTCAGGTCGGTATTGAACAGAAGGTCGGGCGAGCCCGGATTGGAAAGGCCGCGGCTCTTCAGATAGACCTCGCCGAGGGTCCCGGCGAGCGGCTGGCAGCCAGCGAGAATACGGGCCACCTCGTGGGCGTGATCGCGGCGCGGGGCCGGCGGTGGTCGCACTGGCGCCGGCCGATCCAGTCGGGCATTGCGCGCGGCTTCCTCGAACAGCGCCGGGGGCGTGAGGCCGGTGCCATGGTGGATCAGGTCGATCGGGCCGGCACATTCGCCGGTGGCATGGTCGTAACCCCAGCCGGCGCGTGGGCCCCGGAGGTGGATGACACACGAGCCCTCATTGCGCGGCGCACGCCCGGACAGGTCGGCGCAGCGCAGGGTCTTGCGATCGGCCGACATGCGCGCATGCGGAAACAGCGGCGGCAGCCATTCGGCTGCCGTTGCACAAAGCCGCTCGCGAATCTCGCCGAGGTCGTAGCGGACGGGCGGCCTCCAGACCTCGTTGAGATCGATCATGACAGAATCACCAGCCCTCGCTCGGCTCGCGTGATCACGGTGTAAAGCCAGCGCCGCCGGTCGGCCTCGCTGCGGCCAAGCCCGTCATCCCAGACGATGACGTTCTCCCATTGCGAGCCTTGAGATTTGTGGCCGGTGATCGCCCAGCCGAAGGTCGCCTCGGTCAGCAGGCGCTTGTCCTTCCAATCGCGATCATGGCGATGCCGGTCGAAAGCGACATGATCCTCGAAGTGCCCCTTGTAGATTCGAAGCCGCTCGCGGTTGCCGTCGCTCCCTAGGCGACCGATCGGGTTGCCCTCCTCGTCGGTGACCGTCGCGGAGAAGAAGAGACTGCCCTCGTCGACGATGTCGTCGAGGGTAACGAACATGCCGTTGATCAGGCCGCGATCGTTCTCATTCTTGAGGCAGATGATCTTCTCGCCATGGCCGGTCGGCAGCCAGCCGTCGCCGAACCCCGCGGCGCGGCGCATCGCATTTCGGATCGAGGCCGAGCGCGCTGTCGACCATGGCGCGGAACGCGCTCTTGGAGATGTTCCAGCCTTTGGACTGCCCCTTCTCGTCGACCTTGCCGCCGGCGACCGTAAAATTCTGCCAGAACTTGCGCCGGGCATAGGGGCCCGCCACCACGGTGAATTCGCAGTCGAGCATCTTGGCGTCGCTCGATTGCGAGGCCTTGAGCAGGCCAGCATCCATCGGCGTCGAGCCGTTCACTCCACCGGAGCGGATGGTCATCTTCACCTTGGCGAACGTCCCATCGGGGATCAGCTCGCCCATGGGCCCCATTTGCGGCTGGGCGTCGTTGAGGTCGTACATCGTCTATCTCCTTTGTTGGAATTTCGATCAGGCTGCGTGGGTGTGCGCGAATGGGGTCGTGTTGACCTTGGCGAGCAGCGCACCGAGATCGGGTGGCTCGGTGACGTCGAGCCGGCCGCTGCGATCCTTGGCCGGCAGGCCGAACGGATTGCCGGCGCGGCAGACGAGCCGGCGTTCGCTCGCCTTCTCGTCAAGCACGTAGCCACCTTCGGCATCGCGCGAGAACAGATGGAGCGAGATCACCTGGTTGACGATGCCGGGCAGCTCGCGGCCTGCCTTGGAGCCTTCCATCTGCGGCTGCCAGGTTGTGACGTTGAACTCGTCCGTGACCTTCTCCAGCACGCCGACGAAGATCACCGTCTTGCCGGGGGCATGCTGCAGATGTTTCAGCGCCTGGATGACTTCGCGCCCAAGCAGTCCATACGGATGCGCGGCGAGAACATCCGCTATCTGCTTGATCTGCGCGCAGCAGGGTTGTCCGCGCACGTCCGGCAAATTGGTTGGAGTGCAGGGGCGCGGGTTAACGTCCGCTGTTGGCGCACTTCCGGGCGTCGAGGGCAAAGTTGATGGCGGGTTGCATGTTTGTTGCGCGAGGGAATTGAAGACAACGATCAAGTCGGTCTACGTCAGCAACCCGTTGAAACGACTTGATCTTGCGGCGCTTAACGAGCGCGGTGCCGGTTAAGTCAGAAAGAGACAGAGACGGCAAAATGGGGCTGATGGGCAAGGCCGCGTGGTCTCCGCGGTAAACCTGATTTTGGCAAAGCCCTTTGAACGCGAAAGAAAAATGGCCGCGAGGGTGGGCACTGCTTCGGCTCGTGCGGTGATATTGGCGGAGCGGACGGGACTGTCATCGAACCTTCTCTCGCAGATTTGCGAACGACCTCGCGCCAATTCGCTTCCCGATCGATATTTTATCGAGGGGCTTTGTCTGACGTATTGCTGCCTGAGGTCGTTCCTATAAGCGCCTTGAAAACATCGGGCTCCACGGGCGCGCCGAAAAGGTAACCCTGACCAAAAGGGCAATTCATGGCCCTGAGGGCATCCTTTTGGGCTTCTGTCTCGATTCCTTCTGCAACGATGTCGAGACCCAATTCCCGGCCAATCTCGATAGTAGCACCGACGATAATGCGCTTGGCGGGGCTCTGCGACATCTCACCGACCAGGCACCTATCAATCTTGATCTCGGTCAGCGGATATTGGCCGATATAGCGAAAGGATGAATATCCGACGCCGAAATCGTCAACCGACAGCCCGACCCTGAGTTCACGCAACTGATGAAATATCGCCATAAGTTTTGGCGTCTCCTCGGCCAGCATGCGCTCGGTGAGCTCAAGCGTCAGCCATGCGGGATCTGCACGGCTTTCGTTCACAGCGTCCTGAACGGAGGCGACAATGTCCCGGTGAGTGAGTTCGATGGCCGCGACGTTGACCGAAAAATGTAGCGGGGTCTCCCGGTGTCGGTTCACTTCGGCTGCAAAGCGAGCAACCTCGCATCGGCCCCAATGCCCGATATCGAGAATCAGCCCAGTGTCCTCGGCGAGTTCAATAAATCTGTCAGGACGCTGTAGTCCGAAGACCCCGTGGTTCCAGCGCAGCAGAGCCTCGGCCCCTATGAGCGCACCGGTGCGCAGGTCCACGCGCGGCTGGTAGTGGAACAGGAATTCCTTATTAGCAACTGCTTGCTGAAGTTCGTTTGTCAGGCGCTGCCGCTGAACGGAGCGGCGCTGGTCGACAGTATCGAACTCCTTGACTTCGCGAAGCCGCGTGCGCCGCGAGTGATGAAGTGCGGTTCCCGCTTGGCGGAGCAGGGATATGGCATTGTCGCCAGCCTGCCCGATCACGAAGCCGGTCGCGAACCTGACTTCGATGGAAGCGCCCGGAAGCGTAAACCGCTGGCCCAGTGCGACCTCAATCCTGTTCAGCCAGGCCATAGCCTGTTCGCGTCGGTCCACGATGCATGCGATGGCAAACTCGTCGCCTCCGGTCCGCGCGATCAAGTCCGGGCCAAGAGCCTGCAGCCGTTGTGCCGTCTGTTGCAGAAGAGCGTCGCCGACGTCGAATCCATAGCTTGTATTTATGTCCTCGAACTGCGCAACGTTGATCTTGATTATCACGGGCAACTGCACGGAGCGCATCGGCAACGCCTCAAACCGTTCCATAAAAGCATAGCGGTTCAAGCTACCTGTGAGCTGATCGTGGTGCTCGGCTTGATCGATGCGCTCGGCCGATAGATGCAGGTCGGTCACATCTCTGATGAGTCCCACGAGGTAGGTCATTTTGCCTTGAGCGGGCAGTGGAAAAAGTCGGATCGAATTCCAGAATAGGCGGCCGTCCTTGCGATAGTTTCGCAAGGTGACAGCGACAGGATTGAGTTCGCTGATCGCCTCCCGCATCCTTGCGATCTCTGGCTGAAGCCGGTCGCTCCCTTGCAGGTAACGGCAGTTCTTGCCGATCGCTTCGTTGCGGGAATAGCCAGTTATAGTCTCGAAGGCGCGGTTCGCATGGATGAGCGGCAGATTCGGATCGCTGGCGTCCGCAATGAGCACTCCCTCGTCGATCTCCTCAATCACCGCGCCAATGGCTTCGGCTGACATCCTGGCGAGTTCGTTCAGGTGCTCTGGCCGGGCACGTTCAGACTTTGCAAAATTCGGAAGAAAGCGATCGATAGCTGTGAATTTTTTGCCCGTCATGCGAACACCTTTTCGTCAGGTTGCGGCAATGTCCGAAGTCGCGCTGAAGGGCGCCGGAGCCCTCGGCTTGCCGCGAGGGCCGGAGCGGGATCGAGTCGTCGATCCTCCGCTTTTCCGAGGTGCCACGCCCGGCGTATGCGGCCCCCCAATAGCGCAGCGCGACCGGCGGCGTAACTCGTGCGATTACGGGGTCGCTACCTCGTGGGGCTACGAGGATTGAGACCACAAGCAGCCGTGACGTCCCGCCGCAACTGGTGCTAAACTGTCGCTGAAATGGTTTGCAGAAGTGGTGCTATGCCCGGCAAAGGTGGTGCCTGAATGTCACGTCATGAGCGAACTGTCTTAGGGGCCGATCAGTTGCGCAACACGGGTCTTGCCCCTGTCGGCGACCGGCCTTGGGGCACGCATATCTGTCTATTTTACGAGACACCCCAGGACCTATACGACGTGCACGCCGACTATTTTGGCGCCGGCCTCGCGAGCGGGGAAATCTGTATCTGGGCGTTATCAGACCCGATCAACCGCGAGACCGCCATCGAAGCGTTGCGCAAGTCGGTTCCTGATTTCGATAAATATCTGCGGGATGGTCAGATCGAATTCATCCCGGGCTACCAATGGTATCTCCGCGGCGATGAATTCGACCCGCAACGGATCACCGGCGGCTGGCATGCCAAACTTGACGAAGCGCTGGCTCGCGGCTTCGAAGGCATGCGGGTCAGTGGCAATGCCTTCTGGTTCGAGACCAGCCTCTGGAAAGAGTTCTGCGAATACGAGGCCGAACTCGACCGTTCGCTGGCCGGGCGCAGGATGATCGTACTTTGCACCTATCCGCTCGCAGCAAGCCGCGCCGTCGACGTCCTCGATGTGGCTCGCACGCACAATTTCTCGATCGCGAAACGAGACGGCCGATGGGAGTTCCTTGAAACGCCGGAGCTTGCCGCAGCGAAGCGCGAGATCGGGAGGTTGAATGGTGCGATCGATATTCTCTCGAAACCGTTCCCCGGCAGCCGGCACCTGACGCATCGAGAGCAGATTGTTCTGGCGCAGGTCGTCAAAGGCGCCTCAAGCAAGGAAGCGGCGCGCGACCTCAACATAAGTCATCGCACGGTGGAATTTCATCGAAAGAATATCATGCGCAAGCTCGGCGCACGTAATGTAGTCGAGCTTCTGGGAATCGTACTTGGGAGTGGTCAACCCGAATAGCTTGGTGTGTCCACCTCCCCGATATCCGGCGAGGGAAGTCGTTCGGCGTGATCGTCTCGCATTCGAGCACGAGCTTCGTGCCGGCCTCGAGATCGGCGCGCCGCGCTGTCAGAAATTTTCGCGGGAAACAGCATTTTGCTGTCTTTTCCAAGTAATGGCCTGCACCTTGTTGGTACGTCCAAGTCAGTTGGACAACATGCCCAGCATGTTGCGCGGAAACGACAGGATCGTGTTGCCACCCGGATGCGCGCCGAGTTTGGCGCGAATCCGGTCACTTTTCGGGTTATTCGGCGCCCGGCTCGCTCTCTCCGGCCGCGCTGGGTTCCTCCGCCTTCGCCTTGGTTTCTTTCGCTCCGCTCACATTCTGTGTCTTCGACGCGGCCTTGCCCACCGGTTCTATTCGCAGCTGCTCGGCAGTGGCGTCCCAGCCGACACGAATGGCGTCGCCCTGCGTGACTTCGCCGCCCAGCATGGCGCGGGCCAGGCGCGTTTCGACGATGCTGCGGATCTGGCGCTTGAGCTCGCGCGCGCCGTATTCCGGCCGGTAGCCTTCGGCGAATGGCCCAGCGTGTTCGGCGATGCCAAGATGACCACCGCGCTGCTCGACCGCCTGACCCACCACTGCGATATCGTCGAGACCGGCAACGACATGGCGATTCAAAAGCCGAGACGACGATCACATCACCCGCGCTCATCTCGCCTCCGCTATCCCGGCCAGCTCCGACGAGACGAGCGCTACTTGCCAGCGAGACGAGGCGCGACATCATGTCTGCGAGGCTCATGATCCACAGGTCGCGGTTGGCGATGTGGCCGACCTCGTGGGCCAGCACCCCGGCGAGTTCACGCCCGTCGAGCAGGTCGAGCAGCCCGTCGGTGACGCAGATGGCGCTGTCCTCGGGGCTGCCCAGGGCGAAGGCGTTCGGCAGCCGGCTCGGCACGCGATAAAGCGCCGGCGCGCGCTGCAGCCCGGCCCTGCGGGCGAGTTCGGCCAGGGCTGCGACGAGACCGGGGGCATCACGACCGGTGAGCCGCTGCGCCTGATAGGCCGAGAGGAGCAGCCGGCGTGGCAGCGCGGGCGCAAACAGGAGACCCCCGACCATCGCGAGCGCCATGAGGAGACCGGTCTCGGGTCCGACGATCGCTGTCACCGCGATCCAGGCGATCGCGGCCATGAGCCCGAGCAGCAGCGCCGATTGCACGAAATTGAGCAGGCGGTGGCTGGCGGAGGCCGCGGTCATCGCGTCTCGTGGCCTCCGAGTTCGCGCCGGTCCTGATCGCGCACCAGCCAGTGGACAGCGCCGAGCGCAAGCGCCGCGCCCGCGAGTGCGGCAATCTTGGATGGTTCCGTCTCGCCGAGGTCCAGGATGATGAATTTGCGCGCGATGGCGAGGAGCGCGATCAGCACGATCGTGCGGACCTGGAGGATCCCGAAGCTGCGTTCGGTCGCAACAAGAAGGGAGCGCTTGAACTCGAGCGCGATCACCACGGTGAAGATCATGCCGAACACCACCTGGAAGGTGGCGTAATCGAGAGTGTCGAATGCCCCCAGAACCAAGCGGTTCACGACTTCGCGCATCAGCGCCCAGACCGACGCCACGACGATCGCCGCAATGATGACGCTGAGGACGAAGATGACAACTTGCTCGAACTTCTCGTAGAGCGTCATCGCCGACCATTGTTCACGGGTCAGCCCGGATCGTTGCAAGTCTTTCATGATTGCCCCTCGAAAGCCGCCCCGGAGAGACAAGCTCCCCGGGGCTTCGCCAGACGGTGCGATATCGCACGGAGCGGAGGGGACGCCGCAAACCGGCGACACCCAATGTGGCAAATCAGCCGTTCTTGACCTCGATGCGCTTGACCTTGGCCTGCGCCTCGGGAGTCTGGGGCAGCTTGATCGTCAGAACCCCGTTCTTGAAGGATGCTTGCGCCTTTTCGCCATCCACACCGGGGGGGAGCGGAATTGTCCGGTAGATCGCGCCGTAGCTGCGCTCGGAGAGGTAGTATCCCTTTTTCTCCTCCTGGCGCTCGATCTTCTTCTCCCCCTTCACAGTCAACATGTCATCGTTGACCGTCACCTCGATGTCCTTCATCTCCATGCCCGGCAGCTCGATCGACACTTCGATCGCCTTGTCGGTCTCGACCACGTCGGATTTCGCTTCGCCGCTGCCCCAGGGCCATTCGAAATGACCGACCCGGTTCCAGAAGTTCTCGAACACATGGTTCATTTCGCGCTGGAGTGTCGCGATCGGGTTGTCTTCGCTGCTCTTGGCGTCTGGCGCGCCGTCCTTGCGCGCCCAGGGGATGAGGTCTTTGATCTGCATGATATGGTCTCCTTCGGTTTTCAGGCGCCCTTGACGGCGATCCTTTTCGGCTGCGCTTCAGGGGCTCGGGGGAGCGTCAGGGTGAGGACGCCTCCACGCATCTCGGCTTCGATCCTGTCGGGGTCGAAGTCCTCGGAAAGCGTGAAGGCACGCTCGAAATCGCCCTCGCCATATTCGGCATAGGCAAGTTCGAGGTTTTCCGGCCGCATCGGGTCAACCTTGCCGCGGATCGTCAACACGCGATTTTCGAGCGTGATTTCGACCGCATCGGCGGCGACCCCAGGCATTTCAAGCATCATGGAGACACCCTGATCGGTCTCGACGATATCGGTCAGCGGGCGGTAGATGCGGCCGCCGCCGGTGGTCTCGGGCGTGTCGGTCGGCGTCTTTTCGGTGGCTTGCGTGATGTCGGTGCTCATCGTTCCAGCTCCTCTCAGGCTGCCTTGATCTCGATTTTCTTCGGCTTTTCTTCCTCGGGCCGGGAGATGACGATCCGCAATACGCCGTTCGTCATCCTCGCCTCGACCTTGTCATCCGAGGCCGCGAATGGCAGGCGGATAGCGCGGGAAAACCTGCCGATAACCGCGTTCGTTGCGGTGCCAGCGCGCACCTTCGGGAACCTCGGGCGCCTTGCGTTCGCCCGACAGCGTCAGGACGTTGTCCTTGACCGAAATTTCAATGTCGCCCGGTTCGATGCCGGGAAGTTCAGCGGCGACGGCAACGGCCTCAGGGCCTTGCCAGACATTCACCGCCGGGAACGCCGCGCGGGACGGCGGCCAGAAACCGCGGTCGAGATCGCGCATCATGGAGCGCATCAGCGCAAAGGGATCGCTGCGGCGCAGATATGTCGGATAGAGCATTGCTGGCCTCCTGTTGCTGATCGATGCCCCCGAACCGTCGGCATGGTCGACCGGGCAACGGTGCCGGCCGGATGTCGGTTCGGAGACCGCCCATCAAGATAGGCGGTTCCATTTATTATGCAAGCATATATGATGCGTGCATTGCACTTTGGATGGAGTGCGGTCTATCCTGTTTCTCATGCAGACCGGAGGAAGGATACCCATGATCTCTTCTGACTTCGCGCTGATCGGGACGACGATCCACCGGGTCGCGCAGCTCATCCAGCAGCGGATCGACCAAGAGATCCGCGACAGCGGCCTGACCCGCCTGTCCTGGATGGCGGCGGCGCATGTCGAGGATGCGCCCGGGCTGACCATCGGCGATCTGGCCGACCGGCTGGAGGTCGGCCCGGCCACTGCGGGCCAGCTCGTCGATCGCATGGTACAGGGCGGTTGGGTCGAGCGGTGGCCCTCGCCCGACGACAGGCGGTCGCAGATCGTCACCGCAACGTCGAAGGCCCGGGCGATGCTGGAGGAACTCGCGCCGCGGCAATCGGCGCTCGAACATGAAATCCTGCAGGATCTGTCGGCGGACGAAAGGCGCATCCTGCTGGCGCTGCTCGAGCGGATCAGGGCGCGGCTCGGGCGCCAGTGAAAGGGACAAGCGGCATGGAAAAGAAGACCGAATACAACATCTGGTACTGGGTGGTGGCTTTCATAGCCGTGATCTTCATCCAGAACCTGATCGCCGGCTGGCAATCCGTCGCTCCGATCAGCTACAGCCAGTTCGAGAGCTATCTCGAGGACGGCAGGGTCGCGTCCGTCGCGGTCGGGTCAGACACCATCACCGGCACCTTCACCGAACCCGTCGACGGCAAGAGCCAGTTCGTGACGACGGTCGTGGATCCCGCGATCCTGCAGCGGATCGACCGCTCCGGCGTCGAGATCACGGGCGTTCCTCAGAACACTTTTCTCGGCACGCTGATTTCCTGGGTGGCGCCAGCGCTTGTCTTCTTCGGAATCTGGATGCTGCTGTTCCGCAAGTTCGCCGACAAGCAGGGCTTCGGCGGGTTCATGCAGGTCGGCCGCAGCAAGGCCAAAGTTTACATGGAAAAGGAAACCGGCGTCAGCTTCGCCGACGTGGCCGGTGTGGACGAGGCCAAGGCCGAGCTCGAGGAGGTCGTGGAGTTCCTCAGGAACCCCGCCGAATACGGAAAGCTGGGCGCACATATCCCCAAAGGCATATTGCTCGTCGGGCCGCCGGGCACCGGCAAGACGCTTCTGGCGCGCGCGGTGGCAGGCGAGGCCGGCGTGACCTTCTTTTCGATCTCGGGCTCCGAGTTCGTCGAGATGTTCGTGGGCGTCGGTGCCGCACGGGTGCGCGACCTCTTCGAGCAGGCCCGGAAATCCGCCCCGGCAATCATCTTCATCGACGAACTCGACGCTCTTGGGAGGGCGCGCTCCTCCGGCCAGATCGCCGGTGGCCATGATGAGCGTGAGCAGACGCTGAACCAGCTTCTGACCGAGCTCGACGGCTTCGACCCTTCAGTGGGCATCGTGCTCCTGGCCGCCACCAACCGACCCGAGATCCTCGACCCCGCGCTGCTGCGTGCGGGACGCTTCGACCGTCAGGTGCTGGTGGACCGGCCCGACAAGAAGGGACGTGTGCAGATTCTTGGCGTTCACATGAAAAAAGTGAAGCTCGCCCCAGACGTCGATGCCGAGAAGGTCGCAGCGCTTACTCCCGGCTTTTCCGGCGCGGATCTTGCCAATCTCGTCAACGAGGCAGCATTGCTCGCCACGCGCCGCAAGGCTGATGCGGTGACGATGGACGACTTCAACAATGCCGTCGAGCGCATCATCGCGGGGTTGGAAAAGAAGAACCGCGTGCTCAATCCGCGCGAACGCGAGATCGTGGCGCACCACGAGATGGGGCACGCGCTGGTGGCGATGGCTCTGCCGGGGGTGGACCCGGTGCACAAGGTCTCGATCATACCGCGCGGGATTGGCGCGCTCGGCTACACCATCCAGCGCCCGACCGAGGACCGCTTCCTGATGACGCGGGAGGAACTCGAGAACAAGATCGCAGTCCTGCTTGGCGGGCGCGCGGCCGAGAAGATCATCTACGATCATGTCTCGACCGGGGCGGCGGACGATCTGGTCAAGGCGACCGACATCGCCCGCGCCATGGTCGCGCGGTACGGGATGGACGAAGACCTCGGGCATGTCAGCTACGACACCGATCGGCCCGGCTTTCTCGGCACCGGCGATCAGGCGTCCTGGCTCAACCGCCGCTACAGCGAGGCCACGGCCGAGCGGATGGACGCTGAAGGTGCGCGACATCGTGGATGGCGTGTTCAAGCGCACCCTCACCCTTCTTGAAACCAATCGGGATCTTCTCGAGCAATCGGCGCAGGATCTCCTGCAACGAGAGACACTGGACGAGCCCGATCTGGTGGCAATTGGGTCCAAGGTGAAAAGAACGGAAGCGGTCGCTGCGTGACACTGTCACTGGCGCAGATGATCGGCGGACAACCCTGACTGGATAAAGAAACGGAGAAGACGAATGGCAAACGGAGCTTGCGATATTTGCGGTCGCCCGGCGACGGCGCGCGTGCGCGCCTCGGTGAACGGCAGGGTTCAGAACATGGAGCTGTGCGATCAGCACTACCGCGAAATGGCGCGCCGGTCGGGTCGCAGCGCCTCGCCGCTGGAGTCCCTGTTCGGACGGCGTTCCCTTCTTGACGAATTCTTCGGCGAGAGCGGTTTCGGCAGCCTCTTTGGTGACAGTCCGCTGCGAGGCGGCACGCTCGGCTCCATGGGTGACGGCGATGACGCTGTCGTCGACGCCACTTTCGGCGAGGGCGCGCCGCGGCGTGGATCGCGGCGCGGCGGCGGACGCACCATCGCCGACCGGCTGAGCGAACAGGGCAACAAGCTGCTGCAGGATGCCGCACAGAAGGCCGGGGAATTCGGGCGCAGCGAGGTCGATACCGAACATCTGCTTCTGGCATTGACCTCGTCTGACGTCGTCAAGACGATCCTGGAACAGTTCAAGGTCGATGTGGACGATCTGCGGCGCCAGATCGAGAAGGAAGCGAAGCGTGGAGAGGCCAAGACGGAGGGCGAAATCGGCGTCAGTCCTCGCCTGAAGGACGCGCTGAACCGGGCCTTCATCGCCTCGAACGAACTCGGCCATTCCTATGTCGGTCCCGAGCACCTGCTGATCGGCCTTGCCGAGGAAGGTGAAGGCCTGGCCGCGTCGATCCTGCGCAAATACGGATTGACGCCGCAGGCGCTTCGCCAGCAGGTGACCAAGGTCGTGGGCAAGGGAGCCGAGGAAGGCCGCGTGGAGGCGCCTTCCAGCACGCCCGATCTCGACCAGTTCAGCCGTGACCTGACGAAGCTCGCCCGCGAGGGCAAGCTCGATCCCGTCATCGGCCGCGCCCGCGAGATCGAGACGACGATCGAAGTGCTGGCCCGCCGGAAAAAGAACAACCCGGTGCTGATCGGCGAGCCCGGCGTGGGCAAGACCGCCATCGTCGAGGGACTTGCACAACGGATCGTCGCGGGCGAAGTGCCCGAGGCGCTGCGCGACAAGCGGCTGGTCGAGCTCAACATCAACTCGATGGTGGCCGGGTCGAAGTATCGCGGCGAGTTCGAGGAGCGAGTCCAGAAGATCCTCAAGGAGATCACCGAGGAGAAGGACAGCCTGATCCTGTTCATCGACGAGATCCACACCATCGTCGGCGCCGGCCAGGGCGGTGGCGAAGGTGGTCTCGACATCGCCAACACCTTCAAGCCGGCGCTGGCGCGGGGCGAGCTGAACCTGATCGGCGCGACGACGCTCAACGAGTACCAGAAATACATCGAGAAGGACGCGGCGCTCGAGCGACGGTTCCAGCCGGTTTATGTCGAGGAACCCACGGTAGCTCAGGTCATCATGATCCTGCGCGGCCTGCGCGACACGCTGGAGGCGCACCACAAGGTGACGATCACCGACGAGGCCATCGTCGCGGCGGCCGAGCTTTCTGATCGCTACATCACTGGCCGCTTCATGCCCGACAAGGCGATCGACCTGATCGATCAGGCAGCCGCACGGGTGAAGATCAGCGCCACAGCGCGCCCTGTGGACGTCCAGGAGCTGGAGGCCGAAGCCGCGCAGATCAAGCGCGAGCAGGACTATGCCGCAGCCCGCAAGCAATTCGACCGGGCAGCGGAACTGAAGAAGGAACTCGAGCAGAAGCAGAAGGAGCTGGACGAGCTTCTGGAGATCTGGAAGCGCGACCAGGCTTCGGCGACCGCCGAGGTGCGCGCCGATCATGTCGCGCAGATCGTCTCCAAGATCACCGGCGTTCCGGTCACGGAGCTGACCACCGAGGAGAAGGACAAGCTCCTCAAGCTCGAGGAGAAGCTGCACGAGCGCGTCATCGGCCAGGAAGAAGCGATCCGCGCCGTGGCCGATGCGGTGCGCCTGGCGCGTGCGGGTCTGCGCGAAGGTTCCGGTCCGACCGCGACCTTCCTGTTCCTCGGGCCGACCGGGGTTGGCAAGACGGAACTGGCCAAGACGCTCGCCGAGGTGATCTTCGGCGATCAGGACGCGATGATCCGTATCGACATGTCGGAATATGGCGAGCGCCACTCGGTTGCCCGGCTGGTTGGCGCGCCTCCGGGCTATGTCGGATACGACGAAGGCGGGCCAGCTGACCGAGAAGGTGCGCCGCCGGCCCTACTCGGTCGTGCTGCTCGACGAGATCGAGAAGGCGCATCCGGATGTCTACAACATCCTGCTTCAGGTGTTCGACGATGGCCGCCTGACAGATGGCAAGGGCCGCGTGGTGGACTTCACCAACACCATCATCATCGCCACCTCGAACCTCGGTTCGGACATCATCCAGCGCAACCTCAAGAAACGCGGCACCAAGGAGTTCGACGAGGCAAAGCAGAAGTCCGAACTGATGGAGGTGTTGCGCGGTCATTTCCGGCCAGAGTTCATCAACCGGATCGACGAGATCATCGTCTTCCATTCGCTGAACCAGTCGGAGATCCGCCAGATCGTCGAGTTGCAGCTCAACCGGGTGAAGCGGACCGCCCTCGGCCAGGGCGTCGAACTCGAATTCGATGTGAGCGTCGTGGATCACTTCGGCGCGGTCGGCTTCCGTCCCGAATTCGGCGCCCGCGAGCTGCGCCGGCTGATCCGGTCGGAGTTGGAGACCGAGTTGGCTCGCGAAATGCTCTCCGGGCGGATCGAGGATGGTGACAAGGTCCGCGTCGCTTGGTCAGCGGACGAACAGAAGGTCGTGTTCGAAAAGATCGCAAGGGACACCGGTGACGACAGCCCGGACGATCAGGCCCAGGCCGGGATCGACGAGTCCAGCGAAGTTGCCGAAAACAAGGCGGACGCTCCGACGCCCGACGTCCCGGTCGACGCCAAGGATGAGGCGCAGTCCAAGGACGACAAGTCCGCCGGGTGACGTCGCGAAGGACTGGCCGGCGCGATGACGGTCGCGCCGGGCTCATTTCGTCGAAGAGCGACAAGAAGGTCCACGGCATGAAAGTCATCAGAGCATTTCGCAATCTCGACCGGCACGGCCAACAGCGCGCGCCTGAGGTCATCGAGGAAGAGGTGCGGCAACTTGAACCGCATCTTGTACGCTTCCGCGAGGATCTCGTCCGGCTCGAAGTCGTCGCCTCCCAGACGAGGGGCAAGACGCGCATCCAGGTCAGCCTGCGCCTGCAACTGCCCTCGGGCGTGATCGCGGCGCAGGAAGAGGGGTTCGAGATCGAGCCTGTCCTGCGCAAGGCCTTTGCCGACCTGCGCCACCGGGTCGATCGGCATGTGGCGCGCCTCAAGCACGAGTCTGAATACAAGCGTCCCGCCCGCCGGCGCCGGATCGGCGCCCCGCTGCCGTCCGCGCGGGATGCGGCGGAAGCGGACCGGCGCCAACTCTTCTTCGACCTGATCGAGGATCATCTCGATACGGTCTACGACACCGTCAGGCGCGAGTTGACCTATCTCGAATGCAGCGGATCTGTGCCGGCTGGCTACCTGAGCGTTCGCGATATCGTCGATGCGACGATCCTCAACGGGCTCGACCGCTTCGAGCGGCGGCCGACCGAATTCTCCGTCCGGGACTGGCTGACGCAACTGGCCTTCGAGACCATCGAGGCCGAGGCGCAGGCTGCGCGCCGCGCGGTGCCCGAGGATGCCGCCTCGATCGACGCGGCGCCCGAGGCGCCTGGCCGGGGAGCCTACCGAGTCGGATGAGGAGATGTTCGAGTTCTACCAGCCCGACGACGTGCTGCTGCTCGAGGAACTCGTCGCCGACGACGGTGGGGACGACCCCGAAACGGCGGTCGCGAAACGGCAGGACGCGCTGGCTCTTGCACCGGGCGATCGCCGGTCTTCCGGCGCTATGGCGCAGGGTCCTGTTTCTTGTCGATCTGAACGACACCCCGCTTGAAACAGCCTCCTCGGTTCTCGGCATTCCCGAAGACGACGTGACCCGGATCGTCCAGTCGGCGCGCGATTATCTTCGCGATAAACTGCGTGACTCAGGTCAGTCTTCCGATACCGCTCATGCGCTTTTTGAGAGTGCTCATCAGAGAAGGTTGCGAATTCCACAGCCCCTGCGGGATCGCGCCCGGCTGGAACGCGCTTTTCTGGGGGACAACCGAGGGGAAGCACCATGATGCGCGGTCACAATCGTCCACCCTTTCCGCCGAAGATACCCGGGACCAACATGAGGTCATGGGACGTTCCGACCGCGATCATTTACCGGCCGGCTCGTTCCGCGATGACGTCGGCGCCGCGGCCCAACTACTGGATACTGGAATTCGAGCCGTCTCGGCCGCCCGCAGATCGAGCCGCTGATGGGATATACCTCCAGCAACGATCCCTATCGTTCGATCCGGCTGAAATTTCCCGACCGCGAAAGCGCCGTGGAATTCGCGGAGCGGCAGGACTGGCGCTATTTCGTGCGTGAGGACGTGGCTCACCGGCATGCGCCTGACCGCTGGCGGGGAGAGGAGCGGCATCGCCTCTACAAGGGAGCCGACGCCCCGAACGCCTTTCGCATACCGTCCCGCCTGGATCGGGGTCGCACGGACCACCGACTCCGGCGCGCAGTCGATAAGGAAGGCTCGGTGGACCTGTCGTCGCAAGAACAGGCGGAATTCGATCCAGTTATCGAAGCCAGTCTTGAATCCTTCCCGGCCTCCGATCCCCCAGCCTGGACGGGCGTGACGATCGCCGGGAAAAAATAATGAACGGAATGGCCAGCGCGAGCGAGGATCTGCCGCTTGTTTCCCTACCTTGACAGCGTCGCGCGCCGCTACCCGCCCGTCATCGTATGGGCGGTCATCGGCATGAACGTCCTCGCGTTCCTCTATCAGATCAGCCTGCCTCCGCGCGTGCTGGACCGGTTCCTGTTCGAGTTCGCGCTGGTGCCCTCGCGCTTCTTCGGGCAACTAAGCCTCGTCGCCCCGTCCGACTGGACCCCGTTCCTGACCAACATCTTCCTGCACGGGGGCTGGCTGCACCTCATCTTGAACATGTGGACGCTCTGGATCTTCGGCCCCGCCGTCGAAGATCGGCTCGGACCGGGTAGATTCACGCTGTTCTATCTGTTCTGTGGTGTGGCGGCCGGACTGGCTCACGCGCTGGCGAACCCCGACTCAGTCGTTCCCGCGCTTGGCGCATCGGGGGCGATCGCGGGCGTGATCGGTTGCTACGCACGCATGTTTCCGGCGGCTCGGCTGGTGGTGATCGTGCCGATTCTGTTCATTCCCCTCTTCTTCGAAGTGCGCGCGGTCATTTTCGCGATGATCTGGTTTTTCATGCAGGTCATTCCCGGCTTTCTGTCGCTCGGCAGCGATCAGGCCACGGGCGGGATCGCCTGGTGGGCGCATATCGGCGGGTTTCTCGCCGGTTGGCTTGTAACGCCACTCCTGCGAAGGCGCGCCGACGCCTATCGCCACTATTATCGCGACGAGGGCATCTATGGCTTTCTGCCGGATGGCCGACGGGAAGGAGGACAAGGTCCATGGACATAATGCAGCTGTTCTGGCTGTTCTTCATCATTTCGGCGCTGCAGCCGGTTCTGCAGCGCAGATATCTTGAGGCGATGCGCACACGCAAGATCGCCAGTATCGAGAAGAAGCGTGCCAGTCGCGTCATCCTGCTGATCCATCGGCAGGAGACGATGAACCTGCTGGGATTCCCCCTGATGCGCTACATCGACGTCAATGACTCGGAGGAAGTCCTGCGCGCGATCCAGATGACCGACGATGAAGTGCCACTCGACATCGTGCTGCATACACCGGGCGGCCTTGTGCTGGCGGCAACCCAGATTGCTCGGGCCATTCAGGGCCACAAGGGCAAGGTCACCGTGTTCGTGCCACATTACGCGATGTCGGGCGGCACGTTGATCGCGCTTGCCGCCGACGAGATCGTGATGTGCGAGCATTCCGTGCTGGGACCCGTCGATCCGCAACTTGGCCAGTTGCCTGCCGCCTCGCTCCTCAAGGTCGTCGAGGAGAAGCCCATCGCCGAGATCGACGACCAGACCCTGATCATGGCCGATGTCGGTCGCAAGGCCATTGCGCAGATCGAGGCATTCGCGAAACGTCTTCTGTCCGACAAGATGGACGAGGACCGCGCGGCGGCGCTGGCGGCGAAGCTGGCGACGGGCACCTGGACCCACGACTATCCCATCTCTGCCGATGAGGCCCGCGACATGGGCCTGCCCGTTGGAACGGACATGCCCAAGGAAATACTGGAGCTGATGACGCTCTATCCGCAGCCGGTTCGGCGCCAGGGCGGTGGCGTGGAATACCTGCCCGAGCCGCGGCAGCGAGAGGCGCGCCGCGCCATATCCACGCGCTGAACGCTTGCATCATTCGGCCGCCGAGCCCGGCTCGTCAACGAAAGGATACAGGATGCCCACGGTCGCTTGCCCGCAGTGCAATTCCACCAACAGGGTGCCGCAAGAGCGCCTGACCGACAACCCCAATTGCGGACGCTGCGGCGCGCCTCTCTTTCAAGGCAGGCCCGTCACGCTCACCGCGGCTAATTTTGACCGTCATGCGAATGCCGAACTGCCATTGCTGGTCGATTTCTAGCAGGCTGTTGAAGAAGTCAGCCGCGTTCGCAGACGAAGCCTGAATCGTCGCCGTTGTGGATGTAGAAGTGGCCGACGAGGCGGCCGGCGGTGCCGAGCGCGGCCCAGCCGCGACCGCAGGCTGGATCATCGCTCGTCGTATCCTTCCCAGGAGAACTCGGC
Source organism: uncultured Alphaproteobacteria bacterium (assembly GCA_963758225.1). GTDB lineage: Bacteria > Pseudomonadota > Alphaproteobacteria > Rhizobiales > Xanthobacteraceae > Z2-YC6860. The sequence continues at coordinate 27,565 of CAVWUJ010000001.1, read as the reverse complement.
GCAGGCGGATCCGTCGCGCGAGCCGTAGCGGACATCGAGGAAGCCCTTGACGGCGACGAAGGCGATCTCGCCGTCGCCGTCGCCCTCGAAGCGTGATGTGCGCCTCCTCGACGAGGTCGAGGACGTCGTTGTCCCAGACGTCCATCTCGACGATGCGCCAGCGGCCGGCGAAGGCCTGGCGAAGGCGGGAACCCTGGCCATCAGCCGGCCTCCGCGAGCAGCTTGGGCAGCCGCACCAGATTGTAGGCGGCGGCCGCGAAGGTGAAGGCCCAGCCGACGCGGTCGACGACCGCGGAACTTCGTCTTGTCCTGCCCGGCGACCGTCTTGATCCAGCCGAACGCCTCCTCGATGCGCTTGCGGATCCGCTGGCTCACGGCATAGCCGGCATGGCGCGTCGTGCGGCCGTCGATCGCCGAGCGTCGGCCGGCTGGTGTTCTGCGCGACGTGCGGCGTCACGTTCATCGAGCGCAGTTCGTTGACGAAGTCGTCGGCGTCGTAAGCCTTGTCGGCGCCGAGCGTGATCGCGTCGCGGCCGGTCGGCGCGCGGCTCGATCATGTGCAGCGCCGCCACCCGCTCGGCATGCCCGTCGGCCTGGGTCAGGCAGGCGTCGACCAGAAGGCCGGAGCGGTTCTCCATCAGCGCGTGGCCCATGAAGCAGAGCTTCGCCTCCTTGCCCGGCCCTTGCGGTAGAGCCTGGCGTCCGGGTCGGTGGTCGAGGCATGCGTCGTCGTTCGAGCGCTTCTGGCCGTGGAAGTCGGCTTCCGGCGTTGCGCCCGCCGCCGCTCGGCCGGCGGCATCGTCCGGACCGTCCTTCGGCCTGAAGCTCTTCATCGACGCCCAGGCCTCGATCAGCGTGCCGTCGACGGAGAAGTGATCGCTCGACAGCAGCCGCTTCACCCGCGGCTGCGCCAGGACCGCCGCCAGGAACTTCGCCGCGATGTCGCCTTCGAGCAGCCGGTCGCGGTTCTTCGAGAAGGTCGAATGATCCCAGGCCGGCATCGTCGACGCCGAGCCCGACGAACCAGCGGAACAGCAGGTCGTACTCCAGCCGCTCCATCAGCTGCCGCTCCGAGCGGATCGAGTAGAACGCCTGCAGCAGCATCGCCCGCAGCAGCTTCTCCGGCGGGATCGACGGCCGCCCGATCGGCGAATAGAGCGCCGCGAACTCGCGCTCCAGCGCGCCGAGCGCCTCGTTCACGATCGCCCGGATCGCCCGCAGCGGATGATCCGCCGAACCCGCGCCTCCAGATCGACGTAGCTGAACAGCTCGCCCGTCCGCTGTCGTCCCCGCGCATCACCCGCCTCCGAATCCCTTCGCAGACAATGAATCACGCAGAAAGCCGCACCGCGAGCGACTTCTTCAACAGCCTGCTAAGTCGCTGCAGACGAGCGTTCACCGAGTGGGTATGGGCCACCATCGCCACCCTGCTTGCCACCGCAAAGCTCAACGGCATCGACCCATACGCCTGGCTCGCCCTCACTCTCGAGCGGATCGCAGCCGGATGTATGGCGCTACAATCTGGGAGAGAAGCGCGCGACAATCTGGATGAGAATCTGGTGTCGCGGCGGTGGTCATGATCGCGGCATTGATTGTCGTGCGCAAGAGGCTTTGTCAGTTTGATTGTCGCGGCGCGTCAATCAGGAGCGACGTTCGCAGGCGTCGCGTATGACGCCGGCCTGCCGGGTCCTCGCTTTCGTTCGATGGCCTCGCGGCGGCGATAGCTTTCCACGTTCAGTTCGAAGAGCGTCGCGTGGTGGACGAGCCGGTCGACGGCGGCGAGCGTCATGGCTGGATCCGGGAAGACCTTACCGCATGCCGCCGCAACCAGTCGTTCCTTGACCGCCTCCGGCCACTGCCGACGCGGTACGCCGGGGCTTGCTTCGAGCCGCGTGACCTGGCCCTCAATGACTTGAATCACGCTAGCTGCAGATGTGTGCGCAGATGGCAATGCAACGCCCCTGAAGAAAGTCAGGGCAGCATCCTCGTCTACAATCCCGACAGCCGCTACACCGGATCCGGCAGACGCTTACATGAGATCCATCCTCACTCAGCGCTCAGAATGCGCTCCCCAAGGGAGTTCATCCGAGCCCAAATCCAGTAGCCGGGTGTCCGTGAAACGGGAGGCACTACAGGGACTTCATTGTCATGCAGACTGAACCGCCCCGGGTTTGTCGGAGGCTCCAACTCCTGAGAGGATGGAGCCATGACGAGCAAGACGACGAACAAGTTTTCGCCTGAGGTCCGCGAGCGCGCGGTGCGGATGGTGCTGGATCATCGAGGCTGAGTCATCCCTCGCGCTGGGCGGCGTTCAGTCGATTGCGGCGAAGATCGGCTGCACGGCGCAGACGCTGAACGAGTGGGTGAAGAAGGCCGAGGTCGACAGCGGCAAGCGGGCCGGCGTGCCGACCGAGATGGCCGAGCAAGCTGAAGGCGCTGGAGCGGGAGAACCGCGAGCTTCGGCAGGCCAACGAGATCCTGCGCAAGGCGTCCGCGTATTTTGCCCAGGCGGAGCTCGACCGCCGACTCAAGCCATGATCGCCTTCATCGACGATCACCGCGGGGCGTATGGGGTCGAGCCGATCTGCAAGGTGCTGCCGATCGCCCCATCGACCTACCACGACCATGCCGCCAAGCGGCGCGATCCCGCCCGGCTGTCGGCGCGGGCGAAGCGGGACGCTGGCCCTGAAGCCGGAGATCGCGCGCGTGTTCGACGAGAACTTCGAGCGTCTATGGCGTGCGCAAGGTCTGGCGGCAGCTGCGGCGGGAAGGCTTCGACGTTGCCCGCTGCACGGTCGAGCGGCTGATGGCGAGCATGGGCCTGCAGGGCGTGATCCGCGGCAAGCCGGTCCGCACCACGATCAGCGACAAGGCGGCGCCGTGCCCGCTCGACCACGTCAACCGGCAGTTCCAGGCCCCGGCGCCGAACGCGCTGTGGGTCTCCGACTTCACCTATGTCGCGACCTGGGCGGGCTTCGTCTACGTCGCCTTCGTCATCGACGCCTACGCCCGCCGCATCGTCGGCTGGCGGGTCAGCCGGACGGCGCATGCCAGCTTCGTGCTCGATGCGCTGGAGCAGGCCCTGCACGACCGGCGGCCCGTCCATCGCGGCGGGCTGGTCCATCACTCGCGACCGCGGCAGCCAATACGTGTCGCATCAACTACACCGAGCGCCTGGCCGAAGCCGGCATCGAGCCGTCGGTCGGCAGCGTCGGCGACAGCTACGACAATGCTCTGGCCGAGACCATCAACGGCCTCTACAAGGCCGAGGTCATCCATCGGCGTGGGCCGTGGCGGACCTTCGAGGCCGTCGAGTTCGCCACCCTGGAATGGGTCGACTGGTTCAACAATCGCCGGCTGCTCGAGCCCATCGGCAACATCCCGCCGGCCGAAGCCGAAGAGCGCTACTACGCCATGCTGGAAGAACCAGCCATGGCAGCGTGACTCAAACCAAACGGCCTCCGGCAAACCCGGGGCGGTTCAAGAACCGAAGTGCTGGTGTCCGCCGATCGGCTTGCTCATCTTCGACGATTGCAGAGCGGAGTTTCGTTCACATATTGGGTGCTGCAAATTCTTTTTGAGGGCTTCGATACGAGAATCTCAAGCGCTTCACAAGAGTTCTCGCGCTGAAGGAATCACTTCCTTTGCAAGTTGGCAAGCGCTTCAGTCAATGCCAGACGGGCGGGTTAAAGTCCAATTCCATGCGATATCTTTGTTGCATATTACGCAAACAGTGACCAGCAGGCCAACAAGCAGGCGTTGACCAGACATGCTTTAACGATCCGGCAACGGGCTGTAGAAAAGAAGGATGAAATCCATCTGCCTAATGGCCACTGAAACATCAGAGGCCGTCGGACCATGCTCTTCTCGCGTCCTCGTATGGAAGTGGCGGCGAGTAGTAAAAAAACTGCTGTGCCATCTGGCTTAGGCCCGGATCGCGGGACAAACTTCATATCCATAATGATATACCGTGGTAATTAAATGGCTTTAACGACGAAAAGGATAGAAGATTGTGTCGCGCTTCGTTGATTTCATGATTTCAACACAATGTTTGTAACCCCTTCACCAAATCCACGGCATCAATGTCTGCATGATAGCTTTTAGTCATGACCGAAAGTGCGAATGACCGAGCGAAACCAAAGTCGGTCCACCACAATTCAACCCTCCCTTCGCCCGCGTAAACATTAACTCGATCCAAAGAAACTACGCGTCTTCCTTTGTGCGCAGTCGGTATAGTTTCATCTTGAATTAATGACAGTTTGAGATTCTTTGCGCTTTTTTTCGCTTTTTATTTACATCTTCCTGCAACTATCCCACCATTATACCACCTTTATACTGCCCAGAGAAATCAACGTTACAAGCGGACACAATTTTCAGAGAAGAAGCTACAGTCAACTACACCCCGCGTCCCGCACCGTCGTAGTGACGCAGCGCCTCGACAATTTCGATAAAGGCATCAGCAATCCCGTTCGATAACTCTGGGCTCCTCTCAGCGTGCCTTGTTCTGGTGGAAAAAAATTCAGCCATTTGCACGAGATTTTCCCTCTCGATGTGATTTCTCATCGTGCTGTGAAGCATGTTGCAATCTGATTTCTTCAAGATTCAATTGTATTTGGCTTTGAGAAGAATCGAACTTGTTGTAACTGCAATAGCGATCGCGCCTATGAAAGTTCTTTTCAACATACGGTCAACTTTCTATAACGCTTTATAGAGTTTACATCCAGACGAATAGCTCTCGCATATCTTAAAAAATCTGTGGGTTCAGGTTCCTGATGGGCTCTTCCAATTCTTGCAGCCACCGCTGGATCTATTTTTTCCTCTTCTGCCCGCATTTGCTGGAGCTCACATCCAACGCGGAGCGTTGCGCTGCTAAAGTCTCGGCCAAATTTGGAATATTGGACAAGATCAAATTACGGACGTGTGCGAGATTTTCCTTTGCAGGTGCAGGTTGGACTGGTGTCACAGATGAAGCGGGTTCTTAAGACGGATGCTGATTCGGAGGATGATCGCTTCTTCCATGTCAGGGACTGCCAGCCAGCCTGCCGATGGTGTCCACTCCTCGCTGCCATAGGCCCGATGCGGCTCTGCACAGTCCAGGGCGAGAGCGAGGATGATCACCTTCGGCGCGGCGCGAGCTCGAGAGGCGAACTCTTTTTTCCTGTCCACCGATACTCGGCCTCCAGCCTTTGCGCGTCTCGTGACTGGCCCGCGTTCGCTCCAGTCGCGCCCGTCACTCGACAATCCTGTTGGCAAGGTAGTTGTCTCGGCTCCGCAAGGCGCGCTGGCGGATTGCTCATTTAACACGCTTTGTTTGGGTGCGACGTTTGACTTCAGCCGTTAGTATAACCTCGCTATCTTCCGAAGAGAATGTCTGCTAACGCATATCTAGGCCGTAACGGCTTGCTGGATTGCGGCCCCTCGATTGAGACTGACAACAAGGGCCGCGAGATCACCCCGTGGTCTGAATAATCGAAAACGGAGTTCCTCCCGTGTGTTTCTATAAATACCACACTCCATTCCATTTTTCACCGTAGGAATAGAAAAATGATACTCTTCGTAGATGCACGATACTTTTAAAGCAACCGTACCCGGTCGGTGAAGGCCAGCCCGTGTTTCGTCACCAGAAGAACGGCCATTTCGCTGCGAAACGACCCGCCCACGGAAACGCGTCCGATATAGGCTGCCGCTAAGTTTGCCTTCGTCATCTACAGCATCATGGAACATATTCCTTGTCCCCCTTGGTCAGGTGAATGGGATGCCACGTGCCACGTTAACTGAAGCCCGATGTATTCCGTAAAATTGAAACAAAGAATTATTGGCATTGGAAAACTTTAACTGCGGCCGGTTCAAGGGATGTTCTTCCGGCAGCTGGCGACAAGCGTGTGCATAATAAATTGGGACCCGCCGTTGCGGTGCAGGCTCCGCGCCGTGCTCCGGTCCATTCTTTGGGCCGCCGGAAGTAGAGTTCTCCGGCCTTTTTCACGATGGCGGGCTGACGGCGCCATCGGATTGAGCATACGAAATCGGCACCTTGTTCCCGATCGCGCCATGTGGGCGGCCCTCGTTGTACAACTCGGCGACAGAACGCCCACGGGACCGAGGTAGCGCGAGCTTCTCTATCCATGGCATCCTTGGGCGGGGCGCCAAGTCCATATTCATGAGGTGATCGAGAAGGCTGACGCGGCGGTTTTCCGCTGCAGCGTTTCTGGCGAGGCATCGGACCGGTGGCTGGAGGTTCCGGCCTGGATGTTCGATCGGGCAGCCAGCGCGAGCTGGCGCATTGACGGCTGCCCCGCATGTCGACCTTGCCGCGCTTGGCTGCCTTGGCGAGCCTGCTCCAGGACGCCGGACGCTCCGCATCGCAATCTGCGGGATTCGAGCGCAGCATTGGGCTCTCACGACACGAATCGGGGAGATGTCCATGCCGCGCCAGCCCACGACATACCAGTTCGATCTGTTCTCCAAGCCGAACGACGCCGACGACGACGCAGACGCCGCAATGGCAGGCGCTGCCGGCCGAGACGCGCCAGTCAGCTGACGAAGCTGATGGTGCGCCTGATCCTCGACCACGTCGACGGCGAGCGCGCCGTCCAACGGGAGGAGGCGCGATCATGATGCATGAGAAGATCAGGCCGCATCATCTGGAGCGCAAGGCGATCCTGTATGTGCGGCAGTCCTCGGCCCATCAGGTTCTGCACAATCGCGAGAGCAGCACGCTTCAATATGCGATGCGCGACCGCCTGACGGCGCTTGGCTGGTCTCGCATCGAGACGATCGATGACGATCTCGGCCGCTCTGCCGCCGGCGGCGTCGCACGCGCCGGCTTCGATCGGATGGTCGCCGAGGTCTGCCTCGGCAAGGTCGGGGCGGTCGCGGCGCGGGAGGTGTCGCGCTTTGCCCGCAACAGCCGCGACTGGCAGCAACTCATCGAGATGTGCCGCGTCGTCGATACCGTGCTGATCGACCAGGAGACGGTCTATGCGCCGCGGCAGGGCAACGACCGGCTGCTGCTGGGGCTGAAGGGCAGCCTCAACGAGTATGAGCTCGATCTTCTGCGCCAGCGTTCCCTCTCGGCCCGCTACGAGAAGGCCCGCCGCGGCGAACTCGTCGTCGCTGCCCCGGTCGGCTTCGTGAAGGTCGGGCGATCAGCTTCGAGAAGGATCCTGATCGCCGCGTGCAGGAAGCGATCACTCTGGTGTTCGACAAGGTCGCTGAACTCGGCAGCGCCCGTCAGGCCCTGCTGTGGTTCCTCGAGCATGGGCTGGACCTGCCCGCCAAAGCGCAACAATGGCGATGTGTCTGGCGCAGGCCGAACTATGCGACCATCCACCGGATGATCGAGAACCCGATCTACGGCGGCGCCTACGCCTATGGTAAGACTGGTGCCGCGATCGGGATTTGGTCGTCTCGCCGTTCGACCGGGCACTCGCCGCAAGCCGCGCGAGGAATGGCTGGCGCTGATCCCGGGCAGCCATGAAGGCTATGTCAGTTGGGAACGGGCGGAGGCGATCCGCAAGATGGTGAGCGACAATGTGCCCACGAGCCGGCATCACGGAGCGCCCAAGCATGGCGATGCGTTGCTGGCCGGGCTTGTCCGCTGCCGGCGCTGCGGTCGCAAGCTGACGGTGCGATACACGGGCACCAAGCACAACATCCCGCGCTATTCCTGCTGGCGCGGCCTGCTCGACAACGGCGAGCCGCGCTGCATCGCATTGAGGCGGCGGATCGAGGGCCGACGTGGCCGCTCTAAGCCTCGTCGATGATCATCCTGTCGAGCGGGATGTCGTGCCATTGCGGGTAGATGGTCGGGCAGCTTCGCCAGCGCGTAACCGACGCCGAAAGTCAGCGGCCTGCTCGGCATCGCGGCAAGCGTCCGGTCGTAGAACCCTCCGCCATAGCCGAGCCTGAACCCGGCCTCGTCATAGCCCACCACCGGAGCCACGACGATGTCCGGAAGGGTCGCCGTGCCGCCAGCCGGCACCGGGATGTTCCATACGCCCTTCTCCAGCTTCTCGCCGGGAGACCATGTACGGAACTGCAGCGGCTTTCCCTTTCTCGATGACGACTGGAAGAGCAAGCTGCCCCCCGCGTGCCGTCACGCTGGAAGCCCACTCGCGAAGGTCCGGCTCGCCGCGGAACGGCCAGTAGATGCCCACGACGCTGCCCTCGACGGTTCCGATCTCCTCATCGAGCCGGATGGCGATCCTCTGCGCAGCCTGCGCCCGGACATCGGCCGGGAGGGCAAGGCGCTCCGCCAGCAGCCTTGTTCTCTGGGCTTTTCGCCAGCGCGCGACATCGACGGCGGCCTGCGCGTCCGTCTGTTCTACCGCGAAAGCGGGGTCAAGTTCGTGCATGAAGCACGGAGGGGAAGCGTAGCCGGGGTTGTCTTCGTCTCCGGGATGCATGGCAGTCTCCTTTTATTGGTCAGTTTCGTTGCAGCAAGCTGCTCAATGACGCAGTTCGAAGTGCGTCGTCGACCTACGCCTGTCATGTGCGTCAATCGTCGGAACGACAGATCGTTGAAACATAGGTCATCGCAAGTGCTTTGATTTCGAAAATGCGCCGTGACGCTGCCGCGTTATGGCAAGTCGCCGCGGTCTACTTCGTCAGCTGACCGGGTTCAGAAAGATGTGAGACGGATGCCTTGAGAAAGGTTCGGGGGTTTCCGAAGCTGGAGTTGCGAAACGACCAGTTTCAGGAGAACCCCCGATGCAGGTATTTGGCCTGCCGCGCCATGTTATCAGAGCTGGTGCTCTGGCGTCACGGATCGCGGCGAAATCTGTCTCGAGCGAGGCCGCTTTGCGCCTCGACGCGGTACGGCGCTGGCAGAAGGCGCGCGCCGCCGGTCTGTCGGCCGACGAGGCCGCCATGGCCGTCGGCGTCTCGCGCGCCACGCTCTACCGCTGGGCCAGTCGGCCCGAACCGCTGTCGCGCCGGCCGCGCCATGTGCGGCGCCCGCAATGGAGCCCGGCGCTGGCGCAGGCGGTCGAAGAGCTGCGCGCCGACAATCCGATGTGGGGCAAGAGGAAGCTTGCCCGGCTCATCGGGCGGGAAGGCTTCGCCGCCTCGGTCTCCACCGTCGGACGCATCCTCGCCGCACTGATGCGCCGCGGCCGCGTCACGCCGGTCGCCACGCTTCGCCGCAAGCCGGGCGGCCGCCGTTTCCGCCTGATGCGCAGGCGACACGCCAAGCGCCTGCCAAAGGGCCTGAGGCCCACCAGGCCCGGACAGATGGTCCAGATCGACACCGTCTTCGTCAATCTCGCGCCGGGCAGGGCCGTCAAGCACTTCACCGCCTACGACCCCGTCGCCAAATGGACCGTCGCGGGCGTGGCCGGCCGCGCGACCGCACACCTGGCCGCCGCCTTCCTCGACCGCGTCATCGCCGACATGCCCTTCAAGGTCCACGGCATCCAGGTCGACGGCGGGTCCGAGTTCATGGCCGGATTCGAACAGGCCTGCCAGGACAAGGGCCTCGACCTCTTCGTCCTGCCGCCCAAACGGCCACAGCTCAATGGCGCCGTCGAACGCTGCAACGGCGCATGGCGATACGAGTTCTACGCCGTCCACGACCTGCCCCACCAGATCGACAGGCTCCAGCCCTTCGTCGATGCCTTCGCGCATCGATACAACCACTACAGGCCACACGATGCACTCGACGGACAAACCCCAGCCGAGTATCTCTCAACCCTCAGCACAGGAAACCACAAGCCGTCTCATATGTCATGAACCCGGACATCAGCTTGACTTTGCTCCCGCAAAGGCCCACGTCTGTGGCATGTGCATGAACGACCGCCACCTTCTGACGTTTTACAGGGTGTGCCCCATCGCGGGCATCTGACCCCCGGCCAGGTCGCGTCGCGCCCCGGCCGCGGGGCATAGGCTGATTTCCGGTTTGCCGGAGCTGCCTTCACTAAAGCGGCAAACAATTCCAAATCACGAAGACAAGCGTCACGCCGTGGATGCGTGCGCGGTGTCGTTTACATGAGAGGGCCCGCAGATGGCTCAACCGACCAAGAAGAACCGCAAGCCGGCGATCGCCGTGACGCGCACCGACAGCGAGCGCCTGTGGCGGCTCGCCGAATCCTTCGCTCGACCGCAACCCGCGCCGTGGCGGAGGAACTGCTCGCGGAGCTCGACCGCGCCAAGGTCGTCGACGACGGCCGGCTCGCGCCGGACGTGGTGCGCATGGGATCGTCCCTTCGCTTCACCAGCGATCTCGGCGAGGACAGGAACGTCACGCTGGTGTTCCCGGGCGAGGCCGACATCGCAGAAGGCAAGGTTTCGGTCCTGACCCCGATCGGCGTCGCGCTGATCGGCCTGTCCGCCGGACAGTCGATCGACTGGACCGCGCGTGACGGCCGCGTTCACCGCCTGACGGTGGAAACCGTCCAGCCCACCGGTGCCTCGCTGCGCCTTCGTCTGGTGCCTCGCAGGAACTGCGGACCGCGTCATGACCGCAATCCGGCCGCCGTGCCGCCTCTCGCTCTTCGGAGGTTGCCTCATCGCAGGATAGCTGCCCCTGAGCCGCGCCATGCGGCCAGGGGATTCTCCAATGCGCCAAAACGTAACCGCTCGCAGCCAGAGCGATGGAGAACTGCTATGACGAGAGAGACCTGCTTCCTGACCACCAAGGACTTCACGATCCTGGAGGTCATGCGCGACCGTTGCCTTGGCCGCGACGATCCCCTTGCGCCGATCCTCAAGCGAAAGATCGAGGCGGCGACCGTGATGTTCCGGGACGACATTCCGGTTAACGTCGCCACGCTCAGCAGCCGGGTGACGTTCAGCGTCAACGGCCGCGAGCCGGACAGCCGCATCATTTCGCACGACCGGATGACCTCTCCGATCGGGATGTTCCTCCCGATCACGACGGCGCGCGGGCTTGCGCTTCTCGGGCTTTCAGAGGGCCAGGAGTTCACGGTGCTCAATGCCGACGGCAAGGAGGAGCGGTTCCTGCTCCATCAGGTACTTTACCAGCCTGAGGCGGCAAGGCGCGAGAAAGAGGCGCTGGAGCAGGCAGGCCATCCGGCTGCGGCCAAGCCGGCGCTGCGCCTGATCAGAGGCGCCTTCTATGATCAGCCAAGGCTCGCCCCGGCGCAGGACGGGTTCGACGATCCCGGCCCTTCCGCGGCCTAAGCGAGCGCCGCGGCGCAGGAGCAAAAGATGTTTGACTATACGATCCTCGCTGCCGCGGCCTTCTTCGCGGGGATGCTAAAGACCGTTGCAGGCGGCGGCACGTTCCTGACCTTCCCGGCACTGGTCTACACGGGCGTGCCTCCGGTGGCCGCGAACGCCACCAGCGCCGTCGCCGTGGTTCCCGGATATCTCGGAGGAACGCTGGGCTTCCGTCGTGAGATCGCCGCCTTCGACAGGATGCGGCTTCTGAAGATCGTCGCCTTCACCGCCATCGGCGGTCTTGCCGGGTCGCTGCTGCTCCTCGTCTCTTCCAACGAGGCCTTCTCCCTCGTCGTGCCCTTCCTGCTGGCTGCCGCAACGCTGGCCTTCGCGTTCGGCCCTCGCATCCAGGCGTGGGCGAGCCGCAGGAGCGTCGGCAAGCCGGAGGGTGCCCTGGGAACGCTTCTGGTCTCCGTCTATGGCGGCTACTTCAACGGCGGCCTCGGCATCGTGCTGCTAGCGTTGTTGTCGCTGTGGGGCATGCGTGACCTCAACGCGATGAACGGTCTCAAGAACGCGCTGTCCTTCGTGCTGTCCGGGATTTCGGTGGCCACCTTCGCGGCGGCCGGGATCGTCGCGTGGCCGCAGGCAGTCGTCATGATGGTCGCTGCCACTATCGGCGGATATGCGGGGGCACCCGTCGCCAGGGCGTTGCCTGCGGCCGTTGTGCGGATGATCGTGATCGCCGTCGGGGCATCGATGAGTGCCCTCTTCTTCTGGCGGGCCTTCGCATGAGCCGCCCGTCTCGCTTCCGGTCAGGAGCGTTGCTCATCCGCCAATGACCCCGGGGACCAGCTATCCGGCGGTCTCCGGGGTAGCCGGATTCAACGCAGGCAGCGTGCTTCGCGTCCGCTCGGTGGCGGAGCTTCCGCGCGCCTGACTTCCAGCTTCCGGGCACGCCGCCGACCGCGGCTCGCCGCCCGGCCGTTTTTCGGAGACTGACATGTCTGATCATAACAATCCTCGCCCGCGGTCCGCTTTCGCGCGGATGATCGTCCGTGGGTTCGGGCGGTGGCAGAGGCGCAAGGCGATGGACCAGCTTCAGGCCCTGGACGACAGGGAGCTCTGGGACATCGGCCTTTCGCGCAACGACATTCCGCGCGCGGTCGAAGGTCTCTTCCGGGACAAGTAACCGGATGAAGCTCAGGTCATTTGCGTTAATGGAGATCGCCAATTGGACATGACGACCAAGGTCATAATCGCGTGCGGCACGCTTGGGCTGATGCTCATCGCGTTCGCGGTTCTCTGACCCTTTGACGAAGCCCTGCAAGCGGGGAGCTTTCCGCGTGCAGGGCTTTTCCTATCGCCGCTTGCCCGGCATCGTCGCTCGCACCATGAGCTCCGACACGGAACCGGTTCCGGTCTTCTCTGCCTTTTGCAGCTTGGGCTTTCGGGCTTCCTTGTTGCCCTTCCGTTTTGCCATGACGGCTTCCTTCCTGACGGCGCCGCGCACGGCTGCATGGCAGCTCGCGGCGCGGTTGATCCATGATATGAAAGGAATGTCCCTGGCCCGTCGCCCCAGGGTGCGCGAGCCAGGGCTAGATGCCGTTTTTCGGACGCTTCCGGAACGGAAGCCGCATTTCGGAGAAAGTAATCACCGCCGCATCTTCGCCAGGCTGCAGGCGATGTCAAACCGTCTTTGCAGTAAATGGCCGTTGGCCGGGCGACATAAGGTCGCTCGCAAAGAAGGCTGCGAACTGCTATATTGACGACATGTGCATGGAAACTTTCATCAAGATCTCGAGGCTTGCCGGGAACGGTCGCATCCGCCCCCGGAGCAGGCTTCCTCACCCTGATTTCCGCACCTGATCCTGCTCCGGGAAATCTCTACGAAACCTGCGGTCTGATCCTGCGGTGCCGAGCGCCGCATCGATGGAGCGTCCGATGAGAGCCCCCCGTTCACGGCTGGTATGCCGTCCCTGCAACCGCCATCTACCCCTGTCCGCCAGCCGTTGTCCCTGGTGCCTGATCTCCGCCTGATCGGCGCTCTCCGGGCCCGTTTCGAATGCCTGCACTTTCGCTCGCCCTCTTGTCGGAAACGGGGCCGCGGTCATGATGCAGTCCATCAGCAACCCGGCAGCTTCCGGCGATATCCTGAAGGAACACGCAGCGCTCCCGTGGCGCATGAACTGCGATGGGAACCTCGAGCTCATGCTCCTGAGCCTGCGGAGGAGCGGAAGCTGGCGCATTCCGGCAATTCGCTGTTCCGGCACGAGAACGCGGCTCCAGTCAGCCGACCGCGCGGCATTCCAGGAAGCTGGCGTCACGGGAAGGATCGGTTCCGAACCGCTCGGCCGATACATGGCGCTGAGACTTCAGCCATGCGGGAGCCGCAAGGCGGTGAGGTGACGGTCCATGGGCTTCATGTCTGGGGCACCTTGGTCAGCTGGCCGAACGACGTGAAGGTGATCCGTCGCTGGATGCCTCCGGCCGAAGCGGCGGTCTCGATCGAGGAAACCGGGCTTCGCGCTCTCTTCGCGTCCCTCGTCTCGGGCGCGGCGCCTGTCCAGCCGGAACTGCCTTCAGACGCGGCCCGTTCGCAGTCCCGCAACGGGTCCGTTTCAGGGCTTGCTTCGCCCGCTACAACGGGTAGGTTCGCTGCCATGCTGAAAATGCCAGCCTTCGTGCGCCTCGACGGCGCGCGCCTGCTCAAAGCGGGCATCTAACCCGGACGCGATCTGACCCCTGGCTCAGCGTCCGGGTCGGCCAGGCTTCAGCAACCACATTTGATCTTCGCGCCCGCGATTGCGGGCGGTCGCCTGCGGCGTTCGGCCGAGGCGGGGAAGTCCATCATGGAAATTCTCGATCTCCTGCATCCACGCGACATTCTGGTGCGCGAACCGGCGCACGCCAAACGTCCGCTTCTGGATGCCTTGGCGCGCCAGCTCGCTTCGCGGACCGGACTGTCCTTCGGGTCAGTGCTCACGGCGCTGCTGGACAGGGAGAAGCTGGGCGCGACCTGCATCGGCCAAGGCATCGGCATACCTCATGCGATGCTGGAGCGACTGCGGGAGCCGGCCGCGGTCCTTGCGGTCCTGCAACAGCCGATCCCTTACGCACATCGACGGACGAGCACTCGCGTTGATGTCGTGCTCGGAGTCGTCTGGCCGCGCGAGGTTGCGACGGACTTCCTGAATGCTCTGGCGCGCTTCTGCAGGCACCTCTCTCAGCCGCAGGTCTTGAAGAAGGTCCGAGCCGCTATGTCGGCCGAGGAAGTCTTGCAGCATCTCGGCGAGCCCAAAAATCCCGGATATCGCCTCGATCCCCGCGCTCGTCGACGAGTGATGCCTGGGCCCTTGGCCATGCACGGTCAGCAGGAGCCTGGCGATGAGCGCGATGGCGATGGACAGGCCCTCGCAGCTGGCTCGACGGGCCGTATGTCAGATCAGGAACTGGCGGATGCGCTCGGATGCGACATCGCATTCGTCCACGGTGTCTTGGAGTGTTGGGGCCGGAACTCCCTTTCCAAGGTGCCCGCAGAGCGAACACAGGGCGTGCAGACCTGCACAAGGCTGGCGATAGCCCACGCACTGCACACGACCGGCGCGCTGACGCTGGCCGGACGCTGCCGCCGTGGCGGCTGGAAGCTGGCAGGTTTCGGCATCCCTGATGAAGCTCCTGGAGTTCCGTCCGCGTGGCTGTCCAGCCCGGCGACGGTGAATGGCGAAGCGGACCCGCTGATGCAGTTCGTCCCGCATGCGGCGGAGGCCATCCCGATCGCTGCGGCCGACGAGTATCTGGATGTGGCGGACGGCCGTCGGGTCTACTGGCGCAAGCCGCGGCGCGACGCATACCTGCTTGCCTGCGATCTCCACCGCCTGTCACGCGCAAGCCGACGCGAAGACACGCCCGCGCTCGCAGGAAGAGTACCTTGAACTGCTCGCCCGGCTGCGGGAGCCCGAGGACCATGTCTGCGAGTGGATCGGGACGGTCGCCGACGGCCGCTTCCGTCCAGCTCCCGACAGGTTCGCCGAGCGCTCGCCCGCGATGCGGCAGGGGACTCGTCGACGCAGGAACCGATCGTTCGCCGAGTCCTACGCGACGAAGGTTTCCGTCAACGTGTCGCTGGCGGCGCGCTCGATGAAGCGGCGCGCGCTTGGCCTCGCCGTGATCGATCCGCTGCGGATGGCGGCCACCCGGAAAGGCGATGGCCAAGCATGATGAAGACCCCGCACTACCTGATCGACAAGTCCAAGCTGCTCCGCAACCTCGAGCGGATCGCATACCTGCGCGAGAAGTCCGGAGCCAAGGCGCTGCTGGCGCTGAAGTGCTTCGCGACCTGGTCGCGTGTTCGACTTCATGCGCCCCTACATGGACGGCACGACGTCGTCCTCCCTCAACGAGGTCAGGCTGGGCAGCACAGTTCGGCGGCGAGACCCACGCCTACAGCGTCGCCTGGGCCGATCACGAGATCGACGAGGCGGTCGCGCTTGCCGACAAGATCATCTTCAACTCGATCGGCCAGCTCGACCGCTTCGGCGAGCGCGCTAGGCGGCATCGCCCGCGGGCTGCGGCTCAATCCGGGATCAGCTCCTCGCACTTCGATCTCGCCGATCCGGCGCGGCCGTTCAGCCGCCTCGGCGAGATGGGATCCAGGCAGGATCGAGGCCGTGCTCGACCGGATCAACGGCTTCATGATCCACAACAACTGCGAGAACGGCGATTTCGCGCTGTTCTCGACGGATGCTTGACCGGATCGAGGAGAAGTTCGGCGAGCTGCTCGCTAGGCCGACTGGGTCAGCCTCGGCGGCGGCATCCACTTCACCGGCGACGGCTATCCGCTCGACGCTTTCTGCGAACGGCTGAGGCGTTTCTCCGAGCAATTCGGCGTCCAGGTCTATCTCGAGCCCGGCGAGGCGGCGATCACCGAAGCACGACGCTCGAGGTGACGGTGCTCGACACGCTCGTTCAACGGCAGGAACCTGGCCATCGTCGACGCCTCGATCGAGGCGCACATGCTCGATCTGCTGATCTACAGGCAGGAAGCCAAGATCGCGCCCGACAGCGGGCCCATCGACTACATGGTCTGCGGCAAGTCCTGCCTGGCCGGCGACATCTTCGGCAGTTCCGCTTCCAGAGCCCGCTCGAAGTCGGCGACCGCATCTCGATCCAGGACGCGGCCGGCTACACCATGGTGAAGAAGAACTGGTTCAACGGCGTGCGGATGCCCGCCATCGCCGTGCGCGAACTCGACGGCTCCGTCCGGACGGTCCGCGAGTTCGGTTTCGCCGACTACGAATCCAGCCTCTCGTGAAGATCTCATCCAAGCAAGGAAGGAGAACTCTCCCCGAAATGAAAAAGAACGTCCTGATCATCGGCGCCGGCGGCGTCGCGCAAGGTCGTCGCGCACAAATGCGCGCAGAACAACGACATCCTCGGCGACATCCACATCGCCTCGCGGACCTGGAAAATGCGAGGCGATCGTCGCGTCGATCCGCGAGAAGAAGGCGCTGAAGACCGAGGGCAAGCTCGAGGCCCATCAGCTCGACGCGCTCGATATCGCAGCCACCGAAGACCTGATCCGACGAGACAGGCGCGCAGATCGTCATCAATGTCGGCTCGGCATTCGTCAACATGTCGGTGCTCTCGGCCTGCATCGCGACAGGCGCCGCCTACATCGACACCGCGATCCACGAAGATCCCGCGAAGATCTGCGAGACCCCGCCCTGGTACGCGAACTACGAGTGGAAGCGCCGCGAGGAATGCGCCGCAGCCAGGCGTGACCGCCATCCTCGGCGCCGGCTTCGATCCAGGCGTCGTCAACGCCTATGCGCGGCTCGCCAAGGACGACTATTTCGACCGGATCGACTCGATCGACATCATCGACATCAACGCCGGCAGCCACGGCAGGTACTTCGCCACGAACTTCGACCCGGAGATCAATTTCCGCGAGTTCACCGGGCAGGTCTGGTCCTGGCAGAACGGCGAAGTGGACCTCCAACCAGATGTTCGAAGTCGGGCAGGAGTGGGATCTGCCGGTGGTCGGCCGGCAGAAGGCGTACCTGACCGGCCATGACGAGGTGCATTCGCTGTCGCAGATCCTCGGCGTCCCGAACGTCCGCTTCTGGATGGGCTTCGGCGAGCACTACATCAACGTCTTCAACGTCCTGAAGAACCTGGGCCTGCTGTCCGAACAGCCCGTCACGCACGGCGGAGGGCGTCGATGTCGTTCCGCTCAAGGTGGTGAAGGCGGTGCTGCCCGGACCCGTCGTCGCTGGCTGCCGGCTACACGGGCAAGACCTGCATCGGCGACTCTCGTCAAGGGCGTGAAGGACGGCACGCGAGCGCGAGATCTTCATCTACAACGTCGCCGACCACGAGGAGGCCTGCGAGGAAGTCGGCAGCCAGGGCATCTCCTACACGGCCGGCGTGCCGGCTGTCGCCGCCGCGATGCTGATCGCCACGGGCCGACTGGGACGTGCGGCAGGATGGCCAACGTCGAAGAACTGCCGCCGCGGCCCTTCCTCGGGCTGCTGGGCCAGCTCGGACTGTCCACGCATCTCAGCGAAGGCTGCGATGATCGGGTCCTGCTGTTTCCATGAATTCCTGCGGAGCGCGCCCGGCAGTCCGGGCGCCCTCCGGCTCGCGGCGTCAGCGGGGTGGAGGCGGGAATGCTTCTGCGCCGTGACCGGCCTCCAGCCCGTCGACCGCGCGAAGGATTCCTTCCCTTGTCGGCGAGGCGGCCGTGAGGGACTCGATCCACGGCAGATGCCCCAGCCGAGCGGCGATCTTGTCCGACAGCGACAGGGACCTCGCCCTCCTGCAGACTTCGGAATTGCCCGTCGACGCGACCAGTCCGCAGAATGCATCCGCTGTCCGCACCGACATGAACAGCACGGCGTCGATCTGTCCGCGTCGCAGGAGGTTCTTCGCTTCCTCGGGCAGCTGCCGGGCCTGGGAGGTAGCGTAGACTTCCACCCGCCCGCAGCTGTAGCCCTGCGCCGCAAGCGCTCCCGCGACATCCACCGAGACATGGCGGCCGCTGGGATATGCCAACGGCCCATACTCCGGCCGCCAGCGGTGCCTGACCATTTCGAGCAGGCTTCCAGCCGTGCCGGAAGCGGCCGCGACGTTCGACAGGCCCGCAGCCCTCGCGGCCGATGCCGTGTCGGGACCTACCGCGAAAACCCGGATCGCCGGATCCAGACCCTCGAGCGCAGGCACCGCGTTGGCGGAGGTGAGGATGATCGCCGAAGCTGTCCGGAGGACCCTGCCGTCGAATGGCAAGGGATCCACGTGCAGCAGAGGCGCGAGATGGACACGGTGCCCTCTTCGCTCCAGAACCTCCGACATGGCGGCAGCCTGCGCCTTCGGACGGGTGAGCAGCAGGTTCAACGCGATCTCCGATGAAGGGCATGCCGCGCCATCAGCTGGTGAAGAAGCTCTGGGTGCCGTGAGCCTCGATCGCCTCGGCGAGACGGCCGAGCGCGTGGACATAGGCCGCGGTGCGCATGGTCACCTGTTTGCTCCCGGCTGACGTTCCAGACTTCGCGGCCTTCCCGTTCCATGATGGTCTGCAGCCGCTCGTGGATGTCCTCGACAGGCCAGTAGAAGCCCTGTCGGTTCTGGACCCATTCGAAGTAGGACACGGTAACGCCTCCGGCGTTCGCCAGGATGTCGGGAAGAACGACGGTTCCGCCTGCCGCGCAAGGATTTCGTCCGCTTCCGGCGTGACTGGACCGTTGGCGAGTTCGAGCACGAGCTTCGCCTTGACCGAGGCGGCGTTGCCTTCGTGGATCATGTTCTCCAACGCCGCCGGAACGAGCAGGTCGCACTCGACCGCAACGAGCTCATCCGGCCCCGCCCTGCTCGTGACCGCCTGTTCCGACGGTGCTGCTGACACGGCTCTTCCGTTCGCCTTGGCGTCGAGCAGAAGGTCGACATGCAGGCCCGCAGCCGAAAAGACCGCGCCTTCCGAATCCGATACGGCGACGATCTTGTGGCCGTCCGCGGCGAGCAGCCGCGCGATGTGCTGCCCTGCATTGCCGAAGCCCTGGATCGCCACCCGCATCGTCTCGCCCGAGTTCCAGGTCCGACGACAGATGGCGCACCAGATAGTAGCCGCCTCTGGCGGTGGCGTCGCCGCGTCCCAGAGAGCCGCCAAGCGCGATCGGCTTGCCCGTGATCACGGCAGGCTCGTGCTGGCCGACGATCTGCGCGTACTCATCGGCCATCCAGCCCATGATCATGGAGTTCGTGTAGACATCCGGCGCGGGGATGTCCCGGTCCGGGCCGATGATGCGTGCGAACGCCTGGATGTAGGCGCGGGACAGCCTTTCCAGCTCAGCCTTGGAGAGCGTGCGCGGATCCACCTGGACGGCTCCCTTGCCGCCGCCATAGGGCAGGTTCATGACCGCGCACTTGAACGTCATCCAGAAGGCCAGCGTTTCGACTTCCTCGGCGGTCGAAGCCGGGTGGAAGCGGATCCCGCCCTTGGTCGGTCCGCGCGTGTCGTCGTAGCGGCAGCGCCAGGCAAGGAACGATTTCCGCGATCCGTCGTCCATGCGGATCATGAGCCTGACCTTGGTGGTCTCGCGGGCGAATTTCAGCTTCTCGATCACGTCGGGATCGATGCTCAGGTGAGCGGCGGCTTCGTCGAGGCGGATCAGGGCGTCGTCGAGCAGGGTATGTTCAGCCATCATGGCTCCTTCGTTGGTGGTGCTTGGTTCTGGTTCTGTGTGGCAGCGTTGGCGCGGATCAGGCCGCGAGCGCTGCGTGGCGGCGATAGTCTCGGCTGAAGCGGCGGCCGAGCCGCGTCATGATCTCGTAGCCGATGGTGCCCGACAGCGCGGGCAATGTCGTCCACCGTCTGCCGTTCGACAGATGACATCGACGAACTCGCCTTCCCGTGGGAGGTCGGCGCAGTCGGTCGCATCGACGACGATGCTGTCCATCGACACCCGGCCCGCGAACGGCAGTTCCTGACCCTTGTAGAACGCCGAGAGGCTGGCGCCGCGTGGCCAGCCGTCGGCATAGCCGAGCGACAGCGTCGCGAGCCGGGATCGCCTGTCGGACCGCAAGCGCATGGCCGTAGCCGACGCGGGTCATCGGCGGGCACCTCGCGCAGCTGCAGCACGCGCGCCGAAACCGTCACCGTCTGCCGCACGGCGCTCGGCTGTCCGGCGACCGGGTTGATCCCGTAGAGCGCCGCTCCGGGCCGGACCAGGTCGAAGCGGAATTCCTGACCCAGCAGGATTCCGGCCGAGTTGGCGAGCGAGGAAGCCGCCTGCCTGGGCAGCACCGTCCGCAGCTTGGCTGAATTCCCGCAGCTGCTGTCGCGTTGGCAGGATGGCCGAGCGCGTCGGCACAGGCGAGATGGCTCATGACCAGCTCGACCGAGAGACCGCCCAGCAGCGCCGGATCAGCCGCCAGCTGGCCACGTCGCCGGGCGACAGGCCGAGGCGCGACATGCCCGTGTCGATCTGGAGCGCGACAGGCATGCTGCGTCCCTTCTCGCGGGCATGCTCGCGCCAGGCGGCGAGTTCTCCCGCCGTGTTGACGACCGGGATCAGGACCGAGTTGAGGAACTCGCTTTCGGTGCCCGCAGGCGTGCCGTTCAGGACGAAGACGCGCGAGCTGAACCCGATCGCCTTCCGCAGTTCGAGGCCTTCCTCGAGATGGGCGACGAAGAAGGTCCTGCATCCCGCCGCCTGGAGCGCGAAGCCGACCTCGGCCGCGCCGAGGCCGTAGGCATCCGCCTTCACCACGGCGGCGCATTCCGCCTTGCCCGCCAGCTTCGACAGCATGCGCCAGTTGGCAGACGACCGCGTCGAGGTCCACCGTCAGGATCGCTCCTGCGCGCTGCATTGCGGCGCTCATGATCGGTACCGTCCCGGCCCGAGATCGGTCACGTCGATCTCGGGAGCCTTTCCCGGACATGATGTCGGCCAGAACACGGCCGGAGCCGCAGGCCATCGTCCATCCGAGCGTGCCATGCCCGGTATTGACGAAAAGGCCCGGCACGGAGGTGGCGCCCACGATCGGCGGGCCATCCGGGGTCATCGGCCGGAGGCCGCACCAGAAGGAGGCCTCGCTGGCGCGTCCTGCTCCCGGGAACAGGTCCGTGACCGAATGCTCGAGCGGCGCGCGGCGCGAGCGTGGCAGGGAGAGGTCGAAGCCCGAGATCTCGGCCGTGCCGCCCACCCGGATCCGGTCTCCCAGCCGCGTGATGGCGATCTTGTAGGTCTCGTCCATCACCGTGGACACAGGCGCGGCAGCCTCGTCCGCGATCGGCATCGTCAGCGAGTAGCCCTTCACGGGGTAGACCGGGACGTGGACGCCCGAGAGGCTCCAGCAGGCGCGGCGAGTAGCTCCCGGCAGCAACGACGACAGCGTCGGCGGGCAGAAGCCCTTCAGCCGTGCGAACGGCCGACACCCTGCCGCCTTCCAGAACGAGGCGTCGACCGACACGCCGTAGCGGAAGTCGACGGCGCCGGACGCGAGCGCCGCGAGCTTCTCGGTGAACAAGCGGCAGTCGCCTGTCTCGTCGCCAGGAAGCCGCAGGCCCCCGACGATCTTGTGGCTCACGCGCGCCAGGGCAGGTTCGGCGGCGACGCACCCCGCAGGCGCAAGGACCGCGAATTCGACGCCGAACTGCTTCAGGACCTCGATGTCGCCGACGACCCCGTCGAGCTGCTTTTGCGTCCGGAACAGCTGCAGGGTGCCCTGGGTCCGCTCGTCATATTCGATGCCGGTGGTCGCTCTCAGGTCGCGCAGGCAGTCGCGGCTGTATTCCGCGATAGGCACCATGCGCGCCTTGTTCACCGCATAGCGCTGACGACGTGCAGTTCGACAGCATCTTCAGCAGCCATGACCACATCGCGGGATCGAACCGGGGACGGATCGGCGAGCGGCCCGTGCTTCATCAGGAGCCACTTGATCGCCTTCAGCGGCACGCCCGGGCCCGGCCCAAGGCGACGAGTAGCCGGGAGACACCTCTCCGGCGTTGGCATAGCTGGTTTCAAGCGCGGGGCCGGGCTGGCGGTCGAGCACGGTGACCTCATGGCCCGCGCGAGCCAGATACCAGGCCGAGGTCACGCCGATGACCCCGCTTCCTACGACGATGACTCTCATTGCCGCCTCCCGCAGACGAGGGATGGGATGCCGCGCGGGAGCGGCGATGGATTTCGTCTGTCATGATGCATCTCCACCGGGCCAGCGGTGGCGGACCCGGAAATCAGAACCGAATTTTAGGCTTGGTTGGATTTCCGGCCCCCGGTCGACGGCCTTGCGGCCGCGCCAGGGCTAAATGCACGCGATGAGGCTACCCGCATGGTTCATGAACCGCCCGCGGAAACTTTCGACAATGTGGCCTTCAGGATGCGACAGCAATTGGAGACGCTCTTTTCTATACGACGTTGATAACCGTTCCGGGGCAGTTTGCAAAGTCGCATGGCTTTGCCCAGCGTGCAGCCGTCGGGGATCGCGGAGGGAATGCGCGACGTGGCTAGAGGGCGTAGGCGGGGAAATCGATCGCCAGCCGATGATCTTCGACGCCACGGACGCCGGCGAGGTTCTCCGCCAGGATTCGAGAAGCGCGCCGTTCCTCTTCCGAGTTCACGGTCCCCCAGAAAAGAGACGAATCCGTCGCGCACTTCGACGCCGATCTGTGTCGCGCTTGCCCAGGGCTGAAGCCCGAGCTCCTCCAGCAGCCGTGTTCGTATTCCCTCGTCGCTCGGATGCGCATCCGTATCCTCCGGTTTCGCGCCCGCGATCGCCTTGACGAGGTCCGCCCTGCTGACGATGCCGACCACAGCGCCGCCCCTAGTCACAGGAACCCGCTTCGATCCGGGCGCGGTCCATGAGTTCCGCTATCTGTTCAACCGACGCCTTCTCCTCCACCGATCGGACGGTCCGGGTCATCAGGTCTGCGACGTGCCTGGAGTGGGACCGGGCGTATTCCTTGGCCATAGTCGGACGGGTCCCGGAAAAGTGTGAGCCACCAGGAGCGGCTTCGTTCCGCGGTTCCGATTTCGGCGCGGTGAACGAGATCCCCTTCGCTGATAATCCCCACGAGCAGACCGTCGTCGACCACCGGGACGGCGCTGATGCGGTGACGGACCATCTGGGCCGCAGCCTCTGAAATCGTGCTGTCCGATCGAACGGTGACGACCTTGCGGGTCATGATGTCTTGCGCGAGCAGCATGTCGACGCCTCCTTGGTTGAGGGCGACCACGTGCACGGGCCTCGACCCTCGCTCGCATCGTCGCGCCTCGGTCGTCGTCAATCAAACGAATAGAAATGCAGCCTGAATCCACATTCCTTGCACTGTCCGCATCAAGCCTTTGCGACAGGTGTCATGGTCCGAGCACAGTATGCGCCTGGCTTCAGAGGCCGCTGTGTGTCGGCTAGGAGGCGAAGGCAGGCTCTTTGCCCTGCCGTGGCATTGTGCCTACTGCTCTCATCAATCCTGGCAAGTTGCCACAAGGATCCAGTTGACGTCACCGCTCTCCAACTGGCGCGCGAAGGTCCATACCTCGTCCGTCCCCGTCACGGCAGTGGGTTCCCCGCTCGACCACGGCGCCGTCGCCGATAGGACCGCTGTCACGATTTGGCCCGAAAGCGCACGCCTATCTCGGCTTGATCGCCGTTCACCGCCACGAACTCCGATTACGGCGGACGGTCGAGGCCCACGTAGGCGAAGACGACCGCTTCACCTCGTTCATCCTGAGCTTTCCTGACGTCGGAAAAGGCCTCATCGACCTCCGCCGAGATCAGCGTCTGAGGGCCTCCAGATGGCGTTTTGCGTACAGGTTTAGGATCTCTTCGTAAGCCTCGTGCCGCACCCGCAAGGAACGTGTCCAGTCGAACCCGGGATCGACCGCACACAGGGCTTCGAGGCGGGATCGGGCTGGTTCTGTCGGTCCGGCGGCACCCCAGCGCCGGAACCTGCTGCCGCGCCTGTTCCGATTTCTCACGCGACAGGTGTCTGTGGAATGCGGAAATCACGGCCCACCAGAACGACCAGGAGGTATGATGGCTGGAAGGTTGCGCGACGTGCGCACTGGATTCGTTCCTGACCGTGTCCTCACCTTATCAGTGGCAACTGGGTGAATGGGTGCGTCTGGCGGACGAGGACGCGTCCGTCCAGCGTCATCACGCCCCTCCCCGAGGACTCGCGCGCACGGCGCTTCCGGACGAACGCTACGACGACCGCAACGAGATGCGCACGGCCGAGCTGCCGATGTAGACAGACCAATAGAAGAGACAAGGTTCCAGCCTGCGAACGCGTCAAGGATGATCGGCGTAACAGCGCCGAGCATGCCGCGAGGCCGAGGATGCTGGGGAGGAAGCAGATTGACCCGAATGTCGACCAGAAGTGGAGCTTCCCGAGCGTCTCGCTCATCGGGTGGCCGGCTCATCTTCGGGAACACAGGTGAAGTCTACGCCGCCCGCGAAGATGGCGAAGCTGCAGCGCCGAGACGGCGCCGGATGGTGAATGCGGCGACGACGTGCGTGCGGCCTTGGATGCCGACGCGGTCGATGCAATTCGCCGAGAACCACGCCGACGACGACGACGATCACATGAAGAACGCACGAAGCCCGCCGCCGGCATCGGCATCCTCATCGTGATGAAGCCGCCACATGGTGGCCGACCAAGAACTTTCGCGCGACGACGACGGCGATGACCATGGAAGACGAAGGCGATGTCCGCTGGCTGTCGAGAATACAACGATGAACATGGTGTGCCAGACGAGCGAGAGCCGATCATGCCGATCGCCACCATCGCATTCCATGCCGAGGATGCCGAAGATCGGCTTTCTCGCGAACGTGAATCACATCGCTTACGATGCCGAAGGGCTGGAGGATCATGATGTAGACCTCCGGGTGACCGAAGCCAGAGCAGGTGTACAGGACAGGTCCGCCTTCCGGCACCGAGGAAGGTGCGTGCCGAAATACGGTCGTCAGGAGCATGGTGATCGCCTACAAGAACCGGGAGAGCGGACGCGGCAGGCGTGAAGGGGGTGCGCAGACGTCGACCACGCGAAGATCGTGCTAGGCGTCATGCCCGGCGCCGGCATCTTGAGATGGATTGCGGTGATGAAGTTGATAGCGCGCACCGACGACGCCTCCGACGAGATGTATTGAAGAGGATGACGGAGAAGTCGACGGCACCGGCTTGGCCATGATCTGGCGTAAAGCGTAGGCCGCCGCCGTGTCCGGAAGTTCCGGGCGCCCCGGGTACGAACATCAGCGGCAAACGAACCAGAAGCCGCCAGCAGCCAGAACGGATCGTCTCAAGCGCGGGAACGCCATGTCCAACGGGCCGATAATGATAGGCACCGGAACCATTTGCCGAAAAGCCGCCGATGACGCTGGCATGATGACGAAGAAGATGACTCGCAGCCCGTCAGCTCGCCACGACGTTCAACATAAGATCGCGGATCGCTGCGTCCGGGTTCCTGCAGTTCCATGCGCAGCGCAACCGACCAGCCCGGTACGAGCACTCCAAACAACATCGCAGAGAAACAGATAAGGTTTGATATCTCCTTATCGTACATGGGAAAAAGCCCAGTGCGCGAAGACGAGACGCTGAGCCTCTCCTGTCGTCGCAATATCCGACATCGTGTCCTGCTTCTCCACCCGCGATGTGGCAGTTTGACGGCGATGCCGTCGAAGCCATCGGTGCGCAGGCCAGTTTGCCTGCCTTCGTGGTCAGTCGGTGACGATCGTATCCATGGGAATGTCGTGCGGGCTGCGGGTAGATGGTCGCAATCTTGCGGTGCGAAGCCGGATACCGATCCCGAGAGGCATTTGGGGCATAGCCGCCAGCGTTCGATCGAAATACCGCCCCGTGCCCCAGGCGATAGTTTGCCGTGGAAACCGAACGACCGGCGCGATCACCACGTCCGGAAGAGACGGCTGGTCCGCGCGACGGCACCAGGATGTTCCAGACGCCTCGCTCCAGCGGATCTCCCGGTTTCCCGAACCGGAATTCCAGCGGTTCTACTTCCGAAGCACGACGGGCAGCGCGATCCGCCCGTTCGTTCGAACATACCTTTATGGCCCAGTTGCGAAGGTCCGGTTCGCCACGAAATCGGCCAGTAGCTTGAGACGATGCGCCCCGAGACCCGGCCGATTGCCTGGTCAAGCTTTTCCGCGAGACGCTCGGACCGAGCGATACGGTCTGCCGATACCAGCGCCAACCGCTCGTCGATCAGCCGCCTGCGCTCGCTTTCCTCCACCGTGAGACATCGTCCCAGGCATCGCTGCGCTTGGGCGCGAGCGGCGCTTCCCGTGACAGCTCGTGCATGAAGCACGGAGGAGAAGCGTATTGAGGCAGGTCGGTTTCGTCTTCGTCTGACATCGGAGTCCGTTTCGTCGTGAGGTGCGGCTTGAAACTGCGCCCGAGGAAACATGAAGGCAAACGGAATTAAATGCGCTATCAATGCAAATTGTTGCTTCGAAGGGGAGGCCGACGTGGATGTCGATCGCGCACGCACGTTCCTCGAGATCATTCATACCGGAAGCTTTCTCAAGGCTGCGATCGCCTCCACGTCACCCAGACGACCGTAAGCGCCCGTATTCGCACGTTGGAAGAAAGCCTCGGGAATCGGCTTTTCGTGCGCAGCCGCAACGGCGTGACCCTCACTGCCGCAGGCCGAGAGTTCGAGCGTTACGCGCAGTCTTTCGTCCAGGTGTGGGAGCGTGCGAAACAACAGCTTTCCGTCCCGCCGGGGCGCACCAGCGTGGTCGCTCTTGGTGGAGAACTCAGTCTCTGGAATCCCGTTCTGCTCGACTGGCTGGTCTGGATGAAGAAACGACATCCTGAGATAGGCATCCGTGCCAACGTTGGCGTGCCCGACCAGCTAATCGAACAGCTTCGTACGGGCGTTCTCGACATCGCGGTTCTATACGCGCCGCCGCTGCTGCCCGGCTTCAGGATCGAACTCGTCGAAGAGGAAGAACTGGTGCTCGTGCGTACGCCGGAACACCACGAGGATGGACACCAGCCTGATTACGTACACGTGGATTGGGGTCCGCAGTTTGCCGCGGCGCACGGTTTCGCGAGCGCAACCGCCGAGGCTCCGGGTCTCGCAGTAGGACTTGGACCGTTGGGCCTGAGCTATATCCTTCGTGCCGGCGGCATGGGCTATTTTCGGCAGAGGGGCGGTTGCAACCGCATCTTGAAAAGGCAGAACTCGAGCTTGTTGTGGATGCGCCGCGCTACACCTATCCGGCGTACGCGATCTATCCGGACGGTAGCGAGGTGCGCGCGGATCTCCAGGCGGCGATTGAAGGTCTCAAGCAGGTGGTCCGGTGACGGTCCCGGAGGAAAGGAGCGCTGAAATCGCAAGCTCGCGTCCTTTCCTGCTGATGCCCAAGCCCGACGGGAAGTTTTGTCGCGAGACCCAGACAGAGCAATCGAGCGACGGTCACCTGATCG